>CBDEUD010000003.1:0-2162500 GCA_965243115.1 Gammaproteobacteria bacterium | reverse complement strand
CGAGTCGGCCTGCGCGGAAGATTTAACGGGGCTCAAGCTGTGTACCGAAGCTACGGATCCAGGAGTTTATCTTCTGGATGGTAGAGGAGCGTTCCGTAAGCCAGTGAAGGCGTGCCGGGAGGCGCGCTGGAGGTATCGGAAGTGCGAATGCTGACATGAGTAGCGATAATGCGGGTGAAAAACCCGCACGCCGAAAGCCCAAGGGTTCCTGCGCAACGCTAATCGGCGCAGGGTGAGTCGGTTCCTAAGGCGAGGCCGAAAGGCGTAGTCGATGGACAACAGGTTAATATTCCTGTACCTGCCATAATTGCGATGGGGTGACGGAGAAGGCTAGGTCAGCCGGGTGTTGGACGTCCCGGTTTAAGCGTGTAGGGAGTGTGCTCTGGCAAATCCGGGCGCACAATCCCGAGGCGTGATGACGATTTTACCACTTCGGTGGTGAGAGAAGTGATTGATGCCATGCTTCCTGGAAAAACCTCTAAGCTTCAGATTATGACAGCCCGTACCCCAAACCAACACAGGTGGGCGAGGAGAGAATCCTAAGGCGCTTGAGAGAACTCGGGTGAAGGAACTCGGCAAAATAGCACCGTAACTTCGGGAGAAGGTGTGCCCCCGGTATGTGAAGGCCCTCGCGGCCGGAGCAGAAAGGGGTTGCAGTGACCAGGTGGCTGCGACTGTTTACTAAAAACACAGCACTCTGCAAACTCGTAAGAGGACGTATAGGGTGTGACGCCTGCCCGGTGCCGGAAGGTTAATTGATGGGGTTAGCTTCGGCGAAGCTCCTGATCGAAGCCCCGGTAAACGGCGGCCGTAACTATAACGGTCCTAAGGTAGCGAAATTCCTTGTCGGGTAAGTTCCGACCTGCACGAATGGCGTAACGATGGCCACACTGTCTCCACCCGAGACTCAGCGAAATTGAACTCGCTGTTAAGATGCAGTGTACCCGCGGCTAGACGGAAAGACCCCGTGAACCTTTACTACAGCTTTGCACTGGACTTTGAGCATACTTGTGTAGGATAGCTGGGAGGCTTTGAAGCGGCGACGCCAGTTGTCGTGGAGCCAACCTTGAAATACCAGCCTGGTGTGTTTGGGGTTCTAACCTAGGTCCGTTATCCGGATCGGGGACAGTGTATGGTGGGTAGTTTGACTGGGGCGGTCTCCTCCTAAAGAGTAACGGAGGAGCACGAAGGTACCCTCGGCACGGTCGGAAATCGTGCTATGAGCGCAAAGGTAAAAGGGTGCTTGACTGCGACACAGACACGTGGAGCAGGTACGAAAGTAGGTCTTAGTGATCCGGTGGTTCTGAATGGAAGGGCCATCGCTCAACGGATAAAAGGTACTCCGGGGATAACAGGCTGATACCACCCAAGAGTTCATATCGACGGTGGTGTTTGGCACCTCGATGTCGGCTCATCTCATCCTGGGGCTGAAGCAGGTCCCAAGGGTATGGCTGTTCGCCATTTAAAGAGGTACGCGAGCTGGGTTTAGAACGTCGTGAGACAGTTCGGTCCCTATCTGCCGTGGGCGTTGGAGAATTGAGAGGAGCTGCTCCTAGTACGAGAGGACCGGAGTGGACGTACCTCTGGTGTTCCGGTTGTCACGCCAGTGGCATTGCCGGGTAGCTACGTACGGACGGGATAACCGCTGAAAGCATCTAAGCGGGAAGCCCCCCTCAAGATGAGTTCTCCCCAGAGCTATAAGCTCTCTGAAGGGCCCTCGTAGACTACGAGGTTGATAGGCTGGGTGTGGAAGTGCAGTAATGTATGAAGCTAACCAGTACTAATTGCCCGTGAGGCTTGACCATATAACACTCAAACGTTTTGTTATATGTGCCGGCACGCAGCGCGATACCCTTGGAATTAATCAGTGAACCGAATTGCAGTAGTACCGATTTCCTGGCGGCCATAGCGCGTTGGTACCACCCGATCCCATACCGAACTCGGAAGTGAAACGACGTAGCGCCGATAGTAGTGCGGGTTTACCCGTGCGAGCGTAGGTCACCGCCAGGGCTTAATAAAACAATTCCCTGGTCCGTAAGGGCCAGGGAATTTTTTTTATTCATGGTGTGAACTGCGCGATAATTTTGCAGGAGCGCAAAATGTAAATCTCCACAATCCCAGAAACCGAGTCAGGACCTACTCCTCCACTGGGTGGGTGAGCATAATCAATGGGTTATGTTGGTCCGGCCCCATCCCCAAGCATCACGTAGAAAAAAGCATTGACGCCCGAGCAGTTTTTAGGTATTGTATTGCTACTATACACATTCTGGAGCACTTTCTTACAACTGTTCACACTATTTTACAGCTGCTAGCTATTGGAGATATGAAAATGCACTTACACATCCGAGTCGAAGGCACTGCAACAGAGATCAGCGACGTCCTCCGAGCTTTGCCGGGGGCCGCTACCGTCCACGCTACGGCAGTCGAACTGACAAATGCAGGGGGACAGGCCGCGACGAGTTCAGAAACACCAGAACCCGAGTCACGATTCGTCACCACTCGGTTCGCTCGTCGCGTATTGAAGCGTCTCCCGCTCTCCACGCCGATAAAGAACGTGCTGCAGGAGCTTTACAAGGCGCACCCGGAGTGGCTCTCACAGGCAACGCTACAGGACGCCGCGGGGTATGAGACGTCTCAGTATGCCGGCATGATGGGCGCGTTCAGTCGGAGGATGGTCAATACCGAGGGCTACGACTCCGAAACCGAGTTTTTTGAGTGGCAGTGGGACGACGAGGAGAAGACTTGGTACTGTCGCCTGCCCGATACCGTGCGCGAGGCGCTGACTCTCGAGGAACTCATTTGATCGGCCGCAACACGAACCTCCTAAGATGAGCTGAAAAGCCAACTCGTCGTGGGGGAGGGGGGATAGGGAATTGCCTTATACGGGCTTGGTTCTAGCACGTATATTTTCCCCTGTAAGGGCCGTTCTACGTATCCTGGCCAGGGAAATCACCGGAAAGTCGCCCTGGACATTGTGTGACTTGACCCCATGGCCGTTCCAAATGTCAATTGGTATTGTGCGGGCTGACTCCATATTCTCCCGAATTCTAATAGGAGACAATCATTGTCAATACAAACGGTAAAACAGCGAGTACTTAATTTTCTGAGTTCCCCTTCCCCTGGAACGATGTCCATCAAGGGAGCGTGGGGCGTAGGAAAAACGTACGCTTGGAAGACGTATGTCAAACCTGCACAGTCCAGTGATAAGTTACCTTATAATGACCGATATTCCTACGTATCCTTGTTTGGAATTGATTCGCTCAAAGACCTCAAGTTTCAGATATTTCAACAAGCCATCCCAAAAGAAATGATTGGTCAAGAAGTAACGATTGAGTCATTTCGCAACAACGTCCTTAACATATATAAATCTAAATGGCGCAAATGGCTTGCGAACTTGTCAAACCTGCCATATATCGTTAATTTTTCTGATGCCCTGCAGTCAGTTGCGTTTCTCTCTATCAATAAAAGCCTAATATGCATAGACGACCTTGAAAGAAAGGGTAAAAACCTCTCAATGAGTGATGTGTTAGGCCTCGTATCATATTTGAAAGAGGAAAAGAATTGTAAAGTAGTTTTGATTCATAACGAGGGTATGCTTGATGGGGATGACCGAAAAGAATTCGATAAGTATCGGGAAAAAGCGATTGATATTGAATTCGAGTACAAGCCCAGTTCCAGTGAGTGTACTTCTATTGCTTTTTCAGGAAGCTGTGATTTTCATGGAGACCTGATACATAACTGTAACAGACTCGGAATTGACAATATAAGAATACTCAAAAAGATCGAGGGATTAACTGAACGGTTATTACCTTATGCCCAAAAATTCGAACCTGAAATAACAATTCAATGCCTGCATACCCTCTGTCTTTTTGCGTGGTGCTTATATAGCCCTAACGACGTGTCTCCAGACTATGGCTATGTAACAAAGATAGGTTTACGGATGATCGGCTTAGGGGAAAATGACAAATTTACTGAGGAACAGAAGCAGTGGAACGCTACTTTGCAAGATTACGGCTATATTCATACTGATGAATTGGATTTAGCAATTAGTCATTTGCTCGAGAAAGGTTACGTCATCGAAGATGAATTCTGCATGGCGGCCCAGAAAAAGAACGATGAAATTATCGCAACGAAGGGTCAGAACTCGTTTAGCGACGCGTGGAATATTTATCATAACAATTTCAGGAATAACGAAGAGGAGGTGGTCGAACAACTCTTTGAAGCGTTTAAGAAATGGGTAAAGTTTGTCTCACCACTTAACTTGCAAGGAACAGTTGGTCTGCTCCGTGAACTAAAAAGAAATGACTTGGCAGATGAAGCCATAGAGTATTACATTGAGCAGCGAAAAAGTGAAACCGGATTGTTCGATTTGCAAGAGTATCCATTCTCAGGAGATGTTACTGATGAGACGATTATTAATCGATTCAAGGAAACATTTGGAGCAATATCCGATATTAAGACAAGGAGTTTGGAAGAGGTGGTAAGCCAGATAGCAGACAAGAATGGATGGTCAAAAGAAGACGTACAAATTCTTTCGACTGCAACGGTAGAGGACTACTACAACCTCTTCAAGTCTACTGAGGGAAGCCACCTTTCGAAATACATAAACGCATGTATACAATTTCGCAACTTTAGCAACACGTCCAAACAAGAAACAGAAATATACAAGAAAGCGATCTCAGCGCTCAAAATAATCGGAAATGAATCTACGATCAATAAACTGCGCGTAAAAAAGTTGGGCATTCCCGTTGACTAGGGCGGGTTGTGATCTAATTTTATAATTGAGCCGTCAGATTTGTCCAGAACGGAAGATATGTATCGAAAGTTTAATATGAGATGAGTAAGTTCACCAATAATACCCGCAGGTGGTATAGATGTATTGCTAGGTATTTTTATTCGGATTTCTAATATCCAAAAATTGCCCGTGCATTGTGCGGCCTGAGCCCATATTCCCATCTGCTCTAGCATCGAAAAAATGAGTCAAGTTCCTGAACTATCCAATGACCCTTCGTTGCCAGACGAAATTATACAGGCTGCATTGAATGGCAATCTTATTTTGTTCATTGGCGCGGGCATATCAAGGTTATTGGGTTTGCCATCTTGGAGTGGCCTCGCTGACAAAATCATGGAAGATCTGCGTGAGAAAGAGTTTTTAGACTACTCGGAAATTCAGCAACTAAAGACCTTGGATGCGAAGAAACGGCTTTCGATTGCAGAGTCAATCGCCCGTGACAAATATAACATCAGAAATCAGATAAAATCCTGTTTGTCTGATGCTTCCGAAGCGAATAGCATTTACAAAGCGCTGAATGACATAGGCTCTTCATGTGTTACTACGAACTACGATACACTTCTATCGCCTCGCTTCAATGAAACAAAGGACGGTTCTACCACTGCCCATCCTGTTAAAAGACTGTCGGACCCGGAACAATACCTACCGCATTGGTTAAACGAACCGGGGACCGTCATTCACCTGCATGGTTCTATTGAAAACCCCGACACAATGATCATTACGGCTAAGGATTATCTTGAGCATTACGATAAAGAAAAGGTGCGAGTTTTATTAAAGCATTTATTCAGTAATCACGTAGTGCTGTTCCTGGGTTATGGATTGGAGGAAGCAGAAATTCTGGAACATATCTTGCGTTGGGGTGAAGCGCAAAAAGCGCAGGAGCGTCGAAAATTTACATTGCAGGGATTTTTCCGAAGCGAGCAGCCTCTGTATGAGAATTTATACAGGTACTATGAAGGCTCGTTTGGCATTCACCTGTTAGGTTTTGAACGTGATAAGGAAGACTACCAAGCTCAGGAGCGCATCATCAAATCATGGGCTGAGCGAATTGAAATTAAAAAACGGCCACTTGCGGACGATGTTAAATTTATGAACGAGGTCCTTCGAAGTGAGTGATTTATCTGTCGAAGAACAAGACCTGCTTAAACGGATTGAAAATAAGCCGGAACTCCAACCTTTGTTCTTCAGGAAAGCAAAAGGGAAAAAGTGGTTTGGCGCAATTTATGAGGCAGGTTATTTTAATGCTCAAAAAGTCCCCCGGCCCACGCCGGCAGAACAGGAAGGTTATGTAACTGTCCCTGACTGGGAAGTTACAGATTACCTACTCAATTCGACTACGGAGTTAGTTGACGACAGCGAATCTTTGCAACGGCTTTTGGAGATTATTGCTGGCGCAACTGATCATGCCAGAGCGTATGACTTCGGAAACCACCGTGTCTGGTGGAAATTCTCTCAGATTGTTTCCAAAATTCCGTCTGAGTCCGTTTCCCTGGAATTTCTTGATGCTGTGGATTATTGGTTTGACGACAAATATGAGACAAGTCTGATTGCAAATGAGATTGGAACGACTTGGCTTGTTAAACTGCTTGAGGAGGAAGAGAGTCATTCGCTGGAACTCGCTACGAAGTTGTTAGAAATACTGTATAAAGTAAGATTCGAAGATCAGCAAATCGGCTATGGAACACAAAAGGCAGCGCTTCGTTTCAATCAATATAATACCGAAGAAATTACTAATAGGATTGCTCTCCTCACTGGGAGTAAACTTGGGAAACAAGCTGTTTTGGTATTTCACTCCAAGCTGGTAGAAACAGTCGAGGTTGTAGCTGTCGATACACCATCAGTTTTTTGGCAACCAGCCATAGAGGAGCATGAGCAGAACAGGCACAGGGACGATTTGGAAAATATACTCGTTAAAGGTTATCGAGACTGTTTGAACGGATACATTAAAGAGTGCCCGGAGGAAGCGTGTGACTACGTGGGTGAAATGCTTCAAAGTCCTCGTGACGTTGTTCAAAGGCTGGCTATCTACTGTATCACTGAACAATTTACAATTTGCAACCAATACACGAAACAACTGCTTACTTCCAGCTTCCTCGATTGGGAATACAGATATGAATTCTGGCATTTTGTTAATCGCCGCTACAGTCAATTCGACCAGGACGATAAAGACAAAGTTATCGACCTGATGAAAGGTTATGACGAGAACAACCAATCGAGCGAAGAGTCTATCGCCTATCAACAGGCTGGATTGCTTGCCGCAATCAAGGGTTTCGGTGAACGGGAAAAAAATCTCTACAACGCGAAAGTAGCGCTCGCCAAAGCAGAACCTGACCACCCCGATTTTGTAATTTACATGATCTCTGGTTCCTTTGGACCAAAGTCACCCTACTCAGTTGATGAGTTGAGGGCTCTCCCAATGGAAAAGTTGACGAGTATCTTGGCTGACCATCCGAGTGGCGACTTTGAACAAGAAGAGAAGTTGGCAGGTTTGGCTGCAACACTAAAACAACTCATAAAAGAAGCCCCTTTACGTTTTTGCTTTTCTCTTTCTGAATTCATACATCTCGACGGTGACTACATTTGCTCTGTAATTGATGCGTATACCGAGCTATGGAACGAGAAAGCAAACTTGCCCTGGGATGAGATATGGAACTGTCTGCTGAACTTCTGTCGTGACATTGTTAATTCTGACAAGTTTTGGAGAGAAGTAAATTCTCATCCGACTGGTAGTTTTGTCGCAAATCGGAAACGGATTATCAGGGCGATAGGACGACTGCTGGAAGATGGAGCGAAATCAGACGCCCACGCGTTTGATCAGAAATATCACAGCGAGGTTGAGTCACTATTGGCTATTCTCTTGCAGAAACAGAAAGGGGAAATATTTACAGAATCAACAGATGCCGTGTTTGTAGCTATTAACAGTCCCCGAGGAAAATGTCTCGAAGCTCTGATCAACTTGACGTTACGCTCTTGTCGTCTATCGGACCGTGAGAATAAAGAGCATGTACAAACATGGGAGTACTTCCAGCAGTACTACGAGACCGAATTGGACCATGGCGAGACGCAGGAGTACGAGTTCTTGACACTTGTGGCTCACTACTTGCCGAATTTCTGCTACATGTCTTTTACATGGGTCAAAAATAATCTTGAAAGGATTTTTGATCAAACGAATAATTTGAAATGGCTTTGCGCAATACAAGGCTATGCATACTCTAATCCCATTTGGGAAGTTTACCGTAACCTTAGTGAACGTGGTGATCTATTAAAGGTGCTTGATCATAAATGCGCCAAGGATTTTGTTAAAAAGCGAGTAATTCAGCAAGGCATTCTGGCATACTTCAATGGGTCTGAAACTCTGACAGATAAGAATAGTCTGGTACGTGCGGTTATTGACCGTAATAACTTAAGTGAGCTCAACCAGCTTATCTGGTACCTGCGTATTATCCAGGAAGAAGACCATTCCGAGCAGCGTAGAAAGGTTTACGAGCTTTGGTCATTGCTGATGGATATGATAGATCCCTCGACCGATGACGGAAGAAAATTGGCGTCAGCCCTTTGTTCCCTGGTGATATTTGTAGATCGATTGACTGACGAAACAAAAAGCTGGTTGTTGCAAATAGCTCCTTATGCCGATGACGCGCACAATTCATATCTTTTACTTGAAGGCCTTGCAAAGCTCAGTGAAGAACAACCTTTTGAAGCTAATGACATCTGGTTGAAAATGTTAGAGAGATCATCGGAACACTATCCCGAAGAAGCGATTCAGCAGATACTCAAGAACTTAGTCGCTTGCAGCAGTGAGGGTGAACGTCTGGCACGCAATACGGTTAGCAAATACATAGAGAAGGGAATTGAGGGACCGCATAAGTTATTGGCGCAATTGTTATCAAGTCAATAAAAACTGAACTAATAAGATATCTTCAAATTGTGGGTTTAAATTAAATGTCTCCCCTGGGTTTGGGTGCTATACTTCCCGCAACAATCCTTGTTTATCCGCTGCTCTGTGACAGGCCACAATAAAGTTGCGTATTCTTTCAATGTATGGTGTCAAAGCTTCTTTCCGGATACATACCTGATTTCCGAAGAAACCCCAGTTATCTAACGAAAAGCCAGAAAGTCTGCTTACAGCTTCTTCGAGGTCGTTCGGATATCTATACCGTTCTACAATCCCTGCATTGTGCGCGATACAATTCCGGACGTGGACCAAGGCTTTGTAATCTTCGTCGATCTCAACACTGCTTATGCCAGTGCGGTTTTGCAGTTCAGATATTGCATATACCGTCTCGTTGAACCCTTTAGGTTTATTTTCGAAACAGATTGGTTGCTTAAGCCATTGTTCGAAGATACGAACTGACCACTCCACTGAGGTAATCAGCGCCAACACTGCACCATAACGTACTCTGAGCGGTAAACTGACTTCAAAACGGTATTTAGTATTCTCTTCCAGATGTTCCCGATAATCGGAAGGAAGTTCTTCTCTTTCACCGCTCTTGTGTATCCCCTGTAGTTCTTGACGGTATATCAACTCAATATTGTTCTCAGAAAAATCAAGGAAATCTGCCACATCCCCAATCATGCGCTGGAAGTCGAATGCGTAGATTGGCTCATTAATGAACTTTTCAAGATCAATGTTTGGCATAACGTGACAAGCTGTGCGACACCGGTTATCTCCAATTCACACCTTCAAATTCAGCGACTTGATCTTCCTGGTCAGGGTATTGCGTCCCCAGCCCAGCAGTTTGGCGGCCTCATTCCGGCGTCCCCCGGATTGTTGCAGGGCTTCTTCAATCAGGATCCGTTCGAATTCGGGAAGAACGTTGCCCAGTAACCCGGTCTCGCCCTTGAGCAGGTTTGATTTGACCCAATGCCGTAGCGTGCTTTCCCAGTCCTCTGCAGTTCCCTCCGTTCGTTCCACACCCCTGAGCTCAGGCGGCAGGTCATCCAGGTGAATCTCGTTACCCGAGGCCATGACGGTTACCCAGCGGCAGAAGTTTTCCAGTTGCCTCACGTTGCCCGGCCATTCCAGCCGGTCCAGGTATTCCTGGGTCTCCGGCAGCATCAGTTTGGCTTCAATGTTCAGCTCAACGGACGAACGCCGTGATAAATGCTCGATCAATAACGGAATATCCTCTTGCCTGTCATGTAGCGAAGGTACGTGTAAATGGGTTATGTTTGTCCGACCCCCATCCCGGAGTTATACTTTAAGGTAGTGGAAAATGCTGATGATGTACGTTGAATGCCGTGTTATCTCTCTGATCTCATATCTCTTTATCTTGCCGTAAATATATTCGTCCCAAACACTGTAAAGATTCTCAAAATCTTTTTTCGGTACATGTCTAATACCAGTACCAAGTTCTACTTTAACGAAGTCATCACCAACAGCATAAATCCTGAATAAGCCCCCAGTATATCCACTATGTTGACTCCAGGCTTGCATCAGATAATCTTCCTGAAGGCGCATTTGAAGCGTTAGCCAAATAGATTCAAAACCCGGTTGATCTTTCATCCGAACTCCCCAATAACTCCTACCGCTCCAGGCGGCTCGCTACCCTCATCATCAAAAGCCTTCCATGATTCAATTTCACTACACCTGGCGGATAATTTTATCAACTTTCCTATCTGCAAATATCAATTTTTATCTTTCCCTATTAAAGCAGCGCCAGATGAAGGCAACTCTTTCCAATATTTTCTTAATTCGTTTAATCCCGGCATACCGATTGGAGTTAGAACCTGCACTATAATAGAATAAAACCAATTATTATCTTTCAGCATCAAAGAGCAATGATAATATCTGCATTGTTTATGATTGCCTGATACTTCATCCCAATTATTTTGTTATTGAATGCTCTTCAAAGTGACAGATCCGAATACAGATAACAAAATAGTTGCCAGCGGTGCAGAGTTCCTTGTTGACGAACTGGCAAGGGGAGGGGTGCGCTTTGCATTTACCGTCCCCGGAGAGAGTTTCCTTGCCGTCCTGGATGCACTCAGGGACAGAAAAGACATACGAACGATTGCGACCCGGCACGAAGGGGCGGCCGGCTTCATGGCGGAGGCAGCAGGGAAGCTGAGCGGCCGACCGGGACTATGCATGGCGACCCGTATGGTAGGTGCGGCCAATATGGCTATTGGCCTGCACACCGCCATGCAGGACTCGAGCCCGCTGATCGCTATACTGGGTCAGGTTCCAACAAATATGCGCGGCCGTGAGGCCTTTCAGGAAGCAGATCTGGTCAGCATTTTCAGCCCCATGGTGAAATGGGCTGTTGAGCCTGCCAGAGCTGATCGGCTCGCGGAAATCGCGCATAAAGCAGTTCGCGTCGCAACACAGGGGCGGCCCGGGCCTGTGGTTATTTCTCTTCCTGAAGATATTCTTTCGATGGAATGCACGGTAACCGATTCATTAAAGCAATCCACGCCTCAACCTGTTGAAGCGTCTGCAGGTGTGGTCCGTCAGATCCTGGAGCGATTACGACTCGCAAAGAACCCGATCATAATCGTTGGCGCCGGTGTTCTGGCCAGTGGCGCAACGAATGCCGTAGTAGAATTTGCCGAGAGAGAAAAGATAGGCGTTCTGGCCGGATGGCGGCGACCAGATGCGTTTCCCAATGATCACGGCTGCTATTTGGGACATACAGGGTTACGCGCATCGTCCACTGTCAGAAAAAGCCTGACAGAAGCTGACCTGGTTCTCGTCGTCGGTCATCGACTTGATGAGAACACCGCGCTTGGCTACTCCTTTCCAGGTGCCGAAACTGAATTGATCATCGTGGATACTGCAGTCGAGAGCATGATGGTCCCCTCCGGCGCGGACTTGATGGCGGTTGCCGACGCATTGTCATTTTTCACTGCATTGAATCGTGCTGCGGATGCTTCGAAACCGGATGAAGATACGGTTGCCGGTAGACAGGAGCTTTTGAAAAACCGTCACGATGAGTGGGTGGAAGAGACGACACCCGTTCATGGCTCCGCGAGTGAGGCGTATGCCGACCTGACCTCAATCACTCGTCATATTCGCAAGCTGGCGCCTGAATCGTCGATTTACACCAGCGATGCGGGCACATTTTCCGGCTGGCTCGACCGTTACGTCAGGTTTAACAGGCCAGGTACGTTTCTCGGACCAATCTCCGGTGCAATGGGTTACGCTGTTCCTGCAGCCATTGCCGCAAAACTGCACAAACCGGATCAGCCGGTTGTTTCTTTTTCAGGTGACGGGGGCTTCCTCATGACAGGCGCTGAAATTGAAACAGCAGTGAGGGAGCAAACCCCTATAGTTGCCCTGGTATTTGACAATCAGAAATATGCGACGATCGAAGTACACCAGGAACGCCACTATCCCGGACGGCCCATCGCAACCGGACTTGGGCCGGTCGACTTTGCGGAATTTGCATCCTCCCTGGGTGGTCGCGGTTACACGGTTCGGCACGAGTCAGAGTTTCCTGACGCCTTCGCCGACGCGTTAAAGAGCGACGAACCTTGTGTACTTGATATCAAGACAGATCCGGAACAAATCTCTGTCAACGACGATGTGATTCCTCAATAGCATTTCTTACCAGGATTTTCAGGAGACAACCAATGATCATGAATCGTTTTTTTTCGAAAACCCAGCAAATCCAAGGGATAGGAATTTCAATCTCTCCAACGATAGATTCGAGGTGGTCAAAATGATGTAATACCTCCTTTGTTGGTTCAATGCTGCCCAATTACGAATACGAAGGTAAGGAACAATTAAGGAAAAGACTGTCATCCGTATTCAAGGAACACCTGTATAACATGCCGAGACAAACCGGATACTATAACTATGTATCCAGGGTGTATGGTGTAAATCCTGATTTGGACGGGTTTAACTCAGTTGTTACCAAAGGCATAAAAAGCGGTTTCAGCAGTTATATAGAATCCATTCTGGACCGGGAAAAAATAGAAAAGGTATTACTGGAATCACGTGAAATTGAAGCCAGACGACCGGAGAGCCCGATCCCATCCGATCGATTTGTGTGGAGTTACAATATTGCAAGGATTATTCAACCGGAATGGGCTGCTGAGAAAGGAATCAGTTCCCTGAAGGAAGTCGTCGCCGAAATAAGTAATATCCTGGAGCAGTGTGTAGCCGATGGTTGTGTCGGCTTCAAGATTAGTGTGGCCTATTACAGGCCCCTGGGTATTGATTTGGTTGATGCTGAAACGGCGGAAAAGGCCTTGCAGAAACTGCTTAAAAACCCTGCTGACCGGTTTGTACCCTTCAGTAACGTTGCGGATTATCAAGAAACCGATATGCAGGAAGCGTTTCGCAAATACCAGGACTTCTTGCTCAGGCATATTTATATCAAGGCAGGCGAGTTGAAGTCACGGATTATTATTCATACCGCGGTGGCATTGCACCCGGCATTAAGGTTTGATTTCAACAGTCCGTTACAATTGAGAGGTGTATTTCTGGATGACGAAATCAAAAGAGTAGAGACCAGGTTCCTCCTGATTCATACCGGGTATCCGTATCATCAGCACGTTGCTGCAATGCTGAGCCAGTTTCCCAACGTGTATACAGATCTTTCCTTCTATTCAAAGTTTCCTGGTGTGCTGGAAGAGACGTTGAGAGCCTTTCTGGCTTTGGCGCCGGCCGACAAGGTAATGCACGGCAGTGATTCCAATAATGTACCTGAGGAGATAGGTTACTGCGCCTGGAATGTTCGCCAGGTTCTGGCGAAAATATTAAGAGATTACAAGTCCAATTACGGATGGAGTCAGTCCAATTGTGAAGCGATCGCAAACAAGGTATTGCACGGGAATGCGAAAAGGCTTTTTTCAATCGGCAGCTGAGCAGTCTATGGAACCACCACAACATGTTCGAAGCCGCGCGCCGAATGCGCAGCAGCTTCAACCGCCTCCTGTGCTTTTTCCAAGGGGAAAATACGGGGTTTGAAACAGGACATGTCCAGCGCTCCCGACCCTGCCAGGTTGAGCAGGTTTCTCACTGCTGAACGCGGGAACCATTCAGAGCCTTTAATCGTGAGTTGTAAACCGATCATCTGGGATGGATAGTCGACAGGCACGGCTGAACTGATACCTCCCATCAGAACCGCTTTCCCTTCCTTCGCCAACGCTCCTATACATGCTGTGGTCGTACTGGAATTCCCGGTAAAGCCTATCGCATCGATAAACAGATCGGATCGTTCACCGGCGGCTTCAATTAACATATTCGCATCAGTCCTGTCTTCCTGCCACTCCACTGCCTTGACACGCTTGGGATCCAGTTCTTCAAGGCCCTTCAGGATATCCCTGCGTCTGCCCACGGCGATAACTCTCGCTGCGCCCATGTCCAGCAAAAGACGGACGGTGCCGACGCCCAGCACGCCGGTTGCCCCGTTTACGATTACGCGTTGTCCCGGCTCGAAACTGCCGCGTTGTATGGCATGGTAACTGGTGCCGATATAACCCAGTCTGGCAAGTTGTTCCGGGGCTACGGTTTCGGCGATGCCAAGCGGAGCGACGCACTCCGCCGGAAGACTGAACTTTTCCGCCAGGCAGCCATCCGGCCACGTTTCAAGAACAGTTTCCGCCCCGGGCGCCGGACCAAGCAAGCCCACGTATGCACCCACCGAAGGCTCGCCGGGTAAGGTTACATAATCATCGCAATATACTTTTTGCCCGGGGACCAGGTGGCGTACTTCCTCTCCAACCTTGTCAATCACACCAATCGCATCCGCACCGGGGATATAAGGCAGTTGTGGAAGCGGCCATGGTATGTGTTCCCGTGATTCCCGCTTTATCAACTCCAGCATGGCGCCCGGAATAAAGGCGGCAACCATGCGTATGATCACTGCGTCGGGACGCAGGTCCGGTTCCGGGACGTCCCTGATCTGAAGACCTTTGTCCAGATCTTCCAGGACTGCCGCCTTCATACGGTTTTTACACCTTTCAGCACTTCTTCTGTCGCTCTTCCTTTTCGCTCCAGTTCTTCGGCATACGCCCTGTAGCGCTTGACGAACCAGCGGTTCAAATGGTCTGTAGACGTTTCCAGGGGAGCCATACGTCCGCGGTTGCCGAACCTTGAACGTTTCCCTCTATGAACGTTCGTGTTCGCACTGATGTCCTGGTCATTGATGATGTTGAAGCCTTCCAGGATCTCCTGGTACTTCTGCTCGAAGTCAGGGAGTGCCAGGGTGCTTTCAGGAAACAGGAATCCCACCCGCAATGTAATGCTGTTTGCGCCGTGCGGCAATACCAGAAAATAAAAAGCCAGGTCCGACAGTGTCGCGATAAGCACACTGGGCGGGACGACACAGATGACAAAACGCCACCTGTCTCTTTCCTTCAACGTTTCTATGACCGGCAGCAGACATTTCTCCGTAGGATTGAAACTTGCATCGATGTGCGCAAGCGCGATTGCATCATAGACCGCCCCGTCATCGTCTTCGTCCCACTCGGGGAAAACGGTCAATTCCGCCGGGGCCATTTCGTGATAACCCTTGTGGGCGTACAGGGCATGATAGGGCTCAAGCCCGTTCTCGTGCATCGACTTCCAGTTCCAGGGGTTTTCCTGGTACTCCTCCACCGGTATGCCGATCAGATCGCTGAAGTGGTAGTTTTCCAGTTCTTTCGTTACGCGTTTCAGGCGGGAAGCCAACGGCGGCGCATTACCATCCAGGTTGATGAAAATAAACCCATTCCAGATTTCGGTTCGCAGCACCGGCAGGCAGTGCCCGGCGCGCAACTCATCCAGGCTCGCATGTTCTTCCATCCTCGGCGCATTGACCAGTCTCCCCGTCAAATCATAAGACCAGGCATGGTAGGGACACACGAACAGCCGGGTGTTTCCACGTTCTTCGCCAATAACGTGTCCCCTGTGCGGGCACACGGCTGACATTACACGTACTTCCCCTGTTTCAGCGCGCACAACCAGGTAAGGATCTTCGTTAATCTCTATGGAGAAATAGTCACCGGGGTCCGGTATGGTCCCCTGGTGTCCGAGGCATATCCACTCCCTGTCCCACACCGCACGCTTTTCGAACTCAAACCAGTCTTCAGACGTGTAGCACTCCATGGGTAGCGAGATCGCTTCCCTGGGTTCGCGCAACACCGGCTCAAGTTGTGACAGGATAGACTGAATCCTGCCGGTCAACGGCACATCTTCCAGTGGTTCGGAAAAAGTTGAATCAGCCATATTATGTTAAATCTTCATTACCGCATGCTGTAGCGCACATTGACGCCCCACCATCTCGGCTTGCCGATAATGTATTCGTCGCACCCGCAGATGGTGCTCAACTCGAACCCGAGTATATGCGGGCGTTCGTCCGTAAAATTATTGAGAAACGCGCTGAGCTCCAGGCGTTCATCCGCACTGGTCCAGCGGGCCCGGATATTACCGAGCCAGTACGAATCCATATGATGGCTGCCGAAATTATTGATGTTGAAGAACGAGGAGTCGGTGAAACCCCCATCCAGCTGCACACTGAAATCACCACCCAATACGGCAGCCGGGAAGGTATAACGGCCGACACCGCTGAACTGAGTCTCCGGTGTATACGACGGCTCCACGTCTCGAGGCAGGCCAGGCGCTACCAGGAGGTCCTCTACTTCCGCATCGATATAACTGAAACCAAACGCCAGGTCCAGGTTATCGGTCGGCGTCGCGGTGAGCTCGGCTTCAAACCCCTTGTATTCGGCATCGGCATTGAAAATGGCGCCCGAAGTGCCGACAAACTGGAAGGCCTGGTAATCGTTGTAATCATAATAATATGCGGCTGCGTTGAAGCGCGCCCTGCCGCCCATAAAAGTCGCTTTCAAACCAATTTCATAGGACAGCAATATCTCCTCGTCGTACTGGAGATCGCTTCGGGGCAGGAATGTCAGGAGGGGCTGGTTATAACTGCCCGCCTTGACGCCGCGGTTGACGCTGGCATAGAACAGCAAGTCATCGGTCGGTATATAATCGACCTGTACCTTGCCCGACCAGAGAAAATCCGACGACGAATCTTCAAATACGGGATTGGCCAGGAACTCGAAGGGGATGGGCGTGCCCGGTATGGTCAACGGTGCGGTACCCGCGAACAACCCGCTTTCCAGTGTCTCGTTAACGGTGTTCAGATAGATGCGGCTCGAGAAGAAATAGTCCTTCTCTTCAACGATACCGCGGAACCCGAGAGTAAAGCGCAATTGCTCCGTCAGCAGGTAATCGATCTGCCCGAAAAAGGAATAGGAATCCGTTTCAAGCGTGGAGTCGCCGACGGCGGCCGCATAGTCGTGCGCAGTGGTAAGAAAGCCGTTGAAGAACAAACCGGCGAACGCGTTAATGCCGCCGATCGCGTCCGCCAGACCCTGGGAAGCCTTGGTGTCACCCGATAAATAATACACGCCTGCGGTCCAGTTAATCCTGTCCGTCTCTCCTTCCAGACGCAGTTCCTGTGTGAACCACTCGGTGTCTGAATGTTTCTGGTAGTTTATCTGCGGTACGGGATTCGCGGTAACGCCGAGGTTCTGACGCCTGTCCTGCTGCGCGTAGTTGGTAACGGACGTGACCAGGCCGAGCGGCGTGTCCCAGGTGAGTTTCGCGGTAATGTTGTAGATATCACTCGGATTAGCACTTGCAGGAGTATGGTGGTTCTTCATGGTCAGTCCTTCTATGCCATCCTCTTCGTAATATCCGAAGAAATCACCCCGCGCGTTGGGACGCAATCCATCAAAGTCGAGATCAAGCGCGGAATTCACACACTGCCCCGTATTCACTGATATCTGCTCACAGGGCAGGCCCGGCGAAAGCACGTCCGCGGCCCTGGCGGTATCAACCGCATTGTCTTCCACTCCGTCACCGTCGGTGTCATCGACATACGCCACCGTGGCAAGATGCTGGGTCGGTTCCGAACTGGGGTCGGATTCGGCGTAGTCCACCTTGATGCGTAACGTGATATCTTCGTTTGGTTCAAACAACAATTGCCCGCGCACAGCCCAGTTGTCCAGGAACCAGGAGTCATCGGCCCCACTCAGGTCGGGAGAGAGCGGTCCGCGTCCCTGAAAAGCCAGGAATCCGGGGGTAGGGGGGAGATCGGCAGCCGACATGGTATTGTCGTACACCGCGTCGTGCTTGTTACGAAACCCGGATAACCGCATAGACAGTGAATCCGAAACCGGCCCACTGACCGCGCCTTCGACACGCCACGAGTCGAAACGGCCGTAACCTGCGTCGGCATAGGCTTCAAACTCCTTTGTAGGCTCTTTGGTGAAAAAACTGACCAGGCCTCCGGTCGCGTTACGTCCGAACAGGGTACCCTGCGGGCCCTTCAGGACCTCTACGCGTTCCAGGTCATACGTGGCGAACAACTGCGACAGCGGCGCCAGTTGGTATGCTTCATCAACGTATACGGCGTTCGGCGCCTCCGCTATATCACCGTAGTCGTTCTGCACGGCGCCGCGGATGGCAAACTGGGTATTATGTATACCGGAGACCGAGGAAAGGGAAACCCCGGGTGTAAAGGCAATGAGGTCTACACTTTGAACAAAACCGAATTCCTTAATCTGCTCGGCGGAAAACGCGGTAATGGCAATTCCCACGTCCTGAATGGACTGCTCTCTTTTCTGGGCAGTAACGATAATCTCTTCAAGTGCATTTGCCGACAAGGGCGCCGGCGACAATGTGAATAACACTGCGGATAAGATGACTGAATTAACCGCCCACTGCTTCTTACTGGAATTTAGCATGCATCTCCCCCTGAATGATTTGGACCAGCCCGGTAAACCCGGAGGCTTGTTAGTGTGTGTCATGCCACTCTGCATGACCCGCGAATTCATTATACTACAACGAACAAATCAATCCGCTTTCGCCTCGTATACCACGTTGCCGTTGATCATGGTCTTCTCAACCTTCACCTGGTGCAGTTCCGTCACCGGGATCTGGTAAGGATCGCGATCCAGCACGATCAGATCGGCCAGCAGGCCGGGTTCAATGCGGCCGACCCTGTCAGCCATGCCGAGGTGTTTTGCCGAATTGACCGTGAACAACCTGATAGCCTGGTCCAGTAAGATCGCCTGTTCCTTGCCGAAGTGTTTTTCGCTGCCGCCGGGCGCTTCCCGAGTTACCAGCGCTTCCACCGCGATCCACGGATTGACCGAGGGTACGACAGCCCAGTCCGAGCCCGGCACCACCAGGGCGCCGGCTTCGATCATTTCCCGCACCGGCCAGACCCGCCTGGTGCGCTCTTGTCCCACCTCTTTGGAAATATCGTCGTTGATGGGACTGGGACTCCATAAATAAGGGGACACTTCAAAAGTCGCGCCGAGCGCGCGGGCCCGGGGCAAGTCCTCCCGTGAAACGAAGGTACAGTGGCCTACGTCGTGTAACTGGCCGCTGAAACCGTTAGCCGTGCGCGCGGCCTCGAAGGCATTCAAACCCGCCCGCACCGCAGCATCTCCTGCGGCATGGAACTTCACTGTCAGCCCCATCCGGTCGAACCGGATCACCGCATCGTCCAGGATGTCCTGGTCCACCAGCAGCATACCGTAACGGCTTGCCTCATCGTCGCGACCTTCCATGGGGAGTGCATAAGGCTCCAGCATCGCCGCGGTATGGCTGTCGGTCGGGACGCCGTCAAGAAATATCTTGATACAGTCGGTGGCAAGATTGGTTCGTGCATACTGGTTGCGATCCGCGATAACCGCTTCAAGTTCCGGGTTGTCCGGTTCCCAGTTCAGGCACAGTCTGGCCCGTTGCCTGAGCAGTCCCGCATCGGCCATGTCGGCGTAAAGCTCCACTTCACGAGCCATCCCCGCGACAAATCCTGTAGAGGCTTCGGTGAAAGAGGTAATACCGTAGGACAGCATCTGGTCCAGGCTCCACTTGAGGGCTTTGCGCAAGGCTTCAAATGATTGCGGCGGTACATGCATCCTGACCAGAATGATGGCCGATTCCCTCAGGATACCGGTGGGTTCACCCGTGCTGTCGCGCTCGATGATGCCGCCTTCAGGGTCCGGCGTATCGGCCGTGACTCCGGCAACGGCCAGCGCCCTGGAGTTGGCCCAGGCGCTGTGGCCGCTGGTATCGCTTAACAGAACGGGGTTGTCAGGTGAGATCGAGTCCAGCATGAACCGATCAGGGACCTGTCCGATGGCGTGCGCATCCCATTGTCCTCCGGTTATCCAGCCACCTGCGTCCGTTCTGTCAATGCAACCCTGTACTTCATGCCGGATCTGTTCCAGCGTAGAACCCTGGGCAATGGTGCATTCCGTCTGCCTGACACCGGCAAACAGGGGATGCACGTGCATATCATGGAAACCCGGGAGAACTACCTTGCCGTCAAGATCGATGCGCTGGGTATGCGGGCCGGCCGTGCCGATAATGGCGTCCATGTCGCCTGCTGCGGTAATCACGCCGGCTCGAATAGCCAGCGCTTGCGCCTCGGGTTGTTCCGGATTCAGCGTATAGATTCTGCCGTTGGTGAGTATGGTATCAGCCTGTCCGTCGGCGGCCTGGGCATTTACGCACAAGGCACACAGGACAATGGCGCCGAGCCAGGCCGGGATACTGTCCTGCATCCTCTTTCCCCTGTTGGAAACTTTCATGATCAGAGACTTGCACACTCCAACGGCATGTAAACCGGCGCGCTGGGGACAGATTTTAAATCTGTCCCCGACAAAATAAGTCAGAAATTGTAATCCAGGGAAACCCCGTACGTGGCCGGCATGCCGTTCATCCTCACGAAACAACAGTTACTGGTAGAGGTTGACAGCCAGTATTCATGGTTGAATATATTTCTTCCCCAGACCGTGACACTCCAGCGCTCGTCGGCAGCGCTGATCCCGGCCCTGGCATTCACCAGAAAATAATCGCTGATGGGCGGTTGTACTCCTTCGGCGCCAGAGTTATCGTCCTTATAGGAAAAATCACCTGCAAGCTTCATGTTGAGGCTGCTGGATACCGGCCATTCGTAAGTGAGTGTTCCGTTAACCTGCCAGGGCGGCGAGTTTCCCAGGTCGGAGCCGGAAGCATCGAACCTGACCTCGTTCGGCCAGGCGCTGGCAAGTTCATCAACGGCCTCGTATTCCTTGATTTCCGTATTGAGCCAGGCGACACCCAGGTCCAGGGTCAGTCCTGTGGTAACGAGCCAGTGTGCCTCCAGTTCCACGCCTGCAGCTTCCGATTCAGGCACGTTGGTCAGTCCGGAGATATTGCCTACCGGCGTGACGGCCACGGTGGGTTCCTGCTTGTCTTCATAATCATAGTAGAAGCCGGCAAGGTTCAGTTGCAGCCGGCCGTCAAACAGTGCGGATTTGATTCCTGCCTCGTATGACGTCAGCGTTTCCGCAGTGTACGGCAGTAACTGGGTGTGAGTCTGGGCCGCGGCGCCGTTGAAACCACCGGATTTAAATCCTTTTGACACGGTGCCGTACAGCAGCACGTCTTCCACGGGGCTGTAATCAAGCGTGACTTTCCACATCCACCTGTCGGTGGAGATTTTGTCTGAAAAGACGGCAAGTTGACCGAAAGTCGGCGAACCGGCTCTTTCATCATAGATACCGCAACCACCCGGGAGCAGGGGACCGGGGTCCGGGAAGCCCTGCGGGATCATGACGAAAGGCGTGAGGATAAAGTTCCACAGCGCGCCCAGCGAACCGTCTCCGGTGTCGTAGGTGCAGCCGCTCCACTCCCGCTCTTCGTCCGTGTAGCGCGCGCCCAGGGTTAAACGGAAATTCGTGGCAAACTCATACTCGATATGGCCGAAGCCAGCGAAGGCTTCCGTGGTCTGATCATAAGCCGTGTCGATATCCAGTCCGGGCGGGTTGCCGAAAAAAGCAAAGAAGGACTCATCCATAAACAGAATATAGCTCTCACTCATATCATCCCAGGAATAGTGGGCGCCGACCAGCCAGTACAGGTTGGAGTCGTTGTTTGACGAGAGGCGGATCTCCTGTGAGAAAACCTCCAGGTCTGTCGTATTAAGGACGTCGGCATCCTCAAACCCGACACCGGAGGGATCAAATGTTTCATCCCGATCAAACTTGTCGTATGAGGAGATAGTCGTCAGGTTAACGCCGCCAAAATCCCAATCCAGTTTTGCGGAAACGCCCTTGAGAGTGTTATCCCGTTTCGGGGGGAGGTCGGGCGACCAGTCGGCTGCACGGCTCTTACCTTCGGAAAATACGATATTTCCGGGAGTGGGCAGAGCCAGTGAGGTCGGAAGACCTATGGTTGTCCCGTCAAACGGTGTAGGAGCCATGTTGTCGGAATTATCCTCATACCAGTGCAGGTTGATGAACAGCGATGCGTTATCGCTGATATCCAGGTCCAGCAGGCCGCGTACGGCAATATCGTCATACTCTCCCAGCCTGTCGCCGGGACGGCTCAGGCTTTTCTGCCAGCCGTCACCGGCCGATTGGGTGGTTTTTACGGCAACGCGGGCCCGGGCTTTATCGGTCAGCGGACCGCTCAGGTAGGCTTCAGCGTCGATCACATCAAAACGGCTGTATCCCAGTTTTATGCCGCCCGCAAATTCTTCGGTGGGTTTGCGGCTGACAAAATTGATCTGGCCGGCGGTGGAATTACGCCCGTAAAGATCTCCCTGGGGCCCTTTCAGGACCTCCACGCGTTCCACGTCGAACAGCACACCGCGGGTCATAACGGCGTAGGGAAGGTTAACTTCGTCAAAATAAAGCCCCACGGTACTCGAAGCCGAGGTGGTATAGTCTGCAAAACCGACACCGCGAATGGTATATACGGGAACTCCATGGGGTTGCGCATCGGTAACGGTCAGTCCCGGCGTGATGGTTTCCAGGTCTTCCGCTGATCGCACACCGTAGTTTTCAAGCTGGGCCGCGGTGAACGCATTGACTGTGATACCGACATCATTGATCCCCTGCTCGCGTTTCTGCGCAGTAACAATAACCTCTTCAAGCGCGGTTTGCTGGCCCAGGACGGACGCGGGAATTGCAGCAAACAAAAAAATCAGGCAGGAAACCAAACAAAAGAAGGGAATTCGATTCTCGGCTGGCATGTTCTTTCTCCGGTATTGACGCGAAGCTGGCGTTGTCGAATTAACTACGAGTAATTATTCGCATATAGTCGTGAAAGTCAAGATAATTGCTGTATTATTCCATGCATCTACTCAAACCTGGACAATAGAGAAGAACATCCATGCAGGAAATCGCAGAAATCCACCAGAAGCTGTCTCCCAGGAAGAAGCCGTCCCAACCCCGTTCACAGAAAATGGTGAAAAGGATCCTCGATACAACCCGCAACCTGCTCAGGAAATCCGGCGCTGCTGAAGTATCACAGATAACAACCAATCACATTGCCAGGGAGGCAAAAATATCGGTCGGATCGCTGTACCAGTATTTCCCGAACAAGGAGGCCATCCTGTTCGAACTGTACAAGGAGATGCTGGAACAGGTCGCCCTGGTTCTTGGGAAGTTTAAATCAGAGCCTTACCTGTCATTACCGCGGGATGAATTCTTTGATCGTTTCTACAGGGCAATGAAGGACGCAGAAGCCGAGGGCGAGGTGATATTTGAAATGCATAACGCCGTCAAGATCTACCCGGCCCTTGCCGAGGCGGACCGGCGCCATGCGGAACTGATCGCCCGGGAAATGGCCGGCTTCATGAAACACTTCGGTTCCAGGTGGCCGATGGAAAAATTGCAACGTCTGGCGCTGCACGCCTATTACATCAACTACGGAACCTGGATGTATCGCGACCATGCCCGGCCTGACTACGGGGAAGTGCTGGACTGGGAGATCCGTGCGTTGAACTTTATAATCTCAAAATGCTTTGATTAGCCTGTTTTCGGGCAGGATTATCAACATTTCCGATCACATGGGCTAATTCTTAATCCGATTTTACGTCACTCATCAGTCGGTACACGGCAGAGTCGTCCCCTTCAACGAACAACTCCCGCATGTGTCCTGCCTGTACCAATTGATAGGCCACGGAACTTAATTCAAGAACGGTCCGCTGAATTATGTCCGTGGTCAGTTCATGCACCAGCAGCAGATGGGGGATTTCCCCGGGCTCTACCGCTACTACTTCCATGATGCGATAGAGTTCATAGGCATGGACTCCGGTGATTGCACGGTACTCCATCACGCCGGGAATATAGCTGTCTTTCAACCACTCAAGAAAGCGCTTGTAGGCATTTTCATCAGCGCAACAGATTATCTTCTGAATATAAACATAGCGTCTGCCGTCGGCTGGCGGGCTGGTTGCCAGGAGGCGTTTTCCTATGTTTACGTCCCTCCATGTAACTGTTGCCGGCGGATACCCGGCGAGTCTGCGGTAGTAATTCGCTTCCGTCACCTTCAACAGGTCCGAAATACGTCCCAGCGCCACCATTTTGCGGGCGCCCACATATAGATCGATGATTGTCTTGTCGATATCTGTGGTTTCGATATCGTAGAGCGCGATGTAGTTACCTTCATCTTTGCGTAAGTTGAGTTCCGGTAGTTCCACAAAGCGTTTATTTACACCGCGGCGGGCCCGCATGAAACCGGGAACGGCCAGCACATCGGGGATGTCGATATCGTCGTACCAGGCGTTGAATTCGGCTTCCTTCAGCAGGTCAGTACTCTTGGTCTTAACCATGTAAAACCAGTGGTTATCAATACCGACATCAGTAGCCGCATTAGTTGCCGCCAGAGGATGAAACAGTAATCCCATCAATATGGAGGTCATTATTACTTTCATTCCTGGTTGCTCCTCTAACTAAGGCAAAGTTTCATTTTTCTGGATGACGGCCCGGGTCAGTCAACCTGTAATGGCTGTTTTTAAAGGTCCATATTAGATAGAATAACGGCCACAAGTTCAACCAACGTGGAGTTGGAAACCATGGGATGGGTAAGCCCGCCTGTTATTTGCCTGTTTATGTTGCTGAGTTCCACCACATTCACCGGCGCTGCCGAAAACAAACTCGAAGTGGAGATGTTCAAGGGCGGGTTTGCCACGGTAAACTCCTTTATTTTCTCCAACGGCAAGTCCATCATCGTCATGGACGTGCAGCGCAAAACATACGAGGCGGAAAAACTGGTCGAACGCGTCAAGGCTTACAACCTGCCGGTCACCCACATCCTGATCACCCACGGCCATACCGACCACTTCACCGGCATGCCCCTGTTCCGGGATGAGTTCCCCGACGCGAAGATCGTCGTTGCCAATGAAGACATCCGCAAAGACATCAAGGCTTACGCGATTTACATGGACGGATTCGGCGCCACCGCCGCCGAACCGGTGCTGGAACCAGCGCTGAAACCCAAATCAGCCGAAAACCCGGACGGGTTTGACTATGAAAATACCATTCACCTGCTCAACGGCAATACCTTGACACTGGAAGGCGGCGGGACGCTGGAACTGACCACGGATTACAAACCCGCGGAAGCCCCCCACATGACCACGGTCTACAGCCCGGAACTCAACGCCATCTTCCTGGCCGATTTCGGGTTTAACCGGGTGCATCACTGGCAGGGTGACGACATAAGCTGGCAGGATATCGCCAACTGGCGGGAGGAACTGGTGCGCATCAAGAACGAATACGCCGACCGCAATCCTACCGTCTATCCGGGTCACGGCGACGTGGGGGACATGAGCATGTTTGACGCCATGATCCGGTACATTGACGACTATACCCGGATTGTGCAGGCGGCCAGGACCCGGGAAGAAGCCATGGAAAAAATGATGGCGCTGTATCCTGATTACGGTGAAGCGGACTTTTTCCTGAAATACAGCATATATAACCATATCAGGGAATAGGCTGGGCATCGGCATTTTGAAGGAATTAATCGATTTGCGACGCAGGATGAAATAACCCCGTTTTGTCCGAGGCCTGCAATAATGTCATTCCTCCTACCGGTTTTACCGGGTTTTTGTAGACTGTGGGTAATGTCGGATTGACCCCGTAATAGAAAAACGAACCGAAAATTGTTGCGTGGTTCACTGCTATCTGGCCGGCAGGGCCAATTTTAATCATTCCTTCAACAGTATCCCTGACTTCAGTACACTTCAGCAGTTCTCCATCTTCAGGATTAAGGGCACAGACAACGGATTTATGTGGGATTGGCAGCATAAGACTCGTGCCCGGCTGATGGTAGTTGTAACCGAAATTCATCCCTACCCAGACATGATTGGCAGAGACGGAAATAACACTGACCAGCCTGGCAACCGGCCTGCCGTCCGGAACAAGGGGAACATAAGGTTCCAAAACAGGCAACACCTGCGCGGCTACATCATCATAGGTTCGCGCCCATTTTATTGATCCGTCGTCCGGATTAAGGGCGATAACAGTCGGCGCCGCAAATATATTTCCGGTATAGATGGTATCGTCGGGCCCGATAGCCGGAGATAACAGGCCTTCGCCTTTCGCAGACCAGCGAATTTTTCCAGTGTAAGAATCGACTGCAAGCATGTTGCCGTCACCGTCAGCGCTGTAGACAGTATCACCGGAAACAGACAGCGCGGGACTGGTTCCGCTGCCCCCGCCCATAGGCAATTTGATGGCGATGGTAATGTCCGATTCCCTGACATCCAGCCCATACAACAACCCGGTATGGTTATTTCCCTGTTTCGGTCCTGCCGCTGTAATAAAAATCCGGCCGGATTCAGGGTGCACGGCGGGCGCATTCGCTACCTGGACACCGTAACCAAACGCGATCTGTTTAAATAATGGAATTACTGCTTCATCCATCAAGCCTCCTTGCCACAGGCCCGGCAGTGACGGACCTTTCTGCGGGGCCGTGCCGGCCGGCAGGTTGAACTCGGGTATTGCCTGAACTCCTGTATCTCTTTTATAAAACAGTACTTTTCCTTTTGCTGTGATACCGCCGATGTAACCTCGGCTGGAAATAATCTGGTATACAAACGGATCGCCCGGTTCCGGTAACGGCGTTGCCCACTTCAGTTCACCGTCAGGATGAAACGCCCACAGTTGATTTCCATCACCGATATATATGTCACCCTCATAATCAATCACCGGCGCATTGAAACCGGCATAGGAATCGAGATCATCGGCCGTCGTCTGACTCGGAGTTTCCCACAGTAATCGGCCATTCCTGTCAAAAGCATGCAAATGACTGAACCCCGCACCCCTGGCACTGGTAACAAAGTGGTTTCCATGCTTATCAATAACTCCAGGGTTGATCAGCGCAGCGCCATCAAGCACTGACACACTCTTTACCAGGTTCTCTGAAGTGATAAGCGGGGAAAAATCGGAATTTCGCGAATCCCGGTGAACATTGGCCCAGGGGACTTGCCCATAATACTGAGGCAAATCATATGCGGCAGGTGAATTACTCACACAAGAAAGACCCGGCAGAAACAGTATGGCCAGCAACCCGGATTTTGCGGAGTTAAAGTAAGACATGGCTGTGAATATTTAAGAGAAATATATCAATCATCTTGATTGTAATGTAGATTTCACAGGTTCTACAGACCAGGATGAACATTATGGCAAATGAATACATACAACCGGACGGCCTGTTCAGTATGGCCAAATACGGGCTTTCCCATGTGGTGACAGCAACCGGTAATAAAACCATTTATGTTTCCGGACAGGTCGCGCGTGATGTAGACGGCAATCTGGTCGGTGGAGGCGATCTGGAGAAACAGATGATCAAGGCTCTTGAGAACATCCGGACGGCATTAAGACATGAAAACGCGACAATGCAGGATGTGGTACGCCTGGAAATTTACCTGGTCGATTATCACCCGGATAAACTGCCTGCCTACACATCAGCCATGAAACAGTTTTTCGACCCTGATCACCTGCCGGCTAATACGCTGCTCGGTATACAGTCACTCGCGTTTCCCGAATACCTGGTCGAGATCACTGCCGTAGCCGTGATTAATGCCTGATGGCTCAAACGCCTGACAGATCGTTCTGGGCGGCGCTGGGCCCCGGTATCCTGTTCGCCGGCGCCGCTATCGGTACGTCTCACCTGGTGCAGTCGACCCGGGCCGGCGCCATGTACGGTCTCGGTCTGGTAGGCATCGTCATATTCGCCAACCTGATCAAGTATCCGTTTTTCAGGTTCGGCCCGCGCTACGCGGCTGCCACCGGCATGTCGCTGATAGAAGGTTACCGCCGCATCGGACCTTTGGCCCTGCTGCTGGTTGCGCTCATGATGTTCGCGGTGCACGTAATCGTCATAGCGGCGACGGCCATTACTACGGCAGGGATCGGTCTGGCCTCGCTCGGTCTCACTTTTGATGCGCGTGCAACAGCTGTCTGTTTCATCATCCTGGGACTGGGCCTGATGGTTACCGGCGGGTACCACCTCCTCGATCGGGTAACAAAGGTCTTTGTCGCCATATTGACGGTAACGACACTCGTTGCTACTGCGCTCGTGATACCGAATATTTCATGGAGTGTCGGGGCGTTTGCCTTGCCGCCGTTCAGCGTCGCCACGTTTGCCTTTGCCGTGGCCCTTATGGGATTTATGCCTTCAGGCATGGAACTGTCGGTGTTGCATTCCTGCTGGTCGATTGCCAAACAACGGGATGAAAACCGATCCATTGATGCCGGAGAAGCTATGCTGGACTTCAATATCGGTTATATCATGACCGTGTTGCTGGCCCTCTGTTTTGTATTCCTGGGCGCAGGCGTCATGCACACGTCGAATGTCCAGCCGGCGGGTTCGGCGGTTGCTTTCGCAAGCCAGGTGATCAGTCTTTATACATCATCCCTCGGCGCCTGGGCAGGCGTAATCGTCGGGGTGTCGGCATTCGGCGTAATGTTTACGACACTGGTTACCGTCCTCGATGGTTTACCCAGGTTATACGCCACCATAATTCAATCCTTGCTGGCGGCAGACGGGCGGGTCACCCGGCAGGTCGACAGGTCACCCTTGATGCTTGGCCTTGCGCTTTTCCTGTCAGCCGGCGCGATCGTCGTTTTAGCCCTGTTCATGCGGCAATTTACAAGGTTTATCGACTTCGTGACGATATCCGCGTTCGTCATCGCGCCGGTCATTGCGCTGTTCAATCATATCGCCATGACAAGCCGTGACGTCCCTCCTGACGCACAACCATCACCTGTAATGCGGGCCTGGAGCTGGCTCGGGATCGTGATGCTCAGCGCGATCACGCTCGCCTACCTGTACCAGCGGTTCGATCTTTAAATCCGGGTAAATATGGGGTCAGAGTAAAAATACGGCCGGTCACTCCTGCTGCCCGGGAGATCGGATTATCTCTTGCCGGCAGTGTCCCTGCGTCGCTTTATCTTTTCAAACAGGGGAACGGACACGTCCGGCAGGCTGAAAGGGCAGACCTTGATACAGATATTACAGCCAAAAGTATCGTTGAAGTAGGGCACGCATTTGTCAAAACTCACATACCACTTTTTCTCGCCTCGCACCCATTGTTTTTCTGGGAATATGGCCTGCGGCGGGCATTCCCGCGTACAGAGTTTGCATTTCTCACAAAAATCGTCCACATGGAGTTCATCCGGCTTGTCAGGCATCAATGGAATATCGGTGATGACATAACCGAGCCGTATGCGCGGACCGTGTTTACGGCCGATCAGGGAACCGTGTTTGCCCAGTTCGCCAAAACCGGCGGCGACGGCGGCCGGGATCATGGCAACGGGCGAACCGAGAAACCCCTTGTGACAATCGGCGAACCAACCCTGGGAGCGTAGCCAGTCCGCCAGTTTCATACCGGCCCGATGGCCGCGGTTATACTGGTCCAGCACCTCCATGTTGGATTCGTGTTCGGGGGCAGTTTTTACCTTCTCGTAGGATTCCGTCACACCCAGTACGATTATCCATTTCTGCGTGACTTCAAAACCGTCATAGATCCACTCCGGTTGGATCTCGGCAATGCCGACTTCGTCCGCTTCGTTTTGCAGGGCAAATTCCTTGATGCGCCGCGTCCAGTTCTCGGGGCTGTCTTCAATTCGTTCTTTTACAACAGGGACGCGTTCCTGTGCAAGGTTTTTGTAACACTCTTCAAGGCGTTCCCGGAAATAGGGCAAGCGACTATCGCGCCAGTAAAAGAAACTCTGCACCCAGTGAAACGCGATTCGGACTCCAGGTATACCGACCCAGTGGTAGATAGGTTCAGGCGCCCGGAATTCCTTTTCGCCCAGTCCATTGATCCTGTCACCGGTGATCCGCGGTTTCAGGATGTGGTGGATCAAGGGTGGTCTGTAACCGTTTTTATCCAGCTTGCCGACGATTAATCCCATCATAACTGCTTACTCTTTAACGGATATTCGGCCAGGAGACTTGCGTTCGACAAGATCGGTACAGTAACCGGTCCAGGCGGCACGAAAATCAGGTGTAATCGGCCGTCACGGAAAAATTAGCGCTGTCTCTCAGGGTCTGCAAAACGACGCAATAACGTTCGGTCAACTGGATGAGCTTATCCAGGACATCGGACGGCGCATCGGATTGCAGGAAAAACTGCAGGCGGATGTCCCTGAAACCGACTTTCGCATCACGGTTCACTGCCAGGGTGCCGCGAAAGTCCAGGTCGCCTTCGGCATGAACACTTGCGTCGGTCAAATTAATCCCCATTGCCGTAGCGACAGCCTTCAGGGTGACGCCGGCACAGGCGACCAGCGCTTCCAGCAGCATATCTCCCGAGCACAACTGCGAACCATCGCCGCCAGCCGCGGGGTGCAAGCCGGCTTCCGCCAGTTGCCTACCGGTCTCAATCTTGCAGGCTATACCTTCGGTCACATGACTTTCCGCGCGCATGGTAATTACTGCAGTTTGAGGATCGTCAGTATATTGTTGTTTTAACGGCGCCTGTAACTCTTTCAACTCTGTAGAATCCATAGTAGTCTCCTGATACTGTCACATCGTGTTGTGAATATTCCGATATGTTTGCCTGCGACTTCTCATGATAAATCCTGATAAACCAGAATCAAGAGTTGTTGCACAGTCACGATTCACTTTATCCGGCCCATTACTGATCATTGACTCTGTTCAGCGTAACAACACAGGACAGTCTGTCTCGATAACCGGGTACAGTTCGTGCAGCGTTTCTCCCACCGCGTTGACGATATGATCGATCTCCTTCTCACCGATCGCTGTTGAGATATTCCCGAACGGTGTCGGCGCGGGGAAAAAGTATACGCCGCGGTAACGCATCCCCATGAAAAACAGGCTGCGCACCCGGTCCGTGACCCGGGACATGGCCTCTGCAGCTTCATACGGGTCCCGGACGGTCCTGTCGGTCCATTGAATCCCGAAGGTATTGAACAAACCCGACATATGCGCGGTTATTTTGACGCCGGCTATGGCCCGGTCGACTTCCGCACGAAGCCTGTCGCTCAATGCGTTACGGCGTTCAATGGCCTCTTCTGTCAGGTGCTCCAGGGCAGTCAACCCGGCGACCATGCTGAGCGGATTGCCGCCAAAGGTGGCAATTGACATCACCGCGTCCTCGCCTCGCTCAGGATTCCACAGTTCGACAATATCGCGGCGTCCTCCCCAGGCGCCGATCGGCAGGCCTCCGCCAATGGCTTTCCCCATTGCCGTCAAGTCGGGTGTTACTCCAAAGTATTCCTGCAGACCTCCATAGCTGAACAGGAGGGTGACGACCTCGTCGAACACCAGCAGGATGTCGTTCTCTTCGGTCAACTGCCTGACGCTCTCCAGGTACCCGAGTTCCGGCAGCAGCCAGCCGCCGTATAACATCATCGGTTCCAGGATAATGGCGGCGGTCTTATCGGCGTGCTCCAGGATAAGTTGTCGTAGCGCGTCAGGCCGATTCCACGGAAACAGTATTACGTCATCCAGATCACTGCTCGCGGTGCCCACAGGAGGCAGGTGAACCTGCTTGTCCCTGTCCCCGATGACAAACGAATTAAGTTCGCCGATATTGTGATTCCCATGATACCCGCCGTCGACCCGCATGATTTTTCGTTTGCCGGTAAAAGCGCGGGCGGCCCGGATACACATGGTTGTCGCCTCACTGCCTGAAGTCGCGAAACGGACTTCGTCAACGGAGGGCACCCGCTCACACAGATGCCGGGCAAGGGCAATCTGCGGCCGGGTAGGCATCCCGAACGTTGTACCAAGCTTGAGTTGTTCGGCCATTGCCTTGACCGTTGGGGGGAAGCAATGGCCATGGGCCAATACGTAGTAACCATTGACACAGTCGATATACCGGTTGCCGTCCACGTCATGCAGGTAACACCCATTGCCGCGATCGATAGTGGTATAGTAAGGCGGATTATAGAAATGCCCATGGGTATCGCCTCCCGGCATATACTCACGCGCCTGTTGCGCCAGACTGGCAGAAATTGACGTCTTCTCCAGGTATTTTTGCTCGAGTTGTTCTGCAATCATGATTAAAGATATGCTAATGCGGTATGGTCACTATAGGGGAATCATCAGTGCATAACCAATATTCAGCAAGCTTTTTCATCTTTTCGTTGCTTGTCTGCGGCCTTCCTGCCGCGGTAACCGTTGCCGGGGAGGAAAGCGACGCGTCGGGATATGTGAATGATCCGTTCACCAGGCCCGGCATCATCACCCCGTACACGCTGCCCGAAGCCTGGCCGGTACACCTGGACAGGAATCCCCATAACCTGAGTCCGCAGAATGCCGATAGCAGGCTGGTGGTACTCGGTACCGGCATGCCGTTGCCCAACCCGTACCGGTCCGGGCCCGCGTACGCCGTGGTTGCCAATGAGCAACCCTACCTGGTGGACGCCGGCGAGGGGATCTGGCGTTCCCTGGCCAGGGCGGCCCTGATCCACGGCGATGAAATCAACCTGGCGCTGGCTCCGGTGAAGCTGAATTACCTATTCGTTACGCATCTGCATGAAGACCACACGGTGGGGATACCCTCGTTGATCCTGAATCCCTTCAAGCTGAACATCCCGGCACCCAAGACCATCTATGGCCCGCAAGGCATCGACAAGATGGTCGAGCACATTCTTGCCGCCTGGAAGATTGATATCGAGGCAGAGTTATCCGACGGGTACGACCCGATCGGCGCACAGGCAACCGGAATTAATATTAATGCTGAACAACAGTCGGTGGTGTTTGAGGATGACAACGTGACGGTGGAGGCGTTCAGGACCATTCACGGCCCTTTGAAGGACACGTTTGCCTACCGGTTCACCACGCCGGACAGGATTATCACCTTTACCGGGGACGGCGGCCCCTACCACGAGAATATCGTAAAAGCCGCAATGAACGCCGACCTGCTGGTCGCCGAAGCGGTGACCGAGAAGAATATCGCGTTCGCCCCCTGGGGCGGGGACACGGTGGAGGAGAAGAAACAGGAAATATTCAGGTACCACTTCTCACCCGCCGTACTTGCCCGGATCGGGAATGAGGCGAAGGTGAAGGCCATTGTCCTCAGCCATGAGCAGAATTATGTAGCTCCGGAGAATTTCGAACGAACGGGCCTCAGGGATGAGATCATTGAAGCAGGTTTCGAGGGAACCATTTACTCAGCAATGGATGGAGACGTCTATTAGGGAAACCTGCAACCCCTGTATCGGCTAGGTAAAGAGAGATTTGGGAAATGGCAATACTTCCACGACGATAACCAGACCAACCATCCACTTCAATATCAGCAGATCAGCCTCGATTTTGGCAAATCGTCCATCAAAATCAGCTATGGCTTTGGCAGCTTCGGTTGATTTTTCCTCGCTGACTCCAGCCTCCTTGAAGGCATCGTAAACTTCTTTGACAATAGCGCTCATGAGATAAAACAACTCTGAAGAATTATGCTATATCACTATTTTATCAAAAATAGCCGTAAATATTAAGGTTAATACACTCCTGGAATGATGCGCCAGGGAACCGCATTCCGGTATTGATCCCACAGGACGCCGTACTTTTCGGCACATCGTTTGTCGTCATCTCGTTCGCGGGTGGCCAGGAAAATTATATAGTAGAGCGGGTACAGCCAGGGCAGGAGCAACCACGGATAGCCAAGGGCGAGTGTCAGCCCAACTGCCATTAACACCTCACCCAGGTAGTTGATGTGCCTGGAAACACCCCAGAAGCCGCTGCAGAGCAGGCTGCGGCTGCCGTCCGTGATTGTCCCGGGTTTGATCCAGCCAAGGAACTTTTTGTCCGGCGCAACCTTGAAGCGGTGTTTTTGCAGGTTTGCGCCCCGTGCCAGTACCCATCCGCAGAAGAACACCAGCACAGACAGTGAGAGCAGCCAGGTATCGCTGTGCGGATTCGGCAAATCCGCAACAGCCCACAGGCCCACCATGTAAAAATACGGATAAAACACCAGGCAACCCCAGACCAGCTTGAAACCGAGTCGCTCGGCAAACAGGTCGTAGGTGTACAAATGCACCTGTTCGAAAAACAGGTAGTCCACGATGAACCAGCTGAACAGCAGGACATAGAGTGCAACGCCCGGTGACGGACTGTCCGCGAATTGGGTCATGTGGTGCATGGCAAAAGCCAGCAGGTTGAGTTCCAGCATGACGGCGCCGATCAGGTACAGGATCATCTTGGCGTCGACCCGGTTATCGAAAAACTGCGGGTTAACCAGGCGTCCGAGCCAGAACTCTGCCAGGACGGAAGTGTGGCGGCGCGGTCCGCTCAACACGGCATATATGGTTGCGAGCAAACCCAGCGTACACGCGCCAAGTGCTGAACTCCAACGCTGTTCCGACAGCCAGTCAAACGGTAGCAGTTTGTAGTGCCCCAGCGCCAGCCAGATTACGATAAATGTGCAGAATACCAGGATGCCGTTGATCCGGTACGTCAGCGCTGCCCCTGTCCGCTCGTTTCGAGCGTAACCTGTCACGGTTCTTGCAGGCAGGACAAGGTGCAATATGACGACTGCAGCGGCGATGACCCAGGGCGCAAAGAAACCGGGGATATGGCCTGTCACATCAGTCCCTCGGAAGACTTGGACATAATCCTGATCGCGCTTTTCCTGGGCAGGAACCGGGTGAAGAACCAGGTAACCAGCTTGTTGATAACCCCGGGGATATAGCGTGGTCCCTTGCCGAGAGCGTCCAGCGTTCTGTCAGCAACGGTCGCCGGATCAAGCATCCCCGGCGCATCACCGCAGAAAGTACGGCGATACCCGGGCGTCGGTATTGCTCCGGCACAGCACACCAGTACGTCAACATTGTCGTCACCGCGCAGTTCATACCAGAGGCCTTCGGCCAGGATGGTGTTGAACGATTTGCTCGCCGCATAGGTTGCTATACGCGACATTCCCTGCATGCCGGAAACGGAGGATATCAGCACCACGGCGCCGCGTTTGCGCTCACACATCGCCGGCAGCAGGCTTCTCACCAGGGTTACAGGCCCGCGCACGTTGACATCAATCGTCCGGGTAAGTGAATCAAGGTCCGTGTCGACGAATCGGCCGACAGGGACGTGGGCAGCGTTGTATATGAGCATACCGATCTCCAGTCCCGGCGTCTCTTCCCTCATCAGGGATTCCACATTGGAGTCGGACAGATCGGCAACCACAGGACGAACTTCTACATGGTGTGCCTGGCGGACGCGTTCCGCAACCTGAAGTAACAGGCTTTCACGACGCGCAACCAGTACCAGGTTCATGCCGCGCGCCGCCAGCCGCTCTGCAAACGCTTCCCCAAGGCCTTCCGAAGCACCGGCAACCAGGGCCCAGGGACCATATTTATCCAGGAAGATGCTGTCAGGAAGCATACCGAATATTCATGTTTGTTGTCTCATTGGCAATATACAAGGGTTATGTGGCAGAATAAACTATCCCATCCGGCGCACATACAAGGTTAACGATGTTTTTCAGGGTCCTTCGGTATACAAGTACGATAAATGCCGGTGATGTCAGCAATGAACCCCGGCCGTTAACAGCCCGCGACCAGGTGTATGAGTGGCCTCAGTGAACCGTACACGGCGTACGCTGGTGCAGGCATCGGCCGCGACCGCGTTGCTGGTTGCATTCCCTGGTTTGTTTCGCACAGCACGGGCAGGTAATACAATCGTGAACCTCTATGTCGGCGACAACCTGGCTGCCTACGGCTTCCCGGACGGTCATCCCCTGGGTATCGACCGCCAGGGTGCGTTCCTGCGGGAGGCGATGAAGCAGGGGCTGGTCTCCCGCACTACCAGGCGTGACGCACGTGAGGCGTTACGCGACGAGTTGCTCCGCTTTCACAGCGACGACTACGTCAACCTTGTATTTACTGCCGAAGAGCGCGGCATACAATTATTGGACGGTGGTGATACGCCGGTCTTTCCCGGAGTCTACCGGGCCTCCGCACACGTCGTCGGAGCGGCGCTGGACGGACTAGCGCAGGTGATGAACGGTGATTGCCTGCGTAGTCTGCAACCGATCGGCGGGCTTCACCACGCAGGACGCGGTCACGCTGCCGGGTTCTGCGTATTCAACGACCTGGGTGTCGTGATCGAAACCCTGCGCCGGGTATACGGCGTCAAGCGTGTCGCTTACCTCGATATCGACGTACACCACGGCGATGGCGTGTTTTACGCTTTCGAAGACGATCCCGACCTGATCTTTGCGGATATCCACCAGGACTCACGCACGCTTTATCCCGGCACCGGCCGCGCGCACGAAACAGGCAAGGGCAGGGCGGCAGGCACCAAGCTGAACATTGAACTTGCACCGTTCTCCGGCGATGCCGAGTTCCTGGAGGCATGGCCGCGTATCGAAGCGCATTTCGAAAAATTCAAACCCGAATTCTACGTCTTCCAGTGCGGCGCAGACGGCCTCAGGGGCGATCCGCTGGCGCAACTCCAGTATTCTCCTGCCGTGCACGAACATGCGGCGCGGCGCATGGTGGCGCTGGCGGATGAGTTCGCCGGGGGACGCATTATGGCGTTTGGAGGGGGCGGGTACGATCGGACCAACCTGGCCCTGGCATGGAATGCCGTACTGGCCGAGTTCATATGAAGACGAAGGCCTTAGCGGCAATATTCATGCTGCCTGTCCTGCTTCTCGCAACAGCAGCGCTGGCGCAGGAACGCCTCAGATTGGCTACTACGACCAGCACGGATAATTCCGGCCTTCTCAATGTATTACATCCATTATTTGAAGCAAAATATGAAATAATTGTCGATGTGATTGCCGTTGGCACAGGCAAGGCGCTCCGCCTCGGCGAGAACGGCGACGTGGACGTCCTGATGGTGCACGCTCCGGCCGCGGAGAAAACCTTTATAACGCAAGGCTACGGCAGTGTACGCTTGCCGGTCATGCACAATGACTTCGTGATAATCGGCCCTCCACACGATCCCGCCGGAGTCAAAACCGTTTCGAATATAACCGCTGCAATGAAAAAAATTGCCGGCGGCAACGCAAGCTTTATTTCCCGCGGCGACGATTCCGGCACACACAGGAAAGAGTTGTCCCTATGGCAGACTGCAGGACTGACGCCCGGGGGCGAGCGCTATCTCTCAGTCGGCCAGGGGATGGGTGCAGTCATCAAGATTGCCGATGACAAGCAGGCGTATACCTTGTCAGACCGGGGTACATACCTCGCCTACTCCGGCAAGACCGGGCAGGAAATCCTGTTTTCCGGTGATGAAGCCCTGTTTAATCCTTACCACGTTATATTGCTGAACGAGGAAAGACACCCGCACATAAAGTCTGACCTGGCAAGGCGGTATGCTGATTTTATCCGCAGCGCAGAGGGACAGAAGATCATTGCCGATTTCAGGATAGGTGACGAGCAGTTGTTCTATCCCGATGTAATCAGGTAGGTTATGAGGCGAACGCGGGGGTGAATAAGGTCATACAAAACGATTTGATCCACATTACGAAAACCTGATGTGATGCCTGATTTACGCAAATCACGGCGCGCTTTTCTTACCGGTCTTGGCGGACTGGCCATGGGCAGTGCTGCCTCCCCCCTGGTTCGCGCCGGACGAAAGCAACAGCAGGCAGGGGTTGAACGGCAACTCAATGTCGCCGGGAGTGTCTATGGGCGCGGGCATCCGGAATACGAACAAATGCGCCGGGACATGGTATGGCAGGCATGGAAACCGGAGCGCTTTCCCGATCTGATCGTCAATGCGCAGGATGAGGGAGATATTGTAGAAACAGTCCGCTATGCCCGGGCATACGGTCTACCGGTGTCGGTCCGGGGCAGCGGTCATAACTACATTGCCAGTTATCTGCGGGATGGCGGTATCCTGCTCAACGTCGCGCAGTTGCGCGGAATAAAGATTGAGCCAGGCGAACGGCTTGCCCGGGCACAACCCGGCGCCACCAGCGCCGAATTCAGTTCCGCGCTGACGGCTCATGGACTGGCATTCCCCGTGGCTCATGGCCCGTCTGTTGCGCTTGGCGGTTATCTCCTGGGGGGCGGAATGGGCTGGAACGGGGAATACTGGAACCAGTTTGCCTGTTATAACATCAGGGCGATCGAACTGGTCACAGCCGCGGGAGAAAAGCTCAGGGTGAGCCGGGATGAACATGCAGATTTGTTCTGGGCCGCGCGCGGGGCCGGTCCTGCGTTCTGTGGAGCGGTCACCCGCTATCACCTGAATGTCTTTCCACTGCCCCGGGCCATTACTTCCTGTACTTATGTCTATTCCGCCGACCAGGTTGATGCTCTTGCAGCATGGCTTGAGTCTGCCAGGTTGCGGCAGGATGCAAGGATCGAGATGTCATTCATACTGGAAGGTAATGACGAGGGACGGCAATGCGTGTTGTCGACTGTCTGCTTTGCGGACTCGAGAGAGGAAGCAATTCACCTGCTCAGGACGCTCCTCCAGTCTGTCCCTGAACAGGGCAGGCTGGTTGCCCGGGAGTTCCGGCGGGTAACCTTCGCCGAAGTCCTGGCGATGACCAGGACTTCGGCGCCGCTGAGACGGTCCGTTGAAACGGCATGGGCGGAAAACACGGGTGAAGCAGTAAAGCTGATAGCCGGTCATTTCGGCCAGGCGCCGGATGGCAGCAACACAGTGATGATTGCCAACTACCGCAGCAACCCGCACCTCCCGGAAGACACTGCCTGCTCGGTGAACGGACCGTTGTTCCTGAACTGGACCACGAGCTGGGACTCGGCATCCCGGGATGATGAGCATATGCGCTGGATGGATAATGTGGCCGCATCGATTGAGCCGCTTATGACCGGTTGCTACGTCAATGAAACGGATTTTATCCGCCGTCCGCACTGGATAAAAAAATGTTATTCGGAAATAAACCGGGAACGCCTTGCTGCCGTTCACGCCCGCTACGACCCGGATGGCCTGTTCCCGCCACCTTTTAACCTGGCATAACGGAAATATTATGAATAAGGCAAACAACCAGAATTTTGCATCACTCGTCGAGGCAGCCAACAAAGAACTGGCCGATCCTCAGCGTAACCGGATTGTACAAGGCGGAGAAAGCCGGAACCCGCGCTTTGAACTCTACCATGCCGGGCTTTCCATCTGTTCGCAGAAGGTCCGCGCAGTGCTGGCGGAAAAAGGCGCTGCATACCTGTCCCACGAGATGGTTATCCTGAACAGCAAGGGCATTTATTCCGAGGGATTGACCCCGGCGGAGAACTACCGTCCGTCATACGTACGTTTGCGCATGTACGGAGGCAAGGCGCTGAAAAAGAATTATGCCGACAAACACACCGGCCGTTCTTCTGTTGACAGTGAGGGGTTTGATCCTTGTGTGGTACCGACCCTAGTTGACCATGAACTGTCTGCAGTGGTGGTTGATTCAAAACGGATCTGCGAACACCTGGACCGGGAAATCAGTGAAAGTATTCCATTCTGTTGAAAAACCCTAGCCCATTGCAGAACAAACGGTATCTGATACCGGTTGTTTACCTGCTGCTGGTCGCTCTCGGCATTCCCTGGTACCTGCCTCCGGACCTCACAATAGTGCTGTTCGGATTTCCGTTATGGGCCTTTATTTCCCTGATCGTCGCATTCATCATCGCCTTGTTTACCGCGTGGCTGTACCTGTTCGAATTTACCGATGATGAGCCCTGATGCTTGAACTCCTTCCGTTCGGCGCCGGCGCCTGGGCGGTCATCATCGTCTATATCGGTTCCCTGCTGTTGTTCGGCTGGTACGGTTACCGTTCCCGCGCCGAGAACACGCTCAATGACTTTTACCTGGCAGGTTCCGGGTTCGGCACCCTGGTCCTGCTGCTGACGCTGTATGCGACACAGTACAGCGGCAATACGTTCTTCGCCTTCATCGGCATGACCTACCGGATCGGTTTTTCCTGGATTACCTCGGTCTATTTCATGCTGGCCATCATCGTGTTCTACCTCGTCTATGCATTGCGGCTGCGGACATTGTCCAAACGCCACGGTTTTATTACCCCGGTCGATTATCTCTCGTACCGGTTCCGCTCCGATACGCTCAATCTCCTGGCCGCGATCGTCATGATCATTTCGCTGAGCAATTTTCTCCTGGCGCAGTTGATGGCCATGGGCCGTGCAATGCAGGGCATGGCGGGGGGTAATTCAAGCCTGGCATACACGAGCGGCGTGATCCTGCTGGCCCTGATCATGGTGGTTTACGGCACCCTGGGCGGTCTGCGCGCCGTGGCATGGACCGACGCGGTGCAGGGCACCGTGCTGTTCATCGGTTTCTTGCTGCTGATTTCTGTCCTGGTGGTGAAATTCGGCCCGCTCTCCGTCGCCACATTCAGCATACTGGAATCGCCCGATTCCCAAAAGGTCATGCTGCCCGATGCCGACCGAATGAGACAATGGCTGAGTTACATCCTGCTCGTCGGTATGGGCGGCGCCCTGTATCCGCAGGCGATTCAACGGATTTACGCGTCCCGGTCGGCCAGGGCGTTGCGGCAAAGCCTGGCGGGCATGGCTTTCCTGCAGATTTTCGCATCCGTGATCGCCGTCATCGCCGGCATCTACGCCATTGCCAATATACCGTGGCTTGAGGGCGTGCATGCCGACCAGGCCCTGACGCGTATTTTCCGCCTGCTGCAGGAAGACTCGGTATTCGGGTACTGGCTGGTCGTCATATTGTTTGCCGCGATCATCTCCGCCATGATGTCCACCGCCGATTCGGCCTTGCTCACCATCTCCTCCATGATCACCAAGGATGTTTACGCCGGGTGTTTTCGCAATAGTGCAACCCAGGCTGAACTGACCCGGGTCGGAAAGCTTTGTTCCTGGGCCCTGATCGTGTTCCTCGTCTGGCTGGCAATCCTGTTGAAGGATAAAGCATCGCTGATTACACTGATCGACAGAAAATTCGATTTGCTGGTGCAACTGGTCCCTGCGTTCATGCTGGGCATCCGCTGGGGTAAGTTACAGGCAGGCCCGGTTGTCCTGGGTCTGGTAACGGGACTCACGGTTTCCCTGTTACTGGCATTCGGCCCCTTTGATTTTGTCATTGGCGGCAAGGTATGGGGGTTTCATCCGGGTCTTTACGGGTTGCTGTTCAACCTCGGCATAGCGGTTGGCGGTTCCTGGTTAATCAGTGCGCGTGAACAAGGCGGTTCCCGTCGATAAGATGCCGGTTTGCGTGAATGACTTGTGAATTGAATCCCGGAAATTCGAAAACCGGTGCAACCGGATGATGGATGACTGCTTATGAATAGAGAATTACTTTTTATACTGGCTGCGGGATTGTTGCTGTTGACCGCCCATTTATACGCAGAAACAGCCGACAGCGTATTTCACAACGGCCGGGTCTACACCGTAGACGATAACCAACCCTGGGCGCAGGCGCTGGCCGTCAAGGGCGCGCGCCTGATTTACGTGGGAGATGATGAATCGGTCAAACAGTTTGTGGGTGATGCAACCCGGGTTGTCGACCTGCAGGGGCGCATGGTTATGCCCGGGATCCACGACGCCCACACCCACCTGCTGTGGGCCGGCCTGCAGTTGAACTATGGTTGCCAGTTCCCCTCTGATGCAACCCTCAAAGACGTGCTTGCGATGCTCAGGGAATGCGCGGCAGAGCAGCCGGAAGATGAATGGCTGGTAGCCGGCCTGTTCAGGTATGACCAGTTTCCGGGTAACAAGCCGCACAGGTCGCATCTCGACGAGATCTTTCCCGACACGCCGGTTTACCTGCGTGAAGGGACGTTTCATCACGCCCTGGTTAATACCAGGGCGCTTGAACTGGCCGGTATCGATGAGAATACGCCGGCGCCTTACGGTGGAGAGATACCCAAGGATGAGACAGGCAGACTTACCGGAGAGCTAGTAGAAACCGCAACGGAGCTGGTTGACCCGTACCTGCCCGTTATGACGCCCGCACAGAACCTGGACGCGCTGCGCTGGGCGGTGGCCGTCAATAACCGGTACGGCATTACCTCGGTACAGGAGTCATCCGCCCACCTGCCCACGCTGGAGACGCTGGCAGCTCTCGAAGCGGAAGGCGGCTTGTCCTTGCAGGTCGCGGCCCACCTGATCTGGGGCAGTCCCCAGTTTGGCGGGATGGACAATGACGCTCTGGAACAACTCATTGAGCAACGTAAGAACTATGCATCCGAACACGTCGACGTGGATTTCATCAAGATCTGGGTGGACGGGGCGCCGACACCGCCGTATTTCACCCAGTCCGATGTGCTCGCGGATCATGACCGGATCGAGACGGAGCGAGTGCTGTTCCCGGTTGAGGTGTTGAATGATGCGGTCATACGTTACGACCGGATGGGGCTCAAGGTGAAACTGCATGTTGCCGGGGACGGAGCAGCCCGCGCTGCCCTGGACGCCGTCGAGGCTGCGCGCAAGGCGAATCGGGGTTCGGCGGTCAGACATGAACTGGGGCACACGAACCTGGTTACCCCGGCCGATATGCCCAGGTTTGCCGAACTCGGCGTTATTGCCGAGATGTCGCCCTCGGTCTGGCACCTGTATGGCCGGTTGCTCGGCGACCCGCCCCGCGATGCCTGGGAATTCGGGACGCTGCACGAGCACGGCGCGCGCCTGACGGTAGGTACCGACTGGGTGGTGACGCCGACACCCAACCTGTTCCCGGCCCTGGAAGGCATGCTGGACCGGGGCGATGAATCCATCGACTTGCCCGCAGCATTGCAGGCCATGACCCTCAACGGCGCGTTCGCGGTAGGCCGTGAGGCATCAAGCGGTTCCCTGCAGGCAGGAAAATACGCCAATTTCATTGTGCTGGACCGTAACCTGTTCGATATCCCTATAGCCGAGATCAGTGAAACGCGGGTGTTGAGAACGGTATTCGAAGGCAAAACCGTTTACTCCGGAGATAACGCAGGCGGCACTCCCTAGCCATTAATTACCACCTTCCGTCCCCGACCTGTAACAACGGTTATGCTCCAATGAGTTTACACGAAATCGTATTTACGCCCGCCAGGCTGCTGGCCCGCCAGCTACGCACCGGGGAGCGCTCGGCCCGCGAGGTGATGGAGGCGTTTCTTGCCCGCATAGCAGAGTGCAACCCCGGGGTCAATGCCATCTGTACGCTGATCCCGCGGGAACAGGCCCTGAAACTGGCCGATGATGCCGACGCTATCCTGCGGCGGGGCGATAAAACAGGTCCATTGCACGGCCTGCCGGTAGCGGTAAAAGACCTGTCCGACACCCGCGGCATCCGCACCACCCTGGGTTCTCCCATATTCGAGCACAACATCCCATCCGAAGATTCCCTCCTGGCGCAACGCCTCAGGCAGGCCGGCGCCCTCATCATAGGAAAGACCAACACGCCCGAATTCGGCGCCGGTTCCCAGACCTTCAACCCGTTGTTCGGCGTTACCCGCAATCCCTACAACCTGGACAAGACCCCCGGGGGCAGCAGCGGCGGGGCCGCCGCAGCGGTTGCCTGCGGCATGCTGCCGCTCGCGGACGGCAGTGACATGGGGGGATCGTTACGCAATCCGGCGGCGTTCTGCAATATCGTGGGTTTTCGTCCCTCCATGGGACGGGTCCCGCACTGGCCGGCACAGATGGCCTGGCAATCCCGGCTCGGGACGGACGGTCCCCTGGCGCGGGATGTGGAAGACTGTGCCCTGCTGCTTTCCGTACTGGCCGGCCCGGATGATCGGGACCCGCTTTCCCTGCAGGAAGACGGCGCGCAATTCAGCGACAATTTCCGGCAGGATTCCCGGGGCCGGCGCATCGCCTGGACCCCTGATCTGGGCCTGCTGCCGATAGAACGTGAGGTCGTGGCAGTGTGTGAGCGCGCCTTGCCGGTACTGGAAAACTGCGGCTTCAAGGTTGAAACGGCACACCCGAAACTGGACGGCGCCATGGACGTGTTCAAAACCCTGCGTGCGGCCTGGTTTGCCGGTATGCTGGGCTCCCTGTTGCCAAAAAACCGCCACCTCATGAAGGATACCGTCGCAGGCAACATCGAGGCCGGGCAGAAGCTGAATGCAATGGATATTACTCGTGCGGATACCTTGCGCACCCGGCTATATGCCCGCATGTTGAAATTTTTCAAACGCTACGACTTCCTGGCACTGCCGGCTACCCAGGTACAGCCCTTTGACTGTGATAGCGAATGGGTGGGGGAGATAGAAGGGCAGGTATTGACTGACTACATCGACTGGATGTCCATCTGCTGCATCATCAGCGTATTCGGCTTGCCTGCCATATCCGTACCGGCGGGGTTCACCGAAGCCGGGTTGCCGGTTGGCATCCAGATCGTCGGTCCACCGCGTGCGGATGCGGCGGTGCTGGGCGCGGCCCGCGTGTTCGAACAAGCAACGGATTTCCGCAACCGCAGGCCCCCTCTGTGAGCACAAACAGACAGGGTCTGTTCGACCGCTTTGAAAAGGCCATAGAGAAATATTGCCCGGACCCGCTGTTGTTTGCGGTCTTTCTCACCCTGGTGATGCTGGTGCTTGTCCTCGTGTTCACGGATGCAGGACCGGGCGCGGCCCTGTCCGCCTGGGGCAACGGCTTGCACGGCCTGCTGGCTTTCACCATGCAGATGTGCCTGATGGTCGTTACCGCGCACGTGCTGGCTCACACGGGACCGGTCGAGAAGTTGCTCCAGGCTGTCGGCAGGGTGCCCAATAACGCTCGGCAGGCCTACCTGGTCGTAATTCTCTGCGCTGCCGCTTTCAGCCTTGCCTGTTGGCCCCTGGGACTGATCGCGGGAGGACTCATTGCGCGAGAGGTGGCAGCAACGGCTCACCGGCGCAATATTCCCATCAATTACCCGTTGCTTACCGCGGCGGCATTCGGCGGTTTTGTCGTCTGGGAAATGGGGTATTCCTCATCGGTGGGGCTGGCTGTCGCCACGCCGGGTAACCCCCTGGAACAGACCATAGGTGGGATCATTCCGGTCACGGACACCTTGTTGTCGTGGTGGAACCTGCTGACCATTGCCACTACCCTGGCGGTCGTTTCCCTGGTAGTGCTGCTGCTGGCACGGCGCAAGCAGGGCGAACCGGCGCTACCTCCACCGGGGTCGGAAAAGTCGGATTTCCGGCAAGACGTTCGCCGCGGTTTTATCGGCCGGCTGGAAAATGGCCGAAGTATTTCATTGTTACTGGGGCTGATGCTCCTCAGTTATCTTGCATACTGGTTCGCTACCCGGGGTTTTGAACTTTCGTTGAACGTCGTAAACTGGAGCTTCCTGGCCCTTGGGCTGCTGCTGGCCGGGTCGCTTCTCCACTACTCGGCGTTGTTTGCCAATGGCGCCCGCGTGGCTGCGCCGTTGCTGCTCCAGTATCCCCTGTACGGCGGCATCATGGGACTTGCGCTGGAAACCGGTCTTGCGGAGCAGGTGACGAACCTGGTTATCAGGTCGGCCAGTTCCGAGAGCCTGCCGTTCGCAGGTTTTCTCAGCGCAGGGCTGATCAATATCTTCATCCCTTCCGGGGGAGGGCAATGGGCCGTGCAGGGACCCGTGTTCATACAGGCTGCCCAGGCCCTGGATGTCAAGTTGAACCTGATCACCATGTCGATAGCCTGGGGGGATCAGTGGACCAACCTGGTACAGCCGTTTTGCGCAATAGTCATACTGGCTATTACGGGTCTCAAGTTGCGGGAAATCTACGGTTTTTGTTGCGTCATCTGCGCCGCGACTGCTTTCCCGTTTATGCTGGGGTTGTGGCTGGCGCAATAACGCAGGGTTAGACCGGCTTGTTAATCATGGGATGTACGTTCCCAAACCAGCAATGATGTTCTCGCCTCCGGAGTATTATCTTCGAGGCGAGCGGTGATATGGAGCCGGCCGTTCTCTAACCGTATCTTTCTGGACTGCCGCTTACCGATCCAGTCCGGGTACAGGCTGATCTCGATGTGGTGGGTTACCGTATCGCCTTCCATCCCGTATCGCCCGCAATAGGTCAGGTAGTCATTGTAGGCACGGGCTTTTTCCGAGGCATCCGCCGTCCATTGCTTGCCGGTGCTGAACGGCGTGCGTTTACCTTTCTGGATGGCGCAGAACATGGATTTATCAGCGCCGTAGTAGATACGGCCTTCCACATTGCTGCCGAACGGGTAGATCACTCTGCCATCATCGTAACGTTGTTCCATGGATAGCAGGTTCCAGAAGCCTTCGATTTCTTTTTGTGTAACAGTTTGCATTAGATATGTTATTCAACTGATTGTTATATATTAAATAATTATTTATTTTTCTGATTAAGCCAGGGGTTCCTCAAATATCTTCGTGTTTGAAAGCAGGCGACCGGGTCACGGATGTCGGTTCACGTATGCCTTTGCGCGCCGCGGTCTCCAGGATCTCACGGGCTTCGGCCAGCCGTTCCGGCGGCAGCCAGCGGCGTTCATGGCCCCAGATGCTGGGACCGTACATCAATTCCGGCTCCCATTGATCGACGTCGATGAGCCTGCCGGCCCAGCCGGTTTCGATCATGAATCCGCCGGGCGAGAAGGTGTAAAACGACAGCACGTGGTCGTTGGCATGACGCCCCAGGGTGACCGCGATACTGTCCGGGTTGTTCAGCGCCATGTCGTAGAGGCGTCCGACGTCGTCGATAAAATTGTATTCGACCATGATGTGGTGGATGCCGGGCTGGTCGAATTCGATGAGCGCTAGGGAGTGGTGCCTGGGGTTTACGTGCATGAACGAGGCGCGGAATGGCGACCCGTCCGTGTAATCAGTGAGCCGGAGACCAACGATTTGCAGGTAGAAATCCTCCATTTCCCTGAAGTTGCAGGTCTGTAGCACCAGGTGGCCGAAACCCAGCTCGCCGGTCCTGAACCCGCCGATGGGCCGCGCCGGTGAAAAAGGCTCATCCGTCTCGGCCGGATTACTGTAAAACTCGACCCGGTATCCGTCCGGGTCGTGCAACCAGAACATGTCTTCCACGTGGCGCTGTGCGCATTCCGCAGGACTTCCCTCCTGGATATCAAGGCCGGCGGACCTGAAATGGGCGGCAAGCGTCTGCAGTTCCTCCCGGCCTGCCGTTTCCAGGCCCAGGAAGGCGAGGCCGTCATGCTGCGCCGGTTCGACCAGCATTCTGTAACATCTTTTGTCCATGCGTAACTCCAGGCCGCCGGCGCTGCCGTCAGCCACCTGCATTCCCAGGTATTCCCCGGCAAAGGTGCGCCAGGCAGCAGTGTCGGGCGTTGCGATACCGATGTATCCGAGTTGCTTATATTTGATCATCGGCAGACATCTCCATGGGGTTCAGCCGATACCGCCGCCCGAGACGTACAGGATTTGCCCGGTGATATAGGAGGCGCCCTCCCCGACAAGGAATGCCACCGCATCGGCCACTTCTCCCGCGGTTCCTCTTCGTTGGAGAAACGAGTCATCAAGGGTTTGCTTCAGCATATCAATGCGCCATAGTTTTTCCGCTTCGGTGGGTCCGTCCGGGTTGCGCGGGATCACCCGGTTCGCTTTTATCGCGCCGGGCGCTACGCAGTTGACCCGGATATTGTGCCCGGCGAGTTCCATGGCCAGGCACACGGTGAGCGCATGCACGCCGCCCTTGGCCGCGGAGTAGGGCGCCCGGTAAATCCCCCGGGTGGCCACCGAACCGATGTTTACGATCACTCCCTGCCTGCGCTCGATCATGTGGGGGATGACAGCACGGCAACCGCGCAGGGTCGGCCACAGCGTTCTGCTGATTTCCTGTTGTATTTCATCATCCTCGTATTCCTGGAACGGTTTGGTCCGGATGGTGCCGCCGACGTTGTTTACGGCAATGTCGATGCCGCCGGTCGTTGCCAGGGTCTTTTCGACCATGTAGTCCACGCCTTCCCTGGTTTCCAGGTCAGCTTCAACGACATGGGCTGTGCCGCCGGCATCCGTAATTTCAGCACTGACCCGGTTGCAGGCATCGGGCACGCGGTCCACCAGGACCACCCCTGCGCCGTCCCCGGCAAGGCGCAATGCCGTGGCGCGGCCAATACCCTGGGCTGCCCCGGTAACGATTGCCGTTTTGCCCGATAAGCCGGTCACAGCGGGTAGGCCATGAAGCGCTCAACCATGGATGAGTCCGTGACCGCCTTTTTGGCAAGAAACAAGGCGCCACTGTCTTCGACAACGACACGATCGAAATACATGCCTGAAGCAAACAGTTCCGTTCTGCCGGTTTCCACAGGCGTATAGTTCACCGTGAAATTGGTTTCTACTTCATAAAGGTTGTCCTGCGCATGCCGGCAGGTCAGACGCTGGATGAAATGGCGCGTGCGGTAGTCAGCGAAAGTGCCGGCCCAGATTTTAGTGACATAGGTAACCCGGTCCTTCAAGCGGGAATAATTGTCGTCCAGGATCAAGGCCAGGGACAGTCCCGCTTCCTCGTTCTCCGCTGTGGTACAGATGTAGGATGCCTCCGGGTCCCGGCAGAATGTTGCGAGCCAGTCGTCCATGTTTCTCCCATCGAGTGCGGCAATATAACGGATTTGCAGGGCGTCGATTGCCGCCAACGCGCCGGGGTCTGCCATCATTCTGCCGGCGCCTTTTCAAAACCCATGACTTTCCGGTAATACTCCCAGCCGGGCAGGTTCGAGGATTCATCGTTCTGGCCGAATTCAGATGGAATCTCGTACTCGTCGGTCACGCCCATCTGGAAAACGGCGTCGCCGGGGGTCTGGCTGCCGCTGTGCAGGCGGTGGAAGACCGCGGCGTCCTCCATGCTGACAAGGCCGCAGGGGCCCAGCAGGTTGGATGCCTGGCGCACCCGGTGACGGATCAGGTCTTCGTCATCGTCGATATGGGCAAAATACGTGTAATGTACTTCCGTCTCATCGATCGAGAGAGGATTGGCGAAGCGGATGCTGATGGAATCGAGATGGCGGGTCATTCCGGAAATGGGAAAGAAACGTACACTGACCGACCCGCGTGACAGATCGCCGCCGCTTTTGTGCTCGATGAGGGACGGGTCGTGCAACCGGTCCATCGCTTCCGGCAGGCTCAATTCACCCACGTAGACACGATGGCCCCGGGCATTGGCCTCCTGGTATCCCTTGCCGCCCTGCCAGTTCAGCATGCGGAATGCTGTATGCAGCAAGCCCGCATGATAGGTGTCGTTGTCGGCGTAGGTCTTCCAGTTGGCCTTGAGCAGGACCTTCTGGTAACCGAGCAATTTAAGCCGCCCGTCCCCGGCCAGCACCTCCGCGATGGAATCATGCAGGCCGTCCAGGTATACGTCGATCGGGGGCGCTACCTCACTGAACGTCACCATGACCAGTCCATGCACCAGCGCCGTCCTCGGCCGGGCCAGGGGATAGTCGCTCCGGTCGAAATTATCAGGATAATCACCCGGTTTGTTGGGGCAGCCGACCAGCCTGCCCGCGGAGTCGTAAGACCAGCGGTGATACGGGCAGGCGAACCTGGACTTGTTGCCCATGGGCGCGGTCTCCACCTGCGCCCCTCGGTGGGAGCAGGAGTTATAGAGCACGTTTACCCTGTTTTCCCTGTCCCTGGTGATGAGTAGCGGTACCTGGCCTACCCGGGATGTCTTGAAGTCCCCCTGGTTCGGTATCTCTGACTCATGGGCAACCAGTAACCATTCAGGTCCGTAAAAGATGCGCCGCAATTCTTCTTCGAAAATGTCGGGACGAACAAATATCTCTTTGGGCACGTGGTTGGCCTTGGCAGGCCAGATTACCGGTTGTCGTCCGTTTTCCGCATTTGTCATAGCCATCACGTCACAGGGTGAGAAATACGGGTTAAAAGTTTACAATAAAATGCGAGTATTTGTTCAGGGTATTCTCGATGAAAATGATCAAATATGGTTTGCCGGTCCTGCTCCTGGTCCTCTCGTACGGTTGCGATCAGGGAACCGACTCCTTGGGTCCGGGACAGGCTGCGATTGCCACGGGTGAGGCCACGCCGGCTGCGCACACTCTGCTCATAAACGGCCGGATCTACACGGTCAATCCCGCGCAACCCTGGGCTGAAGCCATTGCCGTCAGGGACGGCAGGATCCTGTTTGTCGGCAGCGATGACGAAGCCGCTGCATACCGGGGACCGGAAACGGAAGTCATAGACATTGAAGGGAAAATGGCCATGCCCGGCCTGAATGACCTGCACGTCCACCCGGTGTACGGATTTACCGTGCAGTTATTTGAATGCGTATTTCCCGGCACGGCAACGCCGGAGGTGGTCAGGCAGACCGTGTCGCAATGCGTTGCGGATTATCCCGATGCCGAGTGGATTATCGGCGGCCAATGGGAGACCGACTTTTTCATCAAGCACGACATACCGTCCCCGCGCAGATGGCTGGACGAGATATCCGGGGACAAGGCGGTCATACTTAGGGATACCTCGTTCCATAACCGCTGGGTCAACAGCAAGGCCCTGGAACTGGCCGGCCTGACCCGGGACAGTCCGGAAATTCCCGGTGGAAAAATTGTCAGGGACAAGGAAACGGGGGAACCGAACGGCCTGTTATATGAAACCGCGTCAAGGCCTGTGCTCAGCATCATCCCCGACTGGACGGAGGAGCAGTACCTGCAGGCGGCCAGGGAAAGTATGCGGGCAGCCAACCGCTTCGGCCTGACCGGTATCAAGGAAGCCTGGGGCACGCTGGAGGGATTAAAAGCATACAAAACCCTGGATAATGGCAGCGAGATCAGTGTGCACCTGGTGGTGTCCATGTCGGTGCTACCGATGCTTGATGAGGAGAAGAACCTGGATGCCGGGGTCCTGAAACAAATGCGGACGGAATACCGCGGCCGCAACGTGAATACCGACGCCGTCAAAATCTCCATGGACGGCGTGCCATCGGCGTCCCGCACGGCCGCGATGCTGGCCGATTACATGCCGGAATATGAAGGCGCGCCGACCCACAACGGCAAACAGCACTACACCCAGGAGGAATTGTCGCGCTTGATAGTGCAGCTCGATAAACTGGGGATGACGACCAAGGTGCACACTGCAGGAGATCGTTCCGTCCAGGTAACGTTGAACGCCATCGAAACCGCCCGGCAGGCTAACGGTCATAGCGGGCCGCGCCACGAACTGGCGCACGCCGGTTATGTCGATGAGGCGGATATTCCCCGGTTTGCCGAACTCGATGCGGTAGCGGAGATTTCCCCTTACATCTGGTTTCCGTCCGTGAAGGTCGATTCCATTATCCGCGCCGTGGGTGAGGAACGGGGGCAGCGTTACTGGCCGGTGCGGGACCTGCTTGATGCCGGCGCACAGGTGGTGGCAGGGTCCGACTGGCCTGCCGGCGCACTGTCGAGCATGAACCCCTGGGTCGGACTGGAGGCCATGGTCAGCCGGTCGAATCCTTGGGGCCTGCGCCAGGACAGGCTATGGGAAGAACAGGCCATCACCCTGGAACAGGCCCTTGAGATCTATACGCGCTCAGGCGCTAAGGCGCTGTTTCTGGAACAGGAAAGCGGCTCCCTGGAACCGGGCAAACTGGCGGATATCATCGTGCTGGAACACAACCTGTTTGAGATCCCGGTAGACAGGATCAGCGATACGCAGATATCACTGACCATGTTTGAAGGCAGAATCGTATACAGCAGTTCCCGCTAAGGACGCTACCCTCCTGCTTCACGCAGGTAAACCGTCTCCCCGTTGATGAGGGTATGCATCACCCTGATCCGGTGTAATTCAGTGACCGGAATTTCATACGGGTCGCTATCGATCACTACCAGGTCCGCCAGCTTGCCCGGCTCTATGCTTCCCAGTCTGTCTGTGTTTCCCATGTGTTTTGCCGCATTGACCGTGAACATCCTTATGGCCTGGTCCAGGTTGATGGCCTGCTCCTTGCCGAAACTGTCTTCGCTGCCGCCCGGTCGCTCCCTGGTCACCAGCGCTTCGATGGCGATCCACGGATTGACCGAGGGGACGACGGACCAGTCCGAACCGGGTACCGCCAGGGCGCCGGCCTCGATGACCTCGCGTACCGGCCACACGCGCTGGATACGCTCCGCGCCGACTGCCGCAGTGATACTGTCATTGATCGGGCTGGGGCTCCACAGGTAAGGCGACATCTCAAAGCTCGCCCCGATTTCGCGGCCCAGGAGCATGTCATCGGCGGCGACAAAAGTGCAATGCCCGACGTTATGCCACAGGCCGCTGTCGCCGTTGGCCCGACGGGCGCTCGCTATGGCCTGCAGGCCTGCGCGCACCGCGGCATCGCCTGCGGCATGGAACTTGACCGTTAGTCCCATGGTGTCGAACCGGGTAACCGCTTCGTCCAACACTGCCTGTTTCTCCAGCAACATGCCGTAGCGGCTGGCGTCGTCATCGCGCCCCACGACCGTGCCTTCGTAAGGCTCCAGCATGGCTGCCGTGTGGCTGTCGGTCGGGACGCCGTCGAGAAAGATCTTGACGCAATCCGGAGAAATACGGTCCCTTGCATACGCTTCCCTGGAATCGATAAATGCATCCATTTCCGCATTACCGCTGAACCACGGCATACACAACCTCACGCGCTGTTTCAGGACGCCGGAGTCAGCCAGCGCGGCATAGGCTGAAGCCTCTTTTATGGCGTTCGAGGAATACCCGGTGGATGCCTCGGAAAAAGACGTGATGCCGTTGCCCAGCATCTCATCGAGCGCCCACTCCAGCGCCGAGCGGATCTGTTCATCCGTTGCTTCGGGGACATGTTGCCGCACCAGCACCACTGCCTCTTCCCTGAGTATGCCGGTGGGAGCGCCGGAACCGTCCCGTTCGATGATGCCGTCTGCAGGGTCGGGCGTGGCGGCGGTCAGGCCGGCGATCTCCAGCGCCCTGGAATTGGCCCAGGCACTGTGTTCGCTGGTATCGCTGAGCAATACCGGGTTGTCCGGAGCGACCCCGTCGAGCATTGCGGCATCCGGCACCTGGCCGATGGCGGACGCGTCCCATTGTCCGCCGGTGATCCAGTCACCGGTTTCCGCCTGTTCGACACAGGTTTTGACATGTTGTTGAATCTGCTCCAGCGTGGAGCCCTGGGGAATGACACAGCGTTGCGCCTGCATGCCGGCATATACCGGATGTACGTGCAGATCGTGAAATCCCGGCAGCATGACCTGGCCGTTCAGGTCTATCACCCTGGTGCTTGCATCTGCCGTGGCGCTGATTGTTTCCGTGTCGCCGACGGCAGCAATCCTGCCCTCCCGGACGGCCACAGCTTCAGCCAGCGGTTGCTCTTCGTTCAAGGTATGGATTTTTCCATTGATAAAGATGATTTCTTCATCGGGAGGCTGCGCGCAGGCAGCGAGCAACATGGCACAAGCCAGGGTAGATATATTTAACAGTTTCATTATCCCCACATAACGAATAATTATTCGTATCCCGGGGTATAATAGCAAACCGCTGACTCTATAAGTACCCTCCAGGGGATTCCATGTCTGAACACATAGAAATCATAAAAAGCAACTGCCCCCGCGACTGTTATGACGGTTGCGGCATCAGTATTGAGAAGATAGACGGCCGCATCAGCAGGGTGTTGGGGGATGAAGCGCACCCGGTTTCCCGCGGGCGATTGTGCAACAAGTGCGCCATCGCCTATAACGGTGTCTGGCAGGATGAAAATGAACGGTTGTTGTACCCGATGAAGCGTAAAGGCGACAAGGGAAGTGGTCAGTTTGAACGTATCGATTGGGATGAGGCAATCGATACTATAACGGATCGGTTGAAACACGATATTGCCAGATACGGACCCGAATCCGTCATACATACTCATTATTCCGGGACGCTGTCGCTTATCGCTTTGTTGTTCCCCATGCGGTTTTTTCTGAAACTGGGTGCATCAGAGGTTGACCCGGACAGCATCTGTAATGCCGCAGGCCACACCGCGCTGTCGCTGTTGTACGGGGAATCCCACGTCGGTTTCGACCCGCGCACGATCAAGGATGCGAACTGCGTGCTTATCTGGGGCGCCAACCCGTCCCACACCGGACCGCACAGCCACAAACACTGGTTTGCCGCGTCCGCCGCGAAAAAGATCGTGGTCGATCCGTTGCGCACAAGGACGGCCCGGGATGCGGATTATCACTTGCAGCTTCGTCCCGGTACGGACGCAGCCCTGGCGTACAGCCTGCTACACGTGATGCAGCGGGACGGCCTGTTCGACGACGGCTTTATCAGCCGACATACACTTGGAAGCGAAGAGTTGTCGCCTGTTATCAGTCGTTGTACGCCGGAGTGGGGCGAACAGGAAACCGGGGTGCCGGCAGCGTTGATTGAAGCAGCGGCAAGATGTTATGGCGCCGGTCCCTCGTTGTTATGGCTGGGGCAGGGTTTCCAGCGCCAGCTCAACGGCGGCAACTGCATGCGCGCCGTCGGCCTGTTGCCGGCTGTTACCGGCAATATCGGAAAACCCGGGACAGGATTTACTTACGTCACTATCACTCCGGCCCTCGCCGGGCTGGATTTTGACGCCATGGCCGGGGCGCAGCTTGCCTCTGCCGAGCCGGTATCGGTCAGCCACATGGACTTTGCGGAGCAACTCTCGAACCCGGACAGGTTCAAAACCCTGTTCGTATGGAATACCAACCCGGTGGCCTCAACACCCAACCAGGCCCAACTGCGCCGGGCCTTGCAGCGGGAAGATCTGTTTACGGTGGTAATCGACTGTTTCCAGACAGACTCAGCGGATTATGCCGATATCGTGCTGCCGGCTGCCAGCTTCCTGGAATTCGAGGACCTGACCTTCAGTTATTTCCATTTCAATATCGGCGTACAGTCAAAGGCCATGGAGGCGATGGGGGAGGCCCTGCCCAACCAGGAGATTTTCCGGCGGCTTGCAAGAGGCATGGGCTACACGGAAAAGGAATTGTTTGAAACGGACGAGCAATTGATCGCGTCGATGCTGGAACAGATGGGCGTGAAAGGAGGTTTCAGGAAATTCCAGCAACGCGGCTGGCAGCCGATCAGCGCCGAACCGGTGATTCCCTGGTCGGACCTGCAGTTCCCGACACCGAGCGGGAAGATAGAACTGGCTTCTGCCACGGCAGAGGCGCAGGGGTTGCCCCGGGTACCGCGGGCGGCAGTTGAGCGCGGGGAGAATGGTGACCTGCTACGTCTGATTACACCGGCGTCGGATTACCGCATGAATGATTCCTACGCCAATGACCCCACGCTCGCCCGCAATGCCGGTGAGCCGGAAGTATATATCCACCCGCAGGATGCCGAGCGACTGGGAGTCAATAGCGGCGACACGGTTGTATTGAACAATGACGGCGGCAGCCTGACACTGACCGCAACCGTAGATGAAATTGCGCTGCCCGGCGTACTGGTGTCCTACAAGGGCAGGTGGCCCAAGCAGGAACAGGAGCATAACAACGTGAACGCGCTGCATATCGGTCAAAAAGCGGATATGGCGGCAAGTACCAGTGTGCACAGCACCATGGTAAGTGTTAATCCCTGTACCGCAGTATCGGAATGATACTTCAACCCGGCCAGCCTTGATATCAGGCCTTTCAGTCAAGAACAATATCGAACATCAAGCCGCATCGTTCCAATTCGATCAATGGATACCTCAAGTGTATCCCCATGCTGATACTTTGGATATGCCACAGCTCGTATCTGTTGAATATCAGTGAATCCCGGGACATCCGCTATCTCTTCGTCCTCGGCAATTCCGCCACTCCCCAGGGCGCCAATAAGAATTACGTCTCCTGCTTCCAGTTCATACCTGGATGTGACCAGGCTGACCGTGTCAGGAATTCCCAGAATATAATCGTCCGTGTAGCCTTTTTGATGTAACCCGCCGTTGACTCTCAGGACAACCTCCATCAGTTCGTTATGGTAGATGCCGGTCGCAATCCAGGGTCCAAGAGGGCAAAAAGTGGGGCAGTTCTTGGCCTTATCAAAGTCATTAACTGCGATTTCCGGGGCAAAACCGTCGAATGCGCAAGTGTATCCAAAAATGTAATCCCCGGCGTCAGTTGTGGACACATTGCTGGCCCGGCGACTTATGATCACGGCCAACTCCGCGCTTCCGCTGACACCTGTAGTGCCTTCAGGGATACATACCCTGTCGCCGGGGCCTGCGACACTTGCGCTCGCTTTTTCAAATACCGCAGGCGGTTTCAGTTGTGACGCCGGAATACTGCCTTTGCCGGTAATGTCTTCACCGAGCATCTTACTGCGATGCCAAATGCTGTTACTACCGAGGCCTATTATCTTTTTGGGCGTTACCGGGGCAAGGAGTCGAACATCAGCAAGCGCAATCGATCGATCGGACACCGAATAGCCGCCGAACAGGTCTCCGTCTATGTCGATGACTGTTTCTCCTCGTACGAGGCCATATTCGACATTATTGCGGTATTCGTATCGGGCGATAAATTGAGGAGATTGGTTCAAAGTACCTGCTGCATCTAAGGACAGGGAGGACTTGTTGCTACTGTCGACCTCGACCTGCGCAAATGACAAGGGAGGCCGCAATAGCGCGGTTAAACCGGCTGCAGCGCCGGTTTTAAGCAAGCAGCGTCTTGTGTAATGATTAGTCATCGGTTTGGCGGAGCATTCCTGTGGGGCAGTTCGGAAGCGAGTTCCCGTTTGATTCCAGCCAAGGCTTCGGTACGGGCCAGATTCTTCCATTCATGGGGATCATTATAATGATCATATAATTCTTCTGAACCATCCGCCCAGCGCGTGTACCGATAGCGTTCGTCCCTGACGCTGTGGTTACGAAAGCCCGCAGTCGTCAGCGCAACGTGTTTCCATGGGGCGCTGCTATCTTCAAGCAGGGGGACAAGGCTGTTGCCTTCAACATGCGGCGGCACCTCCAGGCCGGCGAGTTCAGCCAGTGTGGGATAGATATCCATCAGCGAGACCGGTCGATTGCTGTGAGAACCCGGGGTTGTAATACCAGGAGCTACGATAATGAAGGGAATACGCGTAGCTTCTTCCCATAACGTGTCTTTGCGCCAACGTTCTTTTTCACCCAAGTGAAACCCATGATCGGATATCAGTACGATAATCGTATTGTGTACACGTCCGCCGGCATCAAGAGCCTCCATAATCCTGCCTACCTGGGCGTCGGCAAAACTGATGCTCGCAAGGTACGCCTGTACGCCATCCCGCCATTTTCCGGTGTCTGCGACCCAACGGTGTTCGGCCATGGGAGGTTTGTCGGTCAATTCCAGGAAAGGGCGGGTAGCAATTGACGGCACGTCATCCAGATCATCAGGTATGGTTTCGGGTAATTTGATCGATTTGGCCGGGTATAGGTCGAAGTATTGTGAGGGTGTATACCAGGGGAGGTGGGGGCGATAGATGCCTGCGGCAATAAATCTTGGCCCACCGGTTTTTTCAGCAATTTGCCTTGTAATCCAGGTTGTTATCTTGCCGTCCCCCATCGTCTCGTCATATATATCCAGGGCAGCCCAGTCAAAAGTAATTGCTACCGGGTTTCCATTGGCAGGTTTCAGCGGCGGAGTCATTTCTTCGGGCAGTTGCCGATCAACCGAGGGATAAAAGCTGTCCCATGCCGTCAAGTCGTTGTACCCTTTCAAACCTTCGGGTTCGAAGGTATGTGCATGAAAAATCTTGCCTGCGCCCAAGGTATTGTACCCGTTATCATTAAAGTACTTCGGCAAGGAAGGTATTGCATTGAATGCATCCAGGTCCCGCCAGTCCGGGCGGTTATCATAGACCCCGGTTGTCGAAGGTTTCAGCCCTGTCAGGAGGGCGGTTCGCGACGGACTGCAAAGCGGTGCAGGCGCGTGGGCATTACGGAACGTCATCCCTCTTGCCGCCAGCTTGTCGATGTTTGGCGTCCGTACCTGGGGATGACCTTCAAGTGGGCCGACCCAGTCATTCAAGTCATCCACCATAATAAATAATATGTCAGGTTTCTCCGTGTTTGATTCAGTACTTGAGCCCGGAACCAGTGAAAGAAAGGTAACAATGACCAGAATAATCTGTCGCCTCAGGTTATTGATCATCTGCTGCAGAGAGGCATATCAGGCTTCGCTATTGCATGCAACAGGGAGGACTTCAATAGCCGTACAATTCTTCTCTTGACAGTGAGAGTCCAAACCAGGAAGCAAGATTTGAGAGCCACTGGTCATAAAAGTAGTCAAAGCTATCGATTGCCGTTTCAGGAGATGACCCGGCAATAACCATCACGTTCTGATCATCCGTCCAGACATTCTGTTTCATATATATGCCGTTGTTGCCTGGTTCAGAGAGCCATGCCCATTCTTCTTTATCCAGGGCCCGGGACATAATATCATTGGCGCCCCAGCCTTCGTTTACACCGATAATTATCGCTATGTACTGAGCGCTGTTATGCTCCTCAAACCGGAGAGGCGATATGTGTTTGTAGGGCACGGATTTTTCCTCGAGAAAATCGGTGAATTTACCGGCGCTCGAATAAGTGTCGGCTGTTGCGACGAGAAGCAACGATCCTTCAACCTCCGATGCGAGGGCCGGAGCAGCCATAACAGTGTTTGCGTATATAACTGCTGCAAACATGTTTAATGCCAGAATTAATTTTGTGATGAGAGAATGACGAAACATCTAACGCAAGATATCGGGTTTGAGTTTCCAGGCGTCCGCATCCGGAGAGCTTACCTTCAATTCAGAGCGGGGCAGGTCGGCAAACCTGTCACAATAATCATACGGGTAGGCATGCGCGCGGGCCAGGGACCACAATGGCTTTTGATCGCTGTTGAAGGCAACGTATTCCCAGACAATCTCGCCACCGTCGGGGTGTGTATCATCAGGCTTAACCTGAAAGATTCGTCCTGTATTATCTTCGGAGATAAGCGTATTGCCGTTCGGCAGTCGTTGTACCGAACCGCGTGAATGGCTATGAAAACGTAGCGTCCTGCCCGCAGTCTCGTATTTCCAGACTATCCTGTTAGTGGACGGATCAATTTCGACAATCAAAGACACGCCATGGTGAGCTTCATCCGGTGAATAGGCGCCGTTGTCAAAGACCAGAAAATTTCCGGCGCCCGGCAGCCCCGGGGCGATCATGTGAGCTTCATGTTGCCCGGCAAACCCGCCCAGGTGCCGGTGCGCGCCTTTGTAAACAATCTCACCTGAATCTTTATCTATCACCCAGAAGTGAGGCAGATTGCGGGTGTTATATACAACGTTTCCCGGTTTGAAGCGCTGGTCACCGGCGTCATACCACCGGTTTTCCGGGATAACCCTTACCGAATTGCCATGTGACCAGTCAATCAGGCGCTTCCACCCGGGCAGAAAGTCATTGATGTCGATGTGACCATGCGCGGCCCAGGTCCATGTAATTTCACCTTCAGGAGAGACATACGCCAACTCGTCACCGATTAACTGGAGGCCTTTACGGTTTATTTTTCCGAAGTACGGATAGTCAACATTCCGGACCGTATCCAGAATTTCCTGAGGCACCTGAACGGTGTACATAACGAGGGTGTTACCATCGGCTAACCGCTCAAAGTCGTGATGCAGCATGTGCGACTGTTGCGCGCTCATCCTGCCACCGATACCGGACTGCTCCGGCCGCCAGCGCCATAGTTCCTTACTGTTCCAATCGTAATCGACGATATGATTCAGGCCTGCCTGCTCACTTTCTTCTATCATGGTAAGGTTGCACGTGCCGGGATGTAGTCGGTACCGCTGCCAACTGCTGACTTTCCATTCGTGCACCACGTTACCATTCATATCGATGAGTCTGGCCGGTTCCGGGCTCCGAGCTACGTCTTTGGCCGCGCCGTAGTTTGCGACGAGGGGAAGCAGGGTGTAGGTGTTATAGGCTTTTTCCGGGTCGTACCGGGTAACGCCGGTAGGATAGACGGAAGGATAAGCCTGCGCAGACTGCGGTATGCAGAAAACGGGAGTCCATACGATTACGGACCACAATGCGAACCAATAAGTATTATGTTTGAGCATTCAGTTGATTCCTGTCAAAAGGATCGTTTAATTTCCAGAAACCAGCCCAGCGGTTCCCCGATTTGCTCAACGCGGTAACCCTCTCGTCCCAGGTCGCGTACCCTTGCCTGGTTCATGGTCGTGCCGGTGAAATCGACGCCTGTATTGATGTAGTCTTCATCCAGACAATTTCTGCACGATAGAGCCAAAGCCCATTTTTCATCCACTGTCGCATATTCAATCCTGCCTGTCATAAGTCCATAAGAATCAATCTCAATCGTTCTCGTTTCCGCATCCGATGAGTACTGATCGGCGCGCCAGCCATAACTCACGCTGGTTCGGACAGAGCCGAAATCCAGGAAGGCCGTATGATTCAATGCCAGAGAAAAGGTGAGGTCCGGAAGCCTTGCCAGTTCAGAATCTATAAGAATTTGATCAGAAACCTCTGGAGCAATCGTAGTCCACTCTCCATCCAGGATGCCCACGGCAGCCGCGAAGTCCAAACTTTCCGTAACCAGAAACGCGACGTCGATTTCCGCGCCATAGGTCTCGGCATTGCCCGCATTGGTAACAAACCTGGTACCGTCAGGCTGGATTTTTCTGAGTTGTCTTCCGCTCCAGTCCTGAAAAAAACCGGTAGCATTGAAGCGGATTCGTCCATCGGCCAAAGTAGAGCGAAATCCGGCCTCATACAGGTCAACTTCTTCCGCTTCGAACGGAAGAATTCCAAAATTTTCGTTTGGGCCGAATTTCAATTCCAGTTCATTATTAAAGCTGCCACTGGTATAACCCGTGCTGGCCGTGAAATAAGTCATCACGTTGTCGGTCCAATGGTATTGTATGCTGGCGCGCCAGGTTGACTCGCGCCAGGTATCGCCGGCGGAAGCCGAGGTGGGGATGCCCGGACCATTAATCAACGCTAGAATGTCAGGGTCGCTAGCCGGATCAAAGTTGCGATCCCGGCTGCGTATCGGCCCATCTCCGAATGCCGTCAGTTCCTTTTTGTCTTCGGTCCAGCGATAGCCCAGGGTCAGGCTGAGATTATCGACCAGTCGATAACTCCCCTCAACAAACAAGGCAATCGATTCTGCATCCAGCGTTTCCTCACGAATAAAGACATCCGGTGTGCCGTTATCCGACCCTGTTGTCAGTTCTTCGGGAGTTTCTTCGAAATAGAAAACACCGGCAGTCCAATTCAGGCGTTCATGATCGCCGTTAATCAAGACTTCCTGTGTGAAGCTGTCATTTTTATAGTCCCGCACACGCTCGCGCCAGATAACAGGCGTATAATCATTGTCATTAATGTAGAACGGTTCAATGTTCAGGTAACCGGTACGGCTCGTCGCAGTAAGGTATTCGTTGATATCCCAACTGATCTCGGCGGATAACATTTCGGTCGTAATCTTTTCGTAATTTGCGATACCGCCCTGGGTGTTATCTCCATCCAGCACGCCGAAGGCATTATCAAGTACCGGGGCGAGAGCGCTGTTGGTTTCGGCTACTCCATTGAAAGCGCCGCTTCTGGCTCGCTCTATGGTACAGACTCCACCGCGCGCGCGTCTGACCTCTCTGGCACGAACAATTCCCCGTGCAATCATCCGGCACGGTTCACCTTCTCCACGGCGGGCATTGAGATTCCAGTCAGTAAGCTTGAATGCGGGGCCATTTCCCTTGTCTTCTGTATAAGCGCCCGTGAGATCGACGGTCAGCGCATCCACCGGTTGCAAGCGCAAACTGGCCCGCACACCCCAGTTATCGTAATCTCCGAGTTCCTGAGTCCCGTGACTGTCATACTGCAGGGCAGAGGGGTTGGTAGCCGTGGCGATATTCCCCAGCATGTTATCAACGTAACCATCCTGATCCCGGGAATATGCGCTGACCCTTATCGCAGCCTTCTCTCCCAGGGGAATGTTCGCCATGCCGGTGACTTCAATCAGGTCACGGGACCCATAGCCGGCCTTGATATAACCTTCGAACTTTTCAGTGTGTGGTCTCTTCGAATTATAACGGATAGCTCCCCCTGTGGTGTTGCGACCGAATAGAGTCCCTTGAGGCCCGCGCAATACCTCTATATTTTCTACATCGAGCAGATCAATCAGTGTCCCGGTCATTCTCGGAACATATACGCCATCAAGATATAAACCGACGGCGCCATCAGTATTGATTCGGGCTTGAGTACCAACGCCGCGGACGGTGGCGCGCACGAAATTTGTGCCGCCCGTATTATCTCCCCCTCCCAACGAGATATTTACTACATGTGTATCCAGATCGAGCAGGTTGATGATACCCAGTTGTTCAATCTGTTCCGCATTGAATGCGGTTACGGAAATCGGCACGTCCTGCAGGTTTTCTTCGCGCTTACGAGCGGTCACCGTAATTTCTTCCAGTATGGTCAAGCCGGCGGTGCCGGCTTGAGGCGTTTGAGCCGTGGCGACAGGGGTTGCGACGGCCGACGCAAATAACGCTGTAATTCCAGCCAGCAACGATGTTTTGTTAACCGGCCTGGTTTGAAGTTGTTCGTTTTCTTTCACGGCTGTATCCTCTTTATCGATTAACGCGGTATTCGTGCGTGAGATCATCAATACGCCTTTATCAGAACGGCTGCCTGTAAGTCCTGTTCCCCGTAGCATTAAATCCAGTGCGTGTTGTAAAGTGTAGTGTCCCCTCACCGCATTTGCCCTGCGGGAACTGGCCAGATCATATGGAAATAACATAGTGATACCGGTTTGACCGGCCAGACTGTTCAACGCCTCAGCGGCATTCATGGGCGGGATGTCCACGTGATACCTTGTTTCATCCTTGAGTTGCTCTCCGGCATACCCTGCAGCGCTGAACATGAGTAATACCAGATAAATCAATTTGCCCAGGTGCGCGCAGCTATTCGATACTCCGCGCATTCCAATTGCTGCCCGCCTGTTTAAACTATGCCGATACGCTGCTTCCACGCCTGCCTGACTATGAATAGACTAATGAAGCAGAAAAAACCACATCCCGGGATATAGTCTCTATTCAGCGGACGCAATCTGAATATAATCATGGCGCAGTCGAATTATGCGCAGATGAAAATTTGTTTCCAGAGAAGCCAGCATGGCTTCAACATCACCAACTCGAAACTGTCCTCCGATACGGATGGCCTTCAACGTGGGGTCAATGATCTCAATGGTGACCGGGCTGTAACGGCTGATTTCATCAATTACGTCTTCCAAGGGGTCACCCGTGAAAATCAACAACCCGTGACGCCAGGACAGGCGCCGGGATAACTCCGCTTCATCCAAATTCTGGACCAGTTCCATCGTGCTGAAAGAAACATTCTCTTCATCGGTAATAAGGGCTCGAATGGTCGTGCCCTGACCCGCATCCAGAGTTCCCAATGCATGTTCATGATTGTCTTTCGAAACAGCTTGACGTCCGGGAAGCTTCTTTAGTGCCGCCAGCCTGACGCTGCCTTCCGTGACTACAACATCCACTCCATGCTTGTTCAGTCTGACGGTAAACGCGGTACTGACAGCTTCTACCCGGCCAGTCCCGGCATAAACGTGGAAAGGTCGTTGCGGGATTTTTGCCACATTGAAAAAAGCCTCCCCTTGCAATAACCGTACATTACGCACGGTCTCCTCATATTCCACTTTAACCTGGCTGTTTGTATTGAGATGGATGGTAGATCCATCGGACAACGACACGGAAGATTGTTCTCCTATTGTCGTGGAATAAATACCATTAGTGCCAGGTTCAAAAGCACCCGGTTTCCATGCCTGCTGGTTTATTATCAACGCAAGGGCTACAAGTGCAATTGCAGTAACGGCAAGGTTTCGACTAAAGGCAAACCTTACGAGACCGGTCCATGTAAATGGTCTTTCATTTGAGGTGGGTTTCGCGGCGACCTGCCTTTCTAACGGCACCGACAGTTCTGTCAGAATATTCATTCTGTCATAAAATTGGAGCAAGTTACTGAGTTCTTCGCGATGCGCAGGACTACGATCCAGCCAGTCGCGTAGTTTCATGAGTTCATCGTCTGATAATCGGGTATCACCGTCCAGTCGCACCAGCCATTCACCGGCTTCTGTTTCGATAATGTTTTTATCAGGGAATACGTAGATGTTTTCGGTCATTGACGTCTCTTCAGAGTGACTGTTTGAATCGCAAGATTCGCTTCCTCAGGTGTTTTCCCGAGTTCACGTTCACGGATATATGCGCGGCATTTCAATGCCCCATTCAATATGTGTTTTTCAACAGAGCTGTTGGTTAAATTCATTCGCTCTGCTATTTCCCTATGAGATAGACCATGGACTTTCCGCAATAGAAATACTCGTCGGCATTGTTCCGGTAAAGCAGCAACAGCCTCGCAATAGATGCCGATGTTTTGTCTGGCTTCAACCTCACTTTCGACCGTATCTGCCAACCCAATGGCTAAAGGCAGTTCAAAGTCTTCGATATAGTCGGTAATTTGCCGGGACTTCTTTTTAAGTTCCGTCAAAGCGAGATTTCTGGCAACCCGGAACAGGAACGCCTTTGGGTGTTCAATAACGTTATGGCGTTCCGCGCTGTACGCCCGCAAATAGGTCTCCTGTACAACGTCTTCAATATCCTGATGTTCCGTAAAATACCGAGTCAGGTATTTTTGCAGAAAGGTGAAATTTTCCAGAAAAGAAACTGTCACAGACGCAGCTCGTTGTTCCTTGTTTCTGCTCTCGGCGTTCTTTTGTTTTCGTATATCTCTTATCAAGGCTCTATCTGACCGGGGTCTTGTTCCTATGATACTAGACAACAATCTGCCTCAATACCACAACCCGGTATTGAAATATCCTTTAAGGCAGGGATGTTACAGCAGGCAGGCTTTCAGTTTCCGCAGGCCATGATAGCGGTAACGGGCAGCATGGACCTGTCGGACAAGAAACTACTTTACAAGTGAGCAGCTATAATGTATATACTATATATACGGTATTAACAAAGAGGTGCACGTAATGGAAACACAGGTTATTGTCCGTATCGACGCGCGACTTAAACAGCAAGCTGTGGGTCTGGCCAAGGCAGAAGGTAAAAATGTAAGTCTTGTAATCCGGGAGCTGCTTGAAAAATATGTAAAAGACCGGGATATGTCATTGTATATTGATGATCTGTGGGTGCGTATAGGTAACGGTTTGAAAAATGCAGGGAAGACACAAGATGATGTGGAACAGGCTATCAGGGATGTGAGGAAGCGCTCTTGACAAGGGTAGTGATTGATACAAATATTTTTGTATCTTCATTTTTTGGCGGGAAACCGAAAAAGGTCATTGATTTATGGAAACAGGGTCAAATCACGATTTGTTTATCCCAACATATTATTGAAGAGTACATTGACGTCCTGATGAGGCTGGGTCTGCAGAATGAGCAGCAGATTGAAGCGCTTCTGGACGTCTTTACAAGGAATTATCATTCCGTTTATACAGCACAGACACCGGAGTTGGGCGCAGTCGTCAAAAATGATCCGGATGATGATAAATTTGTAGAATGTGCGATAGCATTGCAGGCGGAATATATTATTTCAGGAGACAAGGCGTTACTCGAAATCGGGAAATACATGAATGTTTCAATCCTGTCAGCTGCGGATTTCCTGAAAGAACCATGGCTTACAGTATGAAAAGAACCGGCTTGCCGCTCCTGCTCTTGCCGTTTGGTGATGCTCCGGGGGCAGCGATATAGCGGCGTTGTTGAAGCAGGGGTGCTACACCAGGCAGGCTTTCAGTTTCTCCAGTCGTGATTTTTCAGACCTGATTGCCAAAGGGATCATTACGCCGCTACCGGGCGGTGGTAGAATGACCCGTTATGAGTTGACCGTTGTCGAACCGGCCGGCTTTGGTACAGAGGAAAAATGAATATCTCTCCCTGCCAAAGCGCCAGACCTTGTATCTACATTTCCGTACGGATGCGCCAGAGTTCCGGAAAAAACCGGTGATCAACAATATCCCGTAACCAACCGACACCGGCAGAGCCGCCGGTGCCGGGTTTATAGCCGAGTATCCGTTCAACGGAAACGAAGTGCCGCCAACGGTACTGCGACATGATGTCGGCCGTCTCGATCAGGCTCTCGCCTAATGTATACAGGTCATTTTCAGGTGTGGGATTGCCGTAAACATTGAGCCACGCTTCCTCAACACTGCGATGCGGCTGGTAAGTCTCCGTCCAATCCCTGTTCAGGCATTCGGGCGCTATGTCATAACCACGAACCGCCAACAGGCGGATGACATCATCGTACAGGCTGGGAGATTCGAAATTTTCCTTGATGGCGGGGTAGACATGCGGAACATTACTGTGCACGTCGCACATTTTTTAGACCTTGTTGCCCAGTATGAATTCAAGATGACGATACATGAACGATTGCTGGCCGGACGCAACATTGAGGTAATCACGAAACTTGCTGAAGCCATCGGTGGTGATGGTGGATAACACCTCCCAGAATTCAACAATCAGCTTTAATATTTTTTACTGCGGTCAAGTAATACAAAGGCGTTCGGCAAATCATCGTCACGAATACGTAATTGTGCATTATAAAGTTCAAAATAGACGGCCTTGAATAACAGTTCCTTGGCCTGTCCCATGATAATAAAACACATTTCATCGTAATCCCCGGAACGGTGATGCTGCAAACTCAATAACAGGTCGATACTTTCATAGTCAATATAAGGATTACTGGTACCGGTGAACTGCGTAATGGGCTTCCCTTCGGTTTGTGATACCGCCAGTTGCCGCTCTTCTTCCGAGCTCACATCCATCGTTCTTGGGTACGGTGAGCCGTCCACACCATCAGGATCGACAATCCGTGGAACCGTGAATTCAAATGTCATTGGGGACCTCCGGTTACTTGCAACTTCACCCGACGACCTAACTGGGTGTCCGGTTTGGCAAGAGTGTGGACGATATCAAAATGGTTATGACCGCTGACTTCAAAGGCAACAGCTTTGTTGCCTTCCTTGTGCCATGCCTCGGATAATGCCCGGCTTTGCCGCTTGAATTCATCCGTCTCAAATTCTCCCCAGCAGATTATCACCGGAGGCTTTCCGGACTTATTCAGAAATAATGGGCTAAGGCGTATTGCTTCTTCCTCATCCATACACAGCGGTTCGTTAATGTATGTATGGCAGATGGGGCGCAAGTCATAGATGCCGCTCATCAGGGTAGCGCCTTTTACCAGGTCGCCGGGCAAGCCATAATTTTCCTATGGCGTCAGCAACACCATACACGCCAGGTGAGCGCCCGCTGAACTACCTGAGATAAAAAGTTTGTTCCTGTTAAACCCTAATTTCCCGGCGTTATTGTATAGCCATTTTATACTCTGACGGCATTGCTCCACCATCTGACCAATACCGGCCCGGGGAGCCAGAGTATAGTTGATGGCGGCATAAGCGATACCATCATTGACAAAGTCCACACCCGGGAAGGTAGATTCATTTTTACTCAGCTCCTGCCAGTAACCACCATGTATGAAGGCCTGTAATGGCGCCTTCTTATTTGAAGTCGGGAAATAATCCAGTGACTCATCCGGTTGCTGGCCGTACATCAAATTTTTTATGACAGTAGTACTCGCTTCGGACTTTTTTGATTCAGATGCATAAGTCGAAAGTAAAGATTCCAAATCATCCACGCAGGAACTGGGCGAATACTGTTGCTCCAACATTGCGCTATCGAGATTTTCCCAGGACATGGTCATTGATGGGGGTGATGGATATCTTCCACAGGCAACTCCGGCAGCATCTCGCGGGTCTGTCCGCCGGCCGCAAGCACTTTGCGCGCCACGAGTTGCTGAAACAGCAGGGTTGCGGACAGGAACGAAAACTCAGTATTCGCCAGGGGGATGTCACAAACGGACTGAACAACCGCACGGCAATCGGGGCCGGACACCGACAGGCCAGCCAAGGATACATTGTGGTCGATAATCTTCACCCGCTTTTTGTCCAAATGGCCATGGAACCAGCGCATGTGAAACCGCTGCAGGTAGCCTGAACCGAAAAGCATGAAAAGCTCATCAGCGAGACGCCACACCTCAGATCACTCATTTAGTTTCCAACCAGGTATTTAACCGTAAACATCAGCGACCACTGCTGAATATCGCTGAATTCGGTGTGGCTGGTGAAATCCGGGTCCTCTCTATGTGCCGGATGCCTTGAATAGGAGCCCGTGTAATCCATGTTGCCGAGAATGGAATAAGTAAATTTCAAACCCGCCAGTGTTCTGTCGCTGAGGCTGTAGTCCGCACCGGCATGGATATTCCCGAACAGGACGGTGTCGGTCATATCGGTATCCTGGCTGCTGTCGTAAAACGACAGGTCCCGTGCAGGGTCCGCCGGGTCGTGGTAATCGGTGGTGTAGTACACCCCCGATACCTCGGCGAACGCCGCGCCCAGCCCGATACCCAGGTAAGGGGCGATGCTGTCGAACGCACCGGTGAAATCGTAGTACGCGTTGAAAGACAGGGTGCGTGCAATGAAATCATCGATGCTGGACTCGAAATTTGACGTGACCACGTTGCCGGGCGGCTGGCTGTCGCGCCGGCCATCCAGAAAAGTGATGTCGGAGAACTTCTGCGCAACGTCGGATTTCCGCTGCCCAGCCGCAATTTCCAGACGCAAGCGGTTGAAATAGCGGCCGATTGATAATTCGAAGGCGCTGCCGGTAGCCGCATCCAGGTTGTACTTCCAGCGGTATCCCGGTATGGACACCCCCGCTATTTCCTGGCTGAGACCCGGCTCAGCGCAGGAATCCGGATAACAGTAGGTGTCCCGGTTCCAGCCCTCCTGGTTAATCGTGGAAGTCCAGCTTGCTCCAACTCCGGCACCGGCGTACCAGCCGCTTCGGTACAGATCCGCGCCGGCAGCGCCTGGAGTTGAGAGGACGAGCAATGTGATACCGGTATTCCACAATCTTACTGCGGACAATTTCATTGAAGTGACTCCAACATCAACACCTGATTAAACCAGGCATGCTTTCAGTTTCTGCAGGTCGTGATAGCGGCTGGGGATGTCATCACGGTCTGCCGCCAGCCTGAGATCGCGCAGTTTCTCCAGCGCATCCAGCAGGACCGGCAATGGCGGCCCGCTGGCGGTAATGTTGACCAATCCTTCCTCGGGTAATGCGGCAGCCGGTCTCTCGATAAACTTCTTTACCAGTTTATCGTGGTGTGAAGCCGCACCTATGCCATGCTGCTCGACCACCTCCAGGTACGCCTTCAGGTTGTTTTGAAACCACTCACTGCTGCTGTTCCGGGCTATTTCTTCCAGGAACTGGTCCAGAAAGCTTTTGCGCCGCATGCAATCCTTCAATAACGCCTGCTCCTCAGGCAACATAAACAGGAACTTGTCGACCAGCACCTGCGCATAGGACGGATTATCGGCGCTGCACAGACCCAGCAGCAAATCGATCACGTTTATACCCGCAAAGTCACCTGCGTTCGCTCCACGGTAAACGTTGGGCCCCACCCGGTAGGGTTTGTAATACGGGCGTACGCAGTTGAAGAAACGATCGGTATCCAACTCGTCAAACAGGCGATCGTTGAACCTGATGACGTCTTCCAGGGCCGACTTTGCGAGTTGAAACAGATGGCCGGCCAGGGAATGGGAAATACCCATGGGCAGGATGCGTCTCAGTGCGTCCGCGGCGCGCTGGTAGGCGAAGATTCCCAGCGTGTTGTAATCCAGGAACAGGAACTCATCTTTCAGCGAGGTGAACGACCGGTAGACACCGTCTTTTGCCGGATTGAAGGTCGCCATGTGGCTGGTGGCAAAGCGCGGGGTCACACCCAGGGTCGTTGCCAGGTGCAGGGCCAGCGCCGAGGCATCGACCAGGGGGGAGGTCGTCTCCCGGGAGGGTTCGGTGATATCATGCCGGCGGCACGCAGCCATGAAAAAACCGACGCAACCGAGCAGGTTGTATTGCCGGTCAAACCCTTCGTCCGTATTGCCCTCCTTCAGCAGGGGAACGATGTGGCTATTGCCTTCCTCGACCAGGATATCCTTTATTGAATCACCGACGCCCGCTACGGCCTGCCGGTCTTCCTGCGCGAAATAAATCTCCTCAAGCTCGGTGTTCATTTCGACGAATGACGTGCGCAGCCAACGGTCGAATAGTTCTACGTTTTTGCTCATGTTCCTTGATTGGTTCTGATGACGCATCCCATTTTATAGCTTCCGTACTGTCTGAACAATTTCCGGCGAGGCAAAAGAGAGGTTTGCGCGACTGGTCATTTTCGAGGAAGACGCAATGGTTATCCCCCTCGGCGACGCTGTCTGACCGCGGATGCCGTCAAGGCGCGCCGCGGATTAATTCGGGCTGCCCAGAGGAGGCTGGACGAGGCAGCCGGATAAAATCAAAACGTATATCTCAGCCTGACGTACCATTCTGCGGGGCGTGACGGCGATGCTGCCGTGATGCCGGTACCGTCGTAGTCCAGGCCGCTGACTATATAGACCTCGTCAAGCAGGTTGGTGCCGCCCACGGTGGCCTGCCAGTGCCGGTCGAGGCTCTCCCAGCTCAAACTTATGTTGAGTATGTCGTAGGCATCCTGGCGCAACAGGATTTCGTTATTGGGCACCTTGTACTGCTTGCCCTTATGGGACCAGTCGATACGCAGGTAAGCATGTCCCTGCTCATTATTCATGAGGTCGGCGGTGGCGCCCAGGTTGAAATTCCATTCCGGCGCATTCGCCAGATCACTGTCTTCAGTGATGCCGGTATCATTCGGCGACACATTCAGGTACTTGTGATCCAGCCACCCTAAACTACCGTTCAGGCGCAGCCGCTCGTTAACAATCAGTTGCGCTTCGGCCTCAATGCCCCACAAACGCGCGTCTCCGGCGTTCTCAATGACAGGCACACCGATAATACCGGCCGAACCCAGTATCTGCAGGTCGTCATAATTGGTGATGAACCCGGCCAGGTTCAAACGCATGCGCCGGTCCAACAACTCGCTCTTTATACCGATTTCAAACATTTCCACTTCTTCGGGACCGAACGTCGGGATGATATCGTTCGGTTCCGTGAAGGGTGTTGTGACACCGGGGACTACCGGCGGGAAGGCGCGCATGGTGAACCCGCCTGCCTTGTAACCCTGCGAATAGGTAAAATAACCCATGTAGTCGTCGTTGAAGTCATAACTCAATGTCACCGCAGGAGAGAAATTATTATCAGTGCCCTGTGCCCAGACCCGGGGCAGGATAGGCGTGCCGGGAGCGAGCAGTCGTAATGGTGGATCGATGGGTACTGTAAAGAAACCATCAAATAGCTGGCCTGTGTTCCCGATCAACTCGTCTATAGTCTGCTCCGGACGGAAGCGGATTTTGTCGTGGGTATAACGCGCGCCGAAAGTCAGGGCTAACTGGTCGGTGATATTGAACGTGCCCTGGGCAAAACCCGCGGTGCTGGTGTTGTCGATGGAACCACCGCTGGTAAACCAGACAAACGGAAAACGCACGTTAAAATCCTGGCTGCCCGTCTCGTTCATCCAGAAAAAGCCCGCCAGGTAACTCAAACGATCATTAAAGGCGGTGCCGCTAAGCTGCAGTTCCTGGGTCACGGTCTCCATCTCGATATCCTGGTCCACCCAGTCAATAAACAAGGTGGGATTACCGCCCAGGTCCTGGCCGATATCCACCTGTGAATCACGGAAAGCGGTAATGGACCTGATTTCAAAAGGGCCGATGTCCCAGTCCAGGGTCAGGTTAAGACCCAGGATGCTTATATCCGACTGGTTCGGACCGCGGCTGTAGTTCTCCAGGTCATCCAGTTCGGTCTCCCATTGCGAGTTAAAACAGTGAGGATTGCTGAAGCGGGCAGGGTCTCCCGCAGACGGGTTACACACGGGGGGGGCATCAAGCAGGTTAAAAAAGTTTGCGAAAAGTGATGCTTCATGAGTGACCAGCATGACCCGTCCGGCTGCCTCTTCATTGGTTTCGGTAATATCGATACTGGCAGTGGCCAGGAAATTCTCCGCCACGTCCACTTCCGCAACCAGCCGGCCGAATATGGCCGACTTGCTACCCTCCCGTTCATCGGTGACCAGGCGTTTGACATGGCCGTCCCGGTTCTGGCTGGCAGCAGTCAGGCGCAGGCGCACACGATCACTGACGGGACCGCTCAATGATAGTTTTCCATCGATACGGTCATAATTGCCGCCGGTCACCTCCGCGTAACCTTCGAACTCTTCACTGGGCCTTTTTGATATGATCGACACGGCGCCGCCGATGGTGTTTCTGCCGAACAGCGTGCCCTGCGGGCCGCGCATCACCTCAACCCGCTCCAGGTCGATATTATCCATGAGCGAACCCATGGATTTACTGATATAAACGCCGTCCAGGTACGTGGCCACGCCCGGTTCAACCGTCAGGACGTAGTCGGTCTGGCCTATGCCGCGGATGAATATCTGGCTGGAATTGCCGCCGCCGGCTTCGGATGCCACGTTATCGTACTGGACATTCGGTATGTATTGGGATATCTCGTTTACCGAAACGATGTTGCGATGGTCCAGTTCTGCCGTATTGAAGGCGCTGACCGCCAGCGGGGTGTCCTGCAAACTCTCTTCGCGTTTCCGTGCGGTTACGACGATTTCCTCCAGCATTGCGGATGACTCTCCTGCATCTTGAGCCAACAGAGGAGTTGGCGAATACAGGAAGCTGAGACCAACTACCGCTATGACTGCATACTTTACCGAGCTGAATGGCAACATGATGACCCCCCGGGCTTCGTTAGGTGTTTGTTTTACAACTGACATTCTGTCTGTTCAAATAGTTGGCCGCTATCCTGTTTGTGCAAAGTTCAGCCTGTTAACGCATAGCCACGGCAAAAACATGATGTCAGCGTCTGAATCCCTGTAAAAAAACCGGTCGATCACAGGAACAACAGGCCGCCGGAAATATCGTGCTATTGCAGGAAAAATACATGAGCGGCGGCTAACCGGCTTCCTGGAATCGGGCTAAAGAAAACCGGGGATCCGGACTGCCAAGTCCAAGGACGTATTTTGCCATGTCCTGGCCGCGCGCGGGTCCGGCGTGGAAGCCTGTCCCCGAACCCCCGCCGTAGATCCAGGCATTCTCCGCTTGCGGATGGCGATCGATGATGTAATCTCCATCCGGCGTGTTCGTGTATTGGCAAACCCGGCCCGTGAGGTAAGCGCTCCCTTTCATTCCCGGAAAGCGGGTTTCCACTTGAGCCTGCGCCGCTTTCTTTCCGGCGTCCGAGACCTGCCGATCGCCGGAAGTCGGTTCATAACGCGGCCCCAGACCATGGTCGGCGACCGCGAAGCCCCAGTCGTGGTGGGCGGGAACACCCCACCAGATTTCCTGCCCCCAGTCGACCCAGTGCGGCAACCGGTTTTTGTAGAAACGGTCATCTCCTTGCGGGACTCTGAGATAATAGATTTCCTGTCGCGTTATGGTCAGGTGTTTCTCGACCACATCCGGGAACAACTTGCCCAGCCACGGACCGCAGGCAAAGACATAGCTGTCCGCTTCAATGCGGGATCCGTCGCTTAGCGTGACTCCCTGCATTTCCCCGTCCTTTATGCGGGTAGAGGCCACCCCGGCCTGGCGATAGTCTCCTCCCTCTGCCAGGAACCCGTCAATGACCGCATGACAGGCACGCCGGGCAAACAGGATACCTGCCTCTTTCTCGTATAAGGTTGTGCGTATGCCGTCCATGCTGATTTGAGGAAAGCGTGCATGGGCTTCGTCCGGCGTCAGTTTTTCCGCACCCTCGACATCCTCATCCATCCAGCGCGTGTAATCCGCGGTCCGATCAGTCGCGCTGTCCCCGATTGTCAGGCTTGTGCGCGCCATCCACAGGGCACCGATGGGGTCATAGAGGGGAAGCTGCCATTGCTCCTGGTGTTCCAGCCAGAGGCGCATGGAGCGCCGGGCCCATTCCCGGTAGACATCGGGTGTCCCGTAGGCGCCGGTCAGGTTGCGGGTCCGGCCTCCGGAACTGGAACGGGGATTGCCCGGTCCCCATGGATCGACCAGTGTGACATGCGCTCCCTGACGCAGCAGATAAAGCGCAGTCCAGCCACCAAAAGCGCCCGCACCAGCGACCAGAACACGGGGTTTTGCGCTGCCCCGTGCGACCGTAGGGCCAGCCGTCCCGAGACCGATAAGGCCGAAGAATCCTGTCTTCAGAAACTGCCGTTTGGAACTGAGATAAGCCATTTGCAGAAACTATGCAGGCACCAGGTTATAAATTCTCTTCTTTATACGCAAAAAAATCCCTCTCGTATATCTTTCCGTCCTGGATGACCAAATCAATATCCCGGATATCACCTATATCGTCAAGCGGGTTGCTTCCCAGGAGTAACATATCCGCGAGTTTGCCCGGTTCAACCGTACCCAGAATATTTTCAACGCCGATAACCTCGGCGCCGTTTCCGGTACCGGCGACAATCGCTTCCAGCGCTGTCAGCCCGCACTCCACGAACAATTTCAATTCCCATGGGGTGTTATATCCCTGGAAGTTATACCCCACGGTACCCCCTGCATCCGTCCCTGCAGCCAGCTTGATGCCGGCTTGATGCATCAGGGTCGTATTTTTCATAAACACCGGTAATTTCTTTTCGACCCATTCGTATGAATCTATTTGGGTATAGCCGTTCAACAAGCTACGCTCACGTTCCATGTAGTTTTCGTCCTTTACGTAATCCAGCATGAAACCGGGGACACTGTTGCGCAGTATGTCTGAATCAAGCGAACCATCAAGGGTAACGAACGCCTTGAACAGGCTCAGGGTGGGAACAACATAAATATTATTCTGTTTCAGTTTCGCCGGCAGATCACTGTTTTGAGGAACAGGGTCTTCAAGGCCGTGCACGATTGCCCTCGGTTTCACCGCAACTGCCCGTTCATACTCCTCGATATTGATCGCATGGATGTACAGGGGAATATCATTTTGCCTGCCGGCCGCAACAATTGTATTCAGCATGTCGTCCGGCATTTCCACGAATTTCCCACTACGGCCCAGTCCATCCTCCAGGACTATTTTGAATCCATCCGTGTTTTTTGAAACGTAATGTTTTGCCTTTTGTGCTGCTGAGTTTGCATCCGGCAGTCCTGCCGCATAGCCCCAGCCGCCTTCCGGGGAAAACATGCTTCCCATCGCATAGATCCTTGGGGCAATAACTTCTCCTGCCCGTTGTGCTTCCCTGAGTTCCCAGATCCATTCATCCTCGGAGGATACGTTCAGAACGGTCGTTACGCCGTTATACAAAAACGCATACGGGTTGTGTCGAATCACCTCGGTCCGTTCAGCTTCCGTTAACTGCGCCAACACCGCGGTATCCAGGTGGACATGGGTGTCGATGAGACCCGGGATGACGAAGCGGCCATGGCCCTCGATAACCTCAGCCGCATTATTCCATTGCAGTGATTTTCCGATCTCTGCGATCTTTCCATCGCGTATCCCGATATCGACAGCGGGTTGGATATCCCTGCCGGTACCGTCAATCAGGTTCACATTGCGGATGATTGTTCCTGCTTCACCGGCCCCTGCAAGGCAGGATAAATGCAGGAGAGTCAGCAACAGCAAACCGGCAGCAGCTGAATTGCAACGCCCGGCACTCATTTTGTCAGTATCGGTTCCAGCGGCAGACTGTCGCGATCCACTATCTCTCCGTTCTTAATTATCATTGAAATACTTCTGGCGTTCTCAATATCTGTCAGCGGGTTTTCCTCGAGCACGACAAGATCCGCCAGTTTGCCGCTCTCAACTGTGCCTATCTCATCCAGGATTCCGTATGCGTCAGCATTGTTTCTGGTAGCGGAAACGATGCACTGCATAGGTGTCATGCCCTTTTCGATCATTGCGCGAAACCATATGAAATGCGCCTCACCGATCATTTCGGGGTGCTCAACCTCGAACTGATCCCGGTCAGCTTCCACCTCGGTCTTGATGGGATTCGCCACGCCGGCATCGGTAGCCAGCAGCAGAGGAGCGCCGGATTTTATCAGCCTGACCTGGTTTTCGTGCCTGGTCATCTGGCTTTTTGATGAACGCTTGAAGATATCCTCGTTATTAATCTCCGTTTCGATCCGTTTTCGGGTTCGCGGCTGAACGGCGCAATGGATATTCTTTTCCAGCATCAGTTGGATCAGTGAATCCGGAATCGGGTGTTCCCCGGTAAGAGCACAATGCTGCATCAGGTCCACGCCGGCCTCAACGGCCTGGCGCAGGGCGACGACCGTGTTCGTATGCGTTTGCACGGTGATGTTTGCCTTGTGTGATTCCTCCACTATCACCTGCTGGGCTTCCGGCGTGAACAGCAGCAGCCAGGCCAGGTTCAATTTCTCCGGCAATCCGGAACAACCTTTGCAATCGTGCCCGTTCACGGCATATTTCAGGAAGTCAATGCCTCGATCTATGTATTGTTTAATCTCTCCGCGTAATTGCTCGGGTTCAAGCAGGGACAGTTGCGGACCCGTATTTTCCTCGAACATGGCGTTGATGCGATTGACGAATCGTCTTGGCGCGACCCAGCTGCCGCGGGTATTGAAATCCCTACCGAACGGGCCGCTCAACCCGACAATATTCCCCGCGACAAACAGGCGGCTGCCCGGTATCTCATTGCTGTTTATACGATCCCTGACGTTCATGAGCGGCTGCAGCGGACCCCAGGTATCGAACACGGTCGTCAATCCGTACTTGAGCGCGATCTGCGCAGCTTCCGCTATCAGCAGTTCCAGCCTGTCCTCGTATCTGGCTATGAATTCAATCGACACATCCCGGAATAAATGTATATTCGCATCCATCATCCCCGGGATAATGTATTTTCCATTTACATCAATGATATCAGCCCCTCCAGGGATTACCATGTCGTTTCCGGAACCGATCCGGGCAAATTTATCTCCTTCTATTACGATGACGGAATTCTCCAGGGGTGTAGCGCCGGTTCCATCGATCAAAGTCGCGCCTTTCAGCACCATACTCTCAGCGGCATTAACCGACCCGGACAAGATCAGAACAATGCATACGACGATGCAACCGGGAACAACAGGATTTCGAATGTTTCGTATTTTCATCAGGAGGTCTCCAAAAGGAAATCTGCTATCAGGCCACAGGTTTTACCGAAGCAACGGAATGACACTTTCAGCAAAGGTATGCATGGCCTGCAGTTGGCGTTCCCCGGACATACCGGGCCAGTACAGGCGGGCAATATAGTGAAACCCGCTGCCGGCCACTTCTGCAAACCGCTGGATTTTCCCTGCCACGGCCTCAGGACTGCCGATAACTCCGTTTTCACGCAGGAAAGTTTCACGTTCCCGGGCAAGAGGAGGCGGTTTTCCTGACGGTTCAGTGCGGCTCCGGGCAAACGCCATGTGCTCGTATTTCCAGTAGGTGTAGTGCACATAATCACGCACCTGGCTCCAGGGATCGGAACCTGTCGATGCATAGGTTGGAAGAAACATGCACGGAGTGAAGTCCGGCGGGTTGTCCAGGGCTTGGCGCTCCTCATGTATCCATGCCAACTGGGTGCGGAACTCCTCCGGCGTGTAGGGCTCCTGCAGGCCACCGCCGGCGATAAAACCGTCTGCTATTCTGCCTGTGCGTCGAATCGACCGTTCTACTGTTGCGCCGACCCAGATGGGTATTCCCGAGGCGGATGCGGGCTTCGGTTTCACTGCCACGTCCGGATAACTGAGCAGGCCTCCACCGCTTACGGTTCCCCCCGACCATGCCTGGCGCAGGGTAGTAACCGTATCCTGGAACAGCCGGCCTCTGCTCCGCGGGGATACCCCGAACGCGTCGAATTCTTCCGGCCGCCAGCCCTGACCCAGACCGAGTATAAATCGTCCACCTGAGATCAGATCGACCGTTGCGGCATCCTCGGCAAGCCGCAGGGGTTCATAAAACGGCGCCAGCACGACGGCAGTACCAACTGTTATCCGGCCGGTTTTTGCAGCAATCGCCGCGCACATCGGCAGCACTGACGGCATATAACCGTCATCAACAAAGTGATGTTCGGAGACCCAGACAGAGTCAAAGCCCAGTTGCTCTGCTAATACTGCCTGCCCGATAGCATCACGATACCGCTCAGTCCCGGTTCTTGTATCTTGCGGGTGGGCCTGACAGGTTATGAGGCCAAATCCTATCTTCACCGGTTTCTCTGTTTGCGCTACTCAGACATGGTAAATACAAATCGGTCATGCGCTAATGCGTGCTTGTAATTTCATTTCCCTGGATTGCCTTCATTACTGTTGACGGTTTAAGAGGCATGTCGCATATCGCAGTCCCCAAGGCGCGATTGACAGCGATCGCCACTGCAGCCATCGGGGCGCATATAGGCGTTTCGCCTACACCTCGTACACCATAAGGGTGTTCCGGATTTGGCACTTCAACGATCACGGTATCTATCATCGGCAGATCGTTGGCGACAGGAATGCGATAATCAAGAAAGCCCGGGTTGACCATTTTGCCAGCCTCGTCATACAGGTACTCCTCACTCAAGGCCCAGCCTATGCCCTGGGCCACGCCGCCTTGCATCTGGCCTTCGACGTAATCGGGGTGGATCGCGACACCTGCATCCTGGAACGTTGTAAATCTCTCTATACTGACTTTGCCTGTCTCCTTGTCCACGTTTATATCGACAAGATCGACCGCACAACTGGGCGCCGCGCCACTCGTATTTTCAGACGCGCTGGTACTGATAGCTCCACCGGTCTTGTACGCTGTTCGGGCGAGTTCTGCTATCCCCAGTCCGGGTTGGTTTGAATTGTGTGCATGTGCCGCACCTTCCTGCCAATAGACGTTGTCAACGTCGATATCCCATATAATCGCGGCCCGGTTACATAATTCCTGCTTGACCTGTTCCGCCGCCTGCACCACCACCTTGCCTGTTGCCAGTGTCACACGGCTGCCACCGGTGACGTCAGAAAATCCGACGGTCTCGGTATCCGCCACCAGGGGTGTTATCGATGACACCGGCACATCCAGCGTTTCCGCCACCATCAAGGCCATGGAGGCACGGGAACCGCCGATGTCCGGCGTGCCGACCAGCAGGTTGATCCTTCCGTTTTCCATCAGGTGGATTGTCGCACTGGAATGGCAACTGCCGCCGTGGTAAAACGCACAGGCTACCCCGCGGCCATGACCGGGCGGGAGTTTTGCCACGTAGTGCGGATGGTTTCTGGCGCGCAACAAGGATTCTTCCAATCCAAGCGGCCCCAGTTTTAAACCGAACAGGTTCCTGTCACCCTCCCTGTTCACATTTAACAATCGAAAATCGATGGGGTCCATTTGCAGTCCGCGCGCCAGCTCATCAACCACACTTTCACAAGCCAATAATGCCTGCGGTAAACCGGGGGCGCGATAAGGCGTCACATTGAGTTTGTTTACCAGCACGTCAATGCCTTCCACACGCATGGCAGGTGCGTTATAGCAGGAAAAGATATTCATTTGCGCCTCGTACATGGAGCCCCCCCGGAACGCCCCGGCTTCGTATTCCAGGTAGGCATCCAGCGCTGTGATTTTCCCGGATTTAACAGCACCCGCCTTTAGCCTGATGCGGCTGGCAGGCGCATGACCGGTTGCCGTGAAGACCTCTTCTCTTGTCATGGTCATCTTGACCGGCCTGCCCGATTTGCGTGACAGAACCGCGGCAAGCGGTTCCAGGTAAGGTATCAGTTTCCCTCCAAAACCACCGCCGATTTCGCTGGATGTGACCTTGATATCGGCCGTGTCCATCCCCAGAATATAAGCGGTGTAAGCGCGCACGGCAAAACCTCCTTGTGTGGAACACCATATATCGACCTTGCCCTCTTCATTGACACTGACCACACATCCATGAGGCTCTATATATCCCTGGTGAACGGCCGGTGTCGTAAACGTTCTTTCAACAATCAGGTCAGCCTCGGCGAAACCGCCTTCAATATCACCACGTTCCAGAACGCTGCGCATGGCAAGGTTGGGCGGTTCGGTCTGCTGCTCCGTTGAGTTTTCCGCGGCGATTTGCCCATCAATAACCGGCGCATCAGGCGCCAATGCCTCATCAATTGTTAAAACATGGGGTAGTACCTCGAAATCGACATCGATCAGTTTCAATGCATGTTCAGCGATTTCAGCAGTAGTGGCGGCAACGGCCGCAACAGCGTGTCCGTGATAAAGCGCCTTGTCCCGCGCCACGACATTTTTTGACTGGGTAATGACATCTATAGGCAGAACAATGCCTTCGACCCTTATCCCGGTCAAGGCCGGGAAATCATCCCGGCAGGCAACGGCAAGTACGCCATCCAGCGCCAGGGCTCGACTCATATCGATGGATTTAATGCGCGCATGGGCATACGGGCTGCGCAACACCCTGCCGTGGATCATCCCCGGTAAAAACAGATCCGCGCCGTAATCCGCGCGTCCGGTTACTTTATCGAGCCCATCAGGGCGAACAGGGCGTGTGCCGATATATTTATACTTGATCATGCGAGTGCGGAAGCCGTTTTAATGTTGTCAGAAATTACTGTTTTCATTTCGTATTTCCAGGGCTGCGTCCAGCACCGCACGGACGATTTTGTCATAGCCCGTACAACGGCAGAGGTTACCCGCCAGCCAGTACCTTACCTGCTCTTCATCAGGTTCCGGGTTACTGTCCAGTAATGCTTTGGCGGCAACCACAATACCAGGAGTGCAGATGCCGCATTGCAACGCCCCGTGCTCCAGTATTTTTGTTTGCACGGGATGCAGGTTGTTTCCCCGGGCGATTCCCTCCACGGTATGCACGGATTGTCCGTCAAGTTCGGCTGCAAGCACCAGGCAGGCGCACACTAACCGATCATTCAGGATGACGGAACAAGATCCACAATCTCCCGTATTACATCCTTCTTTCGTTCCGGTCAGATGCAACCGGTCGCGCAATGCCTGCAACGCAGTTTCATACGGCTCACACAAAAACTGTGCCGCTTCATTATTAATGCGGGTCTTTACGTGCAGCACCATGATTATAACGTTGGTTAAAGCCGTTAGTTAATCCGGATGAGATGTCCGAAATTTTGGTTCACTTACAGTTTCGCAATTCATCTGTTAATACGCCTAACTGTGAGAGTAAAGGAACCAGGTCCCAATAATCGGTATTCCGGCTGATTTTGCCATTTTTGAACTCGAACAACGTTACACCGCTGAAACTCACTCTTTTTCCGGTGCAGTCTACTCCATGGAAATGACCATTCCAGGTATTACTGATTGTCCACAGGGCTGCGCCGTGTGTATCCGTTGCAAAATAATGTTGATACTCGATATGGAAATCAGGTTGCATTTCAAATATATCGCTTATAAATTCCAGCAACCCATTCTTGCCGTGCTTTTTAACGCCCAGCGTGGGATCTTCATAAATGCAGTCCTCGTTAAAAAAGGATCTTATTTTTTCAATGTCGTGCGCCGACCATGCCGCAGGATATTCAGCCAGCAGTTTTTCGTTATCAGTTGCCATCAGTATCCTCCTGTTTTGTGCACAGTCACGGTCCGGAACGAAAACAGGGAAGCACTTTTTCGCCCAGTAACCGGATGGATTCCTTAAAATCCGGCCCCAGTGGCGGTCCGAACGCGATATGTGTCGCGCCGGCATCTATCAATGCTTCAATTTTGGGGATCACATCAGCGGGGGCGCCCGTCAAAGAAAATACCTCCACAGCTTCATCAGGCACAAATGACTCAGCCTTGTCATAATCTCCTTCGCGGTATGCGCTGTTAGCCATTTTAATCCGGTTATCGTCGATGCCGTGAGCTTCTTTCATGGGTGACGTGAAAGGCAGGAATATAGCCAGCAATCGTTTCATGGTGCTGACGGCCTTACGGCGATCCATGGAGACGGAACATAATGGTCCGACCATGATTTCCGAACTGGCCGGATCACGGCCGGCACGCCCGGCGCCAATATGGACGTTTTCCCGCAACTTTTTAAGATATCCCGGGTCGGCAACGCAATCAGCCTTGATGCCCGTGGCAATTTCACCGCCGAGTTGAGAAATTTTCGGGCCCCAGGTGCCTATAAACAGGGGTATTTCACTGCGGACAGGCTGTTGATGCAGTAGCAATTCACCGGTTGTCGAGAAAAACTCACCCGTGAAGGGCGTAGCGTCACGGGCAATTACCTTGCGCATTACCGTGACGGCTTCACGCAGCATTTGCGTGGTTTTATGCGGTTTTTCAATACCGACAAGCGTGTTCAGACCACCGCGTCCGACCCCGCATATCGCTCGTCCTCCGGTGAGTTCATCCAGCGCGGCCAGGTTGGTTGCGTGGTAGACAGGATGGGCAATTTTCGGGGTTACGATGGCCGGCCCCAGTGTTATCCGTTCAGTATTGTGTCCGATAAGCGTGAGAATCGGCCATGCGGGGCGCATGATTAAGTCATCGGCAATATGCAGTTCATCAAACCCATAGCTTTCAATCTGCCGCGCCATCCCGATGTAATCATGCATGGGATGGGATCCGGTAAGCATGACACTGATTTTTATGGCCATTGGTATTACTCCCGAATGCGGGGTTATTACGCTGTTTCCAACTCTTCCGTGGTGTGGCTGACACCCAGTTTGTTTCTGAGTTCCTTTGTTTTCCCGAGGTTGATTCTACCGGCCCGGTCTACGTCCACGCCATACACGGATCGCGCCCTGTCAATACTGACAAATCCCTCCCTGACATCCCTGGCAACGCGCTGCGGATCCCGTTCCACTGGTTTGCCGTATCCGCCTGCGCCGGTACAAATGGATATAATCGACTCGCCGGGTTCCAGCACGACGCGGGCGCACAAATCCAGTTTTTCAAGCCGACCATCCCGTCTGCGTATGAATTGTTGCGATTTCGCACCGGCATGGCCGCCGCGCACACCGAGCGGGGCATTGATCGTGCCGTCGCTGGTAAACAATGCTTCAATGGTGGTATCCACCGGTTCATACTCCACGTAAGCGCTCGGCGAACCCGTGTGCCGGCCCGCTCCTTCCGTATCCTGGAGCAAATACTGTGAGCGCACCAGGATCGGATATTTCATCTCGTCCACCTCAATGGAATCATGGTGTTGCAGTCCGGCAACGCCGATGCCTATTATGGTAAGCCAGCCGTCTGCGCTGGGGGCGCCGGGGCCATTACATACCAGCAGGCACAGGAAGTTCTGGAAGTGGCCTCTGCCTTCCCTGGGGTCGATACCGGAGATCACGGCCATTGCCGGCGGCATGTGCCGGCCTATCTCGGCCAGGCCAAAGCCCTCCCCAAGCTGGGCAAAACCTACGGCGACGGCTTTCCCTGCCAGTTCCGACAGATTGGTCGTCGCAACGGAACAACTGTAGGGGTGGCGGGGGATACCTATTGCGCAGTTTTCCCGTAATTGTACGTCGATGCAGCGGAAGCTTCCGGAGTTCAAGGGCACCTGCCGGCGCATGCTGGAAAAAACCCCGGCCATTGCCGCAGAGGAGATTGTCGACTCGGACAGGTTCATGCCGAATGGCTGGCAATCAATATTGTCTCGCAGGTCAACTTCCACCCTGGCTTCACCCGGATGCACGGCCAGGTCAACATTGATGGGTACACCGTCTTCTGCGCCGGGCACCGGGTCATGGTGAATGGTTACCCGGGTTTTACCCTCGGGCAATTCGCTTAATGACATGGCCATGCGCCGTTCCGAGTAGTCCATCCAGTCCTTGGCAAAGGCCTCAAATGTCCCTTCCGCCACACTGTCCAGGAACTCCCGCAGGCGTTTCTCGCCTATGCGGCAGGCGCCCAGCATGGCCAGGAAATCACCGTACCACATGTCAGGCACCCTGAGCCGCAGGCGGCACATTCGAACAAAATCATCATCCAGTTGATAGTCACGCTGGATTTTTACACAGGGGAAAATCAATGCGCCTTCTTCATAAACGTCTTTTGCGGCCGCAAAGAAGGTAGTGGGTATGGAGTTGCCGCAATCCGCCATGTGCGCCTTGGCATATACCGTTGCGCGATGCCTGCCCTGTTCATCGACCACCGGCATTAAGATTGTCCAGTCTGCAGGGTGGGTATTCCCGTGGTAGGGTGAATTATGGACGAAGGCATCACCCGGGTAGAGCACCGGATGGCACTCTTTCATGTAGCGGGACTGCAGTTCAGGCCCGCACAGTGTCATGCACGGCAGGCCTTCACATACGGTCAGGATATCGCTGTCAGCCGTAATAATCCCGCAGGCGAAGTCCCGGGCCATATTCATGATTGCCGAACGGGACGTGCGGAGCAAGGTATTGCGCATCGCCAGGACAACGGATTCCAGGCGACTGTTCAACAGGGCCAGTTCATGCCCGCTCATTCTCGAACCGGTTTTTACGGTTTCCTCGACGATGTTCCTCAGCAGCGATTGCGCCGGTTCCACCATGAATGAAGCTCCGGCCGTTTTTACCGCGTTGCCACCCGGTGGAACGATAATGGTCGTAACCGGCGATTCGATGAATGCGGGGCCGTGAATTTTTATCCCGGGTTGTAATGCTTCCGCCCGGAACACCTTGCCCGTGGTCCAGCCTGCGCCCTGGAAATAAGCCCGCCGTTGTGTTCCCGCATCACGCACGACCGTGCTGTATTCGGCGCCGCTGGCCACGGCCTTGTGTAATCTGCAGGACACCTCTGCGCGCCAGGCGATCACTTCAATCGGCGAGCCCGTATCCTCGATTGCGAACAGGTCAAGGTGTACCCTGTGAAAATCTTCAACCAGGCCATTGATGTCTGTTTCACCGTCAAACCTGTCACGCCGCAGGGGAACCTCGATCTCCCAGACCTGGTCGGGGTAACGCGCCTCAACGCTGAAGTTGATGGTGACGTCATCCGTGCCGGAATCCGCGGCAAATGCCTCACAACGCCGGCGCAGGTCCTGCAGTATCCGGTTTGCCGCGGCGCGGTCGAAGACCGTGCTCAGCATGAAGTGTGTCGTGGAAAAATCCCGTTTGAGTTCCGACAGCAGCGCGCCGGCTGCGCTTAATGCCGCGGACACGGAGGGAATCAGTATCTGCTTCACGTCCAGTTGCGCGGCGATGGTCGTCGAATACAGGCCGCCGCCACCGCCGCCGCCGACCAGCAGCGCCTCGACCGGATCTATGCCCCGTTCCAGGGTGATCTCCTCGATGGCTACCACCATGTTCTGGCAGGCCAGTTCGAAGATTGCCGCTGCCGCGTCCTCCAGTTCCAGACCCAGACGCCTGCCCACCCCGGATATGATCGCCTGTTCCGCGAGGGAGACGTCAATCTGAATATTTCCGCCAAGATAAAACTCGGGGTCGAGATAGCCAAGTACGATACATGCATCGGTGAGTGTAGGTTGTTCCCCGCCCTTGTTCCAGCACGCGGGTCCCGGATCGGCGCCGGCGCTCTGCGGGCCGACGTGTAACAGGCCGCCGTCATCAACCCAGGCAATAGACCCGCCACCAGCGCCGATACTGCGCACGTCAACCGAAGCAAAACCGGTCATGAATCCCTGTTTCTGGTCTCCTACCATGGCTTCCCGGGTCCAGGGGATCTGGCCGTTCTGTACCAGGCCGACGTCATAAGTGGTACCGCCGGCATCGGTGACTATCGCGAGGCCGGTATCACAGTCATGTTTCGCATAATGGCGTCCGGCTACCGGGGCCGCCGCAGGACCGCTGCCGATGGTATGAATAGGTCTGTTCCATACATCGTCCGCATCCAGCATCCCGCCTGACGCGGTCAATATCAGCAGGCGGCCGCGGAAACCCTCTGTGCGCAATGTAGCTTCGAGATGGCGCAGATAGGAACCCATCAACGGTTTCAACGACGCATCGATCGCGGTTGAAGAGGCGCGCCGGTATTCGCGGATTGTCGGGTTCAATTGATGAGAAAGCGTATAGGGAATACCAGGCAGGTATTCGTCAAGCAATTTGCCAAGTTCCAGTTCATGGACCGGATTTACTACCGACCAGAGCAGGCAAACGGCAACCGCTTCAACGTCGTCCCGTTTGATTTTTTTTATGGTTTCAATTGCCGCCGGACGGTCTAATGCTTCCACAACGCGGCCGTCGGCGAAGATACGTTCCGCTATTTCATAGGACAGCGACCGGGGAATATAAGGGTCGGGATATTCCTGGGAATAATCCATGGGCTCATGCCTGCCGCCACCTTCCCTGACCAGCAGCATATCCTTATGGCCCCGCGTGGTAATAAAAGCCGTACGCGCGGTCTTGTGTTCCACGATGGCATTGGTTGCCCTGGTCGTGCCGTATACCAGGACGTCTCCCAGTTCCAGGAGATGCTGTGTGCTTACCTCAAGTTCCTGCGCGGCAAAACAGATTACGTCCAGCAACCCCCTGGTCGGATCATCGGGGGTTGTCGGGCGCTTGAACAGGCGTAATTTGTCATCCAGTCCTTCAATAATGAGGTCAGTGAACGTTCCACCGGTATCAACACCGAAGCGCAGCCTTTTGCCATCTTCAAGTTTCATGTCAACTGGTTGCCTGTTTGGTTTTTTCAGTGTCGAAGTAATCCCTTACCCAGTCAATCCTGTCAACTAATTCTTTGTTTTCACACATCACTACACCTATGCGGCTTGGCTCAGGACAGGGATTATGTTTCCTCTCGCGAGGTAATTGCTAGCCCGTTGCTGCAATACTTATCCTCTGAGCGCACCGGATATTCTATTGCCTCCATGGAGATCATTCCGTGTTTCGTCTATAATTCCAGGCTACATGGGGCAGATGTGGAGGCGCGCATGGCTCATTACAACAGTACCAATTCACTGCCAATCCGTGTTGATACATTCAGCACGACAGAGGCCGAAGCGGCAAACGAGTATATTAACGCCCACATTGCCTTGCACCGCCTGGATGTGATCGATATGCATTCCGGCGTGGAATTCGATTGCCGGCGCTGGCAAATCGGCGATTTCCAGGTGTGTGATTTCTCGTACGGAGAATGTGAAGTTGAAGTTACCGTGGACCCGTGCGAGGAGCACGGCTTTTTTATTGTCATTCCTGTCGCCGGACGTGTTGATGTTTCATCAAAAGACGCCCGATTTGCCCTGCAGCCCGGGTCTGCCATGGCCTTTACCACGCCGGATGTTGCGAATACGTCATTTCTTGATTCCCCCAGTTTCCGCAATATCAATATCTGTGCCTCGGACGCAGCATTACGCAGCTTCCTCGCAAACGAGTTTGACCTGCCCATCACCCGCAGCATCAGCTTTGCGAAACACCCGGTATTTGTCAACCATGAGTTTCGCTTCCTGCTCGATTATATAGAGTGGTTTTCAAACCGTGCCGACAAGGATGTGGTCTCGATGTTCAATAACAATTCACACCTGTCCTGCCACCTGCATGACTTACTGCTGGGCTTGCTGATTTGCACGTTTGACAATAATTACCAGGAACTCTACTACTCGCAGGGTTCGAAAAGCGCTGCGCCCGTTTACGTCCGCCTGGCGGAAGAGTACATGCGGGACAACGCCAGCAAAGCGATGACCGTCAATGATATCGCCCTGGAAGTGGGCGTTGCGATGCGTACACTGCACAAGGGTTTCCAGCGCTACCGGAATTACAGTGTCTCGGAGTTTTTGAGAAATGAACGCCTGTCGCTGGCGCGCAGGGAACTGGCCACGGCCAGGCAAAGAAACCTGTCGGTTACCGATATTGCTTATTCATGCGGGTTTTTGCATCTCAGTAAATTTGCAGTTTCATACCAGAAAAAATACGGGGAAAAGCCTTCTGATACCCTCAGAAAGGGAAACTGAACTGTTTCCGACGCATCCGGCGCCTGCCGATCAGCCGCACTCAACCGGTAAACATCTGAATAACTTCCGGTAGATTCGAAACAGACAGGCCAAGGGACAGCAGGAGGCCGATTGCCAGGACGATATTTCTTTTCATACTCGCCGTGTGCTCGCCCATCACGGCCCTGTTGTTGAGCAGGAACAGCAACACGAAAAAAGCCAGCGGGATGACGATGGTGTTGACTCCCATGAGCAGCAAATTCTTCGCCAGTTCCGGGAATTCCCAGAATGGCGCGGATATTGCCGGTGCGACGATAAAAAATACCAGCGCGTATTTGAATGTCCTGTTGTTGTCAGCATAGTGCCAGTTGAGCCGCATGATATCCAGGCAGGCGTAGCTGGTTACTTCCACGATCACGATATAGGTCGTGATCGCCGCCATCAGCATGCCGAGGGAAAAGATGATCGGCCCCAGGAAGCTGGCGGCATCCGGAAAGGCGCGGACGAGAATTTTGCTGGCCTCGTTGACGGAATCGATCTCTGCATGGTTTGCCAGCGGATAGAGGGCAAACCCGCCGGCGATGATGATAAACAGGGAGTACCCGCCGTACATCACGCCGAGGTTAATGACGGATTTCCTGAATTCCCTGCTCAGGTCGGCCGCGCCGGCCTGGCTGTCCGCGCTGAGATACGAGATGCCGAACAATGCGCCCGGGGCCAGAACGCTGCCGATGATGGCTATCATGGAAATACTGCTGTCGCGGGATATCCCCTGTCCCGGTACCGGCAGGTCGGCAGGCACGGTGGGCGCAAATCCTGCCAGGATTGCGCTTATCTCCTGGAAGCCGCGCAGGGCCACGATCAGGAAGCAGACAAACATCAGCAGCATACAGGCGGTCATCACCCGCTGCATCCGCTCATAGCCTTCCGCGGCAAGCAGCCAGATAATGGCCGCGGCGAAACCCAGGGACAGGCCAACCTGCACGATACGATAGGTATTGGCGGCGTCTCCGGCCATACCTGTTTCCGCGGGATAATAACCGAACAGGGCCATTGATGCTGAGGTCATGATAGATACGTGCGCCATGCCGACGAGCACATGCACCGGCACGTGAATCAGGATGATCAGCCAGGCGACGCCCGGATGGATATGGTCTCGGATCAGGGAAAACATGCCGCGTTCCTTATTCACCAGGCCGATACGCGCGGCTGAATCCACCGATACGACGAACAACGGCAGGACAAATAAAGCCACCCAAAGCAAATCATAGCGGAACCAGGCGCCGGCCAGAATCAGCGACGAGGTGGCCCCGGCGCCCATGGACCCGGCGGCTATGACTGCTGCAGGTCCGACTATGGCTAGGAAGTAAGCGACTAGCTTGCGCATGGTGACATTATGTGTCGGAAATGATTTTAATCCAATCCTGCAGGTTAACCGATCAGCGTCTGAATAAACTCGGGTAACTTTATGACGGATATGGTAAGCGACAGTATCAACGCTGCCAGCAACATTACATTCCTCCACGCGCTCCCGGTATGATCCCCCATAACGGCTCTATTGTTAATCAAAATCAGTACCACCAGGTAAACCAGCGGCACCACAATCGCATTGATGCCCATCAGCAGCAGGAGCTTGAACAGGGCAGGGAAGGTCCACATGGGCGCCAGCAGCGCGGGCAGGATAATGCAGACGGCCACCGTATACCTGAAACGCCTGTTATCCCGTGTGTGGTGCCAGTCGTAGCCGAACATATCGAGAATGAAATAGGTTATGACCTCCACCGTAACCACGAACGTGGTCAGCGCGGCAATGACCATCCCGGCTGAAAAGATCACCGGACCGAGGAATTCCACCCCCTGCGGAAATGCCCGCAACAACACCTTGCCCGCTTCATGGACCGAATCGATCTCTGCGTGGTTGGCCAGCGGGTACAGGGCAAACCCGCCGGCGATGATGATGCACAGGGAACTGGCGCAGTAAAAGAAACCCAGGTTGATGACGGAATTGCGGAATTCGTCGCGCAGGTCCACTGCGCCTCCCCGCCGGTTGTCCGCGCTCAGGTACGGCATGCCCAGCATCGCCGCCGGCGCCAGCACGCTGCCGACAATGCCCAGGATGGTGATGCCGCTGCTGCGGATAATGTCCCGGCCGGGGACCGGCAGGTCCGCAGGCACGCCTGGCGCCAGTCCGGACAGGATGGCGGACAGTTCCGTAAAACCGCGCAGCGCAACGATGAGAAAACAGGAAAACATCAACACCATTAATGCCGTCATGTAGCGTTGCATGCGCTGGTAACCTTCCGAGGTAAGCAACCAGATGATGCCGGCGGCAAACAGCAGGGACACGGCCAGTTCCACGACCTGGTAGTTGCTGTCGGCGAATTCCGCTGCAGTATCGGGGGGATAGTAGCCGAACAGTGAGAGCGCAGCGGAGGTCATGACCGACATCTGCCCCATGCCGATGAGCAGGTGGACGGGAATATTGATCGCCAGGAACAACCAGGCCACGCCGGGATGGAGATGTTCGCAGATCAGGGAGAACATCCCCTGGTCCTTGTTGAGCATGCCGATGCGGGACGCGCTGTCCACCGTTATCACCAGCAGGGGCGATACCAGGACCACCACCCAGAGCAGTTCATACCCGAACCAGGCGCCGCTGAGTATCAGTGAAGATGCGGTGCCGGCCCCGATGGTTGCAGCCGCCATCACCGCGGCAGGGCCGACAATTCTCCTGAAAAAACCCGTGAATGCAGACATTTACTCTATTACTTCCGCCTGGTTGTCAATCTTCGAAACGCCGCCAGTAGTCGCTCACGGTCTGCTTCATGTCCCGGCGCAGCAGCATGATGCCGAACAGGTTGGGCAGCGCCATCAGCGCCAGGGTCACGGCGGAGAACAGCCAGACCATGGAGGTGTCGACCACTGCCGCGATGAAGAAGGCTGCGCAATAGAACAGGCGGTAGGGCAGCACCCAGCGCAGGCCGACCAGGTAGGTGATGGCCCGATCGCCGTAGTAGGACCAGGCGATCGCGGTGCTGAACGCGAACAGCATCAGGCCCAGGGTTACCGCGTATTGCCCGTAGTCGCCCAGGAAACTGCGCTTGAACGCTTCTACCGTCAGCGGCACCGAATGCAGCAGGGATTTGCCCCGTAGCGACACGTCCCCGGCAAGAGATCCGTCGTTGATTGTAATGGCGCCGCTGTACGGCTCCCCGTCGACGTGGAAATAAACGTCCTCGGCGATGGAACGGTTATGCAGCACCGTGATCTTTGCGTCCGTGAGACGCCCGTTTTCGACACTGAAGCTGCCGTCAGCCGGGGTGACCGGTTTTGCCGCAGGGGCGCCGCCGTTCAGATGCCGGAACAATACTTCAACATGTGCCGGATCGGTATCGTTGTAGACGCCGTCGATGAATTGCGTATCGAACGCCTGGAAATCGTTGTCGAACTTGTCCTTCCACACGCCCGATGACAGGATGACCAGCCCGGTCAGGGTGCATATCACCAGGGTATCGAGAAAAGGCTCAAGCAATGAAACCATGCCCTCGGATACCGGTTCGTCACCCCGTGCCGACGCGTGGGCAATGGGCGCCGAACCCTGTCCGGCCTCGTTGGAGAACAGACCCCGCGCCACCCCCCTGTTGAACGCGTAGGCAAAGGTTGCGCCGAGAAATCCGCCAGTGGCCGCGCTGTCGGTAAACGCGGTGCTGAATACCGAGAAAAAAGCCGGGACCACGGCGTCAATATTGGCGATGATAACCGCCAGGGCGCCGACGAAATAGAGTAAACCCATAACGGGCACGATCGCCGAGGTGACGCGGGCGATACGGCGAATGCCTCCCAGTATGACCAGGGCAAGCAGCGCTGCGAACACCGCGCCGCTGACCCAGGTCGGGATACCGAATGACGTGTGCAGGCCGGCCGCCATGTTGTTGCTCTGGGGCATGTTGCCGGAACCCAGCGTACTGAAAACGGTTGCGATGGCAAAGAACACGGCCAGCCACTTCATGTTCAGGGCGCGTTCCATGTAGTACATCGGTCCGCCGGCCATCTCGCCTTTTTCATCCTTGACGCGGTACTTGTGCGAAATGGTTACCTCGACAAACTTCGTCGTCATGCCGACGAAGGCGGTAGCCCACATCCAGAACAGCGCCGCGGGCCCGCCCAGGTGCAGGGCGAGGGCGACGCCGCCGATGTTGCCGGTACCCACGGTGCCGGACAGCGCGGTGGATAAAGCCTGGAAATGCGAGGTATCCCCCTCCGCGTCATGACGGGTATAGCGGCCGGCCAGCGTACCCCAGGCGCGCTTGAAGTAGCGCACCTGCGGGAAGCCCAGGTAGAAGGTAAAGAACACGCCGACGCCGAGCAGCAGCCAGGGGAAATACCAGGCAGCGCCCAGTATCCCGTCAAGAAAGGTCAGAAAGTCGTTTAATCCCTGCATTATTCTACTTTATGTTTATTATTTATCCTTATGGGATGTAAAAGAACCTCTGACTTAATCAGAGGTTCCTGAATATATTACATCTCAAACTTGTACCCCGCACCGTATACGGAATGGATGATTTCCCGCTGCGGCAGCACCTTGGCAATCTTTTTCCTCAGCTTCTTGACGTGGCTGTCGATGGTGCGCTCGCTGACAATCCGGTGGTCCGGATAGATTGTATCCATTAACCTGGCGCGCGGCCAGACCTGCCCGGGCGTTGCGGCGAGAATTTTGAACAACTGGAATTCCACGACCGTCGTATCCAGGGGCTCTCCCATGATCCTGATACGGAATTTTTCTTCATCTATGTCGATGTCACAGGTTCCCGGTTGCCCCCCGGCCGGTTCCCTGCTCGGGCGCGCCAGGCGGTATGCCAGCGGCAGTGCCAGCGCCATGGAAACGATGACCATCAGGGCCGCGCTCAACAGGAAAGCGCGGTCAAGGTGTCTGGCAAACCGGATATCCCGGACACCGGACAGTGCCGGCCCGGGTGCAACGGCAAGATACCCGACCGTCTCGCCCCCTGCCGTGACAGGCTGGAGCGCGGGTTTGGCCTTTCTGCCTGCATCAGTATTCATGATGCGCCTGGCGCCGGCCAGCACGCGCTTGTCCTCATCCAGCAGGGCTACCCTGGACCTGAACAGTACGCCCGCCTGCCTGAACAGGCGTGCCGGCGGATGGCCGGATGCAGGCGTATCGGGACCGAAGTGTTGCCTGGCGCCTTTGGCCTCCAGGAAACCCCGTAGATACAACCGCCGCAGGTAGCGGTTGTCACCCGATACGAACTCCCAGTTGCCGTGGCGCTGGTATTCATTTGCCAGGGCTGCAACGAAGCTCTCCCGGGCCTCCCGTTCTATGTGATTGACGTATTCAGGAAAGCCCCGGTCAAAACTCCATTGCACCAGGAACAGCGTGCCGCATGCTGCCGCCAGGACGGTAAATAGCACGGCCAACAGGATTTTCCAGGTAATTCCGTAACGTACCGCCTTGATCATAATGCGCCAGTATCCTTCAGGGGTTACGTAACATCAATCGAAAAGGTGTATGAATTCACATTTTTTCCATATTGTTTGCCAATTAGCCGGTTACACTACCCGGCGATATATCATTCAATCAGGCAAAACAGGAGATAATGATGAACAAGTTACTTATCGTTGCAATCAGTTCACTATTGCTGGTTTGTACTGCCCAGGCCGACCATGGCAAGCGTGTCAATCATGGTGGAAAACACGGGGACAGGCTGATCGGCGAACTGCAACTGAGCGATGAACAGGGTGATCACGTCGGCGGCATTCTGGAAGAACAATGGAAAAAGCGTAAAGCGATCATGCGCACCGCGTTCGAGCAGGCCAGACCTCAGCTGGAAGCCCTGCATGTTGAAACCCGGCAGCGCCTGGCCGGTGTCCTCACCGAAGAGCAGTTGCAGAAGTACGATGAACTCGGCAGGAAACGCCATGAGCGGAGGCAAAAACGTTTTGAGCGCAGATGAGCGGTAGATCAGGTCTGCTTCAAACCCTGAAATATCGGTGATTAACACCGATATTTCAGGGCGGGGATCAGAGGTGCTGCTCTAATTGGTCAAGCGGTGACACCCAGACTTTATCTCCATCGACAGGGTAGGCATGACCTTGTGGAACGACGATAAACAGTTTATCCAGGCTCAGTATATCGGCGGCAGTCTTGTTGCCGGCGCTGAGTCTCGGGTCTGACGATGTCTTGAACTCAAACCCCAACCGTTTTCCCCGGTGTTCCATGACCAAGTCGATTTCCTGGCCGGTACGGGTCCTGAAATAGCCGTAGATACCGCGCGGTTGCAACATGCCCAGGATATTCTCAATGGCAAATCCTTCCCAGCAGGGGCCGTAGGAGGGGTGTCCGTACAGCTTGTCAAAACCGTCAAGGTCAAGCAGGCAGGTCAACAATCCGGCATCCCTGATATATAGTTTGGGAGATTTTACCAGGCGTTTTTTTGTATTCACCGCGAACGGAGGAAGCCGGCGCATCATGAAGGTCGCCTCAAAAACGTCTATATGCCGTTTCAGGGTGGGATGGGTGACATCCAGAGATTGTCCCAGCCCGGAATAATTGACTATCTGCCCGTGCAGGTGGCAACACATCAACCAGAGCCTGCGCATGTACTGCGGGTTGAGTTCAACGCCGAACTGGCGCAGGTCTCTTTCAACAAAGCTTTGGATGTAGTTCTCGCGCCAGCGGAAGCTGCGCCCGTCCGTTGCTGACAGGTAACTTTTCGGATAGCCACCGCGCCACAACATGCGGCGCCAGTCATTGGAATTTTGTTTCACCCGCAGCAGTTCACGCTGTTGAAACGGTGTGATATACACATACGACAACCTGCCGGCCAGGGTTTCGGACGATTGGCGCAATAAATCCGGTGACGACGATCCCAGGATCAGGTAGCGTCCTGGTTTCGGGTGGTCGTCGATCAATGAGCGCAGCAATGGAAACAGGTCCGGTCTTAACTGTACCTCGTCGACACAAACCAGTTTATCCCGGTGCAGTGAGAGGAACGCTTCGGCATCCTGCAATTGCGCCAGGTGAGAGTGGCGTTCAAGGTCGAGATACAAGGTGTCACGACGTGCTTGCGTCACCGACTTTGCCAGGGTTGTTTTACCTGCCTGCCTGGGCCCGAGGATGGCCACGGCCGGAAAGTGCTCAAGGTCGTCTATGACTGTTTGTGTAATATCGCGTGGAATTAACATGTGCTAATTGTAAATCAAATTTACGATTAGCACAATATTATAATGGTGTCTTATTCTAAAATCGGCAATATCTACTTGTGTGATAGTTGTCAGTTACTTATTTTTTTTGTCATCTTGGGCGAACCAGCGACTCAATAAGTTTTTGCGAAGGTCCTGCAAAAAATCTACTTCTACTGGCGGTATCTAGATTGATCTCACGTACTTCACCGGAGTTATCCAGAATAACCAAGTGAAAGACCTTTTCCAAGTTTTTAGTACGAAAAATAGGGGTAGTTGCGCCTGGAATATAACAATAAAGCATTCCGGTTTCGTCTATGAATCGACGTAATATCATCCTAGGGACAGAGTGCTGGCGCTTGGGCAAGTTCATGTGAGAAGTTTATGTGTATCAGCCAGGGCTGCCATTTTCCGATCCAGGGTCAGGACCTCCAATCCGGCGCGGGTATAGTCATCCGCAATGAGGCGGTCAAACAGTCCGGCCCCGCCGGTTGTAGAAAGAACCTCGATCACTGCACTACCATTCAACGGCGAAACCAGACCGCTGGTCAGTGTATGCATGAGCGCGATAGAGGCATCAATTTTGGATACTTTATAGTGGTGCTGAGTGGCAATATACGTCTCACCAATGACCTGGTTTGAGGCGAAGACTTCAGCGCCGTTTTCAATCAGTTCGGATAGTTGCTCTACACAATATGCCGATGTATCCGGTGGCTGGGCGGTAATCAGTCGCAGCAGTATGGAGGTATCAATCCCGTAGCGACGGGTCATATGGTTCACTCCTGAACCTTTCAATATCGAACGGCTCGATAGCGGCGTCGATCTTGTCTTTAAGAAAGCCCAGTTTGGAATAATCGATGCGCCTGGGCTTCAAGATGAACCCGTCAGCGCCTTCTTTCAATTCGAGCTGGTCGCCCGGACCCACACCTAGCGCATCCAGGACCCTGGCCGGAAATGTGACCTGCCGTTTAGATGTTATCTTTACTATCATAATAGTTTACCTTACATAAATCATAATATAGTAAGGCAATAAATTCAACAATCGTGTACAGTGTCATCTTGTATATCCGCCGGGATTACATATGAAATATAAAACAACCGCTGATTTATTATTTATCCTGCTTTTGGGCATCCAGGCTCCATTTGCTGATGAGCAAAGACAGCACTCCGCCAGCGCGGGCGAATACCAGGGAACCGTTAAACGGACGGAAATAACGCTTTGGGCGACGCCGATCAGCGGCCCAGGTGAAGAACAGGCACTGGGGCTGATGTTTTTCCCGTCGGCAGAACGGCAAACCCAGGTGGAGCGTCTCCGGCGCCTGACCGATGCGCTGCTTGCCCCCGGGCAGGACAGGTGCGCTCTGGAGAATGTCTTTGAACAGGTGCACCGCCCGGCAGATGGCCCCGGCCTGGTGTTGATCCACGGCGACTGGGAGCAATTGCATGAGCTGGAAATCAAGCGCTTTCCCGAAGGCTACTACATGGGCAATGATGAATATATTTTTCTGCGCGACCGCGAATACATGGTCAAGGAGCTCAGGCGCGATCCGGATACCGGCGAATTGCGGGATTTGCGGCTGACACAAACCGGGTTTATCCAGAACTTCTTCGATAACCCCAGGCTGCGCCTCGTCAGAGTTGGTGCGGCAACTGCGGAACTGGAACTGCTGGCAAACTACGTCAACGCGAAGTTTACCGCGTACAATGCCTTGAACAGATCCCTTGAGGGTGTGCCTCAGGATTCGGTGCCGACTTGCCCCTGACAAATGCAAAAGCGCCATAACATTGTCTTTCTCTGTTTCTGCGCCGCGTTTATCTGCTACATCGACCGTGTAAACATTTCTGTCGCCATCATTCCGATGCAGGAAGCATTCGGCTGGTCGGACACCACCAAGGGGCTGGTGCTGTCTTCCTTTTTTATCGGTTACATGATCCTGCAGGCGCCCAGCGGCTGGCTGGCAAACAGGATCGGCGGCAAGCTGGTGCTCGGTTTTGCCGTGTTGTCATGGTCGATCTTTACCATACTCACACCGGTTGCGGCGATGATATCGCTGCCCCTGTTAATCGCCGTCCGCATCGCCATGGGACTGGGCGAGGCGGCGATGTTCCCGGCCTCCTACAGCCTCTTCTCACGCTGGGTTCCTGAAGCCGAGCGCTCACGTTCCATGGGGTTTTTAGCCAGTGGAATACCCCTGGGCACCTTGTTTGCACTGACTGCCACGGGCTGGATAGTGAGCCGTTACGGTTGGCCGTCCGTATTTTATATTTTTGGCCTGTTTGGCGTGCTCTGGGCTGCCGTCTGGTATTTCAAGGCAACCAGTTATCCCCATGAGTATCCCGGGATTAGCGCTGAGGAACTGGAATTGCTGGGCGGCTCATCAGCAAGCAGGCAGGAGACCACGGACATTCCCTGGGAAAAATTACTGTCACACCGGGCCGTACTGGTGATATTCGTTAATCATTTCTGCACCAACTGGGGGCTGTACATGATGCTCGCCTGGCTGCCCAGCTACTTCCGCGACGTACAGTCACTCAGCATTACAAGCGCCGGGTTTTATTCTGCCGCGCCCTGGTTGACCATGTTCGTGATGACCAATATCGGGGGGTGGGCAGCGGACCGGCTCAGGAAGCGCGGCAAGAGCATCACCTTTGTGCGCAAACTCATGCAGGTCACGGGACTGTCAGGTTCTGCATTCTTTTTCATGCTGGCTCCGCATGCGGACACCCCCCTGGTCGCATTGGCAGTGATGTGCTGCGCGCTTGCCTTCGTGGCGCTCACCTTCTCGGGTTACGTGCCGAACTTCCTCGATATCGCGCCGCGCTATGCGGACGTCCTGATAGGAATTTCCAATACATTTGCCACCATTCCCGGGATCGTCGGTGTTGCCCTGGCAGGCTGGCTGCTGGACCAGACCGGCAGTTATGCCGGAGTCTTTATGACGGTGGCTGCCGTCCAGTTGTTTGGCGGCGTACTGTGGTTGTTGTACGCCACCGGTGAGAAGATATTCGACCGGTAACCTGCGGACGCCTGGGGCTCAATTATCCTGCCGCGCGATGTGGTCGAGCCCCCGCTTGACCAACGTTTCGACCATCTGCCGCCGGTATGCAGCACTGGCGCGGAAATCGTCGATGGGCCGGGCCTCCCGGGCAGCCGTTGCCGCCGCCGCACTTATCGTGACTTCGTTCAGGGGCTCTCCCTGCAGCAGGTTTTCGGTTTCCCGGGTGCGCATGGCTACCGGCGCCACCGCGCCCAGGGCAATACGCGCCTTGTCAACCCTGCCATGGGAGAGTGTGACCGTCATGGCGAGGCTGACAATGGAAATGGCGTCGGCCTTGCGCTTTCCCAGTTTGTAGTAGAACCAGCGCTCATCCTCGGCGGGACGTGGAAATTCGACAGCCGTGAGCAGTTCGTCCGGACGCCGCGCGGTTTTGCGCACCCCGCGGAAGAATTCCGGCAGCGGCAGCGTGCGTACCCCGCCGGATGCGCCGTGAAGTTCCACGCTGGCATCCAGCGCCAGCAGGGGAGGGGATATGTCGGCAGCCGCCGAGGCGTCGCAGATGTTGCCGCCGACCGTGGCAAGGTTGCGTATGAGCGGGCCGGCAAAGGCGATGCACATGGGCCGCATCAGGCCCTCGATTGCGCCCCCCGGCTGCCACTCGAGCAGGCGGGCAAACGAGACGCCTGCGCCCAGCCTGACGCTGCCGTTATCGCTGGATAGCGGTATCAGTTCCTCAAGACGGCCCAGGTCCACTACCAGGTCGGCCTGCAGCGGCGCGCGTTTCATGTTCACCATGATGTTGGTGCCGCCTGCCATGGGCATTACACGGCCGGGTTGTGCCAGCGCTGCAAGCGCCTCCGGAACATCGCGGGGTTGGGTAAACTCGAAATTATTGACCATGAGTGCGGGTTGCGATGAGGGCCGATACCTGTTCCGGCGTCAACGGCAGGCGCTGTACGTCGACGTCCAGGGCATCAGCCAGGGCGTTGGCAACCGCACCCGTAGGCGGCGCGATAGGCGGTTCGCCTACACCTTTGACGCCCATCGGACCTTCAACGGCAGGCTGTTCCACCAGGATGGTCTGCATGGAAGGCATGTCTTCGGCCGAGATGAGCAGGTAATCGGCAAAGCTGGGGTTCAGCACCTTGCCGTTCACTTCACGCAGTTCTTCCATCAGCGCCAGCCCGAGACCCATGGCGACGCCGCCCTCGACCTGTCCTTCACAGCCGGTGGGGTTGACCGCCTTGCCGACGTCGTGGGCGGCCGCATAACGCGTTACGGCAATTTCGCCGGTGTCGTCATCCACGCTCAGTTCCACCGCGTGGGCACAGAAACTGGGCGCGGGGAAAGCGCCGATGGGATGGGCCTTTGTGGTTGGCGGCGCATCGTCCAGGATCGATGAAACTCCGATCATCGGTCCGCCGTGCTTCTTGTGGCGGTTGTAGCAGATCTGCGCCAGCGCCATCGAGTTTGACCGGTCGCCGCGCACGAACACCTGCCCGTCTTCAAGCACCATGTCGTCCGCCGCTGCCTCCAGCTGTGCGGCGGCCTCCTCGAGCAACTGCCGCTTGAGGTCCTGTCCCGCCTCGTAGGCCGAGCGGGCGATGGTGAACGTCATGCGGCTGCCGCCGTGACCGTGGTCCCAGGGCAGGGTGTCGGTGTCGCCGCGCACCAGCTGGATGGATGCGGCCGGGACGCCAAGGCCCGCAGCCGCCATCTGCAGCACGCTGCTGGTCATGCCGCCGGTGCCCATGTCGACACAGCCGGAGATAAGCCGGAAGGTGGCGTCTTCGTTGGTCTCGATCAGGGTCTGGGTGCCCCAGGTGCCGCTCACCCACCAGTTGCATGCCAGTCCCTTGCCGCTGCCCGGAGGGCAGGGCTCGTCCCAGTCCACAGCCGCTGCCGCCTTTTGCAGGCATTCCTTGATACTCACCGCTTCCAGGGTTTGTCCGGTACAGGTGGTGTCGCCGTTTTCCCAGGCATTTTTCAGGCGGAACGCCAGGCCGTCCATCCCGACTGCGCGCGCAACCTTCTCCATGTGGGTCTCTACCGCAAACGCCATCTGCGGCCCGGACGGGCAGCGGATGGAGCCTTTCGGCACGTTGTTGGTGTAGGTAACCAGGCCGGTGATGTCCAGGTTGGGTATGCGGTAGGGACCCCCGGCCATCAGGCTCCCCAGGGCCGCCGTGTTGGGGCCGTACGGCCCATAGGCGCCGGTATTGAACAGCATGCGCACCTGTTGTGCGAGCAGGGTGCCGTCCTTCCTGACGCCGGTCTTGATCGTGACTTTTGACGGATGGCGCAGCAGTGCGGCCGTCGCCATCTCCTCGTCGCGGGTCAGGGTCATCTGCACCGGCAGCCCCGAGCGTTCGGCCAGCAGCACCACGTAGGGTTCCAGGACGGGAAACAGTTTGCCGCCGAAACCGCCGCCGATGTGGGTGGGGATGACCTTGAAGGTACTGATCTGCCGTTGCAGTGCCTTGGCCAGGTAACTGCGCACCGCGAAGGGCTTCTGCGTGGTGGTCCAGATGGTAATCCGGCCCCCGGGGTCCGCCATGGCCGTTGCGCTGTGCGGTTCTATCGCGCCGGCATGGGCCTCGGGCGTGTAGTAGGTGCCCTCGACAACCTCGTCGGCCTCGGCAAATCCCTGCTCCACGTCTCCTTCTCCGAATTCGAGTTTGTAGCACAGGTTGCCCTTGCGTTCCGAGTCCCAGTCGAACTGGTAGGCTTCAGGGTCTTCGTGTACCAGGGGAGCCTGCGGGGACATGGCCTCCTCGGGGTCGAACACAGCCGGCAGTTCTTCATACGCTACGTTCACTTGCGCGGCAGCTTCCCGGGCAATATCGGCCGTGTCCGCCGCGACCGCGGCAACCGGTTCGCCCGGGTAGCGCACCTTTTCCAGCGCGAACACCCGCTGGTCGTGGAGCTCGTAGCCGTAGTATCCCATGTTGATGTCGCGTCCCGTCACCACGGCTCTGACCCCCGGCAGCTTCTGCGCCTCGGTGGTATCAATGGACAATATCTTTGCGTGTGCATGCGTACTGCGCACCAGCGCCCCGTAGACCATGCGCGGCAGCTGGATATCTTCGGCATACACGGCGCGGCCGGTGACCTTTTCCACCGCATCGGAGCGCACCATGCGCGCACCGATGGCATCGTCATTACCGTTGCCGGTCTGTGCATGGATTGTGCCGTCACGCAATGCACGTGCGGCATCGAAGATCTTGGTATAGCCGGTACAGCGGCACAGGTTGCTGGAGATGGCGATCCTGACATCTTCTTCACTCGGACTGGGATTGCCTTCAAACAGGCCTTTCAGGGACAGCACCATCCCGGGGGTGCAAAAGCCGCACTGGATGCCGCCGCTGCGGACCATGGCCTGTTGTACGGGGTCCAGTAGGCCGGGTTCGCCCAGCCCTTCGATGGTAGTGACCTCCCGGCCTTCGGCCTGGAGCGCCAGCACCATGCAGGAATTGACCGCGTTGCCGTCCAGCAATACCGTGCAACTGCCGCAATCCCCGGTGCCGCAGCCCTCTTTCGTGCCGATCAGCCCCAGGTCGAGGCGCAACGCATCGAGCAACCGGGCGCGCGGGGTAACGTCAATGGATTCCTGCCGGTTATTGACGGTGAAGTTGAGTGGCTGTTTCTTCATTGCAGGTATGAGCGTACTGCCTCCAGCACCAGGATCCACGTCGAAGTATTCGGGTTGATTACTTCGAAGTGTCCGGATTCGGGCGCCATGACGCGATCCATCATATTGTCGCCGATAGCGCGTGCTGCAGTAATGTACTCTTCACCATTTGGTGTCCAGTCCGTGTCATGCACACCCATGAGTACGGTATGCGGGACACCGATTGGCGCCATGCGCGCCGGTTCGGTATAGGCATAGCGGTCGGGCCGCTCGGCCGGCGATCCATCCATAAGCCTGTCGATTACCATGTCGCAGACACCTTGCTGATGAAGCCGGGTGAGCGCCGGCGCAGGCGCCAGCGCCACGACACCGGCGGGCTGCAACGGATCAGCCTGGTATAAATCGTGCCGGGGTGGAATTTTTGCCCGCGCACCGGCCCACAACGCCAGGTGTCCGCCGGCTGAATGGCCCATCACGACCACCTGCGACAGGTCAAGCGGATACTCGGCGGCCAGTTGCTTCAGGTAATCGATGCCTGAACCGATATCGAGCAACAATCCGGGATAGGTCCCCCCCGGGTTGCCCACGCGGCGGTATTCCAGGTTCCATACCGCTATGCCCTCGTCCCGCAGCGCCCAGGCCAGGGGGCGGGTCGTGGTGATATCGTACATGGCCAGCCAGCAGCCGCCATGGATGAATACAACTACCGGGAAAGGTCCCTCGCCATCGGGAACATGGAGTTCCCCAAACTGCAGGGGGTCGCTGTCATAGGCGATCTTCATGCCCGGTTCGCCCGAGGACAGGTCGGCAAGCAGGTCATCGACCGTCATGATGTCGGGCTCCGCAACAGCCAGTCCCGAGATGAACCAGAGTACCAGTGCGCCAATCGTGGATTTCATTTTCATTTCTTACTCCCCCTTATTTGCCGTTCCTCATTAACATATCATGTCGGGTCGTTCAAATGCCAACCGGTCTGCCGTTATATTACTATCTTTTGTCATAATCCCCGTATATCATTCACAACACCGTTTTCGTCATACAGGATAGATTGTGCCGTTACCACCCGTTGCCGCAAATGAAACGCTGACTGCAGAACAGATCAAAGCGCGGGCTGAGTCGATCATCGAAGAACTGAAAAAATACGCAGACCAGGCTGAAGCTGACCGGCGCCTGTGCGGGGAAAGCGTCGACCTGATCAGGAACAACGGGCTGTTACGCACCGTTCAACCAAGGTCCTGCGGTGGTCACGAATTGCCCTTCCGTTCCTATATCGACGTACTGGCGGCCGTGGGCGAGGGCTGCGGCGCGACGGCCTGGGTACTGGGCGTATGGCATGCCCACAGCTGGCTGATGGGGCATTTCCCCGAGCAGGCACAACAGGAGGTCTACGGCGATAATCCCGATACCTTTGTTTCCGCCGTTATTGCGCCGCGCGGCAAGGCAGTCAGACAAGCCGACGGTTCTTATGTATTGAATGGTTTCTGGCCGTTCGGGTCCGGTTGCGAGCATTCGCAATGGCTGATCCTGGGAGCGGAAGTTTTTGATGAGTCCGGTGACCTGATCGATGAAGCCGACCTGTTGATTCCAAGCGGAGATGTAGAAATAAAGGATGACTGGTATGTCGCCGGACTCCAGGGGACCGGCAGCAATTCCCTGGTAGCCAGGGACGTGAGAATACCACCCCACCGGTATCTCTCCATACCGCAATATATTGAACGGGAAGCGCCTGCGTACAAGGCCGCAGGCACAGGCTGGGTCACCCTGTCACAGGCCGTGCCGGTACTGGCCATCTGCCTGGTGGGCGGCGCCCTGGGCGTTGCGCGGGCGGCGTTGAAGGAATTCAAAAAGATAGTTCCCGGTAAAAAGGGTACCTTATACCGGGCATATCGCCGATGACTGGCTCCCGGTGCAGGTCGCGCTGGGATCGGCCGCGGCGGAGATCCACGCCGCAGAGCTGGTCATGTACAAAATGGCGGACGATATCGACCGTTATGCCAGGTTGAATGAAGCCATGCCCATGGAAACACGCGGGCGCATCCGTATGGACTGCTGCCTGTCGGTAAAAATGCTGCTGGATGCGGTGGACAAGCTGTTTCACTATGCCGGCGCGTCAGCGTTATCGCTGAGGAACGTGCTGCAGCGGGCCTCGCGGGACCTGCATGCGACCAACATGCACGCCCTGCTCATGTACGACGCCAGCGCCGAGATTTACGGGCGGATCCTGTTGGGTAAAGGCTCCAATTCGCCGGTTATCTGAAACCCGGAGGGATAAACCATGCTCAAACTCTACCACAACGACATGTCCACCTGTTCCCAGAAAGTACGCTTCGTGCTGGCGGAGAAGGGAGTGGAATGGGAGGGCACGGAACTGGATCTGCGCGGGGGCGACCAACAGCAGCCCGACTTCCTTAAAATCAACCCGAAGGGCCTGGTGCCCGTGGTTGACCATGACGGCATTGTGGTAACGGAATCGAACATCATCATCGAATACCTGAACGATGTTTTCCCGGAACCGCAGTTATTGCCTGCAGACCCGGCAGGCCGGGCAAAGGCGCGCTGGTGGATGAAAAAACTGGATGACGGCATGCACCTGGAGGTGGCCGTGCTGAGTTTTGCGATAGCGTTTCGCCACCAGTTAATCAAGGCCTGTAGTTCAGATGAGGCATTGGAAAAACATTTTGCCGGCATCAAGGATCCGTATATCCAGGAAGTGCAGAGACAAGTAGTGCCGCACGGGACTGACGCGCCGCGTTTTGCCCAGGCTGTCCGGCAATATGAGAGCCTGTTGTCTGAAATGAACGCCACCCTGGCGTTGCACCAGTGGCTGGCAGGCGACAGCCTGTCTCTGGCCGATATCGCGTATTCTCCTTATGTGACGCGCCTTGATCATCTCGGTCTTGAGGGCCTGTGGGCCGACAAGCCGCATTTTGCCGGCTGGTATGTACGCCTGGCGCAGACCAAAGGATATCGTGAAGGTGTGTCAAACTGGTTCAATCAGAAATACCTGCCGTTAATGAAGCAGGCCGGAATGAAGGTATGGCCGCGCGTGGCTGCGATAAGGGATGAGGCGCACGCAGCACAGCATGCCCGCTGAAGCGGCCGGCTTTTTCGCATGATGGAGGTGGACAGGAATTAATACACTGAGCACAGCTTACCCGGGCAGGCCGCGCGCCGTTTTAGTCCATATCAACTTTCAAAACCGGCGTTACAATGAGGAACTGCACGAGTTCGTGCGCCTGACGGAGTCATCCGGCCTGTTCCCGACAGAGACGATTACCGGCAGCCGCTCCAGGCCCGATGCCAGATTATTCATCGGTTCAGGCAAGATGGAACAGATCAGGGAAGCCGCCCGGCAACATCATGCGGACGTAGTGATCTTCAACCACGGCCTGTCGCCGGCGCAGGAACGCAACCTGGAACGTGAAATACATTGTCGCGTGCTCGACCGGGTCGGCCTGATCCTTGATATCTTTTCCCAGCGCGCCCGGACCTACGAGGGCAAACTCCAGGTGGAGCTGGCGCAGCTGCAACACCTGTCGACACGGCTGGTCCGGGGCTGGTCTCACCTGGAACGGCAGAAAGGCGGCATCGGGCTGAGGGGCCCGGGTGAAACACAGCTGGAAACGGACCGGCGTTTGATCGGCAAGCGTATAAAAACGATCCGCGGCAGGCTGGATAAAGTCAAAAGCCGGCGCGCGCAGGGAGCGAGACTACGCCGGCGCAATAATGCTGCGGTCGTCTCGCTGGTAGGTTATACCAATGCCGGCAAATCCACACTCTTCAACCGGTTGACCGGCGCCGATGTATATTGCGCAGACAAACTGTTCGCGACACTGGATCCGGTCATCAGGAAGACCCGCCTGGCCGACAATATATCGGTGCTCTTCAGCGATACGGTAGGTTTTATCCGGCATATTCCCCATGACCTGGTGGAGTCCTTTCACGCCACGCTGGATGAGATTAAAAGCGCGGACCTGTTATTGCACGTGGTTGACATCAACGATGACCACCGGATGCGCATTGACGAGGTGAACGAGGTAATCGATGAACTTGGCGCCCTGTCCATTCCGCAGATACTTGTTTTCAACAAAATTGACCAGGCCGGGATGACGGCAGAAAACGCGGCTCCCGGCATAGAGGCCGGTAACGGCAGTAACGGCGCTACTGCGCGCGCCTGGGTTTCTGCGCTTGCCGGAACCGGAATAAAGGAGTTGAAACAGTTGATACGCAGTGAACTGGAAACCTGCAATACAGCCATCTGCGAACCCCCCGTCACTCCTGCGCAAGCGGCAACCCGGTGAGAGCGCGGCGCTTGCGACACTTTCCGCACCTGTGCCGGAGTGTTATGGTAAACTTTCAATTACATCCGATTAACCGAAAATGACGGCACGAGGTAAGGTATATGGGCTGGAACGAACCACCGGACAATAGAGGGCAGGACCCCTGGGGCAACCGCGGCAGGGGTGAAGGTCCTCCGGACCTGGATGATATCGTCCGCAAGATGCAGGAAGGATTTGGCGGTTTATTCGGCGGAAAACCGTCCAAACAGAAAAAAGAACGCAGGGGATTCCCGTTTTCCTGGCTGGCCGTAGTCGTAGTCCTGGTGCTGTTGCTGCTGGTCGACATCACCTACCTTATAGACCAGCAGGAACGGGGTGTGGTCCTGCGCTTCGGCCGCTATGAGAAGACCCTGCAGCCCGGGTTGAATTTTGTTTTCCCCAGTCTTGTCGACCGGGTCGTCACCGTTAACGTCGGCCAGGTACGCTCCATTACCCACAAGGCGTCCATGCTGACCCAGGATGAAAACATCGTCGACGTTGAAGTCGCGGTACAGTGGCGCATCAGTGACCCGGCGGATTTCATTTTCAACGTAAAGGATCCGGCGCTGACACTGAGACAGGTAACGGAAAGCGCGGTGCGCGCCGTCATCGGGCAGAGCAAACTGGATTACGTGCTCACCGAGGGCCGTAGTGAGATTGCCCAGCAGCAGCAGGAACTGATGCAGAAGATATTGATCGACGATTACAAGTCGGGGATCCTGATCGTCACCGTTGAAATGCAGCCGGCAAAACCGCCGGAAGACGTCAAGGCGGCATTCGATGACGCCATCAAGGCCAGGGAGGACGAACAGCGCCTGGTCAACGAGGCGGAAGCCTACCGCAATGATATCCTGCCGCGCGCCCGCGGCGCTGCTGCGAGGGTGCGCGAGGAAGCCAATGCCTACAAGGCTTCGGTGATTGCGAAATCGGAAGGCGACGCGTCACGCTTCAGCCAGTTGTTGGCGGAATACGAGCGCGCCCCGGAAATCACCCGCAAACGCCTGTACCTGGAATCAATCGAGTCGGTCATGTCCGGCACCAACAAGGTATTGCTTGACGCAGAGGGCGGTAACAGCCTGATGTACCTGCCGCTGGACAAACTGATACAACCGCGGGGAACCTCTTCCCTGAGCCTGCCCCGTGAACGCAACCCTGAAACGTCCGGATCACAGTCCGTATCGGATATAGCTGACCGGGTCGGTAACAGGGCAAGAGGAGTGAGATAACCATGTTGCTGCGCATCATCATACCTGTCGTCCTGCTGGCAGTCGTTGCTTATTTTTCGCTGTTCAGGGTACAGGAATACGAACAGGCGATAGTCTTCCAGTTCAAGGAGATTCAACGGTCCGATTATGAGCCGGGATTGCACTTCATGATCCCGGTCATCAACACCGTAAAGAAATTCGAGACACGGTTGCTGAACCTGGACCAGGAACCCCAGCGCTTTTTAACCGTGGAGAAAAAGGATGTGATCGTTGATTATTACGCAAAATGGATTATCGCCGACGTGCGCAAGTTTTACGTGGCGACGCGCGGGGGCGACGTCCATTACGCAACCGGCCTGCTCGGGCAGAGGATCAACCGCGCCCTGCGTGATGAATTCGGCAAACGTACGGTACAGGAAGTGGTCGCAGGCGAGCGCGGCGAGATACTGGATGTGGTACAGACGGCAACCGCGCAGATACACGACGAACTGGGGATTTCCGTGATTGACGTGCGCACCAAACGCATCGACCTGCCGGAAGAAGTGAGCAATTCCGTCTACGCCAGGATGCGGGCTGAACGGACCCGGGTGGCAAAGGACTTCCGCGCCCGCGGTGAAGAGGCGGCGGAGAGAATCAGGGCCAACGCGGACCGCGAGCGGGAAATCATCCTTGCCAATGCTTATAAAGACGCAGAAACGACGCGCGGCGAAGGCGATGCCCGGGCAACCGATATCTACGCCCGGTCATTCGGTGAAGATGAGGAGTTTTATACCCTGTACCGCAGCCTCAATGCCTACCGGACCAGCTTCAGCAACAACAGCGATATTCTCCTGCTTGAACCTGATTCTGACTTTTTCAAGTATTTCAACAACTCTACAGGTGAATAGGCGGGAGCTAACGCTACGGTTTTTCCCATCCGAAAGACACGAAAGGATGCCTGTGAACTTCCTTGCCGCCTGATACTGGTTCCGGATCATGTGGACTGAGCTGCTGAGCGCCGTGGCGCTGGTTTTCATCCTGGAGGGAATCCTGCCTTTCGTAAGTCCCAACTGGATGAAACGGATATTTCTTGAGGCGTCCCAGATGGATAATTCGACCTTGCGCTTTATCGGCGTCAGTTGCATGTTAATCGGTGTGGTCATGTTGTATATCGTGCGCTGAGGTGGTGTGCGGCCCTGACATCCTTTCCAGGTCATGAGATAACTGAGTATGCCCGAAACAAATAAATGGCTGTTGCCCGAGGGGATCGAGGAGGTGCTGCCTCCGCAGGCCGCGCAGCTTGACAGCCTGTGCCGCCGCATCGTGGACCAGTTCGCCGGCTGGGGATACGAACTGGTAATCCCGCCGTTGATAGAATACCTGGACACTTTATTTACCGGCACCGACGCTGACCTCGAGCTGCAGACTTTCAAGGTTACCGACCAGTTGAACGGCAAGTTGATGGGGATACGGGCCGACACCACGCCCCAGGTTGCGCGTATCGAGGTACATAACCTGAAGCGCAACCGCCCGAGCCGCCTGTGCTATATCGGCACGGTGCTGCACACCCTGCCGGGCGGTCCCGGCGGCACGCGCTCCCCCTTGCAGGCGGGTGCGGAACTCTACGGTCATAAAGGCTGCGAAAGCGACGCTGAAATCCTCGCCCTGATGCTCAACACGCTGAAACTTGCCGGCCTGAGAGACATACACGTCGACATAGGACACGCCGGGATACTGCAAGGCTTGATCAAACCGCTGGAATTGACTGCCGAGCAGGAAAACAGGATTTTTACTTGCGTGCAGCGCAAGGCGACGGACGAGCTGAAAGACACGCTGGCGCACTGGTCCTGCGCCGGTAAAACCGCAACCGCCCTGGTCGAACTGATGAACCTGGAAGGCGACGCAGGCATACTGGATGAGGTGAGGGCTGTGCTGAAGTCTTGTCCCGATGAATTGCGCGGCTACGTGGACGAGCTTGGAAAAATTGCAAAACTGACCCTCCACCAGGTGCCGGATGCCCCCCTGTATTTTGACGTGACTGAATTCCAGGGTTACCACTATCATACCGGTATGACGTTTGCCGCTTACGTGCCCGGGGAAAGCCACGGCGTCGCCTTCGGCGGACGCTATGATGAAATCGGCAAGGCATTCGGCCGGCCATGTCCTGCAACCGGCTTCAGTACCGATGCGTACAAGTTGTTTGAACTGACGCCTCATCCCTATGAACCGGAAAAAGGGATCCTTGCGCCGCGGTCCGAAGTGCCGGGCCTGCGTGAACTGGTGGAAAAATTAAGGGGCCGGGGCGAGACCGTGATCTACCAGTTGCCCGGCACGGCAGTGGCTGCGCAGGAACTGGATTGTGACCGGGAAATCATCCTGGAACACGGACACTGGCGCGTCAGGGAGATTTAGGTGGCGGTCGTCTGCAAAGATGGGTAATACCATAGTCGTGATTGGCGCCCAGTGGGGTGATGAAGGCAAGGGCAAGATCGTCGACCTGCTGGCGGAGCAGGTGCAGGCCGTGGTCAGGTTCCAGGGCGGACACAATGCCGGCCATACGCTTGTTATCGACGGAGAGGAAACCATACTGCACCTGGTCCCGTCCGGGATTCTGCATGAGGGGGTACGCTGTTTTATCGGTAACGGTGTGGTGTTGTCGCCGCGTGCCCTGCTTGATGAAATTATCATGCTGGAACGGAAAGGGGTACCGGCACGCGCCAAGCTGCACGTCAGTGACGGCTGTGTGCTGCTGCTGCCGCACCATATCCTGCTGGACCATGCGCGCGAACGCGCCCGCGGCAATGCGGCCATCGGTACGACGGGCCGCGGTATCGGACCTGCATACGAGGACAAGGTGGCCAGACGGGCGTTGCGGCTCTGTGATCTGGCCGACCGGGAGGCTTTTGCGGAGAAGTTGAAGGAGACCCTCGATTACCATAACTTCATGCTGAAAAACTACTATCGTTCCGACACCGCGGATTACGCACAGACCCTGGATGAAATCCTGGGGCTTGCCGGGGAAATCAGTCCGATGGCAGCGGATGTAACCGGCATGTTGTACGAGATAAGGCAAGGCGGCGGCAACATACTGTTTGAAGGCGCACAGGGAACCTTGCTTGACGTGGACCACGGTACTTATCCGTTCGTCACCTCTTCGAATACCACCACGGGCAGCGCCGCCACGGGCTCAGGCGTCGCCCCCGGCAACTTTGATTACGTACTGGGTATTACCAAGGCATATACAACCCGGGTCGGCTCAGGCCCGTTCCCGACCGAGTTGACCGGTACGGACGGCGCGCTGTTGCGGGAAAAAGGCCAGGAATTCGGCGCAACCACCGGCCGCCCCAGGCGCTGCGGCTGGTTCGATGCAGTGGCATCGAAACGTTCGGTGCAACTGAACGGCCTGTCGGGTATCTGTATTACCAAGCTCGACGTACTGGACGGCCTGGCGCGCGTGAAGATCTGCAGCGGCTACCGGGTTAACGGTGAAACACGCTCCGTACCCGTTGCCGGCGAAATGGCACACTGCGAACCGGTGTACGAGGAAATGCCCGGATGGCAAGGCATAACCAGAGGGATGAAGGACTTTACCTCTCTCCCGGCAAATGCCAGGGCCTACCTGAAGCGCATAGAAGATTTGTGTGAGGTGCCGATCGCCATGGTATCCACGGGGCCGGACCGTTCGGAAACGATTATGATGGAGAACCCCCTCCGGTAAATGGTGCCGAGGAAAGGACTTGAACCTTCACGGGGTTGCCCCCACTAGCACCTGAAGCTAGCGCGTCTACCAATTCCGCCACCTCGGCATGGACGTGGCCAGGCGTTTTAAGCCGGGCTGACAGTCAATTGCGTGTACAATCGGTTTTATACCGGGATGACGGACTTTACCGCTACGGGTAGGTAGTGTCAAATAGATATGGCAAAGAAAAAAAGAAAACAGGAATACCAGGTGACGATTCCCGAACGGGATGTGATCAGCGATTTTTTGCACCGTTCGGAGGCGCCGCGCCAACTGTCCGAAATTGCGCATGAACTGGGCATCGCCGGTCCTGCAGGACGGGAGGCGCTGGACAAGCGGCTCAGGGCCATGGTGCGTGACGGAGAGATCATCCGTAACCGCCGCGCCGGCTACGGGCCGCTTGAGAAGATGGACCTGGTGGCCGGGCGCGTAATCGGCCACGCGGACGGTTACGGTTTTTTTCGACCGGACCGCGGCGGCGAGGACCTGTACCTGTCGTGGAAACAGATGCGCACCGTGATGCACGGCGATCATGTCGTGGTGCGCTACGGCAGACTGGACCGCAGAAACCGCCGGGAAGCGGTAATCGTGGAGGTGCTGGAGCGCGTCAACCGGCAGGTGGTGGGACGTTTTCACAAGGAGGGCAGCGTGGCATTCGTAGTACCGGACAACAAGCACATCAACCAGGACGTCCTCATCCCGCCGCACCACAGGAAAAAAGCGAAATCCGGCAACTATGTCGTCACGGAGATCATCCGGCAACCGGATGGGCACACCCAGCCGCAGGGCAGGATTACTGAAGTGCTCGCAAGTTCCGGCGCCGTCGACATGGCCACGGAAATAGCAATCCGCGCCTACCGGATTCCCCATCAATGGCCTGCCGACGCCGAACGGGAACTGGCCCGGTTGAAGAAAACAGGACGGGATAAAACCAGGAAGGATTTACGCAATCTGCCGCTGGTGACGATAGACGGGGAAGATGCCAGGGATTTCGACGATGCGGTATATTGCCAAAAGCAAGGTGGCGAATGGCGCCTCGTAGTTGCAATTGCCGACGTCTCGCATTATGTCAGACCGGGCACGGCGCTTGACAAGGCCGCCCTGGAACGGGGCAATTCCGTCTATTTCCCCGACCGTGTCGTACCCATGCTGCCCGAATTGCTGTCCAACGACCTGTGTTCCCTCAACCCGGACCAGGACCGGCTTGCCATGGTCTGTGACATGCGCATCAACCGGCTGGGCCGCATTAAACAGTACCGCTTGTATCCCGCCGTCATTAAATCCAGGGCCAGGCTGACGTACGGCCAGGTAGCCGATATTCTCGCAGGCGCCAAGGCCCACAGGAAGTACTCGCACATCATCCCCCATATCAGGGATTTGCATGAGTTGTTCAATATCATGCACCGCAACCGGAAAAAGTACGGGGTACTGGATTTTTCATCTACCGAGGTCAAGCTGAATTTTGACGAACAGGGCAAGGTATCCGATATCAGGACCGTCGAACGTAACGACGCCCACAGGATGATCGAGGAATTCATGCTGGCAGCCAACGTCTCCGTGGCCGAATTCCTTTTGAAAAAGAAAATACCGTGTATTTTTCGCAACCATGCCGCTCCTGACGAGGAGAAGATCAACGATCTGCACCAGTTTCTGGCTGATTTCGGCCTGCAGCTTGAAGGCAGCCTGGACCCTGCGGCAAAAGACCTGGCCAGGGTCCTGGACCAGGTCAAAACCAGGGAAGACCGGCACCTGATCGAGACGGTGCTGCTGCGCAGCATGACACTGGCCGTGTACGAGGGCAGGAATAACGGTCATTTCGGACTCGCTTTTGATCACTACACGCATTTCACCTCGCCGATACGGCGTTACCCCGACCTGCTGGTCCACCGCGCCATCAGGCATACCCTGGAAAACGAGGGCTATGAATACGGCAGGGAAGACATGCACCAGCTCGGCGTGCATTGTTCCATGACAGAGCGCCGGGCTGAAGAAGCCGTCCGGGACGTAGTTGCGCGCATGAAATGCGAGTACATGCAGGACAAGACCGGCCAGGTCTACGAGGGGATCGTTTCCGGCGTTACCGGGTTCGGCCTGTTCGTCGAACTGGTGAACATATACGTCGAAGGCCTGGTACATATATCCGCGTTGCCGGCCGATTACTACCACTTTGACCCGGTATCCCATTCACTTTCAGGGGAGCGATCCGGCAGGAAATATTTTCTTGGCGACCGCGTTAAAATTGAGGTGCTGGGAGTCAACGTGGAAGAGCGAAAAATCGATTTTGAATATATCGAATAATGCCCGGCAGGAATATTGAAATCATCTGCGGCTATCATGCAGTGAGGCATGTCCTGTCCGAACGGCCGCATGACGTGCTGGATATCTTTATCGCGCAGAGCCGCAAACGCTCAGCCAGGATGGACGCCCTGCTGGGTGCCTGTAACGACGCTTCAATTCCGCTCCAGCATATCTCTCCCGTGAAACTGGACCGGCTGGCAGCCATGAAGAAGCACCAGGGCATTGCCGCCAGGTGCCGGAAGGTCAGGGATGGCAGGCGGACGTCAGTGGCGCACCTGTGCGCGGAAAATCCGCAGGCTGATTCGATCATCCTCGTGCTGGACAGGGTCATGGACCCGCACAACCTGGGCGCCTGTATCAGGACCGCCGATGCGGCCGGGGCGCAGGCTGTGATCATACCCGGGGGCCACTCGGCCCCGATGAATGCGACTGCAAAAAAAGCGGCCAGCGGTGCGGCCGAGACTATCGATGTCATCACGGTGGCGAATATTGCGCGCAGCCTGCGGCAACTGCATGACTCGGGTTATGAAGTTATCGGTACGGCCGGTGACGCCGATAAAAACATTTACGAAACCGCGCTGATGTTCCCGCTGGTGCTGGTCATGGGCCCGGAACAGAAGGGTCTGCGGCATAACACGCGCGAGCACTGCGACAAGCTGGTAAAAATCCCCATGTATGGAACCGTCGAAAGCCTGAACCTCTCCGTGGCTGCCGGGATCTGTCTTTACGAGATCAGAAGGCGGGTCATGACGGAGGGCAGATAGAAAGCATCTCAAAATACCGGCTCTTGCCTGCCGCATTACGTTGTGAGACCATTGCACGGTCTTGGCAACCTACAGGGGAAGAACATGAGTGAACCGCAATGTCCGCAAAACTATCCTTACGGGCTGGAACTGGAGGCCGGCGTTTATTTCTGGTGCAAGTGCGGCGCTTCCGCCAACCAGCCTTTTTGTGACGGCTCCCATGCCGGCAGCGAATTTGCGCCGGTGCGCTTTGAGGTAAAAGAGACAGAATCAATATGGTTGTGCGGTTGCAAGCGCAGCGGCAATTCGCACCTGTGTGACGGCAGCCATAAAAACCTCTGATCCGGCAGTATGAAAACCGGCGTAGCTGATCAACAGGAGTTAGGGGCAACCCTGGTCGATCGGGCCAGGGTTGTAGCGTCCGGATTACGCGAGCGCGCCGCAGCTGCGGAAGAACAGCGGCGTGTTCACGCGGAGTCATTCCGCGCCATGAAAACAGCCGACTTGTTCCGCGCCTATGCTCCCGTACGTTTCGGCGGTTACGAACTGCATCCGCGTTATTTCTGGCGCATTGCCGCGGAACTCGCCAAAGGCTGCCCTTCATCAAGCTGGGTCTACAGCGTCATGTCCTGCCACTCAGTCGTCGCGGCGCTGTTCCCTGAACAGGCCCAGGAAGAAGTATTCGGCGCCGACCCGAATGCCGGCATCAGCGGCATTCTCCCGGACCGGACCACCGCAACCAGGACGGACGGCGGCTTTGTATTGAAAAACAGTCTCTGGCCGTTTGGCTCCGGCTGCCACAACGCAGACTGGTTCCTGCTGGGCGCGCAACTGACCGATATGCCGCCGGGACATGACAAGGCATTTTTCCTGGTGCCCCCGGAGGATATAGAGATCAAGGACGACTGGTATGTCACCGGCCTCAGGGCAACAGGAAGCAACAGCCTGTCCCTGAAACAGGACGAGTACTTCGTGCCCGGCCACCGGATGCTGAAGGCGGAAACCGCCCTGGCGCAAAAGTACGGTACCTGGAGACCGTTGCTGTACCGGGCGCCGTTCGCGCCGTTACTGGTGATTTCGCTGAGCGCCGGCACGACGATGGGCGCGGCCACCGGCGCGCTGGAATTCTATGAGAACCTGCTGCAGACGCGCTCCGCCAGGCCGATGGTTTATACCGCTGAAATTCCCAAAGCACAACTGTCCTCAACCCACCACATTCTCGCTGAAGCCACGGCAAAACTTGAAACGGCCAGGCTGATGACGGACCATGCCCTCGACCTGTGTTACGAGGCTGCTGTCAACAATACCGAGATATTGAGTGCGGAACAGCGCGCACGTATCCGGTTATACGGGGTGCATGCCATGCACCTGGCCCGGGAAGTCGTGAATATCCTGTTCCAGGATTCCGGCGGTTCTTCCCTGCACGAACGCAGCCTGATGCAACGCTACCACCGCGATATTAATGCCATGTCCATGCACGAGGCAATGCATGAAGGAATTACCAGGGAAGTATACGGGCGGCTGCGGTTAAACCTGCCGACCACGCACTGGCTGCTGTAACCCGCATTTTTGCTGTATGCCTTCCCTGGCGGATATTTGGGGTCAGAGTAAAAATACAGTCTGTTTGGGAAGTGGCAACAGCTTGGTGCCTGGTATTTTTACTCTGACCCCAAATATCACGTAATCGTAGCGCGCTGTGCACCGTAGGGCAGGTGCTGTATGCCCCGGTTGGTGCGGGAACAGAGTAAGCGCCAGGCGGTGATCAACACGTCCGGGCCGAACAGGCGCTCCCTGTGCCAGCCTCCTTCAACGGAATAGAAGTCATCCATGGCTTCGCGGGCGAACATGTCCTCGTTGTTGAATTTCTGCGGGACGAAGTCACGCCAGAGATATTTCATTTCGTCGAAGAATGCTTTTTCTTCCTGTTCGCTCGTGACTTTTGAGCCCCAGCTTATCATGTACCTGTGAGTTCTTTCCGTTACCGGCACATACCATTCGAAATGTACGATGTGGGGAGCCGGAAAAGGATCTACGCGTAATACGCCCGGCATCCAGATGCCTACTTCCGGGATCATACCCTGCATGACCCCGGGCTCATCGGGCAGGTATTGGGCCGATATTGTTTTACCGGCCGCCACGTCCACTTGCCAGACGGGGGTGCCGGCGCCGCGCATCAACCTGACACCGGAGGGGCCGCTGCCTTCTCGCCTGCCGTTGATGACTTCCATGCCCTGGTTGTCATCCAACCCCGTGTCGCCCAGCACCGTGGGGACCTTGAAGCCCCGCACCAGCGGGGAATTCCGGTGCATGTAGGCATGGGCCGGGTCAAAGCCGTTTTCCGCACCCAGGCGCCAGTTGCAGTCCACTTCTCTTGCCCAGCCTTCCGGGTACATGGTGAGGTCTTCATCAAGGAAGCCCGGAGGCACATCGTCTTCCAGAGCTGCCGGTTCCCGGTCGCCGATAAAAACGAATACCAGGCCCTGGGTTTCCCTGACAGGGTAGGTCCTGATGTGATGGCGGCCGATGAGCGCACTCTGCGGATCGGTAACGATGTTGATGAGCGCGCCTGTTTTCAGATCATAAGTGAAACCATGGTACCAGCACGTGATCGTATCCCTGGTATAACACTCCGGTTTTTTTGACAGGGGAACGCCTTTATGAATGCACTGGTCATGAACGGCATGGACCTGCCCGTCGATCCTGCGGAACAGGATCCTCTCTCCAAGGATTACCTCGCAGCGAAAGTTCCCGACCGGTTCCCCGTTGCCTTTGCTGGCGTCCGCCTCCTCGAGTTCATGGCTGAAGAAAGCGGGATACCAGTGGTTGCGGAAACCCAGGCCGGCATCGAGATACGCCTGCCAGGGCGATGTTTTCCCTTCAGGCATGGAGTTCAGGCGAGGGCGATCAATTCCCTGGCGAACTGCCTCGGCGCAGATGCCATCGGCACGTGATCGGTCGCGAAGGTAACGACTTTCTCGCAGGGCATGGACTGCAGCATCCGGCGCTGGTATTTTATGGGGATGGCCTTGTCTTCCAGGGCCTCGAAGTATACCCGCGGTACCCGGCCGAAATTCTCAGCGCTCAGCCGTAACGGCGTCCCCAATGGTTTACGAGACATCGGACGTTGCAGTTCCATGGCCTTCTCCACCGCCGCTGCAGGGGAAGTGTTATAGATGATATCGGCAATATGCTTTTTCCTGAAAGTCACAACGCCGTCATCCGAGACATCACAATGGCTGATAACCGGTGACGGGGTCGACTGCTTCCCCCAGAAATGCCTGGGTGAACTGCCATTCGGCAGAAGAAACGCAGCCACGTAGACCAGGACCTTGATTTTATCGGGGCGGGACTCGGCGGCCTGGGAAATGGAAATGCCGGCCAGGCTGTGGCCTGCCAGCACGACGGGTTCCGATTGCCGGTCCAGCACTTCGATAATCCGATCGCGGTAGCTGTCCAGGGTGATTTCCGACAATGGTGTCTGATCATTTCCCTGGCTCGGCAGATCAGGAGTTATCACCTCATGTCCTGCCTGTTCCACAGGCTCTCTCACGGGGTCCCAGTTCCACCCGCCCCCGAACGCCCCATGCACTAAAACAAATGTAGTCATCTATGCCCTCCTGTCGTTGCATATACCATCATCAAGGTATTTATTATAATATCTGTCCGGTGAAAATGCTTCTTGATGCACATGCCGGGTGAGGCCGTCAGCGCCGCAGAAACGCAATCCAGCGGTAGAAGTTGAGCAGGCTCGACAGGGAAGCGGAAACGTAGGTCAACGCGGCTGCGGTAAGGATCCTGCGTGCTATGGGTTCTGCGCTTTCAGGCAGGTAACGGCCTTCTATCAGCAGGGGCAGGGCGCGGTTGAAACTGGCGTCCCACTCGACCGGCAGCGTCACCAGGTGAAAAATTACGGGCAGAAACAGGATCATGATGCCTGATGCGAACATCAGGATACCGACCAGGGGCGATTTAACAAGCAACATGACAAACGGGAAACTGACCAGGACGAACGATGCCGTTTTTTCGGTTAACGCCACGTATCTGGCAAGTTTCCAGCGCAGGTAAAGGGGCCTGAAACCGGTGTTATGCTGTAATGCGTGGCCGATTTCGTGCGCGGCAATGACTGCCGAGGTAAGGGACTTTCGCTCATATACACCCTGGGACAGGCAAACGGTCTTGTTTTCCGGGTTGTAGTGATCGCCGCCGCTTTCGAGCGCCTCGACGTCATAGCCGGTCAACTCCAGGCGGGCGATCAGGTGCCGGGCCAGTTCGCCACCGGTGCCGGGCAGTTCGTCCAGCACAGTGTCATAGCGTTTGAATACGTATTTCGTCCAGAGTTGGGGACCCAGGACCAAAACCAGCAACAAAATGAAACCTGCTATGCCGACTAACATAACTCGATTACGAATAAGCAATTAAGAATCAGGAATGGGGAATATTATTCGTAATTCCTGATTTGTACTTGTTGATTTTTCTGACAATGACTCCCCTGCAGCGCTATCAATCTGATATCGGGAAAAACAGGATCATACCTGATTCAGCCCAGCGCGGGGTCGTTAATCATACACAGTCGCTGTATGAAGAGCTGCTTGAAGCCGTATCCGGCAATCCCGTCAGGCGTTTTTTTACCCGTTTTTTCACGCGGCAGCCGCACACTGTCAAAGGCTTGTACCTCTGGGGGGGAGTCGGCAGCGGCAAGACTTACATGATCGATACGTTATTCGACTGCCTCCCCTTCAATTCCAAACTGCGTGTGCATTTTCATCGCTATATGCAGTGGGTACACGCAGAACTGAAACAGCTGGAAGACGTGGAGGAACCGCTGAGGCTGATCGCGCATAAACTGGCCAGGGATACCTCCGTACTCTGTTTTGACGAGTTTCATGTATCCGATATTACCGATGCAATGCTGTTAAGCGGCCTGTTACATGAGTTGTTCGCCCGGGGTGTGACCCTGGTCGCGACATCAAATGAACACCCGGACAATCTCTACCGGGGCGGGTTGCAACGGGAAAGGTTTTTACCGGCAATCGAACTGCTGAAACGTTACACCAGCGTGGTCAACCTGGACACGGGTGTTGACTACCGTTTACGTTACCTGGACAAGGCAAGAACCTACCACCATCCGCTGGATTCAGCCAGCAGCGAAAAACTTTCAGAAAGCTTTGCAATGATTGCCATGGGCAGCAGCGGAACGAATTCCCTGATCGAGATCGCAGGACGGGAAATAAAGGTGAAACGACTCGCTTCCGGTGTAGCCTGGTTTGAATTCCAGGATATCTGTGACGGACCGCGCGGCGCGGCTGATTACATAGAGATAGCCCGGCAGTTCCAGACCGTGTTTATCGAAGGTATTACGCAAATGGATGACCTGGATAACGACCGGGCCAGGCGTTTTATCACAATGGTGGACGAATTTTATGACCGTAACGTCAAGTTGATCATCAGTGCGGAAACCGCAGCGCCCGAGTTGTATTGCGGGAAGCGGCTGGCCCGGCAGTATGAACGCACCGCCAGCAGGCTCACCGAGATGCAGTCCCATGATTACCTGGGGAAAGCACACCTGCCGGTTTGATCGCAGACGGCGGTTCAAGTGCCCGCACCGTGGGGGTGTGATGTTGTGTTATCATGCTGCGAGTCCAGGGGAACAATAACAAGATAGAGGAGGTGTCATTGGTGTCCTATTCGACTGAAAATATCCGCAATATCGCCATCACGGGCCACAGTGGTTCCGGCAAGACGACGCTGGTCGAAACCCTGTTGCACAGCGCCGGTGCGATAAACCAGAAAGGGTCGGTAAAGCGGGGAACAACGGTGTGTGACTTTGACCCGCAGGAAAAAACACACCAGCACTCGCTGGACAGCGCCGTTTCCAGCCTGGACCACGGCGGCAGCCACGTTAACCTTATCGATACGCCGGGATACCCTGATTTTATCGGGCGCGCATTGTCTGTTCTGCCCGCCGTGGAAACCTGTGCAGTAGTCGTCAATGCCCAGTCAGGGGTCGAAATGGTCACCCGCAGGATGATGGAGCAAGCCGCGGACAGGGGCATGGACCGCCTGCTTATCGTAAATAAAATCGATGCGGAAGACGTTGATCTGGAGGCCACCCTGCAACAACTCAGGGAAGCTTACGGAAGCGAATGTCTGCCCCTGAACCTGCCGGCTGATGGCGGGAAGGAGGTGATTGACTGCTTTTTCCAGAACGACGGCAAGGAAACAGACTTTCTTTCCGTAGCAGAGGCGCATGTCAATATCGTTGACCAGGTGGTTGAACTTGACGAAGAACTGATGGAGCAATACCTGGAACAGGGGGAAGATTTCAGCCCGGAGCAGTTGCACGAACCGTTTGAGCGGGCGCTGCGGGAAGGCCATTTCATTCCCGTCTGCTTTGTATCGGCCGAAACGGGCGCCGGTGTTGCGGAATTACTGGAAGTTTTTGCCCGGCTGATGCCGAACCCGTTCGAGGGCAACCCGCCCCAGCTATTCAGGGGTGAGGGTGATGCCGCAGAACAGGTGCGTATCGAACCCGAACCAGGCGGGAATGCCATAGCCCATGTGTTCAAACTCCATATAGACCCGTTTGTCGGCAGACTGGGCGCGTTCAGGATACACCGGGGGACGGTGACCAAGGACAGCCAGATGTTTATCGGTGAGGGCCGCAAACCGTTCAAGGTCGGACACCTGTTAAAACTGCAGGGCAAGGACCATATCGAAATCGACCGGGGCGTGCCGGGCGATATCTGTGCCGTAGCAAAAATTGACGAGATCCATTTTGGCGCGCTGTTGCATGATTCCCATGACGATGACCGGGTCTACCTGCAACCGGTCGATATTCCTGCCCCCATGTACGGCCTGGCGATACAGGCCAAGAGCAGGGGGGATGAGCAAAAAATATCCGACGCGTTGCAGAAACTCGGAGCGGAAGATCAAAGTTTTATCGTCGAACACAATGCGACAACAAACGAAACGGTGATCCGCGGCATGGGTGAATTCCACCTGCGCATCATGCTGGAGAAACTGAAGGAGCGCCATAACGTGGAAGTGACCACCCGGCCCCCGAAGATAGCCTACAAGGAAACCATTACGGCCAAGGCCGAAGGCCATCACCGGCACAAGAAACAAACGGGAGGCGCGGGGCAGTTCGGCGAGGTATTCCTGAGAGTCGAACCGATGACACGGGGTTCAGGTTTTGAGTTTGTCGACGCCGTAGTCGGCGGCGTGATTCCCAAACCCCTGATCCCGGCGGTGGAAAAAGGCATCAGGCAGGCGCTTGCCGGCGGCGCACTGTCCGGCAACTCCATGCAGGACATCAAGGTGACGGTACATGACGGTAAGCATCACCCGGTCGATTCCAAGGAGGTGGCGTTTGTCACCGCCGGGAAGAAGGCCTTTCTTGACGCATTCCACAAGGCCAGGCCGGTAGTGCTGGAACCTATCGTGGATATCAATGTGACCGCGCCGAATGGCGCCATGGGCGATATTAACGCTGACATCTCCGGCAAGCGGGGACGCATCAGCAATACCATGGCGCTGTCCGGCGGCATGACGACGATAACCGCCAGTGTGCCGCTGAGTGAACTGGACAGCTATCAGTCCCAACTCAAGTCCATGACCGGCGGGGCAGGTTCCTATTCCCTGACCTTCAGCCATTATGACCCGGTACCGGCGAAAACACAGAAAGAACTGATGGCCGCGTATAAACCCAAGGAAGACGACGACTAGGCGCTGCCGTACAAATCAGCGCCAGATACGGGAGAATACCGGGTCATCTCAATCGTCCATGCGCCCGCATGGTTACGCTTATTTATCTCTATTCGTTATATAGATAGTCTAATTAAGCACTTTTCTGCATAAGTCTTCCCTGCTATCCTACTTCGCCGATTTGTCTGAGCTGTGAAAAGTTGTTATGTACCGATACGATCAATACGATCAGCAAGTAGTAAACGAACGGGTAGCCCAGTTCCGCGACCAGACACGCCGCTACCTGGCCGGCGAACTCAGCGAGGATGAGTACCGGCCGCTGCGCCTGATGAACGGACTGTATATCCAGAGACATGCGCCAATGTTACGCGTGTCGATTCCCTATGGGCTGTTGTCTTCCACCCAGTTGCGCATGCTGGCGCATATCGCGGAGAAATACGACAAGGGCTACGGTCATTTCAGCACCAGGCAGAATATTCAGTTCAACTGGCCCAGCCTGGAAACCGTGCCGGATATACTGGCCGACCTTGCCAGCGTGGAGATGCACGCAATCCAGACCAGCGGCAACTGCATACGCAATATCACTTCCGACCATTTCGCCGGTATTGCCGGGGATGAACTGGAAGACCCCCGCCCGTATTGCGAGATCATACGCCAGTGGTCCACGTTCCATCCGGAGTTTTCCTTCCTGCCGCGCAAGTTCAAGATCGCCGTATCCGGCTCGGAAAATGACCGGGCTGCCGTGCAAATCCATGACATCGGCATCTACCTGGTGAGTGGGGACGGGGGTGAAGTCGGCTTCAGGATACTGGTAGGCGGAGGCCTGGGCCGCACCCCGTTCCTGGGCACCTGCATACGGGAGTACCTGGAAAAACGGCACCTGCTGTCCTACCTGGAGGCTATCCTGCGCGTATACAACCAGTTGGGCCGGCGTGACAACATGCACAAGGCCAGGATAAAGATCCTGGTGAACGCGGTTGGTGCGGAAAAATTCACCGACATGGTCGAAACCGAGTGGCGGCAAATCAAGGATTCGGCATTAACGCTGGATCAGGCGGAGATAGACCGCGTCAAGGGGTTCTTTACCGAACCGGAATATGCTTCCCATACAGCTGCCGATGCCACCCAGGCAAAACGCCTGGCATTGCACAAAGACTTTAAACTGTGGGTGGAGCGCAATGTGAAGGCGCATAAAGCGCCCGGATACCGCGCCGTCTACCTGTCACTCAAACATCCCGCTACCGCGCCGGGCGATGCGACGGCAGCCCAGATGAACTTTATCGCAGGCATGGCAGACAGGTTCAGCCATGCGGAAATACGGGTGACCCACGACCAGAACCTGATGCTGCCTCATGTCAGGCAGGCGGACCTGTATCCACTCTGGAATGCGCTGAAAAAGGAGCGGCTGGCGACGCCGAACATCGGCCTGCTGACCGACATGATATGTTGCCCGGGGCTGGATTTCTGCAACCTGGCAAATGCCGGTTCCATAGATATTGCCAAACAGATCAATGACCGGTTTGACGAACTGGATTATCTGCATGACATCGGTGACTTCCAGATAAAGATGTCCGGCTGCATGAATGCCTGCGGGCACCACCACGTAGGCAATATCGGCATTCTCGGGGTAGACAAGAAAGGCAAGGAGTTCTACCAGTTGACGCTTGGCGGCGCAGCCGGGAATCATGCCCGGCTGGGAGACCGCTTGGGACCCGCAATCGCAAAAGACGATGTGGCTGAGACGATAGACAAAATCCTGCAGGTGTACCTTGAACAGCGGGAAGGAGACGAGCAATTCCAGGAAACTTACCTGCGTGTGGGGATCGAACCGTTCAAGACAAAAGTCTATGATGAAGACACCCGTAAACAGCCGGAGATGAAAGCCGTTGCGGGTTATTAAGGCAGGCAAGGTGCTGGAAGATAACTGGCAACGGATTGCCTCACTGGAACAGGGGCAGGTTCTGGAAGATGGCGACTGGATAGTTCCGCTCGACTACTGGCGTGTTAACCGGGAGCGGTTGCTCCGTCATAAAGGCAGGCTCGGAGTGTGCCTGAATGGGGATGACGACCTGGAACATATATCCGAAGCACTGGGACAGTTGGAACTGATTGCCCTGGAGTTTCCCAGGTTTACGGATGGGAGGAGTTATTCCCATGCCAGGATACTGCGTGACCGTTTCCGTTACCGGGGAGAATTACGCGCCGTGGGAGATGTGCTCAGGGATCAGCTGTTCTTCATGCAGCGTTGCGGGATCGATTCATTCCAGGTCCGGGAAGACAAGGATGCCGAAGATGCCGTAAAGGGATTGTCCGACTTTACCGTCAAATACCAGACGGCTGCTGATGGTTCACCGCCTGTTTATAAATTCAGACAACAGGCCGGGAAATAAAGCATTCAGTTCTTGAGTGAGTTAATCCCCGTTTCCAGATCGTCGTGGATGGTAAACAGGTTTACCAGGCCGCTGATTTCGAAAATCTTCATGATGTTTTCGTTCAGGGAACAAACTGCAAACGATCCTGAATTCTTGGCAAAGCTCTTTGTGGCGAAAATAAGTACGCGCAAACCGGCACTGGAGATGTAATTAACTTCCGAAAAATTAATGATCATCTTGTTGCAACCTTCTTTGATTTCTTCCATGACTTTGTCGTGGACCTGTCCTGAATTGGTCGCATCGACTCGCCCCTTCAGATTTAGAATAACAATACCATCCTGATTGACTGTTTGGATCTCGCTCATTATTTTTCTCGTGCTTTAATATGTAAGCAGGTCAGTGTTAAACCGGCATTGTAAGGGCTTTTGAATTTAATTGTCCACCCTTTTTAAAGCCTGCATCCGGTTAATAATATATTATATCTCCCCGGGTGACAAATATATACCTCAATGGTATACTTGGGATTAATTGTCAGGTAGTGCATCGCGGCTGTTCGGTGAGGGAAAAATATGAGAGAAAAAGGCGAATCTTTCAAGTGGGTGTTATCTGAACTTTCTGATCTGGAAAATTTCTCCGACGATTTCAGGTCATACTGTGAAGAACAAAACCTGGATGAAGGCAAAATCTTTGAGCTTGAACTTTCCATGGAAGAACTGATCGTGAACTCCTTTACCCATGGTTACCAGGAAGGTGGAAGAGCAGGGACGGTAAACGTGGAAGTCGAAGACACCGGCCCGGATGTCCGGATCAGTATAAGCGACCAGGCTCCGCCTTTTGATTTGTTCAGGGATGCGCCCGCGCCGCGGCTGGGAGGGGAAGACGCCAAACCGGAAGCAGGGCAGGAACCTGACACGTCGCCTTCGTCTGCTGAGGCGCTGCCCGATGAAGCGGAACCAAAAAAGGAAAAAATAGGGGGGCTGGGGATTCACCTGGTAAAAAGTCTGAATGACCGCGTTGAATACTATGGTTCACAGGACGGAAACATAGTAATCATCATCAAGTCGAAAGCGTAATCACGTTACCCGCCCGGCGCGGCATTCCCGCTACGGACAATGGCATGCGCTGCCGGTTAAAGGCCGGTGTACTGGAATGACAGGATTGTGATGTCGTCGAATTGGTCAGCCCGTCCTATAAAACGCACAACACTTCTGAACACGGCATTCGTCAGGTCCTCCGCGACTTCAAATTCGTTTTTATCAAGCAATTCCTCCAACCGGTCGTCATCATAAAACTCGTCCCTGATATTCTGCGCTTCAGTCACGCCGTCGGTGTAAAACAGCACCATATCACCCTTCTCCATCGCTATCGCCTGCTGTTCAAAGTCTATCCCTTCAAACGTGCCTACAAGAGGCCCCTGGATCTGCTCGAGGCAGATGAGTTCCCCGGTGCTCTTTTTGATATACGGCAGGTTATGCCCGGCATTGGTTAAAAGCAGTTGCCCGGTTTTCAGATCCACAATGCCCAGAACCAGGGTGACAAACATATTGCTGTCGTTATTCAGGGACAATTCCCGGTTGACCCTGGTAACGATATCTTTCGTCTGGTCGGTCTGATCCAGAATTTTATTGAGCAGTGACTTGGTGACGGACATGAACAGGGACGCCGGTATGCCTTTCCCGGAAACATCCCCCACGCAAAAGTAGACTTTTTCATTCTGCAAAATGGAAAAGTCATAAAAATCTCCCGATACACTTTGCGCCGGCTTCAGAAAGGCCTCCAGGTTGAACCCATCACCCTTGATTGGGTCGGGCAACATGTCCATCTGCACCTTCTGGCCGATCCTGAGGTCCTGGGCGAGCTTGTCGTTATGTGACTTGATTGTCTTGAAAGCGGCCTTGATCTTCTCGTTGGCCCTGGCGACGCTGGTCCGGCTCCAGATCGACATCAGGGTCAGGGCCAGGATCAGTCCTGCCGTGATCCCGCTTCCCGCGAGGGCCTGGTTCGAGTAGGCCCTGAACGTGGCAAAGGCATCCTGGCTTTTGAACTCGTTGATGATGCCGAAACCGTAGGTATTATCCCAGCTCCAGTATCCCACGACCTCGTCGTCGAGGTAGTTTTTGTATTCATCCAGTTCTCCTCCGGCCTCTCCTTCTATCACCCTCCGGACGGAGAGGGGCAGATTGGCAGACCCTGCCGCTTTCCCGTGTTGGCTGACTCTCATTCCCACCACTGAAGGGACGTCAGCGCCCACCCAGCCCTCGTCGTACATTTCCTCTTTCCAACGCGGTTCGCTGATAAACCGTCCCTCAGCGTCGACCATATAAATCTCACCGTAATTCCCGGAGTATCCTCTTCTCAGGATTTTGGCCAGAATGCGCCGGGGCGAGGCCATAATGAGAACAGCCCCCTTGTTTCCGTCAATCAGGGACCCGAAAACGATATTCTGCGACAACAGTTCGTCCTTTGCATGCCGATCGGGAAAATTGATAACCGTATCCCGGGCCGACATCCGTTCCAGGAAGCCCTCGGGATAGCTAAAATATTTCCCGATCAGGTCTGCGCGGTTACTGGAGAGCACGATGCCTTTGCGGTCGATAATCAGGTAATTTTCAAACAGGTCAGGATTGGCAATGCTCGTATCCGCCCCGAATTTTCTCAGCCCTTCTTCCAGTGCGAAACTTTCCAGAACCTCCGTGTCGGTAATTATCGAAGCTGCAAACTCACTGTGCAGCATGTGTTCCGGTTGATCCTTGATCAGTTGCAGGGTTTCATTGGAAACCTGGCGGCCCACTGCTTCGGCAAACTTGGAAGTGTCCTGGCTGATCTGGTTTAACCAGTCTATGACTGCGCTATGGGTGGCATCCAGGGTGAACTTCAACTCATCCCTTACCTTGGCGTATGATTGAATTTTGTTCTCGCTCAGGAACCACCAGGACAGGGCCAGCGTCATAAAGGTAACGACGACGGCTGCCACAAAAAGCGGCCAGCTATTCCAGAAATTCCTGAGGAAAAACACCAGAGAGGAAGCCTCTGTGGTCGTTTCCTGGCCTGCTTTGTCGGTGGCGGCAACAGCAGCGGCCTGTTTTCCTGCCAGCATGTCCCGTGGCGATCCCTTGCCTCCCGCGCCGGGTGAAGGGTAGCCGCTGGCGGCCAGGCGCTGCGCCAGTCGCGACTTGCCGGTATCCGACCCTTTCTTTTTCAGGGACACCCAACCCAGGACCAGGGAAACCGCTGCAAGCAGGGCGCTTAAACCGATGGTCAGCATCAGAACCAGGTTCACCCGGCGCTGCTTGTCACGGTAGACCGCAATTTCCCCCGATGTCCTGTGGTCGATGGCTTCGAAAAAATCCTCAAGAGGCTTCATTATTTTTTCCTTGGCCGCGTGATACTCCGTTCCGTGTAACAGGTTCCGGGCCAGTTGCGGGTCCGGATCGCCCTCGGTGTAGCGTCCGGCACCGTCCTCGAAGAGACCCGCCATGGCGTTCATTGCCCGGTTTTCGAGGTTCACGAGTTCATTGGATTCATTTTCCGTTTCCCGCAACAGAGCAAACTCGGTTTCCGTAAAGTCTTCATCCTTCATCAATTCTTTCAAGGCTTTTGCCGGGGTGTTTATCCTGGGCGGTATCCCGGTAGCGGCAACGAAATCCCAGTAGATATTATGATATTCCGCAGGCCGCGGCGCGGTTCCGCCCCTTATCGCCAGGATGTTATCGAAGTAGTTCTTGTACTTGCCGTCGCCGGTAACCGTATAGGTCCTCGCCATGCGGGTGAGGTCGTCCGAGCTTTGCCGCAGTTCATCGGCAAGCAGGTATGATTGATATCTTCTTTCGGCTGACTCGTAGATCTTCGCTTCGCTTTCAAGTACTTCGGTATACAACACCAATGAAACCACCATCAACGTCACGATCGACGCAAAAATAATCAGGAAGTTTTTTGTTATATCCATAGTGCGTGAAACCCGTAGGGTATGGGCATTTATGTATGATTGTCAGGCCTGCCGCGGCATGGAACTGCCGCGGCACGCACTGTAGAACAGGTACTGATGAAAGACGATTCAGAAGGGAATATCGTCATCAACGAATTCACCACCATCACCGGTTGTGTTTCCCTGCGGTACTGGAGCGTTTGCGCCGGCCGGGTTACGCGCCGGGGCGGCTGCCGGGACAGGTTCCCCGGGCGCAGTCCTGCCATCCAGCATTTGCATCTCATTGGCCACGATTTCCGTCGTATACCTGTCATTTCCGTCGCGGTCCTGCCATTTGCGGGTTTGCAAACGTCCTTCGACGTAGATCTTTGAGCCTTTACGCAAATATTCGGACACTATTTCCGCCAGGCGGCTGAAGAAGACGACCCTGTGCCATTCCGTGCGTTCCTGCAGGTCACCCGTTTCCTTATCACGCCACGAATCCGATGTCGCAAGACTGACATTGGCAATGGGCGAGCCTCCGGACGTATACCTGACATCCGGATCGTTTCCTAAATTTCCAATAAGAATGACTTTATTTATTCCTCTGGCCATGATTTCACTCCTTTATGTGACAAAATTGAAAAACATACATCCTTGCGCGGCTTTTTTTCAGCCGGTTGTAAAACCGGGTTGGACTCTTGCAAGGCATCCCTTATATTAGCAGGTTAAACTGAATTCGGCCAAACTAATACTGACATCGTGGATACTATCCGGATCAGGGGCGCCAGGACCCATAATCTGAAGAACATCAACCTGGATTTTCCCAGGGATCGGATGATTGTGATCACCGGATTATCGGGTTCCGGGAAGTCGTCCCTGGCGTTTGACACGATTTATGCCGACGGTCAGCGCCGCTACGTGGAATCCCTGTCCGCCTATGCCAGGCAATTCCTGTCGATGATGGAAAAACCGGACGTGGACCATATCGAGGGACTGTCCCCCGCCATCAGCATCGAACAGAAATCCACTTCCCATAACCCGCGCTCCACGGTGGGCACCATCACCGAGATATACGATTACCTGCGCCTGTTGTTCGCCCGGGTGGGAGAACCGCATTGCCCGCAACACCGGACCCTGCTGGCTGCCCAGACCATAAGCCAGATGGTCGACCTGATACTGGAACAGCCGGAAGGAAGCCGGTTGATGCTGCTGGCGCCCGTGGTGCAGGACAGGAAAGGCGAACACATACAACAGATAGAACGCATCAGGGCCGAGGGTTTCGTGCGCGCACGCATCGATGGAAAAGTGGTGGAACTCGACAATATCGAGACATTGGACCTGCGCAGAAGACATACCATCGAGGTAGTGGTGGATCGTTTCCGGGTCCGTGCGGATATCGGTCTGCGCCTGGCTGAATCACTGGAAACCGCAGTGCGCCTGTCTGACGGTCTGGCCATCATCTCATCGATGGACGATGCCGGGATGGATGAAGTCGTATTTTCGACCCGGTTTGCCTGTCCCGAATGCGGTTACAGTCTGAGTGAGCTTGAGCCGCGGTTATTTTCCTTCAACAATCCGGCCGGAGCCTGCAACCGCTGCGACGGCCTTGGCGTTATCCAGTATTTTGATGCCGACAAGATAGTGCAGGACGGATCGCTCAGCCTGGCGGACGGCGCCATACGCGGTTGGGACCGGCGTAATGCCTATTACTTCCAGTTGATCAAATCACTGTCCAGGCACTACCGGTTTGCCATAGATACGCCGTATGCCGGGCTGGATGACCGGGTGCGGGAGGTTGTCCTGTACGGCAGCGGCGAAGAGGAAATAGAGTTCGAATACCTGCACAGCAGGCGCGGGGTCGTGCATCGGACCCATACCTTTGAAGGGGTCATTCCGAATATGCAGCGCCGTTACCTGGAAACCGAATCGGTCATGATCAGGGAGGAATTGAACAAATACCAGAGCAGCCAGCCTTGTCCGTCCTGCGCCGGGCAACGGCTTAACGAAGCAGCCCGGAATGTATTCATAAATGATATCAACCTGCCGGCGATCAGCGCCCTGCCCGTAATGCAGGCGCAGATGTTTTTCAGGTCCCTGGTAATACCGGGACGGCGCGGGGAAATCGCGGCGCGCATAGTAAAGGAGGTGGACGACCGCTTACGCTTCCTGGTCAACGTGGGCCTGGACTACCTGACCCTGGACCGGAGCGCGGAAACCCTGTCGGGCGGCGAAGCGCAGCGGATACGTCTGGCAAGCCAGATCGGCGCAGGGCTGGTCGGCGTCATGTACGTTCTCGACGAGCCTTCCATAGGTTTGCACCAGCGTGACAACAAGCGGCTGCTTGCCACCCTGCAGCAACTGCGCGACCTCGGCAACACGGTTATCGTGGTCGAACATGACGAAGAAGCCATCAATTCCGCCGATCACGTCATCGACATGGGCCCGGGCGCAGGCGTACACGGCGGCAAGGTGGTTGTGCAGGGATACCCGGAAGATATTGCCCGGTGCCGGGAATCGCTGACCGGCGCTTACCTGTCCGGGCGCAAGCGTATTGATATGCCGGCGGAACGCGTCAGACCCGACCCGGAACGGTTAATCATACTGGGCGGCGCAACAGGCAACAATCTGAAGTCCATTCAACTGGAATTGCCGTTGGGGCTGATGACCTGCGTCACCGGCGTTTCCGGTTCGGGCAAGTCGACATTGATCAACGATACGCTGTACCGGGTTGCCGCGAGTGAATTGAATTACGCCGGTCACAAACCGGCTCCTTACCAATCGATATCCGGCCTGGAGTATATCGACAAGGTGGTTGATATCGACCAGAGCCCCATCGGCCGTACCCCGCGATCCAATCCGGCCACCTACACCGGCCTGTTTACCCCGATCAGGGAACTGTTTGCGGCCACCCAGGAAGCGCGTTCCAGGGGATACAAGCCCGGACGCTTCAGTTTCAACGTTAAAGGGGGCCGCTGCGAAGCCTGCCAGGGTGATGGCCTGATCAAGGTTGAGATGCACTTTTTACCGGATATCTATGTGATGTGTGATGTCTGCAAAGGCAAACGCTACAACAGGGAGACCCTGCAGGTCCGTTACAAGGGGAAAAATATCCACGAAATACTGGAAATGACGGTGGAAGATGCACGGGAATTTTTCTCTGCGGTGCCCATTATCGCCCGTAAACTGCAGACGTTGATGGATGTGGGACTGGCCTATATCCGTCTCGGACAGAACGCCACGACGCTGTCAGGAGGAGAGGCACAACGGGTCAAGCTGTCCAGGGAGTTATCCAAGCGGGACACCGGCAAGACACTTTATATCCTGGACGAACCGACCACCGGCCTGCATTTCCACGACGTCAAACAGTTGCTCGGCGTCCTGCACCAGTTGCGTGATCACGGCAACACGGTCGTCGTCATCGAACATAACCTGGATGTCATCAAGACCGCGGACTGGATAATCGACCTGGGGCCGGAAGGCGGCGACGGGGGAGGGGAGATCATCGCCAGCGGCACACCCGAAGACGTGGCAAGGCAGAAGAATTCCTACACGGGCCGGTTCCTGGCGCCGGTAATAGCCAAGCATCAGGCGAGTAACCCGGGTCGTATGGCCAAACAGGCAGCGTTGTTATAGGTTCCGCGTAATTCAAGATCGAGGCTATCCCCTGGAGGATAAGAGGGAAATATCAAACTCTGGCCTGCCTTGTTGACAGACAAGTAAAATGTGATAATAATTATTTTAATCAGTTTGATTAATCATTAGTCGAATACAAAACATATCAAATCTCATCAAACACGAACGACAATTATGGAAACTTATACTTCATCCGATGCCAAACGGGAGTTTGGAGAAGTGCTTACCAAATCGCAGCGAGAACCAATAAGCGTTACACGCAACGGAAAACCAATCGCGGTGGTGCTTTCCAGTGTCGATTACGAAAAAATGAAGTTGCAGCTACTAAGATCCGAACTGAGCAAGGGACAAAACAGCCCGGTTGTGGACAACTGGAACGCTGATGAGTTTTTAGGTAGAGCAAGGAAACGCTTGAGTGACAACTAAACGCAACTTCCAGATACGCCAGTCTGCGGATAGCGATTTACTGGACATATTCATTTATGGATGCGAAAAATTCGGCCTGGACACCGCAGAGGCTTATATTTACAGATTGGAAGCCGGTTTTCAGCAATTGACAGAACACCCGAAATCCGGTCGTTCAATTGAACAGATCATAGCGGGGGTTCGAGCTTTGCCTGTGGTTTCGCATGTTATCTACTATCAGGTAACGGATACTACCATTGACATTATCCGGGTCCTGCATAAGTCCATGCTTCCTGAAAAGCACCTGGCAGATACCGGATGACAAATTTTCCCTGAACACGCTGACGACACAAGGACATATTTATGACTGCGCTCATCTGCGGCTCGTTCGCCTACGACCGAATCATGGTGTATCCCGGACGTTTCAGGGACGATATCCTGCCCGACAAAATCCATATCCTGAACGTCTGCTTCGTGGTGCCCGAATTAAAGCAGGAGTTCGGCGGGTCCGGAGGCAATATCATCTACAACACCAGGCTGCTGGGTGCGGACTGCCTGCCCATGGGCACCGTAGGGACCGACTTTGCCGAATACCGTGAGTGGCTTGAAAAAAACCATATCGATACGCGCCATATCCGTGTCATTGATGACACCAGCACTGCGCAATGTTATATCACTACCGACATGGACGACAACCAGATTACCACGTTCCAGGTCGGCGCCATGGCTCATTCCCATACGAACAGCGTATCCATGGCGCAAGGTGTCAGTATCGGTATCGTCGCGCCGGACGGCAAGGAGGGTATGCTGCAGCACGCCCGGCAGTTCGCCGAGGCAGGCATCCCGTTTTTCTTTGACCCCGGCCAGAACGTGACGCTGCTGACCGGTGCTGAATTGATGGATGGCATAGAGCGCGCAAACTGGCTGGTATTCAATGATTATGAGTGGCAAGTAGTAGAGGACAAGACGGGTTTGAACACGACCAGTGTCCTGGACCGGGTAGAAACGCTGATCGTCACCCGCGGCGCTTCCGGTTCTACAATCCATACCCGCGACAAACAGATTGACATCCCGGCGGCCAGGGCAGAGCGCCTGGTCGACCCGACCGGTTGCGGAGACGCATACCGGGCCGGTCTTCTATATGGATTGATGCATGATATGGACTGGGAAACGACGGGCAGAATTGCTTCCCTCATGGGTAAAATCAAGATCGAAGTCCGCGGGACGCAGAACCATCGATTTTCCGAACAGGAGTTCACCGATTTGTTTAAACAGCATTTTGGTTATTCTTTCCTTTAAATATCATGTATTCATTTGCATAAGTGAAATCTTTGCAATACACTACGCACCGCACAACTGATCCTTGCCTCACCGCCTTGACGGGAGGCTTTAACCGAGAGGATACACAATGAGACATTATGAAATCGTCTTTCTGGTCCATCCGGACCAGAGTGAGCAGGTTCCCGCCATGATCGAGCGGTACCGTTCCATGATCGAGTCGAACCAGGGGTCCATTCATCGCCTGGAAGACTGGGGGCGGCGGCAGCTGGCATATCCGATCAACAAGATCCACAAGGCCCACTATGTATTGATGAACATTGAATGCGACCAGGCCGCCCTGGACCAGTTGAATAACGCATTCAGGTTCAACGACGCCGTGATCCGCGACCTTGTGATCCGCAGGGAAAAGGCCATCACGGAACCCTCATCCCTGGTAAAAAGCAAGGATCAGGAACAGGAAGGAGATATGCCGGAGAGTCCGGAGCACCTCGGCCCTGCAGATCCGGTCGGGGACTACCTCGAAGACGAGGAAGCCGGCCAGGAAGCCATTGCACCGGATGAGAACACTGAAGCAGGAGAAGAAGCCGAAGCAGATGCTTGATACGGCTTTTGGTGTGCAACTCAGCCAAGACAAACTGATGAGATAACGGAACAACCGTATCCCGGGAGAAACACATGGCGCGATATTTCAGAAGAAAGCGGTTTTGCAAGTTTTCGGCGGAAGGCATAGATGAAATTGATTATAAGGATATCAATACGCTGAAAGCCTATATTACCGAAACAGGTAAAATTGTCCCCAGCAGGATCTCAGGCACAAAAGCAAAATATCAACGGCAACTGGCCACGGCAATCAAACGGGCGAGATACCTGTCTTTGCTGCCTTACAGCGACGCACACTAGCCTGCGTCCCTCCGGAACCTGTTCCATTGATGCGAGTCACGGGTCCGTCCTGATATGAAGGCCCTTGGTAATTATTTATTAAAAACTCGCATCCATGCGATTTTGACTATCGGCACATTGACCGTGCTGTCGGTATTCATATCGCCCTTGTCGTATTTCATCAGTGGCGCGCCAATGGGTCTGGTGGCGTTACGCAAGGGGCCGAATGTCGGTTTGCAGGTGGCATGCGGTTGCCTGTTGCTGATGGCGCTGGCGGCAATGATCGTGGGAGGGCAACCGGGCATCCCGGTTGCCTTCATGGTGTCCGTGTGGTTGCCTGTAATCCTGTGTGCGACCATACTGAGAAGAACGCAATCCCAGGGACTGGCTGTTCTTTGCGCCGGTGCGACAGGTTTGATTTTTGCCGTTTACATCAATCTCGTGCTCGAAGAGATACAGACCTGGTGGCAGGACTGGTTTACGCGTTGGGAAGAATATGCCGCGTCCGAGCAAACCGCGTCGCAACTGGAGCAGGTGTTCGAGTTCATCAGTCCGCTGTTGTCGGTGATCATCGTTTCCGGTTTTGTATTCAGCCTGGTTACGACCTTGTTGCTGGCGCGCTGGTGGCAGTCGGCACTGTTCAATCCCGGCGGCTTCAGGAAAGAATTTTATTCATTGAGATTGCCGCGCGCCCTGCTGTTACCGACCTTGCTGGGAATGTGTGTATTACTAGTTACGCCGGATCATGCACCCGTTCTGGTCCGGGATGTGGTTATATTGATGCTGATTCTGTACCTGTACCAGGGATTATCGGTGATACACGGATTTGTCCATGCCAGGGGCCTCTCCAGGGTCTGGTTGACTGGTATGTACGTGACGTTTTTCCTGTTGCCGCACGTCATCCTGATGTTTGTGAGCTGTCTTGGGATTGTGAACGCGTGCCTAGGCAGGGCGCCGGTACAGAGCACGCATGACACAGAATGATTATGCTATGATTAACGATAAATCCGGAGTATATAAATGCAGGTAATCTTGCTGGAAAAAATAGGTAAACTGGGGGATCTGGGACAGCAGGTTCACGTCAAACCCGGTTATGGAAGAAATTTCCTTATTCCAAGCGGCAAGGCAGTCCCCGCCACGCCCGAGAATATAGAAAAATTTGAAGCACAAAGGGCTGAACTGGAAAAAGCCCAGGAAGAAGTCCTGGCCGCGGCGCAGGCCAGGGCGGAAAAACTCAATGAGCTGCAAGTCACTTTGCAGAGAAGAACCGTCTCTGAAGACAGGTTGTTCGGTTCGGTGGGCGTAACCGATATCGTAGGCGCGGTAACTGAAGCGGGTCAGGAGGTTACCAGGCACGAGGTCAGGTTGCCGGACGGACCCTTCAGGACTTTGGGGGAACACGAGGTGGAACTGCATCTGCACGCGGACGTCAATGCCCGGATAAAACTGACCATCGAGGCGGAACAAGGCCCGGAAGAAAGCTGAACCGGCTGCGTATTTGCGATGCGCCTGGCCCGTTCCAGGCAACAATTTAGAACTTGCACCGGCACTGACCGGCGCCAGGAGTGACAGGAATAATTCCTTGCTGCTATGACTGAACCCGCTTACACCACGGCCGATCCGGAAACGGCGTCGCTGAAGATACCGCCGCATTCCATCGAAGCCGAACAATCGGTGCTGGGTGGTCTTTTCCTGGATCAGGATGCGCTCATAAAAGTTGTGGAACGGGTACAGGCAGCCGACTTTTACCGCCAGGATCACAAGCTCATATTCAACGCCATCCTTACCCTGGACCAGGAAGGAAAACCGTTTGACCTGGTGACGGTTGCCGAGTGGCTTGAGTCGCACCAGCAACTGGATGAGGCCGGCGGTCTGCCCTATCTTGCCGCGCTGGTCGAGGATACACCCAGCGCCGGCAACGTGGGCGCTTACGCCGATATCGTGCGCAAACGCTCCGTACTCAGGCAACTGATAGCCGCTACGGTAAAAATCAATGAAACCGTCTTCAACCCCAAGGGCCGCAGCAGCGAAGAGGTGCTCGACTTTGCGGAACAGACCGTATTCGAGATCGCCGAACAGGACAACCGGGGGAAACGCGCCTATAAAATAATCCAGGACCTGCTGACCACTGCCCTTGACAGGGTGGACGAACTCTATCGCAAGAAAACGCCCATAACCGGTATCGCGACCGGGTTTGAAGATTTCGATGAAAAAACGGCAGGATTACAGAGATCGGACCTGGTCATCGTCGCCGGGAGGCCGTCCATGGGTAAAACGGCGTTTGCCATCAATATCGCGGAACACGCCGCCATCAAGGAACAACTGTCCGTCGCCGTGTTCAGCATGGAAATGCCCGGAGAACAACTGGCCATGCGCATGATGTCGTCGCTGGGCCGGGTGGACCAGCACAAGGTGCGCACCGGGAAACTGAATGATGAGGACTGGCCGCGCCTTACCTCGGCAGTATCACTGCTGCAGGACAAAAAGCTGGTTGTCGATGATACTCCGGCATTGACGCCGGCGGAACTGCGGGCGAGATGCCGGCGTATTGCCAGGGAACACAGTCTTGACCTGATCATCATAGATTACCTGCAACTGATGCAGATCCCGGGTACATCCGAGAACCGCGCCACGGAAATATCCGAGATTTCCCGCTCTTTGAAGGCCATGGCCAGGGAACTCCAGGTTCCCGTGGTGGCGTTATCCCAGTTGAACCGCAGTCTGGAACAACGCCCCAACAAACGGCCGGTCATGTCCGACCTGCGTGAATCGGGCGCTATCGAACAGGATGCCGACGTCATCGTATTTATTTACCGGGATGAGGTCTATGATGAGGACACGCCGGACAAGGGTCTTGCGGAGATTATCATAGGCAAACAACGCAACGGACCCATCGGCACCGTGAAATTGACATTCCTCGGCCAATACACCCGCTTCGAAGACCACATCGAAGATCCGACATATATGCCGGGCAGAGGTGAATGACCCGACCTGCCAGGGTAACGATCGACCTTGATGCGCTGCGCCATAACCTGTCAAGGGTCCGGCACTACGCCCCGAACAGCAAAGTCATGGCTATCGTCAAGGCGGATGCCTATGGTCACGGCATCGCCCGGGTAGCCGGGGCGCTGGCAAACGCCGACGGTTTCGGGGTCGCCTGCCTCGAAGAGGCGCTGCAACTGAGAGAGGCAGGTGTCAGCAAACGGATACTCTTGCTTGAAGGTCCGTTCACGGCTGGAGAAATGGATGACATCCGCCGGTTCCGCCTCGATATGGTGGTGCATCACCGTTTCCAGGTCGACCTGCTGGAACGCGCGCAGGGCAATGCTCCCGTCCCTGTCTGGCTAAAGGTCGACAGTGGCATGCACCGCCTGGGTTTTGCGCCGTCTGAAGTCGGCCAGGTCCGGGAGCGGTTGCGCGGCCTTGGATGCGTGGCTGAAGGTATTCGCTTCATCACCCACCTGGCATGCGCTAATGAGCAGGATAACGACATGACCAGGCAACAGGCGCAAACCTTTCTTGATGTGACCAGACCCTACCAGGCAGAAAAGTCCCTGGCAAATTCCGCCGCGCTGGTAGCCCGGCGGGAATACTGTCTGGACTGGGTCAGGCCCGGCCTGATGCTGTACGGGGTATCGCCGATTGACGGGCAAACCGCTGCACGGTTTGAGCTCGAACCGGTAATGTCGCTTGAGTCCGCCCTCATCTCGGTCAAACACCTGAAACGCGGCGACCCGGTAGGTTACGGCGCAAGCTGGCGCTGCCCGGCAGACATGCCGGTTGGAGTCGTTGCCGCGGGCTACGGGGATGGTTACCCGCGCCATGCAAAAACCGGTACGCCCATACTGGTCAAGGGAAAATCATGCGCCCTGATAGGCAATCCATCCATGGATATGCTGACGGTCGACCTGCGGGACTGCCCGGAAGCCCGGATTGGAGACCACGTGTTGCTGTGGGGCAGGGGACTGCCCGTTGAGGCGGCCGCCCGCCACGCGGATACCGTTCCCTACGAATTATTGTGCGGGGTGCACAAGCGCCTGGAATTTGTTGAACATGGCCGGCAAAATTAAGACCCGGTACCAGTGTAATGAATGCGGGGCCGTCACGCTCAAGTGGGCCGGGCAATGTACGGATTGCAATTCCTGGAATACATTGACCGAGGTTGTGATTGAAGACAGGTCGCCGGTCAGCGAACGGTTTCAATCCCATGCCGCGCATCCGGCGACGATCCGCAAACTCAGTGAGGTGGACCTGGTCAAACAGCCGCGGGTATCGACCGGGTCGGCAGAATTCGACCGCTCCCTGGGCGGCGGGCTGGTCAGCGGTTCGGCGATCCTGCTCGGCGGGGACCCGGGGATAGGCAAATCCACACTGCTGCTCCAGGTGCTGTCGTCACTGGCTGAGAATGACAGGCTCAATACCTTGTATATCAGCGGCGAGGAATCCATCGAACAGATCAACCTGCGCGCAGCCAGGCTTGGATTGCCTGCTGACGGATTGTACGTCCTGGCTGAAAACCAGCTGGAAAATATATTTACCGCTGCGGACCGGCACCAGCCCAGTGTGCTCGTGGTGGATTCAATCCAGACCGTATTCTCCGAAGCGCTGCAATCCGCTCCCGGCGCGGTTGCCCAGGTGCGCGAATGCGCGGCGCGCCTGGTGCGCTTCGCCAAACAGACACGGACCACGGTTTTTCTTGTCGGCCATGTAACCAAGGAAGGCGCCCTGGCCGGGCCCCGGGTACTGGAGCACATGGTCGATACCGTCCTGTATTTCGAGGGAGACAACAACAGCCGCTACCGGGTCATCCGCGCCGTCAAGAACCGTTACGGGGCGGTCAATGAACTTGGCATCTTTGCCATGACCGACAAGGGGTTGCGGGAAGTCAGCAACCCGTCTGCCATTTTCCTTGCGTCCCGGGAACAGCAGGCGCCGGGCACGGCCATACTCGTCACCAGGGAGGGCAGCCGGCCGCTGCTGGTAGAAGTACAGGCCCTGGTCGACCAATCCCACAGCCAGCAGCCGCGCCGGGTGACCGTCGGACTTGAGCAGAACCGTTTATCCATGCTGCTGGCAGTACTGCACAGACACGCCGGTATCGTGACCTACGACCAGGATGTTTTCGTCAATGTCGTCGGCGGCATCAAGCTCACGGAAACCGCTGCGGACCTGGCCATACTCATGGCGATCGTGTCAAGTCTGAAAAACCGCCCCCTTGCCGATGGCCTGATCATCTTCGGGGAGGTCGGGCTGACCGGTGAAATAAGACCGGTGCAGGAAGGCCAGGAAAGATTGAAGGAAGCGGAAAAACACGGGTTTGCCAGGGCCGTTATTCCGGCCGCCAATGCGCCCGGAAAAAAGCAGCGCAATCTTGAGCTGCTCCCGGTCAGGAAGCTGGGCGAGGCTATCGCGGCGCTGAACTCGATTGAATAGCCCGCATTTCTCACCAGGTGATGCGATGATCGCGCAGGATTTGTCCCGCCAGCGGGTGCCTGCGACCGAAAGCATAGCCGTAGTTATGGTTGAGGAAGCACGTGCCCGCTGGCGGGACAAAGACAAGTGAGGGCGCATCACCTGGTGAGAAATGCGGGCTAGGGAAGGACTTATCTCTTTGCGGCCAGCTGCGTCCGTAGCTGTGTGGTAATTTCCCGCGACCTGCTGATCTCCTCGTCCGACAGTTCCTGCAACAGCGCGTCGCGCCGGTGTATATCCATCTGGTTTCCTTCCTCGGCCAGCAAGTTGTACCAGGCCAGGGCCAGAGGCCAGTCCCGGTCTATGTCCTCCTGGCCATCCAGATAAATCAACGCCAGACTGCGCTGGGCGATGACATGGCCCTGCCGGGCCGATTTTTCGTACCATTCGACGGCTTTGGCCGGATCTTTTCCGGTACCGTCACCGTTTGCATACGCCACGCCAAGGCGGTACTGGGCCGGCGCATAACCCTCTTGCGCCGCCCTGGAAAAATGTTCAAAGGCCTTTGCATGATCCTGCCCCAGGGTGTCGCCCAGGGCGTAGGCCAGGCCCAGTTCATAATTGGACACGGCGCTGGAGCCGGTGACGGGCGCAGGCGGCGGGGTTGCAGCCCCAGTGGTCGATGGCGCAGGTCCTGGAGCTCCCTCCGGGACCGCAGCGCCGGCAGTTTTCTCTTCCTGCTGGTCGCCCCGGCCCAGCAAACGGGAAAAGAATCCCTTCTTTTTCTTTTCGGTTGCGGGCTTATCGGCGACGTCATCGACCTTGACCATAGCAGGATCCGGCAGGTCAGGTTCTGCAGGGTTTTCAGGTTTGATTACGGTTTCCTGCTCAAACGGGTTCTGTGCCGGGCTGCGGGGTTGCGCCGCGGGTTCTTCATCCCTGCCGAACCAGCGTTTGAAAAATCCGCGTTTTTTTGCCTTGCCGGTGCCGGAGGTCTTGTCTGCGACCTTGAGCGGGGGCAGGGAGGCAGCCTCCCGCTCCAGTTCTTCCCGGGTCCTTGCGGTGCTGATTCTCTGCAGGTTTGCGAGGTTGTCCCTGGCATCTGCATGGCCCTGCTGCGCCGCCTTTTCGAACCAGTGCGCAGCTTCCACGTCGCTCTGCCTGACACCTTCTCCCATCAGGTACATGTTGCCCAGGCGATACTGGGCCTCGCGATACCCCTGTTCGGCAGCACGTTCGTACCAGCGCGCAGCCCGCATTACGTCCTTTTCAACACCCGCGCCCCGGTGGTAAAGCGCGCCGATTTCATACTGGGCAAGCGCATTGTCCTGCGCGGCAAGCGAGTAAAACAAATCATAGGCGGTATCATATTCCTGGTTCTGCAACGCGTCGTACGCGGCGCCGGCGGTCTCGCTGTCTGCATCTGCCTGGGCGGGTTCGGCGGCGCCGGCCGTTATCTCGGATTCGATGTCGGCAGCGGAACTGCCGGCGGCTTCAACGGCGCCGGGGCTTTCACCGGCTTCAGGTTCCCGGTCGGCGGTGTCCTCGTCCTCTTCCTTCAGCAGTTCCGGGTCTATGATCTCGTAGTCCACGTTATCGGCAACGCCGGCATTGCCGATCACGAGAGCCAGGTATACGAAAAAGACTGCGAAAGGGAAATAACGCATCACGGGTGCCACAGATGTACTATTTTAATATGTTGCGCATTGTAATCGAAATCTCCGGGAAATAACACAGGTTCTATGGATAATCGCAAGATCATTCATATAGATATGGACGCTTTTTATGCTTCGGTCGAACAGCGGGACACCCCGGAATACCGGGGCAGGCCGGTCATCGTCGGGGGGTCTCCGCAGCGGCGCGGGGTAGTGGCTGCATGCAGCTATGAAGCCAGAAAATTCGGGATTCACTCGGCCATGTCTTCCGCCAGGGCAGCCAGGCTGTGCCCTGAAGCCGTCTTCATCAAACCGAGATTTGACGTGTACAGGCGCATCTCGGAGCAAATAAGGACCATTTTCCAGCGCTATACCGAGTTGGTAGAGCCTTTGTCCCTGGATGAGGCTTACCTCGACGTCAGCGACAGCGGCCTGTTCCAGGGGTCCGCGACGCGTATCGCCGGCGCCGTCAAAACGGAAATAAGGAATGCTACGGGCCTGACGGCATCGGCAGGGGTGTCCTACAACAAGTTCCTGGCCAAGATGGCCTCGGATATGGACAAACCCGACGGACTCTACGTGATAACGCCTGAAGCCGGCGCAGCGTTTATCGAAGGCCTGCCGATCGGCCGGTTTTTTGGGGTGGGCAAGGCGACAGAGGCCAGGATGGCGCAACTGAATATCACCACCGGGGCGGACCTCAAGATGCTCAGCCGGGAACAGCTGCACCGGCACTTCGGAAAAACCGGCGAATTCTTTTACCATATCGCCAGGGGCATTGACCGGCGTCCGGTGAGCAACCGGCGGCAACGCAAGTCCATCAGCAGCGAGACAACCTTTATGGAAGACCTGCTCGATACCGAGGTATTGCTCGGCAGCCTGCGGAAGCTTGCCGATGAAACCTTTCGATCCCTGGCAACGAAGCAGCTTTCAGCCAGGACAGTCACCATCAAGGTCAAATACGCAGATTTTCAACAGGTGACGCGCAGCAAAACCCTTCCTGAACCATTCGAGACGGCAGCCTCCGTTGCGCCGGTGCTGGCTGAATTGCTGGCGAAGACAGATGCCGGCATGCGCCGGGTCAGGTTGCTTGGCGTAGGCTTGTCGAACCTGCAACCGTTGTCTTCAGTGCAACGTCTGCAGCAGACAAGTCTGTTGTAATTCATGGATGGCTGTCTTTGACCTGCACCACGGGTGGCTGCCGGCTGCCGCCACCTGTTGCAGGAAAACGTGACCTGCATGGCGCTTACATGATAATGTAGCCACCTCTGTAAACTGAACGTCCACCATGACGGCAAAAACACTGTATGACAAATTGTGGGAAGAGCACGTAGTCAGGGATTACGGAAACGGCGTGTGCCTGCTTTACATCGATCGGCAACTGGTCCACGAGGTGACCTCGCCACAGGCGTTTGAAGGGCTGAGGCTGGCGGGACGCAAGCCCTGGCGCGGTTCAGCCAGTCTGGCAGTTCCCGATCACAACGTGTCGACAAGGAACCGGCATGTGATCAATGACCCGGTTTCAAGGGAACAACTGGACGCCCTCGATCAAAACGTCAGGGAATACAGCATTCCCTATATCGAACTGTTCGATGAACGGCAGGGTATAGTCCATGTAATCGGTCCGGAGCTGGGCGCCTGCCTGCCGGGCATGACCGTTGTCTGCGGCGACTCCCACACCACCACCAACGGCGCACTGGGCGCTTTGGCGATAGGCATTGGCACTTCGGAGGTGGAACATGTGCTGGCCACCCAGACCCTGCCCGCAAGAAAATCGAAAAACATGCGCATAACCGTTGCCAACAGACTTGCGCCTGGTGTCACCGCAAAGGATCTGATACTGCATATCATCGGGAAAATCGGCACTGCAGGCGGGGTTGGTTATGTTATCGAGTTTACCGGCGAGGGTGTCACGGCTTTATCCATGGAAGGGCGTATGACCTTGTGCAATATGGCCATCGAGGCCGGCGCCCGCTCGGGCCTGGTCGCAGTTGACGATAAAACCCTGGATTACGTAAAGGGACGTCCCTTTGCGCCGGCCGGCAGCAACTGGGATGAAGCAGTGTCCGTATGGAGGGACCTGCATAGCGACCCGGATGCAGTTTTTGACAGAACCATCGAAATCGATGCGGCCCGGGTATATCCCAGCGTGACCTGGGGTACTTCCCCGGAGATGGTAGCGCCTGTTAATGGCGAAATACCGGACCCGGAAAACGAATCCGACCCCGTAAGACGTGAAGGTATGCAAAATGCGCTGGCTTACATGGACCTGAATCCGGGCCTGCCGATCAGCGCCATCAGGCCGGACAATATCTTTATCGGCTCCTGCACCAATTCCCGTATAGAAGACCTGAGGGAGGCTGCCCGGGTGGTTGCCGGCAAACGCCTCGCTGAGAGTGTCAAACAGGCGCTTGTGGTACCCGGCTCAGGCCTGGTCAAGCGCCAGGCTGAAACGGAAGGGCTGGACAGGATTTTCACCGACGCCGGTTTTGAATGGCGCGAGCCGGGCTGTTCCATGTGCCTGGCTATGAATGAGGACAGGTTGAACCCTGGCGAACGCTGCGCATCCACCTCCAATCGCAACTTTGAAGGGCGGCAGGGCGCAGGAAGCCGCACCCACCTGGTCAGTCCCGCCATGGCCGCAGCCGCCGGAATAGCCGGTCACTTCGTCGATGTGCGCGAAATCTTATCCGCAGATTAGCTCAGATTATTTTTCAGCTTTAAAAAAAGCATGCAAGCATTTACAACAATCGATGGCCTGGTTGCACCCCTGGACAGATCCAACGTCGATACTGATGTCATCATTCCCAAGCAGTTCCTGAAGTCCATCCATCGCAGCGGGTTTGGGCCGAACCTGTTTGATCCCTGGCGCTATCTCGACGTTGGAGAGCCGGGGCAGGATTGCAGCAACCGTCCGTTGCGGGAAGACTTCGTGCTCAACCTGCCCCGTTACCAGGGCGCGGAAATACTGTTGGCCCGGGAAAACTTCGGCTGCGGGTCTTCCAGGGAGCACGCTGTCTGGGCCTTGTATGAATATGGTTTCCGTTGCGTCATAGCACCCAGTTTCAGTGATATCTTTTTCACGAATTCAGGCAAGAACGGTTTATTGACCATTGTTCTTCCCCCGGATACTATTGAACAACTTTTCAGGGAGGTCGAGGCGGCCGAAGGATACTGCCTTGCAGTCGATTTACGTCAGCAGACCATCACTACGCCAGCCGGCGAGATTATAAAATTCGATATCGAGTCGGCGCTGAAAGAAAGACTACTGGCGGGCCTGGACGACATCGGCATCACGCTGGAGAACAGTAACCTGATCAAGGAGTATGAAGCCAGAAGAGCAAAACAACGACCCTGGCTGTTTCCGGATTTCGACTCATAAACACTGCATGCCGGCTGTAAAACATAACATCCATCATTCGAGGTAAATCTGATGAAAGAAGCCGTAATCGTTGCCGCGGCGCGCACGCCAATCGGCAGGGCCTGGCGCGGCGCGTTCAATAACACCAAGGCGCCGACCCTGGGCGGCCACGTGATTCGTACTGCCGTGGAACGCGCAGGGATAGACGCGCAAGAGGTTGATGACGTCATCATGGGCTGTGCCATGCAGATGGGCACGACCGGCTGGAATATCGGCCGAACGAGCGCCCTGGCCGCCGGTCTCCCGGTGACGACCGGCGCCATGTGCCTGGACCGGCAATGCTCTTCAGGCATGATCGCCATTGCAAACGCGGCAAGGCAAATCATGCTGGACGGCACCCCCGCAGTTGTCGCGGCAGGCATCGAGTCCATCAGCCTGGTCCAGAATGACGCCTTTGAACTGGTGAGCAAGAGCCCGGATGAAGCCGTAACCCGGATGAGCGCTCACGCCTATATGCCCATGCTGCAGACAGCAGAGACTGTAGCACGGCGTTACCGCATAAGCCGGGAAGCCCAGGATGAGTATGCGCTGCAAAGCCAGCAACGCACGGCCGCCGCCCAGGCGCAAGGAAAATTTGACACCGAACTGGCTCCCATGGAGTCAACCAAAGCGGTGCTGGACAAGGAGACCCGGGAGGTCAGTTATAAACAAGTCGTACTGGAGAGAGATGAGGGTAACCGTCCTGATACGACACTTGAAGGATTGCAAAACCTGGACCCGGTAATTGAAGGCGGATGTATCACGGCCGGAAACGCCAGCCAGTTGTCCGACGGGGCTTCCGCCTGCGTCCTGATGGACGGCAGCCTGGCCGAGAAAAAGAACCTGGAACCGCTGGGGATTTATCGCGCTCTCGCAGTCTCCGGTCTGGAGCCCGATGAAATGGGTATCGGTCCCGTATACGCCGTCCCGAAATTGCTGCAGCAGAACGGGTTGACCATGGACGACATCGACTTATGGGAATTGAATGAAGCCTTTGCGGTACAGGTAATCTATTGCCGCGACAGGCTGGGTATTCCCAACGACACGCTCAACGTGAACGGCGGCGCTATTTCCATCGGCCATCCCTACGGCATGTCCGGGAACCGCATGGTGGCGCACGCCCTGATAGAAGGCAGACGCCGCGGCGCAAAATTTGTTGTCTGCACCATGTGCGTCGGCGGCGGCATGGGTGCCGCCGGCTTGTTTGAAGTTGCCTGATCGGCATCCCCGTAACCTGAAACCGGGGCGGGTTTACCCGCGCATGTCAACCGCCTGACCGGTAGCGGGCGAAACCCTGTCGTTCGCCGCGGGGTCTAAACAAGATACGGACAGCTTGACAATTAACGCAGAATATACTAATAACGTACACCTTAATGTACATTAAACGCTGCCATGACTGAAAAATATTCCATTGCAGATGCGCGTCACAATTTCCCCACGCTGGTGCGCGAGGCTGAAAACGGTAAAGTGATAGGCCTGACCCGGCGCGGCAGCCTGGTTGCCATGCTTATCGGGGAGCGGCACTATGAACAACTGGCCTCCAACTACCAGGGGTTCGCGGAGTCATACCGCAACTTCGCGCTGAACGTCAACCTGGCAAACCTCGATATTGAACCCGACCGGCTGTTCTCAATAGCGCGCAAAGACATGCCTGAACGCATGACGGAGATCTCATGATAAAGTACGCGCTGGATCTCAGCGTAGTATCGGAACCGTTGAAATCGAGACCGTCCCAGGGCGTGCTGCGCAGGCTGCACGAACACGAGGGTGAAATTGCGATTCCCGCACTGGTCCTGCATGAGTTGCGCTTCGGCAGTTTACGGCTTACCCACTTGCGGCAAAGAGAAGTGATAGAACGGTATATCCAGGATGTGATCCTGACAAGTTTCCCCGTCCTTGAATACGAACAGAAGGCTGCGGACTGGCATGCCGGTGAACGCGCCCGCCTGGCATCCCTGGGTCTGACCACGTCATTCATTACCGGACAGATAGCAGCCATCGCTTTTGTCAACAGGATGGTGCTGGTCACGTTAAACCCGACCGAATTCCGGGCATTCAAGGAACTACAGGTCAGGAACTGGTCCTGACGTCTGCCCCAGTGCAGGAAGCTGCGGAGCCGCATCTTGACCAAAGCGCAACAGGACGGACAATCACTGGATAATCTTGCCGGTATCATGGCTGATATCGGCGGGCATTATCTTGAACTCTCGACATCTCTTATGCAGAACCCGGGGAAATTAATCGAAGCGCAAACACAGGCCTGGAGCGCATATACCGAGCTCTGGCTCAACAGTGCGAAGGCAATGCTGGGGGAGCAAACCAGCCCGGTACGGGAACCCGGTACGGGAGACCGCCGTTTCAGGCATTCAGCCTGGGATGAACATCCCTTCTTCAGCTTCATCAAGCAGTCATACCTGGTAACGGCTGATGCCATCCTCTCTGCAGTCTCCGGCCTGGATGACATCGATCAAAAGACAGCCGGCAAGGCGCAGTTTTATACCCGGCAGTTCGTGGACGCCATGTCGCCGACAAACTTCCTCCTGACCAACCCTGAAGTGCTGGAGGCCACCCTGGCTTCAAAGGGAGAAAACCTGCTTAAGGGGATGCAGAACTTTATCGATGATATTGACGCGGAAACAGGCCTGTTGCGGATCAGAATGACGGATGAACAGGCATTTGAGCCAGGCGCAAATATTGCCGTTACCCCGGGTAAGGTGGTTTTTCAGAACGATCTGTTGCAGTTGCTCCAATACGAACCGTCGACCGGGAAAACCTTCCGCAAGCCGCTGCTGATCATGCCTCCCTGGATCAACAAGTATTACGTGCTAGACCTGCAACCGCAGAACTCCATGATCAAGTGGCTGGTCGACCAGGGGCATACCGTTTTTGTCATCTCCTGGGTGAACCCGGACGAGAAACTTGCGCACAAGGATTTTGAACATTATGTAACGGAAGGGGCGGTCGCCGCCATTGATGCGGTGGAGCAGGCCGCAGGTGAATCCAGGATAAACGTCGTCGGTTACTGTATCGGCGGGACGCTGCTGGCCGCAACACTGGCTTACCTGCAGGCAAACGGCGATGCCCGCGTGTCCTGCGCCACATTTTTTGTTTCGCTGATTGATTTTTCAATACCCGGGGACCTGGGCGTATTCATTGACGAGCAGCAACTGCAGAGCCTGGAACAGACCATGAACGAAAGAGGCTACCACGACGGCAGGGAAATGGCAGCCACCTTCAATCTGCTGCGCGCCAATGACCTGATCTGGTCTTTCTACGTGCGCAATTACCTTTTGGGCAAGGACCCGTTTCCGTTTGACCTGCTTTACTGGAATGCCGATTCAACCCGCCTCCCGGCCAGGATGCACAGCACCTACCTGCGCACCATGTACCTGGAAAACGCATTCAAGGAACCCGGGGGGTTGCGTGTCGCCGGACAACCCATCGACGTGAGCACCATTGAGACGCCGGCGTATTTCATCTCGACGGAGGACGATCATATCGCCCCCTGGGAAGGCACCTACCTGGGCGCGCAACTGCTGTCCGGCCCGGTGAAGTTCGTCCTCGGCAAGTCGGGACATATTGCCGGCATCATCAACCCGCCTGCCGCGAACAAGTACGGCTACTATACCGGGCCGGACGTCAACCGCCCGGCCGCTGAGTGGCATGACCATGCGGAACTTCACCCCGGTTCGTGGTGGCCCGACTGGCAGGCCTGGCTGGAACAATTTGCCGGCGGGAAAATACCGGCGCGCAGGCCCGGCGCCGACGGCCTCGAGGTCATCGAGGATGCCCCTGGCCGTTACGTCAGACAACCTTGAAGTTCCCGGTTTTGTGCCCCTCTCATCAAATGCAGCATAACCGGGGACGGACTTAAGTCCGTCCCCATCAATCGTTAACAGCGAACCGGTAGTTTTTTATCAAACCTGATTTCCTCCGGGGTGACAGCGGCGCGCCATGCCAGGGCTTCAACACCGCTATCAATCACCAACCGTAGCGTATCGCCATATTTTCTGTCTATGCTATCTGCCGGCCTGAATTCATTTACGTCTTTCCTTTGCATGCAAAAAAAGATGACCCCGCGTTTTCCTGCAGCCACTACTTCAGCCAGTTCCCTCAGGTGTTTGCTGCCGCGCTCGCTGACGGCGTCAGGGAAATAACCGATGCCGCCCTGCGCCAGGGTTACGTTCTTCACTTCTACGTAACAGTCAGGTTCACCGGGGCCCTGCAGCAACAGGTCGATGCGGCTTTTTTCCATGCCATAACGGACTTCCCGGCGTATGCCGGCGTATCCCTGCAGTTCCCTTATCACGCCGGTATTGATGCCTTCCTCCACCAACCTGTTCGGCAAACCCGTATTGATGCCGACGAGAACCCCCGGCGCCGTCTCCACCAGTTCCCAGCTCAGTGGATATTTCCGCTCAGTGTTCCCGGAATCGGACAACCAGACCCGGGAGCCGGGTTCGCAGCAGCCCAGCATGGAGCCGGTATTGGGCGTGTGTGCCGTAACGACCCGGCCGCTATCCAGTTCAACGTCGGCCAGAAAACGTTTGTAACGCCTGATTAACGTGCCGGTGATCAATCTCTTGTCGAATTTCATTTTATTGCCAGTTTCCGGTTTCCGGTTATGATACATCCATCTTGTACTGAAAACCGGCTGTTAACAAACCAAGAAATGAAGGTAACGATCATTCCCGTCACGCCGTTCCGGCAGAATTCCACTATCCTGCGATGTGAGCGCACAAACCGGGCAGCCATCGTTGATCCCGGTGGTGATCTCGACCTGATTATGGCCGAGCTGGAGGCATTGGGAACAATACCGGAAAAGATACTGGTCACCCACGCGCATATCGACCACGCCGGCGGCGTTGCTGAGCTGTCTGCAACCATGGGACTGCCGGTTGAAGGACCACACCAGGAAGACAGTTTCTGGATCGACTTGCTGGAAGAGCAGGGCGCCATGTTCGGTTTCCCGGCATCATCCCCGTTCACCCCGGACCGCTGGCTCGAAGACGGAGATACAGTTACGGTAGGGGATATCAGGATGGAAGTGCGCCATTGTCCGGGCCATACTCCCGGCCATATCATTTTCTACGAGGCCGCATCGAGAATTGCCATCGTCGGCGATGTCCTGTTCAACGGTTCCATCGGCCGCACCGATTTTCCCCGCGGCGATTATGCAACACTGATTCATTCCATAAAAAATCGCCTCTGGCCCCTCGGGGATGATGTACAATTCGTTCCGGGGCACGGCCCCGTTTCTACTTTTGGCCATGAAAGAAAAACCAATCCTTTCGTCGGCGATCATGTAGGCCATTAAAACTTAAGGAACCTCTGATTAAGTCAGAGGTTCCTACGGTACAGGGATGTACCGTCAAATTCGATGACGATAAGTCATTGAATTTGCGAGCAATACAAAAATCGCATTTTTGTATTGCGTGCTCTGACAAGTCCAGGATGGACTTGTTCAGAGCTTCCTTAACCAACCATGGAGACGTAACAAAATGAAATTATATGTTTTCCCGCCTTCACCCAACTCCCTGCGCTGCCAGGCCGTAGCAAACCAGCTTGGCCTGCAACTGGAGTTGATAACCATAGACCTGATGAGCGGCGCGCAGATGGATGCTGAATTTACCGCGCTGAACCCGAACCATAAGATCCCCACCCTGGTGGACGGCGACTTTATGTTGTGGGAGTCCAGCGCGATCATGCTTTACCTGGCTCAAATTCAACCTGATAATGATTTAATTCCCGAAAATTTACGGGACAGGGCCAGGATGTCACAGTGGTTATACTGGAATGCATGTCACTGGGGACCCACCTGCGGTATTTTTACCTTTGAGAATCTGGTGAAAAAGCACCTGAATATGGGGGAACCTGATCCTGCACAACTGGAGCAGGGCAGGCAGGAACTCAGCCGTTTCGGTACGGTCCTGAACGATCACCTCAAAGGACGCGAGACACTGGCAGGTGACTCTGTGACCCTTGCCGACCATGCCGTAGCGTCGTGGCTGGTGCATAGCGAAGCAGCCGGAATACCGGTGGACGATTATGGCGAGATAACGCGCTGGTCAGGAAATATCCTGGGTTCCCCTGCATGGCAGGACGCCCTGGCTACCATTCCGCAACGCTGATCCCCGTTTTTAAATACAGCAAAATATACAGTTGGGATGGTTTCCGGCTGAAGACATGCCGGGTCAGGCCCCGCCTTGAACAATGACCGGGCGGGGCGGGGCGGTTTCAGTTCGGCAGGCTGCTGTCCGTCAGGCGCTCGTTGAGGATTTGCCGGTACTCTTCTTCAAAAAAGAATTGATCCTGCCCGAACGCCGGCTTCAGGTCATCCAGCCAGGTCGCATTTTCATCAAAACCGGCAAAGAAAGGCTGCCGGGTCCAGTTCTCGTTACGTCCCTGCAGGAAGCGCAGCAGAAAGACTTTCTCATTGTTTATTTCAGTCACGCCCTGTACCTGCACCTTGCCGGGGGATGCGCTCATCGAGGGGCCGCGCACTGTCCGTGCGAGGCCTGAGACGGACTGGTATGCCCGCTGGTATACCTCCAGCGCACGCGCCAGCGGCACCTCGAAATAACGCCGTGCGCCGGTGTCCCGCTCGACAAACATGTAATACGGGATTAAGCCCAGCCTGACCTGCTCACGCCACATTCTCGACCATACCGCGGGGTCGTTGTTGATCTTGTCCAGCAAGGGCCCCTGGCAGCGAATCTCCGCACCGGTAGCGCGGATACGCCGGATGGCGCGCCGGGTCATGTTCGCCTCCAGCTCTCGCCAATGGTTGAAATGGGCCATGAAGGCCACGTGCTTGCCCGCTTTCACCAGCCTTTCCAGCAAGCGCAGCAGGTCGTCAGCATCTTCATCGGTGACAAACCGGTGCGGCCAATAGGTCAGTGCCTTGCTGCCGATACGCACGGTCTGCACATGCTGAACGGAACGGTCGAGCAATGGTTCCAAGTAGTACTTCAGGTGATTCGTTTTCATCACCATGGGGTCGCCCCCGGTAAGAAGCAGGTCGGATACTTCCTTATGCCGTTTCAGGTAAGCATATAGTCCTTCGACTTCGCCGGATGAAAAGCGTAACGATTTGTCGCCGACGAACTGTGCCCAGCGGAAGCAGAAGGTACAGTAGGAATGGCACACCTGGCCCTGGGACGGAAAAAACAGCACCGTCTCATGGTACTTGTGCTGCATGCCGGATAACGATTCGTTATCCAGAACAGGTACGTTCAACTCCATCTGGCCGGCGGGATGAGGGTTGAGATCGTTGCGCAGCTCCGTGGCGAGCGCCTGGATGGCCCTGGCATCTGCGCCTGAACCCATCAGGTCAGCCATCCTGTTGAAGGCTTCCGGTTCCAGCATTTCCCGCTGGGGGAAAGTGAGGATGAACATGGGGTCGGTCTCGGCATTTTCCCAGTCGATAAGCTGGTCGAGGACGTACTGGTTGACCCGGAACGGCAATATCCTGGCAACTACCCGGATGTCATTCCGTAACTCGCTCGGAAGAGTATCCAGGTGAACTATCTTATCCAGGTGTTTTTCGGTGTAAACCTTGAACTTTGAACTCGGGACGAGTTCAGGCCTTCGTGCGTAAGCAGCATAATTCAATGACACTCTCCCTTCTATCTTTTAGGGCCGTTGTTATTATTTGTATGGCCCAGCGGGTTATAAATTATTTATTTGTAGAACCAGCATAGCAGAGTTTTTTCGCCATGAAAACAAGAAAAGCCCCAATATGTACATGTCAAAAGTACATAATGTACAATAAGAATGCCCGTTACTTTTAATTTAACAGCACGAATACTAAAATAATTTTACAGGCCTTAAGCGCGGATTCCAGCAGAATCAAAATCGTGTTATTCAATACGGACAAACTGAACATGCCGGGCAGGTCCGATGCGTTACCGGGCCGTGTGACTGCGCTCCCGGTAACCGACAGGCATTTCGTCAACGGCAATCCCCTGAAACCACCGTTCCCGGACGGAATGGTGCAGGCCGTATTCGGCCTGGGGTGTTTCTGGGGGGCAGAGCGGAAATACTGGCAGCTTGAAGGGGTATATACCACTGCGGCAGGTTATGCTGCCGGGTATACTCCAAATCCCACTTACCGCGAAGTGTGCAGCGGAATGACCGGCCATAACGAGGTGGTGCTGGTGGTTTACGAACCTCATACGATAGCCTACCGGGAATTATTGCAGGTGTTCTGGGAAGCGCACGACCCTACCCAGGGCATGCGCCAGGGCAATGACGTGGGAACGCAGTACCGCTCAGGGATCTATACTTTTACTGAAGAGCAGAACAGGCTGGCGCTGGCGTCAAGGACCAGTTACCAATCAAGTCTGGCGCAAAGAGGGTATGGCAGTATCACCACCGAGATACTCGACGCCCCCGCATTCTACTACGCAGAGGATTACCACCAGCAATTTCTTGCAAAAAATCCCGGCGGATACTGCGGCCTGGGGGGAACAGGGGTCAACTATGCGCCGGCCGGGGACAGCCGCTAACAGGATAGTTACAGGCCGGGGACGCCGGCGGCATGTTTGCTGATCCACTCCTGTGCCGCGCCTTCCCTGTTGAGGACGTACGGCCCGTCGCGGAATTTCTTTTCCTTGATATATGCTTCAATATGGCAGGCCTGTTCAACTATACGCGCCCGGCAGGCGTCTTTCTGGTCGCTTAACCACAGGCCTATCTCGTAATATTCGTCCCGGTCCCGCACCATCACCACCTTGCCGCGGATAGTTTCAGGAATATCACGTGAGGAAATGTTCGCTTCGATAGTGGTCCCGGGTTTCAGGTATTTATCGGAATGAAACAATAAACCGATGTTGCCTTGTTTGTTGTCGGTATGGCCGTCATCTTCAGCAAACCGGAGTTGCTTGTAATCCAGCGGGAACCCGTTACGGTGGTGAATAAAACCCGTTTGCGTATCCGTGACCGGCGCCTGGCCGACGAATCTGTGCTGTACCGCACGCATGTCCCTGCCGCGTCTTTTCTTTATGCTGTTCAGAATTTGAAGTAGCATTGGTTCTCACCCCTATTGAATCAACCGCTTGTATTCTATACCCTATCGGAAGTGAAAATCAAGCTTTTTTTTCAAAAAAACATAAAGTTAAGCGATCAATATAAGATATAACCTGAATAATGGGCCTTTGCCGGCCAAATACGTTGCGACATGAACAGAAAACCGGTTTATATAGCTTTCGTTTTAATTGCAGGCGCAGCAATCATCCTGCTTCTCAGCCCGGACAGACCTGCAACTACGGACCAGGAACAACCGGCCAACATCTCGCCGGGAGAGGCTGTGCCGCCGCAACCGCAGGAAGCGGAACATGATGTGTCAGGCGACGCCAAACGCATTGCGGCGATGCGGGCCGAATATGCCAGGCTGGAGCAGGCCCGTGATACCGTGCGACTGCAGCTTGGCAGGCTCAAATCACGAACCTGGAAGCTACAGGTAACGCCCGACCAGGCACGGACCATCCGGGACCAGATGCGGCAGGGCTATGCGATACTGAAAACCCCACCCATGCTGGGCGCATTCTCCAGTGCCGATGAAATCCGGAAGGAACTCGCGAAAGTAACCAGGATCGCCGATAAACTCGGCGCCCTGGAAACAACCGTCCAGGAGTATATTGCTGCCCAGGAGACCCGTTAACTTACCTGGCCGGACCGGGTCGCCATTAGTGTGGCGGCCACCGGGTCATAGTATTCCGCCTGCGCCGTCACTATGCTGTTCGCAGCGGGGAAGTTCCCTGAAACGGGGATCGCGACGCGCAGGTAATTCGGTGAATAGCCGTAGCGCACCGGCCGTTCATTCATGACGCCGGCATCGCTTTCCACCAGTACCGGGAAGCAACGGCCCTCGTGGCGCCGCATATAGGCATGTTTCATCTGCCGCGCCACGCCATGCAACTGCCGGCATCGATTTTTCTTCACTGCTGCGGTTATCTGTCCCGGGAGCGCCGCAGCCCTGGTGCCGTTGCGCGCCGAATAAGGAAATATATGGACATGGGAAAACCCGACCGCCCGGCAGAAATCCAGGGTCTGCTGCCATTCAATGTCTGTTTCACCGGGAAACCCGGCGATGATATCCGTGGTCAGGTTCATGTCGGGAACAAACTCGCCGGCAGTCCTGACCAGGCTCATATACCCGCCGGTCCTGCAACGCCGCCCCATGCGCCGGAGTACGGTGTCACTGCCGCTCTGCAGGGGCAGATGCAGATGCGGCATGAAGCGGGGATTATCGAACAATGCAAAAAAGTCTTCATCGATATTCCAGGGTTCAAGCGAACCCAGGCGCAAGCGGGGGATATCGGTTTCGGCCAGAATCGTTTTGACCAGGGCAGGCAAGTCCGTCCCCAGGTCATGCCCGTAGGCGCCGATGTGCACGCCGGTCAGCACCGCTTCCCGTATCTGCCGTGCATGTAAGCGATTAATCTCATCGACTATATCACCGGTTGCGCGGCTGCGCTCCGCGCCGCGGGCTACCGTGACAATGCAGAAGGTGCACCTGTGCCGGCAACCGTCCTGTATCTTGATGAATGCCCGGTTGCGCCCCCTGGCAAACAGGGCGGTTGCTCCAGGTTCAGTGGCGCTTCCCGGCATGGCTTCGGCTGTGAGTTCGCGCATTACGATATCGACCAGGCGGTCTTTCTCGGCGTTGCGCACAACCAGGTCAACTCCCGGCAATTCGCCGGCAGCGCCGGGTTGCAGGCTCGCATAACAACCGCTGACCACGAGTTTGGCAGTTGCATTACGCCGTTGTGCGCGCCGGATGAGCTGCCTGGACTTTTTCTCCGCTTCCCGGGTGACGGCACAGGTATTCACGACAACCAGGTCGGCGTCATCGGTTGCCGTGGTCAGGCGGTGGCCGGCTGCCTGGAAACCGTCCGCCCAGTGTTCGAGTTCGGCTTCGTTCAGGCGGCAGCCGAGTGATTTCAGGGCGACTTTCATGGGGCAGGGGCCGGCCTCTAATGCCTCAACACTTCCCGCGCGATGATCAGCTTCTGTATCTCCGATGCGCCTTCGTAAATGCGCAGGGCGCGGATTTCCCGGTACAGTTCTTCCACCTTTTCGCCGCGGGTCACGCCGCGTCCGCCGAACAACTGCACGGCCCGGTCTATGACTTCCTGGGCGGACTCGGTAGCATACAGTTTTGCCATTGCCGCTTCCCGCGTTACCCGTCCGGCGCCGCGGTCTTTTTTCCATGCGGCGCGGTAAACCAGCAGGGCGGCCGCATCGACAGCCACTGCCATGTCAGCGATCCGGTCCTGCGTCATCTGCATGTCGGCAAGCGCCTCGCCGAACAGCTTCCGTGTTGCGGCGTATCCCAGCGCCTCATCCAGAGCGCGCCGGGCAAATCCAAGCGCAGCAGCGCCGACGGTGGAACGGAAGACATCCAGGGTCGCCATGGCGATCCTGAACCCTTCACCGGGCTTGCCCAGCAGCCTGGTTTTCGGCACCCGGCAATCGCTGAACCTGAGGCGCGCCAGGGGGTGCGGCGCGATCACCTCGATGCGCTCGGCTATTTCCAGTCCCGGTGTATCGGCGTCGACGATGAAAGCGCTCAATCCGCGTGCGCCGGGTTCCTCCCCGGTCCTGGCGAACAGGGTATAGAAGCCGGCGATACCGCCGTTTGAGATCCAGGTTTTCTCGCCGTTGATCACGTAACCGGCGCCGTCCGCAACCGCAGACGTGGCTATGGCGGCGACGTCGGAGCCGGACTCGGGCTCCGACAGGGCAAACGCGGCGATCCTGTCACCGCTGCGCACTGCAGGCAGGTAAGCGTGTTTTTGTTCGTTATTGCCGAACAACGCGATGCCGCCGCTGCCCAGTCCCTGCATGGCAAAGACAAAATCCGCCAGGCCGGAATGATACGCCAGGGTCTCGCGCATAAGGCACAGGGACCTGACATCCAACGGCGCGGCGGAATCAAGTTCCGGAGGCGGCGCGGCATGGTTCAGCCAGCCGGCATCGGCCAGCTGTTTCAGCAGGGCCCTGCAGGCCCCATCGACATCATCCGGATGTTTCCCGGACAGGCGCCGGCCGGCCCATTCCCCGATTTCATCGGCCAGTTGCCCGTGTTGCTGCGTAAAAAACGGCCAGTCAAGGTAACTGCGGTCAACCATCAGTCACCCTCGAAAACAGGCTTTTCCTTGTTGATAAAAGCTGTGTAGGCGCGCCGGAAATCTTCGCTCTGCATGCAGATTGCCTGGGCCTGCGCTTCGGCTTCGATTGCCTGTTCCAGGGCCATGTTCCATTCCTGGCGCAGCATGGTCTTGGTGATGCCGTGCGCGAAGGTCGGCCCCTTGAGCAGGCGCTCTGCAAGCGTGTTCGCATCCATGAGCAACGTGCCGGATGACGAGAGAGAGTTATAAAACCCCCAGCGTACCCCTTCTTCCGCGGACATGGAGCGGCCCGTATACAGCAGTTCCGCGGCGCGCCCTTGCCCGATAATCCGGGGCAGCAGGGCGCACGCGCCCATATCACAGCCGGCAAGCCCGACACGGGTGAACAGGAACGCGGTTTTCGCTGCCGGGGTGGCGATGCGCATATCGCTTGCCATGGCGATAGCGGCGCCGGCGCCGACACAGACACCGTCGACCGCGGCAATGACCGGTTGCGGGCAGTGGATCATGGCCTTGATGAGATCGCCGGTCATGCGGGTGAATTCCAGCAGGCCTTTCATGTTCTTTTTTGTCAGCGGTCCGATAATGTCGCGCACGTCGCCGCCGGAGCAGAAATTCCCTTGCGCGCCGGTCACGATGACGGCTTTCACGTCGTCCGCGCCGGACAACTGCCGGAACGTATCTCGCAGTTCCGCATAAGAGTCAAACGTCAGGGGATTTTTTCTTTCCGGGCGGTTCAGGGTCAGTGTGGCTATGCCGCCGGACCAGGACCAGTCAAAATGCTGTGGGTTGTAGCCTTGCATGTTCATCGATGTTTACCTGGATTTCCTGGGTGCAACAGAGTTGTATGTATCACATTACTTCGCCGCCGGCGATCGGGATGGACTGGCCGGTAATTGATTCGGTACCGGGCAAACACAGCCAGGTTACTGCCGCGGCTACTTCTTCCGGCTCTATGAACCGGCGTTGCGGGTTCGACGACTTCAGCCGGGCCTCCGCGTCTTCACGGGACATGCCGGTTTTATCCATAATCGTGGTTATCGTCCCGGTTATCAAGTCGGTATTGGTATAACCCGGGCAGACAGCATTGACAGTAATACCGGTCCCCGCCAGTTCCAGCGCCAGCGAGCGGGTCAGGCCGATGACACCATGCTTGGCTGCACAATAGGCCGAAACGTAAGCATAGCCGGTGAGCCCGGCAGTGCTGGCGATATTGACTATGCGGCCCCAATCGGCCTCCAGCATGCCGTCCAGCACCTGCCTGCTGCAATAAAACACGCCGCTCAGGTTGACGGCCAGGGCCTGCTCCCAGCTACTGCTGTCCATGCGCGTGAACGGACTGCTGTGGGCCGAACCTGCGTTATTCACCAGGATATCGATGGGGCCGAACTCGTCCATTGCCCGGTCAAACCCCGACACGACGGCAGCCTCATCGGTTATGTCCACCTGGACGCAGGCAGCGTGGTTCAGTTGTTTTGCCCTGGCTCGCAGGGTGTTTTCCGTACGTCCCATCAAGGTTATGCGCGCGCCCAGCCGGTCCATCTCATCCGCTACCGATGCACCGATGCCCCTGCCGCCGCCGGTAACTACAACGTGTTTGTCCTTCAGGTCGCTCATTTATACCTTTATGTTATCACAGCCTGTTAACGATAAACCTGCAGCGGCCGCAGGTGCGCTATAGTCGTGTTCCTGAGCAGCTTATCAATATAGTTTTTCCAATAAAACCTATCAGGTTTTGTTATAATTACAACATCTCCGACTCGTGCATAACTATGAATTCGCGATGAAAGAACTTATCGTTGTAGGCAATGGAATGGCGCCCAGCCGAGCCCTGGAAAAGCTCAACGAAGGAGACCCTGATGCCTACAACGTTACGATCTTCAATGCCGAACCCCGCGTCAGTTATAACCGCGTGATGCTGTCCCCGGTCCTGTCCGGTGAGGAAGATTTTGAGAAAACCATCATTCACGGGGACGACTGGTATTTCAAGCATAACTTTATTCTCTACCGGGGTTGTCCCGTCACTGAAATAGACCGGGAAGAAAAGATCGTCAAGGCCGCTAACGGAATAGCCGAACCCTATGACAAGTTACTGATTGCGACAGGATCTTCCCCGCTCAAGCTGCCTGTCCCCGGAAACGACAAACAAGGGGTGCTCTCGTACCGGGACCTGGACGACGTGAAGGCCATGCTGGCCGCTGCTGAAACCAGGAGACAGGCAGTGGTGATCGGCGGTGGACTTCTCGGCCTCGAGGCTGCCGCCGGTCTACGAAACCGGGGTATGGAAGTCACGGTAGTGCATCGCAATTCTACCCTGATGGACCGCCAGTTGGATGATACAGCCGGCCACCTGTTGCAACGGGCGATTGAATCTCTCGGCATCCGTGTATTAACCGGGAGAAACACCAAGGCAATCACCGGTGGCGAGCACGTCGAGGGAGTGCTGTTCAGGGACGGTTCCAGCATCCAGGCGGATCTCGTGGTCATGGCGGTGGGAATTCGTCCCAGTGTCTGGCTGGCGGAGAACGCCGGATTGCAGATTAATCGCGGGATCGTGGTGGACGGGCACATGCGTACTTCCGATCCGGACATCCTGGCAATCGGCGAATGCGCCGAATTCGAAGGGGCCGTATACGGACTGCTTGCGCCGCTGTACGAAATGGCAAACGTCGCTGCCGCTACCCTGCTCGGAGATGAGGAACAACATTTCGAGAACCGGGTGACCGCGGCGCAATTAAAGGTAACCGGGATTGACCTGTATTCCGCCGGTGATTTTGCCGATGGCGATAACCGCGAGGAGATCGTTTTGCGGGATCCGAACCAGGGCGTGTACAGGCGGCTCGTCATCGAGGAAAACCGCCTGGTCGGGACCGTCCTCTACGGGGATACCTCTTCCATGGGCTGGTACTACCAGATGATCAAGGACAATACGGATATATCCGGTATTCGTGACTACATGATCTTCGGTCCCGGTTTCGCGGAGGGCGCGGCACAGGACCCGACGGCGGCCGTTGCATCCTTACCTGATGAGGCGGAGGTCTGCGGATGTAACGGCGTAACAAAAGGTGCGATCAGACAAGCCATAGACAGGAACAGCCTGACCACGCTTGAAGGGGTGCGTTCCTGTACCAGGGCATCCGCTTCCTGCGGCTCATGTACCGGCCTGGTGGAACAACTGCTGCTTCTGAGGCTCGGAGATTCGTATGAGCCGGCAGAGGTGAAACCCCTGTGCGGATGCACTGACCTGAGCCATTCGGACGTGCGCCGGCTCATCAGCGCCCGCAATATCAAGACTATCCCCGATCTCATGCAGGAACTGGGGTGGAAAAGTTCCGGTGGCTGCGCCAAATGCAGACCCGCCCTGAACTACTACCTGCTGGCTGCCTGGCCGGGTGAATACGTTGACGATAACCAGTCCCGTTTCATCAATGAGCGGGTTCACGCCAACATCCAGAAAGACGGTACTTATTCCGTGGTGCCGAGAATGTGGGGTGGAGTCACGTCTTCAAGTGAACTTCGAGCCATCGCCGACGTGGTCGATAAATTCGACATCCCGGCAGTCAAGGTAACCGGCGGCCAGCGCATCGATATGCTGGGTGTGAACAAGGAAGACCTGCCTGCCGTCTGGGCGGACCTGAATAAAGTCGGGCTTGTTTCGGGACATGCCTACGGCAAAGCGGTTCGCACGGTAAAAACCTGCGTGGGCAAGGAATGGTGCCGCTTCGGCACCCAGAATTCCACGCGCCTGGGCATCCGGCTGGAAAAATTCCTGTGGGGTTCCTGGACCCCCGCAAAGGTTAAAATGGCGGTGTCGGGATGTCCGCGCAACTGCGCCGAGGCAACTTGCAAGGATGTTGGCGTAGTATGCGTGGAGTCCGGCTATGACGTTCACTTTGGCGGCGCTGCCGGCATGGACGTCAAAGAGACCGATTTGTTAGGCCATGTGGATGACGAAGATGACGCAATTGAAATGGTGGCTGCCGTCGTCCAACTATACCGGGAGCAGGGACATTACCTGGAAAGAATCTACAAGTGGGCGAGGCGTGTCGGGGTGGACTCGATTCGGGACGCGGTCGTGGATGATGCGGCCAACCGCAAGGCATTGTGTGCAAGGTTTGTCCATTCACAGGAATTCTATCAGGTCGACCCCTGGCAGGAACGGGTTAAAGGTCATGATCAACATGAGTTTGCCCCACTTAAGGAACTCGGGACCCTGGAGTTGACGTGATGGCCTCTGAGTGCTGGACCAACATCGGAAACCTGGCTGATATACCGGTTGAGGGTTCGCGCGTCGTCGTCTCTCCGGGGTGCAGGATCGCGATTTTCCGGACTGCGGACAACCAGGTTTTCGCGCTGGAAGACCGCTGCCCGCATCGTAAAGGCCCGCTCAGCCAGGGGATCGTCCACGGTAAACAGGTAACCTGTCCCCTGCACAATCTTGTGATCAACCTGGCTGATGGAGAAGCGAGTGAAGACGACTGTGTGCCGGTATGCACCATATCCGCCCAGATCGGAGATGACGGAGAAGTGTTTCTCAATATCGAGGATATCCGCACCAGGCTGGAGGCCGGCATAAAATAGCACGTAGCCGGCGGCGAACCGGTACGCGCACGGGTCAACGGTTGGGCGTGTGGCCGCAGGCCATGCCGGCGATGATTACCTTCTGTATATTGGATGTCCCTTCCACCACCTGCAGCGACTTGGCATCGCGATAGAAGCGCTCCGCCGGGTATTCCGTGGAGTAACCGTATGAGCCGAATATCTTCATGCATTCGTTTGCCGCATGCACCGCGGCCTCGGATGCGGCAAGTTTTGCCACGGAGGTCTCGTACTGGTTGGGTCTGCCCTGGTCTTTCAGCCAGGCCGCCTTGTACACCAGCAACTGTGCAGCCTGGTGTTCCAGCACCATGTCGGCAATCTGGGACTGGATCATCTGGTGGCGGGATATGGGCCTGCCGAACTGTTTGCGCTCGTTGGCGTAGTCGATGGCAAGCTGCAGGGCGCCGCCGGCCACACCCAGGGCGCCTGCGGCGCAGCCGATGCGGGTATTGTTCAACTGCCACATGCACATCTTGAAGCCGTCGTTCAATTCGCCGAGCAGAGCATCCTTGGGGACGCGTGCGCCCTCGAAGACAAACTCGCCGGTCGGGGAACAGTGCAGTCCCAGTTTGGTCTCGATGGGCCGGGCGCCGCAGCCTTCCAGGCTCTTGGGTTCGATGATAAAGCAACTGATACCCTTGTTGCCTTTTTCCCTGTCCGTATAGGCATACAGCAGGCCGGCGTCGCCCACGTGGGCGTTGGATATCCAGATTTTACTGCCGTGCAGTTCAAAATGGTCGCCCCGGTCGATGGCCTGGGTCTTCATGCTGGCGACGTCGGAGCCGGTATCAGGCTCGGTCATGGCAAAAAAACCCATTTTCGTGCCGTCAATCCAGCCGGAGATATACTTCTCTTTCTGTGCGTCCGTACCGTACCTGGCAACCGATAAAGGCGCGCCGAGATTCTGCATGTTGAACGGCAAACGCCAGGACGCGGATACCTGGCCCACCTGTTCAGCCATGAGCACGGATTCCAGGAAGCCCATCCCGTTACCGCCCAGTTGCTCCGGCAGCACACAGGAAAAAAAGCCCAGTTCCCCCATTCTTGCCACGCGCTCGAGCCTGAATTCGCGGTTTTTTTCCTCTTCCTCGAGTGTGGGAGCGATATCCTCCAGGGCGAATCTCCGGGCCGTATCCTGTACCAGGCGCTGTTCTTCGGTCAATTCAAATAACATGGTGATCTCTTATTCAGTGAAGGGGACGGATTTCAAATCCGTCCCCGGTCGATGGACATCAGGGCCTGATCTTCTTCCACCGTATCGCCTTCCTGCACGTGGATCTCCTTCACCCTGCCGTCACAGGGGGCATAGATCGGCGTTTCCATTTTCAACGCCTCCAGGATCAACACCTCGTCATCTTCCTCGACGACTTCATCTACCGCTACCGTAATTTTCCAGATGGTCCCCGACAAAGGGGCCAGTACGTCTTCCGTCATTACTTTTCTCCGCAGGTTACTGCAACATGGTTAAGGAACCTCTGCCCTTGGCAGAGGTTCCTGCGATACAGGGATGTATCGCCAAATTCTATGACATATTGTCATAGAATTTGTGAGCACAACAAAAATCACATTTTTTGTTGTGCGTACTCTGACAAGTCCTGGATGGACTTGTCAGAGTATAGTTAAGAATATGCCGGCAGCGATGACGGTACCGATAACGCCGGCTATATTGGGCCCCATGGCAAACATGAGCAGGTAATTCTTTTTATCGGCCTCTGCTCCGACTTTCTGGGCAACCCTGGCAGCCATGGGAACGGCCGATACGCCCGCGGCGCCGACCAGGGGGTTAATCTTGTCCCCGGTAAAGACGTTGATCAATTTGGCAAACAGTATGCCACTTGCCGTGCTGATCATGAATGCAATCAATCCCAGGAAGAAAATAAGGATGACATCGGTCCGCAAAAACGTGCCGGCGCTCATGGTGGCACCGACACTGATGCCGAGGAATATGGTGGCGATGTTCATCAGTGAATTCTGTGCTGCATCGGTCAGGCGGTCGACGACCCCGGATTCACGGAACAGGTTGCCCAGCATGAACATGGATACCAGCGGCGCGGATGCGGGCACCATCAGGATAATGACCAGGGCGGCTGTGATGGGAAACAACAGCTTTTCCCTGGCACTGACCTTGCGGCCTTTCACCATGCGGATCTTTCGTTCACCCTCCGTTGTCAGCAGCCGCATGATGGGGGGCTGGATGATGGGCACCAGCGCCATGTAGGAATAGGCGGCCACGGCACAGGCTCCAAGCAGGTGCGGCGCCAGTTGGGAGGCGAGAAAGATGGTCGTCGGACCGTCCGCGCCGCCGATAATACTGATGGCGGCCGCGTCCTCCAGGCCGAAACCCATGCTTACGGCTATAAAAAAAGTCAGGTACACGCCCACCTGGGCGCCGGCGCCCAGGAAGATCAGGCGCGGCTGCGAGAGCAGCGGACCGAAATCCGTCAACGCGCCCAGGCCCAGGAAAATCAACGGCGGCAGGATGCGCCACTCTATCCCGTGATGGTAAAAACGCCAGAGCAGGCCTGCGCCGGGGTCCATCAACTGGGTCAGCGGCAGGTTGGCAAGCAGGATGCCGAATCCTATCGGCAATAACAGCAGCGGTTCATACTGCCTGGTAATCGCCAGGTAGATCAGGGTCAGCCCGATAATCCACATCACCACCAGCCCGGGGGTAATGGAAAAAAATCCCATGCTCTCGATAAACGCCATTATTCTTCCTTGTCCTCCGCCTGGCTGCCGGGCACCAGCGCGATAATCCTGATGCTGACGTACAACATCGCTATGCCGGCAAAGACGCCGCCGATACCGTTGATAAAAACTTCCAGGGCCTGTTCCATGTCTGGTATTGCCGGTTACGGTTATTGCTTTATGATCCTGGGCAGTATCATCTGGTGCTTCGGACAGATGGAGCGCGGATTCTGGTACGCCGCCCCGGCGAAGGCCGTAAGATAATTCCTTAAATCCGCCAGTTCCACCACTTCATCGACCAGGCCGTAGCGCGCACAATACCCGGGCCTGGAATGCTGCCGGTATTGCTCTGCCAGCGTGTTCATCCTGCCGGCGACCTCATCAAGCGGTTTGCCGACATCCTTCTCCTTGACTGCGCGCCTTGAGTACATGGCTACTGCTGCGGTCTCTCCGTGCATGACCGCGATCTCCGTTGCCGGCGTACCCAGCGTAAAAGCGTTATGGTCGTTCGCGGTCGGTCCGCCCATCAGGTAATGGGCCGCCGCCGTCCCCTTGCGCAGCACCACGAGCATCATGGGCAGGTCCGTTTGCTGTATGGAATATATCAGGGCCTGGCCCAGTCCGAGCAGTTCTGCTTTTTCCGCCAGGTCGCCCACGTCGATACCGGAGGTATCCTGGAGCCAGATGATCGGTATGCGATCGCGGCCACAATGGGTGACGAACTCGTTCATTTTAATCAATCCCTGGCGGTACAGTTTCCCGCCCATGCCCGGGTAATCGGCGTATTCAGGATAGCCTTTACCCAGGTAACCGGAACGGTTCCCTATGCAGCCCACCAGGAACCCGTCAATCCTGCACAACCCCGTGTAGACCTCGGGCCCGTAGTCCGGGCGGAATTCCATGTGTTCACTGGCATCCACCAGGCGGGCCAGGATTTCATCGAAGGAATAGACCTCTTTCTGGTTGAACGGCAACAGGTAATACAGGTCATCGGACGGATAAACAGGTTCCGCAGGTTCGCAAACCCGGAAAAAATGGGGCTGGTAAGCAGGTATGGCTTCCATGTAGTCCCGGATGCCGTCCAGCACTTCCGTTTCTTCCTCGAAAACATCCGTGAAGAATCCGGTTTCATGGTAATGGGTCTCAACGCGGCCCGGCGGCTTGGCGCTGAACGTGCGGGTTTTTTCGACCAGTTCCTCCAGCATCTCCGCACTGAACCCACCTCTTGGCGCCATCCCGGAGACGATGCCGACACCGCCGATTGCCATGTTGGCATCCTTATGTGCCAGCAGAATGGTAGGGCTGATGCCTTGATACCCGCCACCGGCAGGATTTGTACCGTAAATTCCTGCAAGAACGGGGATCCCCAGTTGGTTCAGTTCAGCATGGCGGTAAAAGGGTGTGCCTGAGCCGCGCCGGTCGGCGTAAAACTTTTCCTGTTCATCCAGCTTGACCCCGCTGCAGTTGACCAGCCAGATCAGGGGAACATGGAGTCGTTTGGCAAGATCGGTAACGCGCAGTATGTTTTCCGACTGGCCCGGCAGCCAGGCCCCGGCCAGCACCTTGTTGTCAAAACCAATCACGACCGCCCAGCGTCCGGCGACCCTGGCGAGGCCGTCAACCACGTTGGTTGCGCCGCTGGCGTTGTCCATGGGATTGTAAAGGCTGTGCAACGGCCGCCAGGTGCCCGGGTCTACCAGGTATTCCAGGCGTTGCCACACGGTCATGGCGCCGCGCTTGTTTATCTGCCCGGTGGAAAACCCTGCATCCTCGACGCCTTTCCTGAGCTGCCCGATTTCCGCTTCAACCTGTTTGAGCTGTTCCATGCTTGCGGACGCACGCTTGACCCGGCCTTGCTTGAGCTCTTTGCCGAACCGTTGCATGTTCTCAAAATAGGGTTTCATAAGGTTTTATCTCTCAATAAGAAACGATTGAACGCGCGTGCCGGGTGAAGGCTTCACCCTTGCGGGCAGAATACAGGCGTAAACTATACCATAACTGATGGAAAATTAGGAATTGGAAATCAATGGGGTCAGACTCGATTGATTTCGAAGACGCTAATTCTTAATACGCTAAAATAGCGGTTATAATGCAATCAAGGTCCTGCCGACCGGCAAAACCATTACAGGATACCGATCATGCAGATATTACAACCACCGGACTGGCCCAGGCCCAAAGGCTATTCCAATGGAATTGCTGCACAGGGAAGAATGGTCTTTGTCGCGGGCCAGATCGGCTGGGACAGAAATGAGTACGTCCTCAGTGACAATCTCGCCGAACAGGTCCGTCAGGCGCTGCTGAACACGGTGGCAGTGCTGGCGGAGGCAGGCGCAGGACCTGAACACGTCACCAGGATGACCTGGTATATTCTTGACAGGCAGGAGTACCAGTCTTCCCTGAAGGATATCGGCCGCGTCTACCGGGAAATCATGGGGAAGAACTACCCGGCCATGGCCATGGTGCAGGTCTCTGCGCTGATCGAGGAGCGGGCCAGGGTGGAAATAGAAACGACGGCGGTTATACCGGATTGAGGAATCACACCATGGCGGACGCAACACAGGCAGGGTCGGCAACAGCCTCTCCGGACAGAAGCGAGGGCGCTTCCAAACACTCGTTACGAGCCTGGCTGTACCTGCTCAAGTGTTCAAAACAGCTGGACCAGATCATGTCGGATCGATTGCGCCAGCACTATAACAGTTCCCTGTCGAGATTTGACGTGCTTGCACACCTGGACCAGGCCGGTAGTGAAGGCCTGAGCATCTCGGTCCTGGCCGGCAAGCTGCTGGCGTCCAAAGGAAATATCACCCGTCTACTCGACAGGATGGCGCAGGACGGGCTAATCATCAGGCATCAGCAAACGCTGGACAAGCGAATCCACAATATCTGCCTGACCGAAAAAGGCGCTGAATTGTTCAACAGGATGGCCCCGGACCACGAGCGCTGGACTCATGAAATACTGAATGTCCTGGATTCCAGCGAGCAGGAAGAACTGGTGCGGTTATTGAAAACGGTCAGGTCGCGCCTTGACGACGTCCTGTAAGGGATTGTGCCTGCATAGCGTTGAACTCAACTGAATACAAGTCAAGCAATAGCAGGGCTATGACCAACCCAAGCGTCAGCCTGCTTGTTATTTTCAGTTCTGCAAGCGTAACCACCATCTCAGAATTGTCGTTAGCCGCTTCTTTTGCCACTTGCTCATCCGCCCCGGCTGAGATTAACGCTCGATAAAGGTTTGTGCCGTTCATACTCGTCACTCCGTAGAACATATCAGGGTTCCTTCTTTCCAACTTCTCTGTATGTCAGGTTCCGCATGACTTTAGCCCATGATAGTCAGTACAGTCAAGCATAACTATAAAAAAACAAAACGTTTACATGTAAGGTAATTCCGTTTACACTCCAATTAACTGGAGCGGCTTACATGAACGGTCTGAAAATAGTCTGTCTCGGCGGAGGGCCTGCTTCGCTGTACTTCTCCCTGCTGATGAAAAAAGCCAACCCCGCGCACGATATTACCGTGTTCGAGCGCGGTCCCCGTGACGCCACCTGGGGTTTCGGCGTGGTGTTCTCCGACGAAACCCTGCGCGGTTTCATGGAGGCTGACGCACCCAGTTACAAGCGCATCGTCGAGCAGTTCGCCTACTGGGACAAGATAGAGACCCGCATACACGGAAAAAAAGTGATCAGCGGCGGGCACGGGTTCTGCGGGATGTCGCGCCTCAAGCTGCTCAACGTTCTCCACGACCGTTGTGATGAACTGGGCGTAAACCTTGAATTCAATACCGATATCACCGACCTGGCGCAACTGGAGATAGACAGACAGGACCTGGTGGTTGCCGGCGACGGCCTGACTTCCCTGCTGCGCACCGGGTATGCAACCGAGTTCGGCACCGAAATGGACTGGCGTCCCAACCGCTTCTGCTGGCTCGCTACCACCTTGTCCCTGGACAGTTTTATCTTCATTTTCCGCAGGAACGAACACGGCTGGTGGTGGGTGCACGGCTACCGCTATGAAGAGGGGATGTCGACCTGGATCGTGGAATGCAGCCATGAGACCTGGATGAACGCCGGGATGGATACGTTCTCCGAAGAGGATACAAAGCGTTATATCCAGGAGGTCTTCAGTGAGGACCTGCAGGGTCATCCCATCATCACCAACCGCTCGCTCTGGCGGGAATTCCCGGTGGTCAGGAATGCCAGTCTTTATTACAGGAACATCGTGTTGCTGGGCGATGCGGGGCGCTCGGCGCATTTCTCCATCGGTTCCGGCACCAAACTGGCCATGGAAGACGCCATCACCCTGGCCGGGATTTTCCGCGGGCAGGGCAACCGGGTCGGCGCCGTGCTGGAAACCTACCAGCAGGCGCGCAAACCCGAGGCGGACCGGTTGCAGCGGACGGCCGTCACCAGCCTGCACTGGTTCGAAAATATAGACCGCTACGCACAGCAGGATGCGGAACAGTTCACTTTCAACATGATGGTGCGCTCAAAACGCGTGACCTATGACAATCTGGGTTTACGCGATCCCGGCTTCACCCGCGCCATGGACAAGTGGTTTGCCGGGCATACCCGCGGGCTTACGGGTTACGATGACATCGACACGGAGGACCCGGCGGTGCCGATGTTCCAGCCGTTCAGGATAGGCCGTATGCGCGTTGAAAACCGGGTCCAGCTTTCCGCCATGTGCCAGTACTGTGCAACCGATGGAGTCCCGGATGACTGGCACTTTGTCCATTACGGCTCCCGGGGCGTAGGCGGCGCCGGCATCGTCAGTACGGAAATGCTGTGCACGTCGGCGGGCGCGCGGATTACAACGGGTTGCGCCGGCATATGGAATGACGAGCAAACGGAACAATGGCGCCGTATTACCGCGTTCATCCATACCAACAGCAAGGCGAAGGTATGCGGGCAAATCGGCCATGCCGGCCGCAAGGGCGCGACCTGCATTCCCTGGCGGGGAGGGATAGACGAACCCATGCCGGAAGCTGCCTGGAAGATCATCGCACCATCGCCGTTGCCTTACCTGAAACACAGTGCAATACCCCGTGAAATGTCGGGAGAAGACATGGACAGGATCGAAGCGGATTTTCTCAACGCCACCGGGAATGCCGTGATTGCCGGGTTCGACATGCTTGAAATACACATGGCGCACGGTTACCTGTTGTCTTCTTTCATCAGCCCTTATACCAACCGGCGCACTGATGAATACGGCGGCGATATCAGGAACCGCGCCCGCTATCCGCTACGCATACTGCAAACAGTCCGGCAGGCCTGGCCGCCGGACCGGCCCATTTCGGTAAGAATTTCGGCGACGGACTGGATCAGCGACGGATTGTCTGAAGAAGATCTGTCAACTCTCGTTATTTTATTGAAGGAGAACGGCGCGGACATCATCAACGTTTCCACGGGGCAGGTCGTCAGCCACGAGGAACCGGTTTACGGACGCATGTACCAGGCGCCGTTTGCCGACCGGATTCGCAACGAAATGGGCATCCCCACCATTGTCGCAGGAAATATTACCAGTGCAGACCAGGTCAACACCCTGGTAGCCGCGGGAAGAACCGACCTGGTGGCCCTGGCGCGGCCGATCATGAACGAACCGCAATTCGTGCTGAATGCCGCGGCCCGTTACGGCTACCGCGAGCAGTACTGGCCCGACCAGTATGCTGCGGGAAAATTTGCGGCAGAACTGAACGCCGAAAGAATGAACCGGGAAGAGATTGAACTGAGAACCAGTGCAAAACCACCCGGCCCGCAGGAAATGCTCGCCGTCGCCTTAGCCCGGATGGCCCGCGGCGAGGTGCCATCGGACTGATCATGCGTTATAATCCATCTGGTGCCTGAAGCAGGCGACTGGTAGTGCAGAGAAATCACAAAATGTCACATTACTCCAATGAACAGTTGGCCGGACTGGTAAGGGAAGATTCCGTACATAAAAAAGTCTATACCGATCCCGAAATTTTTGACCTGGAGATGGAGCGCATCTGGAACAGGTCCTGGATCTACGTGGGCCATGACAGCCAGGTAAAACAGCCGGGTGACTATTTCGCCACGAGCATCGGCCGGCAACCGGTGGTGATGACCCGCCACAAGGACGGCAAGGTGTACGTACTGTTCAACCGTTGCAGCCACAAGGGAGCCCAGGTGATCGGCGACGACTGCGGCAACGCGCAGCAACTGCGCTGCAGCTATCACGGCTATGTCTTCGATACCGACGGCACCCTGCTCCACATACCCCGGGAAGAAGGTTACCGGGGGGCCGGGTTCGGCAAGGGCAACCCGGAATCGAATATGCAGCAGGTCCCGCGGGTAGACAGCTACCACGGCCTGGTATTCGCCAGCCTGGCACAGGGCGGACCTGACTTGAAAACCTGGCTGAGCGGCGCGGCGGTCTCCATCGACAACCTGGTGGAGCGGTCGCCGGAAGGCCGTATCGAGATAGCCGGCGGCTGTTTTCGCTACCTGCACGACTCCAACTGGAAGATGTTCGTGGAAAACCTGAACGACGCCATGCATCCCATGGTCGTACACCAGTCTTCCAGCGGCACCGCCAAACGGGTCTTTGATGAGCGCCTGAAGGAAGGCGACCCCGTGCCCTTTGAACTGGAGATGCTGGCGCCGTTTACCAACAACTACGAGTTCTTCGAAAAGATGGGATTGACCGCCTGGGATTACGGGCACAGCGTTACCGGCGGCAAGTTCAGCATCCATTCGGCTTATTCACCGATCCCCGGTTACATGGACGCCCTGACAGACAAATACGGACAGCAGAAAGCACGGGAGATCCTCGCGCTAAACCGCCATAATACGGTGGTCTATCCCAGCTTTACCCTGAAGGGCGCAATCACCTCGATACGCGTCGTGAAACCCGTGGCCGTAGACAAGACCGTCATCGAATCATGGGTGTTCCGGCAGGTAGGGGCGCCGGAGGAACTGTTCCAGCGATCCGTCACTTACTGCAACCTGATTAATTCCCATGCCAACCTGGTCGGACCCGATGATTACGAGGCCTACCATCGACTGCAATTCGGCTTGCAGATCCAGGACGGCAATGAGTGGGTGAGTCAACACCGTTACCTGGGCCGGGACGAAGTTGAAGAGGATGGGACAAAACACTCGGCAGGCACGTCCGACATGGTCTTTCGCCACCAGTTCCAGACCTGGAAAGATTACATGGCCGGTAGCGGGTGACAGCACGGTTCACGCACGGCATTTCATCAAAACCACAGAGACCGGCTTCATTCCCGAACAGGACAGCGCCCTTATGCAGACTGGAATAGATCCCGAACAGGACAGTACCCCCGTGCCGGCCGGACAACCGCTCAAACCACCCGATCCCGGGACCCTGGAACAGTTCCTGTTCCACGAGGCGCGCCTGCTGGATGAACAGCGCTGGGAAGAGTGGAACGACCTGTACCTGGAAGATGCCGAATACTGGGTGCCGGCAACACCGGGGCAACCGGACCCGAAAAACCACATCTCGTTGATTTACGAGACGGGATTGCTCAGGGCCGTGCGCGTAAAACGCTACAAACACCCCAACGCCTTTTCCCTGCAACCCGGACCGCGCAGCGTGCACCTGGTAAACAACGTCATGCTGGACAGTTTTGACGAGAGAACGGGTGAATGCGTGGTAACCTCACGCTTTATCATGCTGCAGTACCGGCGTGAAAAACAGGATGTATTTGCCGGTTCCTACACACACAGGCTGGTCATCAGCGGAGATGAAATCAGGATTGCCGCCAAGCGCGTCGACCTGCTCAACTGTGATGCGCCGCTGGAAAATATCCTCATCTATCTGTAGTACCCTTTCCAGTTACTATTGACATGTTCAGAGCCACACAGCGACGTCAAGACAAGGCGCAGCCCGCCGGGAATGGCGAGTCCTTGCCAAGGGCTGCAACGCCGTATTGGCGTCGCTGTGCGGCTCCCTTCGGGCGGGCCGGGAAGCGGTCGCCCGCGGCGTTACACCGTTTGGCAAGGACTCGCCATTCCCCGCACGGCGCGCCTTGCGCTCAACCGCTTCCCGACCCGCTGAACATGTCAATAGTAACTGGAAAGGGTACTAGTTAATGCCGTCACAACAACGGAACTCCGTTACTACCGCAGCCTTCCTGAAATTCAGCCGTATGCACGGCAAGCTGTCCAGGACGTTGATCATCGCGTTGATCACCCTGGTGCTGGTGTTTGACCTGCTCTGCATATACGCAAAACAATTCATGGGCGCGCCGCTGGCTGCCTCCGGCGTATTCTCCAACGGCATGGCTGCAGCGCTGTTCGTCATCCTGGTCATCCTGGCCGCTGCCCTGTATTACGTCAGGCGCATCAATTCGGCGTACCTTGAAATGCGCAAATCCCTGGGTGATGACTGACCTGAATTACCCGGCTATCGGGTCCTTTGTGCTGTTCATTATCGCCACCTTGTTCATTACCGCCTATGCGGCGCGGCGCACGCGCTCCAGGCAGGATTTCTACGTCGCGGGAAGCTCCATCGGCGGGTTGCAAAACGGTATTGCAATTTCCGGGGACTACATGTCGGCCGCGTCTTTCCTCGGCCTGGTGGGCCTGTTGTGCATCGGCGGGTTCGACACCATCTATTTTATCGTCAACCTGATATTGAGCTGGGCGGTCGTGCTGTTCCTGATCGCGGAGAAGCTGCGCAACCTGGGCTCCTACACCTTTGCGGATGCGGTCTCCGTGCGCCTGGCGGCCCGGCCGATACGGATCCTCGCGGCAACCGCGACCCTGGCCATAGCCGTGCCCTACCTGCTGGCACAGATGGTCGCGGCGGGCACCCTGGTGGAATCCCTGTTCGGCCTGAGTTATACCCAGGGCGTGCTGATCGTGGGCGTCCTGATGACGATATATGTGGGTTTCGGCGGCATGATAGCGACTACCTGGGTGCAGATCATCAAGGCCATACTACTGGTCGGAGGCGGCACCATTCTCTGCATCGGCGTGCTGATTACATTCGATTTCGATATCAACCGGCTGGGCGGACACGCCGTCGGCGCACACCCGCGGGGACTTGCCATCATGCAGCCCGGCCTGCTTTACCCGGATATCGTCTCCGTCATTTCCCTGAGCCTGGCTTTCATCGGCGGTACTGCCGGTTTGCCGCATGTCCTGATGCGCTTCTTTACCGTGCCGGACGGAATCCAGGCGCGGCGCTCCGCGGCCTGGGCCATGGGCATCATCAGTTACTTCCAGTTCATCGTCCTGGTTATCGGCCTGGGAGCCATAGCCTTATTGGCGGATAATCCGGAGTTCACCAGGGGCGGCCTGGATATTATCGGCGGCAATAATATGGCGGCGATTCACTTGTCCCAGGTTATCGGCGGCAGCATTTTCATGGGCTTTATCTGTGCTGTTGCATTCGCCACCATACTTGCCGTCGTCTCCGGGTTGATGTTATCAGCCGCGACCACCATATCGCATGACCTGTTTGCCGGTGTTATCCGCAAGGGGTTGTGTACCGATGCGGAGGAATTACGCGTATCCAGGCTGACGGTGGTACTGTTGAGCATTACCGGTATGCTGCTGGCCATCCAGTTCAAGGGGCAGAATGTTGCCGTTCTGGCTACGCTGCCGCTGGTGATTGCGGCCAGCGCCAACTTTCCCGTCCTGCTCCTGTTCATGTACTGGAAAAGGTTCACTACGCGGGGTGCGCTAATCGGCGGATATACCGGGCTCCTGCTCGCCGTAAGCCTGATAATACTGGGTCCTACCGTGTGGGTAAACGTGCTGGGTCATGCCGAGCCGCTGTTTCCCTATGCGTTTCCGACACTGTTTTCCATGGGCGCCTGTTTCCTGTGCGCCTGGATAGCCTCGATTACCGACAAGAGCCGGCGCGCCGCGGCGGAAGCAGACGCGTTTGCCGATCAGCTACAGCGCTCCCAGGTCGGCGAACTGCCGGATGGTTTAAGCGCCCGGGCTGAGGCATAATTCACGTAACCAATGACTACCGTATACGCCGAATTCCTGAAAACCGGGGAGCAGGTTTCATCCCAGGCGTTCCTGCACATCCCGCGCCAGGCCACCAGGGAATATGACCGGGGGCCCATTGACCATACCTATGCCCAGGCGCTGCAGGCCGCCGACATCCTGAGTGAGCAATACGCCCGGGCTGGATACGGCTACGGTCAGCGGGTTGCCGTTATGCTGGACAACCGGGCCGAATTCTTCCTGCACTTCCTGGCCTTGAACAAGCTCGGCGCCAGCGTTGTGCCGGTCAATTCCGGCTTCCTGCCGCAGGAAATCGCCTATGTCATCAATCACAGCGACGCCTGTCTCGTACTGTGCCTGCCCCGTTACCAGGGAAAAGTGCAGACGGCCCTGGCCGGCCGGGACACGGCCATTCCGATAGCTGATACCGAATCGATGTCACAGTTGCCGTCCTGCGCCGCTGAGCCGGCAGCAGGCACACCGGACCGGGAGACCGAGGTGGCGGTACTCTACACCTCAGGCACGACGGGGACGCCAAAGGGCTGCATGTTGAACAACGAATATTTTACCTGCATGGGACAGTGGTACGCCGATATTGACGGCTATTGCCGGTTGGCTTACGGGAAGGAAAGGATGCTGACGCCGTTGCCCCTGGTGCATATGAATGCCCTGTGTTCGATGATGGCCATGATCATGAGCGGCGGCTGTATCATCCAGCTTGACCGCTTCCATGCCTCCACCTGGTGGGAGACGGTGCGCGAGGCCAATGCGACCTGTCTGCATTATCTCGGTGTGATCCCGGCAATCCTGCTGAACCAGCCCGAAACGGCGGACGACAACCTGGGACGGCAGGTCAAGTTCGGTTTCGGCGCGGGGGTTGACCCCAAACACCTGCAACGCTTTGAGGAGCGCTTCGGCTTTCCGCTGGTGGAAGGCTGGGCCATGACGGAAACCGGCACCTACGTCTGCATCACGGCCAACAAGGAGCCGCGCCACATCGGCACGCGCTGCATCGGCAGGGCGCCGGACGTCATCGAGTACCGCCTGGTGGACGAGGAGGGGAACGACGTCGGGGCAGGGGAGCCCGGGGAACTGCTGATCCGCGCCGGGGGCGACAATCCGCGCAAGGGTTTTTTTTCCGGTTATTACAAGAACCCGGAGGAGACGGCGAAGGTATGGGAAGGCGGTTACTTCCATACCGGCGACGTCGTGCGCATCAGTGAAGACGGCTCGTTTCATTTTGTCGACCGGCGCAAGAACATCATCCGGCGCAGCGGCGAGAACATCGCGGCCGTGGAAGTGGAGAACGTACTGTTCCAGCACCCGGCAGTCGCCAACTGCGCGGTAACGCCCATCTACGACGAAACCAGGGGTGAAGAGGTCGGCGTCTGTATAATCCTGGATGAAACTGCCGTGCCGGAACAGACCCCCGGGGAAGCTGTTGCCCGGTCCCTGTACGATTTCTGTGATGAACGGTTGATTTATTTCAAAGTGCCGGCCTGGTACATGTTCGTAACCGAATTGCCCATGACCGCGTCGCAAAAACTGCAGCGGGGTGAAATCAAGACCCTGGCCGGCAGGCTGGTGCAAGAGGGTCATTGTTTTGACCTCAGAGAGCGCAAGAGAAAGAGAAAAAATGCAGCCCTACAATGATATTGCGCTCGTCGCCCCGGTCAGCCTGCCGTACCAGCGGCGCAGCGAGCGTAGCGCGGCCTGGTTCACAGGCGCGGCATTTGCCCGCATGCTGGACCGGGCGGGACTGCAAAAACACGACGTTGACGGCCTCGCCATAGCCAGCTTCACCCTGGCGCCCGACAGCGTCGTCAGCATGACCGAATACCTGGGTATCTCGCCCGGCTGGCTGGAACAGGTCCCGATGGGAGGCGCCAGCGGACCGGTGGCCGCCAGGCGCGCGGCGCGCGCGGTTCAGGCCGGCGATGCGAATATCGTCGCCTGTATCGGCGCCGATACGGCTTCCGCCGACACCTTCACGGACCTGGTCAGGAATTTCAGCCGGTTTTCAACCGATGCCGTGTACCCTTACGGCGCAGGCGGACCGAACACCGTATTCGCCATGATTACCCGCAACTACATGGAGAAATACGGGGCGGAACGGGAAGATTTCGGCCGCGTCTGCATCGCACAGCGGGAAAATGCGCTGGCCGCGGGCCGGGCAATCTTCGACAAACCGTTATCCCTGGAAGATTACCTCAATGCCCGTCCCATCAGCGATCCCCTGCACTTGTTTGATTGCGTAATGCCCGTCGCCGGGGCGGAAGGTTTCCTGGTTATGAGCGTTGTCCGGGCCGAGTCTCTCGGCCTGCCTTACGCCGGACTCCTGGCTGCGGGAGAGCGGCATAACGCCTGGCCTGACGACGACGTGCATTTCCGCGCCGGATGGGGTCTGTATCGCGACCAGATGTATGAGCAGGCAAATCTCGGCCCTGACGATGTTGATTTCCTGCAGACCTACGATGACTACCCGGTGATTTCCATGATCCAGATGGAGGACCTGGGCTTTTGTGAAAAGGGCGGGGCAGCCGAATTCGTCCGCACCCGGCCGTTGACCTGGAACGGCGGCGGACTGCCGCACAATACCTGCGGCGGCCAGCTGTCCGCCGGGCAGGCCGGCGCTGCGGGCGGTTTCCTGGGCACGGTCGAGGCAATCCGGCAATTGACCGGTACCGGCCTGTCCAACCAGGTTGCCGGGGCAAAGACCGGTATGGCGAGCGGTTACGGCATGGTCAATTATGACCGCTGCCTGTGTACCAGCGCGGTAATCCTGGGGAGGGGAGCGGAATGACAGATCAACTGTTACCGCCGGCCGCGCGTTCCCGGCTCTGGCAACAGGTCAACGAATCCGCCGCAGAGGGCCTGTTCAGGCTGCAGGTCTGCAGCAGTTGCGGCACGGTACAGTATCCGCCACAGGAGTTCTGCAGCCATTGCCTGGCCGGCGAATTATCATGGGAGCAGGTCAGTTCTATGGGAAAAGTGCTTTCCTGGACCGTTTCCCGGGCCAGCACCGACCGGTTCTTCAGGGACAAATTCCCCCTGAATATAGGACTGGTCAAACTCGATTGCGGGCCGGTAATGGTCGCCTACCTGGCCGCGTCCTGCCTGCAGACCGGGAGCAGGGTGCAGGTAACGGGCAGACCGGACAAATCCGGACAGACCGTTTTCCTTGCGGGGGCAGCGGATACGGATCCTGCAACAGAATTCAGTGACATAACGATGGAAGAGGTGAAACATGAGCGGAAATAATAAAGTAGTCGTCGTCACCGGCGGCAACCGGGGCATCGGCGCCGATATTACCCGGCGCTTTCTGGACAGCGGTTACCAGGTGGTCAACATCTCCAGGCAAACCCCGGAATTTTCCCACGAACGCCTGGTCAACTACACGGCGGACCTGGCGCATGCGCAGGCTACACTGGAAGTGGGGATGGAGATAGCGCAACGGCATACGGTAACGAACTACGTCCACAATGCCGGGGTAATCCGTCCGGACTTACTGGAAGACGTGAAGCTGGAAGACCTGGACTACCTGACGCAACTGCACCTGGGCAGCGCCATTACGCTTGCGCAGCAATTTGTTCCCGCCATGCAGGCCGCACAGTTCGGCCGCATCATCCTGATATCTTCACGCGGCGTACTCGGACTGGTTACCCGGACGAATTACGCAGCGACCAAGGCCGGCCAGATCGGCATCACGCGCACCTGGGCGCTGGAACTGGCAAAGGACGGGATCACCGTGAACTGCGTCGCGCCCGGTCCCATCGTCACGGACATGTTCCACGAACTGGTCCCGGAAGAAAGCGAACAGAAGGACAGGATTGCAGAGAGTGTTCCGGTCAAACGCCTGGGTACGCCCGAAGACATAGGCCGGGTCGTTACGTTTTTATGCGAGGAAGACAGCGGATTTATCACCGGGCAGACCTGGTACATCTGCGGCGGCGCCAGCCTGGGGTCACTGGCCCTCTGATTTATCTGACGTCGAGGCTTGACACGCGATAGGGCTCTGACTAATATCATTTGACCTGTTTTTAACCATGAGAGGGAACGTAAATGAGTACTGCAGATGTAACTACGGGAGATTATGGTGAAAGACTGGCCAGGATCGAAGTCACGTTAGGAAGTTATGGAGAACGGCTGTCCGGAATAGAAGCTACCCTGTCCCACATGGCAACTTCTGCCCAATTACAAAAGCTGATGACCGAAGTCAGCATCCTGAAATGGCTGATGGGTATCGTTGCTACGTCCGTGTTATATGCGGCGGCGAAATATATTGTGAGCTGATCGGCGTAGTCAGGCGCGCCGTTGCTAAAGTCAGATTATTCTTGATTGCCGTCCCTGCCAGTAGGGTGCGCGCAGGCTGACCTTGTCTACCTTGCCGGTTGCCAGCCGGGGCAGTTCCTCCACGAAGCGGATTTGTTTCGGTTTCTTGTAGCTGGCGATTAACGTCCGGCAATGCTCCGCCAACCCGGTTTCCGTACAGTCGGCGGACAGAACCACGAACGCGCAGACGGCCTCGCCCCAGCGTTCGTCGGGAATGCCGATCACCGCGCATTGTTTGACTGCCGGGTGCTGTTCCAGCGCGATTTCAACTTCCCTGGGGTAGATATTCTCGCCACCCGAGATGATCATGTCCTTTTTCCGGTCGACGATAAACAAAAAGCCATCCTCATCAAGGTAACCGATATCTCCCATGTTCAACCAGCCGTTGCTTATGGCCTCTCCGGTCGCTGCCGGATCATTCCAGTACTCCTGCATGACATCCGGGTGGCGGACCACGATCTCGCCTGGTTCACCCGTGGCTGCAACGGAGCCGTCAGATTTGACGATTTTTATCTCAACCCCGTCACAGGCCTGGCCGGCCGACAATAACCGGCGCTGCTGTGCGGCAGTCCCGTCCGGCTGGTGCTGTGATTTCGTCAGGTTCGAAATGGAACTGCCTTCGGTGGAACCGTATTGCTGGATAAAAACCGGGCCGAATACGCTCAGTGCCTTTCTCAGCAATGTCTCCCGTATCGGCGCGGTAGAATAGAAGATGGTCTTGACACGGGCCGGATCGCGGCTTTGCGCGTATTCATCGGCAAGCAGCATTTCAATCATGGTCGGCACCAGTTGCAGCGTGGTAATCCGCTCCGTTTGCAGGGTATTCCAGACTGCCCGCGGATCAAACTCCCGTTGAATGTAAATCGCCGCGCCCTGCAGGTGATGGGCCAGCTGCAGGAATTTTGCGCCGACATGAAACAGGGGCTGGACCAGCAGGAACCGGTCATCCCGGGTAATCTGCGCCGCATCACTGATGACCCGTGCGGTCCCGTACTGTGCGGACTGGCTCAACACGGCGCCCTTGGGGTTGCCCGTAGTCCCGCTGGTGTGGACGATATATACGGGATCCCCGGGTGCCGGTAACGTGTTCGATGTTTCGAGTTCGCCGCCTTTGATGAAATCCGCATAGGAAACAGCCCATTCCGGCAAATCTCCCCCCTCGATCTGCACATGGCGGGTGCCGGCAGCGCGTATCTCGTTGACAACGGGCAGAAATTCCACGCTATAGAACAATACGGACGGTGTGGTGTTGCCGACAATATAGTTGATCTCGGGAGCAGTAAGGCGATAGTTAACCGGCGCAGCAATAAATCCCCCCAGTTCGCAGGCGCCGTATATTTCCAGGTATTCCGCGCAGTTCCGGGACAGGACGGAAACCCTGTCGCGGCGCCGGCAGCCGGCCTGCGCCAGTGCGCTTACCAGTCGCCGGACCCGGTTTGCATGTTGCAGGAACGTATATTTCCTGCCCTGGTCGACTATAGCCAGGTTGTCAGGCATGCTCCTGGCATTTTCAGCGATAACGCTTGCTACGATTTTCGTCATTATCCAATCTCAACGGGGACAGATTTAAATCTGTCCCCCTATAATCAACACCAGGTAAAATCCCGCAAACAGTGTCAGCGCCCAGATGCAGGCCAGGCTGTAGCGGGTCAGGCCCGGTGCCGGTTTCATTGCCGCAGGGACGTCCTCCGAGTGCATGGACCGGTGAATCAGCCAGGCCAGCACGGGCGCGGTAAGAAACCCCAGGGTGGTGGCGATGTCGATCAGGGTTTTGAAGGACTGGACAAAATAGAGAATGATGGGCAGTGCAACCAGGACCATTGCCAGGATCGCACCAAGGTAGATCCTGAACCACTGTTTTTCTGATACGTTTTTTTCCTGAAAACATTCGGCCAGGGCGCAGACGGTGCGCGGGTAGCCGTCATGGATCACCAGTACTGTCGAGAGCATGACGACAAACGCGGCAACCGCGATGATCGGCTTGGTCCACTGGCCCAGCAGCGAGGTGTAGATGCTGATAAGCTGGGCTGCAAACCCGGCTGAGCTGGACGAGAACTGCTGGCCGGAACCGTGCATCACGGCAGCCCCGAGCATCAGGAAACAGACCGCCGTCACCAGGGTCGAGAAATAACCGACATGGTAATCCGTCTTTACCTCGGCGCCCGACAGGCGTTCCTGCTTGTCTTTTTCCAGCACCCATAACGACTGCCAGAGGCAGGTCTCAAAAGGCGCCGGCATAAACCCGATCAGTGCGGCCAGAAACAGCAGGGTTGACCTGCTCGATATTTCCGGGGTAAGGACGTCAATTTGCTTCCATTCGATCAAGGGAACGGATAATGCCGTAGCAACCAGGGTCGAAATTAACAGGATGATAAGTAATACCTTGATGATGCCGTCCATCCAGCGATATTGTCCAACCGCCAGGCAGGTACCGGAAAAAACACAGAGACAGCCGGCGACCAGACCGATAGGCAGGTCCAGACCGAAACTGATCACTGCCAGCCCGGATGTCACCAGCAGGACTGCCGCAAATCCGGTAAACATCATGCAGAATATGATTACGCAGCATAATACTACCGCCCAGCTTCCCTGCCTGCGAAACCCGGTCAGCAGGTGTTGCCCGGTTGCATGGGCGTACTCATGCCCGAAACGGAATGTCGGGTATTTCATGACAAATGCAAGCAGGATGAACAGCAGCAGGTCCATCCCGTGCAAGGCGCCGGCGCGGGTGGCCTGCACCAGGTGGGATACACCGATGGACACCGCAGCCATCAACAGCCCGGGGCCAAGAATTGTGAACAGCCTGCGTTCCAGTTTCATCTTGTTATCTTAACCAAGGGTTATTTTTTTGACCACGGTGTTGTTATCTTCAACCTGACAGCATGTGTATAACCGCTATAATGATTTAAATGTTTTACTCGTGATGACTCAAAGTAATTCCAGGCAGGATCAGACCATGACTCCAGCGAAGAAACGCCCCGGCCCCCGGTTCGGTATCTGGGCGGTTGTCTACGGCACTTCGGCATCACTCCATCATCCGGAGGACCCACCCGACGCATCGTGGGCGCGCAACCGGGACCTGGTTCTTGAGGCAGAAACTCTCGGCATTGATTCCGTCCTCGTAGCACAGCACATCGTCAACCCGTTCGGAGATGGGTTTGACCAACTGGAGACCCTGACTTCCTGTGGCGCACTCGCGGCAATAACGGAAAAAATCGAGATTATCGCGGCTATCAAGCCGTACCTGTTCCACCCGGCCGTGTTTGCAAAGATGGCGCTGCAACTGGAAGAGATCAGCCAGGGGCGTTTTTCGCTCAATTTTGTCAATGCGTGGTTCCGCCCTGAATTCGAGAAAGCAGGAATTCCATTCCCACCGCATGATGAACGCTATGTCTACGGCGGTGAGTGGCTGCAGGTTGTCAAGAAACTCATATCGGGCGAACAGGTAACCGTCGAGGGAGACAACTTCAAGCTAGACGGATACCGGTTTAAACCGGCGTCAAAATGGCGGCCGCGACCATTGCTTTACTCCGGCGGCGAGTCCGAAGCGGCGCTTAACCTCACCGTCGAGTTGTGCGACACCTGGTTCATGTTCGGCCAACCGCTGGAAGATGTTGCCGGAAAGATAGCAGCCATGCGCAAGCGCCCGCGTAACGGTCCGCCGCTCAGCTACGGGGTATCGGCATTTCCCTTCGCGCGACCTACACAGTCCGAGGCGGAGGAGGCGCTGGCTTATGCCTTCGAGTTGCGCGAGAAGGACAGGGAAATCTACGAATCTCTGCACCGGAATGCCGACCCGGAAGTCGTCACCTCCAAGGTGATCGCCAAGGTGCCGGGGATCGGCGTGGGCAACGGCACCGGTTGCGGGTTCACCGGCTCCTACGATGAGGTTGCAGGACGCATCGCCGCCTTCCATAGTGCCGGCGTTGAAATCATCCTGCTCGAGTTCCAGCCGTTCGAGCGGGAGATGCGGCGCTTCGCGCAGGAAGTCATGCCGCGGGTGGCAAGACTCTGCTCCCGGAAGTGACACAACGGACCCGCAAACTATAACAGAGACCCTCTTCCTGATGCCTATCGCTCAAGTACAGCTCGGTTCAGGCGTTTCCGCCTCCTACAGGGAGGCAGGTACCGAAAACTCCGGCAGCGTCGTCCAGGTTCACGGCCTGGGGACCGGGCACAATAATTTCGACCTGTTAACGCCCCAGCTGTCGAAGCGCCTGCACACGTACGATATCGACCTGCCCGGATACGGCGAGTCCGAATGCGCTCCCGGTGAGCGGGGTATCGACTATTTTGCCGACAGCGTCGCGCAATTCATCGAGGCCCTGGAACTTGCGCCGGTCCACGTGCATGGAACGTCGATGGGCGGGTGCGTTGCAATGGTGCTGGCCGGAAGGCGGCCGGAACTTATCGACAGGCTGGTCATCACCTGTTCCTTCGCGAAATTTGACCGGGCGAGCCATGTCATCTTCAAAACCTGGCGAATGGCCGCTGCAGCCGGGGTGGAGGCCCTGGCCCTGGTCACCAGCCACCAGGGTTTCTCCCGGGGTTTCTGGGACCGGCCTGAGAGCGAACACACGGTGGAGGCGTTCGTCTATGCACTGCAGGGCATGACGCCCATGGAGTTCCTGCGCGATCTCACATTGATAGAAAACCTGGATATCAGCGCCGACGCCGCAAATATTCGGGCGCCGACCCTGCTGCTCGGCACCGATGAGGATATCATGACGCCGATGCAATCGTCCCCGAGCGGGCTGGGCATGACGGACCTGCACCGGCTAATACCGGACTCGAAGCTGGACATGCTGGAGAACTGCGGGCATTTCATCTCGATCGAACGTCCCATTGAGACGGCCCGGGCTATTTCAGACTTCCTGTTTGTTGCGGAATGACGCGCCGCTGGAAATTTGGGGTCAGCGTAAAAATAACCGGCGATAAACTGATAACACTTACCGGGTTGTGAGAATTTTTACTCTGACCCCAAATTTCTTACTTGGTTTTAATCGCCTCCCTGTAAACCGTGAGGGCGCGCGCTCTTGCTGTTTTATGGCCAACAATGGGTGCAGGGTAGTCCGGGGTGGCGTATTCCGGCACCCATTGATGTATGTATTTTCTATCCTTGTCGAACCTGTCGGTCTGGGTATACGGGTTGAAAATCCTGAAGTAGGGCGCGGCATCCACCCCCGTGCCGGCGGCCCACTGCCAGCCACCGTTGTTGCTGGCCAATTCATAATCGAGCAGTTTGTCCGCAAACCAGGCTTCACCCCATCTCCAATCAATCAGCAGGTGCTTGCAGAGGAAGCTCGCGGTAATCATGCGCAGGCGGTTATGCATGTAGCCGGTTTTGTTCAGCTCGCGCATACCGGCATCAACGATGGGATAGCCGGTTTCCCCCGCACACCACCTGTCGAATTCTTCCGGATTGTTCCTCCAGCGGATGTTGTTGTATTTCGAATTAAAGTTGCGCTCCGTTACGCGCGGAAAATGCCAGAGAATCGCCTGGTAGAAATCACGCCAGATGAGTTCGCCAAGATATTTTTCATTACTGCGGACGGCCAGTGCGGCCAGTCTCCTTATGCTGACTGTACCAAAACGCAGGTGCACTCCCATGCGCGTGGTCCCTTGCAACGAAGGAATATCGCGTGTTTTATGGTAATTCCTGATTATGCTTTCATCCGGTTCCCGGGAAGGAAATGCAATGCCGGCAGGGGCGAAACCAAGTTGCGGCAGGCCGGGCATCCGTTTGACACCGGTCCTCACCCAGTGCGTTTGAGCTTCAGAAGGATACCGTTTTAATTGCTCGGCGTTCAGCAATTTTCTCCAGGTCTTACTGTAGGGGGTATACACGACATAAGGAGAGCCGTCATTTTTGATTATTTCATCCTCCTCAAATATTGTGTGATCCTTTCTCGTCCAGAATGGTATGCCTTTGTCCTGCAGAAAACTGTAAATTTCCCTGTCACGCGCCCTTGCATACGGCTCGTAGTCGCGGTTGGCCCATACCGCGTGTATCGCATAATCCGCGCAAAGTGATTTCCACACCTCGAGGGGTTTGCCTGCCCTCACGTCCATGGCTGTCCCCCGCTGCCGCAGTTCATCCTGAAGACGGGAAATTTCTCCGTGAATAAACTCTACCCGTGCGTGTCTTTTGTTTTTCAGGTTGCCGAGGATATCGGTGTCAAAGATAAATACCGGTTGTACCGGGTAGTTTTCCCGGTGTGCGCGATAGAGGCCGCAGTTATCCTCAAGCCTGAGGTCCCGCCTGAACCAGAAAATCGTTACTTTCTTACTCATGGCCTGACCGAAATTTGTAACTCCCCGCAGGGGAAATTGTAAAGTCCTTGAAATCCATACAGATTTTATACATGATAACAGTACGGTTAAAAACGTTTACGTATTCCATGGATATATATTCTGCTTCCTGGATCAAGTTATGGTTGTACGGTCTGGTTCTCCTTCTTCTGGCTGGTTGTGATGCGCAGCAAACGCCGGATGAACCCGTTTCGCCCTCAACCGCATCCAGCGAGAGCGATGCGTATGTAGACGTCAGCAGGGAACCCTTATCGAAAGATATATTCGGCAAGGTAGCGGCGTTACCGGAAACGCCGCATCCGCACTGGGTCTGGATTTACGATATCGCGGCAGCCTCGATGCCGGACGGGCGCGCCTACCTGTATGACGGAGACACCGCACGGCTGCTGGGAATGCTGAATACCGGTTACTCCTTCAATGCGCTGAATATACCGGGCCATTACCGGGAAGTCTATTCGGCTGAAACCTACTATGCCAGGACGACACGCGGGGAGCGGACCGACGTCATCAGTATTTACGACCCGTTCAAGTTAACACCGGTCGCTGAGATAGAAATACCGGCCAAACGCGCATCCACCCTGCCGAGACTGGCGGATTCGGCATTGACCGACGATGATCGCTTCATGGCCGTTTTCAACCTGACACCGGCAGCCTCGTTGAGCATCGTGGATGTCGAGCAGCGCCGTTTTGCCGGGGAAGTCATAACGCCCGGTTGCGCGATGGCTTATGGCGCGGGCGACAGGCGTTTTTTTGCGCTGTGCAGCGACGGTGCGCTGCTGCTGATCAACCTGACCGATAAAGGCACGCAGGCCAGTGTGCAAAGAAGCGAACCATTTTTCAACGCGCTCGAGGACCCGATCCTGGAGACCGGCGTACGCCATGGCGATACCTGGTACTTCATGTCGGTGCTGGGAAATGTTCATCCCGTTGAGATAACCGCGGACGGACCGGCGTTTTCCGATACCTGGAGTTATCTGGACAAGCAGGACAAAGCGGAAAACTGGCGTATCGGCGGGATGCAGGCCGTCACCCTGCATAATGCCAGGCAGCACCTCTACATTTTGATGCACCAGGGTGATTTCTTCACCTACGAAGAACCCGGACCGGAAATCTGGGTCTATGATCTGCAAACCAGGGCGAGGGTGAAAAGAATAAAGACCAGGCAATCAAGTATTTCAATAGCCGTGAGCCAGGATGATAACCCGCTGCTGTACACTATTACCGGGGATTTGAGCAGCCTGGATATCTATGATGCAGGCTCCGGAGAATACCTGCGCTCTGCCGGGGAACTCGGCATTACGCCGTTCCTGATTGAACCGCTGCCGTTGCTGTAGATGAGGCTGGAACAATTGGCAAGGTATCCTTTTTCAGAGACCGGGGACGGATTTAAATCCGTCCCCAATCGTCCGATGATATTGAGGGTGAAAAATGAGATTTTTTGATCGCTGGTTTCAAGACAGGACCCGCTCCCTGGCGCGCCGTACCTCGCGCCGGAGCTTTCTGAAGAAAGCCGGGACAGTGCTGGTCGGTGCAGGCGCAATACCTTTGTTACCCGTTGCCCGGGCAAATACGGCGCCGGATGACGGCTCCATCCCGGGGCCGCAAGGCGACCCCGGGAAATGTGAATACTGGCGCAACTGCGGCATGGACGGCTTCCTGTGCAGCTGCTGCGGCGGCAGCCACACCAGTTGCCCGCCCGGCACGGAAATGGCGCCGATGACCTGGGTAGGCACCTGCAATAACCCCGCGGACGGGCGCGACTACATCATCGCCTACAACGACTGCTGCGGTAAAAGCACCTGCAACCGCTGCATGTGCAACCGCAACGAGGGAGACCTGCCGAATTATTTTCCGTCAAAAAGCAATGATATCAACTGGTGTATGGGCGCCAGCAACAACGTTTATCACTGCACCACCACCATACTGCTGGGGCTGGCGGTCAAGTAACCCGGCTGCAGGCTTCCCATATGAACATGCCTATCAGTGATCAAGAGATCGCTTCGCTGGTCGAACCCACGCGTGTACACAAGCGTGTTTATACCGATCCGGCCATATTCGACCTGGAGATGGAGCGCATCTGGGGCAATGCCTGGATCTTTATCGGCCATGAGAGCCAGGTAAAAAAACCGGGAGATTACTTTACCACCACCATCGGCAGGCAATCGGTAATCGTCACCCGGCACGCTGACAACCAGGTTCATATCATGTATAACCGTTGCGCGCACAAGGGCGCACAACTGGTCGGCGAGTCCTGTGGACATGCTCAGAAATTACGTTGCGCCTATCACGGCTACGTATTTGATACTGCCGGCAACCTGCTGCACATTCCCAGGGAAGAGGGATATGCGGATTCGGTATTTGGCCGGGACAGACCCTCGGCCAATATTCGCAAAGTCGCACGGGTTGAGATTTACCGCGGCTTCATTTTCGCCAACCAGGCACAGCAAGGACCGGACCTGAGAAGCTGGCTCGGACCGGCCATTACCTCGTTCGACAACGTAGTTGACCGTTCTCCAACGGGTGAAATAGAGATAACCGGCGGCGTATTGCGCTATATGCATGACGCCAACTGGAAGATCCTGCTGGAAAACGTGTCCGATAACCTGCATCCTGCCGTCACGCACCAGTCCGCCTGGCAACCGGCAAAACAACTGGCCCGGCAATTCCCTGAGAATGAAAAACCCCTGCCGCTCGCCATGCTGGAACCCTTCGGTTCCAGCTACGAGTTTTTCGACACCATTGCCATGACAACCTGCGGCAACGGGCACACCTATTCCGGCGGCAATGCCACCATCCACATCGGTTACCCGCGCGAATCAAAATATGTTCAGGATTTGATAGCAGCCTATGGCGAGGAGAAAACCAACCGGACCCTGGCCATGCAGCGGCAGAACACCATCATCTATCCGAGCATCGCCTTCAAGAGCGCGCTGCAGACGATCCGGGTTTACCGCCCCATCGCCGTCGACAGGACTATCCAGGAAACCTGGACATTCAAACTGGGTGGCGTGTCCGAGGACATGCTGCATACCTCGGTACTGTACAACCAGTTGATCTTCTCCCCGTTCTCCATAGCAGGGCATGATGACTACGAGGCCTACCACCGCATCCAGCACGGCCTGCAGACTGAAGCCCTGGATTGGGTAAGTCAGCACCGCCATTACGGTCGCGAACAGCTTAACGATGACGGCACTGCACAGGCGCTCGGCACCAGCGATATCGTATTTCGCCACGAATTCGAAGCTTGGAAAAACTACATGACCTCATCCGCAGATTATGCAGTTTAACGCAGATTATTTTTCCGGATGTGGAAACCTCCTGAAAGAATAAAGTACAAACCGCAGCCCGGGTTGAACCCGACTGCCGAGGAGGCCCGTTCCGCGTTGATGTTCACGCCGGTCAAGCTCGGCCCCCTGGCCCTGGAGCAGCGCACCTGGGTGCCGGCCATGGTTCCCTGGCGCGCCACGGAAGACGGCTTCGTCACGGACGATGTGCTGGACTGGTATGAGCGGTTCGCCAGAGGGCAGCCGGGCGCCATCGTCATCGAGGCTACCGGCATCCGCGATATTCCCAGCGGGCCGCTACTGCGCATCGGCGATGACAGGTTCATCCCCGGGCTGAGGGAACTGGCTGACGTGGTGAGAAGCGCCAGCCGGGGGAAAACGCGCCTGCTGATCCAGATAATCGATTTTCTGACGATTCGCCGGCGCCCGGATCCCGCCAAATATTTTGCCCGGTTCCTGGCCGTTACCGACGAGCACAGGGAACGGCTTAATGCGCCGGACTGGCCGGAGGACCAGATCAGGGAACACCTGGCCGGTTTGCCTGATGCAGAACTCGATGACATTCTGACCGAATCTGAACTGGAGGCATTACGTATGGGTTACCGTGAAAGGGTCACGGATATGCACTTGCCTCACGTAAAAAACCTGCCGCAGGTGTTGCCGGATTTGTTTGCCCAGGCCACCCGGCGCGCCCGCGAAGCGGGTATCGACGGCGTTGAACTGCACTATGCCCATGCCTATACGATGGCTTCGTTCCTGTCCGCAACGAACCGGCGTTCTGACGGTTATGGCGGCCCGCGGCAAAGCCGGGTACGGCTGCCCCTGGAAATCTTCGCACATGTCCGCAACGTGGTTGGAGAGGATTATTGCGTCGGCTGCCGGTTTCTCAGCGATGAATGCATAGAGGGCGGCAACACGGTAGACGATGCCAGGTATTTCGCGGTCGAATTTGCGCAAGCCGGTATGGATTTCCTCTCCCTGTCCCGCGGAGGGAAATTTGATGATGCCAAACAACCCCTGGTCGGCTGGGCGGCATATCCCTACACGGGGAGAAGCGGCTATGAATGCATGCCCGGATATATTTCAGATGATTTCGGTCCGTTCGGCCGCAACGTGGAACCCGTTGCACGGATAAAAGCAGCCGTCAACGGGGCCGGATATGCCACTCCGGTGGTTGTCATAGGCGGTATTCACGGATTTCAACAAGCGGAAGACCTGTTGAGGCAGGGCAAGGCCGACATCATCGGCGCGGCCCGCCAGAGTCTTGCCGATCCCGACTGGTTTCTCAAGCTGCGGCTGGGGAAGGGGGACCAGGTGAGAGTGTGCGAATACACCAACTACTGCGAGGGCCTGGATACCAAGCATAAACAGGTGACCTGCCAGTTGTGGGACCGGCTTCAGTTGGATGGAGAGGGCGTCAAGTTGTCCCGCGACCGCCGGCGCAGGCTGGTCGCGCCTGAGTGGGACCGTACCGGTTGAATATGCTTTCCTATTTCCGGCTCAGCCGTGCTGGCGTTCCTTGATTTCATCCAGGGTTTTGCAATCGATGCACAAGGTCGCCGTGGGTCTTGCTTCAAGCCGTTTAAGCCCAATCTCACCGCCGCATATCTCACAGTAGCCGTAATCGCCTGAATCCAGCATCAACAGCGATTCGTTGATCTTCTTGATGAGTTTCCGCTCGCGATCCCGCGTCCTCAATTCCAGGGCAAATTCTTCTTCCTGGGTTGCCCGGTCATTGGGATCGGGAAAATTGGACGCTTCATCCTGCATGTGGTGTACGGTTCGTTCGACTTCCTCCATCAGGGCCTGCTTCCAGTCAATCAACAGCTTGCGAAAATGCTCGACCTGGGCCGGATTCATGTAATCACCCGCCGCAACTTCAACACTGATAGGGTTTGTATCAGGGGGTTGTTCCCCGCTAACGACCTTTTTCATATCATTCTTTACCGAACCGCACTCTGTTACGCATCATCCGGGCACTCATTCGATCGCCCGTTTGCCTATTTGAAACCATATTATCGCTTCGTGTCAATGATTTCAGAATAGTGGGGTCAGGTCGCACAATGCACACGCCGAGCAAATCAATGTGAAGCTGAACAGTTCTCCAATATGTGCATTGTGCGACCTGACCCCACTATTCCGGCAGTGTCACCGCATCCGGGCTGCGCCAGCCGGCTTTTCTATGCTCAGCCGTCACCGACGTATAGATACCGCCGCGCACGTTGAAATCCGCGGTCAACTTCATATACCTGGGAGAAATGGCTTCTACCAGGTCCGACAGGATGCGGTTGGTTACCGCTTCATGGAAGGCGCCTTCATCCCGGAATGACCAGATATAGAGTTTGAGCGACTTCAATTCCAGGCACAACCGGTCCGGAACGTACTGCAGGTGCAAGGTAGCAAAGTCCGGCTGGCCTGTCATCGGGCACAAACAGGTGAACTCCGGCAGTTTCATGCTGATGGTGTAATCACGATCAGGTTCCGGATTGTCGAAAGTATCCAGTTCTCTGGATGGTTTTGTCGTCATACTTCTACTTAATCATGCGATTCGGAAATCGCAATATATCATTTAATGGCGCCGTGTCTAATATTTTACTTCAACTATTGTATAATATTATTTGTATTACAATTATTTATTGATTATTATTAAACTATAATATAAAGATACTGTTTGCCATTTTTTTCCTGTGTCTCACTTGTATAATCTTGCGCTAAAAGGTATGGTAACAACTCATGCGCCTGCGCAAGATCAAACTCTCCGGTTTCAAATCCTTTGTCGATCCCACCACCCTGCTGGTCTCGGACAACCTGGTCGGGATCGTAGGTCCCAATGGCTGCGGAAAATCCAATATCATCGATGCGGTTACCTGGGTCATGGGCGAGAGTTCCGCCAAACACCTGCGCGGAGAGTCGCTGACCGATGTCATCTTTAACGGTTCCGGTGCCAGACAACCGGTCGGACAGGCTGCGGTAGAACTGGTATTTGACAATTCGGACGGTAAGCTGGGCGGCCCCTATGCCGGATTTGCCGAGGTTTCCATCAAGCGGGTGTTAAACAGGGATACGATTTCCACCTATTACCTGAACAATACCCGGTGCCGCCGCAAGGATATACAGAACATTTTCCTCGGAACGGGGATCGGGCCGCGCAGCTATTCAATCATCGAACAGGGAGTGATCTCCAGGTTGATCGAGGCCAGGCCGGAGGAATTGCGTGTTTTTCTTGAGGAAGCTGCGGGTATATCGAAATTCAGGGAACGGCGCAAGGAAACGGAAAACCGGATAAGGCATACACAGGAAAACATCAGCAGGTTGACGGATATCCTTGAAGAACTGGAAAAGCAGGCCGAGCACCTGCAACGGCAGGCAAAAGCGGCAGAACGCTTCAAGGAACTGAAGCAGGAGGAACGCCGGTTAAAAGCGGAGTTACTGGCCCTGGACTGGAAAGAACTGTCGGACAACGCCCTGGAAAAAATCAAGGCCGTCCGTTCCCGTGAAACACGCGTGGACGGCGGTCTGGCCGGATTGCGCGAGGTGGAAGCGGAGATAGAGATCCAACGGGAAAATTACAGCGCGGCAAACGAGGCGTTCAACAGGGTCCAGGCCGACTTCTACCAGATCGGCAGTGACATATCACATGCCGAACAACAGATTAACCACACCCGGGAACGCATTGAAACGCTGAAAACCGAAGCTGAAAAAGCGCAACAGGCCGAACAGGAACTGCAACAGCAACTGGAGGACGACAGCAAGGAACTGAGTGCGGCAACGGAAAAAATGCGCTTGCTGGCGCCGGACCTCGGGCGGGCCGAAAGCGGCTGTGACGAAGCTCATGACGAACTGCGCCAGGCCGAGGAGACATGGCAGCAATTGCAGGGCCAATGGGATGCTCTTAACCTGGAGATATCGGGTATCGACAAGCAAATGGAAGTGAATACGACACATAAGGAGTTGCTCCTCTCGGGATTGCCCGCCCTGGAGCAGCGCCGCAACAACCTTGACACCGAGGCCCGCAAGCTCGCTCCGGAGGGGCTTGCACAGGACATGGAGAAATTGTCCGCAGCCAGTTCAGGTAGTGAAAGTTTGCTGGAGCAGCAGAAAAATGAACTGGGCGAGACTAGGGCAAACCTGGCGCGTTACCGCAGCGAACTGGGGGATATCACGGCTCGACTTCTGGAATTGCGCGCAGACCTGCAGAAAAACGAAGCCGGAATTGCCTCCCTGGAAGCGTTGCAGCATGAAGCTACCCTTGACAACAAGCAAGCCCTGGAACAATGGTTGTCCGGTCTGGGCCTGGCGGATGCCCCGCGGCTGATTGACATCATCGAGGTGGAAAAGGGCTGGGAGACAGCATTGGAAACCGTAGCCGGGTCGCGTTTACAGGATATCAGCCTTGCCGATCTGCACGCTGCGGCAGGCGCGTTGGCGGATTTGCGGACCGGCAAGGCCGGTTTGATGCTCAATAGCGCGGAGCACATCGGGTACCTGCCCAAATCCCACCCCAGACTCATCGACAAGGTAAGCGCAGGAACTCCCCTGGATGCCATCCTGAACAGGATTTACCTGGCTGAAGACCTGGACCAGGCCAGGGAAATCTGCCGGGAACTGGATGAAACCGAGTCGGTCGTCACGCAGGACGGGGTGTGGATGAACAGTTACTGGGTGAGAATCCAGCGCCCGCCGGACAACACCCCCGGCATGCTGACAAGAGAACAGCAACTTTCACAACTGAAAGGTGTCCGGCTGGAACTGGAACAGGAGATCGGCTCACTGGAACAGGCGGCTGCTGAGAAAAACAAGCTGATGGATGAGGTGGAACGCCAATCGGAACAGTTGCTGGCGCAAATGAATGAACAACAGGAGACTGCCGCCTCGACCAGGGCCCGGTACACTGAATTCAAGACCCGTTTCGAGCAGGCGCACGGCAGGGCGGCGCAGATAGCGCAGGAATTGGCGGACATACAGCGCCAGGAGACAGCCGATCAGGCAGAGATGGCAAACCTGGAAAGCCTGCTGGACCAGGACGGGGAATCCAGGCAGCAGTTACAGGAACAGCACGATCGCCTGGCAGGATTAAGGTCGGAACATGACCGGGTACTGGGTGATGCCCGTTCCCGCTGGCAGACTGCCAACGATGAAAGGCACGCCATCGCATTACAGCTCGAAGCCGCCAGATCGCAAAAAAATTCGATTGAACAGTCCATACAGCGCTGTGAGATACAACTCTCAACTACCGAAGCGCGCATCGTTGAACTTGAAACCGAATTGCAGGCGCAGTACGGGCCGTTGCAGGGGTTGCGCGACTCCCTCAACGTCAAACTGGCCGAAAAAGTAAACCATGAGACCAGCCTGGCGGCTGCCAGGGAGACAGTGCTGCAACAGGAGCAACTGGCCAGGGAAAAGGAGCAGGTCCGCAGTGAACGCGAACAGGAACTCCAGGAACTGCGCGCCGAGTTGGAGCAGGCCAGGATAGAACAACAGGAGCTCAAGGTAAGGGTGCAGACCGTGGAAGAGCGGCTGGAGGCGATGGATCACACCCCTGAAGCCCTGTTGTCGGGGCTGGATGAGAGTGCCGGCAAGCAGTTGTGGCAGGAAAAAATCAGCAGCGCCGAGAACAGGATCCAGCGCCTGGGAGCCATTAACCTGGCTGCCATTGATGAATTCGAGCAACTCAGCGAACGGAAAAATTACCTGGACAGCCAGTACAACGATCTCGCTGCCGCACTGGAGACGCTGCAAGCCGCCATACACAGGATCGATAAGGAAACCCGTTCGCGCTTCAAGGAAACCTTCGACCGGCTGAACGCCAACCTGAAGGAAAATTTCCCGTTGTTGTTCGGTGGCGGCCACGCCTACCTGGAAATGACTGCCCAGGACCTGCTGGAAACCGGCGTCACCGTGATGGCGCGCCCACCGGGAAAGAAAAACAGCAATATCCACCTGTTATCCGGCGGTGAAAAGGCCTTGACGGCCGTAGCCCTGGTGTTTTCCATATTCAAACTGAACCCGGCGCCATTCTGTATTCTCGACGAGGTAGATGCGCCCCTTGACGACAATAACGTCGGCAGGTTCAGCGATATGGTCAAAGCAATGTCGAAAGACGTGCAGTTCATCATCGTTACCCACAATAAAATCACCATGGAAATCACCCGGCAATTACTCGGGGTAACCATGCACGAGGCAGGCGTTTCCAGACTGGTGTCGGTTGACATCGATGAAGCTGTGGAGATGGCTGCTTCAGCATAAGCTTGCGCGGTCGAAAGCCACGACCTTTAACTGACTATGGGATCGGTTGCCGGCAAAATTGAGGAACTCAGGCGGCAGTTGAATGAGCACAACTACCGTTACTATGTCCTGGATGATCCGCTCATTCCCGACGCGGAATACGATCGGTTGTTACGGGAACTTGACAGCCTGGAAAAGCAGCATCCCGAACCGGTACCGGCGGACTCGCCCACCCAGAGGGTCGGCGCTCACCCGCTCGATGAGTTTTCACAGGTAACGCACGAGTTGCCGATGCTGTCGCTCGACAACGCGTTCAGTGACGAAGAGCTGGTGGCTTTCGATAAACGGGTAAGAGACAGGCTGGGTATCGGGCAAATTCACTATGCCGCAGAGACAAAACTGGACGGAGTGGCAATCAGCTTGCTGTACCACCGCGGCAAACTGGTCCGGGCGGCAACCCGGGGGGACGGCGCAACCGGCGAAGACGTCACTTCCAATGTCCGTACGATAAAAAGTATCCCGCTGACATTACGCGAGACAGGCTTCCCCGCCAGACTGGAGGTCAGGGGAGAAGTGTTTATGAGCAAATCCGGGTTTGAGGAACTGAATAACAGGCAACGGGAACAGGAGCAAAAACTCTTCGCCAACCCCAGGAACGCCGCAGCGGGAAGCCTGCGGCAACTGGACCCCGGGATTACGGCAAAACGGCCTCTGCTGTTTTTTGCCCATGGCACAGGCATCGTCGACGGCGGTAAAATACCGTCTTCCCATATTGATATTCTACAATCCCTCAAGCTCTGGGGACTCCCTGTCTCAAACGACACCGAGGGTATCGCCGGGATAGAGAAATGTATCGGCTTTTATCGGAAAATACTGGAAAAACGCATGAAATTACCCCATGAAATTGACGGCGTAGTCTTCAAGGTGGATGACCTGAAGTTACAGGCTGAACTGGGGTTTGTCTCAAAAGCGCCGAGATGGGCGATAGCTTTCAAATTTCCACCCGAAGAAGAGTTGACCGAGGTGCTGGATATCGAAGTGCAGGTTGGCCGTACCGGCGCTGTGACACCCGTGGCGAGATTAAAACCGGTGCGCGTGGGCGGTGTAACGGTCACAAACGCAACCCTGCATAACATGGATGAGGTGCGGCGCAAGGACGTGCGGGCCGGGGACACGGCGGTCGTCAGGCGGGCTGGGGACGTGATCCCCGAAGTTGTTCGGGTCTTGCCTGAAAGACGGCCTGAGGGGGCGGCGCCATTCAGGATGCCGGACCAATGTCCCGTATGCGGTTCGCCGACAGAAAGGGTCGAGGGTGAGGCTGCCTTCAGGTGCACCGGCGGATTGTACTGCCGCGCACAGACAATTCAATCCATTATCCATTTTGCTTCACGCCTGGCGATGGATATAGAAGGATTAGGTGAGAAGCTGGTAGAGCAGTTATTTAATGCAGGCATGGTCCGGAATATTGCAGACTTGTACCACCTGGAGCATGAAAGGGTCGCCGCGCTTGAAAGGATGGGACACAAATCGGCTGAAAACCTGCTTCGTGCGATTGAAACCAGTAAAGACACGCGTCTTGATAAATTTCTCTACGCCCTGGGTATCAGGGAAGTAGGGGAGACGACCGCCCGCAACCTGACCCGGCATTTTGATCTTGAAGAGATAAAGAAGGCGACGCAGGAAGAGCTCTGCCAGGTTCGGGATATCGGCCCTGTAGTCGCTGGTAATATAGTTCGCTTCTTCCAGGATGAGCAGAATATTTCCATTATAGACAAGGTGCGCAGTTCCGGGGTGAGATGGGAAAGCAGGGAGGATGACAAAACCGCAGACCTGCAGGGAAAAACGTTTGTCATAACGGGCACGCTGGCATCCCTGAGCCGCAATGAAGCGAAGGAGCGGTTGATTTCGCGAGGGGCAAAAGTGAGCGGGAGCGTGTCGGGCAGGACGGACTACCTGGTGGCCGGCGAAAATCCGGGCAGCAAGCTTGACAAGGCCAAAGAGCTGGGTATCATCATCATTGACGAAGCAGAGTTGCTGAAAAAAATAAATCAGGACTCCTGACCTTGCCCGGATAACGGAGGTACGTCATGACGGCTGTGACAGTTACCGATACCAGTAACCATAAGGAGAAACAAATGGGAACGTTTACAACGGAATGTGTGCTTGAAAATCACCAGGACAGGACTCGCTCGTTGCGAGTGCTCGGGGTCATGGTGGATACCGGTAGTGAATTAACCTGGATTCGACAGGAGCACCTCGAGAGCATCGGTGTCGAACCGGAAAAGCGGAAACAGGTCTTTTACCTTGCCAATGGACAGAAGATTACCCGCTCCTTCGGGTATGCAATTGTCCATGCGGGCGGAGAATCGACCATCGATGAAGTCGTTTTTGCCCGGGAAAGTGATCAACAACTGCTCGGCGCTCGCACCCTGGAAGGTTTGAACCTGGTAGTAGACCCCTGCAATAAGCAGTTGATTGCCGGCGGACCCAAGCCGGTACCTGCCAACTACCGTATCCGCTGAACGAACACGGCTTTCCAGCTCTGTCCTGTCAGCCCGGCCGCAGGACCGTGTCGCGAGCTTTTATAGCCGGACCCGGCGCCGGGTAGTCAAGTGTATAGTGCAAACCCCGGCTCTCCTTGCGCCGTAAAGCCGATTCGATGATCAGGTCTGCAACCAGTGACAGATTGCGCAACTCTATCAGGTCGTTATTGATACGGAAATTACCGTAATATTCATAGATCTCATCCTGCAGAAGTTTGATCCGGTGCTTGGCCCGCTGCAGGCGCTTGTCGGTACGCACGATACCTACGTAGTCCCACATGAAGCGGCGTATTTCATCCCAGTTATGGGAGACCACGACTTCCTCGTCCGAATCCGCAACCTGGCTCTCATCCCATTCCGGCAAGGGGGGCAGAGGGACGGCATGGCCGAGATTGCGCCGGATATCCTTGTAGGCGGCATGGGCAAAAACCAGGCATTCGAGCAGGGAATTGCTCGCCATGCGGTTTGCGCCATGCAGGCCCGAGTACGATACTTCGCCGATCGCGTAAAGCGCATCGACGTCGGTGCGCCCGTGTTTGTCGATGACCACACCGCCACAGGTATAATGCGCCGCAGGCACCACGGGGATGGCCTCCCTGGTCAGGTCAAATCCGTACTGGATGCAGCGGGCGTAAATGGCAGGGAAATGGTCTATGACAAAATCCTTGTCCCTGTGGCTGATATCCAGGTACACGCAATCGCTGCCCAGACGCTTCATCTCGTGGTCAATGGCGCGTGCAACCACGTCCCTGGGGGCCAATTCTGCGCGCGCATCGAATTTTTCCATGAAACGGGAACCGTCGGGAAGCAGCAAGTTCGCGCCTTCGCCGCGCAGCGCCTCTGAAATTAAAAAGGATTTCGCCTCCTGGTGATACAGGCAGGTCGGGTGAAACTGCACAAACTCCATGTTGGCAACCCTGCAGCCGGCGCGCCATGCCATGGCTATGCCATCGCCGGTGCATATATCCGGGTTGCTTGTATACAGGTAAACCTTGCCCGCTCCGCCTGTGGCCAGCACCGTGTACCTGGAGCGGAATACCCTGACCCGGTCGTTGACCTGGTCATAAACATAGGCGCCGACGCAGCGGCCGTCCCTGGTAATGAGGTCGAGACTCGTGTGAAATTCGAACAGTTCGATATTGCTGTGGGCGCGGGTGCGGCTCTCAAGAGTGCTTTCAATCGCCTTGCCCGTCGAATCGGCCGCATGCAGGACCCGGCGGTGACTGTGCCCTCCCTCCCGGTGCAGGTGATACTCCTGGCCTTCCGATTCCGGCAGGCGGGTAAAATTGACGCCGAGGTCGATTAACCAACCGGTGCTTTTCCTGCCGTTTTCCACGACGAATTCGACCACGTCGGATTTGCATAAACCGCATCCCGTCTCGATGGTGTCATTGATATGCGATGCAACCGAATCTTCCGCATGCAGTACAGCCGACACACCTCCCTGGGCATAGAATGTTGCTCCCTCTTTCACATCCGCCTTGGAGATAACGGTAACATGGGCGTGCCCCGCCAGTTGCAGGGCCAGGCTCAGCCCGGATGCGCCGCTGCCGATAATCAGTACATCCGACTGGTGCTGGTCAGTTGCCATTGAGGTGAAATATAAGAGCCAAGGTAATATAATTGCTCACTTTCTTATATAGATAATACCGTTTCCGGGATCATTTCATAGCTCATGGCAACCGTCACCATGGAACCAGGCTCCTCCGACCAGGCATTGGTGGAAAGGGTTAAACGCGGCGACAAGAAGGCGTTTGACGCACTGGTAATAAAGTACCAGAGCAGAATTCTGAACCTGATATCCCGTTTTGTCAGCAACCCTCATGACGCCAGCGACGTGGCCCAGGAAGCTTTCCTCAAGGCTTACCGGGCCTTGCCTAAATTTCGTGGTGAAAGTGCATTTTATACCTGGCTTTACCGGATTGCGGTTAATACGGCAAAAAATTTTCTGGCTTCCGGCATGCGCCAGCCACTCGACACGGCCACTGATTTTGATGAAATGGAACAAATTGAACAAAGTGACACTCTAAAGGAACATACCACGCCGGAGCGCATGCTGCTCACGCGTGAGTTGCAGGAGACTATAATAACAGCTATTGAAGCTCTGCCCGCAGATTTGCGCTCGGCGATCACCCTGCGCGAACTGGACGGATTAAGCTATGAAGACATAGCAACAGTCATGGAATGTCCCGTAGGAACGGTGCGTTCACGTATTTTTCGCGCACGGGAGGCGGTTGATAAACGAATAAAACCACTACTTGTAGATGATTGACATGAACGAAACAAAGAAAGAGCGGTTGTCGGCATTCATGGATGATGAAACTGACGGCGGGCACAAAGACCTGGTAGACGATCTGCTGAAGGACCCGGAACTGCTGGATACCTGGTCCCGGTACCATCTGATCTCGGACGGCCTGAAACAGGGTTTACCCGGGGTTATGGATACGAACCTGGCAAAGAACGTATCGGATTCACTCCGGGATGAACCCGCCATTGTCGCTCCCGGCCGTTCCGCGCACACATATCTCAAGCCCGTTGCCGGCTTTGCCATTGCCGCATCCGTAGCTGCCGTGGCGATTTTAGGCATACAACAGCAGCAACCGGGTGGACCCCACGAGGCACCAGGCACGCTGGTTCAATCACCGTCCGGCGGCTCCGGAAGTGTCTACGCTCCGGTGCGCGAGGTGAGTTCGACCAGTACCCAAATCATCAGCGAATGCAGCGGGCAAGCGGCCGGGAACGGTGCGACGAAGCCGGAAACCGGACAGCAGGGCGGGAGCAGGGCGGAGGAAGATAACACCGGAGAGAATTGTCGATGATGACCACACACGCCAGATATTTCCTGCCGGCGCTGCTGTTTTTTTATACGGTGGCGGCCGTTGCGGCGCCCCTGCCTGATTTTACCGATCTGGTGCGGGAGAATTCCGCGGCCGTGGTGAACATCAGCACGACCGCCAGGAAAGATAATCCCGGCTCTCCCGGGACGCCGTTTCCTCCCGACGTGCCTGAAGACAGTCCGTTTTATGACTTTTTCCGCAAGTTTTTCGAGGAGCAGATACCGGATAACCAGGGTACGCCCAGGGAAGCGGCATCCCTTGGCTCAGGATTTATCATTTCGGCGGATGGTTACGTAATTACCAACAGTCACGTCGTTGCCAACGCAGATGAGATCATCGTAAGACTGAACGACCGCAGGGAATATATTGCTGAAATCGTCGGTACGGACAGGCGCAGCGATATCGCGCTGTTGAAGGTTGACGGGGACGAACTGCCCGTGGTCAAACTGGGCAGCTCCGCTGATTTGAAGGTCGGGGAATGGGTGCTGGCGATAGGTTCGCCCTTCGGTTTTGACTATTCGGTCACCCAGGGCATTGTCAGTGCCATAGGAAGAAGCCTGCCGAATGAAAATTATGTTCCTTTCATCCAGACCGACGTTGCCATTAACCCCGGTAATTCCGGGGGACCCCTGTTTAACCTCGACGGTGAAGTGATCGGGGTGAACTCGCAGATTTACAGCCGCACCGGCGGATTTATGGGCCTGTCTTTTGCCGTGCCCGTCGACGTAGTCATGAACGTGTATTCGCAACTGCGGGAAAGCGGCCATGTTACCCGGGGTTGGCTGGGCGTGCTGATCCAGGACGTAACCCGGGAACTGGCCGAGTCTTTCGACATGGAAAAACCCCACGGTGCCCTGGTTGCAAAAGTGCTGGCCGGCAGTCCCGCGGAACAGGCAGGGGTTGAAGTGGGCGATATCATCATCAGGTACGACCAGGCCGATATCGCATTTTCATCTGACCTGCCGCCTCTGGTCGGCAACAGTAAAATAGCTGCGAAAGTGCCGCTGGAAATCATCCGTGGCGGCAAGCGCAAACAGCTCAAGGTGTTGATCGCGGAGCTGCCCGAGGAAAATAAAATGGCGAGCGCCGAAGATGCCGCAACCCAGGACGATCCGCCCAATGAAATGAATCTCGTGGTCAGGGACCTTACGGAAGAGCAGAGGCAGGAACTGGACCTGCCTGAAGGCGGCATCCTGGTCGACAAGGTCATGCAGGGGCCCGGCAGCGAAGCCGGGATTAGAAAAGGCGATGTGATCCTGATAGTGAACAACGTAAGCGTGGAAAGCGTTTCACAATTCGAACAACTCCTGGCCGGGTTGCCGCGCGACCGTTCCGTCCCGGTCCTGATTCAAAGGCGCGGCGCACCGACATTCCTGGCCTTCAAACTGACCGGAGAAGAAACCGAATAACTTGTCCGGCTGATCCGGATACATCTTAGTTGTACAATGCCGTTTATATGGACCGGATCAGAAACTTTTCCATTATCGCGCACATAGACCATGGCAAGTCCACGCTGGCGGATCGGTTTATCCAGATTTGCGGCGGCTTGAGTGAACGGGAGATGTCAGCCCAGGTGCTGGACTCGATGGAACTGGAAAGGGAGCGCGGCATCACGATTAAATCGCAGAGCGTGCGTCTGGACTACAGCCACCATGACGGTGAAGAGTACCAGTTCAACATAATCGACACCCCGGGGCATGTTGATTTCAGTTACGAGGTGTCCCGTTCGTTGTCCGCCTGCGAGGGCGCGTTACTGGTCGTGGACTGTTCCCAGAGCGTGGAGGCACAGACGGTTGCCAATTGTTTTGCCGCCATAGATAACGGGCTTGAAGTCATCCCGGTATTAAACAAAATCGACCTGCCGGCCGCGGACCCTGAGAAGGTGATGCTCGATATCGAGGAGCTGATCGGGATTGACGCACGCCATGCTCTCAAGGTCAGCGCCAAAACCGGCGACGGGTTGGCAGAACTGCTTGGCGCCATTATCGAACGCGTGCCTGCGCCTGAAGGCAATGTCGAGGCGCCGCTGACGGCGTTGATTATCGATTCCTGGTTCGACAATTACCTCGGCGTGGTTTCCCTGGTGCGCGTAAACGCAGGCAGGTTGAGTGTCGGGGACAAGATCCGCATCTTCTCGACCGGCCAGGATTACACGGTCGATGAGGTCGGTTGTTTTACCCCGAAAAGAACGCCGGGAACGTGCCTGTCCACCGGGGAGGTCGGCTACGTCGTTGCCGGCATCAAGGAAATCCTCGGTGCGCCCGTAGGCGATACCATAACCTCGAGCAAGCAGCCGGCGGAGCGCCCGGTCCCCGGTTTCCAGCCGGTCAAACCCCGCGTGTTTGCCGGCATGTTCCCCATCGATTCCAGCGACTTCGAGGATTTTCGCGAGGCGCTGGCAAAGCTCAAGTTAAATGACGCCGCGCTGCATTACGAGCCGGAAACTTCCCAGGCCCTGGGGTTCGGCTTCCGTTGCGGGTTCCTGGGTATGCTGCACATGGAAATCGTCCAGGAGCGTCTTGAACGGGAATACGATATAGACCTGATAATTACCGCGCCCACCGTGGTCTATGAAGTTGAAACCACTTCCGGCTCAAGGTTGTATATCGATAATCCCGCCGACCTTCCGGGCACGGACAAACAGGTTGCGATTCGGGAACCCATTGTGCGGGCTGATATACTGACACCGCAGGAATACCTGGGTAATGTCATCTCCCTGTGTATCGAGAAAAGAGGAGAACAAAGGAAATTGCACTATGCGGGGCGGCAGGTCTCCATCGCGTTCGACCTGCCCCTGAGTGAAATCGTGCTGGATTTTTTTGACAGGCTGAAGTCCGTGAGCAAGGGGTACGCTTCGTTTGATTACCATTTTGAAAGCTATAAAGAGGCACCCCTGGTCAAGCTGGATGTGCTCATCAACGGCGCCCGTGTGGACGCGTTGTCCTGTATCGTGCACCGGGACCTGGCGCAACGGCGCGGGCGTGAACTTGCGCTGAAGATGAAGCAACTCGTGCCGCGCCAGATGTATGAAGTGGCGATACAGGCAGCCATAGGTTCTAAAATTATTGCCAGGGAATCGGTGAAGGCGCTGCGCAAAAACGTCACGGCCAAGTGTTACGGCGGCGATGTCACGCGCAAGAGAAAACTACTCGAGAAACAGAAAGCCGGGAAGAAAAGAATGAAACAACTGGGTTCCGTTGAAATTCCGCAATCGGCATTCATGGCGATACTGCACGTGGGAGGCGAGCAATGACCTTTGATTTTGCCGCCCTGCTGGTGCTGCTCACCTTTGCCAGCGGCATCATCTGGGGACTGGACCGCCTGCTTTTTGCCGGGGACAGAAAAGCCTCTGCCGGCGGCGAGGCGCGTCCCGAACCGTTAATCGTCGATTACGCCCGGTCATTGTTTCCCGTATTCCTGATCGTGCTGGTGCTGCGCTCATTCATCATCGAACCGTTCCGGATTCCGTCCGCATCCATGATGCCGACGTTATTGCGGGGGGATTTCATCCTGGTGAACAAGTACGATTACGGCGTGCGCCTGCCGGTGCTGAATGCCAAGGTCTTCGGTAACGGCAAACCGAGCCGGGGCGACGTTGTCGTCTTCCGTTACCCGGAAGATCCGACCATTCCCTTTATCAAGCGTGTCGTGGGGGTGCCGGGGGACCGCCTGCAATACAAGGACAAGAGCCTGACCATAAACGGTGTGGAAGTCGATCTCCGGCTCAAAGGTGTTTATCGCAGCGATGGTGTAGGCAAAAGGGAAAACGGCTCCTACCGGCTGGAGGAAAAACTGGGCGCACGCGACCACGATATTCTCATCAATCCGTTACAACCCTCGTCCGTGACGGTAGACCGGGAAATCCCGGAAGGACATTATTTTGTCCTGGGAGATAACCGCGACAACAGCAGGGACAGCCGCTACTGGGGCCTGGTCCCCGATGAAAACCTCGTGGGGAGGGCATTTTATATCTGGATGAACTGGAGCAACGACAGTCTCTTTGATCTCGGCAGCTGGGACGTGGATTGGGAGCGCATCGGATCTGATATCAATTAGTCCGCTCCGGACCGATCCTGCGCCCGCAGGAATCCAGTCATGATACACTTCACCCCGTATGACGCAGCTTGACACAGGTAAAGATCTGCTACTGCATATCAAAGAAGTCACAGGGCATGCCTTCAGCGATGCCGGATTATTGACCCAGGCACTGACCCACCGCAGTTTCAGCAGGGGCCATAACGAAAGGCTGGAATTCCTGGGAGATGCGTTGCTCGGCATGTTCATTGCCGACGAACTGTTCACCATGTTTCCGGACGCGGCAGAAAGCGACCTGACGCGTATGCGCTCATCCCTGGTGAAAAAGGACACGCTTGCGCAACTCGCAAGAGATCTCGACCTGGGCAATCACATCAGGTTCGGAATCGGCGAATCCAGGAGCGGAGGCGGGCGCAAGGAATCACTGCTGGCAAACGCCATGGAGGCGTTAATCGGGGCAATTTACCTGGATTCAGACCTGGATAACTGCCGCCTGTGCATCCGCAGGATGTATGCCTCCCTGCTTGGCGCCATGACCGCCGGGGACGTACCGAAAGATCCCAAATCCGAGTTGCAGGAATACCTGCAGGCCAACAAAAGATCATTGCCTGCCTATAACGTGATTGCCGAAGAAGGTGGAGCGCACGATAAGTTGTTCACCATAGAGTGTTACGTCGACGGCCTTGCCGAACCGGTTGTCGCAAAAGGCAGGAGCAAAAGAAACGCTGAACAATCGGCAGCCAGGACGGCGCTGGAAAAGATAGCCCTGGATGCCGACCAAGGCTGAAACAGTTTATATTTGGGGTCAGTGTAAAAACTCCTGACAGACTTTACCGACCCCTGGCAGACTGAACATGAGTTTTTACACTGACCCCAAATATTCCGCTTCCGGCAACGGCTTCAGGGCCGGCTGCGTTTCCATCGTGGGGCGGCCCAACGTCGGCAAATCGACGCTGTTAAACCGCTTGATTGAACAAAAAATAAGTATTGTCACACGGAAACCGCAAACCACGCGCTGGCAGATCAGGGGGATCAAATCCACACCGGGTTACCAGATAGTCTTTTCGGATACGCCGGGGTACCAGAATACCTACAAAAGCGCCATCAACCGCTACATGAACAGGGAGGTAGTGAATTCACTGGCCCATCTCGACCTGGTGCTGTTCGTCGTTGAAGCCGTAAAGTGGTACCGGGAAGATGATTTCGTTGCCGATTTGTTAAAGGAAGTCAGTGCGCCCGTTGTGCTGGTCATCAATAAACTGGACCTGCTCAAGGACCGCACCTCGCTGCTGCCGTACATGAATACCATGCAGGAAAAGCTGTCATGCGCGGAAATCATGCCGCTCAGCGCAAGACGCCGGCGCGATGTCGCTGCGCTGGAACGTAAAATCGTTTCCATGCTGCCTGCAGGAGAACCCCTGTTCCCGGATGACCAGGTAAGCGACAAAAGCATACGCTTCCTGGCCGCTGAATATATCCGGGAGAAGGTAATGGCAAAACTTGGCGATGAACTGCCCTACAGGGTATCCGTTACCATTGATGAGTTTGATGAAGAATCAACCATGTTCTCCATATATGCCACCATCTGGGTGGAACGCCGGTCGCATCGCTCCATCATCATTGGCGATGGCGGCAAAATGTTGAAGTCAATAGGTGCTGAGGCACGCCTTGAACTGGAAAAATTCCTGGCAAAAAAGGTGTACCTGCAAACCTGGGTGAAGACCAAACAAAGCTGGACGGAGGACGTCAAGGCCCTGAAGATGCTGGGATATAATTAGTTTTTAGTTTCTAGTAGTGAGTTCGAGATAGGGGAAACCAGAAGCTAAACACTAAAAACTGAAAACCAGAAACTAATAAATGAGAGTTGATCTTAATCCCTGTTTCATCCTGCACAGTCGTTCCTATCGCGAAACGAGCCTGCTGCTGGATGTGTTCTCGCGTCAGCACGGCAGGGTCGGCCTGGTTGCCAAGGGAGCCAGAAAGCAGAAAAACGATAAACGCGCATTATTGCAACCGGGCCGGAAAATCAATATCGCCTGGTCCATGCGCCGGGAACTGGGCACCCTGACCCTGGCGGAGCCCTTTCCGGGCAAACACCTGCACGGGCATGGCACTATGTTGACTGTTTTCTACATTAATGAGTTGCTGGTCAGGTTGCTGCACAGGCATGAACCGCACCCCGAACTTTTCGATGCCTATGAAGAAGCGCTCGAAAAACTGGAGGATACGTCGACGGAGCAACAGGTGCTCAGGATATTTGAAAAGCGCCTGCTTGAGGCGCTGGGTTACGGACTGGTGCTGGATGCGGATACGGGGGGTAATGCCATCCGGCCGGATGGTCGTTATAATTACCTGCCGGAACAGGGACCGGTTCCGTGTACCGCGGCCAACGGGAGCGGCCTGGCAATCTCCGGACAGACGCTGCTGGCGCTGGCGCAAGAGGAATTTACTGATGAATACATACTGGCTGAAGCCAAACAGTTGATGAGAATGGCGCTGCGAAACTTACTGGGCGACAAACCACTGGCCAGCAGGGAACTGTACCATCACAACCTGGCGGGTATGTGACCGATGAAGCCGATAAAACTGGGCGTTAACATCGATCATGTCGCTACACTGCGCCAGGCCAGGCTGACCCGCTATCCCGAACCGGTGCACGCCGCGCTGATCGCAGAACAGGCGGGAGCGGATTCAATTACCATACACCTGAGGGAGGACCGCCGGCACATCCAGGAGCGGGACGTGGAGATGCTGAAGGACGTGCTGACGATACCGATAAACCTGGAAATGGCCGTTACCGGCGGCATGGTGAAGTTTGCGGAGAGATTGAAACCGGAGTATTGCTGCTTCGTCCCCGAACGCCGGGAGGAGTTGACGACGGAGGGCGGCCTGGAAGTGATCGGCCAGCAGGACAGGATCAGGGAAGCCTGTTCCAGGCTGCAGGCAAACGGCTCGAAAGTATCGTTGTTCATCGACGCGGACGCCGGCCAGATCGACGCAAGCGCAGGCACCGGCGCGGACATGATAGAAATTCATACCGGCCACTACGCGGATGGCGAAGACGCTCAAGCGCGCCGGTCTGAATTGCATAAAATCGAACAGGCTGTGGCACATGCGGCCGGGACTGCGCTGCAAATCAATGCAGGGCACGGATTGCACTATCACAACGTCAGACCCGTCGCTGCAATCAGGGAGATTGCGGAACTGAATATCGGCCATTCCATCATTGCCCGCGCGGTATTTTCCGGGCTTTACCAGGCGGTAAGGGACATGAAAATCCTGATGGACGAGGCCAGGCGTTGAGGTCTCCCGTGGCAGCCTGGGACAACGACAAAATCATCCATGTGGACATGACCCGCGGGTCGGTCTGTCGGGGATTTTCCGGATGAATGGAAGTACCTGGGCGGGCGCGCATTGATTGCCAGGATCCTTCTCGAGGAATGTCCTCCCCGATGTGACCCCCTGGGTCCCGGTCAATCGATGATGTTCGATATCAATGACGAGCGATAGACTGAGGTGCGTAAGATAGCGTTGATATTATCCGAGCAAGGCGGTTCTTATTTCCTTCCATTTTTCTTGACAAATAATAAAAAAGTATTACTTTGAAAAGTAAGAATTTATAACCGCGAGGGCTGACAAATGCGTATAACCAGCAAAGGGCAGGTAACCATACCGATTGCCATAAGAGAAAAAGCCGGCTTTCTTCCAAGCACGGAAGTGGAGTTTCTTATGGACGGCAGCGCGGTCAAAATAGTAAAAGCGACTGAGCACAAGGACACGAGCAGAGGAAATGATATAGTCAGCTACTTCAAGCAAGGGAGAAAACGCTGGAAAACGACTGGTATGAGCGCCGATGAGATTATGGCGCTGACAAGAGATTGGGAAATGCCTGAAAAAGGTGCTGAGCGGACCAGCCTGGGTGGAAACAACGAGTGAGCTTTGTAACTCTTGTCGATAGCAATGTTATTATAGATTTGGCTGACAGTAGTTCCGAATGGAGCGAATGGGCTTTTGCTGCAATCAGGGAGATGCGCAGTACCACGACCTTGGTAATTAATCCCTTGATCTATGCTGAGGTTTCTGTTTATTGCAGTACGATTGAAGAAACGGAAGAAGTCTTGCCTGTAAAGTTTTTCCGTAGGGAGCATCTTCCCTATGAGGCGGCTTTTCTAGCCGGTAAATGTTTCCTTCAATACAGGAAAAGAGGGGGCGTAAAAACCTCTCCTCTACCGGATTTCTATATAGGCGCCCACGCTGCTGTGATGAAATGGAATCTTCTGACGCGCAATGAAAAGAACTACCGGACTTACTTTCCGGGACTGATGATTGTAGCGCCGGATACGCGCGTTTGACATGTTGCAGTATTCCTGAAGCTGTCATTCTTAACTCTGTCATTTGTTATAAAACCTTAGTATCAATATCCTCGCAGATTTTGTGTTAAATTTGCAGGGATGATTGAGCGCATGGGGACGGACTTGAAGTCCGTCCCCATCGGAAGGGAACTTACTCTGACCCCTTGCCTTGGTGAGTAAGACGCTTCAATATCTCTTCAAGGTCTGCCTGCAATGGCGCGCTGAACTGGTATTCCCCGGTCTGTTTCAATACCGGCACGGAGAACTTACCGGCGTGCAGGAACATGCGTTTCAGGCCGAATGCGCGCATTTTCCTGTTGAATTCCCTGTCTCCGTATTTCCCGTCACCGGCAACGGGATGACCGATGGAGCCGGCATGCACCCGGATCTGGTGGGTCCGGCCGGTGGCGGTGCTGACCTTGACGAGGGTTGCATTCCGGAAGACCCGTACCGTTGAAAACCGGGACATGGCAGATTTGCCGGACTCGTCCGTCCTGACCCGGCCTTCGCCCTGGTGGTTCCTGTGACGTTGCAACGGGGTGTTCACCCTGATATTTTCTTCCCGCAAACGGCCTTGCAGCAAGGCATCATATTCTTTCTTCACTTCCCCGTTTTTCAGGGCCAGGTTGACCCGGCGCAGGACAATCATGTCCTTCGCCAGCAACAGGCAGCCGGAAGTCTGCTTGTCCAGACGATGAACCAGATGCAGGGTTTGCTCCGGCTGATACAGTTCACGCAATAGTTCAATCACGCCGAAGGCGCTGCCGCTGCCCGCATGCACGACCAGGCCGGGGGGTTTGTTGACGACCACAACCCGCTCGTCTTCGTATATAACACAGGAGCGGATGGTTTCGACGAGGCGCTCCGGCGGTTTCCCGGGGTCTGCGCGCGCTTGCTCAAACACCGGAGGGATACGGATATCATCACCCGGCTGCAGGCGATAGTCCGGTTTGATCCTGCCCCCGTTGGCCCTGACTTCCCCGCGCCTCAGCATCTGGTAAATCCGGCTTTTCGGTATCGTTTTCAGGTGGGCAAGCAGGAAGTTGTCGATACGCCGGCCCGCCTGTTCAGGCCTGACGGTGATGTTTTCCGGTCCGCTCCTGTTGCCGTTCAATTTTGACATCTTAAACAATGAGATTGCCGTAAGGCCGCAAGTTTGTTATATTTACACCTGCTGACGCTGATAATCAGATATCCGGCAAGGATAAGCCATAACGAGGCGCCTGTCTTTAACGGCAGCAGAATTTGAGAACCGGAACCCGATCCGGCGTGGATTGGCATAACGGCGCTCTCTGATAGCGCAGCGATAAGGAAGGGTCAAGTGTTTGTTGCAGGAAAGCACATTGCCTGATGCACACCGGTAACCCGGATTCGAGGCAGTCATCAGGCGGAAAGTGATTTATAAAAGCCCGGGAAAAACAAATCGTCGGGATAGACGGTTTACCAAGAACACCCGAAGCGGTGTACCCGGGATTAGTAGCGGCTGCGCAACAGCAGCACGAAAACAGAATTACGCGGCTCCCAGTTGTCAGCCGGGATGGCTGGTGCCTGACTGTATGTCAGAACATGGTCGAGCCGGTACGTAAAGGATATTTACAATGAAAAGAATGTTGATTAACGCAACTCAACCGGAAGAGTTGCGAGTGGCGCTAGTGGACGGCCAACGCCTGTACGATCTCGATATTGAGGCAACCGGGCGGGAACAGAAGAAGTCAAACATCTATAAATGCCGGATCGTCAGGATTGAACCCAGTCTTGAAGCCGCATTCGTCGATTTCGGAGCTGAAAGACACGGCTTCCTGCCGTTCAAGGAAATAGCCCGCTCCCTTCTCAAATCCAAAAACAGCGAGGATAACCGCGGCCGCGTAAGCGTCAAGGACGCGTTGGAAGTAGGACAGGAATATATCGTCCAGGTGGAAAAGGAAGAACGCGGGAATAAAGGCGCGGCGCTCACCACCTTCATCAGTCTTGCCGGGCGCTACCTGGTGCTGATGCCGAACAACCCCAGGGCAGGGGGCGTCTCAAGACAGATTGAGGGCAATGACCGCAGTGATGCCCGGGAGGCGATGAGCACCCTGGAAATACCCCAGGGCATGGGCCTGATACTGCGCACAGCCGGTGTCGGCAAAAGCGCGGAAGAACTGCAATGGGACCTGGATTACCTGAAAGTACTCTGGGACTCAATCAAGACGACCGCCAAGGAAAAGCCCGGGCCGTTTCTCATTTACCAGGAGAGCGAAGTCATCATCAGGGCCATCCGGGATTACCTGAGAAACGATATCGCCGAGATCTGGATCGATGATAATGACATCTTCCACCGGGCGCGGGACTTCATGCAGCAGGTCATGCCCCACAACCTGCACAAGCTGAAACTTTATTCCGGCAGCGATCCCCTGTTCAGCCGCTACCAGATTGAAGGCCAGATCGAGACCGCGTTTGCCCGGGAGGTTCAACTTCCTTCCGGGGGAGTGCTGATCATCGACCATACCGAAGCCCTGACGTCCGTGGATATCAATTCGGCACGCGCCACCAAGGGTGAAGATATCGAGGAAACGGCATTCAACACCAACCTTGAAGCAGCCGATGAAATAGCGCGCCAATTGCGTCTGCGCGACCTGGGCGGCCTGTTTGTCATCGACTTTATCGATATGGCGAGCAACAGGAACCAGCGTGAGGTCGAAAACCGCCTGCGGGACGGTCTCAAGGTGGACCGTGCCCGGGTGCAGACGGGGCGTATCTCGCGCTTTGGCCTGCTTGAGATGTCGCGCCAGAGACTAAGGCCTTCCCTGGGGGAATCAAGCCACATTCCGTGCCCGCGCTGCGACGGACAAGGAACCATTCGCGATATCAAGTCGCTGTCACTGGCAGTCCTGCGCATTATCCAGGAAGAGGCCATGAAGGAGCTGACCGCCAAGGTGGTGGCCCAGTTACCGGTGGATGCCGCTACCTTTTTGCTGAATGAGAAACGCCAGTCCATCCGTGACATAGAGCAACGCCTCGACGTGGAGATTATCGTCAGCCCCAACCCGATGATGGAAACGCCGCAATACCTGGTCCAGCGTATGAACCTGTCCGAGTCCGCGGCAGATTCATCCCAGAAAGAAAGCTACAAGTTTGCGGAGGTCAAACAGGATAATCCCGCTACAGCCATTTCCAACGACAACCGGAAAACGCCGGAGAAGCCTGCACTGACCCAGATTATTCCGGAAAGACCGGTTCCGACGGCTCAAGCGAACAAAGGTATGGGGGTGGTGAGCCGGTTATTCAGCAAATTATTCGGCGGCGCGGATACGAAGAAGCAGGAGAGCAAGGCATCGACGCGCAACAAACCCCAGTCGTCACGCAGCAGGAACAGAAGCAGGTATTCGGGTAATTCTTCCGGCAGGCAACAACAACGCAGGAACCCCCGCAGAAATGAAAACACCGCATCAGGCGGCCAGCGCCGGCAGGGAAACCGGGACCAGGGCGGAAATGAAGGCAGGCAATCCCGCTCTTCGTCGAGAGGCAGGGGTACACGTGAGAAAAAGCAGGCCACCGAAAGCGCCGAAAGCAGCGTCAAACCTGATAAAAAGACCGACAAGAAAGAAGTCGCGGCAAATACTGTCCAGGAGGAATGAGGTTTAACCGCTAATTCCCGCAGGCTGACCATGACCGATCCCTGGCAACAGAATAACGCTGACAACGATGCACGGTTTGAACAGACCCTTGTGAACCAGATCGCCAGGGAATTCCTTGCCGAACAGCGCAGGGCGAGGCGCTGGAACATCGCCTTCAAGCTGTTTATTGCCTTGTTCATGGCAATTTTCCTGGTGGTCTACCTGATGGGTAAAACGGACATTACGCCCGGCAGCCTGGCGAACGGCAAACACACGGCGTTAATAGATATCCAGGGTATTATTTCCAGCAACGGGCAGGTCAGGTCCGATTACGTGACGGCAAGTTTGCGCGCAGCCTATGAAGACAGCAACACGGCGGGCATCATACTCCGGATTAACAGTCCGGGCGGGAGTCCGGTGCAGGCCGGCCATGTCAACGATGAGATCAAGCGTCTGAAAAACGAACATCCCGACATTCCGGTCTACGCGGTAATCGGCGATCTTTGCGCATCCGGCGGTTACTACATTGCCGTGGCGGCAGACAGGATTTATGCGGACAAGGCAAGCCTGATCGGTTCAATCGGGGTGATCATGTCCAGTTTCGGATTTGTAGACGCCATCAACAAACTGGGCATCGAGCGGCGCGTGTACCATGCGGGCAGGCACAAGGCATTCCTGGATCCTTTTGCGCCGGAACAGGATGACGAGGTTGAACATGTTGATCAGCTGCTGGATGGAATCTACCGGCAGTTTGTCCAGGTTGTGAAAGAAGGGCGGGGAGACCGCCTTGCCGAAGATGACAGAATCTTTTCCGGCCTGGTATGGACGGGTGAGCAATCCATTGAACTGGGCCTGATCGACGAACTGGGCAATACCGACTATGTCGCCCGTGAAGTTATCGGCGTTGAGGAGATAGTGGACTTTACCTACAGGGATACACTATTCGAACAGATCTCGCGTGAGATAGGCGCGCTGTTCACAAACCGGTTGCAACATACCGAATATCATTATAAAATTAGATAAATCAATAAATTATATTTATTATTTAAGGTATTATATAACCTTCATTCCGTAACATTCCCTGCAAAGAGATCAAAGGCAGTCCCAGCAGGGCAGTACTGTCATCGCTGCTGATACGGTGCACGAGGGTAATGCCGGCGCCTTCTGATTTGAAGCTGCCGGAACAATCAAAGGGCTGCTCCCAATCCAGGTAGCGGTTAATCTCCGTATCCGTTAATTCCCTGAACCGGACTTCAACCGTAACCGTATCCAGTTGCTGTTGTCCCGAACGGCTGTTGACCAGGCAAACGCAGGTCACGAAGTCCACCAGGTTGCCCGACATAATCCGGAGCTGTTGCAGCGCGCCCTCATATCCCTCAGGCTTCGTCAGTATCTGCCCGTTGACAGCGGCCACTTCGTCAGAACCTATCACCAGCGCATCCGGGTACTCTTTTGCTACGGTAACGGCCTTGGCCCGCGCCAGTCGTTCTACCAGTGAAGGCGCGGCTTCGCCGTCCCTGATACTTTCATCGATATCCGGAGAATGACAAACGAACGCAAGCCCCAGCCGTTCCAGCAAAGCCTTACGGTGAACCGATGAAGATGCCAGAACCAGTTTTGCAGGTGTAGTCATTCACACATAATGTTCTCTAACCTACTGTCAAGTCAATAGTTTGACACTCAGTTCTCCGGTAGTTAAACTTGCGTCCCTGATGTCCCCGGATTTGCCTTACAAAATAGTGCCCGGGCGTCTCGCGGAAGCGGGCGCCTGTATAGAAGGGCGGCTTGAGTTGAGCAAAATGCCCCGTCTTGTCGAGTTATTGGACGACAATCGGGGTACGGTTGAGTTGAAGCTGTCTTTCAGCCGCTCCGAGGATGGGGTCACTTGCATCAATGGCGGGTACAGGGCCGACCTGCTGTTGGTTTGCCAGCGCTGCCTGGAGCCGTTTGCGGTAAAGCTGGCCCATACGATCAATGTGGGAATTGTTTTTGAAGGAATAACACTGAAGAAAATACCGGCATCGATGGAACCCCTGGTGCTCAAACAGGAAACCATGCAACTGACAGATTTTATTGAAGACGAAATATTACTGGGTTTGCCGATTTCACCGATGCATCGGCTGGAGGATTGTGCTGCAGGAACACAGGCAGCGGAGCGCGATCCTGTTGGATCCGGCCCGTTCCACATACTGAAGAAACTGAAATCGGGATAACCGGGAGGCTGTTACCATGGCTGTACAACAACGAAAGAAATCCACTTCCAGACGGGATTCCCGCCGCGCCCACGACTCGCTTGAATCTCCCTGCTTATCAATCGAACCGACAACCGGCGAAGTTCACAGGCGTCATCATGTCAGCCCTGACGGTTATTACCGGGGAGAAAAAGTGCTGAATACCGAAGACGAAGATGAATAAACCCGTCCGGCAGGTACCCGCCTGCACGGACCGTAATGAAAGCATGAAGCACCAACGGGCACTCGCCGGCTAGGACACGATGGCACTCCGTCTTGCGCTCGATACCATGGGGGGAGACCACGGGCCCGGTGAAATTATCCCCGCAGCAATCCATACGCTGAAAAAACACCCGGACCTCGAGCTTCAACTGGTAGGACTGGAAGACGTAATCAAATCCAGGCTCTCGTCTTTGAACCCTGATCTGTCCGTCCGGGTTCAGATAATCCATGCGCCGGAAGTCGTTACCATGGATGAAGCGCCCTCCTCAGCGTTGCGCAACAAGAAAAAATCATCAATGCGGGTCGCGATTGAACAGGTAAAGAAGGGGCTGGCACATGCCTGTGTCAGCGCCGGTAATACCGGTGCATTGATGGCTATATCACGGTACGTCCTGAAGATGCTGCCGGGTATCGACAGGCCCGCCATATGTACGACCATACCAGGTATCAACAACCAGACTCATATACTCGATCTCGGCGCCAACGTTGATTCCAGTGCCGAGCAATTATTCCAGTTTGCGGTCATGGGCGCAGAACTGGCCGGCGCCATTAATAATATTGCTTCGCCGAAGGTAGGACTGCTGAACGTCGGTACCGAGGAGAACAAAGGCAACTACCGGGTAAAGCAGGCCGCGGGGTTGCTGTCCGGCAGCCACCTCAACTACATCGGGTTCGTCGAGGGCAACCATATTTATTCCGGTCACGCTGATGTAATCGTATGCGACGGGTTTGTGGGCAATATCGCACTGAAGGCCAGTGAAGGGGTGGCCGACTTTTTTTCGCATCACGTATTCAGTGAATTTAAAAGAAACTATTACGGCAGATTTGCTTCCGTCATCTCGATGCCGGTACTGCAATCCATCCGCAGGAAAATCGACCCCAGGCGCTACAACGGCGCAAGTCTGCTCGGACTGCGCGGAATTGTCATCAAAAGCCACGGCGGGGCAGACAGGGTATCTTTCGCGCATGCGCTGGAAGAGGCGATAGTTGAAGTCGAGAAAAACATCCCTGCACGTATTACCTCCCAGCTTGAAGCGTTATTGATCAGGAACTGACCGATGTATTACGCCCGGGTCATAGGTTGTGGCGGCTATCTTCCGGAACGGGTCATGCCCAATTCGGAACTGGAAGACCTGGTTGACACATCGGATGAATGGATCCGGACGCGTACCGGGATCAGGCAAAGGCACATTGCCCGGGATGACGAAACCACGTCCGAGATGGCCTGTAACGCAGCGCTCGGCGCCATTGACATGGCCGGGATAGAGGCCGGTACCATCGACCTGGTTATTGTTGCCACTTCCACTCCCGATCTTATCTACCCGAGTACGGCATGCCTGCTCCAGAAAAAGCTCGGCATACGTAACGGCGCCGCCGCATTCGACGTCCAGGCCGTGTGTTCCGGGTTTATTTACGCGTTAAGTATCGCGGATCAATTCATCAGGTCAGGGACGATGCGGCGGGCTCTCGTCGTCGGCGCCGACATGAACTCCAGGATACTCGACTGGACGGACCGGACGACCTGCGTGCTGTTCGGCGACGGCGCCGGCGCCGTGATCCTCGGCAGAAGTGACGAACCCGGCATTTATAAAACACTGTTACATGCAGACGGCAGTTACAGCGAACACCTCCAGGTGCCTGCGGGGGTATCCAATCCGGGCGCCGAGCCCTTCATCCGTATGCACGGCAATGAGGTCTTCAGGTTTGCCGTCCAGGCAATGGACGAAATCGTGGATGAAACGCTCGCGCATACCGGGTTTACGATAAAGGACATAAACTGGCTGGTGCCGCACCAGGCAAACCTGAGAATCATCTCGGCTACCGTTAAAAAACTGGGCATGAGCATGGACGATGTCATATTGACCGTGGCGGAACACGGCAACACTTCCGCAGCATCCATCCCCCTGGCGCTGAATACCGGCGTACGCGACGGCCGCATCAGGCAAGAGGACACCCTGTTCATGGAAGCTGTAGGCGGCGGCTTTACCTGGGGCTCGGCATTGATCCGCTATTAGGGAACCTGGATGGCATGACGACTAACGGTCTGGCTTTCGTATTTCCCGGGCAGGGTTCCCAATCCGTGGGCATGCTCTCCGACCTGGTGGAAAACTTTCCTTTCATCGCCGGGATCTTCGCCGAAGCATCCGCCAATCTGGATTATGACCTGCTGTCATTATGCCTCAACGGACCTGAGGACAAGCTTAACCGTACCGAGTATACCCAGCCCGCGTTATTGACCGCGAGTTACGCCATCTGGCGCATCTGGCAGGATAAAGGGGGCGCCCGCCCCGGGTTCCTTGCCGGACACAGCCTCGGCGAGTACACGGCCCTGGTTTGTGCCGGAGTCCTGGATTTTGCCGACGCGGTCGAACTGGTGGCCGACCGGGGACGGATTATGCAGGATGCCGTGCCGCATGGCGCCGGCGCGATGGCGGCTGTTTCCGGACTGGATGATGATGCCGTCATCGGCGTGTGCGCCAGGGCGGCACGGGAAGAGGTAGTCTCGGCTGCGAATTTTAATTTCCCGGGACAGGTGGTCATCGCCGGAAATGCCGGTGCGGTGGAACGGGCATGCGACCTGGCGAAACAAGCCGGAGCCAGGCGGGTCACGCCCCTGCCGGTCAGCGTGCCTGCCCATTGCCGGTTGATGGCGCCTGCTGCAGCAAGGTTGCAACAGCGCGTCAAACGGACTGATTTTGCGCCCGCGGCCATTCCTGTCGTGCAGAATATCGATGCCCGCGCCAGAACCGACCCTGACGAAATAAAGGAAGCGATGCTGCTGCACATGCATCAGCCCGTCCTGTGGTCGAAATGCATCGCCGTGATGCGGGATAACGGCGTCGGCAGGATGATGGAATGCGGTCCCGGCAGGGTGCTCAGCGGCCTGATCCGGCGCATCGATAAAAATATAGCCTGCAGCGGCATTTCCGATACGGCCTCCCTGAACGAGGCATTGTCAATTCAATCCGCGGATAAATCATGTGAACAATCATCTTAAAGAGCAGGTCGCCCTGGTAACGGGAGCGAGCAGGGGAATAGGGAAAGCAATCGCTGAACGGCTGGGCCGGGCGGGCGCCTATGTGGCAGGCACGGCCACAACGGAAACCGGCGCAGCCGGGATTGAGGAATTTTTCAGGGATACGGGAATAAACGGCAAGGGATACGTATTGGATATCAGGGCGGATGAATCCGTCGCCGACCTGAACGAGACTTTGAAGGCAGCCGATACAAGACCTTCGATCCTGGTCAACAATGCCGGCATCACCCGGGATAACCTGATGTTGCGGATGAAACAGCAGGAATGGGATGAGGTTATCGATACCAATTTAAATTCAGTATACCGGTTGTGTAAACTGTGCCTGCGGGACATGATCAAGGCGCGCTACGGCCGGATTATCAATATCACTTCCGTCGTGGCCCTGTCCGGCAATCCGGGTCAGACCAACTATGTTGCGGCCAAGTCAGGCATGATCGGTTTTACCCGTGCATTGGCCAGGGAAATAGGCGCGCGCGGCATTACGGTTAACTGTATCGCCCCCGGGTTTATCGACACGGACATGACTGCGGAACTTTCTGCCGAACAACGTGCCGGATTGCTTGAACAAATTCCGCTGGGGCGGCTCGGCCTTGCTGAAGACATCGCCTGCGCGGCCGAGTTCATTGCCTCCCCGGCCGCCGGCTATATTACCGGGGAAGTGCTGAATGTAAACGGCGGAATGTACATGGCGTGACCCGCATCCTTGCCGGTCGTACAGCCGCGATATTACCCGCCATGAGTTATCTTCGTACAGGACCGGGGAACAGCATTTGCAGTGGATTTTTCAAACCCGTTGGGACTATAATATACAGCGTTATTCTTTAAGAGCTGTTTTTTTATTTTTAAAATAACTTGAAAGCAAGGAATATTTAGCTTATCGTACACCCGCTTTTGGTCTTGGTACCGCGAAGGAGGTTAATTCTCATGAGCAATGTTGAAGAACGAGTGATGAAAATCATCGTAGAACAGCTGGGGGTTAAAGAGGAAGAAGTTACCAGTGAAGCTTCATTTGTCGATGACCTGGGAGCTGATTCACTGGACACTGTCGAATTGGTAATGGCTCTGGAAGAGGAGTTTAAAATTGAGATACCTGATGAAGATGCAGAAAAAATAACAACCGTACAACAAGCTATCGACTATATTGATACGCATCTTGAATAACTGCCGTAAATAAATCCTTAACAAGGCCGCTTCATAGTTGAACTAAAGCGGCCTTTTTTCATACATCCGATAACGTTTCCGAACAGTGAACAAACGCAGAGTCGTCATTACCGGACTGGGCCTGGTGACTCCCCTGGGAAACAGTGTCAAGGAATCCTGGGACAACCTGCTGGCGGGGAACAGCGGCATATCCGCAATCACCCACTTTGATGCGGGCAGTTATCCCGTCAGGATCTCCGGCTCGATAAAAAATCTTGACCTGGATGCCTATATCCCCAGGAAAGAACAGAAAAAAATGGGCACCTTCATACACTACGGCATGGTGGCAGGTATCCAGGCGGTAGCGGATGCCGGGATTGATGTCAACGGCGTTGACCCGCAGCGGGTCGGCGTCGCTATCGGATCGGGGATAGGCGGCATCTCGGGTATAGAAAAGGGGGCAGAGAGCATCCAGGGAAGTGGTCCCAGGCGAATCTCTCCATTCTACGTACCCAGTAACATCATCAATATGATCTCCGGGAACCTGTCGATACAATTCGGCTTCAAGGGCCCCAATTTCTGCATTGTTACCGCCTGCGCGACCGGTACTCATAACATCAGCGAAGCAGCGCGCCTGGTTGAATACGGTGACGCCGACGTAATGGTGGCAGGCGGCGCCGAATTTGCGTCGTCACCTACTTCCATGGCCGGATTTGCCAATGCAAAAGCGCTGTCCACACGCAACGATGAACCGGAGCAAGCCAGCCGCCCCTGGGACCGGGAACGGGACGGGTTTGTGTTAAGCGACGGCGCCGGCGCCGTGGTTGTGGAGGAATACGAGCATGCCAGGGCCAGGGGCGCCGACGTGTACGCCGAAATTGCCGGGTCCGCCATGAATGGTGATGCCTACCATATGACTGCGCCCGCAGCGGACGGCGCAGGCGCGATCCGGTGCATGCAGAATGCACTCAGCAATGCGGGTATTGATAAATCGGAGATTGACTACATCAATGCCCACGGCACATCGACGCCGGCAGGCGACATTGCCGAAAATAATGCCGTCAAACAGGTTTTCGGCGATCATGCCCGGAAACTGGCAATCAGTTCCACAAAATCCATGTGCGGGCACATGCTTGGAGCCGCCGGCAGTGTGGAGACCGTATTTTGCGCCCTGGCATTGCGCGACCAGGTGGCGCCGCCCACAATCAACCTCGACAATCCTGATCCGGCCTGTGACCTGGACTATATACCCCATGAAGCGCGACCAATGGTAATAAACCACGTCTTGTCCAATTCCTTCGGTTTTGGCGGCACCAACGGGTGTATAATTCTACAACGCATCTAGCTACCAGCTCAGCCAGCTTGAGTTATCATGTAGGGATGATTATTTCTACCGGATTCCGTTCCGGCCCCTGCTTTCGCAGGGCTGAACCTGCCCGGAATGACGTTGAGCCGGAATGACGGGCAGCCGTGGTTGACACACTGGTCAATGGCATGCCCGGCGCTGCCATTTCCATCCATGACCGCGGCCTTCAGTTCGGCGATGGCGTGTTTGAGACGATCGCCGTCCAGTCCGGTAAACTGCTTTGCCGGGACGCGCATTTTACCCGTCTTGAGGCAGGTTGCCGGCATTTGTCGATCACCTGTCCGGACCGGAGCCTGCTCGAACGGGAAGCGGATCGGCTGTGTGGATCCCTTGCATCGGCAGTACTCAAGATCATCATTACCCGGGGTGCGGGAGGGCGCGGTTATCAAGCGCCTGAAAATACCCCGGCCAACCGGATACTCAGCGTTCATCAGCGGCCGGCTTATCCGGCAAACTATTATCGCGGCGGCATAGACTCGTATGTTTGCAGCCGCCGTATCAGCCACCAACCCGCACTCGCCGGCATCAAGCACCTGAACCGTCTGGAACAAGTCCTCCTGCGCCGGGAGGTAACTGCCGCGCGCTACCCTGAAGGTCTCGTATTGGACCCGGATGACAACGTGGTAGAAGGCTCCATGAGTAATCTCTTCATGGTAAAAAACACTGAATTAACCACCCCGGACCTGTCCCGGTGCGGTGTTGCCGGAGTGATAAGGAAGTCGATCATTGAACTCGACAAGGCTGCAGGCCGCGAAACCGGCATCAGGACTATTCCCCGTGAGGAATTATTCGAGGCAGATGAGGTATTCTATTGCAACAGCGTGATCGGCATCTGGCCGGTCAGGCGTATCGGCAACAAAGCCTTTAACAGTATTGATGCAAGCCTGGAAATAATGGGGAAATTAATTACCGACAACTGTATCGTACCCGTATCATGAAAATTGCGGTATCTATTTCCGGACTTGTGCTTGTCCTGATCGGATGGTTGTACTACCAGGATATGGAAAAGCAATTGAACATGCCGCTGAAAATTGACGGGCCGGAATATTTCTCCGTAGAGTCCGGCATGTCCCTGCTTGCCGTTGCCGGGGAGCTGGCGGCCCGGGGCTGGTTCGATCATCCTTTTTACCTGCAGCTTGAAGGCAAAATCAGGGGTGTTGACGGTTTGATAAAAGCCGGCCAGTACCAGGTGGAGCCCGGCGCCACCGCATCGTCATTACTCGATATGATAGTGGCCGGCAGGGTAACCCAACATGCACTGACCATAGTGGAGGGCTGGACCTTCCCCAGGATCGTGGCCGCGCTGCACGAAAGCAGGTATATCAGGAGACAACTGAATTCGACCCGTCCCGATCGGGTAATGGCAGAAATCGGTTACCCCGGATATCATGCGGAAGGGCGTTTTTACCCCGATACGTATTATTTTCCCGCCGAAACGACCGACGTGGATTTTCTGCGCCGCTCGTTCAAGCAGATGGAAGCTGTTTTACACCAGGAATGGGACCGGCGCATGGGAGGATTGCCGTACCGGTCACCGTACGAGGCGTTGATAATGGCGTCCCTGATTGAAAAGGAAACTGCGGTAGCCGACGAAAGAAACAGGATTGCCGGGGTATTCGTGCGCCGCCTGCAAAAGAACATGAAACTGCAAACGGACCCCACGGTGATTTACGCCCTGGGAGAAAACTATGACGGGAACATAAGACGCAGAGACCTGAAGTTCGATTCGCCGTACAACACCTATCGTTACAAGGGGCTTCCGCCTACGCCCATAGCAGCGCCCGGAAGAGCCGCCATTCGCGCTGCGCTGCAACCGGAGCCCGGGACGGCCTTATACTTTGTCGCGACAGGAGAAGACGGCCGGCATTACTTCTCCGACACGCTTGCCGAACACAACCAGGCAGTGGCAAAGTATCAACTCAGATGAGCCGCAATGACCGGGTTTTTTATCACATTTGAAGGCATAGAGGGGGTTGGTAAAACAACGCAGGTACAACGAGTCTTTGATCTGCTTTCAGCAAGACATCCCGGGAACGTCATCGTAACCAGGGAACCGGGCGGCACCCGTATGGGCGAAATCATCCGCGACGTCATCCTGCAGAATGATGCCCGCAGGATAGATGGAATCACGGAAATGCTCCTGGTATTCGCCGCCCGCCGTCAACATATCCAGGACGTGATCCAGCCATCACTGGAGGCCGGAAGGATTATTTTATGCGACCGCTTTACCGATGCGACGTTCGCCTACCAGGGAGGCGGCCGCGGTGTGGATGAGCAACTGATTTCCCGTCTGCAGGATATGGTGCAGGGCAGGCTGAGGCCGGACCTGACCGTGTTGCTTGATGCGGCGCCGGAGGTGGGCCTGGCGCGCATGAGGGAACGCGGCGCGCCGGACCGGTTCGAGGCGGAGACAATGAATTTTTTTCAGCGTGTCAGGAACAAGTACCTGGAACTGGCCGGACGGCATCCTGAAAGAATCCACGTGATTGACGCTGCAAGAGAAGCGGACGATATCACCCGGGAGATTACTGCTTTGCTTGAGGCAAAAGGTTTATGTTGACCATCCCGGCAACCATACCCGCCGGTCTTGTGGGCTATTGATGACTTACCCCTGGCACGCGAAACAATGGCAACAGGCCCGGCTTGCTGTCGAGCAGGACAGGCTGGCGCACGCGGTTTTACTGAGCGGGGCTGAAGGTTGCGGCATCAGCCGGTTTGCTCTCGAGTTCTCCCGGTATCTGCTGTGCGAAGCGGATTCCGGGACGGCGGCATGCGGGCAATGCCGTTCCTGCCTCCTGTTCGACGCCGGCAACCACCCTGATATTCTCGTGGTCAACCCGGAAGGCAACGGAACGCAAATCAAGGTGGAGGCAGTGCGCGACCTGATCGCTTACCTGCAACTCAGCAACCACTACGGCAGGTACAAGATCGTCATCATAGAGCCGGCTGAGGGGATGAACCGGCATTCGGCGAACAGCCTGTTGAAAACCCTGGAAGAACCGGCGCCATCGACGTTGCTGATGCTGGTTTCCTACCAGACGGGCAAACTGCCTGTCACCATACGCAGCCGCTGCCAGAAAATCAGCTTCAACGGGGTGGACAGGCAAGCGGCCCGCACCTGGCTGGATGAGCAGGTAAACGACCCTGAACAGGCTGACACATTGCTTGAGCTGAGCGGGGGGGCGCCGCTCAAGGCGCTTGAGCTGAACGATACGGATGCCGTGCAGGTACGGCGTGAGGTACTGGCGGACCTGCAGGGAGCCCGGCAGGCGCACACTGACCCTGTGAAACTGGCTGAAAGATGGCAGAAGCACGATGCAGTCGAGATTTTGACCTGGCTGCTTTTGCTGTTCAGCAAAATGGCTGCCATGCGCTGTACGGAAGTGGCGCAGAATACCGGCGTACCTCTTATCGACCGGGAACTGCACGGCCTTGCAAACGGGATGCGCCTCTCACAGGTCATCGAGTGTTATGACCTGGTATTGAAGAACTACCGGTTGGCCAGCGGAGAGTACAACCTGAACAAGCAGGGACTGCTGGAAGAAATAATAATATATTGGCAAACGGTGCACAGGTAATAATCCGCAGATGCAAAGCCCGTATTTAGTCGATTCACATTGCCATATTCCCCTGATTGAGATGGAGGGCGGTGCTGATACGGTTATCAGTGCGGCGCTGGAGGCCGGGGTAGGGCACATGCTGTGCGTTTCCATCGACCTCGAGACCTTCCCTGAAATCAAGCAACTGGCCGATTCCTACCCCTGTATTTCGGCCTCGGCAGGCGTACACCCCAACTCCGACAGGGAGATCGAATTATCCGAAGACGTCCTGCTGGAACTGGCTGAAGACCCCTCGGTGGTCGCGGTCGGCGAGACCGGCCTGGATTATTACCGGAGCCGGGGAGACCTGGACTGGCAGAGGCAACGGTTTCGCACCCATATCCGGGCCGCCAGGCAGATTGGCAAGCCGCTTATCATACACAACCGCGAATCCAGTGGTGACGTCATAAAAATCCTCACCGAGGAAAAAGCAGATGCCGTGGGAGGAGTGATGCACTGCTATACCGGCGACCTGGAAACGGCACGGCAGGCCATTGACCTGAACTTTTATATATCGTTTTCCGGTATCGTCACGTTCCGCAATGCGCAGGAACTCCAGGACGTAGCGAGACAGTTGCCCCTGGACCGGGTCATGGTCGAAACGGATTCACCGTACCTGGCGCCGGTTCCCAGGCGCGGCAAACAGAATCAACCGGCCTACGTGCGCCATGTTGCCGAGAAACTTGCAGAATTACACCAGGTTGAACTGTCAGAGATAGTTACGGCGACGACACGGAATTATGAAAACCTGTTCGAGACAAGGAGGCAGGTTTGAATCCACCTCAAATTGTTATACTTAAGTAATATATTATTATATATCAAATATATGCACTTAATATTTCAAGTGTTTCATCAACTACCTGGACAGTGGTGTAATAATGCGGTGAAAACCGGATAGCGTCCCTGCGCAGGGCACAGATGACGCTGTTCTCACGCAACCGCCCGTGCAGTTCACGCTGGTCGGTATCTTCAACCTGGAACGCAACGATCCCGGCCCTGCGCCCGGGTTCGGCCGGGGTAAGCAGGCGCACCCGGTCAATCTGCAGCAGTCTGTTTATAAGATAGGAAACCCTGGAACCCAGTTCCGCTTCGATATCGGCCATACCCAGTTCTTCAATCAGGCTGAGACTGGCGGATAAACCATAAACACCCAGCATGTTGTTGGAACCCGCTTCGAAGCGCTTGGCGCTGGCTACCGGTTTCCAGGTATCGACGATAGTGGTGTACGGGGTTTCCGTCATGTGCCAGCCGTATTGATACAGCTTCAGCTCATCCCGCACCGCCGCGCTGCAATAAAACAAGGCCAGTCCTTCAGGCCCCAGCATCCACTTGTGGCCGTCGGCCATGACGAAATCAGCCCGGATTTTCTGCACGTCGATAGCGTGGGCGCCGATACTCTGTATGGCATCGACACAGAACAGTATGTCGTTTGCCTCGCAGAAATCTCCCAGCAGTTCCAGATCCAGCCGGATGCCGCTGCTGAATTGTACGGAACTGACCGTCATCACCCGGGTACGCCCGTCACAGGCCCCGATCAGGGCCTGTTCCGGTTGCGGCACCCTGACGTCAACCTTTTTCAGGGAGACGCCGCGTACCTTCTGGGCATCCCAGGGGATCCAGTTTGAAGGAAATTCTTCAGCGGACGTGACGACATTGTCTCCCCGGTTCCACCTGATTCCTGATGCGACAACCGATATGGCCTCCGAGGTGTTCTTCAGCAGGGCAATATCGTCGATTGAGGGAACATTGATGAGTTCCTTTATCTGCCGGCGCAAGTGGTGTTCCTTCTCGTTGAACAGGTGATACCGGCTTGCGCCGTAGGTTATATTCTCGTGGGCAAAGGCAACCACGGCTTCCCTGGTCCGCTTCGGCCAGGGGGCCACTGCCGCATGGTCAAGGTATTTTAATCCTTCCGCCTGCGGAAATTCGTCACGTATTATGTTATTGTCCAGCATCTCTGAAATAATTCCTGCCGCCCGGCTTATTCATCATACCTCAAATATGGAAACAGTTGCCCGGTCCCCCCGTGACGTGCGCTACGAACCCGATGACCGTCCGCCGTTATTGCTGACGACGGGACTGGGACTCCAGTACGCGATGCTGTCTATCGCGGGCATTATCATCACGCCGACCATCATGATCACCAGCGCGGGCGGCAGTGATACCTACCTGACCTGGGCAGTTTTCGCTGCCCTGGTGGTCAGCGGGATTGCCACCATTGTCCAGGCAATACGCATCGGACGGGTCGGCGCAGGTTACATCCTGGTCATGGGCAGCACCGGCGCGTTCCTGGCCGTCTCTGTTTCGGCGCTTGAACTGGGCGGGCCGGGATTGCTGGCCAGCCTCATAGTCATGTCGTCCCTGATCCAGTTCGTGCTTGCCGCAAAGATGTCCCTGCTGCGCAGGATTTTTACGCCTACAGTCGCCGGTACCGTACTTATCCTGATCCCGGTGACGGTTGCGCACCTGGTAATCCGCAAACTGTATGACGTACCCGATGGGGCTTCCGCAGCAACCGCTCCCGTAGTAGCGGGAGTCACCCTGCTGGTCACGCTCGTCATTGCCCTGCGTTCATCAGGGATATGGCGGCTCTGGGCGCCGGCGGCAGGGATAATTGCCGGCACACTGACTGCGGGCCTGGTATTCGGCATCTACGATACTGCCAGTGTACTGGAAGCGCCCTGGGTTGGTTTGCCGGGTAAAGCCTACCTGGGATTTAACCTCAGCTTCGGCCCGGAATTCTGGGCGCTGTTGCCGGCGTTCGTAATGGTGACCCTGGTCGGCGCGATGGACACGCTGGGCGACAGTATTGCAATCCAGCGTATCTCCTGGCGCAAGCCGCGCTCGACTGACTTTCGCTCGATCCAGGGCGCCATCAATGCCGACGGTCTGGGCAACCTGCTTTCCGGTTTGACGGGCACGGTTCCCAACACGACTTACGGGATGAGCGTCTCGATTGCCGAACTGACCGGGGTGGCCGCCCGGTCCGTAGGTGTTTGCGTCGGCGTCATCTTCATCCTGCTGGCGTTTCTGCCCAAGCTGGTCGCTGCCATCATTGCGATACCCGGACCGGTGGCGGCCGCGTATTTTATCGTTGTGTTCGCGCTGATCTTTGTTTTCGGCATGGAAATTCTCACGCAGGACGGCCTGGACTACCGCAAGAGCCTGGTGGTGGGCGTTGCGTTCTGGATGGGACTCGCCTTCCAGCTTGACTGGGTCTTCCCGGAGTACTTCCAGGGAGCCTGGAGCGACCTGCTGGCAAACGGCATGACCGTGGGCGGTTTTACCGTCATCTTGCTGACGATATTCACCGAGGCCGCCGGCAGCCGGCGCCGGCGCATGAAGACCGTCCTGGATGCCGGTTCTTATGCAAAGGTCGACGGGTTTCTGTCAGAATTTTCTGCCCGGAGAAAATGGAATGAAGAGATGGCCACCCGGGTCCGCGCCGTCGGCGAGGAAACCCTGAACATCCTGATGGGGCACACGGTTGAGCAGGAACCGGACCACCAACGGCGCTTGCTGCTGATAGCACACGACGATGGTGGCGCCGCCGACCTGGAGTTTATCGCGGCTACCGATGAGGCGAACCTTGAGGACCGCATGGTCGCGCTGGGCGACTGGGCGGCCGGGGGGTCCATCGAAGAGATGCCCCTGCGCCTGCTGCGCCATTACGCCGCGTCCGTACGCCACCAGCAGTATCATGATACGGACGTGGTCACCGTTCGCGTCGAAGCGGCAACCTCAGCATGAGCGGTTTCCGGACTGGCTTGGAATACCGGTTAATCCCGCCGGGCGCCGAATGACCCCACGACTGTAGCGTACTCGAAAATTCCCCCTATCTCCTCATGGTCCGGCCCGTAGAAGCGGCCCTCAATCCGGTTCCTGTCCATTTGTCCCAGGGTGCCTTCCTCATGGGCAAAAGCGCCGTCCACCAGGGCCAGGTCCGACCAACTGACAGAGGGGACAAGGGTAAAGTCCTCACCTGTTCTCAGGTCTTTTATGTTGTCAAACAGGACGTCAACCATGGGACTCATGAAATCCTCAATCGTTATATCAACATCGGCCTGAAGCAACCGCCGCTCATGAAAACGCTGGCTGGCGTCGACCCCCATTGCAACCCCGCTCCAGGTCCCACTGCCCGAAGTGGGATTGGTTCCGGTCTCATCTCCCACTACATAACTGTACAGGACGACCTTTTCGGCATTTTCCGTGTCGGGGTACAGACTGGCATTTATAGCGAAATAATGATGGTTGAGCCAAGCGCCATATCCCAACGCTTCAAAAGACTCCCCGTCCGCATCCGTTCCCGGCGAACGCCGCTGCCCGAACGAAATACCGCGATAAATCATGACGGGTTGAGATTCATAATTACCGGGATCAATTTCGTCCAGGCTGAAATCGCCGAACCCGGGTATTTCGCACGTTCTCCCGGCGCATTCCGGGGCGCTGAAACTGTTCTCGCCGCCTTCCACCAGCACGCCTACATTGCTGAGATATATTGAATCTGCCTCATCAATCAAGGCAACAAATGCCTCCTCCACCTCCTTGCCGCTCAAATCAAGCACATCGCCACCCATATTCGTGCGGGTTTCCTCCGCGTCCAGGGCCCACTCGATATCCGGGTGACTGACGCTCATGGGTTCCGGTTCGGGATCCGGCGCAGGTTCCGGTTGCGTCCCGCCGGTACTGTTGCACCCGGCCAGCACCAGGGTAAGCACCAAAGCAATAACAGGTTTCATTGTCGTTACATCCTATCTGATAGTTGAAGAACTTCACCGTATATTCCATGGGCTACTTCCCATGTCTAGGGACACGCTCAAACAGGTAATGACAATACGGCATCACTACTCACTGATATAATAGTACATTCACGAAAAAGATCGATGACTCAAGAGCAATGCCATGAACCGAAACTCCGCAGCCGATAGCATCCATCTCGTGGGCAGTATTGCCATGGACGACTGTGAGCAGGTGTTTCGGGAGATCAGTGCAGAACTCGGCCCATACCTCGACAAGATACCGGATGGTGAAACCGGTGAACGGGCGCGCTGGATCTATTTTCAAAGGACCATGCTGATGGAGCATCCCGCAATGGAAATCGATCCGACGGTGCCCAAACTGGCATTGTACCAGTGGGACGGGAAGCTGTTGCGCTCACTTCCATTGTTGCGTTTCAAGGAGAGTATCAACCCGGATGACGTGGAATTTGCCACCGGTTACGACACGGCGGCGGAATATTCCTACGGCGTATTCAAAAGACTGCGGGAGGAGGGCGTCATACCTCCCCGGGTACGCTTCCAGGTATGCCTGCCCACACCCATGTCCAGTTGTTACATGTATGTCAGCCACAAGGCCTACGACGATTACCAGCGCGTCTACCTGAAATCACTGCTGCATGCCCTGAACAGGATCATGGACAATATCCCCCATGAAGACCTGTACATACAGTATGACGTCTGCCAGGAAGTGTTGCTTTTCGAAAATTATTTCCCGCACAGGCCGCCCGACTACAAGGAACAGATTTTTGCCGAACTGGCGGTACTGGGCGACTCCGTATCGAGTGATGTGAAACTGGGTTACCACCTGTGTTACGGCACCCCGTACGACGAGCACCTAGTGATGCCCAGGGATACCGGGATTCTCGTGGAACTGATGAACGGGATAGTCGACGAGGTCAGGAGAGAAGTGGACTTCCTGCATATTCCGGTGCCCAGGAACCGCACCGATCCTGCTTATTTCGTACCGTTAAAGAACTTCCGGGCGGATACGAAGCTTTATCTGGGACTGATACACCACGACGATGAAAACGGCGACCTGGAACGGATACGGGTGGCGCAGCAGTTTGCCGGTGATTTCGGGATCGGAACTGAATGCGGCTGGGGCCGTGCCGACCCGAAACGGGTCCCCGGCCTGCTTGCCAGCCACCGCAAAGCGGCTGAGGCCCTGTAGAGGTTATCCCTGCCGCAAATATATCCTCAACAGCGGATACAAGGTTAACGAGACGATAATCGCGGTGACGAATTCGACGGGAATCATCCTGTTGAATACGTAATGGGACAGGATAAACGAGGACGCAATGGTGATCACGCCGGCCCAGTTCACCTGCAGGATTTGCCCGGACAGCGCCTCTTCAAATTTCAGCCAGCGCCGCACGATAAAATAATCAGCGAGCATGATGCCGGAAAAACTGATGGTCAACACGCTGAGCGTCACCAGGAATGTTTTGAACCAGCTGATGATCTCGCCGTAGAGGAACAGCAGCGAGAGCAGGTTGGCGACCACCACGAAGACAATCCGGCCCGGCTTCCAGCCGAACAGGGCGTCCATGATGTTCGTCAGGGACAGGGACGAGGAATAGGTATTGAGGACCTGGGCTTTTGCGTTTGCCAGCACCATCAGTACGGTGCCGAGAATGCCGCCGAAAATGATGAAGGCAGCCGCAACCCGGTCGGGATTTTCGATGGCGATGGTTGTTGCATCCGCGGCCGACATCCCCGCGTCATTGACGTAATACTCGACCAGCACCGGCATTCCCGCATACATGATTACGCCGCCTATGAACACCATCAGGACATCCATCGCAAAATTGCCCAGGAAAGCCGCGATACCGATATCCGCGGAACTCCTGGCATAGCGGCCCAGGTCGGCATCGAGTAACGCCAGTGCGCCGGCGGAGCCGGCCAGAATATTGATGCCGAAAGCCAGTTTTGCCAGGTCGGACGTGGCGCCGGTAGTTACCAGGGTCTGCGTGGAGACCTGGGAATCAAAAAACAGAACGTCAAGCCAGTTTTGTTCACTTGCAAAAATAATGGCGCACAGGATGTACAACAGGACAACAAGAAAACCGGTAACCATGGCGGACGATACCCTGGTGACCAACCTGAAACCGTAGGCGGTCAGCAGGACCCAGGCAATCGTGAAAATGCCGTAGATGATCACCTGGTTCGCCAGGGTGTCTTCCAGGTCCAGGTAAAACAGGAAGCCCCGGTAGAGCAACACGTTTTCGGCGGCGATAAAGCCGATAAGCATGAACGCATAGATAGCGGAGCCAATGGCCGATCCCTTTATGCCGAAACCGTGTTTCCTCGCCATGACGCCGCTGGCCAGGCCGGTCCGGTAGGCGATATGGCCGACACTCCAGCCGATGGTGCCGCCCACCAGTGCGATGATGACCCCGGACAACAGCGCGATTTTCATGCCGGCGATGAACGTGATCAGCGCACCCACGTAGATCTGCACAAGCGTGGTTACGATGCCGACCGTGTTCCAGGACATGGCAGGCCAGCCATGCCGTTCATTATCCGGCACCCGTTCCAGCGCGTGGTCTTCAATGATTTCCTTAATGGATTGTGAATTGCTCATGGTAATAATATGTCAGGTGCACGTGTCTGGATGAGTTTTCAAGACTATCATCCGCAGGGATAGCGGATGGTAAGCGTACAGGGATGTATTCACAGCGGGTCTTGAAAACTCATCCAGACACGTTTTCCCAGACACTCATTTTCTTGTTATATTTTTTCAGCGAAGCATAATAGTCAATAAACAGCTAATCAGGAAGGATAATCATGAGCAAGGCGATTTTCGTCAATGAATGCGGCGGACCGGAGGTCCTGTCATACCAGGATTATGACGCCGGTGAGCCCGGTGCGGGAGAAGTACTGGTGCGCAATACCGCCATCGGCGTCAATTACATCGATACCTATTACCGTTCCGGTTTGTATCCGGCTGCATTGCCGCTGATACCCGGTGACCAGGCAGCCGCACTCGTCGAGGCCGTCGGTCCCGGCGTCGATGAATTCAAACCCGGAGACCGGGTCGGCTATGCCTCGAAACCCCTTGGCGCCTACACCTCGGACAGGGTGCTGGATGCGAACCTGCTTGTGCCTCTGCCGGTCGCTGTTTCCGATGAAGCGGCTGGTGCGACCCTGACGCGCGGCCTGACTGCCGAGTACCTGACCCACCGGCTGTATGAACTGCAGGCAGGCGAGACGGTACTGGTTCATGCGGCAGCCGGCGGTACCGGCAGGATCCTGTGCCAGTGGGCCAACGCTATCGGCGCAACCGTGATCGGTACTGTGGGTTCTGAAGACAAGAAGGACATCGCCCGGGAAAACGGTTGTTCAGAGGCGCTGCTGCATCAACAGGACTTTGTCCTGCAGGTAAAGGAACTGACGGGAGGGCAGGGGGTCGATGTCGCCTATGATTCGATCGGCAAATCCACTTTCATGAAATCGCTGGACTGTGTCAGGCCCAGGGGCATGATGGTCAGCTTCGGCAATTCCTCGGGGAAACCTGACTCCCTGGACGTGCTGGAACTGGCAAAACGCGGCTGCCTGTTCCTGACCCGGCCGACGCTGTACGGATATACGAATAACAGGGATGATTTGTTACTGTCTGCCGGTCGTTATTTTTCGGCCATCACGAGCGGTTTGCTGAGCGTCGAAAAAGGCACGCCTTTTCCGTTGCGGGACGCCGCAGAGGCGCATCGGCACCTGGAGGACCGTTCCATAGTCGGGTCCCCGATACTCATACCCTGATTCCTGATTACTTACATGCGCTTCTATGCCGATCTTCATATCCACTCAAAGTATTCCCGCGCCACCAGCAAGGATTGCGACCTGGAGCACCTGAGCTTCTGGGGGCGCAAAAAAGGCATCACCGTTATCGGTACGGGTGATTTCACCCATCCTGCCTGGTTCAGCGAAATAAAGGAAAAACTGGTGCCGGCGGAACCGGGCCTGTTCCGCCTGCGCGACGATATCGAAAAAGAAGTGACGGAGAAATTGCCGGGAAGTTGTCACGGCATAACCCGCTTCATGCTGTCGGTAGAGATCTCCACCATCTACAAGAAGGGCGAGAAGACGCGCAAAATCCACCACCTGATCTATGCGCCGACCCTGGAACAGGCGGATTTTATCAACCGGAAGCTGGACCGTATCGGCAACATCAAGTCCGACGGGCGCCCTATCCTGGGCCTGGATTCCCGCCATTTACTGGAGATTGCACTGGAGGCGGGGGAGGGCTGCTACCTGGTGCCGGCCCATATCTGGACCCCCTGGTTCGCTGTCCTGGGGTCAAAGTCCGGGTTTGATTCCATCGGCGAGTGTTACGGCGACCTGGCGGAGCATATCTTCGCCGTGGAGACCGGCCTCTCGTCCGACCCGGAGATGAACTGGCTCATCTCCGGCCTGGATCGTTACCGCCTGGTCTCCAACTCGGATGCGCATTCCCCGGCCAAACTGGGACGGGAGGCTTGTATATTCGACACTGACCTGGATTATTTTTCCATGCGCCGCGCCCTGGAGACGGGTGACGGCTACGGCGGCAGCGCGGAATTCTTTCCGGAAGAGGGCAAGTATCACCTGGACGGGCATCGCAAGTGCAATATCCGCCTGTCACCGGACGAGAGTCGCCAACTCGACGGTATCTGTCCCGTATGCAGCAAGCCGTTGACCCTGGGCGTGATGCACCGTGTACAGGAACTGGCTGATCGCGCTGCGGGGGAAGCGCCTGAGACTACCGATCCTTTTGTCAGCCTGGTTCCCCTGCCGGAGGTAATCGCCGAAACGGAAGGCGTCGGCCCGAACAGCAAGCGGGTGGCAAACGAATACGAACAACTGCTGCACAAACTGGGGGCGGAATTAGGGATACTGAACGACATGCCCCTGGAGGAGATCCAAAATCTTTCCAATTCCTCCCTGATCCCCGAGGCCATCGCCCGTATGCGCAAGGGAGACGTGATCCGCGAAGCCGGTTACGACGGCGAATACGGCAGGATCAAACTGTTCCGTAAAAATGAACTGAAATAAACCATCACTTTTGACTCATTTTCAAATAACATCTATAATGACCAGTAAATAGTCAGTTTAGATGGAGTCATGCCATGACCAGTGTCCCTCTTACTTACGCGAAAGCCCACTTTTCCGAACTGGCCGCAAAAGCGGCTCAGGGAGAAGAAATTCTGGTGACCCGGCACGAAAAACCCCTGGTAAAACTGGTGCCTGCCAACCGTGTTTCGCAGGACGGCCTACAGGAATTATTTACCGAAATGGATAGTATCCGTGCAGGCACTCGACTCGGGCCCGGCCTGTCCATAGATGACTTACGGAAGGAAGGACGGCGTTAGTGGCCTCGCTGGTGCTGGATTGCTCCGTTACCGCGGCCTGGTTCTTTGAGGATGAATTCAGCAGGTACAGTGAACGTGTACGCCAGGCCCTGGCCCTTGATGGCGCGAGCGCTGTCACTCCGGGGATCTGGCCTGCCGAAATCACCAATGTACTGTTCCAGTCCGAACGCAGAAAGCGTATCAGGCCGGAACAAGTAAACCAGGCTTTGAGTATATTGGCGCGCCTGCCGGTCGAGACCGACTCGCTGCCTGTCGGCGGCATGAGCCGGGTATTGCAACTGTGCCGGACACACGGGCTCACTGCCTGTGACGCCCTTTACCTGGAACTTGCGATACGCCGGAATATTCCCCTGGCTACACAGGACAAATTATTGACCGCGTCCGCTATCGCTGCCGGGGCAAGGGTATTCGATTGAATCTGAAAATATGAGCAACCCTTCTTCCTTCACGCACCGCCCACCGGACTTCATGGAAGGCGCCACATGCCTGCCGGCAAGCTGCTACACCAGCCAGGCACAGTTTGAACGGGAGACCGAACGCTGTTTCCGCGCAGGCTGGATCAGCATCGGCACCACTCAACAAGTACCTTCAGCCGGAGCAATACTACCTGTCGACGCCGCAGGCGAACCACTGCTGGTCACACGTGACACGCAAAACCAGGTTCACGTTTTTTACAATATCTGCCGCCACCGGGGATTAAAGCTGGTTGACGGTGAATCACCGCAAAAATGCAACGGATTACTCTCTTGTCCGTACCACAGATGGGGTTATGCCCTCGATGGAACACTGATGCTGGCCCCCTACAGGGACGGTAGCAAGGATTCCGTGCCCGATAACACAACAAAGGAGCACTCGGGTTTACTGCCTGTCCGATTCGCCGTATGGGCTGACACGATATTCGTGAACCTGTCTGGCAAGGCACCACCATTCGGGGAATTCATCGGCCCGTTGCAACAACGCTGGCAACAATACGATCTTTCCTTGCTCCGACTTGCTTATTCGAATAACTACACGGTTTCGTCAAACTGGAAGTTTGCCTGTGAAAATTTTCTGGATACGTACCATGTTCCGTGGGTACACAGCCGGCTCGGCGGCCCTGAGGAAATGTTTTCCGGTATGGAGTTTACCTATCTCAGTGATGATATCTTCGGATTTATCAAGCCTGATTTTGATCGCAGGCGGGATCAGGCGGAATTTGTGCCAACCCTGTTTCCCGGTATCGAGACGCGTTTCGAATATGCGCTCGATCTCATTTTCATATTCCCGAATACACTCCTTATGATAACGCCGAGCTGGCTTCAGCTCATCAGCCTGGCGCCGCAAGGCCCAGCGCTGACACGGGAACTGCTTGCCGGATACCTGGTCGGAGACGGCATGATGTCGGATTCCCTGGAAGAATTTCGCGCCGGCTTTGCCGACCTGCTAAATGAAGTCAACCTGCAGGATATCGCCATCCTGGAGAAATTGCAGGCGGGGAGAAAAACGAAAGCAGCAGATCATGGCCAGTACGCGCCTTACTGGGATCAGCTCAGCGAACGGTTGGCACAACGTATCCTGCACGCGGTCAAGACATACAACCGCAGCTCAGATTAAGGGTTATTCAGCGGCTTTACCCAGTAATTCCAATGCACTGGTTGTCATCACCTCAACCCCGGTCAGGATGGTCGGTTGCGGGTCCGGGGCGAAGAAAGGGGAGTGCAGGGAGGGCAGGACCTCACCCGATTGCTTGGCCTGCGCAAATTTATCGACCTCCACACCGCCTATCCAGAAATACAAACTGGGTATCTTCGGTTCCACGCGGCCATACTGGGCAAAATCTTCACCTCCCATAACGGGCTCCCCGGGCATGAGTCGTTCTTCATCGAACACTGTCCGTAACACTTTGACGATGCGGTCGGCAAGTTCAGGATTGTTATAGACGGAGGGCGTGGATTCGTCCTTGATCGTTATCACGGGCAACTTGTCCCGGGGCAAACCCATGGCAAGTGCCTGGCCTTCGGCTATTCTCTTGATGCCGTCAAGCAGCGTTCTACGCGCTTCATCCGTATAGGAACGTACCGTCAACTGCAGTTGCACCTTATCCGGGATGACATTGTGTTTGGTACCGCCGTGAATCGAGCCAACCGTGACCACGCCGGCGTCAATGGGCTTCAGTTCGCGTGATACCAGGGTCTGGAGGGCGTTGATAATCTGGGCGGACAGGACAACAGGATCCTTGGTACGGTGAGGATAGGCCCCATGCCCGCCGATGCCGAAAACGGTAAGGTCGACGCTATCAACGTTGGCCATGACATAGCCCTTGGTGTAAATGACCTTGCCGGCAGGAACCGAGGCGCTGACGTGCAGCCCGAAATTGTAATCGGGCCGCGGAAATCGCTCGAACAGGCCATCTTTCAGCATGGCGCGGGCGCCTGCGCCGACTTCTTCAGCCGGCTGGGCAATCATCACCAGGGTGCCTCGCCACCTGTCGGCCATGGCCGTGAGGCGCCTCGCTGCACCGATAAAAACGGTCATGTTAACGTCATGGGCGCAGGCATGCATGATATTCACCGTATTCCCGTTATCATCGATTGTAGTTGCCGTACTGGCATAGGGTTTACCGGTTTGTTCAAGGACGGGGAGGGCGTCCATGTCTGCCCTCAGCAATACCGTAGGTCCTGCACCGTTCTTCAATACGCCGACAACACCGTAACCACCGACCCTTTCCGTGACCGTAAACCCCAGGCTGCGCAGTTCGGCCGCCATCCGCGCACTGGTTTTTTCCTCATGGAAGGATAATTCCGGATTTTGATGTAAATGCAGATACAGGGATTCAAGATAAGGGTAATCATCGTGAATCATCGCCCGCAAGGCAGTATCCGCCTGCACGCATAGTGTGACTTGCGTTAGCAACACAAAGAACAGGGTAGATAGTTTCATTGGCCCCAAAGTGATCCCCGTTGTATCCATGTTAAAATCGATCAACCTTTACTCTACCTAATCATGATAGTCAAGTACGAGAGGTGAATTATGACCCTGGATACGATTACTGATCCACAGGCTTTGCGCGAACATTTCGGCGAACCGCTGCACATCGCGGTTGTAGTGGAAAAGCCGCAACTGGATAAACACCACCGCCACTTTATAGAGCATTCTCCATTCATTTGTATGGCTAGTGCGGGGAGTGATGGCCAACCGGCAGTCTCGCCAAAAGGAGACGCTCCCGGCTTTGTCAAAGTCCTTGATGATAAAACTCTGCTCATCCCGGACCGTCCGGGGAACAATAAAGTTGAGGGCTTCGGAAATATAGTGGAAAACCCGAAGGTTTCTCTGATTTTTTTTATTCCCGGCATCATGGAAACCATGCGTGTTCACGGCACAGCAGAAATAGTACGTGATACTGAACTCCTCAAGTATGGGAAAGTCGGTGCAAAATTACCGTCAACGGCGACGCTGATCACAGTCACCAAGGCATACATGCACTGCGGCAAGGCCCTGATTCGCTCAAAACTCTGGGATCCTGAACAACACATCGCCAGGGGCGTCATACCGCCGTTCGGCCAGGTCATTAAGGAGCAGTCAGGCGTGCCCAAGACCAAGGAAGAGGTACAGGGAATAGTGGATCAGGAATACCAGGACAACCTTTACTGAAACTGATAGTTAACACCTGCTGTTCATTCCGGAACCACGAGGTTCAGTAAAACATCCCGGGAACCCGTTATTCCGCATAATCAACACTTTAGATTACTGCGCATAATATATATTATGTTAAATAGACTGTGTCTATTTAACATAACATCTTTAGTGGTTTTTGGGGTGCTCTCCTCCTTGCGAATATGCCGCTGCTAAACAGGAAACCCAGCGACTGGGTATTTCTCTCGCCGAACTCCTGCGTCGCTCATTGCGCTCCACACTTTCCGTGGATGAAACGAAGCCCTGAAAGTTTTATTGAGGGGTCCTTTCGAAAACGATCTTTCCATTCTGCATTACAAAGGACGGCCTGACCAGCGCCTCAAGGCTTTCCAGGGGATCTGAATCCAGCAGTATCACATCTCCCCATTTTCCCGCTTCAATACTGCCGCCGGTAAACACCGCAATGGCCCTGGTGACCTTGCCGGGAGGAAAGTAATCGGTGAACAACGAATAAGACGGCGGCGACAGTGCGGCCTCCCCTACTCCCACCCCGATGCGCGCGGCAAACAACTGCCAGAACGTTTTTGTCAGCCCGCACATGGCGGTCATCAGGCTCCACAGGAACACCCCGGCGGCAATAATGGCACGCCGGTTGGCGACGTCGGCAAGACGGGCGATGGGAATGCCCATCAGGGTGTAGAACAGGGCAAAGGCGATACCCTGCAGCAGGGATATCTGCGTGTCCGAGAGTTGCAGGTCTTCCCGGATCGGTTCGACCAGCAGGTTCAGTATCTGCCGGTCTATAAACGAAAATATATAGGCGATGGTGAGTACACCGACGACGTACCAGGCATAGACCTGGTTCGGGTAGTCCTTGTGTTCAACCGCCGGCACGAATAATTCCGGAGCAGATTGTCTTCATCGGGTAAAGATACCAAATACTCCATTCGTTTTGAAACCTGATTATCTGTATTATTGTCTGAAACCGGTTCCGCTCAAGGGGTACGAACAACAGATGAAGCCTGACCCAGCCATAGCAGATCTTGATGTCTGGTCAAAGCAGGCAAGCCGCATATTACGCCCTCTTCCTGCTTCCCTCTATATTTCGCAGGAGTTGCTCGAACAGGAAATCCACAACCTTTTTTACAGGCAATGGGTATGTGCCGGCCATGTGTCGGAGATCAGTGCCGCAGGTGATTATTTTACCTTTGACCTGGTTGACAAGCCCCTGCTGATTGTCAGGGACAAAGACAACAACGTACGCGCCTATTCCAACGTTTGCCGGCATCGCGGTACGCTGCTCGCCGCGGGAACCGGAAACAGAAGCATGTTTACCTGTCCTTATCATGCCTGGACGTACGACCTGGGCGGCCGTCTCAGGTCGGCGCCGCACATGGATGAAGACGCAGTAGCAGGAATTTGCCTTCCGGAATACCCGGTTGAAACCTGGCAGGGTTTTATTTTTGTCAGCGTTAATCCGGATGTTGAGCCCTTATCACCACAGCTCGAGGCGCTTGCAGAAAGGACGTCGCCTTATGACATTGCCGGATATGTTGTCGTTGAGCGAAGTGAAGTAGAGGTTGAGTGTAACTGGAAAGTCCTGGTTGAGAACTTCTGCGAAAGTTATCACGTTTTTGCAGTTCACGCCGAAACGCTCGAGCAAGGCGCGCCGACGATTTCCACAAAAGTACTGGAGGGTGGAACAGGCTTTAACCATCACACGATGCATTTGAATACGGCAGAGTACGACGAACGCATACTGCAGCGGCTTCCAACTCATCTGCATGAGTTGATTCATCTGGTTTGTGTCTATCCATGCTCGGTCTTTACCCTGGAGCCCGCATCCGCCATCTGGCTGTCCATACGGCCGACCGGCCCGCAAAGCCTGAAGTATACCCTCCAGATTGCCCTGCATCCGGACCAAGGGTCTGGTCTCACGCAAGAGCTTATCGACTACTACAAAGATCTGGCGAAAACATTCATGGCCGAAGACAAGGCGACGATTGAGCTGGTCCAGAGAGGCCTGGCGGCAAACACCGGCAGCAGTGGCCTGCTTCATCCCTGGGAGCGGACCAACTGGGAGTTCGGGCATTATCTTGCCCGCCGGTTGCTGGGAAAAGACAGGATGGAGCCTGCTTCATGAGAGCTGTTCAGGTAATCAATATACAAGGGGTTCAGTCTGCCGGGTAATCCTGCATCGCGTTGCGCGTACGGTTGAGCCGCGCGGCAGTGGTGCCCGGCTTTCAGTACGCGCCATGAGGCGTTGCCTCAATTCAGCAGTCCAGCGTATTCCTCCGCTCCCAGTCACTGAGGTGCGCGGTGTACTCCCCCCACTCCTGCATTTTCAGTTTGATATAAGAATCGACAAACTCGTCACCCAGGCCGGCGCGCAATACCTTGCTCTTTTCCAGCAGGCGCAACGCATCCAGCAGGGTGGCCGGTAATTTGCGTGCGGATTTCACCTTATGACCCTCTGCGTACATGTCGATGTGTAGTGGTTTGCCCGGATCGCGCTCGTTCTTTATTCCATCCAGCCCGGCTGTCAAGATGCCGGCCTGCGACAGGTACGGATTGGTGGAACCGTCCATCAGGCGCAGTTCGAACCGGCCCGGATCCGGGATCCGTATCATGTGGGTACGGTTATTCCCGGTGTAGGTAACCGAGCTCGGCGACCAGCTTGCCCCGGACAGGGTACGCGGCGCATCGATCCGCTTGTAGCTGTTGACGGTCGGATTGAACAGCGCACAGAGCGCGGTGGCATTGTGCATGATGCCGCCCAGGAACCGGTAGGCCAGCCCGGACAGGCCCAAATCATCGTTTTCATCGAGAAACAGGTTGTTGTCACCCGACTCATCCCACACTGAGACGTGGGTATGGCAACCGTTGCCGGTCAGTTCGGCAAAGGGTTTCGGCATGAACGTCGCGCGGTAGCCGTGCTGCTCCGCAATGGTCTTCACCATGTACTTGAAAAAGACGTGCCGGTCCGCCGTCGTCAGGGCATCGGCATAATCCCAGTTCATTTCAAACTGGCCGTTCGCATCCTCGTGGTCGTTCTGGTAGGGACCCCAGCCCAGTTCCAGCATGCAGTCGCATATGGCCTTGATGACGGGATAACGGCGCATCAGCGCCTGCTGGTCGTAGCAGGGCTTGCTCTGTATATCGTTGGGGTCGGAGATGGCCGTGCCCTCCTGGTTGATCAGGAAATACTCGCATTCAACACCGGTCTTCATCCGGTAACCCCCCTGCTGCGCCCTGGCCAGTTGCCGCTTCAGGACGATGCGCGGGGATGCTTCCACTTCCTTGCCGTTCATCCACAGGTCGGAGGCCAGCCAGCCCACTTCCCTGTTCCACGGCAACTGGATCAGGCTGTCCGGATCGGGTATGCCGAACATATCGGGGTCCGCCGGCGTCATGTCCAGCCAGGCGGCGAAGCCGGCAAACCCGGCGCCGTCCGACTGCATGCCGGCGATCGCCCGCGCCGGGACCAGTTTCGATCGCAACGTGCCGAACAGGTCGACGAAACTGATCAGGAAATACTTGATGCCCTTTTCTTCTGCAACTTTTGCCAGGTCAATTGTCATTATGGCCTCCTCCCGGTTAACTACTTGATATTATGGTTTTTCATTCAGTTTTGCTGACTCAGGATTTGTCACGGCCCGGTATCCAGTCGGTGCCCGCAAGGGGCACCCCGGCCATGGCCGCGGCCTCAATCGTCAACGCCGCCAGGTCCTCCGGTTCCAGGTTGTGCACGTGGTTCTTGCCGCAGGCGCGGGCCAGGGTCTGGGTCTCCAGCGTCAATACCCGCAGGTAATTGGCGAGCCGCCGCCCGCCCTTGACCGGGTCGAACCGTGCTGCGAGTTCATCGCTTTGCGTTGAAATCCCGGCAGGGTCACGGCCGTCCTGGTAGTCATGGTAATAGCCGGGAGCGGTACCCAGCTTGCGGTATTCCTCTTCATATTCCGGGCTGTTGTCACCCAGGGCGATCAGGGCCGCCACCCCGATGGAAACCGCATCGGCGCCCATGGCCAGGGCCTTGGCCACGTCGGCGCCGCTGCGTATCCCTCCGGATACGATCAACTGCACCTTGCGGTGCATGTCCAGTTCCTGCAGGGCTTCCACGGCCTGCCTCACCGCCGGCAGCGTGGGTATGCCCACGTGTTCGATGAAGACTTCCTGCGTTGCCGCGGTGCCGCCCTGCATCCCGTCGACGACGATAACGTCCGCGCCGGCCTTGACCGCCAGCGCCGTGTCGTAATAGGTCCGGGCCGCCCCGATCTTGATGAATACGGGTTTTTCCCAGTCAGTGATCTCGCGCAACTCGCGGATCTTGATCTCCAAGTCATCCGGTCCGGTCCAGTCCGGGTGGCGGCAGGCGCTGCGCTGGTCGATCCCCTCCGGCAGGTCGCGCATTTCCGCAACCCGGGCGCTGAGCTTCTGGCCCAGCAGCATCCCGCCGCCGCCGGGTTTGGCGCCCTGTCCCACTACCACTTCAACGGCATCCGCCTTGCGCAGATCATCCGGGTTCATGCCGTAGCGCGAAGGCAACAGCTGGTAGACAAGCAGCCTCGAATGCTCCCGCTCCTCAGGGGTCATGCCGCCGTCACCGGTGGTGGTGCTGGTGCCGACCTCGGTTGCGCCCCGCCCCAATGCCTCTTTTGCCGGCGCCGACAGCGCGCCGAAACTCATCCCGGCAATCGTGACGGGTATTTTCAACTCCAGCGGCTTCTTCGCATAACGCGTGCCCAGCGTCACCCCGGTATCGCATCGTTCACGGTAGCCTTCCAGGGGGTAACGCGACATGCTGGCGCCGAGAAATACCAGGTCGTCAAAAGTCGGCAACTGCCGCTTGGCGCCGAACCCGCGTATATCATATATCCCCGTGCGCGCGGCGCGCTGGATCTCGGCGATGACCCGACGCGAAAACGTCGCGGACTCACGCAGCGGTTCCGTACTGTTTTTCTCAGTCATCTGTAATCCCGCGCCTCGTCATTCCCGCACACGCGGGAAGCCACTCTTGTAAACAGCACGTTAGTAAGCATCCACATTATCGATATCGAAGTTATACAGCTTGCGTGCCGAACCGTAGCGGCTGAAGTCACCCGCTGCCATTCCGGTAATGCCTGCCTGCTCCAGTAATTCGCCCAATTCCGCCTCATGTTCCGCCGTCATCGGCTTCTCCACACAATCCGCGCCCAGTCCGGCAACGTCGCCTTTTACATAGATGCGCGCCTCGTACAGGGAATCACCCAGAGCGCTTCCTGCATCACCGCAGATCACCAAGCGTCCTTTCTGGGCCATGAATGCGCTCATGTGGCCGACGGAGCCCCTGACGACGATGTCCACCCCCTTCATGGAGATGCCGCAACGGGAACTGGCATTGCCTTCGATGACCAGAAGACCGCCGTGCGCGGTAGCGCCGGCGTACTGCGAGGCGCTGCCGGTCACCCGCACCAGCCCCGACATCATGTTTTCCGCAACACCTGGTCCGGCATTCCCGTCTATGATGACCCTTCCCCGCTTGTTCATGCCGGCACAATAGTAGCCGACGTGCCCGTTTATCATGACGTCCAGCGGCGCATCGATGCCCACGGCAACGGCGTGTTTCCCCTTCGGGTTGGTCACCATCCAGGCAGAGTTTTCCTCACTGCCGTTGTATTCGTGCAATGCCTGGTTCAGCTCTCTTACGCCGGTTTTATCCAGGTCAAACCTGTACATGGCCGTCAATGACTCCAGCTGTAGACCTTTGCCGGTTCCGGTTCCCAGCGTTCGGCATGCTCTGCCCCCGGCAACACCGCTATGGCCCGGTATTCGGACGCCATGGCCACCCAGTCGGCGGTTTCCGCCATCACCGCGGGCTTGCAGGCAATCGGGTCGCGCAACACGGCAAAACCGTCACCTGTGCCTATGGCAAAGGTGTAAAAACCATCCAGGTCCTGCAACGCCGCCTGCAATGCCTCGTCGAGCGACATGCCCTCATTCAGCCTCCAGGTCAGGTAGCCGGCGGCGACCTCGCTGTCGTTGTCCGTGTTGAACCCGATACCCCGTCTTTTGAGAAACTCGCGTAACCGGTTGTGGTTGGAGAGAGAACCGTTATGGACCAGGCATAAATCCTCACCGGTCGAGAAAGGATGGGAGTGTTCGGTGGTCACCGCGCTCTCCGTAGCCATGCGCGTATGCCCCAATGCGTGTGTGCCCTGCATCCCGGTGACTCCGAAGCGCTCTATTACATCGGACGGCAGGCCCTTTTCCTTGTAGATCTCGATGGCGGCGCCGGTACTGTTCACATGCAATTCCGGGTAGTCCCGGGCGATCCATTCCCGAAACCGTACGGGTGTCGCGGTGGTTGTCAGCACGGCATGGTTTTCCATGGGCATGACGCTGTTGTGGCCGGGGAAAACCCGGTTTATCTCATCAGCCATCCTATCCCAGCCAAACTCCGGCACGCGGCTGAGCAGGGTAATCTTTGTCATTGTGCCGGGGGCCTGGTCGCGATATACGGCTATGCCGGTACTGTCCGGACCTCTCTCGGTCATCTCGATGAGCATGCGCGACAACAACTCACCCAGGTGATTTTCAATGGCCGGGGATTTACTGAACAGGCCGACTATTCCGCACATAATGATGGAGCCGTATTTGACGAGCGCGGTATTCGTGAATGTGACATGGCTGTCTGAAAATTGTTGTTTTAAGACTTCGGTATTAAGTTTACTATAAATGCACCGCGGATCCGGCGCCAGTATATCCATGTTTAAGAAATCCACGCATTGGCAGGCAAGCTGGTTGTTCATCATAATCGGTTTGACGGCTTGCGCGGGCGCCCGGGGCCTGGAAGAAATCGTCGTCACGGCCCAGAAGCGGGAGCAGAACATCAACGATGTGGGTGTTGCGGTGACTGCGTTCAGCGGCGAGCAGATGAATGCTCTGGGCATTGAGTCCAGCACCGACCTGATCGCATTCACGCCCGGCGTATCCCTGGCCGGCGACATCGGCGGCCAGCGCGCCATCTTCAACATCCGCGGCGTCGTACAGAACGATTATGCCGACCATGCAGAAGCCCCGGTGGCCGTCTATATCGACGACAGCTACCTGGCCAGTACCCAGGCCCAGACCTTCGGCCTGTTCGATATCGAGCGAGTTGAGATCCTGAAAGGCCCGCAGGGTACCCTGTTCGGCAGGAACGCCACCGGCGGGCTGGTCAACACGGTTACCGTAAAGCCGACTATCGATTTTGAAGGTTACGGAGAGCTCACCGCGGCCAGGTTCGACCAGTACCGGTTTGAAGGCGCCCTCTCCGGTCCGTTGTCCGACAGGCTGCGAGCGCGGGTGGCCTTCCTGGCCAACCTGCAGGGAGAAATACTGAAAAATGTCTACACGGATGGCGTGGCGCCGGATACCCGGTCCGGCTCTCCCGGCGGCGGTGAAGATACCTATAACGATGATACCCAGGCCGTGCGCGCCCACATCGAATATGATTTCAATGAAAACAGTATGCTGCTGCTGAGCGCGAACTGGGCCGATACGACAAAGAGTGAAGGACCGTACCAGGCAATCAACACCACCGAGATTCTGAACGCCGACGGTTCGGTCATTGACGTCATCTACGCCGCAGACGACCCGCTGGGGTGCGATCAGATACAACTGGGAACGTGTGTCGATGCCGTACTCGATGCCGGCACCAGCCCGTTTCGCCCCGTCCCCGGAGGCGATTTCAACGGCAATATTGACCCTGACGGCAGCGGCAGACGTATCGACCGGGACTTCGCTTTTGACGATCAAAACCGGATTGAATCCCATGGGATAACAGGGACTCTGGACCATGACTTCGGCGGAATTGAATTTATATCCATAACTGACTATAAATACTTCAGCAGAATTATAGGGTTAGACCCGGATGTTAGTGCATCACCTGAAGTTATATTCCATTCTGACGGTGAAATCGAACAGGTCAGCCAGGAACTGAGAATTTCCGGGTTGAACGCCTCCATGAACTGGGTCGCCGGTCTGTATTATCTCGGTATAGATACGGAGTTCACCCAGGGCCTGGCCGGCAGCGCGGAATCGGTGGTGGTCGGTCCCAGCCTGGAATTCAATACGATCACCTCGATGGAAACCGATTCGTATTCCATTTTCGGCCAGGTTGACTATTCCCTGACACCCAGCCTTGTGGGTGTAGCCGGACTTCGCTATATCCGGGAAGAGAAAAGCCTGTCAGGGGATATAGGCATGTACCGGAACCTGGATGACAGGGTCCTGGAAACACACACGCGCCTGGCTGATCTGGAAAGCGCAGACCTGGAAAACAACCAGGACCTGTGGTCCGCCAAGGTTCAACTGGAATACACGCCCGACGAGAACAGCCTGTATTACATCGGCCTTAACCGCGGCGTCAAAGCCGGCAGTTTCAGCGCCCCCCTGCTCGGCGGGCTGGATACTTACAAGCCTGAAGTATTACTGGCCTACGAGGCGGGCGCAAAACTGACATTAGGCGATGGCCGGGTGCAGTTGAACGCCGGCGCGTTCTACTACGATTACACGGACTATCAATCTTTCTCCTGGGTCAATAACGTCAGTTCGGTGAAAAATGAAGATGCCGAATTTACCGGTATCGAACTTGAACTGTTTTTCACCCCGACAGGCGCCCTGGATCTCATGTTCGGCGGTTCCTGGACGGATGCCGAAGTCAAGGGACTGGAGGTTGCGCCGGGATTAACCAGGGATACGCGGCCGGCGTTCACTCCCAAGTTCCAGGCATCGGGATTTGTCCGCTATAACCGGGATACGGGTTCCGGCAACATTGCGGCGCAAGTGAACGGCTCCTTTCGATCCGAAATATTCCACAACGCCAGGAACTTCACGGCTCACGAAATTGAGAGTCACACCGTTATCGATATCCGCCTCAGTTGGTCTGACCCCGGATACGAATGGACGGTTGCCGGCTTCATCGATAACTTGTTCGACTCTGATCACGGCATCATCGGGTTCGACGTATCCGGGTATACCGGCAACACCCAGATATCCTACGCCCGGCCGCGCACCTACGGATTGACGATAAGAAGAGATTTCTGAAAATTAATGGGGTCAGAACCTGAACGTGTGTCCCAGCCTGACCGTGAACTGTGTCTGGTCCGCGTCGAAGTGGCCGGGGAAACGGTTGCTTTTCATATCCGCAGTCTGGCCTACGGCGATAAAGACCTCGGTTTCCGGCCGGGGAAACCAGCGGTACCGGGCTGAGAAGGAAAACCGCTCCGAAATATTGTCGTACTGCATCTGGGTATCGATCTGCATGTCGGGCGTGAAATTGATGCTGCCGTCCAGCGAGCCGATGTGGACCGTCAGTTTTCCCGCCGGCAAGTCAAATTTTTCCATGTTATGAACGGCCGTCAGGCGGAAATGTTTGGACAGCCTGAATTCCAGTGAATTATTCAAACCAAGGTAGTCTCCATCGTAGAAGCGGCAGCACGTTACGCCAAGTTCCGCAATGATTCTTCTTGATCTTGAAGCTACCAGCGAAATATCAAATTGATTGAAATGGTAATCACCTGCAGGTACGGGAAGCTCTCCGGCGATCAGGAAGGGTTGATTGATGACCTCCCGCAAATTGCTGGCTTGAACCTTGTATTCATCTCCTATTTGATTCCGAAACGCAGTGACCAGGGTAAATTTATGGGTTTCAATATCGTTATCCAGATCGGTAACGATATTGCCGATAACGCCACCCTCCCACCATTGAAACCAGCTGTCCTGAAACCGCTTCCTCCTGACATAGTCCCCGTTGTAATCACGGATATTGCGCCGGTTGACAAACCCCAGGGCCGGCTCAAACCGGTTTCCTATTTCCTTGCCGCTGATAAACCAGCGTAACCAATCGTTCGGATAGCCCAGGAAAAACCCGAACATATCATCATCCTGTCCGGCAGCGGGCCCATGAACGTCGTTGGAAAAACTGCGCTGGTAGAAGAAATCGGCAAGGAAACGCCCCCGGTTGAATATGCTGGAATTCTGGTATTGGAAGTCGACGCCCGCCAGGGTATTCCTGCCCACGCTATCCGGGTCGCCATGCGTCAAAATCGCACCGATGCGGGATTCATCCAGTATGTCTGCCGACAACCTGGCGACGCTGAGGGTCTCCGCATCGATATTGTCCGTCTTGTCCATTCGTACACTCAGCGCTCCGACGTTCAGGTTTCCAATCCTGCCGGACAGTTTTCCACCTGCGATGATGTCCGCGATCTCATCGTTCACGATACCAATCTTGCGGGTAAAGAACGGCAACCCGTTCATAGCCGTGTTCGGCGGGGTCATCGCCCTGCCCCCGAATTCAAATATGCTCCTGTCCTGGAGAAAGAAATCCCTGGTCTCCGGAAAAAACAGTGAAAACCGGCCCGTATTGACCTGTCGTTCATCCAGTGGAGAATCGGAAAAATCCGTATTGAGCGTCAGTGTCCCCGTGAGTGACGGCGTAATCTTGTAGAATATGTTCCCGCTTGCCTCCGGGGTAAAACTGTCGTCACGGGGACGCTGCATCCAGTCCCTTTCATAATTCAGCTTGCCGAATGCCTGCACGTCCAGGCCAAGGCCCTGGTTGGTATCCCGTATCCCGGTCATTGAACCTATTTCCGAAACGTTCCAGGGAGGGAGGAATTGATCGATCTGGGACCATCTTATCGTCTCGTTTTTTTGGCGGATCTGCCGCATGATCTCGAAACCCCATCGATCGACGCTGGGGTCAAACGAGATGCTGCGAAACGGAATGGCCATCTCCGCGGTCCAGCCCTGATCCGTACGCCTGGCTTCGACGTCCCAGATCGTGTCCCACTCCGGGTAAAAGTTGCTGTTGTTTTCTATCATTATGTCCATCTGCGTACCCAGGGAATTGACCAGGAAGGCCATTGCGTCCCTGGCGCTGTCATACGGGTCCAGGTAAACACGGATATTATCGTCCTTCCATAATTCGCGGTCCCGCTGCATAACGGTGGCCAGAATCTGATCCGGTTGTGAAGCCCGGCAATCAAATGCGAAATACAGGTTGTTTTCATCGTATGCCATGTACACAACCGTGATTTCGGAAGGCTCGGCGCCCTGGACCGGTACGGTCTGGTAAAACTTGTCTATACGGGTCGCTTTCGACCAGACCGGGTCGGAGATGTCGCCGTCGATTTTCGGCGCCTCGCTGCCGGCGATTCTCGCTATTTCAGCTTTGGGTTCGTAGTGCTGAAAATCAATCGGTACGTCTTCCGCCTTCAACGGCAGGCTCAGGACCGTTGCGAGAATGAAAATTCTTGATTTCAATCTTTCAGTTCAGCCGCCAGGTAGCTGACCGCTGCCCAGGCGGCAACGTTCTGCTGCAGCTGTTCGGGGTCGATCTTGTCCAGGGTGTCGTCCGCGGTGTGGTGATAATCAAAATAGTCGGTGCCGTCCTGGCGCAGGCGGAACACCCGCACGCCTTTATCCTGCAGCGGCCCGATATCCGGTCCGCCGGAACTGGCGGCCTCCCCCTTTTCGATGCCCAGCACTTCCAATACCGGCATGGCGGCTTCCATCAATACCGGGTTATCGGTGTCAAAGCGCCAGACCGCCCTGGCGCCGAAATCCGATTCGGAGGCATAGATGTGATCGTCCAGTATACCGGCATTGGCGGCAGCATACTGCTTCGCGCCCCATAAACCGGCTTCCTCGTTGCCGAACAGCACCAGGCGAATACTGCTGCGCGGTTTTTGCGGCAATTCGCCGATCAGGTGCGCGGCCGCGGCCGTGATGGCGACCCCGGCGCCGTCATCCAGCGCCCCGGTTCCCAGGTCCCAGGAATCCAGGTGGGCGCCGATCAGGACCACTTTCTCAGGCGTTTCGCGGCCGTTCACCTGGGCTATGACGTTCCAGGAATAGCCGGTTTCCCGGTAGGCGACCCTGATGAACAGGGAAATCCTGACGGTCTCTCCGCGTTCCATGATACGCGCCAGTTGATCCGCATCCGGGGCAGACAGGGCCGCAGCCGGAAGGGGGTCTGTGGACAAGGTAGTGACTCCTGCATGGGGAAATCTGTGACTGTCGGTGCCGATAGAGCGGATCAATACCGCGACCGCGCCCTTCTCCTTGGCCAGCTGTCCCGCATCGTAACGCACCTTGACGGAATGTCCGTAGCCGGCGCCCGTCCGGGTGCGCTCGGTAAAATAATTGATAAAGACGATCTTGCCGTTTACCTGTTCCAGGGGCGCCTCCTGCAAGGCATCCAGGCTGGCAAAACCGGCCACGTCCGCCGTGACTTCACCATCGGTGGAGCCGCTGTATCCCAGCGCGGTGATATGCAGTTTCTGCGGGAAAGGCGCTACGATCCTTGCTGATTCATGGTAGCGCACCCAGACCGGAAACTCGATGCGTTCCAGCCATACCTTGTCGAACGAGAGCGACTCCAGTTTTCGTTTGGCCCACTCGACGGCGCGATGGTCCGCCTCGGTACCGGCAAGACGCGCACCCACTTCCGTCGTCAACCCTTCGACAATCTCCCAGGCCAGACCGGATGCCATCCCCGCATCACGCAACTGCGCGGCAGTCTCACTTACGCCATCGTCCAGTGAATGCCCCATCGGCGGAAGAAAACACAATGCCGGCAACAGCAGCAGGCGGATTTTTTGCTTCAATAACATGGTTATCCAGTAGTTAAAATCATTACCGTCCAGTGTAACACGGGAGTGTCAGGTGTGGTCCGTATAGCCTAACATTGGGCATAATGTTATAACTTGCATATATTGAGCACTTCCGGGACGATCAGTGACATGTCTGAAGCAACGCCTGTATTGGATTTATTACTAAAAGCAAACAGCGAATCCGTGGTAATGGACGCTCCCGGACAGGAATCTCTCAGTTACGGCGCCTTGCTGAACCTGGTCAAGACAACGGTACTGACACTCAACCGGCACGGCATACACAGGAATAACCGGGTCGCGATTGTGCTGCCAAACGGCCCGGAGATGGCTGCGTCTTTCGTAGCCGTCTCCTGTGGCGCAACTGCCGCGCCGCTTAATCCTGCATACCAGAAGCCGGAATTTGATTTCTATCTATCAGACCTCAAAGCCGGCGCGCTAATCGTGGAAGAGGACAGCAATTCCCCGTCCCTTGAAGCGGCGCAGGAGTTGAATATCCCCGTGATGCAGTTGAAAAAAGGCGTTTCCCTGACAGCCGGAGAATTTGTGCTGGAGCCCATGGATAAAATTCAACCGGATCAGACTGTCACTTCCCCTGAATATGCCTGCAGCGACGATATTGCCCTGGTTTTGCACACCTCCGGGACTACTTCGCGTCCCAAGATTGTCCCGCTGACACAAGGAAACATATGCGCAAGCGCAGATAACATCCGCGCCACCCTGGCTCTCACAAACGGGGACCGGTGCCTGAACGTCATGCCCCTGTTTCATATCCATGGCCTGATTGCAGCCATTCTTGCCAGTATCAGCGCCGGCGCGAGCATCTTCTGTACGCCGGGTTTTAACGCACTGAAATTCTTTGGCTGGCTGGAGCAAGCGCAGCCAAGCTGGTATACCGCGGTCCCCACCATGCACCAGGCCATCCTGGCCCGGGCCGGTAAAAACAAGGAGACAGTCCGGAAATCCGCCCTGCGGTTCATCCGCTCTTCTTCCGCGTCATTACCGCCCCGGGTATTGCATGAGTTGGAGGAAACGTTTCATGCGCCGGTAATCGAGGCTTACGCGATGACGGAAGCCGCCCACCAGATGACCAGCAATCCGTTACCCCCCGGCGCCAGAAAACCGGGCACCGTCGGCATCCCCGCCGGGCCCAGGGTGGCCGTAATGGATGAAACCGGAAACCTGCTGGAACAGGGTTGCACGGGTGAGGTGGTGATCCGGGGGGACAACGTTACGGCCGGGTATGACAACAACCCGGCAGCAAACCGGGAAAACTTCGTCAACGGCTGGTTCCGCACCGGTGACCAGGGGGTCATGGATGAAGACGGGTACCTGACGATAACCGGCCGTTTAAAGGAAATAATCAACCGGGGCGGAGAAAAAATTTCACCCAGGGAAGTTGACGAGGTCCTGCTGGACCATCCCGCGGTAACCCAGGCCGTCACGTTCGCCATGCCTCACGATAAACTCGGCGAGGAAGTGGCGGCGGCGGTGGTATTGAGTGACGGTCAAACGCTAAGCGAAAGTGAAATCCGCGCCTATGCCGCCGTTTACCTGGCCGGTTTCAAGGTGCCGAAGAAAGTCGTGATTCTTGATGACATTCCCAAAGGCGCCACCGGGAAAGTGCAACGCATCGGCCTGGCCGGGAAACTGGGGCTGGCGTGATGCGCATCTGTATCTATGGCGCCGGCGCTATCGGGGGCTACCTGGGCGCCCGCTTATCCCAGTCCGGCGCAGACGTCACGCTGATTGCCCGCGGACCGCACCTGCAGGCGATGAAAGCAAACGGTTTAAGGATAATTGCCGCCGGTGAGGAGTCGATAACTCATCCGCCATGTACGGACGATCCTGCCGCAGCGGGTCTCCAGGATTACGTAATCATCACGCTGAAAGCCCCGTCGGTGACGGGCGTCCTGTCCGCCATGCAGCCGTTGCTGGGAAAGGAAACCTGCGTGGTAACCACGACCAACGGGATACCCTGGTGGTATTTTTACGGGCTCAAGGGCCCCTGGGAAAACCACCGGCTGGAAAGTGTCGACCCCGGAAACCGTCAATGGGACGAGATTGGCCCGGAACGTATCGTCGGTTGTGTGGCCTACCCTGCCTGCGAGATCAGCGAGCCGGGGGTGATCCGGCACATAGAGGGCAACAGGTTCACCCTGGGCGAACCCGGTGGAGAGAAATCGGAACGCTGCATGCAGTTGAGCAAGGCGCTTATCGGCGCCGGTCTCAAAGCACCGGTACGGTCGGAAATACGCAATGAAATCTGGGTGAAGCTGTGGGGCAACCTGTGCTTCAATCCCATCAGCGTCCTGACACACGCTACCCTGGATGTGATCGCGACGGAACCGGGCACGCGCGCCATGGCAAAATCCATGATGCTGGAAGCGCAGGCTATCGGGGAAAAACTGGGGGTGCGGTTCGGTGTCGGCGCGGACAAACGGATTGCGGGCGCCGCAGCCGTGGGTGCGCATAAAACCTCCATGCTCCAGGACCTGGAAGCCGGCAGGACCATGGAAATCGACGCCCTGCTGGGTGCGGTAAAGGAACTGGGGCAGTTGGTCGGCGTGGCAACGCCGGTCATCGACCTGGTGTTGGCGCTGGTACGGCAACGGGCGCAGGTCGCCGGATGTTATTAGCGCGGTTTTAATTCAACAGATGTAACTTCTTCAACGGCGAAATATCAATCGATCTGAATACCGGGTAAACACTGATCCGGTCCCCTTGTTGCACGGCATAGGAAAAATCGACCGATTCACCGTTTACGATGATCAAATCCACGTCCGTTACCGGGATATCGAGTAATTCAATCACGTCCCTGAACGTATTTTGCTCCGGACAGGAGATAGTTAAACGCCGCTGCCGAAATGACTGGCGCAGACATTCGTTCAACTCACCGTAGAAGCGTAAACTGGCTGTTATCATTGGGTCGTCCGTCGCTTGCTGTTGCCAGCTGGTTAAATATACGGTTTCTCATAATGGTAAGTATACCAATATACCGGCGTGAACTGACGCGAGGTCAAGCGGTGATACGATCCCGGCAACCTGTTCCGGTTGAACGCCGATATACTGCCGGCTTCGGGTCGTTAAACGCAGGTGACCATGTCCCCTTTTTTGAACCGGGAACTGCCTGAAACTGGATGCAGATGATTTTTGTTTATGTACGGTATTCCGCCGAATATTGTGTACTTGTACTTAAGAATTAGACTCTTATATAATTTAGCCGAGTTATGGGGTACAAGGAATAGTCACGTTGAAGTTCGTCTGGGACAACAATAAAGCGCTTTCAAACATCAGGAAGCACGGTATCTCGTTTGAGGAAGCAAGCACTGTTCTGGCGGACAATTTATCAGTCACTATTCCTGACCCTCTGCACCCTGGTAATGAAGAGCGACTGATTACTATCGGACAGTCAGAAACACAGCGTGTCCTTGTAGTGGTTCATACCGAGCAGGGCGACGTTATAAGACTGATTTCCTCCCGGCGGGCAACAGTACGGGAACGCAAGAGGTATGAAGAAAAATATGGCGAGTAGAAAAGACCTCGATATGTTGGATGAATATGACTTTTCGGATGGAGTCAGAGGAAAGTATGCACAGCGCTATAAAAAGGGAACCAATATCATCCGGCTGGACGAAGACGTGGCCGAGAAGTTTCCGAATTCGGAAAAAGTCAATGAGGCATTACGCTATTTGATCAAGCACCCCCCTGCAGCATAGGCGCCTGCTCTAATAAAGCCTTCAGGAAGCTTTCCTTGTAAGTGGTGCCGATGGCCGGATTCGAAACTATTATGTAACCTATTGTTTTTATTAAACTATAATGTGGAGGATGTTGTCTATCCCCACATTTTTTCCCACGTTATTTTTGGGCTGATTTCGTGAAGATTTTGTTATTTTACTCGATTTCCTGTGATCGGATCATCGGGGTGTCTACCTATGCGTCGGCAGGTCATTTGTCAAGCAGGCTTAACAGCGACAAACGCTAGTTACGACAATCTCCAACCCTTATGCGAGTTTGTCCGAGTGGTCCAGTCGCCATTGAGCCGCATCTATGGTTCGCTTCCTAAACAACTCTAGGCCGTGGGTAACGACGAGCTGCTCGAAGGACTCTTCCAGACGGCCCGCATCGCGAAGAATCTTGAACCCACTCTGTAGCTCCCCGCTCTCGACAAGTATCTGTAGCGCTTTGACATAGCCGTGCTTTTCAATCATGGGGCGAGTACGTCCCGCAGTTCCAGCGATCAGACTCTCATAAACGAGCAACACGCGTTCTACGTCGCGACAGAGATCTTCAAATGCCATCGTAGTGAACTGATCTTGTCAGGTATTTTCATCTTCAATTCTGTGGAGGAAGGGGGAATATGACTGGATGAATAACTTGTTGATTTTGTTGTGATTTATATCGCTTCCCTGCCCTTTTCCCAACATTTATCCCAACATTTATCAAGCCAACAATAATAATATTTGTTGCCTGTTGAGAAGGAGATCAGATTACGGGGAGGGAGCATAGTTAACATGGCAACAAATAAACTTAATTTCATAATTTAGACCCATTAGTAATCCGATTTTGAATATAAGTAAACACTGTATTAGCAGCATTAATACATACTATAGCTTCAGGTTCTTCCAAGAGTAAATTATCATGTGCAAGGCTTGCCTCATTTCGCAGTGTTGATAAAGAATCAATCACTGTCGCAAAAGATCGAAGAATCCTAGTGATTTCATTTGCTCTTGGACCCTCTGGTTTCAGATTTGGATGATTTAATTGCAACAGTTTAAACGCCCGGGTTGCAGATATATTAGCTTCAATTTCAATTCCTGCATCTCTACAGATTTGTAATAGATATGCATGAAGTGCTGTATGAATACGATCAATAGAATTAGCGGCACCAGCTTGACTACCAAGTTGTTTTGCATCTCTTAAAGCTTTTGAAACATTATCTGCTGCGTCTGGAGGTATCTCTGGATATTCGATACTTGCCACAGACGTAGTCAGTTCTCCATCCTTAATTTGAAAGGGTTCATTACACTGCCTCAGAATATTATTTATGTGAAGCTCATCTGGTACTGCAAAGCCCCTCTTTTTCAATTCCTCACATGTATCATATATTGCGCCGAGAAATGCCGGGCCGTCTTCAGATGCTGTATTTGCATCACGTTCAAGGTCTGTATCAGCCCAGGACGCGTCTGAGCTTGGGTAGTATTGCTTTCCAACTGCACGACAAAAATATTTTTTAAATATCTCAAGCTCCAACTGACTACCGTTGGCGATTTTTCTAGCTAAAGTCAGAAATTCATCTACAGCGTTATTTCCTATAGCAGTAGGTGGACCCATTGGAAAACGTAAGTCTGAAGACATACGTAAAGGCATATTCACTCCTAATTATATTTTCTTCATGTCGGGGGGAATTCTAAACTTTGATCGATACTACAAAACCTACATTGGTGACTTGAAGCGACCAACATTACCAGTCTGCGAGGTATAGTTTAGCTAGAGGATTGAACTCAAGCTGCCTTCTTAGGCCGTGTAGAAATTTTCAGTTCCCGCCCCACTCTGGCCAGCATATTCACCAGTGCATCGATACTGAATTTGAAGATATGACCGTTCATCAGTGCGCTGACTTCAGGCTGGTTGAGCCCCAGTAAGGTGGCAGCATCTTTCTGCTTGAGACCTTTTTTACGGATATATTCCCGGATTTCCAGCAGTAATAGCGCTCGGACTTTCAAGTTGGCAGCTTCCTGTTTATCGAAACCGATATCTTCAAAGATGTTGTCTGTCGTAATATTTTTCATCGTACTATCTCTTAATTTGTCTAAGCCTGTTTCTGGCCAGGTCTATGTCTTGTCTATTTGTACGCTGCGTCTTTTTCCGGAATGCATGAAGTACATAAATTGCCTCACGGAGTTTGGCAACATAAATAATCCGGTACTGTCCTTCATACTGCATCCGGATTTCCCTGACACCCGGGCCGATGCTACTCATGGGTTTCCAATCAGATGGGTCATAACCTGACTGTACGGCCATCAGTTCAGTGCCGACTATTCGTCTAACCTTCTCGGGGAAAGATTTCACGTCTTCCCTGGAAGTACCTAACCAAGTAATCGGCTTTAATTTTGTCATAACGAATTATAGGAAATTATCTATAATTCAGTCAAGAAAACTACCTAGATAACCGAAGAACCACCATCTACGAAAATTATCGACCCATTGACATGCCCCCTGCAGGAACCTCAGAATTATTCCGACCTTTTATACGCCGGCAACAACAGGGTCATGACAGCGGACACAATGATGACAACCACGGCAGTCAGCAATACCTCCCGGTAAGAGCCGTACGTCTCGTAGGCGAGACCGAATGTATACGGGCCGAGTGCCGTGCCGATCAGGAAGGAAACAAACAGGATGCCGTAGAACCTGCCGAAATTGTCCACGCCGAAGTAGCGGCTGGTGAGATAGGCCAGCATGTCTATCTCCGCGCCCATACTCAGGCCAATGGTAAGCGCAGCCAGAAAAGCCGGCGCGCCGACTGCGCCGGCGGACAGCATGCCCACCCCACCGGCACTGATCAAAAAGCAGGTAAACGCGACCCGGGTGGCGCTGAATCGATCGATCAGGTAACCGATGAAAACACGCGAAATTACTATAGCGATACCCAGGGTGGCCTGGACCAGAGCGGCATCGGCCGCCGTCATGCCGCGATCGGACATCATCGGCGCCAGGTGCGCCAGCACGCCGTAAAGTCCGAATGACAACAGGCAGAAGATCAGGAACAACTGCCACAACAGCCCTAATTTGAGCACAGCAGACAACTTCAGGGAAGATTTCACGACACGTTCGTCTTCCCTGCCCTGCCTCGCAGGCGCATCGCGCAGGAAAAAATACACCAGGGGTAAAGTGACTATCACGATGAATATTGCCAGGCAGATATAACCTGCACGCCAGCCATGCGTATCGATGACGTACTGCACCAGCGGCGGGACGTAAGCAAATCCTGCCCCGCTGCCGCCCATGGCAATCCCGATTGCAAGGCCCCGGCGCACATCAAACCAGGTTGCAATGGTGCGCAGATAAGGCAGGGCATTGGCGCCTGCGCCCAGACACCCCATGAGGATGTAGAGGAGAAACAACTCCCACAGGGTATCTACCAGCAAGGCAGGCAGCGCCAACAGCGAGGCAAACACCAGGACTGACGGCAATATCACTTTCCTGGAGCCGAAACGGTCCGCAAGCTGGCCGATGATCGGAATACTGAATGCCAGGGCGATAGTGAAATAGGTAGCCGCCAGGCTCACCTGGGCGCGGTCCCAGCCGAATTCCTCCCCCAGCGGCTTGATAAACAGGCCGAGGGCGCCGAACGCGAACTGGCCCGGCCCGGTGGACATGGCAATCGCCGCCACTGCAACAATCCACCAGCCGCGATAGGTTATGCGATTTTCCCCGGTCATCTCATATTCAGCCTGACGATATCTATCATAGGTCTTATACTGGATAATTAATCAGCTTACTCTAGCAGGTTATTCGGAAAAAACATGCAGGATAACTATTAAAACCGAGGACGCGAGCATGAATATTGAAACGCTGTTGATTCACGCAGGCGAAGAAGACAAAAAATACAGCGGAGCGGTCTCGCTCCCCGTATTTCAGAGTGCAACATTTGCATACCGCGGCGAAACCGAATACCACGATCTGAAGTATATCCGCCTGAACAACACCCCCAATCACATCGCAGTTCAGGAGAAACTGGCCCGGATTGCCGGCGGTGAGCAAGCCGTGGTGACCGCGTCGGGGATGGCTGCGATTACCACCAGTTTATTAACCGTGTTAAAAAAAGGCGACCACTTGCTGGCACAAAATTGTCTCTACGGAGGCACTCACTCTTTCCTGGCACACGAGATCGCCAACTTCGGGATCGAGGTGGATTTTGTGCCGGGAAACGAGCCGGGAGCCTGGGAAGAGCGGCTGAGACCTGAGACGCGCGCCATTTATGTCGAGACCATGAGCAATCCCCTGCTGGAAGTCGCCGATCTCGCGTCTGTTGTCGCGTTCGCCCGCTCCCATCATCTCGTATCCCTAATCGACAACACCTTTGCCTCGCCGGTGAATTTTCGGCCCCTGGACATGGGTTTTGACCTCTCCTTGCACAGTTGCACAAAATATCTGAACGGGCATTCGGATATCGTAGCCGGCTGCGCGATCGGCAACAGCGATCTGGTTACCCGCATCACACACCGTTTAAACCTCATGGGCGGGTGCCTGGACCCGCACGCCTGTTCCCTGTTGCTGCGCGGCATGAAAACCCTGGCGCTGCGGGTGGAAAAACAAAATGAAAACGCACAGGCGCTGGCCTCTTTTCTGGAAGCCCATCCGGCCGTGGTGCGGGTAAATTATCCGGGCCTGTCCGGCCATCCGCAATACGACCGCGCAAAAACGCTGTTCAACGGCTGCGGCGGGGTATTGAGTTTTGAGGTGGCGGGCGATTACCACGTGGCTGACAAACTGATATCGAGACTGGAACTGCCGGTCTCCGCGCCAAGCCTGGGCGGTGTCGAAACACTGATCACCCGACCCGTACAAACGTCACATGCAGAGTTGAATGCAGCGGAAAGAGAAGCCACGGGCATATCCGAGCGCTTGATTCGCGTGGCGGTCGGCATCGAGGCAGCGGCGGACTTGTGCGCGGATTTTGAGCAGGCAATGAAGGGAATTCAGCCTGAATAAACATGAAGGACCATTACGACACGGACCACATCCGCTCCCTGGTACGGCCTGATTGCGTGCACAAGGATGTATACCTGGACCCGGTCCTGTTCGAACTGGAACAAAAACGTATCTTCACCCGCGCCTGGAACTACCTGTGCCATGAAAGCCGGCTGCCCCGTAGCGGGGATTACCTTACCGCTGATATCGCCGGCAACCCCGTCATCGTCATCCGTGGTGAAGACAATCTCATCAGGGCCCTGCATAACCGTTGTGCCCATCGCGGAGCCAAGGTGCTGGGCAACCGGCAAGGTAATGCAACGGCGCTGACCTGCAGCTATCACGGCTGGAGTTATACGGCGGATGGCGCGTTGCTGTCCATTCCCTGCCGGGACAATTACCGGGGTACGGAAGTTGACAAAAACCCGGCCGGTTACGGGCTGACCGGGATCAGCACAGGCAGCTATCGCGGTTTCGTTTTTGCCAGCCTGGACGCTGACGCCCCTGATCTGGCCGAATACCTGGGCGGCGCCCGGCGCGCCCTGGATAACATGGTTGAGCGTTCCCCGGAAGGTGAGCTGGAAGCGGTCGGGAGTTGTTTCCGCGCCCTCTACCGCAACAACTGGAAGATCTACCTGGAAAACCTTCACGACGGCATGCATCCGCTGAACGTGCATCAATCCTCCATTGCGGCAAGCCGGGAGCAAATCGGCAGGATTGAAAACACACCAGGGAAAACACCGCCACTGGCGCTGCAACTGGTGCAGGCAAATGCACAGGACTACCGGCAGATGGAAGAGCTTGAAGTGACCTGTTACAAGTATGGCCACAGCGACATGCGCGGCTTTCGTAATCCCGATAAGGATGCTGATCCGGCCTGGCGCGAATATGCCAGGCGCCACCGCAAAAGTTACGGTGATGAAAAGTCCGCGCAAATCCTGAATACGAACCTGCACAACGTGAATTTCTATCCGGCTTTCTCGGCCCACCCGCGTTTCCTGCAACTGCGCGTGATCAGGCCGGTTGCGGTGGACAGGATGGAAATCGAGATCGACGTATTGCGCTGGAAAGGGGCGCCGGATGAAATCAACCGGCGCAACATCGTTTATGCGAACACCATCCACTCCCCTTCTTCGCTGATCAAACCCGACGACCTGGAAGCCTACCGCCGCGTACAGGAAGGATTGCACGCCTCGGGCAGTGAGTGGATCAGCCAGCACAGCCTGTCCGGCCCGGATACGGACGACTCATCGCCACAATCCGCGTTGAGCGAGCAGTACATCCGCAACCAGTACCGGGCCTGGCTGGCATACATGTGCAACCCGGGCAGTACCGGGGATGATTAACCAGGGGGTGGTTGAAGCGTGATTGTTTTTGCCGGCAAATCGACATCAACTGCGTTAACCGGGGACGATCTGGAGGCCATTGAATTATTGCTGCACCGGGAAACGGAATTCCTGGACCGGGCCCGGTACGATGAGTGGCTGGCATTGTTTACCGGCGACTGCAGGTACTGGGTCCCGGCAAGGACAGATCAGACGGACCCGGTCAATGAAATATCCCTGTTTTATGAAGACCGCGACCTGATGGAAATGCGCATCGGCAGGATCCGGCACCCGCGCGCGCATTCCCTGGACAACCCCGTTACTACCAGCCACGTAACGGGAGACAGGGTGATCGAGGCTGTTAGTGCCGACCGGAGAGAAGTGGTAATCACCACCCGGTTCCAGATGATCGAGCACCAGCAGGGAGAGCAGCGCCTGTTTGCGGGCGTTTACCGCTACCACCTGCGCCGTGACAGCGAGGGTTTTAAAATCAGCCTCAAACGGGTAGATTTAATAAACTGTGATGCCTGCTTCGAACCTTTGCAGGTGTTTATATAGCACGGGAAGGCCGGGCATCCCATCCACTTTACATTGTTACGTGAGGCATAGATAAAATGTTCCCCGAATTATCCCCAAGAAATACGGCCCTGCTGATCGTGGATATGAGCCTGGATTTTCTGCAGGTCGGCGCACCTTTTGAAACCGTGGAAGGACGCGACATGCTGCCTGACCTGGTGAGATTTATCCAGCACTGCCGCACGGTAAAGCTGCCGATCATTTATTTGAATCATGTCCATTACCCTGGCGCCAACGACAAGGGCACCCTGGCAGACCGTTTTCCCGTTATCAGGGATGGCAAAGCCGTGCGCGCCGGCACGGAAGGGGTCACTATCTGGCCCGAGATTGCACCTCAACCGGGTGATGTTGTCATCGAGAAGATCAGGCAATCCGGTTTTATGTACACCAGACTGGATGCAACACTCAAGGAATTACAGGTGGTCAACCTTCTGATGGCCGGGGTATCTACCGGTGCCTGTGTCGAATCCACCGCCAGGGACGCGGTCTCGCGGGATTATTTCGTCTATATGCTGAGCGATGTTACGGCTGCTTCGGGTATCCCCGATCTGGGCTGGGGAGAGGCGGATTCCGCCACCTTGCAGAGGGTGTTTATGACCAATTTTGCCTGTCACCTCGGAAAAGTGGCTTCGACAGGGGAATTGATGGCAGGGCCGCTTGCCGATAGTCCGTAGATATTTGGGGTCAGAGTAAAAATACCCAACAACAAGCTATTGCAGCTTGCCAAACTGGCTGTATTTTTACTCTGACCCCAAATATCTGCGTCGTAGCACCTCTAACGGTATTTTTTTGCGGCATCAATATGCTGTTTATTCTTGTTCACAATACATCGTTTGCATCCGGTTCGACTGAAGGCACTTTGGAAAGAGCCGTGAAAAAATCACTTTCACTTCCTGCTTGCGCGCGCGCTTTCAAGTGCTCCTCAGTGACCAGCGCGGCCATCTTCTCCGCCACGGCGGATGATATAAACTGGTTTATCGAAATACCATCTTGCCTGGCAAGTAATTTAACCTGCTGATGCAAGGAGTCAGGGAGACGAAGGCTTAATGTGCTCATTTCATAATACCTGTCAGTTTTAAAAATTCCCGGGGTGTAACAGCTTTTACGCCAAACTTTTCAATACCTTTAAAGTCATTGACATTGAAAGTCACAATGTGTTTGCTGTTTGATCCCACAGCCACTTCCAGGAGATGATCATCTTTCATATCTTTTAAAAACGGTCGCCATAAGAAGTAAATTTTTCGTATCCGAGACCTTCTCAAAACAAAATCTAAGACTGCATCAATATCGGCTGCATTTAACGCCGGAACCATACCCTTCCTTTTCAGTACTGCCTCATATTCAAAAAAAAGAGGAACCGATATATTGGGCGTGTAAAACCCTTCAGGCAGCAGACTTAAAAACTTGTATGAAGCTCCCTTGTCTGATCTCAGCGCCGCAACAAGCACATTGGTATCAATTACTACATCCATGATGGTATTATATAGAATACCAAAACTGCAGCCAATCGTAAATTGAACAGTTAGGTTATTTTCTTTTATATCCGGGAAGACAGATCATGTCTTCGAATATTTTTTCCTCAGTTCAGTTTTCAGCACCTTCCCCAGCGCGCTCTTGGGAAGGCTGTCAACAATGTGGATTTCCTTCGGGATCTTGTAACTGCCGATCCTGCCGCGGCAGAAGTCAATCAGTCCATCCTGTGTCAGAACGGAGCCGGATTTGGCCGTTGCCACTCCCGTCACTTTTTCACCGTAGATTTCATCGGGCACACCGATGACGGCAACCTCCACTATATCCGGATGCAGGTTCAAAACGGCTTCCACTTCGCTTGAGTAAACGTTTTCACCACCCGTGACGATCATGTCCTGTTTTCTATCCTTCAGGTACAGATACCCGTCATCATCAAGGTAACCGAGGTCGCCGGTACGGAACCAGCCATCCACCAGAACCTGTTTCGTGAGTTCATCGTGGTTGAAATAGCCCTTGAATACGTTATCGCCCCGGGCGTAAATCTCACCGACATGCCCTGTCAAACACTCATTGCCGTTACTATCCATTATTTTCAGTTCCACACCTTCCAGAATACGGCCGCAGGAGGATAACCGGGCTGCATCGCCTGTCTCCAGGGCTTGTTGATGGGATTGGTGATCCAGCATGGTGAGCAACGGCGCCGTTTCGGTAAGACCGTATCCTTGCGCTATTTCTACACCAGGAAATGTCTCAAATGCGCTTCTGACCCAGTCCGCCGACATGGGCGATGCCCCGTAAATAATCTGCTTCAATGAGCTGACATCGTATTGGGGCACTTTCCCGGACTGTAGGGTCAGCATCAGCATGGTCGGCACCAGCAGGGCAAAAGTGACGCGGAACTCTGCTATCGCTCCCAGCAAGGCATCCGCATCGAATTTCGGCAGGTAGACATTGGCTGCGCCCTGGAGAAAGTAAACCGTCTTCACCAGTTCCGCCGAATGGAACATGGGCGGGACGTGCAACACAATATCTCCCGGCTGTGCCGCCCACCTGCTGCCTGCCTGCCGTGCATTGGCGATGATATTGCCGTGGGTCAGCGGCACCCCTTTGGCGCGGCCGGAGGTGCCGCCGGTAAACAGCAGCAGCGCTGCCGTGTCTGCCGAACCTGTTACCGGTTCGACAGGTTCGCCGGTGTTGACGGCTTGTTCGTAAGCGCCGTTTTCATCGTTACTGATTAATAAATGCCTGCCCCTCCAGCCGGTAAACTCAGGCGCATCAAGCAGGCGAGCGAACTGCCCGTCCACGATAACCAGCTTGCAGTCCGCGTCATCCAGGATGGTTCGAATTTCGACCGGAGCAAGACGGAAATTAATCGGGACCGGTATTGCGCCGATCCACTGTCCTGCATGAACAACTTCTGCCTGACGCCAGGAATTCAGGGCAATGATGGCAAAACGGTCTCCCTGGTTAATCCCTGACTGCTGCAGCACTCCCCCCAGCTTTGCAATGCGCCGGGCAAATTCACCCCAGGAGAGGCTGAACCCATGATCGAATACGGCGGCCGCATCGGCGCGCATCCTTGCGTGGTACATGAGTACCTCGGTTAACGTGTTCACGTTTGCAGACTAATTCTGCGGGGCCCGGCAACAGCCGGGCAATCCACCCCGCGGGTGATTACAGTACGGCAGAACCCGGGTCAGGCCGGCAATTACCGGGATGCAGCGCCCTGCGCGGGCATCAGATACCAGAGGACGGCAGCAACGAGGAACAGTGCCGGCACGTCGCCGACCAGATTGGCCTGTTCGGTTTCATCGATAATGGCGTGAACAAACATGATCCCGCCATGCACGATATTCGACCAGACAGTGAACCAGATCAGGCTGGCATGTTCCAGGGGATTTTTTGCCGCCATGATGAGAAATACACCCAGGGTGGCATACACGCCCATGATCATCTGCTCATACTCCGGCTGCCGGGGCGTCCAGGTCCAGCCCGACGCCTCGAACCCCATCATCAGGACAGGAACCCCGATCAGGTAGATGATCCCGAAGACATAGAGTGCGATGGACAGATATTTAAGTTTGTCTGCTTGTTGCATAGTTACCTCCGCTTGTGTTTACGATGTCACTTGTCCTTCAAATATTTCCTTGTCACGGAAGACAGCCCTGATCTGGCGTATTCCCGGCAGGCCTTGTCCTTGAACTCAAGCGCCTGTTCCCATTCATCGATGGGATACGCGTCCCGTTCCGCCACTACCCGAATCTCCCGTACCACCCGCTCATCCAGCCCCATCTTTTCCGCTATTTCCCGGTCCGACAAAGGCCTTTGGCGTTTCTCTTCAGGCAGGAATTCCTGTGTGTTCACCTGCACCGACTGTGAGTAGGACAGGATCTCATCCTTGTATTTTTTGTAGGTTTCCGGGTCAACGAAATAAAAGCCCATGGCCGTCTCCTGTATCAGTGGTTATTTTTTAAGCCGGTGTTTGCTGCCTACCGGGCACACGCGCATGCATTCAAAACACTGGCCCTGGCTCACGTTGGCGTAGGTCATGGACCATAGCGTCCGGGAAAATAACGAGGAATAGAGCATCAGTTTTTGTTGCTCCTTGTCTTTTTCCCTGAGGGTGGCATCCAGCACTTTCTGGAAACCCGGTATCCAGCTTGTTTCCACCCGGGAACTGCAGCGGGCCGCGTCATAACGCCTTTCCGCAACGCGTCCGCTTTCGAGTCTCCCGCCCAGGCAGCCTCCATCATCGATAGGACAGATAGACAAACAAGGGGTGGTCTGACGTTCTTCCCACATATCCCGGCACTCCGGGGCCGGGCACACAGGTTCGGCCAGCGGTCCGTCTATCTCCAGCGGCAGCGTGCTGATGACTACGGAGTAATACAGGAAGCCATACTCGGGGTTCAGCACGGGACCGGCCAGGCTGGCCGTGCCGCAACCCGCCAGTTCCGCGGCCCTGGCGAAGCTGACGAAGGGGCGGTTTCCCGCGTCGGTACCCGGCGGAACGCAGATCGCGTAATAGCCGTATTTGTCTTCTATATAACGGGACAGCCGTTGCGCCAGGTTATGCATGCGATCACCGAACGACGTGGTTTCCATGTGCTGGTAGACCGGGCTGCGCCAGTCTCCTGCCCGCGGCTGGGCGCCCCCGACCACGTAAACGACCCTGGCTTTGGGTAACAGATCCGTTGGCCTTTGGCCTTCCGCCGAATCCGTGAACGCCGTTGCATCGGCGACCCCGGTTATTACCGCACCGCCCTTGCGGGCCAGATTATCGAGTTCCTGCCTGCACGTGCTGAAGTCGAGACTGTCAGCGGCCGTACTCATTTCAGCTTTCTCTCCGGGCGTGTTATCGGGCACACGCGCATGCACTCGAAACATTGTGCGACGCTTTCCCTGAAAAAGCTGATGGCCGAGCAGGAACGGTTAAAAAAATCCGAGTTGATCATGTTGCTGCGCGTCTCGTCGTCCTCTTCCGCCACGATCTCCGCCATGGCCTTCTGGAAACTGTTGATGCCGAAGTTCATGGCCCGGCTCGTGCAGCGCTCCCGGTCGTACCAGGAGTAGGATATCTCACCATCGTCATCGATTTCCCCATCCAGGCAACCGCCTTCGTCAGACGGACAGGCGGCAATGCACGGCGTCTTGCCGATCTTCCGGTAGGTGGCGACGCACATGGGATGGGGACAGACGTTCTGTTCCAGCATCGGATCTCCCGGCAGTTCCAGGGTCGTGATACAGGCGGAGTAATACAGCAGGCCGTATTTGGGGTTGAGAATGATGTTGGCCGCCAGCGATCGGGTCCCCAGGCCGGCCAGGACCGCGGCATGCATCATGCTCATGACCGGGTTATGGCCGCTGACGGAGAGGGCCGGCGCCTGTATGGCATAGTGGTCAAGTTCAGCCTCGATAAAGTCAGCCAGGATATGGATCACCAGGTCGTTGCGGAAATCATAGCCGTTGACTTCCATGAAACGGTTATTGGGCGACTGCCACGCCCCGGCAGTGGGCCCGCGGGCGCCCACGACGATAACGCTGCGCGCGCCCGGCAGCACGTCAAGCGGTCTGTGCCCTTCCGGTACGTCCCTGTCCCAGCGCTCCACGGGAGCAATTCCCACCACGTCGGCGCCGGCATTCAGGGCGAACTCTTTTACCCTGCCGGCGAGTTGCCCCGGTTCGGAGTTTTCCGTAATACCATGTGTCTCGGCGGATGCGCTCATAAAGCAGAAATCAATAGGGTCAGACTCGATTGATTTTACTATATTCCTGGAATTAAGAAATCAACAGGGTCAGACTCGATTGGTTTTACCGTATTCCCGGAAGTAAAAGGGATTTGGAAATCAATCGAGTCCGACCCTATTGCTTCCCGTACCTGCGGCGATAGGCCTGTGCGGCCGCTTCGAAGCATTCTCTCGGCGCCCGCACGATCCCGGCGCCGATTTGCCCGCCGTCGCGTCCGGCAATACCGATGTCCATGGACGGCAGGACCCCCGTCTCCAGCACCCGGAAGATATCGATGCCGGTGGGGGTGCCCCGGTAACCCAGGTACGGGATACGAAGATCAGGGTTCTCCCCCAGCGTGATGTCATAGAGTTCCAGGTTACGCTCGACCATGGCCTGGGGCGTACCGCCCTGGTATTGCTGCAACGGGAAAGCCGCGGCCTGGGCGAACGCGCCTGCCCCGATGGTCTCGATTATCGGGCTTTCCCCGCCCATCCAGCTGATCTCATCCTCGCTATGGCCGTCAAACAGCTTCGCTTCCACACTTGCATGGGGGCCGTGAAACCACTCATCTCCCAACCCGCTGACCCGTATTGAAAATCCGCGGCAGTTGAACGCCATGGCCGTCACCATACTTGAGCCGTCGATGCCGTGCGCCGCATCAGCGATCGCCTTGGCTGCCGCCATGGACAGGCGCAGGAAAAAATAGTGGTCTGCGGTGACGGCTTCCAGTGTTTGCCTGACTGCTTGCTGTCTGTTTACGCCTGCTGCCAGTAACATGGGAAAAAGCTCGTTCAGAAACAGCAATGATGCGGCGGTATTGCGGCTGTGCAACTCATCACCCATGTGCAGGGCGCGTTTCATGAGTGGTTTGAGCGGGATACCGTCGGATGCGTGCAGAGCGTCTGCAATAACCGGCGCAACGATTTCCTGGATGAACATCAGGCGCTCATGGACGCCTTCGTCGTAAACACCGTAATTGAGGCGCCGGGGATTGGTGCCTTCGTACAGGTTGCAGTAGCCCGGGTTGCCGCCGCTCCGGTTTTCGACGACAAAGACCGGCATGGAGGCCGTGTAAATACCCGCCAGCGAACCCACACAGCCATGGTCCTGGCAGCCTTTTACCCGGATTTCGCCGCTATCCAGGCGATGTACCGCCTCTTCCCTGTCCGCGGCAAGTCCCTCGAACAGCGCCCCGCCGATGATCGCCTCGCGCTGCCCACCCGTGTACTCGCTCCAGGGCATGGTGACCCCGGAGGTCAGTATCGTCGCGGCCGTCATGCCCGGCAGTACGTCAATAGCCGGCCGTATGTCCCTGAGTACCGGTTCCGATGCGGTCAGCTTTTCAAATGCACGTTGGTTGGCGTCCGCCCTCGTTGTTATCATCTCCGCTCGAAAAGTACGGGGTCAGGTCGCACATTGCACACGCAGAGATTTGTTGCGGTTGCACATTCATTTCTTTTCGTGTGCAATGTGCGACCTGACCCCGTACTTTGACCGGTTAATCCCAGCTGTAATTCACGCTTACGCCCAGTTCCCGCGGAAAACCGGCGATCCCGAGTCCGGTACCGGTGGTGGCGGTGAAGTCAAATATCTCCCCCATGTATTCCGCATCGAACACGTTACGCGTCCAGAATGCGACATCCCAGCGATTGTCCTCTGCCGAGAGACCGACCCGGGTGTTCACCAGCCAATAGGCGTGCTCGAATATGGGCGGCACGTTCTTGGCTTCCCAGAAAAAGTCGTCGTTCCAGTTGAAGTCCACCTGGAAATACAGTTTGCTCCCGCCCAGCGCCGGCAGCGGCACGGCATAGCGGCCGACGCCGTTGAATGTCCACTCGGGCGCATCATGCAGCTTGTTGCCTTTCAGGCTGAACGCCAGGTCCGGGTTCGACTTGGTCACTTCCGTATCCAGGTACGAGACCCCCAGGATGATGTCCAGGCCGCTGAGCGCGGGCGGCGACCAGTCAACGCTTAACTCGAAGCCCAGTATTTCAGCATCGCCTGCATTGGTAACCGGGAACGCGCCGGTGCCCTGGACGATCTGTGCCTGAAAATCGTTCCATTCCATGTAGAACAGGGCGCCGTTCAGTTGCAGGCCCAGGTCGTGTATCGTCGATTTGAAACCCCCTTCCCATGCCAGCACCACTTCGTCATCAAAAGGTTCGGCATCCAACTGGGAAAATACGATCAAGCTGTTAAATCCGCCGCTTTTGAATCCCTTGCTGAATTTTGCATAGAGCAGCAGGTCATCCAGCGGTTTCCATTCCAGGCCGATCTCACCCGACACATCCGTTACGTCAATTTCACGCCCGTCCAGGCTGGCCAGGGTGGTAGGCCCGAACGTAGGCGGGGCGGGTGAAAAGATTTCAAAACCAAGGCCCGGGATGCCGCAGATGCCGACCACGGCGCAGAACGAAGCGGGTTGGCTGAACAGGCTGATACCGAAGGTGTTGAGGTCGACCATGGCCTGGGTCATCTCGCGGGTCTCGTGGGTGATGCGCACGCCGCCGTTGATTTTCCAGTCATCCGCGAATTCCCAGCCCAGGTGGGCGAAACCGGCTATGGCCTCCACCTCGTGGTCGTAGGAATTAATCGCATCCGTCGCCAGCAGGTCCCGCGCCAGGAATGTGACGGCGCCATCGTTTGTATTGGTGGTGTAAAACACCCCGCCGAGCCAGTCGATGGGCCAGGAGTCGTCCGAAGAGACCAGCACCTCCTGCGAGAAGACCCAGATATCGTCTTCAAAGATGGCCTCCAGCATCAGCGCAGGTCCCTGGTCGGTATCTTCCTTGGCGTCGCGTTCGAACTCGTCGTAGCTGGTCGTTGAGGTGATGGTAAAGCGCGGCAGGTCCCAGGTGATCTTGATATTTGCTCCCAGTCCCCGGAAGCGTGATTCCAGCCTGCCGTCGGGCTCGTCGGACAGCGCATTGTTGAAATCGCCTACGTGATCGTCGCCGTCATCATCGTAATAGCCGCGAAAATTCGTACACTCCCCTTCGGACCGCCTTCTCTCCAGGGCCGGTCCGCACAATACCGGTGGCGGGCCGCCGAATGCGAAGGCCGGGTCCTGGGTGCTGATGTTGACGTAATTCAGGTGATCGTCCTCATGGCTGGAACCGTGTACGGTCAGGTGCATATCCAGGTCGTCCGCCGGCTCCCACAGCAGCTGGATGCGGCCGGCAAAACGTTCCTGCTCACCGGTGCGCGCCAGGTCGAAATAACGGTTCCGCTGGTGGCCCTTGGAGCGGTCCCGCACCAGCACCGAGGCCCGTCCCGACAGGTTCTCCGTCAGGCCGCCGCCGACCCCGCCTTCGAATTCAAAAGTCTGGTAGCTGCCGTATTCTATCCGGCCGAATCCCGAGAACTCCTGCTCGGGTCTCTTCGTGATCAGGTTGATGGCGCCGCCGGTGTTGTTGCTGCCGTACAGCGTGCCCTGCGGCCCCTTCAGGATCTCTATGCGTTCCAGGTCATAGAACTCCCCGCCCAGCATCCAGTGGAACGGGACGAGGACGCCGTCCAGGTAGGCGCTGACCGTGGGGCTGTTGACGCTGGACGGGTCGTTCGTGCCTATCCCGCGAAAAGTAAACACCGGGGCCTCTTCGCTGAACTGGTTCTTGATGTTGACCCCTGGCGTCTGGTAGGCAATATGCACCGGGTTGAGTATCTTCAGTTCCCGCAGTCTCTCGCCTGAAAACGAGGTGATGGAGATCGACACGTCCTGGATGCTCTCCGCACGCCGCTGTGCGGTTACCACCACTTCTTCCAGGGTTTGTGCAAAACTGACCTGCGGCAGGCCGGCGACAAGGAATACGGATGCAGAAATTATTTGTACCAGAGATAACCTGCGCATGATGACTCCCCCATTTACATTGCGTAAGATACTTATATTATATATAAACTAAAAAAACACAAACGCGATCCGGATTAACGTGTCCGGGAGCGCCAACACCGGATTTGCCCCGGGAAGCAGGAAACAACCTTACCGGAGACCTTTATGGCGGCGAGTGAAGCAACGGCTGTCGGATCCAAACAGGATTTATCACCCGGCGAGCTCAAACAAGGCTTGATCGACAAGGGTGTTGCCTATTGCCTGTCTTCCTACGTCGATATTCACGGCATCCCCAAGGGGAAGGTTGTCCCCATATCACATTTCGAGCGCATGATGCGCGGCTCCGAACTGTTCACCGGGGCTGCCCTGGACGGACTCGGACAAGGCCCTCACGATGACGAGCTGGCGCTGCACCCGGATCCCGATGCAGTTACCGTGCTGCCGTGGCGGCCTACCGTGGCCTGGGCGCCCGGCAACCTGAAATATCATGACGAACCCTGGCACATGTGCTCGCGCACCGTATTAGGCAACCAGATCGCACGGGCGGCAAACATGGGCCTGCGGTTCAACCTGGGCATTGAATGCGAAGTATTCCTGGTTCAAAGAGAGGGAGACCGGGTACAGCCAGTCAATCCTTTTGATGTCCTTCCCAAGGCTGCTTATGACGTGATCGGCGTGCTGGAAGACCTGCATTGGCTGGACCAGGCGGTAGGATACATGGACGAACTGGGCTGGGACGTACACTCTTTCGACCACGAAGACGCCAACGGCCAGTTCGAGTTCGATTTTGCCTATGCGGATGCGCTCACAATGGCGGACCGCTTCGTATTGTGGAGATTGATGATCAAGGAGATCGCCAGGCAGCACGCTTGCGAAGCCACGTACATGCCCAAACCGTACGATGACAGGACCGGCAGCGGCGCACACCTGAACATGTCCATCGAGTCCGCAGACACTGGCGCCAACCTGTTCCAGGACCCGGACGACAGGCGCGGCCGGGGGTTATCGGAGTTGGCCTACCAATTTCTGGCCGGGGTGTTGCAGCATGCGCCTGCCGTGGTCGCAACCACCTGCCCGACGGTGAACTCCTACAAGCGCCTGGTAAAGACCGGGTCCATGACCGGGTACACCTGGGCGCCGATCTTTATTTCCTATGGCGGCAATAACCGGACCCACATGTTGCGGGTGCCGATGGTGCGCCCCGAGATAGAGGATGAAACCGGTCACGACGGCGTCTACCTCTCGTCAACGCGCATCGAGTGCCGGGCCGCGGACCCGTCGATGAACCCGTACCTGGCCGCGGCGATGATGCTTGGCGCCGGTCTGGACGGCATCGAGCGCGGGCTGGACCCCGGCGACCCGATCGATGTCAACATGTACGAGCTGAGTGATGAGGAACTTGCCGAAAAAGGCGTAGCCCAGTTGCCCAGGACGCTGCTCGAAGCGGTCGAGGCCTTCGCTGATGATGATTTGGCAGTCGACGTCATGGGCAAAGAGCTTGCCAAGTCGTTCATCGATATCAAGAGTGCGGAATGGTGGGAGTTTCACAACCGCATCAGCAAATGGGAACTGGACGAATACCTCAGCAAGTTCTAGAATTCATGTACGCAATTTGCTGTGTAAATTCGGGGACAGAATGTGTCTGTCCCCAGCAAGCTGAGTTAGATACTGTCGGGGTGTGCAAAACCCTGACCATGAGAGTTTGGGGGAGATTATTATGAGTAACGGTGCAACTACGGATGTCCTGAGCGCAAATGCACAGGCATTCTCAAATTCGTTAAAACCACTGAACGAGGCGTCCACCTTGCCGCCTGACTGTTACACGTCCGAGGAGTTTTTCAACCTGGAAGTCAGGGAAATATTCAGCAAGGAATGGGTCAGTGTCGGCCGGGTCGATATGGTGGAGAACGTCGGGGATTATTTCACCATCGAGCTGCTCGGCGAACCCCTCGTCGTATGTCGTGACGAAGACGGCGAGGTTCAGTGTCTGTCCAGGGTATGCCGTCACCGCGCCGCGGAGGTCGTGGAACCGGGTCAGGGCAATACCCGGCGTTTCCAGTGCCGCTACCATTTCTGGAACTATGACCTGAAGGGGAAACTCGTGGGCGCGCCGGAGATGGGCGAGGCAGTGAACTTCAACAAGGAAAAAATATGCCTGCCGAAACTGCGGACCGAAGTCTGGCAAGGGTTCATATTCGTTAATTTTGATCCGAATGCCGAGCCGCTGGCCCCGAGACTCGCTCCCGTTTCCGAGCATGTGAAAAACTACCGCCTGGGAGAAATGAAGTCCTTCATCATGGAAGACGGTAATCGCCCGTTCAACTGGAAGCTGCTGATGGATAATTTCATGGAGTTCTATCACGTGATGGGCCTGCACAGCGGTTCCCACGACCCGATGCCGGTACACCTGTCCCAGGCGGAAGAATACAACGATGCCTATGTCCATTCCTGGGGACATATCCCGGGCGCGCTGGATGAGTACAAGACCCTGTGGAGTCCGAGCGGGGCGCACTCGCCGATACCGCCGATGAAAGGATTATCACACGAAGAGATGCAGATGGGCCAGTTCTACCTGGTCTACCCGCATACCCTGTTCTTTCTCACGCCGGAGATAGTGGGCTACTACCGTGTTCTTCCCCAGGCGCCGGGAGAGATACGGCTGACCATATTTACCCTGTATCGTCCGGAAACGGTAAGGAACGTGTCGAATTTTGAGGCGTCACGGCAGACCGCGGAGGCCAGTCTTTCCTTTATCAACAGCCAGGACATGTGGGCGTGCATGTCGATGCAGCGCTGCTTCCAGTCGCCATTGACACAACGCGACAGGCTGCAGGGCCGCCTGTCCAGCTACGAGTTGCCGGTCAACAACATCGCCCGGTATGTAATCAACAGGGTTTCTAACGGACAACTGCCGGCCTGATCGATCAGGCCGGATCGTATAACTCGAACCGCATCGGGGTCGGTTTTTCGCCGTTCGACCAGGGGTCGTTACAGATGGATACCGCCCACAGCATATCCATCTCCGCCAGCAGGTCGATGTGATCCCCGGGCTTGCTGTCGGGCGGGCGTATCTCCCAGGTGCCGTCCGGGTCATAGGCGACGTTCATGAAGATGTTGAAGCACGATATCTCCCGCAGATGCTGCGGGATCATGCCGTGTTTCTTGATCTCGTCCTGGAGACGGTCACGGCAACCCATTTGCGGCTCATCGCCCAGGAACGTATATAAATCCCAGGCACAGAAACCGCCGCCCATGTAATGGTTTTCGCAGTCGTCCTCCGTGACCGACCACATCAGGTTCATGTGGTTGGAATACAGCTTCCCGCCGGCGCTAATCTTCCAGCTGCTGAGCGCGAAATTCGTGTAGACGACGTGCTGGTATTCGTCGGGGTCTCCCTGTTTCCAGGCAACGAAATCCGCCACCTGCTGGCCCTCCAGATCGATGATTCGCAGGGTCTGCCCTTTCCTGATTGTTCTACTGTCGGTGGTATCCGCTTGCAGGACCCATCCGTCTACCAGCTTACCTAATTGAGAACTCATAATACGCTCCGATCTTGTGTGTGAAATTCAGCCGCCTGCCGATTATTGCACAGGTTCAGCACCCGCATCAAAACCTGTCAACCTCGCCCAAAGGAAGCTGCCGGCGGTTACCCCGTCCTGAAGCACGGCAGGCTAGCGTTTCCCCAGTTCCAGCCGTGCGAGAAATACCAGCAGCAATACGGCGCCTGCCGCGAATACCACGTCGCCCGGCACACGCAGCCACACCAGCCCTTCCATCAGCGGCGAGTGCATCAGTTCAGGCGCACGGGCATACCAGTAGCCCTGGTCAAACGACACCAGCGTCTGGATGATACCCTGGGGCAGCAGCGATGCGAATACCATCAGCGCCAGTCCCCCGTTGAACAACCAGAATACCCATTTGAGAGTCCGATCAGACCAGGCGCCCGCGGCCTGGGGCAAATCGCGGCGGCACAGCAGCATCAGACCGATACCCAGCATGCCGTAAACGCCGAACAGCGCGGCGTGCCCATGGGTGGGCGTCGTCATCAACCCCTGCATGTAATACAGCGCCAGGGGAGGATTGATAAGAAAACCAAGCACGCCGGCGCCGACCAGGTTCCAGAACGCCACGGCCAGGAAGAACATCAGCGGCAGGTGATAACGGGCCACCCAGGGTGCATGGCGCTCGGCGCGCCAGTGGTCGTGGGCCTCGAAGGCGATCAGGGCCAGCGGCACCACCTCCAGCGCGGAAAATACCGCGCCCAGCGCCAGCACCGGTTCCGGCGTGCCGGCGAAATACAGGTGATGGAACGTGCCCAGGACACCTCCCCCCAGGAAGATCATGGCCGAGAACATGACGTATACGGCGGCAATCGACGGCCGCAACAGCCTCATGTGCACGAATACCCAGGCAACCCAGGCGGTGGCGAACACCTCAAACACGCCCTCCACCCAGAGATGCACCACCCACCAGCGCCAGTACTCGGCGATGGTGAGGTGGGTATCCCGCTCATAGAGAAAACCGGCGCCGAACAGCAGGCCGATACCCGCCGAAGAGATCAACAGGAGAATCAGCAGGTGCTTGTCGGCGCCGCCGGCGCGGATGGCCGGCACCACGCAGCGGGCCATCAGGCCCAGCCAGATGAGCAGGCCCGCAAAAATCAGGATCTGCCAGAAACGCCCCATATCCAGGAACTCGTAGCCCTGGTGGCCGAACCAGTACACCATGGCCGGGTCCGTCATGCGCCCGGTCAATGCCAGCCATTCTCCCGCCAGCGAACCCAGTACCGCGATCACCAACGCTACCCAGAGGATATCCACGCCCAGTTTCTGCAACGGCGGTTCAGAACCGGCGATCAGCGGGGCAAGATACAGGCCCGCGCCCAGCCAGGCCGTGGCAATCCAGAGCACTGCCAGTTGCACGTGCCAGGTGCGCGTCAACGCATACGGCGCGAAATCGGAGATAGGTATGCCGTAGAATTCATGACCTTCCACGGCGTAGTGTGCGGTGACCGCGCCCAACAGTATCTGCAATCCAAGTAGGGCGGCAACGATCCAGATATATTTCGCGACACCCCGCATGGAGGGTGTGGGCGCAACTTCGGCGATCGGACTCCGTTCCGGTGAACCCGGCGGCGGTTCGGTATCCTTTTGCCATTCCTCCCGTTCGCGCAGGAAGAACCAGCACAGCGCGCCGATGCCGGCGATGAGCAGAACGATCGAGACGAACGTCCAGATGAAGATGGAACTGGTGGGTTTGTTGCCGACCAACGGCTCATGGGGCCAGTTGTTGGTGTAGCTGACGGTATCGTCCGGGCGCAGCGTGGCGGCAGCCCATGACGTCCACCACCACCAGGAAACGAGTGTGCGGATATCCTCGTCGGGGTCCGGACCGAGCGGTGTGTTGGGAATGGCAAAAGCCTCGCGCAGAGCCTCTGCCTCCGGACCGTCGCCGCTGCCGCCGAACAATGCCTGGTAGTGCGTGATTATCTCGGCTATGGCCGCCGCCCGCTCCGGGGATATATTGATCCGGCCCGTTTCAACGTCATAGGTATTGACACGCAGCCTGGCGGCAAATTCTGCGATGCGCGCGGCGCGGGCCGGTTCGGAAAGCGCATCAAAGTTCCCGTCCGCATCCAGCATCGCCAGGGCTTCCCGGTGCAGGACATCGGCCGTCCAGTCCGGCGCCAGGTAACTGCCGTGACCCCAGACGGAACCGAGTTCCATGCCGCCGAGGCGGCGCCACACGTCTCGCCCGGCGTGGATATCGTCACCGGTAAAAATTACGCTGACCGCATCGTCTTCCACTGCGACAACCGCCTCCGGCATGGGCGGCATCACCTGGAACGCCCTGCCCCCCACCAGCAGCAGAATTCCGAACATGACGACGAGAGAAACCCCGAACATGGTCCAGAGTCTGGAAAAAGTGAAAATCTGACGGTAATTCATGGTAATCGGCCTGTTATCCTGTTGATGGTCACAAAGCAGTATGCACTTCAGGTTGCCAGCGCTGGATCTTGCGAATTTTCTGTCCCAGCGCTGCCCTGGCATTGTCCAGTTCATACGTCTTTTGCAAATTCATCCACAGTTCAGGGCCGGTTCCAAAAAACTGGCCTAAACGCAATGCAGTGTCTGCGGTTATATCACGCCTGCCCCGAATTATTTGCGAAATACGGTTAGCCGGCACATCTATCTGACGAGACAGCTCAGTAGGCGAAATATTGATTTCCGACAACTCATCTGCCAGAAATTCACCTGGATGAATTGCTTCTCTTGCCACGCTCATCTCCTCGTCTTGTCTTCGGTTTATTAAACTAGTGATAATCTACAATTTCAACATCAAAGGCCCCTTCATCCCAAGTAAAACATATACGCCATTGTCTGTTGACACGGATACTGCATTGCCCTGCCCTATCGCCCGATAATGCCTCAAATCGATTACTTGGCAAGGCTTTCAATGCCTCAAGCGTTTCTGATGCATCGAGTATCCTTAACCGTTTATCAGCCTGCCTGGAAAAACCGGTAAAAGCAGGCACTCGTTCACCCTCGAACAGACGCTTTGTTTTTTTACACCTAAAGCCTTTTATCATGGTTCATCCTGATATGTTGACGAGTTACGTCAACCGTCAATATAGTTCTTGCGTCAAAAATTGTCAAACAATGAATTTTGCAGTAACTCATCCGTGAATTCCGGCACTTTCTCACCCGCCAACCCGTAAATATGTTCATGGAAAGCCGACTCGACCGCAGACGGTTCCAGGTTGATCTCTACCGTGTGCGCACCGGCGGAGCGTGCTGTCTGAACGAAACCCGCGGCCGGGTAGACGTTACCGGAAGTACCGATTGAAATGAATAAATCGCAGCTTTCCAGGGCGCGATAAATCCGGTCCATTTCCATCGGCATTTCCCCGAACCAGACGACGTGGGGACGCAGTCTGCCGGTCAGGTTGCAACAATCACAGCAGTCGTCAACGGATATATCCCGCTCAATGGGGTAGACCTGCCCGCTGCCGGCGCAGCGCATTTTCAGGATCTCACCGTGCATGTGCAGCAGCCGCGCCGAGCCGGCCTGTTCGTGCAGGTTGTCGATGTTCTGGGTGACCAGCAGGAATTCACCCGGAAACTCCTTGTCCAGTTTTGCCAGCGCCAGGTGCGCCGGGTTGGGCTCAATACCCCCGTGCAGCAGCCGCTGGCGGCGCATGTTGTAAAACCGGTGCACCAGCACCGGGTCCGCGGCAAAGCCCTCGGGGGATGCCACCTTTTCCACCCGGTAGTTCTCCCACAGGCCGTCAATATCGCGAAAGGTCTTGATGCCGGATTCGGCGGAGATCCCCGCGCCGGTCAGCACGACGATGGATTGAACGGAAGATAAAGGCATATTTCAGAGCTTTTTTCCGATTATACAATTCAATTTGTCAACAATTCCGGCAAAAACATAAAATTTACAGAGAACTCTGCTTGACAGAGTAAAAATGTGTGCTTATACTTCCTTATAACAGTTACTTATGCGGAGCAAAAACCATGAACATAACAAAAAATGATGCTGAAGCAGCATTGCGCGATGTCGGTGAAACTGGAGAATACAGCCTGACTCTTTTCCACTACCAGATTACCAGCCCCTATCTGGTGCTGTGGGGTGTACTTTGGATCATTGCCGGAATTGTCAGTGTTATATCTCCGCAGAATACCGGTATCGGGTGGTTGGTTGTCGTTACTACAGGCATTATTGCCAACGGCTATCTTGTCGCAGGTGACGCAAGACGGTTTGCCGAGAGCAATATCCGACGTGAGGGAATACGTTATGTGGCGGCTGTTGCCGTATTGACCGGGTTCCTTACCATGACGTTCGTGGTCTTTGGTCCGGTATCCGGTGTCGAGATACAGACGTTCATTACTATCCTGATAGCGTCGATCTACATGATCCTTGGCTTATGGACAGGCAAGTTGCTTTCATTCGTCGGTATAGATCTGGCAATACTGGTCGTCATTGCCTATTTCTTTTTGCCGGCCTATTTTCCCTTGATTGTCTCCATACTCGGCGGTGCGGCGCTGATTGCCGGCGGTCTGTTGATGCGGAAAGCGGAGAACCTGATTTGAACTCGCCGGATGAAATCATTCACCAGTCAGTACGCCTCAAGATTATGGCTGCATTGAACGCCCTGCCGCGCAAGGCAATGCTGGAATTCGTGAGACTCAAGGCTGTGTCAGACGCCACGGATGGCAACCTGGGGGCTCACCTGACCACCCTGGAAAAAGCAGGTTACGTGAAGATCGTCAAGGACTTCGCCGGCAAGAAACCCAGGACCCGGGTCGGGATTACCGCATCGGGACAACGGGCTTTTCAAAATCACGTCTCATACCTGCGTGAGTTACTGGAAACTAATACCGATAACTCCAATAACGGCTAGACAGAACGGCTTTTCGCCTCCTGCAATTCCGTAGCACTTAGATCCTCAATTTGCGGAAGGTCATCCGTGATCGTGTACCAGGGGGCCTGGTAACGCGTAAAGACGTGGCGTTCAATGCTGATTTCCGGATCGGTATCCAGTGTTCCCAGTGCAAATCCATACACGTCCGGATATTGGGAAAATTTAGTGATCATATTGGCGCCGCAGACTCTGCAAAATGAACGCCGTTCACCGGGGGATGATTCGTAGTATGTCAGCAGTTCTTCACCGGACAGGAATGTAAAATCCGCCGTCCTGACCGATGCGCGTGTGCGAAACGCCGCCCCGTGCGCTTTGCGGCACATGGAGCAGTGACAGTTTATTACATCGGTCAATGGCGCGCCGATCTCATAAGTGATACCACCGCAAAGACAACTGCCTTTCAGTACTTTAGTATTCATGTAATATGCTGATAAATCTTTCGACGCAATGAAACACCTTGTCATTATCCTGCCCTTTGTTATCCTGTTGCAAGATTTCGGCAGCCCGTCACTGGCCGCTCCTGAAACATCCCCGAATATCATCCTGATCCTGGCCGATGACCTGGGCTATGGCGATATCGGCGCCTATGGGGCTGAACTGATCAAGACCCCGCACCTGGACCGCCTGGCAGCAGAAGGAATACGCCTGACGAATTTTTATGCCAGCGGTAACGTCTGCACACCGTCGCGCGCCGGACTGCTCACTGGCAGGTATGCAATCCGGGACGGCCTGGCCGACAGGACGATTACCCTCCGGGATACGCGCGGGTTGCCGGCAGCTACGACGACTATCGCCGGGCTGCTGCAACAGCATGGTTATCGCACCGCATTGATCGGGAAATGGCACCTGGGCCACCATACGCAGGCGCAACAGCCCAACGCACATGGCTTTGATGAATTCTACGGCCTGCTGCATCCCAACGACGCTGAACAGTCCTTGTACAGGAATGCGCAGGTAATCGATGAACCTTTTAAACAAAGCACCCTGACCCGGCGTTTTACCGGGGAAGCAGTCAGGTTCATCGAGAATAGCGCACACCAGCCGTTTTTCCTGTTCATGTCTCACACTGCGCCTCATATTCCCCTGGTACCGTCCCCTGTATTTACCGGTACTTCCCGGGCGGGTGCTTACGGTGATGTTGTACAGGAGCTCGACTGGAGCGCCGGCCAGGTACTTGACGCAATCGAACGTAATGATCTCGTGGATAATACTGTCATCCTGTTTACCAGCGACAACGGCCCCTTCCCGGAAGGCAGTACCGGGGGATTGCGCGGCGGCAAGGGTACGGCCTGGGACGGCGGCTATCGCGTGCCGTTTATCGCCCGCTGGCCCGGCCATATTGCTGCCGGCAACATTGCGGATGCAATGGCCATGAACATCGACCTGCTGCCGACCGTTGCTGCGATAACCGGTGCGCCACTGTCGCAGTCCGTGAAAATCGACGGCCGGAATATCCTGCCTGTTGTTCTCGGTAATGTGGACGTGTCACCTCATAAGGTGCTGTATTTCTTTAACAACGAGCGTATCGCAGCGCTGCGTACACAGGACTGGAAGATGGTGGTACAGGCAAGTTATCGCGACATACAACGCCGGCTGCCGGAGCACGACGTACTGCTGCTGTTCGATATGCGTGTGGACCCGCAGGAGCGCTACAGCCTGGCGGCACACCGGCCCGGCAAGTGGCAGGAGTTACAGGCGCTCCTTGAGTTGGGACAGCAGGAACTCGAGGTACTGGCTATTCGCCCCGGTAAATAATTACATACTGCGTCGGTACTGCCCGCCGGTGGCGAAAAAGGCGTCGGTCAGCTGCCCCAGGGAACAATAACGCACCGCGTCCATGAGTTCTGCGAATACATTTTCATTGTTTATTACCGCATTGCGAATGCGCTGCAAGGCCTGGTCCGCCGCATCCCTGTTGCTGTCCTCGAACGCCCTCAGGCGCCGCAACTGGCTCTGCTTTTCCTCCTCCGTGGAGCGGCTCAGCAGTGTGCCGGAATTCTCTTCTTCTGCAGGGTTGAGGAAAGTATTGACGCCGATGATGGGGTAACTGCCGTCGTGTTTCCTGTGTTCGTAATACAACGATTCGTCCTGGATCCTGCCGCGCTGGTAGCCGGTTTCCATGGCGCCGAGAACCCCGCCGCGTTCGGAGATGCGTTCAAACTCCTGTAGTACCGCTTCTTCCACCAGGTCGGTCAATTCCTCAATGATAAACGAGCCCTGGCCGGGATTCTCGTTCATGGCCAGGCCCCACTCCTTATTGATGATCAGTTGGATCGCAAGGGCGCGCCGTACTGATTCTTCCGTGGGCGTGGTGACGGCCTCGTCGAACGCATTGGTATGCAGGCTGTTGCAGTTGTCATACACGGCAATCAATGCCTGCAAGGTGGTGCGGATATCGTTAAACGTCATTTCCCGGGCGTGCAGGGAGCGCCCCGAGGTCTGGATATGGTATTTCAGCTTCTGGCTGCGTTCGTCGGCGCCGTATCGGTCGCGCATGGCAACGGCCCAGATGCGCCGCGCCACCCTGCCCAGTACCGTGTATTCCGGGTCCATGCCGTTGGAAAAGAAAAACGACAGGTTGGGGGCGAAATCGTCGATGTGCATGCCCCGGGCCAGGTAGGCTTCGACAAAGGTGAAACCGTTTGCCAGGGTGAAAGCCAGTTGCGAGATGGGGTTCGCGCCGGCTTCGGCAATGTGGTAGCCGGATATGGAGACCGAATAGAAATTGCGGATGTTGTTATCGATGAAGTACTGCTGTATGTCCCCCATCATGCGCAGGCTGAACTCCGTGGAAAAAATGCAGGTGTTCTGGCCCTGGTCCTCTTTCAGGATGTCGGCTTGCACGGTGCCGCGTACGTTTTCCAGGGTGGCCGACCTGATGCGGACGGATTCTTCGGCATCCGGTTCCCGTTTACGCTCCTGCCTGAATTTTTCCGTTTGCTGGTCGATCGCGGTAGTCAGGAAAAACGCCAGGATCGCCGGCGCCGGGCCGTTGATGGTCATGGATACGGAGGTGTCGGGGTCACACAGGTCAAAACCGTCATAAAGGGCCTTCATATCGTCCAGGGTGGCGATGGAAACGCCGGAATTGCCTACCTTGCCGTAGATGTCCGGCCGCTCGTCCGGGTTGAAGCCGTACAGGGTCACCGAATCGAACGCGGTGGACAGGCGTTTGGCGCTGGAGTGTTCCGACAGCTTTTTGAAGCGCTGGTTGGTCTTGAACGGGTCGCCTTCTCCGGCGAACATGCGGGTCGGGTCCTCGTTTTCCCGCCTGAACGGGAATACCCCCGCGGTAAAGGGGAAGTATCCGGGCAGGTTCTCCCGCATCAGCCAGCTCAGCAGTTCACCATGGTCCGAATAGCGCGGCAGCATGACCCTGGGAACCTCGGTGCCTGAGAGTGTCGTGAACGTGGTTTTTGTCCTGATCTCCCGGTCCCGCACCTGCGTGACGAATTCGTCACCCTGGTATTGCTGCTTCAGCGCCGGCCACCGCGCCAGCAATTCCCTGCTGTACGGGTCCAGCATGTCCTCTTTTTGTTCAGCCAGTTGCGCCAGCGCAGTTCCCGTCTCCGGGCCAATCCCGTTGCCTGCCGCCTGCAGCATCGCCATGCTGGCCTGCAACTGCTGGCGCGCCCGCGCCGCGCCGGCCTGGTCCTGCACGTGCCGGTGGTACTCCCTGACCGCGGTCGCTATTTCTGCAAGGTAACGCGTCCGCCGGGCCGGAACGATTACCGAACGTTCCCCGGACGTTTTCTCCCTGACAACGGGCAGTACGCTTTCATATTCAGGCAGGCCTTTGGCCTGCAGGACCGGCAACAGGCCCTGGTAAAGCGCAGTAACGCCGGAATCGTTGTATTTCGCGGCAATAGTGCCGTATACCGGCATATCGTCCGGGGATTCGGTAAACTGCCGGCGGTTGCGCTGCAACTGTTTTGCGACGTCCCGCCTGGCATCCTCGGCGCCCCTGCGCTCAAACTTGTTGATGGCGACGGCCTCGGCAAAATCCAGCATATCGATTTTCTCCAGCTGGCTGGCGGCGCCGAATTCCGGCGTCATCACGTACAGGGAAACGTCCACCAGGGGGACAATCCCGGCATCGCCCTGGCCGATGCCCGGCGTTTCGACGATGATCAGGTCAAACCCGGACAGCTTCACCGCATTCAGCACATCAGGCAGGTATTCCGGGATTTCCGTCGCCGCGGAACGCGTGGCGAGGGAACGCATAAAAACGGTTTCATGGTAGATCGCATTCATCCGAATCCGGTCGCCAAGCAACGCTCCGCCTGTTTTCCTGCGGGTAGGATCAATCGCGATAACGGCGATGTTGAGACTGTCCCTGCTGTCCAGGCGCATGCGCAGGATAAATTCATCGGTAAGCGAGGATTTACCGGCTCCACCGGTGCCGGTAATACCCAGTACCGGCGTTGCGGCGCCCCGCTCAAGCGCCCGTTGCCTCAAAGCAACCGTTTCATCGGGAGACAGCAGGCCATTCTCTATGTTGCTGATTATCCTGGATAAAATAATCCTGTCGCCGGATTGCAGTTGATCGATTGCAGGTTTTGATAGACAGTCAGCGCCGGCGCGGCAGGATTTGAGCATGTCGTCGATCATCCCCTGCAACCCCAGGTCATGGCCGTCCTCGGGAGAATAGATGCGCGCCACTCCATAGTCCTGCAACTCACGAATCTCATCCGGCGTGATGACCCCGCCGCCGCCACCGAATACGCGCATATGGCCGGCGCCGTGGTCCCGGAGCATGTCTATCATGTATTTGAAATATTCCAGGTGTCCCCCCTGGTAGGAACTTATCGCGATTCCCTGCACATCTTCCTGCAGCGCGGTGGTGACAATCTCGTGCACCGACCGGTTGTGTCCCAGGTGTACCACCTCCGCGCCGGACTGCTGCAGGATGCGCCGGATAATATTGATCGAGGCATCGTGGCCGTCAAACAGGCTGGCTGCCGTAACAAATCGCGCTGCAGCGCCGCTGTGCTTGGTTTCTGTTGACATATCTCCCACTTTTATTTGTCCCGGGCCGATAAATGTATTATATTTACGTTTACGTAAACGTCAATTAAAATTTTATTATTGCATCGACCCCGGAAACATGGCTCTAGAAGGTATAAAGAAAGATATTTCAAAAGGTTATAGAAGAAAGCTATATACCATATCAGACTTGTCAAAAGAATTTGACGTCACTACCCGGGCAATCAGGTTCTATGAAGACGCCGGCCTGCTGTCGCCGTTGCGAGAGGGCCGCAGCCGCCTGTATTCGGTCCGTGACCGCACTCGTCTGAAGTTGATCCTGCGGGGAAAACGGCTTGGGTTCTCCCTGAACGAAATCGGTGAGATGTTCCGCCTGTACGATTCCGAACCGGGCGAGGTAGCCCAGTTGAACCATATACTGGAAAAAATCAGCGAACAGACGGACCTGCTGGAAAGACAAATGGAGGACATCCGCATCGTCATGCAGGAATTACAGGAATTCAGGTCGCAGTGCGTGGAACGGCTTGAGCAGATGAGCGGTAAATAACAGTATAATCACAGGTCTGAGATATTTACTCCCAAATGAAAGACAGCGGCTACAACATGCAGGACTACCAGGAAACGTATTCCACGTTTCAATGGGAACGTCCGGAAAAATACAATTTCGTCCGTGACGTAATCGACCGCCGTGACCCTGCCGCACCGGCAATGCTCTGGGTCGACGACGAGGGCGCCGAGATCAGTAAAACCTTCGGCGAGATCAGCGAGGCATCCAGAAAATTATGCAACGTGCTGGCCGGCGCCGGGGTCAGCAGAGGCGATACGGTCATCGTGATGCTGCCCAGGGTGATCCCGTGGTGGGAGACATTTACCGCCACGCTGCGCATGGGCGCGGTGATATCACCGGGAACCGTGCAGCTTTCCGAAAAAGACCTGGAATACCGCATCAACGCAGCAGCGGCCACCTGCGTCATTACGGATCGCGCCAATGCAGCCAAGGTGGATGCGGTGCTCGGCAACTGCCCTACCCTGGCGGCGCGTATCGTTACCGACGGACCGCGGGCGGGCTGGATCGATTACCGCCAGGCCGTGGCGGCGGCAGCCCCTGATTTTGAGGCTGCAGACACCGCCGCTGACGACGAGGCCATCTGCTACTTCACCTCGGGCACCACGGGTTACCCCAAGATGTGCATCCATACCCACGACTACGCGCTGGGCCACCGCATTACCGGCGAGCTGTGGCTGGACCTGAAACCTGAGGACCTGCACTGGAACGTCAGCGATACCGGCTGGGGCAAGGCCGCCTACAGCAGCTACTTCGGCCCTTGGCTGTGCGGGACCGCGTTGTTCATCCATCATACCTCCGGTTTCAACCCGCAACAGACCCTGGAACTCCTGGCAAAATACCCCGTCACCACGTTTTGCGGCGCCCCCACCATCTACCGCATGCTGGTGCTGGAAGATCTCGGCCGTTACCGCTTCAAGACGCTGCGGCACTGCACCGGTGCGGGCGAACCGCTCAACCCCGAGATTATAGACACCTGGAAAAAAGCGACCGGCCTGACCATCCGCGACGGCTACGGGCAGACCGAAACCGTGATCCTCTGCGCCAGCTTCCCCTGTATCGAACCCAGGGCCGGCTCCATGGGCAAACCGGCGCCGGGCATCGACCTGCAGGTCATTGACGATGCAGGAAACATCGCGGGGCAGGACACGGAAGGGGATATCGCCGTGCGTATCAGGCCGCAACCGCCCCAGGGGTTTTTCCGCGAGTATCGCAACGACCCCGAACGCACGGCCGCTACGCGCCGGGGCGACTGGTACGTCACCGGCGACCGCGCCTACCGGGATGAAGACGGCTATTTCTGGTTCGTCAGCCGCGCCGATGACGTAATCCTGTCGGCGGGCTACCGCATCGGTCCCTTCGAGGTGGAAAGCGCCCTGATTGAACACCCGGCCGTCGCCGAGTCGGCAGTGGTCTCCAGCCCCGATGAGACCCGCGGCGAGGTGGTCAAGGCGTTCGTGGTGCTGGCTCCCGGGTACGCCGCCTCCGATGAATTGAAGCGGGAACTCCAGGACCATGTGAAACGGGTGACGGCGCCCTACAAGTACCCGCGCAGGATAGATTTCATCGGCGCCCTGCCCAAGACCGTCAGCGGCAAGATCCGCCGGGTGGAGTTGCGCGAGGGGGAGTGGCGAAATAAAGACCCGCATCCATGACGAATATAAGCACACGAGAGGCGACCCGCGCAGACATTGACGCCATCGCCGGGTTCCAGCTTGCGATGGCGCTGGAGACCGAAAGCAGAGCACTGGATGCACCGACGCTGAAACAGGGTATAAGCGCCGTGTTCGACGCGCCGCAAAAGGGCTGCTACGTCGTGGCGGACGCCAGTGCTGCCAACAAAGGCGCCGCACAGGTCGTGGGAAGCCTGCTCATCACCTATGAGTGGAGCGACTGGAATAACGCAACGTATTTCTGGATTCAAAGCGTATACGTCGATAGCGCCTGGCGCCGCAAAGGCGTCTATCGCGCTTTGTACGAGCATGTGCTGACCAGCGCCGCGAAGCGCGGCGACAATTGCGGCGTCCGTCTCTATGTAGAGCGCACCAACACCATTGCGCAACAGGCTTACAACAGCCTCGGCATGCACAGATCCCCCTACGATCTGTACGAAAAGCGCTGAGGAATCTATCCTTACTGCCTGAAACCCTTACTCCGGGTATTTATGAGTCGCCTTAGGCGGCTCGATTTAATTTGTTATACTGCTTCAAGCCCATGCAAACACTGCCTGTCGATAATGCCGCCCTGGAAAACAGGGAGGCCTTGATCACAGAACTCAGGACAATTCTCCCCGATGAGTGCGTGATTGTCGATGAGGGGGCATTGCGCGTCTACGAGACTGATGCCCTGACCGCATACCGGCAGGTGCCGATGCTGGTCGTATTACCGGAAACCACGGCCCAGGTAGCAGAAGTATTGAAGCTGTGCAGCCGCATGAATATCAAGGTCGTACCCAGGGGCGCTGGCACATCGTTATCGGGCGGCGCCCTGCCCCTGGTCGACGGGATCGTCCTGGGACTGGGTAAATTCAACAGGATCCTCGAGGTCGATTACGCCAACCGCTGCGTGGTCGCGCAATCCGGCGTGACCAACCTGGCGATCACCGAGGCGGTGAAACACAAGGGGTTCTATTACGCCCCCGATCCCTCCAGCCAGATCGTCTGCACCATCGGCGGTAACGTCAGTGAAAACTCGGGGGGCGTGCATTGCCTCAAGTACGGCCTCACCACGAACAACGTCATGGGCATTGAAATGGTGACCATGGAAGGGGAGATACTGCGCCTGGGCGGCAAGTATCTCGACCCCGCCGGGTACGACATGCTGGGCATAGTGACCGGCTCGGAAGGGTTGCTGGGGGTCATCACGGAGGTAACGGTGAGGATCCTGCAGGAACCGCAAACGGCGAAGGCCATGCTGCTCGGGTTTCCCGATAATGAAAGCGCGGGCGAGTGTGTAGCCGGGATAATCAGCGCGGGTATTATCCCCGCCGGTATAGAAATGATGGACGAATTTGCCATCAAGGCAGCAGAGGATTTTGTCCATGCAGGTTATCCCGTAGACTGCCCTGCCCTGGTGCTCACGGAACTGGACGGGCCGGAAGGAGAAGTGTCCGAGCTGATCGAACAGGTCCGGTCAATTGCCGAAAGTTGCCGGGCGAGCTTTATCAGGGTCAGCGAATCAGAGGAAGAACGCGTGCGCATCTGGGCCGGAAGAAAAGCGGCCTTCCCGGCGCTGGGGGATATTTCTCCTGATTACTACTGTATGGACGGCACCATCCCGCGCCGGGAACTCCCGCACGTACTGACCCGGATCAGGGAAATGTCGGACCAGTACGGATTGAAGGTGGCGAACGTGTTTCATGCCGGCGACGGCAACCTGCACCCGCTGATCCTGTTTGATGCGAACGATCCGGAGGAACTGGAAAAAGCCGAAGAGTTCGGCGCGGACATCCTGCGCCTGTGCGTGGAAGTCGGCGGCGTCCTGTCCGGCGAACACGGGATCGGTTTTGAGAAAAAAGAGCTCATGCCCGCGATGTTCAATGAACAGGACCTGGAGCAGCAACAGCGCATCAAGTGCGTCTTTGACCCGGAGGGACGGTTGAACCCCGGCAAGGTATTTCCGGTCCTGCATCGCTGCGCGGAACTGGGCAAACTGCACGTGCACAAAGGCAATATTCCCTTCCCCGACATTCCCAGGTTTTGATTTTTAAATCCGCGGATAACATGAGCAACGAGCGTTTTTTACCGGAGACGGAACAGCAGGCCCTGGAACTGGTGCAATGGGCTGTCGCTGAGAGAAAAACAATCAACCTCCAGGGGAAAAATACCAAGCAGGGCTTCGGGTTACCGGTTGAAACCGACTGTGTCGTATCCATGGAGAGACTTTCCGGCATCCTGGAATATCACCCGGAAGAACTGGTCATGACTGCCCTGCCGGGCACGCCGATGGCCGAGATACGGCAGGAACTGGCAAAACACAACCAGCATCTCGCGTTCGAACCGCCTGCGATGAACAGGATGTACCAGGTGGAGGATGAAGGCACTATCGGCGGCAGCTTCACCGGTAACCTGGCCGGCCCGCGGCGTTTCAAAGCGGGTAGCGCGCGGGACCATATCCTGGGGGTCAGGGCGATAAACGGGCGCGGTGAGACCTGGAAATCCGGCGGCAAGGTCATAAAAAATGTCAGCGGGTACGACATGAGCAAACTGATTACCGGTTCCTGGGGCACGCTGTCCGTCGTCACTGAATTGACGTTTAAAATCCTGCCGGCGCCGCCTGAATCCCGGAGCCTGGCCGTATGGGGGCTGTCGCCTGGGCTGGGCACAGCCCTGATGGCGCAGGTCGTCTCCACCCCGTGCGAAACATCCGGCCTTGCATACCTGCCCGAAGCGGCACTGACGGCAATCGCACGGGACGGCGCCTCTTTTCCCGGTAAAACGCTGACGCTGATCCGGCTGGAAGGAACGGAGTTGTCCGTCAAGGAGCGTTTGCAAAACATCACCGGGTGGCTGCCCGGCGCGTGTGAATACAGCGTCCTCGAGCAGGCAGCGTCGACTGCGGCCTGGTCGTTGATAGGAAACACGGCGCCGTTACAGGACGCACAACGCACCCCGGGCATACTGAAAATATCACTCCCACCGGCATCGGCCTGGAATCTGACCCGTTTCATCGATGAACTGCGCGGCTGCACCTGGTACCTGGATGCTGCAGCGGGCTGGTTATGGGTGGGCATCTGCCAGGCCGGGATGACGGATAAAATACACGCCATAAGCCGGGAGGTTAATACTGTCGGCGGCACCACGACCCTCTACCGCGCCCCCTCTGCAGTGAAACAGGAGACCGGTATTTATCCGTTCCCCGACGCATCAATCAAACGCCTGAATGAAAAGATAAAAAACAGCTTCGACCCGGGCAACATCTTCAACCCCGGCCGCCTTCATGCCACCGTCCCGGAAGTCGTCGTTCCTGCGCAAGCGGAGAAGTGGCACAAGGATGTGCCGTCAACGGACCAAAGGACGGAGAAGTGGCACAAGGATGTGCCGTCAACAGACCAAAGGACGGAGAAGTGGCACAAGGATGTGCCGTCAACGGACCAAAGGACGGAAACCCGGTAAACCAACCCTTCCTCATCAACCATGCGCACCGAATTCACCGCCGCACAACTGGCAGACCCCGGACTGCACGAGGCTAACAGCATCCTGCGTAAATGTGTGCACTGCGGTTTCTGCAACTCCACCTGCCCTACCTTCAAACTGCTTGGCGATGAACTGGACGGACCGCGCGGCCGCATCTACCTGCTGAAAAACCTGATGGAGCACGATGAAACACCTTCCGGGAAAATAGTCAGCCACATCGACAGGTGCCTCTCCTGCCTGTCCTGCATGACCACCTGCCCCTCCAGCGTCAATTACATGCACCTGGTCGATGCAGGGCGCAGCTATATCGAAAGAAAATTCAGGCGCCCGCTCCGGGACAGGTTGTTCCGGCGCCTGCTGGCGGCGACCCTGCCCCACCCGGCCCGGTTCCGGTTGCTGCTGTTCTGCTCCATGTTGCTCCTGCCCGTCAGGCGGCTGCTGCCCCGGCGCTTCCATGGCGCGCTGAAACTCCGCCCCCCGGCAACCCGGAAAGAGATGATTCAAGAGGACAGGAACCGGGACAAGACCGGAAAAGCCGTGGGCCTCGTCGCCGGTTGCGTACAACAGGTAATAGGCAAGGATATCAATTCTGCCAGCATCCGCCTGCTGGAGCGCCTGGGCTGGCGCGTCCACCTGCTGCCGGAACCGGCCTGTTGCGGCGCGGTGGAACATCACCTGGGCAAAGAAGCCCTGGCCAAGAAACGCTTCCGGCAGAACATCACCGACTGGATAAAATACGTTGATGAACTCGGGCTCGAGGCCTTGATCGTCAATGCCTCCGGCTGCGGCACCATGCTCAAGGACTACGGCCACCTGTTTCGCAACGATGAATCCCTGGCGGCAGATGCCGGTAAAATCAGCGGAATGACCCGGGATATAGCCGAATTTTTATCCGAACACCGTGACGTAACCGGAAACGGTGAAATGGAGCAGGTCCGTGTCGCCTACCAGAGTCCCTGTTCCATGCAGCACGGCCAGAAAATCGACTCGCAACCGCAGGCCCTGTTGCAGCAAGCCGGCTTCAAGGTACAGGAACTGCCGGAAAAATACATGTGCTGCGGTTCGGCCGGCACCTACAATATCCTGCAGCCGGATATCGCCGCTGAACTGGGAGCAAGAAAAGCGGTCTATATCGAACAGGCCGGCGTGGACGTCGCGGCCAGCGGCAACATGGCCTGCATGATGCACCTGCGGCAATTCACCGATGTCCCCTTTGTGCATACGGCAGAACTGCTTGACTGGGCAACAGGCGGCCCCAAACCGTTTTAAACTGCAAACCATATAACGACCAGGAGTGAAGCATGAACAACCCGGTAAACATCACCGTATTCCGCTGGGCCGGCGCCTGGGGGCCCTTCAAGGTCAAGATCCCCTGCGGGGAATGCGCCCTGACCAAAGATATCATCCAGGACTGTATCGATTCGGACCTGTCCGGCATAGACGTCGAACTCGATATGCGCGACTGGCTCACGGAGTGGTGGAAACCCCTGCCCAAGGGCGGCTGGCATGCCCCGATCGTGCTGGTTAACGGCAGGATCATCTCCCAGGGCGCGGCGCTGAACCGGGGCGTACTGACCCAGTCGGTCATCGAGGAAGCGACAGGCAACTCGCCGGTACAGGGTAACCACGCTTACGGCAAGGCCACCTGCCCCCACTGCGTGCGCGCCAAGGGATACCTGGAGCAGGCCGGAGTCGACTACCGGTACCACGACGTCGTCAAGGACCCGCGCGCGCTGTATGAAATGCTGGCGCGGGTAAAACCGATCATCGGCCCCAAAACCCCGGTCACGGTACCGCAGATCTGGCTGGACGGGCGCTACGTGGGCGGCGCGGACGAATTGAAACGCATCCTTCAACTGCCGGAAATCGTACCGAATCCGGAGCGCGGGCAGTGTTCTCTCTCTCCTGCCCGTTAAGCGCTGTTGACGGGTAAGGTTCTCAGGTCCGATATCGAACCGCTATCTTAACGAAATCGTGATCGCGGCGGCGGCAACCACGTCCTCTACACTTGCCCCCCGGGACAAGTCGGCAACGGGTCGGGCAAAACCCTGCAGAATGGGTCCGATGGCATCGGCTTGACCCAGGTACTGTACGAGTTTGTAGGCGATGTTACCTGCATCGAGATCCGGGAATATCAACACATTGGCCTGCCCGGCCACGGGACCCGTTGAGCCTGACTTGATTTTCGCAATAGCAGGAATGAGCGCACTATCCGCCTGCAGTTCCCCATCGACTGCGAGTTCAGGAGCCCGCTCCCGAACCAGCGACACCGCACTCACCACCTTATCAACGCGCGGATGACGGGCACTGCCCTTGGTCGAAAACGAAAGCAACGCGACGCGGGGCGCGTCATCAAGTAGTTTCTCCGCATTGCAGGCTGATGTGATTGCAATGTCGGCGAGTTCTTCTGCTGAAGGGTCGGCATTGACGGCACAGTCCGCAAAAACGAGTGGTTTACCATGCTTCGGAAGCATGACAAAAAAACTCGATGGTGTCTGAATCCCGTCGGCAAGACCAATGCACAGCTGAGCGGCCTCGATTACCTTCCGTGTCGGGTTGCCGATACCTGCAAGGAATACATCAGCATCGCCCGTCTTTACCATCATCGCTCCGTAGTAGAGTGGTTTGTACATGGCCCGGAGCGCCATCCCCGGCTTCACTTTACTACGCTGACTTGCGTACAATTCAGCATAATTTTCAGTACGGTCACTTGTGCCGGGATCGACAATCGAGCAGGCCTCCAGTGATATGTTATTATCCGCTGCCAACACCTCGATACGCTCAGGCTCGCCGATGAGGAATACCTCACCCATTCCTTCAATCGCAATTCTGCTCGCAGCCTTGAGCATCCGGACATTATCTCCCTCGGGTAGCACAAGACGTGTTGAAGTTGCGCGCGCCCTTTCTATGAAACGCTGGACAAATGTCACCGTAATTCCGTTACCGGTCTTCCATGGGAATGTAAGGCCGCAGTTCCGGGCCGTTATATTTCAGCAGTGGCCTGATCAGAATATTACTTTCCAGTTGTTGCAATACCTGTACTACCCAGCCCGGGACACGCCCCACCGCGAACACAGGCACAAAGATATCCTGTGGGATACCATGCAAGTGATAGATCACACCGGAGTAAAAATCGACATTGACGTTGACACCATGCCGCGCATAAGGCTGCATCGCCTCGACCAGGGCCTGCAGTATCTGGTTCCAGTGCGGTTCACCCTTCTCGCTTGACAGGCGTTCGACACCATCACGCAAATGTTTCGCCCGCGGGTCTGCTGCCCGGTAAACCCGATGACCAAAACCCATGATGGCTTCCCTGTTTTTCCTCCTGGACTTGACGTACTGCTTCACATTCTCCGGATCTCCAATTTCGCGGGCCATCTTCATGACGTTTTCGGCAGCGCCACCATGTGCAGCGCCCGAAAGCGCCGCTATGGCGGCTGTTATCGCCGCATGCAGGTTCGCATCGGTGCCGGTGACGACTCTCGCCGTGAACGATGACGCATTCGATCCATGTTCGGCGTGCAGGACAAAATCAAGGTCCATCAGCCTGGCAGCATCTTCGCTGGGCGCCTCCCCCTGCAGCATATACAAAAAGTTGGCTGCATGACTTAAATCCACATCGGGCGTAATCGGATCTTCGCCCATCCGCATCCTGTGATGAGCGGCCACGATCATCGGTACTTGCGAAGTGAGTCGAATGCCTTTTCGCAGTACTGCTTCTGCCGAACAGTCCTCGACTCCAGGGTCGTAGGCAGCCAATGCAGAGACCGCCGTTCGCAGCACGTCCATCGGATGGGCATCCGCAATGGCGCCGATAATGTCATAGAGAGGCTCCGGCAATACCCGCTCCGTCTTGAGCTGCTCATCAAATGCACGGAACTCCGCGCTGTTCGGCAACTCACCGTGTAACAGCAGGTAGGCGGTTTCTTCAAAACTGGAATGCGCGGCCAGATCGTCGATCGAATAACCGTAATAGCGGAGTTCGCCAGCCTGACCATCAATGAACGTCGCCGGCGACCGATCGAAATAAATCCCCTTCAGTCCGCGCTGAATTTTTACTGCAGCAGCGTCATCAGTCATGGGTTTTACCCGCTTGTAAACCGAATGATAAATTAAGACCCGTTTGTAGAACCGCCAACAACTTTGTATTCGTTTTCTTCAACATATTCCCTTAACTTTTCCAGATAGTATTCCCTGGCGTCTTCTGAAATCCAGGCTGTCTTGAATGCATTTCGCATCAGCTGCACTATTTCATCCAGTGAATAACTACCGTGTTTTTGCACTTCAATCAGGATATTATTCAGGTAGCGACTTGCGAATTCTGCAGGGTCGTCCGAGTTAACTGAAACGAGCAGCCCTGATTCGAGCATTTTGCGGATACTCTCTACCCGCCGGGGAGCAGGGTCTGAAGGCCGCCAGGTAGGACACATCGTGAGAGGGATCTGGCGCTCCCGTACTGTTGACGTTAATTCCGGGTCGTCGATGACATGCAGGCCATGATCGATACGCTCCACCTGTAACAGTTCCAGACACTGGCGGATATGTTCAATGGAATTCGGTTGGTTGCAATCACAGTGGGAGGTCAGGTGATAGCCTTCTTCACGTGCTCGCCTGAAAACATCCTCGAACTTCAAAGGGAAATTATGCACTTCATAATTATCCAGCCCCACGGCGACGATCTCATCTTTAAAAGGTTTGGCCATATCAAGTATTTCCATGGACGATTCGGCGCTGTGGTCCCTCTGAAAACTCATGATCCAGTTTGATTCGACGCCAAAATCACGTTTTCCGTCCCTTCTTGCCTGGTTAAGACCGGTAAAGTATTCGGAAAATACCAGGCCTCGACTGGTATGTGCCTGACATTCAAACATAATCTCCAGATAGACAATGTTCTCTTCGGCGCATTTTTTAAAAAAGGCGTAAGCCAGTTCATAGAAATCCTGCCCTGTCTGTAATACACGGAGACAGTTCTCATGGTATTTCAGGAAATTATCCAGGGCCGGTTCGCCGTAATCCTGTGCTGCCCACACTTCAGCTTCATCCCGGTAGGGGATCTCGACACCATTGCGTTCGGCGAACTGCAATAACATCTCCGGTTCGACACAGCCTTCAATATGGACGTGCAATTCCGCCTTCGGCATTGCGCTGATAAAGTCTTTGAAACCGTCTGACATTATTCACTCATGGATTGACACATCCGGCCCCGGGTTCGGCGCAGGCCTGTTTGACGCCGTTTCGGATGGCATGCCCGATACTCAAATATAGCTGTCAAGTGTCTCTCGGATGATCCCGCACATAGCGTCGATTTCCGGTTTTTCGATGACGAAAGGCGGCGCTATCAAAGCCGCATCACCTGTCGTCTTGACGTGTACGCCGGCGTCAAACAGGCGTTTCTGGAAATCATGCCCGCGCCTGCCTGGCTTCTCGTCAGCCAGCAAATCAAAAGCGGCCAGCATGCCGTAACCGCGGATGTCCGTAATCAGCGGATGGTCCTGCAGGGCAAAAATGGAATCAAGAAAGTAACCGGAGAGGTCTTTAGCTCGTTGAAACAGGTTTTCCTTCTGATAAATATCCAGGGTCGCAAGGCTTGCGGCACAGGCGGCTGGATGACCTGAATAGGTGTATCCATGGAAAAATTCAATCACGTCATCTTCGCCGGCGTCCACAATGGCATCATATATCCGGTCGTGGACGGCAACGCCCGACATGGGTTGGGCCGCATTTGTCATGGCCTTGGCCATCGTAATGATATCGGGCGTAACGCCGAATTCCTGAGCCGCAAACGCCGACCCGGTGCGCCCAAACCCGGTGATGACTTCGTCAAAAACCAGCAGGATGTCATACTGATTACAGATCTCGCGCAGCCGCTCCAGGTAGCCTTCAGGCGGGACCAGCACCCCCGTGGAACCGGCGATGGGCTCGACGAAGCAGGCGGCTATCCGGTTCTCTCCATACATCCGGACTGTACGTAACAGGTCATTGGCCAGATCTTCCCCATCATGGGCAGGTTGGCCTTTGATGAATTTCCGATCAGGGGTTGCCGTACTGCGCATATAGGCCACACCCGGCAGGACACTGGTAAAAGCCTCCCTGTTTTTGACGATGCCGCCGAGCGACGTGCCCCCGATATTCACTCCATGGTAAGCCCGTTCGCGGGAAACGAAGATGTTCTTTTGCGATTGCCGTCTCGCAAAGTTATACGCCATGACAATCTTCATGGCGGTATCTACGGCTTCAGAGCCGGAATTTCCATAGAAAATATGATTCAGCGGTTCCGGTGTCATAGCCGCCAACCGGTTGGCGAGTTCGAACGATTTGGGATGTCCGCGTAGAAAAGGCGAAGAGTAATCCAGTTCCGTAAGCTGCTTGTGCACCGCTGCGGCGATCTCGGGACGGCAATGACCGCAGGCCACGGCAAACAGGCCGGATGAGCCGTCAATCAGGCGTTCACCCTTGTTATTCCATACATAAATCCCCTCCCCCTTTACCAGCAAACGGGGCTCCTGTTTGAATGATTTATTATCGGTAAACGGCATCCAGTGATTTTCGAGATCGGTACAGGAATAGTGTTGATCGGTGAACGCGCTGATTCCTGATATAAAGTCAACCGCTTCTGTTAAGGTATTGGTCATTTTGTTCATCTGTTAATATGAATATTTCAGCTTTATATTGTTGTCCAGCGAAGATATTACGAGTCGACCCTGTCCTCAGGTAGTGCCAGAAATGAGTAAGCGATCGCACCAGCTAATGTGGAAACAGCTGATACAGTTGAAAGAGTCTGCACAGGAAAGTTTGCAGATGCAAGTGAGAAAAGGGCTGACCAGCGCTATCCTGGAAGGCAGGATAAGCATGGATTTACCGCTGCCTTCGGGTCGTGAACTGGCACAACAACTGCAGGTCTCCCGTAATACGATCGTGCTGGCTTATCAACGCCTTATAGATGAAGGTTACCTTATCAGCCGGGAGAGGCAAGGTTATTTTGTCAACCCGGCCCTGCTCAAGTCAAAGCCATCGTATCTGGAGGAGCAGGGTACGATTGGCGGCAAAACTCCGGATTGGCGGCCCAGACTGAATACCGACCTCTCTGTACAACGCAATATTCACAAACCGGCTGATTGGCAAAAATATCGTTATCCATTCATATACGGCCAGTCGGACCCTGCCTTATTTCCCATAGCGGACTGGCGGGAGTGCGTGCGCCAGTCGCAGAGCGTGGCCGTGATTACAGCAGGGAGTCTGGACTATATCGATCAGGATGATGAGGTACTGGTAGAGGAATTGTGTATCCGGGTTTTACCCAGACGGGGCATCTGGATAAAACCGGAAAACCTGTTGGTCACTATCGGCGCGCAAAATGCCCTGTCTATCATCTCTCAGTTACTTTTTAATAAAGACACCGTGGTAGGCATTGAGAATCCCGGCTATCCCGACGCCCGGAATTTGTTTTTATTGCGCACCGAGCAGTTGGTGTTGCTCGATATTGATGAAAACGGGCTGGTCATCAACGATAAAATCGACAAATGTGACTATATCTACATAACCCCCGGCCACCAGTCACCTACAACCGCTACAATGCCTTTAGGCAGGCGTCAAGCGTTATTGGAAAAGGCGAAGCTACACGACCTGATCATCATAGAAGACGATTATGAAGCAGAGGCCAACTATATCCACCAGGCAAATCCGTCGCTGAAGAGCCTTGATAAGGACAACCGGGTCATCTACTGCGGCAGCCTGTCGAAAACGCTTGCGCCGGGCTTGCGTCTCGGATTTCTTGCTGCGGATTATGAGTTTATACGACAAGCGCGTATGCTGCGGCGGCTGTTGCTGCGCCACCCGCCCGCCCTGGTGCAACGTACAGTTGCCCTGTTTTTACAGCTTGGACATTATGATTCCCATATCAGCCGTTTTAACCAGGTGTTAAAAAAACGCTGGGAACAAATGTGCCTGGCGCTGGAACAATACTTGCCTGATTCAACAAACATCCCCGAATTTGGCGGCACGGCATTCTGGGTACGCGGCCCTGAAGCATGTGATGCCCGTTTACTCGCACAGGCATGCGCCGGGCAAAGTATCCTGATTGAACCGGGAGATGTTCATTTTGGGCAGGACAAACCCCCGATGAATTTTTTTCGTCTCGGCTTCTCTTCCATAACAGAAGACAGGATTAACGATGGTGTAGCCCTGATCAGGAAGACAATGGTCCGGATGTGATAAACAGGACGCTGACAATATCGTTTTCTGGAACTTGGTATACAACATAACTGGCTCTATTTTCAGCATATATACATCTGTAGAGTGAGCCTTTCCGGACAGAGCGTCTCCTCAACAAACGACTCACAGGAGTAACCAGGTAATGACACGAATGAGCCCGAGCGAAGCCCTTGTGGAAACAATGGCAGCCAATGGTGTAACCAGGATTTTCGGCATCATGGGTTCCGCTTTTATGGATGCCATGGATATCTTCGAGCCTGCCGGTATTCACATGGTGTCGGTTGTACATGAACAGGGAGCGGCGCACATGGCGGACGGATATTCGCGGGTGAGCGGCCGTCATGGCGTGTGTATCGGCCAGAACGGACCGGGAATAAGCAACTGCGTTACCGCCATCGCTGCCGCCTACTGGGCCCACTCACCGGTAGTCATCATCACTCCGGAAGCAGGCACCATGGGCGTGGGGCTGGGCGGATTCCAGGAAACCAACCAGTTGCCCATGTTCCAGGAGATCACAAAATACCAGGGACACGTCAATAACCCTAAGCGCATGGCTGAAATCACGGGCCGCTGCTTTGAACGCGCGCTCTCGGAAATGGGTCCCACCCAGCTGAATATTCCACGAGACTTTTTCTATGGCGAAATTGACGTGGAAATCCCGCAACCGCGTGCGCTGGATAGAGGGCCGGGTGGCGACAGGAGTTTAAATGACGCGGCCGACTTGTTAGCCAACGCGAATTTCCCGGTCATAATTTCCGGTGGTGGCATCGTGATGGGCGATGGCGTAGATGCATGTAAAGCGCTGGCTGAACGCCTGGGCGCCCCGGTAGTCAACAGTTATCTGCACAACGATTCCTTTCCTGCCGGCCACCCGCTCTGGTGCGGACCTTTGGGATATCAGGGGTCCAAAGCCGGCATGAAACTCATCAGCAAGGCTGACGTCGTATTGGCGCTTGGTACCCGGCTGGGACCCTTCGGGACATTGCCCCAGTACGGAATGGAATACTGGCCGGAGAATGCAGCAATCATACAGGTGGATGCAGACCACAAAATGCTGGGGCTGGTAAAACAGATTTCCGTCGGTATCTGCGGCGACGCCAAAGCCGCCGCGGATGCATTACTGTCGCGCATTAACGCGAAATCCCTGGTATGCGACCTGACCAGGGAACAGCGATTCAAGGAAATCAGTCATGAAAAAGAAGTCTGGGAAAAGGAACTGGAAGAATGGCTCCACGAGAAAGACGATTTCAGCTTAAACATGATAGCGGAGGCAGAGGGCAGGTTGCTGTCCCCGCGCCGGGTCCTGCGGGAACTGGAAAAGGCCATGCCTACCGATGTGATGGTATCTACCGATATCGGCAATATCTGCTCGGTATCGAACAGCTACCTGCGCTTCGAACGCCCGCGCAGCATGTTTGCCGCCATGAGTTTCGGCAACTGCGGTTACGCTTTCCCCACCATCATCGGCGCGAAACTGGCCGCCATGGACCGCCCCGCTATCTCCTACGTGGGTGACGGCGCCTGGGGTATGAGCATGGGGGAGACCATGACCTGTGTGCGCGAGGGTATCCCGGTCACTTCGGTGGTGTTCAACAACATGCAATGGGGCGCGGAGAAGAAGAACCAGGTGGATTTCTATGGGCGCCGTTTCGTTGCGGGTGATTTGAAGAACCAAAGTTTTGCCGGTATTGCCCGGGCCATGGGCGCGGAAGGTATTGTCGTCGATAAACTGGAGGACGTGGGCCCTGCCCTCGACAAGGCGATCGATGCCCAGATGAGTGGCGGCAGGACGACGGTACTTGAGATTATGTGCACCCGCGAACTGGGCGATCCGTTCCGCCGTGATGCCTTATCCAAACCGGTGCGCCACCTGGATAAATACAAGGATTACTCGTGATCACAGGGGTTGTTCTTCAGGATTGCCCAAACCCAATTTACCTAACGCCCTTTTATATGCAACGCTGCATGCATCAGCATGAGTGTGCCGTTCGTTCCTTATGCTAAGCAGGTAGTCTTTAGGGTAAAGTTTTTCTATCAGGGCTTTATCTTCGCGGTTTACCTGAAGTATATAGTCCGGATGCGCCCGGGGATCATCACATTCCGATACGGCTATCTGGAAGATGGTGGATCGATGAGCTGAATTGGGCGATGCAACGTCGTGTATGGCATGTCTTATCCTGCCGTCCTCCTCCTGGTCAACCAGAAAAGAACAAAATGGCAATGTCAATTCTGAAATTAATGTAAAGTTTCTTCTAATTCCCTGCACTTCGGTACGGCATAATTTCACGCGTCTTAGTACATGTGGAACTGTCTGATCCACATCAAATTCCGGTATTCTTGGATCTTCAGGGTTCCCAAACGTGTTCGCATGCACGAAAGGGAGGTGGGCGGGATCATTAAAATTCTCCACGTGGCGCGGCGCCGATGCTTCCCACACTTCGGAATTGATCGTGATCGTCGTATCCGGGTTACCCATCACTTTTTCATTGTCGAGGATGGGCCATTCCGGCAAGGGCAGTATCGGTTCGGGTTTCAGACAAACCCATAGCAAACCATATCGCTCGAGGTTACGGCACGTGTGCAGATTAAAACTGGCGGCGATTGGGGCAGACTGATCCTCCCGCGCCGGGATCCTGGTACATGTCCCGTCGGCCGTGAATTCCAACCCATGGTAGGGGCAGATGATCCTGTCCTCTTTCACACGGCCCATGCTGAGCGGCGCGCCCCGGTGCGGACAGATATCCCTGGCTACGGTCACACCCCGGCCGGTGCGAAATATGACCAGCGGCAGATCCAGTAACGTGAAGTGGTGCGGAGTTTCGTTGATGTCATCCACAAGAGCCACCGGGTGCCACATCGCTGCAAGAACCAGCCAGTCACTCTTTTTGATTTCGGAATTTTCCGGATAACCGGAATCATCACTTGCAAGGTTTCTTGATAAAAACATCGCTCACATTTCCTGGCGCTATGGATTTCTAATGCCTTATCTCTTCGATCATTTTTGCAAAGGGTTTAAGGCCGGAGTAAAAAATAATAAAGGCAACCGGTACGAATATCCCCCCAAACAGTGACAGGGAATAATGTATCAACAACGGATCCTTAAACACATAGTCGGTAAAGAACGCCACCATGAACGGGCCGAGACCCGCACCGACAAGTATCAGCACGAACAGGTATATCGCTAATATCTGGCCGCGAAATTCATTAGGTGTAACCTGTGTGATACAGGCCATACCAACGCCTACATGAATGCCCACGAAAAATAAGGTAGGCGCCAACAGGCACAGGACCATAACCGCGTCGGGCGCCAGCGGCGCCAGGACAAAAATCAGCAAGCCGGCCGCGCCATAGACGGATACCCGCAAATAGGCATCGGAATGTTTTTTTCCGATCAACCAGTCAGCCCAGACACCGCCAAGAAAGGTGCCGATGCCGCCGAAAACCAATACCAGCAGGCCGAATACCACACCCACTTCGCCCGGCGTCCAGGCAAAATTACGGATGAACAAGGTGGGCGTCCAAGCCAGCAGGCCGTAACCGAGCATGGCAGTGGTGGAGTAGCCCAGGGTGATGGCCGTGTACACGCGTAAATGTGATGCAATGTAACGGAAGGTTTCACCCAGCGGCAATGTTTCCTGTTCGTTCCCTGGCTGCAATAATTTATCATGCCGGGCGGGTTCCCTGACGGTCAACAATACCAGCAGACCAACCAGCACGCCCGGTAATCCGACCACAATGAATGTGGTTTGCCATGGCTGCAGCACACCCACCACGGGTAATTCCAGCGCCGCGCTGTTTGCCACCAGTTGCACTACCAGCCCGCCCAGGATAAACGACATTCCTCCACCCACGTATGGCCCCATGGCCAACAGGCTGATGGGCTTACTGCGTTTGTCCCTGGGGAAGTAGTCGGAGATCATGGAATACCCGCACGGCGACAGAGTCGCCTCACCCACGCCGACGCCGACGCGCGCCAGGAAGAACACCCAGAAGGTTTTTGCCAACCCGCAGCAAGCGGTCATGATACTCCACGCGGTGATGCCCACGGCAATTATGGTTCGACGATTTTTAGAATCCGCCAGACGCCCTATTAGTATTCCCACAAGCGCATAAAATATAGCGAAGGCGAAACCGTGCAATAGGCTGATCTGCGTGTCGGTCAGGTTTAAATCCGCCTTGATGGGTTCTATCAGTAAACTGATGATTTGCCTGTCTATAAAAGACACAATATTGGCAATCATCAATACCGTTGCGACGTACCAGGCGTAGACAGGATTTGGATAAGTATCTCTAAGACCGTCAGAAACTGTTGAAAGATCGGTCATAACCATAAGATATATGATTTAAAACATCGTAGTAAAATGAGCCTGCCAAAAAAACAGGGTGGAAAACTCCACCCTGTTGATGTTCATTACCCAGCATACTATATGCAATCAAAAACGATAAGACACAGTACCTCCAAATTGTTGAGGTGGACCACCCGGTATGGCTAAATGTTCAGAGATGAAAGTGAAGCCATCAGCGAGCCATTCTTTATCGGTGAGGTTCTTGACCCAGAGTCTCGCGTCCCACTTATCGTCAGCGCTGGTATAACCAATACTGGCATTCAGTATCCAGAAAGCATCCTGTGACTCATACTCTGCATTTGTATCCGTGAAATAGTGATCATCCCGCCAGTGCGGATTGAAGGTCAGATCCAACCGGCCGCCCTGCGCCACAGGCACCGTATAAGTGAAAAACGCATTCATGGTTAAAGTCGGGGTTTGGGCAGTCCTGTTGCCGGTTACATCGCCTCCCCCAAAGCCGAGATCAAAACCAGTGGAGACAAATTCGGCTTCCGTCCAGGCAAAATTTGTATAAATATTAAATTGCTCAACCGGCTGCCAGTCAAGTTCTACTTCAGCGCCGTAGCCTTCCACATCACCAAAGTTTGCCAGTAACGATATACTGCCTAACTCACCACGCGCGCCCGGGATCTCAACAAAACCTATTTTGTCCGTATAATCGTAATAATATCCTGACGCGTTCAGGCGTAAAGTCCCATCCAGGAAATCACCCTTGAAGCCGGCTTCATAGTTGTTCAAAAATTCCGGCTCGGTGACTTCAAATTCATCGTTGGCCAGCGCGCCGCCATTAAAATCACCTCCCCTGAAGCTGCGCGACCAGGTGAACCAAAGATTGACCTCTTCCGTCAGTGCATACTGCAATGAAACTCTTGCACTGGGTTCGAACCAGTCTTCTTCCTGATTATCCTCATTAGCCAGGATGACATGCGGCATGCCGAACCATAGATCCTTACCGATAAACGTGTTGGTCAAAGTGGGATTGGGAGGTACGAGACTGCCGGCACGAATAGCGCCCACCCGTTCATCCCAGGTTAACCTGACGCCGGCAGTCGCAGTAAACCGATCGGTAAAGTCATAGGAAACTTCACCGAAAATCGCCTTGTTTTCCGACTCTATGATATTCAAACGTCCGGCACTGGTACCACCAAATGCCAGAATATAGTTGGAGCGAAAGTAGGTAAGTTCATCATCATAATAGAATCCACCTATTACCCAACTCCACGGACCATCGCTGTTGGAAGATAATCTCGCCTCCACACTCCATTGTTCGTGTTCGTCGTCAAAATTAGCTCGTAATACTCCGGATGGAGCACCGTCCGTTTCATTTAAATCCTGCCGCTCGTTAGACTGAAACGCCGCAATCACTGTTGCAGTAACCGCATCGAACTCATAATCAATGAACAAAGCTGTTTGAAACAACTCCATTTTAGAAAACCCGTCTTCCCCTTGCTCAGTCGTATATACGTCAGAATCTGCCACATTACCCAACAGGTTTACGCAGGTGGTGCCGGGCCGGCCACGCAGGGGATCGGTACAGGAGAACCCGAAATCAAACGGATGTGCTCCCAGGCCAAATGCCTTATGTGGGGTGTCCTCGCCATCCAGTTCACTATAGGTAATGGACAACCTGGTCGTTAAACGCTCATCCGGTTGCCAGACCAGTTGGCCCCGGATCGCACCCCAGTCATAACCGCCGGTATCAGAATCACCGGCTGTTGCCGGGTTTACATTTTCAAAATAGCCATCAAGGGTACGGAATGTACCACTGATACGGGCAGCCATCGTGTCGCTCAGGGATAAACCGACTGCCCCTTCAAAGCCGTATTGATCATATTCGGCTGCAGTTACGCTGGCATAACCATTGGTTTCTCCACCCACTTCCGGCTTGACAGTTACATAATTAACCAATCCACCCGTGGTATTTCTACCCCATAATGTTCCTTGTGGCCCCTTCAACACTTCAACGCGGTCCAGGTCGAAAACCAGGCCGGACGTGCCGAAGTTTGATCCGAAAACAACACCATCCTGATAAATCGCCGTCGCATTTCCTGCAGATGACTGGAAATCATCAACCCCTACTCCCCGCAGGCTGTACTCCACCTTCCCGAAACCGGTACCGGCAGTAGTTAACCCGGGGATCGAATCCAAAAGTTCTCTACCCTGGGCAATTGCACGTTTTCTTATCGTGTTTCCGGTTATGGCTGATACAGCGATGGGCACATCCTGCAGACTTTGTTCCCGCTTTTGCGCGGTCACGACTATCTCTTCAAGTACACCCTGGGCCACTACCGAATTGGTGAAAATGAATAACAAAGCGCAATGCAGCGCGACACTTGCAATTCGCTTACTACCGGTGAACATTAACTGCATTTTTATTCCCCCCAAGTAACCTTGAATTATCGCCAGTCTCGTCATGCAGCTATTGTACAACAGACTTTATTGACTAAAGGAAATGTAGTTCACACAGCCACGTTCAAGTAGAGCCAAACAACATCTAACCGTAGTACCAAGAATAAATTGCCGGTCGGGGAGTTTATCCATTAACCATCTGAATGTATTAATGATACTTTTATTCGACTCTGTACTGAGCCGGCTGTTTTCTGGTCGGATCCTTAACATCCGAAGTAATACATTTCATTAATTCAGCGGGGCCTTGTTCCGCTGCTGCTGCGAGTTGGCGTAACCACCTGCGATAGTGTATCGACACTTTGTCTGACGGAACTGATATTTCCTGAGAGGGGTTCGGAATTTCCTGTGGATATTGACTTTCAATTACCGGCTTGTCTTCATTCAAAACCTGTTGCTGAAATGCCACGTGCGGATAATCGGGTTTATCCTTATCGTGATCGCGACAGGTAAACGAAAAGACCCGGCAGGTTTTTGAGTCGATTGGCGAGGCGGACATCCAGAGAATGGCTCTGTTGCCCTTGCCTGTTTTGGTATTGAGCAGGAATTCCGCATTCACGGTAAAGGGTATTGTGATCTGATAATCAGTTTTTCCCATCAGCGCAACATCCGGCACTGGCATATCTTCCGGCGCTTCAAAATAAAAAACCAGTTGTCCATCCACCCTGTCGACGTACGGCGGGGTCACGTTCATGATATTCGGATCAAATAATGTATTCGGGTGCACATAGGGAAAATGCGCCAGATCAACGTAATTTTCCAGTCGTCTGGCTGCCGAAGTCTTCCAGTCGTAGGGATCAATCTGGACTGTTTTGAAGTTGTTATCAGTAAACCCGGGACACAGGGGGATCTTCGTATCGGCGCTTGAATCCAGACGTACCCATACCAGGCCATAGGTTAATTGTGTCTGGTATTGGGGGACCCTGGCAACGGCAGGTATTTCCATGTCCGGACAAGCCGGTATTTCCACACAGTGACCTTTGCCGTTGTATGCCCAGCCATGATAGCGGCAACGTAATTTACCTTTGTCTACAGACCCTAATGCAAGCGAAGCTGAACGATGGCAACACCTTTCGCCAAGTGCGACAATACCCTCATCAAGTTCCACAATAACGAGGGTTTCACCCAGCAGCATGACCTTGAGCGGCCCTCTGCCGCTCGGATTCGCTGCATAGAACTCCTCCAGTGTACAGACCGGAAACCAAAAGTGACGCCACACCGCCTCATTTATAAAATCAGGGTTTGATACCTGCTCATTCACTGTAGTACTCCTGAAAAGAGCTTACGTTAGTTTTGAGTTGCCCTCAGCCCCAGGATTTAACATCAAAAAATACCAATCCGTCAGACCTTATCTCCCATCCTACGATAGAGTTGAGGTGATAAGGCGCACCCAGGCCTCTCTCGTCCCTTAATGCTTCGTGGGTGGGCTGGATGTAACCGGTCTGATCCATAGCACGACTCATGATTACCGCAGGTTTTCCCTGCCAGTTCCAGAGATAACGGAACCGTGTATGGGACTTTGCCAGCACGGGTTCCTGGAGTTCCGCAACAGACCAGTTTTGTCCCGCGTCAGTGCTGACTTCCACCTTCGATATCTTGCCTGTTCCACTCCAGGCAAGACCGCGTATCTCCAGCCAACCAGGTTCAATTTCGTCCGGATAGGCAGGTGAGGTAATCACTGAATTGGCTTCCATTTCAAAACTGAACTGGCGAATACGGCCGTCCGGTAGCGGTTCGGTATACTTTGAAGTCTCCTCCCTGGTCATAAATGGTTGAACGCCGAGCTCAAGCCGCCGCAACCATTTAATGCTTGTGTTGCCTTCCCAACCGGGCAGTAACAGTCGTACCGGGTAACCCTGTGCGGGTCGTAACGGTTCACCGTTCTGAGCGTAAGCAATCAACGCATCATCCCACGCTTTCGCGACGGGAATACTTCGAGTCATGACTGCGGCGTCATTGCCTTCCGCCAAGAACCAGTTTGCCCTTGAACTGACTCCGGCTTCACGAAACAGTGTGCTGAGCTTTACACCGGTCCACTCACTCTGGCTGGTGAGGCCGCGTAAAGTCTGCGGTGTATTTTTCCTGTCGGCCCAGAAATATTCACCGGTGTTCCCGGAACACTCGATGAAGCATGCTCGGGTTATCGCCGGAAAACGCTTCAGATCATCAAGTGAAAATTTCAGGGGCCGCTCGACCATGCCATGGATAATCAGCTTGTATTTATCCGGGTCAATCAGCGGTATCCCTCCGTGATGGCGTTCGAAGTGCAAATCGGCAGGAGTGATAGTCCCGTGTAAATCCTGGAGTGGCGTCGTGGACAGAATATTGGAAATTACCTTGCGCTCCGGTTTCTCGAATGGCGAGCGTTCACCCAGCGCCGCGGGTGGCGCACCCTGCTGTTTGGTCGGGTCAAGCGTTACATCGGCGAGCGTCTTGTGTAACACGGCAACACCTGCCGCCCCGGTTGCCGTTCCGGAAAGAAAACGCCGGCGTGAAATCTTTGCATCAGACCGGTCAGGCAGTGGTTCGGTGTTTTGGCTATCGCTCATTTTATCTTGCATCTTCCGTCGGCACTAAAACGGTTACGCGCAGGCATATCTATGCTCACCAATTTTACGGCGGTAAATACCAGGTCCTCCGGTATGAGTTCGTTCAGGTATAACAGGTAAGCCGTAATACTGTAAACTTCATCGGGACTCAGGCTGCCGGGTGAGGCAAAAGGCATTGTACGATTGATGTAATCAAACAAGGTGGTGGCATAAGGCCAGTAATTGCCGATGGTCTTCGCTGCAAACTTGTCGTCCGGAAATGGATAGGATTGCGCATCGCCGTGACCTGCCAACGCATCAAACGGTTTCCCCTGTCCGTTGACGCCATGGCAGCTCTGACACAACGAAGCGTATAGTTTCCTGCCGCCGGAAACCGTACCCTTGCCATCAGGCAGTCCTGATCCGTCCGCAGCTACATCTATGTCCCAGGCATTGATTTCTTCAATCGTTGCTGTTGTCCCAATTCCGAATGAAACCGGCCAATCCGGGCTATAATCGGGCCGCGTACCCACAGCTGCCTCAGCGCAACTACTGTCATCGCTTTCAAGAGCAGTTAAACCGTCCCCGGTACTGAACAGGATAATTAACATTGCGGCAGACAGATAAGGATAATTTTCGTTATTCAGTTTCATCATCCTGGATATGTTGCTATGAACAAGAGGGTTTCGGGGCCGAGAACTGTATAAATCATATTTTATATCATTATGTCGTCCTGAATCCTCGCCTGGTATGATCATTTGAGGAGGTGTGGCACCAATAAACTGTACATAAACTATTATATGTATCTAAAATAACACTATATATCGGTGAGTTACGTTAAATATTTCCCGCTTTTAATGACGGTCGGAATCTCATCTCTAATTTAAGGAGACCAGGCGTGTTCTTACCAAGCGATCATTCAAAAAATGCTTCAACACTCCCGCGTGACTGCAGCCTGAGTGAAAATGACTGGGCAGTCCTGGCCGGCCTCTGGCATCCGGTAGCATTCTCCAGGGATATCGCGCATAAACCCGTAGCAGCAAAACTGCTCGACGTGCCTCTGGTCATCTACCGTACCAGTTCGGGCATTACCGTCGCCAAAGACCTTTGCGTACACCGCGGCACGCCCCTGAGCCTGGGCTGGCTCAAAGACGATATGATAGTGTGTCCCATGCATGCCCTGCATTATGATGCGGAAGGCAGGTGCCGTCTTATCCCTTCAGTGGAAGACAAGCATCGTCCCATCTCGGAACGCCTGCGTCTCATTACGTTTCAATCGGTAGAGCGGTACGGCATTATCTGGGTCTGCCTGATGAATGACGAACCCGGTATTCCTCTACCCGAATGGCCTGATCTGGAAAATGACAGGTTCGCCGCCGACCCTGATATAAAGAAGATGTCCATCGATGAGATCTGGAATTGTTCAGCGTCGCGGCATACCGAAAATTTCAACGACGCCGCGCACTTGTCCTGGGTTCACGCAGATACCTTCGGCAACCCGGAACAACCCGAAGTGCACGAGATCGAGGTGGATACGTCCATACCTTATGTGCTCAAGCGTGACCGCCGGCTGGTGGAAGAAACACTGGGACAGGAGCGTCTTTCTCACTTTACGGCGGAATTGACTCTGCCTTTCTCATCCGCCCTGGTGGAAAAAGCCGATAACGGTAATCTTGGCTACGCGATATTTGATGCGGCCTGCCCCATGTCGGTAAACGAGACGCGAATATTTCAGATCATCTGGTCCGGTTTTCCTGACAGCTATCCCCATTCACATGTGCAGTTGTGGGAGCAGGTCAACCGGGAAGACGTTGCCCTGGTATCACGACAAAGTCCCGAAGAAGTTCCGCTGGATGTGCGCGCAGAGATTCATATCCCCGCCGACGCCGTTTCCCTGGCCTATCGAAAAGCCATGAAAGAACTCGGTCTGGGCGCGCCCCGGTTTATAAAATAAACGGTTGTTTGCTTACAAAACCGCGAATATTTTCCCCGGGAATTACATGATTTATAGGGCCTGTTCAAGCGGTGGTCACAGCCGTTTCATGCTTCACTTGTGCCGCCAGCCGAAGTGCCACAAAAACGACTAATACCGCAGTCATAATCCCGCCGGTCAGTGTAAAAACGCCCAGTGTCGCTGCATTCCAGTGATCCATAATCAAACCACCGACTGCCGGCGCCACGGCAATGGCGCCCAGAAATGAAGTGGATGCAATTGATGCCCAACGGCCGCCCCGGTCAAGGGCCGCCGCCGTGCCAAGAAGATAAGGTAAGGTAAAAAAGTAACTTATGTTATTGAGTAAAACCGAAACGGTATACACGACGGGATGTGGTACTGCACAGATCAACAGCCAGGTAGCGCCGTTGAACAGTATTCCTGCAATCACCGGTACGACCCTGCCAAATCGCAGGTCCAGCCATGCGGCCAGCAAGCCACCTGACATCCCGATGATAAAACCTGCTCCCAGCAACCCGCTGATTTGTTCGACTGCCAGACCTGACCGCTCACCCATGATGGCCAGGTAAGCCCATGGCGCACTGACAACCATCACCCAGTTCAGAAGCGCAAACAGGGTCAAGCAGCCCAGGAAAAAATGAGGCAATCGGGATTTTGTACTGTTTTGTTTTTCTCCAACGTTGGCGGGGAAACAATACAACAGCGGCAGAGTACAGAAAACAATCAATGCCAACACGCCGTAGCCACCTCCGACACCGTAACCTTTCACGGCATAACCGGCCAGCCAAATCATCACTGCCATTACCAGCGCATTGAACGTTTTGACCAACGCGAACATGCGATCAGGAGCAGTAGCGCCGGCAATTATGGCGCCACCTGCGGCCAGGGTGGCGCCGGCGCCCAGTCCTGCAAAAAAGCGCATTAACAGTAACGCGACATATGACGATGTAAGCTGAATGCTGATAATGTGCATCATTACCGCTGCCAGGCAACCAATGATGGCTATTTTACGCTTGGGTAACCTGTCAATGAACGGCCCTATCAATATTGCCGTCAACGCAATGCCGGTAAACTCCGCCGACACCAGATAACCCGCTTTACTGGTAGGCATGGACATGTGCTGTGTTATAGCCTGGACAATCAGCGGTGCCAGGGCCTGGGCCAAATTCCCAACCAGAAAGGCTCCCCAGCCGGCGAGGAAGATTAACCAGTTACGCCGATCAAGAATAAGCAATGGCGATTAATCTCAGAATTAACATCGTCATAAGTGTCCAATGTTTTCAATCAGTCCGTCAAGTCAGACGATACCGTCCCGGCGATTGTATATGTCTTAAAAGTTCTTATTTTGTGCGCCATTTGGGTGACAAATCCAGTCCGAATTAAGCCACCGAACTACTGGCAGGCACACCATTTCCCTTTATAATCACCGGCGGAGGCGTGATCACGGGTATTGATTGCGATGCTTCTCATGAACTATTCGTTATAAAACAGTTGGACAGGTGGGAAAAGACAAGTTAATCGCGCTACTGGCACTGCCCCCCGGACAAACCATGGCCGCTGGTATCGATGAGCAAATTGACGCTTTTGTTTCCCCGATAGCGGGGATTATCAGTTCTATTGTATTTTATCCGGTCTCCATATTCGGCACGGAAGCTTCGCTTATTGTATTGTGGTTAATAGCCAGTACGGTATTTTTCACTGTTTATTTCAATTTCATTAATCTCAGTGGTATTCCTCACGCCCTGAAACTGGTAAGTGGCGTCCATTCTAACCGGGCAGACCGCGGTGAGGTTTCCCATTTTCAGGCATTGGCGACTGCTGTTTCCGGTACTGTCGGAATCGGCAATATAGCCGGCGTAGCCATCTCCGTAACCTTGGGCGGCCCGGGAGTCATATTCTGGATAGTCCTCGCTGGCCTGTTGAGTATGACAACAAAATTCGTTGAGTGCAGTCTTGGCGTTATTTACCGGAACCATCACGCTGACGGTTCCGTGTCAGGTGGTCCCATGCACTACCTGGAAAAAGGGATGGCAGAAATGCACTTTCCTCGTTTGGGTAAAGCTCTCGGTATTTTTTATGCCGCAAGTATTGTTGTCGGTTGTATCGGTATCGGTAACATGTTTCAGTCTAACCAGGCACTGTCCCAATTCATCGAAGTCACAGGTGCGGGAGATAGTTTTTTCCATGACAAGGGGTGGCTGTTCGGTATCTGCCTGGCCCTGGTTGTGGCACTGGTCATAATTGGCGGCATAAAGAGTATCGCCAGAACGACAGAAAAGCTGGTGCCGGTAATGAGTGGGTTGTATGTGGCCGGGGCCGTTATCGTCCTGTGCATGAATTATCAGGCCATACCTGCGGCATTCGTCCTGATATTCCAGGAAGCTTTCACTCTGGACGGAGTTGGCGGAGGCGTGATCGGCATCATGATATTAGGTTTTCGTCGTGCTATTTTTTCCAACGAAGCCGGTCTGGGTTCGTCCTCCATAGCACACGCAGCCGTACGTACGGAACAACCGCTTACTGAAGGATACGTGGCGTTACTGGAACCATTTATCGATACAGTAATTATCTGCACTCTTACCGGGCTGGTTATCGTCACTACAATTTACGACCCCGGCTTGCCTGAAAAGGGAGTGGGGGGAATCGAAATTACTTCAGCAGCCTTTGCAAGCGTCATCCCCGGCTCACCGGTTTTAATCTCGGTGGTCGCTGTATTGTTTGCGATTTCGACGATAATCGCCTGGAGCTATTATGGTCTGAAAGCATGGGTTTATTTAACCAGCGATACAACGCTGATGAAATCAATATTTCAACTGGTTTTTTGCGGATTCATCATTGTCGGCTGTAGTGTGAAACTGGACGCGATTATTGATCTATCGGAAGCCCTCATCTTTATTATCGCTTTTCCCAATATTGTCGGGCTTTACCTGCTGGCGCCCAGGGTAAAGAGAGAACTTGACCGATATAAAAAGATGATCTGAATACCTGTTGCCAACAAAAACTTCACCTTTTCAAAGTTGGTTTTATACGCAATGATGTGCAATCGAATATTAATCGTTATACACAATGAATTATGGCGTCCAGAATTTGTCTAACGTGGGTATGGCAACACGATTTCCTGAACCGTAAACACAAACAGATCATGTGGAGGAGAAAATCATGAGCGAAAGCAAGTGCCCGGTAATGGGCGAAGCCGGCAACGGCGCCGGCCGCAGAGGCACGGCAAACCGTGACTGGTGGCCGGACCAGCTGGACCTGGGCGTTTTGCGCCAGCACTCTGCCTTGTCCAACCCGATGGGCGAGGATTTCGACTATGCCGAAGAGTTCAAAACCCTGGACCTCGCCGCAGTAAAGCAGGACCTCTATGAACTGATGACTGCGTCACAGGAGTGGTGGCCGGCCGATTACGGCCACTACGGGCCGTTCTTTATCCGCATGGCGTGGCACAGCGCAGGCACCTATCGAATCGGCGACGGCCGCGGCGGCGGCGGGACCGGCAACCAGCGTTTTGCGCCCGTCAACAGCTGGCCCGACAACGGCAACCTGGACAAGGCGCGCCTGCTGCTCTGGCCGATCAAGAAAAAGTACGGCAGGAAAATCTCCTGGGCCGATCTCATGATCCTGGCCGGCAACTGCGCCCTGGAGTCGATGGGCTTCAAGACCTTCGGTTTCGCCGGCGGACGCGCAGACATCTGGGAGCCCGAACTGGATATCGACTGGGGCATCGAGAACGAGTGGCTCGGCGACGAGCGCTATAGCGGCGACCGGGAACTCGCGCAGCCTCTGGGCGCCGTGCAGATGGGCCTGATCTACGTGAACCCGGAAGGTCCCAACGCCAATCCCGACCCGGTCGCCTCGGGCAGGGACATTCGCGAGACCTTCGGCCGCATGGCAATGAACGACGAGGAGACCGTTGCGCTCACCGCCGGCGGCCACACCTTCGGCAAGGCCCACGGCGCCGCTCCCGCGGACGCCCACGTCGGTCCCGAACCGGAGGGCGCTCCCATAGAGCAACAGGGTATGGGATGGAAGAGCAGCTTCGGCAGCGGCAAGGCCGGCGATGCGATCACCAGCGGCATCGAAGGCGCATGGACCCACACCCCGGCAACCTGGGACAACAGCTATTTCGACACCTTGTTCGGGTATGAGTGGGAACTCACCAAGAGCCCTGCCGGCGCGTGGCAGTGGAAGCCCGCGCATGGCGCCGGTGCGGATACCGTGCCGGACGCCCACGACCCGGACAAACGGCATGCACCCATGATGACCACGGCGGACATGGCCATGCGCATGGACCCCATCTACGAGCCCATCTCGCGGCGTTTCCACGAAAATCCGGACGAGTTCGCCGATGCGTTCGCACGGGCGTGGTTCAAGCTGACGCACCGCGACATGGGACCCCGTGCGCGCTATCTCGGCCCGGAGGTCCCTGATGAAGAGTTGATCTGGCAGGACCCCATCCCTGCCGTCACCCACGAACTGATCGATGAGCAGGATATTGCGGCCCTGAAGGCCGGGATACTCGCATGCGGTCTCTCCGTATCCCAACTGGTCTCGACCGCCTGGGCTTCGGCGTCAACCTACCGCGGCTCCGACATGCGCGGCGGGGCGAACGGCGGACGCATTCGTCTGGCGCCGCAGAAGGACTGGGAGGTCAACCAGCCGGATCAACTGGCGAATGTGCTGGAGACTCTTGCGGGTATCCAGCAGGAATTCAACGGTTCCCAGGCCAACGGAAAGCGCGTATCGCTGGCCGACCTGATCGTACTGGGCGGATGCGCAGGCATCGAGCAGGCTGCGAAGAACGCCGGGCACGACGTGACGGTTCCGTTCACGCCGGGACGCGGGGATGCCCTCGAGGAGCAGACTGACGTTGAATCCTTTGCCGTGCTCGAACCGGTTGCCGACGGGTTCCGTAATTACCTCAACGGCGCTAACGGCGTAGCGGCAGAGTATCTGCTGATCGACAAGGCACAGTTGATGGGACTGACGGCGCCCGAGATGACGGTTCTCGTGGGCGGCATGCGTGTCCTGGGCGCCAACGCCGGGCAATCGCAACACGGCGTGTTCACCGAGCGGCCCGGGACGCTCACCAACGACTTCTTCGTAAACCTGGTGGACCTGGGCACGGCGTGGCAACCGGTCTCCGAAGACGGCAACGTGTTCGAGGGCCGGGACCGCGCAACGGGCGAAGTCAGGTGGACCGGCACCCGGGCCGATCTCATCTTCGGTTCGAACTCCGAACTTCGGTCGTACGCGGAAGTCTATGCCTGCGACGACTCCGGGCAGCAGTTTGTGCAGGACTTTGTCGCTGCCTGGGACAAGGTGATGAACCTGGACCGTTTCGATCCTGCCTGATATCCGGCAGCGCGGGAAGGTCCTCAATCATTCGTATTGAGGACCTTCCCGGTGTCCGCTGTTCCCGCCGTAAACAAGCAGTGGTAAATTTTTCATTGCCGGTAGCTGCATATTCAGCTACAGAATATCCGTATGCTCACAGGATCGGCGAAACAGACATCGCGACAACGGGAAGCTGCTCCCTCCCCGGTTCAGGAAGAGTTGGCGGCAGCGGCAGAACAGCCGCATGCAGCCGCAACCGGCAGTGGTTACGGCTGCAACCTGCAGGCCGCGCTCGCCGGGCTGCTGGATAACGGGGCTCCGGGCCGGTACATGGACGCTATCAATACGGCCAGCAGCGCCCTGGGTAACCGCGCCTTCCTGCGGTTTGTCGGCGAACTGCATGCAACACGGAAACAACAGGCATCACCGGGAAACGGCATGGCGCTGCAGGGTGGTACCGGCAAGGCAGGTGGCCGGTATGAACGTCACGCCGATGCAGCAGTGGCCGGCAGGGACGCCCGGCCGGTCCCGGACCGGTTGGCGCCGCAACCCGCGCTAAGCGCAGCCGGCCCTGTCAAGCAATGTGCCCCGCTACAGATGATAACCAGGGGGCTGCGAAAATTGATCCCCGACATGTTCAGGTTCAAACGGCTGGTCCCTGCTACATACGCCGTGTCGTGTGATTATCCGTACAAGCACGACGACACCGGTATACTCATGAACAATTACCGGCAGGGGGGGTCCACGGAATCCGGTTTTTCGCGTCCGTTATCGGTAGTCAACCGCCTGGCGATTGCGCATTTGACCGGTGATGATCCAGCTATGCTCAAATCCGCCTATGGCAGCAGTTGGTGGCCGGCCTGCAATGATTTCAGGCCGCAACGGCCCTCGCTGCAACACCTGGGCCTGTTGCTGGATGAGGCGCCGGCCCGGTTATCCGGCGGTCGTTTTCTAAGGTATACATCGGCGACTACCGGGGCCCTGTCAGAAGGTGATCATGTGGTCATACCAACATTTCACCCGGCCGAGTTGATCCGGGCCCCGAAGATGTTCGGGCTCGCTTTCGATTTTCTTACCCGCCGGCTGCATTTCGGTGTACCGACGGACGCCGCGGAAAAAGTAATCCTGGAACTGGTCATTCCGGATAACCTCAAGCTGGCCCTGCCGTACGGCGATTTCACCGACGCGAAGATCGCTTATACTCCCTGTTTAATTAACCCCTGGCTTTACACCGTTGATAAAATATCTGTCATCGGCACCGGTTTCCCTGATGCGCCGAACGCCACGGCATATGATGAACGGGAGCATGCCCGGGTTAAATTCATAAGACTGAAAGCAGTGGAGGGAGCGGATTTGCGTAACACGACAAGAAACACTCCATCGGCACGTAATCTCTATACGGGAAGAAATATCCTTGTCAAGGATCTGCTTGACGTGTACAAACATCTTTTTCACCATCGCGCCGCGGAAGAATTACCACCGATCGATGTGCCGCACTAAAATAGTATCGATCCCGTTACCGAACAGAACTGAAAATCAAGGCTGAAAGAATACGATGAGCACGTCACACCGGCCCGTTGTAGCTGACGATGATAATCCCGGCCTGTTCCGGGCCATCTGCAGGTTTGTCCCCATGATTGTCGTTTACTCGCTGCGCCACCTGACGGTGGGCGCCCTGGTCCGGCATAAACTGAGGCGGCTCGAAGCGAAAGGCGAGAAATGGATAATCGAAGACCAGGCGGATTGACTGGATGAAACCCTATTCAAAAGCGCCGCAAGAAGCGACCGTCAACTACCGCAACCCGCCCGCATCCGGGAACGCCATCAACGGTCTTGGGGAGAAGGACTTCAGGCGCGCCGGTTACGTCTTTCATTCCAATGTGAAATCCGGTCCCCTGCCCTTTGACGAAATGCAGGAGGTATTCAGGTACAGCTATCCCGCCAGGATGCTTCCCATGATCATCCAGGCAGCCTGGGCAACATTCAGGCCCCAGGGGAAACTCAGCGGCAAAAGACAGGAGGTGACCGACGCCGGGAAAATGACCCGGCAGATTAAGGAAAAAGCGCAGGAACTCGGCGCCGGTATCGTGGGGGTCTGCAAATTGAAGGATGAGTACCTGGTCGAAGGGGCAAGAAATGAATATCGTTACGCCATATCACTCGGTCTGCCCATGGACAGGGAAAAAATGTTGCACATACCGGGTCATACCAGCGCCATGGAAGTCCAGAGGGTATACATAAAAGCCTCTTATCTGACTGTCGACCTTGCCCGGCACATCCGTTCCCTCGGCTGGCCCGCACAGGGCCTGCCGGTCAACAGCAGCAGCGAATACCTGCACATCCCCATCGCCATCGCCGCCGGTATCGGCGAACTCGGCAAGCATGGCTCGCTGATTTGTAAGGAATACGGCTCCAATTTCAGGCTCACTACTGTGATAACCGACCTGCCGCTGGTTACCGATGAAGCGGTTGATATCGGTGTGGACGATATCTGTGCCACCTGCCGGGCCTGCAGCAATGCCTGCCCTCCGGATGCAATATATGACGATAAACAATGGGTGCGCGGCACAAAAAAGTGGTACGTTGATTTCGACCGGTGCACCCCCTACTTCAGCAGCACTTACGGCTGCGGGATATGCCTGGAAGTCTGCCCCTGGTCGGAACCGGGCCGGGGGCCGGGCCTGTCCGAAAGATTACTGGGACTGCGCCGGAACAACGGGAAGGAGAAACCATGCAAGTGAATACATTACTCACAGGTTCAACCTTGCGCGCCGATCTGCTCCTGACCAATGGAAATATCATCACCTTCGACAGTGTTTCCAGCATCGGCGAAGCGGTGGCAACACGTGGCACAAAGATTGTGGCGGTGGGCAAAACTGCAGATCTGGAAGCGCGCATTGCCCCGGACACCCGCCGGATAGATCTGCAGGGCCGAACACTCCTGCCCGGGTTCTTTGACACCCACCCGCACATGGATCGGGAAGGACTGAAGACCCTGGGCGGCGAGTCACTGACCGGCGCCAATTCGGTTTCGGCAATTGCCGATCGTGTTGCAGAAGCCGCAACCAGGGCTAAGCCGGGTGAGTGGCTCGTCTTCATGCCCATGGGTGGGCCGCCTTTCGACTATGTAAACAATCCCTCGATGCTTATGGAAGGACGTTTTCCCAATCGTCATGACCTGGATGAAGCCGCGCCCGATAACCCGGTTTTCATTCGCGGCGTCTGGGGCTGGTGGAGCCGTCCGCCCTTTCCGGCGGTTGCGAACAGTGAAGCCTTGCGCCGCTGTGATATTAGCGCTGCTTCGGAAGATCCCTATAACATAAAAATTGTTCGTGACCCCGGTGGTTTGCCGACCGGTCTGTTCCTTGAAACCAACCGGACTTCCTTGCTCGAGTACACCTTGTTTCGTAATGTTCCCCGCTTCACCTATGAAGATCGGCTGGAATCGGTGCGCCGCAGCGCTGAAATTTACAGCAGTTTAGGTACGACATCCGCATACGAGGCACATGGTCTTACACCCGAGTTATTACGCGCCTACCGGGAAATTGATGAGCGCGGCGAACTCTCGGTGCGCATGTCTGCAGCAGTGAGCCTCCCTTCCTCTGCCATGAAGCGCAGCCGGCTTATTGATGTTCTGGATCAATGGGCGCCTGCGGCAGGCGGCCGCGGTATGGCGAGCGGCAACTTTCGTGTCTTCGGCGTTACCCTCGATCATACCGATCCAAAGATCGCTGCAATCATCGCAAGGGATTATCCCTATGTCCAATGGGCCGGAAATTTCGATCAGGGTATTACGAGTTCTGAATTCGTTGAAATCGGCATTGCAGCCGCGCAGCGGAAGCTGCGATTGAATTTCCTGATTGCCACACATCCACCCTATCACAGCGTTGACGGCACCCTTGACATGCTTGAGGAAATAGATAAACAGGCGCCGATCAGGGATTTACGCTGCGTTGGCTTTCACCTGATTAACGCAAGCGCACAGCAACTTCGCAGGATTCGGGATCTGGGATTGATCATTACCATGACGCCGTCATTCATTTATTCACATGCGGCTGAACTCCATCTGGATAAGCTGGGTCAGGACGCGTGCCCCATGCGCGAGGTGCTCGATGCAGGGATCCCGCTGACACTGGGTACGGACAACGTACCCCCCTCGATGTTTTTCACCGCCTGGGAAGCACTGGTACGCTGGGATGAATTCGGACAACGACAACTGGGTGATGCTCGTCTGGATCGTGAGGAAGTACTGCGTATTTGCTGTCAAAGCCCCCATTACATTAACTGGGAAGAAGATGAGCGGGGAGTCATTGCGCCGGGCATGGCGGCGGATTTTGTGGTCGTCGATGCCGATCCGCTGACCTGTGACATAGACCTTTTGCCGCAACTGACACCGGTGTTGACGATGGTTGACGGCCGCATCGTGCACGATGCGGGCCTGTTGGCAAAGACCTAGTATTCCGTCGAACTGGTCTGCGTGGAACTAATCGAAGTTCCAGTTCATCTGCACGCCGAAGGTACGCGGTCTCACGGTGAAGGTATCGAAACCATCGGTTTGTCTGTCAACGTCGGTGACTGCCAGCTTGTCGGTAATATTCGTCCCATAGAACTTCAACTCCCAGTTCCTGTAGAAGAAACTGGCGCTGATATCCATCAGGAAATAGTCGCCAAGGCCGGCATTGTTGGGGAAGGTATCGTTAAAAAAGGTGGTCGAGCCGTCCGTATAAGAGAAATTGGTGCGCAGGGCGGATTCTACTGTCGAAGTGACCGGAAAGCGGTATTCCGCTGAACCGGAGAAGGCCCATTCGGGCACCTTGGGAACATTGTCGCCTTCCACACCCAGGGGCGGCAGGGGCGCGCCCGCGGCGATGATCTCGGCGAGGGGAACCGGAAAATCCTGGTCCTCGTCCAGGGTTGGGTCCATCCAGGTAACGCCAAAGGTGAGATACAGGGGATCGACGGGCCGTGCGAAGACCTCAACTTCGACACCATCTATATCTGCGCTCGCGGCATTGGCGATAAACTCGAAGGCGCCCGTTGCCTCTTCACCCGGTACATGGATATCACTCCAGAACATCTTGAAATAGGTGACGTTGAAGGTTACCCGGTTATCCATCCAGGAGGTCTTGGCGCCCACCTCGAAGCTCTCCACCGAATCCGGTTTGAAAGTCTCCGGAAAGACGATGCCGGGGAACAGTGCGGCAACGCCCGGCGCATTGACGCCGCCGGGACGGAATCCCGAGGCGGCACGGAAATAATAGTGCTGATCGTCGTTCGGTTGATACGACAGTACGGCATCAAAAGTGATCTCGTCCTCCTTTACACTGAGATCGTTTGTAACGTTGACAGTGGTCTGGAACGGACCCCCGTAGGCGGGAGGGATGGTAAAAGCTTCGCTCCCCTGAAATCCCTGCTTCTCGATTTCAAAAGTACGCTGATCGGAGTCGTAGTAACGCAGACCGCCGCCGACGGTAATGGTGTCGGTGATCTCATAATCAACGTGGCCGAAAATGGCGAAAAAATCCAGATCGATCTCGTGCCGGCGGGCGAACACGGTGCTTGGGTCCATCGCAGCCAGGCAATCGTCGCGGCTGATGCAGCTTGGGATGCCGGTGATGGGGTCGGCATGCAGCACATTCAGCTCGGTACGGGTCGACTCGTCCTGGTAGTAGAAACCGGTGACGAAGTTGATGGGCCCGTCAAGATCCGAACTGAAGCGAACCTCGCTGGAGTACAGGATGCGCTTTTGCGGATTGTGAATATATTGTGGCCGCGCACCAATACCGAATCCTGGAGGAGCCCCAAAAAAAACAGAGCCGACCGGGCCAAGTCCAAACAGGTGCGCTATCGCCGTGGTGTCATAGTCTGATGATATATCGCGCTCAAAGCGATTGCCCGTGACGGCGAAGGTGCCATAGTCCGTTTTGTATTGGAGGGTGGCGCCATAAAGATAGGTGGTATCGTCCCAGGGCTCCTGTGACGGTCTCGTAGCCAGCAGGTCGCCGAACCCGCCTTGCAGCGCTTCTTCGACCACCAGGCCGGGCGGCAGGAAGCCCAGACCGCCAGAGACATCGATGGGTACACCCGTCCCGCTTACTACCGGCATATAGGCCTCGGTACCACCGATTTCAGTTTCCTGTACCAGCCCGAATGCGTCAAATGTGATTTGATCATTGGGCGTCCAGCGCAGCGCAATGCGTCCGCCGTTGGTTTCCATGTCGTTCACGTCCTTAAGTAATTTCGGAGAAGTCGGATCACTGACCCGGTGATAACCGACGAACTGATCGATAAAGCCGTCCTCATCTTCACGCCAACCGACACCGCGTATGGCCAGCACGCCGTCAATAAGGGGGACGTTAATCATGCCGTTGACACCGTAGCCTTCACCGCCGTGCCTGGTGGTCAGGCCGGAAACTGAAGCAGCCATGTCGTACTTGCTCGAATCCGGCTTGTTGGTGATGAGGCGCACGGTACCACTCATGGAGCTGGCGCCGAACAACGTGCCCTGGGGACCTTTGAGTATTTCGACCCGTTGCAGATCATGGGCGCGTATGTCCGGCGTGCGGCCGCCGCCGTCCTGGAAATTCGCTGCCGTGATAACCGCCTCATCCCAGTAAAAACCGACAGTGGATGAGCCGGGTGACTGGATACCCCGAACAATGAGCTGACTGTCGCCGCGACCCTGTGTAGCGAATTGCATTGACGGCGCTAAACGGGATATCTGCTCCACGCTGTATAAATCGAAGTCCTTGATCGTATCCCCGCCTATGGCCTGGATCCCGCCGGCGACATCATGCACTGACAGCTCGCCGCGTTTTGTCGCGGTGACAATTATTTCTTCCAGTACCGTCTGTGCCTGGATGTTGCTGGTTGCGATTATGAAAAGAAAACCGGTATTAATTAATCGCTTTGCAAACTGATTCATGATTGCCCCCAAATTTGTCACGCCCGGTGATCAATTACTGAACTGAGTCCACATTTATTGCTGCGCCCGTGCCGGCGCAGCTGCCACCCCGCCGGAATTATATACAATATTATTAATAAAAGAAAATCGGCGTTGTGCATATGACACCGGCAACTTACCGCCGGTCAAGTGCTGGACTTCGTTGCAAACAGCTTTTATACTGGCTGACAGGTCCGATAATCGGGAGTTGATCAATGTCTCAATCCACCATATTACGCGGGGGCCGGATAATCGATCCGTCCCAGGGTCTGGACAAGTTTACCGATCTCACTATCACTGACGGCAAGGTCGCCGCCATTGGTGATGCAGAGTCAAGCGCAGATGCCGACGTTGTTGATGTCTCCGGTATGATCGTCACCCCTGGCTGGATTGACATCCACGTCCACGCCTATGGCGACCTCGGCTTCGCCTATCCCGACTATATCGGCATCTATGGGGGTGTCACAACGTTTGTTGATGCCGGTGGACCCGGATTTGGCAGCTTCCCGGAATTCAAGGCCCTGATGACCGATGCCACCGTTACCGATCTGTATTGCGGCCCGTACGTGCGGCCGATGGGTATCGTCAGCTCGTCCTATATTGAAGGTGATGTCCGCACTTTAGGCGCCTGGGATATTGCGGCCTGGCTCGACATCGTCAATGAGGATCGTGAGGTATTTGCCTATTTGAAGCTCGGCGCCTTTGGCGACCATGATTGGGGGCCGCTGCGATTGGGCAAAGGCGCAGCCCAGATTCTCGAGTTGCCTACCTATACCCACATTGGTGACTTCCAGGTGGAGCAGAGACGCGACACTACCGGGCCTGCCTTTGAGGTCGCTGAGCGTGGCGACATGATTACCCATATATATCATGGCAATCCCGGCACAATCCTGGACGAGGACGGTAAAATCCGGCGTGAAGTCCGGTCCGCTCAAAAGCGCGGGGTCTTGTTCGATATCGGCATGGGTTCAACAAATTTTTCTTTTGATATAGCTGAAAAAGCCATCGCCCAGGACTTGCTGTTTCACACCATCAGCTCAGACTTGCAACAATTCAACGTTATGCACCCGGTGTACTCCTTCACCAATGTGCTGACCTGCATCCTGGCGCTGGGAATCGAGCTTGAAAAAATCATCGAATGCATTACCATCGCGCCGGCTCGCGCCATCGGCATTGATGGTCATGCGGGCAGCCTGGCGGTTGGGAGATCAGCGGATGTCAGCGTGATGAAAATCGAAGACGGCGAATTTGAACTGGAAGATTGTGAGCAACAAACCCGCAAGAGCGACCGGCAGATCGTGCCGGTGATGGCATTCAAACGCGGTGTGCGCTACGACTGCGATGTCACCCTGGCCCGCAACGAACGCAACTGGCTGCCGATGATCGATGAAGACGTTATTCCGCAACGGGCCGCCACCCTGGCACCTGGGCAAAAGGCCTTCCTGGACGCGCTGGCCGCTGATCTCGGCCAGTTAAATTGGGACGAAACAACGGTTGATCTCGACGTCGCCACCCGGGTCCAGCAATGCTTCTACGGGACCTGCGACAAGGTCGGCTTGCCGCTTTCGGACGCCTTGACCGGCACCTATAAATGTTTCCTGGAAGAGCCGTTCACTTACCAGATTGGATTATTTCTTACCCGCATTGAACGTGGCTTTGCCCTGGACCGAATCCAGCAGGTGGGAGGCGGAGTCCGGGCGGCCGCCTAGGCGAAGCGCATTGTATGGGTGACGGAGAGTGGCACGATCTCCGGGACATCGACGCAGAGGAGTCGGAATTCCCGGTAGCAGCCACGGTTGACGGTGAAGACATCGTCATTTTCCAAGTCGGCGATGATTACCGTGGCGCCCAGCGTTTGTGTCCACATAAAGAAGGCGATTTTGTCCGCCGTGGCGTAGTCATGGGCAATGGCAAAATGCTCCGCTGCTCACTCCACGGCTTCATATTCAATCTTGCTTCCGGCAAAGGCGTGAATGCCGGACCGCAATGTATCGATATCTTTGAGATCAGGCGTGACGGCTCCCGCCTTCAGGCCCGCAAAAAACAATAACAGACAGGGGGCGAGCTTAAGCCGCGGCCGGCAGGCGTTGCCTGTTGTGAGGCGCGGTAAGGTCCTGCACCGGTCCGCGCGGCACGATCGCGGGACGGCCGTACCAGGCTCTTTCCAGCGAGTAGTACTGGCGTTTCGCGTCTTCGAGATCCAGGAGTTCCGCGATCCCGTCGATTTGATAAAGCTCCCGCAGGTAGTTGCTCAAATTCGGATAATCCGCGATGCGCCGCAAATTACATTTGAAGAAACTGAAATATGCGGCATCGAAGCGCAGCAGTGTGGTGTAGAGGCGCCAATCGGCCTCTGTCAGGCGGTCGCCGATCAGATAGCGCCGGCCGTCGAGACGCGCCTCCACCTTATCCAGGGTTGCAAACAAGGCCGATACCGCGTCGTCGTATGCACCCTGGGTCGTTGCGAATCCGCACTGGTACACGCCATTGTTTACGTTCGTGTATATTTCAGCGTTCAGTTCGTCGATGTCTTGCCGTAGTTCTGCCGGATACAGGTCAAGATCGGGATTACCGGCAAAGTCATTAAAGGCGCTGTTGAACATGCGCAGGATTTCGGAAGATTCGTTGTTGACGATCGTCTCCCGCTGCTTGTCCCAGAGCACCGGAACGGTCGGGCGCGCGCTGCATTTCGGATCCGCGCGCAAATAAATCTGGTAGAGATGTTGCGCGCCGTAGAGCGGGTCCGGCTCTGCCCGCGGCTCGGCGCCGGGTTCGGCAAAACACCATCCGTTCTCAGTCATCTCGGGAACCATGCGCGTCACCGGGATCGCGTCCTCCAATCCTTTCAGGCGCCGCACAATCAACGTGCGGTGGGCCCAGGGGCAGGCCGTAACCACATACAGGTGGTAACGCCCGGGCTCGGCCGGAAACCCGCCCTCACCGCCCGGCCCGGCCGCTCCGTCCGGCGTCACCCAGCTTCGAAAGGTACTGTCCTTGCGGACAAATTTTCCGCCGTGCTGTTCCGTTTCGTGATGATCGCCCGAATGCCAGACACCGTCTACAAGAATACCCATCGATCAGAAATAGTTATAGCGTGCCCGGACCCCCCACCAGCGCGGCTTGTAGTAACCCACCGTGGTGCACCCGCACAGCGTCGACAAGTCGAAACCGGTGAACATGGTACGCACATCGGCGACGTTCTCGACGAACGCCGAGAGTTCCCAGCGCTCATCGGCGCTGATCCAGGATGCCCGCACATCGCCCATCACGTACGACGGCATCCTCTGCGCGTCGAAGTTGCGGATGTTCTGGTAACGATGTGCCGCATAGTCAAATTCCGCCTGTATGGCCGTAGTACCGCCGGCAAATGTGTCCGGCCACTCGTAGCGCGCCAGACCGCTGAGTTGCACGTCCGGAGTGAACGCCGGATCGACATCCCGCTCCACGTTCGGCGCGACCGCAAGGTCCTCGACTTCAGCATCGATGTAGGACGCGTTGAACATGAACGTGAAGTTGTCGACAGGGCTTGAGAGCAGCTCGAGTTCCACGCCCTTGTACGTCGCGTCGTTATTGAAAATGGCGCCCGACGCACCAACGAACAGGAAGGCCTGGTAATCGGAATAATCATAATAGTACGCGCTGGCGTTCAGCCGGGTAGTGCCGCCGAACAGCGTGGCCTTGAACCCGGCCTCGTAGGCGAGCAGCACCTCGGAATCGTAGGGGAACAGCTCGTCGGCGAGCCGTGCCTGGCCGGCGTTCACCGGGCCGTTGAAACTGCCGGCCTTGACGCCGCGATTCACGCCGAAATACAGCAGCCAGTCATCATTGGGCCGGAAATTGAGCTGGGCCTTACCGGTCCACAATGTCTCGCTGGTGCTGTCCGAATACGGCGCGAACTCGATCACCAGCGGCACGCGCTTGTCGAACTCGACGCGGAAATCGTCCTCGTTTCCGTAGAACTCGTTCACGAAGTCGTAGTCCTTGTCTTCGAACACCACCCGGGCGCCGAGAACGAGTTCAAACCGGTCCGTGAGTTCGATGTCCATCTGGCCGAAAATCGAGTAGGAGTTCGTCTTCAGATCGACGATGTTGTTGGAGGCGACCGCCCCGGGGTAACGGGCGCCGCCCGGCTGAAAAGGCGCCACGCCGAACGGGTTGAAAAACGAGAGGAGGAACGGTGTCAGGGCGGTGGTTAACGGTCCGCCCTCGGAGAAGTCGAATGCGTTCCGGTCGTTGGTTTCCATCCACAGATAGTACAATCCGGCGACGTAATCGACGCGGCCGAACTGGCCGTTCAGGCGCAACTCCTGGGCGAAGTTGTCGGCAGTGGTATCACGCGAGATGGCCCCTTGCGCGACCGGAGAACCCTCAACGTCGATGGATTCGCGCATCAGGAAGTGCATGTAATGCGAAACCGATGTCAGGGTCATAGCTTCGTTGATATCCCAGGTAAGCCTCGCGGTGACGCCTTCGGTCTCATTGCGGTTGAAATCATCGGACGTCATGTCGCTGGAAATATCGAAACCGTCCCCATCGGGGTCGATGTGCCCCCAGAAATCACCGCCCACTACGGGGCGCACGGCATCAGACCGTCCGTAGAGCGGGGGGCCCGGAAAGAACTCGCCGTCGGTGAGGCTGATGGGCAGGCAACCGCCGGTGTTGCCGTTTATCACTTCACAACCGAGCGGGTCGTCCGCAGCGAAGATGCTGTTGATGGTGTCATCCAGCTCGCCATCGCCATCACTGTCGATGCGCACCCCCGTGGTCGCAATGTGCTGATTGGGAGAGGTGCTGATCTTCGCGCGCCCGGCGAAACCGGAAACCAGGAACTGCACGTTATCGGCAAGGTCGAATTCCAACTGGCCGCGCAGCGCCCATTGATTGTCGTTCCAGACGTCGTCTGCGTCGCTGGTCGCCGAGCCGAACCACGGCGCACTGCCGGGGCCGGCCGGATTAGGTACCGCCTCGTATGGGTAGACATTGTTGAGGATGGGATCGTGCCGCTTGTACATGCCCGACAGCCGTGCGCGAACCCGATCGCTGAGACTGCCGCTGATCGCGCCTTCGGCGTTGAACGTATTCTCGCGGCCGTAGGTCAGGTCGAGAAAACCTTCGCTCTCCTCCGTGGGCTTCTTGGTGTGGTAGGCGACCGCACCGCCCGTAGCGTTACGTCCGAACAGCGTCCCTTGCGGACCCTTCAGGATCTCGACGCGTTCGAGGTCGAAAGCCGCGAACACATTACCCTGGCGAAATCCGATATAGCCTTCATCGACGTAGGTAGCGTTCGGGTTCTCGGCAAAATCAGCGAAGTCATTCTGGGTGACGCCGCGAATCGTGAACTCGCGGGTCTGTCCGGCGCTGCTGCCGGAGACAAATACACCGGCGCTCATGTAGGCGACGTCGGTACTCTCGGTCATGCGCAGTTCCTTTAGCTGCGCGCCACTGAACGCGGTGATGGCGATGCCGACGTCCTGCACGTTCTGTTCGCGCTTCTGCGCCGTGACGATGACTTCTTCCAGCACCTGGGCGCCGGCAGAATACGTGACTGCGGCGATTATTGTGGCCGAAAACACGCTGATGACGCGTGAGCGGATCGTGCGTTGAGTCATTACCAAGACCTCCCCCTAAATCGTTAAAGCACTCTATATTAATGCCGTTTTTGCTGACCTTCAATAAAAAATCCAATGAAAATCCATCAAAATACGGGAAATTCCTCTGCCCTTCGGCAGCACGCCCCGGTTCAGTTCTCAGCAGGCTCCTTCGGAAAGCGGATGAACAGCACCGCCAGCGCGGCCAGCACGAACGGTATGGCAAACAGGCTGAAATTCAGGGCGCGCGAATACCCGGGCACCATCAGCAGCCCGCCTATAATGGGGCCGATGATGGCGCCTGCACGGCCCATACCCTGGCCCCAGCCGACACCCGTAGCGCGCAATTCAGTCGGGTAAAGACGCACGCCCGCCGCCACCATGCCGATGAGACCGGCCTGGCTGAAAAACCCCAACACGCAGATCACCGTCAACAATGTCGCCAGCGGCGGCGTCAACACACCGAACGCCACCATGAAAACAGCTGAAGCCACTTGAAAACCAATAATGACCGCGGCCAGGCGATAGCGGGTGAACAGCGCTCCAAGGACGAAGATGCCGACCAGACCGCCGAGGTTGTAAACCGTGCCCGCCAGTATGTACTGCTCCTCCGGGTAACCCATGTCCTTGACAATTGCCGGGACGAAGCCCAGCAGAAAATACACGGTGGCATAAACCATAAAAAAGCCCATCCAGAGCCCCAGGGTGGAGCGGCGGCGGTTTTCGATGAGCAGGTTGCCGACGCCCAGGCCGCTGCGTTTTTCGGCGCTGGCGGCAGGGAGTTCGTCCAGCTGCGGGCGGCCGAGCCGGCTGAGCAACCGGTTGGCCTGCACCAACGCGCCGGGGGGCTGTTTTTTCAGCAGGAATTCCAGTGACTCCGGTAACATCACGAATGCGACCGGCAGCATGACGCCGGTAACCACCGCCGCAGTGATGAACATCGCCCGCCAGCCGTACTCGGGCACGATGTACGCAGCGACGACGCCGGTGAGCATGGCGCCCACGGCATAGCCGGCGCCGATCATCGACACGACGAAATGCCGGTAGCGCGGCGGCGAGTATTCCGCACCAATGGTCGACAGGGTAGGCCCTGCCAGGCCGATCCCAAGTCCTACGACGAAGCGCAAAGCCAGCAACTGCGCAATCGAGGTGACGAAGGCCGTGAGCAACATGCTCGAGGCAATGATTGTGACCGCCGCAAGCACCGCCCGGCGCCGGCCGATGATGTCGGCAAACGGCGTGAGGAAAAACGAACCTATGGTCATGCCGGCGACGCCCGCGCTGAAAATATAGCCGTAGGTGCCCTTGGTGATGCCCCATTCCTCGATTATCTGCGGACCGGCGTAAGCCACCACCAGCACGTCCATGCCATCGATGATTTGCAGTACGAAACATACGGCAATTGCCGCAAATTGTGTAACCGTAAACGATTCCGGTGATTTCGCCACCAGGTGCTCCTCCTAACGAAAACTTAAATTACGATTTTTAAGTGATAACATAAACTGGAGTGCTTATACATATGTTCCAGATCATTTCTATGGAAACCAAAGAATCTTCATATTGCAACTGACCACTTAAAATGAAAGCAAATAATAACAACAGTACTGTTGTCTGGCGAGACATGGATCAGGAATCGCTGGATGCTGCCTATGATCAAAGCAACTATGCATCCAATATGCTGGAAGTGATTGCTCGCTATCAATCGAACAGTGAAAGAGCCAGACATGAGACCGGTGAGCCGGAGCTGTTTCGATATGGTCAAAAGGACATCGAAAAGCTGGATGTATATGCTACTTCAATAAGTAATGCTCCGATTATCATATTTATCCATGGAGGCGCCTGGCGCATCGGCTCTGCCGAAGATTACGCCTTTCCCGCCCCCCTGTTCACCAAAGCCGGGATACACTGGATAGCAGTAGACTTTGATTCCGTGCTGGATGTCGGGGGAGACTTGATGGTATTGGCGGGACAGGTAAGACGTGCTATTGCCTGGGTCTATAATAACGCAAAAAAAATCGGCGGGGATAAAGACAATATCTACCTTTGCGGCCATTCTTCCGGCGCACACCTTGCTGCTGTTTGCCTCACAACAGACTGGCAATCCGAATTTAATTTACCTGCCGACATAATCAAGGGCGGATTGTGTTGCAGCGGCATGTACGACCTCGAACCGGTAAGGTTGTCCGCACGCAGTGAATATCTGAATATCACGGAGGAAACGGAGAACAAATTAAGTCCGCAGCGGCATTTGGACAAGTTATCGGCACCAGTCGTTATCAGTCACGGCACCAATGAATCACCGGAGTTTATTCGTCAATCCAACGAATTTGCACAGGCTGTTGAAAAGATCAACAAGACTGTGGACTATGTAATCGGGATTGATTTAAACCACTTCGAAATATTGGAAACACTGGCTGATCAAAGCGGGTTGCTGGCAATTTCACTTTTAAAAATGATTCAAAAGAATTCAGGCCGGTAGTAAACAGGATGAAATAAGAAGCAATAACAGGGTTTGGTGCCCGTTGCCGGTTGTTATTCATCATCCCACCTAATCTGAAAAATTGTTGTATCCATCATTAGCCACCCGGTCGTATGTATTACAAACGTTACTCAAATTATAGCCAATGGCCCGGTACTTTTGCGCAATATTAATTCGGCAGCATGCAGTGCCATCGCTGGAACAGGCCGGGCTTACTCTGGGGGCATTGTCATCTCTCCCCTGGTTACACTCTTTGTGCTGACCGGTACAGAGGGCACCGACAAGCGAAATACGGCCAAACGCCTGTATTATGACCTTGCCACAGCGGCAAAAGTCTGATCGAATGTCTTGATGCGGCTTACCCCGCGTCGCTGGCAACTGGCGAGGTGACAAAGGTCCCTGACTCCCAGCATCGGAAACTGTTCATGAAGCCGGCAGGCGAGAAATACGTCTTCACTTTCCAGGGTCCACACCTCCACACCTGCCCTTGAAATGAGTGACATTGCCGCGTCGAGAGTTGCCATGCGATTGACGGGGATATAACAATAGGCAAGCTCCTGCAGTACTTCAGCCGAGGTGTACAGGCGCGTTTGCATGCGGATCGCCTCGTTGAAAAACTCACGGGCAGGCTCTCTGAGCGGGTGGTCCCTGCCTACCGAATACATGAATACATTTGTATCGATGAAAATCATGTACTTGTCGCACCGCGTTTGCGAGCTTCATCTATGACAACCAGATGCTGCTCCCAGTCAGGCTCTGTACCTGTCGGTTCCAGTTTATCGCACTGAGCGAAGAAGGTTTCAACCTCTGCAACGGACTCGAACGGCTGTATCTGTGATTGCCGTTCAAGCCGCTCACGCGCCGCGGCGCGCAGCCATGCGCTCAGGGACATACCTTCCTGGTGTGCCTGATAAACGAACCGGGTATGGTCTTCATCTGACATCAACAACTGTACTCTAGCCATATAAGTTACTCAAAAGTGATATGTATGAGTAATAATTATACACATACCCAGTCGCCAAAACAAAAGGTTATATATTCTGAATACAGATCTTTAGCAGATAACTGGTCCGACACCCTTCTGGCTTCGCTCAGAACGAAACGGCCAGCTTCGCGTACACGAAGCGCCCGTTGAAACCCGCCGGCGCATACTGGCTGTACAGGTTGCCGAGGCCGCTGCGGGCGTTCGGGTTCCTGTCCGGGTAGTTATTGAGCAGGTTGTCCGAGCCCAGGGTGAGTGCTACCCCGTTGCCCAGGGTGTAGCGGGCGCTGGCATCCAGGAGGCCGTAGCCGTCGAAATCCAGTCCTTCCTCCGAGTCGTACCAGCCGCCATGGTGGCTGTACCGCACCATCAGGTTAAACGGGCCGTAGTCATGCCGGGCCGTCAATATGTAGCGGGTGTTCGGCAATCCCTGCTCGTAGTCGCGAATTTCCCCAGGGCTGTCCAGGGGACCGCCCGGTGTGAAATCAGTGATTTTCGTGTCAATGGCGCTGAGCGCCACTGTCAGGTCGGTGATACCGGCCGGCGTTTCCAGGGTCTGGCTACCGGTGAATTCGCAACCCCTGGTAACCGTATCGAAGTCGTTGGTGAAGTAGTTGATGTAGTTCCAGCTTCGGGCGGATGTCAGACCGGCGGCTTCAAGTTGCCCTATGAGATCAACCCTGACCCGGTCAGCGCCCAGATCGGGGCGGTTGAGTTCGATGTCCCGGGACAGGGCCAACCTGTCTGTCACCTTGATGCGGAAACAATCGAAGGAGAGTATGGTCGCGTCATGGTCGTACACCAGCCCCGCGGAGACATTCCCGGTCTTCTCGGGTGTCAGCGCCGTGCCTCCCAGGGCAATGCCGACCGGACTGGCCGGGGCAATGGTGGCGACGATGGAAAGCGCCCGCTCGTGCCCGTCTCCGGCATTCTTTGACGTCGCGTTAATGGCATTGGATTGACCGGGGGTCGGCGCGCGGAATCCGGTGCTCCAGGTGCCCCGCAGCGATAACGCCTCCGTGAGTGCAAACCGGGTGGACAGCTTGCCGTTGGTCGTTGCCCCGAAGTCGTCATACTCCTCCCGGCGGATGGCAGCACCCAGGGTCCAGTTGTCCAGGAGGTCGGCTTCCAGGTCCAGGTACACGGCGTAATGGGCTCGGGACCACGCGCCCGCCGTGTCCGGGCTGAAGCCGGGGAAGCCGTTGGTGGCCGCCGTAAACCCCTGCGTCTGCAGGTCCACCTCGACGCCGTTTCGGTTGAATGTCCTCTCCCATGAGGCCGGTTCGCCGGCCTCAATCTCAAACGTCTCTTCCCGCCATTCCAGGCCGGCTGCGAGGTTCAGGGCAGAGGCCAACCCCGGCAGCATGACGGGGTACGTCAGGTCCAGGTTCACGAATTTTTCCTTCTGCACGTAGGCGCCCGGATCGAAGGCAAAATCGCCCGGATTGCCCGGCCCCAGCGCCGCATTGACAGTATTACGGATGAAGAACGCGACGTCGCTCACCCCCATCCCGGCGCTGAGTTCCGATGAGAGGCCGAACGCCGTGTCGCCGCGCACACCGACGACCAGCGAGTAATCCTGTGTTTTGCCGCCGAAGCGGGGCGTGAAACCGCCGGGGAACAGTTCATTCATGACGAAGCAGTCGGGGTGGGCCAGCTTGAACCTCTGTGTGTCAAAGACCCCGTCCCGGTAGAACCGGCCCTCCGGCAGCAGGTCCCGCGGGCAGTTGCCGGTGCCATCGCCCGTCAGGTCGCCTACCAGGCGCAACCCGCCCCGGGTGTACACGCCCTCCCGGTTGTCCGGATTACGGAAGTAGAAACCGCCGTCCGTTTGCTTGCGGGCGTAATTACCGAAAGCGAAGGCTTCCAAGCCATTGGCGAACGGCAGCCCTGCGTTGAAAAAGGTCTTGATGTCATCGTCGATTTTCGGGCTGCCCCAGATCTGGGCCGGATCGGCCACGGCCGTGTTGCCGGCCGCAATCAGCGCCGCCGCGTCGTCCCGCTGTACGCTGCGGCTGGTGTCGCCGGATTCGCCGTATTCCAGGCTCAGGTTCAAAAAGCCGTTGCCCAGGGGCAGGCCCGCGTTCGCCGCGACGGTGTAACGGGCGCCGTCTCCTTCGCCGGTCTCGCCATACCTGGCTTCGAGGTCCATCCCCTCAGGGTCGTCCTTGAGGACAAAATTCATCACGCCCGCAATCGCATCCGACCCGTACTGGGCTGCAGCGCCATCGTGCAGGACTTCCACGCGTTTAAGCGCAATGGCGGGAATAACCGACAAGTCCGGCCCTTGTGCGCCCTCGGACGCCTTGGGCGTCAGCCACGCGATCACCGCGCCGCGGTGCCGGCGCTTGCCGTTGACCAGCACCAGGGTATGGTCCGCCGCCAGGTTGCGCAGGTTGGGCGGGCGCACGATGGTTGCGCCGTCTGCAATCGGCTGCATATTGACGCTGAATGTCGGCAACACCGTGCGCAGCAGGTCCAGCATATCGGCATTGCCTTGATCGCGCAGGTCTCTCTCATCAAGCAGCTGGACCGGGGAATAGGATTCCGATAACACCCTGCCTGAACGCCGCGAGCCCACCACCACGATCTCCTCGACAGTTGCTGCCGTATCCTGCATGGTGACAGCCGCTGCCGCGTTACCGGGTTGCGACACGATGATGGCCGCGACGAGGGTCAACTTAGGGCAGACGGATTGCATAATTCGACCGGAACCAGGAAATAACAGACCAAATCATGTATGCACTTATACTATCATTCATTATTCACGAACCGTTCCGCACTCCAGGTATCGCTCCTGACACCGCCTGCCCTATCCGGCAGAACGTAGTCATCCTGCACATACCTGCCGTGTCAACGACACTGCACGCGCCGGCGGTGGTCAGGTTATCCGTCGGCGCCCGGGTGACATCACCGTTCGCGCCCAGGATCGCCGCATCGCCCACGTTCTCGATGACCCCCAGGAAGGCCACCCGGACAGGCCGCCGGCCTCGGTCATGACGTGTTCTCCCGACGCGTTCCCGGATGGATGCGTGTGCGATTGTCCGGCATGGCTAAGAGCACATCCTTTCTTGTTCGAGTCACAGGCACCGCACCCGGAGCGACATTAATACAGCCACAACTACCGTGCCATCACACAGTGTTTTAATGTAATCAAAGGACGGTGAATGCCTTCTGTTAACAAGGTCAGAAGCATTGTTTTTTTCTCTTTACATCATTAAAAGTAATTTAAATCTGTAAATTATCTTAACCCCCGTTACCACAACCCTTATACAATGCCCGCTATAGGGTGCTGGGTGAAAGTTTCATCCGTACCGTAATATACGGAGCGCTGTCAGTCAGAACAGGATATCCGCCGCATCCAGGTCGGCCATGTCAAATCCCTCCAGCAGGATCGTGCCGCCGTCATGGGCCGACAGGTCGATGGTGACGCCGTCCGTGCCGTCCGTGAGAGTGAGGTCGTCATAACCCGACAGCTCGAATGCGGTGAGGTCGATGCGGTCCTGGCTGTTGGTAAAATCGGTAATGGTGTCATCGCCGCTTCCGGGGGCGAACACGAACACGTCCCCTGCAGGGCCTCCCGACAGGGTGTCGTCGCCCGTACCACCGTCCAGCCGGTCAGCTCCCTGGCCGCCGAACAACCGATCATCCCCGGCGTTGCCGAGCATGGCGTCATCGCCCCCGCCCGGTCCGCCGTACAGCGTATCGTTCCCTCCGGCGCCATCCAGGACGTTGTCGCGGCGGTCCCCTGCCAGGATGTCGTTGTGCGCAGAGCCGGTCAGGTGTTCAATATCCGGCAGGGATTCGGTCTGTGCCGCGCCGTCTGCGTCTGTGTACGATACGTCGATCAGACTCTCGAACGTATCCCCTTCGGCATCGCCGCCTGAGGCTGACAGGCTGTGCAGGCGCACGGTGACCCCGGCCGGGGAGTTCGTGTAATCGGCCGTGTCCTGGCCGCCCCCGCCGTAGAAGCGGTCGGCGCCCGGCCCGCCGATGAGGATATCATCTCCGCCGCTGCCCCAGAGACCGTCGTTGCCGGGACCGCCGTTGAGGACATTGTTGCCGGTATCACCGCCGAAGGCATCATTGTGTGCAGACCCGGTCAGGTTTTCGATACCGGATAATGTATCGCCCTCGGCATGGCCGCGCCGGCCCGCGCCGGTCAGGAGGCGTACCGTCACACCGGTATCGGAATCCGTATATGCAGCCGTATCGCTGCCCGCCCCACCGTCCAGGGTGTCGGCGCCGGCGCCGCCCTCCAGGACGTCATCGCCGGTGCGCCCCTCCAGGCGGTTCTCCGCGCTGTTGCCAATCACCACATCGTTGCCGAACCCCGCGATGGCGTTCTCTATCATGACATCACGGGCTATCACCAAATTGCCGGTGAGCCCATAGACGTCCGAGATCCCCTCCGGGCGCAGGTCGATACGCTGGTTCTCCCGGTCCGTGCGCAGATCCAGGGTGTCTGTACCACCGGTGTCGTACAGGGTCAGTGCGGCCGGTTGGCTAAGCTGCTGCCGGATAAACTCCGGCGCTGCTTCCGTGCCGTCGTTCTCGAAGTATTTAAAGTCAGTGCCACGGGAGTCCCTGACCGCGAGGTCGAGATCGCCGTCGCCGTCCAGGTCCACCAGTGAGGGCTTACCCAGGTTGTTAAAGTTTATACCGCCCAGCGGATCGTCGGCATCACTGCGCTTCTCGAATGCGGGATTGGCCGCGCTGCCGGTGTTTTCATAATAATCAATCGCGCCGTACCAGCCCCATAGGACGAGGTCCAGGTCGCCGTCGCTGTCCAGGTCGGCCAGTTCAGGGGCGCTGTTTGCATTCGTGCTGACACCATCCAGGGGATTGTCCGTACCGGTGCGTTGTGTGAAGGCAGGAGCAGAAGCCGTGCTGGTGTTCTCGAACCAGGCAAGCGCGCCGTTAATATTACCGGCTATGAGGTCCAGGTCACCGTCGCTGTCCAGGTCGGCCAGTTCAGGCGTGCTGTTGTAGCCCGTGTCAATATCGTCAAAGGGATTGTCCTCACCGCTGCGTTGCGTGAAATCGGGCGCAGTCGCGGTGCCGGTATTCTCAATATAGGAAATTATGCCGTCACTATGGCCGTTGACCAGGTCCAGGTCGCCGTCGCTGTCCAGGTCGGCAAATACGGGCGTGCTGTCGAGGTTTGCGACCAGGCTGTCCAGCGGATTGGACTCTCCCGTGCGCAGGGTAAAGCCAGGGTTGCCTTCGTTGGAGGTGTTCTCGAAATAATGAAAGTCTCCCTGGTGGTTGCCGATGACCATGTCGGGGTCGCCGTCACCGTCGAGGTCGGCAAATGCCTGCGCATGGTAGGCAGATATGGCGTCATCGGGTACCTCCGTCAGGATGAAGGGATCGGCTTCGCCGGTCCACAACCTGAAGAACTCGCCCAGGTAGCCAGCGACGTTGGACTGGTAGCCGTAGACGGTATCCCCGCCGTTGCTCTCTACGGGCAGGCCATACAGTTTCTGTACCGCGATGATGTCCGCGATCATGGGCGTGACGGGATGAGCAGAACTGGCATTGATATAGGTATTGCGGGCCTGGTCATAACCCGACAAAGTCGATGCCTGGAAGGAATTAAGCAGGAATCTTTCCTCAACCCCGAAAGCCGGTGAATAAGCATCCGGTTTCAAGTGGCCGAGGCCCAAGGCGTGGCCGATTTCATGGATATAGGAATAAAAAGACCAGCTACCTATCGTTGTCCCTGATTCGAGGAGTGTATCGGCTGAAATAACCACCAGGGCAGAAGTGATGATCCCGTTTTCAATTTCGGTGGTGGCATGACCGCTATTTTCACCGCTGTCATCAAAAGTGATAAATGCGCTGTCGTCCTCGACGAACTCGAATTCAATCCCGGTCACCATGGTCCAGGCCTCAAGGGCCCAGCGGGCCAGTTGCTGTCCGTCTTCATTCAGGGCCGTGATGCTGACGGTCAATATGCCGCCGGTTTCAACGTCTACCTTGTGTGGTTCAAGGTTTACAGTCTCCCACCAGCCATCAATCAGGTAGTCGGCAAGTTCATCATATGTGCCGATGGGAATGGTGTTCTCGGTGAGTGAAATCGTGTAATCGCCTGCTGCTTCGGTACCTCTGTTCGTTATACCGATGTAATAGATTCCGCTCTCGTCCGGACTGATAATCAGTTTATCGCCCGGATAGTTTGCATGACCGCTAACGACGTAGTTCCCTTCTAAATCAAGCAAGCTGAGCCTCAGGTCGTCGCCGTCGGTCGGGCTGATGTCATAGATTGTGTCCGAGTCCAGTTCGACCTTGACCCAGTCCCCGTCATCGGTATCAGCAAGCGTTCCCTGGAACGAATCGCCCAGGGAAATCGTGTACTGAGTCCCGCTATCGGAACCGGCGTCATTGTCATTTTCAGTGATGGTTGCCATGCGTATGGTCCAGTCCTGGCAGATATACAAAAAATTCATTGCAACCTTACCCAGATTTATGTGAATATTGCGTTCTTTATTGATTTTATAATGTGATTTTTATGCGAATATCAGCTGTCCTGCGTACACTCCGGTTGCAACTTATTGCACATCGACGTCCCGCCGGGCGCAGATTACCCGCAGCGGCGCCCCGTACGGGGCCGGCCCGGTGAGCAGTAAGGACGAACTGGTGCGGGAAGTTGAGGCACTCAGGGGGCGCATTTCCGCCCTGAGTGCGGCAAGCCTGCGCATCAATGCCAGTCTCGAACTCGATACTGTGCTGCAGGAGGTCCTGGACAGTGCCCGATCCCTGACGGGCGCGCGTTACGGCAGTATGGTTACCCTGGACGACTCCAGCAGGTTCCAGGATTTCATCACGTCCGGACTCAGCGCCGAAGAACACCGCCGGCTGCTGGAGTCGCCTGACGGGTCGCGGCTGTTCGAGCACTTCCGCGACCTGCCGGGTGTGCTGAGGCTGGCGGATCTGCAGGGGTATCTGCGCGCTTGCGGCCTCTCCAATTATGCACTGCCGTTCAGAACCTTCCAGGGCACACCGATGCACCACCAGGGTATTCACGTCGGCAACTTCTACCTGGGGGAAAAGGAGGATGGCAAGGCGTTCAACGACGAGGATGAAGAGATCCTGATACTGTTCGCTTCCCAGGCGGCCGGCGCCATCGCCAATGCCCGCACCTACCGCGCCGAACGCCTTGCCCGCGCCGACCTGGAAGCCCTGGTGGATACGTCGCCGGTTGGTGTCGTCGTATTCGATACGAAGACGGGCGACCCGATTTCGATCAACCGTGAGACGAAGCGGATAGTAGAGAGTCTGCAATCGCCCGGCCGCACGCTTGAGCAGTCGCTGGAAGTGATGACCTTCCGCCGCGCCGACGGGCGCGAGGTGACACTTGACCAGCTTTCGCTTCCCGCAGACCTGGTAGGCGATGAGACGGTGCGCGCCGAAGAGATCGTGTTGTCCACCCCCGACGGGCGCAACGTCACGACACTGGTCAATGCGACGCCGATCCGGGATGAGGACGGCGCGTTAAAGTCGATGGTCGTCACCCTGCAGGACCTGGCGCCGCTACAGGAGATGGGGCGGATGCGGGCCGAATTCCTGGGCATGGTGAGCCATGAACTGCGGGCGCCGCTGACCTCCATCAAGGGCTCGACGGCCACGGTGCTTGACGCCGCGCCGGTCTTCGGCGCCGCCGAGATGCTGCAATTCTTCCGCATCATCGACGAGCAGGCCGACCGCATGAGCGGTCTCATTGCCGACCTGCTGGATGCCGGGCACCTGGACAGCGGCACGCTGCCGGTGGCCCCTGTTCCTTCTGAGGTGGGCGCCCTGGTGGACCAGGCACGCAATGCGTTCCTGAGCGGCGGCGCCAGGTACACCGTCCTCATCGACCTGGCCCCGGACCTGCCCCGGGTCATGGCCGACCCGCGCCGCATCGTGCAGGTGCTGAGCAACCTGTTTTCCAACGCGGCGCAGCACGCGCCGGAGTCATCGCCAATCCGGGTTTCCGCCGTGCGCGACGGGGTATACGTGGCGGTATCGGTGTCCGATGAAGGCAAGGGTATTGCGCCCGAACGCATGGCGCACCTGTTCAGCAAGTACCCGGGGGGCGCCGGCCGCACTGGTGAGGCCGGACTGACCGGCGTTCGCCAGCCCGGGCCGGGCGCCGGGCTCGGCCTCGCCATCTGCAAGGGGCTGGTCGAGGCCCACGGTGGGCGTATTTACGCCGAGAGCGGTGGACCGGGCCAGGGCGCCCGGTTCACGTTCACTGTACCGGTGGCTGCCGAGACAGGCGCCATAGCCGGTACTGATGGGAGTACAACGGGTTCGAACGAGACGGGGCGCAAACCGGCGCGTATCCTGGTGGTGGACGACGACCCGCAGATGCTGTACTACGTGCGCAATGCCCTCACCGAGGCGGGCTACGAGGCATTGGTGACCGGCGACCATACCGAACTGGAGCACGTCATCAGCAACGCCAAGCCGGCGCTGGTGTTACTCGACCTGGTGTTGCCTGAGGCGGACGGTATCGAACTGATGGAGCGCATCCCGGCACTGGCCGACCTGCCGGTGATCTTCATCTCCGGGTACCGCCGGGACGAGACCATCGCGCGGGCGCTGGATAGCGGCGCTGCCGACTACATCGTCAAACCCTTCTCGCCCACGGAGCTGACGGCGCGCATCAGGGCGGCGCTACGCAGGTGGTCGGAACCCGAACCCTTTGTACTGGGAGATTTGACCATCGACTATGACCTGCGCCGGGTGATGCTGGCCGGCAGGCCGCTGGAACTGACGGCTACCGAGTACGAATTGCTGAGCGAACTCTCGCTTCATGCGGGGCGGGTATTGACCTACGATACGCTGCTGCGCCGGGTCTGGGGCGGGCGCCACTACGGCGATCGGAAACTGGTGCGGGCGTTCATCAAGAAACTGCGGCAGAAGCTGGGCGACGATGCCAATGAGCCGGTGTACATCCAGACGGAGCGCGGGGTCGGTTACCGCATGGCACAGCCTGGTTAGCGTGGTCAGATGTTCAAAGTAAATGGGTTTATATTTCAAATAAAATAACAGGTGATAACACGGGGAGGCATTTCGCGCAATGGAGATTTTGATATTGATCTTTAATAGTAGTCATTATTTATCACGCCATAAATGCGCTCATCACATCAAGTAATAGAATTGGCATGGAGAGAAAAACTGACCTCCCCCCACCAAACTGGACCGTTCTAAACTAGAGATTTCTGGCAATCACAATCCTAAGAGGAGGGTTTTGCCATGAAGAAGACCAAGTTCACCGAAGAGTGTACCGCTCTGCCCGGGTGGCAAACTCGTTGGGCAGTTACTCCTTGATGGCCACGAACTTGTCGAGGTTCGCATCGTATGCCCGGTAGGTGATGCCGAAGCCGCCGGACCCCAGCACCGCATCCAGCCGGTATTCCTCAAAGCGGGTGCCCGGCGGCAGGGCGTTTACGTGGTCGATTGGCATGGGTGGCTGCAAGTCCCCGGATGCAGTGGGCGGATGGTGTCCGAGTGTAGGGCAGGCGTTGAAACTATGTCAATATGTAGTTTTACCATTATTTGTTTTGTCCAAAATTAGAGAATGTTGCTTCGACACTGTTTAAGAATTATCGCCCTATACAGACAAGAAGTGAGAATGATTTCTAGAACAATTCTCTGACACACAGATCATTGGCATATATACGAAATGGTGATCCTAAAAACAGGCTCCAGGCCTTGTAGAAGTAAAATCAGCCACTGACTGTGTAAAGATGTACTATGATGAAATTGAAAGGTTGTGAATTGCTACATCTTCCAAATTGATGATGCTCAAAAAATTTTGGGGGAAACCAATAACTTACTGAGTAACTGTATATGGCGAACATTAAAGTTGGTGATGTTGCATACGTAGCGGTGGATCAATTCCAAGCCAAAGTGTTGAAAAAAGAGAAGGATGCCAAGCGTCCATGGAACAGGAAGGAAGCGTGGAAAAAAGCTGCCCTTATCTGGGGAGATGTTGTTTATGTTCGAAAGATATTAGGCTCTAGAGCTCTTGTGTCTGCAAAAGGACATCTTTTGGATGTACCAAAAAGAAATCTTACTGATAAGGCAATTTTAAATATATGGCAGATTGATTGCGGACAGGGAGATGCAGCATTGATCCGTTTTCCAAACGGAAAATGGGCCGCTATTGATCTAGGACCGAGTAGACACGGATTCATCAACTCTAATAGTGGTAGAACGGCTATTGATTTTATAAAGTGGGTGGCGTTCGAAGATAATAACTGGATGTTCGAGGGAGCAAATAAGGGCGCTCCCTTTCATTTTGACTGGATAGTATTCACGCACCCTGACGAAGATCATATCGGTGCGGGAAAAGAGTTTACTGCTAAACTTGGCAAATGGTGGAGTGTTGGCACAGTATACCATTCTGGAATTGGACGTTTTAAGGGTGGACAATATAAAAAATTTAATGCTTTAGCTAGGTCTGAATCTGAACGAAAAGGCTTATCACAGCTCGGAGAAATTGATGGGGAATCCAACGATAAGCTATTTATATCAACCGTTATTAACGACTGGAATGATATTGAAGAATATCAAAAAATGACATCGAGAAGAAAATGGTACCTAAAAGGAAACTATGCAGACATCCTCAAACAGATGCTCAATGAAAGCGGAAAATCCGTCAAAAATCTCCAACGTCTGTCCCACAAATCAGGTGGAAAAGATATATCTGGAGGTGACGTAAAAATCAAGGTGCTTGGGCCTATAGAAGAGAAAATACCTAGATCAAACAAGGTCGGATTCCGGTACTTTGATGAGAATAAGACAAGTGGATACTATAATTTGGAAAAACCCTCACTATCCCGCAATGGTCATTCAGTCGTTTTACGTCTCGATTATATTGATGTTCGCATCCTCATGACAGGAGACCTTAATTTCAAATCTCAGGCTCTATTATTGCAAAATTGGGAAAACGAAGAATTTAAGTGCCATGTGGCAAAAGCCTGTCACCATGGTTCTGAAGATATTTCGTGGAAATTCTTGAAGGCTATGTCTCCACTTGCCACGATGTTTTCCAGCGGAGATCAAGAAACACACGTTCATCCGCGAGCACTGGTTCTTGGACTCAGTGGGGGCTTTGGACCTCTGATGCGTTGGAACAAACCTAAAAAAAACGGTAATTCTGAGGTGGTTTCGGAAACTTTTAATGGGTTTAAAGAAGAAAAACTATTTACACCGCTTCTTTATTCAACCGAATTATCCAGATCGGTTAGATTGAGGACTGATATGAAAGCGTATATACAGGAAAAGCGGTCAGACGGGACGAAAATACACAAAAAAGCTGACGGTATTTATCTGAAAGGGAACAAAAAAGATGACAAACCGCTAAAGCTTAATCAGGTTCGCGTGGTCGATAAAATCAAGTATGGACTTATCAATCTCAGGACCGATGGCAAGACGATAATGATGGCTGTGCTTGAAGAAGGAAATTCAAAAACTCCAAAATTTCACATCGAAAAATTCACCCCTTCAGAGTTGGTTGAATTGTAATTAAGACTCGCTAGTTACGATATCGGTTAATATATCAAGCAATAGTGTACATAAATTGATATAAGAAGAAGAACATAGAAGTCGGCGACCAGCAAGGCCACCATCGCCTCCTCCTCCCCCACCTCCAGCTAGCTAAAGAGAAAGAACCATCTACCACATAGATAGTGGTGTCTACGAATTGAAATTGTGACTATTGGTTATAATTCCCTAATATTATGCATTCTCCAGATTCAACACCCAGAAAATCTCTCTATTATGATTACCGGATTTACCCTTTCGTTACGCCATCTGAAGTGAAAGGTGATGCGGAAACACATCCGATTGTGATAGTTGGCGCTGGTCCTGTTGGTCTGGCGATGGCGCTGGACATAGCACGTTACCAAATACCGGTCATATTACTGGAAGCTGAGGTGCAGGTGTCCGAAGGTAGTCGGGCAATTGTCTTTACTTATCGCTCAATGGAAATTTTGCAGCAAGTGGGTGTAGCAGACCGGATGGTGGAGAAACTTCTGCCATGGAATGCCGGGAATTCGTTTTATCGCGGACAGGTGGTATTCCGTATGGAAGCGCCCGTGGACGATAACAGTCGTTATGCACCGATGAACAACCTGCAACAACAATACCTGGAAGAGTATCTCGTCGCCGAGGTCCTGAAAAATCCTTTTATTGAGCTGCGTTGGGGTTCGAAAGTGATTGATATTCCACGCAATGATGACGTGGTCAGCCTGACTGTTGATACGCCGGAAGGTGAATATCGACTCGACACGGAATGGGTCGTCGCTGCCGATGGTGCCCAGTCTAAACTTCGTAGTATGACGGGCTTACGGATGGAAGGGGACTCCTTCGAAGGAAGATTTGTTATTGCCGACATTGAGATTGAGATCGATCTACCCACGGAGCGCCTGGCTTTTTTTGACCCGGACTGGAACCCGGGAAACACGGTATTGATGCATAGAGAGCCGGGCAATATCTGGCGAATTGATTACCAGTTGTCAAAAGATGAAACACCGGAGCAGGCACTGGAACCGGAACTGCTAAAGTCCCGTATTCAGGCCCAGCTGGACATGGTAGGTATCACTGCACCCTGGGACCTGGACTGGTGTTCAGTCTATTCCGCCCGGGCGATGACCCTGCAAAACTACATACACAATCGGATTGCCTTTGCTGGAGACGCGGCTCATATGCTCCCCATTTTCGGGGTCCGTGGAGCCAATACCGGCTGGCAGGATGGCCACAACCTGGCCTGGAAACTGGCGGCCCAGATCAAAGGCTGGGGTGGAAAGCGACTGCTGGACAGCTACTCCCAGGAACGAGTCACCTCTGCATGGGAAATCATCGACGAAGCCAGCAAGAGTACGCGTTTTATGACACCACCGACCAGTGGTTTCAGACTCTTGCGGGATGCTACTTTGTCGTTATCATTGAGCCAGCCATTTGTCCGGCCACTGATGCACTGGCGAACCTCAAGGCCCCACCATTATGTATCGTCAACACTAAATAGTTTCGAAGAGGAAAACAACCGCAGTGACAGGGGTATCGCCAATGGCAGTCCTGTAGAAAATATCAAGCTGGGTGATGAGGACTACCTGATGGACCATATGCACGCTTCTTTTTACCTGTTTTGCTTCACCGGGGAAGGTGAGATAGATGAATCTCTGATACACGTGAAGAATGAGATTCAGGGACGCGGCATACCTTTTGAAGTCCTTTCAATTACGCCAGCCAGTACATCTGTGGAAGGGGTGGTGCATATCCACGATCCAGATTGTAAATGTAGGGATGTGTACGCCACCAATGAGTTCAGCTACTACCTTGTTCGCCCGGATCAACATGTCTGCGCGCGTTGGCAAAAGGTAAATGCTGTCGATCTGGAAAAAGCAATCAATATAACGATTGGTAATTAGTGCAGAAAGGTTATCGACAATGAACGAAAACACTATAGCAATAGCAGATCTTGAAAAAATTTATGACTCTTTGGCCGAAAGCCTGGACAAAGCCGGGGAGGACAAGCACTCACTTTATCTTACAAAACTGGTGTTGATTTTAGGCGCCAAATTAAACGACAACGGCGTGGTGTTACAGGCAATGAAAGATGCTGCAAAAGATTTATGAGTACCGGGACTTTCAGCCGGCCCTGGTGTAAAAAGCGCCATCAATATTTCCAGTTGATAAGTGCCAGGAATCGTTAATGACCTTGCACCAAAAAACCGTTCCATTTAAAACTTAGCGATTTTGCCCTAAGGTGGCTCCTGAACTGACAGGAGAGAGACCATGAAACGAAGTCGTTATACCGAAGAGCAGATCGTGTATGCCCTGAAGCTGGCGGAGAGCGGCACCGCGGTAGCGAACGTGTGCCGCAAGTACGGGATCAGTGATGCGACGTTTTACACCTGGCGCAAGAAGTACGGGGGCCTGGGTGTCTCGGAGTTGCGCCGCCTGCGCGAGTTGGAGGCGGAGAACAAGCGGCTGAAACAGCTGGTCGCGGATCTGACCCTGGACAAGCACATGTTGACCGAGGTGATCCAAAAAAAGTTATAAAGCCGGCAGGCAAACGTGCGCTGGTGGCGTTTGTAATGGACGCGTTTCAGATCAGCGAACGTCATGGTTGCCGGCTGTTGCGGTGTCCCCGATCCACGCAGCGGTACCGTTCTTGCCGTGCCGATGACCGGGGGTTGGCATTGCGCCTGAAAGAGTTGGCGCTGGCCCGGCCTCGCTTCGGGTATCGGCGTCTGCATGTGTTGTTGCAGCGGGAGGGGTGGGCGGTGAACCACAAGCGTATTTACCGCCTGTATTGCGAGGCGGAGCTGTGGGTGCGCATCAAACGGCGCCAGAAGCGGGCCGCGGCGATCCGGGGTCCGGCGCCGGTGCCGAGCGGTCCGGGGCAATGCTGGAGCATGGATTTTGTGACGGACCGGTTGCTGGATGGACGGGCGTTTCAGGCCCTGACCGTGGTGGATAACTTTAGTCGGCTAAGTCCTATTATAGAGGTGGCGCAACCGATGACGTCGCGCCAGGTCATAACGGCGCTGGAGCGTGCTCGCAACCAGGTGGGTTTGCCGTTGACCATTACCTGTGACAACGGCTCTCAGTTCACCAGTCGGATGCTGGATGCCTGGGCGTATGAGAACGACGTGCGGTTGGACTTCATACGGCCGGGTAAACCCGTTGAAAATGCGTATATTGAGAGTTTTAACGGGCGTTTCCGGGATGAATGCCTGAACAGCCACGAGTTTGAATCACTGGAGGATGCACGCAGGAAGATCGAAGCCTGGCGGATCGACTATAATGACTACCGTCCGCACAGTTCTCTGGGCCAGTTAACGCCCAGGGAATATGCGGATCAACATCAACCACAACGAGCTGCCTGGGGATGAATTGCTAAACGCCAAATGGATCAGTTGCAGGGGGCATGTCACTTTCCAGCATTGCAACATATCAGAATTTGGGGTGTATATGGGGATAAGCTCAAATATCAACTTTTCCCTTGTGAAAATATCTCTTTGAATACTCCGGCTATAGTTAGGGCCTTTGCTTATACTGAGATGGTAGATAGCTTCCTATCTGGCATCACAACTACAGTTTCAGCGCATTTAAAAGAAGCAATTTTTAAAATTCACAAAATGCCAATAGCTGTAATTGATGCTATTGAAGACCTTACACCCGAGCAACAGGAAGAGTGGAGACAGAAGGTAAGTAAAGCAAGTCACAAACAGGCCGATGAGTTCTCTAATAAAGTACTACAGACAAGCAAGAAGAGATACAGAGAGATCCTGCAAGCAGTCAATACACTGTCCCAAAAAGATCTGGCACAAGTTGCTTCTACTCTTGTGAACCTAGGTTCCTTTCAACAGCGTATGTCGCTTGAACACGAAACCGTTGGAGGCGCGGTTGATGTTGCTGTTATTTCGAAGGGAGATGGATTCATCTGGATAGATCGAAAACATTATTTTAGCAGCGAGTTAAATTACCACTTCTTCGAGAATTACTTCCATACTCTGACAGGTAATGAGATAGAAAATGGCTGATTATCATACAAGCAAACACCGAGTATCTAAATCGGGAACAACAGACAGCATTACAAATGAAGTTGATAGCGATCTTGCCGAACTGCTGAATCGCGTGCCGCATTTAACAACTTTACGTAATGTAGTCCGACCTAATGAAGATCCAGGCACTAATATTGAAGCCGACTTACTAGAGCAATTTGTGAAGATGCTCCACGATAAATAGAAAGTGAGTCATTAACAAATAAATAACCATACATACCCGGCTGTAAACAAACAAAGGGAACAACCCGCGCGCTGGATTTTGGGATTGAATGAAGGCAGCTATAAAACGAGGGACGACGGCATAGCGCCGACAAAGTTCATCGAGGCCAGCAATGCGCGGAGATAAAGCAAAGCTCACGACCGCTCAATCCGTTGTGACAATTTGTAACATTCAAAGTCACAATAAATTTTTTTGAAATTCAAATTGATTAACTATCATCGTTGCTTGCCGCAAGCAATCGGTCGAACTTGGCCTTGGTATAGTACAGGCATGTCGCGTCGCGGTGTCCCCAGTCAGCTAATCAATGGCGCCGCCCCGGCACTAGTGCCGACCACGTATTGAGCCCATTGCTCCATGAGATCCCGCCGCTTGGCCAGCAAATCACTACGCGCATAGGCCTGCTCAACTGCCGAACCAACTTTGTGTGCCAGCGACAATTCCATGACGGCATGTGCCGTATTTGTACATTCACTAGCCCAGTCCCTGAATGAACTTCGAAAGCCGTGTGCTGTGGTCCTGGCGGCCAAGCCGTTGTCTCTCAGAATTTTGGTCATTGCCATATTACTAAGCGGTGTGCCTCGTTTAACAGATGACGGAAATATCAGATCTGAACCATCCCGCAGTAACTTGGCCTGTTCCAGCACGGCAAGCGCCTCGCCGGAGAGCGGAACGCGATGTTCAGTACCGGTCTTCATGCGGCCAGCAGGGATACGCCACTCCCTTTTCTCAACATCGATTTCAGACCAGGTTGCCCCGCGTGCTTCGCCATTACGGGCGGCTGTCAAAACCAGAAACCGGAAGCACAGCTTGGCGGCCAAGGAGGCAGCGGAGGCCTCTACTGTTTCAAGCGCCGCAGGAACTTCCGTGTAAGGCAATGCCCGGAAGTGTTCTTTTACGGCGGGCATTGCAGGCAGGGCGCCGTCAATCATCTCACCCGCCACGTTATGCTCGATGAAACCGTGCGCCTGGCACCAGGACAAGACGGCCCGGATACGATTGCGCTGTTTGCGGGCTATTTCTGGTTTGGTTGTCCATATCGGAGTCAGGATGCTCAACACTTCTTCTCGTCCGATCTGATCGACTCGCAGCTTTCCGATCAGTGGCAGAACATGTTTTTTCATACCACGTTCCCAGTGCTTGGCAGTTACCTCACTACGCCAGCGTCCCCGGTTGGCTTCGAATGCTTTATCGGCAGCTTGTTCGAATGTCGGCAATTTGGACTTTCGCTTCAGTGCAAGCGGGTCACCACCAGCCCACGCGAGTTCACGATTTTGCAATGCAAGCTTCCGCGCCTGCGCCAGACTTACTTGCGGATATCCATCCAAACCAATATCATGACGTTTACGATCTATCGTGAGTCGCTGTACCCAGGATTTTGAGCCGCCGGGTGCGATTCTAAGATATAAGGTTGGGCCGGCTCGGTAAATCCCCTCTCTTTTAACGGATTTTATCTCTGCGGCGGTTAGTTCTTTTCTCATAAGCTTCTACAAGTTCTCACACATTTTTAATGAGCCTATAGAAGAATTGAAAAGAATGTGCAAGAATTGTTTTTACTTAAAATTCCTTAATAAATAAATGCTTACGAGTTCTTATAGGATAATACGGGAATTGGAAAAACGGTTGAAATGTGCCCGGGGCCGGACTCGAACCGGCACGGAGTTACCCCCGAGGGATTTTAAGTCCCTTGTGTCTACCAATTCCACCACCCGGGCCTTGTTGCAGAGAAAAATGGAGGCTGGGGTCGGAATCGAACCGGCGTCGACGGCTTTGCAGGCCGCTGCATCACCACTCTGCCACCCAGCCCTGGTATTTCACCAAATAAAGCAGCCTCTGATTTAGTCTCTCAGAGTTTCCCAAAAGAAAAAACCCCGAGGTCAGCCCCGGGGCATGTTTGGAGCGGGAAACGAGACTCGAACTCGCGACATTCACGTTGGCAACGTGATGCTCTACCAACTGAGCTATTCCCGCATTAATCATTATCTAAACAGCCCTCCCTGGCATTGTCCGGACACCTTCAGGATATGGCGCAGGATTATAACCCCATGCTGCAGGATGTCAAGTCCCGCAAATTCGATAATTTCCGTAACTTATTGTTTTTCCGTGCTTTCCTTGAGTTTTGGCCAGGCGCTTGCCAGGTATTGATACATCGAAACCAGGGTAAGGCCTGCGGCAATATAGAGCAGGACCAGGCCTGTGGTATAGACGGATACGCCGTAAAGCGGATCGTGATATATCAGCAACGGCAGCGCCGCCATCTGGGCTATGGTCTTTATCTTGCCGTAGATGGTTACGGCCACCCTGCTGCGCGCGCCCAGTTCAGCCATCCATTCGCGCAGCGCCGAGACCGTGATCTCCCTGCCGATGATAACGGCTGCCGGCAAGGCCAATACCAGGCCGGGATGACGTTCAACCAGCAATACCAGCACGACTGCCACCATCAGTTTGTCCGCAACCGGGTCGAGAAACGCGCCCAGTTTGGAGATTTGCTGCAATTTTCTTGCAAGAAAGCCGTCAAGCCAGTCGGTCATGGCCGCCACGACAAAGATAATACAGGCTGCCAGGTTGCTCCATTCGAACGGCAGGTAATATATCAGCACGAAAACCGGGATCAATCCTATGCGAATCAATGTAAGGTAATTTGGTAAGTTCATAATATTCTCACGCCTCATCCCCGTGGAATGAAGCATAGATTTTTTTTGCCAGATTGTCGCTGATGCCCGGCGCCCGGGCAAGCTCTTCAACACCTGCCCTGGAAACCCCCTGAAGACCGCCGAAGAAGCGGATGAGTTCCCGGCGGCGTTTTGCGCCGATACCTTCCACTTCCTCCAGGACCGACCTGGTCCTTTTAGCGCTGCGTTGGCGGCGGTGCCCGGTAATGGCAAAACGGTGCGCCTCATCGCGGATCTCCTGGATCAGGTGCAGGGCCGGAGAGTTGGCCGGCAGGCTTGTTTCTCCTTTGCCGTCTGAAAAAACCAGCCTTTCCATCCCCGGTTTTCTTGTACTGCCCTTGGCAACACCCAGCAATGCCACTTCATCCAGTTGCAGTTCCTCGACGACAGCCCTGACAGAACTCACCTGGCCCTTGCCGCCGTCTATCAGTATCAGGTCCGGCAGTTTCCCCTCTTCTTTTTTTATCCGGGAATAGCGCCGCTGAAATGCCTGGGAGATGGCTGCGTAGTCATCTCCTGCAGTCACGTCCCTGATATTAAACCTGCGGTAATCGGCTTTCACCGCGCCTTCATGGTTAAATACCACGCAGGAAGCGACCGTCGCTTCACCGCTTACATGACTGACATCAAAGCACTCTATCCGTTCCACCGGCTCGTTCAGTGCAAGCGCCCCCTGCAGGTCCTCAAACCGGGATATATATTTGTCTTTCGAGGACAGGCGGGTCTTTAACGCTATTTCAGCATTGTTCAATGCCATTTCCACCCACTTCCTTCTCTCTTTCCTGTGCGTATGTTTTATCCTGACGCTGTTGCCCTTTGTCTCGCTGAGCAGGGCCATCAACGTGTCTGCATCCGCGACCCGGTGGCTGACCAGGATTTCTCCCGGCGCCCGCCTGTGGCGGGTTTCAGTCAGGTAATACTGCGCCAGAAAAGCATTGAGGACCTGCTGTTCGGTCAGTTCGCCGGTATGCCCGGGGAAAAACGCCTTGTTGCCCAGGTTCAGGCCGCCCCGGATAAAGAAGACCTGAACGCATGCATAACCGTCCTGCATGTAACAGCCGACGATGTCAAGCTCACCCCTGGGTGCGCTGATATACTGGTTTTCCTGTATCTTCCTGAGGCTGATTATCTGGTCGCGGTACTGGGCGGCGCGTTCGTAGTCCTGCCTGTCGGCTGCTTTTTGCATGGGCCCGGTCAATTCCTCGATGACTTCTTCATTACGGCCTTCCAGGAACATGACCGAGTGTTTCACGTCTTCCCGGTAGATATCATCGCCGACCAGTCCCACACAGGGCGCGGTACAGCGTTTAATCTGGTACTGCAGGCACGGCCTGGAGCGGTTTTTGAAAAAGGTATCATCACACTGCCGTATCCTGAACAGCTTCTGGGTCAGGTTCAGTGTGCGCCGGGCGGACTTGGCGCTGGGATAAGGTCCGAAGTACTGCCCTTTTCCCGACTTTGCCCCGCGATAAAAACTCAGCCTGGGGTATTGATCGTCGGACGACAGGTACAGGTACGGATAGCTCTTGTCATCCCGCAGGACCACGTTATAGCGGGGTTTATGCTGTTTTATCAGGTTGCTCTCCAGCAGCAGGGCCTCTGCTTCGGTGCGTGTCACCGTTACATCGACGGCTTGAATCTGCCTTACCAAAGCCCTGGTTTTTGCTGAATCGGGCTTCTTGCCGAAATAACTTGCAACCCTCTTTTTCAGATCCTTTGCCTTGCCCACGTAGAGCAGTGACCCGGCGCCATCGAGCATCCGGTACACACCCGGGTGGTGGGTCATTTTCTCAAGTGAGGACTTGTAGTCGAATCCTGCCATCCGGCAGATTGTAAATATAAATCAGGCTCCCCACAAAAAAATCATCCCTTTACCGGCTTGAAGCCGTTCACTGCGACCCCGGTAATATTTGACGGCGTTTTTTGTCCCGTTCGTGTATCTGGTAATATATGATGAAATGCATTACAATAAGCCCGCATCATGAATCAGACCAGACCCAGTACTGACGACTGGATTATCAGGACAAAGTTGTCTCCACCGAACCTGCCGGCCGGCCTGATACAACGCCGGCAATTGCTGGACCAGACCGTAGCTGCCCGCGCTTGCCAGTTAACGATTGTCCATGCGCCGGCCGGTTACGGCAAAACGACTTTTCTCAAACAGTGGTACGAGCACCATATCAACCACTACGGCGCCGCAAGCTGGCTGTCCCTGGACATCGAGGAAAGCAGGCCCAGTTTCTTCACCAGATACCTGGTGGCTGCCCTGAAGCAGGCCGGCGTGCCCTGCAAGTCGCTGGATACACTGCTGGGCCAGCGCATCGATGAACTCCCGGCCCGTTCCATCGCAGCCCCAATCATTCATACACTGGCGCAGTTTCAACGCGACCTGGTCCTGTTTTTTGATGACTACCAGTTGGTTTCATGTGCCCCGATCAATGAGTTACTGCGGAAACTGGTTGTCCACGCGCCCGAAAACGTGCGCCTGGTGCTGTCTTCACGGGTTTATCCGGACCTGGCGGTGCAATGTCTCTGCAACCAGGGCAGCGTCAGGGAAATCGCCATTGCCGACTTGCGTTTCAGCCCGGATGAAGTCAGTTCGGTCATCGCCGATCGGTTTGACGAAGTGATGCAGAAGCGCTTATGGAACCGGACCGAAGGCTGGCCGATTGCCTGCCGGATGATTAAAATGCTGATACGAAACCGGCTGTTCGATATAAACCACATCGACGCCTTCTCAGGGCGCACTACCGGGTTGGCGCGCTATATCACCGAGCAGGTCTTTACCTCGCTTTCGGGGCCTGAACAGACCATGCTGATGCACACGTCGATCGCCAACCGGTTTACCGGTGACCTGGCCAACGCCTTGTGCAGGGGCCAGGATTGCTGGGCCATTCTGGAGACGCTGGTGCGGCAGGACCTGTTTCTCATACCGCTGGATACGGAAAGCACGTGGTACCGTTATCATCAGCTGTTCCGTGAATACCTGTATGAGCGCCTGCGCCGGGATGACGGGAATCGCATCCTTGACCTGCACCTTAAAGCGGCCAGCTGGTTCTTTGAGCACGGCTATGTGCCGGAGGCGGTGGAGCATGCCCTCAAGGGACAGGACCAGGGCAAAGCTGCCAGGATGGTCGACAGCGCCGGTGGCTGGCGGCTGATTTACCAGGGCAGGCTGGACTGGCTGGCTGAAGTCCTGGCGCGTCTGGACAGGAGCGTAATCGATACCTATCCCAGGCTGTTCATTGCCGACCTGCTGCTGCTGGTAAAACGCGGCAAACCGCACGACGCCAGGCAACGGATGTATGCGCTTCACCAGGGAACGAACGGCTTTGAACAGTGGTCCGGCAAAGCGCCGGAACGGACAATCGGTATCGAGCTTGAACTGGTCAGGCGGGTGATCCTGGATGATTACACCGACCAGCCCGTCTCGGATGCCACCCTGTCTTTTGCCATGGAATGCCTCAAAACCGTTCCCCATGATGATGACCTATTACGCTGCTTACTCCATGACGCATTGAGTTGCGCCTACCTCGATGCCGGCCTGCTGAAACAGGCAAATAGGCACCTGGTGCAGGCAACGCGCATGTACCAGGATGCAGGCTTCTATTACGGTGCGGTCTTTATCTATTATCACCGCGCCAACCTGCAGATGGAACGCGCAAGATTACACGATGCGCGCAAAGAGCTATTCAAGGCAAAGGACCTGGCTCGCGAGCACCTTGATACCAATACCAATATCGCAGCCAATACGTCCGTGTACCTCGCCGATGTCGCATTCATGCAGAGCAGCATCAAGGAAGCCCGGCAGTGTATAGACACAGCATTGTCTGATATCGAGAATCATGACAGCTGGTTTGATTTATACGCCCGGGCCTACACCACGGCCGCAGGGGTGGCGTTTATCACGCACGGTGTGGACAAAGCCCGTGCCATGCTGGAGCGGGCGCGCAGCATTGCCGCGGAACGAAACCTGTCCAGGCTGGCGTTGCTGAGCAACCTGATGGAAGTGAAGCTGTTGTTGCTGGCCGGCCGTTTGCAACCCGCATGCGAACTGGCAGATGCCATAGACCTGGACCGGCTCGCACGGCAATGTACAGGCCCGGACAACCGGTCCGTCTTTATACCGGAGAGAGCAGCCATCGTATCGGCCAGATTACTGCTGATGCAACATAAAAAGAAGCCGGTGCTGAACCTGTTGCAGCCCCTGGCCGCCACACTGCAGAAACAGGGACGCTACCGGCTCCTGGTCGAGGTCCGGCTGTTGCTGGCACGGGCATTTTATGCCCTGAATGACTTTGAAAACGCAACAAACCTGCTCGCCGGCGCCGTTGACATCGCGATGTACGAGGATTACAAACGGCCCTTCGCAGATGAAGGAAAAACCATAACCTGCATGTATGACCGATTGTATGAACAGCGGCCGGTGAAAAGCAGCAACCGCTTCCACCGGGCTTTTATGGGCGAGATAAACCGCCTGGTCCGCCAGGAGTCCTGTACCGTCAACGGACAGGTTTGCCTGCATGGCCTGACCCATAAGGAATTCAGGGTCATCACTGAAATGGCGAAAGGGCAAACCAACAAGGAAATCGCATCCAACCTCTACATTACCGAAGATACCGTCAAGTACCGGTTGAAAAAACTGTTCAAAAAATGGAATGTTACGTCCCGGGACGACGCCGTCAGGATGGCAAGGGACAAATCGCTGCTGTAACCGCAGCCACACTGGTAACTTAAATATTGCATTTGTCTGAACACTTGATTATAAATTATCAATAGACTTTGGCGAGTTGCGTCTCCTGCCAACCCCAAACCATCCCCACTTGCCCGGAACCTGTAACAGGCTCTGAGTGTAAAACATTGCTCATGTCTCACATACCATACGAACACCAGCAGGGTAACGCATCCCTCGAACAAGGAAAAATTGCAACAGAACATAACCCCGTCCCCGCGCCCGCTGCAGCTCCCGGCGCCCTCCCTGCATCAGCCCCGAACCAGCCGGATCGAGGGAATGTCTTCACTTCCCTGGATGACATCAGTAACGGCATCAACAACGGATGTCCTCCCTTGATGTTCAAGCATGCTGTCGATAATGCACAGGCAAACTTCGGAAACCGGGCCACCCTGGCTTTTGTACAACAGCAATACCAAGGCATTCATGCCCTGGCCATGCAAGGCTTCAGCGATGCGCCTCAAGACTACCCTTTTAAGGAACAAATCCAGCAGGCATTCGGCCCGAAGCACAAAATCGACGGCCTGACGGCTTATACGGGAACCGCAGCCAGGTCCGCCAATTCCGAATTTGGTTCAGATGCCTACCACAAGGGCGGCCGGGTGGCATTCGGCAATGCACCCACCCTGGAAGATGCAGCCCATGAGGCGGCCCACTACGTGCAAAATCCCGGCGCTGCCCGGTTACAGGGAGGGGTGGGACAGACCGGCGACAGCTACGAACGGCACGCCGATCGCGTAGCCGGCGCCGTAACCAGGGGCGAATCTGCAGCCTCCCTGCTGGATCGGATACCTGCATCTGCAGCTGCTCCTTGCGCGAACGTTGCCGCTTCACCCTTGCAGATGGCCGGGGGACGCGTATTGAGGCGTCTCGGCCGGATGGGACACCATGCCTGGTCCGGCCGGCACGCCGCGCCGGTACAACGGGGTATGAATCCCATGGTTATGCCGAGTGCGCAGGACAGCCATGAAATAGATTACTGGGCTGACCGCGCCCGTACGCTGAGACAACGGGATGACAGCTCTTACCCCCTGGTTATGCCCAGCGCACAGGACAGCCATGAGATAGAGTTTGAAGAGGTCATGGCCTGCATCGCAGACGGGCGCAGCCTCGCTCCGGCTCCCATCAGGATAGCCGCCTATATTCTCGGGACTGCAATATCGCGATATGCCCTGGGGCAAATAACGTTTGCCGTATGCGGGCCCTGGGGCCTGGGTCTGAGTCCGGCGCTGTCAAGATTTTTTGCGGGCGCCGTGGCGCTGGGAGCCAGCGGACTGTTGGTCCCGCGCATTATGCCGATGGTTGAAGAGTATACGAAATTCTCCTACGCACCCAACCCGCAGCACGGCCGTTTGCCGAATATGGTCATGGCAGCCGGACAAGGGCTTGGCGCGGTGGGATTATATTCATCCCTGTGGGCCCTTGACGTACCTTCCAGCGAAATCAGGGAAATAGCCGAAGGCGTTAAAAAATCCATCCCGCTCCCATACATTCAACATCCTCTCTGGACGTCGCTGAAAATGATCACCGGTCCATTGATGGAGGTTGCCCTGAAACAGGCAAACGTAGGCGATGTCGGCAGCAACTCCCTGTTTATCAGGACCCGGAATGCGGCAGACAGGGAAAACCTGGGTACCGCGCCTCCCCGGGGCAGCGTTTTTGCCAATTCACTCGGTGGCGCGTTCATGTCCATCGGCTGTGTGGGACTGGGCGCGCTGGACGGAAAAATCCTGGGTGAAGTCATGAAACATTATCCCGATGACCAGCATAACAGGTTCAGCGAAGTGCTCGCCTGTTCGCTAGTGGATGGTTCTGTCGGCGGCGCGGTTGAAGGGGTGGTCCGGCCCGGAAGCGAGTGGCTGCAAAGGCAAAACTGGCGCAGTCCGTATCAATGGTACGGGGATCGCACGCGCCGGCATGACAGCCATACCACTCCCGTCATGCCGGGGTATGAGAGCGGCGGGGCCTTCGATCACTGGACCTCATTGCACGCAGGCGGCCAGGCGCCCGGTGATACCGTTGCTTCATCTTATCCGCAAGTGATCAGGACGTTTAAAGTCCGGGAAAACAAGTTCGGCAAGTCCCCCGTTTATGCCTACGGGAACATTGAGTTCACCTCCGCGGGGTTCGATCCCATTAAAAACCTGGTTCGCCCGCTTCCCGGAGACGCGGGTCACAGGTATTTTGCCGTGCTGAGATTTGCCCAGGATATAACATTTGTGCAGGGGACCATGGGAGTGCATGCCGACATCTCCGTAGTCGATGCCCGGCGGCAGGAACAAGGCGCATCGATGGAAATAATGATTAATACAAGGACAGAAACGGACGCCCCCGCCGGGTCGACGCTCATTGAGGGAAACCTCATGGGTAAGGCGTACCGCATCCAGGTGCGGGATGTCGATTACAATTTTACCAAGGGTGTCGCCGCGGTCGTCATGCCCGTCACGGAAGAGACTTTCCACGAGATGCGGGACAGGCTCATCAGGTCAATGACGCCGAAAAAGGCTGAAGATGGCGCCGAGGATTATCCGTGGTGGAAAATTCATGCGCCCGAATCCGATTACCCGGTCAATTGTTTTAACTATGCCGGGGAGCAGGCAAGACTGACGGAGTTCATGGACCCGCAACTGACCGGGATATTCGCCGGTGCGCGCAAGTCGAATTCGCTGCGGGAATACATGGATGCGTTCCTGAACGCCTTCAAACTGGGCTACGGCCGTTTCTATGACGATGAAAGTTCCGTAAACCGGATTCATATCTTCAACATGGGTGTTGAACAAATTTTCAACGACTGGCTCTACAAGAGAACGGGTGATGAGCCGGTCGGCTTCTTACCCGACCCGCGTTTATATAATGAACAGTTCGGCGGTGCAACGGCCGATATCACCAGGGAGTTCCGGGAATGGATTGGCACCAAAAAGGCATACAAGGTCAATCCGGATTATTTTGCCGGCATGCCTGCCCTGACGCCTGCCCAGGAACGCCATCCCAACGCGTACCGAACTTCACTGCTCGAGCCGTTCAAGGACATTCCAGGCCCCTTGCCCGGTCCTGAAGGACACACGGATTTTGCTTACACGGCGTACGTTTCGAGTCCGAGGATCCGCGATGAGCTTGATTTTGTAGTTGCACATTCGTCTTTCGGCCTGTACAAAACCGACCGCCCGGACAAGGGAGTCTGGGTCCATCTCATCCGGAAAGATTTCGACGAGGACCCCGTTACCGGCGAGAGAAAATACACCCCCTACCGTATCCCTGTCGGCCGGTACGATGAATCCACCTATACCAAAGGGAACATGTTCGGATACATATCGCGCGCATTCATTGAAGAGATGCGTTTCCCCGACAAGGTCCTGAAGGGACGTCACGCGATGTTCATTTATCCCATTGATAATTTTGACGAAATGCGGGAACGGATCGCCGAGTCCCTGTACTCGAAGGAAAACATCGAAGAGACGGGACCGTATTGGGACCTGGAAAATTCCACCAACCAGGCGAGAAACTGCCTGGCGTACGCCCGGGCACTGGAAAGCTACATGAAGGTAACCGGGCAGCCTGATCTTGAAATTCCTACCTTCCAGACAATGAAACAAATGATGCTGACGTGGGAAATGTTACAGGAAATGGGCTACCTGCGTTACCCGGACTACCCCGATATGGCCGAACGGGTAGCTTTATTCAATGCATGGCTGGAGCAATTTATCGTCCCGGACATTGAAAAACGCGGGGAAGGACCCCTGCTGTACAGGCTGCCTCACCCCAGGTTGCACAATACGGCACCTACAAAACACGATCCTGAACACAGTTTACGGGTCAAGAGCCCTGACGAATATCTCCATACGAAAAAACTGTTTGATCCATCACTCAAACCCGGGAAAGACGAAGACGACAAGTAATAATCAGCACCCGCGGGACAAAGCCGTTGTCTTCAACCGCCGGCCGTCAATTTTCGTATATATTCAACGGTGTAATCCAACGCCTCATAACCGCGGGACATGCCTCCGGCCAGGCTCATGAATGCATGTACTGCGCCGGCGAAACACTTGTATTCGACGTCAACGCCGTACGATTCCAGCTTGTCGGCGTATACGACACCGTCATCACGAAACGGATCGTATTCTGCAGTGATGATGAGCGCGGGAGGCAAACTATCATGGCGACCTGCCAGGACAGGACTCACCCGGTAATCTGTCAATTCTCCGGGCGAGTTGAGGTAGTAGTCAAGGAACACACTGATTTCATCTTCAAAATCCTGGATTGAACCGGCCGCATACTCGTTCCAGGAGGGATAACGGGGCAGAACGCCGGCAGCCACACTGGGATAAAACAGGAGTTGCGCTGCTATATCGGGGCCGTTGCGGTCGCGCGCCAGCAGGCACAGCACCGCAGCCAGGTTTCCTCCGGCACTGTCGCCGGCGACGCTTATCTTGTCAGGACGCCCACCGATCAATTCTGCATGTTTCCCGGCCCATTCCAATACCGCATAACAATCCTCAAGCGCAGTTGGAAACTTGTGCTCGGGAGCAAGCCGGTAACCCACGTTAACACCGATAACGCCTGCTTTGCCGCACAGGTAACGCAGCATATTTTCATGGGTGTCCATACTGCAGAATACCCATGCGCCGCCGTGCATGAATATCAGCACGGGTATTCGCTCATCCCGGCCCAGCTTACGCGGCCAGTATATTCGCACGGGCACCGCACCTGCGGGGCGGGGAATATTAAGCGAACGTTCCTGGTGCATGGCTATTTCAGGCAAGTCATATTTGAACTCGCATTCTTCCATGTTGCGCCTGAACTCATGCACGGTGCTGCCTACGGCGTTGATTGGCGGCCTGCCGGGGACTTGACAAAGTGCCTCCCGGATATCCTGATCTATCGGCATGTCACAACGTCTTCGTCTTGGCCCATTCAATCAACCGCCAGCGTTGCGTTATATCATAGCATGAAATGCATTACATTCGTATAAATTTTGCTCCATTCCTTCACCTTCCGGACGGGACAGGCAGCAAACGTCAGGTTTCTCTCAAGACAAGATTTGTGGGCAGCATAACCGATTGGGGGTTGAAACCGTCCAGTATCTGCATGAGTTTTTCAACCAGTAATCCGCCCGCCTTGACAGTATCCTGCCGAATGGTGCTGATTGCAGGTGAAAAATAAGAAGCGACCGGTATATCGTTGTAACCGATAATGGCGACATCCTTGCCCGGGGTCCTCCCGGTTTCTTTCAACGCCACGGCAAAAGCGATCGCCATAATATCGCTGACGGCAAATACCGCATCTACGGTCCCTTTTGAGTTTTCCAGATATTGTTTTGCTGCTCTGTAACTGGCTTCGTAGGTAAAATCCGTTATCGTCAAATCCGTTATTCTGCTTTGCTTTCCTCCTTCCTTCAATCCCGTTTCCATACCTTCCCTGCGCAACCGGAATTCAAGATGCCGGGAATTTCCCATAAACAGGACATTACTGTAACCAAGGCTGGCAAATCTGCTGCCGACCAGATGCCCCCCGTATAAATTATCACTTCCCACGGTACAGTACTTCGGATTGGCGGTGACCCCTCCCCAGACGACGAATGGCGCCTTCAGCTTCGCCAGGTCTTCCAGAATTTGCTCCTTCTCTCCCTGGCCCAGAAAAATAATTCCATCCGCGCTTTTTGCCGCAAGAATATTCTGGTAGGAAAGGGCATTATCTACAACCGGAGAACACAGAAGCACATCCTGTTCACGAACAGAGAGAGCATTAACGATATCGGTGAGCAGCTCAAAAATAAACGGGTCTGATATGCGCTGACCGGGATAGGAGGGAAAATCCAGGGCAATCGCGATAGTATTGGTGCGTTTATCTCTCAGTTTCCTGGCATTTTTATTGACGGTATAGCCACATTTTTTTGCTGCCTCAACTACAAGCGTCTTGGTCTCCACGGTTACCAGGGGGCTGTCACGCAAAGCCCTTGATACGGTCGCCTTGGACAGGTTTGTCAGTTGCGCAATGTGGTCCATCGTCATCGCAGTGGTTATATCAGGCACCGCCACTTTTGTTTTACTGCCTCTTTTTACTCTCTTTGCCACCGAAGCCCCCTGCCCCGGTTTCCGGGACAACACTTCATCAGGTGATAGAAAACACTATCCAGCTTTCCTACATGCCTCTGACACGTACTATGCAACTAAATTTTTCAACAGGCTGCGTACTGCCGCGACGTCTTTCACCGTGTGACGGGCGGCAGTTACACCTGTACCTACTTTGACAGTCTGATGATCGGAAAGTGCCCTGAACATAAATTCATCCGTGCTGCTGTCGCCCATGGCCAAAATCAAGTCGTACGATCCTTCGCCCGCAATTACGGATGCCGACGTGCCTTTATCTACCGCTGCAGTATTTATTTCCACCACCATCTTGTCATTCGTAACCACCCATTCCTTCTCCCTGCCCGCCTGTCTGAAATATTCTTTCAGTTCCGCTTCCAGTTGCCTGCCTGCCTGCGCCGCCGCCACGGCGTCCTGCACCGGGCGATAGTGCCACCCCAATGAATAGACTTTTTCCTCGATATAACTATTCGGCATAATGTTAACATATCTCCGGAAGACCGGCCTGATTTCTTCTTTCCAGGAAAGGTCCAGTTCCATCGCCGGTTGCCAATCCTTGTGCTCCGCTTTTTTCCTCCACATCCCATGTTCGGCAACGAATTCCAGGTTTTCATGCCCGCCCAGAAACCTGAATATTTCTTCCCTCTTCCTGCCGGTAATGATGACGACTTTCGTATTTTCACACCGGGTCAACCGCTCAATAATTTCATGCAGTTCATCGTCCGGAGCGGCCTGCATGGGGTCCTCGTGAAAGCCCACCAGGGTTCCGTCATAATCCAGAAAGATCAATCGGGATTGGCTGCTTTTGAATTTGTCGATGATTTCTTCATTAAACTGCACAGGCCCGGCATGATTGCTTGCTTCCACTGGCGTCTGCATTCCACCTGCCATGGCGTCCAGCAATTCCTGGGCAGACTCGCCTCGCAGAACCTTTTCCGCCACCGCATCCGCATGACGTTCATATTTGTCGTCCGCCTCGCCAACCCCGTCCTTCAACCTCAAGTCACTTCCAAGCGCTGCCTGTTGCACACCGTGGGCCGCTTCATGAGCCTGGGTAAACAGATCAGGCGTAGCGCTGACAGCCATGCGCCCATTAGCGGTAAATCCCTCCGCCTGCAACAAGGTCAATGCCTGCCGGGCAGAACTGCCGGTAACTTCCCGCATGCCGGTCACATCATGGTGTCCGAAGGATGCCTGGATAGCGTCCAGGCGGGTCAGGGGGCGCCCTGCTCCGCGTAACGCCTTGTTCGCCACATGATGGGCATGCGTATGCCGCCTTCGTTGCTGCAATCCCTCTACGTGGCGCAAGAAGGTTCGATTACCCAGCCTTCCATTGGCATCAGAGATGGCTCCGGCGTAATTGGCAGGTGAGATATCGTTATTTATGCAATGGCGAATTTTTTGTAACGCGTGATCAAGCGTTTCAAACAGATCAATTCCGTATTTGCAACCCGCGTAACCGGTCGGGGAATGCCCGCGGGAAGTTTGCCGCCCATACCGCGCCGGTAGCTCATCCCTGGCTCCTTCAGAAGTATATTGTGCATTCGTTAAAAATAGGTATGTGATATTTTTCACAAATAAATTACCCATAAAAAAGATACTTGCCCGGAAGTGTTGCATGACGGGCCGAGGAGTTACAACCGGTAATTTACCAGCCTGCAGTTTTACTTATCCGGCCTGGTAAATTATTACTTGCCACAGGGTTTCTTTATAAATTATAAATGATGTAATCAATTACATTATTTATTGTAAAACCCGGATGAATATATTTTCCAGGACTAATAATCGTTATAAATCCGGCGGGAGTCCGGATCACGCCAGGAACCCCGATACGGGAACAGCCTCACGTCTTACTGATGCTCGCAACGGCGAAGCCGCGCGGTTCGATGTAGAAACCGGGATCCGGTACGGGGCATCACCGTACCAGTTATCCAGCCACATCGATACCATGAACAGTTATTACGGTATGCGTGGCACGCTCAAGTTTGTTAAAGGCTTGTACGATAAACGCCGGGCTGAATACATCCACGAAATCACCGGCCGGGGATTGCGCGGCCCGGGTATGGAATACCCGTTCATGGAACGGATTCAAACTTCCTTCGGCAAACACGATATCGGAGATTTGACCGCACATACCGGACCGGAGGCCAGGGAAGCCAACACTCACGCAGGGTCGGATGCATATTACAAGGGTCGTCACGTCGCGTTCGGTGAATTACCTACCCTGAAAGTTGCAGCCCACGAGGCAGCCCATGCAGTACAGGGAGTATCGGGCGCACAATTGCAAAACGGAACAGGTCAGGCAGGAGACCGGTGGGAGAAAAATGCGGATGCAGTGGCGGATGCCGTGGCGCGGGGAAAATCAGCAGAGGGGTTGCTGGATAAGGTAGCCGGCAGCCCCGCACCGGGCGGAGATGCCGTGCAATTCACCAAATCAAAGGATCAGGCGAGATTAAATACCCTGCTGACAGGCAAAAACTTCCTGGTTGCCTCCAATCGCGGACCGGTCGTTAAAAAAGACAGACTCAGCCTGAGTGCAGGGGGACTGGCTACTGCCATGAGGGGCGCACTGGACAGCGGAGGTATCTGGATCAGTAATTCCGGTACTAATCCGCCTGTACATGACCTGGCTGAGCGGATGGAGCAATACAGTCATACCGTGGATCAGTTCAGTCCGGATACACAGCATACTGAAAGCCTGATTAACCCCCTGGGTCTGCATGCTTCAAGATTATATCGACCGGGTCTGAACAAAAGTTATGTCGCAGGCGATATCGAAAGCAGGGAACCTTATGACGTTTCACATTTCAGCATGGATAAAGCCGTATTCAGTAAATTTTATGAAAACGTGGTAAACGGCTGGCTGTGGCCGGTATTCCATGATCTGGCGGAATTTGTAACTCCGGCACCACAGGACTGGGAAATATACCGGGAAACCAACCAGGCTTTTGCCGACGCGTTGTTTGCGGATTTTTCAGGTGATAAGGAGAATGTCGCCTGGATACAGGATTACCAGCTGTTGCTGACGCCCGGCATGCTACGGGAGAAACTGACAAAGAATACTGACAGGATCGGATTTTTTCTTCATATTCCTTTTGCAAATCCGGATACATTCACAGAACAGTTGGGTGAGGCAAAAGTAGTTGAAATACTGCACTCCCTGCTTCAATCCGACGTGGTAGGCGTGCAGATGTATGACGATGCCGGGCATTTTATTGAACTGGTTGAAAAGCTGGCGGATCCCCTTGGAATAGATAAATCAAGGATTGAAAGGATCGGCCGGGGTCATTATTCGGTTCCCGTCGGCAGCAGGGTTGTGACCGTCAGGGATTTTCCAATCAGCATAGACTACGAAGCACAACATGAAACGGGCGCCTCGAGAAGCTTGCAGCAGGCACGGGAAGTGGTGAAACGGAAATTTGATGCGCAGGTGCAAAGTTACCCGCAAGAGAAAGGCGGCGTGGAGCGGCGCTACGATATTGACGATATCGAGGCCACGAAGGCAGCCATTGATGATCCGGAGTCAATATGGATAGGCGGCATCGAACGGGCTGATTACACCAAGGGCCTGCACCACAGGGTGGACGCCATTGACCTTTATTTCAAGGAAAATATCGAAGAGTTGCTGGAATCAGGTTACAAACCTGTTTTTGTCCTTACCCTGGCGCCAAGCAGGGAAAACGTTCCTTCATACAAAAAATACGTAGATACGCTTTATGGAAAAATCAACCGTGTCAATCAAACCTACCAGGGCAAACTGGGTTATGCGCCCGTCGTTTTGACCGGGCCCGTTTTTGATCCTGAAAAATCCGATTTGTTCGCGGCCTATGACGTATTTGTCATCACCGCGCTGTCTGACGGCATGAACCTGACGCCGCTTGAAGTCATTTCCACCAAACACCTGGACGAAGGACATGATCACCGTCCTGCCGTGTTTATATTGAGCGAAGGCGCAGGCATAGGACGGCGCCATGAATTCGTCAAACACGGATATACGCTGGAGAGGACCATGGAACCAGAAATGATCAAGGAACAACTGAAACGCGGGATCGATAAGGTGATAGCAACCAGGGAGGACCCCGAAAAACTGGAGAAGCTGGCAGCCGGAAACAAGTCGATGCAGGCCTTTGTTCATGAGAATGAGATTGCAAAATGGACAGCGGACTTCATGGAACAATTGCTGGCGCCGCGCACGGCGGACAGCGGGGCCGAATTTGACAGCCCGGGCTTTGATACAACCGATGAATCTCCTTCATCCGGATCAGATATGGGTGACACCGCCGAATCCGCTGCCGTTCCAGGATCAGCATATCCCTATACATTCAGTAGCAGCGATGAAATTTCGACGGCTGCGCTCGCCGCCCGCCCGTTGCTACCGCGCAATCCGCACCGGCGGGCCGGGGCGAACCCGCCGGGGAGGCAGGGATACCGGCAAAACCGCATGCCGGCTGTCGGCCGCGGTGCCGGCAGGATGTGGCTGAGGGCAAAAAGCGTATTTAGAAGACTTAGAAACTTTATAACGTGAGTGATGTGTTGTTGGCGGCAAAACTATCCGGAACAGCTCTTCACGGGCAAGGCAGCATATCCAGGGAAAACTCCGCGAGCGATTCGATTACCATATCCGCCTGGCAAAGACGCTTGCGGCAACCAATTCCTATAGCCATCATTTCCGCCGCCCGTATAGCCCGGATACCGGCTTCCGCATCTTCGAAAGCGACACAGGAGCGCGGTTCAGCATGGATCCCCTTTGCCGCAGAAAGGAAGATTTCCGGGTGCGGTTTGTGGTTCGTAATATATTTTACGTCCACGACGTAGTCCAGCAGCGACGCTATTCCGAGGTTATTGATTACCGCCGGCGCATTTTCACTGGCCGAGGCAAGCGCGGTTTTCATTCCCCGGATACGACAGGCGTCAAGCACGGCAAACGCTCCCGGCAGCAGGGCCTCGGGCGTGAGTGAACTGATTATTTCCCGGTAATAATTGTTTTTTCTGGCTGCCAGGGAGGCTTTTTCAACCGGAGAGAACTCCTTCCCGCACCGCTCAAGCAAAATTTCGAGAGAAGCCATCCTGGATACACCTTTGAGGCGTTCATTGATTTGCTTGTCGAAATATATCCCCTCCTCTTTTGCCAGGCGCAACCAGGAGTGATAATGGGCCTGTGTCGTGTCGGCGAGCACACCGTCCAGATCAAAAATAGCAGCGGCAATTTGCATCGGACAACTGTACAGTAAGCGGGATTATGAATTTTGCCGGTTATCGATTGAAACCCGTTCTTTCAGCCTGAAGGCTGTGTCCCCGTGATAAATATCAATTTCCTTACCTTCCAGCAAATGATAATCCGCCTTGTCACTTGCAACATCGACACGGATTAAGCGCCCGCGAAAGTTGACGCAAAATGAATAAGAGCCCGGAGAAGCTGAATACCTGGGGTTGAATCTCAGTACCCCGCCATGGCTGCGCATACCGCCAAACCCGAATACTATACTGTTCCAGGAGTTGGCAAGGGCAGCCATGTGCAAGCCCTGACTGGAGTTGTCGCACAAGTCGTCGATATCAATAAATGAGGTCTTGCTGAGATATTCATACGCCTTTTCAAGTTCGTTGCACTCAGCCGATACGATCGCAAAGGTGCCGGGTGAGAGCGTGGAATCCTGGGTGGTAATCCTTTCGTAGTATTTCAGCGTGGCGGCTTTGCTTTCACAGGGGAATTCGCTGCCCCTGAGAAACATGGCCAGGACCGCATCCGCCTGCTTGCAGACCTGATAGCGGTATATCGTCAAGGGGTGGTAGTGCAACAGCAAGGGGTAATTGTCTGCAGGTGTCGCACCGAAATCCCACAATTCTTTTTCGAGAAAATGCTCATCCTGCAGATAAATCTCCTCTTCAGTACTGTAGGGCAGGAAGAAATTGGCCGCAATTTTCTTCCATAACAACATCTCCTCATCGGTGATATTCATAGTCCGTAGTATTGAGGTATAACAATCACGGCTTTGACGCTTTATTGCCTGAATGGCAGCAAGCGTGTATTCAAGATGACCCTTTGCCATAACGTTGGTGTAGAGATTGTTATCTACGATGGCGGAGTATTCATCGGGACCGGTGACGCGGTTCAGGCAAAAGGCGCCGCCCTTGCGGTGATTGAAAAACCCTGCCTGCGGCCAGATTCTCGCGGTCTCGACCAACATCTCAATTCCCGGCCCGCTGAGAAACTCGAGATCATCCGTCGCCTCAACATACTGCTGAACCGCATACGCGATATCTGCGTTAATGTGATACTGGGCTGTGCCGGCAGGAAAAAACGAGGAGCATTCCGTACCACTGATAGTCCGCCATGGATACAGCGCGGCATTCGTATGCCCCATCGTGGCAGCAATTTCACGCGCATAGTCGAGCATGGAATGCCGGTATTCGAGCATCCCCCTGGCAATGTCCGGCAAGGTAAATACGAAAAACGGCAATACGAATATTTCCGCATCCCAGAAAACATGCCCTTCATAGCCTGCGCCCGTCTGTCCTTTCGCACTGATTGAACTGGCCGCGTCCCTGCCGGCAGCCATAAACAACTGCGTGGAATTGAAATTGACTGCGCCCTCCAGGTCGCTGTCCTCAGGCAGCCTCACAAAGGCTTTTGCGGAAAATTGCACCATCTCCCCTGCCTGCTCCTGCGAAAGCGCCTGGTATCCGGTAGCCTGGGCCCTGTCCAATTCACGGCGGCAAATGTCAAGCAGGTCAATATTGCTGTTTCCGCGATCAGTCTCGTAACAGCTCAAGCGGAACAGGTCCGCGGGTTTACCGGGGGAAATATCGAGTGTCAGTGTCTGACGGAAACCATCGGTATAGGCGGGCGTTAACCGGCAAACAGCGCTGCCGTCCCCCACTATGATCCTATCCATGGTAGCAACGCCGATGCCCGCGATGTCGCTTCGGTAAAGAAAAGTCCAGGTATTGTCCTTGTAGAACTCCGTTTCCATTTTCCAGGGATTAGCGGATATCACCGGACCTATCCGGGGATCGTGCATGCCATCAGCAACAACACTTTCCTGCAAAGGGACATTCTCAAAAGGATGGCTTATCGTTGCGTGGAGCGTGATTGAGCCGCTGAAACCTTCCGCGCGGATACGAATCCTGCCCGCGGCGATGGTACGCCGTGACAAACTGACCAGACGCTCAAGTCCGAGCATCAGTTTCTCACCCGTATCCTTAATAAAAACAATATCCCTGAAGAGTATGCCCGTTCCGTAGTCCAGTTCGCGGTTGTCTCTGATTTTGTGCCAGCCGGCGGCATATATATCCCGTCCTTCGATTTCCAGAATCAACCCGGTGCAATCAAGAACCGGGACCCGGACATCACTGACTTTTGGAAATCCATAAGCTTCTTCATGGTAGCTGACCGGGCGGCGCTCGTAGACACCGTTGAGGAAAACGCCGGACCTGTCATTACCGGCATCGCCCGAACCGATCGGCTCCATCAATCCGCGTATCCCGATGAAACCGTTGCCGACACTGAATAATGATGCCTCCTGCGGCAAATTCTCAGGTGCGGAATTACTCCTGCGAAGCCTGTAATCGCTTGTCTGGAAAGCGTGTTCAAACGATATCGGCATGCTATGTTACTTTTATATACATAATTGCATAAATATTATACCTGCCCTATAAAACAATTTGTAATGCATTTCATTCAGTATATGATCTTGCGGATTGATACCCCGACAGCGTATGCGTGAATATCATATAAATCAGTGGGTTAATCTGGCTGACGGTGTTACGGGCCGGCTCTCTGCCAGGCCACTTGACGGTCGGGATCTATGATGAGTTATCGGAGTGCGAATTTTCATGCATCTATTAGTAGAACTAGGCGGCACGAATACGAGATTTGCTCTCTGCCGCTCTCTCGCGGAACCGGTTCCGGAGTGCGTCTGCGTTATTCCATCCAGTCGTTTCGATTCGGTGAATGATGCTATCGAATGGTATCTGTCAAAGACATCTTCATGTTCTGTTGAAAGTGTATGCCTGGCAATCGCCGGGCCTGCCAGGGGACCGGAGTACCGCTTGACAAACAACACCTGGTCATTTGAAAAGGATTCCATAGCGCGGATTACCGGGACAAAAGATATCGGGGTGGTAAATGATTTTGCCGCATTCGCTGCTTACCTGCCGTATATCAGTGAAAATGAACTGGTGAGTGTCCGTGCAGGTTGTCCGGACCGTACAGGAACCAGGCTGGCTCTCGGTCCGGGAACCGGAATGGGTATGGCTGTACTGGTGCCGGTTGGTGCAAGTTGGCGTGTAGTGGCCAGTGAAGGCGGAAACACAGGCTTCTCCCCCGGCACGCCCCTGGAAATTGATATCCTGAAAATCCTGCATAAGCGCATTGGCCGTATCGTAATTGAGGATCTGCTTTCAGGCAGTGGATTGGTATTGCTATACGATACACTTTGCGCTATCCATGATTTCACGCCTCGACAACTGACCGCAGACCGGATTACAGAGCTTGCCCTGCAGGGAATTGATGCGGTTTGCATTGAGACTGTCGATACATTTTGTGGGATTTTGGGTGAATACGCCGGTGACATGGCGCTGACGGTAAGCGCTTCAGGTGGTGTTTATCTGGGAGGGGGTATCCTGCCGCGTATTGTACCGATACTGATTGCCGGCACATTCAGCAAACGTTTTACGTCGAAACGGAAATTGTACGGTTTTATGAATGACATTCCTGTATGGCTTGTCACGGCCGATTACCCGGCATTAGTCGGCGCTTGCCATATCCTGCGTGAACGACGGCAGAATATATTACTGTAAACTTCATCGCCTGTTGCGTACCGGACCCGGGAGTTTATCCAACCGGCCTGGTCCGGTACCGTATTTCCGTCCTGATTTAGAAATCAATGCCCAGGGACACGCCCCACATACGCGGTTCACCGTACAGTGATATGACTCTGCCGAGACTGGCATAACGCGGACTGTTGGACACGATATAATCTTTGCCGGCAACATTGTTGACAAACACTGCGCCATTCACCCTGCTGGCAAGGATGCGGTCCCATTGCAGGCGCATGTTAAGCAGGCCGTAAGAACCAAGCATGGCGCCCGGACTCTCCGCGTCCACGAACCCTGCGAACGCATCATCCTGCCAGGAATACATGGTAAGGAAACTCATCTCGCCAAAATTGCCCGGCAGTTGCCGACTTACGGTCAGGGCGAGATTAACCATATGTTCCGGTGTATTCAGAAATGCCAGCCCGCTCAGATCAACCCCTGCCGGCGTTATATATTCATCATACTCCGCATCGGTATACGCATAGCCGTAGGAAAGAATAATGTTTTCCACGGGGCGGATAGTGCCTTCCACTTCAATGCCCCAGATGGTAGCTTCAGCCGCGTTTTGTGTAGCGGTAGTCGCAGCGACCCCGATTATGACATCATTCAGCACCTGTACATCATTATAGTTACTCCGGTAAAGGGCAATATTGGTATGCCCGGCGATCCCGCCCAGTAACCATGCGGATTTTGCGCCCAGTTCGAACGCGTCCACCTGTTCCGGCCCGAAGCCGAATTCGGGAAGGTCCGACCCGAAAAATATACCGATAGCCGGGTTATACCCGCCGCTCTTGTAACCGCGCCGGTAACTGTAATAGAGCAGGATATCCTCAGATATCTGGTAGTCCAGTCCGACGTTCCAGGACCGGCCGTCCCCTTCCGAACCATTGACGACCAGGCAATCCGGGTAGGTCTTACCCAGCAGGAACGGACAGAAATGCGTCGAATCCGGTACCGGCAACTGCTCCACCGTATACACACCGGGATAGCCGAGGATATCGAAACCGAGGGAATATTCGTCCTCCGTATGGCGAAATCCGCCAGACAGCTTGAGACCGTCCAGGCTATCGGAAAAGATACCAAGGTTAATGTTCACGTGGCTGAATACCGCATAACTCTCGTTGTCAACGGGCGCATCAAGCTGATGAGTGGTGAACCCGCCATTCAGGATTTGTGAATAGGTTTGCGGCCGCTCCGACTTGGTGCGTTCGTAATAACCGCCTACGAGCAGGTTCACCATATCGTCAAAACCGGTTACGGACACTTGCAGTTCTTCCGTGATCGTGGAATCGTCGGGACTGAATGTTCCCGGCGTCGTTCTTCCCTGGGAATCGGTCAGCGGAAGCGTGGTGCCGTCCAGATCGTATCCCCGGTCGCCTTTTTGCCGTGTGTAGCTGAATATATTGGTAAACGAAAGGTTTTCGGTCACGGCAAGTTCGGTTCGATTAAGCACCCCGTGAGTCCTGTTCAAATCCCTTGATCTGGAGCCCAGTGCGACTTTTCGGATGCCCCGTTCATGCTGTTCCTCGTAAAGAGGCGTCTGGAACGCCGCAAACGGCCCGGCAGGATTATTGTGCGTAAGCACGGTGCCGGGACCATTTTCATCGTACTCGCTAGCCCACACGATCAGGTAGTTTTCCAACCGTTCCAGGGGGCTGAACAGGATGCTGAGTCGCGCTGAATAGTTGTCACGGTCATCGTAATCGATATCCCTGTACACATCTTTCGTGAAACCGTTACGATTTTGTTTTTGTGCCGCAATACGGACCATGAGCTTGTCTTTTATCAGCGGGACATTTACTGCGGCTTCTCCGTCAAGACGGCCATAACTGCCCGCGCTGCCGCGTACGTAGCCGCCGAACTCGTTGGACGGCCTTACCGGTTCATACAGGATTGCGCCCCCGGTCGTATTGCGTCCGAACAGGGTGCCTTGCGGACCCTTCAGAACCTGTACATTTTCAAGATCGAGATACAGGCCGGGCCCGCCCGAACGGCTGGGCGCCTCGGCAAAATAACTGACGACGGAAGGGCCGGCGCCCGCACCCAGAAACTCCCCGGTCGGACGCAGGCCGCGTATGGTGAGGGCTTCCTCGTTACGGCCCAGGGTGCCGATGACGCTTAACGATGGAACATGGCGTTGCAAATCGATTGCGCTTCTGATATCGGCCCTGCGGATTGCGGCCGCAGACAGGGCAGTAATGGCAATCGGGACATTCTGCAAACCTTCCTGGCGGCGTCTGGCCCTTACCGTAATTTCCTCAAGCCAGCCGGAGGCGCCCGCGTCGGTTACTTCGTTATCCTGGGCCTGCGCTTCCGTGTGCGGATACGACACCGCAACTGTTGCCAGGATAATAAATGAGAACAGTCCCGTGTTCTGGAAGATGCCCGCGTTGTCCGGAAATAATTTGAATTGACTCATTGGAATACCCCTTACAAACAAATGTACTTTTAACAAATTATGTAATGCATTACATTTTAAAACGTATGGTAGCCTATTTCAATTCTTTTTGCAAAAAAATATATACACTTAACCGCCGCCGTCTGTTACCGGGGTGACCTTTGTCGGACCGCTCGCCATTTGATCCAGCAGGGACTCCGCCGACTCGCCGTTGACAACCGCCTCCGCCACCGCATCCGCATGACGCTCATACCGGTCTCCCTCCTTCCCTATGCCACCCTCGAGCTTCAACCGGCCGCCCAGCGCCGCCTGCTGTACCCCGTGCGCCGCCTCATGCGCCTGACTGTACAAATCCGGCGCGCCGTTGAACGCCATCTGTCCGCGCATTGCATAACTCCCCGCATCGAGCGCGTCCAGTGATGTCCGCGCCGCGCTCCCCGTATGCTCCCGCATGCCTCGGACATCGTGATGCCCGAACGCCTGCTGGATCGTTGCCAGGTGCGTCAGGGGGCTGCCCGCGCCGCGCATCCCCTGCGCGGCGATACTGTGTGCATCAGCGGGAGAACCTTGTTGCTGCGCGGCTTCGACAAACTGCATGAAGTTGCGGTTACCCAGCGCGCTCTGCCCGGCGTTGATTGCATCCATCAACCCGGCGCGCGAGCCGTTGCCCAGTATCCCCTGCGCCACCTGGTCCAGGGCGGCCGCAACGGTTCCCGCCTGCCCGATATCGGATTGACTCCCGATTTGCCGGACGGCCTCAGGGGCGGAGTGCCCGGTTGACACTTCGGTGTCGTCGAATGCTTGCGTCAGTCTTCCCATATTCAGCAGTATCCCCGGCAGGTTCAGGACGACAGTATCACCAGTACTGCCAGGGCAAGGCCCGCCAGCGCGCACAGGACCACCTTGTTTTGCGCCATATTGCAGAGCAACCTGCTTTTCGGCTCAGCATGTTTACCGGCGAGTGATTGAAATACGGACTTCAACTTTTCAACTATTTTCATTTCCACCTCCTCTATGGCAGGTTCTGTCACGAGTTCATCCGGGTCCGGACTGGCCGCTCCGGCCCGCATTGATATGCAGTTGCCGGATCTGCCCGCTTTCGATCGGACCGCGCACGTCCGCAGCGATGGTTACGGAGTAATTAAAGCGCGGTTTGGGGCCGTGGCCCATGCTGCGCCAGAATTCGCCCAGGCTCTGTAAATAGCCGTCCTGGATGGTAAACGCCCGGGGCTGGGGATCGCCTCCGGCCAGGTCGCCCTGCAGGATCCGGACGGGCGGCCCTGCCGGGTCGGTTTTATCCGGTAACGTATCGGGCAGGTCATTGTAGCGGCGCAACGCCTTGATGATCGCCGACAATACCGTGTGTTCATCGTGCGCCGCCGCCGTCGCGCTGTCGCTCCAGGCGGTGACCAGGTAAGAGCATTCGATCAACAACGGCTGGCGCCTCACTTCGTGGCCTGCAGGCGTTACCGGCGCATACCGGAACCATTCGTTATGGCGCAGCTTCAGGTCTTCCCGTACATCGTATAAAAACAGATTGACCGCCGGCTTGGTAACGCTGGCGGGCGGAAAGTTCTGATCCGGCTGGGCAAAGCTGATACTGAGGCCGGGTATGATTTCCTGTCCCGGCGTAAGCAGTTCATATTCCAGCAGGGCTTTGATGGAGTTGCTCAGGTCTTCGATCATGTCAGGTCTGTTTATCTGAAAAGGTCTCTGAAAATACGGGGCAGGCGGCTGTCTTCACGTTGCACTTCCCCGGGAGACGTTGCGGCCTCCGGGCTGCGTCCGTCAAGCTCCGCCAGAGAGCGGTTATAGCTGTCGATGCAATCGGCGAAATACTTCGCAATTGCCCTGGTTTGTTTCATGTACAGGATGGTTGCATCCCACATGTCGGACAACTCCTTGTAATCCTCATGGCTGATGAACCAGCCGTCGGCCCGGCTTTGCGGTTCGATATCACCCAGCTCCAGCAGGCTGGGCCGGGGATAAGGCCGGCAATCAATTTGCGGGATCTGAATGTCCTGTACATGCACGGAAACATCCGTTGTCCTGGCGCCGAAGCCGCCGCATGCCGCCAGCAGGGGCAGGATGCTAATCAGGGTTGCCAGGCGTCTCATATACCGTATCCCAGTCGGACAGTTGTTCCAGCAGCTTCTTTTTCCGGTCAGTGGCGCGTGCCGCGCGGACGCTGAGATCGGCATTACCGGCGGGTGTGGCGGCGCGCTGCCGGATATCTTCAACGCGCCAGCTGTTCTGCGCCTGCAACAGTTCCGTGCGCGCATCCAGCAAGGACCGGTGAGTCGACTCCATGAGTTTGTCTTTCTCCCGCCGGAACGTGCCGGTCACTTCCGCCAGTTGCTCCAGGTAATCGTTGTGCGCCCGGATCCCGGCCAGTTCAATCTGTTTGGCCGTCAGTGCCTCCCTGGTGCCGAGATACTCGTTTACATGGTTGTTCAGGAGCGTGCCCGCGGTATTGATGCCCGCGTACACCGCAACGCACAGCAGCAACAATCCTCCTGCCTTCAGTGCCAGACCGTATAGCATGACGCTGAGCTACCACCTGGGGGAAAAGGTATTGCCGGACTTCTCGGTGTTGCCGCCGGTCACCGGTTTCTCACCGGTGGCGGCCGGCCGGCCGCTGAGGCGTTCATATCCCCACGGCCACCATTTATAGAACGCTCCCATGATGGCGGTAAACGCGATGGGATACCCGATGCCCATGATGACTGCGATCAACACGGCGCCCTCAATATCGCGATAGCCTTTCCACCACATCAGCAGCGACAGCACAAACGTCACCGTTCCGGAGACGGCAGCCAGCGCCAGGTTGCCGGGCTCACGCCTGGCATGCGTCCTGACGCGGCGCGCGGCCGCATAACCTGTCAACGGCGCAACTACGATAGCGGCAATACCCCACCAGTGCGGAGCCAGGTAATCAAAAATCTGGATCCACCACGTTGTGCTGCTCTGTGTCATGTGTCTTGCTGCTGCGGCAAACAGTTCAGGCGCGATATTTCCGTCTTGACAACTGGAAGTGCGGTCCGTCGGGAAAGCGCTTCCAGTCACCCCCCCATTCAAGCGCCGTTTCCAGTTGAACGGCGGCCTTTTTCATGGCACCGGCAAGCTTGTGGTACAAGGGCCAGTCCCAGCGTACCTCACCGTCAATCAATGCTGCCAGGTCTACGGCGTGTCCGGTCTGGTGCCTGCTTTTTCTGGTAACACCATTCAGTAATGTCGCTTTTTTCTCAAACAGCCGTTGCTGCCGTTCCGTGTTGCGCAGACCTTCCAGCACGGTGAAATCGACTTCCGTGATGCGTATGGCCAGTTCAACGACTTGCACCAGGTCCTCGTGGACGCCCTGCAGATGTCGCCGCGAGCGCGGGCTCAAATTAAAGTTCATGTTCTTGACTCACTGGTTGTTGCGGAACTGTCAACCCGGCGTGTCCCGCCCGGACCGGAAGGAATATCAATCCTCAGGCAGGCTCAGATTTACGCTCTGGATCGGCTTGCTCCGGATTGGCGAGAATACGTCCATGGGGAAGGTCACCTGGTAGTTACACTGTGGTTTGGGTTTACCGCCCATGGCTGACCAGAATTCACTCGGATTCTGCATGTGCCCGGTCTGGATCGTGAATGCCCGGGGCAGAGGGTCCGAACCCGACAGTTCTCCCTGGAGTATCTGTACCGGTTGACCGTCCGGGTCATTCCTGTCCGGCAAGGTCTCCGGTATCGATACATACCGGTACAGTGCGCGCACGACGTCGGAAATAATGACCTGTTCATCATGGGCTGCCGTCTCGGCCGAGGCGCTCCACGCCGTGATCAGGTAAGTACACTCCACGTACACCGGTTCCCGGGACAGCAATGTTGTGCCGCCGGGACCCCCTGAGCGGAGAAAGCGTTCGTTATGGCGCAGTTCCAGGTCCTCCCTGATATCGTAAAGAAACAGGTCGACTGCCGGCGCCGTGACGACACCGGACGGAAAATCGTCATCCGGTGTTTCGAAACTGATACTGAGATGCGGATGAATACTTGCCAGCTCATACTCGAGCAGGGCCTTTATCGAAGCATCGAGATCTTCAATCATGTGATTTGTTCTTTATAAGTTAGTGTGGCCAGGATGCGCCCGCGAGGCAGGCACAAGATTGTAACTCATTGGCAACTTTGATAAATCCGGCATTTTCAGGTTGAAACTACGGTAACCTGTCCGGTATTTGCAAAGATGACCTGGACGGGAAACTGTGAGACAGTGTCTTCGCTCCCGGTGGCAGGATCCTTGGCTTTTGCGGTTACGTTTACCGTCAAAACGACATGCGTGCTCTGCAGCACCACCATCTGTCCCATGGTTGACGTCGCGGTCGCCAGGCCGCTGATCTGTACCGTACTGCCCTGCACCTGCCCGCCTGTGTAAGGGGGATTGGCATAAGCCGCCGTGTAGGATGCGGCCCAGGCCTGAATATCTGCAGCAACCAGCGCCGCCCTGCCGTCGACAGCCAGCACCCGCTGCACCTGCGCCGGAATGATGCCGCTCGGCGGCAGCAGTTGCTGGGGCCCCTGCGGCTGCAGTTGCACCTGCGCGCCGTCGACACATACGTAGCTCATCGGAAGTATCCTTAAACGTTCTTGCTGAGGGCTGACTGTTTCAGAATTTGTCCCATCTTTTGATATTCACGGCGGGTAGCGCGCAGTAAATGCTCCATTGTCACCAGCGGCTCTTGCCGTTCATGCCTTGCCTCTTCGGCAGCCAGGAACGCCGCCGCGAGGGCGATGTTGCGGATATAACCCCCGGAGATATGCAACCGGTCCGCCAGGAATTCCATATCCAGGTCAGCCGCCCGGGGCAGTTCCTGCGGCCAGATCCTGTTCCAGATTTTCAACCGCTCCTCCCTGTCCGGCAACGGAAAATCTACACAGAAATGCAGGCGCCGGGTAAATGCGTCGTCCATATTGCGGCGGAAGTTGGTGGCAAGGATGACTATCCCGGCATACTGTTCCATCCTTTGCAGCAGGTAACCCACCTCGATATTGGCATGACGATCATGCGCGTCCTTTACTTCGCTGCGTTTGCCGAACAATGCCTCCGCTTCGTCAAAGAACAATATGGCATTACTCGTTTCGCCCTCACGAAATACTTCACTGAGATTTTTTTCCGTCTCGCCTATGTACTTGCTCACCACCGACGACAGGTCAATCTTGTATAAAGACATGGCAAACTCGTTCGCCAGCACGTCGGCCGCCATCGTCTTGCCCGTCCCCGGCGGTCCCGAAAAAAGCAGGTGCAGACCCTTGCCCATGGCCAGCTTGTTATCGAAACCCCAGTGTTCGTACACCAGGGCGCGATGCATGACCCTTGCCCTGATTTCCTCCAGTATCGATTTGGGTCCCGGAGCAAGCACCAAATCGTCCCACCGGTAACAGGTGCTGATATTCTGCGCGAGCCGTTCCAGCCCCCGGTTACTTTGCAGGCGGCAAGCCCGGCCCAGGTCCTCATTGTTGATCACCGTGTGCAGCGGGTTACGCCAGCGGCTGATACTCGTCGCCGTGGCCAGTGCATCGTGTATCTGGCCGGGGCTGAACTTGAAACGGTCGGAAAATGCCGCCAAATCGACATCATGGGCAAGTCGCGGATATGCCTTTAGCATTAACCTCCAGAACTGCTCTCTTTCCCGGGTGTCGGCATCCGGTACGGGAATACGAAAAAATGAATACCTGCCTGACTGGTCCCTGGGTTCCCATACCTGCTTCCCGGCGAAAAAGACCAGCCCGTTGCGCTTGACCAGGACACTGATCAAAGCATGCAACAACGTATCATTCCGGGTCGCAGGTGTTTCCTTCGCGTTGTTCTTTTCCTCCGCCTGGCCGGGCAGCAAACCATCAAATTTATCAATATAAAGTGCGGCTTCCTGTAGTTCCGCCTCTCTTACCAGCGCTACGAGTTTACGCCTGAACTCAGCCGGCTTGAGCTGCATGACTGATGCCAAATCGACGCGGAGCAGTTTCAGCCCGGCAACCCGGCACAATCCCTCGGCCATGGACCGCTTTCCTGTTCCATACCCGCCTTGCAGGTACAATATCGTGCATTTCCGTTCCAGATCCACGTTGCGCACCAGCGCCAGCAGGCTGTTTTTGAATTCTTTCCTGATCAGCAAGTCATCCAGACACCGCCCGGGAGCATGGCAGGAGGCAATATCGTGCATCTCATGGGACATGTTATCCGAACCGAACAGGTAATCCCTGATGCGCGCATCCGTTTTAACCACCCGGTTCAGCAGAGGCTGGCCGGGCCGGTGAGTTTCATCCTCCAGGTAAATCAGGTTTGCCCGGACCAGGGGGGCAGTATCCGCCAACAGGTTATACCTGTATATCTTGCCGTGATCGGTGTTGAATGGCCCCTGCAACAGTTTCAGGACCAGGTCCACGTTCGGCCTTATCTGGTTTTTGTCATCCTGCAGGTATGCAAAAAAGCGTTGGTACCGGTTACTGACTTCCGGGGCCAGGCTGATCAGCAGGATATCGACCTCATCATGCGAGAGCCGGAACAGTTCCCTGAGTCTTTCCAGGCGCAGGGAAACATTTCTTTCGGAACTCGCCGTCTTCCTGACGATAATTTCCCGTTCCTGCTGTTCCATCATCCGGTCGAGCCGGATATTCAGTTCGGGTTGTTTTACCGGCTCTTTTCTTATTTCCGCAACGGCCTCCTGTATCAAAGTATCGATTTCATATTCCGATATTCCGTACATCTTCATATGGCTGGCTTCCGAACTGGCTTGCCGGCGGCTGATTTCCACCTCGGCCAGGATCAGCAGATCTATGCGTTTCAACTCAGCCAGCAAGTGCTCTATCGACGTTTCATAATAGTTCTTGCTCACAGCCGTTTCCGGGTATTCCGGTGCGCAGCCTGTTCGACTGCCGAAACCGCGACCCCGTCTCCAGGTTTCAGAGAATAAAGGAAACTGTTATGAATTCTGCCGGACGGAATACCGCCACGCCCACCTTGATATTCAGACTGGTTTGAGACGCTTCCGCGTCCGGACCGATCAGGACGAAGTAAGCATCAGTTGCCTTTGTCCCTGACAGGGCGCCGTCCTTCCATAAATTGTCGAGGTAGGATGCAACGGCTGTCTTCAGCCTGTTCCAGGACCGGGACATATTTGCATCACCGGTCGCCGCCGTTGCGATCTGCTTCAAATTACGTTCGATTTTGAGGAACAAGCGCCTGGTAGTGATGTAGCGCCACTCATCGCTGTTGCCGTCCAGGGTCCGGGCTCCCCATACCACGGTCCCCCTGTCCCTGAATGTGCGAATTGCATTGATCGACTTACCGGTCCCGGGATCCACGTTCATGGGCGCCTGGTCGAGACCGCTGTATTTGATGACAGGCCCTGTCACTGCCCGCAGGTGGATATCGGAAACAGCTCTCCACACGCCGCGCTGGTGGTCCGCTTTCGCATAGACGCCGGCGACCGCTGCACTGGGCGGCAGGGTAACCGTGGATTTGCCCAGCAACCTTCTGACACCCTGGACATGGGCATCGACAGTCATATCAGCCAGGGTAACCGGAGCAGCGCCGTCAACGACGATGCTGACGGAAGCGTCCGTGTAACGGTAATGCAGCGCCGACTGCAGATAGGGAGAATAAGCTGCGCCATAATCCAGGAAGCTGTTCCCCAGGCCGCTGCGGAAGTTGGATATGGTATCCGAATGATGCAGATCTATGAGCGCGAAACGATCCCCTGCTCCGGCACACTGGGACAGCATTGCCTGACAATAACGGTAATACCGGTCAACGGGCAACTGAACTGCATCGGACGGCAGCAGCAAGTCGACTTGTTCGTCTTTCAGCAGTTCCATCCCGGCCAGGAGCTGGTCGAAATCTATCGCATCGGCGTGTGAGCCGACCGCTACCACCCGGCATGCAGCGCCGCCATTGGCAAAATACAGCCGGATGCTGTGATACATGCAATAAACAAGCCCGGGCGGGGAAGACAAGGCACAGCCGGCAGCCTCCCCTGCGCCGGTATTGATGACGACGTCAAACGGGGTTGCTTCCGCCTGTCCGAACAGCTTCTCGTATTCCCTGAGCGAGCGGACCAGGACCGGCTTCATGAGCGGACCTGTCTCCGTGTATCCGACAAATGCGGCAACAGTATCAGAACCGGACAACTCCGGCGTGCGCAAACCCGTTTGTTCCGTGATATAAGTGTCAGGTGCGTTTAAGTGCATGGTAATTCCTCTGGTTAAAGTAGTACGAATATCATCCCCAGTGGACCAGGATCGCATAGTCCATCCACGGCAGTTTCACGACCCCTATCGGCCAGGGCAGTTTTTTTACCAGGATATCCTGCACCTGGTTTTCCACCCGTAACTGCCAGTTCCCCGAGCAGGGTCGAAGGATCCCCTCCCGTTGCAGGAAGTCCGTCCTGATCCGGTCCACGGACATGTTTGCCAACACGTTCCAGTGAAGCTTCAGCGCCCGGAACAGCGCATCGCATTCATCCAGTTCCCTTTCCGTCGGTGAATATTCAGCAGGCAGCGGACGCTGCGACTCCAGTCCGCACAGCAGCTTGTTCAGTGACAACAGCGCTTCCGGTATTTCCGGATGCGGCGCGACCAGGTATTGCAGCAATAACACCGCGCGCTCAGCCGCAACATCGTCAATGAAGCCGTTGCCGTCCGCCAGTCCCAGGCGGGTGAAAAATCCCGGCAGGTACGGCCAGAGGATGACCAGGCCGGCATTATGGATATAATCCTCGTCCGTGTCGGTGAACGGGTCCCGCGCCGGCGCGCGCCGGGTTGACGCCGCGTCCTGAATACCCGGCGTTTTTTCCCGGGCACGGGCCCCCGGAATATTTCCCGTGCCCTCTTCCGCGGCTGCCGCGGCAGCGCCGGTGATCAATTCATGAAGCAGATCCGGCAAAGGAGTGCCGAACCCGCGCGGCTGTTGCCCCGGCGCCGCGGCGGCCTCGGCCAGACCGGCAAGCAGGCGGCGATAAACATCATAATTGCCGTGCGCGAGCGCGACCAGGGTCTCCTGCAGCGCGCTCCCGGGGCTGAACCCGCCGGCTGTTCCCCGGACGAGCCCGGATAACACATTCAGCCAGTATTGCTCCCGCAACCTGTCCGTGCCGGGAACGGGCCAATGCAAACGCCTCGAGGCGCCGGTCACGTAACCGCTGCCCTGCCGGTCCGATGCGGCTGATGAAGTATCTTCATCTCCGGGAAGCATTGCTCCGGAGACCGGTGCGCCGGCGGGTGATCGCACGGCAGGCCGGTTACTGCGTACGCTTTCCTGCCTGTTCAATGCGGCAAACAACGCCTGCGCGTCCCGCAGCCACAGCAGCGCCAGCCTGACCTTGTTTTCCGGCAGATACAGCCGGCAGATACGGGACAGGCATGTGTCGGAAAACTGTTTTACCAGGCGCCTGGCCGCATCTCCCTCCCTGAACAATTCCGGCATTACCCTTCCGAGTTCAGCCGGGCTATGGATGCAAAGCTGCTCCAGCAGTTGTTCCAGCGCCCGTCTATCGAGCTTCCCTGCCCACCAGGGCAAGCTGCCGGTTTCGATGAAATAGCGGAACAGCGCAAACTGCCTTTCCCGCCGCGAGACAGTTTTCGCGGCGCGGACCTCGCTGCTGTCGGCAACATTGGCCAGTTCCTGCGAGATGCGCCGGGACATTTCGGCAGCGAGGTTTGCCGACGTCAGATTTCCCAGGTCCAGTTCAAGACGTTCGATGCGGTACTCCGTATCCGCGCCACCAAGCCTTGCAAAGCACTCATCCAGCAACCGTTCAATCCTGTGGTGGTAGATACGGACAATTTCATGTTCCAGTTGCACTGCCCGGTCACGCACCGGGAAATGCAACCGGAAAGTCAGCTGTTTGATGACGTGCTGCGGCATGGCCGGACCCGCTGCAAACGGGTCAGATCAACCAGCCGAGTAGCTTGTTCGCTGCTATTGTCGTGCGGATTTTCTGGCTGTTGGTCTGGAGCGCCGCCTTTTCCTCCAGCCAGGCGCGGTAATCAACCTCAAACTGTTCAAGCATATCATCTTCCAGCCAGTACAGGTGCGGCGTGATGTGCGCCGGCGTCTCGTTCCTGATCACTTCAGCCACCAGCTCGCGAAACTGTTGCCCGCCGGTAACCGCTGCAGCCCTGGCTCCGGCGGCCGGGAAAATAAAGCTGACCTGGCAGGAGTACGGGTCGGGATAGCGCGGGCGGCGATTATCTTTCGAGAAGGAAATCACGGAGTCCCGCCGCTGTAATGCCGGCACCCAGATTCCGCTTTCCGGTTGCTCCGGGTGCGCCGCCGGTACATACGTTTCCGTGATCAGAAAGTCATATTCATCCACAACTTCCACCGTGTACACGGACTGCAGGTAATTGCCCCCCGGCGTATACATGAAGCCTACTTCATCATTGTCCTGCAATTCGTGCCTGCGCCTGGCGGCGCACAGGACCTTGTCCGGCACGTCCGCCTCCTGGAAGGTAACATGCCCGTTCGGCAGCGCGGGACGCAACAGGATATGGTCGATCATGTGCAGCCCTTCGACACCCTGAATGGTACTGCGCTTGTCATCCCTGATATCCAGCAACCGCTTGATACGTCTCTCCAGGCCCGACACGTTGCCGCTATCCCAGGTATTCCCGTCCGTGTAATCGAAGCCCCTGGCGCGATTCCGGCTCAACTCTGCGTAATCCTGCAGGAACTGCCGTTTTGCCGGAATGACCTTGACCGCGTCCGGCAGCGGTTCTCCCGAAGCGCCGGTTTCCCGGACCGGATACAACGTCGATGCAGGCGTAAAGTCCTGCCCGTGACGCGCCAGCAGGTGATCCAGGAACCGGTTCATGCGGTCGGCATCGACTTCAGGGTCGGAAACCAGTTCATCCAGCCAGGTACGGTAGCCGCTATCATGGTTTGCAACGATATCTTCGACCCCAGCCACCTGCGCCGCCAGCGGGGCGGCAAAATACGTCGGCGCCGGCATGCCCGTTGCGGCATCAACCCGGTCCGGTCTGACTGCGAACAACTCCGTTGCGTTAGCCAGTTGCGCCAGGTAATTCACCAGCAGCTGATCGAACACCAGCAGGTACGCCTGCAGTTGCTTTGCCTGGGCCTGGCGCAGGGCACCCGCCGAACCGGTCAGGCCATGCCTGCCGACCCCGAAGTTACTCGGTAATTCTTCCTGTATGGAGACGAAATCGGTCAGGTTCCTGCGCGTTCCCGCAGGCGCCTTGAGATCCGCAGACACTACCCGGGCGTCGGCCTCCTTGCTTTCCCGGATTTGCCGGCGTTCCACTTGCTTTACCACGATATTCCCGTCGGGCGCTACCGTGTTTGCGCCGTCATGGCTGTACAGGGTGATGTCGGCGTCCGAGATAAACTGTTGGACCGGTTTCAATAGCGGACGTGAATTGAGCGGATCCCGCAGTTTCAGCACCCACTCTACGGGTCTTTCCCGGCCCTGGGACAGCAGTACGTTCCTGACTGCGGTCACGCGTTCAACCTGCATCAGGGCAGCAATGATATCCGCTGTATAGAGTTCCGTTTTACGCTGGGAACCCTGCAGTTCTGCATCATCCAGAAAACCGTGATCCAGTGGCGGGCCGTTGAAGATTTCCTCAACTTCGCTGCCTGACTCCTGCCGGTCATGCAGCGTGCGGAATGCCGGACGCGGTGACAGATACCTGTTCAGGCTGTCATAGACGCCGGCAAGAACCTGGTTGACATCGGCATTCCGGGCAACCTCGAGATCCGCCTTGATGGTCACTTGCGCGTCGGCGAGTACGCGCACCTCTGCAAAATCCTCCCCTACATTGCGGAATTTTCGTAACCGCTTCCATACCTTGCCGACAAGCCGGTGATCCTGCTCATTTCCATCCGTTTCGAGCAGGACCCTGTATAAACCATTCAGTCCGTGCAGTTGACCGGTTGCGGCCGCATGGTAGGGAAACTTCAGCGATGCGGTTTCCGGTTCATAGACTACCGGTGTTTCGGCAGACACCGCCTTTTCCAGCCAGGCGTTCCTTACACCTTTTATATCGATCAGCAGCTTACGGTAATCCAGGACGGTCAGCGGGTTGATTGTCAGGATTTCCCTGGCGGAAAAGAACTGTTTGCCGGGGGAACCGGCGTCCGGGCCGGACGCCAGCAAATCCTGTACCTCGAAGCCAAGGCGATAACTCAGATCGGTGATGGCGTAACAAAGGCTCTCCAGCAAGGTGATGCCGGGGTCTGTGGTATTGTAGTCGGTCCAGACATGACCGGCCAGGCCGGCTATGAGCTGTTGTCCTTCGGCGCGCAGCCGCGCATAGTCCGTTCCGGGCTCAAGTGGTTCATTGGTGATGGTCAATGGTTCAATCATGTGAATCTCCCTCGATCGATTGGGGGTGTATATCAGCTGCGCATGCTTCGTCTCCCGCGGCAACGGGGATACACAGTTCAGCCGATTGCTCCGGCGAGGTTTCCGCCGGGTCCTGCCGTCCGCCATCGGCCGCAAGGTCTTTGAGTGCCAGGAGCGCCCCCTGGATTCGGAACAGGGTCTCTCTCAGTTGCGCCCGCTCCCGCTCCAGGCGCAGCAACCGGGCATTGCCCTGTTCGAGTTCCTGGTTGAGCTCTGCCAGGCGTTGCCGTATCTGGCGATACATGATTCTTTCAATTTCCGCGGGGTGGTTGGCGGCAACAACCGTTTGGGTCTACCTGTAGCGCAGCGCGATTCTGTAGAAATCCTTGTCGTCATTACTGGTCCTCCAACGCTCGAATTTGATGCCGCAAACGACCCTTCCTTCAGGGGCATCAATAATCCAGTTTCCATACTTCGTTCCTCCCTTGGATCCATGAAATGCGGTGTCCGTTACATCCCCGCTGAGTCGCAGGGATTCCGCCCTGACAATTCCGCTGGCTTGCAAACCGCCGGCGACATTCACCAAGGCCCCCGACTTGTCCTCGGTCCCTATTGACAAGTGACCGCTGTCGTGAATTTTCACGGCAGTGCCGCCGTCTCTTTTGGCCAGCTTGAGACCGCCATTGTCGCGCGCCTGCACCTTGTCCGTTTTCAGGCATTTATTGTTGGCAATGGTCAGGTGGCCGTCAGTTACCATATCGCCGGAACTGTGATTGATCTTCAGTCCTTTCCCTCCTGCTTCGGATAATTTCAGCCCGCTGTTGTCCCGTGCCCGCACCTTGTCGGCCGCGACGTGCTTGTCGTTTGCCACGGTGAGGTTGCCGCCTGACGTTATATCACCGTCAACCCGCAGGCCGTTCGGTCCGGGGTCGGAATTGGCGGTATCACCGATATACACACCGCCGTTCACGGCCAGTTGTGCCGCCGGATCGGCAAAACCGGCGCCCAACCCCACTTTTCCATGAACGAACAAGCCGTTATCGGGCGCAGCGTCATTATTCGGCGACACGCTCAGGTTGCCGTTGACGGACAACGTCGCAAGCGGCCGGTCGTGACCCAGGCCCAGGCTGCCGCCGGCTTCGAACAGATCGCCGTCGGACAGGTTGAGACATGAGTCGATCAGGTCGGCGAACTGTCCCTGCGTCGGTCTGCTGCCGGTCCTGAAGTAGTGTTTTAACGTGGTTCTGTTCTGTTGGGACATGTTGCATTACTCCTGGGAAATAACGATTGATTTAATTACATCCGGAACGCGCGGGAGGCACAGCCTGCGCGCCGTAATTTTTGTTGAACTCCGGCCGGTTTTTGATCAGCTGATGATGAAATCAGCGCCAAGCGCCATATAACTGAGCCCACTGAACTGCAAGGCCTCAAACTGCTCCGTAACCAGGCCGATGTAATGGTTTGGCGACGAAATGAGAATCGAATCGGGGAAACGGGTTTCAACAAAATCCTGGGTCAGCGGGGCCAGCAGTTGCCTGGTGGTCAAACCGTCACTGTCCTGGTCTATGAGGGAATGATCGACGAGTTCCAGGCTGCCGACAAAATCCACGTAAGGCAGGCCGGTAATAAACCGGATCAATGACGACCGGTGGACGGAACCGCCGAAAGTCAACTCCGCCTCGCTGTCATATGCCCAGGGAGACAGGTAGTTGACGATATCCTGGTTCAGGCGCCTGATATGGAAACCTTCGTTTTCCTTTTCCGTGAATGTCAGCGTCACCCGGTACCTGATCTCTTCATAGCGGGCATTTACCACCTCAAAATTGACAAACGGCGAGACCCTGTGCTGCAGGTAATCCGCAATCTGCCTGCGCAATTTTTGTGAGACCTTGGGCTGCAGCGGGAAAAACGGCGTCCGGTTCAGGAGGTCCGGAATGACCACCAGTTTTACCCTGGCTTCGGCGGGATCGTTTTTCAGGGCGGTCTGGTTCAGGCATTTCACCCGGTAGATCCCGGGGAACCGTTCCAGCACCAGACGTTCGTAATCCCAGATTGAAACCGCCCGCCCCTTGTGCCGCAGTCTTTCGCTGACGCGTTTTACGAACTCTCCGCTATCCTCTCGTCCCTTGCCCCCGTATGAACTGAACGGCTGCATCACGCGGTCGATGGCCGCGACCGGCGTGAGCGTCTTTGCCACGGCTTCGGCAGGCGCCGGCTCACCGCGGTATTCCGCATCAGGCGGCTGAATAATGCGCGTGGCGCTCGCCGCCTGGGAGAGGATCGCGATCGCGTTCGGGAAAGCATGGGAGTGGTCCGGCACCCGCGCCTCGAACCAGTGATATCCGTCCGGTAACAGCTGGTTTGACGCGCTGGCCCGGGGGTGCGCCGCCGTTGCATCGAGTGACGACGGGGGATGGTAGCGGATGATGCCCGTATCCAGCATGCCTCCGGTAGTATCGGATAACAGCTCATCCTCCCCGAACTTCTTCCAGCTGTCATCGCTCAGGTAGCGCCAGCCAACCCGGGGGGGCGCAACCTGTGAGTTTTCCGTGCCTGCCGCCAGCTGGAACAGCAGCGCGACTTCCTGTTTATCCTCCAGGCCCTCTATGCCTATATACAAATGGCCGTTATCCTTGTACCGGGGTAACAGGTGATATCCGGCAGGTTCGCCATAGCTGTCGGTCAAAGCATCGGTTTTCAGTAAATCAACCTGGCCGAACGGGTGTATCTGCAGCACCTGCACCGGGGCGGCGGACGGGTCCGACGCGGTAAAATCCACCGTGCCCGAGCAGGAATAATCCACCGTAACCCGCCGGATGCGCGGCTCATAAGGCCGGTTGACGTGCTGTCCGTCCCCGGCGTTTTGCAGTGTGCTCACGTAGGCGTCCTTGAGAAACGTGGAGTTTTCCCCGCTCAATTCAAGAACGTAATACCGATCCCAGTCTAACGGATCGCCCGCGTCGGTCTGCGCCGGCTCGATATTGGCATAGCCGCTTGTTGCAGGGTCGAACTCGTAGTGCAGGCTGCTCACCGGATTGAGACGGGTGTGCTCACCGTCCGTACCCGTAATCGTCTCCTCGTTGAACAATCTTGCCGAAGCTACATTACCCAGCATGCGCTTGTCGAATACCTGCAAATCCGCCTGGAAATCCTCATCGTCCACCTCGATAGCCGCGCCATAGTTATCCTTGTACCCCGTGTAGTGCCCGGAAGAGGAGTTGAAACTGCCCGGGAGGTTGACCCACTCCATATGAAAAGTGATGTTCTCCAGGCGCTTGCTGCTGATTTCCTCATTGGCGATGGAGAAGCCGGCCAGGTGATGCGGGTCCTCGCCGAAAGGCGCCAGCGTGCCGCCGGGATGCAACACGCGCTCGTCATTGCGCAGCACCAGATTTTTCAGACCTGTGCCAATCCCGTCGCCCACGTTTACTTGCAGGCGCAGTTGTTGCAGTTGCAGGTCTTTGAGCTGCTGGTAATACAGGTTGTTCCCGGCGCTGCCGTCTTCGATTATCTCCTTCACCGACAGCCTTATTACCGGGTACGCCGAAGTGACCGGCTGGACCGGAGAGAACGTTGAACCGTCGTTGGCGGGTGCGTTCATGGCCGGCGCGGATTCTCCCAGCATAAGCTGCAGCTGCAATGTCCTGGTGTCTGCGCCGGTTGAACCTGTAACACGGATATCATCACGCCCGGCGTCAAACCAGGGCAGGTCCGCGCCACCGCTGAATTCCAGGGTCAGGCCTTGCATGAACGCATCTGCCGTCTCCCGGTCAAGTTGATGATTGAAGGTGAAACCCAGGTTTATCTCCCGCTTTCCTTGTTTCAGCACCAGCAACGGAGAACTGACGGCAAATCCCAGGCAATGGGACTTCTCAGCGGCTTCAACGCCGGAGGAAAGCGGTTTCGCCTCGCCGAACGTTGAGAAACAGTCGGGCAGTTCGATGTGGTCACGGACGTACAGCACTTTTGGAAACAAGCGTTGCACCTGTACGTCCTGCAACGAAGGAGAATAGCCTTCCCGTACCCTTTGCGCCTGTTCGACGATCTCAAAAACACGTTGCCAGGCCCCTGCATCATCCTTTGAGCCGGACTTGTGCGTATCCATCATGAACAGAAAATCTTCCGTGCTCATGCGCAGCTCCCTGTCCACATAATTCCGGGCGTTTTCATACTCTGCCTGCCCGGGGATGGAACTCCTCAGCAACAGCAATACCTGGTCCAGGGTCTGTTCATTGCCGGCATCCGGCTCATGGATGAACGCTGGTAACCGGTTGCCGGTTCCGCCAGCGCAGGCATATTCGACCATGGCGATGAAACCACCGGTTTCATGAATCTCCTTCAGCGACCCCTGTCTTGTCCTGACGTGACGCTTGAGAAAGGCATTCTCGATATAGCCGTAAGCCTGCTGCCATTCCGCATCGGCAGGTCTGTTAAACCGGTTGGTATCCTTTTGTCTTGCGTGCAACTCCATTACACAGGTGAAATCTTCCAGGCGCCTGAAACCAAGCTGGTCCAGGATGTAACCGTATGTGTCCGGGTGGGAAGCCAGGGCGGCTGAATAATCCAATCCTTTGACACTGGAGTGAAACCTGGCCAGCTCGGCAAGAGTGACGGGACTATCATTCGCCGCAGCATCATTATGCGGATACAGCGGCAGCTCATCGCCCCGGTTCGGGTGACCCAGGGCCCATTTCAGCATGTTGAAAAAATCCTGGTCCGATTTTACCTCAAGGCCCGCGGCGCGGCCGGCAGCGTGAATGGATTCCAGATCGACGATCTTTCGTTGTACGTACAGCGTGTTAATCCTGGCCACCTGCGCGCGGTTGAGCAGAATGTCATCATCCAGGGAGTAACGGCGGGGATTGCCTGCGCTGTCCTGGCCGCCGTCCAGCAGCGAGTGCCGCGCCAGCAGGTAATCCGTTTCCCCGCCGGCAAGCCTGAACACCAGGTTCACCCGGTCCGGGACCGCCTGCTTTTCCCTGAACTGCAGGACACGGCGGTAATAATGATCCAGGTGCCTGCCGGTCAGGCCGTTGAATTGCTGCCTGGCATATTCCAGCAGCTTTAACCAGGTCAGCAGCAATGCCCGGTGAGGAGCCGAGTACTGTTCAAGTTTCTTCGGGTCGTCTGCAAACCGGCGCGGGTCCTGCAGGTATTCGACCATTTCATCGACACGGGTCTGCTCGGCATCCGTCAACCCGGCCTGGTCACGGGCCCGCCCGGGGAGCGCATCGCCCCCGAAAAACAACCTCCAGTTTCCGTCCGGCTGGTTGGCCTTGTTGTAATATTTCAGTTGTTCGGAAAACCTGAGAATGAACCTCAGCAAATCCGCGATTGAGCGTTCCTCTATGCTGACATAATTTACATCCAGTTCCGCACTCTTCCTGTTTTTGCGACTGGTGCCGTCTCGAAATGTTTTCTCTTTTAAATTCACTGCGTTACCTTATACTGTTATTTGTCAAAAGCAGCTTGTAAAGCGGCGATCCGGTACCCGGAACGGAATCCGGATCACCAGGATTGCGGGTTGTGGCCGGCCGTGGCGTTGCAGTCAGGCCACGTAGGTAGCTTCATTGATGTAGAACGGATAAACCAGGTTGAACCTGCTGTTGGTCACCTTGATGACGTAATCAATATTGATCTTCAGCAGGCCTGTCTCACTGCGGTCCTGAAAAACATCGACGCGGACCAGCCTGACCCTCGGCTCGAATAACAGGATCGCATCCGAGACACTGTTCTGGATTTTCGTTATCGTCCTTTGGTCAACCGGTTCAAACAGCAGCCGGGATATTCCGCATCCGTACTGCGGGTGCATCAGGCGTTCGCCCAGGTCCGTGCCAAGCAGCACTTTCAGGCTCTGGGTGATATTTTCAGGGCCTGACGCCATCAGCGTCATCGCACAATGTTCACCCTTGCAGAACTCCGGCGGAAACTGCCATCCGCTCCCCGAAAATTTATTCTCAGTTGTCATAAAAATAGCCCTTGAGTTTTTTTCTACGAAGAATACCGATAACCAGGTGCTGTCCGTTACTTCACATCCATCTTGCCGGTTACCGAAACGGTCCGGCTTTTCATGTCCGTCGCCTTGGTATCCACGCCCAGCGAGGCCGTGCTGTCGAGACTGGTCTTGTTGGTGCTCACCTCCAGGGACTCCGTGGCATCAAGTCTGGTTTTTCTGGTGGCCACTTCCAGGGACTCCGCAGGTTTCATGAAGATGTCTTTTTTGGCCTCAACCAGCAGACTGCCCTGATCATCGGCAGTCAGCGAAATCCGGTTGCCGTCGGATGCCGTCAACTCGATCAGCGCGGGGGCGCCGGACTTGTCGAAGCGCAGACCGATATTTTCATCGATCACGAAGCCCTTGTACCGGTACCCGGCGCGGTCGTCGAGCACGTCGTCCGGGGGCTTGTTCTTCGGGCTGTGCAGCGACCCCAGGATGACCGCCTGGCGGGGGTCGTTATTGACGAATCCCAGTATGACCTCATCGCCGGATTCCGGATGAAAAAAGGCGCCGCGACCGGCGCCCGCATCGAGCTTGCCGAGCCTGGCCAGGACAATGCCATCCGTCTCCTGAGCGGTCCCGGGCGCCGGTGAAAACGCGGGTATCAATACCGGAATCCGGTACTTGCCCGCCTGGTCCTTGCTGAATTTCTGGACTATCCCGACCTGGAGGCCGTGGATGCCCGGCACCAGGCCGGCCGCATCCGCGTCCGTCATCATGCGGGCGTGTTGTATCCAGCCCGCCGACAGTCCGAACTGGACATGGGTTTGCCAGCCTCCTTCCACGCTGACCTCCTGGCGGATTGCGGAAATGATCGTTTTCCCGTTAAAACGCTCGTTCAGACCGGAAAACTCGATGGTGTCTCCCGTTTTCAGGGCCGTCGTACCGGGAAGCGCCAGCGTGCCCCGGTACAGAGACAGCAGGCATTGCAACAGCCTGGCGCCGGCCCAGGATTCAACCTCTTCGGCATCGGCATCCACCAGTGACTGCAGCCTGACATCCGGGATACCCAGGGCCCGGGCCAGGTCGCCGGGGGACAGATCACCTTGATCCGTCTGCCCTGCCTGGGTTTGTTGCGTTTCCAGCAATGCCTGTTCAGCCAGGTCCCAGGCGCCGGCCGTAACCGAAGCAACCTGGTCCAGGATGCTGATTTCCATATCTGCCGAATAACAATCCTCAATGGAAAAATCCATGAGGAGATCCGCTGCCGGTTTCACGGTCGGCGCAACGACGGATATCCTGTTGCCGTCACAGAGCACCCAGCGCCCGTTAGCCGCAGCCCTGGACAGGATGAAATCCCAGTCCATGCAATAATGCTGGACGGTTTCGCCGCTATGCGCATAACCACCTGCATCGATGGAACCGGCCGCGACCCTGTCGTACTCACTGATGATTTTTTCAACGATCCGGGAATCGGTCATGCCTTGCGGGAACACGACGTTGCGCCGCACCCTCGTCATGCCGATGGCCGGTGCTTTGAGGCTGAGCACCAGGTAAGCTCCCTTACTGGAGATCCTGATACGGTGCTTGACCAGGATTCCCGTAAACACCTGTGCGTCATTGCCGCGAGGTTGCTCCAGGTAACCCAGTTTGATCTCAAACTCATTCCCCGGCCGGAAAAACTCCGCATCGCTGATATCGAGAAAGCGGAGGTTGGTAGCCGGGTTGCCGGTATCCAGTATGGTGACCTGCGCCGAGGCGATCCTGTTGGCCGGGTTGTCCGTGACGACCGACATGACCTCGTAGCGAAAGTCCATCTCTTCGCCATTGCTCAGGATGGTGATAACAAATTGTCCGGACATACTGGTTAATTTTTCAATGGTGGTATCTGGATGGTGCTGCCTGCACGCAATTTCCTGAAATTGTCATAACCGTTCAGCGCCGCCAGTTGAATGTAATACGCGGCATCGCCGTATATGTTCTGCGCCAGTTGCGGCAGGGTATCGCTGCTTTTTACCACCAGGAACCGGGTCAGGTCCGGTGAGGAGGTGCCCTCTTCCGCCTTGCGTTTTTTCGCCGACTTGTCCTCTATCAGGCTGAGGTGCACCTCTGCCCGTAACGGGTCCCCGTTGCGGGCAAACAGTGTGTAGGTAATATCCAGCGACTCCAGGAAACACTCAAATCCGTTTATCCGGCTGCCCCAGGTCACCTTCAGAAAGTGGGACTGGTGCAAGTCGCCATCGTACTCCTGGACCAGGGTCAACAACTCGGCGAGCCTGTCGTTCAGGCTCATGGCGGCATCGGCAAGCGTATCATCCAGGGCAGCGGCCCCGGTGGACAGGCCCAGGGCGGAAACACCCGCCCCGGCAAGTTTTGTCAAACCATAACTGGTGACACCGGTATCATCCAGGATCAGGGTCAGGTCCAACGTCGTAGGGCTGGACAGGATATACTTGTTGGCGCGGCCGCTGGTAACCAGTCCCTGCAGGCTGGAATTGACGTTCCGGTAATTCTGCGAGAGCGAATCGGGGTTGAACATCGCTTCGAACTGCCCCGCAAGTTTGGTCCGGTCCTGGTTGTCAAATGCCTCGATCAACAGCTTCTGGAGTTTAAAGGGATTAGCTAATGCCATAGTGATTTACCTGATATCGTCTTCGTTCGTCTGGACGATATTCATTACCTGTTCAACGGCTTCCTGGACAATTTCGTTCTTTATGACGGGAGGGATCAGTTCATCGTTCCTGTTGTCTATGACCGCCTTGATGATCAATTCCCTGACGATTACAGCCATGATCAGACCCTCACGCTTTGAAAGCGGGTGTATGCCAGTTCCATGGTATCGACGACCACATCATTGTTGCCGCCGCTCAGGTCGGAGGTCGCCCATTTGACAGGATAGGCCTTCAGGAACAACCAGCTGGCGCCCAGGGTGGGAAAACCATTGGCATCCAGCAGGGTCACCACCACGTTGGAGGGAGCGAATGTCAACGAAGTCAACGCGACATTGAATTCAATGTTTAGCGGCGAACCGACCACCAGGCCCCGGGTCAACACCAGGTTGCCGTAGTTGGCCCGGTCCGGCAGCCGGTGGGTGTACAAATTCTGCCCACCCTCTCTCACATCAGATGTTGAAATATCCGCGCTGATGCCGGATACGCTTTGAAAACGCATGTCCAGCGGGTTGGGCAGCACACCGCCGATAAGGAAAAACACGCTGAATCGATAATCGACGTGGAGTTTGGGCTCGAACATGGTCTGCTCCTGTTGGTATGGGTTGCAATTGCGCGTATTCGAAACCGGGGATATGCCTGGTTGCGTTACGTTGCGCGGGCGGGTAGCAGGACTTTCGGGTTCCTGCTACTCACCCGGCATGATGCAGTGACATCAACCCGATCAGAATTCGACCGTTACCTGGTCGGCGATAATGTTGATCGTTTCGATGCTGATGTCATTGCCCTGACCGCTGAAATCCGGGACTGTCATCGTCGTCGGAAAACAGTTGAATACCCGCCAGGTAACGATGGGGTTTTCTCCGGAGTCATCGGTGAGGCTTATCGTCAGGTCTTTCTTCTCGACGACGTTGAGATTGATGCTCTTGAGCCAGTCGTACAACTGGCTGGCCTGCCTGACGACGCCCCTGCTCAAGGTGACGGAAATTTCATCTACCTGCCTGCCCGGCATACGGATGATGCCCGAACCGTCATAGTAGGTAATGTTTTGTACACCGTAGTCGCCTATGTTGACGTCCTGGAAACGATACTGTTCGCCGCCCAGGTCAACGGTGTATCGGTAACTTGGTACGGGAAAGTCATTGATAATAGCTTGTGCAGTAGTTGCCATGGTTTGTTCCTCTTGATTTAACTGTAAAAAAACAAGGACGCCTTGCAAGAAGCGCCCGTCCGATAAAAAAATGAGAAGCCGGGATGCCCGTTTGCCGCCGCAGGTTACCGGCAGCGTTCAGCGAAATATCAGGCTTCGCGGGATGGTTTCGCCCTGCTCCTCAGCCGTCAGGACCCTGCAGGATATGGGTGATGGTCATGACTACGAATTCCGCCGGTCTTGCCGCGGCAATTCCTACGGAAATATGCAGGCGGCCTGCGCGGATATCCTCATCGTCCATCGTTTCACCAAGGCCGAGCCTGATGAAATAGGCTTCCTCGGCGCTCGCGCCGTTCAACGCGCCGGCGGACCAGAGTTCATCCAGGTAGCCGATGAGCATGGTCCTGATTTTCAACCAGGTGAACGCGTTGTTCGGTTCAAAAACGGAGAACGCGGTCGCCCTCCTGATATCGCTTTCCACCTTTATGAACAAGCGCCGGACCGGAATATAGCGCCATTCGTTGCTGTGACCGTCAAGTGTCCTCGCTCCCCAGATAAGGGTTCCCTGGTTAACGAAACTGCGCAGCGCGTTGATGGACTTGCCGTCCGGCGAATTGTTCAGGTATTCCTGGCCGGTGTTGTTGATATCCGCCACCGGGCCGGTGACGTCGTTGATGGCGATATTGGCCGGCGCTTTCCAGGGCCCCGAAACGAGGTCCGTCTTCGAGTAGGCCGCCGCGACTGCGCCGCCGGGCGGAAGCGAAATTTTCTGCTGCTCCAGTACGCTGACGACACTGTCGTAAACCGAAGGATTATCGATTTTAATCCTGCCGTCACCCAGCCGGGCGATCTCTTCATCGAAAGCGAACTCTGCCTGCTGTTGCGCCAGTAACACCTGGCCGGTGCCCGCAACGGTCATGTCAAACTTTCCCGGGTCGGGGATGCTGTTCCACGCATCGAGGATCGCGGCGGGCGGCGACCCCGTTGCGGCGCCGACAACCAGGGAGATGCCGTTACCGGCCACGCGCACCCGGGGAACGTCCGCCTGGTCCGGCGCCGCTTCGGCGATGCTGATCGTCGCGCCCTCTCCGGGTCTGCCGTCATAGCTGATGCGGATGCAGTTCTGTATTTCGAACAACCCGTACCCATGTTTTACCGGCACCCGGGACTCGTCATAGGGATGGAAGGACGTAGTATTGAGATAGGGATAATAGGCCGCGCCATAGCCGAGACCGGCGCCGCCGATACTGTTCCTGAAAGTTGCAACATCGTTATCCTTTACGTCCAGGATGGCAAACCGGTCCTTTAATTCGCTGCATTGCTCCAACGCCGACCTGGCGAGCATATAGTAGTCGGCGCCGCCCAGGTTGACGGCATCCGCCAGCACCATCAGCGTCGGCCGGTCATCCTGTTTCAGAATGCCCAGGCCCCTGTCAAAATCCTTCCATGCCACCGGGTCCGAGTATCTTCCTATCGACAGGATAAAGCAGCTGCCGCCGCCGTTCCTGAAGTACAGATCAACACTATGAAATAAATAGTGGCGGGTTATCGCAGCGCCCACACTCGAGGCATTGCCGTGCGCATCGATTTGTACATCCCGGCCGGCCGGTTCGACACTGCCGAAATACGCTTCATAATCAAGCAGCGAACCGATCGGTGTCAGCACGTCGGTCAAATCATTGCCGTTCGAATCAATCGCTTTCTGGGTGTAGCCGATGAACACTGCCAGCGCTGTCGCCCCGGGACTGATTGACAGGGGCCGGACAGTCTGCTCTTCCAGGTAGCTATCCGGAGTACTGAAAGACATGGATGTTTACGACTCCTGCAGTTTGTGGGTAAAAGTGAAGACCACGAATTCGGCGGGACGCACCGCGGCTGCGCCGACCGTTATATTCAGGCGGCCTTCGAGGATATCCTGATCGTCCATGGTCTCGCCCAGGCCGACACGGACAAAGAAGGCCTCGTCCTCGGTTGCGCCTGCCAGGCCTCCGTCGCGCCACAGTTGGGTAAGGTAGCCCTGTACCTGGGTCCGTAACCGGGTCCAGGTAACTGCGGTATTCGGTTCAAACACGGCGTACGATGTAGCGCGTTTGATATCACTCTCCATCTGCAGGAACAGCCGTCTGACCGGTATGTAGCGCCATTCGTTACTGTTCCCCGCCAGGGTACGGGCGCCCCAGACCAGGGTGCCTTTGCCGTTGAAGGTACGGATCGCATTTATCGATTTTCCCGACGCATCGACATTCAGCGCGCCCTGTTCGTTACTGCTGATTTTCACTGCCGGACCGCTGACTGCATTCAGGCTGACATTTGCCGGCGCCTTCCAGGAACCGATGGTATGATCGATGCCGGCAATTACCCCGGCTATCCCTGCGCTGGGCGGCAACGTTACGGTCTGCCGGGACAACAGCGCGCTGATGGCATGGTAATGGTCCGAGGTCTGGGCATCCAGGGTACCGCTCAATCCTGCGCCGGTGACCGTTACGGAACCGTCCGAATAGCGGTAACGCAGGTTGGTATCCAGGTAAGGGTAGTATGCCGCGCCGTAATTGAGGTTGTTGATACCGACGCCATCGGTGCGGAAGTTGGCAGCGTCCGTCTTCTTGATCTTGCTGCCTGCCGGCTTCTGAAAAACATCAAACAACGTGAAACGGTCCTGCATGGCGGCACAATGCGCCAGGGCGTGGTCACATACCGATTTGTAATCGGCATACGCCTTTGCGGGATCGGCGTTGTTTGCTACCAGTCCGACCGCGTCGACGGGTACGAGCAGGGTCGGTCCGTCCTCGGCTTTTAATTGATCCATACCTGCCTGGATAGCTGCCGCCGACTTGTTTGCGGCAGCAGTGGCAGCACCGTTGCTGCCGACGGATACGATATAACAGGCGCCGCCGCCGTTGGCGTAGAACAGTTGCATGCTGTGGTACATCAGGTAGTTCAGTCCGGGAGCATCGACCGAATAGTTACCGTCGCCATCCGCAGCGACATTGAATTCCGTTATCTCCGCGAGGCCGAACAGGCTTTCATATTCATGCATGGAACGAATCCGTGTCGGCACGTTGGTCAAATCATTCCCATCAGCGTCCATGGCCTTGCCGGTATAGCCGATGAAAGCCGGTACGGCCGTATCGGCAGTAACGACCGAGGGGGGAAAAACGGATTTTTCCCGAATATATACGTCAGGTGTCTTAAAAGTCATAGTGGTGTCCTCTGGTTGAACAATAGAAATGATGGGTTGGCGTTATGAGCAGCTACGCATCCTGTAATGTATGGGTGAAAGTGAAGACGACGAATTCCGCGGGCCGTACCGCCGCCGCGCCCACCGTGATGTTCAGGCGGCCTTCCAGGATATCCTGCTCATCCATGGTTTCGCCCAGGCCTACCCGGACAAAGAAGGCCTCGTCAGCCGTGGCGCCTGCCAGACCCCCGTCCTGCCATAATTGCGTCAGGTAACTCTCGACCTGGGTGCGCAGCCGGGTCCAGAGTGTGGCGTTATTCGGTTCAAATACGGCATAAGACGTAGCGCGCTTGATATCGGTCTCCATCTGCAGAAACAGCCGCCTGACTGGGACATAACGCCATTCGTTGCTGTTTCCCGCCAGGGTGCGGGCGCCCCAGACCAGGGTGCCCTTGCCGTTGAAGGAACGTATGGCGTTGATCGATTTACCTGCCGTGGCATCGACATTCAGGGTAGCCTGGCGGTCGTTGTCCAGTTTTACGACAGGCGCGGTTACCGCATTCAGGCTGAGGTTGGCCGGAGCCTTCCAGACACCGTATTCACTGTCGCTCCTGGCGATCACCCCGGCGATTGCCGCGCTGGGAGGAAGCGTAACCCTCTGCCTGTCCAGCAATTCCGTGACGGCATGATACCTGGCTACACTGTAATTCGTATTATCCGGGTCATTCAGGGCAGCCAGGTCGAACGCTTCCGGCGCCCGGGCCTGCTGTTCCTGTCCGTTCCGGGATGCCTGCGCCGGTGCGGCACTGTCATGGATTGTGACCTGCACGGCATTTGCGCCGCCATCAACGTAACGGTACGGCAGGTTCGTATGCAGATAGGGATAATAGGCTGCACCGTAATCCAGGGATTCCGAACCGATTGCCGTCCTGAATACCTCCGCGTCCCGTCCGTCCATATCGATAACGGCGAAACGGTCCTGCATCCTGCTGCACTGCGCGAGCAGGTCGGCCACATAATCATGATAAGAGGATGAGTTGACGGCATCGCACGGCAGCAGCAACGTCGGTTCATCTTCTTTTTCCAGCAGATCCAGGCCGGACTTCAATGCTGCGTAACTCGGGCGGGCGGTTCCGTAGGCGCCGACGGAGACGATGTAACAGGCGCCGCCGCCGTTGGCGAAGTAAATCTGCAGTGAGTGATACATCAGGTAGGACAACCCGGGATTGGTCTTGATTGCCACGGCCTCCGTCCCGGCATCAATTTCAACGCTGAACCTGGTTTGTTCCGCCAGGCCGAAGCGGCTTTCAAACTCGCGCAGCGAGCTGATACGGGTCGGCACATTGACCAGGCTGTTGCCGTCGTTATGCTGCGCTTTCTCTGTATAACCGACGAACGCAGGCACGGCCGATGCGCCCGTTGCGATTGCGGGGGGGAGAATGGATTTCTCTAGCGTGTAGACATCCGGAGTTTTATAGTCAACCATCGTGATTTCCTCGTTAATGCAGGTAAAAAAAAACCCGCTCCGGGATGCCGGAACGGGTCTGTTTTGTTGTCTGGCGCCTTCAAATGAAGACGTTCAGCAGTGTAGTCGTAATTATCGGTTTCCTGTTAAAACAAAGTCAACAATTTATCTACCAGCAGGCGGCATCCTGCGATTTACCGTAACAATGGGCCAACCTGCGCGGGTCTAACCGTTCCCCGGACGCGTAGATATCAGCCTGCATGCAATTTATAGTTCCTCGTTCAAACAATGTCCATCTTTTTTCTACCAGGAAAAAAGGACATATCCGAATCAAATTTAACATTTGAAGGGGCGGGATATGTCCAAACGGATCAACTACGATCCGGTGCCCCTGGCTGGCGGAGCTTTGGGGGGAGGGTAGTATGGAGGTAAAAACTCCGCCGGGAACCTGCCTGCCGTTTCCGGCCACAGATGCGGAACAGGATTTTCCTATTCCTCTTTCTTCAGGTAATTTTCATAGGCCCACTGGAAATCCGACAGGCTGAAATTTTCCTTTTCGCTCTCCTGCAGATCATGGATTATCTCTTCGATATGCCTGATACTCTCTGCTGATTTCTCTATGTTGGTTTCGAGTTCATGCCGGATAACCTCGTCCCGGTCCCGCATCTCCCGCTGCAGGTTCGTGTCAAGCTTGGTAATATCTTCCTTGTTTCGATTGATTATCTGTTCGCTCCTGCCTGCTTCGTATTTCATTGTCCACAGGCGATCCAGCACCCATTCCTGCTTGTTCTTTACTTCCGCCAGCGGTTTGCCGATATAGCCGCTGCCCAGGGCGATAATAATTCCCAGGATCAATGTACAGGCACTGATAAACGTGGCGATGGGAAACTTCTGGGCATGGGAAAAATCGCGACTTACCTGGGCAAGTTGAGATTTGATTTCTTCAAACCGCTTGATAAATGATTCCTGGATATCATCAAGCCGGTTATCCAGGGACTGGTAACTGACCTCGACGGTGGTAAGTCGTTGTTCCAGTGCAGAGCGGTCATCTAAATCGCTACTATTTGCCATATGTCCGGTCCGGATGCTCGACCCGCATCAGAGACAGATTGTCGATGTGCTTCCTTATGACCATTTCCCCAGTAACCAGTACTTGGCCATGCGCAGGTATTCATGAAAAGTGACGCGACTCATATTTAATTCATCGGCTTTCTGTATCACACTGCCCGGATGCAGGTAATATTTGAGTACTACCGCTTTCAGTTTGTCCGGCATCTCACATATTGCCTTTTCGGTTTTCTCGGCCTCCCGGTCTTCCGGCAACCTGGGCTGATATCCTTTGGACAGACTGAAGCCCTCACGCCGCAATTTGCTCTCGCGGGTTTCACTCGGAAAACCCAGACCGAAATTGCGTTTTACCCTGGCCCAGCGGGCCCAATGGGACAGGCTTATTTCGATGGCGGCGGTGGGTTCGATAACTTGTGCTGAATTACGCCGTTTCATATCAATGCATCAACTTGATGTAACGAATACCATCCAACTGGGCCTCCAGCATGGTTATCGTTTTTCTGGCGCGCCTTGATTCCTCCTCGCCAAGGTAAGGCATATACGCCTTGATCAACTCTATATCGAAACACCTGAGCTCATACATATCACTGACTGATATATGCCTACTGGGGACGGACAGCGCATCGCCGCGAAATAGGATTTTCATCTGCTCGTTGAGAATACAAGCTATTTTATTATCCATATACCACCTCCTCTCATGATTTATATTTTGTTATATGGTTATCGAACGCACTGCAGTCACAGCATGACGCCCTGTAGAGGTAACAGCGGGTAATTACCAGGTGTGTGACTGCTTGTTTTTGTTACTGCCGAGTGAGCTCGAGATATTGCCGAATACATGCCGGCGCAAGACAACACATCCACTCCGGGTGTGTATGCCGGCCGGCACCTTATCTGCAAACTTGACACAATAAAAATGCCCATGCGTCAATGCATGGGCATTTTTATCAAAACGAAAATCCCTTGATTTATTATTGAACCTGATGCAAACGTAAAAATCCCACTCTAGTACCAATTTATAGATGTTTGTCTGAACTGGTGCAAGAGTTAATTTACCAGGGGTTGCCTCGCCCCGGAATGAATATCACACCCTTGATATAACTTATTGTTATACAAAAGGTATACTTTGACATTCCCTGTTGGATTTAGATAACGACCCGGCCCGGACACGGGCTTATATAATTTGATTTGTAATCGTTCTCATATATATGAGACATTTATGGCGAATTTCCGCTATAGCGAATGCGATTTATTCCTGGAAGCCGCGACTCAGGTAAACCAGGTTGTTGCCCGATCGGTTGATATTGACATCGAAACCCGTTTCCAGAATATCAAGCATGGCGGCAGTATCGCCTATCCTGAAAATGCCGCCTATCCGGACCCCGTTAAGCTCAGGGTCGGTTATCACGAACTTGACGGGAATGTAGCGGCTCATTTCCTCGACAACACGGTTGAGAGGCTCACCGGAGAAAATAATCAATCCTTCCCGCCAGGCCAGCTTACGCTCTATTTCTTCCTTGGTGTTATGCTTCAATACGTGTTTTCTCCGGTCGATTATCGCAGTCTGGCTGGTATTGACGACAGTAGAGAACAGACTCATGTTTTTATCATGTTCGTTTCGTGTGTCGCCATGAAACGATTTCAGTTCAACCCTGCCTTCTTTTATGGTCACCTCTACTTGATCCTCAACCATTTTTACGACAAATGCCGTACTGATTACGTGGATGACATTATTACCGGCGTAGACCAGGAACGGCCATGATGCCTTCGGGGCGATCTCGAACAGGGCTTCACCTCTCACCAGGTGTACCCGGCGATACTGATCGTCGAAATCGACATTGATTACCGTGTCGGTATTCAACTGGGTCCGGGAACCGTCCTGCAGGGTGACCGTTCGTTGTTCGCCTATAGCCGTCAGGTAGGAAACCTGTGCCGGTTGCCCCTCCAGGGACACCGGTCTGAAGTAATCATTATTGACGATAAACACGCCGGTTACGACCGCAATTATGACTGCAGTGATTGCCGCGCCGGGGAACAGGGTCAAGCGGCGTTGCTTCCGCTCTCCATCATTGGCCGCGACAGGCGGCTCCGTTTCCTCGAGCATGTCTGCCAGTCCGTCCAGATCCTTCCAGATAGCGGAAAAACGGTTCAGCAACGCAAAATGTTCCGGGCTGCGAGCCATCCATTCCCGTAAGGCAAGCTGCTCGTCCTGCGACAACCTGCCGCGATCCAGCCGGGCAATCCAGTCGGCTGCCTCCGCCTCAAGAGTGTTCGGATGCGCCACTTTGATGAAGTCTTTCATCAGGATTCCTTAATCTTGTCCACCTTTCTTTTAACTGCCCCGGGGGGCTTGCACAGACATAAATGATCCACCCCGTATGCCTGCAGATAGACGTTACAACGCTGCATTCCATTGGATATATGTTTTTCTACGGTGCTTTCCGAGATCTGCAGGCGCCTGGAGACTTCCTTTTGCGAGAAACCGAAAACCTTGCGCAATATAAACACCTTTTTACACTGGGGTGATAACGTTGTGAGCGCTTTTTCAAAAAGGACCAGTCTCTCACGGCTTTCAAAATTATCATCCATGAAAATTTCGTTGCACAGGAACCTGTTGTTGTTCAGTTCGGCCATATATGCATTCAGTTGCCTGGACTTTTTCCTGAGTTCCTTCAGGGCCAGATTCCTGGCGACACGGAACAGGTAGGATTTCGGTAATTTGATCTTTTGCCTTTTTTCGATCTTCCAGGTTTCCAGAAAGGTCTCCTGCAAGACATCTTCCACATCTTGCGTGTTGTATAAAAAACGTTCCAGAAATCGCTTCAGCGAACTTTCATTCTCTGTAAATGATTTTTCTATCGGGGTTTGTTTTTTTTTCTCAACCATAGGCCATAACGCAAGCAGTACCGGCCAGCCCCACTATCTGCCGACCCGTAATAGTTTAAATCACCAGTGACCACATGGATACACCGGTACAAATTATAGTGCTGTGCCTGTCTGCGATGCTACCGGTAAAACGCATCGCCCGAAAACCGCATCACAGCAGGAGTTCACAGCGTCTGTCCATGGAATATATGCCCGAACCTGCCGTAACAACCTGATCATTCTGGGGTTCTATCATCAGTATTTCGGGACCATCCGCGCCGGCCGTCACGACGAAGTTCCAGGCATGTCTGTCACCCCAGACAACCCCTATGCTGTTTACGCCATGCTGTTCCACCAGGTGGCAACGCAGGCTCTCCGCAAAATTATCGCAGTCGTAATTGCGCCCGCCGGTATCCAGCACATAGGTGCGCCTGTCGACGGCGTCCTCGCTGATGAATTTCATGGCGGCTTCCTTTGCCAGTGCAACGACCGCGCTATCCGATGCCTGCCGGCCGAACAGCCGCAAGCTGTCGCCCAGTTCCTCCTGCAAGGCCCTTATGACTTCAGCGGCCGTATAGATCACCGCCCCTTTCATGAGTCCGGCCACCTTCGGTTTGTCGCTCTCGATGAACTCTTCATCCCGGTATGCCGGGACAGGTTTCGTCTCTTCCCCGGATTTTCCGAGAATACTCCTGATGACCCGGGCATCGACATACGCCTGGTAGCCACCCGGTTTCCAGTATTCGAGTCTGACGGATACGCCATTAATGGTGACGGGTTCCGAAGCCAGTACCGGGTCGCCGAAGGCGCGCACACGGCTGCTGTCCCCGTCCATTTTCAACACGATGAGGTTGCCTCTGTTCCGGTGATACTGCACAGGTAATTCCGTTGACTTCACGGGGACATAAAACTTGCCGCGCCGGTAAAATGACAACCTCACATTTTTCCAGGACGCATCGGCCCCGTGCGGCTTTCCTGCATCGGCCGCTTCCGAATTGTCCGCCTGGTTTCGATCTTCAGTTCCGCCGGACGTATCAATCCTGCGTGAAAGGATAGCTTTCTTCTGAACTTTGCCCAGTTGCGCCTTGAGAACCGAACAGGCGGCCTTTTCATCCAGAACTCTCAAGCTTGTCGAAACACCGTTGATCACCATCGGTGCATCCTGCAATACCCGGATAGCCCGGTTCACCACGTAAACCCGCAGTTGATTTCCCTCAATTTCCATAAACGGGCCAAAAGCATGACCCGTCTCCGGGTCCCGGTCTTCTTCCGTCCAGGCTCCATCGCCTATGGGACGCATCAGGAACGACTTGTGGTCCATCCAGGTCGCAGATTGCGGCGCTACCTGTCTCCTGGCTTCCCAGATACGCCGGTCCCCGGACAACTGCCAGGTCACGGTCTGGTTGAGTTCGTACGTGAACTTACCTGATTTTTCGACGTATTTTTGTAAATGGGCAATATCATCCACTGTCATTGCCCGCCTGGTGGGGCTGTAACTGCCATGCTGTTCTTTTTCCTGTTTCACGTGCGGGTTGGTCACGGTAATGATTGGATCCCTTCCCAGCTCAGCCTTCAATGCCGGGAAATATTTACGGTAGAAGTCCACGATATCCACTTCATTTTCAGCCAGGTAGTACCTGATGATGACGTGTCTGTTTTCGTCGTATTCAGGCACCTGCCAACGGTACGCCACACGTTTCTGGTCGTGGAGGTCGGGCACCATCTGACGGCCGATTTTACTGATTACACGGCTGTTCAAGGGTTCGTTATAACAGGCATCCTGCACACCGCTCCAATATTGTCCTTCGAAGGGACCGCCGGCACCGAACATTAACACCAGCTTGCTTTTTGCAACCGGCGGCCACTCCGGTACGGCAACGGCAAAAATTTCTATTCCTTCGGCCCGGATACTGTTCTTGTATTCGTCAAATTCCTCATGCGTGTGGATACACCTTTTATGGGCCATGTCCCTCAGCAAAATATGTTTTTCCTTGTTATACGCTTCTAATGTCATCTTGAGCACCTCACCAGTGATTCCGGGTAATTCCGGATGTTCGGACAAGCGGGCAGAAAAAAACCCGCGCCGGCAAACCGGCGCGGGTTCTGAAATTCCGCGTAAGCAACTGGAGAGACTTATCTCCCAGTATATTGGAAATTTATAGTCAGCTGTTCAAACTGAGTCAACAGGCAATCTACCAGTGCCTGTTCAAGTGCGATGTTATTGCCTGTGTTACCTGAATACCCCGGGGGGAACTGGTAGGATAGCACTTGTTATTGTCCGGACACACGGCTATATAATCCCTTTATCGTCGGGAAATAATGCCCGTCATCCAATAGCGCATCATCCAGCCTCCCCGCCAGGGCAGGCCTGAGACAGGACCGTTTAATGAACACTGCACACCAACATGCCGGCACAGCCGCCGCGGCAGTTGCCGCGCAACGACCCGGACGGAACAGCGGCGCCGGCCGGACCCCGCCGGGAACTGCAGCACCCCCCCTGCAGGCAGTGGCCACGGGCATACTCGGCGGCGCTGCCCCGTTGCAGTTCATGGACAGCATCGATGCCGGCAACCGGCAGTTGGGCAACCGCGCCTTCCTGCGCTGGGTAGGAAAGTTGCAGGCAGCACGCAGGGAATTTTACCTGCAAAGGGGTGCCACTCATACCCCGCAGGGTCCGAACCGCATCCCGGCTGAGAAGACGCCCCTGCAGTTCGGACCGAAGAAACGCAAAAAGAAAGGGGCGCCGACGGAACAAGTAATGTCGGCGGCAGTACCGGAGGCCGCGCCCCCGGCAGGTGCGGCATCCGTGCGTGAACCGGAGGAGGCCCTTCCCCGGGCAATGCCCGGCGTCACTGCCATACCGGATGAGAAGAAGAAAAAGAAGAAATCACGGGGGCAAGCCACGGGAAAATTCGCCGTGCCTCCGGTGAGGAAAGAACTGGACGTGAGAGAGAAGGAACTGTTTGAATGCTGCTACGACGGTAAGGTCAGCCGGTTAAAAACCCTGCTCAGGCATGGCCGTTTCGAGATAAACGCATCGAACCATGAAGGGACAATGTTAGGGGTCGCTGCGCATTTTGGATACGCGGCCGTACTTGAAGCGCTCCTGTGCGTACCGGGCATCAATGTCAACCTGCTTCAGCAAGGCGGTTATACTCCGCTCTACGTCGCAGTAGAAAAAAATCGCGGGAAAATAGTCGGGCTGTTGCTGGCCGCTGACAATATAAATGTAAACCTGGGGGTGCCGGGCAAATATACGCCGCTTCATCTTGCCGTTACATTAAAACATGAGTTAATAGTCCGGCTGCTCCTGGCGCACCCCGGTATAAACGTCAACGTACGCAAACCTAACGGGGCGACGGCGCTCCTGACGGCAGCCCAGAAAAACATGCCGGGAGTAGTTGAGCTGCTGCTGAAACAGGGCGCTGATGCCAACCTCGGATTGTGGGAAGCAAATTCACTGCCGCTGCTCGTCGCTACAATAAATAACCATGTTGAGGTAGTCACGCTTCTCTTGGAGCAGCGGGATATCCGGGTCAATGGGACAACGAGGGATGGACTGACCGCGCTGTGTGCCGCTTCCCAGGAAGGATACGAAGAGATTGTCAGGTTGCTGCTGGGAAAAGGTGCCGATCCGGATCTGCCGACCAATCAGGGAGCAACGCCGCTTCATCTTGCTGTTCTCTACAGGCATCCCGCTATCCTGGCGATGCTGCTGGATGCCGGGGCGGATATCCACCTGGCCGTATCACTGGCAGGGGAGAAATTCACTGTCTTCGAGATTGCCCTGCTCGTTGGTGATCGGGAGTTAATCGGCGTGTTGGAAGAACATCTGGAAAACGAACCGGACTGGTCGACACCCCCGTCAACACCTCCACCGCAATGGTCAACCCCGCCGTCGACACCTCCGCCGGAGTGGTTTACCAGGTCGCCGTCCATACCGCCGCCAGAACCCTCCGCCACCCTGGCAACCGCCGAAGCCGTGCCGCCCACACCTGCGCCGCCGGTCCTGCGCAGCGCAGACACAGGTGCGGCAAAACCGCCGGATACGAAACCCGGCGCCGGCGCGGCGCAGCGCTTGATGCCGGACAGGCCCGCCGGGCGTCCGGAACAGGCAGAAGCGCCCTCACCCCTGTGCGCGGCAAAAAATGCGCTGATTGCCCAAGTGCTCAGGAAACTCGACAATCAGACTCTCGACCCGGTTGAAGGCATCCGGCTGATGGCGGACGTCAGGGCTGCCGCAAGCATCGACCTGCTGTGCGTGCTCTACAACCGGCTGGCCGGCATGGAGCGGGAACGGCGGCGCAGCCGGCGCCACCGGCCGTTGCGGCATAACCTGCTTGCAGAGGAAACAGAAGCCGCACCAGCGCACACCGCACCCTGCCGCTACACGATGGGAAAAAGAGGGAACCTGGGCGCCGAGGCAGCGGAGGTTGAGATCAGGAAACACCTGGCGCCGGCGCATCACAGGTTTATCAGCCAGGCAGTGAACGACATGGAGTTCAGCCGGGGCAAACCCACCTCGGGCCACCCGGGGCTGCTGCATGCCTCCGCCGGGATACCCGGCGTGGGGAGTTGCAGCGTGTTCTACCATGCGGACCTTGAGCGGCAACACCACCGGATAGTGGGCATAGGCCGTCACCTGGACCGGGACACCTACCAACTGGACTATGCCGCCGGCGAACTGCGCGGCTGCCGCACGCTGCACCTGTCCTGAAATGGCAGGTATTAACAGTGCTTCCCCTTTGTTACACTTGCCGGTTAACGTATCATACCCGGACTTCCAGGTCTTACACTTTCCTGATGCCGCCATTACTGCGTATGCTGAGTTCCCTTGTCCTTGTCATTTCTGCGCTTTTTCTTGGTTTGATGGTCCTGCTCTTTGTGTTCCAGGAAAAAATGGTCTTTTTTCCCGGCAAGAGGATCGGCGACACGCCTGAAACTGCCGGATTGCATTATGAGGATGTTTACCTGCTCACGGACGACAACATCAGGATCCACGGCTGGTATGTTCCTCACCCGGATGCAAAAGCAACCCTGCTGTTTTTTCACGGCAACGCCGGAAACCTGTCCCACCGTCTTGAATCAATTTCCATATTCCACGACATCGGTTTGGCGGTTTTCATCATCGATTACCGCGGCTACGGCAGGAGCGGCGGGCGGCCGTCCGAACACGGCACCTACCGGGATGCAATGGCTGCCTGGAATTACCTGGTTGATGAACGCCGGTTACGCCCGCATGAGATCATCGTGTTCGGCCGCTCCCTGGGCGGCGCGGTGGCCGCCTGGTTGACGGCAAAGGTCGCGCCCGCAGCGGTGATACTGGAATCCACGTTCACGTCCATCAAGGACCTGGGAAAACACTATTATCCCTACCTGCCTGTTTCCTGGATCGCACGGATACATTACCCGGTGGATGAATATATTTCCTCGTTCACGTGCCCGGTCCTGGTTATCCATAGCCAGCAGGATGACGTAGTGCCGGTCAGGTTGGGACAACGTTTGTTTGAGTACGCGCCGGAACCGAAGATGTTCCTCCCTATTGCCGGGGATCACAACAACGGGTTTTTATTGAGTAAAGAAGCCTATATCGCAGGCATCAAACGTTTTCTCCGGACCTACATGGATACCTGATAAGCGCGCATCATTACATCTCGTGATAGAACCGGTTTAACCAGCCGGTAAGCTGTTTCCATGTGCCGGGCGCGCAGTACCGGCTCAATACCTGTATTCAAATCCCGCCCCCAGCTTGAAATCAGAATCATACCCGCCCGTTACAACGGTCTTCTTGTTGATTTCATAGCTGAACTGTGCTCGATATTCATCATCGGTATTCCAGTTCCAGTGAAAGCGCGTGCGCTGCGTCAACTGCAGATGGCTTTCCAGTTCCAGGCGCAAGTGGCCGCCGGTATCGATGCGCAACTCCGAGTCGATCAACAACGGCAACACGTAGCTCACACCGGCTATCCCCTTGTTCTGCGCGCTGTCCTCGCGTTCAAAGCCTGCGCCGGCATACAGGGCCAGGAACCGGGTCAGCTGCCTGTGGTAGGTAACGTCGACATCGTATTCGTCCCCGTAGTCATAATCATATTCCACCTCAAAGCCGTTATACCTGTTGTAGGCCCACAGCCGTCCGGCCAGCATCTGCGACAGGAATGCCGTGTCCGCAAAGCGATACCAGGGATCGTCGTTTTCTACGTGGTACCGGTAGAATTTCGAGTTGAAATAATCATCTTCCCCCGCGGGCGTGTAACTCACCACCCGTGCCATGCCGCTCTTCATGTGGTAGAGATTATGGCAATGGAAGAACCAGTCTTTCTCCTCGCTGGCGGCAAATTCTATCGTGACCGTATCCAGTGGCGGCACGTTCACCGTGTGTTTCAGCGGCGCATATTCTCCCTGACCGTTCAGCACCCGGAAGAAATGGCCGTGCAGGTGGATGGGGTGATGCATCATCGTTTCGTTGATCAGGTTGAAACGGACGATCTCACCCCGGTTGATCCTGATCTTGTCGACCTCGGTCAGGGTCCTGTTATCGAACGACCAGGTGTACCTTTCCATGCTTCCGGTCAATCTCAGGTCGATTTCCCTGGTTTTCCGGGAGGCATCAAAAGCAGTCCTCTTTTTCGCCTTCAAGGCGGCATACTCACTCGTATGATGCATGTGGCCATGCCGGTCGTCGTGCACCATCCTGCCGCGTCTGCGGCCGTGGCTGCCATGGCCGACCAGGTACAAATTGGGCTTGATCGCGGGCAGCACCGGAACCGCCTCACCGGCGCCAAGATAAAAGGAAGCATGCCCCGATACATCTTCCGCCGTGGCCCGCAGTTCGTAGCGTTTACTGTCGCGGATATGCACCAGCACATCGTATGTTTCCGCTGTAGCCAGGCGCAACCGCTCCACGGTTCTCTCGACAACGGGGACGCCATCCGCTTCGATCAGGAGCATGTCGCCGCCGCTGAACTCGACATGGAAATAACTCGAGGCCGAGGCATTGATGACCCTGAGCCTGATCGTTTCTCCCTGTTTAATTTCCGTATCATGCAGACTTTGCTTGCCGTTAATCAGGAACGCATCATAGCCCACATCGGACAGGTCCATGGGTCCCATGCGTATGAGCGCGCCGTCGATCCTGTTCCTGATCGCCTGTTTCCCGTTTTTCAGGACGCCCTGCCAGGACTGGACGGTGTCCTTTTTCAGCGCATAGTAGTCATCCTCGCGCTTGAGGTTTCTCAGCACCGTATGCGGGTGTTCATCGGTCCAGTCCGACAATACCAGGACCAGGTCCTTGTCATAGCGGTAGGTCTCATCCGGGTCGCGGAACACCAGCGCGCCGTAGAGTCCCCGCTGCTCCTGCAAACCCGTATGGGCATGGTACCAGTAGGTGCCGCTATGGGTGACCGGATACTCAAACGTCAGCGAACTCCCGGCGGCGATGGGCGGTGTGGTCAGGTAAGGCACGCCGTCCTGGTCATTCGGCAGCAGCACGCCGTGCCAGTGGATCGAGGTATCCACGTCCATGCGGTTGTTGAACGTGATCCTGAGCGTGTCGTTCAGGTCCGCCTCGATAGTCGGTCCGGGAATGTTGCCGTCGATGACCAGCGCGGTTACCGCTTCCCCCGTAATGTTTATTGCGCGGTAATCAATATCAAATTCATAACTGACCGTAACGGCCGCGGCCCGGTCCGGCACGGACAGGACAATCAGGCATAACACGTATAAGACAGACTTGCGCATCTATCATGACCAGGTTAATCATTTGGCTTACCGTTGCTTCAACAGGTTCCCGGGATCAACCCGGTTACCCTGCAACAGCTGTGAGTTCAACAAAGATCAGCCCGTATTCCCGGTCGGGAGATACGGGTTACAGAGATAGTTTGGGGGGATGATAGATATCGTTCAGGGTGGAATAAATATAGACCTGCTCAGGATTGCCGGCACGCGCCTTGCCCATGTTCACCGGTGATTGACCGGAAGAGTACACGGCAGAGAACGTGGCGCCGGGACAGCAATGCTGGGCATTACAGGCATCGGGACTATTGTTTGTTCCGGCTTCGGTCTGGTGGCAGTCGGTCGCCGTCTCAATAACGCCAGGCTGACTTTCAACAGGGGTGCGAACTGTTTCCGTGCAGACCTGAAAGGCGTTTGCCAAACCCTGGGAAGTGAATGAAAATAACACCAGCGGCAGTAAATAATGTTTATATTTACCCATGCGGGACAGTATAGTTTAAAAATTGCACCATGTTGAGAGTCGATATGAAATCAGCCCTGACCTTCCTTATCTTGCTATTTGCAACATTTGATGCAATAGTTGAAGAAATGCCTGAATTTTTAAATTCAAATACCATACTTCCCCCCGGTTTTCCGTTCTCGGAAGCAGTTAAAGTCGGCGATACCCTGTACCTGTCCGGGCAGGTAGGCGTGATTCCCGGAACACTCGAGCTGAAACCCGGCGGCATTGCGGCGGAGACGCGCCAGACGATGGACAACATCCGGCAAACTCTCAAGGCACACGGCTATGAACTGAAAGACCTGGTCAAGTGTACCGTGATGCTCGCGGATATTGCGGAATGGGAAAAATTCAACGAGGTCTACATCACCTATTTTACCGGACCCTATCCCGCGCGCAGTGCTTTCGGCTCAAGCGGCCTGGCGCTTGACGCCCGGGTGGAAGTTGAATGCATCGCCGTTTCTGCGCCTGACAAGGGTTAGCGGCCAGAACAGCGTCCGCTGTTCCGTTCCCGGGGCTGACAGGTCGGTTCTCAACATGGTTAAAGTCATGAACAGCTGCGAGCGGCCCCTCATCCCGAACTGGTCATGATTACCGGGCCCACTTCCCATATCTATATTTCCCAGCGCCTGCGCCTGCACTATGTCGATTGGGGCAATCCCGGCGCGCCGCCCCTGTTGCTGGTACACGGCAGCAGGGATCACTGCAGAAGCTGGGACTGGACCGCGCGGGCCCTGGCCCGGGACTGGCACGTGCTTGCGCCCGACCTCAGGGGTCACGGCGACAGTGACTGGTCGCCGGACGGCACCTATTCCATGTCTGCTTACGTCTACGACCTGGCGCAACTGGTACACCAGCTCGAATTGCAGCCGGTCACGATAGTCGGACATTCCCTGGGCGGGTCGATCTCATTGCGCTACACGGGCCTGTATCCGGATGCGGTGCGCAAACTCGTCGTTGTCGAGGGCATGGCGCTGGGACCGGAACACATCGCGCAACTGGAATCCATGACCATGCCGCAGCGCCTGCGTAACTGGATAGAAGAAAGGCGGCAACTGGCGGGCAGGCAACCGAAGCGCTACGAAACGCTGGAGGAAGCGTACCGGCGCATGAAGACGGCAAACAGCTACCTGGCGGATGAGCAGGCCCGCCACCTCACCCATCACGGCATCATCCAGAACGAAGACGGCACCTACAGCTGGAAATTCGATAACTGCGTGCGCGTATTTCCGCCGGTTGACCTGGAACCGGAGATCATCAGGCAGCTCTGGGGTTCGATCACCTGCCCTACCCGCCTGATCTACGGCAAGGACAGCTGGGCATCCAACCCGGCAGAAGACGGCAGGCTGGCTTATTTCAGTAATGCGGAGGTTTCCCTGTACGGGAATGCCGGCCACTGGCCGCACCATGATCAACTTGAGCAGTTCGTTGCGGAACTGCGTGAGTTTCTGTGAATACAACCGTGTTCATTTGGAAAGCAGCCGCGAGAAACAGCACATGACCCAGACACACAGCCGGTTTGTGACCCGGGAACAACCAGGCAAGAGTATCCTGGAGTAAGCCTGCAGCAGCCACCACCCGTAAAACTCAACTATATGCACGATTCCAACATCCAGTCGCTAAAGGACAACGTGCGCGGCGCGGTGTTATGTCCGGGGGACGCAGGTTACGACTCAGCACGGGGCCTGCACAACGGCATGATCGACAAGCGCCCGGCGGCAATCGTGCGCTGCACCGGCGTTGCCGACGTGCGCCATTGCGTGAATACGGCGCGGGAAAACAACCTGCCGGCGGCCGTGCGCGGCGGCGGTCACGGGGTGGCGGGCAATGCCAGTTGTGATGGCGGTTTGATGATCGACCTGTCCCTGATGCGCGGCGTCCGCGTCGATGCCGGGCAGCGGGTTGCCTGGGTCAGCGGCGGCGCCACCCTGGGCGACATCGACCACGAAACCCAGCAGTTCGGCCTGGTGGCGCCGGCCGGCGTGGTGTCGGAAACGGGCATTGCCGGACTTGCGCTCGGCGGCGGCTTCGGCTGGGTGCGCGGCAAGTACGGCATGACAGTCGATAACATCATCGGTGTCGACATCGTCACTGCCGACGGCGAGCTGCGCCGCGCAAACGCAGCGGAGCACCCGGACCTGTTCTGGGCGGTACGCGGCGGCGGGGGCAATTTCGGCATCGTCACGACCTTCGAATTCCGCCTGCACCCGCTGGGACCCGTCGTCATGCATTGCGCGCCGGTATACGCCGGGACGCAGGCGCGCGAAATCCTGCAGGGCTGGCGGGAATTCATGCGGACCGCGCCCGACGAATTCACGACCGAATTCTTTTTCTGGACGATCCCGGACCACGACACCTTCCCGCCGCACCTGCGCGGCGAGGATGTGGTGATCCCGGCCGGCGTCTACGCCGGACCGGCCGCTGAAGGCGAGCGTTACGTACAGCCGTTGCGGGAACTGGCGACGCCGCTCGCCGACCTCAGCGCGCCGCGGCCGTTCACGGCCGTGCAGCAGATGTTCGACGTGTACCTGCCGAAGGGTGAACTGCTGAACTACTGGAAATCGCTGTACCTGGACCGTATGACGGACGCGGTGTTCGACGCCCTGATAACGGTCTTCAATGAACGCCCCGCCAAACGCACGCCGTTCGTATTGCACGACCTGCGCGGCGCCAGCGCCCGGGTCGACGCCGGGGCAACCGCGTTCGGCAGCCGCGCCATGCCGTACCTCATGGAGTTCAACTCATCGTGGACGGATGCCGGGGATACGGACGCCAACATCGCCTGGACCCGCAGGGTATGGGAGGACATGGCGGCCCGCTTCTCGTCCGGCAACAGCGGCTACCTCAACATGACCTGTTACAACGAAGACGGCGAAGGCCTGGTCAGGGAAACCTACGGTGTCAATTACCGGCGCCTGCGCGAGGTCAAGCGCAAATATGACCCCGGCAACCTGTTCAGGTTGAACGCCAACATCCTGCCGGCCTAATATATGGAATACGGGTTATTATGAACAGATGCTGGAATCCCAGGTTGAAGCAATACAATGATTGAATTCAGTGGTTGCGGCATCGTGCCGGGCGTTACCCGTGCGCAGGCCGTGGACAGCGACCGGGAGCTGCCGCCCGAGGCGGACGCCGTGGTCATCGGTGGCGGCCTGCTCGGTGTCATCACCGCGCTGAACCTGTCGGAGAGAGGCGTCAGTACCGTCCTGTGTGAAAAAGGCGTGGTTGCCGGTGAAGCGCCGAAATTCGATATCTCGCCTTACCGTTACGAGCGTTTCGCGGACGGTTCCGGGTTTGTCTTTCATCCCTGACAGGGTCAGTTCCATGCCCCGTTTAAAAAACAAAACCGCGCTAATTACGGCTGCCGGTCAGGGAATCGGCAAAGCCACCGCCGAGCTTTTTTCCAGGGAAGGCGCCGAGGTTATCACCACCGATATCAACGAGGCCGCGCTACGGAACCTGGCCGGGTGCAGGACACGGCGGCTGGACGTCACCGACCAGGCTGCCATCGAGGACCTTGCCGCCGAACTGGGCGCCGTCGACATCCTGTTCAACTGCGCCGGCTACGTCGCCAACGGCCCCATCCTGGATTGCGCGGAAGATGACTGGGATTATTCTTTCGAGCTTAACGTCAAGTCCATGTACCGCATGATAAAAGCGTTTCTTCCCGCTATGCTGGCCGCGGGCGGCGGCGCCATCATCAACATGTCCTCCGTCGTCAGTACCCTGACCGCGGCGCCGGACCGTTTTGTCTACGGCGCCACCAAGGCGGCGGTCATCGGTATGACCAAATCCGTTGCCCTGGACTACGTGAAGCAGGGCATCCGCTGCAACGCGATCTGTCCCGGGACGGTCGACACGCCGTCGTTGCAGGATCGCCTGAACGCGTTCGCCGATCCGGTACAGGCGCGCAGGGATTTCGAAAACCGCCAGCCCATGGGACGGCTTGGCTCAGCCGATGAGATCGCCAACCTCGCTTTGTACCTGGCCTCGGACGAATCTTCCTATACCACCGGCGCGGTCATCCCCATCGACGGCGGGTGGTCTGTCTGACGGGACTGCCAGGCAGTGAACAGAGTTGTCGGCGCAGGCTCAGCCATAATACTTGATGAAATAATAGGCACTCAAAAACATGCCGATGACAATTACAACTCCGCGGAAGTACACGGCAGGCAACCACTGGGCAATACGTGCGCCAAGCAAACCTCCCAGGACGGCGCCGGTAAATGCAACCAGGGCATACGGCCAGGCAACGATCCCTGAAAATGTAAATATAACCAAAGCAACGCCCGTGCACGCTGAAGCCAGCAGGTTTTTTAACGCATTGTTCGCCTGAATATCATGAACGCCCAGCATGTGTAATCCTGCCATGAGCATAACCCCCAGCCCGGCGCCGAAATAACCGCCGTAGAACGCAAAAATAAACACCAGGAACCTGGTAAACAACCCGGGGCTGGTAAATGACTGGTTATCGGTATATGCGGCAAGCAAGCCGCTGAAGCGTCTGCCCAAAGTGAACAGCAGGGTTGCGAACAGTATGAGAAACGGGATCAGTTTTACGAATGCCGCATTGCCGGTAAAAATGAGCATGAACGCGCCGAGCCCACCCCCGAGAAGAGCTATCAATATTGACTTGCCTAATCCGCGGGTATGTTTGCGTAATTCACTTCTATAGCCGACGACAGCCAATGCATTAGCAGGCCAGACCGCGATGCAGTTGGAAGCATTGGCCACAATCGGCGGAAGCCCGGCAGCCAAAAATGCCGGGAACGTGAAAAACGCGCCACCCCCGGCAATGGCATTAAAGACTCCGGCCAGTACTCCGGTCAGAAACAACATGCCAAAAATTAATATATCCATTTATTGCTATTGACCCCATCACTTGTTACACAGCGCGAACAGTTTATGAAAATTGGCCTTGGTTTGCATCCGGGCCCCGTTCTTTTTATCGCCGGGCTGCTGTTCCCGTGCGAGGCTGCGCTTGCCGGCGACGCGAGTCTCAACCGGACTGTCCGATCGAGGTGCCGGATATCCCCGGATGAGTTGTTTCGGACCCGTAGAACCCGATACTGAGGTTTTTTTTACGTTGCGCGTCTAGTTCTGGTCTTTTGATGCAGTTATTGCGCGTCTTATCGGCTTGACCCAGCCGATATAGACGTACAACACTGCCAGCAACATTACCGTAATGATCCCGAGATTTCCGAGTATGGGATGAACTTGCAGACCAAGAAATAAAGCGAAGTGAAAAGCAATGAAGAGTGTGAACAGCACTGCTGCGTGTTTAAGGATCGTCAGTAGTATCCTTGCCCAATTCTGTTGCATCGCTAACTCCCGCGTTTTGGTTTCTCTTCCCAGATTTGAACTATCAAGTTAGATTGGTTTCATCCCTGTTTGTTCCGACCACTCAAAACTCTTACGGGGTTGCTTCAGAACGGAAAACGTAAGCCATATGTATACTGCGCGGCAAATTCTCTTCTTCCAACGCAAGTCCCACCTGATCATTCGTTGCAGCAGCCAGTTTTTGAGAAAGATATTTAACTTGCGCTTTTCGTGTTAATAAAACTTTCGATAGGTAAACCCTGCCGTGCGTGGCTGATTGGTGCGAAAACCCAAACGTGCACGTCCGCCCCGCTCGCGGTCGAAAGACAGGTTTACGTTTTCATCGGTAACGTTGGTAACGTAAAGCACAGCTTCCCAGTTTTCACCGGTAAAACCGGCATTCAGGTTGGCCAGGGTATAAGAGTCCAGTTCCAGGTCGAGATGGGTGGCCTCCGTGCCGGAGGCACCGGCAAAACTCAGACCGCTGACAAAAGCCCCGGCCCCGGCGACTTGATCACTGGGTTGGGTGATGCGCTCACCAACGTGTTGTACCGTGGCTTGCACGAAGAAGTCTGCGCCGTTGAACCACCCGGTGGGAACCGTGTAAGTTGCATTGCCGGATAGCTGGAGATCCGGTACTGAAGCCAGCCGGTTACCGTCTTCCACCCCGCCGAGAACATCACCGTTTTCCGCGTACACCGTGCTGTCGAACTCGGATTCAACCAGGCTGCCGGCAACGGCCAGCTTGAGGCGTTCCACAGGGCGCACGGCGAATTCAAATTCCAGGCCGGTTGAGTGCGCATCTTCGACGTTGAAGGAAATACGCGAAGAGCACGACCCCGCGTCCAGGGTCACCTGCAGGTCCTTGATATCCGCGTAAAATGCTGCAACCTGGAGTGATACGCCAATGTCGAAATCCGCCTTGACGCCGACTTCGTAGTTCCACATGGTCTCGTCGCCATAAGACTGGAAATTGCCGAACGTAGCGAGGTCACCGGGAGTGCACAGCGCGGTGTTCAATGGATCGTTCACTCCGCCGAGACGAAAACCTTGGGCCGCCTGGGCATTCAAGGTAACGCCCTCGAAGATGTCGAAACTCGCCAGGATACGTGGTTTGAAACCCTTTGAAGCGGTCTTGTCGACTCGGCCGGAATCCCCCGCGGCAAACAAACCGCCCGTGGTAATGGTGCGTTGCTCCTGAAAATCGTAATAGCGTCCGCCAACAGTCAGGCGCAGTGCTTCAGTCACGGCGACAGAGACCTCCCCAAAAAAAGCGATTTGCTCAATGTCATAGGGCAGGTCGGAACCGAAGGGGGTGTCGACAGCGAAACCGTTGGCTACGGCCGCGGAGGTGCCGACGCCAAACACGGCATCGGTAAAAACATCGTAGCCCGGGGTCGGCAAACGCTGTGCGTACCTGCGTTCCGTGTCCGAGTAGAACAGGCCGAACAACCAGTCGATACGGCCGCTGGTGTTGGAGTTGATCCGAATTTCCTGGGTAACCTGTTCGATGTCCGTCGTGTCAATTAAATTCGAAGGAATTAACACTGCGGTCTCGGGGTAGCCCAGGTCGACAGATACACTGCCGGTGAGTGCGCTTGCGTCCCGGCCGACATAGATTTCCCGCTCCGTATAGCTGGTGACGGAGGTCAGGTCAAACAGGCGAAAACCGACTTCGAGTGTCACATCAGCCAGCAGAGTCTCGTCTTTGAAACGCTCTTCCAGACGGAGGAACTGCTCTCTTTCGCCCAGCCGGATAGCCGGTCGAGTGGTGGTATGGGGATTGGCGAACAGGTTGAATTTTTCCTGGCGGTTGAAACCGTCGGTTTCGATTTCCTGGTAGACGATACGCGGCGTGATGGTGAACCTGTCACCGGGTTGAAATTTCAGCGCCGCGCGTAGGCCGTTACTGGTTCCATCGTTCACGTCATCGTCGGTGCCGCTATCGGTGCGGGCGTCGATAAAGCCAGGGTACTGGTTGGTATACCCCACCAGGCGTATCGCCGCGACGTCACCTAACGGCAGGTTCGCCATGCCTTTGGCGTGGCTACCGGTTTCCCCGTCCGTCACGGTATTCAGATTGAGTTCCAGAGAACCTTCCATCTCATCCAGGCTGGGCTGGTTGGTGATGTAGCGTATCGTGCCGCCGACGGAACCGGAACCGAACAACGTGCCCTGCGGTCCGCGCAGCGTCTCCACGCGATTGAGATCGTACAAATCGAAATCCGGGGTAAACAGGGACAGCGAAACCACCGATTCGTCCAGGTAAACACCCACTTGCTCTTTCACCCCTGGCTGGTCGCGGACGATTTGCCCGGCAGACACACCGCGTATCGCCACCTGGCTTTGACCGGGCCCGAGGTTTTGCACGGTCAAACCGGCGATGTTACGGGACAGTTCCTCAATATTACTGATGCCGGCCCGTTGTATATCATTTCCGGTTTGCACGTTGAGAGAAAACGGTACCTCCCGGGTTGTTGTCTCCCGTTTCGTAGCGGTCACCACCATTTCTTCGATCACTTTGTCGTCTGCGTGGAGCGGTAACACCGTGATCAGCGCCAGGCAGGAAAGTGCTGATTTTCTCAATATATGTGATCTTTCCATTGAAGCAGTGATTCCCTTACATGCCGAATTGTGGCTGGTGACCCTATAATACATCATTGCTATAGGGACTGCGGTCTGAGGGGTTGCAGGACTGCGCGGGGTTCCCTGGATTGGTACGCTCAATCATTGTTCCGGGAGAAGAAACCCTTGCCCGCAGAATGATGCGCCTGTACAGTTGACGTGTCGGCTGACACAATGATTTCAACATCCTGATTTAACATACCAGCAAAGCAGAAATGGCAATACAACCGACAATAACCGGGGTATTTCACAACCGTCTCCCGGTGCGGGGACGAGGATTTGGATTGTGCTGCGCCATGCTGCCGCTACTCGTCCTCCTGCTCCTGTGCGGCCCCTTGCGGGCCGAACCATACAAGGGCTTCCCGCGCGGGTATGCCCTGGTTACCGCGGCCGAAGTGAAATCGATGCTGGACGGGTCCGGCCGGGAACCGATTGTGCTGGCTGCGGTCAAGCGCGTCACCTGGCTGCTCGAGCACATTCCCGGCGCCCTCCATACCCCGCGCAAGGCCTACACCGACAAGGCCGGTATGGCAGTCAGCCGTGAGCGCTTCCAGGATTTTGCCCGCAGGTTGGGCATAGACGACGATTCCACGGTCGTAGTGTATGACGAGAGATACGACGCTGCGCGTCTCTGGTGGCTGTTCCACCTGTACGGTAAAGCGGATGTCCGGGTGCTTGATGGGGGCCTGGATGCCTGGATGGACGCAGGATTCTACGTTGAACGCGGCCCCGGACGTCCGGCCAGGAAAACCGGGAATTTTGTCGCCGGCTCCGCTCGCACCGGCTGGACAGCCTATATGACAGACGTCCACCAGGGCACCCCGGATGAGGCAACTCATGTCTGGGATGCCCGCGACGCGGCGGAATGGGACGGGACGGCAGGCATCGGCGGCCTGCCCACAGGGCGCATCGGCGGGGCTCAATACATCGGCTGGCGGGATTTCCGCAGAACAGCCGACGGCCGCCCGGCGGAGTTCCGGACCGCCGCCGAAATCGGCGCGCTGTTGACGCGGGCGGGCCTTGAACCCGAACAGGATCATATTTTCTATTGCCACTCCGGCGTGCGCGCCGCCACGCCGTTGTTCGCACTCTACCTGATGGGTTTCCCCGTAGAAAGATTGCACCTCTATGATGGCTCCTGGATGGAATGGAGCCGGCGTACGGCAACGAACCAGCCCGGATCAGACAACAGCGACGGTTGAAGGAGGCTGATTTCCGCTGCCGGCTTCGGCCAGGTATTCCTCGACGAAATCCAGGCGATCATTACCCCACCACATCTGATCGTCGACAATGACGGTAGGGACACCGAAAACACCTTTTTCCACCGCTTGCCGGGTGGACGCCGCGTATTCAGGCAACGCCTTCGACGCGCCGGCATATTCGATAAATTGCGCAGGCGGCCAGCCCAGTATTTCGGCCAACCGGGCCAATGTCTCGTCAGATCCCATATCACCGCCCGATCCCCAACCCAGGTGAAAGCCTTCCCTGACATATTGTTCCCCGAGCCCCCGGTCCAGCGCATAGAAGGTACCGGCGTTCATCCTGTGGGAATCCAGTGATGCCGGGAAACTGACCGGCAGGTTGACCCGCTTCGCCCATCGATCAACATCGGCCATCAGGTAGCGCAACTTGGCCGGTATCTCGCGATTGGACGGACCGGTGTTGCCGGCGGCAATTTTCACAGCCGGCAGATCGATCGGCAGGTAGGTCAGTTGCCTGCCATAGCGCCTGGCCAACCCGCACACACGGTCATGCGCGAGATAGGCGAACGGGCTCAGGAAGTCAAAATAAAATTCCAGATCACCACTCACTGCTTGTACTTGCTGTGATCGGGGACAGATTTAAAATCTGTCCCCAGCGCGCCGGAGGTTTACATGCCGTCGAGGTGTGCTGAGCCCTGATCACGAAATTTCAGAGGGTTCCATTCAAGAGTTCCCGGTTAAGCTCCGCCCAACCGGTCCCCGCCAGGCGCGCCCCGGCCAGGTAACTCTCCGGCGCAGTCGTATACGGCGGGCGGCAGGGGCCGGCGTTCATCCAGCCTGCCGCGTTGATGCGCGCTTTCTCCAGCTGAATGTTATAGCGTGAAAACTCGGCAAACCCCCCGGGCGGGAACAGGTTCGACAACACCGACATGATGCGCGGATAAAGGGCGTCCGGCCGCGACCAGTCACCGGTCCGGGCCGCCTCCCTGATTATATCGCGCCAGTGCAGGGTCAGTTCAGGCCCGGTGCAGGCACAGGGGGACCAGAAGGCCGTATGGAACCCGGGGTCCATTCTGGCGGCATCCCTGTGGTCGAACTCCAGGGGCAGAAAACGTAATTGTTTGCGCGACACCATGGTGTGGAGCTGTAACTGGGCAATATTGATGTATTTTGTGCTGACAACCTGCGGAATCTCTGCCACTTGCGCCCAGAACGGTGCGGGGAAAGAGAATTTGAATGCCTCCGGATTCGCGTAGATACAGATAGCCAGTTCCGGGACTGCTTCGGCAACATCCCGGTAGAACTGGACCGCGCCGGGCACATCGATTTCCTGCCACATGGGCAGACCCAGCATGATGCCGTCGGCGCCTATGTCCCGCACGTGCCTGAGTTGCCTGACAGTCTCACGCGTATTGAGCGTGGTAACGCCGGCGAAGATGGGCGCCCGCCCCGCAGCCGTTTCCACCATGACCTCGGTCATCCTGCTTTTTTCTTCCCAGGTAAGCGTCGCCCCCTCCCCGAACGTACCCTGGCACATGACGCCGTCGATGCCGGCGTCGATCAGGCCGGCTACGGCCCTGGAAACCTCGTCGTAATCGACCGAGTCCTCGGTGCGCCAATCATCACCGCCCGTGATAGCGGGTGTGGGAATGATAGCCCACGCGCCCGTTATGCCTTCTACGTCCAGCCTGTTACCGCCTGTTCGCATTTTTATGTCCTTTGGGAGTCTTCATGCATGATTGCTAAGAAAGCATTGTGTATGGTTAGTTTATCCTCAAGTTTAATCACTCTCAAATATCGACCGTCCAATGCTGATTTGTTGCTTAGGGTGCCATTACAGAGAGCCCCTCTTTGATGATCTCGATTGTCGCGGGAGTCTCACACATCGGCTCGCCATCGGCATACAACAGTATAGGGGTGTCAGTCTCAATCCTTAAAGTACGGGTCTGGTGCATAGACACAGCAGGATGCGAAACATGTCCCCCCCGGAAAAGCGTCGGCAGAATCTGAAATCCACCGCCATACCGACTTGTGATGCCCGTCGCAGCAGAACGGGGTCGGACCAGACGACTATCACGGAACCTACTGATAATAAAGGTAAAATATTTTATAATGAGGCGTCGCATTACGCTTGGATTGCGCTTTTCTTGCCTCAAAACAGGACTTTAAGGGAAAATAACAGGTGTAAGCAGTATATAAACTGAATGGTAACAGATAGTTCGGGTGGCCCGACCCCATTTGTTTCGATAAAAGAACGGGAGATAACAATGACTGCCTATCCTGACATGTTCAGTCTTGCCGGCCGGACCGCAGTAATCACCGGCGCCGGCAGCGGTCTCGGCGCGGTCATCGCCGAAGCCATGGTCGAGGCCGGCGCAGCCGTCGTGGTCAGCGACATAGATACCGGTACGCTGGACGAAACGGCATCCCGGTTGAAAAAAATGGGCGGCAAGGTTCTTGCGCGCCGTTGTGACGTTACCAGCGAAGAGCAGGTTGAACAAATGGTCCAGGCTGCCGTTTCCAAATTTGGCGCGATTGACATCCTCTTCAATAACGCCGGAATAGGCGACCCTGAGCCCGGTTTGTTACATGAGTATTCCACCGGGAACTGGGACAAGGTATTGGACATCAACCTGCGCGGCATATTTCTGTGTTCCCGCGCCGTTCTGAAGATCATGGTGCAGCAGGGCTCCGGGAAAATCATCAACATGGCTTCCATGTGGGGACTTGCCGGCACCTCCAGCGTCTTTCCGTTACCCGCTTACGCGGCAAGCAAGGGCGCCGTCGTCAACCTGACCCGTGAAATGGCCCTGCAGTATGCCCCGCTCGGCATCAACGTCAACGCAATCTGCCCGGGCTTCTTCCGCACGCGCCTCGGTCCGTACGATGATCCTGAATTCGTCAAGGCGATCACCGACTTCACTCCGGCAGGCCGTATAGCCGAAGCGGATGAGATGAAAGGAACAGCCATATACCTGGCGTCCTCCGCATCGGATTTTGCCCACGGCCTGTTACTGGTAATCGACGGCGGCTGCGCGGCCAAGTAACAGGAAATGCAAGACAGTTCAAATGGGGTCGGACCACCCTGACTATCTTCAGGTTTCGACGATCCGGCGGACCTGTTTCAGCGTTATGAACATGCGGGCTTCATTGCTGGCGAAGCTTTGAAACCCGAATTCTCGATACCAGCCCTGGCGCCGTGTGAGGGCTTCCGCAGCGCCATCCGACATCACGTCCAGCAACATGGCATGGCAGCCGGCTTCATCGGCAACGACACAAGCCTTCTCGAAGACGTGGTGCATGAGCAGACTGCCAACTCCAAGCCCCTGCGCTTTTTGGTCAACAGCAACCTGACCCAGGAACAGGACCGGGATCTCTCCGTGGCCTGGTGTGCCTCTCGGCGGTTTGGCCAGTTCAGCTACATTCATCGTACCGACATTGATCGTATGATAGCCAAGGATTTTCGTTTGCCCGGGCTGCACGGCGACATAGACCCGGGCCATGTCGTCTTTCTGCTGCTTGCGCGCGGACAGCTTCAGAAAATTGTTCAACCGTCCGACGCCACAGTCAAACCCGGAGTGATCATGCCGACCCGGGTTCCAGCTTTCGATATTGAGGGGTGTGTCTTCAGTCAGCATCTGCCACGCGGCGCCGGTAGGAAGCGGCGGCTTTGAGGGCGCGTGGCGTCGGCGCCGGCGGCTTGTCGAGTGCCGCCGCGAACAGTTTGGCATCCCCTGCCGTCAGCACGTGGCGCGAGCTGGTCTCAATGACCCGTCGCGCTTCCTTTGCGATAGCGTTGCGCAGGAATACGGATTTTTCGACACCCAGCGCCGCCGTGGCGCGCTCGATCAGCGCGGCCAGGCTATCGCCATGCCGGACTTGTGTGGTGCGTGTCTGCTTCTCGCTGTTCAAGCCGGTAACATTCAGGTCCAGCATGTCAGGCCTCCGTTCTGCTTGCAATGTAATGCATCTGCCCACAGTGTAATGCAGATTGCATTACTAGTCAATCACAAGTATCACAAGTGTCTGGGGCATATTCCGAAGCTGGCGCAGGTATCCCAGACATTGTTGCATAAACCCATAATATTTGATATGCTTTTATGTATGCGCACAACTATAGACATCAACGATGAACTGCTGAAAGCGACTAAAGCGTATGCAGTCAGTGAACGCAAGACGTTGAAGATGGCAGTTGAACAGGCTCTGCGCGAATTTTTGGCGTCTTTGGATGGTCCGGTGGTTGCCGACGCGCCGCCGCTTCCCGTATTTCGGGGACAGGGTGTTCAACCCGGCGTTGACCTGACGGACAATGCGGCGCTTGAGGATCTTATGCGTGCAGAGCCCTGACGTTAATGTTCTGGTAAACGCATTCCGGCAGGATGCTGACTATCATGATCGATGCCGGACATGGTTGAGTGAGGCTGTATCCGGGCGTGATCAGGTGGGTATCTCCGAACTCGTCTTGAGTGGTGTATTGCGTATATTGACACACCCCAGGATATTCAATCCCCCGACCCCCACCGAGGCGGCAAATGCGTTTGTAGACGCGTTGCTTGCCCAGCCGGCGAGTATTACGTTACGTCCGGGCAACGGCCACTGGCGCATATTTCGGGGTATGTTGTCCGTAATGCACCTGCGCGGCAACAGAATCCCTGATGCCTACCACGCGGCCCTGGCGCTTGAGCACGGCTGTGAATGGGTCACCCTGGACCGCGGCTTCTCAGCTTTTCGCGGTCTACGCCTGGTTAATCTTCTGGACGACCTTTAAGTTCCGGGATAGGGGAAGATATCCTATGAACATCGCCATTCTACTCTACGATGGTGTCACCGCACTCGATGCCATCGGCCCTTATGAAGTACTGGCATGTATGCCGGATGCCGATGTGCATTTCGTCGCAAAGAAACCGGGCATCATCACCACACATACCGGTGTCCCGGGGCTTCATGCCGATATGGCGTTGAGCGATATGCCTGCGCCGGATATCTTCCTGTTACCGGGTTGTCCGGACCCGTCGCACGTGGCGGGCGACGAGGAAACGATTGCATGGGTACGGCAGGTGCATGTGACCTCAAAGTGGTCCACCTCCGTGTGTACCGGCGCACTGATCCTCGGGGCGGCCGGTATCCTTGACGGGCTGACGGCGACTACCCACTGGTTGACTCACGAGGCGCTTGAAAATTTCGGCGCAACCCCGACCCTGCAACGGGTAGTGCGCCAGGGCAAGGTGATTACCGCGGCCGGCGTGTCTTCCGGAATTGATATGGCGCTGTTCCTGGCAGCCGCTGAATACGGGGATGAAATTGCGCAGGAAATCCAACTGATCATCGAGTACGACCCGGAACCACCGTTTAACGCCGGTTCCCCTGCAAAAGCGCCAAAGCACGTGGTCGACTCTTTACGGGAGAAATTTGCGCATATCGCTTCATAGCTGGTGTAAGCGGTATATAAACTGAATGGAAACAGATAGTTAGGGTGGTCCGACACCAATTAGGGACCATTTAGGGGAACTCTTTAATAATGTAATAAGTCAGAATGTTCATGACAATATTTTTTAAAAAATGGCTACTGTAAGAGAGAACCCGTCCGCAGATGCAGCGGCAAGCGCGCAGACGACGTACAGCCTGGCTGTCGGCGATACCTTCAACGGCGTATTCGATGGCAAGCCCGACAACGACTGGGTCAGGGTTGAACTGGTGGCAGGAAAAACCTACGAGATTCACCTGGCCGGCGCCGGGAACAACAGCGGCGCCGACACTATCTTAAGAGTTTTCAATCCGGCGGGAGAACAAGTTGCCGTCAATGACGACTCCGACTTTGCTACGGGACAACTCGACTCAAGACTCAGTTTCACTCCTGATAACAGCGGCGTTTACTATCTCAGCGCCGGCCTCTATCTCGGCAACCCCGCTCAGGACCACGCCGGCGCATACACCCTGACGCTGGTTGACCCGGAAGCCGGGGACACGGGCAGAGGTATCGACGAGGGTGTCGATGTCGGCGGCAGCGACGGTAATGACGACCTGCGAGGCGGCGCCGGTGACGACACTTTGCGCGGCGGCGCCGGCAATGACAGCCTCCATGGTCTTGGCGGGCAGGACTTCCTGATCGGCAACCGCGGCGATGATACGCTGGAAGGCGGTGATGACGACGACCTGCTGCTGGGAGATGATATCAACCCGTTGCAGCGGATCTTTTTTCGGCTGTTTCCCGACGGGATGTCGGTTGAGGATGCTGACGACCTGGTTAATGATACCCCGCCGCCGTTGCCGCTGCTCGACTTGACCCGTGCGGACGTGCTGGCGTATCTCGACGACCGCTTGCACGCCGGCAACGACGTCCTGCGCGGTGGTCCCGGCAATGATTGGCTGGAAGGCGGCGCCGGGAACGACGAACTGTTCGGCGGGGATGACGACGATTTGCTAGTCGGCGACTCGTCGTCCACCGCGGGATTCGGCGCGCCGTTGCTGTTCGTGTTGGATGATGACATGAGCCTGGACTCAGCGCTTGCCATGAGCGATAGCCCCGAAGGTGAGAGCGCGCTCGACAACCTGTTGCTGATGCTGATAATCGACGAGTTGACCGGCGGCGATGACACGCTGGAGGGTGGCCCCGGTAATGACATTCTCACCGGCGGGATCGGTAATGACACACTGAGCGGTGGGACGGGCGCCGATTGGCTCGACGGCGGCGAGGGTCGTGACGAGTTGGCCGGCGGGCCTGGCGATGACTACCTCCACGGCGGCGCCGGCAATGACTGGCTGGCCGGCGGGTCGGGGTCGGACTGGCTTGAAGGCGGCGCCGGCAGAGACGCACTGGAAGGTGGAGACGGCAATGACATTCTGATTGGTGACGATAACTTCCTGACGCACCTGTTATCTGAAGAAGCAGTCGGTGACAAGCCGGTCGCGGCGGATCTGGATGGGCAGAGCCTGGCTGAAGATTCAGGCGAAATCGCACTGGCTTCTTTCCTGGTTCCTGAGGGCGATGATACCTTATACGGCGGCGCCGGCGATGACCTGCTTGACGGCGGCTACGGCAATGATGAGTTGTCAGGCGGCCCGGGCGCTGACGTCTTTGTGTTTGCGTACGACAGCGGCCACGACATCGTCACGGATTTTCAGATAGACGAGGATAGCATCGACCTCAGCTCATTGGCCGGCATTGACTCCATGGACGATCTGAACCTGAGACAGCAGGGAGACGACCTCGTCATTGACTTGCTCGCACACGGCGGCGGCGAGATCACACTGGAAGACGTCAATCAGGGCGATCTGGCCGACACGCACTTTATATTCTTTATCGATTCGGACCCTGTGGCCGCAGCCTGACTGACGCAGGGCATGACCGAAACAAATCATTGAATAGTACTCCATTATAGTCCAGGACTATCCCTTCTGAAATTTCTTTACTTTCCGAACCGGGACGTCCTGACAAATCGATATAAAGTGAAGCCGTTTCCGGGTGGTAATTCAGTTTCATTGCTATAATCCCCTTACCACCAATACAGGATCGGGAACGCTACGTTGCAAGGGCTCAACAACATCGAATTATGGCAAGTCGTCGTTTGGGGAGTCCTGTTTATCTGTTTCCCGCGCTTTACGATAGTAGCGCTTATTGTCCTGGGAGTTGTTTTATTTCTCGCGAGGCTGGGTCGCAATCATAAACCGATGGAATCCGCCGAACCATCCCGGTGGCCGGCTTGGACAAAGCCGTGCCGCGATTTCTTTAACACCATGCGTAATTTTGACGGTAAATTTTGAACGTCGACAAAACGGAGAGAGCCAGGGGGTACAAATTTCCAGGCTACAATTAAATTTGCCTCATCCGATCAGAATTTTGGTTGATACTCCCCGTATCATTATGCGCCTGCCATACTACTTGACAGCTAAGAGTGGGACGTTATGATAGCATCATATTATCAATATATCCCATTTTAAGGTGTACTATGAGCAAATACAGTCCGTTGAAAGAATACCTGAGGGCCCAGCAGGGCAATTCCTGCGTGCTGACGTTTTCCCAGATCGAAGAGATCATCGGAGCGCCACTTCCTGCCAGCGCCAGGCGACGTGAACAATGGTGGGGAAACGACAAAACCCATACGCAGGCAAGTAGTTGGATGCAGGCAGGATGGAAGGTCAGGCAACCCCGTCTTACGAGAGAACAGGTTCATTTTACGCGAAATGATTACCACTCTTCATCCTCCGGTGGACAATTTACGGGGCAGTCCTTCTCACAGGTGGTAGTACGCAAGCTGGATTCCAAGGTTGTTGCGGAACTTAAGCTGAAGGCAAGGCGGAATGGTCATTCCCTGGAACAGGAGTTGAGAGTAATTCTCACGCGTGCTGCGCGTCCAGGGCGAGGGGAATTGATTGCCGAAGCCGACCGTATCAGGGCTATGACCGCCGGCCCGCTGGAGGATAGCGTGTTACTGCTTCGCCAGGCGCGCGCTAACCGATGAAGCACTTGGTCGTAGATGCAAGCGTCGCTTGCAAATGGTTTTTCAATGAGGACTTGTCACCCGAGGCGCGGGTACTGGCTAAGTCGGAAGCGGCTTTTTCCGCCCCGGACATAATTCTCACGGAATGCGCCAATGCCGTTTGGCAAAGGGTAGTGAGCAAGACGGTTTCGCGGGCGCATGCGCAGGCCTTTCTTACAGCCCTGCCGCAGTGGTTTGAATTGCTGACTCCATCAACCCAATTATACGATCTGGCTTTTGAGATGGCCTGCGACTTGGAGCACCCGGTTTACGATTGCCAGTATCTTGCGCTTGCCGAGAACAGGAAGATACGACTCGTCACGGCAGACCGTATCTTTGCTGATCGGGTGCGCCGCTCGCGTTGGCAGGACCGGGTCAAGAGTCTGGGAGGCGATTAGCCAAGTTCATTACGAAAAACCTGTTCAGCTTTTCGGCTTGAAGTTCATCGCATAACCCTCTGATTTATACAGATCTGGCCTTGGGTTACAAATTTCGCACCAATTGCGGTTTACGACTAAAATAAATGTAATTTTAGAATGGTCTTGACCAAAATAAAACTTTATTTATAATGGTCGAATGCGTTACCTGCTGCCCAAGCTGCAAAAAGACCTGAAAAAGAAAATGGTCATCATGGCCGGCCCGCGTCAGTGCGGCAAGACGACCCTGGCCAGGTCATTACTGGATAAAGACGGTGAATACCTTAACTGGGACATCGTTAAAGACCGTAAGATTATCCGGGACATCGCATGGCCAAAGGATGCCTCCCTGGTGGTATTGGATGAATTGCTTAAGGCCCCCAAGTGGAAAAACCTGCTGAAAGGGGTGGCAGACGAATTTGGAAACAAGCCACCCATACTCGTCACCGGCAGTGCCCGCCTTGACGCCTTCCGTAAAACCGGTGACGCTTTGACCGGCAGGCATTATTTTTACCGGCTGCACCCGGTTGACGTCGCCGAATCCAAACGCTTTCTGCCTGAAGTCGCTCTCGCAGACCGTGTTCAACGGTTACTGCAAACAGGGGGGTTTCCAGAAGCCTTTCTAAATCCGAATGAAGCTCAGCGATTGCTTAATGATCGGTTGGAGTTGGTCGTGAAAGAAGATAGCCGCGACTTGTCCCGGATCAGTTCCTGGCGCGGCGCTGCCGACCTGGTGGAATTGCTGCGCGAATGCGTGGGAAAACCGGTGAAATACGACAGCCTTGCCCGGGATCTCGGGATTTCTCCTCCAACCGTCAGAACTTGGATTACCCTGTTGGAGAAACTTTATATCGTTTTCCTCCTGCCTCCTTATTCAAGCCGTATTTCCCGCAGTATTCGCAAGGAAAAACGGGTGTTTTTTTTCGATTGCGCCGCAGCTTATGATGATACACAGGGTGCACAACTGGAAAACCTGGTTGCCTGTTGCCTGCTGAAGCACATCCAGTTCAGAAAAGACTCCACCGGGGAGAACTGGGATCTATTTTATTTACGGGATAAGGAAAAACGGGAAGTGGATTTTGTCGTTACACTCAACCGGCGGGTGTACAGCCTCATTGAGGTAAAAAAATCGGATGACGCTATCAGCAACAGCCTCAGGTATTACACAGACAGGCTGAAGCCGAAAGAATCCATACAACTTGTATTACAACTCGGCCGCTCCCGGGAAAAAGACGGGATTAAAACTTTGCCCCTCGGAAAATGGTTGGAAGGCCTCGGTTGATGCGGCAAGAAGACAGACGGAATTCCCGAAATTCAGTCCATCATCAATTTGCGAGTGCCTGCAGCCGGGTGAACAATCCCCGCAACTAGGGGGAATCGCTTATCCAGCCGGTTGCCTGAGCTCTTCTCTGCACGCCCATCAGGACAATGGCCTTCTCATGTATGTGCGAAATTCTTGTGGATATTGAAAATAAGTGACACCTATTTTATAGTAATTCCATTTTATATTTTTATATCAATAACTTATAAATGTAAAGTGGCGGAGAGGGTGGGATTCGAACCCACGAAGGGCTATCAACCCTTGCCGGTTTTCAAGACCGGTGCATTCAACCGCTCTGCCACCTCTCCGATTTGAATTTCTGATCCTTTCGACATACTACCTGCCGCCACGCACCGGGGCCAGCTCCGCTGATATGCGTATTCTAACCTGATCTTGTCATTGAAATTTCAAAAAACTGCGTTAATATTGAAATTAGAGATTGTACTTTGCCGTATGAACATACTTGAAATTCGTTGTTCCAACCCACACTATCGATCTTGACGTAATGATTGGAGGTTTAACATGGCTCAAAACTATGCAGTAGCGCGTCCGGCCCAGTCGGTGCTGGCCACGAACAAGCTGATACGCAATACCTATATCCTGCTGTCCATGACCTTGCTGTTCAGCGCGTTGATGGCGGGGGTATCCATTGCTTTGAATCTCCCGAACATGGGCCTGCTGATTACCCTTGGGGGCTATTTCGGGCTGTTGTACCTGACTTCCGCCTTGAGAAACAGCGTCTGGGGTCTGGCCGCGATATTCGGCCTGACCGGTTTCATGGGCCTGACCCTGGGGCCATTCATCAACGCTTACGTGCAATTCTTCTCCAATGGCGGGCAACTGGTAATGCTGGCCCTGGGCGGTACCGGCGTCATCTTTCTCGGGCTGTCCGGCTATGCGCTGACCACGCGCAAGGACTTCAGTTTCCTGGGTGGGTTCGTGTTTGTCGGGATACTGGTTGCTTTCCTGCTGGGGATCTGTGCGGTTCTGTTCAATATGCCGGCCCTGTCGCTGGCCATATCAGCCGTCTTCATCCTGTTGATGTCGGGCCTGATTCTGTACCAGACCAGCGAGATGATCCACGGGGGCGAAACCAACTACATCATGGCGACGATTACCCTGTACGTCGCCATCTATAACCTGTTCACCAGCCTGCTCCACATCCTGGCCATGTTTGCCGGCCAGGAGCGCTGAACCCTCTCTGTCCATCCGGCCGGTGTGTCCTGTCACACCGGCCGGTTCTGTTATTCAGTTCCAGCCTGATACTCCCGGAGCAATCCTTTCGCTGAGAAGCAAGACCGGGCGTTGATTCCTGAAGTTGCAGTTCCAGGTAATGGTCGAACGCCTTAACCCAGTTCCTCCGCAAGCAGGCGTAATGCGTCAATTGAAGCGCCGGAGGCCAGCAGGGAACCGACGTGACCTTTATCCCTGGCTTGCTTCCAGCGCGCCAGGTGGTGTCTGATGCGGTCGGGCGGTCCCACCAGGGCGACGTCGTCCACCAGTGCATCGGGTACCGCGGCAACCGCCTCCGGTTTTCTGCCGGAGAGGAATAAATCCTGGATCTTCCTGGCATCGTCTTCGTAGCCCAGTTGCCCGGCGTAATCGTTGTAAAAGTTCCTGTCCCTTGCGCCCATACCGCCGATGTACAGGGCCAGTTCCTGCTTGACCGGCATGCGGCATGCCTCCAGGTCATCCCCCATACAGACGCGCACAAACGGCGCCACATCGAAGTCTTCTTCCGTTTTCCCGTTGCCTGCCGCGGCCAGCCCGGCCCGGATAGCCGGGGCGAACAGGTCATACCGGTCCGGGTTCATCCAGACCGGGAAAAATCCGTCGGCAAGTTCCGCAGCCAGCCTGACGCCCCCGGCGGTAATGGCGGCAGTGTAGATTTTCATGGCGGGGTCGCCATGCAGGATGCTCTTCAGGGGTTTGCCCAGGCCGGTGCCGTCATCACCCCGGTAGGGCAACTGGTAATGGTAACCGTCGTACTGCACCGGCGCCTCCCGGGCAATGACCTGGCGGACGATATCGATGTATTCCCGCATGCGCGTCAGCGGTCTGGCATAGCTGGTACCGTACCAGCCCTCGACCACCTGGGGACCGGAGGGGCCCAGACCCAGGATGAAGCGCCCGCCGGACAGGCCCTGCAAGGTCATGGCGCTCATCGCGGTGGAAGTGGGGGTACGGGCGGGGACCTGCATGATGGCGGTGCCGGCCTTGATGCTGGTGGTCCGGGCCAGTATCCAGGCGGCCGGCGTCAGCGCATCGGACCCGTAGGCTTCCGCACTCCACACCGAATCGAAACCGAGCCGTTCCGCCTCCAGGATCTCATCCATGGGCAGCTTCAGTTCGCTCTTCGAATAGCCGATAACAAGACCGAGTTTCATCCGGGTATTCTACCAGACAGCAAGCTACGATTTCGGGCCTGCAAAACAGTTAGAAAACCGTCGGATAAGCTATCCACCCCTCCAGCGGGTCGACTGAAAGCGGCGCGCCGAAATTATTCTTGCGGTTCTTCCATGCCCAGGCGGCCTGGATCGCACAAAGCAGCGCGTCGATTTTGTCGCCGGTGGGGTCTTCGCACAGCGAGTCCGGCGCATTGATTTCTATACCGTAACGGGCGCCCAGGTATTCCCCGCGCAACCCGGCAAGAATATCGAGCCTGGCTTTGTGCTGCCCGGCGGTCTGTTTATTCTTCGTGTCATCCTTGTATTTGCGGCGGTAGATGACCTGGCGGGCCAGGACACCGGGGTAGGCTTCAACGACGATGCGTCTGGGGTCGCCCTGTTGCAGGTGAGGAATGGTTACCCCCGCTTCCACCAGGCGCGGCGCGCCTTCAAAGAACATCAGGCCGACGGGTACGCCGTAGAGCTTTTGCGGGCTGATTGCGCCGGCGGCAACGTCGGTCTGCCGGCGGTGTTCCTTGTCTCCCTTCGCCCGGTATTGCCGGTAGGAGTCCAGTGCGTAGCGGAATTCCTTTTTCCCGAGCGAGCGGGCATACATGACATAGTCGCGCCAGTTCCGGGGCCAGCCGACATTCTCAATGAACCTGCGGGACTGGCCGAACGGAAAATCCATACCGGCGATCCAGGGGCCGCGCCGTTGCAGCGCCTGTTCAAATTCTGAAAATACAGTCCACTCCTCCACCTTCCCGGCGCGCAGCACGGAGTTTCTGAAGGTGCAGTGAAGGCAGGTAATCGGCTTGCGACGGTTGGGACTGCTTGTGAAATCGATGCCCAGGACTTTCATTTGTCAGCGGTAGAACCCTTCCTGAAATTCCCACATTTCTGGAGTTGCCTGCATTGCAGGTTCGATATGGAAACAAGTATAGCGCATCCCGGTGTCTGACTGGGTTTCCGCCTCTGCTTCCGGCTTTTGCAGGGGCGGGTTAATCAAGTCCATTTACCGGATCAGGTAAACGGGGACGGAATTAAATTCCGTCCCCAGGCGAGTGCTCGAACTTTGTTCGAAAACCGACGGTTTTATATTTATCCTCCTTTGTGTTAGTATGTGCGCCGTTTTAGCAATGGCGGCTGTAGACTGCCAGCACACACCACGTAAAAGCGCCGGATACCGGATGCTGAGGGGTAGAGACCCGGCGTTTAAAATACCTGACGTTAACAAACCTGCCAGAGGGGCTTTTTTATGCAAATTGGTGTTCTTGAGGAGACTCATCCGGGTGAGAATCGCGTAGCCGTCATCCCGGATACGGTGAAAAAACTGGTCAAGCTCGGCGCCGGAGTAACGGTTGAGTCCGGGCTCGGACAAGGTTCCGGCTTTGCCGATGGCGAGTATGCCGACGCCGGCGCCGCGATCGGTTCCAGCCGGGATGAAATACTGGCGCAATCCGACATCATCCTGCGCATCCGCAAACCGGAAGCGGACGAAGTCGGCAAACTGAAACAGGGCTGTATCCACATCAGCTACCTGGATCCTTTCAATGAAGGCGAACTGGTGGATTCACTGGCGCAGCACGGCGTCAGCGCCGTCAGCATGGAGATGATCCCGCGCACCACCCTGTCCCAGAAGATGGACGCCCTCAGTTCCCAGGCCAACCTGGCCGGCTACGTCGCGGTGATGATGGCCGCCAACAGCCTGGACCGCCTGCTGCCCATGATGATGACGCCGGCCGGCACCATCAAGCCGGCCAAGGTATTCGTCATCGGCGCCGGGGTGGCCGGATTGCAGGCCATCGCCACGGCCAAACGGCTCGGCGCCAGGGTGACGGCCTTCGACACCCGCCCCGTGGTCGCCGAACAGGTGCGCTCCGTAGGCGCAAAGTTCCTGGAAATAGACCTGGGCGAGACGGGCGAGACCAAGGACGGCTATGCGCGGGAACTGACCCCGGAGCAGGTCGAGAAGCAACGCCAGGGCCAGAAGGCGGCCATCGCCGAATCCGATATCGTCATCACCACCGCCCAGGTGTTCGGCCGCAAGGCGCCGGTGCTGGTCACCGCCGACATGGTGGAAGCCATGCAACCCGGCAGCGTGATCGTCGACATGGCCGCGGAGACCGGCGGCAACGTGGAGGGATCGGTCGCCGGCCAGGCGGTGAACGTCAACGGCGTCACCATCATCGGCCAGGGCAACTGGGCCAATTTCGTATCCCGGGACGCCAGCCAGATGTATTCGTCCAACCTCCTGAACATGGTGAACGAATACTGGGACAAGGAAAACAAGACCTTTGTACTCGACCGCGAGAACGACATCATACGGGGCTGCCTGATTACCCACGGCGGCGCCATCGTCAACGAAACCATCAAGAACCTGCAACGTTAAGGAGTTACCAATGGAAGCCGTATACCTGACATTCATACTGGTCCTGGCCATATTCCTGGGCTTTGAGCTGATCAGTAAAGTACCCGCCACCCTGCACACACCGCTGATGTCCGGGGCCAACGCCATCTCCGGCATCACCCTGGTCGGCGCCCTCACCTCGGCCGGCGCCGGCAACGCCGGGATGGCCACCATTCTCGGCACCCTGGGCGTGACCTTCGCCTCCATCAACGTGGTCGGCGGTTACATGGTCACCAACCGCATGTTGTCCATGTTCAAGAAGAAGGAAGGTGACGAACAATGAGTAATACACTGCTGATCAACCTGTCGTACGTGGCCTCGGCCGTCCTGTTCATATTCGGCCTGAAGATGCTGAGTTCCCCGGCCACTGCGCGTAACGGCAACCTGGTATCCGCCTGCGGCATGCTGCTTGCGATTGTCGTCACCCTGCTGGACCACTCCATCGTCGATTTCCGCTGGATTGCCCTGGGGCTGGTAGTCGGCGGCGTCATCGGCGCCTTCGCGGCGCGCCTCGTGGCGATGACCGCGATGCCCGAAATGGTGGCCATATTCAACGGCTTCGGCGGCATCGCCAGCCTGTTCGTGGGCTGGGCCGCGCTGCATACCGGCGCGGTCTCGACCTTTACCGTCGTCACCATCTTCCTGTCCATTCTCATCGGCGGACTGACGTTTACCGGCAGCCTCATCGCGTTCGGTAAACTGAGCGAGACCATCCCGGGGCGCCCCTATATTTTTACCGGGCAGCGCACGTTCAACAGCCTGCTGCTGACCGCCATCGTCGTCGTCGGCGTGATGTTCTGCATGGACCCGGCCAATACCAACCTGCTGTACGTCCTCATCGCCCTGTCGTTCGTGTTCGGCGTCATGGCGGTGATCCCCATCGGCGGCGCCGACATGCCCGTGGTGATCTCCCTGCTGAACAGCTATTCCGGCCTGGCCGCCTGCGCCGCGGGTTTCGCCATCAACAACAACATCCTGATCGTCGCCGGTTCCCTGGTGGGCGCCACCGGCATCATCCTGACCAACATCATGTGCAAGGCCATGAACCGCTCCCTGGCCAACGTGCTGTTCAGCGGTTTCGGCGCGGTCAAGACGGCCCTGGCCAAGGTGGAAGGCGAGGTGAAGCCCATCACCCCGGACGATGCGTACTACATACTTGAAGCGGCCAGCAGCGTCGTCGTGGTGCCCGGTTACGGCATGGCCGTGGCCCAGGCCCAGCACGTGGTCAAGGAACTGCAGGAACTGCTGGAACACAACGGCGCGGAAGTCAGCTACGCCATCCACCCGGTAGCCGGCCGCATGCCCGGGCACATGAACGTGCTGCTGGCGGAGGCGGACGTGCCCTACGACCTGCTCATCGAGATGGAGGACATCAACCCGCGCATGGAGATGATGGACGTGGCCATCGTCATCGGCGCCAACGACGTGGTCAACCCCGCGGCCCGGGAGATGGAGGAGAGCCCGATCTACGGCATGCCCATCATCAACGTGGACTACGCCAGGACGGTATTCGTGCTCAAGCGCTCCATGGCGGCCGGTTTTGCCGGCGTCGACAACCCGCTGTTCTTCGGGGAGAACACCCGCATGCTGTTCGGGGACGCCAAGGAGTCCATCGGCGCGCTGGTACGGGAGTTCAGTTCGTAATTAACGGTTATCGTTTGACACGCTGCTTGCCCATGCCAGCAGTACAGCTACCGAGATCGTCACCAGCACCATGATGAACAACCACGCGGTTGTGGCGCCGGAATAGAGATAGCCCGCCAGTATGGGTCCGATCATGGATCCGACACCCATGGCAGGTACGGCCAGCACGATATACCTGCCGTCGGGATCAACGTCCGCCACGATGGCAAACTGGTACCCGTCCGAGCCGGCCCAGGCCAGCATGAAAGCACAGGCGCCGGCGGAGAACAGTATGAAATCATCCGTCAGGCACAGCAGCAAAACGCCCGCAACCAGCATAACGCTGTACACGATATAAGGCCGGAAATTACCGAAGCGGTCGCCTGTCACCCCCGTAAGCGCGGAGCCGATAACGGCGAAAAACAGCGTGATCCCCAGCATCATACCCGTGGCTGAGGGTGCAAACTGCTTATCGGTCGCAAGGCGTTCCAGGAAGGTCCAGATTGCCGAAGCGCCGATAAAGTAGAACACCAGCGAGGCCAGCGCGAGCCAGACCGGCAGTCTTGTGGTTCCGGCGCCGATTGCGGTGATCGGAGCAGCCTCCTCCCGGCCGGGCCGCCGGCGGCGCGCGATGAACGCGAGCACGGGCGCAAACAACAGGATCATCACCACCATCCCGATAACGACCCCGGTAAACCCCAGCCCGGGTATCAGCGTGACCGGCAGGACAAACAGTAGAATGGCGCCGGCCAGGCATTCGACGGTGAACTTGATACCGAACCAGCGCGGGGTATTGCGCGTAGCGCCTATCAATGTGGTTGAAATGGCGTACAGGGCGCCGGATGCCGCGCCGATAAGAGCCGTAACGGCCAGTTGCAAAATAAAACTGTCGATGCGGGCAGCCAGCAGCAGGAACAGGATGAGTGACAGGGTCGTCACCAGCGCGATATACATGAGCGATGGGCTTCTGGCCCAGAAGAAGGCAGAAATACCTGTGAGGTTGGTGCCCAGGAAGAAGGCGCCGGCGATGAACCCTATCTGGCTGTTATTGAGCCCCGTAGAATCCTGGAGCGGCCCCATGTACAGGGGGAAAACGTTATAGACCAGACCGCCGATGGACCCGGCAGCGATTGCCGCGAGCAATATCGCCAACCCGATGTCGCGGCCGCGCATGCCTGAACTGAATATTCTATTCTATGACGGTAATCCCGCCCATGTAGGGATGCAGGACTTCCGGTATATGGATGCGGCCGTCACCGTCCTGGAAGTTTTCCATAATGGCTATCAGGGTACGGCCCACGGCAAGGCCGGAGCCGTTCAGCGTGTGCACCAGTTCCGGCTTCCCGGTGGCGGGGTTGCGCCAGCGCGCGCTCATGCGTCTTGCCTGGAAGTCCTCAAAATTGCTGCAGGAGGAGATTTCCCGGTAGCGCCGCTGGCTCGGCAGCCATACCTCCAGGTCGTAGGTCTTGGCCGCGGAAAACCCCAGGTCGCCGCCGCACAGGGTAACCACGCGGTACGGCAGTTGCAGCCGTTGCAGGATGGTCTCGGCATGGTCGGTCAACTCTTCCAGGATCCGGTAGGAGTCACCGGGCCGGACGATCTGCACCAGTTCCACCTTCTCAAACTGGTGCTGGCGGATCATGCCCCGGGTATCCTGCCCGTAGGACCCCGCCTCGCTGCGGAAACACGGTGAGTGGCAGACGTATTTCAGCGGCAGTTCCGCATTACCCAGGATCATGTCCCTGGCGATGTTGGTAACCGGCACTTCTGCAGTAGGGATGAGGTACAGGTCCTGCTTTTCGATATAAAACTGGTCATCGGCGAACTTGGGCAACTGTCCGGTCCCGAACAGGCTGTCGTGGTTCACCAGGTACGGTACATTGACCTCCAGGTATTCATGTTCATTTACATGTACGTCCAGCATGAACTGGATCAAGGCCCGGTGCAGCCGGGCCAGGACGCCCTGCATGACCACAAAACGCGATCCGGCAATCCGGGTAGCGGCTTCAAAATCCATCAGTCCCAGCGCTTCGCCCAGCGATGTGTGGTCCTTGGGTACAAAATCCATCGGACTTAATTCGCCCCAGCGCCGGATTTCCTTGTTATCCTCCTCTTTTGCGCCGGCAGGTACGCTGGAATGAGGGATATTCGGCACTTCGCGCAGGAACTCGTGCAGTTCCACCTGTACCGCGTCCAGTTCAGCCATGCGGTTCTTCAGTTTTTCACCCAGAGACGCCACCTGTGCCAGCAACGGCTCGATATCCTCCCCCGCGGCTTTCGCCTGGCCGATTTGCTTCGAATGGCGGTTCCTCTTCGCCTGCAGCTTTTCCGTTGACACCTGGACCTTTTTGCGCCGCCACTCCAGGGACTGGAACCGTTCCGCATCCAGCTCATAGCCGCGCTTGGCCAGCGCCTTGCCGGCGGCCTCCATATCATTACGTAACAGGTGTGGATCAAGCATTTTTTAATTCTTTTTGTTTTGGGGACAGACACATTCTGTCCCCGGCACATTCAATTCCTGACCTCTAATCCCTGATTTTCTTCTCGTCCAGTTTGCGCAGGCGTTCCAGTTTTTCCGCTATCTGAATCTCCAGTCCCCGGTTCGCCGGGTAATAATACTGACGGGCCGCCATACCGTCGGGGAAATAGCTCTCTCCCGCCGCATAGGCATCCGGTTCGTCGTGGGCATACCTGTACTCCTTGCCGTAACCCATTTCCTTCATCAGTGACGTAGGCGCATTGCGCAGGTGTACCGGCACTTCCGCCGAGGCAGTGGACCGGACGTCTTCCAGCGCGGCATTATACGCCTTGTATACCGCGTTGCTCTTGGGAGCACAAGCCAGGAACACGATTGCCTGGGCAATAGCCAGTTCGCCCTCGGGCGTGCCCAGCCGTTCCTGCGTCTCCCAGGCATCCAGGGCCAGGCGCAACCCTCTCGGGTCGGCGTTGCCTATATCCTCAGAGGCCATGCGCACCACCCGTCTCGCAATATACAGAGGGTCGCAGCCTCCATCAAGCATACGCGCAAACCAGTACAGGGCCGCATCCGGCGCGGAGCCGCGCACGGATTTATGCAGCGCCGATATCTGTTCGTAAAAAATGTCGCCGCCCTTGTCGAAGCGGCGGTAGCTCGACGCGCTGATCACTTCCCGTACCAGGGCGCCGGTTATGCCCTCCGCTGCGGCCAGGTCCGCGGCAACCTCCAGCAGGTTCAGGGCGCGCCGGGCATCGCCATCCGCACTGTCCGCCAGCAGTTCCCGCGCCTCGTCGGTAATCTGCAGGTTTCTGTTGCCCAGTCCGCGTTCCTGGTCCCGGAGACCCTGTTCGACAACCCGGTTAATCGCCTCCGCCGCGAGCGGCTTCAGGAGGTAAACCCGTACCCTCGACAGCAGGGCATTATTCAGCTCGAATGACGGGTTCTCGGTGGTGGCGCCGACAAACGTGATGGTGCCGTTCTCCACGTGCGGCAGGAACGCATCCTGCTGTGACTTGTTGAAGCGGTGCGCCTCGTCGACAAACAATACGGTATCCCTGTCGTACACCTCCCGGTACTGGCGCGCCTTGCCGATAGCCTCCCTGATCTCCTTGACACCGCTCAATACCGCGGAAATGGTCAGGAACTGCGCCTTGCACGATGTGGATATGATCCGGGCGAGGGTCGTCTTGCCCGTGCCCGGCGCGCCCCAGAATACCATGGAGTGCAACTGGCCCCTTTCGATGGCGAGGCGCAGCGGCTTGCCAGGTCCGATCAGGTGTTCCTGCCCGGCAAAATCGGCCAGGGTCCCGGGGCGCATACGGTCCGCCAGCGGCCGGTATTCATTGGTTTCAGTGGTCACGGGAGCGCGGGTTAATCGTTCCGCCTGGCATCGATGACGTCGATGTTGTCTGCCGGGGTGAACCGGAACAGTTCCCTGTTCAAGTCCGGGTTGCGCCGCGTGTTCTCGAACGAAATCAACAGTGTCTGTCCCAGGCTGTCAAACAGTATCATGCCGGATAGCTTTGCGCCGGAGAATGCCAGCCGCAGCGCCCGGTATTGCGACTCGAGGTTGCGCGGCGTCAGTTCCAGCCAGGCGAGTCCGGCATCGCCGTCAAGCTCATTGATTACGTAGTGTTCGTCAATACTGTAGCGGCCGCTGAAAATCAGCGCGGGAGTATCTTCCACGGCAGCGGATGCATCACTGATGGTAACCTGTTCCAGGTCTTCCTCGTAGACCCACAGGGATTTGCCGTCACTGATGATCTTCTGCGTGTACGGTTCGCGGTACGACCAGGAGAACATGCCGGGACGGCGCAACAGCACGGAGCCCTTGCTTGTCTCCAGCACCTCACCGGATGCATCGATCAATTTTTGCTCAAAATCGGCCGAGAACGTTTCCAGACCATCGAGAAAGCCATCCAGCGGGTTGCCGGCTGCGTTCAGGGACAGGGAAACGATTACTCCGCAAATAAACGCACATGAGCGCAGATAAAATAACCGAATAGCCACAGAGTATCTTAGGGGGTCAGGTCGCACAATGCACATGTAAAGAAAATGAATGTAATGCCATGACAAATCCCAGCATGTGCATTGTGCGACCTGACCCCCCGGTAATCTGCGCTCATCTGCGGATAAATCAGTCCACCGGCGGTGGCGGCGCGGCGCGTATTTCCCGGCTGCCGTTGGCTTCCAGGGGGCCTACCAGGCCGCTTGCTTCCATCTCTTCGACGATCCTGGCGGCGCGGTTGTAGCCTATCTTGAGCCGGCGCTGGATATAGGAAATGGACGTCTTGCGGGTTTCCGTCACGATCCGGACGGCCTCGTCGTAGAGCGGATCGGCGTCATCGGAGACAGGCTCCAGGCCCGGGATGGGTGCGGCATCGCCGCCGCCCTGGTCCAGGGTGATGTCATTGATGTAGTTCGGGCCGCCGCGGCTCTTGATATCCTTGACAACCTTGTGTACCTCATGGTCATCGACGAAAGCGCCGTGCACCCGGATCGGCACACTGGTGCCGGGCGGCAGGAACAGCATGTCCCCGTGTCCCAGGAGGTTTTCCGCCCCCATCTGGTCCAGGATGGTGCGGGAGTCGACCTTGGATGAGACCTGGAATGCGATCCGGCAGGGTATGTTGGCCTTGATCAGGCCCGTGATCACGTCTACCGACGGGCGCTGCGTAGCCAGGATCAGGTGAACGCCGGCAGCCCGGGCCTTCTGGGCCAGGCGGGCGATCAATTCCTCCACTTTTTTGCCCACGGTCATCATCATGTCCGCCAGTTCATCGATGAGGATGACAATGTAGGCAAGCTCCTCCAGTTCCGGCGCTTCATCCTCGTCATTGACAGGTATGAAAAACGGATCCGTAAGCGGCTGGCGCCGGCTTCTCGCTTCTTCGATTTTCTTGTTGTAACCGTTGATATTCCTCACCCCCAGCGCCGCCATCAACTGGTAACGGCGTTCCATTTCCGCCACACACCAGCGCAAGGCGTTTGCCGCTTCCTTCATGTCCGTCACCACCGGTGTCAGTAAATGGGGTATGCCCTCGTAAACGGACAGTTCCAGCATCTTCGGATCGATCATGATCAGGCGGATTTTACGGGGGGGCGACTTGTAGAGCAGGCTCAGGACCATGGCGTTAATGGCTACGGATTTGCCCGAACCGGTGGTGCCGGCGACCAGCAGGTGCGGCATGCGGCTCAGGTCCATCACCACAGGGTGGCCGCTGATGTCTTTCCCCAGGCCCAGCGCCGTAGGCGAATTGACTTCCTCGTACTCCTTGGAACTCAGTATCTCGCTCAGGGTGACCAGTTCGCGGGTGGCGTTGGGAATTTCCAGTCCGATGACGGATTTCCCGGGAATGACGTCAACCACGCGCACGCTGACCACCAGCAACGAACGGGCCAGGTCCTTGGACAGGTTGCCGATCTGGCTGCCTTTCACCCCCGGCGCCGGTTGCAGTTCAAAGCGGGTGATGACCGGACCGGGGTGGACCGCAACCACCTCCACCTGGATATTGAAATCAAGCAGTTTCAACTCCACCTGGCGCGACATGGCTTCAAGGTCCGACTCCGAATAGCTGCCCCGCGAAGGCTTGGGCGGGTCCAGCAATCCCAGCGGCGGCAGCGCTGAATCAGGCGATGGCTCAAACAAGGGCGCCTGTTTTTCCGCCTCGGCGCGGCCGCTGCTCTCCACTTTGGCAATCACCGGTTCAATGCGCGGCGGCGGTCTGTCCCTGACCCTCTGCTGTTGTTTGCGGACCAGGGTCTCCCTTTCCTTCTTTACCTGCATAGACTGAATATATTGCATTAACTTATTCGAATAAACCATTAATTTACCAAATATTCTTATTGTAATATAACCGGTCCTTTCAATCAGCCACAGCCATGACAGTTCGACATACAAGGTGACGCCCACCAGCAGGGCGGCCAGCATCAGCAGCGTACTGCCGGAAAAACCGAACGTGTTATATAACAGTGAGCCCAGGGCTATCCCCAGGATCCCGCCGGCGCTGCTGGCTTGATCGGCTGTATGCGCCGGCAACTCCGCCCCCGCCTGCAGATGCAGCCAGGCCAAAGCGCACAAACCGCAATACAGCAGGATTAAACCTGTAATCCTGGCGGCCAGCAGCAGGCGGTTGACAGACAATTCAACTCGGCGTGACTTGAAAATCCACCAGCTGTCCAGGATCAATACAAGCGGGAACAGGTAACCCGGGTAACCGAAAACATAAAGCAGTATGTTGGCAATGTACGCCCCGACAATGCCGCCGCCGTTGTGGATTTCATCGACGCTGAGCGCCTGGGACCAGCCCGGGTCTGAAGGATGGTAGGTAATTAATGACAGGGCGACAAACAGCGCAGCCGCCGCCTTGAGAATGACGCCGATTTCCTTCAGGTAGCGTATCACCTGCCTGCCTGGAGTAGTGCCGTTTTTGTTTCTTTTCGAGGCGTGTTTCACACTGTACCCGGTAAAATGATCACCCGGGAATAGTATGATTTATCGCGAAAAAATGGAAGGATAGTTTCCGCTGCCTCATTTTTTTTGCCGGAAACACGGCCGTACTGCGAATATTGAACGAATTTAGGCACATATTCGGCATGTTTGATTGCATTGACGGCGCAAAAAAGATAAAGTACGCCCCGAAATTACAATTCAAACCGAGGGGAAGATCAGTGAAGAAGTTACCGGTAACCGGAAACAGCAGTAATCGGGCTAACACAATTTCGATGAGATATGCGCTGGCCGCAATCCTGGCGCTGCCGTTCCTGGTGCAACCGGGCAGTGTTGCCGTTGCCCAGGAAAGCGGCATCGATGCATTGATGGAGGAGATAACCGTTACCGCCAGGAAACGCGAAGAGGGTTTGCAGGATACCCCTATCGCGGTATCCGTGTTCAGCGGCGAGAGCCTGGAGGCGCGCGGGGTCCAGCGCATTGATGAAATCGCCGGGCTGACGCCCAACATGTCATTCGACAATATCAACACCAACGGCGGCGGCGGCAACAGCGCAGCCGTGTTCCTGCGCGGTGTCGGGCAGCGGGACTTCCTGCCTTCCGCGGACCCGGGCGTGGGCATTTACGTGGACGGCGTCTATTACGCCCGCAGCATCGGTTCGGTGCTGGACATCATCGATATCGACCGTGTCGAAGTCCTGCGCGGCCCCCAGGGCACCCTGTTCGGCCGTAACACCACGGGCGGCGCCATCGCCATCCATACCCAGAAACCCCACGAGGAATTCGAGGGCAAGGTGCGGGTGAGAGTGGGCATCGACGACCGGATCGACGTACTCGGCAAGGTCAATGTGCCGATGAGCGACAACCTCTACATGAGCGCCACCGTCGCCAAGTTCGACCAGGACGGTTTCGTGGTGAACCCCTTGAACGGAATGGATACGGGAGACGATGATACCCTGGCCTTGCGCGGCGCCCTGCGCTGGCAGGCGAACAACTTCGAGGTCAATATCAGCGGCGACTATTCACGGGACAGGGAAAACGGCCAGGCCCGTGTGGTGACTGAAAATCCAAATCGCGCCGTGGACCCTTCGCCCGGGGCAAATCTTTTCAACCATAATTTCCTGCTGGGCGCCAATTCGCCGCTTAACCCGGCGAACGGCGGCCCCGGCATCAACAACCCGGGGACGCCCTTCGCCAGGAGTTTCAGTAACTGCGATGCCACCCCTGCGAACGTCCTGGGAACCCACCCGGATTGCGCCAATGCCAGCACCATCGCCCTGGGCAAGAACACCAGCACCATGCCGACCTACTCCGACCACGATATCTATGGTTTCTCGGGCACGGTTGACTGGCAACTCTCGGACAACCTGCAAATCAAGTCGATCACCGCGTACCGTAACGTCGACAGTGAATTTGCCCACGATGGCGACAGCACGCCTTTCTTCCTGTCCTGGGTGCGGGATGTGATCTACAAGCAGGAACAGTTCACCCAGGAAATACAACTGCAGGGGACGGCAGTTAACGACCGCCTGCAATGGATCATAGGCGGCTTCTATTTCACGGAAGACGGCAACAACTACAACCCGGTGGATTTTGCCTCGATCGATATAGAAAGCGGCGCCGCGTTTGACCACGAGAGTATCGCAGGCTTTGCCCAGGGTACGTTTGACGTAACGGACAAACTACATGTTACTGCCGGTATTCGCTACACAGACGATACCAAGGATTTCATCGTCACCAGTGACGGAATGCACAGTACCCCCGGTGTTCACTTTCCCATGGGCGACAGCGGCATAGTGAATATTCAGTCCGCGGTTCCTGCGTTTGCCCCGCCCGGGATACTGGTAAAGCTGATTGCCGACGGCACCACCACCCTGAAGGCCGACGACTGGACGCCCATGGCGAATGTTTCCTACGACTGGAACGACAGCCTGATGACCTACTTCACCTACTCGGAAGGGTTCAAGAGCGGCGGCGTGCAGCAGCGTAATGCCGGTGTATTCGGCGCCGCGGCGCCCACCTACGACCCGGAGTTCGTGGAATCATTCGAAATCGGCTTCAAGTATAACAACCCGGACGGAAACTTTGTCCTGAACGTGGCCGCCTTCTACGCCGATTACACGGACATTCAACTGGAAACCCTGGCGCCCGAGGGTATCGCGCCGCAGCTTGACAATGCGGGTGAGGGCGAGATCAAGGGTTTCGAAATTGAATCGCGCTGGGCGCCGCTGGACACCTTGTTCATTGAAGTGGCCATCGGTCATCTCGATGCGACGATCACGAAGTCCGACCCCACCGTATTCAACACCGGCGGTCCGGCCAAGGGCGACAGGCTGCCGCAGGTGCCGCGCTGGTCGCTGGCCTCCTCGGTCATCAAGGAGTTCGGCCTCGGCGACATGGGCACCCTCATTGCGCGGGTGGATTACAACTACCGCACCAAGGTGTTCTTTGACCCGGCCAACGACCCGGGCAGCGTGATGCAGTCCCACGGGCTGATGAATGCCAGCCTGGGCTGGGACAGCGCCAACGACAAGTATTCGCTTATCTTCCATGCGAACAACATCTTCGACAAGCGCCGCATCATCTACACGGAGCTTTCCGGATCGGCGCGCACGCAGAACGACGTGCTGGCCCGTGATTTTGCCTGGTACCTGACCGGCGAATACCGCTTCTAACCCCTTAATCCGGGAACGCAATCCGGGGACGGACTTAAGTCCGTCCCCTCTCGCAGCGTCGTACCATCGGGTAATTATTTGCTCGATCCGGTACCAAAAACGTTATATGCTTAGGGTACGACGTTATTCACCACTATGGCGCTCGTTCCCGGTTTTGTTGTGCAATGAACTCATTGTCGGATCCGGGTCCAGCGTTTTAACTGACCGGATATGAACATTGCGATACACATGAAACGAGCCGGGAGCGCGTTCCCGGAGTATCCTGCTATCGCCCAAGGCTCCACGGTTCTGCGAACATACGGTGAAGTGGCAGAACGCGTGTCCCGTCTCGCCTCCGCATTGACCGGGCATTTCAGACTTGAGCAGGGAGACCGTGTCGCCCTGACGATGTGCAATTGTCCGGAATACCTGGAGCTCCTGTATGCGTGCTGGCATGCAGGACTGGTCGCGGTACCGGTCAATGCCAAACTTCACCGGAACGAATTCGCCTATATCCTGGAAAACAGCCAGGCCAGGATCTGTTTTGCCACGCACGACCTGGCCGAGACCGTCGCGCCGCTTGCCGGGGAAACGCTCGAAGCTGTCGTTGACGTTTCCGCCCGGGATTACCGGCAGTTACTCGAGTGCCATCCTTTACCCATGGTTTCCCGCGAACCGCGGGATCCCGCCTGGTTGTTTTATACCAGCGGCACTACGGGCAAACCAAAGGGTGCGGTACTCAGCCACCGCAACCTGCTTGCCAGTTCGTTTTGTTATTTTGCGGATGTCGACCAGGAATCTCCCTGGCGGGTAATCCTGCATGCAGCACCCATGAGCCACGGTTCAGGTGTTTATGCGCTCGCCCATGTCATGCAGGCAAGTTGTCACGTGATCCCGGAAAGCGGCGGATTTGACGTTGAAGAGATCTATCACCTGATCGAAGCCTGGCCTGCCGCGGTATTTTTCGCCGCGCCGACCATGGTGAAACGGCTGCTGGATCACCCGGTCGATACCGATACAACCAACCTGAAAACCATTATCTACGGCGGCGGTCCCATGTACCTGGAGGATTGTCTTGCCGGACTGGAACGCTACGGACCAAAGCTCGCGCAACTGTACGGCCAGGGGGAGAGCCCCATGACCATTACCGCCTTGAGTTCGCGCATACACGCAGAGAAAGATCATCCCCGCTGGCGCCGGAGGCTTTCGTCGGTGGGTACGCCGCAGAGTGCGGTCCAGGTACGCGTCGCCAACCCGGAAGGGGACTGGCTTCCCACGGGGGTAGTGGGAGAGGTGCTGGTGCAGGGAGAAACCGTCATGAACGGATACTGGCGCAATCCCGAAGCGAGTGAGGAAACCTTGCGCAACGGCTGGTTGCACACGGGCGATTACGGTTGTTTCGACGAGGAAGGATTCCTTACCCTGAAGGACCGCTCAAAAGACCTGATCATTTCCGGCGGAACAAATATCTATCCGCGTGAAGTGGAAGAAGTCCTGCTCAAGCATCCTGGCGTTTCGGAGGTGGCGGTCATCGGAAGGCCCGATCGCGAATGGGGTGAGGTTGTCGTCGCCTACGTGGTGGCATCGGCGGACGAACAGGTTGACGAGAAGTGCTTTGACAGTTTCTGTATCGAAAATATCGCGCGCTTCAAGCGCCCCAGGTTTTATCGTGCGGTGGACAGTCTGCCCAAGAGCAGCTACGGCAAGGTGCTGAAGACAAAACTGCGGGAAATGGATCAGGAATACGAATAACAAAACAATCGGGTATAATTCGAGCATGGCGACCACGCACTCCCATGACTCCGGTAATGCTCCGATCAGCAAGCGCAGCGCGGAGACTCTAGAAGCATTTGAAGCGCTCATCCTGGCCGAAGGGTTCTCGCGGCTCAACGTCTCGCAGATCGCGGCGCGTCTCAGGTGCTCGAAGCGCACCCTCTATGAGCTCGCCCCGAGCAAGAAGGCGCTGGTGCTGAAGGCCCTGGACAACTTTTTCAGCCGCATCAGGCAGGAAGCAGACCACCTGACCGGCAACGCCCTGGACCCGGAGCGCCAGGTCTACGAGTACCTGCAGGTCGGGGTGCGCGCCGCCGAGCGGATGAGCCAGGCCGTGGTCGCCGACATCCACGAATGGGAGCCGGCGCGAACGCTTTGGCGCGAGCACATCAGCCTGCGCATCGACGGCCTGTGCCGGATTATCGACAACGGTGTCAAGTCCGGCGATTTCCGGGAAGTGCTGCCGGAATTCGTCGCCGAAATCGTGTTCGCCAGCATCAACCGGTTGCGCGAACCCGACTTCAGCGCTTCCACCGGCCTGACGATTTCGGAGGCTTTCAACGATCTCTACGAAATGCTCCTGCACTCGCTCATGCACCACAGCACGCCTGCGCTCCCGGCGAGCCGGCGCCGGCGGGGGATACGCGATCCAAGGGCCGGGCGGCAATCCGCCGCACCTCGCCGTCCCTGAACACGACGCATCGAACGGGGCTTCGGCATGGTCGTCGAGACCTGCCCGGCCTGCGGCGGGCGCGCCTTAGCCGGTGTTTGCCGCTTGAATAGCCGACCAGACCTTTGCCGGTGTTGCCGGCATTGAAAGGTCGGTGACGCCGGCGGGTTTGAGCGCGTCGATGACGGCGTTCATGACGGTAATGGGGGCGCCGATGGTTCCCCCCTCGCCGGCGCCCTTGGCGCCCAGCGGATTCGATATCGAGACCGTATCCAGTTCCGAAACATCGAATGCCGGCAGGTCATCCGCACGCGGCATGGCGTAATCGAGGAAGGACGCGCTCAACGGCTGGCCCGAACCGGCATCGTACACGGCGTTTTCCAGGAGCGCCTGGCCGATGCCCTGGGCCAGGCCGCCGACAACCTGGCCGCGTACCACCATGGGATTGATCACCCGGCCGAAATCATCGCACACGGTGTATCGATCGACCCTGGTCTCGCCGGTCTCCGGGTCGATTTCGACCTCGCAAATGTGACAGCCGGCAGGGAAAGTGAAATTCGGCGGGTCGAAGAAGGTGGTTTCCTCCAGCCCCGGTTCGAGCTGGTCCATCGGATAGTTCCCCGGGACATACGCCTGGCGCGCGATATCCTTGAATGACAAGCTGTGGACCGCATCCTTGTGTCTGAAAAACCCGTCGATGAATTCGATGTCGTCAACATTACTTTCCAGCATGTGTGCCGCGATCTTCTTGCCCTTGGCGATGATTTTCTCAGTGCTCAACAGCACCGCACTGCCGCCTGCGCTGATCGAGCGCGACGCGTAGGTACCTATGCCGAACGGCAGTTGATCGGTATCGCCGTGGACTATTTCGATCTCGTCCAGGGGCAGGCCGAGCTGATCCGAAACGACCTGGGCAAAGGTGGTCTCGTGACTCTGGCCGTGGCTGTGCGCGCCGGTAAGGACGCGCACCGATCCGTCCGGGTTTACCCGGACCGTCGAAACCTCGAAAAAAGCGTGTCCCGAGCCGAACGCAATCGCCGCCTGGGAGGGCGCCGCGCCGGCCTGCTCGGTGTACACGATCACACCTAATCCGCGCAGCTTGCCGGCGGCCTGCGATGCCGCCTTGCGCGCCTCGTACCCTTCCATGTCCGCGTTTTCCAATGCGCGGTCGACGCATTCATCGTACGCGCCTTCGGTATACACGAGTCCCAGGGGGGTCTGGTACGGGAACTCCGACTGCGGAATGAAATTCCGCCGCCTGATCTCGATGCGGTCGATGCCGGTTGCCTGTGCCGCGAGATCGGCCAGGCGCTCCACCAGGTACGTTGCTTCCGGGCGTCCGGCGCCGCGGTACGCATCTACCGGCACCGTGTTCGTCATGATGCCGCGCACTCGTATCGTCATGGCCGGGATCTTGTAAACACCCGAGATCATGGTGGCGTAGAATACGGTCGGGATGGCAGCGCCGTATTGCGACAGCCCGGCGCCCAGGTTGGCATCGGTATCGACGCGCAGGGCCAGGAACTTCCCGTCGGCATCCAGCGCCAGGCTTGCACGGGTCACATGATCGCGGCTGTGGGCATCGGAAACGAAGGCTTCGCTGCGTTCGGCCACCCATTTCACCGGCCGGCCCAGGGCCCTGGCTGCAAACAGGGCAACCAGGTCCTCCGAGTACTGGTAAATCTTGGAGCCGAAACCGCCGCCGACGTCGTTTGAGACGACCCGGAGCCTGGATTCGGGAACCGGCAATGAGTTTGTGCACGTCCAGGTCCGCAGCAGATGCGGATTCTGGCATGACGCATGCAGCGTGTATTCATCGTTGTTCGCATCATGCACGGCGACAACGGCGCGCGGTTCCAGCGCATTGGCTACCAGGCGGTTCTGGACGATGTCGGCCTCAACGGTTTGAGCTGCCGATGAGAAGGCCTCGTCTACCGCTCCGGTATCGCCGATAATCCACTCGAAACACTGGTTGCCGGAGATATGGTCCCAGACCTGCGGCGCATTCCCGGCGGTCGCGTCGGCCAGGTTCGCAACGGCAGGCAGATCCTCGAGGTCGAGTTCGACCAGTTCGGCCGCGTCTTTCGCAAGCAGGCCGGATTCGGCGACCACGGCCGCCACCGGCTGCCCGACATAACGGACGCGCTCACGCGCCAGCGCTTCACGCGGGGCGTCATGCATCGGCGACCCATCCGGGTTGTACATGATCCAGCCCGCCTGCATATCACCTATTCCGCCGGCATCGAGATGCGCGGCAGTGTAGACGGCGAGGACACCTTGCGCGGCCCGCGCTGCCGCTGTGTCGATGTTCCGTATAAGGGCATGCGCGGTTTGCGCCCGCACGATATGGAGATGTGCCTGGCCGGGATACTCGACATCGCTCGTGTATCTTCCCGCGCCCGTGATAAAACGCCGGTCCTCCTTACGCCGTACGGATTTGCCGATTTCTGTCATTGAACTGCCGATGCTTACTGTGACAACCTTCTATGCAGCCGCGGTTACGTCACGCTATTCTTCGAGCTCGAACATGAGCAGCACGTTCCCCGGCATCGCGAACTGCGCATAGTCGTTGCCGGACGTCACGAACAACCTGTTATCCGCGATCACCGCCCCGCCGTAGCCCAGACCCCCGCCGTAGCCCTTGATGCCGTTGACGGTTTCATAGTCGCGCGCCGTATCGAAACTCCACACCAGTTCCCCGGTCGCGATCCTGTAGGCGCGCAACAGGCCGTCGGCGGAGCCCGTGAACACGATGTCGTTCGCCACGGTACTGGGCAGGCCGAAGGCGTTGCTGCAGGGCGGCGCCGGCTTGCCTTCACAGTCGGGCGTCATTTTCTCGATGCGCCATACCTGTTTTCCGGTCACGAGGTCGACTGCCGTGAACGAGCCATCCGCCAGCATGTCCGCATCCATATCCTGTACTGGGACGTACGCATTCTTGCCGTCGCTGGAGAAGCCCCACTGGATGCCGCCCACTTCCCCGCCCCTGCCGAGGCGGGTCTGCCACAGCACTTCTCCTTCCGCGTCCGGGTCCAGCGCGTACAGCATGCCGTCCTTGGACCCGGCCATGAGGACCTCCTTGCCGTCCGCCCGTTCCACCAGTATCACGGGCGAGACGATATCCCGGTCGCCCTGCCCCTTCGGGTTCAGGGGCGAGCAGGTTTTGCGCTCGGCATCGACCCAGGCTTCGCAGCCCAGGTGGTAGACGTCCTGGCCGCCGAACTGCTCGGGGGCCAGTCCCCTGACCCAGACCTTGGCGCCCGTTTTCATGTCCAGCGCGATCACGGCGTCGGATTCGGGAATGACCGGTTCGGTCTGCTGGTTGGCGGTCGGCACGTACAGCAGGCCGCGCTTGTCGTCGACGGTGATCGCCGAGAACACCGTGACGCCGGAGGGGCCGTAGCGGTTCACGTTGTTCGGCGTCAGGCCGATAAACTCGGAGCGCTGGTCGATGGTGTAGGTCTTCCACTTGCGCTCGCCGGTATGCAGGTCAAACGCGGAGATTGAACCGCGCGTCGTGCAGCACGGGAATTCCAGGGTCCTGCCGCCCATGTTGAGCACTTCCTGGTAGTTGGATATGGGCACGTAGACGACGCCGTCGTGCACCGTGATGTTACCCGAAACGCGGGAGGTCGGCGTCCAGTCCACTTTCTGGCGCCAGAGCAGCCGGCCGGTTTCCGCGTCCAGTGCGTAGGCGTTCGCCCCGGTATCGCCGAATACCGCGACACCGTCGCGCACGGTGACGTTCGATCGAATGCGGAATTCGGCCTCGAACGCCCAGTGCGCGCAGCCGCTGTTCGCATCGAACGAGTAGACCCAGTGGTTGAGACTGCCCACGTACACGCGGTCGCCGACGACGGCGACCTTGTGCCCGCCGCTGACGAACGAATGGACCTGCGGAAACCCCACGGCCCACTTGAGCTTGAGGTTCTTCACGCTGTCGGCGGTGAACTTCGAATTGGTCGCATTGGCGTGGAAGCGGTTGTCCTTGGACCATCCGGGCCAGTCATGCTCGGCATCGGCCACCAGCGGCGTATTGTCCTCGCACATCCTGGAGCCGTGGCCGCGCGGGTCCCTTTCCTCGTCCGTCTTGAAACTGGTGACGAACTTGGCCAGTTCCCAGCGCTCAAAATCGTCCAGGCCGTTGGCGAACTCCATCATGACGCCCCAGGTCAGCTCCTTGTGCGCCTCTTCCGGGGTCAGGTTCGACATCTGTTCTACGGTCGGCGAAAAAAAGGCGCGGGCGTGGCATTCAGCGCAGCGCTGGGCATATATCATGGCAGCGTTCGGCTTCCCTGGTGGTCTGTTGAGCACGTTAAACTTGGTCCCGGGAGGCGGCGGCGGGGCCGCTTCCATATCGGTTGCCACCGAAGCCGTCGTGAACAGGTACCCAAACAGGGTTAACAGGGTTGACAGGTATAACAGGTGCCGATTGTTCATGACGTTCTATCTCCCGGTTGCGTATATTGTAATGCCGACCTCCAGGGTCGTGCCGTAAGCATATAACGTTTTTGGTACCATATCTAGAAAATAATTACCCGATGGTGCGATCATACCGTCCTGGAGTCGCACCGGCGCTGAACATCGACGACGTGTTCCCCCGGCCGTTTGTGATACGTCCGGACGGCCTGGTACTTCCGTTAAATATTTCGTAGCAAAAACGGTTGTATTCCCTGCGGTATGTGCTATATTCTGATTAGCTGGTACTAAATACATTGTTTTGGTACCAATTTGTCGGCAGGGACCAAATCACTTTTTGCCGTTCGGAATCAACAGAGGGGGGTAGCTGACCATGCATCAACAGACATCCGGGCAAAAGCGCCCGTATTCCGTATCGCTCATCTCAATCCTTGCAGCAACATTCCTGCTCACCGGCATGAATGCCGGCGCGCAGGTGCTGGAAGAGATCGTCGTCACCGCGCAGAAACGCGAGCAGAACCTGATGGACGTCGGAATCGCCATCACCGCCTTGACGGGCGAACAGGTGCGCGAACTCGGCATGCGGGATACAACCTGGGTACCCGACATGGCGCCCGGCGTGCAGCTCGTGCAGCCCAACTCCCGCCAGTCCTACGGTTTCGCCGTGCGCGGCGTCCTCCAGGTCGATTTCGCCGATCACCAGGAGCACCCGACCGCGGTCTATGTGGACGAGGCGTACGTCAGCCAGGCCTCCGCTTCGGGTTTCCAGTTGTTTGACCTGGAGCAGGTCGAAGTCCTGCGCGGGCCCCAGGGCACGCTGTGGGGCAGGAACGCCACCGGCGGCGCCATATCGTTCACCACCAACAAGCCGACACAGGAATTCGAGGCATACGCCGAAGCCAGGTATGGCAGCTACGATAACGTGGGTTTCGAGGCCGCGATCGGCGGCGGTATCAGCGAGAATGTGTCCGTCCGCTTCGCCGGCACCGGGAACTGGCACGACGGCTATGCCGAAAACACCGTCGGACCGGACACATTCGACGATAACACGGCTTCGTTGCGCGGTCAGGTCCTGTTCGAGATCAGTGATGATGTGACCCTGCTGATCAACGGCCGCGGGTCTTACAGCGAGCTCATAGACGGCGCCCTGTTAATCCTGCCGTCCAGCTACGACCCGGAGACCGGGTTCGGTTATATTCGAGGACCAGATGAGGTCACAGACAACCCGTTGGCCGGCGACCTGGAGGCCGGTCTTCAGCCCTCGGTCGATTGTCCCGGCTGCGATTATTTCGGTTGGAAGGAGCCGGACGACGGCAGGCGCAACGTAAGCCATGATTTCATCGGCTTCTCCGACCTGCACACCTGGGGCGGCGGCGCCCGCCTTGACTGGGATGCCGGAAACTTCGATTTCGTCTCGATCACCGACTGGTACCACGTCGATAAAAAGTACATGGAAGACAGCGACGGTACGCCGTATCCGGTCCTGGAAACCTTCCTGGCGAACGACGTCGAACAATTCTCGCAGGAGATCCGTATCAGCGGTGAGGCGGAGCGCTTTCGCTGGGTAGCGGGGGGCTACTACCTGCGCATCCGCGGCGACTACGGCACGGGTATCACGTTACGTTCCGACGTGGAGTCTATCGGCGCTTGGCCCAGTCCTCGGGACAGGGGTTCCATAGTACCGCCTGATGGGCTGATTGGCGCCGTCGGCACCGAAATTCCCTGCTTTGGAGCGGGTGGGTTCGAAGATTTGCCCCAGACCTGCGGCGCGCAACCCACGTCCCATGATGCGGGCATCTTCCTCGTGTCCGGGTACTGGGAACAGGATACGGATTCGTATTCGGTGTTCGCCCAGACCGAGTTTGACCTGACGTCCCAGTTGACGCTGACCACCGGCTTCCGCTATATCGACGAGAATAAAGAGCTCGACTACATCAACCTGTACGACATCTGGCCGGCCGGCGAGCCAAGAGGGTTTTTGGCCCCTGTTGAACCCGCCGCTTTCGCGACCGTGTTCAACAAGGATTCGGCTGGCAACCTCGCCGAGTACGACGAGGGCTTGTGGTCGGCCAAGGTGGGGATCGACTGGCAGGTCAACGATGACCTGCTGACGTACTTCACTTTCAACCGCGGCGTCAAGGGCGGCGGCTTCAATGGGCCGGCGGAGGGTTATAATTTGAGGCCCGAGCAGTTTCCGTTCAAGGAAGAGGTGCTCAAGGCCTACGAAATCGGCTTCAAGCAGACCCTGGCGGATAACCGCTGGCGCCTGAACGCGGCCGCGTTCTACTACGACTACGATGATTTCCAGGCCTTCATTTTCGAGGGCCAAGGTAACCTGATATCCAACCAGGACGCCGAAATCTACGGTGCCGAACTCGAGATCGAGGGATCGCCGGCGGAGGGCCTGGATTTCAAGGGCGGCGTGGCGTACCTGCAGGGAGAAGTCTATGACGTCACTTTCCCGTTCACCGACCCAAACACCGGCCGTAGTTTTACCCAGCCGCTTGATCGGGAACTTCCGAGAGCGCCGGAGTGGTCCGTCAACGGCCTGGTGCGCTACCAGTGGCCGGTCAACATCGGCATGGGGGGGCACTTCGCCGTGCAGGCGGATTTCAATTACCGCAGCGACCAGAACATGCTCTTGACGGAAGCGCCCGCCGGAGAACAGGATGCCTACGCCATCGTCAACGCGCGCGCCAGCTATACCAGCAAAGACGGCCGCTGGGAAGCGGCGTTTGCGGCCCATAATATCGGTAACCAGTTCTACTGCACGCAGATCTACGACGTCGGGGAGTTCTTCAACAGCACCGAGTGCTTCTTCAATCGCCCGAGGTGGTTCGCGGGATCGGTGCGCATCAACTTCTAAGGAGGAATCACCATGCCCAAAGCCGACCAGATCTACCACAAGCGCCCCGACCTGGAGAAAGCCTTCTACTATGCACAGGTCTGCAAGGCCGGGAACACGTTGTATGTCTCGGGCTGCGTCAGCTGGGACCCCGGGGGAAACATCATCGGCGCGGGCGACATGAGAGCGCAGGTCGAGCAGGTCTACACCGACCTCAAGGAAACGCTGGAAGCGAACGGCGCGACCTTGCAGAACGTGCTCAGGGAAAATGTCTTCACTACCGACATGGATGCGCTGATAGCCAACAACGACGTGCGCACCCGCTTCTACCAGGAAGCCGGGTCGGCGCCGCCCGCAGCGACCTGGATCGGCTGCACCCGCCTGGCGGCGCCGGAGATGATGATTGAACTTGAGTGTATCGCACAGCTCGATTGAGCGCGGGCCGAAATTTCGCGCCGAATGCTCGCTCCGTGCCGCGTAGTAACCAACAGGCCGGGGACAGAATGAATTCTGTCCCCGCAATTACTTGAGTCACAGTCAAGGGAGGTCCCATGAACAAGAAACATGTTCCCGATACGATCGCGCCGCCGGTCGCGGCCTACAGCCACGGCATCGAGATACCGCCGAACGCGCGAGTCCTCCACACCGCGGGGCAGGTAGGCATATTGCCCGACGGCACCACGCCCGAAGGAGTCGAGGCCCAGACTGAAGCCACCTGGGCCAATCTCATGGCCATCCTGGAATCCGCCGGTATGGGGATCGATGATGTCGTCAAGGTAACGACCTACGTGACCAACGTGGAAGACTTCTGGCCGATGGCGAAAGTCCGCGCCAGGTTCTTCGGTGATGCGCGGCCCGCGTCCACGGGCATTGTCGTCAAGGCGCTGGCGAAGCCGGAATGGCTGGTCGAGGTCGATCTCGTCGCCGCCAAGTCCTGATTCCGAACCATTTGAAAATCATCTCATGGGAGCGTTTGATGAACCGATACGTACTGATATTGGCAGCTGCAATGCTGTGCGCGACAACTGTTATGGCTGAAGACAATTTCAACAAGACCGGAGCGGCCGGTGAGGCGATCATCGCCACGAGCCAGGATATGGCGCTCTACGAGCAATACCATTTTTCTCCCGCCTACCGTGCGGGCGACTTCGTGTTCCTCTCCGGCGTCGTACCCGAGACTCCGGGTGACGGTCCCATCACGCCGGAACAGTTCCGGCAAGAGCTCCATAAGGCGTTTTCGGCAATCAAGGCGACGCTGGACGCTGCGGGCGCCAGCTTCGACCAGGTGGTAAAGCTCACGACCTTCCACGTCTTCAACAGCCCCCATTTCGACGGCGACAAGGGCGCGCACATCGGCGCGTTCATGGCGGTAAAGGATGAATACCTGCCGGCGCCGTACACCGCCTGGACCGCGATCGGCATCAGTGAGTTGTTCCCCGACCGGGGTCTGGTAGAGATAGAGCTCATCGCGCACTCACCCGCCGACTGAGACCGGCAGGTCGTCGGCCCGGGTTAGCCCAGCGCGGCCACCGCGCGCCTGGCCATCACGGTCACGAGATGGGCGCGATAGGCGGCGCTGGCGTGAATGTCCTCGTTGAATTCGGCGCCGTCCAGCGCGATCGGTGCGATGGCGTCCGGTGTGAAATCCTGCGCGAGCGCATCCTCCATTGCCGCCACCCGGAATACGCAGGGAGCGGCCCCGGTGACCGCGACACGGATTCCGTCGGGGGCCTCCGCCACCATGACGCCGACGATGGCGTAGCGCGAGGCGGGATTGGGAAACTTCATGTAGGCGGCGCGTCCGGGAACCGGGAAGCGCACGGCGGTGATGATCTCGTCGTCATCGAGTGCGGTTTCAAACATATCGATGAAGAAATCGTCGGCCGCGATCTCGCGCCGGTCGGTGACGACCGTGGCGCCGAGACCGACGAGTCCGGCCGGATAGTCTGCCGTGGGATCGTTGTTGGCGACGGAGCCGCCCAGCGTGCCCCGGTTCCGCACCTGGGGGTCCCCGATTGCCTCCGCCAGGTCCGCGAGAGCGGGGATGTTATCCCGTACCAGCTCCGATGCGGCAACGTCGGCATGGCGCGTCATGGCGCCGATCACGATCGCCCCGTCCTCCTTCCCGATCCCGGCGAGCGATCCGATGCGGTTGATGTCGATCAGCACGTCGGGACGGGCCAGGCGCAGCTTCATGGTCGGCAACAGCGTCATGCCGCCGGCCAGGATTTTCGCCTCGTCATTCCCGCGTAACGCCGCCAGGGCGGTTTCCAGCGAATCGGGCGCCTGGTAATCAAACTGGTACATGATGCGTTTCCTCTTGCCTGGCCGTGCGTTTGGAGATGGGGGTTACCGCGTTTTCGCGGCTGTTTGTATCGACTTGACGATGTTGTCATAGCCCGTGCAGCGGCACAGGTTGCCTTCCAGCCAGTCCCGTATCTCGTTTTCCGTCGGCTGCGCGTTGTTCTGCAGCAGGTCGAGCGCGCTCATGATCATGCCGGGCGTGCAGAACCCGCACTGCAGGCCGTGCTCTTCGCGAAACGCGGCCTGCATGGGATGCAGCGTGCCGCCGTCCGCCAGGCCCTCGATAGTCGTGACCTGCGCGCCCTGGGCCTGTACTGCGAGCAGGGTGCAGCTCTTGACCGAGCGGCCGTCCACGTGAACCACGCAGGCGCCGCACTGGCTGGTGTCACAGCCCACGTGCGTGCCGGTAAGACCCAGGTCGTAACGGAGAAAATCAACCAGCAGGGTGCGCGGCTCCACGTCACCGCTGACCTCCGTGCCGTTGACTGAAAACGAGACGTTCATTTGTCAGTGTTTACTAACGTTTTTGGTACCAAATCTAATAAAATGTTACCTGTTTACAAGCAGTATGCAAATCTTTTTCGTCGAACAGTCCCAAGCGGGACGGCGCACGCCAGGCCGGCACCCGGATTACAACTATCGTACCGGTTCAGGTAAGCGCTATATCGGCAACGGCGAGAGCATGGCCAGTTGCCGGGTCTTCAGCACGACCCGGCGGCTGCCCAGCTTCCATGTATCCGCAGCTTTTTCCCAGCAATCGTCATACCGGCCTACGGCGTAACACGACGTCAGACCTTCCTGGCCGGTATGGTACAACGCGAAACTGCTGGATGTAGTTGCCGTTTCACCGTTCACCTCGACGATGTCGACGGAAACCAGGCGCGTCTGTTCCACGCCGGCAATCTCCCATTCGTGTTCGGACATGGAGGAAATACGTTCCTGCAGTTCCCCGCGCGAGCCTTGCATCCATACCATGGGCTCAGGCAGTTCCGGCGCCTTGGCCACGATCGAGTAATCGCCCTGTTCACCGTACAGGTCCAGGTATGCCTGGAACTCATGGTCGTCCAGGTAGCGTGCGGAAGCATGTATCAGGCGCATTAATGCCAACTGGTCAGCAATCTCCACGAACATCTCCGGCACCGTTACGACATCATTCGGGGACGGATTTAAATCCGTCCCCAGCGCTGTTATCCGGGAACTTATCCGGGGACGGATTTAAATCCGTCCCCAGCGTTGCGTCCACCGTCCCCCGGTTGCCGGTGCCTCCAGAGTCGAGATCGTGCGGCCGGCAACCGGTGAGGCAGCTCCATTCCGCGTAAAAATTCCGCAGGGACGAATCATCCATGGGCCCCTCTTCCTCCCGCGCGATAACGCTGTAGCGGCTGCTGCCGTTTTCCATGTTGCGCATCTGCGCCTGCACCGCCCACATGTCTTCGGCCAGGTTGATGCCGGTCGGACCCCAGACCTGGTTGTGGTGGCGCACGCGCATGGCGCGCACCGTACCGGTGTCGCCGGCCAGGCCCAGGCCCCGGCATTCCAGCAAGGTGCGCGTGGGCGATATGGGCATCAGGGAATCAATCCGGGCCACCGTCGAACGGCAGTTCAGCAACATGTCCGGGAACAGGTTGATGACCACGTGACCGTTCGGCTTCATCCCCGGCATCATGTTGGCTGCGCGTGGTTCGTAGTTCAGGTTCCCATAACTGATCCTGGCGTGGTCAAAGCTGACGTGGCCCCGTTGATGATTCGTCCATTGCCGCGCCTGGTATTCCTGCTGGGCAACACCGGTGGCCCTGTTCAATAAATGCAATAACTCGTGGTATCCCTCGTAGTTCGTCTCGACGAACAGTTTCCAGTTGGCCCGGATTTCCGTGCGGTGCAGGTGGAATACTTCGAGGTCGGCTATGCCGAAGGGCGTGCGCATGGCTTCGATAACGGCCTCTCCGAGAAATTCACGCAGGGGGCTTGCCTCCTCATCCAGGCATACGAAGACCAGGCCGAACAGCGTGTCGACGCGTACCGGTTTCAGCCCGGTAGCGTTCTTGCGTACCGAGGTACCCCGGTAGCCTGACGGCCGCGAGATAGCGGTACAGCGCCCCCTGTCATCATAGCTCCACAGGTGGTAGAAACAGGTCATGCGGCCCTGTTCCAGCCTGCCGGCTGTAGTTCTGACGACCCGTGCACCGCGATGGGCGCAACTGTTGTAAAACGCCCGGAGCTTCCCGTCTTTTCCCCTGACCAGGACCAGTTCATGACCGGCAACCTGTACCAGGCGAAAATCGGACGGCTCCGGTATCTCGGAAGCATGGCAGACAAACCGCCAGGTGCCGGCAAAAATGGACTGCCGCTCCGTTGCGAACACGCCGGGGTCGGTATAAATACGGTTATCCAGGTAATGGGTGGGAGGCAACTGCGGCCTGGCGCGGCCGTCCAGCCTTGCAGGGAGATTCATTACGGTAGTTCTGCGGGCGCTTCGATTTAATCTGCGTATGCTATATTGACCAATATCGTATGTTTCCCAACCATCTTATCAAATCGATACTGCTATTTTCCATCCTGGCGCTGGCCGGGTGCAGCCAGCAATCCGATATTGAAATCATCCGCGCCATCAGCATGCTGCCGAGACAGACCGATTACACCCGTGATTTCGAACGGTGGATCAATCAGGTCAATGGACTGGGTGAAGGTCAATTCAGGATTATATTCGTCGGCGGCCCCGAGGCGATACCGACGTTTGAACAGGCCGACGCGGTGCGCACCGGCGTGGTGCACATGGTGTTCGGCCCGGCCACCTATTACATCGGCTTGCTGCCCGAGGTGGAAGCGCTGTTTTCCAGCAATCTCACCCCCCGGGAAACGCGGGCCAACGGCGGCATCGAGTTGATGGACAGGATACACCGGCAGAAACTGGATGTGCGCTACCTGGCCCGAGCCATGTTCATCGAATTTCACCTGTTCACCCGTGAAAAACCGCCCCTGGATGCCGACGGCTTGCCGGACCTGCGTTCCACCCTGATCCGCGGCGGTCCGGTGTGGCGCGGCTTTATCAACAGTCTCGGCGCCCGCTTCGTCAATGTCGCCGCGCCGGACATCTACATGGCCCTGGAACGCAACATGATCCAGGGCGTGGGCTGGCCCATAGTCGGCCTGGAAGATTCATCGTGGCACCAGCACCTCAGGTACCGCATAGACCCGGGCGTATTTTCCAGCGACGTAGGCATCATTTTTAACCGGGACAGGTGGGAACAGCTTTCCACACCCGTACGCGACCTACTGCATAAGGCTGTCCTCGATTATGAGACGGACAGTTATGAGCGCTTTCAGAAACTGACCCGGGAACTGGATGAGCGCATGCGCCAACTCGGCATGGAGGCCGTGTCGCTGGACGAGAACGGGGAGAGGAAATACCGCCGGCTCGCCCACGACGTCATCTGGCAGCGTTTACGGGAGCGTTCTCCGGAATATTACCCGGAACTGCTCGAGAAGTTCTACCGCGCCGAACAGGTACGGCAGCAATGACCGGCAGACCGGCCGGCGGGTACGAGAGGTTGTTATTCTGCCTGTTCGCATCAGGGGCAGGGATCCTCGCCCTGGTTACCCTGTTCATACTCTACGACGTCATCGCCAGGAATACCGGTTTCCCGCCGTTCACCCACACCCTGGCGCTGACGGAATACGGTCTGTACTACGTTACCCTGCTCGGCGCGCCCTGGCTGGTCAGGAAAAAACACCATGTCTACATGCAACTGGTTACCGCGGTTGCGCCTGCTGCGCTGCGGCCGGTTATCTGCAAACTCAGCTACCTGCTGTGCGCACTCGCCTGCGGGTTGATCTGTTACTACGCCGGCCAGGTGACCGTCGAGGCATGGATCCGGGGCGACCGGGAGGTGCGCTCGTTCGATATGCCGCGCTGGCTGATATTCGCGGTTATGCCGGTCTCGTTCTCCCTGCTGACGATCGAGTTCAGCCGCTACCTGGCGGGCTTCGACAGCATGTACGATGGAGAAATCGGAATTCATGAGTAACATGGCACCGCATCGTTCCACAAGGGCAGAATAATGTACCTGGCCTGGTTTGCAGCATTCGCCCTGATGCTGGGCATCACGATCTTCCTGATCGCCCTGGGCCTGCCGGTTGCATTTGCCTTCCTCGGCGCCGACGTCATCGGGGTCATGATGTTCATGGGAGGCGAGGCCGGACTGGCGCAACTGGTCAGGAATGCGGCCAATGCGCTTACCCGCTTCGCGCTGGTGCCGGTCCCCCTGTTCCTGATCATGGGCGAGTTGTTTTTCCATTCGGGGCTGGGGTTCCGCGCATTCAATGCGCTGGATAAACTGTTCGGACGCCTGCCCGGCCGCCTGTCGTTCGTCACCGTGGGCGGCGGCACCATGTTCGCGGCGTTGTCCGGTTCCAGCATGGCGTCCACCGCGTTGCTGGGGACGCTGATGGTGCCGGAAATGACAAAACGCGGCTATAAAAACCGCTTGTCCATCGGGCCGATCCTGGGCGTAGGCGGTCTGGCCATACTCATACCGCCTTCCGCCCTTGCCGTATTGCTGGGCAGCCTGGCCTATATCGATATCGGCATGTTGCTGATTGCCGGGATCGTGCCGGGACTGGTGCTGGCGACGATGTACGGGCTTTACATCCTCATCAGTATCCGCCTGGACCCGGGTTCGGCCCCTGTATACGACGTAGTTGAATTACCGTTAAGGGAAAAGATACTACTGGTCATAAGGGATGTGCTGCCGATGAGTTTGATCGTGTTCCTGGTGGTCGGCATGATCATACTGGGGTGGGCAACACCTACCGAGTCGGCAGCCTGCGGCGTTGCCGGCGTGCTCATTCTCGCCGCCTGTTACCGTTGCCTGACAATGGACATCGTCTTTAAATCACTGCTTGGCGCCACCAGGGTCACCGTGATGATGTTCATGATCATTCTCGGCGCCTCGACCTTCAGCAAGGTACTTGCTTTCTCAGGCGCCACGACCGGCCTGCTGGAATGGGTCGGTACCCTCAGCCTCGCCCCCCTGGCGGCCCTGCTCATCATGTTCGTCATCATGCTCATGCTCGGCGCCTTCATGGAGCAGCTGTCCATGATGATGCTGACACTGCCGATATTCATCCCGCTGGCCCATTATTACGGTTTTGACCTCATCTGGTTCGGGGTGATTGTATTGCTGGCCATCGAGATGAGCCTGTCCATGCCGCCCATGGGACTGCTGCTGTTCGTGATGAAAGGCGTAGCGCCACCCGGCACCCGGATGCAGGATATCTGGCTCGCGGCCATCCCTTTCATAGCCTGCTCTGCGATCCTGCTGGTGCTGTTGATCTTCTACCCGGAAATCGCCCTCTGGCTCCCGGAACTCAGTAAATCCCGGTAATGTTTGTCGGCTGCGGGGACGGACTTAAATCCGTCCCCCTGCGGGCTACCCGGACAACTGAGATACCTTGTCCGTCTTCTGCTCCGCACCGATAGCCGTGTAACCGCTGTCAACGGGAAGATCGGCGCCGTTGATGCCGGATGCGGCATCGGAACATAAAAATACCACGCCCCTGGCCACCTCTTCCGGGTCGACGGTGCGTCCGGACAGGTGGAAGTCTCCTGCCACCCGGTCCGCTTTTGCCCGGTCGTCCCCGGTCATGTCGCGTATGACGTTGGACCAGACCCAGCCGGGAGAGACGCAGTTGACGCGTATATTATCCTCCGCCAGCAACAGCGCCTCGTTGCGCGTGGTGCCGATTATCGCCGCCTTGGACGCGGCATAGAGCAGGCGCCCCGGCTGCGCCCGTTTACCGCTTATACTGGCAAAGTTCACGACCGCGCCGCCGCCTCTGCGGCGCATGTAAGGCGCCGCTTTCTGCACGAAAATGGCGCCGCTGACCAGGTTGACATCCAGCGCCTGCCGCCATTCCGCACGGGTGGATGCCAGGCCGTTGTCCAGGTAGGTGCAGGCGACATTCACCAGGCAGTCAATCCCGCCCCATGCATCAACCGTCTGTTCTATGACTGCATCGATTTGCGCGTCGTCGGTAATGTCGGCCCGGATGAACTTCAGCCCGTCTCCCGCCTCCTGTTCCAGTTCTCGCCCGCCGGCTTCGTCGATATCACATACCGTCACCCTGGCTCCTGCCTTGAGGAATTCATGGGCAACCTTTCTGCCGATCAAGGTGGCGCCGCCCGGGATGATTGCAACCTTACCATCCAGATTTATCATAGTTTCTTTACCTCCTCCGCAATGATTTCAATGCCTTCCCGCACCACCTCGTCATTCATGGAATAGGTCATGCGGATGCATTCCTGCTTGTGCTGCCACGGGTCGTCGTCCAGTCCCGGGAAAAAATACTGCCCGGGTATGACCAGGACGCCCCGTTGCTTCAAGCGGTAGTACAGTTCCTGGCTGGAGACAGGCAGGCCGGGAAACCACAGCCAGAGGAAAATCGCGCCCTCCGCCTTGTGTATGAAATAATCCACCCCGGCCAATTCCTCGTGCAGCAACGCGATCGCCCGTTTCGCTTTCTCTTCGTAATACGGCCGTATCAGGGTTCTGCTGGTTTGCGTCACTGCACCGGACCTGACCAGGTCATACGCCAGCGCAGGACCCACGCTCTCCGGCGCCAGGTTCAGGATGCCGTTGATATTGCTGAGGGTCCTGATGATATCCTCACGGGCAACGATTATCCCCGTGCGCGTACCGGGCAGGCCCAGTTTGGACAGGCTCATGCACAGGATGATATTGTCGTTCCAGACCAGTTCCGCTTCCGTGAAAATGATGTTGGGGAACGGCATGCCGTAGGCGTTGTCGATGATCAGCGGTACGGCATTTTCTTCAGCAATACCGATGAGCTTGGCCACCTCCGTATCCGTCAGTACGTTCCCCGTCGGGTTGGTCGGGCGCGACACGCAGATCGCTGCTGTGGAGTTATCCACGCGCAAACGGTCGAAATCCACGTGGTACTTGAAGGTGCGGTTCGGCAGCTTTTCGATGGCCGGCCTGTGCGCCTTGAAAATACCGTCCGTCAAGCCGACGTCGCCGTAGCCGATATATTCAGGCGCCATGGGCAACAGGATCTTTCTCTTCCGGTTTCCGTCGAATTCACCGGCCAATATGTTGAAGAGCATGAAAAAAGCCGATTGACTCCCCGGCGTGAGCGCGAGGTTGCCCGCGCCAAGCCCCCAGCCATACTCACGGTTCAACAGGTCTGCCAGCGCTGAGAGAAATGCCTTGTTCCCCTGGGGCGGGTCATAATCGCCTATGACGCGGGCAAACTCCGCCGGACTGTCCAGCAGGCGCTGCATCCGGTCCCGGAACAACGCCTGCATTTCGGGGATATGCGCGGGATTGCCCCCGCCCAGCATCAATACCTCCTTATCACCCGCCATGGCCTCTCCCAGGTCGTCCATCAGCAGGATAATGCCGGAATGCTCGGAAAAGCGCTGTGCAAATCTTGAAAGCTTCATAATTTATTTTTTATCGTCTGGCCGATATTGATGAGACGGATGGCCCGTTCTGCCGCGTTGGCGATGTATTCCCCCGAGTTCGCCAGCGCCTCGTCCAGGGGCATGTCCCTGGCAATGGCCGCTTCCAGGCCGTCGATCCCGTGGTTGAAGGCTGCTCCGGCATCGTCAGCCAGGCCGCCGCCGATAGCGATCACGGGCACGCCGTATTCCCCGGCAAGCCTGGCGAGCCCCGCCGGCGTCTTGCCGAACGCGGTCTGGAAGTCCACCCTGCCCTCACCGGTGAACACCAGGTCTGCCGTGCGCAGGTGCGCTTCAATGGAGGTTGCCTTGCTGATGATATCGATCCCGCTCCTGAGCTCCGCGCCGGCAAATACGAGCAGTCCGGCGCCCAGGCCGCCTGCTGCGCCTGCCCCCGGCACCTTGTCCACGTCAACACCCAGTTCACGTCTGATGACCCCGGCCAGGTGTTTCAGGTTGTTATCCAGCAGCTTCACCATGGCGGCATCCGCGCCTTTCTGCGGGGCAAACACATGGGCCGCCCCGTTTTTTCCGGACAGCGGATTGTCGACATCGCAGGCGACCAGGATCCTGGTATGGCGCAATCCCGGGTGCATGCCCTGCAGGTCCACCGACTCTATGTTCTGCAGCATACCCCCGGCGCCGTTCCGGCGGATAATACGGCCATCCCCGTCGCGGAACACCGCTCCCAGGGCCTGGGCCATGCCCGCGCCGGCATCGGTGGTGGCCGAACCGCCTATGCCCAGGATGATGGTCTCCACACCCCGGTCAAGGGCGTGGCGCAGCAACTCACCCGTGCCGAAGGTAGTGGTCTTCAACGGGTTCCTGCTCCTGCCGCCGACCAGGGACAGACCGGAGGCCGCCGCCATTTCGATGACCGCAGTCCGGTTGTCCGCCAGTATCCCGTATTCGGCCGTGATTCTCCGGCCGGCAGGACCCTTCACGGTGCAACTGATCAATTCTCCGCCTACCGCGTCCAGCAGCGACCGCACCGTTCCCTCCCCGCCGTCCGCCATGGGGATCTTTATGCACTCAGCGTCGGGAATTACCCTTTTGATCCCGGTTTCCATGGCCGCGGCAACTTCCAGGGAAGTGAGGCTTCCCTTGAATGAATCGGGCGCAAGAATAATTTTCATAGTGTCATCTTGTAAAAAAATATTTGATGCAGCAGGAACCCGGAGTCGTCGTTCCTGCGAAAACAGGGAGCTGGAACGGAATACTAATCCAGCCGGTAGCTCACGCGGTCCCCGACGGCGATATCCCGCATTTCCACCTGCCCGGCGTTCAACTCCAGGACGGCCTTCACCTTGCCCTCGGACGGCATCACAGCCGTGGATTCCGGCTGTGCATTCTCAACGATCTTGACGATATACCCATCCGTATCGATGTAGATTATATCAAGCGGGATAAAGGTATTCTTCATCCACACATTCAACTCTTGCGGCTTTTCATTCAGCAACAACATTCCCCGGCCTGCAGGCAGGGAAGACCGGTACATCAGGCCGATACTCTTCAGGCGCCGGGTATCGGCAACTTCAATGCGGTAATCCAGGTCGTCAAATTTAGTGGCAATCGTCACATGGCCCGACTTGAACCGGGCCTGGCCGATGCACCCTGCGGCAACGAACAGCAACAATACAATCCAGCAGGTTCGACAATATATTTCTCTCATGGACAATCTGGTCAGGGGTTGGGGACCAGGGAATATAATTTCCAGTCCCAGGTCCCTGCTTCAACCAATGTTCCTGTTGTCTTCCTCGGTTTTCGTTTCCTTGCTGTAGCCGCTGTCCTGCCGGTTCAGGTTCACCGCGTGTTTCTGGCGATAAATATCGTACACTTTTTCCGGCGTCAGGCCGGAGCAGATCATTGCGGAAACCAGGAAATGCAATATGTCGATTAATTCAACCCGGATATTCTGGATGTCGATCTCATCCTTGCTCCACCATTTCCACAACAACTCTTCGTCAAGCTCCGCTATCTCCTCGCGCATTGCCCTTGAATAGTTAGACAGCCAGGTATTCGGCAAGTCATTCACCTTGAGTGCGCCGCGGTTGACATCTGCGTAGATGGTTTCCATGGTCAGGGAGTTTCCCGAGACATCCTTGAGGTCATTCTTCCTGAAAACGTAATCGTTCAGTTCCGTCTGCATCCTGAAGATGCGTGTCAGCATATCGTGCCCGGCCGGGTTTTCGTTAACCATGGTATATGTCCCGATAAGTCAGCGGTAAATTTCTGTGGAGAACGGGAAGAATGGGGTCAGGTCGCACAATGCACATGTAAAGAAAATGAATGTCATGCCATGACAAATCTGTGCATGTGCATTGTGCGACCTGACCCCATTCTTCAAAATGATTTGATTCTTATGTAATCTTCGTACACACTATACACGTAGTTTGCATATTTTCTCAGGTCATCAGTAATTCCGGTTGGTTTTTCCTGCATTACCTTTTGAATTTGCTACACATAAAACGTTAGGGATGTTAATTTTTTTGAGGTGATATATGGCAACTGGTACTGTTAAGTGGTTTAACGAAACCAAGGGATACGGATTTATTACACCTGATGACGGAAGTGCAGATGTGTTCGTACATTTTTCCGCTATTCAGGCTGATGGGTTCAGGACCTTGAGTGAAGGCCAGACAGTTTCATTTGAGAAACAGGCGAGCGATAAAGGCGATCAGGCCGTTAACGTTCAGATAACTTGATACCTGTTCTCAGGCTCCCCCGTTGTTGGCGGGGAAAATAACTTTTCTCAACAATCCGGGTCTCCGGAGAGGACATTGTCTTGAAAAGAATGTTTGTTGGAAGTCTGCCGCTGGACACGACTGAAGCTGCCCTGACCGAGCTCTTTTCGGAATTCGGAAGAGTCAGGGGTATCCAGCTTGCAACCGATGTATTTTCCGGCAAGTGCAAGGGCTTCGGATTCGTCGACATGGAAGGGCACGAGGCCAGGGCGGCGATTGAAGGGCTGAACGGCAAGCTCTACCAGGGCAACTACCTGCGCGTCAACTTCCAGGAACCCAGGGGAAAGAGAGGAAAAAAGCGCCGCTGACCCGCGCGGTAGGTCGCTCCCGCCGTTCCGGACATGGAAATTGAACTGATCAGTTTTGACCTGTGTCCGTTCGTACAACGCTCGGTCATCACCCTGCTGGAAAAGCAAATTCCGTTCAAACGGACAAATATCGACCTTGCGGACAAACCTGAGTGGTTTTTAAACATCTCCCCCCTCGGGAAAGTTCCCGTCCTGAGAATTAACGGCAACATCCTGTTTGAATCGGCCGTCATCAACGAATACCTGGATGAAATCACCCCCCCGTCGATGCATCCGCAGGACCCGTTGCGGAAAGCCGTGAACCGGGCCTGGATTGAATACGGTTCGGAATTATCCAACCTGTCTTTCAGGATGCTGATTACGGAGGACGAAAACGTCGTGGAGCAATCGCTGCAGGGACTGAGGGACAAATTCGAGTTCCTGGAGAAAAACCTGGGCGCCGAACCGTTTTTCAACGGCGCGGCTTTCTCGCTGATTGACGCGGCCTATGCGCCCGTTTTTATCCGCATAGAATACCTGTTGCAGCGGGTGGTCGATGACGTGATCCCGCCGGGGTGCAGCCGGGTGCTGGCCTGGAGCGACGCAATCCTGTCACGGCCTTCGGTACAGGGCAGTATCATCGACCGCTTCACGGAACTGGCCACGGAAAGATTCAAAAAACGCGGCGGCATCCTGCTGCAGAACCTGTGAGAGATTATTTATCCGCAGGTTACGCGGGAGCAGCAGTCTTCTGCAACACCAGGCGGTAGCACTGCAATCGGTTGCGCAGGAAGCAGTTGGCCGCGCCCCACAGGTAGAGCCGGAAGCGCCGGTAATCCGCGCCGCCGAATTGCTCTATGATGAAATCCCGGTTGGCATCGAAACGTTTGGCCCAGTGGACAAAAGTCAGGTAATAGCTGTGCCGGTCATCCCATACTCCCTTCAGTTCAAACGGCATCGATGCCAGCGATTTAAGGAAATCGTGCAGTACGAAGAAGGAATGGTTGCCCGGATATATGTGCTGGGTAATAAAAGATGACAGCTCGTATTTCCGGGGGATGGCGCTTGCGTCGAGAAATACATGACCGCCCGGTTTGAGCAACCGGTCGAAACACTTCAGGACCTCGTCATAGTTCGGCAGGTGCTCCATGACGCCGAGGATGGCGATGGCATCGAACTGCTTTTTGGGTTTGTACTCCAGTACATCCGTCAACCTGGTGGTGATCGGCAGGTTCTGCTCGCTGGTCAATTGCTGCATGAACCTGAGTGACTGCCTGGCAATGGTCAGGCCGGTTACCTTGATGCCCTTGCGCGCCGCGTGCTCCGCAAACGAACCCCAGCCGACGCCGACATCCAGCACTTCGTGGCCGGGCTCCATTTTGCAGCGTTCCAGGATAAAGTCCATTTTCCGGCGCATCGCGGCAGAGAGGGGTTCATCGTCCGACTCGAAAATACCCTGGGTGTAACAGCGGAATTCCTCGTCAAGAAACGACAGGTAAAAAGAATGGTCGCGCTCGTAATGGCGGCTGATGGCGGACTTGTTGACCTTCACCTGCCCCAGCAGCACGGGAGCGAGGAAGCGCCATAGCCACCGGAACAGGTGCCGGTCCTGCAGTTTGTCGCGCAAATCGTACATCTCGATGATATCGCCCTCGACATCGAACCAGCCGTCAATATAGGCATTGGCGATTACTCCTTCGTCAAAAGACGCGATGGCCCGCAGACCTCTGGGGTGGGTCATCCGTAGTTTGAAACCCGGGGATCCGGTACCGATCCGGTGTTCGCTCCCGTCCTGGAGGATCATGTCAAAACTGACCGCTCCCCCCCGGAAACCCCTGGAGATGATCCCCAGCAAACGCGCTTCATTGCCTTGCCGCGGCATTATTTTATCCCCTGCTTCCGCCTGCGCATTTTCCATAACTTCTTGTGGCCTGCCGGCACGATCATCTAGAATAGACGCCATAGTTCATCACACCTCGGTTGCTCTGTAGTAAATTATCACTTATTCGGTGAACACGCAAAGTAATCAGAAACGGGATTATTGATTATCCTTTTCCCATGATCAACCGCCAGGAAAACATCAACCCGGACGAGGTTGATAAATTCAACCGGCTGGCCCATGAGTGGTGGGACAGCAACGGTCCGCTCAGGACCCTGCACGATATTAACCCGGCCAGGCTGAACTATATCGCCGGCAAAGTGGCGCTCGAGGGCAGGCGCGTACTTGACGTCGGCTGCGGGGGCGGTGTCCTGACCGAGGCCCTGGCGCGCCGGGGCGCACGGGTCCAGGGACTGGACGCCAGCGCTGACGTGGTCCGGGTCGCCAGGCAACACGCACAGGAAAACAGCCTGGAAATAGAATATATCGCCGGGAAACCTGAAGATTTCGCCGCACAAAACCCGGACTGTTTTGATGTGCTCACCTGCATGGAACTGCTCGAACACGTGCCGGACCCCGGGGCCTTGCTGCACACCTGCGCCCGGTTATTGAGGCCCGGGGGCGATTTAATCCTGTCCACGATCAACCGCAACCTCAAATCCTATCTCAGTACCATTATCGGCGCTGAAAGGGTGTTCGGGCTGCTGCCCGAAGGAACCCATGATTACGGCGCCTTTATCCGTCCTTCAGAACTGGAGCGCTGGCTGCGCACGGCACGCTTCAAGGTCATGGATATCAGGGGAATGCTTTACCTCCCCGGTCTCAGGTATTGCGCCCTGACCAACGACCCCGGTGTCAATTACCTGGTTCATGCACGGCTTGGTTCTTAGTTTTGAGTTTCTAGTTTTCAGTTTTTAGTTTTTGAAAGATTATTGCGGTTTGAACGGCTGATAATTAAATGAGAACTGATTTAATGAGCAACGGCATCAGTTGTGTGCTGTTTGACCTGGACGGCACCCTCGTGGATACCGCCCCTGACATGGCCCATGCGCTGAACCGGACCCTGGTCAACCACGGCAGGCAGCCGCTGGCATTTGAGGCAATCCGCCCCAGCGTTTCCCTGGGCGGCGTTGCGCTGGTGAAACTGGCGTTCAACCTGGATGAAGCCGATCCGGAACTTGCCCCGTTGCGCGAAGAATTCCTGGCAATTTACCGGGACAACCTGTCCCGCGAAAGCCGCCTGTTTCCGGGGATGGAGCAGGTGCTGGACGGGCTGGAAGGGATCGATGCCTCCTGGGGAATCGTTACCAACAAACCCGGCTGGCTGACCAACCCGCTCATGCAGGACCTGCAACTGGATGCGCGTTCCGGTTGCATCGTTTCCGGGGACACCCTGGAACAGCGCAAACCGCATCCCGCGCCGTTGCTCCATGCCTGCGAACTGCTGCAGCGCAATCCCGAAGAAACCGTGTACGTAGGTGACGCCCGGCGCGACATCGAGGCCGGCGCCAGCGCCGGTATGACAACCCTGGTTGCCGCCTACGGATACATCGACGAGGCCGAGGACCCGGAAGACTGGGGGGCCGACGGACTGGTGGAAAGCCCGGAAGAGATACTGGCATGGCTTCGGGTTAACGGCAAATGACGCCGGAGGAATATTGCCGCGATAAAGCCGCCCCCGCCGGTTCCAACCTGTATTACTCCACCCTCTACCATGACCCGCAGGGCAGGCGGAAACTGCATGCCCTGTTCGCGTTTTACCACGAAATCAGCGAGGTCCTCTGCGAGTCATCGGACCCCGGTGCGGCAAGGGTTACGCTGTACTGGTGGCTTGAGGAGATCGGCAGGCTGTTTTCCGGCGAGCCAAGACACCCCATCACCCGGGAATTGTCCCAACTCGACAGCGGCAACTATGTTTCCCAACCGGAACTGGCGGGCTGCGTTGCGGCAATGGCGCAGTTTCTCGACACAGCGCAGACCGGCGCCTACCGCGACTGGCTGGAACGGCATAACGCCGCGTCCGGAACCATCTGGAAGGCGGCGGGACAGGCCTGCGGTTGCACGGAACCCGGCAAACTGGCGCTACTTGCGCACGCCGGTTGCTGTTACGGCGCCTTTGAACTGCTGCACCACCTCCGGCACTTCGCCAGGCTTGGCCTCAACATACTCCCGTCAGAACTGTTGACCGGCCACAATCTGTTCCCTGAGACAGTCATCCAGCCGGATTACGGCGAAGCTGCAAAGCGGTTTTTCGAAGACCTGTTTGAACGGCTTCACGACGATATGGAAAACTCTCTTGCCGGATTGCAGGGCGAAGCTGCCGGCAACCTGCTGTTCGCCCGGGTGATGCTGAAAATACAACTCGCCCTGTGCCGGGAATACCAATCCGATCCCGTGCAAATCATGGACGCCCGCATTTCCCTGACCCCCATCAGGAAACTCTGGATCGCCTGGCGGACAGCCCGCTCAACCGCCGTTCCTGTATAGTCAGGAATCCAGCTACCAGTTTCCGGTAAGCATCAACAAACCCGGGATCCAACCGGTAAAGATTCCGGTGGCAATGGTTGCATAGGGCAGCAGCTTGCCCAGGTTTTTGCCTGGCACCCAGGACAGGTAGAACAGGTACCACAACCCGCCCCAGATTAACCACATTGCGCCAAGTCGATAATCGTTGTCCTGGAAGTTGAGTACGGCATAGTGGATAGTCGTCAGCGCAACAAAAAAGCAATACCATCCCACACCGCGCAGGTCGAGATCAAACCAGAGACTCACGGAAATATAGAGGTAGGTGAGAGCGAACAGCAGGATTGCAACCACCCCGTGAAAATCCTGGCTGGTTTCTGCGCGGACCAGGCTCAAGAGCGCCGCGAACAGGAACAGGGAACCCACTATAAAATTGAACACCGCCATGGAGCGGTCATCGACGCGCTTGAGCCCACCCATGCCGTTGACAAGTAGCACCGCACCGACAAATGTCAGAATAAAACCAAGCATCCCCATCGTATCTGTCCTCCACCTGATATTTCCCATGGGATTTTACATCATGAATTGCGAACTATTGATTCTATATCTTTTGATGTTATAATTAACGTTATAATATGTAGGAGATTTGCCCATGCGTTTGAAAGTCACCACCGTCGGAAATTCTACAGGAGTAGTTTTACCCAAAGAGCTGCTCGCGAAACTGCGCGTCAGCAGAGGTGATTCACTCTATGCGTCCGAATTACCGGATGGAGTAAAACTTACGCCGTATGACGATGAATTCGGACGCCAAATGGAGATTGCGGAAGATATCATGCGCAAGCGCCGTAACCTCCTCCGTGAATTGGCCAAATGAAGCATGTCCCTGTATGGATTAATGAAGAACTCGCTTTAACCATACACGCAAGACAAATTGCCGAACACGGGGGCGACACCGGCGTAAGAGACAAGTCACTGCTGCAATCCGCCCTTGCAAGACCTCAACAGCTATATGCCTATAACACCCCTACACCTGATATGGCGGCATTGGCCGCATCACTGGCTTTTGCAATAGCAAAAAATCACCCCTTTATCGATGGCAATAAACGTATGAGCGCAGTACTCTGCGAACTTTTTATCGTGCTGAATAATATGAGCCTTGAGGCAGGCGATGAGGAGATGCTCAGTGTATTTCTCGCGCTTGCAGAAGGCAGTCTCAGCGAGCAAGAACTCGCCGGGTGGATCAGGTCACATATGATACTGAATTATCCGGATTCAGTTCACGAACCCCGTACCTCTTAAGACTCGATCATGTGTCAATGAGGCCAGCGCAGCCTGACCCGCAACCGTCTCAGCGTCTGCCGGTCCAGGTTGTCGTGGGTCAGCACGCAGTAGCGGGTGCGGCCGTCCGGTTCCCTGAAGCACAGGGCTATCAGCTTCGGGTGAACCAGCGCACCGGGCAATAAGCTCAGTTCCACGGGTGCGCGGTCGTCCTGCAGCAACTGCCACCGGTCATGCCTGTCCAGTCTGAAGCAGGCATCCTCCGGTACCAGGAACCGCTTCAGGCAGAAACCGTAGTTTGTCAGAACAGCGGTTACGATGAGCACCGTTACAGTGGCGGGAATATCGGACAGAAACAGGCAGAAAATCGCCCCGGCATGCACCAGGGCATTAAACATGCCGACCCGCCTTGAAGGCCGGTAATGAATGAAGATCGGCAGTTCCAGCGGAGATTCCATTCTGTCGTAGTTCACAGTCCTTTCACTTGCATTCCGTATTGATCGTTTACATACTGTAGCTCATTCCACCCTGAAAACAAGCATTGGTATGGAACATGACAAAAAAGGAACCCGCCAAACGGCAAATCCGGCCCAAACGCGAACGGCCCGCTGAAAACGGCAAGCAGAAAGAAACCGGTGAGATCGGCGGTCCCAAGGGGCCTGAACCCACCCGTTACGGCGACTGGGAAAGAAAAGGCCGTTGCGTCGATTTTTAGGTCTGCATGCCGGCTTTGTGAATTTGACGGATGCACTGCAAATACCGGCTAGGTTAATCAGCGCATTATTGCTGGTACTGGCGGCGTTCCCGGGCATTGCCGCCGACCGGACTCTCACCCTGGTTGCCTGGAATATCGAACACCTCGCCGCTGATGACGGCACAGGCTGCAGGCCGCGGGACTCTGCCGAATATACAGCCATCAGGACATACCTGGACAAGGCAGGGGCTGACGTGGTCGCATTCCAGGAAGTGGAAAACCTGCGCGCCGCAAACAGGATATTCCCTGCTGCAAAGTATGACATTCATGTTTCGGAACGTCCTGCGCGGCAATTTCCCGAATGTTACGACATAGCCAATGCCAGGTTGATGCAGCGTACCGGCATTGCCGTGCGCAAGGATATCACCCGGCGCCTGGGGTTGCGTGCGCTGCGGCAACCGGATGTCAGCGAGTTGCAGGGCGGACACGATGCCGGCCGCTGGGGCGTACACCTTGTCCTGGAGCAGGCTGTCGCGGACAGGGCCGGTTCGATACCCCCGCACCCTCCTCTGCACCTGCTTTCCCTGCACCTGAAATCCAGGTGCACGTACCAGGCGCTGACAGGTATGAAAACCAGGCCGGACTGCGCCATTCTCCATCGGCAGGTAAACGCGCTGTCCGGCTGGGTTAACACCCGCAACCTCCTGCAACAGGATTTCATCATTGCCGGTGACTTCAACCGGCAGCTTGACCAGTTGAGCGACGAGGTATGGGTACGACTGGAAGCAGGCGGCATCTCCCGGCCTCGCATTGACCTGGAAAAAGTGCTGCACGGCAAGGCGCACCCGCAGCCCTACAACCCGAAATACCCCTACGCCATCGACCACATCATTTACAACCAGGCCCTGGATGCCCTGGTTGTTGAGGAAAAATCGTATTTTGATACCGGGGCGGAGAACTACTCGGATCACCTGCCCCTTTTTGCCACGTTCGACCTGTCCGGCCGCGGCAAGGGCAGGTAGGCATTTCCGGGGCCCCGCAAGCAGGGGACAGGCTTGTGCGGGAATGGTATGGTTTCGGTATAATACGGCTTTTTTCGAACGGGAATCGAATGACAAACTCGCATACGCCGCTGTCGCCGTTCATGCAGTACAGACCGCAGCTGACCTCGGTGCTTTCCATCATGCATCGCATTACCGGCGTGATTCTGAGCGCCGGTGCGATCCTGTTAAGCTGCTGGCTGGTGTCAATCGCGGCGGGTGAGGAAATCTATGCCGCAGTCACCCTGCACCTGGCCGCGTGGTACGGGCAGGTGTTGATTATCGGCTTCGTGTTTGCGCTTTATTACCATCTTTGCAACGGCGTCCGGCACCTGTTGTGGGACCTGGGACTGGGACTGGAGCTCACGACGACGTACCGCAGCGGTTACGCGGTGGTGATTGCCGCGGTGTTGCTCACGATCCTTACCTTCTGTGCAGGCAGCATATCGTGATCAGGCAACTCCTGTTTGCCAGGTCGGGAAACGCCGGGGAAAGTGTCCGGAGCTGGTGGTATCTACGGCTTTCCGCCGCGGCCCTGCTGCCGCTCATGCTATGGTTTATCTATGAGTTATCCACCCTGGCATCACTGGAATATGGTGTCGTGCGGGAATGGATAGCGACTCCCTCTACCGCCATCCTGTTCATCCTGCTGATCCCGGTACTGTTCTATCACTCCCAATCAGGGATGCATGAAGTCATCGAAGACTACCTTGCCAACGGGAAGCAGAAGGCGTTCGCCGTCATCCTGGTCCGGTTCCTGGCCGCGCTGTGCGCATTCGCTTCCATCCTGGCTGTTATGGTAATCAGCCTCGGATCATGATCTATGAGCCCCGCCTACCCACTCATCCGGCATGAATACGACGTGGTTGTGGTGGGCGCCGGCGGCGCCGGGCTGCGCGCCACCTTCGGCATGGCGGAGAAAGGGCTGAAAACGGCCTGCGTCACCAAGGTCTTCCCCACCCGCAGCCATACCGTGGCAGCCCAGGGCGGCATGAGCGCGGCGCTGGGCAACATGGGAGAAGATGACTGGCGCTGGCACATGTACGACACCGTCAAGGGATCGGACTGGCTCGGCGACCAGGATGCCATCGAGTACATGTGCAAGGAAGCCGCCACCGCGGTGATTGAACTGGAGCACTACGGCGTCCCCTTCTCGCGCACCACGGACGGCAAGATCTACCAGCGCCCTTTCGGCGGCATGACGACGAACTTCGGAGAAGGCACCGCACAACGTACCTGCGCCGCCGCAGACCGCACCGGGCATGCCATCCTGCATACCCTGTACCAGCAATCGCTGAAACACGATGCCGAGTTTTTTATCGAATATTTCGCCATCGACCTGATCATGGACGAGGAAGGCGTGTGCCGGGGCGTACTGGCCTGGGACCTGGAAAAAGGCGACCTGCACTGTTTCCGCGCCCATACCGTGGTCCTGGCGACCGGGGGTTACGGCCGCGCCTATTTTTCCTGTACCTCGGCCCATACCTGCACCGGCGACGGCAACGCCATGATCCTGCGCGCCGGGCTGCCCCTGCAGGACATGGAATTCATTCAATTCCACCCTACCGGCATCTACGGCGCCGGAGTGCTGATCACGGAAGGGGTACGCGGTGAAGGCGGCTACCTGACCAACTCGGAGGGTGAGAGGTTCATGGAACGTTACGCCCCTAACGCCAAGGACCTGGCTTCCCGGGACGTCGTCAGCCGCTCCATGACCATCGAGATCAGGGAAGGACGCGGGATCGGACCGGAGCGGGACCACCTGTTCCTGCACCTGGAACACCTGGGACCGGACGTGGTCAACGAACGCCTGCCCGGGATTGCCGAGTCTGCCCGCATTTTTGCCGGGGTGGACGTGACCAGGGCGCCCATTCCCGTCCTGCCCACGGTGCACTACAACATGGGCGGCATCCCGACCAACTACCACGGGCAGATGGTCACCCTGAAGGACGGCAACCCCGACCGCGTCGTTCCCGGTCTCATGGCTATCGGTGAGGCGGCCTGCGTCTCCGTGCACGGTGCCAATCGCCTCGGTTCGAACAGCCTGCTGGATCTCATCGTGTTCGGCCGCGCCGCGGCCCTGTGTGCCGCCCGGGAGATCGAACCCGGTTCTCCCCACAAAGCGCTGGGCGCCGCGGCAACGGAGCAGACCCTGGACCGGTTTGACCGCCTGCGCCGTGCCGATGGCGATCTGCGCACTGCCGGGATCAGGGACAACATGCAGCGTACCATGCAGACCAACGCCGCGGTGTTCCGCAGCGGGGAAATCCTGGCGGAAGGTGTAGAGAAGATGGATACTGTTTACCGGTCATTCGGACAGGTGAATACGACGGACCGCTCCCTGGTGTGGAATACCGACCTGGTCGAGACCCTGGAACTGGAGAACCTGCTGCAATGCGCACAGGTGAGCATCCGCGCCGCGGCAAACCGCAGGGAGAGCCGGGGCGCCCATGCCCGGGAGGATTACCCGGAACGGGACGATGAAAACTGGATGAAGCACACCTTGTCGTGGCTGGAACCCGAATCGGGCGGGGTGGAGTTTGATTACCGGCCGGTTCACCTTAACACCCTGACCGGTGAGGTGGAAACAATTCCCCCGAAAAAGCGGGTATATTAGTCGCAGAGAAAACAACATGGCGCAGTTCACATTACCGAAAAATTCGAAGGTGAAGCAGGGAAAAACGTTTCCGCTGAACGGCGGCGTGAAGCGGAAGAAAACGCTGCGGGTGTACCGCTGGGACCCGGATACGGGCGACAACCCCAGGGTGGACTCCTACGAGGTCGACCTGGAGAAGTGCGGCCAGATGGTGTTGGATGCGCTGATCCATATCAAGAATGAGATCGACTCGACCCTGACCTTCCGGCGCTCCTGCCGGGAGGGTATCTGCGGTTCCTGCGCCATGAATATCGACGGCGTCAATACGCTGGCCTGCACCAGGGTCATCAGCGACATCAAGCATGACATCAGGATCTACCCCCTGCCCCACACCCGGGTCGTCAAGGACCTGGTCCCTGATCTGAGCCACTTTTACGCGCAGTACGCCGCCATCAAGCCCTGGATGCAAACCAGTTCTACTCCCCCGCAAGACAGTGAACGCGTGCAGTCCAAGGCAGACCGGGAAAAACTCGACGGCCTGTACGAATGCATTCTCTGCGCCTGCTGCTCCACCTCCTGCCCGAGTTACTGGTGGAACAGCGACCGCTACCTGGGCCCGGCGATATTATTGCAGGCCTACCGCTGGATCATCGACAGCCGGGACGAAAACACCGATACGCGGCTGGATGAACTGAAAGACCCGTTCAGCCTGTACCGGTGCCACACGATCATGAATTGCACGAATGCCTGTCCGAAAGGCCTGAATCCCGCCAGGGCCATTGCTGAAACCAAGAAGCTGCTGGCAAGAAAAATGCTGTAATGGAACCCGTTTATGACAGCACCGCCCGGTTGCGCTGGCGCTGCCGGCGCGGCACCCGGGAGATGGACCTGTTGCTGCTGCGTTTCCTGGAACAGGATTATCCCCTGCTGGATGCCAGGGACCAGTCCCTGTTCGGCGCCTTGCTGGATGAGGCCGATCCCGATCTGTATGCCTGGATCACCGGCCAGGCGGAACCGGCCAATCCCGATTACCTGCCTCTCATAGGAAAGATCAGCGGGATGAGCCAATGAAGCCCGGTACAATCGACTTTCTTGCACCACTCAGGATCGACGGGGCCGATGCCGCCGGCTTCCTGCACGGACAATTCACTACCGACGTCACCGGGCTTACCCCCGGCAACAGCGGCCTCAGCGCCTGGTGCGACCCCAAAGGCAGGGTGATCGCCACCTTCATCCTGGCGCGCCTGGAGCAGGCTTTCTGGCTGCTGCTGCCCCAGGCGCTGAAAGAGACATTCGCAAAACGCCTGAAGATGTACGTGCTGCGCGCAGACGTAAACATTGTTGATGCAAGCGCCGAAACGCTTCCGGAACTGCCGGTTTATATACCCGCGATGAACGGCGGTGACTGGGAAACGACATTCATCAGGCAGGGAATACCCTGGATATTCCCGGCAACCAGCGGACGCTTCCTGCCCCAGGAACTCAACCTGGATCACCTGGATGCCCTGTCTTACACGAAAGGCTGTTACCCGGGACAGGAAATCATTGCGCGCCTGCGCTATCGCGGCCAAGTTAAACGCAGCTTATTCCACGCCACAACGGACAACAGCACCCCCCTTGCACCGGGCGCGGCGCTGAAATTGAGCGGAGAAGAGAAAAATATCGGCGCCGTGGTGAACTCGGCTGCCACGGATAAAGGCCAGGAATTACTGGTCGTCCTGGAACGGGGCCGTATTGAAACCGCACAGGTCCTCGCGGAAGACGCCCCTGACTGCCTGATACATGTGGCCGGCGACCTAAAGCGATAAATCCACTGAAGACATCTCAATCGGCTATATTTCTTCCGGTTCGTTACTCAAGCCCTGCTCTGTGCGGCGCAAATCGTAGTTCTGTAATAAGCAGCATATAATGACTGCCCATGAAACACGGAAAGATAACAGCAAGCCGGTTCGAACCTGCATGGTGGCTGCCGGGAGGTAATTTACAGACCCTGTGGCCGTATTACTTTCGCCGCAGGACGCAGGTGGACCTGGCCCGCGAGCGACTGGAGTTGCCGGACGGGGACTTCGTCGACCTGTGCCTGACGGCAAACGCAGGCAACCCGGTCGTAGCGATTTTTCACGGTCTTGAAGGCTGCGTTGATTCCCATTATGTAAAACCGTTGCTGGCGGCAGTTGAAAAACGCGGCTGGCATGGCGTGTTCATGCATTTTCGCGGCTGCAGCGGTGAATATAACCGCCTGGAACGCAGTTATCACTCGGGAGATACCGGCGATATCGCATTCCTGGTTGACCACCTGCACAGACTCTATCCCGGTATTCCCATCGCGGCGGTGGGTTATTCACTGGGTGGTAACGCGCTGCTGAAATACCTCGGAGAGGCGGACCGCAAGGGACAGGTCCAGGCCGGGGCCGCCGTTTCCGTGCCCTACCTCCTTGCCGAAGGAGCCAAACGACTCAAGACCGGGTTTTCCAGGGTTTACCAACGCCGTCTGCTCGGCCTCCTGAAACGCAAAATCACCGGCAAGTTCAATGGGAGAAACTGCCCTTTTAACCTTGACGAAGTCACCAGACTGAATGATTTTTTCCGCTTCGACGACAGGGTTACCGCTCCCCTGCACGGGTTTGCCGGGGTAATGGACTATTATTCGCGCAGCAGTTCGCGGCCGTTTTTGAAATCCATCAACGTACCCTCCCTGCTGATCCACGCCACGGACGACCCGTTCATGACCGAGGACGTCATCCCGGAGGATGATGAACTGTCCGAACATGTACGACTGGAGCTTGCCGAGACCGGCGGACATATCGGATTTGTCAGCGGCAGGGTGCCGGGGTATGCTTCGTACTGGCTGGAGAAGAGGATTATTGAGTTTTTTGATGGATTTTTATACTGAGCGACGATTTTTCCTGTTTATAGCCCTGAGCTGCCTGTTACTGCTGGGCTTCGGCTATTACCTGCAGTTCGTCCGGGGTCTGGATCCCTGCCCGCTGTGCATCCTGCAACGGGTCGCTTACACGGGTGTCGGGGTCGTCTGCCTGGCGGGGTTCATGCACGGTTCTGCGGGTCGTATCTACAGTGCGCTGGCGCTGCTTTGTGCGCTGGCAGGAGCCGTTATCGCGGCCCGGCAGGTATGGCTGCAACACCTGCCGCCCGACCTGGTGCCGGAATGTGGACCGGGTCTTGATTTCATCATGCAGGCATTCCCGTTATTTGATGCGCTCAAGCTGATTTTTACGGGTTCCGGGGAGTGTGCCGAAACCCTGTGGACGTTCCTGTCCCTGAACATTGCCGAGTGGAGCCTGTTCTGGTTTGCGGCGTTTTCGGTGATGCTTGTGTATCACCTGTTCAGACATATAGGGTCAGGGTAAAAAAAACATTACATATCCAGCGTGCCGGGGACGGATTTCAAATCCGTCCCCATAGTCTCTGTTAACGGCGGAAGCCGCGGGGCATATTACCCTCCAGCGTGCGCATCATATTCTCCATGCCGCCTTTCCTGCTCAGTTTCTTCACCATTTTCTGCATCCGGCTGAACTGCTTGAGCAGGCGGTTGATGTCCTGTATCTGCGTGCCTGAACCGGAGGCGATGCGTTTTTTCCTCGAACCGTTGATGACGGCCGGGAAACGCCGCTCCCCGGGCGTCATGGAGTTGATGATCGCCACCATTCTGGCCAGTTCCCGATCCTGTCCGGCGAGGTTTGCGGGCAGCTGCTGCATCCCCGGCATCTTGTCGAGGAGACCGCCCAGTCCGCCCATGCGCTGCATCTGGCGGACCTGGTCGCGATAATCATCAAGGGTGAATCCTCTCCCCTTTTTCAGCTTCCTGGCGATCTTTTCGGCCTTTTCCTGGTCCGTTTTCGCCTCTACTTCCTCGATCAGGCTCAATACGTCTCCCATCCCCAGTATCCGGGACGCAATCCGGTCGGGATGGAACAGTGACAGTTCCGAGGTTTTCTCGCCGGTGCCCAGGAACACGATGGGTTTCCCGGTCACGTGCCGAACCGACAGGGCCGCCCCGCCCCGCGCATCGCCGTCCACTTTCGTCAGTATGACGCCGGTCAGGTCCAGGGCATCGTTGAACGCCCGCGCCGCGTTTACCGCGTCCTGCCCCATCATGCTGTCCACCAGGAACAGGGTGTCGGACGGCTCCAGTGCGGCGTGGATGTGTTGGATCTCCGCCATCATTTCCTCGTCGATATGCAACCTGCCGGCGCTATCGACGATCAGGACGTCGGCAAACCGGGCCCTGGCGTGTTTCAGCGCCGCTTTTGCAATATCTACGGGTTTTTGCCGGCTGTCGGCCGGGAAATATTCCAGCCCGTTATCTTCCGCCAACACCCGCAACTGTTCCAGCGCCGCGGGCCGGTAGATATCGCAACTGGCCACTACCACGGACTTGCCGTGCCGGTCCCGGCACCAGTTGCCCAGCTTCGCAACCGTCGTGGTCTTGCCGGCGCCCTGCAGGCCCGCCATCAGGATGACCGCCGGCGGCGCTACGCTTAAGTTCAGCGACGCCTGCTCATCGCCCATCAGGTGGATCAATTCATCCTGCACAATTTTGACAACGGCCTGCCCGGGGCTGAGACTGGTTGCCACCTCGCGGCCCAGCGCCTTGCTTTCAACCCGCTCGATAAACGCCTTCACGACCGGTAACGCCACGTCTGCCTCCAGCAGGGCCCTGCGCACGTCGCGCATGGCTGCCGAGACGTTATCTTCGGTCAGGCGCGCATGCCCTCTCAGTTGCCGGATGATACGGCTGAAGCGGCCGGTCAAGTTTTCAAACATGTTGTCCCGTGTTTATGATAGATTTAGCTTCGTCATCCGCAGACGGATATTTCATGGAAACCGATATTATCAGCGCCGCCGTAATTTTACTCTATTTACTGACCGCAGGCTGGCTGGGGAACAGAATATTTCGTCTGCATTTGACCACGGACGCATTCAACCACCCGATCGCCGCGCTCGCGGGCCTGGCGCTGTCGGGCCACGGCCTGGTTCTTTACCGGGAAATCCTGGTCCAGGCGGGTTTGAACCTGGGCTTTTACCATGCGTTCTCCCTGGTAAGCTGGGTTATTGCCCTGCTTGTCGTACTGACGGGGCTGTTCAGCGCCATGAGCAACCTGGTTGTCATCTTCTTCCCGGTTGCGGCGCTTGCGCTGCTGCTGGAAATAGCCCTCCCGGGCGCCAATATTATCCCCGGCGGCATCGCCGCCGGCCTGAAAATACATATCATCCTGTCGGTAACCGCCTACAGCCTGCTCACCATAGGCGCACTGCTGGCGCTGGTCCTGGCCCTTGAAGAAACCCGGCTGCGCACCAGGCAACCCGTAAAAATCATGAATATCCTGCCCCCCATGCAAACCCTGGAAGAGTTGCTGGTGCAGGTACTGGCGATCGGTTTTTTTCTCCTCAGCCTGAGTCTGGCCACCGGGTTGATGTTCATGCACGACATGCTCGGCCAGCATTTGTCCCACAAAGTGGTTTTTTCCGTGCTGGCCTGGATCATTTTCGCCGTGGTTCTCTGGGGCCGATGGGCCCGCGGCTGGCGCGGCCGCAAACTGATCCACTGGACCCTGGGCGGCTTTGCCTCCCTGCTGCTGGCGTATTTCGGGTCGAAACTGGTACTGGAACTCATTCTCCAACGGGTTTGACGGATAGATTCCAAATCAAACGGGTCGGACTCGATTGATATTTGGGGTCAGAGTAAAAATATCCAGGTATTTACCAGTATCATTTCCTGAGTATTAATTTTTACTCTGACCCCAAATATCGTACTTGCACGTCGCCATTGAATAAGTAGACAATATCCGTCCACTTCAAACTGAGGCTCTACCCGTGGACGATGTTTCGCTATACCTGTTATCCGGCTTTCTTGTCCTGCTGATCGCCATAGCTGCGTTTTTTTCCGGTTCGGAAACCAGCATGATGGCGGTAAACCGCTACCGCCTGCGCCACCTTGCCAATGACGGACACAAGGGCGCTGTGCTCACGTCCACCCTGCTGGAACATCCGGACCGCCTGCTGGGCCTGATCCTGTTCTGCAACAACATCGTCAACTTCTATGCGGCGTCCCTGGGTGTCGTCATCGCGGTGAGGTTGATGGGAGATATCGGTTACGCAGTCGGGCCGGTGATACTCACCTTTGTCTTTCTGGTTTTCGCGGAAGCCGCCCCCAAGACCGTAGGCGCCTACCACCCGGAACGGTACGCGTTTCCCGCGTCTTTCGTCCTGAAACCGTTGTCGGTCATCTGTTACCCCTTTGTCTGGACGATAAACCGGCTGTCCAATAACCTGCTGGCACTGTTCCGCTTCAAAATCGACGGCGTGGAGAACACCAGCCTGTCGCGGGATGAACTCAGGACCGCACTCTCGGAAGCGGGCAAGTTACTCCCCGCCCGGCACCTGGATATGCTGATCGGCATTCTCGACCTGGAACAGGTGACGGTGGAAGACATCATGGTGCCCCGTGCGGAAATCACGGGACTGGATATCAACGATGATTTGACGGAAAACCTGAATTACGTCAGCCAGGGCTCACATACCCGCCTGCCGCTGTTCCGCGACAGCCTGGACGATATTATCGGCATCATTCACGTGCGCAGCGTCATACGCCTGCTCAAGGACACCAGCGAGATTACCCTGGAAGACCTGGAAGAGATCGCTGAAGAACCGCACTTCGTGCCGCTCAGCACGTCCCTGAACGTACAGTTGCTGAATTTTCAGAGGACCAAAAAACGCCTGGGGTTCGTGGTCGACGAATACGGGACGATCCAGGGACTGGTCACCCTGGCCGATATCCTGGAAGAGATTGTCGGCGAGTTCACGACGGACCTGCAGACCTACAGCGCCGACATCACCAGGCAGGATGACGGTTCGTTCATTATCGACGGTAGCGCCACCCTGCGGGAGATCAACCGGGAACTGAAATGGGATTTGCCTGCCAGCGGGCCAAAAACCCTGAACGGCCTGATCCTGGAACGGCTGGAGACCATGCCCGAACCGGGGACGACCCTGAAGCTCGGCGATTTCACCATGGAGATCACCCAGGTAACGGACAACGCGGTGAAATCAGTCAGGGTGAAGCTGATTGGACGGTGACACAGGGGACGGAATTTAATTCCGTCCCCGGCCGGCGGTTATGCCTTGACGCGCACGGTCACGATATCCGCATCGCTGTATTGCTGGTGACGCACCGATGAGGCAAAGTGACGCAGCAGGCGCAGAGAAATCTCGTGCTCTACCGCATCTTCGGAAGCCTGCTTGCCGAGCAATGCGATACGGTCCTCGATATTGCCCGTATCCGAGGCAGCGATAAATTCCAGTTCCGCCGTGTCGCCGTCCTCCACGGCCACCAGCAGCAGGCGGCGCTTTTTGACCGTCCCGGTGTCATCTTCCAGTTGCGACAGGATCAGCAGCGTCTCTTCCGCCACCAGGGACAGGCGGTCGAGCGCGCCCGCACTCCAGCCCTTGCCTGTGGCGAAACCGTTGAGGAATTCCCTGATCCTGTCCAATGCACCCATGTCCAGTTCCGTCTCTATGCGCCGCCGCTTCGGTCCCGTCAGGTTGATAAATACCGTCAGCAGCATCGCCGTCAGACCGCCGGCGGTCATACCGTTTCCCAGCAGGTCCCGTAACCAGTCGTTCATGTAATCCGCGAACAACAGGCCGTTCTGGAATCCCGCGCCCACCCAGAACGATACACCTACCAGGACAGCCTTGCGGTAACCGACGCCGTCCTGGATGGCGACCTGCATACCCAGTACGAACAGGACCCCCATGATTACCATGATGTAAGCGCCGATCACCGGGTCCGGAATCGCCAGGAACAGGCTGATCAGCTTGGGCAGAAACGCCATCATCATAAACAGGATACCGACGCAGGCCCCGACACGCCGGGCGGCAACGCCGGTGATTTCCGCGAGTGCGATACTGGAGGAATAGGTGGTATTGGGCACGGTGCCGGCAAGCCCCGATAACAGGTTGCCCACTCCATCGGCAGCGACCGCCCCCTGCACCGTGCGGAAGTCGGTGGCGCGCGGCTTGCGCCACGCTACTTTCTGGATAGCGACCGCATCGCCGATGGTCTCGATGGCGCCCACCAGGGTCACGAAAATGAAGGCGGGTAACAGCGTCCAGAAGACGGCATCAAATTCGATATGAAAGCCCGGCCAGCTGCCCGCGTCCGGGAGCCCGATCCAGGACGCCTCCAGCACCCTGTCTACATCGTAGAGACCGAAGCCGGCAGCGACAAAACAGCCGATGACCACGCCGATCATCGGCGCCCAGAGGCGCAGGACTCCCGTGGCACAAAAAATGAGTGCCAGGGTGGCAACAAAAGTCGTAATTGCACTGGCGGGAGCAGCCACAGCCGGAATTCCTGCCGGCACCTGGGTCAGCATATCAAAGGCAATCGGCATGATAGTCACCGATATCAGCATAATGACCGTGCCGGCCACGGCCGGCGTGATAAGACGCCGGAACAGGGCAAGATGTTCCGAGAGGGCGAACTGGAACAGTGATGAGATTATGACCAGGGTTGCGAGCAACGCCGGACCGCCTTCCGCCAGGGCAGTCACGGAGACGGCGATAAACGCGCCGGAGGTACCCATGAGCAGGGGATATCCCGCGCCGATGCGGCCGAACCGGACGGCCTGCATGACCGTGGTGAGCCCGCTGACCGCGAGGGCGGTGAAGACCGCCCAGGTCAGGTAAGTCTCGCTCTCGCCGGCAGCCCGGACGATGATAGCGGGGGTCAGGACGATGCCGCCTATAATGAGCGCAGCGTACTGTAATCCAAGGCCGAAAGTCAGCGTGTGCGAGAGGCGGTCATCGGGTTCATAGCGGATATTCTGGTTGACCGGGGCTGTTTCACTTTGCATTATGCAAATTCCTTATTTGTAATTTTGATGTGAGTATGACAGTGTTGCCGATACTGCAAAGACCGAAGAAGTGTAACACCTGGCGCTGGATTACGACAGCCGGAAGAACCGATGAATAAAACCAGAATTACCTTACTGACAGCTATCATCGTACTGGTGGCGCTGTTTTTTGTTTTCGACCTGGGCCAGTATTTCAACCTGGAATACCTGAAGGAGAAGCAGGCCGCCATGGACGCCTATTACGAACGTGAACCGTTGACGACGACCGTCTCCTACTTTCTCCTGTACGTCATCATTACCGGGCTGTCCCTGCCGGGGGCAGCCATCCTTACCCTGGCCGCCGGCGCCATTTTCGGCGTGCTCTGGGGAACCGTTGTCGTGTCATTTGCCTCTACCATCGGGGCGACACTGGCATTCCTGGTGTCACGCTACCTGTTCCGGGAAGCCATCCAGGGGCGTTTTGCCGACAAGTTGACCGCCATCAACAGGGGAATGGACGAGGAAGGCGCATTTTACCTTTTTACCCTGCGCCTGGTGCCCATATTCCCGTTCTTTATCATTAATCTCGTCATGGGGCTGACTACTATCCGGGTACTGACCTTCTTCCTCGTCAGCCAGGTCGGGATGCTGGCAGGGACCATCGTCTACGTGAACGCCGGCACCCAGATCGCAAAAATTGAACAGCTCAAGGATATCCTCTCAGCGGAACTGATACTGTCCTTCGCGTTACTCGGGATCTTCCCGCTGCTGGCGAAAAAGACGGTGGATTACCTGAAACGGCGCAGACAACGAACGAGTGGCTGAATTCGACTACGATCTGTTTGTCATCGGCGCCGGGTCCGGCGGGGTACGCGCGGCGCGCATGGCCGGCGGGTTCGGCGCCAGGGTCGCCATCGCCGAGGAGCGCTACCTGGGCGGCACCTGCGTCAACGTCGGCTGTATCCCGAAAAAGCTGTTCGTCTACGCCTCGCACTTCGCCGAAGACTTCCGGGATGCCGCCGGTTACGGCTGGCAGGCGCCCCAACCGGCCTTTGACTGGAATACATTACTGAATAATAAAAATAATGAAATTAAAAGGTTAAATAATATATATTATAATTTACTTGAAAATAATGGAGTGACTATTTATCGGGAAAGGGCCGAGATTGCCGGGCCGAATTCGGTCCGGGTCAACGGGGAGACCATCAGCGCGCAACGGATACTGGTCGCCACGGGCGGCTGGCCGCATATCCCGGACATACCCGGCAGGCAACACGCCATCTCATCCAACGAAGCCTTTTTTCTCGAAGCACTGCCGGCCAGCGTGGTCATCGTGGGCGGCGGTTACATCGCGGTGGAATTTGCCGGTATATTCCACGGTCTCGGTGTGGACACCACCCTGGTCTATCGCGGCGATCTTTTCCTGCGCGGTTTCGACCGGGAAATGTGCGGCTTTCTCGCCGATCAGATGCGCCATAAAGGAATCAAGCTGCTGTTCAACACCCGCATAGAAAGCATAGACGGGCAGGGCGGCCGCTACCAGGTGAATGCCCCGGATACCGGGCCGTTGACAACGGAGCTGGTCATGTACGCCACCGGGCGGCGGCCCAACACGGACGGCCTCGGGTTGGAAACTGCCGGAGTAAGGCTCAACGGCAAGGGCGCCATTGAAATCGATGATGAATACCGTAGTTCGACCCCTTCCATCTATGCGATCGGCGACGTAACCGACCGCCATAACCTGACGCCCGTCGCCACTGCGGAGGGAACGGCGCTGGCCCATAACCTCTTCTACAACCAGTCACGGCGCGTTGATTACCGTGACATACCCACCTGCATCTTCAGCCAGCCCAACCTGGGTACGGTGGGCCTTACCGAGGAACAGGCCCGGCAGGAATGCGCAAACGTGGAGATTTACAAATCCTCGTTCACCAACCTGAAACACACCTTGACGGGTAGTGGCGAGAGGACGCTCATGAAGATCATCGCCGACAAGGACACCGACCGCGTCCTGGGCGTACACATGGTCGGCGCAGACGCCGGTGAGATCATCCAGGGCATAGCGATCGCCCTCAAGGCCGGCGCCACCAAGGCGGTGTTTGACGCCACCATCGGCATCCATCCCACTGCCGCCGAGGAATTCGTCACCATGCGTGAACCCGCTGGATAATTTATCCGCAGATTCACGCAGATGAGCGCAGGTTAGACAAAGATTTAAACTAAATCATCTGCGGATTTATTATCCCTTTTCAAAAAACGAGGAATAGTCCCGGAAAAACTGTCCCAGCGTGGTGGGCGCCCTGCCCGTTACCCGGGTATAGTTGCCGGTGATCAACGCGCCCCGGCCCTGTGCTGTCAGTTCGAACATTTCGGAGACGGTCTCCACGTACCACTCATCGGGAACCCAGTGAATCAATGCTTGCTTGAATTCCCCGGCAGGGACGTCGATATAGCTGATTTCCCGGCCCATCACTTCGGATAAGCGGGCCGCGATATCGTGGAAGGATACCAGTTCGGGTCCGGTGATCTCGTAGGTTTTCCCATCGTGCCCGGTACCGGTCAGGACGTCCAGGATAAAGCGCGCCACGTCGCGCACGTCGATAATGCCCACCTGCCCGTCGCGCATCGGCATGTAGAATTTATCCTCCGCCACTATGGTGCCGGCGATGTGCAGCATGTTCTGCATGAAGAAATTCGGACGGACCAGGGTATAGCCCAGGCCGGCTTCCCGGATATATTGCTCGGCATCGCCGTGGTAACGCTTCAGCAACGATGTGGAATTCGAATCCGCCCCGTTCGCCGACATTTTCACGAGGTAACCGGCACCGGCCGCCCTGGCCGCGTCCACAAAGCCCTTTTCCAGGTCCAGTTGTTCCCTGGCGTTCGCCATCAGCAGGAATGCCTTGTCACAGCCCTGCAGGGCTTCCGCAACAGTAGCCGGGTTTCCCAGGTCGCCGCAGACCACCTCGACGCCGGTATCCTTTAATGCGTCTGCCTTGCCCGCATCCCTGATCAAGCCCCTGGCCTGAATTTCATACTCGGGCAGCAACCTTACTATTTCCGTGCCGACTGCACCGGTGAGTCCTGTGAATAAAATCATGATGTCAATCCTCTGTCAGTTTAGGGAAGATTCGTTCACGGGATTCCTGCTTGCGCAGGAACGGCAATTTACCGGATTCCCGCCCTTGCTTGCGCGCTATTACGACATGGTCGGCAGAATAATCAGATTGCCGCGATGGTTTGTACTTCAACCAGAAAATCTTCATGAACCAGGCGGTCAACTATCAACAAGGTATTGGGAGGGTAAACACGGTTCGGGAATAATTTCGGAAACTCTCTGAGTCTGAACTCCATGAATTCGGGAATCCACCGGGGATGCACCATGTAGGTAGTAAACTGCACAACATCGGAAAAATCAGCTCCCGCAGAGTTCAACGCCGCTTCAATATTGGCGAACACCTGGACACACTGCGCATCGAAGTCCGACTTCCCTACAATCTCGCCTTCCTTGTTTGCCGACAACATGCCTGCAATAAATAAAAATTCATTCGCCTTCACCCGCGTGACATGCGTGTATTGCCCTAGAGGCGCGCCGAGCGTATCCGGGTTATAGATTCTGATATGAGTCATCTGCGGATATATACATCAACCATTTTTTACCCGGAAATTATAACTTGATATAGTTCCCCGCATGAGGAAATTATTTTACCTGGCGCTGTTGCTCTGGCTCCCGGAAGCCCATGCGCAATCCATGAACGTAGCGGTCGCATCCAACCTGACCCACACGATCACCGAGATAAGCTCGGCTTTTTTCCGGGATGAGGGGGAAAAGGTCAACCTGACTTTCGGATCATCGGGGAATTTCGCCAGGCAGATCGTCCAGGGAGCGCCCTACCAGGTCTTCATATCCGCCGGTGAAAAATACGTTGACTTTATCCGCGACAACGGCAGGGAGATAAACGACTTCAAGCCGCTGGTTCACGGCCGTCTCAGCCTGTATATCCCTGAAACGTCGAAACTGGAACAGCAGGCGACGCTTGCCGATGCGCTGAAGACCATGCAATACGGCGACTTCCGCAGGATGGCCATCGCCAACCCGGAACATGCGCCCTACGGCCAGGCTGCCAGGGATGCGCTGGTCAATGCCGGCGTATGGGTCTTCAGCCAAAAAAAACTGCTGGTGGGGGAAAATGCCGCCCAGTCCATGCAGTTCTGCCTGTCGGGAAGCGTGGACATGTGCATTATCCCCAGTTCTTTCCTGACGCTGGAACAATTCGCCGGCAAGGGGAACGGTTTTATGATCCCGCAAAACTGGCACCCGCCCATCACCCAGTACGCGGTCCTGCTTGATGCTGGTGACGGGCAGGGAATGCGCTATTTCAACTACCTGTCATCCGTGTCCAGCGGCGCCGTTTTCAAAAAATACGGCTATTCACCGGCCGAGTAACATGGACTGGCAGGCGTTCCACGTTTCCTTTCTCCTTGCGGGTCTCACCGCGCTGATCCTGGCGCCGGTCGGTATCATCGTTGCGCGCAAGCTGGCCTGGTCACAGTTCCACGGGCGTAATCTCATCCAGGCGCTGATTGCCCTGCCGTTGATACTGCCGCCGACCGTTCTGGGATTTTACCTGATGATCAGCCTGGGAGAACTGTCGTTTATCGGCAGGTTGTACGAGGGGGTAGCAGGCGAGTCCCTGGTTTTCTCGTTTGAAGGGATCCTGCTGGCTTCGATAATTTTCAATATTCCCTTTGCCGTGCAACCCGTACAGCGCAGTTTCGAGGCCATCCCCCATAACATTCGCGAGGCGGCATGGTGCAGCGGCCTGTCCGGCTGGCAGACATTCCTGAAAATTGAACTGCCCCTGGCCTGGCCGGGGATCGTCTCCGCCGCGATCCTGACCATTGCCCACACCCTGGGTGAATTCGGTGTGGTGCTGATGGTGGGAGGCAACCTGGCCGGTGAGACGCGCACCGTTGCCATTGCCATTTACGATCGCGTGCAGGCTTTCGACAACGCCGGCGCGGCAACCATGTCTGCTGCGCTGCTCATGATTTCGCTGCTCTCCATCACCCTCATCTACTTCCTCACCGACCGGGCCGCCGGCAATGTCCGACGCTGACACCCTCCACGTCCGGCTCGAGCAGACCGGGCCGATCCCGCTGGACGTCACGCTGACCTGCAATACGGGAGAAATCCTGGTGATCCTGGGTCCCTCCGGCAGCGGCAAAACGACCATACTGAGAGCCATCAGCGGCCTCTACACGCCGGCGGCCGGCAGCGTGCGCTGCCACGGGGAGCAGTGGCTGGATACCGCTGCGGGCATCAACCTGCCGGTACAGCAACGGAACATCGGCATGGTGTTTCAGAATTACGCGTTGTTTCCCCACAAAACCGCGCTGCAGAACATCATGTTGCCGTTAACCCGGGCCGGCAAGGAACAGAAACGGGCTGCCGCCGAAAACCTGCTGCAGGCCATGAACATGCATGGGCTCGGGGAGCGTTACCCGCACCAGCTATCGGGGGGCCAGCAACAACGCGTGGCACTGGCCCGGGCGCTGGCGCGCGACCCCCGGGTATTATTGCTGGACGAACCCTTTTCCGCGGTCGACCAGCAGACACGCAGGAAACTGGTACGCGAACTGGTCAGCTTAAGACAGCACTTCAAGCTGCCCGTCATTCACGTCACCCATGACCTGAACGAGGCGCGGCGTATCGCCGACCGGCTGTGCGTCATACACCATGGGGCAACCCTGCAAAGCGGTACCCCCGACCAGGTTCTGAACCGGCCCGACAGTGCAGACGTCGCCTCCCTGATAGGCCACTATAATATTTTCCGGGCTGCGGTAACCGGGCATGATCACGACGCCGGGACCACCACCATCGAATGGCAGGGCCACACGCTTGCAACACGCTACCGCCCGGAATTTGACCCCCGTGACGAAGTGGACTGGGTCATTCCGGCCGCCAGTGTCCTGCTGCACCGCAGGGACAGGCCGTCAAAAGGTGAACGGGAAAATCCCGTGAAAGGGCAAATTGATGAATTCATCCCCCTGGGAGAGACGACCTCGATCACGATCGCAACCGGGCAAGGCAAATCACTCTACCTGTCCGTCCCGACCCATGTCGCCCGCCGCAACCGCCTCGAACAAGGCGGCGATATCACCGTTTCATTGCTGGCGGACAGCATCCATCTTATGAAAAGGGGCCAGGGGGCAGGGACTGGAGGTTAGATTCTTCAGCCCCTGATCCTCGGCACCGCGGACAGCAAGGATTTGGTGTACTCGTGTTGCGGGGAAGCAAGTACCGCGTCCGTCGCGCCCTGCTCTACTATCCTGCCGCGGTACATCACCGCCACTTCGTGGGCGAAGCTGCTGATGATGCTGAGGTTATGGGTAATGAACAGGTATGTCAGCCCCAGTTCCTCCTGCAGATTAGCCAGCAAGGCGAGTATGCGCGCCTGGACCGTTACATCCAGTGCGCTGGTGGGTTCGTCGCATACCAGTAATTTCGGCCTGACCGCCAGCGCCCGGGCGATGCAGATGCGCTGCCGCTGTCCGCCGGAAAATTCGTGCGGATAACGGTATTTGAAATCCGGTTCAAGCCCGACCTGTACAAGCAGTTCATCGACGTCAGCCTGCCTTTCCCCGGCAGTTTTACCGTGTCCAAGGGAGAGCATGCCCTCCTCGATGATATCCTTGACCATCATCTGCGGGTTCATGGACGAGAACGGGTCCTGGAACACCACCTGCATGTGTGCGCGCTGCCGGCGCAATTGCGCCGGGCCGAGGTCGGCCAGGTTCTCCTCCGCCAGGTACACCGCGCCTGCGGCAGGTTTGAGCAGTTGCAGGATGCCTTTGCCCAGGGTCGTCTTGCCGGAACCGGATTCACCCACGACGGCCAGGGTCCGTCCCTGCTTCAGTTCCAGCGATACGCCGTCCACGGCGCGCAGGTGGCCCGCCGTACCGCCGAAAAAGCCCGTTTGAACGGGGAAATGCACTTTCAACCCGGACACCTTGAGCATGGGCGTGTCGGAAGAAGGCGTCTTGCCTGTACGTTGCGCCGAAGCGTCAGGCAGGGAAGCAAGCAGTTTTTTTGAATACGGGTGTTGCGGCCGGTCGAAAAATTGACGGGTGGGACCGGTTTCCACGATCCTGCCCTCGTACATAACGGCGACGCGGTCCGACACCTGGGAGGCCACGGCAAGGTCGTGGGTGATGAACAACATGGCCATGCCCGTGTCACGCTGGATTTTTTTCAACAACTCCAGTATCCGGGCCTGGGTTGTTACGTCGAGTGCGGTAGTCGGCTCATCGGCAATCAGCAACCCCGGTTCACCCGCCAATGCGATTGCCAGCATGACCCGTTGCTTCATGCCGCCGGAGAACTGGTGTGGAAACTCATCAATGCGCCGGGCGGGATCAGGTATCCCCACTGCCTCCAGTAATTCGACCGCTTTTTTCTTCCGTGCCCTCCCGCTGAGTTTCCTGTGCTGTTTGAGGGTCTCCCCTACCTGCATTCCCACGCTCAGGGCCGGGTTGAGAGAAGTCTGCGGTTCCTGGAATATCATGGCGATATGCCTGCCCCGGTATCCCGGCATCCGCTTCCTGTCCAGTGCGAGCAGGTCCGTACCATTGAACGACACGGATCCGCTGATTTCAGCCGAATTCGGCAACAAGCGGGTCAAACTCAGCGCAGTTACGGATTTCCCGCTGCCCGACTCTCCCAGCAACGCCAGGGTTTCCCCCGCCCGGATCTGAAAGTCTACGCCGGCCACAGCCTGCACCGGGTGGCCCTCACCGGCAAACCTGACTTTCAGGGATTTAACGTCCAGCAGCGCGGTCATATTGAGAATTATGAGTAATAATCATGTTAATCTGCGTCATCTGCGGATAATAATGAAAAAAATCATGCACAAGCTGTGCCTTCTACTGAGTATATCAGCTAGTCTCATCCACGTGGCGGGCGCACAGGAGTATCCCGGGGCCGGTTGGCAGGAGCAAATGTCACCGCTTGCCGCACCGGACGCCTATCCCGGGGGGGAGTTCTCCTTCTGGTCGGGACCTTTCCCCAATAGTTTCAATTACTACCTGGATACCACGGTAACGTCCAGCCGCCTGTTCAACCTGATGTTTGAAAAGCTGCTCAACGTCAACGGCTTGACCCTGGAATTCGAGCCCAGCCTGGCCGCATCATGGTCTGTTTCCGCAGACAGGTTGACCTTCGAGTTCAGGCTGGATGAACGGGCCAGGTGGAGCGACGGCGTCCCCGTCAGCGCCAACGATGTTGCCTGGACCTTCAACACCGTTCTGGATCCGAAAAACCTGACCGGCCCCCACAAGATTTCCTTTGAACGATTCTACACCCCTGAAGTCATCGATGAGCGGACCATACGCTTCACGGCCAGGGAAGTTCACTGGAAGAACCTGCTGTCTCTGGGCGCGTTCCATATACTCCCTGCCCACGTATTCCAGGATCAGGATTTCAATAAAATCAATTTCGAGATACCTGTCACAGGCGGCCCTTACAGGATTGAGCTGGTGCGGGAAGGCATTGCCCTCACCCTGAAGCGCCGTGATGACTGGTGGCAACGGGGCCGCGCAAGCGCCCGCGGGATCGCCAATTTCGACCGGCTCAAATTCCGCTTTTTCACGGAGCGGGAAAACGCGTTTGCCGAATTCAAGACCGGGAACCTGGACTTTTTTCCGGTTTATACCGCGTCGCGCTGGGCCACGGAGACAAGCGGTGAGGCTTATGACAATAACTGGATCATCAAGCAGGAAGTGTATAACCATGATCCCATCGGCTTCCAGGGCTTTGCCATGAACCTGCGGCGGGCGAAGTTTGCCGACCGGCGCGTGCGTCTCGCCCTCGCCCACCTGCTGGACCGGGAAAAAATGAGCCGGACGATCATGTATGAAGCCTATTTCCTGCACCAATGTTATTTCGAGGACCTGTATGATAAACAGACGCCTTGCCGGGGGCCGGAAATCCGCTTCGACAAGGATACGGCCCGGCGCCTGCTCGCCGAAGCCGGCTGGGAAGCCGACAAGGACACGGGGTTGCTGGAACAGGACGGGCAGCCGTTCATCATTCATTTCCTGACCCGCAGCCCGACCTCGGATAAATTCCTGGCCATCTACCAGGAAGACCTGAACGATGTCGGCATTCAACTGGAAATCGTCAGGAAAGACTGGGCAGCCTGGATCAAGGACATGGACGAATTCAACTTCGACATGACCTGGGCAAACTGGAGCGCGTCACTGTTCAAGGACCCGGAATCCCTGTGGCATTCCAGGGAGGCGGAACGGGCCGGCGGGCAGAACATCACCGGCTATAAAAACCCGGAAGTCGATGCCATGATAGACGGCTTGCGTACGGAGTTCGATATCAATAAACGCCACGCTACGATAAGGGAGATCGATACGATCCTGGCCAACGATATCCCCTATGTGCTGCTCTGGAACCTGAATTACCGGCGCCTGCTGTTCTGGAACAAATTCGGCACCCCGAAGACCGTGCTGCCGAAGTACGTGGGAGAGGAAGGCGCGTATTCCCTGTGGTGGTATGACGAGGATTCCGCGGCCGACCTGGAATACGCCCGGGAAACGGGCCAACCCCTGCCCGGACGGGACGAAGTCATCGTCTTCGACGAGGTCTTTCAGCACTAATGGAACGCACCCACTACATCATCAGGCGCCTGCTGCTGGTCATCCCCACTTTCATCGGCATCACCTTTGCCTGTTTCGCCCTGTGCCAGTTCATCCCCGGCGGGCCGGTGGAACAGGCGATCATGGCGATGCGCGGGGTCGGCGCCGAGTCCGCCGATGCGGCCGCGGCCGCCGGGCCCAGCGGTATCTCCCCGGAACAGCGCAAGGTCCTCGAGCAGCATTTCGGGTTCGACCGGCCCCTGCTGGAACGTTACTGGAAATGGCTGGTCGCCGACCGCATCGGCATGGCCGTGGACTCCTATAAATACCCGAACAAGACCGTCCTGCAACTGATCATCGAGCGTTTCCCGGTCTCGCTGATATTCGGACTGACCGGCTTCTTCCTGACCTACCTGGTCTGTATCCCCCTGGGGATCGCCAAGGCCATGAGGAACGGTTCCTGGTTTGACATCTCCAGCAGCGTGCTGGTGTTCATCGGCTACGCCATCCCCGCGTTCGCCTTCGGCATGCTCCTGAAGATGTTCCTGTCCGGAACCACGGAGGGATTATGGGATATCTTTCCGGTCAGCGGTTTTACTTCGGAGAATTTCGCCGAACTGTCCGCGGCGGACAAGGCCAAAGACCTGTTCATGCACATGTTCCTGCCGGTCACCTGCTACATGATCGGCAATTTCGCGGTCCTCACCCTGCTGATGAAGAACAGCCTGCTGGAACAGATCAGCCAGGATTACGTGCGCACGGTGCTGGCCAAGGGCGCCACCTTCAAGCGGGCCATCTGGGGCCATGCGTTCCGCAATTCGCTGATACCCATTGCCACGGGTTTCGGCAGCATTTTTACCCTGATTTTCGCCGGATCCGTGCTGATCGAAAAGGTCTTTGAAATCCCCGGCATGGGCCTGTTGAGCCTGGACGCCATCGTCAGCCGGGATTACATGGTGTTCATGGGCATCCTGGCGCTGACCTCCATTCTCGGGTTGATCGGCAGGATATTCTCGGACGTCTGTTACATGTTCATCGACCCGCGCATACATTTTGAGGGATGAGTATGATGAGGAAAGGCCGTTTTACCGGGTCCCTGCTCCCCGCTTTCACGGGGACAAGCTTGGCAGGAATGGGTAAATGACGGCTAACTGGTTCGACCCGATCACGCGCAAACGCATGCAGCGCTTTCGTGAGTACAGGCGCGCGTATTATTCCCTGCTGATCATCCTGTTCCTGTACGCCACAAGCCTGGTAGCGGAGATATTCTGTAACGACCGGCCGTTGTACGTACGCTACGAGAACAAATCCTATTTCCCCGTCCTGTTCTTTTATCCGGAGGACACCTTCACAGGCAACGGCCTGCTGACCCGTCCGGATTACAAGTCGATCAACGCCGCTGCCGCATTTGCAGAAAACGGGGATAATTTCATGATCTTTCCACCGGTGCCCTTCGGACCGCAGGAGATCATCAAGGCCTCATCCATCCCGCTCGATAACCGGGTGGACATCCGCGTGCAACGGGAACCCCGGGTCGCTTCGGTCAATATCGACGACGATTTCATCATTCGCCGCCAGCGGCGTGCAGAGTGGTTTTTCCCGGACGCCGCTAGTTCTGTCGAAGGGCTGGATTTCCTGGGGACCTATGCCATTCCCGCGTCTTTTATCGAGGCCGCCGGATTGCGCTTCGCCAACCAGCCTGCCCCGGCCCATACCTACGCATTCCCGCCGGGTAAGGGTGTGAACCAGGCGGAACTCACGCTCTCCCCCTACAAGCCGCGCAGCGTGAGTCCCGAGACCGTCAGGATACTGTTGCGGGAGGTGATGCGCGGGGACACGGAAGAGAACTGGTCGTATACGCCGGAAGGCGGGCAACTCGAGACCACAGGCAACCTCTGGGACGCGTTATCCTCCGTACACAGGGATGAGATACTTGCACAGGCAAAGGCGCGCCTGCTTGGCCCCGTCGCCACCCTGCGCCTGGAGCACGACGGCGTGAACTACCGGATCAAATTCATCAAGGAAGACGTGCGCTTCCCGTTCCGCCCGGCCGGCCCGCACCTGTTCGGCCTGGACGACAGCGGCCGGGACGTGCTGGCGCGCATCTTCTACGGCCTGCGCACGTCCCTGAACTTCGGCCTGTTGCTGGTCATCACCTCGATGGTTATCGGCACCATCATCGGCGCCATCCAGGGCTATTACGGCGGAAAGATCGACCTCACCGGCCAGCGCCTCACCGAGATCTGGGAAGCGCTGCCGTTCCTGTACGTGCTGATACTGCTGGGCTCGGTGTACGGCCGCAGTTTCGTCCTGCTGCTGGTCGTCTACGGCCTGTTCAACTGGATAGCCATCTCCTACTACATGCGCGCCGAGTTCCTGCGCCTGCGCAACCAGCAGTTCGTCGAAGCCGCCCAGTGCCTGGGCCTGCCGGACCGGAAAATCCTGTTCCGCCACATCCTGCCCAACGCCCTGGTGCCGTTGACGACGTTCTTCCCGTTTTCCCTGGTCGGCGCCATCGGCACCCTGGCCGCGCTGGACTACCTGGGCTTCGGCCTGCCGCCACCGACCGCTAGCTGGGGGCAACTGCTGGCGCAGGCCCAGGGGCAGGCCTACTGGTGGCTGATCTTATATCCCAGCCTGGCCCTGTTCCTGGTGATCCTGCTGTGCGTATTCGTCGGCGAGGGCGTACGCAACGCCTTCGACCCCAGGAAGTTCACCCGGCTGGAGTAACGGGACAAGCGGCTTGTCGAGACCTGCGGATTAAATCATGAAATCGTCCGAAAAACTGTTGTCCGTCAACGACCTTACGGTGCATTTCGACACCGATGAGGGGGTGGTGGAGGCGGTCAACGACGTCAGCCTGGAGATCCGGCCCGGCGAGATCGTCGGCCTGGTCGGCGAGTCGGGTTCCGGCAAGACCGTGACCGCGCAAAGCATCCTGCGGCTGGTCCCGCGCCCGCCGGCCCGTTTCGTCAGGGGCGAGGCAATCTTCAACGGTGAGGACCTGCTGGCGCTGCCCATCGGGCATCTCAGGAAAATCCGCGGCGCCGGGATCAGCATGATATTCCAGGAACCGATGACCGCGCTCTCGCCGCTGCACCAGGTCGGCCGGCAACTCGTTGAGATGCTGCGTTTCCATACCGGCCTGGACCGGGACGCGGCATGGAAATTCGGCGTGGAATGGCTGGACAAGGTGGGGCTGCCGGAGCCGGAAGAGCGCATGTCGTTTTACCCCCACCACTTGTCCGGCGGCATGCGCCAGCGGGTCATGATCGCCATGGCCCTGATGCTGAAACCCCGGTTGATCATTGCGGACGAACCCTCCACCGCCCTGGACGTGACGGTACAGGCGCAGATTTTCAGGCTGTTGATGAGCATGAAGGACGAGGACACCTCCATGCTGCTGATCACCCATGACCTGGCGGTGGTGTGGGAGGTGTGCGACCGGATCTACGTCATGAAAAACTCCAGGGTGGTCGAACGCGGCGCCATCGAACCCATTTTTGAACAGCCTGCCCACGACTATACCCGTTCGCTGCTGCGGGCGGTGCCGCGGCTGTACGGGTCCGAGGACAGCGGGCGGAGGACCGAAGGCAGCGCGGTGAAGACCCGGCATGGCGGGAACGGTTTAATCCAGGCGAAAAACCTGCGGGTCTGGTTCCCGGTGAAAAAAGGCCTGTTCGCACGCACGACGGGGCACGTCAAGGCCGTGGATGATATCGACCTGGCCATCAGCAGGGGATCGACGGTGGGCCTGGTGGGTGAATCCGGTTCCGGGAAAACCACCCTGGGACGGGCGATCATCGGCCTGCAACCCATCAACGACGGCAGTATCGTCTTCGAAGACACGGAAATCGGCGGCCTGAAAAAGAACCGCATGAAACCCTGGCGCCGCAACCTGCAGATGATCTTCCAGGACCCCTATTCGTCACTGAACCCGCGCATGACGGTCATGGACATCCTGACGGAGGGGCTCACAGAGCACGGCCTGCTGGACATGGCGAAACAGGACAAGGCCGTGCAACTGCTTGAAGAGGTAGAACTCAGGCCGGACATGGCCAACCGCTACCCGTTCGAGTTCTCCGGCGGCGAACGCCAGCGTATCAGCATCGCCCGGGCGCTGTCGCTGGAGCCGAAATTCATCGTCTGCGACGAGGCCGTCAGCGCCCTGGACGTGACCATACAGGCGCAGATCATCGACCTGCTGCGCCGCTTGCAGGCGCGCCACGGCATTGCCTACCTGTTCATCTCCCACGACCTGAGCGTCGTCAGGCAACTGTCCCGGCAGATCCTGGTGATGCACCAGGGCAGGATAGTGGAACGCGGCAACACGGAAGACGTCATCTTCAGCCCGCAACACGAATACACCCGGACGCTGCTGGATGCGGTCCCCGTCCCCGGCGATATCGAGCGCCGCCGGCGCATGCGCGGCGGAAAATGATGATGCGGCCAGTTCGAGCCAGGTCGGCGGCCGGTCTTGTTTCCACGTTATTGCTGGTTGCCTCATGCGGCTTCAACTACGAATCCAACGTCGAGAGCGGCACGCGCCAGGGGATACTGCACGTCGGCAACGGCGACGAACCCCGGGAACTCGACCCGCATGTCGTCACCGGCAGGATTGAACACGACCTGTGTATGGCCCTGCTGGAAGGCTTGCTGGGGCAGGACCCGGAAGACCTGAGCGCCGTACCCGGCGTCGCACGCGACTGGGAGCTGAGCGCAGACGGCAAAACCTACCGGTTCCACCTGCGTGAAGACGCAAAATGGTCCAACGGCGACCCGGTAACGGCCGCGGACTTTGTCTATTCCTGGCGCCGGGCGCTGATGCCTGCCCTGGGCAACAACTATGCCTACATGCTGTATTACATCAGGAACGCGCAAAGGTTCCACCAGGGGGAAATAACGGATTTCACCGAGGTGGGCGTCACGGCAGCGGACGATCTGACCCTGGTGGTCGAACTGGAGAACCCGACGCCTTTTTTCCTGCAGTTGCTGGCGCACATGAGCTATTTTCCGGTTCACGGCCCGACCGTTGAAGCGTTTGGCGCTGCCGATGAGCGCGGCACCCGCTGGACGCGCCCCGGCAACCACGTGGGCAACGGCCCGTTCAAGCTCAAGGAATGGGTGCTGAACCGCAGCATCGTCGTGGAGAAAAACGAACATTACTGGGATGCCGCTGCGGTGAAGCTGCAGGGGATCGTCTTCTACCCGGTCCAGAACGCCACCACGGAAGAACGCATGTTCCGCGCCGGCCAGTTGCACATCACCAATAATATGCCGGTTGACAAGATAGCGCGCTATCGGCAGGAAAGCCCGGAAACCCTGAAAATCGCGCCTTATTTATCCACCTACTACTACCTGTTCAACACCCTTGCCGCACCGCTGGACCGGCAAAAAGTACGCCAGGCCCTGACCATGGCCATAGACCGGCAGCAGATCGTGGAAAAGATCACCAAGGCGGGCGAACTCCCTGCATTCAACTACACCCCGCCCGATACGAACGGCTACACGGCAAGAGCCCGGGTAGCGTATGACGTGGAGCGGGCCAGGGCACTTCTGGCCGAAGCCGGCTACCCCGGCGGCGCAGGTTTTCCCGCCATCGAGTTGATGTACAACACCTCGGAGGGGCACCGGCGCATTGCCATCGCCATCCAGCAGATGTGGAAAACCGGCCTGAACATCGACGTCACCCTGTTCAACCAGGACTGGAAGGTGTACCTCGACAAGCGCGACGAAAAGGATTACCAGGTGGCGCGGGCCGGCTGGATCGGCGACTACCTGGACCCCAACACCTTTCTCGACATGTACACTACAGACAGCGGCAACAACGACACCGGCTGGTCGAACAATCGTTACGATGAGCTGATAGCGCAGGCAGGAAAAATCAGCGGCCGGGAAAACCGCTATGCGCGGCTGCAGGAGGCGGAAGCCATTTTAATGGCTGAATTACCCATCATGCCCATTTACACCTACGTGAGCAAATCACTGGTCTCGCCGGACGTGCGCGGCTGGTATCCGAATATCCTGGACATCCACCCGTTTAAATATATTTCCCTGGTACCATCCGCAGGTGATTAAATTCATACTCAAACGCCTGTTACAGGCCATCCCGGTATTGCTGGTGGTCAGCATCATCACTTTCCTGCTCATCCATGCGGCGCCCGGCGGGCCGTTCGCCGAAGAGAAGGCGGTGCCGCCGGAAGTCCTCAAACACCTGAACGAGCGTTACAAGCTGGACCAGCCCATCCACGTGCAGTTTTTCGACTACATCAGCCATGCCGTACGGGGCGACCTGGGCCCGTCCTTCAAATACCCGGGCAGGTCGGTGAACGAGATCATCGCCGCCGGTTTCCCCGTCACCCTGGAACTGGGTTGTTACGCCCTGCTGTTCGCCCTGCTCATCGGCATCGGCAGCGGCGTCTGCGCGTCCTTGAGCCCGAACACCTGGTCGGACTACCTGCCCATGACCTTCGCCACCATCGGCATCTGCCTGCCCGCGTACGTGCTGGGGCCGTTACTGGTGCTGGTGTTCGGCATCTGGCTGGAGTGGCTGCCCGTTGCCGGGTGGGAACTGATACCGGGAGACAAGATACTGCCGTCCGTCACCCTGGGATCGGTGTATGCCGCCTATATCGCGCGCTTGAGCCGCGGCGGCATGCTGGAGACCCTGTCCCGGGACTTTATCCGCACCGCCCGCGCCAAGGGTATGCCCGAGGCGGTGATCCTGTTCCGCCATGCCATGCGGGTGGGATTATTGCCCGTGGTATCCTTCCTGGGACCGGCGCTGGCGGGCCTGCTCAGCGGTTCGTTCGTGGTTGAAACCATCTTCCAGGTGCCGGGCCTGGGCCGCTACTTCGTGCAGGGCGCATTCAACCGGGATTACACCCTGATCCTGGGCACCACCCTGTTATTCGCCTCGCTGATCATCGTTTTCAACCTCATTGCCGACGTGGTGCTCGCCTGGCTCGACCCCCGGGTAAGGCAGGAGACCGTCCATGGCTGAGCAGAAAGGAACCGGCCCCGTGCGCGCCCGGGACATGGGGATCAGCACCTCACCCCGCCAGGACGCCTGGCGCAGGCTGAAAAAGAACAAGGCGGCCATGTTCGGACTGGTGGTGCTGGGCTTCCTCATAGGCACGTCTCTGCTCGCTCCCTGGATCACTCCCTATTCCTATTCGGCGCAGGACCTGGAACTGGGCCCCAGCCCGCCTTCGGCCCAGCACTGGCTGGGCAGCGACCTGTTCGGGCGCGACCTGTTGACGAGGATAATCTACGGCAGCCGGATCTCGCTCGCGGTAGGTTTTGTAGCCACTGCCGTGGCGTTGCTCATCGGCGTGACCTGGGGCGCCGTGGCCGGCTACCTGGGGGGACGCGTCGATGCCTGGATGATGCGCGCCGTGGACGTGCTGTATGCCCTGCCCTTCACCATTTTCATCATCCTGCTGATGGTCGTATTCGGCAACAACATCATCCTGTTGTTCCTGGCCATCGGCGCGGTCGAGTGGCTGACCATGGCGCGTATCGTGCGCGGCCAGGTGCTGCAGGTAAAGCAGCAGGATTTCGTTGAAGCCGCGGTGAGCCTCGGCCTTACCCGCTTCCGCATCATTCTCAGGCACGTGCTGCCGAACGTGATGGGCCCGGTGATCGTGTATGCCACCCTGACCGTGCCGAACGTCATCCTGCTGGAATCGTTCCTGAGCTTCCTGGGCCTGGGCATCCAGCCGCCGCAGAGTTCCTGGGGCCTGCTCATCTCCTACGGGGTGGAAACCATGGAGGAATACCCCTGGCTGCTGATTTTTCCCGCAGCGGTATTGTCAGTGACGCTGTTCTCGCTCAACTTCCTCGGAGACGGACTGCGAGATGCCCTGGGAGACAGGTAAGATATTTGGGGTCAGAGTAAAAATACTTGATGAAAACCAAGAGCATCTGGTAAATCGGGTGTATTTTTACTCTGACCCCAAATATCTGCGGATGTACAAATTGGCTGATGCATGACAAAATGGCCGCCATGCACAGGATGATAGATGGAAACAAGTCATGGGGCTGTTGACGGGCAAGCGTGCGCTAATCGTAGGGGTGGCCAGCAACCGCTCGATCGCCTGGGGGATTGCACAGGCGATGCACCGGGAAGGGGCGGAACTGGCGTTTACCTACCAGAATGAGAAGCTGCAGGGGCGGGTCGAGAAGTTCGCCGCGGAGACGGGATCGGACATTACCCTGCCCTGCGACGTGGCGGATGATGCGGAGATAAGCAACGTATTTACCCGCCTTAAGGAACACTGGGCTCACCTCGACATCCTGGTCCATTCCGTCGCGTTTGCCGACCGGGAACTGCTGGAAGGGGAGTACCTGGACAGTATCACCCGGGAGGGATTTCTCGGGGCCCAGGACATCAGCGCCTACAGTTTTGCCGCGCTGGGCAAGGCAGCGCGCCCGCTGATGCAGGGCCGGGACGCCGCCATGCTGACCCTGACCTACATCGGTTCGGTCCGGGCCATGCCGAACTACAACGTCATGGGGGTCGCCAAGGCCAGCCTCGAAGCCAACGTGCGTTACATGGCCGCCGACCTCGGGCCGGAGGGGATTCGCGTGAATGCCATCTCGGCCGGACCTATCCGTACCCTGGCAGCCTCGGGCATCAAGGGCTTGAGGGGGTTCCTCAACCACGTCGAGCAGGTGACGCCGCTGCGCAGGAACGTCACCATTGAAGAGGTGGGCAACGTCGCCGCGTTCCTGTGTTCCGATTACGCCTCCGCCGTCACCGGGGAGATCACCTACGTCGACTGCGGCTACAGCATCACCGGCAGCGAGGGGAAGGAGTAGTCCCGGACTGCTTTCCGTTTCCGGGCAGAAAATTTTATCTTACTGAATATCAAGGGCTTTCATCCATGAAAAATAATAACTGGTTGTTATGGGCGCTGCTCACCGCGGCCATTGCCGGCATCTTCTGCGGCTGGTTCTTCGGTCAATCGATGCTGGCCATCGAATGGGTGGGAGAGTTGTTCCTGGACGCCCTGAAAATGGTCATCATCCCGCTCATCGTCGCCGCGGTCATCAGCGGCATCGCCTCCCTGGGCGGTGCTTCAGGCGGGCTGAAACGGCTGGGCGGGCTGACCGTGCTGTATTATTTCTGCACCACTGCAATCGCCGTCCTGCTGGGTCTGATTATCGTGAATATCATCCAGCCCGGCGCCGGTATCACCGAAGTGAGCGAGGTGGTCCCGGACCGCGTCAGCGGCAAGGAGGACACCGGGATGGTGGAGATCATCCGCTCGCTGATAGGCGACAACATCGTTGCCTCGGCGGCTGAAACCAAGCTGCTGGAAGTGATCGTGTTTTCCATCCTGTTTGCCGCGGCGCTGACGACGGTCGGGGAGCGGGGCAAGCCCCTGGTCGCCTTCTTCGAGGGCATGAACGACGTGATGATAAAGATCGTCGTCTGGATCATGTATTTCGCCCCCATCGGTATTTTTGCCCTGGTTTCATCAAAGCTCGGCGACAGCGGCGGCGGCGAACACTTCTGGCAGGAAATCCTGGGAGTGGGCAAATACATGCTGACGGTCATCGTCGGCCTGACCCTGCACTTTTTCGTGTTGATGACGATCCTGATTGTCGTCAGCCGGCGCGGGCGCCAGTTCATCGCGACCATGTCCAAGGCCCTGGTAACCGCGTTCGGCACCGCCAGTTCAACGGCAACCCTGCCCCTGACGATGGAATGCGCGCTGGAAGCCAACGTGGACAAACGCGCGGCCAAGTTCGTCCTGCCCCTGGGCTCCACGGTGAACATGGACGGCACCGCCCTGTACGAGGCGGTGGCGGTGATGTTCATCGCCCAGGCCTACGGCATCCACATGGCGCCGATGGACCAGGTGCTGATCTTCATTACCGCCACCCTGGCGGCGATCGGCGCGGCGGGCATCCCCGAGGCCGGCCTGGTCACCATGGTGATCGTGCTGACCGCGGTGGGTCTGCCGATGGAAGGCATCGGCCTGCTGCTGGCCGTGGACTGGTTCCTGGACCGGCTGCGGACGACGGTGAACGTCTGGGGCGACAGCGTCGGCTCGACGGTCGTTGAGAAGCTCTGTTTCAGGTAACTGCCTGACCCAGGCAGGCGCGGGGAGTTGCCGGGCTAGTACCCTTTCCAGTTACTAGAGCAATTCCTCGTACACGGTAACATCGGCATTTGCCCGCAGGTTCCTGTTGAATTCCGCCCAGGCAGAGGCAGTGTTTGCCTGCAGTAACTGGCCGCGCACGATGTTCTGTTCATCTTCGTCTATCGTATCCGGGTCCGCCTCGTTAACGGAATAGACAATGACGACGGTGTAATCCCCGGTCCCCAGGGAAGCGCCTTCATGGATAAACTGATCAGCCCCCGGTATGCCAGCCCTGAATGCGGTGCGCAACACTGCCCGGTTGATAGTCTCATCATCCTGGGTGACGTCCGTGGCAGTGTTCCAGTAGAGGCCGAATTCCAGGGCCACCTCTTCCTTTGACCTGCCCAGCTCCAATTGCTCGAGGACCGCTTCGCCCTTCTCCCGGGTCCGGTCCCGCGCCTGCTCGAATTTTAACCGGGTAACGATTTCGTCCCGCACATCCTCGAGCAGTTGTTTCATGGGAAGCCGGTGTTCCAGGACGCGCAAGACCATATAACGGTCGTTATCCAGTTCTATCAGTTCGCTGTTGTTCTCCTCCAGCAACACTTCCTCGCTGAACGCCGTTTCAACGACACCCGGTTCTGAAACGATACCGACACCGGGGTCTTCTCTGCTGATGAAATCGCTCTTCTGCACCTGGAGTCCCAGGTCTTCCGCCGCGATATCCAGGGTATCAGGACTTTCATAGGTCAGGACCGACAGCCGGTCGGAAAGTTCATACAGTTGCTGCGCCGCCTTCTCTTCGCGCAGGTCATGTTCCACCTCTTCACGGATGTCATCCAGCGCGGCTTCGGTGCCGCCCTGGATCTCGTCGACAGCCATGATATGGAAACCGACGGCGGATTGCACCGGCTCACTGATCTCTGCCTCAGCCATGGAGAAGGCGACCTCGTCGGCTTCCGGCTCCAGCGCGCCTTTGGTGAGAAAGCCGAATTCGCTGAACTCGATGGAATCCCCGTGTTCGCCGGATTCATTTACCACGACGTCTTCCATATCTGCGCCGGCGCTGACCAGCGCGTACAACTCGTCCGCCTTCGCCCTCATCTCCTCGACTTCCGCCTCGGAAGGTTCCTCCGGCAGCTTGATAAAGATCTGCCTCAGCTTGCGGGTTCCCTCCACCTCGTAATTGTGCCGGTTGTCGCTGAAGTAGCTGTCAAGCTCACCCTCTTCAAGGTAGACTTCCTCGGCAATCTTGGCCAGGGACAGAACCAGGTAGGCAATCCGGACCTGTTCCGGGTCCATGTAGCGGCCTTCTTCGTCAAAATATGACCGGACCTGCTCGTCCTCCACCTCGATGGTTTCCTTCAGTTCGTCGGAAGAGAGGGTCGACCAGGCGAAATCACGGGTCTGGTGCATGATGCCGGAATGCGCGGAAAGCTCGGACCCCGTTACGAAGTCCGTTGCGAACAGCGCGTTGCGCAGTTGCTCGATTGCCATATCCTGTTTTATCCGGGCCAGGAAGCCCGCAGGGGACAGGCCGCTCCGGTTGGCTGCGAGTTCAAACTGCGCGACGTTGAACCCCTGGTCATCGTTGAACTGGGGGATCTGGCGGATAAGCCCCCACACCTCCGTTTCGCCCACGAACAAACCGGCCTGGTTCCCGGCCTGGTTCAACAACGCGGTCTGTATCAGGTCTTCGGTCGCCCGCCGTTTGATCAGCGCTTCCGTTTCCTCCCCGACCGGCGCGCCGGTAATGGATTGCCACTGCTGGCGTATGTCCTGGTAGGCGCGCTGGTAGTCCGCAAGGGAAATTTCTTCACCGTTGACGTCGATCACGGTGACCCCACCGGACTGTTCAAAATAATAATTGATACCCCAGAACGCGAAAGGAATGATCATGATGGTGAAAATCACTACGGCCAGCCAGCCTTTCACCTGGTCTCTTATGGTCTGTAACATCCCCGTACTATACTACAAGTCCTGGACCAGGCGAAAGCCGATGAGGTGGCTGCGCAGCGCGCTGGCGCCCCCGTTACGGGAGGCGGGGCGCAGCACCCCGGGACCGCCGTACCAGGAACCGCCCCGGCCCACGCGCCGGTTGCAGTCCCCGCTCTCCCAGGCGCTGCCGTCAACCGGCGCGCCGTCGTAACTGCCGTTCCAGCAATCCTGCACCCATTCGTACACGTTGCCCTGCATGTCGTGCAGACCCCAGGCATTGGTGGCGAACGAACCGGCCGGCGCGGTAAATTCCCACTGGTCGCCGCAGAATTCATTATTGCAGTTTGCCCGGTTGAGTTCGACGTCATCCCCCCAACTGTAGCGGGTGCTGCTCCGGGCCCGGGCCGCATACTCCCACTCCGCCTCCGTCGGCAGGCGGTAGCGCTTGCCGGTCTGCGCCGACAACCATGCGGCATACGCGGTCGCCTCTTCCCAGGAAATGTTGATAACGGGACGCCGCCCGCGGCCCCAGCCCTCGTCATCCACCTTGTACGGGAAGGTAAACCGGTCGTAGTCCTCGAACGTCACCTCGTACCTGGAGATGGCGAAGGGGCGGGCGATCAGCACTTCGTGCCGCGGTTTCTCCGCCTCGGCGCAGCCCTGGTCCGAGCCGCAGCCCATGTCGAAGCGGCCGGCGGGGACTACTACCATCTCCGGCCCCTTGCCGCCGGTACGCAGCCGGTCGCGAAAGCTGCTGCCTGCCGCCCGCGCAACCGGCGCGGACGGTTCGGAGGGATCCGGTTGCGGCGCTGCCCCTGTTGCCGGGGCGGCAGGGTCTGAAGGGCCGGGATGCGCCGTTTCCGGTCCGGGCTGCCTGATAATCAAACCCACACTCTCATCCGGCGTCTTGCCGGAAACTTCCGGCGCACCCGGGTCATGGCCCACCATGGCTGCGATCACGTCGTCTGCGACACCTGCTTCCTTGAGCGTAACAAGCTGGTCCACCGACGTGTCGAAATCGGTCGTGCTGTCCCGGATAACGGTGATGATGATGGCGGGCGCCAGCCCGACCCGGGTCAGGCGCAGTATGTCCTCGTTGGTGAGCGCCGCATTATCACCACGCGCGGGCGTGAGGGCAAACACCACGAACAGAGCAAAACCGAATACAACTCCTTGCTTTATCATGGTATGAAAAGTGTAGGACAGTGAAACCGGATAATCAACAGGAAAGATAACGCACGTCCAACCCGGCAGGACATCTACATCGGTACGGCAGCAACGGAGAACTATTTCCCAGACCTTTTGCTTATCAGGAATCGCGCCAGGGTGACGGCGTCTTCCGGGTCCATCCGCCCCACCGGGGAACTGCTGTAAGTGGATGCCAGCACTTCACCCGAGCCGGTAACAAAAAATTCGCTGGGCTGGATAAATCCCCTTCCCTCGTCCCACCAGGCGCCGACTTGCGCGCCCATCTCGCGGGTCATGCCCCAGGCGACGGGAAACCCCAGTTCAGCCGCCACTTCGGCTGTTTTTTCCTCCGCATCCACGCAGCCCGCAACGATACTGACGCCAAGTTCCGCCAGGACCTCGCGTTGTTTTTCGAAGCCGCCCAACTGGCGGCGGCAGAAAGGTCACCAATGACCGCGGTAGAACAGGATGAACGCATACGGGGTATCGATACCGGCGGGAAGGCGCAGGCTGCCGCCCCCGGCGATGGCCAGTTCGATATCGGGAAACTGCCCGCCCTTGTCGATTTTATCGCTCATGTCCTGCCATTATAGCCGAAACGCGGTCTGAACTGGTCTGACCCCTCAGAAAAATCCAATCTTACACCAAATCTTACGCTCTCCGTCTTGCTCTCTATTCCCATGCCTGCGCAAATATTACAAATCCTGTTGATATAGCATCATATTTTTGCTTTAATAGCATCATGAAAACCACTATTGATATTCCTGACAGGGAGCTCGCGGATGCTATGCGGTTTACCAATGCTAAAACCAAACGTGAGGCGGTTGTTACGGCTATCACCGATTTCAATCGGCGCAAGCGCATGGCGCAACTTACAAAACACGCCGGTACCTGTGAGGCGTTGATAACCGTGGAAGTGCTGCAGGAGCAGCGCCGCTCGGGCTGAGTTCCTTGATCCTTGTCGACAGTTCATCCTGGATTCACATGCTTCGCCCCGAAGGCGATCCTGCGGTTCGGTCCAGGGTCGAGAATGCTCTGCAATCAGGCGAGGCTTGCTGGTGCCCGCTTATTCAACTGGAACTATGGAATGGCGCTGGCGGAAACCAGGAAAAAAAGGTTCTGCTGGATTTCGCCATGGTGCTCCCTGAACTACCGATTACCGGCGGCGTATGGCAAACGGCGTACGACCTCGCCCGCCAGGCCCGGGAACGAGGCATCACGATTCCAGCCGGCGACCTGGTCATCGCAGCTTGTGCACAATACCACGGGGTAGATCTGGAAACCGCCGATAACGATTTCGCAAGACTGGAAACACTTTACAAGCCTCATTGATTAGACGTGGCTCCCTGAAGATTTATCTCCGGACTACAGTTTGATGAGCGCATGTTTGACGACATTCCTTTCCCGATGCGCTCTGGCGTGCTTTTATGGTTTCTTCTTAAGGGCCTGTGTTGGCGTATGAAAACCGTGACCCCCTCCCAGTAAACTGACCTACACAGCACTCAAAAATTCATCCTAGAGATTAATTCACCTGTAATAGTGGCTGAAAGGCTGAAACCCTTAAGTCTATGTTGGTATATTCGTTGGTACGATTTGTATAACTGATTATAAACGTATTATAAATCAATAGGTTAAAATCTAGGTTAGAATCCCTGACGGCCCCGTCAATTATGCAACTCTTAATACGCTCGATAAACCAGGATCAATAGCGGCAAGCAGTTCATCGAATTTTTCAATCGTAGGAATATTTTTTCCATTTTCATAACGCCCATAAGAATTGGGAGATGACTGGCCCAACCTGCTGGCGACATCCCTCATGCTAAGTCTATGCTCAATCCTTTTTTGTCGAAGGATCATAGCGAATATCGGCCCGGTATTATTGGGAACGACAAAAAAATTATTGTTTTGACCAGGTTCTATAGTGACCTTGAAGCCCTCAAGATTGACAACGAGTTCAATGGCTTCTTTTGCCATTCGACAGGCATCTTTTTTAGTTCTTCCCTGAGTGAATATGCCAATTTCGGGAATATCAACTCCCCACATTTTTTCCCCTGCCTTTTTTTCCAGTTTGCCTTCAATCTTCATCAGAATTTATTTCGGTTATTTTCTTGACCTGGTTGATAATAGCCCTTGCCGTACCTTCCCTGATTTCCCGGTGTCTTGGAATGGGAAATTTATAATCCCTGATGGATCGGGGTCGGGTTGGACACACAACACAAACAAGGATGCACGGCAGGCGCATACGCGAGACGGATGCCACTCTATAAAAAAACAGGCAAAGTGATTACTCACTCCGCCTGCTATAAAATTTCTATGAAAGATATTACATTACAACTGATGTCTGGCGGAGTGGACGACCGCTACCCGTTATTTTTAAGTCATTGATATACATGGACTTTATAAAATATTTTCCCTTTAATTACATACACTTACAAAGAAATCTGGCGCAACCTTGACACAGACCGGCGCAATCTGGCAAAATGATTAACTACACAAATTACTACACAAGCAGCGCTTATATGAATCAATTACTTACGAAGGAGATGCCAGCATGAAGAAGCCGAAAACCCTAACTAGCCGGTTCGTGGAAACCGTCAAAGTCCCCGGACGTTTCGGTGATGCAGCGAACCGTTGCGGATTGCAGTTGAACGTCCATCAAGACGGGAACGGTAATATTTCAAAGTCATGGATTCAACACATTGTGATCGCTAACCGGCGCACTCATATCGGACTGGGACGTTTTCCTATTGTTGGCCTGGCCGACGCGCGGGCAATGGCGCTTGAGAACATGCGCGCCGTGAAACAGGGTATTGATCCACGTGGTGGCATACCGACATTTGCAGAGGCTTGCGAAGAAGTGATTGCCCTTCATGCCGAAGCATGGAAGGACGGCGGCAAGTCTGAAAAGCAATGGCGTTCAACCCTGACGAAATACGCTTACCCGAAACTGGGCGGGATGCGCGTGAACAAGATCAAGACAGCGGACATTCTGGCCGTCCTGTCCCCTCACTGGAACCAGAAGCACGAAACCATGAACAGGCTAAAGCAACGTATCGGGAAAGTGATGGTGTGGTGCATGGGACAGAATTTCATACAGCACAACCCCGCTGAAGGATTGAAGGCTGTTCTGCCGAAGAACAATGTGCCGAGAAAGGCACATGCTTCTATACCCTTTTCTGCTGTCAGTGGCGCCTTGCAGACCATCCGCAATTCCAGCGCACACTGGGCAACGATAGCCTGCATTGAGTTTCTGGCATACACGGCTTGCAGAAGCGGTGAAGCGCGCAAGGCAGTCTGGGACGAAATCGACCTTGAAAATGCCGTCTGGAACGTACCCGCTGAAAACATGAAAAACAAGCGACCTCATAAGGTTCCTCTATCCAGCACGGCCATTCAGATTCTGGATAGGGCGATGGAACAGACAGGCGGCAAGGGACTCATATTTCCGTCACAACGGCATAAGGAATTGAGTGACGGCACGATGAGCAAGCTGATACGTGAACTTGGACTCGGTTTTGTTCCCCATGGGCTAAGGGCCAGCTTTCGAATTTTCTGTGCCGAAAAGACGAAGTTTCCCGCACAGGTGGCTGAATTTGCCCTGTCGCATACCGACTCCGACAAGGTACAGGCCGCATATCAGCGCAGTGATCTATTCGCCTTGCGCGGCGAACTGATGCAACGCTGGGATGACTACCTGCAAGGCACAACTGCGAAGGTGGTAAATCTGCGATGACATTTGATCAGGCCGTATCTGCGGCGCGGGAATATATGGAAAAAAGCAACTGGCTGCTGAAAGCCACCGCGCCGTATGGCTGTCCGTTTGCGTTGGTGTATTTTGATGGCACGGACCGGGAAGGATGGTTAGAGGATCTGATCACTGCTTCCGTCGATGAGCCTGCAGCCTATGACGGACTGCGGCATATCAGCGCGGCGCTTATCATGTATGAGAAACCATTACCGGCTGCGCTGCGCGTCTGGGCGGTAGACCATCTAACCGGCAAGGTAACACGTCCTGCACGTAGGGGCAGGAACAGTTATCAAAACCTGTTCCGTGACCACATGATAGCTTATTCCGTCAAAATGCTGACAGACCAGGGCATGACGAAAACCCGGAATGTCGAAGGTGCTCATGTCTCCGCCTGTGATGCTGTTGCACAAGCTATGAACCTGTCCTATGAGGCTGTCCGTTCTGTGCTGAACAAATAGGCTATTTGTTCATTACGACTTTCCGTTTTCCTTGCTTTATTCTGGATTGCGTCATTTTTCAGAATGGAGCAATGCCATGACAAAACTACTCACCATTGAGGACGTTTGCGCGCTACTGAACTGCACGAAACGAACGATTTACAACTGGATAAAAACGGACGGCTTTCCGGCGCCCATCAAGCTGTCAGCCCAGACCAGGGCATGGCGAGAAGAAGATGTTGAAGACTGGGTAATTTCCCGGGAAAAGGCGCCCATCAAGGCGGCATAAAAAAAGCCGCCGAACCGGGGGCGGTTCGGCGGCTGGGGCTTTATGCAAAGGTGAAAACATGAAAGCGTGGACAGTAGTATAGCATGTCTGCTGAACCTTTGGAGCGTGATAACGAAACGCTGGGGAAGACCCTGGTTGCTCAAATCAGATGGGCATTGAGCGCGGAGACCACAAATCGAAACAAGGTTATTTTGACGGCCTTGATTCTGCATTCCGACCGGTACGAGTTGACCTCCTGGGCGTCTTTGAAAAAGCTAGCTAGGGCTACCGGCATTCACGAATCTGGCATATCAAGAGGGTTAGCAGAACTTCAGAGTGACGGACTTATTTCAAAGAACAAGTATTGGAAAAAAAATGTCTATAGTTTGAACTGCGCTGATGATGTTATCAATTGCTGAGAGAGCAAGTTATCACTTGTCGAGAGAACAAGTGATATTGCCGAGAGAACAAGTGATATTTGTTGAGAGAGCAAGTGACAATATACTACGTTATTACTCGGTCTAATAAATATACCTGTCGCGTATACTGCGATTGAAAGCTCGCTTTCAATAGCGCGTGAGTGACGATTTTTTTTAACAAAAATGAGAGGTGAAACCATGACAATCGACTATAAAAAAGAATTAGCGGCACACGCCAAGCAACTCGAAGAAGATATCAAGCGAGACATCCAACGACTGATTACAATGGCGGAAAATTTTGAAACATCCGCCTTGGATCTAGAGAGAATGCAGGCGTTAAGCCGAATTATTCAAGTCCAACTTGATAACTTGCGACTGAACAAGAAATTGCTCCATTCCATAAACGACGAGGAATGAAGTCATGGGCAAATATTCAGAGTTAGCGAAGTACGCAAAAGATGTTTATGACTCTGTGCAGGGTGAAGACGGCACTTTTGAGTTAGAGGAACCGAAACCGAAAAAGGTAAAGATTAAGACACACAGTGCGCGGGAACTGCGAGACAAGCGCCGACGCGATCCAGTCCGTCAGCGACTTGTAAAAGGACTTAAGCGCGACTTGTGCGATTAACCTAGGACGGGACCCTATGGACTACCGTCAAATCCGTGCGGGGGGCGGGGGCGGGAGTTAGAAGCAACGAAAACGTGAACCCATGCCGCAATCCAAAGAACGACACCGGGTATATATGCGGCAATGGCGCGCCCGAAAGAAAGCCGAGCGCGCACCCAAGCGGAAACGGGCGCCGAAGATACCCAACTCACCCGAAGAACAAGCAGAGCTGGTCTGTAAATGGGCCGCTAAGAAGCTAATCGTCCCTGCTGGTCACAAAAATGCAGGTCAGGCAATGGTTATCCCTGAGTATGGCGTTAAATTCCTAACAGACGCGCTGGGACACAGAGAAAGCCTGCTTTGCATGGCAAGGAAAAACTCAAAAAGCGGCATTGTGGCTGTGCTGGCGCTGGCACACCTCGCCGGACCCCTTCGGCAACGTGGCTGGCGTGGCGCGGTTGCATCATTGAACACGGCAAAGGCCGGGGAACTTGCACTACAGGCCGAGCAGATAGCCGAGGCATCCGGTCTGACCGGACTCACATTCCGCAAGGCACCGCGTCATATACTCGGTACTGATACCCGGCTCGATATTTTGAGCAGTGATAAAAATGTCGGTGCAGCGAGCGGCTATGACTGGATAGCCTGCGACGAACTTGGATTATTTCCGCCGAATGCGCGGGAAATGGTCAGCAGCCTGAGATCGTCATTATCGGCCCGTGACGGAAAGTTACTGGCCCTGAGTGTCAGAGGCGCCTCTGAATTGTTACAGGAGATCCTCGACCGCTCCCACCTGGACGACACCTCGGCACACTTGTATGCCGCCGATCCTGATTGCGCCCTGGACGACGTTGAACAATGGCAAAAAGCAAATCCGGGCTTAGCGGTCGATATAAAAAGCACGGCATACATGGAAGCCGAATCAAAACGCGTACTGGCAACTCCCGGCGATCAAAACCATTTCCGTTGTTTCGACCTGAACGAGGCCCTTGACCCTTCCCGGTCCATGATTGTCGCTGTGACTGACTGGCAGGCGTGCACCACCGACAAGCTGCCGCCGAGACAAGGTGAAGTAGTGGTCGGCGTGGATCTGGGCGGCAGCGCCAGTATGACGGCCCTTGTTGCGGTCTGGATTCGCACCGGTCGCATGGAAGCATGGGGCGCCTATGGTGACAATCCTGATCTTAAGACCAGGGGAACGGAGGACGGTGTAGGGAACCGTTATGAGCAAATGGCTGAGCGGAACGAACTTTTTGTCTATCCGGGCCGCACTACTCCCTGCATTGCCTTCCTCCGCGATATCTTTGAAAACAAACTCCGTGGTCATCCTGTCATTGCCCTGGCTGCCGACCGTCACAGAAAATCCGATCTCTATGACGCCATAGACCAGTCCGGCATCCGCGTGGACAGTGTAGAACTCCGGGGCATGGGCGCCAGTGCGTCGGCGCACGGTTCCGCCGACGTGCGAACGTTTCAAAAACTGGTATTGAACCAGGACATCAAAACCCGTCCCAGCCTGCTGATGGTATCGGCCATTAAGGAAGGTCATGTTGATTATGACAGGCTGGGAAACCCCTTTATTGAAAAATCCCGAAGCCGGGGAAGGATTGACGCGTTATCCGCGGGTGTGCTGGCCGCAGGCTTGATGAACAGGTACATGCACAAGCCGAAGAAAAAGAAACCGAGATTACACATTGTCAAGGCAGCATGACAAACTCAACCGGCGCCGGTGGGAACGGGTGCGGCGGCAGGTCCTCGACCGGGATAACTGGCGATGCAGTAAGTGTGGCAGCTACGGAAACGAGTGTCATCACATCACCTCACTGGAAAAGAACGGCGCACCATACGACCCAAATAATTTAACCGTCTTGTGCAAGCGGTGTCATATCATCCAGACCTATGCCGACAAGGATAATCAGGTGCCGGGAAAATCAGACTGGATACACCTCCTGCACGCCATGACAACAAATTCTTGCCACGGGCTGTAATTATTACTACCATAAGCATGACTGCTTTGATCGTGCCGCTGCTGCTGCTGACCGTTCCAAGGGGACGGCTCCCAAGGGGTTAATCGGATAGGTAAGCACGACAAGGGGAGTGACATCGTACCTCCCCGCCATGTTCTCCAGGGGAGACGGGCGCATAAGTTAATACACTTATTGCGCGCGTTGCGCCCGGAGAGACATGACCACCCGCAAAAACGTACAGCTTCGTATCTCTGACGTTGAATTGTTCCATGAGTGCCGCGACCTGCTGAAAAAGCAACTCGGCTCCAAGTTGTCCGACTCCCTGGTTGTGCAGGCTGGATTGACCGCTCTGAAAACCATGCACACCGAGAAGTTAATCACCATTGACGAAGCGGCTGAATCATGTCGCCGTTTATCACTCCCGAATATATGCGTTGCCTTGACACAGGCCATTGATCTGCTGGGTGACGCCAGATTGCTTCCTGACGGCGAGTATTCGGTAGAGGCCAACAAAGACACGTTGAAAATTTCAATCTTCAAAGACGGTGTAATAGTGGAACCCCTGGAACCGTCCGAAGCGGAACAACCCGAATGGGCCGCGGAAATGGAGCGGAAAATGGCGGTCAACTGACATGGCAAACATTCACGTCAAATCGTCATTTCCTGAACGGCTGGCAGAGATCCTGGCCGACATTAACGACAAACTCAACCTGGGGCTTTCCATTGAGGTAGTCTCCGGCAATTCCGGCAAGGGCTTGGTTCATGTTTCAAATGACGGTCCGGACGGACGAACAAAAACCCAGTATCGAAATAGGAGGTAATCATGCAACCACGTGGACCCTTACAGAATGTCGAAGAACGGCAATCAAAAAACCGTCAGGCCATAGCCGCGCTGCTCAAAAAAGGCGAGGACATGACAGACGAGGACCGCAATAAACTGACCGAACTGACTGCAACCAGTGAACATCTGGAGGTTGAACACCGCGCCGCGAAAATCGCCGAACAGGAGTTTCAGCGTGAGGCCGAGCAGGAGTTTCAGCGCGGTGCTAATGGTGACGGCGAACAGGCCGAACTCCGGCGCCTGGACGAACAAACCACCCTGACCGATTACTCGGTCGCTGCCCTGGAACACCGCGCCGCGAGCGGCGCCGCGCTGGAACTCAATCAGGCCCTGGGCATTGAATCAACCCATTTCCCGCTGCGCAAATTGTTCCCGTCACAAGAGGAACACAGAACGACAACGGACACCGACACAACCAAAATGGTGAAACCCTGGGCAGACCAGTTGTTCAGCCTTACGAAAGCCTCGGCGCTCGGTGTCATGCCGGAGAGCATTTCCAGTGGTCAGGCGTCATACCCGATCACGAAAACAGGCCCGGTCACAGGTACCCAGCGCGGGCGTGAGGAACAAGCGGCAATCTCAGCCTGGACGGTGGAGACCGTTGAAAAAGACCCCAGCCGAAACACCGTGTCGATTGAACTCAACACCGAGGATCAACTCCGCAACCCGCAACTCCGGCCGGCGCTGGAGCGACATATCAGAAATTCAATCGCGCAGGGAATCGACCGGGCAATTTTCACGGGCAGCAGTGACGCGAACGAAGACAGCGCGGATATTGTCGGCTTGTCCACCGCGACCGGAGTGACGCAAAAATCGATCTCGCAGAACAACAAGGCCAAGCCGGATAAAAACCTGGAAATCTTCTATAGCCTGCTCGATTCCGTTCATGCTGAGAATATGTCGGATCTGGGTGTGGTGCTGTCCGTACCGGCAAATACCCTGTGGTACAGCACAATTTTGAGTGTTGATTCTGAAAGCGCGTCAATTTTCAAAACCCTGAGAATGTTCATGGCCGAGCAGGGCTTGTCCTGGCAGACCCGCGCTGATCTGGCAGACGCTACCACAAACAATAAATGGCTCGGCTTTATCAGCCGTAAAATCGGCCTCATGGACGCGTGCGCCTGCCCAACATGGGACAACGGACAACTAATCGTTGATCCCTACTCCGGTGCCCGTAGTGCAAAACTTGCCCTCACCCTGCATTATTTTTGGCACTTCGCGATTATCAGGCCAAGCAATTTTGTCCGGGCAAAATACGGGAGCTGAGCGTCATGGTGACCCTGGTCTTTACGAAGCTGTAACCCGGTGTCGGCATGATTGAACATCGTGCCTTTTCCCTGCAAAGCCGAGGCCGGACGCTGAGCGGAACCGCTATCCGTTACGGCGAGGTCGCGCAGGTCGCCGGTGTCGGTCCGGAGCGATTCCTTGCGGGTGCTTTTCAGCCATTGCCTGACAATATCACCCTGAACCTCCAGCACGACAAACTGACGCGAGTGAGTGACCGGGTACACCTGCACGACTCGCAGGAGTCCTTACGCATGGAGGCGGACATTCGCGAGGACAGCGCCGCCGCCGAGTTGGTGCGGCGAGGTAGCTTAAAAGGACTGTCCCTGTCATTCAGGGCCATTGAGCAGCGCATGGAGGACGGTATCAGGACTATCACCAGGGCCGGACTGACTGCCATTGCTGTTGTTGACAGACCCGCCTATGCTGGCGCCGGGGATATCGAGTTACGGGCAGGTCGGCATGGGAGTGTCAATTTCAAGGTACGCAGCGGCAAGCGGTACGGCTGCCGGTGTGCGAAAGACTGCGGCGAGGCGGAATTTGAAAAGGACTCCTTTGCGCCCTTATTCAATAAGGAGACCCGGCCTGACAACTTGATCGCCGGGTACGGCTCCAGCTTCGTTGACCGTCCTATCGCCAGCACGCGGCGAGGTACCTTGTCTGTCCGTCCTGACAAGGGCGGGATCTCCGGTACCATCCTGCTGCCTGACGATCAGGTGTATGACAACATGCGGAATGTTGACCGGACGGCTGGCCTGAGTGTCCGGCCTGTTATCGACATGGCAAAGTCTGCCTACACGGTGGCCGGCTCGGTTGCAGTCTATTCCGCCGTGCGTGTCCGGGGCGTTGTGGTTGCGGCGACCGGCGAAGATAAGGGATGGCGCGAAGATTATGACCTTGAGGCACCGGATCTGGACATTCTGGAAAACCGTGAAGGTCACGAACCGATTAATCCGGCCTGGGCATACCTCCTATGAGCGTGACCATTACAGCCGCAGCACTCGCCACTGCCGCAGGGATAAGCACGGAGCAGGCGACCAGGTTGTTACCGGTGGCGACCGCACTGGTTACACGCGAGGTTAATAACACGTCCTGTCCGGAGAGCATTTTGAATGAAGCGTGTATTCGCGTGGCCGGTTGGCTGGAGGACAAGCCTGACCATACCGCGAAGCAGACCATTGACATGATCACCCTGGAACACGATCTGCGTTTTCACGGCTGCATGAGATTGTCCGGCGCCCGTTCCCTGCTGGCGCCTTGGCGCCGACACAGGACTACTACCATACGGGCAACTGACGCGAGGGAAACAGAATGAGGTGGCCGTGGTCAAAGAAAAAGGAGGAAAACAGAACATACTCCGCGGATCGCCTCACTGCCTTGATTTCCCATTACAACCAGACCACCGGTAATATTCATGGTCATGCGGCGCTGGAGGCGTCCTGTGGCATTGTAGGGCGCGCTATGTCTTCCTGTACGGTGCAGACCAGCTCCCTCACGTTGTCGCCGGCAGATTTGAACCTGACGGGCAGGCAATTACTCCGGGGAGGAGAAATAATTTTTTGTATCATGTCAGACGGCAACACCCTTAAGCTGGTGCCTGCTTCGACCTGGAACGTACGCGGGAATTATGACAGGGAACAGTGGATGTATAGGGTGGAACTCGCGGGCGCAGAAGGGTTTGAACACAAGTATGTCCGCGCCGAATCGGTCATCCACGTCCAATACAGTTATGCACCGGATGCGCCCTGGAACGGCCGCGGGCCGCTTGATTCAGCCTTCGAGACAGCTAAACTCGCCGGTACCCTGGAAAATCGCCTTGCCCTGGAAATGACCGCACCGGTCGGACAGGTCCTGCCCTGGCCGGAGAGTAAAGCGAATGTTGACGACGAGGACGACGATCCGCTTGACGATCTCCGTAAGGACATAGCCTCACTGAAAGGAGATATTGCGATTGCTCCCACTACGGCCGGCGGTCACGGCGATCCAGCCGGGGCGCCTCATGGTGACTATAGCTTGAAAAGAATCGGCGCAACCCCGCCTGAGGTACTGGAGAAATTGCGCACGTCCTCAGCCTCCAGCGTGTATGCCGCCTGTGGTATCCCGCAATCCCTGGTATCGCCTGGCAGTGATGCGAACAGCACGCGGGAGGGTGGCCGATTCCTGCACAGTAATGTTATCAATCCCTTGCTCGGTTTACTCGCGCAGGAGTTGCGCGACAAATTGGAAACAGAGGTCACGGTGCGTAATCCCGGTCTGTTCCTTACCGACCTGCAAAGCCGTACCCGGGCAATCAAAACCATGACGGACGCGGGTTACACGAAAGATGATATCAGCCGTATCCTGGAGGTGCCGAGTGCCTAGTCAAGCCGATAAGGTTCTGGAGTACATGAACAATCGCGTGACCGAGATCATGACGAAGAACGTTCAGGCCGTAGCGGACGCGATACAAGAGGAATTGCATGAACTGACCCCGAAGCGGACCGGCAAAACCGCGAAGGCATGGACACAAGAAAAACAAGACGACGGGTCTATCGTCATACATACGCGGCTTGAAACCGGCGACCCTGCGCGCTGGTTGCTTGAATTGAATTATGGTAATGCCGATCAAGCGCCGACGATGTTTATTCAGCGCGCCATTGCGCGGGGGCTGAAAAAGGTCAATAACGGCGGGGATCTATGAAGCAACACCGTCCGTTAGATGAATATTTGATCAGAAATTAATTGCCCTTTATACATATTTGTTCAGCTAGGAGAAATTGATCACGCATCCCTTCAGTAAATTCATATATTCCATAAGCAAATGCTGCGAGAGAAAGACTACAGAACGCCACAGCGATATAAAAATATATCCTCTCATAACGCCATTGCTTGATATATGCTTTAGCTTCAGAGAAGAAACTTGCCGCGCCAGCTAGAGCCGCAAGCAATACACCAACTCCAAAGGCTCTAATCGCATTAGTTAACGAGATAACAGTGTCCTCCTGAATATCTATCGCAGAAATACTACCCATAAAGGCCATTAGTGCAATTGCGGCACCTCCGTTTATTAGTAGTACAGCTTTTATTGCATATACACCTATATCAATAGCCTTAGAATATCGTACAGATTTACTTACTCCGAGTACTGTTTGTTCAGCCATTTTGTCTTTTACTGTCCAGTACAATCTCACTCATAAAGCCCACAAACAAAAACATGCAATACTGCACAAAATACTACACATAAAAACGAGATATAATCCCGTTTTATGTTTTATTTCAAATACTTATATTAATAGTCTGGCGGAGTGGACGGGACTCGAACCCGCGACCCCCGGCGTGACAGGCCGGTATTCTAACCAACTGAACTACCACTCCATAAACTGGTGGGTGCTGAGGGGCTTGAACCCACGACCTCCGCCTTGTAAGGGCGGCGCTCTCCCAACTGAGCTAAGCACCCTGCGAGCGTAGTATAACAAAAAAAGATTACCCTTGGATACTGGAGTATTTTAAACCACTGCCTGGGGAATCCGGTATTCCATATCAAGCCCTGATCAATCTTTACTTACGGGACTGTGTGGCAAACAAGAGGAAACTAAATTTGCAGTGGAAATAATTGATCAAACACAAAATCTGATTTACCATGTGCAATTGAAAATGTAATCGTTATCATAAGAATTGCAATTTTCAGGATCATTAATTTGTCAATGCAGTACTTGAAAGACGGTGTAAAAGAGAAAATCATGACTGTACATAACGATGGTTATCAGGCAAGAAAAGCAGGGAAACTTAGAAAAGATAATCCATATGAACCCGGTACATGGCAGTACAGGGATTGGGATAAAGGCTGGTATCAGGCTGATCAGGAATTGGAGCGAGACCGGGGATTTGAACCAGAGCCTTAAAACCGATTTCTACCTGGGAAGGAGTTGAATCCCGTCCCTTACTGCATAAGGTCTACCTGCGGGCTAGGAATGTCTCTGGATGCCGGAGCCTGCCCCCTGCCTTCGCAGAGGCAACTCTGCACGTAGTGCAAGAGTGCCGGAAGCCATTTAACCCAGCACTATCAACGCGCATAGATTCCTGCGTCCGCAGGAACGACGATATTCGTTAATGCGGCAGGATTGCTTCCTGGCCCTCGTCCGGAACCACTGCTTCCTTCTGCACGATTGCCGCTTCCCCTTCCTCCGCCTGCGGGCTGGGCATGTGGTGCAGCGCGATTTCCAGCACTTCGTCGATCCAGCGTACCGGCTTGATCTCCAGGTTCTGCTTGATGTTGCGGGGAATCTCTATCAGTTCCCGCTCGTTCTCGGAGGGTATCAGGACCGTCTCGATGCCGCCGCGCAGCGCCGCCAGCAGTTTCTCCTTCAGGCCGCCAATGGGCAATACTTCGCCGCGCAGGGTTATCTCGCCGGTCATGGCGACATTTGCCCGCACCGGGATATTGGTCAGGGCCGATACCAGCGCAGTACACATCGCCACGCCGGCGCTGGGTCCGTCCTTGGGGGTTGCGCCTTCGGGGACGTGGATATGGAAATCGGTCTCTTTGTAGAAATCCACATCGATGCCCAGGAGATCGCAACGGCTGCGCACCACCGTGCGCGCCGCCTCGATGGACTCCTTCATCACGTCTCCGAGGTGGCCGGTACGGATGGCTTCGCCCTTGCCGGGCACCACGGTCGCCTCGATGGTCAGCAGGTCGCCGCCTATCTCGGTCCAGGCCAGCCCGGTTACCTGCCCTATCCGGTCCTGTTCCTCCACGCGGCCGTAGCGGAATTTCTTGACGCCGATCAGTTTCTCCAGCCGGGCCGGCGTTACGGACATGCGCGTCAGGTCCGTTTTCTGCAATAACCGGGTCACGACCTTGCGGCAGATATTGGCGACTTCCCGCTCCAGGTTCCTGACCCCCGCTTCACGGGTGTAGTAGCGGATGATGTCCCTGACCGAGGCATCACCGAGGCTGACTTCTTCCCGCTTCAGGCCGTTGCGTTCCAGTTGCTTGGGGATCAGGTAGTTCCGGGCAATGTTTATCTTCTCGTCTTCCGTGTAGCCGGAGATGCGGATCACCTCCATGCGGTCCAGCAGCGCCGCCGGGATATTGAGGCTGTTGGCCGTGGTCACGAACATCACCTCGGACAGGTCGTAATCCACCTCCAGGTAATGGTCGACAAAGGTATGGTTCTGTTCGGGGTCCAGCACTTCCAGCAGCGCCGAAGCCGGGTCGCCGCGGAAATCCATCGCCATCTTGTCCACTTCGTCCAGCAGCATCAGCGGGTTTTTCGTGCCGATCTTGGCCATGCTCTGCAGGATCTTGCCCGGCAGGGAGCCGATATAGGTGCGGCGGTGCCCCCTGATCTCGGCCTCGTCGCGCACGCCGCCCAGGGACATGCGGATGAATTTCCGGTTCGTGGCCCGGGCGATGGAACGGCCCAGCGAGGTTTTGCCGACGCCGGGTGGTCCGACCAGGCACAATATGGGGCCCTTGGGTTTTCTCACCCGTTGCTGCACGGCCAGGTATTCCAGGATGCGCTGCTTGACCTTGTCCAGGCCGTAATGGTCCTCTTCCAGGATCTGCTCCGCCTTGTTGATGTCCCGCGAGATCTTGCTGCGCTTCTTCCAGGGGACGTTCACCAGCCAGTCGATGTAATTCCGCACCACCGTTGCCTCGGCGGACATGGGCGGCATCATCTTCAGTTTGTTCAGTTCGGCGTCCGCTTTTTTCCGGGTGTCCTTGGGCATGCCCGACTTGGCGATTTTGTCGCTCAGCTCTTCCATCTCGTTGGGCGCCTCTTCCATCTCGCCCAACTCCTTCTGGATCGCCTTCATCTGTTCATTCAGGTAATACTCGCGCTGGCTTTTTTCCATTTGCGACTTGACCCGTCCGCGAATGCGCTTTTCGACATTCAGCAGGTCAATCTCCGTTTCCATGAGATTGATCAGGTATTCCAGGCGTTCGCGTACGTCCAGTTTCTCCAGCACCACCTGCTTCTCCTCGATCTTGATCGACATGTGCGCGGCGATGGTATCGGCGAGGCGCGAGGGATCGTCGATACTGGACAGTGAAGAGAGGATTTCGGGCGGGACTTTCTTGTTCAACTTGACGTATTGCTCGAACTGGTTCAAGGCAGGCCGTAACAGTACTTCCACGGCCCGCTCATCCGGCAGTTCCTCATCCAGCAGTTCCGTATTGGCGAAGAACATCGAATCCGTCTCGATAAAATCGACCACGCGGGCGCGCTGCGCACCCTCCACCAGCACCTTGATGGTGCCGTCGGGCAACTTCAGCAGCTGCAGGATATTGGACATCGACCCGATGTCGTAGATCTGGTCGGTGCCGGGGTCATCCTCGCCGGCGCTTTTCTGGGCAACCAGCAGGATCTGCTTGTTGCCGGCCATCGCGGTGTCCAGCGCCTTGATGGACTTCTCCCGTCCTACGAACAGCGGGATCACCATGTAGGGATAAACCACTACGTCGCGCAATGGCAAAACGGGTAACACTTGCATCTGCAGGTCGGACTCTGTAGACATCTCAGCTCTTGATTGTGTGATTTCTACTACTTATGGGGACGGCCGGGCCGGATTTCAAGGTCCGCACCGCCCTCGGTCGCTAATCCGCGTCCGAAGCCGCCTTCGGCAGTTCTCCGCCTTCGTAGATCATCAACGGCTTGGTCTCGCCGGAAATCACACCTGCGTCAATCACAACCTTCGTGACTCCTTCCGTTGACGGCAGGTCGTACATGGTATCCAGTAATACGTTTTCCATGATCGAGCGCAGGCCGCGGGCGCCGGTCTTGCGCTCCATGGATTTCCTGGCGACATCGCGCAACGCATCGTCGCGAAATTCTATCTCGCAGTTTTCCATGTCGAACATGCGTTCGTACTGCTTGGTCAGCGCGTTCTTCGGCTCGAGCAGGATCTTGACGAGTTGTTCTTCATCCAGTTCATCCAGGGTGGCGACGACCGGCAGGCGGCCGACAAACTCGGGGATCAGGCCGTACTTGATCAGGTCTTCAGGCTCGACCGTCTGGATCAGGGCGCTCATGCTCTTGCGGTCCGACAGGCTCTTCACTTCGGCGGAGAAGCCGATGCCGGCCTTTTCCGAGCGTTCGCGGATAATCTTGTCCAGCCCGGCAAATGCGCCGCCGCAGATGAACAGGATATCGCCCGTGTTCACCTGCAGGAACTCCTGCTGCGGGTGTTTGCGCCCGCCCTGCGGCGGGACGGACGCCACCGTACCCTCGATCAGCTTCAGCAGGGCTTGCTGCACCCCTTCGCCGGAGACGTCGCGGGTGATGGACGGGTTGTCGGACTTACGGGAAATCTTGTCTATCTCGTCGATATAGACGATGCCCGTCTGGGCCTTTTCCACGTCGTAGTCGCACTTCTGCAGCAGTTTCTGGATGATATTCTCGACGTCCTCGCCCACGTAGCCCGCTTCGGTCAGCGTGGTGGCGTCGGCAATGGTAAACGGCACGTTGAGCAGGCGCGCCAGGGTCTCCGCCAGCAGGGTCTTGCCGCTGCCGGTGGGGCCGATGAGCAGGACGTTGCTCTTCGCCAGTTCCACGTCGGACTTCTTCACGCCCTGGTCGAGGCGCTTGTAGTGGTTGTAGACCGCGACCGACAGGATTTTCTTGGCGATATCCTGCCCGATGACGTACTCATTCAGGATATCGTTGATCTCATGGGGGGTCGGCAAGGTGCTGGCGGCCCCGGAAATCGAGCGCTCCTGGATTTCTTCCCAGATGATGTCGTTGCACAGCTCGACGCATTCGTCACAGATAAATACGGACGGGCCTGCTATCAGTTTACGCACTTCATGCTGGCTTTTGCCGCAGAACGAACAGTACAGCAGCCTGTCGCCTTCGCCTGCCTTACCTTGTTTGTTGCTGCTCATAGCTTACCTTGCAAATCATTGATGTGGCTAGTAATTTAACCTGTCACGCAAGCGGTTCACGCCTCTTCCGGAGCCGGCGTGGATTGGCGCTCGGTCAGCACCGCGTCGACCAGCCCGTAGTTGCTTGCCTCTTCCGCACTCATAAACTTATCACGTTCCGTGTCCTGCTGTATTTTATCAATAGATTGTCCGGTGTGCTTGACGAAAATCTGGTTCAGCCTGTCGCGCGCCTTCAGGATCTCCTTTGCGTGGATATCGATATCCGTCGCCTGCCCCTGGAAGCCGCCCAGGGGTTGATGGATCATAACCCGCGAATGGGGTAAACAAAAGCGTTTACCCTCGGTGCCGCCCGCGAGCAGCAGCGCGCCCATGCTGGCCGCCTGGCCGACACACATGGTGCTGACGTCCGGCTTGATGAACTGCATGGTATCGTACACCGCCAGGCCGGCAGAGACCGAGCCGCCCGGCGAATTGATGTAAAAATGGATATCCTTGTCCGGGTTCTCCGACTCGAGGAACAGCAACTGGGCAACGATCAGGTTGGCCACGTGGTCCTCGACCGGACCTACCAGGAACACCACCCGTTCCTTCAGCAGGCGCGAATAAATATCGTAGGCGCGCTCGCCGCGCGAAGTCTGTTCCACGACCATGGGAACCAGGTTAAGCGCCTGTATATCCGACTTATGCATGTTGATGAGTCTGCCCTTTATTCATCAGTTCGTCAAACGACAGCGGCACTTCTTTTACCATGCCCTGAGAAGCGATCCAGTTAATCACCTCATCTTCAAGCGCCAGGGCCTCAATCTCAGCGAGGCGTTCCTTGTCATTATAATACCAATTGACCAAAGATGCAGAATCTTCATAACTTTGTGCTCTTTTCTCTATGATTTCCCTCACTTTTTCCGGGCTGGCGCTCAGTTGTTGTGAACTGATGATCTCGGCGGTGAGCAATTGCAGGGTGACCTGCCGCCGGGCCGTCGTTCTCAATTCATCCGTGTAGGCAAACTGTGCGGCAACTTCCTTGGCGACCCCCCGCATCTCCATATCCCTGGCCAGCATGCCCTTCATCCGCTCGAACTCGGCATCTACCAGGGTATTGGGCACGTCAATTTCATTGGCCTCGTACAGGGAGCGCATGATCGAGTCGCGGTAGCGGGTCCGGGTCGCAGTTTCAATTTCCCGATCCATATGGCGGCGGATCTCCTGCCGGAACGCCGGCTCGCCGCCCTCCTTAACACCAAATGCTTCGAAAAATTCCGCATCCATATCCGGCAGGACGACCCCGGCAACATGGTTGACCTGCAGTTCGAACACGACCGGTTTACCGGCCAGTTCCTCACTGTTGTAATCCTCCGGGAAGGTCAGGTTCAGGTTAAGCGACTGGCCTGCAGTTGCGCCGATCATCCCTTCCTCGAAACCCGGGATGAACATATTCTCACCGATTTCGATATCCAGGTTCTCCAGCTTCAGGTTTTCGAGCGCCTCGCCGTCGACCAGGCCCTGGCCCTGGACGTTGACCCGGTCGCCTTCCCGCGCCGCCCGTTCCTCGACCCGGAAATCCCGCCGTTGCCGGCGCAGCTTCTCTATCATCCGGTCGACGTCGTCATCCGCGATGGAACAGACCGGTTTGTCAATTTCAAGCGCTGCGACGGGGTTGAGCTTGATTTCCGGCAGCACCTCGAAGGTCGCGGTATAGGACAGGCCCTCGCCGACCTTCTCCTGCAAGGGGTCGATCAGCGGCATCCCCACGGGTTTCAACTCCTCCTTGTTCACCGCCTCGTAAAACGACGAGGTGACCAGCTTTTCCACCACCTCCTTGCGCACCTGGGCGCCGAAGCGCTGCTTGATCACGCGCAGGGGCGCCTTGCCCGGACGAAACCCCTGTATCCGGCTGGTCCTGCTCATGGATTTAAGCCGTTCTTCCACCGCGCTGGAGATACGCTCCTCCGGCACGTCCACCGTGACGCTCCTCTCAAGAGAGCTTGTTGTTTCCGCTGATGCTGACATAATTTATTAGCCTGATCGTGATATTTGGTGCGAAAGGAGAGACTCGAACTCTCACGGGTTACCCCACTGGAACCTAAATCCAGCGCGTCTGCCAATTCCGCCACTTTCGCTGCACAACCGTGAAGAAAACGCAGAGCAGGCCTTAAGGACTGTTTTTCCCGTTTCCTCCCCCGTTATTATACACGGGACAGTTTAGGTCAGAGACATTCCTCGGCGAACGATGTACAGGTCCGCATGCACTTCTGGGTTACAAAATTCGTCCCGGGGTTTTTTTCCGTGACGCATTCCTGTCCCCACCCTGAACAAACAGTCATACACCTTCTGTTGTCCCGGAATTCCTGAATCTGGACGGGTAATTGAATGCTGGTGGTTTCAGGTTTCGGCTTGTTATCGCCTTTTTCGTATTCCTGGGCGAGGATAAACGAGGCAGGGTATGGCGATCGCGCGCCGGGCGCTGAGGTTGGATCGTGTATTGAAGACGAAACGTCAAATACAGAGGCGGCTATTACAAGGGCAGTCAGAAAATACATTCACTTCAGCCATTTTTTCGATGTGTTATTAGACAATAATAATTTTAGACTGGCAACAGGAAAAAAGTTCAACAACGATTCTGTTGATCAACCGGAGTCCATGATCATACCCAAACCACCCAATTTGTCCTAATATATAAACCGTGCGGACAACTTTACTTTCATCATGGATAACAGGCTTTATTTCATCGTTGGCGATCAGGTATCCGGCATCAGCGTCGGCATCCTGAGCGCCCTCCTCGCGGCCCTGCTGATCAGTACCGCCTGGAACATGTTCATCGCCATGGCCGTGATGATGGCGCTTGCGATGCTCATGGGCCTGTTTCTCTCCCTGGTCCTGGGCATCCTGTTCGGGTCCATGGAAATCATGGTGCCGGCCATGTTGGCCGGCATGTTCAGCGGCATGCTCGCCGGCATGTGGCTGACGATGGCGGACGTACCCCTGATGCATCTGGTCAGCCTGGGGGCGGTCACCGGGTTTGCAGTGACCTGTATCATCTGGTTCTTGAATACACTGTTACGCGGCATCCGGCCCGGGGAGACCGGCTAGCAATGGTCGACCTTGTTACACAAGAGAAATGGGACAAGGCTGCTTCAACCATTGACCTGATGACCGGCTACGGTGAACAGAAGCGCTGGCTCCCGTTCAAGACCCGGCTGTTCGGCAACATGCAACCCGGCAAAATCCTGTTTGCCTCCCTGGGCACGGGACTGGATATCCCGGCGTTCCCGCCCGACAGGTCGATTACCGCTATCGATATCAGTCCGGAAATGTTGAGCCGGGCGCAACACCGTATCGATGACTACCCGGGAGAGATTAAGGCTGAACAGGTGGATATCCATGAAATGCCCTATCCCGGGGACCATTTCGACCAGGTGTTCACGTCCTGCACGTTCTGTTCCGTGCCTGAACCCGTGGCTGCGTTGACAGCAATACACCGGGTACTCAAGCCGGGCGGCCGGCTCTATATGTTCGAACACACGGGAAGCCGTTATTTTCCCTTCAGGAACATGTTGGACCTGATGACCATCCTTGCAAGGAAGATAGGCCCCGAGCTGAACAGGAACACCGTGGGAAACGTCAGGACTGCCGGGTTTGAAGTGACGGAAGTGAACAACCTGTTCCTCGATATTGTCAAAACCATAAAGGCGATTAAACCCCTTGACTGAATGCAGGAGAACCGATTTAACCGGATAACATGCGCCAGTTGCTTGCAGTTTTAGTTATTACCCTGGCAGCAGCACTGCTACACGGAGAGACGCGCGACAAGGCGATCCTGCTCAGAGTCAATGACGCCATCGGTCCGGCGATTGCGGACTACGTCGAACGCGGCCTCGACAAGGCGCATGACGCGGGTGCGGAAATCGTTATTATTCAACTGGATACGCCGGGCGGGCTGGACCTGTCAATGCGCAGCATTATCCGCGCCATCATTGCCTCCCCGGTACCGGCCGCCATCCACGTAGCCCCGCCCGGCGCGCGCGCAGCCAGCGCCGGCACCTACATGATGTATGCCGCGCACGTTGCGGCCATGGCGCCGGGCACCAACCTGGGCGCCGCCACCCCGGTGCAGATGGGCGGCCTGCCCGGCATGGACCCCCCGGAAAAACCTGCCCCGGGCGCGGCGCGCGATAAAACCGATTCCGAAGCAGTAGACAAGGATGAGGGTGTGGACAAGGAGGCGTCGAAGGACCCGCTGAGCAACGCGGACGCGATGACGAAGAAGATAGTAAACGACGCCGCGGCCTATATCCGCAGCCTGGCCGAACTGCGCGGGCGTAACGCGGAATGGGCGGAACAGGCCGTGCGGGAAGGCGTCAGCCTGTCCTCCGAGCAGGCCCTGGAAGCCGGGGTGATCGACATTATTGCCGGGGACATCGCCGACCTGCTGCAACAGGTGAACGGCACAACGGTATCCCTGCAGGGCGGGGAGCGGACGCTTGACACCGGCGGCCTTATCGTGGAAGCCATCGAGCCTGACTGGCGCAACGAGTTGCTGGCCATCATTACCAACCCGAATATCGCCTATATCCTGATGCTGCTGGGCATCTACGGGCTGTTTTTCGAACTGGCCAATCCCGGTTACGTCCTGCCCGGAGTCATCGGCGGCGTCTCGTTATTGCTGGCCCTGTACGCGCTGCAGGTACTGCCGGTGAACTACGCCGGCCTGGGGCTGATGTTCCTGGGGGTGGCGCTCATAGTCGGGGAACTGTTCATGCCCAGCTTCGGCATCCTGGGGATCGGCGGCATCGTCTCCTTCGTCCTGGGCTCCATCCTGCTGTTCGACCGGGAGAGCGGGAATATTGCCGTGTCGATGCCCTTGATCATCGCGGTCTCCGTGTTGTCATCGGGTTTTTTCCTCATCGTTATCCGTTCCCTGTACGCCTCCAGGCGCCGTCCCGTGGTAACCGGCGCCGAAGAACTCATCGGCGCAACGGGCACAATCGCAGCCGATTTCAGCGGCAGGGGAATCATTTATATCCACGGCGAGCAATGGAACGTACAATCCGACACGCCCATGCAGGGCGGGGACAATGCTCGCGTCACCGGCAGGGACGGCCTCATCCTGCAGGTCGAACCTGCAACCCGTACTTCTCACCCGGAGGATTCTTCATGATGACTTATCTCTACATAATCATCGGCCTTGCCATCCTGTTGCCGATGTTCATCAAGATCCTGCGCGAATACGAACGCGCAGTGGTCTTCACTTTCGGCCGCTTCACCTCGGTGAAAGGGCCGGGACTGATCATCATCATCCCTTTTGTACAGCAGATCGAGCGGGTGGAACTGCGCACCATCGCCATGGACATACCCAGCCAGGACGTCATCTCCCGGGACAACGTGTCGGTCAAGGTCAACGCGGTGCTCTACTACCGGGTGATCGATCCGGAGCGCTCCATCATCCAGGTGGAGAATTTCCACGAAGCCACCAGCCAACTGGCGCAGACCACCTTGCGCGCGGTGCTCGGCAAGCACGAACTGGACGACATGCTGTCGCAACGGGAACGGCTCAATAACGATATCCAGTCGGACCTGGACAAGCAGACCGACGCCTGGGGCATCAAGGTAGCCAACGTGGAAATCAAGCACGTCGACCTGGACGAGAGCATGATCCGGGCCATTGCCAGGCAGGCGGAGGCCGAACGCGAGCGGCGCGCCAAGATCATCCACGCCGAAGGCGAACTGCAGGCCTCCGAGAAACTGCTGGAAGCCGCCACGGTGCTGGGCAAGAACAACAACAGCATGCAGTTACGCTACCTGCAGACCCTCACCGAGATCGCCGGGGAGAAAAGCTCCACCATCGCCTTCCCCATACCGATAGATTTCCTCAAATCATTCCAGCTAATGGGCAAAGGAGATCCAGATTAAACCGGATTCTGGATCAAGCCCGCCCTAATTTGGGACAACCATAAATTTCAGGGGGACAATTTGGGACAACCATAAATTTCGGAGCAGGGACAATTTATGGGTGTCCTGAATTTGCCGTCCTGAAGCGCCAGCCGTACATCATCCGTCCGTAGAAGTTGAACCACTTCCTCGCTTCGGCATCCTCAAACGGATACTCAGCACCCATCTGCCTGGCAGTAACAAGTCCGGTCACAAAACAAGTCTCCTGGCTGTTGATCAGCGTGTGGGCACCGCAGTGCCACGTTCGCCTCCGGCCCTGGATGAAGCGAAAAATATGGACGAGAAGGGCCACGTGACGCACGTCGTGCACGATGTGCTGGAACCACCACCTCCTGATGATACTGCCTTCGTCGATACGGCTGATCGGGTTGTAGGTCACCAGGCACGGCTTGTCCGAGCGTTTCGCCCAGGGTTGCTGGTTGTGCATGATGTAGGTGATTTCGTAGTTGTCGGGCCGGACCCCGTATTGCTCGACATGGTTGCTCCGGGTGTCAAGCTCCCTGATTTCGCTGTCCGGCAGAACCGAGGCGTCCGAATGCACCACGGTATGGTTGTGCAGTTCGCTCTCGTAGCGGATCGATGATAACAGCCACCTCTCCAGGAAGGTGGGTTTATCCAGCATCATCAGCGTCTGGTTCGCGTTGCATGCGAATACCACGTCGTCAAACGTCTCTGTCTCCCCGTTCTCGCCCTCTACTACGACGCCGGTTGGGCGCCGGGATACTTTTCGTACCGGCCGGTCAAGATATATCCTGTCCTGAAACGCGGCCGACATTTCTTCATAGATACGGCGCGTGCCCTGGTCCCAGGTCTGCATCGGTGTTGCGGTCTCGATATCGAAAAACTCCAAGTAGCGGGAAAACAGGGACGCCGGCATGTCGAACACGTTCGTAGCCATGAGGAAGTTGACGAACATGGGCTTGAGTATCTTGTAGCGGAAATCCCCGGAAAACCCGCCCAGGTTCAGCACCGCGCCCATACTGACGTAGTTGAACGGGTTGAGGGAATTAAGCAGCCGGGACCTGGAGGTGTTCAGCCGGCCAAACCATTTCAGGCGTCTCAGCAACTTCTGGAATTTCTCGATTTCCGGTTGTAACTGCCGCCGGATGTCGGAATCGAAATCATGTGCGTAGACGCCGCCGCGATACTTCACACTGTAACTGAACCGGGTGTCGACCAAATCGATCCCGTGTTGCTGCATGAACAGGAGAATATGATGGTAGACCGTGGGAATGCACGCGGTGACGGAAATGTCGAATGGTATCGAGGTCCCGTCGTCCTGCGGCATGTCGACCGTGATGGCGTTGCCGCCTATGCGTGACTGCGCCTCGTACAGCCGGAAATCGAATTTATCGGGATGCCGGTGCAGCGCCCAGGCAACTCCCAGTCCCGACACTCCGGCGCCGATAACGGCAATTTTTTTTGGCATGTTCTCCCCCCGTCTCACACGTGGCAGCGGGTCTCTTGTGTCCCCAAAATCAGGTTCTTGTAATTTATGGTTGTCCTGAATTACTGATTTATGGTTGTCCTAAATTACTGAATTATGTTCCCTTCAAGCGGGATTCCGTTTTCGGTCAGGGCCGCATCCGGCCTGCGACGTGAGACGCCCAGGCCGCAATACTCAACGAGGGCGGCACGCCGGCCGGTTGCGGGAACACGGACGCATCCGCGATATACAGGCCGGGGTGACCATGTACCCGGCCTGAACCGTCGACCACGCCTGCATTCACATCATCGCTGATGCGGCAACCGCCCAGCGGATGGGCGGTGAACACATTCCTGCCGTCGAACTTGACCGGGCGCCCGGATTGCAAGGCCAGCGCCTCAAACGCACGGATGGTCGCGCTATAGCTCGGCGAGCCGTTCATCGAAAACGAAAATTTCATCCGGGACTTGTCCATCCGGATCTCGCCATCGGCCGCATCCTGCGACATGGCCACTATATCAAATGCCCGTCCTGCTTTTGCCCGTGCCCTGGCGTACATGAACCCGGGAACCGGCGGTGTGTCACCGGCGGCGAGTATGACGTAGCAACTGTCTTCGTGTCCCTTGATCTTGACGCGGCCGTGTACCGGCGGTCCCAGCACGGAATCGCGCGACCCATCCTCCGGCACCGGCCACGAGCCAATCAGGTCACCGTTGGCGCCGAAACCCTTGCCCAGCCCCGGCAGTGCGCCAAGACCGCCCTTACGGCATGAATGCAGCAGCAGGTGGTTGGTATTCATGGTGCCGGCCGCCAGGACGACTTCAGGTGCGCTGAGCAGGAGATCCTGCCTGTTATCCAGGTCATGCACTTTGACACGGTAGCCCTTTTTACCGTGACGGAAGATAGCCCGGACTTCGCACATCGGCTTGACTGCGAGGCCTTTTTGCATCGCCGGCAGCAGGTATAGCGCATCCACGGTGGATTTGGACCCGTCCGGGCTGCCGAACATACCGTGCTCCTTGTTGAAATCCATCGGCAGGCGCACAATACCGTGCTCGTCGGTCTGCGGTCCCGGGACGCCCGCCGTCTCAGGGTACAGGACGGCCATGGGCGGTTGTTCACCGACACCCAGCGGCGTGAAGTGGTCCACTCCTTCCCAGGCGTGATCGGTGTGGTTCGGCACGCGCCTGGCATCGGCCGGCTGGGTGCCCTTCAGCTCTTTCCCTACCCGGTTGTAATGGGAAGCCAGGACCCCATCGTCGAGTCCGTCGGCACGCTCGTTCCAGAATCCTTTGCGGGGGCGCTCCAGCATGGCGGCCCAGATGTGGCTGCCTCCGCCAACCCCCGAGGTACACACGGCCTTGACGCCCTGGCCAATCCACAGGTCAAGATAACCGTTTTTATTCAGCCTGATCCCGCGCTTCGGCCCAACCGGCGCATGCAGCGAGCGAAGTACGCTGGTCATTCCGCCGGTCCGGGGTAACGGCCTGGTGTCCGTAATACCGGCTTCCCGAACCGGAAGCGTATCGCGCCAGGGGCCGCGCTCGAGCAACAGTACCGATACACCGGCGTCAACCAGCCGCGCCGCGACCACGGAACCGCCAAAGCCGCTGCCGACGACGATGACGTCGGCATCATCCCGGAGTTGTTTGCCAGGCCCGTTCATCACTGTTTCTCCCGTTGTCTCCCCGGAATGCCATGATGGAGAAAATTCAAAACATGTTCAATGAGTATTTCCGGGACCTCTTCCGGGATGAAATGACCCGACGGCAACCCGGCCCCTTGTACGTTTCGGGCTACTTTTTCCCATTCATTCAGCGGGTTAAACAGCTTCCCTATGACACCTTCGGTACCCCATAACACCAGCAGGGGGCAGGTAATCCTGTTCTCCGCGGCGATATCCCGGCGGTCATGCTCCAGGTCGATGCCGGCGCTTGCCCGGTAGTCTTCGCAATTTCCGGTTGCAGTGCCGGGCAGTCTCAGGCAACGCAGGTATTCCGCAAATGCTTCACCGGTAAACGGGTCCGCTCCCGCACTGAGTCTGTACAACATGTTGCGCAGGTAGTTTTCCGGGTCTGCCGTTATCAGTGTTTCCGGCAGCGGCGCCGGTCTGATCAGGAAGAACCAGTGCCAGTAGGCCCTGGCGAATTCCTTCGTGGTCTGCTCATACATGGACAGGGTCGGGGCGATGTCCAGCAGGATCATGCGCCTGACGGCTTCAGGATGGTCGAGCGCCAGCCTGTGAGAGACCCTGGCGCCCCGGTCATGGGCCAGTATGTCGAAACGGTTGAAACCCAGGGAACTCATCAACCCGACCTGGTCCCGGGCCATCACACGTTTTGAATAGAGCTGATTGTCTTCCGAGGCAGGCGGCTTGTCGCTGTCGCCATATCCTCTCAGGTCCGCGGCAACCACCCTGAACCGTTCTGCAAGCTGCCCGGCGACCTTGTGCCACATGACATGGGTTTGCGGGTGTCCGTGCAGCAGTAACAGCGGCGGGCCTGCGCCCCCGATACGGTAGTGAATATTGACACCGTTAACGGCTTGGGACTTCCTTTCGAAATCGGTAAACATGGTTTCGGTTTTAGGTTGACAAATAATATTTTGATATTTGACAATTAATTGACAAATCGCCAGGCTACATCAAAGGTACGCAGGCTGGGAAGGGGTTTGATGGGCCGTCAGGGATTCGAACCCTGGACCTTGGGATTAAGAGTCCCCTGCTCTACCAGCTAAGCTAACGGCCCATAAGGATAGTCAAAATCCGGGGTGAGTGATGGGATTTGAACCCACGACCACCGGAACCACAATCCGGCGCTCTACCAGCTGAGCTACACTCACCATGCCTGTGCCGGGACTGGCCCGGAATCCTGTTGCTTCACTTGGCGCGCCCGAGAGGACTCGAACCTCTAACCCTCGGCTTAGAAGGCCGATGCTCTATCCGGTTGAGCTACGGGCGCAACTCATCGTCGGTTAAATGTAAAAAATTGGTCGGGGCAGAGGGATTTGAACCCCCGACCCTCTGCTCCCAAAGCAGATGCGCTACCAGACTGCGCCATGCCCCGAGCCTCGTCCGGGAGATGCGTAATGATACGTCCTGGCCGGATACACGTCAATGTAATCTGCCCGGTTACTTACGGCGCCAGGTAGTGCCGCCCGGGCCGTCTTCCAGGATAATGCCCTGCCCGGTCAGGTGATCGCGTAACCGGTCTGCTTCCGCGTAGTTCTGTTCCGCTTTCGCCTGCGCCCGTTCATCGATCAGGCGGGTAATCTCTTCCAGGGTGATCTCACTGTTGTCGGCTGCTGCATGCAGGAACGCCGCGGGCGCCATCTGCATGATGCCCAGCACGTCACCCAGCCGGACCAGGGTCCTGGCAAGGCGGGCGGCCTGCGCGGTTGACTTGTCGTCCAGGCGGTTGATCTCGCCGGCAAGCTCATGCAACACCGTCACCGCGGCGCGGGTATTGAAATCGTCATCCATGGCCTGTTCGAAACGTTGCTTGTAGCCGGAATCCGGATCGCCCTCGCCCGGGGCGATGTCACGGATGGAGGTGTACAACCGGGTCAAACCGGCCCTGGCCTCGTCAAGATGTGCGTCGGAATAGTTCAACGGGCTGCGGTAATGGCTGGAGAGAATGAAAAAACGGATCACCTCGGGCAGGTAACGGGCCATAACCTCCCTGATCGTGAAAAAATTACCCAGGGACTTGGACATCTTCTCATCGTCAACCCGCACGAACCCGTTGTGTATCCACGTGTTCACGAAGGTCGTGCTGCCGGAACCGCGACTCTGCGCAATCTCATTCTCGTGGTGTGGAAACTGCAGGTCCTGGCCGCCGCCGTGGATGTCGAAATCGGGACCCAGGCAATGGGTCGACATGGCGGAGCATTCGATATGCCACCCCGGCCGCCCCCGGCCCCAGGGCGACTCCCAGGCGGGCTCGCCGGGTTTCTCCATCTTCCACAGCACGAAATCGACCGGGTCCGTCTTGACCTCCTGCACATCGACGCGGATGCCGGCGCGCAACTCATCGATATTCTTGCCGGACAGCTTCCCGTAGTCCGCGAAGGTGCTGACGTCATAAAACACGTCACCGTTCTCCGCCTGGTAGGCATAACCCTTGTCAAGCAGGCGGCCGATCATGGCGATGATCTGCTCGATGTGATCCGTGGCCCTGGGCTCCCGGTCGGGGATGAGCACGTTGAGTGCGGCAAAGTCCTCGTTCATCGCCTGGATGAAGCGCCCGGTCAACTCGTTGAAGGGCTCGCCGTTCTCCAGTGAGCGGTTGATGATCTTGTCGTCTATGTCGGTGATGTTGCGTATGTAGTCCACCTCGTAGCCGCGAAAGCGAAAATAGCGCACGATCATGTCGAACACCAGGATCATGCGCGCATGGCCGATGTGGCAATAATCGTAAACCGTGATGCCGCAGACGTACATGCGCACCCTGCCCGGTTCGATCGGCTCGAATTTTTCCTTTTGTCGCGTTAATGAGTTATATATAGTCAGCATTGAAAGATGGACTGTTGCTGAAATAAAACGGGCATGGTATCAAAAGAACGCGATTGATGGACACGTTATTTGTCTCCGACCTGCACTTGTCGGCCGATCGGTCGGACAAGATCGAATTATTCAGGCAATTATTCGACGGCCCGGCGCGTAGCGCGGGTGCGGTGTACATACTGGGTGACCTGTTCGAGAACTTCTGGGTCGGTAACGATGATCGCACCCCGCCTGCGCCGGAAGTAATCAACGTCCTGCGGGACTGCTGCGAGCACAACGAAGAGGTTTACCTCGTGCGCGGCAACCGCGACCTGCTGCTCGACCGCGGCTTCTGCGCGCTGACGGGATGCAGGCTGCTGGGTGACGAGAACGTAATCCAGATCGACGGTCAGGCGACCCTGATCATGCACGGCGACCTGCTCTGCACCCGGGACTGGAAGTACCAGTTATATCGAAAGTTCATGGAAACCCCGATCATCCGCCGGCTGTATTCAAGCCTGCCCTACCGGCTGCGGCTGTTTTTGTCCCGCGGACTCCAGCCGCTGTTTAAAAAATCGGCCGCGACAAAACTGCCGGAGATAATTGACGCCGACCAGGCTTCCGTGGAGGCGTTCATGACCAGGCACGGCGTCTGTGAACTGATACACGGCCATACCCACAGGCCCGGCATCCATCATTTTGAGTTGAACGGGCAACCGGCGCGCCGCATCGTGCTGGGCGACTGGTACGAAGAGGATGCCGTGCTGGTGTGCAGGGACGGCGAGAGGACACTCCTGCGCGTGCAGGATTACATCAAGTCGGCAGCTTGATCAACTGATCCAGCCGGCTATGGTCATCAGGCCGAGCACGATCAGCCATACGATCAAGGTGCGGTTGATGAGGGCCAGGGTCTCCCCGATTCGTGCGATGAACACCTCCTTGTCCGCGCCGCTATCCTCCTGCGCGTCTGCGTCCTCCTCCGCGTCCGTGTCCACCCCGCCTGCGGGGCTATAATGCAAGGCGCCGAAGCCGGACACCGCGATCACTTCCCGGCTTATCTCCAGGGTGTTGCCGGATACCGTGCGCCAGCTTTCCAGGGCGCTTACAAGACTGCCGCCCAGGGCGAATCCCAGCGCCAGCAGGCGGGCCGACGGCCACATCAATATGTTGTGCAGGTCCCTTATCGAGCCGGCGTAGCCACTCTCGGTCTTTTCATGCCTGTGCGCCAGGTTCAGCACCAGGCAATACATCAGGGCGCCCACCGCTCCAAGCAGCACGAACCAGAACACGATGGCGAACAGGTACTCATGGGCGCGCAACATGATTGAACTTATCACCCGGTCCGGGTCCGTCCCGCCGGCGGCATCCTCGCCGTACAGTATCTGGTCCAGGATTTCACGGCAGGCGCTGTCATCATCACTGCTCAATGCATCCGCGTACCTGCTCACCAGTGCATTGAGCGCCGGACCGAAGCTGTAAATCAGTACCAGCAGGGAAAGTACGAAACCCAGCAGGAAATGCGCCTCACCCGCCAGGTAAACCAGGACGCCCAGCAACAGCAGCGGGATGGACAGGGTGGCCAGCACACCGCCGGCGCCGTTCCAGAAACCGGTCTCCGCCAACCTGGATTCCAGCCAGGATGCGTAACGTTCAAACCAGGCCAGGTTCCGGTACCTGTCAAAGTCGCCCAGGCGCAACTCCACGCCAAGCGCTATCAATACCATTATCAGGTTCATGGGAAAATGATAATGTATTTACCGGGGAAATACACCTTCAGGCTTCCCCGAGTAACGAATATAACCTGTCCCAGTCAAATGCCGGTCCGGGGTCGGTTTTTCGCCCCGGGGCAATATGGCAGTGCCCCCTGATATTTGCGCCCGCGAGCGAAGGCCAGGCCTGTTGCAATGCCGTGATGACCTGTGCCAGCACCTCATACTGGACGGTTTCATAGTTCACGTCATCGGTCCCTTCCAGTTCGATACCGATGGAATAATCGTTGCAGTTCTCCCTGCCGTGGAATGACGACCGGCCCGCGTGCCAGGCGCGCTTGTGAAACGGCACGAGTTGCACGATATTCCCGTTACGGTCGATCAACAGGTGTGCGGAGACCTTCAGGCCCCTGAGTTGTCCGAAATAAGGATGCACGCCGGCGTCGAGCGTATTGCAGAAAAACTGCTCGATACAGGGCGAACCGAATTCCCCGGGAGGCAGGCTGATGCCGTGAATGACAAGCAGGGATATGTCTGTCCCCTCCGGCCGGTCATCATGATTCGGCGACGGTACACGCCGGGCATCTTCCAGCCATTGCGCCTTGTCGTCGAGTTTTACCATATCAGCACAGGATAGATAAGCATTTGTCCCCGGAACACCATTCAGTTTACTTAAATCCATGGAATTAAGTAAACTGCTCCGAATTCAGCTAATTTAGGACAACCATAAATTTCGGCAGGCTGAGGCCCGGTCCAGTTGTTTCTGTGGGGAGAATTTATGGTTGTCCTGAATTTACCGAGTTAAGTAAACTGTCGGGGTAACCATACCGGAATGCGAGATGACGACGCGAGTCCTGCCTGCTGATATTGCCAGCACCGTACGGCGTGCCCTGAACGAAGACCTGGGAACGGGAGATCTGACGGCCAGGTTGCTGCCGCAGGAAATGACGAGCGAGGCAACAGTGCTCTGCCGCGACAGTGCAATCCTGTGCGGGGTTGCCTGGTTTTCCGAAGTTTTCAGGCAACTGGACGGGGATGTCAGTATCGACTGGAGCTGCGGGGATGGTGACGTCCTCAACCCCGGACAGACGGTTTGCACCCTCTCGGGTTCCACCCGGTCTTTGCTCAGCGGTGAGCGGACTGCGTTGAATTTCCTGCAGTTGTTATCGGGTACGGCAACTACCACCAGTGAGTACGTGACCGCCATAGCCCATACGGCAACGCGGTTACTGGACACGCGCAAAACCCTGCCCGGCCTGCGCTCGGCACAAAAATACGCGGTGTTGTGCGGCGGCGGGACAAACCATCGTATGGGGCTGTATGACGCAATGCTGATCAAGGAGAACCACATCAGGGCAACCGGATCCGTCACGGCTGCGCTGGAACTGGCTAAAACGACGCACCGGCATATAGAAATCGAAGTGGAAAACGAGAGGCAACTGGTAGAAGCGCTGGATGCCGGCGCCGATGCGGTACTGCTGGATAATTTCACCCTGGAGCAGATCAGGCGGGCGGTTCAAATCAATAACGGGCGTGCGCGTCTGGAAGTCTCCGGCGGTGTGGAACAGGGCGCACTTGCGGACCTGGCGGCCACCGGTGTTGACTGTATTTCGGTGGGAATACTCACCAAGGACGTGCGCGCAATCGATTTTTCCATGTTGCTGTCCGAACCCGGGGCCAACCCTGTATGAGTCTGCGCTTTCGTCTCACCCTGCTCATCACCCTGCTGTTTATTGCCGTCCTGTGTGCCGGCAGCAGCTACGCCATAATTTCCGCGCGCAAGACAGTCACGGAAGAAATACAGTCCGCAGCGCTGCTGACATCCAATATGCTTACCGCGTCCATCTCCACGATCCAGAGTTCGGACGATCAGGGCCTGTACGACCAGTTGTTATCCGAACTGAGCAAACTGGAAACGACCCGCCATCTGCAAATCCTGATCTCGCTGGATCTCGGCGTGGGAACTGCCCGCCCGCTGCTGCCGTCCCTGCCCCTGGATGCCGAGGCTCCGGATTGGTTCATCAACCTGGTTGAACCTCCGGTCATGGAATTCAAGCGGGTGTTTACCAGTGTCGGCGGTTCCGGCACCGAGGTCATTATCCGCGCCGACCCCTCGGCGGAAATAACCGAAGCCTGGGTGGAGACGCGTAATTTCCTCCTGTTGCTGCTGTTGTTCACCGCGTTGGCCAACCTGTTGATTTATATCTACCTGGGCCGGGACCTGGCGCCCATCGAATCCATACTCTCCGGGTTGGAGAGGATAGAAAGAGGCGACTACCGGCTGCGCTTGCCGGAGTTCAACTCCGTGGAGTTTTCGCGTATTTCTGACCGTTTCAACCACCTGGCGGGCGTATTACTGCAAAACAGGGAAGAAAACAGGCGCCTGACCCGGCGTTCACTGGAAATCCAGGAAGAAGAACGGCGCCGGCTTGCACAGGAACTGCATGATGAACTGGGCCAGTCCCTGAGCGCGATCACGGCGATTGCCACGTCGATGGAGCAATCCGGCAGCAAATCCGACCAGAACGTCGTTGAAAGCACGCGCATTATCAAAACTATCGCCGACGACATGTATGGTGTGGCGCGCGGCATGATCCGCCAGTTACGGCCCGCGGTACTGGATGAACTGGGGTTGGTGCCGGCTATACAACAACTGGTGGACGAGTGGAATTCGGCCCATGCCGATACGTTCTGCCACCTGGATATCAATGCGGATTGCCCCGTGCCGGCCGATGTCGTGAAGATCAATATTTACCGCATCATCCAGGAGAGCTTGACCAACGCGGCGCGCCATTCCTCGGCGAAAAACGTCTACATATCCCTGGATAACTCACGGCAAAACAGCGCTGAACTGGTGCTGGAAATCAGTGACGACGGCCAGGGGTTTGACCCGGACAGGACGCGCAAGGGCATGGGTTTGTCGGGAATCCGGGAACGGGTGGACAGTATGGGGGGTGAGTTTCACCTGGCTACGGAAGTGAATAAGGGCGTAAAGATCGCTATAATCCTGCCTGTAGAGCTGGCTGATACGACTGAACTTTGAATATGCAGAGGGAAAACAGCAAAATCAGGATTCTCCTGGTCGACGACCATGCCGTGGTGCGCGCCGGCTACCAGATGCTGCTGCAACAGTCGGACAAGACGGAGATCATCGCCGAAGCATCCAGCGGTGAGCAGGCCAGCAAACTGTTTACCGATCTGAATCCCGACGTGGTCGTCATGGACCTTTCCTTACCCGGCATCAGCGGCCTCGAGGCAATCCGGCGCATTATCCAGAAAGACCCTAATGCCAGGATACTGGTGTTCAGCATGCATGAAGATACGGTATTCGTGGAACAGGCCCTGCGCGCCGGCGCACGGGGGTACCTGACCAAGAGCAGCGCCCCGAAAACCCTGATCAAGGCCATCGAAGAAATCGCCCAGGGCGGAGTCTATATAGATGATCGGGTGGTGCAACACCTGGCGTTCCAGAAGGCGCGGGACGAGATCGGGCCGTTCTCCAGCCTGTCCACCAGGGAATTTGAAATCTTCTGCCTGCTGGCGGAGGGTTTGAATACCAACGAGATTGCCGCCCGCCTGTCCATCGGCTACAAAACGGTGGCCAACTACAGCTCACAGATAAAAAACAAGCTGCAGGTCAATACCACCGCCGAACTGGCCCGGCTGGCAATCCGCCACAACATCCTGCAGGCCTGACAGACAGCCATTGGGGACGGATTTGAAATCCGTCCCCCTACAAATAATCAGAGCTTGCTTTTTACAAGCTCATACACCGTTTCCGTGGCGACACCGGCGCCGGACAGCACGAACTCCAGTTTCTCGCGCCTGTCGTTTACGAATTCCGCATCCCTGATCCCGCCTATGTTGATATAAACGTTCAACGCCGCGCTGCGCAGCGCGGCATGGGCCGCCAGCACCGCGACACCGGCGTCGCTGATCACGTTGAGATTGCCTTTTTCAGCTACCGGGCGGCACAGTTCGATCACGTCCGCGCACAGTTGCGCACAGGCAAGCGGCACATCCGTGGCCTGTTTCAGTGCCGCCTGGATAGTCTGTGAGCGCAGGGCTTTTTCCTCTTCGGTGTCCCGGGCCATGCCGTAGGCCGCCATCACCTGGTCGAATACGTCGACGTCGGCCTGGATCATGCCGGTCAGCCGTTCACGCAACGCTTCGGATTGTTCCAGGAATCCCTGCATCTCCTCCTCGACTTCTTCGTATTTCTTTTTCCCGACGGTAAGATTGGCCACCATACTGACCAATGCCGCGCCCATCGCTCCCATGATCGCCGCCGCGCTGCCGCCCCCGGGGGTGGACGCGCTGGAGGCGAGTTGGTCGAGAAATGTCTGTAGTTGTTGTTCCTTGAACATGGGTGTTACCTCTTTACAGATTTCAGTATTGTAATGTAAGATTATTCCAATGCGCCGGGGAGTATAACGGATTTATCCGCAGATGACGCAGATGTGCGCTGTTTAATCTTTCCCGTTACTTCCCCTGACCTGTGTCACACTGAACCGGTATGGTTTCCGCACGGTTTCAATCAACTCAACGTACCAGGCGCTGCTTCTTCAACAATAGCGGACAAGCTTCCAATACCCTGAGGAGAATGTAATGAAAAAACTTCTGTTCCAGCTGGATACCGACCAGCATGCCGCCGTGTTCGATACGGTGGTCGGATATGACGGCGGGGCCGACCATGTCATCGGCCACGGTGGTTGCACGCCTGATAACGTGCGCGCACTGGTAGACGGCGCCATCTTTACCCGCAGCCCGAAAGAAAAGAAAAATACCGCCTTGTTCATCGGCGGCAGCGATATGGTTGCCGGCGAAAAATTGCTGGACGCGGTGCAAAAGGTCTTTTTTGCCGATTTCCGCGTCTCCGTCATGCTCGACAGCAACGGCAGCAACACCACGGCCGCGGCCGCAGCCGCCAAACTCATGGGCAGCGGCGGCGTATCCGGCAAGAAAGTAGTGATCCTGGGAGGAACAGGTCCCGTCGGCCAGCGCGCCGCGGTCATGCTGACCCGGGAAGGCGCCGATGTCGTGTTATGTTCCCGCGGCCAGGAACGCGCCCAGGCCGCCTGCGATGCCATAAAAGGCCGTTTCGGCGTCGACATCACACCCCTGGGGACTGCAACGAATGAAGACCGGGCCCGGGCCGTGGAGGATGCGCAGATCGTGATTGCAACAGGCGCCGCAGGCGTACAGTTGCTCGACCGGGAGGCGTGGGAGAACAACCCCGCTATCGAGATGCTCGCCGACGCCAACGCCACGCCGCCGTTAGGAATCGAAGGCGTCGGCATGATGGACCGCGGCGAAGTCCGCAGCGGCAAGACCTGCTGGGGCGCCATCGGTTTCGGCACCCTGAAACTTGCTCTGCACCGGGCCTGTATCGCCAGGCTGTTCGAAAGCAACGACCAGGTCTTCGACGCCGAGGAAATCTTCGCCCTGGCGAAGACAATGACCTGATATGCCTTACCGGGGACGGACTTGAAGTCCGTCCCCTCCGGACACAATCCTCCACCTATGGGAAAAATTCCCAATCATTTATTCTCTTTTCCCTGTATTCTCTTGCCGATCAAATAGCTACATTACATTACTAAGATGTGCATAAGCACACTGAGTCGTAAAAACTATACAAAAAACCGGGGATATTGATCCTATGAACAGAACAGGCGCCGCCATATCTGCACTATTAGTCATTTGTCTTTCTCTGCCCACCGTAACCACAGCGCAGGAAACCCTGGAAGAAGTCGTGGTTATCGGCGTTACTCCTTCGCGTGATGGTGCAGGCTTGCCGGAAGACAAAATCCCCTACCGGGTGCAATCCGCGTCGGCTGAGGATATCGACCGTTCCCAGAGCCTGGATATCTCTGATTTTCTGAGGCACAACCTGGCCAGCATCACCCACAACGACGCCCAGAACAACCCCCTGCAGCCGGATATACAATACCGCGGTTACGCCGCCTCGCCCCTGCTGGGCCTTGCCCAGGGCATGTCAGTGTACCAGAACGGCGTGCGCATCAACGGGCCGCTGGGCGACACGGTAAACTGGGACCTGCTGCCCGAGTCGGCGATCCACAGCATTGACCTGATCGGCGGCGCCAATCCCCTGTTCGGCCTGAACACGGTGGGCGGCGCGCTGTCGGTGAAGATGAAGGACGGCTTCAACAGCGAAGGCCACAGCGCGGAAGTCTATGGCGGTTCCTGGGAGCGTATCGTCACCTCCGCGGAGAGCGGCGGCAACAACGGCTCCCTGGGCTATTACGCAAACGTGACCTATTTTGAAGAGGACGGCTGGCGTGACGAATCGCCGTCCGATGCGCTCAACCTCTACGGCAGCCTCAGTTATCGTACCGACAACACCCGCTTAAACCTGAACGCACAACACGGCGACAGCGACCTGATCGGCAACGGCGCCATCCCCGAGGAACTGCTGGCCGATGACCGCAAGGCCGTCTTTACCGCCCCCGACCAGACCAAGAACGACCTCATCATGGTCAGCCTCGACGGCAGCCATAAATTCAACGACAACGTCAAAGTGGACTTCAACTTCTTCTACCGGGAAAACGACGGATCCTCGTTCAACGGCGACGCCAGTGAATTCGGCATCGAGTTCGATGATGACGACATGATGTGGCTGCTGGTCGAAGGGGATGATGACGACGATGACGATGACGACGATAACGGTCATGACCATGATGACGACGACAACGGCGACCATGACGACGATGACGACGACAACGGCCATGACGACGATGATGATGATAACGGCCATGACCATGACGATGATGACAACGGCCATGACCATGACGACGATGACGACGATAACGGCGACCATGACGATGATGACGACGATGAGTTGGAAGGCGAAGAGACATATGGTAATAGTACCGACGCCCTTTCAGACGTAGATGTCATTGCCATCAACAACCAGAGCACCCGCAGGCAGGAAAGCTACGGTACGGACCTCCAGTTGACGTTTACGAACGACCTGATGGGCAGGGAGAACCAGTTGATCATGGGCTTCACCTATTACAAGGGTGACAGCCGGTTCATTTCCGAAACGGAAATCGCCGACCTGGATCCCGTCACCCGCAGCACCATCGGCCGCGGCACCGGCGTATTCGTTGAAGATGCTCAGACCAACCTGTCTACGGAAACGGAAACCACCAGTTTCTACTTCATGAATGCCATGAGCCTGTCGGAACAGTTGACCCTGGTCGTGTCCGGGCGCATCAACAACACCTTGATCGACCTTGAGGACGTGTCCGGAGAGCGCCCGGAACTGAACGGCGAACATGACTTCTTCCGTTTCAACCCGGCAGTGGGCCTGAGCTTCCAGCCCACGGATCAAATCAATGTTTACGGCAGTTACAGCGAATCGAACCGCGCCCCGACGCCCGTCGAGCTGGCCTGTAACGACAGCGTCTTTGACCGCGCTCAATACTACGCAGGTCTACGAGGAGACGACCCGGATGACGTGGAATTCGAATGCCGCCTGCCCAATGCGTTCCTGGCGGACCCGCCCCTGAACGACGTGGTGAGCAAGAGTTTTGAAGCGGGCATACGCGGCGATATCGGCCTGGTGGACTACCACCTCGGCTTCTTCCACACCACCAACCACGACGACATCCTGTTCCAGACCACCGGCAGGGCCACCGGCCTGTTCGCCAACGTGGACAAGACCCGCCACCTGGGCTTCGAGGGACAGTTGAACGGTTCCACCGATAACCTCAACTGGTTCCTGGCCTACAGCTACCTGGACGCGACTTTCGAGACTGCATTCGATGCGGTGGAGAACGAAAACTGGCCTGAGGGTGAGCTCGGCGAACAAGAGGTCGATAAAGGAGACCGCATACCGGGACTGCCTGAACATACCCTGAAACTGGGCGCGGATTACCTGCTGTTCGAGCGTCTGAACGTCGGTTTCGACGTAGCGTACACCTCCAACAAGGAACTGCGCGGCAACGAAGGCAACTACAGGATCGACGAGGGTTTCCTGGACCCCGTAGGCGGTTATGCCACAGTCAACCTGCGCGCCAGCTACAATGTGACCGACAATATCCAGGTATTCGGACGCGTCACCAACCTGTTTGACGAAGACTACGAGAGCTTCGGCTTGCTGGGCGAGGAACCCGATGAGGTAGCCGTGGAAGAGTTTGAGGACTATGAGAGTCCGCGCTTTGTCGGACCGGGCGCGCCCCGCGCCGGTTTTGTCGGCGTCAAGGTAAGTATGTAAGGGTTATCCTGCCGAAAGACGGTTTTTGTGAGGGGGCGGATTTAAAATCCGTCCCCTTTTTTTATTTAAAAACGGGTAAACTTACGTCCCTTATTTTCAAAACCGGACGAAACAGGTATGGAACAGGCATACGCAGACATTATTAGAGAAATTGACGACCTTGACCGGCCAGGATTAAAAGACACCCCTGAGCGGGCAGCGCGGGCAATGCGCTTCCTGACCCGGGGTTACTCGCAAAGTCTGGAAGAGATAATCAACGATGCGCGTTTCCCGACGCAGAGCAGCGAGATGGTCGTCGTCCAGGATATCGAACTCTACTCCCTGTGCGAACACCACCTGCTGCCGTTTATCGGCAAGTGCCACGTGGCCTATATCCCGGACAAGTTCGTCATCGGCCTGTCCAAGATTGCCCGCGTCGTCGATATGTATGCACGCCGCCTGCAGAACCAGGAAAACCTCACCATGGATATCGCCCGGGCAATGAACGCCGCGACAGGAGTCGAAGACGTTGCGGTAATCATCGAATCCAAACACCTCTGCATGATGATGCGCGGGGTGGAAAAACAGAATTCCGTGATGAAAACCTCGGCCATGCTGGGTATTTTCCGGTCGAACCCCAGCACCCGGGCCGAACTGTTCTCCCTGCTGAAATCAACCTGATCCTTCGCCCCTGTCAGTCGAATTTTTCCGAGTGCGGGCCGAGGGAGAAACTCAGGATTACGCTGAGGCCGAACAGTGATGCACAGATGTAAAGCACCTCCGTGTAGCTGCCGAAATGATCATAACCCAGGCCGAGAATATACGGGAACACCGATATGCCGATAAGGGAGGCGCAAAAAATATGGCCATAAATCTTACCGTAGGACAGGAGGCCGAAGTACCGGCCTACCAGGATTGCCAAGGCGTCTGATTCCGCACCGGAACTCAGGCCGATCAAAACGCTGGCAGCGATAATCCAGATACCGGGCAAGCCGATTGCCAGCAGCAACGTGCCGGCGGCGGCGCTGAGAAAAATGCCTGCAGTGACCCAGGGAGCGTAAATCCTGTCGTAGATGTAGCCGGCCAGGAGGCGGCCGATGATCATCATGACGCCGATAATGGATGCGGCCAGGATGGACATGCCGGATTCCGGTTCAATAATCCTGACGATGGATACCAGGTGAAGTGCCAGGGAATAAATGGTGCCGGTGCCCAGGGTCAATATCCCGGTGATAATCCAGAACTGGGGCAACCGGATTGCCTGCGCTGAACTGATACCGGTAACAATATTATCGCCTTCCGGCGCGTCGCTCACTGCGCCGCCGTCAACTGCCAGTCCGCACTGCTCCGGCGTATCCCTGACTATCAGGGAAACAACCGGCACCCCTGCACACAGGACCAGCAAACCAAGTCCAATGTAGGCGGACCCCGCCCCGCCCTGGTCAACAAGGAATTGCGTAAACCCGGGGACGATGGTAAAACCCAGCCCCATTCCCGCGGTTGCAATTCCTACCACCAGGCCGCGTCGGCGGTCGAACCAGTACGACAACAAGCGCATGTAGGCAAGGCTGTTCGCACCGGCACAAAGGACTCCCATGAAAAAATACAGGATATGAAACGTGGAGAGCGATGCGGCGAATGACAGCGCAAACAGGCTGAAGGCGAATCCCAGCATGGAAGGGATGAGCACTTTTTTGGGGCCGATCCTGTCCACCAGTATTCCGATGACCGGCGTGGTGAGGACTATGGCGGCAGTAAACAAGGTCGCGGCCAGGGAGATCTCGGACCTGCTCCAGCCATAGGCTTCCGACAACGGCTGCATCAATACGCCGATGGAATAGAACGCGATGGGCGCCGGACTTACCGCCAGACCAACGGTCGCGGCCAGGAGGATCCACCATCCGTAAAATATCCTGTTACTGCCGTTCATAATCGATGCCTGATTCAAGAGACCCGTTCATTCCAGTAGCGGTGTATCAATAACATACATACATCGGCGCACAATGACAATCGGACAATTAAAAGGGAATTTACCGTGTGTGGTAACAACGCACTATAATAACGATTATCGTCAACCAGGGTGGAATTCGTGAAGCGCGGGATTATTTGCAATGTCTGATAGCGCCATACAAATCGATGGCCTGGTACACATGGGCCTGAATGTCAGCGACCCGGTCAGCGCTGCCAGGTGGTACTGCGACATCCTGGGCATGAAGGAAATCGTCACGGGTTATGATTCATATCATGAGGCGGCCGTATTCCTGTCTTTCGGCGAGAGACACCATGATATCGTGCTGATCCAGGCAAAACATACACAGTCCGTCAAACCCGGCGATGTGGGAATGCACCATGCGGCGTTCAGCATCCGGGGCGGCCTGGATGCACTGCGCCGGCTTTACGGCCGTCTGTTAAAACATAACGTTGAAGTCTTTAAAATTGCCGACCATGCCGTTGGCATCGGCATCTATTTTTTTGACCCCGACGGTAACAAGCTCGAGTTCTTCCACGACCTGTATCCGGATGCGAAAGGACGGGAGGGGCAAAAAATCATGCGGGAGCAAGGCGCGCCTACCATTCCGGTTGAGCTTGAACCTATTTATTGAGCGCACATCACGATATGTTCGGCACAAAAAACATAAAACTGGATGATCTTAATGCGTTACCGATGGTCATGAATGGCCAGGTTTTGCCAAAGAACGAATGATGGAAATAAAAGTAGCACTAGAGATTTTTTAAATAATAATTCAGATACATTTTGAAATACAAAATTGGCATTGACGTAGGGGGAACATTTACCGATTTTCTGGTCACCGGCAGTGATGGTGTATCGCGAGTATATAAAACACCGACAACACCCTCCAATCCGGAACATGGTGTATTCAATGGGCTACAGAAAGTTGCAGACGACCTTGATAAAAATCTGGTCACATTTCTGTCGGAAATCGAATCCATAGTCCATGGCACAACCATTACGACGAATGCGGTATTAACTGGAAATGGTGCAAAGACTGCATTCCTCACAACCAAGGGATTCCGCGACATATTGAATATGCGCCGCGGTTTGAAGGAAAAGCAGTTTGACTTTAAATACAGCCCTCCTCCACCAATAGTACCACGGCATCTCATTTTCCCAATTGAAGAACGAGTAGATGCTGATGGCAAAGTTGTCAAACCATTAAATGAAAACGACATTTCAGCGGCGATAAACGAAATCCTGAACGAACGGATAGAAGCCGTTGCAGTCAGCTACCTCTGGTCATTTTTACATCCCGAACATGAGCAACAGACTGCAGACTTACTCAGGGAAAAATTACCTGATGTTTATATTTCATTGTCAACTGAAATTCTTCCACAAATCAGGGTGTATGAACGTCATTCCACAACAGTACTTAACGCCTACGCCGGGCCACCACTTTCACGTTATCTAATCGATTTGGAAAAACGTTTCCAGGAGCATAATTTAAATGCTGTCCTCCTGATTATGCAGTCCAATGGAGGAGTACTATCACCACAACTTGCTCGACGTTTTGCTGCCAATACTTTGTTATCCGGGCCTGCCGGGGGTCCAATGGCCGGGGTTGCCTATGGTGACACCCTTAATCTTAAAAACCTGATTACCGTAGACATGGGTGGTACCAGTTTTGATGCATGCATGATACGCGATCGCCAACCTGCAACCACGACAGAAGGTGAAGTGGGTGGTCATCGCCTGGCTCTGCCAATTCTTGATATTCATACAGTTGGCGCAGGTGGTGGCAGTATAGCCTGGATAGATGCCGGAGGCCTGTTACACGTAGGCCCGCAAAGTGCCGGTGCGGAACCCGGACCGGTTTGCTATGGCAAGGGGGGTAAACAACCTACTGTGACTGACGCAGATTTATTACTCGGTTATATCGATGCCGATTTTTTTCTGGGCGGTGAAATAAAGCTGGATTATGCGTTAACGGATCATGCGTTTAATAAATGTATTGCCAAACCGTTAGGGCTGACGTCGATTGAAGCTGCAGAAGGCGTCTACAGATTGATTAATTCGAATATGGCAGCTGCATTACGTGTGGTTACTGTTGAGAAAGGTTTTGATCCTCGAGAATTTGCATTGGTCGTTGCAGGTGGTGCAGGACCTTTACATGCGGGCATGATAGCTCGTGAACTAGATATTCCTCTTGTACTCATCCCCCGAGAATCATCAGTATTTTGTGCTGCCGGTATGTTGATCTCTGATTTACGCCACGATTACGTGCGCACATTTACTCGCGACTGGAATAATCTCGATATACAAGAAGTAAATACTATTCTCAACAGCATGCAGGAAGAGGGAAAAACGAATCTCCTTGAAGAAGAGATAAACGAGAATCGCATAGATATTAAAGCAAGTATCGACATACGCTATGTTGGTCAATTTAATGAGGTTGAGGTTTCATTACCTGTGAATGTTACAGGAGAAGACTTTTATCAAATTGAAGAGCACTTTCATCAAACCCACGACCTGCTGTATGGATATTCGATGCCCGGAGCTGATCTGGAAATCATTAACCTACGGGTAAGAGCTACCGGCAGTACTGATAAACCACAGCTTGCTGAGACGGAAAAAACTAAAGTAGATATTAAAAATGTACAAAAGGGTGTTCGCCAAACCTATTTTGACGGGAAATGGTTAGAAACCCCGGTTTATAACGGGGACAATTGTGAAAATGGTCATGAGTTGAGTGGCCCGGCACTTATAGAAACTACTAACAGCACTATTCTCGTGCCGCCAGGCTTTTCTCTGCTTTGTGACAGCTATCGGAACTTTATAATGTACGATAGCAATAAAATCCTGAGTGAACTATTACAGCAGGGTTAATATGACGACTAGTAACCACGACCCTATCCTGGTTTCCGTTATCAGTAACCGCCTTGACTCCATCACAAAAGAGATGGGCAAAACCATGCTGCGAACATCACGCTCACCTATCTTCAGTGAGGCAAGAGATTTCGTCACGGCAATATTCGACAGACAATTGCGTTTGATTGCTCAAACAGCCTACATTCCGGTACTGGTAGGTGCTTCGCCCTGGGCGTTGCAATCAATTGCGGAAACATTTAAAAATAATATAAACGATGGTGATGTATTTATTTTGAACGATCCCTATCGTGGTAATAATCATCCACCGGACGTCACCATAGCCAGACCGGTTTTCTGGGAAAATGAAATTGCCTTCTGGACATTGACCAAGGGACATCAGGCAGATATCGGTGGTGGTGGTGCCGCAGGTTATCATCCGGAAGCCAGAAGCGTATGGGATGAAGGTGTACGAATTCCACCGGTAAAACTATATGAACAAGGACAGGCTAATCAGGGTGTCTGGCAGCTAATCCTCTCAAATGTCCGACTAACCTTTCTGGTTGAAGGCGACATACAGTGTCTGGTAGGAGCTACCCGGGTTGGTGAAAGAAATGTAAAGGCCTTATTGGAAAAATATCAGCTTCCGGTTTTAGACAGCACGATTGATGAATTGCTCGACGCCTCTGAAAAACTCATGCGAGACGAAATAAGTCGAATACCGGATGGCATATACAAGTCAGAAAGACAAATTGATAACGATGGGATAGCGCTTGATCAACCGGTCAATATTCGAGTGGAAGTTGAAGTAAAAGGAGATCAAATCAGTTTTGACTTTTCAGAGTCAGATGCTCAGGTGCAAGGATATGTCAACAGCCCTTATCCGAATACCGCTTCAGCAGCGCAATTATCAGTTTACACCATGGTTGACTCGAACATCAGACAGAACGGGGGAGCGATGCGACCTGTGAATTGTCTTGCACCTTCCGGAAATGTACTTAACCCACAAGATCCGGCTCCTTCAACTGCGTGCACCGTGTTGACTGTTGAAGCTATTATGGAAGCTGTATGGCTGGCACTTTCAGATGTGGTCCCGCAACGTGTGCAGAGTTCCTGGGCCCGATGGTTCGCCCCTGCAACAGCAGGTTTTAATCCACGTACAGGTAGACCTTTTGGCGAAATACATTTCATGTCCAAGGGCGGTGGTGGCGCCAGTGAGGGTTATGATGGCTGGGACCATATGGGAACTGTAATTTGCCTGGGTGGATTACGATCACCTGACCTCGAATTACATGAAATGGTCAACCCCTACTTCATTGAAGAGTTTGAATATCTGCCGGACAGTGCCGGCGCAGGGAAGTGGCGCGGTGGCCATGGTGTGATCTATCGCTGGCGAATTGATGCAGACGATATCATGTGTGCTAATTTTGGTAGCGGTACTCAATCATCAACTGCACCTTATGGTTTGTGTGGAGGTAAATCCGCCCGAAGAAACACCATGTACCTGTACAGGCAAGGTGGCAATGAAGAAGAAATTACGGCCAACACACTAATGCCTTTAATGAAAGATCAACGTATTGAAATCCGTTCAGGTGGTGGTGGTGGATTTGGCGATCCAAAATCCAGAGAGGTTGAAAAAGTCCTTGCCGATGTCAAAGATGGTCTGGTTTCACCTGAAAAGGCAAGAGTTGATTACGGCGTCAGCGTAAACTCAGCTACGCTCGAACTTAATAAAGCTGAAACAGAACAACTCAGAAAACCCGGCTGAGACAGTTACGGGTCGATCAGCACGCCCGGATTCATTATTGAGTTAGGATCCAGTGATGCCTTAGCTGAGCGTAATGCGTTGGCAAATAGTTCCGGTCGTTGCTTATCATACCAGGGGCGATTAAAACGTCCGACTGCATGATGGTGGGTTACCGTTCCACCATGACTGACAAGGGCTTCTGTAGCCGCAGCTTTAATTTCCTGCCATTGCTGAAATTCCGAACCGCGCGTTCCCAGCCCAAGAAACGTAAAATACGGAGCCGGCCCATCCGGATAAACATGTGTGAATCGACAAGACAGGACACCAGCTCCACAAATCTCATCAAGAGCCGACTGAATTGAAGACATAACACCATCATGAAACTCATCAAATTGATTCCAGGGAATGGCACTTTCCACCGTATCAAATATCGCACCCATGGCGGCAAAGGTACCAAACATGTAAGGCATGCGAATAAATGCCTGCCGCCAATCTCCTACCGTGCCACTTTTTGTATCAGCTTTTTTTTCTGCAATGAGTTGTTCACCACCATAATCAGCACAGCACTCCAACGCTCGGGCAAGCCAGGCATCCACCGGATGATCGGCAGATTCAAAACCCAGCATTAACATCGTGCCTGTGCCATCACCGACCTTATTACGTTTAACTTCAACTGGATCGAGTAACCGGCAATTGGCAGGGAATAAACCTGTTTGACTCAGGATACGTACTGCTTCAACCCCATCCTCAAACTTTTCAAAACGTACGGCTGCCGGTGCTCGATGAACAGGACGATGTTGTAGTCGCATCCAGGCCTGCGTAATGATGCCCAGTATTCCTTCCGAACCAATGAACATGCGATCAGGACTTGGCCCTGCCCCCGAACCTGGCAAGCGACGACTTTCAATCGTCCCTGTTGGCGAAACCAGCCGCAGGGATTCAACAAAGTCATCAATGTGTGTGTATAACGTTGCAAAATGGCCTCCTGAACGTGTGGCGATCCATCCGCCGAGACTCGAACACTCGAATGACTGGGGAAAATGTCGCAAGGTTAAACCATGTGGACGAAGCTGTTTCTCCAACGCAGGTCCAAATACTCCAGCTTGAATACGCGCGGCACGTGAAGTTTCGTCTACTTCCAGTACTTTATCGAGATTACGTAAATCAAGTGAGACGATACCGGGATACCCTTCATTACTCGGAGCCTCTACCCCTCCAACTGTACTGGAACCTCCACCGAATGGAATCACCATGGCTCCGGTCTCATCACACCAGTCAACAATGGAGACAACATCTTGCTCATTTTCAGGAAAAGCAACCACATCCGGTGGATTAGAGAACTCAAGCCGGAACGCACGCATAACATCCGGGAACGCTTTGCCGTATGTGTGCGCAGCCCGGTCGTAATCTGAAATCGAACACAGGTGTGAAAGCGTATCCGGAAGTTTTATTCTCGATGTGCGTAGCTCAATATCATCAATTTTTGGTTCCGACTCGAGACTGATGTCTTGATTTCCCAAACTTGTAGCGATTTCCCTGGCAGTGGCCAGTTTTTCTTTTTCTGTCGGTTGAAGATCTTCGTATCCCCATCCCCATATCTGCATGCGTCGTTGTGAAGTATTCATTTAACAGGGTTTCCCGCTAGTGCACGATTTAACAGTTTTTCAATATAATGCATAAAAAAATATTTTTATAACGGAGTTTGCGTTTTATTTCTTTTTCATCATGGGTCATCGTGTTGTTCCTCCAAAAGGATTAGTACAACACGTACTGTCCTAAAGGTTATGCGGACACTATAGGAAGTACGGGGAACTGCAAAAAAAGTGAAATGGTGCCGGAAGGGGAAATATTACTGGTTCAATAACATGTTGTTTTTGTTGTGATTTATATCTCTCCCCTGTACCTTGTCCAACGATTATCCCAACAAATTTAAGTTAATAATAACTTGCGACCAGCGATGCTGGCAGACATTAACCAGCGCGTGCAGAATTCCCTTCCTGTCACGCACGACAACAATGGACTCACCCCACATCCTGATGGTGAAATAATCGCCTGGCTTCTCAACCTGGTCCCACCGGCCTATGCACAACCACTGTTTTTTCAGGACATGTTCTACTTCGATTTTATAAATGTCTTCGTCATAGTAGAATCGGGCGGGATTGGTGCTCTTAACGCCATTTAACCCCGCCCGAATGCCTTTGATCTCCTGATCAGTAAAGTAGTGCTCCGTCTGAATGCTTGCCATATTATTTCCCGACATCACTGGATGACTGAGCCGAGTCAATCGCGACTATCAGCCTTCGTCCACACACCAGGCTTGAGTGACGCAGATTAAAATTCATTTTCATTTGATACTACCCAGGTGGGGTAACAGACACAAAGCCCGCCAATAATGCAGAGTATCGCAGCGATACCCGCCAGATAGGAAAAACTTCCACTTGTAACAATAACAAACCCGGCCAGAAGCGGGGCGATCGCCTGCGCAACGCCGGTAATTCCGGGCGCTGCTCCCGCAACCCTACCCGTTTGGTCGACGATTGCGCAAATCCCGAAAACGTATGTAATCGAAAATGTAAAAGCACCGGAAAGCATAACCAAGCCTGTCGCCCAGAGCCCGAATGATACGGACAGGGCAATACATATGCAGGCCGCGCTCATGGCCAACGCTGCCAGCGCCAGCGGAAATACGAGGCCCAGTCGTCTTCCAAGCAAGTAGGCGGCAAGTGGTGCGAAGATGTTTCCCAAAGCCACCAGCATGTATATATTGGAACGGCTCTCCAAGGAAATCGCTATCTGTTGCGCTCGAACATCTATATACGCCCAGATGCCGACATCGCTAATCGTAAATATTGCAAGCCCGAGAAATAGCAACACGACGGGCAAATTGATGACCATAGCTTTGTCTGCATCCCCATAAGCCGAAACAGTCTCAGTTAAAAAGAGTATCGTTGGAGACAGCAGGATAGCAGGCACAATATAGAGCAAAAAGATCCCTCTGCCTTCTAATGTGTCAAGGACAAAGGGCATAAGAGTATACAATGCTGCGCCTAACACGCCGAACATGATGTTCATCAATGCGTAAGTCCTTTCAGGTGAAGGGGTATGTGAGGCGAGTGCACAAACGCTGGTCAGCAGTGCTCCGGCCCCGATTCCTGCCAATATCCGCGCCGCTAACAGATACGCAAAAGCATCGACGACCAAACAAATCGCGTTCGCAACGACTATGATCAATATTCCGAGTACGCTCAGCACACGTTTTGGCCATCGGTGTACTCTGGTCGATAGTGTAATTGACGTGAATGACAGAGCACCCAGATCGCAGAAAACCAATAGTCCCGCAAGGTCTTCCTTCACGCCGAATTTCGATATATAGACACCGACGAGTAACGGCATCATGACAATCCCCAGGAAACCAAGCGCATACCCGGCCCCGAGTGCTATTCGGTTCATTACTGAATTCACCGGTGCAATCTCGTGTCCGGTGAGACGAAACTACTCAGGTTCACCATAGGTCGCTTTGCTCGTAATAATCCAGGACTCATCGATCTTGTGGAGTTGGAAGAAGGTCGTAAAGTTCAGTCCTTCCAAGTGGTTTTCCGTGATTGTCGCACTAGCTGCGGTTCCGGCATGTTCGATGGAAATGATCCTGCCCTCAAATTTCGGACTGGTTTCAGCTATTGGTGGGATGCTATTCATGTATCCAACAATCGCCTCAACAGCCGGTACCATCGAGAACTCATTTTCAATATGGCTACTCAAAACCGCCTGACGATGGAAAACCCTGGTCATCAAAACGGTGTCGTGATTCCAGACAGCATCTATATAATCCTGCAATACCTTTTCAATTTGCTCTTGATCGTTCGCGCTCATAACTTCTCTCCTGCATAAACTTCCTGACAATCGGTTGACTGGTGCTGTAACCGATTGTATTTAAGTGGCCGACTATGCCGTAAGTCGTTCATATCGATAAGCCTGCACATCAAGCATCGGTTCCTTGCCTGTCACAAAATCAGCAACCAATTCAGCTACTGCGGGAGCGATGGAGAAACCATTAAGGAAGCCACTGCATATAGTCAAGCCAGGCACGGAAGCCACCGGTGAAATGACCGGGAAATTGTCAGGTGTTGTGACAAGAACTCCCGCCCACGTTTCTTCGATAATGCTTGCCTCGAAAACAGGGAGTTCACGCTGCAATCTCTCAAATGCAGTGAAAATAGCCGACCCGTCGAAAGATGGTTGCAGAATTCGCGTCTTCTCAAAAGGAGTTATATCATCCGGTGACCAACGTGTAGGAACCTTGAAGCTACGCAACGTCTCAGGGCCTGCAACCGGTCTGATGACGCCCCACATATCCCGAAGGGCCGGTATAAACCTGATCCCATAGTACATTGCTTCGCGCGTGATAGGGGCGATACCGTTATAGACACCGATCGTGTAACTCCCGCTTGCCTCATTGCGCCAGAAGACGCGGTCGTATTGGCCTGAGATACTCGGACCTTTTGATTTCGGTCTTATCCTTATTGACGAGGCAAAAGCCTGCAGCTGCGGCAACTTAAGCCCGAGGTTCGCGCAAAACAACGAAGACCACGCACCTCCAGCAAGAACTACCTGTCGTGTTTTGATTATTCCTAACTCGGTCACGACAGATGACACGTGGCCAGCTTCCAGTTCAATAGTGCGAACCGCGCACTGCTGGTGGACCGATAATCCCGATTGTCTTGCGCCTTCCGTAATGACTGAAGCTGCAATCCGCGGTTCCACCAGACCGTCACTTGGCTGGAACAATGCCCCGACAATTTTATCCGGCTCAATGCCTGTCAACCGGCCTGCTTTGTCGGGGGAAATCACGATTGCATCGAAACCGGGATGCTCCGCTACCAGATCCGTCCATTCATAAGCTGCCTGCAGTTCGTCCTCATCTTTGCACAAGATGGTGAGGCCGCTCTTTTGATATCCGGTTTTGCCATTCACGCGCCCGTCCATCTCCCCCCACAGGACTTTGGAACGGCTGATTAAATCCGCCAGTGCAGGGTCCGCATAAAGGCTGTCAACCCATCCCGCGGCGCGCCCCGACGCTTCTCCGCCGATAACACCTTTTTCACACAGGACAACAGAAAGGCCGCGCTCTACCAGGCATAAAGCTGCGCTTGCGCCCATTATGCCGCCACCAACAATGACGACATCCGCTTCAACCGGCAAGACCGGATCATTGACGACAGGCACAGTCCGGGCATGCCCGGCCATAAGCGCCGCATTTCCACACCAAAGCGCTTTACCCGCGCCGATTGACAAGGCTCCCGCGGCACCTGCCACTATCAAACGCCGTCTATTCATCTGCATTCCCAAACTGCTCAGAATCCGAAAAAATACAGAGTTTACAGCTGCTTAGTTCCAGGTAGAAGGACACAATACTTTACAACTTAACATAATTAAGATAACATTTTAATAGAAAATTTCGAAGCTTGACATTTTGGACCAGGCGAAAGGCTGTAATCGGAGTGTTATATGGCACATAAAATTACCAATTATCTAGACGGTAAAGAACCAACATTGCAGGAACTCCACGATGCACGCAATCGATGGGGCGCTATTTCCGCCTCTGCAATTCTTAAATGTGCTGAAACAGAGGGGATAGGAATTCGAAAATTAATCGAAATTGCCGATACCACGCAGCGATACCCCGTCGCCCTGGTTGCCAAGGAATACTATGGCGAACAGTTTGGGCTGACTGAAGATACACTGGAAACCTTCATTCAAATCACCAATATGGGCATTACCGGTGCCGGCTTCAACTTTGAAATGTTCGTCGGCAGAACTGAAAATGGTGTGACCGCCGAACAGTTCCGGTGTCCGCTGATAGATTATGGGCAACAAGCCGGCTATGAGGTAGGCCATCCTGCCTATGAGGAACACAGTTTATGGTGTGACACGTATGATAACTTTGAATCAGCGGCTGTCGCACCAACCCAGGCTATGGTGCATACTCACTGTCTTGGACGTGGTGATAAATCCTGCCGACTGTACATGGAGGCCATTGACGAAGAACATCGTCGTCAGGAAGGCGAGCATATCCATGACTATCTCAAACGCATGCGTGATACATGGCGTGCCAGGAAGCCTGACGGTCCCTGGTTGGTAGACCGGTACTCTAAAGATGTACAGGAAGAATTGGCGCGTGAGAATTGGGCCGGAATAACGGAATCCCAGAACCAGATTGCGCCGACATTGTATGACAAAAAGAAGAGAAGTATAGAAATACAGGGCAGGATAGGAGCGTCATCATTATTGATTGCGGGACATCTGCTGGGCTGGGACAGGATTGTTTCATCCATGTCGGAACGGGAGGGGCCTGCTTTACAAAAAGAAGCCAGGGCACGTATCAAATCTCACAATATCAAAGGAAATACCGCGAGTGATGCTGCAGAATTACATCTTAACCTCGTAAAAGGGATGGGTTTCGGTGAGTATGAAGTTACGAAAAAATCAGAAAACTATGTAACGGGTAGTTGTACCAGTTGTCCCATAGTTACCTACGGCAAAGAATCAGGCCTGAACGAGGAAATCAAAAATGTTTCAAAATGGTGTTCCGCGGCGAGAACATTTGAAGCACAGACTATCAATGAGAATTTGACACATACCTACACCCGTTGTATCGGAAAGGGAGATAAGGAGTGTCGCTGGATCATCGATAAGTCATAGGCGATGAGTAAAGATTTTAACCAACCGCTAGGCGGTAATGAGATGCCGCGTTTTGCGGGTCCTGCTTCCATGTTTCGCCTGCCGACGCAATCAACGGGGCAGGGGCTTGATATTGCGCTGGTAGGCGTTCCACTTGATATAGGCACCAGTAACCGTACCGGAACGCGTTATGGTCCCAGACAAATTCGAAGTGAGTCGGTCCTGGTCCGGCCCTATGGAATGGCGACAAGGGCCGCGCCTTTCGAATCATTTCAGGTGGCGGATGTTGGCGATGTTGCCTTAAACCCCTACAACCTTACAAAATCCATTGAAATTATCGAAACGTATTATCGTGCACTGTTGAAGCACGATGTAAAACCCGTTTCCATGGGCGGCGATCACACGATTTCACTGCCAATTCTGCGGCAAATTGCCGATAAGTACGGGTCGGTTGCGCTGGTGCATGTCGATGCCCATACAGATATCAATGACACCATGTTCGGTGAAAAAATTGCGCACGGTACTATTTTTCGTCGTGCGATTGAAGAGGGCCTGGTTAACCCTCACAAGATGATCCAGATTGGCCCACGCGCCACCGGCTATGCTGCTGATGATTTCGACTGGTCGCGTGACGCCGGCGTTCAGGTCGTTACTGGTGAGGATTGCTGGTATAAATCCCTGGATCCCTTGATGATGACGTTCAGAGAGAAAGTTGGCCCGGATATACCAGCTTACTTAAGCTTCGACATCGATGGCCTCGACCCCTCCGTAGCGCCGGGCACCGGCACACCTGAACCGGGCGGCTTGACCGGCGCGCAAGGTCTGGAGGTTATACGTGGGTGTTACGGGTTGAACCTGGTGGGTTGTGACCTGGTAGAGGTTTCTCCACCCTATGATACCAGCGGAAACACCGCATTGCTGGCTGCCAATCTCATTTTTGAAATGCTGTGCAGCCTGCCCGGTTGTATTCGCCGAAACTGATAACGCCTTTGACAAAGCTGTAGTTCCATCCGTACTGATTATGGATCAATATCCGAATAATGCAGTTTCTCTGACTGATCTATTCCCGGACACAGAGTATGTGTCTTTACTCATGCACGTACAGGGTTGCTTGTCAAACGGCAACATCCAGGATGCACAGAAATCGGTAGCGGAGCAAATCAGAAAAAATTCGGGTTCGGGACTATTGCACTATTTGATGAGTGAAATCATGGTGCGCAGTGGTCGTAGCGATGTTGCAATTCAGGCCGCCCGGCGTGCGCTTGAACGAGAGCCGGATAATCAGCACTTCAGGGCCCAGTTTGCCCACGCACTGCTACACTCAGCCCAATTCAAAAAAGCTCTGGAACTCGCCCGGCAATGTTGGGATGAGGGTGTGGAGCATCCAATAACTGCCGACCTGTTAGGCAGCACGTTTACCGGATGCGGCGAACTCCCAGAAGCGCTGAGAGCATATAGAACTGCTGCTTCAATGGCGCCAGACGTAGCAAACTTTCAATTTAATCTTGCAACCGCGCTGCGAGCCGTTGGTAATTTAAAGGAAGCCGGGAAATGTTACGACAAGGTTATCGACGCCAATCCGAGAGACTGGCAAGCCCATCGCAATCGATCTGATCTGTACAGACAATCGCATGAACATAATCATATAGCTGAAATGGAATCACTCCTCCCCCTGGCTGATAGCGACAGACGCGCAGTCTATCAACTTTGTGGAGCACTCTCCAAGGAATTGGAAGACCTCGGAGACTATAAAAAATCCTGGTATTACCTGTCTCGCAGTAACCGGGCCAGAAGGTCTTTGATTCGTTACAACGTTGAAAGCGATATCGAGACGATGACAGCCCTGATCCGGGAATATAATGCGGGATATTTGCAGCAGAAAGGCGGATATCCGACCAGCGAGCCGATTTTCATTTTGGGTTTACCCCGCACAGGTTCGACTTTACTGGAAAGAATGATCAGTTCCCACTCCGAGGTATTCTCTGCAGGTGAACTGCAAAATTTCGTAAACCAGTTGTTAATACAGGCTCGAAAGGAATTCGGGCCTCGGCACATTGACAAACTCAGCCTTGTTCAGAAAAGCAAGTTGCTGGATTTTACCGATTTAGGCCGGTCGTACATCGAGAGCACCCGCCCCCGTACCGGCCATACCCGATTTTTTATTGACAAGATGCCGATGAATTTCCTGTATGTCGGATTAATACGGCTTGCGTTACCGGAGGCGAAAATTATCCATATGAAACGACATCCTATGGATACCTGTTACGCCATATTAAAGACACCATTCGAAAACGCTTATCCCTTCTCCTATGATACGCAGGATATTGCCCGTTACTATGTGGCATATCGCCGGTTGATGGATCACTGGAACCTGGTTTTCACCGGGAATATCTGCAATGTGGAATATGAAAAACTCGTAACCAATCCTGAACAGGAAATAAAGCGAGTGATGGAGTATTGTGGTTTACATTTCGAACCCGCTAGCCTTGAATTTTACAGAAGTGACACCCCGACCAATACCGCCAGCGCATCACAGGTACGCGAACCAATTTATCAGGATTCCATAAAGAAATGGCAGAACTACGAAAAGGAATTGAAACCGGTGGTCAAAATACTCGAAGAGTCGGGCATAGTGATTTAATGATTACCCGCACTGATATTAAGGCTGGAGGTCATAAGTATCTCTTGGAAAGGAAAGCCGCGAATACACTGTTAATAAATAACCTGCTGCGACTATCAAATTCATAGCAGGTATTTTTTAGTTGTCGGTCTGTTCTGACTGCTTGAGATAAATTAATAGTATCGATAAGTAAAGGTGAGTCCCAGTGTTCGCGGCCTGATGATATTCGCTTCAGACGTGGCTCCCCACTGTGACGGTATTCGACGAGTAGTAATACCTATTTCATCCCCGACGTTATTCGCGTAAGCCCGGACTGTCCATTTATCTGTGTTGAGAGCCAGGGAGAGATCAAACACCGTAAACGGGTTTGTATTCCCATTTGAGATGTCAGCAGTTGTAGCCGCAGTCCCGCGAAATGAACCAAATACACCATAGAGCAATTCCCAACCATTTCTCAAATGCTGACTGTAGGTGGCAGCAAGGGTGGCAGCATGCTTGGGCGTACCTGGTAATTCTTCACCAATGACAAGGTCCAGAAAAGCCGATAAGGCCTGTGGTGACAAGGAGTCAAGGGTCGCGTCCGTATAGCTGTAACCGACATTCACGTTGAGGTTTTCCGTCACGTTGCCTGCCACTTCAAGTTCGATCCCCTGAGTGCCCGCTTCACCCGCATTAATCACGCCTATAATGGCAAGCGGTGTCAGCCCTGCGTCCAACTGAACATCTTCCCAATCGATATTGTAATAGGTGAATGAGTATTTCATGCCATTGGGAAGCGTTCCTTTCAGCCCTACTTCACGATTTTCGGCAAAATCGGGACCATAGGAAAATAAAATGGGGTCGGTTGGTTCACCAACAGCTACTGCGGGCAGCGCATTTGCGCCGCCTCTTCGGTAGCCTTCCGACCACGTTCCATAAATCATATGATTCTCATTAATGTCGTATGATGTATTGAATTTAAACAGGGTGCCTGAATCGCTGAACTCTCTTGTTATATCCGAAATGGCTCCGGCAAACAGCAAACCACCAGTTTGATGATTTTCAAAATCAGAATCGAAAGCTCTAATACCTCCGGTCACTTGCCATGCATCGTTGATATGGAACGTCAATTCACCAAAGACCGCATAATCCCGGAATTCTCCTACCGAGTAACTTACGAAAGCCAGGTCCTGAACTACAGGCACACCATCGATATCCGGAACAAAACCGAAAAGGGTGCCATAACCACAGGGGGGGCCGCCGAATGGAAGACCGGCAGCGAAGCATGCGTTCGCATAGTCATCATAACCATAGAAAAAATCATCCTCAGTCTTTGTACTATCCTCATCCTGATAAAACCCGCCAATTATCCAATCAATTTTTCCCCCGGTATTGGACACAAGCCTTAACTCCTGGATAACGGCGTCCGTGTCAATAATACCTGTAACATCGATGGTAGGTCTGGGGCTTGAACCATAATATGCCGCATAGAAAGGAAACGTTGTATACAATCCTGTCGTGTCGTTTTGAGATCTCACCTCAGACTCATAATATGTCGTAGAAGATGTCAGGGTGGCAAAACCGAAATCGTACTCGGCCTCCAGGGAAAGTAATTTCGTTTCGTCTTCATAAGGAGAGTCGGTTACATGGCCGACCGTTCTGTCATCACCGAAAAGATAAGGTGAAATTTGTTGTGTTCCGCTACTTTCCGTTTCCTGGTAATGAAAGGAAAATGTGGCATCGAAAGCGTAATTCGGCGCCCATCTTGCACTAATTCGGGCGTTGGTAAACTCATCATCATTAACGTTTTTGCCTGGATCAACCGCTGCAGGACTGCCTACTACATCCGCAGGATCACCAGGGACGGGTATTCCGTTTGCATCACGAGCATAACGGTTAGGAATGTCAATGAATCCGGCTCTTTCTTCTCTGCCTGCATTGGCGCGGATAGCAAAGGTGTCAGATAACGCAATATTGACCAGACCATCTACATTAAATCCAATCTCGTCCGAATCATCCGGTGAGGTTACACCGGCATCCAATCTCGCCTCAAACCCGTCAAAATCGGGTTTATTCTGCAGGATTCTGACTGTCCCCCCTAATGAACCGGAACCATACAATGTCCCCTGAGGGCCGCGTAATACTTCAATTGATTTAATATCTTTCAGTCGCAAATTAACAAACAGGGGGGAATCGTTGACATAGGTTGCGACTGGCGAGACAGCTAAATTAGGTACGGAGGAGACTTCTGATCTTGTAGCATTTAGTCCGCGAAAGACGATACTGTTATTTGCCAATCCGTTTCTCACACCTTTGTCCACGTAGGCAATGCCCGGGACTGACTGTGCCAATCTTGCCATATCCGTGATGCCCCGCTCATCAAGTGTTTCGCCCGAAACTGCGGTGATATTGATGGGGACATCCAATATCGATTGTGTTCGACGGGTTGCCGTAACAGTTACTTCTTCTATTATCCTTGCCCCACTTCCAACCGGATTGTCCTGTGCCATAGCGCCACCGCTCGCGCTAATAGTCGCCACTGCCAGAGCCAATGGTTTTACCACTATATTATTCTTTTTATTCACTGACACGATAAACACCCCCTACAAATCGATTACTGTTAACAACACTATACAAATTAACATAATTAAGATAAGTTTATTATAGGTAATCCAGAGATATTTTTCAATTTATGGTGTAATTTCAATCATAGTCATCACGTGTATGCCGTCGACTCTTCGTCCAGACTGACTCATTCGAACTGTTTAGGTAGAGGAGACGAATTCTGCCAGGTTGTGATAGCGAAAAAATAACCGGCTCTTACAAACAAAACAGTATCTAACCAATCTACAATTTTCTTGATATTGACCTCTCCACGTAAATCAGCCCCTTTGCGGGTGGGGAATTTCCTGAAGCAGGTACCTCCCGTCGCCGGTCTGCTATGAGTAGAATAAAGGCTGTTATTTTCGGGGGTGGCGGCACCGGGCAGTTATGTGCGCGCTACCTCGCTGAAAAGAATGTAGAAGTTGTCGGAATGTTTACCAGGACAAGCCATCTTGGTAAGGAGATAGGTGATCTGGTCGGCATGCCCGGTAAGATTACAGCAAAGGTGTCCTGTGATCCGCAATCTGAACTGGCGGGACTGAATGCAGACATTGCTATCGTTGCAACAGGTAGTCTGCTTACCACACTGTTATCGCATGTCCAACTCTGTGGGGCACATGGAGTTGACGTCATTTGTCTTAATGAAAATGCCTTTTATCCCTGGATAGATAATAAATTATCCAATCTTGCAGGGCAAATTGACCATATGGCGAAAACATGCGGTATTACAGTTTTTGCGACCGGTGTACAGGATGTCATTTGGCATGCCTTGCCGTTGGCTGCTTTTGCTTCGTTGCACCGGATAGACAAAGTCGAGATTACCAACGTGTGTAATCTGGATGACCTGGGCGTGCCGGTTTTGAAGCAGTGTCGCGTGGGAGAATCAATAGAAGATTTTGATTTTGAAAGTCATCCAGAAAACCCTGATGAAGGTGAAGTGGAGAGTTCACCTCTGGATGGTGCGGCACGCGGGCTGTTAAACAGCATGGGTTTTCAAATAGTGGAACATGACTATTCAGTTCATCCAATCACTGCAGATGTAGATATTGACTCAATAAGTCTGGGGCAATCTATCCCAAAAGGTCGAATAATCGGGATTCGCGAAGTAACGAAATTGATGACCAGGGAAGGGATTGAACTGGTTGGAGAATTTGTCTCTCAGGTACTAAGGCGCAATGAACGTTTGGTTAGCACCTTGCGCGTACTCGGAGAACCGAATATCGAACTTACAATCCCCGATTTCCCTGGTCATGAAATAACGTGTGCCACACTGGTCAACCGAATTCCTCATGTGTTAAATTCGAAACCCGGTTTTGCACATATAAACAGATTTCCAGCACCCATGTATCACGCAAAGCTAAGCATGTAGAACCTGCTTGCGTTTTTACCGGCTTTTCAATGAAAAAGCGCTGAAGCCCGCTGTTTTCATGGCCCGGCTATTGGCAGGATTTCTGGGTACCATGGCAGCCCTTGGTCGAAGAGGTCGTTGGGCAGTGATTGCATCCGGATTGCATTTACTCGGTTCAGCAATATCGCCCGTACTCCGAGGGCTGATCGTTATCAAGTTCGGATACATCACACTGGCCTGGACTGTATTCAGTGTATGTCTGGTATCGCTGGCGGTCCTGTTGACGGTAGTTTGAAAATGGAATATGAAGTAATTTCTCTGAACGCCTCGTAGTACATAAAACGGGTCAGGGCCGCAACAACTGCTTGATGCAATCAATAATCTCTTCCACGAGACGTTCTTCTTCTCCAGTCAACTTGCGGTTTTCATTGTTCTCTTTACTCAACTCTTCCATGTTTGCGACTTTCATTAACATAACACCCCGCATGACATCCAGGAAATGCTGCACCGTGATGGGGCGGAATATCCCCTCATCAGCACCGCGCTTCAGCATGGCATCAAGACGTCTTACCAGATCAGAGGTGATATCTTCCTCTTCAGGCACATCGCCCAAAGCAACATTGACGGCACGAAGCCCACCGGGACGTTCAAGATCACGCAATTCAATTCGTGCATACGCCGGGTGCCTGATAAAAAATTCTGCATTTTCCCTGACGCCCGCTAATAACTGTCCTTCGACAGGATATTCAGGGTTGTAGTGATAGTGCTCTGCCAATTTGTCGTAAAGACGAATTGAAATTGACAGCAGAATGTCATGAAATCCGTTGTAATGTGCGTATAAGGCGGGTAGTTTGACACCAATGGCATCTGCTACGTTTTTCAGGCGCAGACCATCAATTCCTTCTTCAGCAATAATTCGTTCGGCTTCAAGAACAATCATCTCAGCCGTACTGGCGTTTACATCCCGCTTCAGCTTTCGTTTAAAAAAAACTTTTTTTACGGCGGCTTGTGCATTCATAGTGGTATCAACTGGTCGGTTATCGTAATTTTAACACGCGAAGCGGGAAACGGTGCCGCCAATCGCCTGGCCGTAACCAGTCCGAGCAGGCCTGAATAAATTCTTGCAAATCGGTTATTCCGAGAAAAGCGCTCTCATGCTCACCCGCTATTGCGAGTGAAGTGTTGAAAAACCACAATAAAATACAATGACGTGAAACTTCTGCCGGAAGGGGGAATATGACTGGTTCAATAACTTATTGTTTTTAATATGATTTATATCACTCCCCTGTACCTTACCCAACGATTATCCCAACAAAATTTAAATGAATAAAAGCCGAATACTACTAAAAATAACTGCCTGCTTCAAAGTTGACTGGACAGCATAGATCTTGGCGTATTATTCGTAGTCACCTCAGCATAATAACAATTCGCTCAAGTAACTGGACGGTTAAGGGGAAAGGTCACATCTTATTATCCATTACGTTAAGATGCGGATGATTACCTGGGCGACCATTACATACTTGTTCTATTATGTCCTCTGGCCAGCAAAGGCCTAATGATGCACCCTCTTCATTATCTCCGACCCGAGCGCTATAACACCCAAGAAATTGGTACGCCACTCCATTAATCAAATTACTCAACTCGACTGATTCATTTTGAGGTTTATTATATGGGTTAGTTCGATCCCATACTCCACTATAAAATGCAAATACAGGTGAACCGGACATTCCTTTACGAGTCTGTATGTCAAGAAATATAGCAGGTAGTTTTACCCCTCCTGATAGTCCACCAATGTCCGAGAGTTTACCGTTAATTCTTACCTCAAATTCTGGTTCTGATGCTAAATAACCAGATTTCCAAAGTGGAAGTCCAGGTCCAGTGCTTAGTGTTTTCGGATAACCGATAACAAACACTGTAGACCCAGGTGATATTGGAATATCTACTGACGGAACAAGGTTTACTGGCTTATGGCTAAGGCCAATATCGACGCCATGAAGGTGCATGGGTAATGCTACTACATCGCATTCCGAGCCATAATCGGAGTGTTCAAGCCAAAGTGGTTGTTCGCCCTTATAGATATCAACTCTAACGGTTTTCAAAATGTAGCTAGTTGGAATATCTCGATTGGAATGAAACAACTTTATTTGGATATAGGTAGGAAGGCGCCTACCTTTATTTATTGGTTCTTTTGTTAAAAAATGTTTCCCACTCATATTGTGCCAATTTGTAATCAAATATGTAATTTCACTATCCTTGTAAAAAAATGCAGTACCAGTAGAAATAATGCCGGTGTCATCACACATGTGTATTTCAAATGGGCACAAGGAGAGGGAATTTCTGATTTTTTTATTTGACATAAATGTCCTTAGCTTTTGGTCAATCGATAGACATTTCGGAAAGCCTGTATGAAGTAGTGAAACTATTAGACCTGAAAGATCTTTCACCCGGTAAGGTCAACGGCAGGTGGATTGCAGATTAGTTCGCTAAATGCTTTTTACGTGATAAACACAGCACTTGTCCCCTATATGGGCCGTGTACTGATTTTCAATTCCCGCCCTACCCTGGTCAGCATATTCACCAGTGCATCAATGCTGAATTTGAAGATATGACCGTCCATCAGTGCGCTGACTTCAGGCTGGTTGATACCCAGCAATGCAGCGGCATCTTTCTGTTTGAGTCCTTTCTTACGGATATATTCCTTGATTTCTATCAGTAATATTGCCCAGACTTTCAGGTTGGCGGCTTCCTCTTTATCGAAACCGATATCTTCAAAGACGTTGTCTGTCGTGATATGTTTCATAATCGAATAAACGTCGGAGTTTACCCTATCCGGTTGTTCATGGCCACTATATAAGAATACAATATATTCCTTTTTTCTTTCCGTTTATTGCATTTTACAGTAGCACTATATTAAAATGTATGATATTCTTGAAAAAAGATGATACTTCGTGTTTTAATATAGTCCAATGAGTAATCAACCTTCAAAAAGGCAACAGCGTTTAGCGGCATTATTACGTACAACATCCGGAAGAATACGAGCATCCGATGCAATGCGGGTTCTTCAGGTTGATCGGCAACATGCATCCAGATTGCTGGCGGGATGGAATAAACAAGGAGTTGTCAGGCGTGTTGCACACGGTTTGTATGTTCCTGTTCCGCCATCTGCGCTGGGACAGGTCCAGGTACTTGAAAACCCCTGGGTGTTGGTTCCGGATTTATACGCGCCAGGCTACATCGGAGGCTGGAGCGCCCTGGAATACTGGGAACTGACGGAACAACTGTTCAGATCAATATGTGTACTTACCCATAAACGGGTGTCCAAAGGTGTAACCATACACCAAGGCGTCAACTTCTTTATCAAACATGTTGCCGAAAACCAATTGTTCGGCACAACAAACATATGGCAGGAAAATACGAAGATACAAATTTCAGATCCGTATAAAACCCTGTTGGATTGTATCGATGATCCTTACTTGGGCGCAGGTTTGCAACACGTGACGGATTGCATGGCCGAATTTACACAGGTATTCAATAAGCCGGATGATCTCGATACGTTGTTGCAATACGCTATTCAATTCGATAACGGCGCATTATTTAAGAAACTGGGTTACCTGGCTGAAACGCTGGGGTTCAAGCCTTCTTTTGTCAATGCATGCCGGGAACGTATCACATCGGGTTATTCCACCCTCGATAAAAAAGCCGGGAATAATCGTTTGGTCACACGCTGGAATTTATGGGTGCCTGAAGATAAGACGAAATGATTAACAAGGATGAAATCATGGCGTTTGCCGACGAGACAGGATTAACTCCGAATGTCGTAGAGAAAGATTATGTGCTGGGTTGGTTACTTGCTGCTGTTAACTCAGACCCTGTTTTATCTCAATCGTGGGTATTCAAAGGGGGTACTTGCCTGAAGAAATGCTATTTTGAAACCTATCGATTTTCAGAAGATTTGGACTTCACACTTCGAGAACAAAGTCACGTTAATGAGTCAATTTTAAAGGACCAGTTCACTTCAATTTCAGAATGGCTATATCAAAAAACAGGCATAGAGATTCCAGTCGACAGGCTGGTATTTGACTTCTATACAAACCCCAGAGGCCGGCAATCCTGTCAGGGGCGCGTGTATTACAGAAGTTATTTCTCCAAGGGCAAGCATAGTCTCCCCAAGATAAAACTGGATCTGACGGCAGACGAAGTGCTGGTTATGCCATCGACTCGACGGCCTGTCTTTCACCCTTATTCTGATACGCCACAAGACGGTATTTTTATCGTCAGCTACGATTATGCTGAAGTCTTTGGTGAAAAAGTGAGGGCACTTGGTGAGAGGGGAAGACCAAGGGATTTGTATGACGTGATAAATCTGTTCCGAAATGATGACGATGACTTGCCGGGACCTGCTGTTATACAGGATATCCTTTCGCAAAAGTGTGCCTATAAAGGAATAAGCAATCCTACTCTTGCAAGGTTGGAAGTTTATCGAGATGAAATGTTACGGAACTGGGAGCCCATGTTGGCTCATCAGCTTCCAAAACTGCCCGAGTTAGATACTTACTGGGATAGTCTGCCTGCTTTTTTTCGTTGGCTTGAAGGTCAGGAAATTCGAGAAATGCCAATACTGGCACCTGTCACAGGCGATGGACAGATTTACCAGCCTGCATACGGCCATCTTGGCTTGAGAATGCTGAACGGCAAATCGTTGGAAATCATTCGATTCGCCGCAGGTAACAGGCTATGTGTTGATTTGGATTACACTGATAATAGCGACCGCAGAAGTTCAAGGGTAATCGAACCTTACTCACTGCGGCAGGCACAAAATGGCAATGTGCTTTTGTACGGTGTTCGTGCTGAAGATGTAAAGATCAGATCATATAAGATCAATCAGATTAATGATGCGTCGATAACAAACAAAGTGTTTGTGCCAAAGTTTCAGGTTGAGCTTAGACCATCGGGTATCTCTGTACCGATTGTGCAAAAGGCATCTGTAGATCGTCTTGGTCTACCAACACGCCCAAAAGCAGCAAGGAAGGCGACAAAACAAAGCTCTTCACGAAGACGGACATCTGCATATCCCAGCGTAAGTCCGACATATGTCTACCGTTGTCCTATGTGTAACAAAACATTTAGAAGAAAAAAACAGAACGTAAGATTAAACCCTCATAAAACTAAAGACGGTTGGCCCTGTTCAGGAAGAGTCGGATATTACGAGGATACAATTTATTAATTCTCCGGAAAGCGATCTGCTTCTCAAAGTATCCCCTACATATTTCCTATCCATTTTTCCATAGGTTCCTATCTCCAGGAAAACCGCAGAAGCATTCCATAATCAATAAACTCCGCATATTTGAATTAATCCGGCAGTGCCGTATAATTACATTGTGATTTTTATTGAAACCAGCTTATTTACCCGGTTACTCCCAGACTATCTGACTGATGATGAAAGTGCAGCGTTGCAATCCTATCTGATGATAAAACCGGATGCCGGCAGCCTAGTCCGTGGCTCCGGCGGAGTAAGGAAAGTACGCTGGGCGTGAAGTGGCCGCGGTAAAAGTGGCGGTGTTCGAGTGATTTATTACTGGAAACCGTCTGAACATGAAATCTGGATGTTGACGCTCTATGACAAATCGGAACGCTCGACGATTCCCGGCCATACACTCAAACAAATAGCGGAGGCCATTAGACATGACAAGTCGTGATATCGGGGCTGAAATTCTCGAAGGCCTTAAAGAAATTCAAGAGTACAAGAAGGGTAAGTTAAAACTTAAGGCGACCAGGCTTTCCGCGCCGTCGGAACCAAAAGTCATTCGCTTAAAGTTGGAACTGTCACAATCGGCGTTTGCCGGCATGCTCGGGGTAAGCCTGCGTACCCTGCAGGACTGGGAACAAGGGAGGCGGCAGCCACAAGGTCCGGCTATTGCTCTTCTGCGTATTGCCGAGCAACATCCGAACGTGTTTGTGGATTTAAAATGAATTAGAGACTATGAGGATAGCTGCCTATCACCCCCCTTATAACGATCTGGCGGACAAGATAACAGTTCACAGTTTCCCTTTCAGCTTCTGCGATTGGCGCGTCGATACCGACAAGCCGCGGAGATAGCAGAAGCACCGCTTGCTCATGTTGTAGGCGGTGTCGAGGGAAGCTATATCCGCAGTGACCTTTTCGACCGACGGCGCCTGTTGATGGAACAATGGGCGGACTACCTGACTGGGAAGCGGGCGGATGTGGTACGGATACATGGATAAGAAAAAAATTACTCCCGATCTGGTTACGGTATTGGCAACGGCGGAAGCTGAACGGCAAAACTCCCATTGGGGAAAAGTAGTCTGTGCGTATGCTAAATTACATGCTACCGCACTTGGGTTAATTCCGTTAATCAGAGAGCGGGAATGGGTAAAGCACTACCGGGCAATGGATGCGAAACATCAAGAAGGTTTTATCGACCTGATGATATCCATATCACAGGGGGAAGCGAAAGGATATCGATATGGTGAGGTATCAATGGCCTTTGATGTGTTATCAGGGATTGCATCCGTGTATATCCTGGGTAGGGAGCCACTACCTTCAAATCTTGGGCAATGGGTGATAGAAGTAACAAGCGGGCAGATAAAAAGACCTTCCCGGAGGGGACGGGGAAGACCGGCAACAAACCGATATCGGGACGCCGCGATAGTGCTTTCAATTAAGATATTAAGAGATAGTCATGGTTTACCTGTCTCCCATAACAAGGCCAGCGACAAGCAAGAATCAGCGTGTCATGTAGTGGCCGGTATATTCAACATCGCAGCATCCACAGTGCTCGGTATTTGGGAAAAGTACCGTGTACCCTGATAAATCCGATTTATCAGGGTATGCGTAGCAAAAAACAATCCTATATAACGTCTGGGATACTTAACACGTTGAGGTTCCATGATGACCCAGAATCATACACGTCTATTACTGACTAGAACTGAAGTAGAGCACACCGTCCAGCTTTCAACTTCCGCCATATATCGCTTGATGAGCGCGGGAAAATTTCCTTTGCCGATTCGGATAGCGAAAAATACTGTCAGGTGGAAGGCGAATGATGAAAATTTTGATAGTCGAAGGGCTGACCCGAAGCATTTTGTTATGAACCTGTGGACTAGAAATTCCTGGCCGATGACGGATGATCAATATAATGGCTTGACTGAGCATTTACGGCGCACCCAATTCACGGTCGGCGATCTTGAAAATGCTGTTGTCCAATATGTTGATAATGGAGGTTCCAGACCGCCACGTTTCGGCGACCTGGTGGACTTCATGCGAGAGGAGAAAAGGAAACGGCGGCAGTTGGAAGCAGACAAGCCTGAGAAACTGCCACTTATGACAAACGAGGAATCCAAGAAGGGCTGGCGGAAATTGCCAAATTTAAAGCACTACTCCAAGATGATTAAGATCGGGATTACTATGACCATACAGCTAAGCGCATACGTCAGACTGGAGCGCGCCTGGGATGCGGTGAGCGGGCCGGCAAAGTCAGGCAACCCGGCAAGCTTGGCAAGTCAAGACAAGCAGATTAAATCTGCTATCTTTGCAAATAGCGGAATGTCTGATTAACGCGGAGGAATCGACATAAAAAAATCCCCTCCTGGTGTCTGCTGTCCTCACCTGATTATCAAGCCTCCAAAAACAGGCCGACCTCGACCTTTGCCTGCTTGAGAATCTCTCTCAGAGTCCCCTCAGGCATATCGCCCGGATGATTGGGAATGGTGGTATATCTGCCGGTATTTAAACCCTGACAACCGGCCCATCAGGTGCCAAGAACCAACGGGTAATCAAACGCATCTTCAGCATGTCTCAATTTGGCTTGTTGGCGGCGTTCCGCTTTTGCTTCCAGCAACTTCTTTGCCACGTCGCGGGCGATTTCCAGTGTTTCGGTAATGGTACGTCCCTGAGCAACCAGGCCCGGAATATCCTCACTGGTAGCCAGGTACACTCCCTCCGGCAGCTTCTCGACATGAACGTTGGCAATTTATTCCATTATTATCTTCGGGTTATTGAAGAGCGTTACACAGGACTACAGAAGGTTAAATTTTATATTGGTTCCGTTCCGTATTCAAAAGAAAATCAGATTGGATGATACGTGTCGCCTTAAGAGCGACTTTGTGTTCCACTGCATTCCTGCCTGCGCGGGAATGGCAAATGTACGGCGATGACCGCGAGCCTGTTCGCACAGGGTATAATTCTCCTTAAAGCCATGTTTTGGTGTATGAAAAGCGAAGTTTAAGTCTGCTGAGAGCAAGCTTATTTCGACAGTTTTCCTTTAGAATCAGCGGGCTCTGTCAGGCTGAACTGGTCTGACCCCTCACAACCAACAATGACGTGAAACTTCTGCCGGAAGGGAGACTCGAACTCCCGACCTACGCATTACGAATGCGTTGCTCTACCGACTGAGCTATTCCGGCATTGAGCGGGATATTCTCTGTGATCCTGTCGATAACTTCAATAACTTTAGCCTTATCCTGCGCGTTGTTCTATATTGTTGCAAGACGTCCTTTACAGGAGATCGGCATTGACCACCGGTTTTGTTTTTGACGAGGCATTCCTCTCCCACCGTACCGGCGCCGGGCATCCGGAGTGCGCGCAGCGGCTCAGCGCGACGATGGCGCACCTCAACACCCTGCCCCTGTACGACGAACTGAAACTCTTCGATGTGCTGCCCGCGGATCAGGGATTAATCGAGAGCAGCCATTCCCCGGCATACCTGGACCGGGCCCGGCAGACCTGTGCCGGCGGGAGCGCCTTTCTCGACAGCATGGACACCGCGGTGAGCAAGGAATCCTTCGACATCGCCCTCAAGGCGGCCGGTGCCTCCATCGCGCTGGCGGACGGCGTGATGGACGGAGAAATCAGCAACGGGTTCGCCCTGGTGCGCCCGCCCGGGCATCATGCCGAGCATGCGCAGGCCATGGGGTTCTGCATCCTCAACAACGTCGCCATACTGGCGCGCTACCTGCAGGCGCGCCACGGCCTGGACAAGGTCATGATCCTGGACTGGGACGTACACCACGGCAACGGCACGCAGCATACCTTCGAGGAAGACCCGTCGGTGCTGTTCGTCAGCACCCACCAGTATCCCTTCTATCCCGGCACCGGCGCCTGGTCGGAGACCGGCATCGGCAAGGGCAGCGGCGCAACCGTCAACTGCCCCATGCGCGCCGGCAGCGGCGATGCGGATTATGAAACGGCTTTCATGGAAAAGATCCTGCCGGCGATGGACGGCTTCAAACCGGAATTCATCATCATCTCCGCCGGCTTCGACGCGCACCGGGACGACCCCCTCGGCGACGTCAACCTCAGCACCGGTTTTTATGGCTGGATGACGGCCAGGGTGATGGAAACGGCACACAAACACGCCGGCGGGCGCATCGTGTCGGTGCTGGAAGGCGGCTATAACCTGGCGATGCTGCCGCTGTGTATCGAGGAGCACCTGAAGGGGCTTTCCGGTGCGTAAGTTGTCGCTGTAAGCCGCTTTTTGTGTAGCTTCCTGCTTTCGCAGAAATGACGATCCAGACAAATGTCAGTTGCCCGCCTGGGCGTAGAAACAGGTACCGTTGTGCGTTTCCTTCGTGAGTTTTCCCCGGTTGTACAGGTATTCCAGGTGCGCCAGGGTTTCACCGAAGGCCATGATGCGGTTGAAATCGTCCAGCGGCCGGGAGAATAATTTCGGAGACAGCTCCCAGGCGCAGCCGGGGGCTGCACACAGGGCGTGGACCTTGTTCAACTGTTCGTTGTGGTTATGGTTTATCGCGGCGATCCGGTTATACAACCCTGTGAATACCTTGCCATGTGAGGGCAGCACCAGGGTGTCCTCCGGCAATTGCGCGAAGCGGGTCATGGACGAGAGGTATTCTTCCAGGGCGTCCCGGTCTTCGTTGTTGATGTGCAGGGCGACGTTAGCGGTGATGGTCGGCAGTACCTGGTCTCCGGAGATCAGCAGTTCCTGTGCCGGGCAGAACAGCGCCAGGTGGTCTTCCGCGTGGCCGCATACCACCAGGGGCTGCCATTCGTGTTGTCCGATGCGGATGGGCTGTTCGTGATCCAGTAGGGTGACGGCTTCCGGCAGCCTGCTCACCGCGGTCCGGTAACGCTGCCCGGTGATGAAAGACAGGTACTGTTCTTCAGGTTCGATACCGTGACGCCGGCAAAATGCGCCGACGGTTTCTCTCCAGTCATCGTTCTCGCTGTCGAGCAGGAAGCGGGTCCGCTCCGATGTCATCCGGGTCATGGCCAGTTCCGCGCCGAATTTTTTACCCAGGTAACCCGCCAGGCCGACGTGGTCCGGGTGAAAGTGGGTGACGATGACGTGGCTTACGGGTTTGTCCCGCACCAGCTCGTCCGCTACCCTGTTCCATGCTTGCCGCGCCTCCATCCAGGCGAGACCGGTATCCACCAGGGTCCAGCTATCACCGGCGTCCAGCAGCCACAGGTTGATGTGGTCCAGCCTTCCCGGCAACGGGATGCGCAACCAGAATATCCCCGGCCGGATTTCCATATGGCCTCCCGGCCCGGGTACGGACTTGCCGAAGGGGTAATGAAGTGAGAAGTCGGTTTCGGACATGGAAAAATAAGGTCAGTATATCACCGCAAACCCGGAGGGGACGGAATTGAATTCCGTCCCCGGTCTGCTCCGTCAGAATTCGATCTCGATCTGCCAGTGCGGCGTGTGCGCGGCGCTGCCCTGCGTCAGACCGATCAGCCAGATCAGGTTCACTTCCACGGTAACGTCGCCGACCTTCACGTCCCGATAATACGCCGGCCCCAGCCGGTGGTCCTGCTCGGACAACGCAGGCAGGTACTTGACCTCTCCGGGAGCGCCGAAGGCCTCGAAGCCGATGGCGGTAGTGTCATCGAGGCTGTACTTGGTGCGCCAGATATACTCGAGTTCGGTGCTCTCGTCCGCGGCGCTGCCGAACTGCTGCTCGAAATTCACGTTCAGGATATGCTCGAAACGCCCGGAGACCCGGCGGAACAGGAACCGGCCTTCCAGATTATGGGGTTCATCACCTTCGTCGTTTACCTCAACTTCCGTGTGGAAACCGAAATCCAGCCAGTATTTCCCTTCTTCGGTAAGCTGCAGCGTGTTCTCCCAGCCCAGGATGTCGTACTTGACCCCTTTACCGGCAGGTTCTATCAGGCTCGCAGTGATGGAAGTGGCCCAGAAATCCTTCACCCCGTATTCAAGCTCGAATTCCTGGTGTTTGAAACCGTGGTATTCCTCATCGTCATCAATGACCACGTTGCCGATGATCTCGAATTGCAAATCGCCTTTTTCAACTATAGGTGAGTAAACCTTCATATCCGTCAGGTCTGCTGAAACCACGCGAGGCAACGCGAAAGCAATGGCGGCAAGGAGAATTGGAACATTCCTTATAACGGAAAACATCATGTTTTATCCTGATGAAAAGTCCGCATATGATAACGGGAAATATTCCCAAAAAACAGGATAAAACAGGATATCCCCTCCCCGGCGCGAGAGGTCTGAAATCTCAGACAGGCTGCCGGATTACCCGAACCTTGTCGAAAACCTGAACACCCGGTCGTCGCACACGTCGATGCAGCGGCCGCAATTAGTGCAGTCGCTGTCCAGTATTACGGAGGTGTCGGTGGTCTGTTCGGGTTTCAGCGCCGGGATGATCACGTGGGGTTCAGGACACACCCGGAAGCAATCTCCACAGTCCGTGCAGGCCCGGCGTTCCATGGCGTTCATCCGCACCAGCGAGCGTTTACCGATGAGGCCGTAGAACGCACCCACCGGGCACAGGTGGCTGCACCAGCCGCGGCGCGTGACCAGCAGGTCGAACAGGAACACGGCCAGCACGATGACCCAGGCCAGTCCCATGCCGAACACCAGTCCGCGCTGCAGCATGGTAATCGGGTTCACCGCCTCCCAGGCGATGGTGCCGGTGACGGCCGAGACGGCCAGCGCCATGAGCATGATCCAGATCCGGGTCGATTTTTTCACGGACCAGCTCAGGTTCAGCTTCAACCGGTTGCGCAGCCAGTTGGCGCCATCCGTCACCACGTTGATGGGACAAACCCAGGAACAGTACACCCTGCCGCCGACCAGGAAATAAAAAATGAAGATGGTGACGGCGCCGATAACCGCGGACTGTCCCACTGCGTGCCCCGAAGCCACGGACTGCAGCAGGATAAACGGATCGGTCAGGCTGACCGTGTCCAGGAACACGCTGGAAGCGAGATTGCCTTTCAGCCACCAGATGCCGAACCAGGGACCGAGCAGGAACAGGAACAGAATGGAAAATTGAGCGGTTCGCCGGAGCAGCAGCCACTTGTTCTTTTCCCAGAGGCTGCGCTCACCTCCAGCCCCCGCTGTTGCGATGGTCATGCAGTCTTGCTTGTGTCGTGTTTGGCAAGGTGCCGGGGCAGGACCTTGATGGATGCCTCGTCCGTCACGCAGCTCTCTTCACATTTCCCGCAGCCGGTACAACTCCCGGCATGCACCGTAGGTTCGAAATAGGTGCGGGTGCCAACCCTTTTCTGTTCCATGGTGATGGCTTCATCCTTGATCGGGCAGGCGATGTAGCAGGCCCGGCAATGAGCGACGCCGGTAACGCTGTAACAGGTATCCGGACCCGTCAGCACGGCCACGCCCATGTCCGCATCCCGGATATCCGTGAGTTCCTTGCTCAGGGCATGCGTGGGGCAGGCCGCGACGCAGGGGATGTCGTCGCACATCTCGCAGGGTATGTCCCGGGCAATGAAATAAGGCGTTCCCGTGGCCACTTCGGAGCCGAATTCAGCGAGCTTGAGGGTGTCGTAGGGACAGTCCCTGACGCACAGGCCGCACCTGACGCAGGCGCCAAGGAAATCCTCTTCCGCAATCGCCCCCGGCGGGCGAATGGCCCAGGCCGGCGTAGAAACAGACTGTTTTGAGTATGAGCCCAGCAGCAGGCCCAGAATGCTCATGGAGCCCACCGTGTGAGCGCATTGGCCGATGAACTGGCGGCGGTTCAGAGTATTTTGTTTATCGCCCACGTTTTCCGGGTTACCTGATTTGTATTTACATGGGGACGGATTTGAAATCCGTCCCCGTACGTTGAAGTCCGTCCCCATTTGTCACGGTTTCATTAACGTATTAATTGTACTATAATTTCGCCCTACCGTAGTTCTCCGTTGTCTGAGGAGCGTTGCGACGGGTGCGGCACCAGTCCGGACCTGCCAGGCTCAGATAAACACGATAACCGGACTCCCGTTTATGGGGAGTTTCCATAATCAACGGCGCTCACTTATGTTGAATAACAAGATAAGTGAGGCAGACCGGGTTGATCACTTCCCTGCCCCTTGTCCGGACGTAACTGTATTGACGACATGGTCGGCGCTACCGAACAACGATTACGCAGCCTGCTGAAGGAACGCATCCTGTTGCTGGACGGGGCCATGGGCACCATGATCCAGTCCTACGGCCTGCAGGAGGCTGACTTTCGCGGCGAACGGTTTGCCCGGCACGGTTGTGAACTGAAGGGCAACAACGACCTGCTGTCGCTCACGCAACCGGATATCATCAGGGCGATACACGGCGCGTTTCTCGACGCCGGCGCCGACATCATCTGCACCAATACCTTCAATTCCACCGCCATCGCCATGGCCGATTACGAACTGGCGGACCGGGCCTGGGAATTGAACCATGCCGGCGCCGCACTGGCGCGGGAGATTGCCGATGCAAAATCGACGCGGGAGAAACCCCGCTTCGTTGCCGGTGTCCTGGGTCCGACCAACCGTACCGCCTCCATCTCACCGGACGTCAACCGGCCCGGCTTCCGCAACGTCAGTTTCGCGGAACTGGCGCATGCCTACACCACGTCCGTACGCGGACTGGTGGAAGGCGGGGTGGATATCCTGTTGCTGGAGACCATATTCGATACGCTTAACGCCAAGGCCGCCATATACGCGATCGAAACCTTTTTTGGGGAAACCGGCCTGCGCGTACCCCTGATCATCTCCGGCACCATCACCGACGCTTCAGGCCGGACTCTTACCGGCCAGACCAATGCCGCCTTCTGGCATTCGGTACGCCATGCGAATCCACTTGCAATAGGACTAAATTGTGCTTTAGGTGCCAAAGACTTACGCCAGTATATTCAAGAACTTTCTAATATATCCGACACCCACGTAAGCATCTACCCCAACGCCGGCCTGCCCAATGAATTCGGTGAATACGACGAGACACCCGGGTACATGGCCGACGTGCTTGAAGAGTTTGCCGCAAGCGGTTTTCTCAACATCGTCGGCGGCTGCTGCGGCACCACCCCCGAACACATCAGCCGCATCCACGACCAGGTGTGCGGGCGGGCGCCCCGGATCATTCCTGAGGTCTCGCCTTACTGCCGCTTGAGCGGCCTCGAGGCGCTCACCGTTACCGCCGCGGCCAACTTCATCAATATCGGCGAGCGGACCAACGTGGCCGGTTCCCCGAGGTTCCTGAAACTTGTCAAGGACGGCAACCTGGCCGAAGCCCTGGAAATCGCCCGCCAGCAGGTGGAAAACGGCGCCCAGCTTATCGATGTGTGCATGGATGAGGGTTTGCTGGATTCGGAGCAGTTGATGCGGGATTTTCTCATGCTGGTTGCCGGCGAACCGGATATAAGCCGGGTACCGGTCATGATCGACTCGTCGCGCTGGTCCGTCATCGAAGCCGGACTGCGTTGCGTACAGGGCAAATGCGTAGTGAACTCCATCAGCCTGAAGGAAGGCGAGCAGCAGTTCAGGGAGCAGGCGCACCTGGTCAGGCGTTACGGCGCGGCAGTGGTAGTGATGTGTTTCGACGAGCAGGGACAGGCGGACACCACCGAACGGCGCTTCGCGGTGGCGCAACGTTCCTACCGCATACTCGTGGACGAGGTCGGTTTCCCGCCGGAAGACATCATCTTCGATCCGAACATCCTCACCGTGGCCACCGGCATGGAGGAACATAACAACTACGCGGTGTCGTTTTTTGAAGCCAGCCGCCTGATCAAGGAACACCTGCCCCGCGCCCTGGTCAGCGGCGGCTTGAGCAACGTGTCATTCTCGTTCCGGGGCAACAATCCCGTGCGCGAGGCGATGCATACCGCGTTCCTGTACCACGCGGTCAGGTCGGGCATGGATATGGCCATCGTCAATGCCGGACAACTGGGTATCTACGATGAGATCCCGCCGGACCTGCTGGAGCGGGTGGAGGACGTCCTGCTCAACCGGCGCCCGGACGCCACCGACCGCCTGGTCGAGTTTGCCGGGACCGTCAAGGACAAGGCCGACCGTACCAGGAAAGAGGACGTGCAGGCCTGGCGCAGTGAGCGCGTGGAAAAGCGCCTGTCCCACGCCCTGGTAAAGGGTATAGATACCTGGATCGAAGCCGACACGGAAGAAGCCCGGCAGCAGTTCGACCGGCCCCTGCAGGTCATCGAGGGACCGCTGATGGACGGCATGAATGTGGTCGGCGACCTGTTCGGCGCCGGCAGGATGTTCCTGCCCCAGGTGGTAAAGAGCGCCCGGGTCATGAAGAAGGCGGTCGCCTACCTGGTCCCGTTCATAGAGGAGGAGAAACAGGGGTCGGGAGCTTCCCGTTCCCGGGGCCGGATAGTCATGGCCACCGTCAAGGGCGATGTCCATGATATCGGTAAAAACATCGTCGGCGTGGTCCTGCAATGCAACAACTTCGAGGTCATCGACCTGGGCGTCATGGCGCCGGCGGAAACCATCCTGCAAACGGCCCGGGAACACAAAGCCGACCTCATCGGCCTGAGCGGGCTCATCACCCCGTCGCTGGATGAAATGGTGCACGTGGCGCAAGAGATGCAACGGGGCGGCTTCGATATTCCCCTGCTTATCGGTGGCGCCACCACCTCGCGCACCCATACGGCGGTGAAAATAGAACCGCGCTACTCCCGGCCCGTGATACACGTCAAGGATGCCTCCCGCGCCGTCGGCGTGGCGCAGAGTCTGCTCAGCGAGGACCTCAGGGACGGTTTCACCCGGGAGATCAAACAGGACTACGAGACGGTGAGGGAACGGCACAAGGGCAGGCAGGCCGGGATAAAGTGGCTGCCGCTGGCGCAAGCCCGGGCAAACCGCCTGCCGTTCGACTGGCACAGCTATGAACCTCCGGCGCCGGAACGGACCGGAATACGGTCATTCGATGACTATCCCCTGGCTGAACTGGGCGGCTACATTGACTGGACGCCGTTCTTCGCCGCCTGGGAACTGGCGGGCCGTTTCCCGCGCATTCTCGACGATGCGACAGTTGGTGCGGAAGCGAGAAAACTGTATGGCGATGCGCGTGAAATGCTCGATCAAATCATCACGGAAAAGTGGTTCACGGCGCGCGCCGTAACCGGGCTGTTCCCGGCCAATTCAATCGGCCACGATGATATCGAGGTTTACGCGGATCGCAGGCGCAACGGACTGCTGTCCGTGTTCCATACCCTGCGGCAACAGACACGGAAACCGCCGGGACAGGCCAACCTGGCCCTGGCGGATTTTATCGCGCCGAAAGAAACCGGGAAACTGGACCACGTCGGCGCGTTTGCCGTGGCTGCCGGGTTCGGCATGGAAGAGAAACTGCGCCGCTTCGAACAGGATCACGACGACTACCGGGCCATCATGCTGAAAGCCCTGGCCGACCGCCTGGCGGAGGCCCTGGCGGAGCGCCTGCACCAGCGGGTCAGGAGGGAATTCTGGGGTTACCGGGCGAGTGAGGACCTGGACAATGAGGCGCTCATAGCCGAGAAATACCAGGGGATCCGCCCTGCTCCCGGGTATCCGGCCTGCCCCGACCACACGGAAAAACCGTTGATCTGGGACCTGCTGAACGTGGAGAGAAACACCGGGATTACCCTGACGGACCATTACGCCATGTACCCTGCCGCGGCCGTGTGCGGCCTGTATTTCTCCCATCCCGGGGCGCGCTACTTCGGTCTTGGCAGGATCAACCGCGACCAGGTCGCCGATTACGCCCTCAGAAAAGGCATGGAACTGCGCCAGGCGGAACGCTGGCTGGGTCCCAGCCTGGGTTATGATCCTCAGGCCGGATAGATTGATCCGTCAACGAACCGGCACGGCAAACAGCAGGCCGCCGTTTGTCCAGAGTGCGTTCAGGCCGCGCTCCAGCCCGGTGAAGCCAAAGTTACGCGTCCAGATATCGTTATAATTGCCGACCAGGTGAATCACGTTGTACGCCCACTCGTTGGACAGCCCCAGGCGCGCGCCCAGCCCGCCCGTCACCCCCAGCAGTCTTTTTATTTCCGGATCGGTGGAGTTGTCCCGCAGCCTGGCCACGTTTGACTGGTTTACATTCAACTCTTCCGCCGCCACCCTCACGTTAAGCGACCAGAATACGATGTCACGCCAGCGCGGGTCGCCCTGCCGGACGACCGCGGCCTGCGGCTCTTTTGAGATCAGATCAGGCAGGATGACGTGGCGCTCCCTGTCGGAGAATTTCATGGCTCTGATGGCAAGCCCTGCCCGGTTGGTCGTGAAGGCGTCGCAGCGGCGCATGTGGTAGGCATGCAATCCCTTGTCGAAATCGCTGAAGGTAAGGGCCGTATAGGTCAGGCTGCGACCAGAAAAATAATCCGCCAGGTTTTGCTCGTTGGTCGTTCCCTGGGCCACGCAGACAGTCGCTCCATCCAGGTCCCGTACCCGGCTGACGCCAAGGTCCTTGTGCACGATGAAACCCTGGCCGCCATAATAATAGATGCCCGAGAAATCGAGCCCCAGCGCAGTATCCCTGAGATACGTCCACGAGGCGCCGCCACAGAACAGGTCCACACCTCCTGACTGGAGTGCGGTAAACGCCGTGTGCGGTGTAAGGGAGACATATTCAACGCTTATTTTTCCGAATACCGCCGCGGAGACGGTCTTGCAGTGATCGATATCCATGCCGGCCCGTTCCCCGTTTTCATCGATGGTGCTGAAGGCCGGGCTGTTCTCGGTAATACCGCAGAGCAGATGCCCTCTTCCCCTGACTTCATCAAGGGTATCGGCGTGAGCCGGGTTGCAGACCGCAGCAAGATAAATGAATAAAAAAGAACGCTGAACCCTAGAGAAAATCCGCATCATCATCTGCACCGGCAATCAACCCCAACTCCTGCAGGACCACCCTGGCCGTAATGGTTCCCATGGCGGAAATGCCGCCGCCCGGATGGCAGGACGGGCCCGTCATATAGAGCTTTTTGATGGGTGATTTATACTGGGAATAACCCGGGAAAGGGCGAAAGAAGCCTAACTGGGACATGACACGGTCCCCCCCGGTGGGCGAGCCCTTGTAAAATGAGCGATTGTGGGCATACAGGTCTTCCGGGGTGTGAATCTTACAGGCCAGGATATTGCCGTCATCCATATTACGGGTATGCCGGCGCAACACGGCCAGCAGCACCCGGGCATAATCCTCCTTCACGTCATTCCACTTGACGTTGCCGGCCAGTTCCGTCGGCGGGAAGGTATCGATGGTCAGACAGTGCCTGCCTGCGGGCGCCCTGCCGGGGTCTTTCACCGTCCAGCATAAGGAATGGATAAAAGGGTCCATCGGCAACTGCTTTTTATCCACCTCGGCAAAATGGTTGACGACGTCCTGGACAGGCCCGAAGATACGGTGGTACGCCACCTTGTTCATGTCGCCGCCGTTGTTGAAATCGGGGGCATCCTGCAAGGCATAATGCACGCGAAAAATGCCTATATCCCCGAAACGAAAGTTTCTGCACATGCGGATAAATTTGCCGTCCAGGTGCACCGGATCAATTAACCGGGTAAAGGTCTGTACCGGGTCAAGGGCGGTAATTACGGCTTGCCTGCCGGTGATTTCAGTGCCGTCCTGCAAACGGATGCCCCGGCATTCCCCATTGCTGACGATAAATTGCTCGATGGTTGAATTGGTCAGTACCGTTCCGCCCTTGTCTTCGATGAGCCGCTTGCAGGACAAGGGCAGTTGCATACTGCCGCCTTCGGGAATCGACTGCCCGTATACGTGCATGGCCGGGATCATGATATAAAACGAGGCGCCCATGCCCTCCTGGTGAGGCTTGACATGCGGCCCCATGGCCCAACCGAGTATGGCGGACCGGACCCACTTGTTTTCAAAATTTTCCTCGACAAATGCCGCGGCGCTGAGGTGGTAATCCCGCAACATGCGCAGCCCTTCCTCGCTGTTTTCCATGGCGGCGAGATGATAACTGGGGGGATTGGGCGGTGAGAAGAAGCCTTTTACAAACCCGTCCTCGATTTCCTTGAAGTCATCGAAGATCTCGCGGTAGCGCCCGGCATCAGCCTTTGAATAACGCGCCAGGCTGTCGCAGGTTTTATCGACGCTCTTGTAAATTACGATGCCCGGACCTTCAGGCATCGGGTGGCCGGTGATCTCATCCTCGGACCAGAGATAGTTGAGACCGTAATTTTGCTCCAGTTCAGGCCGCAGTACATTCCTGAAGTCGGGATTGACATGGCACCAGACATGGGAAGCGCCAAACAGGTCATGTTTGAAACCGGGCAGGGTTATTTCGGCCGTGACTGCGCCCCCGCCGACCCAGTCATTACGCTCGGCAACCAGCACCGTCAGACCGTGCAGACTGAGAAAAGCGCCACAAACCAAACCGTTGTGACCGCCACCGGCAATAACTACGTCGTAGTCGGACATCTTTGCTTAACTTCCTGCTTCATCATTCACGCACACGAAAACAGACGTGCGACCAGGTCCCATTTCGCTGATTAAAATCTTGCTACAGACCATACAAGAATAATAACTTAATTTGGGACAACCATAACCTAATTTGGGACAACCATAAATTAACAAATTTTGACAATTGATGGTTGTCCTGAATTTACTGTTCTCTTGAATAGCGCCTGAACTTGCAGCAGCAGCAAGGGTCGCCATATAATAGCGCGCAATAGAATAACTGCCGGAAGGAGGCAGACAACCCATGTACCCCGCACCATTCCGTTACCATCGTCCCGGTACACTCGACAGTGCGATCGCGCTTCTGTCGGAGCTGGGGGAAAGCGCCAGGCCCCTGGCCGGGGGGCAATCGCTGATACCTATCCTGAAGATGCGCATGGATGAACCTTCCGACCTGGTGGACATAGGACGCCTGCCGGAATTGATGCACATCAGGAAGGAGAAAAAACGTTTTTGCATCGGCGCCCTGGCTACCCATGCCCGGATTGCCGCTTCCGAGGTTGCCGATGAGATCCCCATTGTCCGGGACTGTGCAGGGCGGATTGCCGACCCGCAGGTAAGAGCCCTGGGCACCATCGGCGGATCGGTCAGCATTGCCGACCCGAGCAGCGACTGGCCGGCCCTGCTGCACACCCTGGATGCCGTAGTTGTCTGCAAAGGACCTGCCGGGACCCGCAAAGTGGCGATCAAGGATTTCATTACGGACTCCTATACCAACAGCCTGACCGAGGCGGAACTGGTCACGGAAATTCAAATTCCCGTACCGCCGGCAAACAGCGGCGGCGCCTACATTGGTTTCAAGAAAGCGGCCCCGGCCTACCCCGCCGCGTCGGTGGGCATACAACTGACGCTGGCTGCCGGCAATATCTGCAATGATATCCGCCTGGTGCTGGGAGCGGCAGGACCGGTTCCGGTAACCTCCCGGGAGATTGAGCAGTCGCTTGTCGGCGACCCGATTACGGATGAGAGGTTGCAGCAGGCTGCCGCAGCACTGGTTGAATTATCGGACCCGCCCACTGATGCGCGCGGTTCCGCGGCGTTCAAGCGCGTCATTCTGCGCTCACTGTTCATGCGCGCCGCGCACGCGGCCCTGCAGAGGGCCAAGGGTGAAACCGTCACGGGGAGTCATGATTATGTCTGAGCCATTACAGTCCGTAACCGTTAACGTGACCGTGAACGGGAAAGCCTGCCGGCGTGACGTGGAGCCGCGGCAGCTACTGGTCGAATTCATCCGCGAGGAACTGCGACTGACCGGCACGCACATCGGCTGCGACACGAGTTTCTGCGGGGCCTGTACCGTGCTGCTGGACGGCGCTGCCGTCAAGTCATGCACCTTGTTCGCGGTACAGGCCGACGGCGCTGAGATCACCACCGTCGAGGCGCTGGAACAGGACGGGCAGGTGCATCCGCTGCAGCAGGCGTTTTCCGAACATCACGGCCTGCAGTGCGGGTATTGCACACCGGGGATGCTCATGTCTTCCGTGGCGCTGCTGGCGGAAAACCCGGATCCGGACGCGCAGGACATCCGCAAGGCCCTGTCCGGCAACGTCTGCCGCTGCACCGGCTACCAGAACATCATCAAATCCGTACAGGCGGCGTCCACGATGTTAAAGGGGGCATAAACCATGAAAATGTACTTTTCCGGCGAATTCAGTGTCGACGTACCCAAGTCGGAGGTCTACTCACTGCTGTCCGATCCCGAGCAGTTTGCGCCCTTGTTGCCGGGTTTCCACAGCATGGAGATGAAAGACGCGACCACCGCCCTGATACGCGCCAGGGTCGGGATTGGCAAAATCGGCGGTATCGCATCAACGGAACTGAACCTGGGAAAAGCCGAACCACCCCACCATGCCGAATACATCGGCCGAGGCAAGCTCATGCAAGGCGTCTACACGCTACGTACCTCGTTCGACCTGGCGGACGACGGCGACGGCACATTGATCAGCTGGCAGGGAGAAACACTGCTCACCGGTAAAATCCTGTCCCTGGCCGGCGGCGGCATCCGCGGTTACGCCGAAAAAGAGATCAACAAACTCATTGCCAGCCTGGAAGCGGCGCTTTCCCCGGAAACCGCGCCGGCTGCGCCACCTGAGCCTGGCGGCTGGTTCAGCCGCATCCTGCGCGGGTTGTCCGGCGTGGGCGACGCCGGGACTCCGGTTCTGGTTGAAACCCAGCAGGCTACTGCCGTCTCCGAGAAATTGCAGGCCGAGCGCAATGCTGCGCGTGCGCGCGCCAACGCGGTGCTGGAAGCGCCGCACCAGGACGCGAAACCTGCCAGGCGGGAGGATGATCGCCTGATCAAGGGCAAGGGGTTTTTCGTCGATGACTACAGTCCGGCCGGTCTGCTGCACATGACCCTGGTGCGTTCGCCTTACGCCCATGCCCGCATTGTCGATATCGACGTGTCCAGGGCAGAGGCGCTGCCCGGCGTGGCATGCACCCTCACCGGCAAGGAAGTCATGGCCATGAGCGACCCGTTTATCCAGATCGGCGCCGGGGCGCCGCAGAATATTACCGACTATGCCCTGGCAACGGACAAAGCCATCTACCAGGGCGACCCGGTAGTCGCGGTGGTGGCCGGGTCCATCGCCCTTGCCGAAGACGCCGCCCAGCTGGTCGAGGTGGAATACGAACCCCTGGACGTGGTGCTGGACCCCGAAGCGGCGCTGGAAGACAAGGTCATCGTCCACGATGAGGCCGGCACCAACGCGACCTTCCAGGGTGTTTATGAATACGGCGACGTGGACCAGGCGTTTGCCGACGCGGCCCACGTGGTCAGGATAGACAAGTTGAGCTTTCACCGCTTCGGCAGTACTGCCCTTGAACCCAACGCCTGCGTCGCCACCTGGGACCCGCGGGACGAGATAGATTTATTTTCCAATACCATCATGACGGTGCCCCTGGTGTTCCTGGCGCCGGCGCTGCGGGTCAGGATGGACCAGATCCGCCTGCGCACCTACGATATCGGCGGCAGCTTCGGCAACAAGATCTGCAATTACCCGTACCTGGCCCTGGCCTGCCTCGCCTCGAAAAAATTGAACGGCGCGCCGGTGAAGTGGATAGAAACCCGCGCCGGCCACATGCTGGCGGGAGGGCACGGCAGCGAACGCGTTTACCTGGATACCGAAGTCGCCCTGGACAGTGACGGCGTTATCACGGCGCTCCGGTCGAAACATATCGACGACGTAGGCGGCTATCCCCGTTACGAACCCCTGGGTTCCGTCATCTGGTCCCAGGTCCTGCCGGCCGCCTACAAGCTGCGCAATATCAGCATCGATTTCAACCAGGTCACCACCAACAAGGGCCCGGCGGCGCCCAACCGCGGCTATTCGCGGCTGCCGCACATCTGGTTCATGGAACGGGTAGTGGACATCTGTGGGCACGAACTGGGGATCCCCGCCGACGAGATGCGGCTGAAAAACTATGTAGAGGAGTTCCCCTACGAGACGCCCAACGGCTGCGTCTATGACTCCGGCGATTTCCCCGCCATGCTCGCCAGGGCCAAGGAAATGGTGGGCTGGGATGAGTGGAAGATAAAGCAGGCACAAGCCCGGAAGGAAGGAAGGCTGATCGGTATCGGCATCGGCACCACCCTGGATTCGGGCACCAATAACTGGGGACAGGCCCGCTACGTCAACCCTGATGCGCCCTTCTCAGGCAATTCCACCGCCGCCACGGTGAAACTCGACCTGGACGGCTCGGTGGTGGTGAGCCTGGGTACCTTCCCCCAGGGCCAGGGTCATGAGACCACTGCCGCGCAGGTAGTAGGCGAAGCGCTGGGTATCCCGCCTGAACTGGTGCACGTGAAGACGGGCTTTGATTCACTCAATGATAGCCACACCGGCCAGTCCGGCACATATGCCAGCCAGTTTGCGGTGACCGGCCTGTCGGCGGCCCACGGCGCCGCGGTGAAACTCAAGGCGGAAATGGCGAAACTGGCCTGTTTCGCCCTGGAAGCGGCGGAGGACGACTTGGAATACGGCGTCGGCGACATGGGGCCGCAGGTCGGCGTGAAAGGCACGGACCGGGCGCTCAACTACTGGATGCTGGCCAACTTCATCAACTCGAACAGCGCCAGCCTGCCGGACGAATTGCGCGACCTGTCGCTGAACGCCCGCCACGTCTACATGCCGCCGTTCAAGGTGCCTGACGTGGAGAAAAAGTTCGGAAACCTGACCCTCACCTACGCGTTGCAACTGCATATCTCCGTGGTCGAAGTCGACCCGGACACCTATCAGACAAAAATACTGGATTACGCCATCGTCGATGACTGCGGCAAGGTCGTCAATCCCATGATCGTGGAAGGCCAGGTGCATGGCGCCGCGGCCCACGGCATCGGCGCAGCGCTGGTGGAAGACCTTTCCTACGATGCGAACGGCAACGCCATCTCCGGCTCATTTACCGATTATGCGCCCCAGACCATCAGCACCATGCCGGAACTGAAATGTTCCAACCGGCAATCCCCCTCGCCTTTTACGTTCAACGGCGCCAAGGGCATGGGCGAAGGCGGCGGCGCGCCGCTGCACTCCCTGTGCGCGGCCCTGCAGGATGCCCTGCACGGGAAGGACATCATCATCGAGAACTCCCATAACTCGCCCATGTCCATGTTCGAACGCTTTGCCGGCGGACCCCGGAAAGGCGTCACCATCGAATCCCGATGATATTAAAAGCCTAATTTGGGACAACCATAAATTACTAACTGATTACAATTTATGGGTGTCCTGAATTAACAATTTATGGATGTCCTGAATTTACTTTGCAGGCAATCATGGCCGTATCATTTCATATAGGCATCCTGCCCAACCGGCCCCTGGCGGATTTTGTCGACTGGGTCGCCCGCGCCGAGTCCCTGGGCTTCGGCGGGGTCTGGGTGGCGGACTCCCAGTCGGTATTCCGCGATGCATTTATGGCCCTGACATTGTTCGCGGACCGCACCAGCCGCATGGAACTGGCGACCGGCGTCACCAACGTGATCACACGGCATCCCGCGGTGCTGGCCCACAGTTATGCCTCCTTGGATGAATATTCCAACGGCCGCGCGGTACTGGGAATAGGGGTCGGGGACAGCGCGGTCCATACGATCGGGGAGAAACCCGCCAAACTCAGGCGCATGGAATATATCATCGGTGTGCTCAGACGCCTGATGGCGGGAGATGAGGTTGATTTTGACGGCCGGCACATCAAGGTAAGCTGGCCGCCGCGCAGGGTGCCGGTAGTCACTGCCTGCACCGGTCCGAAATCCCTGCAACTGGCCGGCCGTATCGCCGACGGCGTACTGTTCCAGGTAGGGGCCGACCCGGACCTGGTGCGCTATGCAAAAAAGAACATCGGCATCGGCGCCGAACAGGCCGGTCGCGACCTGTCCGAGATCAAGCTGTACCAACGCCTGGCCTTTGCCGTGTCGGAAGATCGAGAGCAGGTGCGCGCCGAGGCGCGCGGTTATGCGTCGGTGGCGGCAGGCACAATCCATGACGCCATCCCACAGGAAGACATGCCGGCCGGCCTCTGGCAGGACCTGAAAACCATGAAGGAGAAATACGATTACCAGCAACACGGCAGTATGGACGCGGAACATACCGGACTGATAACCGACCGCATCCTCGATGCAGTGGCAATAACGGGTACACCGGACGAGGTGATTCCGAGGCTAAGGGAACTGACGGACCTGGGCGTCGAGAATTTTGTCCTGCCGATTGCCACGAAACACCCGGATGCGGTCATCAACACCCTGGCCGAAAAGGTAATGCCGTATATTGCCTGACGTGCTTACTACGTAGCTCCAGGCGTCGTTTCTGCAAAAGCGGGAATGACGGGTCCGCAGCCCTTGTGTGCTATACTGCCGCACCTTTTTATCAACTGCCAGGAGATACGATAATGGTCAAGAAAATTCCCATCCTGTTATTACTGCTGTTTGTCTTACTGCCCGGATACGCCGCTGCGGGTGAAGATTACGTGGGCAGCCTGATCACGGCTACGCCCTATGAAGGGCGCCAACTGGCCATCAAGCTGGCCAGAAAATCAATCGGCGAGATGCAAAAGGACTCTGCTGTAAAAAAAGAAGTCCGCGCGGTCTACTCCAGAGATGGCGCTATCCTGATTGAAGCGGCAGAAGTCATCGCCATCGAATTCGCCACCATAGCCGCAGCGAATAATTACTGGCGCGAATAGGTTTTACACTTCGCAGCTTATCCCGGCAAACCGGTAACGCTGCAGGGCGTCATAGGTACCGGGGAAGGTATTGCCGTTGCCTCGCGGGACGGTCCGGCAGCGCTGCCTGCAACAGGCGGCGCTATCTGGGTGACACCTCCACCCGGGCATCATAGGCGGCCTGTCCGGTACTGAAAGGAAACATGTTGACGGCGCTGTCAGGGATGCAGTTTTCACCGGAACTGAGGTTATTGAAACCGGGCCAGCCGTCGTGCATGTATACGGTGCCCGGCGGCACGTCGTCGGTCACCCTGGCCAGCGCATTGCATTCACCACGCTCGTTGTGAAGCCTGATCGGCATACCGTCTTTCAGTCCGCGCACCGCTGCATCCTTGTTCGATATCCATAAGGTCGGGCCTTCCTCCAACCGGTCAATGGAAGGCAACGCGCGCCCATGGTCGTAGAACGCGTGAAAATGGGTCAGCATCCTGCCGTTGCGCAGTTCCAGCGGGAAGTCTGAGGCGGGACGGGCCTGGTAATCCGGCAGCGCCGGCAACCCGTGTTCAGCCGCCCGTTCGGAATAAAACTCGATCTTGCCCGACGGCGTTGCGTAGCGGTGGTCGATGTGCGCAACGTGGGATATGTTCAACTCGCCGATACCCCCCTGTTGGCGCAGGGAAGCAACGGTGGCATGGCCGGTGCACGGGTGATCCAGCACCGCGTCTATGTGTCCGTGCTCGGACTCCCAGGGATAAAAATCGTCGATCTCCAGCCGCTGCGCCAGGTCCCTGAGCAGGGCGGTCATGGAACGGGCCTCGCCGGCCGGCGGCAGGGCCTGGTCCATCAGGTACAGGTGCGTGTGAGTGCCTTTAACACCTGTGTCTTCCAGCCAGGCAGTGGCCGGCAACATGATATCCGCGTAGCGCCTGGCCATGTCATTCATGAACAGGTCATGGCAGACAATCAGGTCCGTCTGCGCCAGTCCCTGTTCCATGCGTTGCGCATCGGCGTAGGACGACAACATGTTGGTGCCCAGCATCAGGAAGGCGCGCACGCGGCCCGCGACCAGGGCATCGAGAATGGTCGACATCTGGTTGGGGATGTAATCCCCCGGCGGGCGCGCCTCGAAATTCAGGATGTGTTGCGTGGCAAAACCGTGGGACTGCGCGGCATGCCTCGGACCCAGGCCGGCGCCGGGTTTCCCCGATTTACCCGTGAGGGGCGGCAGGCAGGATATGGCGCGGCTTGCCTGCCAGCCGTGCCGGTCCTTGTACATGGAACTGCCCCCCAGCAGGATCATGGCGCGTTCGGTGGCGGCGTAAGCGTGCGCGAATTCACGGATAAGGCCCGCATCGATACCGCTGATCTGTTCCGCCCATTCCGGGGTAAGTTCCTGAATATGCTCGCTTAATTGTGCAAAGCCGATCGTATGGCCCCGAATGAATTCCGTGTCGTGAAGGTCTCCCGTAATGATTACGTGCATCATCGCCAGCGCCAGCGCCGCATCCGTCCCGGGCTTGATGATGAAATATTGATCCGCCAGGCGGCATGCTTCAGTCACGCGCACGTCGATCACAACCACCCGGGCGCCGCGCCGTTTTGCCGCAGTAATGTGCCTGCCCGTATTCGGCTGGCTGGCGATGTTGGCGCCCCAGAGGATGATCAGGTCCGAATGCTTCCCCATGTCTTCCTTGGTGTTGGCCTCCAGGTTCCCGGTCAGACCCAGGCCGAAGCCGCCCAGTCCCCAGCAGATCATGCAGGGGTCCCACCACTGGCAGCCGTACATGTTGCCGAACCTCAGCGCCAGTTCGGCGTGGACGAACGTGCCGAAGTCGTTGGTCAGCGCGCCGTGTCCGGGCCAAAGACCCACGGCTTCCCGTCCGGCAGCCCGGAAACCGGCGGCGATACGGTCCAGCGCCTCGTCCCAGTTCACCCTGCGCCAGCCGTCACTGCCGCGCGTCTCGCGCACCATGGGATACAACAGACGCCGGGGGTTATCAATGATCTCGCCGGCCGCCTGGCCGCGCACGCAGAGGAAGCCCCGGCTGTCGGGATTCTCCTTGTCGCCTTTTACGCCGACCAGCCGATCACCCTCGACGGTGGCCAGCATCCCGCACAGCGTGGGATGGCAGTTCATGGGGCACATGGTGCGGACGGTGCGGGATTCTTTTGTATGAGTATCTGTCATTGATGTCACCCGGGCAGTCAGGAGCGGGGTTCTAATTCGCTGCCCGCAGCAAATACGCGGATTGGGGACAGGTATGGCCTTTTACCACCGTTTCGGTCGTCTCCAGGAATTCCACCTCACACCACGGTCGGTACAGGGTCATGACTTCATCGTCGTAGACCGGATGGGGCGGCGGACTGAACAGGTCTTCTTCATGTCCCAGGGTAAGCAGCAGGGTCTTGACGGCGGGTTGCAGCAGGGATTTCAGCTTGTCCACGTACCGGAGACGCATTGCCGCGGGTAACGCGATCAAAGAGGCGCGATCAAAAACCGCAACCACGTCGTGCAGCAATGCGGGAGTCAATGAAAAGAAATCGCCGCATAAAATGTGAATACGGCCCGACCGGTAGCGGCTGAACGGTCCCGTTTTGTCTTGCACGGCATCCAGTTCATGTTCAACGAAAAATGACTTGACCGCGACTTCACTCAACTCGACCCCCACTACCTCGTAACCCTGTTGCGCCAGCCACAGCATGTCTTTTGATTTGCCGCAAAGAGGGACAAACACCCTGCTGCCGGCAGGTACGCCGAGACTGTGCCAGTGCCTGAGCAACGGCGGGTTGTAGTCTTCCTGGTGAAAGCCAAGGTCACCTATCTCCCATCTCTCGTGCCAGAATTGATGTTCCATGTTCCCGGATTATACCAACCCGGGCTGGATATGACAGGCGGTCAGGAAATTCATGATCTGCGCAACACGATACCGACATTACCTGGGAACCCCTGAAATTAATTCAGGGGCAGTTCGTTGGTGCACTTGATTTCGGACACCACCATTTTGGAATTCACTTCGCGCACGGCCGGCAGGGACAGCAGGTGATGCAGGAAGCGCTCGTAGGCATGGATGTCGGTGGCCACGACTTTCAGCAGGAAGTCCATCTCCCCCAGTACCGTGTAACATTCGAGCACTTCCGGGAGTTTTTCCACCGCGTTTTGAAAATTCGGCAACGCATCACGGCCATGCGCCTCGAGCTTGACTTCCGCAAACACTATCACGTCCAGGCCCAGCTGGTTGTGATCCAGGATCGCCACGCGTTTTTTTACCACCCCGGCATCCTCCAGGCGCTTGAGACGGCGCCAGCACGGTGACGTGGACAAGCCGATTTTCGCAGCCAGTTCGCTGACCGTCAAAGCGGAGTCCTGTTGCAGGATAGTCAGGATTTTCTTATCAAATTTATCAATATTCAGGGTCATATTTACCTAATTTAAATGATTTTTTAGTATATATTTGTGAATTATTCGGGATTCTTGTAAAAAAAGCAATAAATATCCCCGTATTTCTGTCTAAACTGTATTCAACCAGTTCCATTGATCGATATGGCAAGCAGATTACATATCCCTTCAGCACCTTACCGCCCGGGCGACGAGCCGGATTTCAGCGCCATAACCCTGCCCCGGGCCGGTGAACTTCCCCGTCCGGACGAACTGGCGCCGGCCAATACGACCGAACAACTGTCCTACAGCATGATTCGCGTCCTGGATGACAGCCACGAGGCCGTGGGGCCGTGGAATCCGGAACTGCCGGCAGACGTATTGCGTGAGGGATTGCGCAACATGATGCTCACGCGCCTCTATGATGAGCGCATGTTCCGGATGCAGCGCCAGGGCAAGATGTCGTTCTACCTGAAGTGCACCGGGGAAGAGGCCGTATCGGTTGCCCAGTGCATGGCCCTGAACGATGGCGACATGCTGTTCCCCACTTACCGGCAACAGGGACTGTTGATCACCAGGGGCTATCCCCTGACGGACATGATGTGCCAATGCCTGTCAAATGCAGGAGACAAGCTTCAGGGCCGTCAGTTGCCCGTTATGTACAGTTCGGATGTACATAAGTTTTTCACTATTTCCGGCAACCTCGGTACCCAGTTTTCCCAGGCTGTGGGCTGGGCCATGGCGGCTGCATACAGGAAAACCGAAGATATCGCGGCAGCCTGGATCGGCGAAGGAACCAGCGCCGAAGCGGATTTTCACTATGCGCTCACCTTCAGCACCGTCTATCGCGCACCGGTGATCCTGAACGTGGTCAACAACCAATGGGCAATTTCCACATATCAAAACGTTGCCGGCGGCGACCGGAATCCGTTCGCGGCGCGCGGCATCGGCTACGGCATACCCGGCCTGCGCGTGGACGGGAATGATTTTCTCGCCGCCTATGCGGCTACCCGCTGGGCGGCAAAGCGCGCACGGGCAGGGGGCGGCCCCACCCTGGTAGAACTGTATACCTACCGGGCCGCGGCTCATTCCACCAGCGATGACCCGGCAAAATACCGCCCGGCCGACGAGTGGAAACACTGGCCCCTGGGCGATCCCATCGAGCGCCTGAAACAACATTTAACAGCCCTGGGGGAATGGTCCGAAGCGAGGTACGAACAGATGCTGGCGGAACTGGAAGAATCAGTAAGTTGCGCCTGGGAGGAAGCCATTACATTGGGAACGCTGGACGAGGGCCCGCGCCCGCCTGCCTGCGCCATGTTCGAACATGTCTACAAGGACATGCCGCCCCATCTTGTAGAGCAGCGCCGGCAGTTGGAAGGACCGGGATGAGTGCGGTTATAGACCTGCAGGACAGCAGAAACGTACAGCGCACGGCGCCGGAAGCGGCGCACGCGCCTGCATGCAGCAAGCAGGGAACACGCACAATGTCCATGATCCAGGCCCTGAATTCCGCCATGGACGTCATGCTGGAGCAAGACCCCGGCGTGGTCATATTCGGTGAGGACGTCGGCTACTTCGGGGGCGTGTTCCGCTGCACCGAGGGATTACAGCAGAAGTACGGCGATGAGCGCGTGTTTGATACCCCGATTGCCGAAGGAGGCATCGTGGCGACGGCCATCGGCATGGGCGTCAACGGCCTGCGGCCGGTGGTCGAGATCCAGTTTGCCGACTACATCTATCCGGCGTTCGACCAGATTGCCAGCGAACTGGCCCGGTTGCGTTACCGCAGCGCGGGGCAGTTCTGGTCGCCGGTTACCATCCGCACCCCCTGCGGCGGCGGCATCCGCGGCGGTCAGACCCACTCGCAGACACCGGAGGCCCTGTTCGCTCATGTGTGCGGCCTGAAGACGGTGATGCCGTCGAATCCCTACGACGCAAAAGGCCTGCTGATCAGCGCCATAGAAGATGACGACCCGGTCATCTTCTTTGAGCCGAAACGCCTCTACAACGGTCCCTTCGACGGCGATCCGGACAAACCCGCGGCAAATTGGGACAACCATGAAATGGGGCGGGTCCCGGCCGGACACTACCGGGTGCCGCTGGGCAAGGCTGAAATCGTCCGGACCGGCGCTGAGGTAACCGTCCTCGCCTACGGCACCATGGTGCACGTGGCGCTGGCGGCATCGGAACAGTCGAATATCGACGCCGAGATCATTGACGTGCGCAGCCTGATGCCGCTGGATATCGATACCATCTGCACCTCGGTGTGCCGCACCGGCCGTTGCGTGATCGTACACGAGGCGACGCGCCACTGCGGCTACGGCGCGGAACTGTCGGCCCAGGTCCAGGAGCATTGTTTCTGGAACCTGGAAGCGCCCATCGAACGGGTCACGGGCTGGGATACGCCCTACCCTCACGCCCAGGAATGGGCTTACTTCCCGGGGCAGGCCCGGGTGAGTGAGGCATTGGAACGGGCATCAGGGGTATGAACGTGAATCCTTATTCGTTTAAATTACCGGACCTGGGTGAGGGTACCGTCGAGTCGGAGATCGTCGCCTGGCGCGCCGGGGTCGGCGATTTCGTCAGTGCGGATCAGCCCCTGGTCGATATGCTGACGGACAAGGCAACGATCGAGATTACCGCCCCGGTCAGCGGCAGGCTTGTTGCCGTTGCCGGTGAACCGGGAGACATCATAGCGGTGGGCGCCGAACTGGCAGTGTTTGCCGCGAACGGGGAACAACCTGCCCGGCATGACGGAGAAAAAAGTGAACTGTCAGCACCCGCGCCTGCCCCCGGCAGGCCGCAGACGTCTCCCGCCATCCGCCGCCTGGCCAGGGAAAACAAAATCGACTTAAGCCGGGTGCACGGCACCGGTTCAAACGGACGCATAACCCGCGCCGATATCGTCACTATCCTTGACCGGTCCGGAGGACCGTCCGGACAAGACGCCGGACCCGGCGCCACCGGCGTGCGCGAAATCAGGCTGCAGGGACTGCGCCGCAAAACAGCCGAACAGATGGCATTGAGTGCGCGCCGCATTCCGCATTTCAGCTACGTCGAGGAGGTCGACGTGACCGAACTGGATCGACTGCGCCGGCAACACCAGCCGGAACTGACGTACCTGCCGTTCTTCATGCAGGCACTGGTGAAGGTAGTGAAAACATTCCCACAATGCAACGCGCACTTTGACGATGAACGCCAGGTGATCAGGCAGTTCGACCCGGTCCACATCGGTATTGCGGTGCAGACCGACGGCGGGCTGGTGGTGCCCGTTATCCGGCATGCGGAAACCCTGGACCTGCGGCAATGCGCCCGGGCACTGCGCGAGGCCGCGGAAAAGGCGAGGAACGGCAACGCAACCCGGGAGGACCTGACCGGTTCGACCGTCACCATCACCAGCCTGGGCGTCCTGGGCGGTATCGTATCCACCCCGATCATCAATTACCCCGAAGTCGCCATCATCGGCATCAACCGGGCACAACAGCGCCAGGTACTCAAAGACGGCGCAGCCGCTACCCGCCTGATGATGAACGTATCTTCCTCATTCGATCATCGTGTCGTTGACGGTTATGACGCCGCCCGGGCGATCCAGGCGCTGAAATCTTACCTGGAAACCCCGGCAACGATTTTCCTGCCGCAAGCATGAACCGATCATACGGCCGGGAGCAGTCTCTCCATATGAGCATTAGTTGATAACAGGAATTACGTTTCAATAGTTTCGTGCGTATAGGGAGGGTCTGCGAAGCACGATCAAGGTCTGTGGCCCGGAAAAGCTTTCCAGTGGTTCTCCAGTTCCCATTCAACCCTGAAAACCTTGCCACACTGCCCGCACGGGTATCCCGAATACAGGCCCAGCGGCCGGTAGACCTGCGGTTCCAGCATAAAATTATTCTCCGCACCGATTTCAGCCTGCCTGCTCCGCAGTTGCTCGTGAACACCGGAAAACTCCGCAAGAAATTTCTCTCGATCCGCTTGCCGGTGGCGCGCATCGAAAAATGAGGTCCTGTCAAGATATTTCCTCTCGTCTCCCATCAGGAAACCGATTATTTCAACGGTTGTAATCAGTGGTTGAAACGGCGTAACGGATTTGATCCTGCCTTGTTCTACGCGTCGCTGAAATTCCTGGAATTTCTCCAGTTCAGACGTATCCCCTCCCTGGAGATTCAGTGGCGGCACTGCCACCGGTTGTCCCGTTTCCGCATCGATATACACCCCGTGTTTATCCATCAGGCCGGGATAAGAAACCTCGGCCATATACTTGACCGGGTCCTGGCCGTGTTCCATCCGGACCCTGAACAGATCAGAAAATATATTTTCAAATCGAAGCCTCCCCAGCGCCCAGTGGATATTACCCCCGCGTTCCATGGCCGTCGCTATTGCCTCGCGGACATAGGCCATATAGGGCAGGTCCCTCCTCGTTAACTGTTCGCGGTCGGCAAAGTCAAATGCAGGCTTGTCCCACAAATTGCTCACGGGGAAATTATGCGGTGCGACCCTGCCCAGCTGTTTAAAAACAGATCTAGGCACGGAGGAATCCGTTGCTGCTTCCAGTTTTATTGCCAGTTCCAACGTAGTGGGAAAAGCCGCACCGAACAAAATATCCCTGTTCCAATCCCGGCGCCGGGGGCTGACTGACAGGTCCCGCCGTCCTGCCGGTTGTACTCGTGACGCCCGGTCCCGGTTCAAGGCGGATCTATGCATCAATCCAGGCAATACCCGCCTGCCGGGGTTGCGCCACATCATCTGCAGCGGCTCATTGCCGCGGTCCGCACCGGAGCTGACCTTCGCCGGCCTCCCGGCCATCCGGTCCAGGAAGGGGTAAGTCCGGGGAATGTCATACAAACCGTCCCCGGCAGCTTGACGGGCGTCCTTGCTGTATAGCCGGTCGACCTGGTTCATGAATGCCCGGTTGCCGAGTTGCACCCGGGCAGCATCCACCGCGGTTTGGAACTGGAGCGGACCCTGTCCACCGGTTATCCCCATTGCAACGGTATGCATGGCGGCCGGCATGCCGTCCGGCCCGGGGATACTGCCGGTACGGGCCGCGTGTCCATGCGCACCAATCCCCCCGTCCGTTCGGGCTTCAATTTCATCGGTTGTCAAATCCGGCTGTGACGGCATGGCCGGCCTGTCCGCGTATAAATTCTGCCTCATAGGGTTAACCTGTGAATGTTGACTGAGCCACACCAGGGTCAAGGAGGCATTGCATAAGGTCAGGGTCTGTGATCCGGAAAGGATTTCCAGTGCTCTTCCAGTTCCCACCCGACCCTGAAAACCGCACTACACTGTCCGCATGGGAAGCCGGTATACACGTCCAGAGGCCGGTAGACCGGCGCTTCCAGTCTGTATTCGTTATCCGGACCGATCTCCGGCCTTCTGGCCCGCAGCCGGTCCAGGACGCCGGAAAAGGCCGATACAAATTCCGCCCGCTCCGCTTCCCGGTGACGCGCATCGAAAAACGAGGTTTTTTCCAGGTATTTCCTCTCGTCCCCCATGAGGAAACCGATGATCTCGGTGGTGGTTATGTGCGGCTGGAACGGCGTAACGTCGATTATCTCCCCATTTTTCACACGCTCAGCGAACTTTTCCAGTTCCTGCAGTACATCTTCCGAGGGATTACTCAGATGCACCTGGGGTTCAACTACTTCTTCGCCGGTCCGGGCATCGATGAACTTTCCGCGCTTGTCCACCAAATCAGGAAAAGATACCTCTGCCATATACCTGACCGGGTCCGCACCGTATTCCGTTTCCACCCTGAACAGTTCGGCAAACACCTTGTCGAAATCAAGGTGGCCGAGCGCCCAGTTGATACTGCCGCCGCGGGCCAGGGCCGTTGTAATCGCTTCACGGGCATAGGCCATGTAGGGCAGGTCTCTTCTGTTTAACTTGTTACGATCGGCAAAGTTAAAAACCCTTTCACTCCATAAAAATGTATCGCCGAATCCGGGAGGGACCGGCTTGTTAAAATGCCTGAACCTCTGCCTGGCGATAGCGGCATTGGTTGACGCCTCCAGTTTTATCGCCAGGTCCTGGGTATCCCTGTGTTCCGCGCCGAATACGATATCCCTGTCCCAGACATTGCGCCGGGGATTGAGCGGCAGGCCGGCTACGGGTCCCGGCCGTGTTCGTAACGCGCCGCCCGGTCTGAACACGGATGCGCCCGTCAACGGAGTCAACGCCCGCCTGCCCAGGTTGGGCCACATCATCTGCAACGGCTCATCCCCGCTGTCCGCACCGGGGGCGCGGGTCTGTTGCTGCGCGCCCCCGACAAACCGCATGAAGCGGCGGTTACCCAGCGCACCCTGGCCGGTGTTGACGGCATCCATTAACCCGGCAGACGGCCGCCTGCCCGTGATCCCCTGCGCAACCTGTTCCAGGGCCGCCGGAAGCGCTTCAGCCTTCGGCGCGTCACGGTGAGTGCCCGCAAGTCCGGCAGCCCCCGGGGCACACCCCCGGCTGCCTGGTTTCGGCCGGTTGACGCTTGCCGGCTGTGCACATTTTGTCATTTCGGTTAATCAATTCCCCGTCTTTACACCGTTATAGTGCAGATTGCCGATTAAATCACCATCCGATTTACCAGGAGTTCAAACAGCCGTCAGGCGCCTGCCGCAAGAAATTTGAATACCACCGATCAATATGGGTTAAACTGGTAGGGGCGCACACGAATACTGGCGATTTCAACGGGTACCGTAATGATTGTCGAACAGATATGGACAGGCAACGACTGGCGTAATTTCAATTATCTCATCGCCTGCCCCGATACCGGTGAGGCGCTGGCCATAGATCCCCTTGACCACGAAAAGTGCCTGCAGCGCGCGCAGGACCAGGGCTGGGATATCACCCAGGTGCTGAACACCCATGAACACCACGACCATATCGGCGGCAATGCCGCAATGATAGACGCGACGGGTGCGGAGTTGCTCGCCCACAAGAACGCCAGGGACAGGATCGTCGGTATAGACAGGCCGTTATCTGCGGGTGATGTAATAAAAGTCGGGAGTACCGTGGAACTCGAGGCGCTGGATACGCCCGGACACACCATGAGCCACATCTGCCTGCTTTCCCACACGGACCAGCAAGCCCTGTTCTGCGGGGATACCTTGTTTAACGCGGGGGCGGGAAACTGCCACCATGGCGGTCATCCCAACGAGTTGTACCTGACTTTTTCCAGCCAGCTGGCGACCTTGCCGGACGACACCCTGGTCTATCCCGGCCACGACTACATCATCAATAACCTGCAATTCACCCTGAGCAGGGAACCCGGCAATACCGAAGCCGTGTCGTTAAGGGATGACCTGGTCGACCAGGACCCTGATGACGCCCTGGTCACGACCATCGGCCTGGAAAAAGCCGTCAACACCTTCTTCCGCTTGAGAAACCCGGAAGTCATAGAAAAACTGCGCGAGGATTTCCCCGATCTGCCTGCCGACCCCGACGAGAAAACGGTCTTCCTGAAACTGCGGGAGATACGTAACAACTGGTAAGGTGACGCTGTCCCCGACCTGGTTATTGCTTGCCGCAGACGGCTTGCTGATCATCCACACCCTGTTTATCGCCTTCGTGGTATTCGGATTGGTATTCATTATTGCCGGTTTTGCCTGGCGGTGGTGCTGGGTCCGGAATCCCTGGTTCCGCTTCATCCATCTCGGCGCAATAGGCATCGTGGTCGCACAGTCCTGGCTGAACGTGATCTGCCCGTTGACGATCTGGGAAAACAATCTGAGGGAGAGAGCAGGTGACGTTCCCTATGCAGGTTCGTTCATCCAGCACTGGCTGCATAGCCTGATCTTCTACCAGGCGGAAGCCTGGGTATTTACCCTGATTTACACTGCATTCGGCGCGCTGGTGATCCTGGCCTGGTATTTCGTGCCACCGCGCTTGTCAAAAAAGTGACCTATAAAAATATTATACGTTGCCTCATCCCGCTTCCATATCCAGTTTCATGCAACTTTCTTCAGGGAAGCATCAAGTGTCTCGCCCCGCTCGTCCGCCAAGGCTGCATCCCGTAATTCCCTGACCCTCGACGCTGCATCGGGCTGGTTGCGCAGGGTTTCCAGCGTGCCCATAATACGGTCAAAACCGGCCTTGCCCCTTTCGTGGGTGTCACCGTAACCCTTTACCAGGCGCTGGCATTCGGCTATTTCCACGGCGAGTTCGTAATCCCCGGCGGCGCAGTCCAGCACTGTGGCCAGCCAGTTCTCCATGGCGGCCGTTTCCTTTTTAAAGCGCAAGGTGGACCGGCGCGTGAACCGCAGGCCGGCAACCAGGTAGAGCAACAGGAAACCGGACACGCTGGTGGTATTGATCTTCCGGCCGCGCCTGCAGAACAGGCCGATGAAACTCCTCAATAACGGGGTATTCAGGAACAGGGAACCTTTCCAGGCATGCATGATGTCGCAGATCTCCTGTACCCTGGGGTGCATGAATTCCTGGCAGGTCACGACCTGTCCCTGCCGGGCCTGTACCTCTTTTCTGACCCGGGCAAATCGGCTGGAGCGGATTTTCAGGTCCGCTACCCGGATGGCGTCTTCATAGGTCATCCACAGGGCCAGGTAACGCGCAGTCTCTACGGTAAGCCGGTAGTCCTTGTGCGCGCTGTCTGCCTGCAATACCGGTTTTAACCTGCGCAGGTACTCCTCTGCGTAGCCGCTATCCTGGTAATCTGCGAGTTTCGCCATGGCCGCCCGGATGACCTCATGGGTTTGCCCCGGGAACTCCGCTTCGATGCGGTCCGGCAGCGCTTGTGCTGCTCCGTCAAGCGGAGGCGCAGTAACGTCTGCGGCCGCCGGCTGATCCGGTTCCCGGTGTTGTTTTTGCGCATGCTCGTAACCGGCGTTGAATCCTTTCAGGTTGGCCTCCACGGCAACGCCGCCTTCCTCGATTATCCCGGTGAAAGTCTCCCTGTTGAACGGCAGGGCGCCGGAACCGGCGGCCGCGCCCAGCAACACCGAACTGATGACGCTGCCGGTCTGCCCGGCAAGCGCATCCATGTCGAAACCGATGTAATGCCTTGCGTTATCTATCACGGCGCCGGCGATTTTTTCAGTGTTCGCCCTGCCGTCTCCCAGCGCGGTTTTCTCCCCGATGGCATAGTCCCGGTGGGTGGACACCAGTGCGGTAGTACGGTCCGGCGTGATCAAGCCCCGCAATACGGCGCGTCCGCCCTCGATCAATTCACCGGCGATGACCACGTCCACGCGCCCGGGTACCGGCATCAGCGCCAGCACGGCCGGATCATCCCCGACTGCGTCCCGCGGGAAGAACTCCAGGTAGTAGACTGTCGCGCCGGTGCGCTGGGCAACGCCGGGTACGGAGGTGGACTGCGCCAGGTAACCGGAACGCTCGGCCGCCTGTATCAGCCAGTTGCTGAGCACGCCTCCGCCCTGCCCGCCCATGGCCAGGATCGCAACCTTGATGGGTTCGGTTTGTCCTCCGGCCGGAAAACGACTCTTAATGGGGACGGACTTAAGTCCGTCCCCGGTAAGTCCGTCCCCGGTAAGTCCGTCCCCGGCCGGCGCCTCGTCCCCGGCAAGCGCCTGCCGGGATGAGGAAGATTTCGCCTGTTCCTCCGTTGCCGGGACAACCGTACCGGCGCATCGCTTGCGGCGGCGCTGATCCGACCATGCCTGGAGTGCGCCGATGACAAATGAACGAAAGGCCGCCAGCGCCTTGTCGGCAAGGTTGGGGTTATAGACGATATCTGCCTTGTAAAACGACGGGCACAGGACCGCGGCATGGGCCACCTCGCCGCACACGCCGCAACCGACACAGCTGTTGACAACGGTGGCCACCGGATCTTTTCTCAGGGGGTCGGGGTTGTCCTTTATTGTCAGGGACGGGCACCCGGACAGCCTGATGCAGGAACGATCGCCGGTACAGGTGTCTTCATCAATGCCGAAACGCTCCCGCACGTAACGTTTCTTTTGCTTGAGCAGGTTCCTTACCTGCGGTTTGATCCTCCGCTGCCGGTTAAGCTGGCATTCCCCTTCCGCGACGATGAGTTTGGGACCTTTCGCACGGGTGGTCATAGCCTCCCTGAGGGCATGCAGGGATTCCTGGATATTATAGGTGTGAACTTTCCTGATCCATTTCACGCCCGCGCCCTTGAGCGCATCGACGATGGACACCCGGTACTGGCGCTTGTCGGCATCCGCCCTGGATGAGGGGATCCACTGGCCGCCTGTAGCCGCGGAATAACCGTTGTCGACCACGACAATGATGCCGTCATGCTCATTTTCCACTGCGTTGCCGATCCCGGTAGCAAGACCATTGTGCCAGAAACCGCCATCACCCATGATGCTCATGGCGCGTTTTTTGTGGGGTATCATGAGGGCTGAGGCGCTGGACGGACCCAGGCCGTAGCCGGTGATGGTATTGCCGATGTTGAAGGGGGCGACCGTGGCGAAGGAATGGCAACCGATGTCCATGCTCACCTGCAGTTTGCCGAATTCCTTTTCCAATAGCTTGACGGCGGAGAAGAACGGCCGTTCCGGGCAACCGGTACACAGGCCGGACGGACGCTGCGGCACCAGTTGCGCCAATTGTTCCCGGCCTGCGCCGTTGGTCTTTTCCAGCGGCGGGACAGTGACCGCTCCCGGTTCCCACTGTGCCAGAAATTTACGCAGCCCCGCTTCCATCAGCTGACAGGTGTATTCCCCTGCCATGGAAAAAACGTCTTTACCGTGGACCCGGGTCTGAACATCGTTGCGGCGCAGGATGGTATTGATGTTTTGTTCCAGATAGTCCGGCTGACCCTCCTCAACCATGAGCACCGCTTTCTTGTCCCGGCAGAAACGCACCACCTCCTCATCAACCACCGGGTAGGCCACATTCATGACATACATGGGAATAGTAGTGTTGCCGAAAACGTCGGAGCAGCCTGCATGCTCCATGGCCCGGTTCAGGGTATTGTAGAGGCCGCCGGGAACGATAACGCCGATATCATCAAAACGACCCTCTATCACATCGTTCAATCCATTCTCCTCTATGTATTTCACCGCGGCGGGCCAGCGTTGTTCGGTTTTCTCCACCTCATGCTGGTAGTTAAAAGGAGGAAGGATGATGCGATCCGGGTCCCCGGTCGGGGCATCCAGGGCGTCGGCGACGGCAAAAGCAGGACGTTTGTTGTCCCTGGTATTCAAAACGCCGTGCACGTGGCAGGCCCGCACCCGCAGTTGCAGCATAACGGGCGTGGCTGACGCCTCGGAAAGTTCAAAACCCTTCTCCACCATCCCTGCGATGTCATTCAGGTTGGGCCTCGGATCGAGCAGCCACATCTGGGATTTCATGGCAAAGGCATGGGAACGCTCCTGCATGATGGAAGAGCCTTCGCCGTAGTCCTCGCCCACAATGATGAGCGCGCCGCCCTTGACGCCGGCGGAGGCTACGTTGGCCAGGGCGTCCGAAGCCACGTTGGTGCCGACAGTGGATTTCCAGGCCACTGCGCCGCGCAGCGGATAATTGATGGACGCGGCCAGCATGGAGGCCGCAGCCGCTTCGCTCGCAGACTGCTCAAAGTGTACGCCCAGTTCTTCCAGTATCTCCCTGGCGTCGGAAAAAACGTCGATTAAATGGCTGATGGGGGATCCCTGGTAGCCGCCGATATAGGATACGCCTGATTGCAGCAGGGCCTTGGTGACCGCGAGGATGCCCTCGCCATGGAGTTCATCACCTTCTCCTAGACGGAGCATCTGTACTTCCTTTGCGAAAGAACGTTCAGCCACTGTTTTTACTCGGTAATGGCGAATACCCTGGCTGGGGAGCCGTCCATGCCGTCCAGGGGCAGGGGGATGCCGTACAGGGTGAATTCCCTGCCGTCCAGCCTGCCGATATTGGTGAGCAACTGGATGATGATGGTCTTGTTGCCCAGCAGGGTCTTGTGGTTGCGTCCGGGCGGCTGATCCGCCTCGATACCGAGCCAGAACGGCGCTTCGGGGAAGCAGTCCAGGGCCACTGCCTTGCAGCCTTTTTCCACGATGTATTCTGCCGCCGTGGTGTCCATGAATATGGCTTCGCCCCAGAATTCGTCGGCGCCCCAGGCCCGTTCGGTCCAGCCGGTATACAGGACGGGAATGACGCCGTCATCGAGCTCCACACCGGTATCGATGATCTCGTCGGCAGTGATGCGCTCCCGTCCCTGCAGGTGGGTCAGGGGCACTACCACGCCTTTGCCGATGGTGCGATCCAGGGGGATCTGCTCCACAGTCCAGCCGCCGGCCTCGAGGAAATGGCAGGGCGCGTCGATATGGGTGCCGATATGGGTGAGGATCTCCAGGCGGGACAGCATGTGCGGGGTGAACTCGAGGTTTTCGTCCAGTTCGATGTCGCGGCTTTCCAGGTATGCCTTCTGCACGTCCCCCATGCAGGACAAAACGACACAGCGGGTGGGGTTTTCCTCATACTCGCGCAGGTCCGGGATACCCCGCATGTGGCGATTGATGGGCAGGGTCAGGTCGATGACGGCCATGGTTTCCTCCGATTGGGTCTTCCTTTCATTATATATTATGAGATAGCCAAAGTGATTTCACATGGCGCTTTTTCTGGTTTTGAGCCTGCGCAGATCTATGCATGCGTTAGTTTCCACATGCGTCGCGGCAAGCTTTTTAACCTCGCCACGCTGTATCTTTTGTGTTGCAGATATCGGCAGTTCCGGTAAAAACAGGTAATAACCGGGTACTTTGTAGTAAATCATGCGGTCCTTGCAGAACGCAAAAATCTTCTCGGCACTTTCCTTACTTGCGGGCACGTTCTCACACAGGATAATACAGGCGCAGACTTCTTCTCCTCTTATCTCGTCATAGACCGGCGTAACGGCGCAATTCGCCACCATGGGATTCCGGAACAACACGGCTTCTACCTCCACTGCGCTGATGTTCTCACCACTGCGCCTGATGATATTCTTGCGGCGGTCCACAAAGTGCAGGTAGCCGGCGTCGCTGACCCTCAACACGTCGCCTGTGTGGAACCATCCCCCTGCCCATGCCTTTTCCGTTTCTTGCGCGTCCTTGTGATAGCCGGAAAAAAATCCTCGCCGCGGATTGTCCCCCGCTGCGCGTACCAGGAGTTCGCCGGGTTCACCGTTGTCCACATCCTGTCCCCCTTCATCAACCAGGCGGTATTCCATGTTTGTTGAGGGTTTGCCTACGCAGCGAGTGCCGATATATCTCGGTTCATGTTGGGCAATTACTGCGGTCACGGTACCTGTCTCGGTCATCGCCCAGCCTTCGATTAACGGAAAACCAAAACGTTTCTCAAATTTATCATGGTGTTTCGGATCAGTCCCGGAGCATAACCCGAATTTAACCTGCTTGCGGAGATCATCTGCAGGCGCATCCGGCAGGTTTAACAGTATGGCCGGCATTACCCCCAGGAAATGTGCACACGTTGCTTTTGCAGCACGCACCGTTTCCCACCAGCTGCCGGCGTGGAAACGATCGAGCTGGATAACGCATCCCCCACTCATTATCATTCCCATCGTCGAAGTGCACAGCGCATTCATGTGCACCAGGGGCAAAGGGGTAATCAATCGCTCCCTGCCGGTTTCCAGCTCGCAATAGCCGCCAAGGTTGACGTACCACTCTCCAATCGTCAGGAAATATTCATTGGAAAGTATGCAGCCTTTGGGACGACCGGTAGTTCCGGATGTATACAGCAGGGCCGCTTCAGTTGATTGATCCGGCACGCCTGAATGAGGCTCAATGCCGGCATGGGGTATGTGTTCAGGCCGGTTGGATTCCATGACCGCTATAGCGCGGCCAACTGACTTTATTACCGTTTCCAGTTTTTTTTTATGTTCCGGTAAAGTTACTACCAGGCAGCTGTCGCTGTGGGAGATAATATGCGCGATTGAATCACCGGGAAATTCAGGATTGACAGGCACAATACTGACTCCCAATCGATTCAGCGCCAGGAAATGGAGGAAAAATTCCGCCCGGTTTTCCAGGACCAGCGCTATACGCTGACCCGGACCGTATCCTGCACCAGCGTACCTGGCGCTGTGAACGGAGATTTGATCCAGCGCTTCGTGGTACGTTAACTCGACAGGGCCGTCCCGGTAAGCGGCGGTCGCCTGCTTCGGGACATGAAGAAAAAGGTTGTCGGAGTACGCTGAAGCAGCGTTATAAAATTCTGAATAAACAGTGGCCACTTGTCCGGATTACGGTTCGGAAAATGTCCTTTTGGTCTTTTCAGTATCAAAGTAATCACGGACCCAGTCTACTTTTCCATCGATAATGTCCATAATCAACACACCCCTGCTTGAAAACGTTTTGCCGTTTTTGATGATGAAATCAGCCTCCCATTCAATAACAACGACGTTATCATCTGCAACGTCATAGACATGATATGGCCGCATATCACATTTCCGGAAGCTGGACAGGAGATTGCGCATATACTCCATATATTCATCACGGCCTTCCAGGTCCGTATTAAACTGGGTGCCCGCGGCCGTATGCTTGATGTTTTCCGTCACCAGGTCATACAATCCTTCCGCGTCACAGGCGTTAAAGTGACGAACCATGTTTAATGCCGCTTCTGTGTTTATACTCATTACTCATCTCCTCCATCACGTATGAAAAAACGTTTTTCGTTTGTCGGTTATTGCGTCACCACCCGCAACTGTCTTATCCTGTCACAATCCGTATTATATTTTATACTCGATATTCCAACTCTCATAGTGTCCCCCTTAACGGAGTATTAACCATAACAAATGATCCCTGACCTTCGAACCCTGATAGATGTTTTTGAAACTGAAAACCAGATAATCCGGATTAAGGAAGAGGTTGAGCTGGATTACCAGATTACGGCTTTCTGCCGCCTGGTTTCCGATGAGCATGGACCTGCTCTCCTGTTCGAGCGAATCAAAGGCCATTCCATGCCGATAGCCGTGAATCTGTTCGGCACGCGGCGGCGCATCGCGCTGGCCCTGGAAACCACGGAACAATCCATGACGGAGAGGAATCTCGAACGGATGGAGGAGCCCTTGCCCCCCACAATAACCGACCATGATTTTGCCGGCTGGACGGTGATGAAGGGTGATGACGTTGACCTGTACAGCATGCCCCACTCAACATGGAATATCGGCGACGGCGGGCCGTTTTTAACGGCCGGGGTTGTCATCGCGCCGCAGTCGGGTGGTGGGTACAATGCCGGAATATACCGTATGCAGATTCACGGCAGGAACACCTGCGGCGTGTACATGGCCCCCGACCACCATGTCAGGCGTTTGCTCGAGGCGCCGGACAAAACGGAACCTGTGGAAATTTCAGTTGCGCTGGGCCCGCCCCCGGCGCTTTTCCTTGCCGCCAGCTCCGATTTTTCCGTCACCGAGAGCGAAGTATCCATTGCCGGCGCACTGCAGGGACAAGCGTTGGAATTGTCTACCGGCATGACCGTTGATGTGCCCTGCCCTGTTCAATCGGAAATCATCATCGAGGGCGTGCTGGACGGGACCCATGAAGACGAAGGCCCGTTTGTTGAATTCACCGGCTACGCTACGGGGTCCGGGCCGGCCCCCCTCATGAATGTCACCGCCATTTATCATCGTCCCGAGCCGATTTACCACGCGGCATACGTGGGCAAACCGCCAAATGAGACTGCTACGGTCTGGCGGGAAATAGAAGAAGCGGTCGCGCTCAGGACACTCCAGCAACGCTTTCCGATTGTCAGGGGCCTGCATCGGCCTCCACAAATCGGCAGAGACTTCCTGTGCGTGTTGCAGGTGGATGCTGAGCGCGCCAAACCGGGCATGATAGGTAATCTGTTACTGGGTTGCGCGTATTGCGTGCCGCGCCCGAAATACGTGATTGTTGTCGATAATGATATCGACATCTACCGCCTGGAGGACGTACTGTGGGCCCTGGGGACACGCGTCGACCCGCAACGGGACTGTTTCTTCGCTCCCAGGACGATGACTTCAGGACTGGACCCCACCGGCCCGAAACCGCCCCTGACCTCCAAACTCCTGATCGATGCCACCAGGAAGGAAGGGTTCCGCGGCGTTGTCAACGTACCGGATGAAGCGGCGTTCGAATTCGCAAAAAATATTCTGGCCCGATACATTTAGACAATGGGGACGGATTTAAATCCGTCCCCGGCATGCCGCAAATATATAAAGTGAGTCAAAGAATGCAATTTGGCGTCTACCTGCCCCACGCCGGACCCCTCTGCGATGCGGCAGACGTGCTCCGCGTAGCGTCTGCGGCTGAAGATCTCGGTTACGCTTCGGTCTGGGTAAACGATCACATTCCCCACACCCTGGGGTGGTCGGAAAAGTTCCTTTGTGTAGGTTCGCTCGATGCACCCAATAAACCCGACCACCTGGAATGTGTGACGACCATGGGCTTTGTCGGCGGTGTGACCAGGCGCATCAGGCTGGGTTTTTCCGTGTTGGTGCTGCCGTTTCGTTCCCCCGCACTGACAGCCAAGCAAATGGCTACGCTGGATGTGTTATCCGCCGGGCGTCTTATACTGGGCATCGGGGCAGGCGCGGTAAAATCCGAGTTTGACGCCTTGTCAATCCCTTTCGATAACCGTGCGGCACAGTCCGTACGAGCCATGCGCCTGATGCGTGAATACTGGGACAAGGGAGTGATAGCCGGCGGAAATGATGGAGCAGACGTATCACTTGACATGCTGCCCCGTCCCGCTCAAAAACCGCATCCTCCGTTCTGGTTCGGAGGCCACACTCCCTGGGCGCTGAAGACGACCGCCCGTCACTGTGAAGGCTGGCTGCCGTATGCGCTGTCCCCCGGCGAATACGGGAACAGGCTGGAGCAACTGGACACGGTGCTCAGTGATCTCGGCAAACCGCGTCCGGTGCTCGCCACCCAGCACCTGATAACCATCGATCAGGACGATAAACAGGCCGAGAACCGATCGCACATGACGTTATCCAGAAAATTCGGAGAAGTTGCCAAAGGCAGGGAAAAGTCCCTGATCGGAAATCCGGATAACGTTATCCAAAAGCTTCAAACCTATGCGAAGCTGGGCGTGGAACACGTCGTGCTTGGATTTATGGCCACCACAGCAACGCAGATGCTGGAAGACATGGATTTGTTTGCGGCGACAGTCCTGCCCGAGTTCCGGCAAAAATAATCCCGTTTGTATTCATTCTATCGGTATTGCCATCGGCCGGACAGGCGCGCCGCTGGCGCCGCTGAATTTTATCGGTCCGCCTATGAACGCGAAAGAATAGACTTTGTCTCTTGACAGTTCTTCCAGGTACACCATTTCGAGAATTGGGATACCATGTTGTGCCAGCAGGTAGGTATGAACTGGAACCGGATTGCCTTCCACCTCCGACGGAAACATCTCAAAAGTGAGATTGTCAGCTCCTGCAACCATGGTCCCGGAGGCAACAAGAAACTCGGCAGCGCCCATGGATAGACCCGGGGCGTTGTTCATATACTTACCCGGGTCGCTGAAATATTTCATCTGTCCGGTCCGGACCAGGACAATATCCCCCTGTTCCAATACCGTTCCCTGCAATGTCAGCGCTTCCTGAAGGTCTTGGGCCGATATTCTGTGTGATTGCGGCAAGACTTCCATATTTTTTGCAGCGGCGACATCGATAAGCACACCCCTGCCGATTATGGGCGGGATGGTTTCCGCGCCTGATTTTTTCCAGCCCGCATCACCCAGGTAACGGTCTGCTTCAAACCGGTTATGGATTTTCCCGTGCAGGCCGAAATGATTGAGCGCATCGATATGGGTGCCGGAATGCGTGAAGATTGTCACGGCATCACTCGTCAGGGTCATAAGCTCACTCGCCGCGGGACCGGCGCCCAGCGCATCGTCGATGACCGTCCCGCGTGGCGAATGCACCAGCCAGTACAGAAAGCGCGGTTCAACCCCACTGTCAAAGCTCGGCATGCCCATGACAAAATCCACTGACAAATCGTAGACTTTCCCCGACGATATCCTCGATAAAACAGCCGCCACACTGTGTTCGGTTATCAGGTTCAAACGGCCGAGTTCGTCATCCTCTCCCCATGGACTGACCCCCACTTCTTGTTCGGCCGTATGCAGTCCAGGCACGTAACCAGAACAGATGAACAGTGTTAAAAAAACTGATTTAATTGTATTTGGCATTGCCTTCTCCGTTTAAACGTTCACAATCTATATAAATGAAGCGATTCAATATGATGCACCAATTTTCCAAGGCTTTTGGACCCGGTCTGCTTTTAGCCGCGGTTACTGTTGGCGTATCGCATCTCGTGCAATCTACCAGAGCCGGCGCAATGTACGGTTTTGCCCTGCTGATCTTTATTGTAATTGCTATTGCAACGAAGTATCCAACTTATCGTTTTGCGCCAAAATACACCCAGACAACCGGCGTGTCCGTCGTGGACGGATTTCGCCGGCAGGGACGCTGGGCGCTGCTCCTGTTCGCGTTCATTTTTCCTGTCCCGGGACTGGTTGGAGTTGCCGCGGTAATGATTATAACGGCAGGTGTAGCCCAGGCCTTATTTAACCTGAGCGCGAGCCCTGTCGTGATTTCGGTTTTCATTTCATTTATCACTGCAGTCTTGTTGATATCGGGCCGCTATCACTGGCTTGACTTGATAATGAAACTGTTGATGCTGGTACTGACGGTCACTACCGTCATTGCGGCGGTCATGGTCGTTCCTTACATCGACTGGCATTACTCGCTGAAACTATACCCGGACAGTTTTGATATGCGGGCCGTTTTGTTCACCGCTGCCCTGTTCGGGTGGATGCCGGGCCCGCTGGAATCGACGGTCAATCACAGCCTGTGGCTGAAAGCGAAAATCCAGGATACCGGTTACAGGCCGAACGCGGCCGAGTCATCTCTGGATTTCCATATCGGCTACTTCATGGCGCTGTTGCTGGCAATCTGTTTCCTCATGCTGGGCACCGGAGTCATGCACGGGAAAGGATTGGCTTTCGAGGAGAGCGCCGGCGGTTTTGCCGCACAGGTGATCGCACTCTACACGCAGACCCTGGGCGAATGGACGCGTCCGCTCATTGGTTTATCGGCGCTGGCAGTTGTCTATTCTACCGTCATGGCTGCCACTGACGGCTACTCAAGAATTGCTTCAACCCTTGTTTCATGCTTCAAAGGGCCTGAGCCGCCAGCGCAGGATCACACATCGAATTCCCTGTATATACCGTGCGTGGTGCTCTTCAGCCTGGGTTCGTTGTGCATAATCCTGTTTCTGATGAGTTCATTCAAGACCTTGATTGATGTCGCAACGACACTGTCGTTTCTGACAACGCCCGTTCTGGCAATCCTGATACATCGCTGCATAATGAGCGATGATATTCCACAGGAAGTAAAACCGGGGCGGCTTCTGTGGTTTTACAGCCTGCTGTGTATAGGTATTCTGACGACATTCGCTGCCGGGTACCTGTACCTGATAACAATGCGCTAAAGAGCAGGTTCCGGTGCTGCAGGCGCGTCAGCCCGGAAATTCGAGCGATTTCACGTAGCGCCAGGTCATGTTACCTACGGGTTGGCGTTGCAAGGCCAGCAGGTCTTCCGGGCGGTCTATGTCCCTGCCCAGTCCGCCGGTCCTTGCAATCCTGACCGGCACCTGCCGCCGCTCCGCTTCCGTGCAAAATTCAGCAAAGCTGTCCTCGCCGTATACCAACCTGACAGCCAGCGGCGGGGTAAACACCAGGCCATTGGTTCCGCCATCCTTCTCCGCCGGACACAAGGTAATACCTGCTTCGTGAACCTGGTCCAGATGGACTAAATCCGAATGGTCCAGTTCAGGGACGTCAGCCGGAATGATGAGTACCTTTTCAACACGCTGCTCACTGACAGCTTCGACGCCCTTCAGCACGTCCGCGGCATAGCCGTTATCGACCCCGGTATTCAATACGTCCGCCCCGTAATCCTGCGCCAGGGAGAAAACCGCTTCATCGCAACTGATCACCGTGATGCCACTAACCACGGAGGTTTGATCCAGGGTGATAAGTATGTCCTCCACCATGCAGTAACTGAGCTGCCGGCGCTGTGCCCGCGTCAAAACGCCGGCAAGCCGCAACTTGGTATGATCCAGCAACTTTACCGGGAGTAACGCCCACATATGAAATTATCTGCCAGATATTTGGGGTCAGAGTAAAAATACTACCAACTTGGCCGGCATTATCGGGTTTAGTTTTGAGTATTTTTACTCTGACCCCAAATATCCATCCAAACCGGTAATGCGGATTCCGGAATGGCTGGTTTTATAGGTCTTGTTGATATGTATCAGGAGGCTGGTCAGGGCCTCGGCGGCCGCGGCGTTGGCCAGCTTGCCGGCATTGATGGCGCGGCAACCGCTGTCTTCCACCAGTTGCATTACCTCCTTGCGGGTCTCCAGGTCGTCGCCGGTCACCAGGATATCGCAGTCGATGTCGACGTCCTGCTCCAGCAGGTTGGCGGCCACGTTGTGGTACGCGGCCGTCACCCGTGCCCGGTCTCCCAAGGTATTGCGGGTAATGACCGCAGCGCTCCCTTCCCCGGGCAACTGGACTACGGCCACCTTCGGCGGTACAAGCGGTACGGTGGTATCGATCACTACCTGGCCGGACAGCCCCGGCCTGATGCTCTCCAGGGTGGCTTCATGGGCGGCAAAGGGAACGGTCAGGACGACGACTTCCGCCTGTTTTGCCGCAGTGGGGTTATCGGCGCCGGCGATCAGACTTTGATTGAACCTTTCATTGAGTTCGGCCGCCGCGTTCAGCGCTTTTTCCCGGACACGGGAACCGATAGTCACTTCATGGCCCGCCCTGGCCCAGCGCCAGGCCAAGCCGTAACCCAGGTTGCCGGTCCCGCCCAGGATGGCTATTTTCCGCTTTTTGAACACTGTCAGACCATAGATGGGGACAGATTTAAATCTGTCCCCTTTCTCTTGTTATAATATGAAACCTCGTGCAGATGGGGGCTCGTCTAACGGCAGGACAGCGGACTCTGACTCCGCCAGTAGAGGTTCGAATCCTCTGCCCCCAGCCAATTCACAGTTTCAAAATGTTTCATTTCCTGACCGTGGACGTGAAGGTATCACGAAACTGGCGCATTGCAAAATCCTGTATACAGCGAATCCGCATGAACGGCAAGCCGACTCATATCGGCCTGGGTGGCTATCCGGTGATTACTCTGGCAAGGGCGCGGGACAAGGCGATTGAGAATGCGCGGGCGTTGACACTTGGACGCGATCCGCGGGGCGGAATAACGATCAGAGCGACACGTCTACCACGGCCAGCAGGTTCTTTTTCCATGTCATGGCCAGCCGAGCGCAGATGGAACGGGGTCTGACAGTGGAGCGAACCCGGACCGGCCTGGAAGCTGCTCGTCGGCAAGGCCGTACCGGGGGCCGCAAACGGAAGATGGATGACTCGAAAATTGCGGCTGCAAAACGATTATTGTAGGACGGTACGCCACGTAGGTATTAAATCAACTGTTTTGACCCGTAGAGACCTCCCATGAAACTCAGGTTCTAGGGAAATAAAATAGTCAGATATATTAATTTCTAATAATCAATTTTGCATTAACCTGATAAATATAGTATGATTTTCTGTAACAGTAATTCATACGAGAAGATCATGAGAATTTCTGAACGAGGCCAAATTACCATTCCCAAGCAGATGAGAGACCGTTTCGGCATGAGTAGTAATGTCGAGGTCGAGATTACTCCGACCGATGATGGCCTGCTCATCCGCAAACGTACGGCTTCTCAACATCCGGTAGAGCGGGTATACGCTATCCTGCAAAGTGACAGCAACACCGACGATTATATTGAAGAAATCCGTGGAAGGTGATCAGCGCCGTTGACACTAGCGTCCTTCTGGATGTGTTTCTACCCGACGGGCGCCACGGTCCCAAGTCAAAAGAGTGGCTCCGGGACGCCTATGACCGCGGAGCGATTCTAGTCTGCGATGTGGTCTATGCGGAACTGGTGCCGGCATTCAAGGATCGCAACAAGCTCGATGAAGCATTGAGGGAAATCAATGCAACAATCTCTCCAATCAATACCTCTATCGCTTATGAAGCCGGATTACGCTGGTCACGATACCGTCATGCCGGAGGACCAAGAACGCGGATCATTACAGACTTTCTGATCGGAGCCCACGCCTCAACTCTGGCTGATACCTTCCTTACCAGGGACCGCGGTTTCTATGCAACTTATTTTCCGGAGTTGAAAGGCTATTGATGCCTGTTCGAGTCCGGGCAAACTGACTTGCGTTGATGCGGGGTAGACGGATTTAATCACGTCTAGCAACCGATACGACAGGTTCTGGTCCAAGAACAACTTCAAGTCGGCGCTATCGTAGATAACCGGTGTTCGCGGTCGGCGGCAAAGGCAAGGCAGGCCCTGATATCATCCCGGGTCAGCTCCGGATAATCGTCCAGAATCTCAGTTTCACTTATCCCCGACGCCAACCAATCCAGCACATCATAGACGGTGATCCGCATGGAGCGGATACATGGCTTACCACCTCGCTTACCTGGTTCGATGGTAATGTAATCTTGATAATTCATTATCTGAGCTACCACGTTGGCCAACAGCATAAACCCCATTCAGGATCCTTTACTGAACCTGAATTCAGACCCCCAATTGTCTGTTCCTGTCCAGTACTATCGCATTCATAAAGTCATAGTCACAACAAAATTCCTGAATTTCGAATTTATTAACTATTTCAGTGAGTTACATGCGCAGGACGGATTCCTCTAACTCCGCCAGTAGAGGTTCGAATCCTCTGCCCCCAGCCAATTCACAGTAACCTATGTCTCCGGTATAATCTGTAACCTATGTATCAGGTAGGGCAGTTTCAGAATGTTTCATTTCCTGACCGTGGACGTGAAGATAGCACGAAACGGATGCGTGGCAAAATCCCCCGATACAGCGAATCCGCATGAACGGCAAGCGGACTCATACAGTATCGGTGGAGACACACTAATCGGTAGTTAAATTACGGCTCTCCCCTATTAGTATACTATGGGTTCCAGAGGACGACGAAGTTCAAAAGAAAGGCACACTGCTCGTTCTCGAATCCAAGAGGTATAACCTATCCTCTTAGCATGGCGTTTAGCTGAAAAATCTGCAAAGTCGTCAAGTTTGAAATTGACAGGTGTTGTGGTACAAGGCCAGATGATATATAGCATATACGTATCCCGTATAATATGTTATGATTCCGGTCTATGATTCGGAGTTTCAAGGATTCGAAGACGGAACGGTTTTTCAGCGGCCAACGAGTAAAGACTTTCCAGAGGTTTGCTGATCAGGCAACGCGTCGATTAACCTTTTTGGACAATGCGGGATCGTTGCAGGATTTGGCGGGGCTACGAAGCAATCGACTGGAATCGTTATCCGGCAACCGGACTGGACAATACAGTATCCGAATCAATCAACAATGGCGGATCTGTTTCCGCTGGGCAGACGACGGTCCCTATGACGTTGAGATAGTCGACTATCACTGACGAGAATGAAGACATGATCAAGAATGGTATGCGGCCGGTACACCCCGGTGAGATATTGCGTGAAGAACTGGAGCAACTGGGCATGTCGGCCAAAGCCATCGCTCGTGAGCTGGGCGTGCCTCAAAACCGTATTTCGGACATTTTGAGAGGACGACGGGGAATTACTGCCGACACGGCGCTGCGACTCGCCCGCTATCTCAATACGACACCGCAGGTGTGGCTGAACCTGCAAAAATCTTATGAACTACGGGTGGCGGAACTCGAATCGGGCAAGGACATTGCCAAACAGGTGAAACCAAGACAGGAGGCTGCTTAATTCAATGGCACGCGAACTGATTATGCGCCGAGTTAAATCAACCATACAGAAACCAGTACTGCATCCAATAATCTTCATTACCTTTGACTTGTGGAATGATCCAAACTAACAGGTCTCCGGGATTCCCGGGGCGGTTCATTATTGGTGAATGCGGCGGGTCCTGTGCGTGTGCCACATGCCATGTTATTGTTGACGAAACCTGGTATGACAGGCTTGGCGGGCCCGGTGAAATGGAAAGTGACATGATTGAAGCTTTACCACTAGCGACAAAAACCAGCCGCCTGGGTTACCGGATCAAAGTAACCGAAGAGCTGGACGGCCTGGTGCTGCAGGTGCCTGAGGAGCAGATATAAACAGGCGCCCCCGGCCACACGCCTGTCCGGTTACAGGTTCTCCAGGATGCTCTGCGCAGAGCTGACCTTGCATTCCAATGGCGCTTCGACATGAAGCTGGGTAATTACGCCGTCTTCCACCACCATGGCAAAACGCTGACCCCGGGTGCCCAGGCCGAATCCCGAAACGTCCAGTTCCAGTCCGAGGGCCGCGGTATACGTGCCGTTGCCGTCGGCCAGCATCATCACCTTGCCGCCGGCGCCCGCGCTTTTGCCCCAGGCATCCATGACGAACATGTCATTGACCGCCATGCAGGCCACGGTATCCACACCCCTGGCCTTTATCGCATCGGCATTCTCAACAAATCCCGGCAGGTGTTCATTTGAGCAGGTAGGAGTAAACGCCCCCGGTACGGAAAATACGACGACCTTCTTGCCGCTGAACAACTCATCGGTGCCCACCGAACCCGGCCCGTCTGCATTGATTATATGGAATTGCCCCGTCGGGGCCTTGTCTCCGACTTGTACTGTCACTTTGACCTCCCATTAAAGTTGTTGGAAATAATGCGGGAGTATATCAGGGAATACCAGGTGACTTCCATTATTGACGGCTCTGCAAGAATCCGATATTTTGGCGTCACGTGACAAGGAAGGGCGCCGAACGAGAATCAAGGATTACTTATTTTCAATATAAATTTATTTTATAATCACGCGACTAACTGTTATATAGTACTAACCTGGTATTTACCAATTCAGGAGAATTAAAATCATGGCTACAACCGAAGAACGTGTAAGACAACTCGTCAGCGATAACCTGGAAGTGGATGGGCAACCCCTGGACCTGTCGGATAATCTCGATACCGGACTCACCGAACTCGGCGTATCCTCACTGGATATCGTCGCCTTTGCAAAACTGGTTTCAAAAGAATTCAATATTGCTTTTACCATTGAAGATTGTGAGACGGTCAACACCATACAGAAACTGATCGCTCACATCGACGGCTAGGCGGGCTGAGCGCCTTCGGGCGCCGCTTCGCGGCTGCCGGGCAGGTTGTGAGCTATCCGGAGGGGAGCCGTATACATCACCGGTTTTCGGCAATATAATGCGGCATTGTTGCCGCGCTCGCCTATGAACTGAATGATTATGGCTTCAGAAATCCTGTGGGAGGTACCTGAACCCGTTGCCGTTTGTGAAGTTCGTTCGGACGCAGATACCGTCATCACCCTGCGGCGTTATGGTAATCCGGCCGGCCCGCGGCTGGTCCTGAGTCACGGGAACGGTTTCGCTATAGATCTGTATTACCCTTTCTGGTCGTTGCTCTTGGACGACTACGACCTGATCATCTACGATCTCAGAAACCACGGCTGGAATAAAGTCGGAAATATAAAAAACCATAACATACCGTCATTCGTACGCGACCATAACTGTATTCTCGCGGCAATCGACGAGCAATACGGGGAGAGACCGAAAATCGGCGTGTACCATTCCGCTTCGGCCCTGGTAACGCTTATGTCGGCTTCGATACTGGCGGTCCCTGCAATTACCATGGAAAGCAGCGCGTTTTCGGCGCTGGTGCTGTTCGACCCGCCCCTGTGCAAGCCCGGCGCCAGCCAGGCAAAATTTGACGAGGCCACCGAAAAGACCGCCACAATGACCCGGCGGCGCTCCAGGCGGTTCGAGTCAAGAGAACAGTTTACTGAACTCCTCGAATTTCTGCCGGCATTCAAAAACGTCGTTCCCGGTGTCCGCGAATTGATGGCGCTCACGACATTGCAGGATGCTGCCGACGGGGAGGGCTATGAACTTTGCTGCCCGCCTGATTACGAGGCGCAGATCATTGATTACACCAGGGTTTTCTCTCCACTGATGGACTTTGAAGATCTTCATTGCCCGACTAAAGTCATCGGCGCCGATCCCACCCTGCCTTACTCCTATCTGCCTACCATAGACCTGAGCGACATCCTGAGTGTGGATTATGATTTCCTGCCGGATACGACCCACCTGATGCAACTGGAACAACCGCAGGAATGCGTCGCGACCATGCGTGAGTTTATCGAACAGGATGTGCTCGCCGGCATCCAGTGAGGAAGTGAACCATGTCTGAAACCGGACAACCGATTGCCATAGTCGGCATGGCGTGCCGCTTCCCCGGTGCGCCGGACATCCCCACCTTCTGGCGTTTGCTGGAAGCCGGGGAAAACGCCGTAACCGAAGGTGACCCGGGGTCGGGAGAAGGACGCTTCGGCAGGATTTTCTCCGGTGTCGCGGTTCAAAACGAGAGCTGCCGTTTCGGCGCCTTCGTCACCGACATAGACCAGTTTGACGAAGCGTTCTTCCGGATTTCGCCGGTCGAAGCGGAACTGCTGGATCCGCAACAGCGGATGATGCTGGAAACGAGCTGGCAGGCGCTTGAGGATGCCGGCATAGACCCGGACCGGCTTAAGGGCAGCCGCACCGGCGTCTATGCGGGGATCAGCAACGACGAATACCGGATGCTGGTAGTGGAAACGGATAAACCCGCCGATGCCGCCTCCTGTCTGTACGCCCTGAGCGGCACCAACCTGAACGGCGCGGCCGGCCGGGTTGCGTTCGTACTGGGCCTCATGGGCCCGGTAAAGGCGGTGGATGCCGCCTGTGCGTCGTCCCTGGTCTCGGTACACGATGCGGTGGCGGACCTGCAGCAGGGCAAGGCCGATCTCGCCATAGCAGGCGGCGTACAGGCCCTGCTGAACGGCCGCATTTACGAACTGCGCGCGGATGCGATGATGCTGTCCCCTGAAGGCCAATGCAAGACCTTCGATGCCTCTGCGGATGGTTACGTGCGCGGTGAAGGCTGCGGCATCGTGATACTTAAACGCCTGAGCGATGCGGAGGCGGACGGCGACCGTATCTGGGGGGTTATCCGGGGCTCGGCGGTAAATCACGGCGGCGCCAGCAGCGGCCTCACGGTACCCCACACCCCTGCACTGATACAGGTAATCGAACAGGCGTTGTCACAGGCAGGAATCCCTGCATCGCAGGTGGACTACCTGGAAGCGCACGGAACCGGAACCAATGTAGGTGATCCGATCGAAATCGATGCCGTGGCCGCGGTCTACAGTGAGGGACGTGAAGCTGACCATCCCCTGCTGACCGGATCGGTGAAAACCAATATCGGCCATCTCGAGTCGGCTGCCGGTGTCGCCGGTCTGATCAAGGCAGCGCTGGCGCTGAAGCGGGGGGTGATCCCGAAGCACCTGCATTTCCATGCTCCCAACCCGGCCATCGACTGGGACAACCTGCCGTTGCGGGTCACGTCGACCATGACGGACTGGCCCCGCTATAACGGGCGACCGCGCTCCGCGGGAGTGAACTCCTTCGGGATATCCGGGACAAACGCCCATATCGTGCTGGAAGAGTACAGAGCACCGGGTACGGAACCCGTCGGGGAACATGATGATGCAGGCCCCGCAAAGACAGTCGCAGTATCATTGCCTGCCGGGTTGTCGCATCTGTCACTGCCGGAGTCGGAATGCGACCGGCGCAGGACCAGGGTCCTGCCCCTGTCCGGTAAATCAGACAATGCGCTACGGGAACTTGCGCAGAAGTACCTGTCATGGCTTGACGAGCAATCCCCGGATACATCTTCCACGGTCCCGGCATCGGCGCCGCTTCTCTCCGACATGGCCTGGACGGCGGGTGTGGGGCGATGCCATTTCGACCACCGCGCCGGCGTCGTTTTCAACGACACGGGGTCTTTACGGGAGCTGCTCGGCGTCTTGGCGGATGGTGCTGAGATAACGAAACCACGTGCTTCAACCAGGGTGGCATTCATGTACACCGGACAGGGAAGCCAGTGGACCGGCATGGGACAGGCACTGTATGAGAGCGAACCGGTGGTACGAGCGGTCCTGGACCGCTGTGAAGCGGTATTCAGGGAGGAACGGGGGACCTCACTGCTGGGAGTGATGTTCGGCCGGGCGGGAGCGGCAGGGAAGCTGGACGATACCGCGTGGGAACAACCGGCGCTGTACGCGCTGGAATGTGCGCTGACCGCGCTCTGGTCCAGCGTGGGGATCCGGCCCGCCGTGGTCATGGGCCATAGCATCGGGGAACTGGCGGCGGCGCAGACGGCAGGGGTATTCAGCCTGGAGGACGGGATGAGGTTCGCTGCGACCCGCGGCACGCTGCTGTCGCAAATCGAACCGGGCGCCATGGCTGCGGTATTCGCTCCGCCGGACAGGGTGGCAACGGAGGTAAAGGCAGCAAACAAGACGAGCGGCGGGGTCGGGGTGAATATCTCGGCAGATAACGGCACCCACCAGGTAATCAGCGGCCCGGTTGCGGAAATTGAAACCGTTCTGGAACGTTTCAAGGCGGAGGGTGTCCGGGTAAGACAACTTAACACGGCCAAGGCATTCCACAGCGTCCTGGTCGAACCGGCGCTGGACCCGTTGGAAGCCTTCCTGGACAGCGTGGCCATCAGCCCGCCCGCGCTGGACCTGGTCAGCAACCTGACAGGCAGGACGGTAGCGCCGGATCAGGCCTTGGACGGTTCCTACTGGAGACGGCACGCCAGGGAAGCGGTGGCGTTCGCTTCCGGCGTCAACTCGCTGGCTGATCTCGGTGTGGGTCTGGTGGTGGAGATAGGGCCGCACTCGATACTGGCGCCAATGGCGCTATCGGCCTGGCCGGAGACGCCGCAGACGCTGGCGCCGGTGATACTGTCCAGCCTGCGCAGGCCGTCCGGCGACTCCGCGGCGTCTGCCGGCGGCAGGGTCTCCTCCGGGGACGCCGGGGACGCCGGGGACAGACCTGAGGTCTGTCCCCAGGACAGCGGCTTCCAGGAAGCGGTCGCGGCGGCGTACCAGGCCGGGCTGCCGGTTCAATTTGAAGGGCTGTTTGCCGGAGAATCCCGGCGCCGCATCCCGTTACCGGGTTACCCGTTCCAGCGCCAGCGCCACTGGCTTGAAACGCCCAGAGCAAGGCGCGGCAGCGCCGGTCACCCCCTGCTGGGCAGCCGCCATGAAACGGCCCATGGCGAGATTACCTTCGAGACGGAAGTATTCCCCTCGGATCCCGCCTGGCTGAGCGACCACCGGGTGTTCAACCGGGTTGTGGCGCCGGGCGCGTTATACGGCGCAATGGCGGCAACGGCAAACCGCCTGGAGGGGAAAGGACCGATCGTCCTGGAAGACATGCAGTTACACAATCCGCTGGTGTTTGAGGAAATACACGAAGACGGCGCGGATGAAGAGAGTCGCAGGATACAAGTGATGCTTGAGGCTGCGGAACCGGGAACCCCGCGCACGCTACGGATCTTCAGCAGGGGCAGTGAAGGAGCATGGACGCTGCACGTGGAAGGCCGCCTGTTGCCGGACGCCCCCAACCCGGAGATCGGTGTGCGGCTTGACCCGGACAGCATGAAAGCTGAACTGTCGCCGGCAGACGTGGTGGGCTACTACCGGCACAGGGCAAGCACCGGGGTCGATCTGGGTCCGTCCTTCCGCACGCTGGGCAGGGTCTGGTCGCGCCCGGGTGAGGCATTGGGCGAGGTAGCCCTGCCGGAAACTCTCGGCAGGCACGGTCTGGACATTCACCCGCTGCTGCTTGACGGGTGCTTCCAGGTCATGGGCGCGGCGCGCAACCTGGCGGGGACCGAAGGCGGGGCCACCTACCTGCCGTTCGGTTGGGAACGCATGTGGCTGGCGGATCGGCTGCCGGACCGGGTGCTATGCCATGTGCGCCTGAATGACGCATCAAGGGAAGCCGAACTGGCACCGGGTGAACCCCCGGAGACGCTGAGCGGGGAGCTGAGCATATACGACATGAACGGGAATCCGCTCGGCCGCTTGAGTGGGTACTCGGTAAAGCGGGCAACGCAAGCGGCCCTGCTCGCGGCAATCGAAGGAGTGAATGACCTGCTTTACGAGGTGGTCTGGCGCGAGTGCGCCCTGCCGCCCGGAATTACGTCCGCGGATTTCTTCCCGGACCCGGCAACGGTCGCATCCGGTTCGCAGTTGTTCGCCGGTTACCTTACTGACGCCGGAGTTGATCCCCGGGACAGGGCCGGACTGCTCGCTGATCTGGAGCGCTGGTCGCGATCCCGTGCGCTTGCATCCCTTGAAGAACTGGGTTGGCAACGCAAGGCGGGCGAGACCGTGGACCCGGAAAACCTGCGGCAACGGCTGGATGTGATACCTGAACACAGCCGCCTGTTCCGCCGGATGTTCGAAATGCTCGCCAGGTCGGGCGTGGTGGAGGAGAACGATGAGGGATTTACCGTAATCGCGGGACCCGAAGACCCGCTGCCGGAACACATGCCGGGCGATCTCGAGGAGTTTGCCACCCGGATGACGCAACGTTATTCCCACGGCCTGACCGAGATCGGGTTGTTCCGGCGCTCCGGATGCGCCCTGGCGGAGGTGCTGCGCGGCCGGGAGGATCCCCTGACACTGCTGTTCAGCAGCGGGGAGCCGACCGCGGCGGATCTGTACCTGAAAGCGCCGGTGGCGCGCGCCGCGAACCGGCTGCTGGGAGATGCGGTCCGGACACTGGTGGCGGCGTTGCCCGAAGGTCGGCGCCTGAGAGTGATAGAAGTCGGCGCCGGCACCGGTTCGGCGACGGCATCGGTATTGCCGGAACTGCCGGAAGGACGCTTTGACTACACCTATACGGATATCTCCGCGGGTTTCTTCGCAGAGGCGGAAGCGCGCTTCGGCGACGGCGGCGGGTGTATCGAGTACCGCCCGCTGGATATCGAAAAGGACCCGATCGCCCAGGGCTTCGACTCCCATGGTTATGACCTGATGATCGCCTCCAACGTCCTGCACGCGACGCGCTACCTGGGTGAGACGCTGGGGCACTGCCTGGACCTGCTCGCGCCGGCAGGACAACTGGTGGCGCTGGAGAACCTCAGCGGCCTGGGCTGGATGGACCTGACCTTCGGACAACTGGACGGCTGGTGGCGCTTTGCCGACGACTACCGGCCGCACCACGCGCTGGCGAACCCGGCCGTGTGGCGCCAGGCGCTCGGTGATGCGGGTTTTTCGGGAGCGGAAGTCCTGGGACCGGACGAGTCCGACACTTCCGCGACACCGGACAAAGGCGTGATCGTGGCCCAGGGTCCCGCACAGGTGAAAGAACCCGCCGGCACGTGGGTGCTGGCGGCGGACGACGGAGGGCTGGCGCAGGAACTGGCAACCGGTCTGGCGGCGCGCAACCAGACCGTCATCCTGGCGCAGCGGGCTGCGTCCGGACAGGGGCAGCCGGCAACCACCGGGCCCGGCGTCACCAGCACCGCCATCGACCCTGAACTGCGCGAATCGTGGCAGGCGCTGATCAGGAACCTGGCGCAGGAAACGCCGTTCAAAGGCGTGGTGCATCTCGCCGGTCTGGACGGACACGGGACGCAGGCTATGACGGAACAAATGGCTGCGGACGTAAGAAACGCCGGGGCCAGCGCGCTCGCCCTGGTGCAAGGCATCACCGACTCCGATATGACACCCGCCAATGGCGTCTGGTTCGTTACCCGCGGCGCGCAGGTGTCGGAGCGGGAGCTTGGCGGCGAGATTGCCGGCGCTGCCCTGTGGGGCTTCGGCAAGGCCGTCGCCCGGGAAGCGCCGCAGCTGCAGCCGAGAATGCTCGACCTCGACCCCGACCCGATGGCGCCGGCGCCGGACCTCATCAATGAACTGCTCTATCCCGACCAGGAGAATCACATCACGTACCGGCGCGGCCGCCGGCAAACCGCGCGCCTGGTACGGATGCGCGCCAGGGACGGCCGTCTGGCCTTCCCGGAAGAGCCGGACTGGGTGCTTGCCCCGGACCCGGCCGGCGTGTTTCACCGACCCTGTGTACAGCCGCTGCCGCCGCGGCCGTTGGAACCCCGGGAGGTGCGCGTTGCCGTCGATGCGGCCGGACTTAACTTCTGGGACGTGTTCCGGTCGTTAGGCTTCATAGAAGAGGGACTCCTGGGCAGGGAAATGTCCGGTCACATCCTCGAGACAGGCGCCGAGGTATCAACCGTTTCAGCCGGCGACCATATCCTGGGGCTCGGGTTCGGCGCCTTCGGGCCGCAAATGATCACGCATGAGGAACTGGTAACAGCCGCCCCGCCCGGTTTGTCCGTCTCCGAACTGGCAACGGTACCCAGCGCGTTCGTGTCGGCGGCGCTGTCCTTCGAGTACTCCGGACTCAAGGCCGGAGAACGGGTATTGATCCACGCCGGCGCCGGCGGCGTCGGCCTGGCGGCCATCCAGCTGGTACAGGCCGCGGGAGCGGAAGTCTTCGCCACCGCAAGCGCGCCGAAACAGGATTATCTTCGCTCTCTCGGCGTGAAACATATATTCGACAGCCGCACGACTGCGTTCGGGCAGGAAATCCTGCAGGCAACGGGCGGCAAAGGCGTGGACGTGGTGCTGAACAGCCTGACGGGAGAGGGTTTCATCGACGCCAGCCTGTCCTGCCTGAGGCAGGAGGGCCGCTTCATCGAGATGGCCAGGCGCGACATCCTGAGCGAGGACGACATGGCGGCAGTGCGCCCGGACGTGACCTACGCGATTCTCGAACTGGATGTGCTGAAAAAGACCAAACCTGCCCGGGTGGGAAGGGTCCTGCGGGACGTGGTGGCGCGACTTGCATCGGGCGAGCTTAAACCCATTATCCACAGCCGCTGGCCGCTGGCCGAAGCCGGAGACGCACTCACGTTCATGCGCTCGGCCCGGCATCTTGGAAAAATCGTCGTGACCACGCCGCCGCTGGTGAGGGGCCGGTTGCGGCAGGACCGGAGCTACCTGGTGACCGGCGGCCTGGGCGGGATCGGCTGCGCCGTGGCAGGCTGGCTGGCCGACCACGGGGCCGGCTCGATCGTGCTGAACGGGCGCCGGGACCCGGATGCCACTGCCGAGGCAGTAATTCAAGGGCTGAGGAACCGGGGTGTGAACGTACAGGTGGAACTGGCGGACGTGACTGATGCGGCCGCCATCGAACAGATGCTGGAGCGAATGGACCGGGAACTGCCTCCCCTGGGAGGCGTGATCCATAGCGTGGGAGTGCTGTCGGACGGCGCCCTGACCAACCAGACCTGGGAGCGGTTCGAAGAGGTGCTGTGGCCGAAAATTCTGGGGGGCTGGCAGCTGCATCGCGCAACCGCGCAGCTTGACCTGGACTTCTTTGTCCTGTTCTCGAGCCGGGTCGGCGTGATGGGCAACCCGGGCCAGGCAAACCACGCCGCGGCCAATGCCTTCCTGGACCAGCTCGCAGGCCACCGCCGTGCGCTCGGCCTGCCGGGCCAGGCCATTGCCTGGGGAGCCTGGTCCGAAATCGGCGAGGCGGCTGAACAGCGGGACCGTATCGACCGGCAACGCACCGCGCTCGGCGGCCGCTGGTTCACCCCGCAGCAAGGTATCCGGGCGTTTGACCGGCTGGTGCGCCAGGACACCACCACTTCCGTCGTCATGTCCATGGACTGGTCGGTATTCGAAGAAGCCGTCGATGAGCGCCCGCCCCTGCTGGAGGACCTGCTCTCCGCCAACACTGAGGCCGGGGCCACCGCCGCCGCATCGGACGACCTGATGACCCGGCTGCGGGGAACGCCTGCGCCGGCGCACGAGGACTTGCTCGTGTCCTTCGTGCAACAGGAGGTGCAGGCGGTGTTACGGCTGCAGTCGACACCCGACCCCACGGTGGGGTTCTTCGACCTGGGCATGGACTCGCTGATGGCGGTGGAACTGCGCAACCGGCTGAACCGGGCTTTTTCCGGGGAATACACGGCATCCAACACCATTGTATTCGACTACCCGGATGTCGCCACGCTCGCCCGTTACCTGGTTGGGGAACTGGGTGAGGCCGGCAGCGAGCCCGCCCCGCAGGCGCAACCCGGGACACAGCCGGCAGCGCAACCTGAACCGGAGCAGAAACCTGCAATCCAGGGTAAGGACGATGGGATTGCCATCGTCGGCATGGCGTGCCGCTTCCCCGGCGCGCCCGATGTTCAGTCCTTCTGGCGCCTGCTTGAAGCGGGCGCCGATGCCGTGACGGACGGCCGCCGGGATTCCGGTTCCTGGGAAGGGGTTGCCGGCGATCCTGCCAACGAAGACAACGCCTTGCGGCGCGGCGGTTTCATCGAAGGGATCGACCTGTTTGATGCGCGCTTCTTCAGTATATCGCCAATCATCGCGCGCGCCACGGACCCGCAACACCGCCTGCTCCTGGAGACAAGCTGGCATGCCCTGGAAGACGCGGGGATTAACCCGGACGATCTGAGGGGCAGCAATACCGGCGTGTTCGCCGGCGTTGCCTCCAGCGAATACCGGGACCTGATGCTTGCCGCCGGAAGCAGTATCAGCTACGTCGGCACCGCCAACAGTATGGCGGTCGGCGGAGTGTCGTTCAAACTGGGTCTTACGGGACCGGCGGTGCCCGTGGAACTGAACTGCGCCTCCTCGCTGGTATCCGTGCACCATGCCCTGACCGCCCTGCGCCAGGGTGAGGTGAACCTGGCGCTGGCGGGCGGGGTGAACACGGTCCTGTCGCCCGGGAAAACAAGCGAAATGGCGGAACTGGGCATGCTGTCGAAAGAACAGCGCTGCAAGACCTTCGATGCCGCGGCCGACGGGTTTGCGCGCGGAGAGGGTTGCGGAATGCTGGTCCTGAAACGGTTGGACGAGGCGCAAGCCGACGGCGACCGCATCTGGGGTGTTATCCGCGGGGCAGCGGTCAACCAGAACGGGCCGAGCGCCGGACCGACCGCGCCGAACGGACCGGGGCAGGAACGGGTGATCGAAACGGCACTGGCCCAGGCTGGCGTTGCCCCGGCAGAGGTGGACTACCTGGAGGCCCATGGAGCCGGCTCAGCGCTGGGCGATCCGATTGAAGTGCAGGCGGCGGCAGCGGTGTATGGAAAGGAGCGGGAGGAGCATCGTCCGCTATTGCTTGGTTCGGTAAAAACGAACATCGGCCACCTGGAGACGGCCGCCGGAGTCGCCGGTATCATCAAGGTAATGCTGGCAATGAACCGTGGAAGGATACCCCGGCAACTGCATTTCCGGGACCCGAACCCGAATCTCGAGTGGGACCGGCTGCCGGTACGAGTCGTTTCCGACCTGGTTGACTGGCCGGACCATCCTGAGCGGCCCTCCAGGGCAGGAGTCAGTTCTTTCGGGATCTCCGGAACGAATGCGCATGTGGTCGTAGAAGGATACGGGGAGATGAACGGCTCCGATGGCGGATACCTGCCGGCAGGAACCGCTCTGCCGGTCGAGGTTTCCCTGCCGCCGGGTCTGGACACGCCACGCGAGAGCGAAACCCTGCTCCTGCCGCTCTCGGGCAAAACCGGGCAAGCGCTCAAGGACCTGGCGCAACGCTACCTGGCATGGCTGGATGCATGCCCCGGGGAAGCCTCGCCAGACGGCAGCGTAGGCAGCGAATTGCTGGCCGACATGGCCTGGACCGCGAGCGTTGGGCGGGCCCATTTCAAATACCGCAAGAGCATAGTATTCAATGACACTGCGTCGCTGCGGGAAGCACTGGAGGCGCTTGCACAGGCGGACGCAGCGTCGGCAGCGCCGGTTGACCCGTCGGGCAGCTACCGGCCATTCTCCGACGGGCCGGCAGCGGAAAACAAGGAAGCGCTGGTGGCAGCGGCGGCACAGGCTTACGAAGCGGGCCGGACGGTTGCCTTTGCCGAACTGTTTGCAGGCGAGAAACGGCGCCGCATCTCGCTGCCGGGCTACCCGTTCCAGCGCCGGCGTTACTGGATTTAGAAGCCGGACAGGCAATGACCGGCAGCCAGACAGAAGGCCGTGCCAAAAAGGGGACGGAATTAAATTCCGTCCCCGGACAAACTTATCAGGCTGGTATCCGCTACCAGCCTGATGAAAAGCCCCCTGTATCAGTGACGATCGGCCTCGGCCTGCAGCTTGCGGGACTGAACATCGCCGCGGTGATGCTGATCCCGACGGTCATCGTGCGCGCCGCCGGTGAGTCCGAGGCCTACCTGTCCTGGGCCGTGCTCATGTCGGTCGCCATCTGCGGCATGACCACGATATTGCAAGCCCTGCGCTACGGCCGTATCGGCGCAGGGCATATCATCGTCATGTGCACTTCCGCGGCTTTCATTCCCGTGTGCATCATGGCGCTCAGCACCGGCGGTCCGGCCATGCTGGCTACCCTGGTCGTGGTTGCGGCCTTCGTCCCGCTGGCGCTGTCCTGGAAGCTGTCATTGTTCCAGCGCGTCTTGACGCCGACCGTCTCGGGCACGGTCATCATGCTGATTCCCGTCGCAACGCTGCCGGTCGTCTCGCAACTCCTGGGCAACGGCGCTGAAGACGGCGCCCTGCAAGGCCCGGCGCTGAGCTTCCTCGCAACGGCGCTCATTATCTGCGCCATTGCGCTGAAGGCCCCGGCGCGCTGGCGGGTCTGGGCGGCGGTCATCGGTATCGCGGCCGGGTCGATTATCGCCGCAATGTTCGGGCTGTACGACGCGCAACGCGTTACCGGCGCAGCCTGGGTCGACCTCCCGGACATCGGCTGGCCGGGGTTCGACCTTGATTTCGGTCCGGCTTTCTGGACGCTTCTTCCCTCGTTCCTGCTGGTGGCCCTGATCGCCGGCATCCGCACCATGAGCGGCGCCGTTGCCATTCAGCGGGTATCCTGGCGCCGGCAACGGGCGGTGGATTTCCGCGCCGTGCAAGGCGCAATGACCGTGGACGGGCTGGGCAACATGGCGTCGGGGCTTGCGGGGACGGTCCCGGGGACAGCCATAACGACCGGCGTTTCCATGACCGAACTCACCGGGGTCGCTGCCCGCAGCGTCGGCATTGCCACCGGGGCAATCTTCATCCTCCTGGTGTTCCTGCCGAAGGGGGTCGCCGCGATCCTGGCAATACCGGATTCCGTCTTCGCCGGGTACCTGTTCATCATGCTGGTATTGCTCTTCATCGTGGGTATGCGGCTGGTCATGCAGGACGGGATGGAGCTGCGCAATGGGATGATCGCCGGCCTCGCCTTCCTGGCCGGCATCGGTTGCCAGTACGGCCTGATATACCCTGCTTATCTCTCCGAATTCGCCGGCGGCCTGTTGCGCAACGGCATGACCGCGGGCGGCTTCATCGCCATCCTCATGACCCTGTTGATGGAACTGACCGAGGCACGGCGCAGCAGGCTCGTGACGCTGTTCAGTCCCTACGCCTTGTCTCAAATCCGTATGTTCCTCGGCAGGTTCGCAACAAGGAACAACTGGGACAGCGCCATGGCGGACCGTCTCGGCGCCGTTGTAGAGGAGACCATGCTCAGCCTGTTACCGCAGGAAGAAGCCGAAGAGAAGCGCTCCCGGCGCCGCATGCAACTGGTGGCATCCAGGGAAGACGGCGATGCGGTACTCGAACTGGTCGTGGCGCCCAGGGAGGAGAACCTGCAGGACCAGCTTGCGCTGCTGGGCGAGCAACCTGACGAAATATCCGTCGAGCGGGAAATATCGCTGCGACTGCTGCGCCACCTGGCGTCCTCCGTGCGCCACCAGCAATTCCACGACACGGACATCGTGACAGTACGCGTCAAACCCCCGCCGCCATAAAATCAACAGGGTAAATTCAGGACAACCATAAATTTAAAATTTATGGTTGTCCCAAATTAGGTTGGAGCGACAGCTTAAGGAAGTTCGGTGATTATCTGCTCGATGGGTTTGCGTTCCGCAGCCGGTATTTCAGCCGGGTAACCGTACCAGAACAGGCCCACTACTTTTTCCCGGTCGCGCTGCGCGCCGATGATCTCGTAGAAAGAACGGGTTCGGGTTACTGCGCCGGTGGTCCATTTTACGCCGATCCCCTGCTCCCAGAGCAGCAGCACCAGGTTCTGGGCGACGCAGCAACAGGAGGCGTAGTTTTCCTGCATGGTGACCTCATCGTCCGACTTCAGGCAGGTCAGCACCAGCCAGCCGGGGACTTCACGCCAGCGTTTGAACTTGATCTCTGCCGCTCTTTCGCCCTGTTTTTCATGGACCAGTTCCGCGTTCAACAGGCATATCCGGTTTTTGCTTTTCTCACCCAGCAGATAAAAGCGCCAGGGTTGCGTCAGGTAGTGGTTCGGCGCCCATATGGCCTGCTCCATGGCTGCGCGCAGCACGCTTTCATCGGGGAGGGAGTCCGGCTGGAACTGGTGTATGGTGCGCCGGCTTTTGACGAGGTCTTTGATCTCCATGCACAGGTTATGCTGGTTCAGGGCATGAAATATTGTAACAAGTCGTTGAGGTAGCGCGCGCCTTTTTCCGTTGTCTTGATACGTCCCGGCCCGGCTTCCAGCAATCCGTCCGTTGCGGCGGCATCGGCCTGTCCACGGAGGGCATCAATGGATAACCCCGTCCTTTCGCTGAAAAGAGACTGCGGAACGCCGTCCTTCAGGCGCAGCGCATTCAGCATGAATTCCAGGATGAGGTCTTGCCGCGCCAGTTCCTTATGTTCGCTGACGACGGAGGCTTTCCCCGCATTGCGGATATAACTCGCCGGCGCGCGCAGGCGTGACTCCCTTGCCACCGCCGTGCGCAAGGATGATGCTCCGGCGTCATCCCCGTTGCTGATCTTGCCGTGGGCTCCGGCGCCGATGCCTAGATAGTCACCGAACTCCCAGTAATTCCGGTTATGCCGGCATTCATATCCTTCCCTCGACCAGGCGGACACTTCGTATTGCCGGTACTGCTGCCCGGTCAGGTAGTCCTGTCCGCCGGTTTGCATCTCCCAGATCAACTCGTCATCGGGCAAGGACGGCGGCCTTGCATGAAACACGGTGTTGGGTTCGATGGTGAGTTGATACCAGGAGATATGCGCCGGTGCCAGGCTTACCGCGGCGGCAAGGTCCGCCAAGGCGTCTTCCACGGTTTGCCCCGGCAGTCCGTACATGAGGTCGATATTGATGTTGGAAAACCCGGCGCCGACAGCTTTTTCAACCGCAGCTCGCGCCTCGTAACCGTCATGGATCCTGCCTATGGCTGCGAGGGCGGTATCGCTGAAGCTCTGTACTCCGACGGATAGCCGGTTGACGCCCAGGTCCCGGTAACGGGCGAAGCGGTCGCTGTCGGCCGTACCCGGATTCGCTTCCAGGGTAATTTCGGTACCGGGGGCAAGAGTGGAGACGGCAGCGGCAGCTTCCAGGATCGAACCGATACTGCGCGCCGACATCACGCTCGGCGTACCCCCGCCAAGGAAGACGGAGACGAGTCCCCTGCCCCGGAACAGCCCGGCGCTGAACTTCAGGTCCCGCACCAGGGCATCGACGTATTCCTGCTCGGGGAACGACCCGCCTTTAATCTCGTGGGAATTGAAATCACAGTAGGGACACTTCCTGACGCACCAGGGCAGGTGCACATACAAGGCTAACGGCAAGTCATCCAACGGATTTACCCGCGTAACCTGCAGACGGTCTCAACCAGTCCCGGAACTGCAGCGTGAGCGACAGCAGGGTCGGCATGAAGGTCAGCGTGATCACCGTCGAGAACAGCAGGCCGAACATGACGATGGCGCCCAGGCCGCGGTACAACTCCGTGCCAGCGCCCGGGTTGAACACCAGCGGGGACAAGCCGAATATGGTGGTGATGCTGGAGATCATGATGGGCCGGATGCGGGCGCGGGTGCTCTCCAGCACCGCGTCCACCGACGCCATTCCCCTGGTCTTGATGTTGCGCATGGTGCGGTCGATGATCAGGATCGGGTTGTTCACCACCGTGCCGATCAGGATCAGGAAGCCCAGCATGGTGATCACGTCAAAGGACTGGTGTATGTCCGTCAGGCCCAGCAGCGACAGGTTGCCCCCGACCGCGTTCAACAGCCATAAACCGAACAGGCCACCGCCAATGCCTACCGGGACGGTGGTCATCACCAGCAGCGGATAGCCCCAGTGGGAGAAAATGGCGACCAGCAGCAGGTAGGAAATGAACACGGCGATGATGAAGTTCCCCTTCAGGGCATGGCGGGTTTCTTCGAGCTGGTCGCTGGCCCCGGTGATGCTCATGCTGATGCCGTCCCCTACTGCCCCGGTTTCCTTCAGCTCTTCGATGATACCGCGCCGGACCATGTCTACACCCTGCTCCAGCGGGATGTCACGGGGAGGCACGATGCCCAGGGTGATGGTCCGTTCCCCGTCCACGCGGCGGATGGTTCCGGTATTGACGGTTTGTCTGATTTTGGCTACCGCGCCCAGGGGCACCATGCCCCCGCCAGGTGAATACAGGATGATGTTATCCACGTCTTCCGGCCGTTCGATAGTACCGTAGGTGGAATACAGGAACATGTCGATCTTCTCATCCCCCAGGAAGAACTCATCCACGAACGCGCCGTCCGAGAAGGCCCAGATGGTGTAACCCAGGTCGCCGGCGTCGATCCCAAGTTCACTGGCCCGTTCCCAGTCCGGACGTATTTCCACCAGGGGCTGGCCTATGGACAGGCTGGAGGGTTGCGGGCGTATCTGCGGGTTCTCAAACACGGACCTGGCTTTGGCGAAAGCTATACGTCCGGCATCGAATACACCTACCAGGTCGGTACCGCTCAACTCCAGGTTGATGCTCCTGGAACCGCCCATGTTTCCGGAAAAAATGGAGCCTCGGGACGCAAAGGAATGAATCCCGGGAATCTCGCGAATCCTTTCCATGACGATCCTGAGCATGTCATCAACCTGGTCCGGTGCGGTAGCCTCAGGCATAAGCACGTTGAACTTCGAAGTGGCATAACCGATTACGTAGTTCAGTCCCGGCATGCCGGATTCACCGTTGGCGTATTTTTCCGGGTCTTCACCGATATGCGGTACCAGTAAGCCGTCTACGTCCCTGAAGATCGCGTGCATCTCGTCGATGTTATAACCCGGCGGCGCAAACAGGCGCACGAAAATCTTCTGCTCCTCCGCCTCCGGCAGGTATTCCGCCTTGGGGATGGAGGCAAAGATAAGCAGCGTGATAGCGGCTACCACGCCTACCAGGGCAAGACGCCGGGTTATCCCCCCCATCAGCCAGTGGACGAACCGGTTGAGCATCTCACCGAACCTTTGTCCCATGGAATACAAGGCGGCGACACCGGACAGGTGGCCCCTCTCCAGGGAAAGAAACCGGTTGCACAATGTGGGCACCACCAGGGTCGCGACCAGCAGGGACATCAGGATGGACGCAGAGATGGCGACCGCAATATCCGAGTACAACTGGCCGGCCTCCTGCCTGATGAAGATGATCGGGATGAACACGAACACCGTCGTCAGGGTGGATGCCAGCAGCGCCGGCCATACCTCGGCAACGCCGTCCAGCGCGGCGCGCCGGCGGTCCTTGCCTGCCGTGCGGTGCCGGTAGATGTTCTCCAGCACCACGATGCTGTTATCCAGGGTCATGCCGATGGCAAACGCCACGCCGGCCAGGGATATCACGTTGATGGTGCGCCCGCTGATGAGCAATCCGAGAAACGCGGCCAGGGTACAGACAGGAATGCCCATGGCGCCGATGAAGGTGGCGGAAGGAGACCTGAGGAACAGGAACAGGACGAAGGTGGCCAGCAGGGCGCCGATAACCAGGTTTTTGCGCACATTGACCACGGAGTCGGTGATGTACTGCACGTCGTCGAAGTTGTACTCCATGCGCATGCCCCGTTCTTTCAACAGGCCGCCGTTCAGTTCACCCACTTTCCCGATGACGCTGTCCTTGACTTCCACCACGTTGGAACCGATCTGCCGCACGACGCCCAGGCTGATGGTCTGGACTCCCTGGGAATAGAAGTAGGTATCGGCTTCAAAGGTGGACAGTTCGACGTAACCCAGGTCGCGCAGGCGCACGAATGCGCCGTCCCGGTGGGCAACCACCATGTTTTCCATCTCATCCGTGGTCCTGAAACGGCCTATCGTCCGGATCAGGTAACGGCGCTTGCCGCTGTCCAGGTCACCCCCGGACACGTCCCGGTTGCGGGCGCGGATGGCGCGGCGCAGTTCGGACAAGGTGATCTGCCGCTCCGCCAGCTTGACGGGGTCTACATATATCTTCAACTGCCGCTCTGCTCCGCCGTACATCGTCACTTCCGAGACGCCCGGTACCCGTTCTATCTGCACGCGTACGTGATCCTCCAGGAAATCACGCATCTCCATCATGTTCACGTCCTGCGGATTGCCCTGCAGGGGCAGAACAGAGAAAAACATAAACGGATTCTCCGAAGAACTGGCGACGAGACGCGGTTCATCGACGTTTTCCGGGTAGCCCGGCACCTGCGTCAGGGCGTTGTTGGCCCGGATCAGGACCTCGTTGAGATCCACGCCGTAAGGAAATTCCAGGTCAATCCGGCCGAGTCCGGTTTCAGCCGTTGAGATCATGCGGTCCAGTCCCGGGATCCGGCGCAGGTATTCTTCCTGCTCGATGATGATCTCCTTCTCCACGTCCTGGGGCGTCGCTCCGGGCCAGGTGGTGATGACGGTGATTACCCTGACGTCAAGGTCAGGGACCATCTGGATAGGCACGCGAAACAGGGCCAGTACGCCGAACAGGCAGATGATCAGCACCGCCACCGCGACAATCAACGGCTTTTCTATGGCAAACCTGAACATGGTTTTATGTATTCTGCGCCTGTGCTGCAGACGGTCTCAACCAGTCGCGGAACTGCAGGGTCAGCGACAGCAGGGTCGGCATGAAGGTCAGCGTGATCACCGTCGAGAACAGCAGGCCGAACATGACGATGGCGCCCAGGCCGCGGTATAACTCCGTCCCCGCGCCCGGGTTGAACACCAGCGGGGACAAGCCGAATATGGTGGTGATGCTGGAGATCATGATCGGCCGGATGCGGGCGCGGGTGCTCTCCAGCACCGCGTCCACCGACGCCATCCCCCTGGTCTTGATGTTGCGCATGGTGCGGTCGATGAGCAGGATTGGGTTGTTCACCACCGTGCCGATCAGGATCAGGAAGCCCAGCATGGTGATCACGTCAAATGGCTGAAATATGTTGTCGAAGCCCAGCAGCGACAGGTTGCCTCCGACTGCGTTCAACAGCCACAACCCGAATAACCCGCCGCCTATGCCGACGGGGACGGTGGTCATCACCAGCAGCGGATAGCCCCAGTGGGAGAAAATGGCGACCAGCAGCAGGTAGGAAATGAACACGGCGATGATGAAGTTCCCCTTCAGGGCATGGCGGGTTTCTTCGAGCTGGTCGCTGGCCCCGGTGATGCTCATGCTGATGCCGTCCCCTACTGCCCCGGTTTCCCTCAGCTCTTCGATGATACCGCGCCGTACCATGTCCACACCCTGTTCCAGCGGGACGGCGCGCGGCGGGATAATGCCGAGGGTGATGGTCCTTTCCCCGTCCACGCGGCGGATGGTTTCGGTATTCACGGTCTGCGTGACCTCTGCCACGGCGCCCAGCGGCACCATGCCGCCCCGGGGCGAATACAACATGATATTGTCGACATCTTCCGGATGCTCGATGGTGCCGTAGGTGGAGTACAGGAACATATCGATCTTCTCATCCCCCAGGAAGAACTCATCCACGAACGCGCCGTCCGAGAAGGCCCAGATGGTGTAGCCCAGATCGGCGGCGTCAATGTCCAATTCACTGGCGCGTTCCCAGTCCGGGTGAATTTCCAGCAGCGGCTGTCCCATTGCCAGGCTTGAAGGTTGCGGGCGTATCTGCGGCTTCTCGAACACGGACTGCGCCTTGACAAAAGCGCTGCGCCCGGCGTCGAACAGGGCTACCAGGTCGGTGCCGCTCAACTCCAGGTTGATGCTCCTTGACCCTCCCCAGTTGCTCGAGAAAATAGACCCCCGCGAGGCAAAGGCATGAATGCCCGGTATTTCGCTGATCTTACCCACGACGATCTCCAGCAGATCATCCGTCTGGCCCGTTGACGTGGACTCCACGATAATCATGTTGCGTGCAGCAGCCACATAGCCGACCACGTAGTTCAGACCCGGCAGGCTGGATTCGCCTCTGGCAAATTTTTCCGGGTCATCACCGATATAGGGCACCAGGAAATCGTCCATGTCCTGGTAAATGGCATCCATCTCGTCGATGTTGTAACCGGGCGGCGCAAACATCTGGACAAATATCTTCTGCTCCTCACCCTCCGGCAGGTATTCCGCCTTGGGGATGGAGGCAAAGATGAGCAGGGTAATACCGCCCACCACCGCTATCAGGGCCAATCGGCGCGATATTCCGTCCATCAACCAGTGTACGAAGCGGAGCAGCATTTCGCCGAATCTCTGTCCTGCATTAAACAGGCTGGCACGGGCTGACGGATTAGACGGTTTCAGGGTGAGGAACCGGCTGCACAGGGTGGGCACCACCAGGGTTGCGACCAGCAGCGACATCAGGATGGAAGCAGAGATGGCAACGGCAATATCCGAATACAGCTGGCCGGCCTCCTGCTTGATAAAGATGATGGGGATGAACACGAACACCGTCGTCAGGGTGGATGCCAGCAGCGCCGGCCACACCTCGGCAACCCCGTCCAGCGCGGCGCGGCGCCGCTGTTTGCCCGCGGCGCGGTGCCGGTAGATGTTCTCCAGTACGACAATGCTGTTATCCAGGGTCATGCCGATGGCAAACGCGACACCGGCCAGGGAGATCACATTAATGGTACGTCCGCTGACGAGCAGGCCCAGGAAGGCGGCCAGGGTGCATATGGGGATGCCGATGGCGCCGATGAGGGTAGCGGACGGGGTCCGGAGGAAAAGATACAGGACAAGGGTCGCCAGCAAGGCGCCGATAAGCAGGTTTTTACGGACGTTGAGTACGGAATCAGCGACGTACCGTACGTCATCGGTATTGAGCACCATGTGCAAACCGCGATCTTTCAGCAGGCCGGCATTCAGTTGCTCCACCTTTTCCATGACATTTTCCTTGACTTCGACAACGTTGGACCCAATCTGCCGGCGCACAGCCATGCTGATGTTGGGTATCCCCCGGCCATAGGAATAGGACTTGATTTCAAACAGGGACAGTTCAACCTGACCCAGGTCGCGCAGGCGCACGAACGCGCCGTCGCGCCAGGCAACCACCATCTCCTCCATCTCCGCCGTGGTTTCAAAGCGGCCTATCGTCCTGAGCAGGTAACGGCGTTTGCCGCTGTCCAGGTCGCCCCCGGATACATCCCGGTTGCGGGCGCGGATGGCGTTGCGCAATTCGGTCAGCGTGATCTGCCGCTCGGCCAGCCTGGCGGGGTCCACGTAGATCTTGACCTGCCGCTCCGCCCCGCCCCATATCCTTACTTCCGAAACACCGGGGACCCGCTCCAACTGTACGCGCACGTGATCTTCAAGAAAGTCCCGCATCGCCACCATGTTGACGTTCTGCGGGTTGCCCGGCAGGGGCCGGGTAAGGAAAAACAGGAACGGGTTATTGGAAACGGTACTGGTAACCAGGCGCGGTTCATCGACATTTTCCGGGTAGCCCGGAACCTGGGTCAGGGCATTGTTTACCCGGATCAGGACCTCGTTGATATCGCTGCCGTAGGAAAATTCCAGCTCAATCTCCGCGCGCCCGGTAACGGCCCTGGAGATCATGCGCTCAAGACCCGTAACCCGGCGCAGGTACTCCTCCTGCTCGATGATGATTTCCTGTTCCACGTCCTGGGGCGTCGATCCCGGCCATGAGGTAACCACGGTCACCACCCTGACATCAAGATCCGGGATCATCTGGATGGGCACGCGAAAAATGGCCAGGATGCCGAACAGGCAGACGATCAATATCGCCACCGTGATGATCAGCGGCTTCTCAATGGCAAACCTGAACATGCCTAAAGGTTCAGTTGGAGTTCTTCCTTGATCTCGACGAGTTGGCCCGGGCGCAGGATCTCATTGCCGCGTACCACCACGCGGTCACCGGCCTGTACGTCGCCGGCGGTGATTTCAATATTTTCCCGGTAGGCGCGGCCGGTGCTGACATCCACCTCCCTGGCTTTCATGCCATCCCCTTCCGGCTTTATTACCCAGACGGATTTGCTGCCGTCCGGCTTCCTGACGACCGCGTCCTGGGACAGCAGCAGGGACTCCCTGACGCCGGTCCCGCCGAGTTGAAATACGACGCGTACCGACATGCCCGGGGCGATCAACCGCTCACTGTTGTCCAGGTCGATTTTCACCGGAAAGGTCCTGCCCGCCTCGCTGCTCATGGGGACTTTCATGGTGACCCCGGCGAGGAAATCCCTGTCCGGATAAGCATCAAATGTAAGCTTGGCCGGGGTGCCAAGCTGCACGTTGTTGAAATAAAACTGGGGAACCGGAACGTCCACCCGGAGCCAGCCAATCTCCGTCAGTTCAAGCAACGGCGTATCAATCCTGACCCATTCACCCTGCTCGACCAGCTTTTGCGTAATGACGCCGTCGAACGGCGCATTGATGGTATGGCGCCTGATAATTTCATCCTGCCGCTGCAGTTCTTTTTTCAGACGTTCCAGTGCTGCCGTATCGATCTCGACCGCGGCAAGGGCAGCTTCGTACCGGGTCGGCGGTATGTGTTTTTTCTCGACCAGTTGCGCCGCTTCGTCTTTTTGCCGCATCGATTCCCTGAGCCTGGCCTGTGCCTCCGTGACCTGCGCCGCAATGCCGGACCTGTCGATTTCCGCAATGACCCGGTCCAGTTCCAGCAGTGCATCACCCTGCCCGACTTCATCCCCCTCATCCACGTACAGCCTTGCAACCAGGCCGGCCACCTCGGGCGAAAGCCGCGACAACCGCCGCGTGGTGACGCTGCCGGTGAGCGGCAATTCTTCGTACACGGGGGCGACGACGGGCCGTACGATTTTCACCGGTACTGCCCTGTTTTCCTGCGCATTGGCGAACCAGGCCGCGAGCAGCAGAGTGAACAGTGGGATACGACGTAGACAGGCCATCATTTGACCGGATTCCTGCGTCCCCAGGAATGGCGAAGCGCATGTATTGTTGCGGTGTTAGTCAAGTTCCCTCACCTCGTTCATTATCTCCACCAGTCTGCGCAAGGCCTGCCCCCTGTGGCTGATGACGTTCTTTACCTCCGGCGGCAATTGCGCCGAGGTACAACCATGGGACGGCACGTAGAATACCGGATCATACCCAAATCCGTTCTCCCCCGCCGGTTTATCGACGATATGGCCCTCCCAGGCTGCTTGCGCGACCAGTGGTTCCGGATCGTCTCCGCTGCGCACATAGGCGATTACACAGCGAAACCTGGCCGCTGGGTCGCGCACCCCGGCAGCCGCAACGTTGCGCAGCAATAATTGCAGGTTTTCAATGTCCGAGGCGCCCTTACCGGCATAGCGCGCCGAATAAACTCCCGGTTCACCGTTCAGTATATCCACTTCAATACCGGAATCATCGGCGATGACCGGGCGCCGGGTATGGGAGGCCGCATGGCGCGCCTTCAACAGCGCGTTCTCCTCGAAACCGGCGCCTGTTTCCTCAACCGCAGGCACCGCGAATTCCGATTGCGGCAATACCGTGATTCGGTACGGGGAGAACAATTGCGAAAATTCCCGCAATTTCCCCGGGTTGCCGCTGGCCACTACAATTTCTCTTTTCTTCTCCATTATCCGGTGCCGGGTTGACATTATAGCTTTTTCGTCCCGGTAACGATAAACGGCGTAATAATGCTATGATAACAGCATTATTTAATCCGCTACCTGAGGAGAAACGGAATGGTTGCCAGCATGACTGCTTTTGCCCGGAGCGAGGACTCCGGAGAATGGGGCCATGCAGTCTGGGAAATCCGCACGGTAAACCATCGCTATCTCGATATTTCCATCAGGCTGCCGGAGGAACTGCGGGTCCTGGAAGGCGAGGTGCGGGAATGTATTTCGGCAAGACTTAAACGCGGCAAGGTGGAGTGCAGCCTGCGTTTTAACTCGGAAGCGGTTGCCGGCGATTTTAACGTCAATACCGGTCTCATCGAGAAGATCATCCAGGCGTCCGGTGACCTTCCCGTAACCGAGCCTGCGCCGATAAATCCCGTAGATATCCTGCGCTGGCCCGGTGTCATCGACAAAAACACGCCCGACCTGGAACAGCTGGGGAAATCCCTTATCGTCCTGTTGGACCAGACCCTCGAGGACCTCCTCGAAACCCGGCGCAGGGAAGGTGAGAAAATCAGGGAAATGATCGAAACACGCTGCGATCTCTCACTGCAGCAGGTTCACCGGATCAGGGAGATCATCCCGGAAATTATCGCCTCAACCAGTGACAGGCACGTGGCCAGGGTACGTGAGATTGGTATCGACCTGGACAACGGCAGGCTCGAGCAGGAAATCGCGTTAATGTCGCAGAAGCTTGACGTGGCGGAAGAACTGGATCGCCTGGAGACCCACATCCTTGAAGTCAAGCGGGTCCTGACGGATGCCGAACCTGTCGGCCGGCGCCTGGATTTCCTCATGCAGGAAATGAACCGCGAGGCGAACACGCTGGGTTCCAAATCAGCCCACATAGACACCAGCAACGCATCGATCGAACTCAAGGTGTTGATTGAGCAGATGCGTGAGCAGATCCAGAATATCGAGTGATGCCTGTCCGGATATTTCACCAGTTGGTTTGTTGTTGTCTGGTACTTCTCAGCAATACAATCTATCCTGCGGATCTGAACAAACAGGCGCTGACCCTGGAAAGTATCTTCGCCGGCAGTGATTTTGAAAATAACCTGCCGCAACACATCCACTGGCTTGACAACGGACAGCGATTCACCTTCACCAGGAAGAACCCGGAAACCGGCCTGCCGGATATCCATGAGCATGACGTAGCCGACGGCAAGACGCGTTTAATCATCCGGGGGGACAGGCTCCGGTACCAGGATGAGCCGGTCGGGATGAGCAGTTACCGGTGGGCCGCCAACCGCAGCTATATATTGCTGGCAGGCCCGGTTAACCTGACCTGGGACGGCAGGCTTGAAGCGCCTCACTACATCTACGAACCGGCCGCGCAGCAACTCTGGCCGCTGGCGGGTAATAACCCCGGCCTGCGTCACGTCCACCTCTCACCGGACGGCGAACATGCCGGGTACGTGCTGGATAATAATCTCTACATTACCGCGTTAAGGGACAGGACTACCCGCGCCGTGACAAGCGACGGCGATGCGAACATATTCAACGGTATCTTTGACTACGGCAGCAGGATGTTTTCCCGCGGGCCGGCCTGGTCCTGGTCGCCGGACGGGAAAAGGATCGCGTTCTGGCGCCTGGATGTGACCGACGTGAAGGTGTTTTACATGGTGGATGAACTGGGCAAGTACAACACCGTCCGCCCCATGAAATACCCGAATACCGGCGAACGTCTCGCAGTCACCCGGATAGGCGTGTTCGACCTGGACAGCGGCCGTACAAGCTGGATGGACACAGGCGGCAACACCGATGGCTATATACCCAGGCTCAACTGGACGAAGTCATCTGATACCCTCGCCATCCAGCGGCTTACCCGAGACCACAACGAACTTGACCTGCTGCTTGCCGACACGGTGACCGGGGCAACCCGGGTTATCGTCAGGGACACTGACCCCGCCTGGGTGGAAGTCACGGACGACTTGATGATGTTCAGGAACCAGGAGCGCTTCGTGTGGACCTCCGAGAAAAGCGGCTACCGCCATGCCTACCTCTACGATTACGAGGGAAACGAGACCCGGTTGACCGGCGGCGATTGGGAAATCTCGGCGCTCATCGGACTGGATGAAAGCGCGGGCTGGCTGTATTTCCATGCGAAAAAGGACTCGTTCATCGACCGGCACGTGTACCGGGTAAAGCTCGACGGATCGAAAATCGAAAAGCTCACAAAAAATCCCGGCTGGCACGAATGGCAGTTCTCACCGGACCGCCAACTGGTTATCGAGACCAGGTCGGACGCCAACACGCCGCGCAGCATGAGCTTGCGCAAGGCAAACGGTGAGCCAGTCCGGGTTCTGGACCCCGGCCAGGCCGGCGCAATGGACAAATACGCCATGCCCCGGACGGAATTCATTAAGGTAGAAACCAATGACGGCATAGTGATCGACGGCTACATGATCAAACCGCCGGATTTCGACCCGGGGAAAAAATATCCAGTGATCGGCCATGGCTACGGCAACGCCGGTTCGCAGGTTGTCGTCAACCGGTGGGTGACCTCTCCGTGGCAACAAAACACGAAACAGGATACCTGGCACCGCTACATGGCGCAACAGGGCTATATCATCTTTGCGGTGGACAACCGCACCACCGCGGGGAGAGGCAAGGCAGCGAAAAACCTCACCTACGGACACTATGGGAAATATGCCGTCCTCGACTACCTGGAAGGCGTCAACTACCTGAAATCATTGCCTTACATCGACGCTGAGAGGTTCGGGTTCTGGGGCTGGAGCGGCGGTGGTTACCTGGCGGCCGCGCTGATGACCAAGGGCGCGCCTCATTTCAAGACAGCCGTCAGCGTTGCGCCGGTCATCGATCTGAACCGTTACCAGGCCTACGGCGTGGAACGCTGGATGGATTCCTTCGAAAACAATCCTGAGGGCTATTATGAAGTAGACCTGATGAATTTTGCCGACAGGCTGCAGGGCAACCTGCTGCTGATTCACGGCACCGGGGATGAAAACGTCAAGTACGGCTTCACGTTACAACTAGCAGACGCCCTGATAGCCCACAACAAACAGTTCGACATGATGATCTACCCGAACCAGCATCATGACCTGGACGATGTACGGCTGCACCTGTTCACCAGGATCACCAATTACTTCCTGGAGAAGCTGTAAGCACAGACAGCACTATTCCGAATATTTTCTGGAGAAGCCGGAAGCTGCGCTCATCCTATTAATCCGCAGGTTGTACGAGCAGTTTGAAACCAAGCGCTTTTGCCACTCTTGCCACGGTTGCAAAAGACGGATTTCCATCAACTGATAATGCTTTATAAAGCCCCTCCCGAGTCAGGCTTGTATCCCTGGCCAACTGACTCATATTGCGTGCGCGGGCTACGACACCCAAAGCGTGCACAATGAACGCAGGGTCATCCCCGGCCTCTTCGAGACAGGCTTCGAGGTAAAGCCGAATATCTTCTTCGGTTTTGAGGTGCTCCGCCGAATCCCAGCGGGTTGTTGCAAGCGCCATGGCTCAGTCCTCCAGCTTGTGAGCTAACATTTTCGCTTTTGCGATGTCTGCATGTTGTGTTTTCTTGTCGCCGCCACATAGAAGTATGACAATGACAGGGCCACGTCGGACAAAATATACTCTGTAGCCTGGACCATAATGGATACGTAACTCATTAACACCGCCACCAACTGGCCGAACATCGCCAAAGTTGCCCATTTCCATCCTGTCGAGTCTGGCAATAATGCGGGTTCTCGCTCTGCTGTCCCTTAAATTGTCAAGCCACTCGACAAAAATTTCCGTTTTGCGAATCTCCATTATATGTGAACTGTAGTTCACATATAATGGTTTGTCAATGTCTCAAATAACTACATATTTCCGAATCTAAGATATGAATATCTTTCATATTGAACAGCAAGTAAAATACGACAAGACAACGCTCTGAAATGCCCAACAAACAAAATACCGGTACAAAAAAAGTCCTGTATACCATCGGGCATTCCAGGCATCCCATTGGACATTTCATATATTTGCTCAAAGAGGCTTCAGTTTCCCTTGTTTTCGACGTCCGTTCCATTCCGTACAGCAGGCGTAATCCGCAATACAACCAGCAGGCCCTTGCCCGCAGGTTAACGGATGAAGGGATCGCTTACATTTTCTCCGGCAAGGAACTCGGGGCCAAAAGCCCTGACCCTGACTGCTACGTGAACGGAAAGGTTTCATACGATTTAATTGCAGCCAGGCCGGAGTTTGCGCAAGGGCTGGACCGGATAATCCACAAAGCCGGGGAAGCCAGACCTGCCCTGCTATGCGCCGAGGAAGACCCTTTGACCTGTCACAGAACGATGTTGATTTGCCGCCATCTGCGTAATCGGGTTGGTGGCATCCTCCATATCAGGGGCGATGGAAGCATCGAAACCAATGCTGTGTTTGAGCGGCGTCTGCTCAGGGTAACCGGATTGGCAGCAACTGATCTGTTTGAAACTGAAACAGACATTGTGGAGCGCGCTTATGGCATGCGGGGGCAACGCATGACGCAAAGTACTTCCGGTTAAAACGTGTCGACCGGAATCTTGATGTAGCGCGCGCCGTTGCACTCGACTTCCGGCAACCGGCCGCCCCGTATGTTGACCTGTATGGATGGTATTAAAAGAACGGGCATATCCAGCGTGCTGTCTTTTGCGCACCGGATAGAAACAAATTCTTCCTCTGAAATTCCGTCACGGACGTGTATGTTGGATGCACGCTGCCGTGCAATAGTTGTTTCACTTACAGGGGCACGATCGGGCGGCGGATAATCGTGACAAACAAACAGGCGCGTATCCCGCGGCAAATTGAGCAGTGTCTTGATGGAACGATACAGGGTATGAGCGTCACCTCCCGGAAAATCGCATCTTGCCGTACCGATATCGGGCATGAAAATCGTATCTCCGACAAACAGGGCATCGGCTATCAAATAAGAGACACAGGCAGCCGTGTGACCGGGGGTATGCAAAACCTTCGCAGGAAGCTGCCCGATTTTCAGGTTTTCATCATGGTGAAATAAATGGTCAAAATCATGACCGTCGTATTCAAAACCATCTTCCGTATTGAAGATGTGATAAAAATTTCTCTGCACCTCAATAATATGTTCTCCGATCCCAATCATCCCACCGGTTTTCTTTTTGATATACGGCGCTGCAGATAAATGATCCGCATGGATATGGGTTTCAAGGAGCCAACTGACGTGTAAGTTGCTGTCCTGGACGAATGAAACTATCCTGTCTGCTGATTGAGTGCTGGTTCGTCCTGAAACGTAATCAAATCCCAATACCGAATCGATAATTGCACACTCGCCCGCCTGCCCGTCGACGACAACGTAACTGTACGTGGAGGTTTCAGTATCAAAAAAACTGTGAACCTCAGCCTTTTCCACTAAAACGCTCATGGCAACATTATTTTCATGCGTCCCCGAGCAGGTCGTCAAGCCTGAACCCGGCAATCCTGAAGACCTGCCCCAGGCATTCACTGAACTCATCTTCCGGACTGTTCTCCAGGCGCTCCCGGAAACGCATGATAATTTGATCCGGTTCCAGCCCCTTAACCGCCAGGATAAACGGGAAGCCGAATTTATCCCGGTAGCGCGAATTCAGATGCGCCAGCAAATCACCCTGTTCCCCGCGGGTCTGCTTCAGTCCGGCATTGGCCTGTTCACGCGCCGAATACCCTGCCAGGGGCTTCCTGACCCCCAACTCCGGATGTGCTCGCAACAGGGCCAGTTGCCGTTCCCGTCCGGCGTTTCTGACGGTCTCACACAGCGTTTCAACCAGGTGTGCTTCACTCCTGAACGGCCTTGACCGCCACGCTTTCCCAGCCACCCACGGCGAATCCTCAAAAACGCCGCCGAAGGCGGCGACAAAGGTATCCCTGTCCATATCGTTGATATCACTGAGCCGGTAATTAACAGAGGAATAGTTTTTCACCGGAACTGGCCCAATCCAAATAACTGCGCCAGGTCGCGCCGGTATTGAATCGAGAATTTGTCGGCGGGGATGGAGACTTCCGCTCCGGGGCTTAACGGTACCGACTGCGGCCGCTGGCTTTCCACCACCACGATATCCTCCGAATTGGTTACCAGTTGGTACTGTACGTATTCCTCTGCAGTCGCTCCCGGAATGTTGGTGAGCGATATCTGGTAGATAGCGGTTTCCACTGCGCTTACGGGTGATGCGATATCATAGAAATGGCTGGTCATTTCCTCCGTATAATCAACCTTGAGATCCGTTGCAAAAGGATAGGTCAGGTCATGGGTATAGTAAACTTCACGTTCTCCGATATTGTCGTCGTTAAATCCCCTTTCCACTTCAATATAAGGCAGTTCCATGTGCAGGCCGTAGCCGGTGCGTTCCAGTTTGTAATCCGCCAGTTGCGGGCGTTGCCGGTTTCCGAACGTCTTCATATGTACCCAGGAAATATGGGCAATGTCATTGAAGTTTTCGCAATGGCGGCTGGCTGAAGCCTGCCACACACCTTTGGGGACTTCGATCCTGAGCCATCCGGCATCGTGGTTTTCCAGCAACGGCCATTCGGGCAGCGGCCGCAGGGGGTTATCCTTGAGACATACCCACAGCAGCCCGTAACGTTCAACCGACTGATAGGTGGTTAACCGCATCTTCGCCGGAACCGGCATGTCCTGGTCCACGTGGGAGGGAATTTTTGTACACGCCCCCTGGTGGTTGTAATGGTGACCGTGGAACGGGCAGACTACGTTGTCGCCTCCGTCGTCCATCCATCCGAGGCTGAGTTTTGCCCCGCGATGGGCGCATTGATCTTTCGCCACCGTGCTTCCCTCCCTGGTTTTATAGATAACCAGGTCGGTATCCAGCAGCCTGGCGGACACGGGTTTTTCCCCGATTTCCGAGGTGAATGCCACCGGATGCCAGAACGCGGCCAGGATGTGCCAGTCATTTTCTGAAATTCCGCTGCCGGCCGGGTAATCCGTGGTGTCTGTATGGTCGGCGGGTAAATACATCACTCCACCCCGAAATCCATGCCTATGTCTTTCAGGTGGCGCCGGTATTTCGAGGTAAACAAATCCGAACGCAGGTGCAGCTCCTCGCTCAGGTCCATGGGCAACAATTCGGGACGCTGGGATTCGAGTATGGGAATGTCCTGGCCGATGATGAGGCTATGGAAGTCATTGATGTCCTGATCGCTCAAATCCGCCGCATAATTATACGCGGCGATAAAATGTGCCCAGGATTTGTTTTCGCTCTCCGGCCTGATGGCAAACATGAGGACAAACTTCTCCTTATTCCTGCGCCCGCCGATATGTTTCACGAAGTAGACCGTCAAGGGAGCCAGGATGCCGAAATCGTACCAGGCATCTCCTCCTACTCCCGTACCATCCGGGTCCGGTTGAAAATAACGCACGTCTTTTACAAAAAAACCCTCTTCCGTGTCTTCCACATGGTAATCATCGATGACTGCGTGTCCGGAATCCCCCAGTATGCCGTCGTGCAGGATCGGCGGATGGGACAGGTCCAGGAAGTTTTCCACCACACGCGGGGCGCTTGCATTGATCTCATAAGGGCCGCAGGGAATAACCCGGTAACCAGGCTCATTGAAATGGGGTAAATCCGGCAAAGGGCGGGATGCGTCGCCGAGGTTTACCCAGATTAACCCGGCATGTTCCCTGGCCTGGTAAACGGCAGCGGCTTTAGCCTTGGCCGGCATCCTGATCTCGGGATGGGCCGGAATATGCGCACACTGCCCCTCGTCATTGTATTCCCAGCCATGATAGGCACAGCGCAGGCGGTTGTTGCATACGGTCCCCAGGCTCAAACGTACGCCACGATGCACGCACAGGTCTTTCCAGGCGCAGAGCCTGTCCTTCGAACGCCAGATCACCAGGTCTTCTCCCAGTACCGTGGCTGCGATCGGTCTTTCGGCGGTCAGGGTGCCGGCCAGCCCGACGGGATGCCAGTATTGTTTGATCATTTCCATCAGTATTTGCTGTGTAAATTCGGGGACAGATTTAAAATCTGTCCCCAGCGTGCTGGTTTACATGCTGTCGTGGTGTGCAGAGACCTGATCATGAGGGTTTCATCCCGTTATTATCCGGCGCGCTTGATGTCGATGAAGGGCAGACTTGCTACGGTGGCATTCACCGGAACGGTCTCACGGCCAATTTCAAACTGCACTGAGACCTTCGTACCTGCTTCACTGTACTCTGCATCAATAAACGCAAATCCGGCAATGCTGTTCGCCGCGGGACTCCAGGCGATGCTGGTTGCACGACCGATGTTGTTCCCGTTCTTTATTATATCCAACGGATACCACACTGGCGCCGGCACGACCACCGGCGGCAGGCCCTGTTTTATATATGACTCGGAAATTTTCTGCCAGTCAATCAGCAAACCCCGCATTTGCCTGTAGTTACCTGCTTCCTTTTCCTGCTTCAAGGCATCCTTGCCGATAAAATCGGCCTTGTCCAGATGCACAAAATTGCCCAGGCGCATCTCGTACGGCGACCTTTCGTCCTGCCGCTCCACTTCGATGGCCGCGCCGCGCTCAAGGTCAGTACCCGCGCCCGTGTAATCGGGACCCACTATGATCAATCCTGCTTCCATGCGCGCCACGTCATGGGCAGGAAACCCGGCAGGCTGCAGACCGAAGCGGTCTGCATGCCGGTAAACGGCATCCCAGACCGCGATGGCGCCTTCGTTCTCCACCCACAACTCGTAACCGTGCTCACCGGTGAACCCCTGGCGCATGATCGCGACGGCAACTCCATCCATTTCCATGTGGCGGATGCGCGAGAAGGCAAGATCCGACCAGTCCTCACCTGTTGACGTTTCCAGCACAAACCGTGATTTCGGCCCCTGCAAGGCCAGGATGCCGTAGTCATGGCTGACATCGACGATCTCGACATCGAAGCCCCGCGCCTGTTGGGTGAACCAATGGTACTGGGGGTCGGTAGAGATGCGAAATTTATCCTTCTCCAGCCTGAATATCATGCCGTCACCCACGGTTTTTCCGTTGTCGTTGCACCAGGGTGAATAATAGATCTGTCCGACCTGCTGACCGGTCATGTCACGGGTCACCAGGTGATCCAGGAAGCGTTCCGCATCGGGGCCGATAATGTCGTATTTCCCCAGCGGAGACATGTCTATGGTAGCGGCGGTGTTACGAATGGCATGGTATTCCGTGTCAAAACCGTTGAATGTATCCACCATGTGATACCTGTCCCAGGCAACCCAGCGCTGGTTAAAATTCAACGGCGCGGTTCTGGCGTTAAACGGTGTGCCGGTAAAATCGGTGGCTTGTATATGTACGCTCAAGACATATCTCCTGATAAATTATGGACATAATCGCGATAAAAAAGGAATATTTGCAAGTAAAGATTATTTGTCTGAAAGTCACATTTCGATAATCTATACTGAACGGATATGAATATTTTCAGCAAGGACCAGCCATTTCAGTTCGGCGAAGCGGTATTTCCGGCCGGGGGTCGTTATGGTCCCGTAAACCATGAGCACCTGGACATTTCCGTGCTCCTTGAAGGGGAAGCAACCGTTGTAATAGATGGAACAGAAAATCATTATTCATCCGGTACCGCCATATTTGCCTATTCCGAAGAATACTTTGAAACGATCCTGCCGAAAGGCAAACGGCATGTCATCTGCTGGTGCCATACCGGCGAACTGTCCATTCCGAAAAAATACAAGGCCCAGTTGAAATCCGTACCCACCGCGATACCCGCATCAAAGTTACTGGTGTTATTAATAAAGGAAGGGATTAATCTGGGCCATGGTGAGAGTGTCAATTTAAGCAGGTTGCGAAATTCGCTGGGAGAATCCGTGTTCAATGAATACTTCTACCAGGCCAACCTTGAGGAAGAAGACAGTGTTTATCCTGCTGCGGTTGCAAGGTCAAAACGGTATATCGAGAGTAATTTTACCGGAACATGCGATCTGGATGATATCGGCGCTCACGTGGGTTTAAACCCCCGTTACCTGCTGCGGTTGTTTAAACGGCATGTCGGTATGACCCCGATACGGTACCTGTGGCGATTGCGTGCTGAAAGAGGCGTGTACCTGTTACACCAGTCCAGACTGAGCGTAAACCATATCGCTGAGCAATGCGGTTTTCAGTCTCCCCATCATTTCTCACGCCATATAAAAGAACATTACGGCTTGTCCCCATCGAAACTGAGACAACAAACCAGAAACCGGGATCCTTTCAAGTTTAATCAGGACGTGCCTGACGTGCGTTATTAAAGATATACGAGTTCAATACCCCTCCCCTTGCCGGATACCCAACTCTGATAATTTTCTTCTGTATGCGATAGAAATAACATCGGCCCGGATATGGAATTCCTGTGACAGGTCCAACGGCAGGTACGCCGGATACTGATTCTCAACTATTCTCCTGTCTTCTTCATTGACGACTTCCTGAAAATGCAACCAATCGGAAACCGGTTTGTCTTTATCATAGTTGCGTGCCTTCAGCATGAAGATTCGTATTCTGTCCGCTGAGACGGGTGCTGCCACATCGAAAATATACTCGGCACCAAGGGAACTTATCACTTTCAAACATATCGCATAAGGCAAGGTCAGGGTATATTCCGAAAGACATTCTTCTACCGTGCCTTTATATTCAAATGTGTTGGCCGACAGAAACATGGTTTTTATCTCGTAATAAAGTCCCTCTGCTGTTTGCTCCACGTCAAATTTACCGATCTCCGGATAATCCCGGGGCGCAAAAGTGTCGGCATGTATCCAGGCGGCATGTGCGATATCAAGGAAGTTTTCCGTATGCCTGGCTGCCGAAGTCTGCCACTCCGTGCTTAATTCGACTACCTGGTATTCCGGTGTTTCGAGCACATTCCAGTCAGGCAGGGAAAACCGGGGTTCGGAACCCAGGCAGGCCCAGATCAATCCATAGCGCTCGGTCGCCTGAAAGGTGCTCAGGCGTAACTTGAGGGAAACCTTTGCATCGTGACCCTCTGCCGGGATCATTGTGCACTGCCCGGAACTGTCGTAATGCAGGCCATGGTAAGCACACACCAGTCGATCATCTTCCAGCCAGCCCCGGCCCAGGTCCGCGCCGCGGTGCGGGCAATTCCGTTTTGCAACCGTAATACCTGCACTGGTCCGGTAGATTATTAACGGGACGTCAAGTAACGTTGCCGCAAACGGCTTGTCCGAGACTTCGCTGCTGAGGGCAACAGGATGCCAGCAGTTTGCCAGTATGTTCCAGTTGTTCTCCGAAAAAGTACTGTTTACTGGCCGGATACAGTGATCATTACTCATCGTTAACAGTTCTTCAGTCGTTCTGCACGGCTACAGGTTTCTGTGTTCCCAGCCGATATACAATATATACCAGAATTGACCATGACAGCATTGTCGTTGACGCGGAGGCGATCCCCAGCCCGGCATAGCCATGCCACTCGATCAGGTTGCCCGCAATCAGGGGTCCAAACGCGAATCCCAGTAAATACACCGATCCTGCAGCGGCGGCCAGTCTGCCTTTTTTATCCAATGCAGCAGCCAGGCCGAATAAATACGGAACTGCAAAGTAAAATGAAATAAAAGAGGACATGACCGCGACAATGTAGACCGTCGCATTGGTGTTTAAACACAGAACCAGACTCGTTGCGGCATACCAGATACAAAAAGTCGTAACGGGAATAAAGCGCCCTTTCCGCACGTTCAACCAGGTCGCCAGACCGGCGCCTATTATTCCGACACCACTGCCGACCGTCAATACAAACCCGACCTGGGTGGTTGTCAATCCGCTGCGAACACCTAGCTGTTCAAAAAACGTGTAAACGGCTGCGCCTGCAGCGAAAAATATGAATATTCCGGCCAACGTACAAATTCCCGATATTGCCGGTATTCCGTTCCCGGCAACAGGCTTGCTTGATACTGCCGCCGGCTTATCCGCTGGTAAACCTCTCAGGAAAAACACCAAAACAACCATGACGATTGCGGTCAGGCCGAAAATGCCCCGATGGGCATAGGTATCCGTCAGGTAACCGCCGGCGGAAAAAAGCATAACGCTGAGCAGCGCCCAGGCGACCTGAAAGTAACCGTACACCTTGTCCGGATTACGGGAATGCGAGGCAACGGCTGCCAGTGAGATGGCATAAATGATACCTTCGCCAATACCGGCCAGGCATCTAACGATGATCATGGCAGTCAGGGTAGACACCTGGACTGATACGACATTTGCAGTTACGGCCAGAAAAACTGCATAAAAACATATTCCACGATAAGGGAACCTGTGTAATACAGGCGCAACCAGGATAGCCGTAACGGCCAGCACCAGAAATTCAGCGAATGCGACATAACCTGCCTGCTGGGCGGAGAGCGCCAGTCCTGCTATCACGCCTCCAACCACCAGGGGTGACAGCTGGGTAATCAAGCCGCCGATCAACTGTGCGGCTATGACTGCGTAGATGAATACTGAATTATCACCAGATTTTTGTGGAAAATCCGGCACGTTAAATTTCTTAATTTATGAGCTGTAAGTATTGGGGACAGCATGTGTCTGTCCCCGGCCGCCCTTCTCTACAACTACCAGTTGTAACCAATCTCAATACCGTAACTGCGCGGCCTGTTCGGCACAGCGGTCATGAGCCCGATACTGGTATAATCAAAAGTCTGTACCCGGTACTTGGTATCGGAAAGGTTTCGACCCCAACCAGCGATCTCCAGCCTGTCATTCAACATCCGATAAGATATCCGGGCGCCGACCAGCCAGCGGGCTTTTGCTCGTGCGCTATTTTGATTTTCCACGGTGTGAAACATTTCATCGGTCCAGCTCCAGTCAAAATTGAATGCCAGGGTACCTTCCGCTACGGTTTGTAACGGCCACTCGTACGCCAGGTTGCCGACAAACTTCCACTCCGGCGCATATACATTGCTATGCCCGGCAAGATCCTGACCCGTCACAGCACGAGTAAATTGCTTGAATTCCGTATCCAGGTATGCCATACCGAAGTTCAGATCCAACCTGTCGATAAGGCGTGTCTTCAGTTCCGCTTCCATGCCGTAATAATCTGCCTGATCCGCATTGCCGAGCACAATCAGCAGGTTGCCGAATGAGCCGATGAAATTATCGAACACTTGCAGGTCTTCATAATCATAATAAAATCCGGATACATTCAATTGCGCCCTGCCGTCAAACAGGGTTGATTTAAACCCGCCTTCAACGGCAAGAATGGTCTCCTCGTCGTAGATGTTAAACTCTGCAGGATCGCCAAAACCGACATTGATCCCGCCACTCTTGTAACCGGTGCCGACATGCGCATAAACCAGCAGATCGTCATTAGGCGTAACATCCACACCCACTTTCCAGGTCACGTCATCGTAAGTGCGTTCACCGCTGGTGCCCGGATCCCAAACACTTAACCCTGTGCCGTAGCCGAGGGGGTAAGGCGGGTCAAATGAATCGCTGTTATGGCGAATCTCGATTTCATCTCTCGTGTAACGGAGACCCCCATAGACCTTGATCAACTCATTGACCTGGTATCCCAGGTTGGCAAATACAGCAAAATGATCCGATTCCTGTTCGAAATATTGATACGTGACGAAACCGAAGAATTCGTATACGTTCGTCGACGGCAATTCCTCCGTTGCGTAATAACCGCCCACTATCCAGTCCCAGGGGCCTTCGCTCGTTGATGTCAATCGAATTTCTTCTGAAAACGTCCTGGTTTCATGCCGATAGAAATTATGGCTGATTGCACTGGGGCCTCCATCATCGTCACCTGTCATAGCTCGCTGAAATTTGTCGTAGGCCGTAATGGATGTGGCCCTGAAACCATCAAAATCCCAGTCAATCCGCATATAACCGCCAATGGTTTCCAGATCGCTGGGACCGAACAGATCAAAGTCACCGGCAGTGGGATCGCCGCGTTCTTCAATTCCGTCCGGGTCCTGATAAAAATCAAAATTGACACAGTCGTCCCTTACCGTGGCGTCGCAGTCAGTCGCAAATGTATTGGGGTCCACGGTACCGACCTGCTGGTACTGAAAACCGCTGGAATGGTCCTGGGATCCATGCACGTTAAACAGGATTTCGATGTTCTCCTGCGGCGTCCACAAGGCCATGCCGCGCCAGTAATACTGGTCCGTATCGTTGAACGTACCGCCAACCGTCCCCGGTATCGCGGTCCTGCCTTCCATCCAGCCATCATCATTCTGGTAGGTGCCGGCTACCCGCAGGGAAAGATTTTCCGTTACCCCGCCCGTCACTGCACCTTCGAAACGCACGGCGTCATAGTTGCCATAGCCGATGGTGCCGTAGCCATGAAATTCCTGTTCAGGCTTGTTGGTAATATAGTTGATTGCGCCGGCAGTGGCGTTACGCCCGTACAGCGTGCCCTGCGGCCCTCGCAAAACCTCCACGCGCTGCATGTCGAAAGGCACCAGCGTGTGGGCAAAAATACTGCTCATGTACACTTCATCCGAATAAACACCGACAGTCGTATTGGCGTTGCCGGCAAAATCCACACTTCCCGATCCACGAATGATCGTTTTTGCAAACTGGTTTCCCGATGCAGGTTCGACCTGGACACCCGGCAGATATTGACCCAGTTCATTGGAAGTAATCAGGTTGCGATTTTTGATTTCCTCGCCGGAAAATGCCGTGATTGAGATGCTGACATCCTGCAGGCTTTCTTCACGCTTCTTTGCCGTGACAATCACTTCTTCGAGAGTATCGGCGGGAGTATTTACCGGTAAGACAAAAATCAGAAGGACTACGGAACAAAGAATGCGGAAGTAAATGCGAGAACACAGGTTAAACTTCATAAGAGCCCCCATTGTTGATATCCGAGTCGTAATCGTATTACACACCGTATAATGATAAAAGATTCCCGTTAAAGTAACATACCTGGAATACACAAAATGATGTCCTGGATTCACCCACGACACCAGGCATCCAGTACGGCCAGGTAAGCAGCCTTTTCTTCATCAGTGGCATAAGAACAGGTAAAGCTGTTCCGGGCCAATTGGATGATATCGTCCATGCCTAGATTAAACGTCTCGGCCAGTTGTGTGTAATTGTCTATTAAATCCGCCTGGAAAAAGGGCGGGTCATCGGAGTTCACCGTAACGGTGGCGCCCCTGTTGCGCAATTCGATAACCGGATGGTCTGCGATCGATTCATAGACGTTGATCGAAACATTGCTGATTGGGCAGAGGGTCATGGGAATATCATTCCCGACAATATGCTTGATCAATTCATTATCACGTATTGCCTGGTTGCCGTGGTCAATCCGGTCCACATCCAGGTCATTAACGGCATCCCAGACACCTTCAGGTCCTGCAGCGTATTCCTCACCGCAATGGGCTGACAAATAAAAACCCAGCTCCCTGGCGCGGGCAAATGCATCTCTATGAACGCCGGCAGGATAACCTACCTCCTGGCAATCCAATCCGACGCCGAGGATGCCGACTTCGTCTTTATACGCGGCAATTTCATCAACATATTTCAGGCTTCGTTCCGGACTGATGGTTCGATCAATATCGGCGATAAAATAAAGATCACGATCGAACTCTTCCTTTACCTGCCGGCGACCACGGGCAAATCCTTTCATCATCGTATCCAGTTCCACCCTGCCTTCATGGGCGGCCGCGTAGGTAAACATCACTTCCCGGCGAATAATATTCTGCCGTTGCATGTCCTTGCCCAGTTCCAGCGCCACCTCGTAATAATCCTCTTCTGTAATCAATACGCTGGTGGTCACTTCCCATTTCTGCAGGAACTCTTCAAGGTCTTTAAACCGGTACCACTTTATTGCGCCCTCAACATCCGAAAAAGGAAGCTCCACATTATTACGCCGTGCGCTTCTCAACAGCAATTCCGGGGGAACCGAATCCAGGTGTATGTGCAACTCCGCTTTTGGGATTCCCCGGATAAATTGTTTTATATCGTTGGCCGGCATGAACGTAAAAATTATCCACTGGGTTAACTGAATGTAACGCTATAAATGAACATTATCAATGAGAGCAAATCACTTCAATATGGCAAGGCAAATATTTCTGTTTTTTTAATGGCTACAAATTTCTGACTACCGCCAGCAACAGTATCCAGGCCAGGATTGCGGCTACAACGGATGCGACACCCAGGCCGATATAGTCATACCACTCGATCATCGTGCCGGCAAATGCCGGTCCTACGGCAAAACCCAGTAAATACGCTGATCCCGCTGCTGCTGCCCAGCGGCCTTGGCGATCCAGTGCCGCGGCCAGGCCAAACAGGTAGGGCACGGAGAAATAGAAGAACACTACCGACAGTACCAGGGCAACAACATAGACGGCGGGATGGGTGTTAATACACAACACGACCGCAATGATCGAGAATGCTACGGAAAAAACTGAAATGGGGATAACCCGACCCTTGCGTATATTCAGCCAGGTCGCCAGGGCTGCGCCGGTAAAACCCACGGCGGACCCCGTAGTCAGCGCATAACCAATCTGGCTCGTTGACAGTCCTGCCCGTTCGCCTAACGGCGCCGTGAATGTATATATGGCCGCCGATGCGGTCAGGTAGATAAAAATGCCCGCCAACGTGGTAATGCCCATCCATGAGGGCGCGCTGCCGTCATCTTTGTCAACCGATCTGGCAGATACCCTGATGTCAGTGGGCAGCCACTTCAGAAAAACCACCAGGAAAATCGTAATGCCGGCGATCATGCCGTATATGCCCCGGTGGGCAAACATATCGGTGAGGTAGCCTCCGGCAGTAAACAACAGGGTGCTCAGGATTGCCCAGGTTACCTGGATATAACCATACAACTTGTCCGGGTTGGCGGAACGCGATGCCACCGCGGCCAGTGAAGCGGCATACACCAAGCCCTCGCCGACGCCGGCTATACACCTCACGGTCACTATGAGATTCAGGTCGGTTAATAATATGGAGATAACCTGGGCGGCAACGGCAACGCCCGCGGCCGAGAAACACAACGACCGGCAAGACAGTCCCGGTAGAAACGGCGCTATCGCGATTGCGGTAATCGACAACACGATAAATTCCGCAAATGCGACATAACCGGCCTGTTGTTCCGTCAGCTCAAGCCCGATGATGACGCCCCCCACCACCAGGGGGGACATTTGCGTCACCAACCCGCCGATCACCTGGGCGGCAAGCACTGCAATAACAAATTTCAGCGGGTCACCCGCGCGGACTTGCATGGATAGTTTTACTTACGCGGGCCGGCACTAATCCGCCCTGTTCAGTTTGATGAAGGGATACTCGACGACTTTTGCATTGATCCCGTCTAGTTCCTTTCCCCAGAAATCCTTCCATTGAACCGTCAATTCAATCCCTGCCAGAGCCAGATCTTTGCTGACGCAGGCAAAACCGATCATCTTCCCCGCCGTCGGACTCCACGTGACGCTGGATGCCTGGCCGATCTGGTTGCCGTTATGAACAACCTTTAACCGGTCCCAACGGACCCTGGGTGAGACCTCCGGCGCCATCCCGTGCCGTATAAACAGGTTAACAATGCCATTCAAATCCAGTTCCAGTCCCACCATGCCCCGTTGCGAGCCGTTTTTCTTTTCCGCTATCAATGCCTGTTTTCCAAGAAAATCATCCCGTTTGTCCAGGTTTACACAGTGGCCGACACCCAGTTCAAAAGGGGTAATGTGATCGTCCTGTTGTACTATAACGTCGGCGCTGGGTTCATCGAGACCGGCGCTGGTGTATTCGGCAGACACCAGGACCAGGCCGGCTTCTACCCGCGCGATATCAATGGCGTACTCCCCGGCCGGTTGGATGGCAAAAGTTTTCCCCGCCGTTTCGATGGCTTTCCAGATTTTTTCGCCATCCTCCCGCCGGACCCACAACTCGTAACCCAGTTCGCCGGTAAATCCCTGACGCGCGACGTTCAACTCGACGCCTTTGATCCTGGCCTTTCGTATTCGGGAAAATTTCAGGTCGGACCAGTCATCATCGCTGGCTGCTTCCAACACGGCCCTTGAATTCGGTCCTTGCAGGGCAAGAATACCGTAGTCATCGGTGATGTTTTCGATCTCAACGTCAAAACCGGCACGATACTGTTGAAAAAAAGAGATGCTGTTATCGCCGGAGAGGACGAACAGGTCTTCTTCAAATCGAAACACGATACCGTCCGCAACCACCTTGCCCTGCTCATTGCACCAGGGCGTATAGCAGGCATGTCCCGGCTCCATTCTGCCGGCGTCCCGGGTAATCAGATAATTGACGAAACGATGAGCATCGCGACCGGAGATTTTCATCTTCGGGAGGGGCGACATCTCATTCATTGACACGTTGGTACGGATGGCATCGAGTTCCGTATGTATGTCCGTGTACACGTCAGGCACTACATAGCCGCCCCAGCTGTACCACCAGGTGGTCTGGTTCAGTTTTGCCGTGCAGCCATGAAAAGGCGTGCCCTTGAATGCATATTCACTCATCAGTATCTATGGTGATTTTATATGTCGTTCCGTCCCATAACCCAGTCCCATCTCTTTCAACCAGCGCCGATATACGTTTGAAACCTTGTCGGCCGGCTGGTGCAATTCTGCGGTGGGGTCCAAAGGCAGGCACCTGGGCCGCTGTGATTCCAGCACTGCCTTGTCCTGGTAGAAAATCGTATCCTGAAAATCCCGGAAATTTTCTTCCGGGTCGCCATGACCGTAGTTCATGGCCAGGACGAACCAGGCGCGGATCCGGGTTTCCTCCCTGGGTTGAACCGCCAGCAGGATCAGGTCGGACGGTTTCCCGCCGGCAGCGCCCGGCTCCTTGGTCAACATGACGGTCAACGGCCGCAGTACCCGGTAGGAATAGGCAACCTTGACGCCTGCCTCGCTGGTCACATTGGCCCGGGGTTGATAGACGGTCGCATTGCTGACCCGGATTTCGCCGGCGCTCACTTCCACGTCGTAATCATCCATTTCCGTATAGGGCTCTTCCCCCAGGTAACCGGCATGCACAAACGGAAAATGGGACAGGTCGAGAAAGTTTTCAACGGCCCGGGGGCCGCTGGTCTCAACGTCATAGGGCCCGGTGATAACCAGGTGGTAATCCTCGTCCACGCCATGGAATACCGGAACATCAGCGGCCGGTTCACCCAGGCACACCCACACCAGGTCGTATTTCTCCCGCACGTGCAGCCGGGTCGTCCTGGCCCGTTCCGAGATGGGCTGATGCGGATGGGCCGGCATCCTGACGCACCGGCCGTCGGCATTAAAATGCCAGCCGTGGTAGGGGCAAACTACCGTATCGCCGTTGCGGATTTCGCCCAGGGACAACCTGGAACCACGGTGGGGGCAGCGGTCCAGCCAGGCGTGCAACTCTCCGTGACTGCGCCAGATGAGAAGATCCCGTTCCAGCAATTGTGTCGCGCATTTCTCACCATCGGCCAGGTCTTTGGCGTTTGCCACCGCATGCCAGTCATTGAGCATGATTTTGTCATTCGTCATCTTGTCTTCCTGTCATTCCCGACCTGCAGCGGGCGCGCCCAGGTTGAATTTACCGGCCAGTGCCTTCCTGTATTCCAGCGACATACGATCCGCGGGAATATGGATCTCCTCGCGCAAATCCAGCGGCAGGTCTTCCGGCGACTGCGCTTCCACCAGGGGCCGGTCTTCGTTATTTATGGTTATCGTTTCCTGCAGCAGTGCATCCGTGACCGGCGCGCCGGAGTTGTCGGCCAGGATCTGGAAGATGCCGCTCTCGTGCGCGGAGATGGGGCAGACCGTATCCAGTATCACCATGACGTAATCGGACCCCTGCGCGGCCACTTCCAGCAGGGTGGAAAACGGAAACGTCAGTTCGTAGTTGTAAACGACGTCACGGTTCTGCAAGTCGTCCCTCCCGTCAGGGAAGCGGTTGCCCAGTTCCAGGTAAGGTAATTGAAAGCTGAGGCCGTAATCCGTCTGTTCCACCTGGTATAAGGGATAGGCGGCTTCCATTTCACCACCGAACGTGGCGCCATGGACCCAGGGAAAGTGCGCCACGTCGTTGAAGTTTTCCACGTGGCGGCCGGCTGCCACCTGCCACTTGCCCGGCGGAACGTAGACAGGCTGATATTGCGGGTCTTCCAGGTGCCGCCAGTACGGTAACGGCCAGGCAGGTTGTTCTTTCAGACAGACCCAGATAATCCCGTAACGCTCCTGCGTTCGGTAGGTTTGCAGCTGCAGCTTTTCCGGTATTCTTGCATCGGGGCCGGCGATGGACGGTATCTTTCGACAAATACCCTGGCCGTCATAATGCAAACCATGCATGGGGCAGACCAGCAGGTTATCCTGCATCCGTCCCAGGCTCAGCCTGGTTCCCCTGTGCCTGCACAGGTCTTTCGCCACGGTGATGCCCTCGGTCGTCCGGTAAATCACCAGGTTCACGTCCAGTAACCTGGCAGCGACCGGTTTGTCCTTAATGTCATGTAAAAAAGCGACAGGGTGCCAGAAACCTGCCAGGATGTGCCAGTCGCTTTCCCGGAAGGTGCAGTTGCGGGGTGTATCGGTGTTTACCTGAGTTGAATGATCTGCAGCCTGAAACATGAACTCCTGCTCATTTTAGTTGCAGGCGCTTTTAAGCCGGACCCAAGCCTGCATCAAACCTGATTATAGGAAGAAATACCAACACGGGTCTATGGCTGTCATGCAGGTATTTATGTCTATAGTTCACTTCATTGTTCCCGATGGGAGTGCTCTATAAAATCCGGGACCTGTCCCTGCTCAACAGCCACCTGCCCGAGGCGAACAGGACAAACAGCAGGCTGGCCGCGATAAACACCAGGGGGAAGCCGCCGGGGTCGCGGAGATCCATGGCAACGCCGGTGAGGGGCGGCCAGACCAGGCTGCCTATACCCCAGAGCATGCCGAGGGAGACATTCGCCGTCACCAGGTCCCTGCCGCGGAAATGCTGGCCGATCAGGGTCAGTACCGCGGTGTACATGCCGGTAAACGCGCCACCCCAGACAAACAGCAGCAGGTAAAGCAGGATACCGGCATCCATGGCGGCAGGCAGCAGGATAGCGCCGGCCAGGGCGCACAGGCCGCAAAAAACCAGTAACCCATAGCGGTTGAACCGGTCCGCCAGCCATCCCATGGGATAAGCCAGGGATACCCCGCCGATGCCGATGACGGTGAGCATGACCGCGGCTTCGGCCTGGCTCATCCCGCTGCGGGTGCTGTACACCGGCAACAATGCATTACCGGCCGTTTCCTTCAGGGAGAACAACAGGACCGCGGCAACCAGGACCGGCGCCACCCACATGAAGCTGAACAGGTTGAACGTAGGTTCATCATGGGCGGACAAACGGTGCGGACCGGTCCACAGCAAAGGCAATGAGGCCAGGGCAATGAAACCCGCCCCTACCAGGAACGGCGCCCAGCCCTGGATGCCCACCGCCGGGATCGCCAGCGGGCCCATGGCGATGGCCGCGGCAAGCAGGGCGTTATAGAAGCCCATAAACCGCCCCCGGTTGGCATCATCGACGATTTCGTTGATCCAGGTTTCACTGGCCACCAGCATGCAATTGGTCATTGCCCCCAGGAACATGCCCAGGAAAAACCAGACGTAGATATGATCAAACCGGGGAAACTGCAGCAGCACCGTCAGGTCCACCGCCAGGGCCAGTGCCAGGAAACGCTGCATGCCCAGCTTCTCGACCAGCATCGGGATGAACGGGGTGGAAAGGAACATGCCTATGGCCGGCATGGCGGCATTCAGCCCGATGATGCTGGGATCAAAATCCCGCGATTCCAGGATCAGGGCCAGCAGCGGCCGGCTCAAGCCCATGGTAAAGCCGTACATGGCCACGCACGCAAAGATGGCGAACAGGGCTTTGCTCCTGCCGGGGACAGATTTTAAATCTGTCCCCTTTTTCCCGTTATCCTGTCTTGCAGGGATGTCTCTCATACCAGTGCCTGGCTATCTCCACCCGCCGGCAGATCCACACGCCATCATGTTGCTGTGCATAATCAAGAAAGCGCTGTAACGAGGCCGCCCTGCCCGGTTTGCCGATAATGCGGCAGTGCAGGCCGACGGACATCATCTTCGGCGCAGTCTCCCCTTCCCGGTACAGGACATCGAAAGCATCCTTCAAATAGGTGAAAAACTGCTCTCCGGTGTTGAAACCCTGGTTGGTGGCAAAGCGCATATCATTCGCATCCAGGGTATACGGGACGACTAGGTGGGGTTTGTCGTTAACCGGTTCCCAGTAGGGCAAATCATCCGCATAGGAGTCTGCATCGTATAAAAACCCGCCGTGCTCAACGACCAGGCGGCGGGTATTCGGACTGTCACGGCCGGTGTACCAGCCCCGCGGCGGGCTGCCGGTCAGGGCTGTTATGGTATCCACGGCCAGCTTGATATGGGCGCGTTCTGTTTCCTCGTCGACAAACTGGTAGCTGATCCAGCGCCAGCCGTGACTTGCTATCTCGTGTCCGTCTTGCAGCATGGCCTGCACGGCATCCGGGTTACGCTGCAACGCCATGGCCACCCCGAAAACGGTGACTTTAATGTCACGTTCACGGAAGATGCGCAACAACCGCCAGAGGCCGGCCCGGCTGCCGTATTCATACAGGGATTCCATGCTCTTGTGACGCACCCCGGTGAACGCCTCTGCACCGATGATCTCGGACAGGAAGGTCTCGGACGCCGCATCGCCGTGCAACACGGAATTTTCCGCGCCTTCCTCGTAGTTAAGCACGATCTGCAAGGCGAGGCGCGCCCCGTTCGGCCATTCCGGATGAGGCGGGCTTGCACCGTAACCGACTAAATCACGCGGGTAATCCGCATCGCTCATACTCATTACACAGAAATCAGAAACTAAATGTCCCCTCAGCTTTACTCCTAATCCCCATCCCCTAATCCCTGGCCCCTGTTCATACTGTACAGGCCAAGCGGTGAAAAAACCATTATAATGACGCCGGCATTACCAATCCCGGGATATTTCCAACAGGTTAAACATGAGCGTAGAAGAACGACTGCACGACATCATACACGCTTTCGTCGACCTTGCCGACGAACGCATGGGCACCAGGGCGCTGTACTGTACGGACGATTTCTTCGCGCCCATGGAGAACCTGCTGAAACCGACGGAACCGGTCCACAGACCCGGCGAGTTCACCGAGCACGGCAAGTGGATGGACGGTTGGGAATCCCGCCGCAGGCGCGCCGGCGGCCATGATCACTGCGTCGTGCGCTTCGGCGTATCGGGTATCATCAAGGCCGTAGACATCGACACGCGCCACTTTACCGGAAACTATCCGGCACAGGCGTCGCTGGAGGCCTGCTACTCGAATAAACCACCTGATGATACGACCCAATGGACGGAGATCATCCCCAAGTCCAGCCTGGAAGGCGATTCCCACAACCTGTTCGATTCCGATGACACGAATATCTGGACCCACGCCCGCTTGAACATTTTTCCGGACGGGGGCGTGGCGCGCCTGCGCGTATACGGCAACGTCTACCGCGACTGGTCCGATATCAGCAACAAGCAGCTGGTCGACCTGGCTGCAGTAGAGAACGGCGGCCGGACGCTTGCCTGCAACGATGAGCATTTCGGCGTCATGGGGAACATCAACATGCCCGGCAAGGGCATCAACATGGGAGACGGCTGGGAAACGCGACGCCGGCGCGACGCCGGCCATGACTGGCTCATCCTGCAACTGGGCCATGCCGGGACCATCGAAATGGTCAATATCGATACCGCCTTTTTCAAGGGCAATTACCCGGACCGCGTCAGCCTGGACGCCCTGTATCTCTCCGGCTTCACCAAGGACGCGCCTACGCTGGAGGAAGTTGCCTGGCACGACGTGCTGGGCCTGATACTGGAGCAGGACCCGGACGCGCTGCTCAAGGACGGCGCAACCTGGAAGACACTCCTGCCTGAACATAAAATGGGGCCGGATAGGGAGCACCTGTTGCGGAAAGAACTGCAGGATACCGGGCCGGTCAGCCATATCAGGATCAACATGCATCCCGACGGCGGTATCAGCCGTTTCCGGGTCTTCGGCTACAAATACAACGAATAACCAAACGTGGATAAACTCTATATCCGTTCACAGGAACTGCTGGAAGACTCATTCAGGTTGGCCGCGGCGATCTACGCCAGCGGCTTCCGCCCCCACTTCATCGTCGGGATCTGGCGCGGCGGTTCACCGGTAGGCATCGCGGTCCAGGAATATTTTGAATTTCGCGGGGTGGAGACGGACCACATCGCCATCCGCACTTCGTCTTACACCGCCATCGGCGAACAATCCAGCACCATCCGCGTACACGGCTTGCACTACATCATTGAAAACGTCGATGCCGAGGATGCGCTGCTTATCGTCGACGACGTATTCGATTCCGGCAGAAGCATCAAGGCGGTACTGGATGAACTGGCGGAGAAGACCCGGCGCAACATGCCTTCCGACCTGAAAATCGCCTGCCCCTGGTACAAGCCGGGAAACAACAGGACCGGCATCACACCGGACTACTACATCCATGAGACCGACAAATGGCTGGTATTTCCGCACGAACTCGCCGGCTTGACTATCGACGAGATAAAAGCCGGTAAGGAAGACCTGAGTCAAATCAGCGACCTGCTGGTCGACTGATCAAATACCTCCCGACCGATGAAAGTAGAAAAAACCTTTACAGTGGATGCGCCGCAACAGGCAGTGTGGGACTTTATCACCTCGCCGGAACGGGTCGCGCCTTGTATTCCCGGCTGCACGGGGGCTGAAGAAACGGAGCCGGGAAAATACAAGGCGGTGATAAAGACAAAAGTCGGCCCGGTAAAGACCACGTTCAAGGTCAATATCGAGACCCGCGAGGAGCAGCCACCGGATTTTGCCGTCTATGCGACATCCGGTGAGGAAGGCAGCCGGGCCAGCATGATAAAAGCCATGAGCACATTGAGTCTGAAACGACTTGACGGGAACAACACGGAAGTGACCTACGAATCCGAGATCAACATGCTGGGACGGCTGGGAAAATTCGGTTCCGGCCTGATGCAGAAGGTTGCCGATTCAATCGGCAACGAATTTGTTGCTACAATGCAGGACAGGATCAAATCCGGGGAGTAACAATGCCTGTAACCAGATACCTGATGACACGTTGTCCGGGGACAGATTTAAACCTGTCCCCTTCCATCGAGTAACAATACCTATGAAAAGATACCTGGCGGCACTTGCTGTTATAACGTCAATTCTCACGTGCCCTGTTTCTTCACAACAATACGGGACCACGGATTTCCACGCCAGCGGCGACCCTGAGGCCCATGCCCTGTTCATTCGCGGCCTGGTGATGCTGCATAACTTCGAATACGAAGACGCCCGTGAAGTATTCCGGCAGGTACGCGGCCTGGACCCGGATTTCGTCATGGCCTACTGGGGCGAGGCGCTGACACACGAACACCCGCTGTGGAACCAGCAGAACCTGGCGGCGGCAAGAAGCGTATTAAACCAACTGGCCCCGAGTGACGCAGCCCGCGTCGGGAAAGCGCAGACCGAACGGGAAAAAGCGTATATCCGATCGGTCAACATCCTGTTCGGCGAAGGCGATGACAGGGAACGGGATTACGCCTACAGCGCGGCCCTGAAAACCATCAGCGAGACCTGGCCGGACGACATCGACGCACGCGCCCTGTACGCCCTGTCGGTGCTGACCACCAGCCACGATGGCCGGGATTTCTACAAGTTCATGCGCGCCGGCGCCATCACCGAAGAACTGATGGACCGGGCACCGGGACACCCCGGCGTCCTGCACTACAACATTCACAGCTACGACGACCCCGTGCATGCCCCCCTGGGCCGGCGCGCCGCGGACGTGTACTCGGAGGTGGCGCCCGCCGCGGTGCATGCCCTGCACATGCCGTCGCACATCTTTTTCGCCCTGGGCGATTATGAACGGGCCGGCGACCTGAATGCCCGTTCATTCGAGGCCGCGCTGGAACGGATCGAGGAAAAAAATCTTCCCTACAACGGCCAGGCCTATCATTCATTGTCATGGCTGCTGTATTCCCGCCTGCAGGAGGGCAGGATCGAAGAAGCCCGGCGCCTGGTAGGCTACGCGGAGCAGGAATGGAAGGCAGCCGACACGCCGACCAACCGCAACGGCTTTATCACCTGCCGCAGCAACTACATTATCGATACCCAGGCCTGGGACGACCCGCTGCTGGACCTGGAGGTCAGCTACGACAAGGTATGGCCATCCGTCATCGCTGCGGATCAATACGTCATGGGCGTGCGGGCGCTGCAACGGGACGACACGGAGAAAGCCAGGAGCATCGTAGATTCCTTTGTCCGATCGCCCAATCCCGCCAGCAAAACCATCCGCGCCGCCGCGCCCACGGTGCTGAAACTGCTGCTGGAAGGCCGGGTGCGCATCGCCGAAGGGAACCGTGAACAGGGACTGGCGCTGATGCAGGAGGCGGTGGACCTGGAACAGACCCTGTCACCCGCCATCGGCCCCGCCATGCCCCAACCCGCCGCGGAAGCCCTGGCGGAGGTGTACCTGGAACTCGGCGCAGCGGACCAGGCCCGGGAGAATTATGAACTGTCCCTGACCCGCGCCGTCAACCGCCGCCGCTCTGTCGAAGGGTTAACCCGCATCACTCACCAGGCGATGCGGTAACAAATCGGCAGGATGGCCGAATGGCGGGAACAGGTTAGCGCCAGCCGGTCCGGGCGGGACGCCTCCCCGGATAAATACAGCTGTTCAATCCAGGTCAAGCTGGAACAGGTTGATTGCATTATTACGGCCGATTTGCAAGCGATCTTCATCACTTATGACGGTGGTGGCGTCAAACCATTCGGCGGCATCCCCCAGTCTTGCAAACGGATAATCGGCAGAGAAATAAACCCTGTCCCTGCCCATCACGTCCAGGGTGCACCGGAAGGCCGGATCACTGAAGTTGCCGCTGGTCGTGATATGGAAATGTTCCAGGAAATACTCGCCAAGCGGACGTTTGCCGCGATAACCCCGGGGTGAAAATCGCATGCGCTCATCGATACGCCACAGGCCGAACGGAATGTTTTCCCCCAGGTGGCCCAGGATGATTTTCAGGTTGGGAAAATCATCAAATATGCCGGAACCGCACAGGCGCAGCGCATGAATTGAGGTCTCGACGGCAAACCCCCAGGGAGAGGTCATCAGCCAGGGATGCCCGTCACAGTTCCCGGCCGTTGCCGGCAACTGCATGCGCGGGTGGAGGTAAAACGGGACGTCCAGGTCCGACACCGTCGCCCAGAAGTCCCGGTAGTCACGGATGTCGTAGTATATCGCCGAGTCCGGTTCGTCTTTTTGTGTGAAGCCGTTCACCAGTGCTCCCTTGAAACCCAGTTCGTTAACGCAGTATTCCAGTTCCGCACAGGCTGCAGCGGGGTCCTGCATGGGCAGCGCGGCCAGACCGGCATAGCGGTCCGGGTGCCGGGCGATCCATCGGGCAATCCGGTCATTGGCTTTCCGGGCAGTTACCACGGCTTCTTCCCGGTCCGGGATGGACTGCACACCGGGGGCATTGAGAGACAGTATCAACAGTTCGATACCCGCCCGGTCCATGGCGGCCAGGCGTTTGTCCATGTCCAGCAGTTCCAGGGCAAATTCATCCCAGCTCCCCGATTCGGCGGCAACGGCCCTGGAATGGCCCAGGGTTTCCTCGACCGCCATATGTTCTTCAAAAGCAATTTTTCCTTTCATGTTTCCTGTCCCCGGTATCTCACGCCTGTCCGCAGCATACATATGCATGATGTTGGCAGCCATACGGGCTTTGAGCGTGGGTGGAAGAAATCCAGCCCCACTCCAATTCTGCAGTCACTTTAACAGGAGTTGACTGGCAGCCGCACGGAGTTTCTGCTGGTCGGGTTTTACCAGCCTGTCGGGTTTTACCGGCCTGCCGGGTTGTTCCACCATGTCCTCCCAGTATTTCCTGGCCTCGCTCTCGACAAAGGCCTGATAAGGCCGCCCGGGTTCCATAGGTTCGGCCTCATCGGCTTCCGGTAGCGGACGCTGGACAACAGGCGCTGCCTGTTCCCGTTCAGCGGCGGGCTGGTATTCCCGCCTGCGGGTTATCAGTTTTGCCGGCATAAAATAAATCCTCCCAATTGCCACCGGGCATGTGCCCTGTCATGCAAGCATGATGTAATCCTTCTCAGAATGAATGCAAGAGAAAATTTACCGGAAAAAGCAACAGGCGAGTCCCGGCCGCCGGAATTTCATGTCACATTGGCTATCCGCAATGTCCTTGTTGCTGGTACAGGAGGGACCACGGGCGGGCGCTGGGGTCTCGACCCTTCAGGCGTGATTCAGTGTGGAGAGAACAGCGGACAGTTCATTTGTTACATAAGCGAACAATTCAATTTTTTCACAACAGTGAAATCATAATAAGACAAAGGCTTCTCGGCAATATCAGGTTCTTCTCCTCGCCAGATGATTCGGCATATGCCTGCTTTAGTTTCTCCACGATCAACAAAAAGCCGGTAGTAGACGTCTGATTTCTTCTCCGCTACTTCAAGAGGAGGCTGCCCATACCGGTCCGTCGAGGGATGGATATGGCTCATCCTGGTAACCGGCTTACCATTCCTTGGGTCCCGCACATACTCTGCACGCAGCAAAGCGTCTTCCCTGGGAGTGGGCTTCATTGTTATCGGGTCAATGTAGTAGTAAATCGGGGGATGTTGTCGCCCCTCGTGCTCAGGCAAAGGGATTTCCCGGGGCGAAAGGCGGGTGTCGTCCGCAAACTGAATCAAGGCTTCGGTGTAATCAGGACTCGGATACGGCCCAGTGTATGGCTCCGTTGTCTCGCCCCTCTCCGCGGCGCGCTGATGCATGATGTCGACGGCCAAATGGGCTTTGACCGTGGGCGGAAGAATTCCAGTCCCACTCCTTCTCCGCAATCCCTGTATCAGGATCGGCATGGCAGCCGCACGGAGTTTTTGCCGGTCCGGTTTGGTCAGGATGTCGGATTGCACCATGTCCTCCCAGTATTTCCTCTCCCTGCCCTCGTCAAACATCGGAAAAGGCTGCCAGTATGGCAGATAATCATAGTCATAGGATGGCAACCAATGTGGTGTGAATCTATATTTATGTAACCGCCCCTTGGCAACTTCCGGTTCTCCTCCACTCCGCCATGAGACAAAACATATTACTACTTCAATTCTTACATGCCTGTCACGAAGCCGATAGTAGACGTCTAATTTATTCTCAAGTACTACAGGAGGAGGCTGCCCATACCGGTCCACTGAGGGATGGATATGGCTGGCCTCGGTAACCGGGTCACCGCCGTGCCATGGGACCCGCACATATTTTGCGCAAATCAAAGCGTCTTCCCTGGGAGTGGGCTTCTTTGTTATCGGGTCAATGTAGTAGTAAATCGGGGGATGTTTCGGCTCCGGGTGCCAGGGCAAGGGAATTTCCTGGGGCGCCAGGCGGGTGTTCTCCATATACTGAAGCAAGGCTTCGATGTAATCAGGATTCGGATATGGCCCGTTGTACGGCCTCTTTGTCTCGCCCCTGTCCGCGGCGCGCCTATGCATGGCGTTGACGGCCATATGGGCCTTGACCGTGGGCGGAAGAAATCTGACCTCCCCCCTGTTTCGCAGCGCCCTTATCAGTATCGGCATGGCCGCCGCACGGAGTTCCTGCTGGTCGGGTTTTACCAGCCTGTCGGGTTTTACCGGCCTGCCGGGTTGTTCCACCATGTCCTCCCAGTATTTCCTGGCCTCGCTCTCGACAAAGGCCTGATAAGGCCGCCCGATTTCCATAGGTTCGTCCTCATCGGCTTCCGGTAGCGGACGCTGGGCAACAGGTGCTGCCTGTTCCTGTTCAGCGGAGGGCTGGTATTCCCGCCTGCGGGTTATCAGTTTTGCCGGCATAAAATAAATCCTCCCAATTGCCACCGGGCATGTGCCCTGTCATGCAAGCATGATGCAATCCCTTTTAGAATGGATGCAAGAGAAAATTTACCGGAAAAAGCAACAGGCGAGCCCCGGCCGCCGGAATTTCATGTCACATTGGCAATCCGCAATGTCCTTGTTGTCCGTACAGGAGCGCCCGCAGGTGAGCGCCGGGGTCTTGCCCCCTCAGGCGTGATTCGGTGTAGACATAAAAGCGGACAATTCATTTGTTACTGAAGCCAACAATTGAATTTTTTGACAACTCTGCGTGAAGCAAAGCGTCTTTCCGGGGAGTAGCCTGCCTTGTTATCGGGTCAATGTAGTACTAAATCGGGGGATGTTGTCGCCCCTCGTGCTCAGGCAAGGGGATTTACCGGGGCGCCAGGCGGGTGTCCTCCGCATACTGAATCAAGGCTTCGATGTAATCAAGACTCGGATACGGCCCGGTATATGGCTCCGTTGTCTCACCCCGCTCCGCGGCTCGCTGATGCATGATGTCGACGGCCAGATGGGCTATGACCGTGGGCGGAAGAATTCCAGCCCCACTCCTTCTTCGCAATCCCTGTATCAGGATCGGCAGGGCAGCCTCACGGAGTTTCTCCTGGTCGGGTTTTACCAGCTTGTCGGGTTGTTTCACCATGTCCTCCCAGAACCACTTGGTAAAGGCCTGAAGACGCTGGCCGGCTTCCATAGGTTCGGGCTCATCGGATTGCAACCAATGTGGAGTGATGAAATTCAACTGAGATAACCGCTTCTCAAAAACTGCAGACCTTCCTTCATTCCAGGTGACTAAGCATATTTCTATGGCAAATTCTCCACGCTTATATCCATGCTCCTTTCCATGCTCATCCAGAATCTTATATCTATGGAGATCTTCAAGCCGATAGTAGACCTCTAATTCATTCTCAAGTACTACAGGAGGAGGTCCCCCATCCGGGTCCGTTGAGGGATAGATACGGCTGTCCCAGGTAACCGGCTCATCGCAGGCCCAGGGGAGTCTCACATACGCGGCGCGCAGCAAAGCGTCTTCCCGGGGCGTAGCCTGCCTTGTTATCGGGTCAATGTAGTAGTAAATCGGGGGATGTTTCGGCTCCTCGTGCTCAGGCAGGGGAATTTCCTGGGGCGCCAGGCGGGTGTCCTCCATATACTGAAGCAAGGCTTCGACGTAATCAGAAACCGGATATGGCCCCTCGTACGGCCTCGTCAGTTCTTTCCTGTGCGCGGCGTGCAGATGCATGGCGTTGACGACCATATGGGCTTTGACCGTGGGCGGAAGAAATCTGACCCCACTCCTTTTCCGCAGTCCCGAGCAAAGTATCGGCATGGCAGCCGCACGGAGTCCCTGCTGGTCGGGTTTTACCAGCTTGTCGGGTTTTACCGGCCTGCCGGGTTGTTTCACCATGTCCTCCCAGTATTTCCTGGCCTCGCTCTCGACAAAGGCCTGATAAGGCCGCCCGGTTTCCATGGGTTCGTCCTCATCGGCTTCCGGCCTCGGACGCTGGGCAACAGGCGCTGCCTGTTCCTGTTCAGCGGCGGGCTGGTGTTCCCGCTTACGGGTTATCAGTTTTGCCGGCATAAGGTATATCCTCCCAATTGCCACCGGGCATGCGCCCTGTCATACAAACATGATGTAACCCTTTTCAGAATGGATACAAGAGAAAATTTACCAGCAAAATAACAGCGAGCCCCGGCCGCTGGAATTTCATGTCACATGGCAATCTGTCATGTCCTTGTTGTCGGTACAGGAAGGACCACGGGTGGGCGCGGGTTAATGCCAAGAAATAATCGACGGAAGATATCACGGGTGAGATGATATGGACTGAAACCAAGAACAGACACCGGGTGCTCCAACATTCCCGGTTCTCCGGTTTTACACTCCGACCCTGAGCCACAATCCGGTTAAGAAGGCCGGAATGGAGAGAATTGTACTCGCGGGAACCCCCCTATTGCCGTTGCAGTCTCGAGTTGCGGCCCTCTCTGCGGTAACCAATAAAACCTGATTTCCAGCTCCTGAAGCCTGTTAAAACACAGCGTGTAACAAGCGAACCAACCCTTCTGTGACATTCCTACTACTGACGGCCTTGAGGGATCCCCACCTGGCCACGGATGAATATAGTAAATTGGGGTAAGGGGGGAGCCGTCGCCATCCCATACATAATCGCTACGTATCAAAGCGTCATCCCGGGGGGTGGGCTGCATCGTTATCGGGTCAATGTAGTAGTAAATCGGGGGATGTTTCGGCTCGCCGTGCTCCGGCAAGGGGATTTCCCGGTCCGCGCGCCTATGCACGGCTTGGACGGCCCTATGGGCTTTGCTCGCGGGCGGAAGAAATCTGTCCCAGCCCCTTTCCTGTAATAAGAACTGCCCGGCAGCCTCACGGATTTCCTGCGGGTCCGGTTTGGCCAGGCTGCCGATATCCACCATTTCATACCAGTATTTCCTGGTCGCGCTCTCGACAGACGCCATTTCACGCTGCCGTCTGGTCATACGTTCCTCATAATTGGATCTCAACCAATGTGGTGTGAATTTATATTTATCAAACCGCATCTCGATAAGTCCCCACCGTTGTCCATCCCAGGAGACTAAGCATATTTCTATTTCAACTTTTACATCCGCATTACGAAGCCGATAGTAGATGTCTAATCTATTCTGAAGTACTTCAGGAGGGGGCCCTCCATCCGGGTCCACCGAGGGATGGATATGGCTGGCCTCGGTAACCGGCGTACAGGCGCGGGTCCATGGGCGCCGCACATACTCTGCGCGTATCAAGGCGTCTTTCATGGGGGTGGGCTGCCTTGTTATCGGGTCAACGTAGTAGTAAATCGGGGGATGTTTCGGCTCCGGGTGCCAAGGCAAGGGGATTTTCTGTGGCGACAGGCGGGTGTCATCCGCATACTGAATCAGGGCTTCCATGTAATCAGGATTCAGATATGGCCCCTTGTACGGCCTCTTTGTCTCGCCCCTGTCCCCGGCGTGCTCATGCATGAAGTTGACGGCCATATGGGCTTTCACCGTGGGCGGAAGAAATCTGCCCTCCCCCCTGTTTCGCAGTGCCCTTAATAGTATCGGCATGGCCGCCGTACGGAGTTCCTGCTGGTCGGGTCTTACCAGCCTGTCGGGTTTTACCGGCCTGCCGGGTTGTTCCACCATGTCCTCCCAGAATTTCCTGGCCTCGTTCTCGACAAAGGCCTGGTAAGGCCGCCCGGGTTCCACGGGTTCGGCCTCATCGGCTTCCGGTAGCGGACGCCGGGCAACAGGCGCTGCCTGTTCCTGTTCAGCGGGGGGCTGGTATTCCCGCTTGCGGGCTATCAGTTTTGCCGGCATAAGGTATATCCTCCCAATTGCCACCGGGCATGTGCCGTGTCATGCAAGCATGATGTAACCCTCTTCAGAATGGATGCAAGAGAAAATTTACCGGAAAAAGCAACAGGCGAGCCCCGGCCACCGGAATTTCATGTCACATCGGCAATCTCTCATGTCCTGGTTGTTGGCACAGGAGGGGCCACGAGTGGGCGCTGGGATCTCGAACCTTCAGGTGTGTTTCAGTGGAGTGAAATTATATCTAGATAACGACCGAGCGGAAATTGCCGGCCATACTCTGTGCCAGCTGACTAAGCATATTAGTATTTCAAATTCTTCACGCTCATCTTCACGCTCATCTTCAGGCAAAACTCTAAGCCAGTAGTAGACGTCTAATTTATTCTCAAGTACTTCAAGAGGAGGCATCCCATCTCGGTCTACTGAGGGATGGATATGGCTGGCCTCGGTAACCGGCTCACCGTCCCATGGGCGCCGCACATACGCTGCGCAAATCAGAGCGTCTTCCTTGGGGGTGGGCCGCCTTGTTATCGGGTCAATGTAGTAGTAAATCGGGGGATGTTTAGGCTCCTCGTGCCAAGGCAAGGGAATTTCCCGGGGCGCCAGGCGGGTGTCCTCCATATACTGAAGCAAGGCTTCGATGTGATCAGAAACCGGATACGGCCCCTCGTACGGCCTCGTCAGCTCTTTCCTGTACGCGGCGTGCATATGCATGACGTTGACGGCCATATGGGCTTTGACCGTGGGCGGAAGAAATCTGGCCCCACTTCTTTTCCGCAGTCCCATGCACAGTATCGGCATGGCCGCCGCACGGAGTTCCTGCTGGTCGGGTTTTACCAGCCTGTCGGGTTTTACCGGCCTGCCGGGTTGTTTCACCATGTCCTCCCAGTATTTCCTGGCCTCGTTCTCGACAAAGGCCTGGTAAGGCCGCCCGGGTTCCACTGGTTCGGCCTCATCGGCTTTCGGTAGCGGACGCTGGATAACAGGCGCTGCCTGTTCCTGTTCAGCGGCGGGCTGGTATTCCCGCCTGCGGGCTATCAGTTTTGCCGGCATAAGGTATATCCTCCCAATTGCCACCGGGCATGTGCCCTGTCATGCAAGCATGATGCGATCCCTTTTAGAATGGATGCAAGATAAAATTTACCAGACTATGGTAATCCTGTGAGGCTGCCCCGGGGTTTCACGGGGTTATGCCGGGGTCCGTCCAGGACTTGGAACCTTGGCAAATCGCTGTGTTAAGATACCAGGCCATAAAATCAACAAGGTTACCCCTCATGAAGCCCGTTATCTTTCCGGTTGTTGTCGCTATGCTGCTGTGTTGTATCGCGAGTTGTACAGGTAATTCCGGCGCAACGGATCCCCGTCCGAACGTGCTGCTCATCGTCGTGGATGACATGGCGTTCAATGACCTGGGCCTGTTCGGCAGCGAGATCAGGACGCCCAATATCGATGCCCTGGCGCGGGAGGGGGTTTTTCTCACCAATTTCCACGTCTCACCGAACTGTTCCCCCACCCGGGCCATGCTGTTTTCCGGCACCGACAGCCACAATGCCGGGCTCGGCAACATGTTCGAAGACCTGTCGCCGAACCAGAAAGGCAACCCGGGCTATGAAGGCTACCTGAACTTCCAGGTCGCGGCGCTCTCCGAACTGCTCCTGGAGGCCGGCTACAATACCTACATGACCGGCAAGTGGCACCTGGGACTGACACAGGAAACCGGTCCCGCGGCGCGGGGTTTTGAAAAGTCCTTTGCCTTGCTGCAGGGCGGCGCCGGCGCGTTCGCCAACATGCTGCCGATTGTCGGCCCGGGCAAAGCCCTGTACCGGGAAAACGGCGTGACACTGGAGGAGTTGCCGGAGGATTTCTATTCCACCCCGTTCTACACCGAACGCATGATGGAATATATCGGCGCAGACCTGGATGACGGCGAACCGTTTTTCGCCTATCTGTCCTACACCTCACCCCATTGGCCGCTGCACGCGCCGCAGGAGTCGATAGCCAGGTACAAGGGCGTGTATGACGCCGGCTACGATGCGCTGCACGGGAAGCGCCTGCAGAACCTGAAGGACCTGGGCCTGGCCGATACCGACGTCGAACCTTTCCCCAGGTTGCTGGACGAGCGTCCCTGGGATGAACTGGGCTCGGAAGAGCAGCGTTACCAGGCCAAAATCATGGAGATCTACGCCGCCATGGTTGACGACGTGGACGTGCATATCGGCAGGATGATCGATTACCTCAAGGAGATCGGCGCATACGAGAACACCGTCATATTCTTCATGTCGGACAACGGCCCGGAAGGCCATGCCATGCAGCACAGTTTTCCGGAATTGGTGGCGTGGGCGGAGGAGTGCTGCGACAACAGCTACGGGAACATCGGCAATGCCGATTCCTACGTCTGGCTGGGCCCGAACTGGGCGCGCGCCGGCAATGCGCCGTTGCGCATGTTCAAGGGCTACCCCAGCCAGGGCGGCGTACGAGCGCCGGCGTTTTTTCATTACCCGCGCGCCATGCAATCGGGCGTGATGAATGATTCGATAACCACGGTGAAGGACGTCATGCCGACCCTGCTGCAACTGGCCGGGATCGAACACCCCGGCGCCGGGACGTTCCAGGGCCGGGAGGTGCTGGCCATGCAGGGGCGTTCGATCGTGCCGGTCCTCACCGGCGCGCGCAATACCATCCGGGAACCGGGTGACTACATGGGCTGGGAACTGTTCGGCAAACAGGCTATCCGCCAGGGCGACTGGAAGATCCTCTACATCCCCAGCATCCCGTCCCGCGACGTGCGCCTGCCGGTCCTGAAACCCGGCCAGTGGCAGTTGTACAACCTGGCCGAGGACCCGGCGGAGAGCAATGATCTGGCTGCGTCAAATCCCGAAAAACTCAGGGAGATGCTCAGCCTGTGGGAGCACTATACGACCGAGAACAATTTTATCTATCCCGAAAGGTTGACCGGGTATTGAACTATGCAGGTACTGATAGCAGGTGCGGGAATCGGCGGATTGACCGCTGCGTTGAGCCTGGAACAGGCCGGTATTGAGGTAACGGTCTTTGACAGCGTGGACACGATCGTACCGCTGGGTGTAGGTATTAATATTCTGCCCCATGCTGCGAGGGAGTTGATCGCGCTCGGCCTCAAGGACGAACTGGACCGGATGGCCATCCGCACGCGTTCCATGAAATATTTTTCCCGGCGCGGCAAACCGGTGATCAGCGTGCCCTGCGGCGAATATGCGGGTTACCTGTGGCCGCAATATTCACTGCACCGCGGGGAACTGCAGATGTTGTTGCTGGAAACATTTCAACGGCGGGCCGGCGCGGACAGGGTTGTCACCGGACACCAGCTTGCAGGTTTCAGACAAAACAAGAACTCGGTAACGGCGAACTTTATTGACCCATCATCAAAGAAACCGCTGGCTGAAACAACAGGCGATCTGCTTATCGGCGCAGACGGCCTGCATTCGGCGACCAGGAAAACACTGTATCCGGACGAAGGCGCGACTGTCTATGCCGGCATGGTCTGTTTTCGCGGGGCCGTGCAGGGAGCGCCTTATCTGGACGGCGAATCCATGGTCATCTGCGGCGATAACCGCCTGCGCCTGGTGTCGTATCCCATCTCCGGGACGTTGCACAGGGACGGACAGAGTCACATCAACTGGATTGCCGCCGTCCCGTTTGTCACGGACAAACGCCAGGAGGAAGACTGGGGCAAGCTGACCCGGCCGGATAACCTGATCGAACTCTATCGCGACTGGCAATTTGACTGGCTGAACGTGCCCGGCATCATCTCGGCAACGCAGCAGATATTTGAATTCCCCATATACGACAGGGACCCGTTGCAACAATGGACATTTGACCGGGTAAGCCTGCTCGGCGATGCGGCCCACCCCCTGATCCCGGTCAGTTCCAGCGGCGCGGTGCACGCCATTATCGACGGCAGGGCCCTGGCGTATGCACTGGCAAGGCAGAACGACCCGCTGTCCGGACTGAAAGCATACGAAGCGGACCGGTTGCCGAAGGCAAACCGGGTGGTGCTGGCCAGCCGGGAAAACGGACCCGACGAGGTGCTGGAGATAGTCAGGAACGAGTGTCCGGAGGATGCGGACAACATTCACGACCATGTCAGCAAGGACAGGTTGCAATCCGTGATTGACGAATTCAAGTCACGCTCCGGTTTTGCTATCGAAACACTCAACAACAGTCCCTCTTACGCACTCTGATGGAAGCAAGCCATGACTGTGATGCTGCACCGGGATTATGAACACTGACTACCGGACAAGATCGCTTTCCGATGGTATTGGCGTGGCGCTGACCGGCCTGCGGATCAGCAAGGGAATTGATGGGGCAACCATTGATACGATTGTAAACCTGTTATACCGCCACGCAGTTGTATGCATACCGGGACAGGAATTGACACCGGGGGAACTGGCTGAATTCGGCGCCCGCTTCGGCCGGCTGATTCACCATAACGAGGTAAACCTTCGCCTGGATGGATTGCCCGGCGTCATGTCGTTATCGAACGCGGACGACCGCGACGACCGCCAGCTCAACGGCGGCGCCCACTGGCATACCGACCTGGTCCATACCGGCGAACCGGCCAGCTTCACCATGCTCAACGCCGTCGCCGTTCCCCCATCCGGCGGCGGCACGCTGTTCGCCGACCAGGTTGCCGCCTACGAAGCATTACCGCAGGCGACGCGGCAACGGGCCGATACGATGACCGTGATCCACTGCTACGAGGGCCGCACCGACGGGTCCATGCCGCTGGTGCGCCAGCCCCTGGTGCGCCCGCACCCGGTAACCGGCAGGCGCGCGCTGTACGGGGCCGCGGATACCGGGATCGGCATCGAAGGCATGTCCGATGACAGCGCCCGGCAGTTTCTGGCGGAGATCGCCGGCCATGCAACGGCACAGCGCTTTGTTTACCGGCACGGTTACCACAAGCATGACGTTGTGATCTGGGACAACTCGCAGCTACTGCACTGTGCCGAACGCCTCGAGCGTTCACATTCACCCGGGCAGGATCGAATCATGCATCGCGTGTCGGTGCGCGGCTGGCCGCAGGCCACGGTGTGATTACACCTATCGTGATTTTGCCATCAGTCTCCTTGCCCTGTATCCACGATTATCTCACTTTATCGGCAAAAATACACGATCTCCTTCGAAAAGACACGATAAGCCGAGCGGTTTATCGCGCTGTTCGGTGAGACCCTGGCTTCGGTTCCGTGACGCCTTGCATTGATGCCCGCGCCGATGACATGAAGCGCCTGGATTGCTACGATTCCTCTCAGGCCGTTGAGGTCTTTAGCCGTGTTCATGGCAAGTTACGGCAGCCAGGTTCGTCCATGTAATGCCTGCCAGCCGACACAATCTGCTTCCGAGCGTTTTTGCGAGTTGTCACCGCCGAACACGAGCCGTTTTACAACCCGGGGACGTCCCGTCATCCGTTCCAGGAGAATATCGAATTGCTGCAACGGTCGAAAAAAGCTGCGGTCAATGGTTGAGGCGGACTTTACCTCACAGGCAATCAGGACGTGGCCGGCTTGCAGGATTAAGTCAATCTCCAGGCCGCGGCTTTGCCGGAAATGGTACATGCCGGCATGCTCACCCCGATGTACCCGATGTTTGTAAATCTCCGCGGCAACCCAACTCTCGAAAATTGCGCCGCGCAACGGATGATGTCGCAGTTCGTCCGCTGAACGGATGCCCAGCAAGCGGCATACCAGCCCGCTGTCCACAAAGTGCATTTTAGGTGATTTTACCAGTTGCTTTCTCAGGTTGGGGTGCCAGGCAGACAAACGAAATACCAGAAAGCTTGCCTCCAGCACCGACATCCAGGCGCGCACGGTATTGTGCGAAACGCCCACGTCCCCACCCAAGCCGGAAAAATTGACCTCCTGCGCAGTCCGGCCTGCGGCCAGCGCAACGAAGCGGCTGAATGCCTCGAGGTCGCCGATGCTCGATAACTGCCGGGCGTCGCGTTCTATATACGTCCTCAGGTAGTTACTCAGCCAGTATCCCGGGTCCGGTTTCCGCTCATAGATTGCCGGATATCCGCCACGGAAAATTACTTGCCAGAGATCATTATTCTCAAATTCGAATGCAACTGTTTCATCAAGACTCAGGGGTAGAAGATGGATGATTGCAGTACGGCCTGCCAATGATTGATTAACGGATTGAGACAGGCCGAAGTGTTGCGAACCGGTCACGACGTAGCATCCCGGCCTGGGATCATCATCAACGATACCTTGAATGTAGCTGGTCAGGTCCGGCGCATTCTGAATTTCATCAATCACCGCTCCCTCAGGATATTCAGAGAGAAATCCGCGCGGATCTACTCGGGCAAACTCGCGTTGGTCAAGCGGCTCCAGGGATACATAAGGTTTCCGGGGAAACATGGCCCGGCAAAACGTGGTTTTACCCGATTGTCGCGGTCCGGTAATGGTTACGACAGGATAATCTTCCGCCGCCTTGCGGACCAGGTCTTCCAGTATTCTTGGCTTGTATGACATGCATATATTGTAAGTGGTAATTACAGTTTATGCAAATATGTCTTATGATCAATCACAGTCAGTCCCGGGGACGAATCCAAAGTCAAACAAACCATCGTAGAGCTATCCGGATGCTACCTAACTCCGGCCCAATACGGTGTAGTCGCCGTCTACAATCAACCGAATGGAAATGTACAACCCCAGCAGCGCGAACAATACCCAGAAAGAGTTTATCCCCAGGATATAGAAGTACGTGTCGCCCCTGCGAATCAGCTTGTGACGGCCCGCGACGTAAAAACTCACCACGTACACCGAGGTCATGTACACCCATTGCCAGAACAGCATGGCGCCCAGGATACCCACCAACAAGGCCGGCAGAAAAGCCACCGTATACGCCGCATACAGCACCAGAGAGGGAATTGCCGTGAGGAAGCCGTTGGCGATGTCCACGTTGAAACCGTACGTGCGCCGGTCCGCATAGGAACTATCGTACAGGGAATACGAGGCCCAGGCGTCCGCCCAGACCGTCGGGGACAGAACCTCGTTTAACGGGACCTCGGTAGCCATAAACCCGACGGCAGACGACCGGCCGGTTTCCGCGCAGTATTCACGCCAGTAATCGACGCGTTCCTCGATGTAATCCCGCCGCCAGTAGAGACACATCTCCCAATAGCAGACCAGCAGGTTGGCCGAGAAGAACAGGCTCATCAGGCAATAACAGGCATTCAGAGACCCGTTGAGCCGGTAACTTATACCGATCCCGATAGCTGTAGACAGTGCAATAAAGGTCGCGATAATCGAACCAACCCGCATCTTCAGACCGGCCTTGCGCACCCGCAGGGATATCCTGTTACAGTTTCCCCAGGGCCTGCAGCACCTTCTCCGGCGTGATCGGCAACTCGGTGATCCTGGCGCCGACGGCGTTGTAAATCGCATTGGCGATGGCCGCAGCCGGGACGATCACGCACACTTCGGACATGCTCTTGGCCCCGAACGGTCCGGTAGGTTCGTTGGATTCGACAAATATGCTCTCTACCTTTGGCGGCATTTCCATGGAGGTGGGGATCTTGTAGTCCAGGAAATCGGCGGACAGGCAGGCGCCGGTGTCCTGGTCGAACTGCAGGTGCTCCATCAGCGCATAGCCCATACCCTGCTGGAAGCCGCCCTCGACCTGGCCTTCGGCGGACTTGGGGTGCAGCACCTGGCCCATGTCCGTGGCGTGCACCGCGCGCAGCACCCTGACTTCGCCGGTATCCGTATCCACTTCCACCTCGACGAACTGCGCCGCGGCGGGTGACGGATTGGACGGCGGCGCCTGGCTCGCCGAACCGATGATGGTGCCTTTTTCCGCGACGGTGGTGGGTTGCGGCCCGCTGTCTGTCATCTGTATGAACGGTGATTCGGCCCGGGCGATGATGTCCGTCATCGGCACGCCGGAGTCCGGTGCACCCTTCACCATGATTTGTCCATCGTCAAGATACAGGTCGTCGGGATTCGCTTCCATGACGGCGGCGGCAGCCTGAAACAGGCGTTTCTTAACCGCAACCGCGGCCGCCTTGGTCCCCAGACCGGCCGAATAGGTGGCGCGGCTGGCGTGGGTGGGGGCATCAAACGGCGCAGTATCCGTATCGGCGTAAACGACCTTGACCGCTTCGGGCGCCAGGCCCAGTTCCTCCGCCACCACCTGGGTCAGCATGGTGATCTGGCCGGAACCCAGGTCGACACAGGACGACACCACGTCCGCCGTCCCGTCCCGGTTCAGTTTTACCGTCGCCCCTGCGTGCTCGTAGATGTCCGGGAAGCCCAGGCAACCGCTCACCCACAACGGATGGCAGGCAAACCCAATCCCGCGTTTTTTGCTTCCCCCGTCCGAGCCCGCAGGTGAGCGCCGGTCAAAGCCGATGCGCTCCGCGCCCTGTCTCAGACAGTCATCCAGCCGGTAACTGTTCAGGGTATGGCCCTGTAGCACCGGGTGGGGGTCGCCTTCCTTGTGCGTGTTCCTGGAACGGAATTCGATGGGGTCAAGTCCCAGTTTTTCACAGATTTCATCGTTCTGGGATTCGACGGCAAAGCAACCCTGGGGCGCGCCGTAGCCGCGGTATCCGCCGCCGATGATGTTGTTGGTGTAGACGGTAAACCCCTCCCAGACCTGGTTCGGGCATTTCCAAGGGAAGAATGTCCCGTACAGGCCGTGCACCATGATCACCTCGGCGCCGTGGGTGGCATGGGCACCGCCATCGAGTATGCTCTTGATGTAGCGGGCGGTATAGGTGCCATCATTCTTCACGCCGGTCTTGAGATACACCTTGATCGGGTTGCGGGTAGTGGTGATGAAATCCTCCCCGCGGCTGTGTTCTATGCGCACGGGCCGCCTCGCCTTGCGGCTCAACAGCGCAGCGATGGGTTCGAGATGGCCGATGTCCAGTTTGCCGCCGAACCCGCCGCCGATATAAGCGGGTTTCACCACGTTGATACGGCTCTCGGGCACACCCAGGGCGACCGCCATTTTTTCCCTGAGGCCGAAACCGTGCTGCATGGAGGAATGCACCGTGATCCTGCCGTCCGTTTCGGTATCCACCACGCAGACCCGCGGTTCCATGTAACAGGTATGCACGCGCTGGGTCTGGTAGACCCCCTCAAAGATATGGTCGGCCTCGGCAAAACCGGCCTCCAGGTCGCCGATGTTGAAGGACGGCGCCTTGGCAATATTCCCCGGTGCGTCGTCATGCAGTTGCGGCGCACCGTCCTGCATGGCCTCTTCCGGGTCGAATACGGCCGGTAATTCCTCGTATTCCACGTCGATGAGTTGCAGCGCGGCCTCGGCCACTTCCGGCGTTGTTGCCGCGACTGCCGCCACCGGCTGGCCGGCCCAGCGCACCCGGTCGCTCATCACGACGAAATCCTGCACCATGCTCTTGGCATGGGCCGGCACGAAATAAACGGGGGTGAATTTGTTCTGCGGCACCTCGGCAGGCGTCAGCACCGCTTTTACCCCCGGCAGCCGTTCCGCTTCACCGGCATCGATGCTGATGATCCTGGCGTGGGGATAGGGGCTGCGCAGCAGCTTGCCGTGCAGCATCCCGGGCAGGCTGTAATTAACGATGTAGTGTTTACCGCCCGTGACCTTGTCAAAAGCATCCGGACGGACGACATTCTTACCGACAACATTCAACTGTGTCATATTCAGATCCTCTGGGGACAGATTTGAAATCTGTCCCCTATTTATCAACCCGCTGCCGCCAGTTGTACGGCTTCGATAATTTTCTGGTACCCGGTACAGCGGCACAGGTTCCCGGAGATGCCTTTGCGGATGGCTTCCTCATCCGGGTCCGGGTTCTCGGCAAGCAACTGCTTGGCGGCCATCATGATGCCGCAGGTGCAGTAACCGCACTGTACCGCGTCTGCGTCGATAAAGGCCTGTTGCACGGGGTCCAACCCGTCAGCATCACCAAGGCCTTCTACGGTAGTCACCCTCCTGTCTCCTACCTGCAAAGCCATTGTCATACAGGAATACACGGCCTTACCGTCAACCAGTACGGTACAACAACCGCACCCTCCGGAATCACAACCGCGTTTGGCTGCGTTCAAACCCAGGGTATCCCGCAAGGTGCGCAGCAGACTGTCATGGGGTTGTACCGCGATCTCATGCACCTCGTTATTCACGTCAAGCTGAATAATCTGTTTCATCACACATTTCCCCCTGACCTGGATATTGCCCTGCGCAGGGCTTTTTCCACCAGCACCCCGGCCATGTGAACGCGATATTCCTTTGACGCCCGGTGGTCGGAGATCGGATCCACGTCAGCTTGTGCAGCCTCTGCAACACTGCCGATGACGGTTTCGTCCAGCACTGCTCCGGCCAGCAGGCTCTCAGCCGTCCCCGCCCTTGCCGGAGTCTCTCCCGTTCCGCCGCCAATGAATACACGGGCCTGCTCACACCTGCTTGCGCCGTCCAGCGTCACGGACACCGCGGCATTGACGATGGCCAGGTCATTGGCATTGGTTTCCAGCTTGATGAACGCGCTGGCGCTGCCGGGCGGCGGCGCCGGCAGCCTGATCGCCGTGACGAATTCGGCAGGGGCAAGACTGTTTTCGAACAGCCCGGAAAAGAATGCTTCAAGGGGGATGGCGCGTCCACCGTCCGGCCCGTGCGCCTGGACCTCGCCGTTCAATGCCAGGAAACCGGTAGGCAGGTCAAACAGGGGGCAGGCCGAAGCGATGGAACCGCCGACGGTTGCAGCATTCATGATCTGCACCGGCGGATAGGCAATCGCGTCCTTGACCGCACCCAGCCAGGCTTCCTGCTGAACCGCTTCATTCTGTTCGAGCTGGGCCAGGCGGGTGGTGGCGCCGATAACCGCGTTGCCGGAATCGACGACAATGCTATCCAGGCCCAGTCCCTGTATATCTATCAGCGCCTCGATGCCCGTAAGCAGGCCCCTGGAAGCAAGCCCGTGCAGAAAAGTGCCGCCGGCAACGATCAGGGCGCTGTCCTCATGCTGTTGCAAAAGCTGCACCACCGCTGACGCATCCGTTGGACTGTGAAATGCTTCGACGCTGGATAAGGTCACTGTAATCCTCCCCCTTCTGAATGTTTATATCTTTTTCCCGAGTGTAGACTTCTCCCGCTTAAGGATAAGTTCTGACCCGGAATATGGCAAGCAGAAATCCAGCTTTTCAAAACTGTTGACATTGACAAACGGATGCTGTCATTCAATCATTGCAAACGCAAATTCAGGACCAAATTCAGGACAACCATAAATTTCGGATGGAGCAATCCGGGGTCGGACGGGATTTTCCCCCTTCCTGTTGACAAACGAGGTCAGTCAATCAATCATGGTAGAAAAGATCAGGAGGGGTATTTTACATGTTACCTGCAATCGCCCGCGTACAGGAACTGAACCCGGCCAAGCTGGGGATACTGTTTAAAAAAGAATTCGATCTCTGCCAGGTGCACCAGGGCGAGACCGTGATGCTGCTCAGCGACCTTGCCACCCGGCGCGAGTACGTGGAAGCGGCCTTCGCGGCCGCCGAGGACCTGGGCGCCGACGTTTATGAAATGTGCGTCAATTCCATTCCTTCCTGGACCAAGGTTGGCGTCCCTACAGTCGGACAGTGCAAGGGGACCCTGGAAGCGGCCAAGGCCGCCGACATCATCGTCGCCCTGCACGTGCCCCTGTTCACCAGTTGGCTGAAAGAAGTCAGGGACGCCGGTACCCGGGTGCTGATGATCATCGACTCGCCCGACGACCTGGAGCAACTGATGGCGCCGCCGGGCTTGAAGGAGGCGGTACTCTATGCCGATGCCCTGCTGGCCAACACCAGACAGGCACACGTCACCAGTGAGGCAGGCACCGACCTGACTTACGTTTGCGGAGAGTACCCCGTGATGAGTCAGTACGGGTTTGCCGACGCGCCCGGACGCTTCGACCACTGGGGCGGCGGCCATGTCCACACTTTCCCCAATGAAGGCAGCGCCAACGGCACGGTGGTATTCCAGCCCGGAGACATCGTGATCCTGCCTTATTGCCGGTACATCCAGGATGAAGTCAGGCTGACCATCCATGACGGGTTTATCGACAAGGTGGACGGCGGCCTCGATGCCAAGCTCATGCAGGACTGGCTGGACGACAACCGGACCGGTCCCGATGACAGGGACCCGTACGCGGTCTCCCACCTGGGCTGGGGCCTGAACCCGCAGGCATTGTGGTACGGCATCGCCCTGAATGGCGATGAACCGGAGCGCAGCCGCGCCGCGGCCCGCACTTTCCCCGGCAACTTCCTGTTCTCGACCGGTCCCAATAACCAGGGTGGCGGCAAACGCACCACCCGCGGGCACTACGACGTGCCAATGCGGGATTGCACCATGGAACTTGACGGGCAGACCATCATAGAAAACGGTAAAATTATCGATGGTAATATGATCGTCGAACGCATCATCCACACATAAAAACGAGTACCCATGAAGGACTTTCAATACCTGGCGCCGCGTAAACTTGATGAAGCCGCGCTGCTCATGGCCGAACACGCCGGTTCGGCGCAACTCCTGGCCGGTGGAACGGACCTGCTCATTTTCATGCGCAACGGCCGCAAGTCCCCCGATGTCATCATCGATGCCAAAAAAATCCCGGAACTCACTCAGCTGAACCTGGATGCGGACCGGCTGACCATCGGCGCTGCGGTCAGTTGCCGGACAGTCTGGGAAAACAGGGAGGTTTGCGAAAAATTTCCGGCCCTGGAGGATGCGGCAACCCTGATCGGCGGGATCCAGATCCAGGGGCGTGCAACATTCGGCGGCAACCTCTGTAATGCCGCGCCCAGCGCCGATACCGTACCCCCGGTGATCGTCTACGGCGCGACGGCCCATATCGTCAGCGCCCGTGGTGAGCGTGACGTACCGGTAGAGCAAATCTGCACGGGACCCGGCCTGACCTCGCTCGCGCACGATGAAATCCTGGTTTCCCTGTCCATTCCTGTGCCTGCGGCAAATTCCGGCGCCGCATTCCTGCGCTTTATCCCACGTAACGAAATGGACATCGCGGTGGCGAATGCCGCAGCAAGGGTCGACCTGGACGAAACCGGCGAAACCATCAAGGCGGCACGGATAGCCGTAGGCGCGGTGGCGCCTGTTCCCCTGTTCGTGGAAACGGCCGGCGCCGCGCTCAGCGGCAAACCCGTGAACGATGCGTCCATAGCCGAAGCCGCCGGCATCGCCCGGGACACGGCCACGCCGATAAACGACATGCGCGGCACCATAGAACACAGAAAACAACTGGTTGAAGTGCTGACGACAAGAGCGTTGCGGCGCGCTATTGCACGCGCCGGGGAGGCTACCAGGGGACACAGGGGACAGACCTGAGGTCTGTCCCCGCGCATACAGGCAAAGGCACGACGGAGAAAAGCATAATGAGTAACAGATCACTGGTAACGGCAACGATCAACGGCGAGGCCAGGGAGTTCCTCTGTGAGCCCAGGCAGAGCCTGCTGGAGGTATTGCGGGATGTCCTGTACCTGACCGGCACGAAGGAAGGCTGCAACGACGGCAACTGCGGCGCCTGCAGCGTTATCGTTGACGGCGTATTGCTGGACGCCTGCTGCATGCTGGCAGTCGAGGCGGAAGGCAGCGACATCGAAACCATTGAAGGGCTGGCCGCAGGCGCTGAACTGCACCCCTTGCAACAGGCTTTTCTTGAAGACACCGGGCTGCAGTGCGGTATCTGCACCCCGGGTTTCCTGATGTCGGCAAAGGCATTACTGGACAAACATCCCCGGCCAGATGAATACCAGGTGCGCCACTGGCTGGCGGGGAACCTGTGCCGCTGCACCGGTTACGACAAGCTGGTGCGATCCGTATTGAAGGCAGCCGATACCATGGCGGAGGCATAACGATGAGCGATGCAACAAAGAATAACGGCTTTAACGTGGTCGGCACTTCGCCGATACGCCCTGACGGGTTGGACAAGGTCACGGGACGGGCGAAGTTTGCCGATGATTTTCACCTGCCGGGTATGCTGCACGGCAAGATACTGCGCAGCCCCCATGCCCATGCGCGCATAAAGTCCATCGACACCAGCGCGGCGGAGGCCCTGCCCGGTGTGCGCGCTGTCGTCACCGGCGCCGACTTCCCGCCCGTTAAACACGAAATTATCCACGCGGGCGCTGCCGGCGTGCTCAATGTGCGCGAAATGTCGGAAAACTGCATGGCAACGGACAAGGTCCTGTATGACGGCCATGCGCTGGCCGCGCTGGCCGCGGACAGCCCCCACGTCGCGGACGAAGCCGTCAACCTGATTGAAGTGGAGTATGAACTGTTGCCGCCGGTGATGGACGTGCGCGCAGCCATGGCCGATGACGCACCGATCATCCATGAGGACTTCCACCCGGGGGGCTTTATTGCGCCCACGGAAAAATACCTGCCCAATGCCAGCCGGGTGCAACTGGGCAGCGGTGACGTCGAACAGGGTTTCGCCGAGGCCGACCTTATCCTGGAGCGGGAATACACCGCGGAGACCATCCACCAGGGTTACATCGAAAGCCATGTCACCACGGTAAACTGGGACCAAAACGATTACGTGACCGTATGGACCGCGACCCAGGGGCAGTTTGCCCTGCGCGATCACCTGGCCGACATCATCCAGGTGCCCATCAGCAATATCAACGTGGTGCCGCTCGAGATCGGCGGCGGTTTCGGGGGCAAAGAGCGCCTGTATATCGATCCGGTGGCTGCCATGCTCTCGAAAAAGTCCCACTGCCCGGTGAAGATCGCCATGCGCCGCGACGAGGTATTCCGCGCAACCGGGCCGAGTTCCGGCACGTATATCAAGCTGAAGTTCGGCGTCAAACAGGACGGCGCCATCACGGCAGCCCACCTGCACATGGCCTACGAGGCCGGCGCCTACGCCGGCGGTCCCATATTTCTCGGCATCCTGTCTGCCACCTCGCGCTACAACATACCCAATATCCATATCGACGGTTTCGACGTCATCGTCAACAAGCCCACCATGCGGCCTTACCGGGCGCCGGGCGCGCCCCAGGCCCTGTTCGCGGTAGAGCAGCTGATCGATGAACTGGCCTGTGAACTGGGTATGGACTCCATTGACTTCCGCATGAAGAACCTGGCGAGAACCGGAGACCGGCTGGTGCCGGGCTTCCCGATGGCGCCCATAGACACGGAACTGATGATGGAAACCGTCAAGGCGCATTCCCATTACCATGCGCCCCTGGACGGACCGAACCGGGGACGGGGTTTCGCCTACAGCATGTGGTTCAACATCGGCGAGATTTCCAGCGCGCGCATACAGGTCAACCCGGACGGCTCCGTTACCCTGGCAACGGGCAGTCCCGACCTCAGCGGCACCCGTATTTCGCTCGCCATGCAGGCCGCGGAGGCGCTGGGAATTGGTGTCGAGCAGGTATCACCGACGGTCTCCGACACCCAGTCCATCGGTTTTTCCGTACCCTCGGTGGGCAGCCGGACCACTTACTGCACCGGCGCCGTCGTTTGCGAGGTGGCGCAGGAAATACTCAAACAGATGTGCGAACGGGCCGCGCTGCTGTGGGAAACGGATGCAGAGAAGGTCAGCGTCGAGCGCGGCGTATTCAGCAACACGGCAGAACCCGGACAGAGCATCACGTTCAATGAACTGGCGGGGAGGATGTTCGAGACCGGCGGCCCCATCAGCTACCACAAGACCGGCACTACCCAGAGCTTCATACCGGGCACCGCCGGGCACCTGGTGGACGTCGAGGTGGACCCGGATACCGGCAAGGTGGACATCCTGCGCTACACGATATTCCAGGACGTCGGCAAGGCGGTACACCCGGACTATGTGGAAGGCCAGATGCAGGGCGCCACGGTTCAGGGGATAGGCATGGCCTTGAATGAAGAGTATTTCTACGACGAGGAAGGGCGCCTGAAGAACGCCAGCCTGCTGGACTACCGTCTGCCTACTTCACTGGACGTACCGATGCTCGAAACGGTGGTGCTGGAATCGCCCAATCCCGCGCATCCGTTCGGCGTGCGCGGCTGCGGCGAGATTTCCATTGCCCCGCCGCCCGCGGCCATCGCCAACGCCATCCATGATGCGGTCGGGGTACGCCTTGACTCCATGCCGATGGCGCCCCACAAGGTCTGTGCGGCCGTCAAGGCCGCCTGATGATAAAACGCCGGCCGGGGACAGATTTAAAATCTGTCCCCTTTAATTAACTGCCATGCCGAAGGTCTGGATCCCCAAAGCCATGCAGACCTATACCGGTGGTAAGGAAACCGTCGAGATGGAAGGCCGCACCGTCAGGCGGCTTATCGCCGCCCTGGACGAGACCTACCCCGGGGTGAAGGATGCCCTGATGGACGGCGACAGGTTCAAACCCGGCATAGCCGTCGCCGTCAACGGCCAGGTCAGCCACCTTGGTCCGCTGCAGCCCCTGGAAGAAGACAACGAGGTGTTTTTCGTCCCTGCCATAGGCGGGGGCTAGGATATTTGGGGTCAGAGTAAAAATACTCTGTATTAAAAATTATCTTCTACCCGCGACTGTATTTTTACTCTGACCCCAAATATCGGTAGGGGGTAGTCAGTCGCCCTGGTAGGTCACCCGGTAGACCGCGCCGGTCTTATCATCTGAAATCAGCAGGCTGCCGTCCCGTGATACCAGCACGTCGTTGGGGCGCCCGGTGACCTTCTCATCCTTCAGCCACAGGTCCAGGAACGGCTTGTACTCCGGTCCGGCGTCAGAGAAGCGTACCACGCTGACCCGGTACCCCACCTTGGAGGAACGGTTCCAGGACCCGTGCTCGGCGATGAACAGCGCGTTCCGGTAAGATGCAGGAAACTGCTCACCCGTGTAAAAAGCCAGGCCCAGGGCGGCGGAGTGGGCCTGGATCCTGATCTCCGGCGCGACGTAGTCCGCCGGATCATGTCCCGCGCCGAACTCCGGGTCGGAAATGTCCCCTGCATGGACGTACGGATAACCATAATGTGCGCCGGCTTCGGTCACGCGGTTGATCTCCTCGGCAGGCTCGTCATCCCCCAGCCAATCCCGCCCGTTGTCGGAGAACCAGAGTTCGCCGGTGTCGGGATGCCAGGCCATGCCGACGGAATTCCTGACGCCGGCCGCGTAAACAGTCGTCTCGCCGCTCAGCGGGTCCATGCGCAGGATGCTGGCGAAACGCGGGTCCTCGGATTCGCAGATATTGCAGGGCGCGCCCACGGGCACATAAAGAAACCCGTCCGGACCGACGGACAGGGACTTCCAGCCGTGATGGCGCTCGTCCGGCAGTTTATCGGTCACTATCTCCGGTTGCGGGTTATCCCGGTAGGTCTTCTCAATCGCGCGGTAACGCAGGATCCGGTCCAGCGCCCCCACGTACAGGTCTTCGCCGATCAGCGCCAGGCCGCTGGGCAGGATCAGTCCGCTCGCAAAGGTAACGACCTCGGCCCTGCCGTTCGCAGCCGGCACCACGGCATACAGGTTGCCGTCACGCAGGGACCCCAACAGCAACAGGCCGGATTCGGTCTCTGCGATCTGCCTGGCTCCCGGGACTTCATCAGTAAGTACGGAGAGGCGGAAGTCGCCGACCGCAGTGTCGGCAAGTCCGCAAGGGGCAAACAACAACAAGAGTACGAACTTCTTCATATGGTCGGAGTATATGCCCGCAATCACAGCGGGTAAAGAATAAATGGAAGAGCCGGTTTCAAGGACTTATCTGAGATTGATAAATACCGCCAGAACCATCATGAAAACAGTGAGTTTGAATGCCGCGGCCCAGGACAGCGATGCAACCAGCAACCCCTGCGCCACCGCACCGGGAAACAGCTCGGGCATGACCCAGGCCCAGACCAGCTTCAGCAGGCATGCCGCCATGACGCAGAACAACGCGGCGCCGAAAAGCACGCTGGTTATCATAAAAATCATTTCACTTTTTGTCATTTTCGATACCTCTATCTACAGTACAACTTCTTCCCCGGCCATTCCCTCAAGCAACGGCGTTTCCTCAGTCAAAGTAATACCAGCGGACGCAGTCCGAAAATGAGTCTCCAGGAATGAGGCGAAGGTTGACGACTATACAGCCGTTTTATAATCTGGTGTTCAGACGATGGCAAGGGATAAATTACCAGTGAAGAAATTGTGCCTGACGGCATTGATATCAGCCTCAGTCTGCGCACCTTTGACCGGCCTGCCTGCCGCCACGGTCCATTCGGAACAATTGGAGGAAATCAGGGTGACGGGTTCCCGTATCGGCCGGGACCCGGCCGATTACGTAGGCGCCATGTCCATCATCGAAGGCGCGGACATAGAACTCACCCCCAATTACAGCGTGCAGGACATGCTGCTCAAGCTGCCCTCGATCGGCCTGCAGGGGACGTCCAGGAATAACCCCGACAGCGGACGCGGCGCGAATTTTACCGGCATCCACCAGTTGACCCCGGAACGCACCCTGGTGCTGTTGAACGGCCGGCGCATGGTGCATACCATCCGCGACTCGCTGGGCCTGGGGGTCGATATGCAGTCCTTCCCCATCAACATGATCGACAGCATTGAAGTATTGACGGACGGCGCGTCCGCCATTTACGGGTCGGATGCGGTAGCGGGCGTGATCAACGTCAAGACCAGGCGTTTCGAGGGGGTGGAACTCAATATCGGGGCAGGCTCGCCGGAAGACCCGGGCGGCGATTCCTACAACGCAGGTATGATTGCCGGCCTCGCCGGGGAACGCGGCCACGTGACCCTGGCGGCCACCTTCGTCGATACCGGCAAAGTGGATTTCCAGCAGCGCAACTGGTCCAGGATTCCCATACTGGGGCAACTGGACAGTGGCGGTGGCGCGATACTGACCCTGATGGGCAGCGGTATACCGCCCGAGGGCCGGCAGCCGGATGCCGGCATCATTTTCAAACCCGATCCGGCTACCGGCGCCAGTTTTCAACCCTACGATACCTTCGGTTTCAGCGGCCTGAACGGTTCCGCAGGGGACGGGAGCCTGCAGTCCATCCTGGATACCGGGCACCGGTTCAATTACAGCGATATCGAGGAGGGGCTGTCGCTGCTGAATGAGGCCCGGGTAGTAAACGCCAGCATTATCGGCGAGTTGGAACTGGGCAATGCCGTTGCCTATTACGAACTGCTGGGCACACACCGTGAGGGCACCCTGGAGTACACACCCATGCCCATCGCCGACGCACTGGGAGGGTTCACGAACCTGCTCCAGGTACCTTTTTCCAACCCCCATATCCCGGTCGACGCAATTCCTGTCATCCGCGGCGCTGTCGGACCCGATGCGACCCGGTTCCAGATGTGGTGGCGCGTGCTGGACCTGGGCAACCGGCAGTTCAGGTACGACAGCGACACCATGAAAGCCACCGTGGGATTGCAGGGAACCCTGCCGTTATTCGAGGGCGGCTGGGAATACGATGCCTGGTTTAGCTACGGCCGTTCGACCCTGGATGAGATTACCCGCAACCAGGTCAACGTCGCAAAACTGCAGACGGCCCTGAACCCCACAGCCTGCCGGCGCGACCCGGACTGCCCCAGGGACGCCCGGGGCGATCCGACCCTGGACATTTTCGGCCGGGGGGCCAAGAGCCGGGCGGAAAAAGACTACATCCTGTTCGACGATGAAGATGCCACAAGATACGAAATGTGGCACCTGGCCGGCGCCATTACCGGGGAGCTATGGTCACTGCCCGGCGGCCCCATCGGCGTGGCGGCAGGACTGGAGTGGCGTCGCGAGTCGGGCAGCGCCACTCCATCCGCGACGGTCCAGGCAGGCCACAGTGCCGGGAGGTTCTCGGAACCGACTGAAGGTGATTTTTCGGTCTGGGAGTTGTTCGCGGAATTTCACCTGCCCCTGCTGGAGGGGCGGGCGCTCGCGCGGGAACTGGCCCTGGACGCCGCGGCGCGCTACTCTGACTATGACACCGTCGGATCCGAAGCAACCTTCAAACTGGGTCTGCACTGGGCCCCGCGGGATGACATCCACCTGCGCGGGGTTTATGCCACCGGTTTCCGCGCCCCGAATATCCTGGAATCCTTCGGCGGCACCACGGACACCTTCCCGACGGTGGCCGATCCGTGCAACACGGCGGCAGACCTGTACCGGGAAAACGCTACGGTACGGGAGAACTGCGCCGGCCAGGGCATTCCTGCGGACTACGTGCAGAACGCGTCACAGTTGCGGATTTCAGCCGGCGGCAACCCCGAACTGAAACCCGAAACGTCCGACAGCTTTTCCGCGGGGATGGTCTGGACACCAGGTGAAACCCGCAATCTTACGGTCGCCGTCGATTATTACAACGTGCAGGTGGAAGACGCCATCAATACGCCCGACCCGGTTGACGTCATCCTGACCTGCTACACCACGCCGGACCTGGCGGCGCCGGAATGCGGCCGTATCGGGCGCGGACCGTCCGGCACCATAACCCGGTTCGACCTGCTCAATGAAAACCTGGCGCGGCTGGAGACGTCCGGCATCGACCTCAGCGCACGCTACACCCTGAGCACGGACTTCGGGGATATAGGCATCACCGGCAACGTCAACTGGCTCGATGAGTACGTCGAGACCACCGATGCGGGCGCGGTAAGCGACCGTACCGATATGGTGGCGGGAAACGTCTCGGACTGGGCCGGCTACCCGGAATGGCGCTCCAACCTGTCAATGACGTTCAGCCGGAATAACTGGACCATCGGCGGGTCATGGCGTTACCTGGATGCCATGGACATCTTCGATACGATAGATTTCGATAATGTCCATGAGACGGTAGACGCGGTCCATTATTTCGACCTGTTCGGCAACTACCGCGGCGATGTCATCAATATCACGGTCGGGGCGGAGAACCTGACTGATGAAACCCCGCCCTACGTGCCCGACGTGGCGCTCAATACCTCGTCGATCTACGACTACCTGGGGCGGTTTTACTTTGTGCGGCTGAAGATGGGGTTTTATTGACGTAAAGGTAGCACCAGATATATGCAGGGACGTGTTGTTTTACGGGAGAGGCAGTACATCTCACCCTCCCCTGTCTTTCTGAAGCCGAGTTTGGCCAGCACTCTGGCCGACTCCTCATTTCCTGTCATATAACTGGATTTAAATTTCCTGATGTCCAGTTTTTCGGTTGCGTAATGCAGCAGTCCCCTGCATGCTTCCGTGGCAAACCCCTGCCCCCAGTGCCCTCTTCCCAGCCAGTAACCCAGATCGTAATAGTCATCATCGTCGTGAGTCAATCGAATGCCGCCGATAAGGAATTCGCTTTGATATATGTTAAACGTCAATTCCTGCCGGCTGAGTGAAGTAATCCAGTCATCGGCATCATCTTCCGTGTAGGGATAAGGAACCTCAGACAACCATTTTACGACCTCCCAGTCTCCGATCTGGGAAACGATCGATTGTTTATCCTTATGCCGCGGTTTTTTTAATACCAGTCTCTCTGTGCGGATTTCTGTCATTCCCACTCTATCGTCGCCGGCGGCTTGCTGGAAATGTCGTACACCACCCTGGAAACGCCGTCCACCTCGTTCATGATGCGCTCGGAGACCTCCTGCAGGAATTCGTCCGGCAGGCGCGCCCAGCGGGCGGTCATGAAATCCACGGTCTCCACGGCGCGCAGGGCCACCACGTAGTCGTAGTGACGGGCATCGCCCTTGACGCCCACGGATTTGACCGGCATGAACACGGTGAATGCCTGGCTGGTCTGGTGGTAGAGGTCGTGGCGAACGAGCGCTCGTATGAATATGTCGTCGGCCCGGCGCAGGATGTCCGCGTATTCCTTCTTTACTTCCCCGAGTATCCTCACCCCAAGGCCCGGGCCGGGAAACGGGTGGCGCTGAATAAGTTCCGGCGGCAGTCCCAGTTGCGCGCCCAGTTTGCGCACCTCGTCCTTGAACAACTCGCGCAGGGGCTCGATCAGTTTCAGGTTCATGCGCTCCGGCAGTCCCCCGACGTTGTGGTGCGACTTGATGACGTGGGCCTTGCCGGTGCCGGCGCCGGCAGACTCGATCACGTCCGGGTAGATGGTGCCCTGGGCCAGCCACTTCTCGCTGCTGAGTTTTTTGCCCTCCTCCTCAAAGATGGCGATGAACTCGCGGCCGATGATCTTGCGTTTTTCTTCCGGGTCGGCGACGCCCTTGAGTTTATCCAGGTAGCGCTGCTCGGCATTGACCCGGATAACGCGGATGCCCATGTGCCTGGAAAAGGTATCCATGACCTGGTCGCCTTCGTTGAGACGCAGCAGACCGGTATCGACGAAGATACAGGTCAGTTGATCGCCAATGGCCCGCTGCAACAGCGCCGCAGTGACCGCGGAATCAACCCCGCCGGACAAGGCCAGCAGTACCTCGTCGCGGCCCACCCTGGCGCGCACGTCTGCGATGGCCTCCGTAATGATGTTGTCGGGAGTCCACAAGGTATCGCAACCGGCGATCCCGCAGACGAAACGCTGCAGGATGGCCTTCCCCTGGTGGGTATGGGTCACTTCCGGGTGGAACTGCAGGCCGTAGAAACCCCGTTCTTCGTCGGCCATACCGGCAATCGGCGAGTTGTCCGATGAGGCGATGCGTTTGAAACCTTCCGGCAGTTCATCCACCTTGTCGCCGTGGCTCATCCATACGTCCAGCAGCCCGTGACCTTCTGGGTTGGTGTCGTCCTGGATATCGCGCAACAGGTGTGAATGCCCGCGCGCCCTGACCCGGGCATAACCGAACTCGCGCAGGCTGGAGGCTGCGACCTGCCCGCCAAGTTGCTGCGCCATGGTCTGCATTCCGTAGCAGATACCGAGCACCGGCACCCCCAACTGGAATACCACATCCGGCGCGCGCCAACTGTTGTTGCCCGTTACCGATTCCGGCCCACCGGATAATATGACGGCTTTCGGGTTGAAACGCCTGATTGCAGGCTCATCCAGGTCGAAAGGATAGATCTCGTTATAGACGCCGGTTTCCCGCACGCGCCGGGCGATGAGCTGGGTGTACTGCGAACCGAAGTCCAGGATCAGGACTTTGTCATTGTGAATATCCGGCAAATTTCTAAACCCGGTAGTTCGGCGGTTCCTTGGTGATGGTCACGTCGTGGGCGTGGCTCTCTTTCATGCCTGCCCCGGTCAGCTTCACGAAGTTCGGTTTGTCACGCATCTCATCCAGGTTACTGCACCCCGTGTAACCCATGGCTGCGCGCACACCACCGACCAGTTGGTGCACGATGGCATCCAGCGGCCCCTTGTACGGCACCCGCCCCTCGATCCCTTCCGGCACCAGTTTCTCTATCTCGTCGTTCTCCTGAAAATAACGGTCGGATGACCCGTGTTGCTGCGACATGGCGCCCACGGACCCCATGCCGCGATAGGACTTGTAGGAGCGTCCCTGGAACAACTCGACCTCGCCGGGCGCTTCCTCGGCGCCGGCGAACAGGCTGCCGATCATGACCGAGTGGGCGCCTGCTGCCAGGGTCTTGGCAATGTCGCCGGAATAGCGGATACCGCCGTCGGAGATGAACGGCACCCCGGTATCCTTCAGGCCCTCCGCCACGCTGGCCACGGCCGAAATCTGCGGCATGCCGACCCCGGTCACGACCCGGGTCGTACAGATCGAACCGGGACCCACGCCTACTTTTACTGCATCCACACCCGCTTTAACCAGGGCCTGTGCCCCTTCCGCCGTCACCACGTTACCGCCGATCACTTCGCAGTCCGGGTAGTCCGCCTTGATTTCGCTGACGGTCTGCAGCACGCCTTCGGAGTGCCCGTGGGCGGTATCCACCACCAGCACGTCCACCCCGGCGCCTGTCAGTGCGGTAATCCTTTCCCGGGTACCCGGCCCGACGCCGACCGCGGCGCCGACGCGCAGGCGCTCATCCTCATCCTTGCAGGAGTTGGGAAATTCCTGCGCCTTGTGAATGTCCTTGACAGTGACCATGCCTTTCAACTCGAATTCTTCATTTACGACCAGGACTTTTTCGATGCGGTGCTGGTGCAGCAGGGCGATGATCTCCTCGGTGCCGGCGCCTTCCCGAACGGTAACCAGGCGTTCCCGGGGTGTCATGATATTGGCTACCGGGTCGTCGAAACGGGTTTCAAAGCGCAGGTCCCTGCTGGTGACGATCCCGACCAGGTCGGAATCGTCCACGACCGGTACCCCTGAAATGTTATTGGCGCGCGTGATCTGCATCACTTCGCCAATGCTGGCCGCGGGACTGACGGTTACCGGATCCCGAATCACGCCGGCTTCATATTTTTTCACCTGCAACACTTCCCTGGCCTGCTGTTCGGGGCTCATGTTCTTGTGGATGATGCCCATGCCGCCCTGTGCGGCCAGGGCGATTGCCAGGCGGGATTCCGTGACGGTATCCATGGCCGCGGAGATCAACGGAATGTTCAACCTGATGTTCCGGGTCAGGCGTGTTTCAAGGCTGACTTCCCGGGGCAGAACTCTGGAATGGGCAGGGACCAGCAGGACGTCGTCAAAGGTGAGGGCTTCTTCAACTATTCGCATGACCTATTATACAATTAAGAATCGGGAATTAAAGAGGAAAAGGGGACAGATTTGAAATCTGTCCCCACAGACATGAAATGAATTCCGGTATAACCGTAGAACAACGGGACATTTACTCCATCACCCGCCTTAATCGCGAGGTCAGGGCCGTACTGGAGGACAGTTTTCCCCCATCCCTGTGGGTTCGCGGGGAGATTTCCAACCTGGCGCAACCCGGTTCGGGCCATCTTTACTTCTCCCTGAAGGATCAGCATTCACAGGTGCGTTGTGCGATGTTCAGGGGCGCCAACCGCCACCTGAGATTTGCGCCGGAGAACGGGCAGGAAGTCCTGGTCCGGGCGGGGGTCAGCCTGTACGAAGGCCGGGGTGAGTTCCAGCTGATCGTGGAGGCCATGGAGCCGGCCGGCGCCGGCGCATTGCAGCAGGCATTCGAGAAACTGAAACAGCGTCTGCTGGAAGAGGGGTTGTTTGCCGAAGAGCACAAACAGCCGATTCCACCCTTCCCGGCGACCATCGGAGTGGTGTCATCGCCGGCGGGCGCGGCCGTGAGAGACATCATCCAGGTGCTGGGCAGGCGTTACGCGCTTGCCGATGTCATCGTTTACCCCGTACCCGTGCAGGGAGAAGGCGCGGCGCAACAGATTGCAGAAACCATCGATGTGGCAAACCGGAGACAGGACTGCGACGTATTGATCCTGGCCAGGGGCGGCGGTTCCCTGGAAGACCTGTGGTCATTCAACGAAGAAACCGTTGCCCGGGCCATCCATCGTTCGGTTATCCCCGTGGTCAGCGGCATCGGCCACGAGATTGATTTTACCATTGCCGATTTCGTCGCCGACCGGCGCGCGCCCACTCCCTCGGCCGCCGCGGAACTGGTCAGCCCGGACTCTGCTTCGTTGAAGTCGGCGCTGGATAACCTTCATTCACAACTCCACCTGCGCATCACCGGACTGCTGTCCTACCACGAGCGCAACGTAACGCAACTGGGCAAACGCCTGCCCCGCCCCACCTACCTGCTGCAGAACATGACGCAGCGCCTGGATGACCTGGCCATCCGGCTGCGGCTTGCACTGGACAACGGCATAGTGTTGCGCGGGGCGCGCCTGAACCGGTTCGCAGACACGCTCAGGAGCAGAAACCCGTTACAACAGTTGGCGGGCCATCGCACGAGGTGCATCCATTTTGAAAAACAACTGCAAAACCACCTTGTCCGAAGCCTGCAGTCATGGAAAAAACAACTGGACTATCTTTCTCATTCCCTGAGGACGCTCGGCCCGCTTGCCACCCTGGAGAGGGGCTACGCCATCGTCACGGATGAAGACGAGAACATCGTACGCAGGGCGGATCAACTGCGGGAACACGCGGAGATCAACACCAGATTCTCCAAGGGAAGTATCCTCTCAACCGTTAACAGGATTAACGCGGACGATGAATAAGGGTCTACCATGGATATACAGGACTATTGATAACTAATTTTTGTAATATACCATTTTATGGTATATAATCTATATCATGACATGGACTGTTTACCTGACAAGAAAGGCACATAAGCAACTAGGAAGGTTGCCGGCAGTGGTGCAGGATCTGGCTGACCTTGCTATAACTGACCTTGAGGAACAGGGTACCAAGCCTCCAGGATGGGATACTTTGAAAACCGGCGACGGTGAATATCGTCTACGTCTCAATTACCGTTACCGGATGCGTTATCGCGTTATGACTGAACAGACCTTGGAGATCGAAGTTTTTTATATCGGACATAGACGAGATGCTTACAGATGATTAATGTTTTGGAAATTCATCACGATCTGGGTGATGTCTTAGTCAAACCCATGGTTGGTGTGAATCGGGCGCGCCTGAAAAAAATGATACGAGCAACCCTGGATCAATATCAGAACGAAGAGCGTGTGCCCGCTCAGAGGGTGCACGATGATGCCAGGTTGCGTCATAGTGACGACTACAGAACTCCGGGTTACTACCTGCGAGTGTACCGCCATCGGGCTGGCCAGACCCAATCACAACTGGCAGAGCAGGCAGGTATCCGGCAGCACCATCTCTCTGAAATGGAAAACAACAAACGGACTATTGGAAAAACGATCGCCAGGAAGTTGGCGCAGATACTGGACTGTGATTACCGGAGATTGTTATAAGGAAATATTAGTCGACCGGATTCCTGCTCCCTGCTTGCGCAGGGACAAGCTCAGCAGGAATGGTTTGTCTCAGCGGCCTGCAGATCAGCGTGGTACGATGAACGCACCATGGGGGCGCTGGCCACGCTGGTAAATCCCAGTCCTTTTGCATATTCACCCAGTTCGTCAAATTCAACCGGTTCCACGAATCGATCCACCGGCAGGTGGTAGCGGCTCGGCTGCAGGTACTGGCCCAGGGTCAGCATGTCGCAGTCGTGCTCTCTGAGGTCGCGCAGGACCTGTTTCACGTCATCAATTTCCTCGCCCAGTCCCAGCATGAGACCGGATTTGGTCGGTATCCGGGGGTGTTGTGTCTTGAAATTGCGGATCAGGTCCAGCGACCAGTGATAGTCGGCGCCCGGCCTGGCTTTCCGGTACAGCGCCGGCGTCGTCTCCAGGTTGTGGTTGAATACGTCGGGCGGCGCCTCGCCCAGTCTCTCCAGCGCGATATCCATGCGGCGGCGGAAGTCCGGTGTCAGTATTTCGATCCTGGTACCGGGCGTCTCCCGGCGTACGGCCCGGATACAGTCCCTGAAATGGCCTGCTCCGCCGTCGCGCAGGTCGTCCCGGTCGACGGAAGTGATGACCACGTATTTCAGCGCCATTAACCTGACGGCCTCGGCCAGGTGCTGCGGTTCGTTTTCGTCCAGGGGCTGGGGGCGGCCGTGGGCCACATCGCAAAAAGGGCAGCGGCGGGTACAGGTGTCGCCCATGATCATGAAGGTGGCGGTGCCCCGTGCAAAGCACTCTCCCAGGTTGGGACAGGACGCCTCCTCGCACACCGTATGCAGGGCGCGCTCACGCAACAACCGCTTCAGCTCAAATACTTTCGGGTCGGTGGGCGCTTTGGCCCTGATCCAGTGAGGCTTTCTCGGCGGCTTGCCCTCCATCGGCACAACCCTGATCGGGATGCGCGCGGTTTTGAATTTTCCGCGCCGTTCCTGCTTTGTCAGGTTTTCCAGTGCTATTGTCGTCATCTTCGCAGGTACCACGTATCCCAGGGTGCTATTTTACACTTGCTGCCATGATTTCAGGAAAAGAAATATTTCTTTCATCATACCTTTCGACCTCATCGCATCCGAACTGTTCCAGCAGGCAGGGCAAAAATTGTTCGGCCGCATCATCTACCGATAACCTGAACCCCCGGTCTGCCAGTTGTGTTACCTCCAGCCCGGGGTAGCCGCAGGGATTGATCCGCTCGAAGGGAGACAGGTCCATGTTCACGTTGAGAGCCAGGCCGTGGTAGCAGCATCCCCTCCTCATCCGCACGCCCAGGGCCGCTATCTTGCTGTCAGCCAGGTACACGCCCGGCATCCCCTTGCGGCGGCGGGCATCCAGGTCGAAGCCGGCCAGGAAATCAATGGCCGACTGTTCCAGCAGGGTAACGAAACGCTTGATGGATATCCCGCGCCGCTTCAGGTTCAGCAGCAGGTAGACCACCAGTTGTCCGGGACCGTGATAAGTCACCTGCCCGCCCCGGTCCACCTTGTGTACGGGTATGGCGCCCGGGTCCAGCAGGTGTTCGGTCCTGCCGGCCAGACCCAGGGTAAATACCGGTTCGTGCTCCAGGCACCAGATCTCGTCTGCCGTCCGGGGGCCGCGCCTGCTGGTGAACCCAGCCATTGCCTCGTAGGTGCCCCGGTATTCCCGCAAACCGAACTGCCGTATCAGGACCTTGTTCATAGAATGATCACATGGATGCACAGGGTAGACGGAATATCATCGCAATATTCCGGGTCAGAGTAAAAACCTGTATGTTTTTACTCTGACCCCAAATATAATGCTGTTTCCGGTCGGACGTTTAACGTTGCAAGTATACGTCCGGATGATCTGAAAACATACCGCCATAGGAGAAACTCATGAAGTTGTCAGCACTGTGTTCAGCCTGTTTACTGATTTTCGGCATTGTATCGGCCCAGACCGCTCTCGCACAGGCCGAAGCCGCATCGACCGAAGTGATTGAAACCTGCCCATTACCGGAAAAGCCTTCCATCCCCAACGGCCTGAAGGCCAGCGAGGAAGATATGCTCGAGGCGCAAAAGGGTATAAAAGATTATATTGCCAGGGGCGAAGCAGTCCTGGCCTGCCTGGACGGTCTGAGACAAAGCTGGGGAGAAACCGCCACGGAAGAGCAGATACAAATCAATGATTTATTCCACAATAAAATGGTGGATGAAATGCAGGCTGTCGGCGAACTGTTCAATTCCGCGGTGCGCGCATACAAGGGCAGGAACTGATACGCTGCCTCTGACACCTTGACGGCACTTGCCGGTTGCACGGGAAGCCGCTGGAGCTGCCGAAGTACTGCCGCCACGAATGAAAGCACTGGAGATTAACTGCCTGGAAAAAACCTACAAGAACGGATTTCAGGCATTGAAGGGAATCGATCTGGAGGTGGATGAAGGCGAATTCTTCGCGCTGCTCGGTCCCAACGGCGCCGGCAAATCGACCACGATCGGCATTATCTCTTCGCTGGTCAACAAAAGCGCCGGCAACGTCAGGGTCCTCGGACTCGACAGCGACACCCATATCATCGAGATCAAATCCCGCCTGGGCATAGTCCCCCAGGAAGTCAACTTTTCATTATTTGAAACCCCGCTCAACATCCTGCTGAACCAGGCGGGGTACTATGGCATAGACCGGAAATCCGCTTACGCCAGGGCGGAGAAATACCTCAGGCAACTGGGCCTGTGGGAACGGCGTGATGGTATATCCCGCAACCTCTCCGGCGGTCTCAAACGCCGGCTGATGATCGCCAGGGCCCTGGTCCATGATCCGAAACTGCTGCTGCTGGATGAACCGACCGCCGGCGTGGACGTGGAACTGCGCCGTTCCACCTGGGAGTTCCTGAAAGAGATCAACCGCAACGGCACGACTATCGTCCTCACCACCCATTACCTGGAGGAGGCCGAGAGCCTGTGCCGGAAAATCGCCATCATCGACAAGGGATCGATCGTCGAGTTCGGCCATATGAAGGAACTGCTGGCCAAACAGCACTCGGAGACGTTTATCCTGGACCTGGCAAGCCCGCTGGAGAAACTGCCCGACATGCCGTTCCTGGACATACGCCAGATCGACCCGGTGACCCTGGAGGTAGTCATTAACCGGGAACAGAACGCCAACGCCGTATTCGAGATGCTGTCGCAGCACTGGATCATCGTGAGCAGCATGCGCAACAAAGCCAACCGCCTGGAAGAGCTGTTCATCCGGTTGCTGGACGAGAGTGAACGGGAAAATGACGCCTGACCGTTTGTACATCGCCTACAAGACCATCGTCACCAAGGAGATCACCCGCTTCATGCGTATCTGGACGCAGACCATCCTGCCCGCGGCCATCAGCATGGCGCTATACTTCATCATCTTCGGCAACCTGATCGGCCCCCGTATCGGCACGATGGGCGGGTTTTCCTACATGGAGTTTATCGCCCCGGGGATCATCATGATGTCGATAATCAACAACGCCTATTCCAACGTCTCCTCCTCCTTTTTCGGCGCGCGCTTCCAGCGCCATATCGAGGAGATGATCATCGCGCCCGTGCCGAACTGGATAATCCTGGCGGGCTATATTTCCGGCGGGGTGCTGAGGGGGCTGATCGTCGGCACGGTGGTAACGGTCATTGCGTTGTTCTTCACCGGAATGCCTTCACTCTACAACCCCTTTATCGTCCTGAGTATAGTGATCCTGACCTCCGTCCTGTTTTCCCTGGGCGGGTTTCTCAACGGCATCTTCGCAAAGAACTTCGATGATATCTCCATCATCCCGACGTTCGTGCTGACCCCGTTGATTTACCTGGGAGGGGTATTCTATTCCATAGACCTGCTGCCGCGCCTCTGGCAATCCATCTCCCTGGGCAATCCGATTCTGTACATGGTGAACGCCTTCCGCTACGGCATCCTGGGCGTATCCGACATCAACATCTATCTCGCCTTCGTCATCATCATCCTGTTCATCCTTGCCCTGTCGTCCCTTTCCCTTTACCTGCTGCAGCGGGGTACGGGGGTAAAGACCTGAACCCCATTCCGCACAGGCCGACTGCAATCTGCTATTTCCCGGTCTCGTCCAGGTCCCGGTTCAGCCTGACAAGCTCTCCCATCAACCGGTCCAGGTCCGGGACAAGTTTTTTCAGGGCTTTCTGTTCTTTTGCCACCAGTTTTTTTGCCACCTCGTGACGTATCACCCCGGCGTCTGAAGGAAAGATCTCTATAATGCGCCGGTCTTCATGGTGCGGTTTCCTGTACACCAGGTTGTCATTTACCATCCTGTCGATGAGTTTTGTGGCCGTCGGCAGGTTCAATACCAGCGCTTCCGCAATCTCCCCCATCGACTTGCCGCCTTCAGAAACCAGCATATTCAGGACCAGCCAAGCATCGAGACTCAGCCCTATGGTGCGCAACTCGGTCGTCAGCCGGTTATTCACCTTACGACCGGTCCGGGCCATCAAGCTGGCCAGGTGGTTATCTATAATACGTTTACCCAAAAAGTTATCCCCGGTCTCACTGACGCATCTGTATGGAGTCATGATACCTGAGCATGCGAACCATACCAAAATACCGGAGAGGTTTTATAACTGCCCGGCAAGCTTGTACAAGCTTTCCGGAAGTTATACGCTAATACCTGAACACTCAATAAAACGCAGCCACCGCAGTATCAATGGATAGATTAACCGTCAGCATACTAGTAGCCATGAGCGGCCCGTCCGGACTGTTCGGGCCCTCCACCCGGGATTGTGCATTACTCGCAGCGGACGAGATCAACAAGGACATGGGTGGTCTCCTGGGAGCCGGAATTGACCTGGAATTTATCGATGTGGGCCGGGACAGCGCGTCATATATCGGGCAGTTGGACAGGCTGCTCTCAGACAACTGCAACGCGATCGTCGGTACCCACGACAGCGCCGTCAGAAGCGCTGTCTCCAGGCATATCCGCGGCAAGGTTCCGTATATCTATACCCCGCCTTATGAGGGTGACGAAACAGGCAAGGGTCTGTTTGTCCTGGGTGAGACCCCTTACCAGCAGTTGTCTCCCGTCCTGCCCTGGTTCATGAAGGAGAAACAAGTGAATTCCTGGTACCTGGTAGGCAACGCCTATCAATGGCCTTACACCACGAACTGGCTGGCAAGGCAATTCATCGGCTTAATCGGCGGTGAAGTCCTCGGCGAGGAATTCGTACCATTCGGTAGCGAAAACTTCGATCATGCCCTGAGACAAATTGAGGAGTTATGCCCTGACGCAGTATTGATTACCCTCGTAGGCAGCGACTCCGTTGATTTCAATCGTGCCTTTGCCGAGAGGAGCCTGGCGAACAATATCATTCGCTTCGGTCCGTTAATCGAAGAAAACACCTTGCTGGGTATCGGCGCGGAGTGCACACAAGGTATCTATTCTTCCAGCGGCTATTTCACCTGCCTGGATACGCCCGAGAACGCCAGTTTCATGGAACGTTATGCGGCAAGATTCGGACATCATGCGCCGATGCTGAATGTTGTCGGACAATCCTGTTACGACGGGCTGCATTTCCTTGCCCGGCTGGCCGCCAGGGCAAAGTCCCTGGACGTGCAGAAACTCGCTTCCTTTACCGAAGGCTTCACTTTCGAGAGTCCGCGGGGCTCGATGATCATCCATAACAGGCACAGCACCAAGACCATTTACCTGGCGGAAGCCGATGGGATAGATTTTAAAACCATAGAAACCTTCACAGGTATTCCCGCCAACGCCCCCGGCCATTAAGCCCCCTGTTTTCCCTGTCTCAGACCACACACTGAGGCGGAATCAGATCCAGCATGTTCCTGCCCGATCGTGCGGCGTTGCGGCGCGCCCCCGGCATCACTTTGACGCGGGACACAGTATGCCGATTCAGTGGAAAATATCAGATTTCCGATATTGATTTATTTGTAAAGTAATAAATATTCTTATTATTTATACAAATATGAAACTGAATTATCCTAAATAAATATAATATTCAATCATATATATTTGTATATTTTCAATCATCCTCGCTTTAATATTTTCATTAAAAATACTTTACTTTTCAAGTATTATCTCTATACTATCTGTTGTGTGAAATTTACCTGCCGGGGAATCCGCCGATGACATTATCAAGAACCACGCTGCCAGTAATTTTGTTACTGCTTAATATTAACGGTATACAGGCTCAACAGCAGAGCGGTTTCCTGGAAGAAATCACCGTTGTTGCGCAGCGGCGCGCCGAGAATCTGCAGGACGTGCCCATCGCGATCTCCGCACTGAGCAAGACGGCAATTGAAAAAGCCGACATCCATGACCTGACGGATATTGCCACGCGCGTGCCCAGCCTCACTTATTCCCCGTTCTCACCGGGACAAAACATAATCGCATTGCGGGGTGTGTCATCCAATGACGACGGCGCCGGAACAGATAATTCCGTTGCAATTTTCGTCGATGAGGTTTACCTGGGACGGGTATCCAATATCAACCCTGAGATGTTCGACATTGAGCGCGTCGAAGTATTACGCGGCCCCCAGGGCACCTTGTACGGAAAAAATACCATTGGCGGCGCCATCAACATCGTATCGACCCGGCCTGATACGGAACGGTTTTCAGCGAAATTAAGAGCAAATTTCGGGAATTATGAGCGTACCGATTTTGCCGGATTGTTAACCGGGCCAATCAGCGAGAACCTTGCCGGTAAATTTTCCTTTTCGTATCGAAACAGGGACGGCTGGGTGGACAATGTTGTTCTGGGTAAGAAACAAAAAGACGACGACGTACAGGCCTACCGCGGCCAACTGCTCTATACGGGTGAAGATACGGAAATCATGTTTACTGCAGACTACAACAAGCTGGACGTTGAGGACATGGCCAGGATCCCCCAGACCCAGGTAGTCGGCGCCCTGGGGCCGATTGTCGACCAGTATCATGCGCTTTGCGGCAACAGGGGGCCGAAGTGCTCGACCAATCCCAGCGACGGCTTTGCCAAACGCGACGCCTGGGGAATAAGCCTGCACGTTTCTCATGATTTCGGGCCAGGTGAATTGAAGTCAATCACTGCCTACCGTGAAAACGAAGTGGACTGGGAGATGGATTCGGTCGGCGTTTCAATCCCATTGACGGACGATATTATCGATAAAACCGATCAGTTCACCCAGGAGATCCGCTGGAGTGGAGCTACCGATACACTGAATTACGTATTCGGGTTCTGGTACCTGAACGAGCAAACCGACCGGTTTGAAGTATTTGATATTCTCGCCGATAAAAATATCAATGGCAGCGATCGCTATCATCAAATCAATGAAACAGACAGTTATGCCGGATTCGGCCAGGCGGACTGGTTGTTGACGGAGGGTGTCACCCTGACTGTTGGAGGCCGTTACAATTATGAGAAAAAAGAGATCGTCAATGACGCCGTAGCCGGAGATTTTGTCGTTATCAACCAGACGTTCGCCAATACCAAGGAAGAAATATGGACTTCGTTCATCCCGAAAATTTCTCTTACCTGGCAGCCGCGGGAAACGATTACCGTATACGGGACGATTGCAAAAGGTTTTAAAAGCGGCGGGTTTCCGGCGGCTCCGCAAACAGTGGTTGATACGGAACCCCTTGCCCAGGAGGAAGCACTGAATTATGAAATCGGTTTTAAATCAGACCTGCTGGATAATTTCAGGTTAAATACCGCTTTCTTTTACACGGAATATGAAGAACTGCAGATTCAAGCCTTTGGACCCACACCCGGCTGTGTTGAAGATCAGACCACGGAGTTGCTTGAATGCTTTGGCCGCTTCCAGACTTTCAATGCAGGAGACGCAGAGGCCAAGGGGGTTGAACTGGAATTGACCTGGGTTCCCGTGGAGAACCTGACGTTATCAGGCTTCTATTCATTCCTGGACTCGGAATTTACCGATACCGTTGTACCGAACTCTGCTTACCCGTTACAAACCGGCAACGAGATGATCCATGCGCCGCGAAACAAATACAGCATCAATGCAGAATACGTGTTGCCGGTGCCGGGGGGAGGAGAGTTGTCCGCGCTCCTGAGTTATCGCTATACCGACGATCAACGCGGCGAGCTTGAGCCCTATTCGATACAACCTTCATTCGACCTGTTCGATGCCCGCCTCGCCTGGAACAGTCCCAACGACACTTTAGAGATAGCCGTTTGGGGGAAAAACCTGCTTGACGATGAGCACGTCACTCACCTTTATGCCATAGCGGGTGAAGTCATTTCCGTATTCGGCGACCCGCAGATGTACGGGGTGTCGTTGACCTATCGGTATCACTAGGCAAACAGTATCTTTACAAATCCAGGACCAGCATTTCGCTTTTGGAGCGGGAACAGCAAAGTGTCATCTGGTCGTTGGCCGCTTGCTCTTCATCGGTCATGAATACGTCGTTATGTTCCGGTTCCCCTTCCAGCACGCCGGTGAGGCAGGTGCCGCAGATGCCTTGCTCGCAGGACACGGGAATGATGATACCTTGCTCGCCCAGGGCATCGACGATCCTGACGCCGTCTTCAACGGTAATCACTTCGCCGCTGCTTGCTATCTTTACCTTGAACATCCGGACAGTCTACCACAAGCGTTTTTTCAAACTTCCATATTGAAAAAGTATCGATAATTTTTATAATCACCGGAATAATTATTTCTTTGGCAGAGTAAATCCGGGGGTAGTTCAAAGTGTCAAAACCGTTTCTGAAAAACGCCTGGTATGCGGCGACATGGAGCTACGAGGTAAAAAGGGAACTGTTCGAACGCACTATCATCGGCGAATCGATCCTGTTTTACCGCAAGGAAAACAACCAGGCAGTCGCCATCAACAACACCTGCCCGCACCGCTATTCACCGTTGCACCTGGGCACCCTGATGGGTGACGTGGTGGAATGCAAGTATCACGGCCTGCGTTATGACAGCACAGGGCGTTGCGTACATAACCCCCACGGGGACGGAAAAATCCCGGAAAAGATGTGCACCAGGGCCTATCCGCTGGAGGAAATCCACAACATGTTATGGATCTGGATGGGCGACCCGGCGCTGGCAGACCCCGCGACCATACCCGATTTCAGTTGCCAATCCGATCCCGATTACCCTTCGGTCGAGGGCGTGATCGAGATGCACGGCAACTACGAACTGATTACCGACAACCTGATGGACTTGTCCCATGTGGAGTTCCTGCATAAAGGCATACTCGGGAGCGAGGCCATCAAACGAGGTGAGCACGAACTGTTGCAGAGCGGGACCACCGTGTGGTCGAACCGCTGGTGTCCGGACGGGCTGGCGCCACCGGCCTGGGACCACATGTTCAAGGACTACGGCAAACCGGTTGACCACTGGTTGTACATGCGCTGGGATGCCCCCGCCCACATGCTGCTGGACGTGGGCATCACCCCCACGGGCAGGCCGCGCAGTGAGGGGATCTGGATGTACGGCACGGACATTCTCACGCCGAAGAACCAGACCTCCACCTATTATTTCTGGGGTGTCGCCAGGGATCATGACAAGGACAGCGATGAGATGGGTAAAATCTGGACCTCGGCCATCGAGGTAGCCTTCGGGACCCAGGACAAGCCCATGATCGAGGCGCAGCAGGGCATGCTTGAGAGCCTGGGTGTAACGGACCTGGACGAAGTAGACCCGGTACTGCTGCCCATGGACAGCGCCACGGTGCGTTGCCGGCGCGTCCTGGACCGGCTGCGCCGGGAGGATGGGATAAAACTCCCGGACCCCCGCAACCCGGCCCTGACGGACCTTGTGAGGAAGACGAAAGCCGCCGAATACAACGGTGTGATAGTGCCGGTGGTGTGATGTGTACGGGAATGGTAGTTCAGCTACTCCCTGAACGCCGGTTTGATTTCCGTTTCCGGAGTCCAGTCCGGACCATAGAGACGTTTGTATCTCTCCGGCCGGTCCACTGACCCCTTGGCGCCGCCCCCGCGCCACAGGTCATATTTCGTGTCCGCATACTCGGCAAAGAAAGCAGTGAGCCTGGCGTCCAGTTCCGCGACGATCTCCCGGTAGGCCGGGTCGTCCGCGACATTCCTCTCCTGGCCGGGGTCTGCCTTCATATCATACAACGCCGGCCCGCCCGTTGAGCGCAGGCGCTTCCAGTAGGAATAATTCCCGGTCCGAATGACCCTGGTCTCCTCCTGCTCGAAGAACACCGCTTCACGCCACTTGCCGGTTTCGCCTGCCAGCGCATGCCTGAAACTCCTGCCGGGACTGTTATCAAACCGGACGTCGTCCATGCCCAGGTAATCCAGGATCGTCACCGGAATATCATACTGGCCTATCAACACGTCGCTGGTCCGGCCTGCCCCGATCTTGTCCGGATGCCTGATAATCAACGGGATATTCATTGCCGTTTCATACATGCTCGACGGCGTCGTGACCACGGTATGCTGCCAGAGGCCGTGTTGTCCGTAAAAGTTTCCCTGGTCGGAGGAAAAAATAACCAGGGTATTGTCTGCCAGTCCGTTCTCCTTCAATGCGGCCAGCACCTTGCCCACGCCGTCATCCACCAGCGTATTCTGGGAGGCGACGTTGGCCATGGTGGCCGGATCGTTGTGCATGGCCAGTCCTTCGCGCAGCTTGCCCCGCAAAAACGGGTTGGTGTCTTCACCCAGTAACTGCTCTACCAGGTTCTCGTTATAAGCCGTGCGCGGAAAGGACCTGAACTCCCTGCCCGCGTAGTCCTGGTAAAAACGGTTCCTGGCAGGCCCGTAGTTGGTGGGCGGGTTGGTATAGGGGCCGTCATAATTCAGTTGCAGGTAAAACGGCCCTTCAGCGGAGTAATTCTGCAGATATTCAACTGCCTTGTCCGTGAAAAAATCGACGATGTGCCGGTCTTTTACCGGATAGGTCCTGCCGTTGTCGATGATGGTGTTGTCCCAGAAATCAATCGTGTGTCCATAGGGAAACGTGACCCAGTACTGGTAGCCTATGGACGCTTTCCAGGGTTGTCCCAGGTGCCATTTTCCGATCATGGCAGTCTGATAACCGCGGTTTCTCAACGTGAGCGGCAGTGTGCGGAATTCCGCCACGGCGGACCAGCTTTGCGGCCATTGATCCAGTAGTTCGTCATCCAGCCAACTGTGGATGCCGTGCTGCGAGGGCATCAGCCCGGTCATCAGTGTCGCCCGGGTGGGCGAGCACATGCCGTTGACCGCGTAGGCGCGGGTGAACACAATGCCCTCGACGGCCAGCCTGTCTATATTGGGTGTCCTGATATCGGGATTGCCGTAGGCGCCGAGCAGTGAAGCGGCCTGGTTGTCGGTGAGTATGAACAGAATATTTGGTCTTTGTTCACCGGCACAGGCGAACTCAGCCAACATGAATAATACAACCAGGCGAAACAGGAGTGACGTTTTCATAAGTATAAGGATAGTTTACAGACTACTAATGTAATGTCAGTGAAATCCGGTCGGCGCCCGGCGTCTCAAAAAAACCCAGGAACCGCTTCAGGTCGTCCGGGTTTCCCGTTAATTTCATGGCGCCTCCGGCTACGGCCTCCTCGATGGTGGCGCTGCCGGAAACCACCTGGTTGAATACGGACTTCGTCATTGACAGGACCATATCCATGTCCTTGTCAGGATTGACGTCAAACTGGCAGATACCGCGCCGTATCGTCAACCCGTAGGTTTCATCCAGGTCCGTGAATTCGAACCCCAGCGACCTGTTGACGGACAGTGTCTGTTCCGCTTTCAGCCTGGTCGTCCAGGCGTTGATGCTGACATCGACCGGCATCTCCGCGAGGATATCGGGCGGCGTAAATATGTTTGCCATTTGTTTTGCCGTCTGCCGCGTATCGAGCCTGCCCTCCAGCTCCATTGCCGAGGTGAGATACCAGTTACGCCAGTTGATGTTCATGCTGGCATAACCGAGTTGGCGGAAGGCTGCGGCCTTGATCTTTCTCGCTTCCATATTATCGGCATCAACCCGTACCAGGTAAGTCGCAAGCTCAGCGGCCCATTGATAATCCTGTTCCTTGTACGCGTTCCGGGCCGCTTCCATGACGATTTCGCCGCCTCCCATCAGGTCGATAAGCCGGCCGGCCTGCTCCCCGGCAGGCAGCGGGTCCAGCGCCACGGGGTCGCCTTCGTACCAGCCCAGGTAACCTGCATATACCTGCCGCACCGCCTGCTTTACCGTGCCGTAGTACTGCCTCAGGTATGGCGCATAGTTGAACAGGTGGGACGGCAGCTTTACCTTTTGCGCCAGTTCATCCGGGGTAAACCCCTTGTTCATGTAACGGATGGTCTGGTCGTGAACGTACTGTATGCCGTCACGGGTCATGCGTAATACTTCATCGACTTTGGCCTCTCCCGTGACGGGCCGTCCGTGGGTCGGCACCAGGTAGGCAGCCTTTAATTTGCGCAACCGGTCGATACTCCTTACCCAGGTCATGGGCTGGCGGAATTTTGTCCCCCTGAGCGTGTACACGTTCGGAAAAGTCGGCCCCTGGATGACCTCGGTATCGATCAGAACCCCGGAATCCGGTAAATACACGGCCAGTTCATCGGGCGCTTCACTGGGGACATGGATGATTTCCAGGTTGACGCCGGCGATGGTCACCTTCAATACATCGTCAACCAGCCTGGTCGGGGCAATGAAGGAACCCGGCCTGCCGCCCGTGGGCAACGGTCCGATGCCGCCATTCATGTATTCCATGTCGTCACCTTCCAGGAAAAAGCCGAAGGTATACCCGGTGCGCACGCCCAGTATGGGGCCAAGCACAGCGCTCTCGTCCACCAGGTGTTGCATGAGAGAAGTATGGGCGTAAATCTGTGTCTTACCCTCTTTTACCTGTTCGGCCGACACCAGCCCTTTCACGCCGTCGATATGGTCATGGTGGAAGTGACTGTAAATCACGGCAACAATGGGTTTGTCCGTAATTTTACGAAACTCAGCCAGTACCTCCCTGCTGGTTGCCGGACTAAGCCCGGCATCGACCATGATAAGTCCGTCATCGCCGACGATCATGACGATGTTCGCCACGTTCCAGCCGACCGCGCTGTACACGCGATCCGTTACCTTGTAGACATTTTTTGTAAAGTGCTCCGTATGTGCTTTCAGTTCAGGATGTATTGCCGGTTCAACAGGCCCTGTTATATCAGCACGGCAAGGCAGACTGATGAGATGCGCTACGATAAGACAGGTAATTGATTTTTTCATGAATACGCGTCACTGATGGATGTGTGAAGTCATTATAACGGTAGAATACGCCCCAGTTTCGCACCAGTAGCGAATCCAGTACACTGCAGCGCATATGGCAATGTCACGCAGAGAGTTTCTCCAGGTAAGCATATCCCTTGCACTCGTGTCCCTGGACGGGCGCGCCGGCGCGAACGGAAGCTTGCACACGGGGAACGTGGAGGTGTTGCCGGATGTTGTCTACCAGTTATTCCCTCATCCAGGATTAAGCAAGGACGTGTATGAGCAGGTGACGGAACAGATTGACAGCAGGATCGGTCAATCCGGGGAACTGACGGCCATGATGAACGACGCGCTGGAACTCCTGGCTGGAAATACCGGTGAAAAATGGTCGGGGCTGGCGGAAACGGAGCAGGCGGCTGCGCTTGCGACAATACAGCACACACCTTTCTTTCAATTTGTCCTGAATGAAACCCTGAGCGGGATATACCGCCATCCACTCACCTGGGAGTTGCTGGGATTTGAGGGCTCATCCCTTGAGTTCGGCGGCTATATCAACAGGGGCTTGAACGACATTGACTGGCTGCCTGACTAGCCTGGGATATTTGGGGTCAGAGTAAAAATACTCAGCAATAACTGAACACCTCCAACATAGTGACTGTATTTTTACTCTGACCCCAAATATCCAAATACGGAGATGGAATGACACAATTCTCGCTGAACGACTCTTCCGTGGCTGTGGTCATCGGTTCCGGCGCCGGCGGCGGTACGCTGTGCGACGTGCTCTCAAACAAGGGTATTGACGTTGTCTGCCTTGAAGCCGGCAAACGGCTCGACCCTGCAGAGATTGTCACCAACGAAGCCGAAATGTTCGGCAAAATGACCTGGCTGGATGAAAGGCAGGGCAGCGGCATTGCCCCACCCCCGTTTCCCGTGTGGAATTGCAAGACCGTGGGTGGAACGACCCTGCACTGGACTGCGACCAGCGTGCGGTTGCTGGAGCATGAATTTAACGCGTTGGGCCATTACGGCGCTGCGGAAGGTGCGACGCTGGCCGACTGGCCTGTGAAGCTTGCCGATCTTGAACCCTGGTATTCAGTTGCCGAGGACCGCCTGGGCGTAACGGGGACGCACGGTATCGAACGGCTGCCGGCAAGCAATAATTACCTGGTATTTGAAGCCGGGGCAAAAAGGTGCGGCTACAAGGAAATCAATACCGGTAACCTGGCCATAAATTCGTCTCCGCGCGGCGGCAGGGGCAGTTGTCTGCAACTGGGGTTTTGCACCAGCGGCTGTGCGACAGGCGCGAAATGGTCGGCCCTGTACACGGACATTCCCTCGGCGGAACAAAGCGGCCATTTTGAATTGAGGACGGAATCAATGGCGGTAACGCTGAACCATGACAACAACGGCAGGGTGACCGGCGTCGATTACCTGGACGGTAACGGCAACCTGCATACCCAGGCCGCCCGGGTGGTCTGTGTCGCGGGAAATACCGTCGAGACGACCCGGTTGCTGCTGAACTCCCGGTCCGGACAATTCCCCGACGGCCTGGCCAACCGCAGCGGGCAGGTAGGCAGAAACTATATGCGGCACGTCATGGCCGGGGTGGTCGGGGTAATGCCCGGGAAGGTCAACCTGCATCGCGGCGCGCACCAGGCGGGAATCATCTATGACGAGCGTTATCATGACGAGACACGCGGCTTCTTCGGCGGACTGTTGCTTGAGACCGTGAATTTTACGCCGGAATCCATGGCCCGGTTCCTGCAGCCGGGCGGCTGGGGAACGGAATATGCAAAACTGCTTGCGCAGTACGACCGGATGGCAGCCATGCTGATTGTCGGGGAGGACCCGCCAATGCACAGAAATTCAATTTCATTGCACCCCACGCGCAAGGACCGCTACGGCCTGCCCGTGCCGGTCATCCATTATGAGCACCACGAAAATTCGAAGAAGATGCTGCGCTACGGGCTGGAACGGGGACGCAAGGTCTATGAAACGCTGGGCGCCGGGCAAGTGGTGGAAATGGTGGATGTATTTCCCGCTACCCATAACATGGGTACGGCGCGCATGGGGGACGATCCGGCCATGAGTGTCTGCAACCAGTGGGGTCAAACCCACGACATAGACAACCTGTTCATCAGCGACGGCAGCCTGTTCCCCACCTCGGGCTGCGCCAACCCGACCCTGACCATTATTGCGCTGGCGCTGCGGCAGGCGGAGTACCTGACCTCGCTGATACAGTCAAATACGATTTAGCCGAATCGGCCGGGGACACTCTGCCGGATATTTGGGGTCAGAGTAAAAATACCGTCACCATACGAGTATCATTCGTTAATTGTTGAGTATTTTTACTCTGACCCCAAATATCTTATTCTTTCGCTTTCTGTTCCCGGCGCCGCTTTTCTATATCTTCCAGCAGGCGGTCGCGCTCGCTGCCCACGGTGTTGCCGCCGCGATATTCGGTGCCGTCTTCCGTTACGATCAGTTTCCAGTCCATCTTGTGGCCCCCGTCCCGCGCCGGGTTGCCGGTGATCTCGATCACGTCGCCGGGTTGCAGCGTATCCTTGTCCCACCCCCTGCGCCGCAGGATCGCCGAGGCATTTCCTTCCGCGAACCAGTGCTGGACTTCCCCGCCGGGGGGCGTGACATCGAAGTAGATGCGGGCGTGGGGATTGATCAAGCGGAACTTCGTCACCACGCCGGTCACGGTTACCAGTTCACTGACTATGTAGTGTGACTCCGGGCTGTGATGTGCGAACGCCGGCGCACCGAGGAGCGCTGCCGTGACAAAAGCTGCTACCAGTAAATTTTTCATAAACAACTCCTCGTGATTGTGGTGCGCTAATACTCCCCGGTGATCGCCTCACAGACGAACTCTTCAAGTTCCCAGTCCGGCGCAGGCAGGAAACTTCTCTGGTTATCATAGGGCTTACGGAAGTGTAACGGGTCGATGATGGCCAGTTCCAGGTCCAGCCTGCCGTTATCGGCATTCAGGGTATAGCGTTCGATAAAGCGCGTGTCCTCATGCGGGGCGATAGCGCCGCCGCCGGGCACACCGATCACGTTCGGAATAACGCGGGTCGTCTCCACTACCAGGGTTGGGCCCTCGTAACGGCCGGTCGAATGTCCGAGCCGTGTCAGCGGCGAGCCGGGCGGATTGGCCCTTCCATCCAGGTATACCGTCCTCACGGCATTCCAGTATTCGTAACGGAAAACGACCTTGTCATCGAACTGCTCTATCTGCATGGGCACAGGCGCCAGGATCTGGTGGCGCAGGCTGTCGCCGTCCGGGGTGCAGTCCAGCGCCGCGTCTTTCGCAGGGTCGTATTGCGCCTGTTTTTTCCGGGCCAGCGGGGTAAGCAGGTCTTCATTCTGCTGTTTGATGTAGTCCTGCATCTCGTAGAACAGTTCTTTTACGGTCCGGTCGTCGTTCCCGGGGTCTGCCAACAGGCTCTGCAGGTATTTGAACCCCGCCATGGAACACCCGGAACGGGAGCAGACCAGGTCCTCGATGCGCCAGCGTTCATCGTCAGGTGACAGCAGCGCGTTGGTCCAGACGCCCGAAATATCCGGTATGCCGCCTTCCCCGGCATGCCCCGCGCCATGGGAGAAGGCTGTCATTACAACCACTGCAATGATGTTGAAGCATTTTCCGGACATCTGTGATGTTTCCGTTAACTGCGATAAGTTGCAGAGTATATACAAAAAATCAATGGGGTCAGACTCGATTGATTTTTACAGCCCGCGCTTCAGCAGTCCCCTGGCAATGACGTTTGCCTGGATCTCCGCCGAGCCTTCGAAGATGCTCAACACCCTGGCATCGCACAACACCCGGGAGACGGCAAATTCCGTTGCGTAACCGTTACCTCCGTGAACCTGCAGGGCATTGTCTGCGCAGGACCAGGCGACCCGTGCACTCAGCATTTTCGCCATGCCCGCTTCAACGTCGCAACGGCGGCCCGTGTCCGCCCGGCGCGCGGCAAAATAGACCAGTTGCCGCAACAGCATAATCTCGGCCGCCATCCAGCCGATCTTGCCTGCCACCCTGGGGAAAGCCAGGATGGGTTTGCCGAACTGTACGCGCTGCCCGGCATAGTCCAGGGCCAGCTCCAGCGCGTTCTGCGCAACACCCACAGCGCGCGCCGCAGTCTGCAAACGCCCCGCTTCAAACGAAGCCATGAGTTGCCTGAACCCCTGCCCTTCAACCCCTCCCAGCAACGCGTCCGGGTTTGTCCTGCAACCGTCAAAACTGATCTCGTATTCCTTCATGCCGCGATAGCCGAGTACCGGGATTTCGCTGCCGCTCATTCCCTGCAGCGGAAACGGCTCGGCGTCGGTCCCGGCCGGCTTGTCCACCAGAAACATGCTCAACCCCCGGTATCCCTTGTGCGCGGGGTCGGTACGCGCCAGCAGGACCATCAAGTTGGCCCTGCCCGCATGAGTGCTCCAGGTCTTGTTGCCGGTAAGCTCGTAGCAGTCCCCGGCTTTCACGGCCCTGGTCTTCAACCCCGCCAGGTCGGAACCGGCATCGGGTTCGGTTACCAGCACTGCCGGCAGTATGGCGCCGGATGCAATCCCGGGCAGGTAACGTCTCTTCTGATCTTCGGTCCCGGCCTTCAGTATCAACTCCGCGGCAATTTCGGAGCGCGTGGCGAGCGAACCCACGCCGAGATATCCCCTGCTCAACTCTTCCGTGATGATGCACATCGCCAGCTTGCCGGAAGCATGGCCGCCATATTGTTCCGGGATACAGACTGCAAAAACCCCCATATCGGCCAGTCGGCGGATCAGGCCGGACGGGATAAGACTGTCCTGCCGGTGCCATTCGCCCGCCCGTTCACTTATCTCTTCATCCGCAAAACGGCGGAACTGCTCCCTGACCAGGGTCAAGGTCGTATCCAGCGCCGGTTCGTTGAACTGTTCCCCGTCGGCCAGCAGTTCGGCAATACGCACGCGGTTTTCAATGGTGTTGCCGTCCCTGATCAGCTCGCTGACGGAGTCATCCGTCATGAGTTCAGACAGGATTGCCGGGGACGGGATGTCTTCCGGGCGGAACACCTCGTCCTGGCTCATGGCGATACCGTGCAACAACTGCTGCAGGTAACCGCCTGTCCCGGCCTTGAAGACGGCCAGGTCCAGTTCGGTAAATCCGCCCTGCTCCAGTAACCGCCCGGACCAGTTCGCCAGTTGTCTCAGCGCCTCCAGGTACGTGGCTGCCCAGGCATAGCCGTGGGCGATGAACTGGTGCCGCTCGAGAGACGGCGCATGAACGGCATTATCCCTGACTACCTTCCCAGCCAGGGTTTCCAGGTAAGCGTGCGCCAGCCTTTCGATGGCGCTGATGGCATGCTCTGCTTGCTGTAACCGTTCTTCCACAGGGATCATTCTATATAATAGAGTTTTCCGGGCAAGGCACCATGAACAAGCGCAAGATCCTCATGCTGGTGATTTCCGCCAGTTTCATCACCTTGATGTCCACGGACCTGTATATTCCCAGTATGGCCCATCTGCCGGGACTGCTCGGCACCAGCCCCGAAATGGTCAAGCTGACAGTCGGCCTCAACCTGCTGGGTTACGGCATCGCCACCCTGGTTCATGGCCCGCTTTCCGAACGTTTCGGCCGCAGACCGGTCCTGCTGTGCGGGATGGCCGGGTTTACCCTGGCCAGTCTATGCTGCGCCGTTGCAGCCGATATAGGTCAACTGATCACAGCCCGGGTGTTCCAGGGCATCGCCGCCGCCGTGGAAGGTGTCGTCGTACTGGCGATCATCCGCGACATATTTACCGAGAAGGAACAGGTACGGGCCGTGGCTGTCTACGGCATTGCCACCGCTCTTGCCCCCGCCGTTGCCCCCGTGTTAGGCGGTTATATCCACGTATATTTCGGCTGGAGGATGAATTTTTACCTGCTCACGGTCCTGGCACTGGTGGTAACCCTGTTGCTGACCCTGCTCCTGAAGGAATCAACTGAAAAAGATTATAACGCGCTTAACCTGAAGGAAATCTACGCCGACTATCTCGGTTTGCTCAGTAACAGGTCGTTCCTGCTTTATGTCACCATCGGCGGTTGCAGCCTAGGTTGCATATTCGCCTTTATCACGGCAGGCCCGTTCATCCTGATTACCAACCATGGGGTAGCGACCGAGCATTTCGGTTACTACCAGGCAATCATCGTCCTCACCTTTGTCATCGGTAGTCTGCTCGCGGCCCGGATGACCAGGAACCACGGCCCCGGGGAGATATTACGGGTAGGCGTTTACGTCGCGATATGCGGGTTGTTATCGTTGCTGGCTATCATGGTTTCCGGATTGGAGACGCCTGTCACGCTCATACTTGCCGTGGGGCTGCTCACGTTTGCCGACGGGCCGATATTTGCCGTGGTGCCCACACTGGCCATGAATTCAACCAGTAAAAGGACCGGCGCCGCAGCAGCCATGATCGTCGCTGCGGAAATGGCGATAGGTTCGTTTGCGGCACTGTTACTCAGCTGGTTTCATGACGGCACGGCAATGCCGATGATGATCACCATGCAGATACTGGTCCTGGTTATTGTCCTGGCCTACCTGGGCAGTGCGAAAACAGTTGCAGCGTCTGCTCCATGATCCGTTTTACAAATCAACCAGTTGACGTGCCCAGTCAGGCAAGGGGTCAAGTATCTTTTCTACCCGGCCGTTACGTATGGTCAAGACTTGTATGAAGGGATTATCGGCACGCGAGTTATCCAGCAGGGTAACATGGTCGCACAAGGGAATAACTGACTTGATGAGGCGCAGTAACCGGGGAATACGGGTTTCGATCTTCTCATCAGGCACATCGTGACCGCCCTCTTCGACGCGTTGCGCGACTCTGGCTTTATTGAGGCTGGTAGATCCCAGATGAATCATTACCAGTATTACCTCATAACCCAGGGCTTTGGCCTTACCCGTAAAATCTACCTTGCTCGGGTGCGAAAAGACGGTTTCAAAACAGAAACTACGCCCATCAAGGAGCAGGTTGTCGCGTATCTCCTCGACAATCTGCATCGCCTCATAACTGTGAAGTTCCGGCGCCTCGGGAAACAACTCTTTAGCTATCAGGTCGGCATTCACAAGAGGGATGCCAAGTGGTGCCAGCCGGGTGCGATAAAAAGTACTCTTGCCGGCGCCATTGCCGCCAGCTAACAACCAGAGCTGTTTAGCCCGCATTTCTCAAGCAATCTGTTCCGGAAGCGGCGTGAATTCCCCGTTATGGAATTGACCGATGAGCACCCGACCATCCGGCAATATCTGCTCAAGCTGGCCGGGATGACGGGTCGAGACCTGATAACGCACTGAACTGGTCGTCACCGAGTCTGCTAACGTGCCGCTTTTTCGATCACGTTCCAGGTCAGAAAACACCGCTTCCGGCACAATTGCCACAGGCTCTACCGGCTCGATTCTCAGGCGAACCAGACCGGAAGCGATCTCAAGCAGGGTGTCCTGATCTATTATTTTGGATACGCTACGGCCAATTCCGGCCCAGTATTCAATTTGTTCAGCGGCGCTACGATGCTGACGCTGGCCGGCTATGGTCGCTGCGTGCATGAGAGCCGCTTGCAACCGTACCGGGGATGCAGCTTTGGGCATGTCATGTTCTCTTTTGAAAAGGATACGCAATTGTAGCAGATTGCTACAATTGCGTAAAGAACTATCTGACAAAATCAGATTCCATTCTGATATTAAATACCTTGTTTGATCTGCCTCAGTTAACTTTTGCTTGTGCTGCTACGATGCCATCAACACGAAACACTTGCATGTTTATGGAATCGCCTTCCTCCACAACGGCAGTCAGGCGAATCGGCTGACCATTAAACAGGGGCGCCAGGGCGCGATATTCAAACTGCCTTACGGTTTTACTCGTATTCTCTTTCAGCAATTGCAGGAGCAGCATGGCTACCAGCGGGGCATGTACCACGAGGGCGGGATAACCTTCCTCTGCCGCGGCATAGGCCTTGTCGTAATGGATTTTATGACTGTTGAACGTCACTGCCGAGAAGCGGAACAACATCTCCGTATTCACAATCAGCTCTTTCGTCCAACTGTCTGCTGCCGGTTCGGGAAAAGGTGTGACTTCCGGCAGCACTATTGGCGCCCCCTTGTCCCGGTAGACGATATTCTGTTCCTCAACAACGCACAGGTTTCCCTGTTGCCTGAAACTGTTGCGTATGCGGACGAATAACAAATCGCCGGACGTGCCGGATTTTTCAGTTATATCAATGACCTCTGACTCTCGCTCGGTCTCATGGCCGATGATTAACGGTTGCAGGAATTCCGTCTTCATCCCGGCAAACAAGCGCCGGGGCAACGTTACGGGAGGAAGAAAATCACCCCGTTCAGGGTGGCCGTCCTTACCCAGACCCGAATGGGGTACCGGCTTGATGGTAAAAATCCAGTGCCACAAAGGGGGTAACCTGTCTCCTTCCCTGTAGTCCGGCGCCGGTTCATCCAGCACGGCCGCGAGCCTGTTGACCTGGGCAGGGGTAATGACTTCGGCGCAGCATTCAACCTTCGGGTGCCAACCGGGGAATTGTTCGTTGGATTGAGTCATCGGACAATTGGCCTATGGCAGAGTTGAGAAACGTCCACTTCTACTCATCAGCAGAGGCGACGATGCCCCGGTCGTACAGGCCGCCGATTGCGGCGCTGCTCAAACCCAGGATTGAAGACAGGATTTCGTCGGTATCGGCGCCGAGTTGAGGTGCTGGTCTGGCCGGTTGTCTTGTTTCCGCTGCGAAGTGCAGGGGTGAACCGGGAGACAGGTATGCACCTATACCGGGTTGTTGAACCGTTGAGAACACTGGATTTTCATCAGAGCAGCGCGGGTCATGGTTAACCAGTTCCGAGAAAGACCGGTAAGGACCCCAGCACACGCCGCGGGAATCGAATATCGAGGCCAAATCTGCGAAATCGTGACCTGCGCACCAAGGCTTTAGCAACCCGATAATGGCATCCGTCGCCTGGTAACGGTCCCCTTCCCGGTCCAGGTCAAGCCCGGTTTCGGCCTCAATTTGCCGGCATGCCTGTTCGCTCCCGGTTGCGCCGACCAGGTTGCGCCACTGCCTGCGGGTGATGGCCACGATCATAACCTCACGCCCGTCCCTGGTCTTGAAGTTATGGCCGAAGGCGCCGTAGAGCCGGTTGCCGACGGACGGGCGTTCTGCGTTGTTGATCTGCACCTCAGCGAGGTAGCCCAGGTTCCCTGCCATGGAGAACGCAATATCCGACAGCGCCAGGCTGATGAGCTGCCCGGTTCCGCTGAGCCGGCGCTGCCGCTCGGCAACGACTACTGCCAGGGCCGCATTGATGCCGGTCAGCGCATCCCATGCCGGAAACGTATGGTTGACCGGCCCAGGATGGTCCGCCGGACCCGTTACATACGGAAACCCTGTCGCCGCGTTGACCGTATAATCCACCGCACTGCTACCGTCCGGGTTTCCCTGCACGCGCACCATGATCAGGTCCTCGCGCCGCTGCTTCAGGGCCGGATACCCCAGCCAGTCCGACTGCGGAAAATTGGTCAGGAATATGCCTGCGCCGGGTGTGTCATCCGAAATCAGGGCGACTACCAGCTCTTTCCCCTCCGATGAGCCCAGGTCGACGGCAATCGAGCGCTTGCCCTTGTTCAATCCTGCCCAGTACAGGCTTTGCCCTTGCGCCGTTACCGGCCAGCGCCGGTAGTCCAGCCCGCCTCCGATGGGATCGAAACGGATGACATCCGCGCCCAGTTGCGCCAGGGTCATGCCCCCCAACGGCGCGGCAACAAAGGCAGAACCTTCGACGATACGCAGGTCTTTTAACAGGTCATACATAATCCAAAGGTTACACAGATTTCCACAGATAAGAAATTCCTGATGCATACTTTCGAATAGCGGAAGCGGATTATGTCCAAAAACTCTCTTTGATCCCTGGTCCCAGTATCTCTTGAAAAGCATTTCAAAGAGCTGTAATATACGAACCATGCGGGGTGGAGCAGTGGCAGCTCGTCGGGCTCATAATCCGGAGGTCGCAGGTTCAAATCCTGTCCCCGCTACCAAGCCCTGAATGGGGACGGATTGGAAATCCGTCCCTGTTTCCTATTCGAATACCCGGGGCTGAAAATCCCGTTCGTTGACAATGCTGGCGCTGCTGCCGGTCGCCCGGATTACAAACAAGCCCTGCCGCTGCGCATGCGCCACCACCGATTCATGAGTCTTCAAATACGCCACCGCGCCGAAAATCCGCTTGCCCTTCTGCTCCGGCGCCCACCAGGTGAACCGGGCCAGCTTCGCCAGAAACTGCCCCACGTCCTCACTTCGTAGCGTGGTCTTCACTTCCACCACCACCACTTCCTCACCGTTCAACGCCAGGATGTCATACTCATAATGCTCGCCGTCACGCCGGCCACTGACGTTCGGATAGGTGCGCTGCACCTCTATCCCGCGTGCCTGCAACAGGGGCACCAGGCCGCCTTCCACCAGGCTCTCCATCAGCTTGCCCCAACGACTGTGAAACTGCTCATCCATCTTCTTGAGGTGCTTCTCAAACGCCTTGTTCCGCTTGTCGAATTCCTTGCGCGACTCCTCCATGCGCAGGTCGAATTTCTCTTGCTTCCTCGAGAGCTCGCGCAGGATGGCCCAGATTTCTTCGGGGGTGGCCGGTTTGTCTTGATGCAGGTCGGTTTCCATCGAATCATGCTCCTTTTATGATGGCTTGAAGAGGTCTGGGAAGAATAACAGGATGTTCAGAACGGTGTCAACCGGTTGTATTCCAGGGACGGATTGCAAACATGCCCCCCCATGTTGTAAGCGGGGGTCCATCCCCGGTCGATATGACAATCAGCTCGGCATCAGACCCATGTCGAATTGCAGGTGGCTGAAAGGCACCGGAATATTGTACCGGGCAGCCAGGTCGGCATCTTCGGATTCGGTGTAACGGCCTATCAGTGAACTCTTGGTGGCGAATACCGCATCCGAGTCCAGGTATTCGTCGCCGTCGGAGAATACGTGGGTCGTCAGCGACTCATAACCGTCCGCGGAGACGATGAAATGGATATGTGCGGGACGCATGGCGTGACGGCCGCTGGCCCGGAGCAACTCACCAACGGGCCCGTCTGTCGGTACGGAATATGATAATGGTTTTTCCGTAACAAATGCATAGTTACCCTCCGTATCCGTGGTGAATATACCGCGCATATTATCTTCGGGCATTGACTGATCCTGTACATCGTAGAAACCATTGGCCGCGGTCTGCCAGACGTCCAGTTTGGCGCCGGCTATCGGTACGCCATCCGGATCCACCACCCTCCCTTGTACCAGTGCGACTTGCTCGGCATATTGCTGTTTGATGATGCTGGCGCCATTTTCATATTCCGGAGCGCCCTGCACATAAAACGGGCCCAGTACCGTGGACTCCGTCCCCTTGCCCGACTTGGGATGGTTGATCGCGTCCACCAGCATGGAGACGCCTATTACGTCCGACAACAGAATAAACTCCTGGCGTTTGTCATCACAGGTCTGTCCGGTCCTGGTCAAGAACATGATGGCGTTGAACCATTCTTCTTCCGTCAACTCCACATCCTTGACGAAAGCGTGCAGGTGTTTGAGCAGTGAAGTGATTATTTGTCTGAACCTGGGATCTTTTGTCTTGGAACCATATTCCTCCAGAACAATTTCCGTCAAATTGTCGATAGTAAAGTCACGCATGATTAACCCCCCTTAGATAGTAGTTACGCGTGAGCGAGGTTCGATATGTATATCCTCAAGTGGCGTGATGGAGCATAACAGCACGTTTCCATCCTCAAGGTTTGCCGGATCAATAGTAGCATACCTTGACAGGGGCCGAAGCGATTTGACACTGCCTTTCAGAAGGCGCGCACGGCAAGTCATGCAACGACCCTGTAAACAGCCGCAGGTCAACTGGTATCCGGCTGCATAAGCGGATTTCAGCACCGAAGCTTTCTCTTCGCAAATAAATTCGGCGGGTTCGCCGGCAGAGACCAGAGTGACCTTGTACATCCTAACGCCCCTTCGCGCGCAAAGCCTGAACGGTAAAATCCGTTTCCTTAAATGGTTTTTCAGGCAGTATCGCCTTGAATTGAAGGGTTGTGCAGTGCAGGGCCTGGATATCTATCATGGATACCGCATCGATGATCGGGACGCCCATGCCATGATTGGAGGGGTGATGGCGGTCCGGGTGGGAATAGGCTGCCATCGCCACTTTCCACAGGTTACCGGGCTTGTCGAAGATATGGCCGTAAACCGGCAGCATGGTCTGGGCATCCAGGTAATAACGCCGTTTTGACAACGGGTGCTGTTTCCAGTAAGGCTCGGCTTCCAGGATATAGGCCTTACGCACGTGCCAGGTGACATTCGGGAAGCAATCGCCCTTGCCGTGGAAACCGACAAATTTGTATCCGTCGAGCTCCTGACCGACTTCTTCCAATTCCTGCTCGTCGTGGTTAAAGAAAGGCAACAATACCCGGGTGACACCCTTGTAAGTCCATTTCTGGTCCATGATACGACCGTTGTAACCGAGAAAATCCTCGATCATGATATCGCTGCCCAGGAAGGCATCCGTAGTCTGTCCGGACGCCAGGCGCCGCACGCGCCGGTGGCCGGACAGGTAGAGCCAGACCTGTTCCTGCTTGGTATCGTCTTCCAGGCGTTGCACCAGCAACTGCGTCCCGCGCAAATCCGGCGGCGCCAGCACGTTAAGGTACAGCGCATGGTAGATTTGTGATGGATTCTTCGGCATGGACGGCAAAGGCTCCTGTACGTGCCGGTGCATGAACTTCAGGGAACTTGCGTAGAATGACAATTCCCTTTCAAGCTTGTTATGTCGTATATTCCTGTACTGCCAGTAAAAGCTGGCCACCTCGCCGGCGTCATATGTATAGGTATAACGCAGGTTCCAGGCCAGTTTATCGCCCGCCCTGGGATCGTCCAGCCGCGGTTCCCGGGGGAACGGCCGTCCGGCCACATAATTGTGAATAATCCCCGGTTGTTCCCCGAGTTCGATTGTATCCAGGTAGCGCTCTGTAGCCTCGAGGTAGGCCGGATGCGTAGGAATAGACAGGGCCTCGCCGGTGGTTATGGATAAAAACTCATCACCGATCAAGTCCACGAGTTTCGGCGCCAGGATGTGGCTGAAATCAGCCACATTGTTACTGGTAATTACCGTACCGGGTGCGGGGTTGAGTGTCGCAATCTTTTCCTGGTCAAAGGCAAATGACTCCTCTACCACGTCCGCGCCGGAAACAGCGGAACTTGCCATGAGGTAAAACGACAATGCGCAAATCAACGTCGTTCCCGCGCAAGCGGGAATCCGGTCAAAAATATTATTCCTGATTGACAGGGTTTGCGTCATCTGCGGATCTGTTCATGAACAAATTCACGTCGTAGGGGTTCACCAGGTCTCCAACCGTCCAGCCGTTGACGTCGTATTCATCCATGCACTGCTGGGCAAAGTCCTTGAGTTGCTTATCCAGACCGGTGCCCTGGGCATTCCACAGTGCTTCGATGCGGATGTTTTCGTTATTGCCGGAGTAGTTGCGCTCGTACAGTTCATGGCGGCCGCCGAATTCCGTGCCGACGGCATCCCACAGCAGGCGCATGGTCTTGACCCGGTCTTCCGCATCGTGGCCGTAGGAGCCGCGCAGGTATTTGTCCAGGTACCCTTTCAATTCCGGCACGTTGAAATCCGACGCATGGGAATTCAGGTAAATCAGTCCGCTGGCGACCATGTTTTCGATCAGCTCTTTCGCGCGCGGATAGGCCATGGTCATCAACACCCGGTACACATGGCCCGCATGGCCGTTGGGCACTTTCACACCCTTGAAGTCATCGGGCATGCCGCACATGGCATCCGACAAGGCCCAGAACAGGTGGCGCCAGACGATCATTTCCCCGATTGCCACCTGAACGCCGCGAAAATCCTTGGTGCCGGTGATCTCCAGGGCCTTCATGAACAAGCCTGTTATAAAGTCAAACTTGACCGCAAGGCGGGTACAGCCGTGAAACGCGAAGGTATAGGCCCAGCCGGAGGTGCCCAGGAACGTGCTGGCCGCTTCCAGGTCCTGGTAGATGAAAATATCCTCCCAGCGCATCAGGGCATTGTCCAGCACCAGTATGGCGTCATTCTCATCCAGGCGGCTGGACAGCGGGTTGTCGAACGGACTCCCCATCACTTCCGCCGCATACGAGTACGACGGGCGGCACAGCAGCTTGACCCCCGGTGTGTCCATTTTCAACATGCCGCTGATGGCAAAGCGTTTGTCCCTGACGGGTATCGGCCCGTACTGGCCGAGGAAATTGTACTGGGTCAGGGCCGACCCGGTAGCGACTACCTTGGCGCCGGAAATGATAATCCCTTCGTCGGTTTCCCTGACGCAGTGCATGTAGACGTCCCCGATCTCCTCGTGGGATTTATTCCTGTCTACCGGGGGATTGACCAGGGCGTGGTTCAGAAAAGGCACGCGTTCCTGGGCATTCCTGTACCAGTTCCGGGCATTATCCGCATAATCACCGAAATAGCCCGGGTTGAACCCCAGTGTCAGCATCAGGCTGGCCTTGTAGTCAGGGGTGCGCCCCATCCAGCCGTAAGTCAGCCGTGCCCACTGTGCAATCGCCTCGCGTTGTGCTATCACGTCCTCGCGCGTCTTCGCCACCTTGAAATAGGGGTGCGTGAAACCGCCGTTACCGGTATCCGTCGCGGTACGCAGGTGCGGGTATTTATCCTCGTTGTGCAAGGCGTTGTAGAGCCGCGCCATCATCCGCGCCGGATTGCGAAAAGCAGGGTGTTCCGTCACGTCCCTGACCTTCTCACCGTAGATCCAGATTTCCCGGTTGTCTTTCAGATCGTCGAGGAATTCATCCCCGGTATAGGGGCGAACGTTGTTGTCCACGACTTCTTTTTCAGGCTGCGCGCTCATATCAATCACTCATTTTGAGAGACAGATCCGCAGATTGACGCAGATGTTTTTACCACAAAATAATCTGCGCCATCTGCGGATACATCACTTCATCCGGGTCTTGTATTCTTCCGGGCTCTCCGCACTCTTGTATTTTTGCACGGCTATCTTCCTGTGCAGGATAACCGGTTGTTCCGCGATCGGCGGCGATGCGATCTCTGCCGGGTAACAACCCATGCTCTGCTTCTCGGGGTCCATGTTGGTGCGTTTCGAGAACTGGCGCCGGTTGGTTCGCTCGGCGGGGATGATGTTGCCTTCACTGTCGGTGTCGAGGTCCCACCACCATTTTTTTACCGGGTTGATCAGACCGTTGCCTACCACGTCATCCAGTTTGGCGATCCACTCACGGGTAAACGGCAGGTTCATGGCAGCCCACAGGAACGGCCGCTCGGCCAATACCCCTTCGATATTCCAGGGACAGGTCTTCATGCAACGGCCGCACAGGGCGCCCGCGGCGTTGGTGATGCGGTAACGGGCGCATTTCTCCACGTCCGGCTTCCACATTTCGTAGCCGTTGAACATGATCTTGTCGCCGTAGGGGATCGCCTGGCACGGGCACTCCCGGGCACACTTGGTACATTTCTCACAAAAATCCTGCAGGCCGAAGTCTATGGGTTTATCCGGCAACATCGGCATATTGGTCGTGATGACGCCCGATTTAAAGCGCGGACCCACGTAGGGATTCAGCACCAGTTCACCGATGCGGCTCAATTCTCCCAGGCCCGCTTCCAGGATAATCGGAATATGCAGGACGTCCTGGTCCATCACGCTGTGGCCCCGGGCCGAATACCCCAGGGAACGGATATGGGCGCCGACAACGCCGCCGATAAGCTGGGCGCGCAGGTAGGCGCGCATGCTCTGCGCACCGCTGATCCAGTCATCCCCGCTGGCGCCTTCCATGGTCTCGTAACCCTGGTCCACCAGGATGGCGATCCCGTATTTGTGGTAGGGCTTGATCTCCGACCCGTCCGTGTCGTGGGAATACCAGGCATAGTCGGGCAACTCGCAGATACCCACCATGTCCGCGCCCATGTAGTACAGGGCGGCCTTCACCGCCTCCGCGTTTTTCTTCGGGTCGTCCGTCCCGGGCGCGATGTCATCCGCCTCCTTGCCGTACTGCAGCGGCACCATGGCGCCCAGCGGCGGTATCATGCCATGGCCGTAGGGCGACTTGGTAATCATGCGGAAATTGTGCAGTTCCTGCTGCGCCTTGTCCCCCAGGTCGCCCAGAGCGGCACGGATGAACATGTCGTGGCGCTTGGGAATACGCGGCACGTTCGGCGCGTCGATCAGGGTCGTAGTGGTTTCCCGCGGCTTCAGTTTTTCCATCGGGTAAGGACCCAGGCGGAACGGCCTGTTGTTGAACAGCCTGCCCTTGTAGCCCGGCCGCGCGCCGCCCACGCCCAGCCACCAGCCCGGGCCGTGAGACTTCAGCGAAGCAATCAATCCTCTCTCAGTCAACGGCTTGTCGGCAGCAAGCTCCATGGTCGTCGAAACCACGGCCATGCCGAATTGATCCCCGAGGTACGGATTGGTGACAGCGCTGCTGCCGTTGCTGCCGCTGACCTCACCCAGACCGCTGCAAAGCAACAGGCAATCGAGATCGAGATCGCTTGCCGTCGACGTGTGCAGCGTCGCTTCGAATCCCAGGAAGCGGATGTAATTGACCATGACCGCGGCCGCTTCGGCGACCCTGACTCCTGCCCGCTGCGCCTGCGTACCGGCCAGCCATGCTTCGCTGTCAACGCCGGGATCCGGGTCCCTGGTATATTCGACCAGTAAAATCAGCGCGTAACCGTGCCTGAACTCACTTGACGCATCCTCCAGGGAGCGTTGCCAGGCCTGCTGGCCTTCTCTCACGGTAGTCTCGGCCATTACATTGGTCGCCGAGCCCGCCTGGTATTCCTTTTCCTGTGCCTGCGCCAGGGACTCGTTGATGACGGGTTGCGCCAGGATGGCCCGTTCGGGAATGGCGCAGGTTGCCGCCATACTGACGTCGAGGTTATAGCAGGCGGCCTTCATGTGGTCTGCGCGCTCCTGCGGGTCAGACGGAATCGGCGCCTGCCCGGGCGCAGGATCGCCGAGACGCATGCGATCAAACAGGTCGATATATTCGCGGAACGCACCGGCCATGGAAACCGGGTTGGACGCCGCGGTTGCATCCCGGGAACGATGTTTGACAGAGGCCGGATATTCAGGCACTGAATCCTGCCGGGCAAGCCGTTCCAGCGGAAACGGCCCCAGGTGCATTGCCCGTTTTTTATGGGAAAATAACCTCATCTTCAGTTTCCAGTTTTTAGTTTTTGGTTTTTAGTGATTGCGCTTGACGCTGACATCTGACAACTAAAAACTGACTACTAAAAACTATTTCCTCAATCCAAGTTCGCGCAGGTGCTCATGTACGAAATCAATCCGATCATTACCCCAGAATATCTGGTCGCCTATAACGAAAGTCGGCACTCCGATAACGCCGTTCTCCTGAGCCTCGTTCCAGTTATCCTCCAGTATTTTCTGCTTGTGCGGATCATTCAGTACCGTAGTAAACTCTTCGGAATCCATACCGACCTGCCTGGCTATATCGACCAGGGTTTCGGTCTGGCCGATATCTACACCTTGCCCCCACTCGGTATCCATCACCCTGTCGATATATTCCCGCAAGCAACCTTGTTCTTCAGCCAGTAATGAACCGATTCCTGCCGGGGTGGGATCGGTCGTAATCGGTGGCGGGATACAGGGAATGTTCATGCGTTTCGCCCAGCGGGCCACGTCCTGCCGGGTAAGGGGGATCTTGACCTTGGCCCGATCCGGCGCCGAACGGCCGTTCCACCCGGCCAGGGGTCGCCAGACGAAATTGACATGGTAATCATCCACCAGGCTGAACATCGTCTTGCTGGCGAGATAACAGTAGGGACTGCGAAAATTGAAGAAAAACTTTAAATCAACGGTATCTGCCATTGGACCCGACTAACCGGGGACAGATTTAAAATCTGTCCCCGATACATACCATGTTATCTGCCGCTCTTGCGCAGGTTCTGTACCGTGAACATCTGCGGCGGGTTCAGGGTCGGGTCAAGCTGGCCCTTGAACTGGCCGGTGGTGCAGTGCTGGGCCTGGACGTCGTACATCATGAAGCAGTTATCGATGGCGACGCCGGAACCCTTGTTCTTGGGCAAGTGCCGATCCGGGTAGGCCTGGCAGATGGAAAAGGATTTCCACAGGTCTCCCTTGCGGTCGAACTCCGCCTGCCGCGGGATGGTATACGTCTGTGCATCGATATACATCACGCGCCGGCTTAACGGGTGGTTCGGATCCTTGGGTGTGCCATGCAGTTCGTAGACCTTGCGCAGTTCCCAGGTGGTCTTCGGGAAACAGCCGTCCACGTCAACGAACTGGTAACCATCGGGCTCCGGCGGCATATCGGTAGCCAGTTCCAGTTCGTCATGGTTATGGAACGGCAGAAAACCGTTCTTGCTGCCGATATATTCCCAGTTATAGTCGGACACACGGTTGTTGTAGCCTTCAAAATCCTCGATCATGATGTCCGTACCCAGGAAGGAATCCGTCGTCTGCCCCGTAGCCAGCCGCCGTACCCGCCGCTGAAAACCCAGGTATAACCAGGCGTCGTCACGCTTGAGGTCGTTCTTGTAGCGGTGGATCAACAGCTGGGTATTGGCGATATCGAACGGTTCCAGCGCCATGACGTAAACGGAACGGAACAACTGCGCGGGGTTGTCCGTGAACTCGGGAACCGGGTCCTGGTTCACCCGGTGTTTCCAGTTGAGGAAATGGAAGCTCCACTTGATGGTGCGTTCCAGCTTCCCGGTCTTGGCGTTCCTGAACTTCCAGTAAAACGGGGAAATGGCCGCGTTATCGCCCCAGTTATAACCGTACTGGTAGTTCCAGGCCATCTTCAGCCCGGCCTGGGGATCGTTGAGATCCGGCTCGGCCGGAAAGGCGCGCCCGGCGACAAAATTGTCCACCAGGCCGTCTGCGCTGAGACTGGGCGGATTCTTTACCGCTGCCATCGTCGCGTTGATATAGCCGGGGTGCAGTTCCAGGGAATCGGTTTCCTTGGTCTGCAATGCGGTCTGGCCCTTTACGATGTGGTCGTACAAGGCCGGGTCGAGAATATCCTTGAACTGCTCCACGTTGCTCTGGTCTATCACCATGCCGGGAGTGTACCCCGGGAACTCAGGTGTCCAGTTTTCGTAAGGATAAAACGAATTCCTTACGTCTTCTTCGGTGAAATCAGCCGACGCCGCCAGACTCAGGGCGAACAGCGGCAGAACAGCGAGATATTTGGCATACTTAGTCATGATTTTTAGCCTCCTTCCTGTATTTATTCTTTAGAAGCGATAGCGGATCAGTACTTGAAACTCGTCCTCGTGCTGTGCCATTCCCAGCGGCCCGGAACGGAAACGGCCCAGCGGCTCAAAACCCCTGCGAATGCCCAGGCTGGCTGTTTCATTACCGGGCAGACAGGGAGCGACACTATCCGGCGGGGCACAGGCCGGTCCGGCAGTGAATGGCGGATAGACGTTGGCGGTGCGGCCGTCATCAGCAACCCGACGACCGGTACCCAGCTTGATATTTGCGCCGAAAATCAGGCGCAGGTTGTCGCTGATCAGGTAATCCACACCAGGCCCCAGCACGGTGGCATTTGCCCGGAAGTCATGGGCCATGATCAGGCGCGGCAGAATGCGGTCCTGTTTATAGAAGCCCTGAATCAGGAAAGTGGCGATAAAATCGCTTTTCCTGCTCTGATAACCTATCTGCGCTCCGGTCAGCGGGTGGGAAATGGATTCATGGTCAAGCAGGTGCTGGCCGAATACCTGCCCCGACAACAGGAAGGTGCGCCTCGGGTTCAGCCACTTGAAATAGGTGGGACGATCCCAGCCGATGACCCAGCGGATTACGTCGGATTCGTCAAACAGCCGAGGTTTGGAGGTGTCGGCAAACTCCTCACCGCTGGTGTGGGCCAGTTCCACCCGGAACGCCGATTTGAGCGGATCGATGTAAAAGTCAGCCGATGCGCCCACCAGTTTTACCCGCGGGAAATGAATATCAAATCCCGGCAAGAAAGGCCTGGGTTTAAGCACTCCCCCATTCTCAGTGGGGTCAAAGCCAAAAATCGGATGCCCCACCCCAGGCGCAATAAACGGATTCACCGCCGGGATCCCCCCGCGCAGCGAGGGTAATTGCGAGTAAAACGTCATGGCGTTAAGTGAGAAGCCCACGCCCTTGAATACGCCTTCAAGCCGCACGCCGCCCTGGTCGAAATCCCAACCAGGCATATGAATGTCACGTATTCCGACGACATGGGCCGGGAAATCCGTAGACAAGTTGCCGCCAGGAACCAGACCGGTAGCAAAATTACTGATAGTGCACCCGTTATCCCAGCAGTTCTTCAACGCCCGGAACAGGTCGCCGGCCAGCAGGATATTATAAGGCTGTCCGCCCTGGCCCAGTACGTTCGGGCGGAATTTCTCGAAGTTCCAGATCACTTGCAGGTTGAGGTCATCGAAAGCGCCCACCGCGCCGGCGCGGTATTCGGCGGAGAAAATCCCCAGGGGAATACGGCTGTCCTCGAATTCCTCGTAGATGCTCTGGATGGAAAAGTCGATGGGGTTGACCTGGTCCAGCACCCGGAACAGGTCGGTACGGCCCCAGACCACCTGCTGGCGGCCGATGCGGAAGTTAATCTCATCGCCGTTGTTGACCGGCATGGTGGCGTCAATATAAATCTCCCGCAGCCAGCCGTGGTCGTCGGTAAATTCGGGGAAGCGCAGGTCGTCCAGGTCCGCGTCCATGTAACCGGGGATACAGCCGCGGGAATCCACGTCGCAGGGCCTGGTCGGGGTATAGAATTCCAGACCGCCGCCGAACTCGCCGTTATTATTTCTGACACCAAGCTCGCTGCCCACCTTCTTCAGACCTTCATTGGGATTGGCCGCGAGATCAAAACCGAAACCACCACCGCCGGGCAGGGCATAATTATTGGCTGTAACCGGCGAGTGTCCCCAGGGGGTTTGCAGTCCGTTTGCGTGACCGATGGGTATGCCGGAACTGGAACCGAAGGCTTCGCCTCCCGACCGTTTGCCGAACCTGTCATCGTTCAGGTCATACACGCCATCGTAAGTGGCCCGCAGGGTCCCGTGAAAGGAGATCTCGGAAAACAAGCCGGTGGGCTTGAAGATCTTGGACCATTCAACCTGGCCGCGTACGCGCTCCTTGGTAATACCGTAATCATCGCGGTTATGATAGGTATTATCAAGAAAACCGTGGATTGTCAGGGTGCCGTCTTTGGAATTCCATGCGGATACCGTCAGCGGCGTGATGACCAGGGCGCATGCGATTGCGCCTGATAACAGGGTAAGGCCGAACCTGCGGATATTCATCATTTATCCCCCTACACTTTGTGGACTGGTTTAGTTGTTACTTGAAAATATCGATATTTTTTCATTATAGCGTGATTTAACATGGATGCTATCAAAAATTACACTATATTCTCCGGTTGTAAAACCTGTTAATCCAGGTCAATTTCATCAATCGTTGAACCGGCGCCTTTCTCCCAGCGCTCTTCACCTGCCTGCATGATGAATTTCGGCTTGAAGATGTTCACCCACGCCGGCACCAGGAACATGGCGGATGCCATGTTCATGACCAGCATGATGATCAGCAGGCGCGCCGCATCAGCCTGGAAACGCAACTCGGAAATGAACACCCACATGATGATGCCGCCCACCAGGGTCGTCGCGGTCAGGGCAATGGCCACGCCGGTAGTGCTGACCGCGCGCCGGATGGCATCCTGGACGTCATCGGCGACGTGCATCTCCTCCTTGATGCGATCCATCATGTAAATGGCGTAATCCACCCCCAGACCGATACCCACGGCAATCATCGGCACGGTATTGACGTTCAGTCCCATGTTCAGCAAGCCCATGCAGGCATAGGTAAGGGTTGTGGCGAAAGTCATGGAAACCAGCATCATGAAACCGGAGTGAAATGAACCGTAAAACCACAGGGTGAAGCCGAGGATGAGGATCAGTACAGCCGGCACCACGATCACGTTGGTTTCAAAAGCTTCCTCATTGATGGCCGCGGTCACTCCGACGGGACCGCCGGCCAGGTCGATATGCAAACCTTCAATCTGCTTGCCGGTTGTGTCTATCCATTGCTTGGCCATGTAGATGGCGCGCCGGATGGTCTCGCCGGTATGGTCCTTGTAATAGAACACCATGTTGGCAAGCCGGTCATCCGTGTCGATATATTCCTGCAACGCGCCCTGGGTCGGCGCCGACATCATGAACATGAACAGCAAGCCGCCGATGTTCTGGTCGATAGAGGGTATGACCGACCAGCGCGGGTCGTTATTGCGGGTCATCTGGTTCACCTGGGTCAGCAGGTTGTTCACTCCCTTCACTCCGCCGAGTTTGGGGTCCAGCATCATGTGGTTCTGGAAATCGGTCAGGGCCTTCATGATCTCCGGTTTCTTCAAGCCGCCGTTCTCATCGGCGCGGGCGATAATAAACAGTTCCTCGGCGCCCGGGAAACGGTCATTAATGGCAGTCGATGAAATATTGAAATCATGGTCCCGGTACAGCAACGGCGAACCCGGTTCCGGCTCCCCTATCTGTACCCAGGAACTGAAATAAGTGGCGCAAAGGGCAATCACCAGGCAGGTGATCAATACCGCTTTTGAACGGCCCCTGGTCCCGACGACCTGGGCAAACTTGGGAAAGACAGCGCGCGCCATGGTATGTTTCACCGCCACGCTTTTCGGTCTGGGCAGTTCTGCCAGCAGCATGGGAATGACGATCAGGACCGTGACAACCATGCATACCGCCCAGAACGATGCGTAAACGGCCATTTTGTCGTTGATGGGCACGGAACCCAGCCCGATGAGATACAGCGCCGAGGCGTCTGCGACAATGGCCAGCGCCCCGGGTCTGAACAGTGCATTGAAAGTATTCCGGGCCGCCGGTATTTTTTCGCCGGTGCGGGACAACTCGAGAAAATAACGTTCCATTTTCTGGATGCCGTGGGACATGGCCCGGGCCGAGATGAGGAACGGCACCACCAGCATCAGCGGGTCCAGGTTGTAGCCGAACACTCCCATGAAGCCCACTCCCCAGATACTGGTCAGGATCATGCCCAGCAGCGGCAACAGGATGCCGTACAAGCGGCGTGAGTAGAACACCAAAATCGCCAGGACGATCAGTATGGTATAGAAGAATATGAGCAGGATATCGCCGCTGTAGGAATCCACCCAGCCCACCAGTACCGGATGGCCGGTCGCATGCACCTTCACTCCGGGAGCGGTTTCTTCGGCCCGGATCGCCTGAATTTCCTCAAACACCTTGCCGTAATCAAGCTGGCCTTCGTTCAGGGTGCCCTTGATCAGGGCGGACTTCATGTCCGGCGAAACCAGCAGACCGTATACGTTGGTACTTGCCACCACGTCGCGCTGGATCTTTGCCAGTTGTTCTTCCGTGTATTTATCGTGATGCGGGTCGTAATAGTTCTGCGAGCGTATGGTTCCATCCGGCGTCAGGAAGATCTTCCGGGTATTGCGGTGGGTCAGGCTGCTGACCAGGTTGTGGTTGATATTGGAGACGCTGTCCAGTTTCTGGGTGATGCGATGTATCCGGTCCAAAGAGTCATTGGTAAAGATCGTCCCCTCCTCCACTTCCATGGCCATAACGATGATATTGGCCCCGCCGAAGGTATCCCGGATGCTGTTATGCAGTTGTATGTACGGGTGTTCCTGGGGCAGCAGATCGGCAAAATCCGACAGCATCCGTACCGCCGGGATATTCCACGCGAACATGGCGGTGATCAAAAAGATCACCATCAGAACGAATTTCCTGTTGTTGAACAGGAAATTACCGAAAGTGGGAAAAATCTGGCTGGTATCTATTTTCATCATTTGTCATTAGCGGACCTGGCGGCTTGGAGCGGTATTTCAGGACCGTTTTTCGTGCGTCAGTTCGTCGATGGAAAAAACATGTAATACACCACCCGGGCCACTGACGATCAACTTGTGGTCAGGTAACGTTTCTATACCCCGCAGGTACAGGCGAAATGTCTGGCCATGGTCGACCGGCGTCCAGCCGGTCCCATTGTAGCGGAACAGGCTGCCTTCACCGCCGACGACAAATATATTTCCATCGGCTTTCTCCATCGTGTACAGGGTCACCAGGCTGCCGGTAGATTGCACCTGCCAGGTCCGTCCGCCGTCCTCGGTGGCCAGGAGAACACCGCCCAGACCGGCGACCCAGCCCTTATCCGGATTTTCAAAATACATGCTCTGCGGATAAAACTCATCGGGCATGGGAGTCATGAATTCCCAGTTGGCGCCGCCGTCCGTGGTTTTCATCAACGTGCCGAATTCGCCGGCGATATAGGCGGTCTGCTCGCCAAAAAACTGGATGTCCGTGTATATAACGTCCTCATCCAGGGAAGATACGGTCCAGTTCGCGCCGCCGTCCGTGCTTATCGATATGGTGGAAAAACTGCCGACCACCCATAGCTTGCCGGCAGGGTCGCACTGGATGGCCTGGGGCGCTTCCTCGGTCGGCAGTTCGCTTTTACCCCAGTTCGCGCCGCGGTCCGTGGAGAGCCACACTTCGCCCTCAAAGGCCAGGGCGGCAAACAGGCCGTCAGCGCAACTGGTGATATCCAGGAATGACGGCCAGGAAGAAATTTCATGGCGCTGCCAGGCCGCCCCGCCGTCCTGTGACGCAAGGATAAGCCCGGCAGCTCCGACTGCAACAATATTCTGCCGGAAGGCGCTGACCGCCTGGATATTATCCGTCCGGCGTATCGGCGACTGCTCGGCTTTCTGCACTTCATCCAGCACCAGCGGAGACTCACAGCCGGAGGACAGCAGGCAGAGCACAGCCAGGAGGCAACAGCGTGCAGTTCCGGTCATGTTTATGGTTATGTTATCAAGCACTGTATACCCTTGTTTATTATGTCCGGCTTTCCAGCCAAATGGGGACGGATTTAAATCCGTCCCCTGTTTTCGATATTTCTAGACCATCCGGAAGCTTACCTTCCCCAGATCCTGGAACCGTACATTAATCGTGTCGCCTTTGTCCACAGCCACCGCCGCCGTAATTCCCCCGGTCATGATGAATGTCCCGGCAGGGATCACTTCGGCGCACGCCGCCAGCATGTTCGCCAGCATGGCCACACTGGTTGCGGGGTGGCCCAGCACTGCCGCGCCCGCGCCGGTCTCAACGACCTCTCCGTTCTTCTCCAGAACGACTCCAAGGGTCGGCAGATCCAGGGTACCGACCTCCCGCATTACGCTGCCCGTGACAAAGCCCGCAGCCGAGGTGTTATCGGCAATAACGCTCTTCAGGTCGAAGCGAAAATTCTCATAACGGGAATCGATGATTTCCACTGCCCCGGTGACAAAATCTATGGCTTGCAGTACCTGGCCGATATTGCAGCCGGGACCAGCCAGTTCCGTATGGGTCATGACGGCCACTTCCGCTTCCACCCGGGGATGGATAAACGCTTCGCTATCGATCTCTGCACCGTCGGAATAACTGCCTGCATCCGGCAGGAAACCGTACACCGGTTCGGACACGCCCATCTGGCGCATCTTGGCCTGGGATGTCAGACCCATTTTCAGGCCGGCGGTCCTGCCGCCGCGTTCCTCCTTGCGCCGGCGTATCTCAAACTGGATGGAATAGGCGTCTTCCCAGTCCATTTCCGGGTGGTCATCGGTGATTTTTGTCACCGGCTGCCTGTTCAACTCGGCGTTTTCCAGGTGCTCCGCCAGACGCCTGATGGTCCCCTGATCCAGAGTCATTGCACACCTCCCTGTTGCCGTGCACAAATTTGCCTGGAGCAAATTTGAACAGTCGAGCACAGCGAGACTGGCCCCGAAGGGGCAAAGTACAGGACGTACTTTGTAAATCGTCTATCCTGACGATTTGTCATTGCACCACCTTAACATCGCGGCGGGCACGCGCCATGTTCAACGCCACATCCTCAATCATGTCTTCCTGACCGCCTATGGTCTTCATCTTGCCCAGTTCAACCAGGATATCGCCGGACGGGATCCTGTATTTTTCGCCGACGCGCTTGGCGTGCAGGAGAAAGGAAGAGTACACACCGGCATAACCCATGATCAATGAATCACGGTCAACCCGTATCAACTGGTCCATTATGGGCACGACCACATCCTCCGCCACGTTCATCAACTTGAAGACATCGACACCAGTTTTGACGCCCATGCGGTCCAGTACCGCGTTGAACACTTCCAGGGGTGTGTTGCCGGCGCCGGCGCCCAGTCCTGCGGCGGAACCATCGATACGGTCAGCCCCGGCCTCGATGGCGGCCAGTGAATTGGCGATGCCCATCGCCAGGTTGTGGTGCCCGTGAAAACCGATCTCGGTATCCTGTTCCAGTCCCTCGCGCAGGGTTCCAATGCGCGCCGCAACGTCATCCGGAAGCATGTAACCGGCCGAGTCCGTACAGTAAATACAATTGGCGCCGTAGGATTCCATCAGTCTGCCCTGTTCCAGCAACTGTTGCGGGTCCACCATGTGCGCCATCATCAGGAAGCCGACCGTATCCAGTCCGAGCTTGCGCGCGGAACTGATATGCTGCTCGGATACGTCCGCTTCCGTGCAGTGGGTAGCCACGCGAATGGTGTGCACGCCACAGTCCCGGGCCATGTCCAGGTGATCCACGGTGCCGATGCCAGGCAACAGCAGGGCTGACACTTTCGCATTTTTCATGCGCGGCACCACCGCCTGCAGATACTCCTCATCGGTACTGGCAGGAAAACCGTAATTGATCGAGGCGCCGCCCAGTCCGTCCCCATGGGTCACTTCTATCAGGTGAATACCTGCATCATCCAGTGCGGATGCGATGCTTGTCATCTGGTCGGTGGTGATCTGGTGACGCTTGGCGTGCATGCCGTCACGCAGGCACATATCGTGCAGTTTGACTGTCTTTCCCGTCAGGTCCATAGTCAGTTACCTCGCTTCACGCGTTTACCGCGGCCTGGCGCAACGTCCCGTTGATCATTTCCTCGGCCAGCATCTCCCCGGTCCGTAGTGCCGCGGCGGTCATGATATCAAGGTTACCCGCGTATTCCGGCAGGTAGTCACCCAGGCCTTTGACCTCCATGAAGATGGACACGCGCTGCCCGTCGAACACGGGACCGTTTTTCAACTGGTAACCGGGCACGTACTTCTGCACCTCCCCGATCATCTCGTGCACGGAAGCGGTAATCGCGGCTTCGTCGGGCGTATCTTCCGTCAGGCAATGGATGGTGTCACGCATGATCAAGGGCGGTTCGGCCGGGTTGAGGATGATGATTGCCTTCCCCTGTTTTGCGCCGCCGACACGTTCTATGCCGTTGGCCGTGGTACGGGTAAACTCATCGATGTTTTTACGGGTGCCGGGCCCGGCGGATTTTGACGCCACCGTTGCCACGATCTCCGCATACTTCACCGGCTGGACCCTGCTCACTGCGGCCACCAGCGGGATCGTGGCCTGGCCGCCGCAACTGACCATGTTCACGTTGGTTTCCTGCCTGCCTATGTGCTCCTGCAGGTTGACGGGAGGCACGCAGTAAGGGCCTATCGCGGCCGGTGTCAGGTCGACCACCAGCACGCCATGCGCCTCAAGTTTCCGTGAGTTTTCCGGATGGATATATGCCGAGGTCGCATCAAAGGCGATTCTGACCCCGTCATCTTCGATATGTTCCAGCAGGGCGTCGACGCCCGCGTGAGTGGTTTTCAAGCCGTTGGCTCTTGCCTTTGCCAGGCCGTCGGAGTCCGGGTCAATCCCCACCATCCATACCGGGTTAACCCAGTCACTGCGCAACGCCTTCATCATCAGGTCCGTTCCGATATTCCCGGAACCGACCAGGGCAGCATTCACTTTCATATCACACCTCGAGATTTAAGGGGACGGATTTAAAATCCGTCCCCGGAGATTGAACCTATCATGTAAACCGTACCGAAGCGTTGCCGAGCCCGCCTACGGACAGACCCATCGAGTCGCCAGGCACTACCGGATGCAGCGGCACCAGCGAGCCCGACAGGATCACCTCGCCGGCTTCCAGTTTGATACCGTATTCACCCAGGGTATTCGCCAGCCAGGCCACGCAGTTCACCGGCGAACCCAGGGCCGCGGCGCCGGCGCCGGTTGCGACGACCTCACCGTTCTTCGTGTGCACCATTCCACAGGTGACCAGGTCGACGTTACGCGGGTCAACGGCCCTGTCGCCCAGCACGAAACAGCCGCACGAGGCGTTATCCGCAATGGTATCCTGGATCCTGATCTTCCAGTCGGTGATGCGCGAGTCGACTATCTCGAAACAGGGCATCACGGCTTCGGTGGCACGCAGGACGTCGGCATTCGTTATTCCCGGCCCATCCAGGTCGTGCTTGAGGATGAATGCAATCTCACCTTCCGCCCTGGGCTGGATCATTTCCGAACTGATGGGGATCTCATCCCCGTTGTTGTAAACCATGCGATCCGTCAGGTAACCGAAGTCAGGCTGGTTCACCTGCAGCATATTCATTACGGCCTTGCTGGTGACACCGATCTTTTTACCGATGATCTTCTCGCCGCCATCCAGGCGCCGCTGCAACAACTGCAGCGAGATGCGATAGGCATCCTCGATGGTGATATCCGGCTCCTGGTCCGTCAAGGGGTCGATGGTGCGGCGCTCTCTCAGGCAATCGTAAAGCGTATTGCCGCAGGCCAGTATCTTGTCTTCAGTTAAATTCATCTTGGCACGGGGACGGATTTCAAATCCGTCCCCATCGAATCTTCATAATTTCAAGCACACGTTGCGCAACTCGGTGTAAAACTCGAGCGAGTGTACACCACCTTCCCGGCCTATGCCCGATTGTTTGGAACCGCCGAACGGCGTCCTCAGGTCCCGCAGGAACCAGCAGTTGACCCAGGTAATGCCCACTTCAATGGCGGCGGCAACCCTGTGTGCGCGCGCCGCGTCCCCGGTCCAGATGGCCGTTGCCAGGCCGTAGGGCGTGTCGTTGGCCATGCTGACGGCCTCGGCTTCCTCGTCAAAAGGCTGAATATGGCAGCAGGGACCGAATATCTCTTCCCGGTTGATCGGCGAGGTCTCGGGCAGGCCGGTCCAGATGGTCGGTTCCACCCAGAAACCACCTTCAAGCCCACCGGGCACCTGCGGTATACCGCCTCCGGTAACGATTTGCGCTCCTTCATCCGCGGCCTTCTCATAATAAGAGAGCACTTTTCCCCGCTGCTGTCCGCTGATCATGGGTCCCAGGGTGGTCGTCGCAAGTTCGGGCCTGCCATGCGCCAGGTTTTCCGCCCCAAGCTTGAGCCGGTCCACGAATTCGGCGAAGATCGGCCGCTCGACATAAACCCGTTCCGTTCCCAGGCAGACCTGGCCGCAATTTGCGAATGCCGAACGCATGGTCCCTTCAATCGCCTTGTCCATATCGCAGTCGGCAAACACCACACCCGCGTTCTTGCCGCCCAACTCGAACGAAACGTCGCGCAGGCCTGCTGCCGCGGCCTTCATAATTTCGGTCCCCGTCACCGTCTCGCCGGTGAAGGTGATGGCATCCACGCCCGGGTGCTGCGTCAGGAACTGGCCGGCGGAATCGGGCCCGAATCCATGCACAACGTTATATACCCCCGCGGGGATGCCCACCGAGTTCATCACCTCGCCCAGCAGGGTCGCGGTCGCCGGTGTTTCCTCGGACGGCTTGACCACGACGGCATTGCCGCAGGCCAGCGCCGGACCGACCTTCCAGGTCATCAGCAGCAGGGGTAAATTCCAGGGACAGATCACGCCGACGACACCCTTGGGCACGCGCATGGCGTAATTCAGTGCGCCGGCGCCATCCGGGGTATCCATCATGAAGGATTCCGCAGGCACATTCTTGATGACATCGGCGAAGATTTTGAAATTGGCCGCGCCCCGCGGGATATCGACGTGGCGCGCCAGCGACCAGGGTTTGCCGGTGTCCAGGCATTCAGCTTCAAGAAAATCGTCGAACCGGGCGTTGATGCCGTCGGCAAGCTCGTACAACAATGCTACCCGTTGCTGTACGGTCATCGAACCCCAGGGGCCCGTGAGGGCGGCGCGGGCAGCTTTGACAGCCGCATCCACCTCTTCCCGGCCTGCCTCGTGTACCTGCGCATAGGCTTCACCCGTTGCCGGGTTGAGCGTATCAAACATCCGGCCGCCGGCAGACCCGATAAATTCGCCGTTAATAAAATGACAGAACGGCTCGCCCGAAACTACCTGTTCAACTTTTGCATGCATATCTCCAAACCCTCCAATTTTCGGCATGTCTGGGTTCGATATTTGGGGTCAGAGTAAAAATACAGTCTGGATTTCAGGCGTTGCATATTACTCATGGGTATTTTTACTCTGACCCCAAATATCACAGAATTTTCAACGCGTATTCCGCAATTTCCTCATCCTGTTTTTCCGTCGCGCCGGAGACACCGATGGCACCGATACGGCGCCCGTCAAGCTCTATGGGCACACCACCGCCGCAGGTCATCACCCGATCGACCGTCGGCAGGCCCGTTTTACACGCTACCGATAAGGTATCCATGACATCCCCCCATTTTGATGTCGGCATACCGAAGCTCATTGCCGTGTAGGCCTTGTTGATGGCCACGTCCACGGAATGAAATGCCGAACCCGGCATACGCAGGAAAGCTGCCAGGTGCCCACCGTTGTCCACGACCGCGACATTCACTTTCACGTTCAACTCTTCGGCTCGCCTGACCGCTGCCTGTACCAGCGCATGGGCCGCTTCCCAATGGATATTATTCTGTTCAACTGTTACTTTCATCCGCTCCTCTATAGGGGACGGATTTAAATCCGTCCCCGGTGAGTTTTAATCTATCCCGCGCCCAGGTATTCCTGGATTTTACGCCACGGTTGTTCACCCTTGCGGTTCAGTTCCGCCAGCTTTTCTGCAGAAAAATCGGCTGCAACCCCGGTTCGATACGAGGGCCGGTTCATGCAGCGCTCATACCAGGACGCAACATTTTTACGGGACCGGTACCAGTCAGTCCAGCCGAACTGGTACAGGGTCTGAAAATAAGGCGCCATGGCCGCATCAGCCAGGGAGAACCGATCACCGGCCAGCCAGTCCTGTTCCTCCAGCAAACGCTCCATATCGGCAATGGTTTTTTCATACGTTGCGACGGCATCCTTGACATCAGGCGCGTCGTAACCCTGTTTCAACAACCGTCTCTGGCGCTCACGGCGGGGTTTTTCCACAACCCGGTCGATGATGGCGTCCATTTCCGCTTCCGACAGTTGTTTCAGTTTGTCTGCCATCAGCAACGGCCATTGCAAAGCGCCGCAACTGGGATGAACCTTGATATCCACGTGTTTCATCCAGAAGCGCATGCGCGCCCGCTGGACGGGGTCCTCCGGCCGCAGTTCCGGATCCGGAAATTTGTCTTCCAGGTATTCACAGATAATGGATGATTCGATGACAGGCTGTCCGTCATCGACCAACGTAGGCACCACACCCAGAGGATTCAATTTGAGGTAGGCGGGGCGGAGGTTTTCCTTATCCGCCAGTTCCACGTGGCGTTTCTCCCAGCCTAGTTGTTTCTCCGTCAGGACAATGCGCACCTTCTGGGCACAGGGAGACATGGGATGAGTATATAATTCCAGCATAATGTCGTTTATTATTTCGTGAACACCACCCGCACAGTAGCACACCGGGCAAATAGTCAGATCGCGTCCGTGTATTGTGGATATAATTATTTTTATCTGTGCGCTTGAATTATATCGATATTTATTTTTTTTATCGATATTTTTGATACAGGAGTAAGCCCATTCATCAGGTTGTGTAATTTATCGCATTGGCTTGACTTGGCATTTTCTGGAAAAACCATTACTGTCTGACAACCATGCGGGCTAAAACACTGGTCGAATCTTCCTATAACCGGCTTCGCTCCGACATCATAGCCGGAAAGCTGATTCCAGGCGCCAAACTCCGTATCGAGGAACTGCGTGACGATTACCGGATCGGGGCAAGCCCGTTGCGGGAGGCATTGAATCGACTGGCCGGCGAGGGGTTTGTCACAGTGGAAGAGCAGCGCGGTTTCAAGGTCGCCCCGGTTTCTCAGGATGATCTCAAGGATCTCAGCCGCATGCGCATCATGCTGGAATGTGAAGCGCTGCGGGAGAGCATCAGGAACGGTGATGATGACTGGGAAGCAAACCTGGTTGCAGCCCATCATCGCCTGCAGAAGGCGGAACAGAGCTTTGGCAAGAACCCGGGAGAATGGGAACAGCGCAATGAAGAATTTCACGAAGCCCTGGTTGGCGCCTGCGCCTCCTCCTGGTTATTACGTTTGCGCCATGTACTCTACGAACAACACAAGAGGTACCGTTTCATTGCCATCTTATCGCCCCAGCAGGACAGGGATGTACACCGGGAACACCGGGAAATACTGGAGGCGACCCTGGCGCGCAACGTAGAGGAAGCCTGCAAGGCGACGGAGTACCATATTCAACGAACACTAGAAACCAGCACACGAGTCTTCGCCGAACTTCATGATGCAGGGTGACACCGGCTGATTCCGGCGAACAAAACTATTTCATATCAGGATAATTCAAATTTGTAATTTGATTTATCCTTGTTTTTTTGCTTGCAAAATTTCACCCTGCCGGAACCGGTCAGCCAGTCGCTGCAATATTGCCAAAACCCGACATCCCACAACAAAATGTCGCGTAAATACACTAGTATTTGTACACAGTAAAATAACTGAGAAACGCAAGATTCCCTGAAATAGTTATAAGCGATAAATGAGCGTCCAATGAAAACTTTAATACCCTCTTCATACTTGCTTTGCGTAGCAGTCTCGCTAATGTCGTTGAGTACCCCGGCTCAGGAAAACAGGCCGTTACTGGAAGAGATCATCGTCACTGCGGAGAAACGCTCGGAAAGCCTGCAGGACCTGTCCCAGGCCGTGACTGCGCTGTCCGGTGAGGACATAGACAACCGTAACATCACCAGCTTCGTGGATCTGAGCAGCATCGCCCCCGGCGTGACCGTCGCCAAGAACGAAGGTTTCAAGACCGTCATCGCCATCCGCGGCGTAGGTAACGAAGCCAACCAGAACGCCATCGCCAACCCTTCGGTGTCCTACCACCTGGACGGCATCTACGTGGCTTCACCCTTTGCCTTGCATACGGACTTCCTCGACCTTGAACGCATAGAGGTGCTGCGCGGCCCCCAGGGCACCCTGTTCGGCCAGAACTCCACGGGCGGCGCCATCAACGTGATAACCCAGGCGCCCGACACCGAAGAATATTCCGGCAAGGCCGACATAACCGTGGGCAACTACAGCCTGATACGGGCGCGGGGTTCCGTGAACGTTCCCGTAAGCGATACGGTGGCCCTGCGCGCCTCCGTTGCGTCACACAACCACGACGGCTTCAGCAGGAACATTACGCTGGATCAGGGGCTGGACCAGGCAGACAGCATCTCCGCCCGCGCCCGGCTGCTCTGGGCGCCCATGGACAACCTGCGTTTCAACTTCACCGCCCAGTATTACGATGAAAATACCAACGGCGCGGCGCAGAAAGGTATCCTCGACTCTACTCCGAATCCGCGCCGGCTGACCCAGGACTGGCAAAGCAGCTATGAACTGGAGAGTCAGCTCTACAGCCTGGTTGCCGAATGGGACCTGCCGGCCTTCACGGTGCGCTCGCTGACCAGCTACCAGGACGATGATATCGCCATCGTGCGTGACAACGACCGCCATGATTTTGTGAACCTGATCACCCAGGGCATTTTCCTGCTGCCCGCGATCTTCGACCCGGAAACCAACCGGCAGAAGACCTTTACCCAGGAACTCAACCTGATCTCCTCCGAGCCCCTGTTCGGCCGGCTGGACTGGACAGCCGGGGTATTCTACCTGGATACCGAGGTGGACATCCTTATTCGCGAATACATTGACTTCAATGTCGACGGCACCTACGGCCCGGGCACCGTGACAGTGGAGGAAGTGCTGAACTTCGGGGGAGAAGTCGGCTTCATCTCCGATTCCAAACCGGAGCGGGATTCCGTTTCCGTTTACGGTCAGGGGACATTCCACCTGACCGACAGCCTGCGCCTGGTAGCGGGGCTGCGTTATACGGATGACGAGGTATATTCGGAAGTGACCAACTTCTTCGGCCGCGGCGGCACGGCGGTCCTCGAAGTACAAAGCGAGAAACTGACCGGGCGCGGCGTGGTGGAATTCGATCTCAACGATGACACCATGGTGTACGCATCGTTCACCCGCGGCTTCAAGCCCGGCGGCAGCAACCTGACCTACGGCCGCGAGGACATCATCGCCCCCATCGTAGTGCTGCCGACTTTTCAGGATGAAACGGTCGACGCATGGGAACTGGGTATCAAGACGGACTTCGCCGACAACCGGGTACGGTTGAATGCCGCCGGCTTCTATTATGAGTACAAGAACCTGCAATACCAGGCGACGGACCCCGAACTGTTCGAAGGCGGCGTCGGCAACCTGCCGGAGTCCGAGATCTACGGCGCGGAACTGGAACTCCTCGCTTTCATCACCGACAGGCTTACCGTGGATGCCCGCCTGGCCTGGCTGGAAACGGAGATATCCGAATCACACCTCGCCCTGGATAACGTGCGGTCGGACGAGGCCACCAACGCCCTGCTGCCCCACTGCAATTTCAACATTTTCTGTGACGACATACAGCGGGCGCGAGCTGAGGCAGTCACCGATGTAAAGGGCAATGAACTGGCCAAGACTCCCAACTTCACTGCCGACGTAACGCTGCGTTACTCAGGGCGCCTCGGCAGCCTGGCCGACATCGAGGGCAGCGTGCAATATCTCTACCGGGACGGCTTCCAGCACCGTATTTTCAACAACCCGAAGACCGACGACGTACCCAGTTATGACATCGTCAACCTGATGCTGACGATCAGGCCCGATGCCTGGCCCTGGTACATCGACCTGATGGGGATGAACCTGGCCGATGAAGACGGTATCAACGCCCGTTTCACCGATGTCTTCGGCGTAGGCTCGACCGGGGATGAACTCATCGCGCCGAGACAATACATGGTGCGTTTCGGTCTGGAATTTTGATTAGGCTATCCTGGCTGGGTTACGAATTCTGAAGAACCGGGGACAGATTTGAAATCTGTCCCCTGCACGATATTTGGGCTCTGATATTTGACTAATCTTGCCGTCATAACAGGCGCAACCAGCGGCATCGGCGCTGAATTTGCGCGTCAGCTCTCTGCCACGCACCAGACACTATGGTTGATAGGCAGGCGCGAACAAAAATTGAAGCAACTGGCTGCCGAGTTACAAAAAAAGCATGAGGTTGACCCGGTGGTGATGTTAATGGATTTATCCGATCCCGCGACAATTGACGATCTTGCCGTGAAGATCCGGAACCAACCGCGGTTAAGCTTCCTGGTCAACAATGCCGGTTATGCCGAAGATGGCATTTTTCATGAGATGGACTGGCAGAAACACGATGACATCATGCATGTGCACGTGCAGGCTACCTTGAAACTCAGTCACGCCGCGCTGACCGTGATGGCAGCGAACGGCAGCGGCAGTATAATCAATGTTTCCTCCGTCGCTTCATTCATATCTACGCCGAGCAGCCCGCTGTACGGCCCAACCAAGGCATTCATCACGAGTCTCAGTGAGACACTGGCAATCAGGTACGAGGACAGCAACATTAAAATCCAGGCATTATGCCCTGGCTATACCATCACGGACTTCCATGAAAAGATCGGTCTTGATCCGGATACGTTTTACCGGAAATCAGGTTTTGTGCGCGCCTGGACGTCGGAGTTTGTGGTAAGAAAATCCCTGCACGATTTACGGCGGGGAAAAATAGTGTCGGTGCCGGGCTGGAATTACCAACTGATGGTCATGTTACTGCGCAGATTGCCGCTAGGCTGGTTGCACAGAATGGCCGGCAGGGGAGACAAAAGCCATCGTTATGAATAAGGATTACGACTTGCCCGGGTGAGGCATGGCCTGATGACCGGTATATCAGGGATGCGCCCCCCGGCTGGTACGGGTCAGATAAATGCAAACCTGGCCAGGAATATCAACGCCAGGAACCATACTCCCATCGAGATCTCGCTGAATTTACCGGTTGCCAGTTTGACGCTGACGTAAGTGATGAAACCGACGGCTATTCCGTCCGCAATGGAGAAAGTCAGCGGTATCGCTACGATTGTCAGCAGCGCAGGGACCAGTTCGGTGGCATCCTCCCAGTCCAGTTCGCGCATCCCGCCGAGCATCAACATGGCCACGAACAGCAGCGCCCCGGAGGTAGCGAATTCCGGCACCATCTGCGCCAACGGGGCAAAGAAAACCGCCAGCAGGAACAGCATCCCCACGGTCACAGCGCTCAGTCCGGTGCGGCCGCCGCTGGCAATGCCCGCCACGCTCTCAACGTAACTGGTTACCGGGGTGCAGCCGAGGCAGGCTCCGACCACGCTGGATGAACTGTCGGCCTTCAGCGCACGATCCATGTCGCGGATAGTGCCCTTGCCGTCAACCAGGCCGGCCCGTTGCGCAACCCCCATCAGGGTGCCGGTAGTATCGAACAGGTTGACGAACAAAAAGGCCGCCACCACGCTGATCATGCTCACGTCCAGTGCGCCCGCAATATCCAGTTGCAGCAAGGTCGCGCTGATATCCGGCGGCGCAGAGACCAGGCCCTGGTAGGACACCAGCCCGGCAAGCAGGCCGGCAGCCGTTACCGCGAGGATGCCCAGCATGATGGCCCCGGGAGTTCCCCTCACCCCCATGCCGGCTATCAGCAGGAAACCGGCGGCGGCGAGCAACGGTTCAGGCCGGGTCAGATCGCCGATGCTCAAAATGGTAGCGGGGTTGGCAACAACAAGCCCGCCGTTCTGCAACCCGATAAAGCCGATGAACAGGCCCACGCCGCAACCCATGGCAAAGCGCAGGTTCATGGGAATGCTGTTCAGCATCCAGCTGCGCAACCGGGTAACGCTGATGATCACGAACAGCACACCTGAAAGGAAAACCGCCCCCAGGCCCACTTCCCAGCTGTAACCCATGTTTCCCACCACCGTGTAGGTGAAAAACGCGTTCATACCCATACCCGGCGCCAGTCCCACCGGCCAGTTCGCATACAGGCCCATGAACAGGCAGGCCAGCGCCGAAGCCAGGCAGGTGGCGACGAAACTGGCGCCCGGGTCCATGCCGGCCGCGGCCATCATCTGCGGGTTGACGAAGATGATGTAGGCCATGGTGACGAAGGTGGTGAGCCCCGCCAGCACCTCGGTGCGGACTCTGCTGCCGTGTTCCGAGAGTTTGAAACGGCGCTCCAGCAAGCTGGTGATTATGTTAACCACAATGCCGACAGGTTACAGGGACAGCGTGAGATTTTCCAGGGCCGGGGGCCAGGACCAGAGGCCGTCATTCCTGCGCAGGAACGAAGCCGGAAATCAATCGAGTCTGACCCCATTGATTTCCTGCACCTGTCCAATGTCGGATAAACAATTAATTCTGTCGCAAAGCCGACCCCGCACAGGTGATATATCTAATATCGTCAGCTATCATTGTCGCAGACCGGATTGCCCAACTCGCATTAAAGAACAGTATGAAAAATCATGCGCAAATCGTCATCGTCGGCGGCGGCATCATGGGAGTCGGGCTGCTTTACCACCTGGCTGAGGAAGGTTGCACGGACGTTCTCCTGATTGAGAAAGGTGAACTCACTTCGGGTTCTACCTGGCATGCGGCCGGCCAGTGCCCGAACTTCGTCGGCAATTACAATCTCGCCAAGATCCATGAGTACAGCATCTCCCTGTATAAAAGACTGGAGGATCTCACCGGGCAATCGGTCAGCTGGCACACCTCGGGCAGCGTTCGTTTTGCATTGACCGAGCGTGACCTGGACTGGTTCAAATTCGTGAAAGGGATTGCAGACAACGTCGGGTTCCACATGGAAATCATCGGCGTTGACCAGATCAGGAAGCTCAACCCGTTCATTACCACCGATGGCGTCCTGGCCGGCGCGTGGACGCGTAACGATGGCCACGCGGACCCCGCAGGGCTTACCAACGCGATGGCGCGCGGCGCGCGCAACATGGGCGCCACGATCATCCGGCACAACCGGGTCACCGGTATCAACCCGCTGCCTTCCGGCGAGTGGGAGGTAGTGACTGAAAACGGCGTTGTGATTGCGGAAACCGTCGTCAATGCAGCCGGCTGTTACGCCAGGCAGGTGGCGCAAATGGTTGGAACTGACCTGCCTATCTGCAATATTCAACACCACTATCTCGTCTCCGGCCCGATCCAGGAATTTATCGACCGGGAGGAGGAGATCCCGGTGATGCGCGACCCGTATGCCTCGGCATACCTGCGCCAGGAGCAGAAGTCCGGTCTGATCGGCATCTATGAACACGCTGACCTGGCCGAAGCGTGGCCGCCGCAGGGGCTGCCCGACTGGGAGTCGGACAGCGAACTGTTTGACGAAGACCTCGACCGCCTGATGCCATGGCTTGAGCGCGCGATGGAACGTATGCCGATCATTGAAAACGCGGGTCTCAAACGTATCGTCAACGGCGCCATCCCCCATTCCGCGGACGGCCCGCCCCTGCTGGGACCCGTAGCCGGACTCAGGAACTTCTGGCTCTGCTGCGGCTCCTCGTTCGGCATCGCACAGGGCGCGGGTTGCGGCAAGTACCTTGCACAATGGATGCTCCACGGCGATTCTGAAATCAACATGACCGGATTTGACCCGCGCCGTTTCGGCGCCTTTGCCGATGAAAGCTACATGAAAGCGAAGGGACGCCAGGACTACAGCATGACCTACTTTACCCCGCTCCCCGGAGAAGAGCTACCCGCCGCCCGCCCGCGGCGCGTCAGCCCGCTGTATGAAAAACTGCACGCGCAGGGCTGCGTGTACACCGAGACTTTCGGTTGGGAACGGCCCAAGTGGTTCTCTCCTGACGGTCGAGAGGAGGAGTACAGTTACCGCCGCAACAACGTCTTCGACGTGGTGCGGGACGAGTGTCTTGCAGTGCGCGAGCGGGTCGGCATCCTGGATTTATCGGGTTTTGCCAAGTACGACGTGACCGGCGCCGGCGCCCGTACCTTCCTGGATCGTATCTGCGCCAACCGGATGCCGGTAAATGGCGGTATTGTCCTTGCACACGTGCTGTCCGAAACAGGGCGTATCGGGGGCGAGATGACCATAACGCATCTTGCCGACGATCATTTCTACGTGTTGTCTGCCGCCGGCGCAGAATTGCGCGACCTTGATCACCTGGTCCGGGGCAGGCACGAAAATGAACGGGTGCAGGTTACCAATGCCACCGATGCGCGGGGCGTGCTGGTGCTTGCCGGACCGCGGGCGCGGGACGTCCTTGCCCTGTTGACGGATGCGCCCCTGGACAACAAGGCATTCCGCTGGTTGAGCGGCAGGGAAATTACCGTAGCAGGAAGACCCGTGCGTGCGTTGCGGGTCAACTACGTCGGCGAACTGGGCTGGGAACTGCACCCGCCGATGGAATACATGGAGGAGTTGTACGATGCCCTGTGGGAAGCCGGCGCGTCCTTCGGTATGGCCAATTTCGGGCTGTACGCAGTCAACAGCCTGCGCCTGGAGAAGGCATACCGGGGATGGGGCGCGGAATTAACCAATGAAGTCACCCTGCTGGATGCCGACATGGCGCGTTTTATCAAACTCGACAAGGAGGACTTCACGGGCAGGCAAGCCACCCTGGAACAACAGCAGCGGATAGCCGGGGACGGACTTAAGTCCGTCCCCTTGGACCGGCAAGCTACCCTTCAACTCGTCTATTTCGAAGTGGACGCAACCGACTCGGACGTGCGCGGCGGTGAGCCTTTATTCCACGGCGATACCTGCGCCGGCGTCACTACCTCGGGGGGCTACGGTCATTACGTACAAAAAAGCCTGGGGTTCGGGTACGTGTCCCCGCAACTCACGGAACCCGGCACGGAACTGGATGTTGACCTTCTCGGACAACGATGCCGGGCGACAATCCTGCAGGATCCGGTTTATGATCCCGCCAACGAACGACTAAGGATGTAATTACTCGTATGAACGCGGAACGGCGGCCCTGCAGGTAGACCGGCATGTCCGATACACAGGCCGGAATACCGAACCTTCCTTCACGCGCTGACGTAATCGTAATCGGTGGCGGCGTGATCGGTTGTTCCATTGCCTACCACCTGGCCAAATTCCAGTCCATGGACGTGGTACTGCTGGAGCGCCGGCAGGTTACGTCGGGGACCACCTGGCACGCAGCAGGTTTGATCGGGCAGTTGCGCGGCTCCATCAACATGACCCGGCTCGCCCGGTATACCCGGGAACTCTACGACGGGCTTGAGGCCGAAACAGGACAGGCGACGGGTTACAGGCAGTGCGGTTCGGTCTCCATCGCCACCAGTGAAGAACGCTTCGAGGAACTGAAACGCAACGCGTCCATGGCGAAGGTATTCGGTCTGCAGGTCGACGTCGTCACGCCCGCGTTTATCAGGGAACGGATACCGCTGCTTCATACCGGCGACGTGCTCGGCGGAATCCATATCCCTTCCGACGGCTACGGCAACGCGGTCGACATTACCCAGGCGCTGGCCAAAGGCGCCCGCGCCGGCGGCGCACGGATCTTCCAGAACGTCAAGGTAACGGCCATTCGCAGCGGCGCCGGCCGGGTAACCGGTGTCAGCACCGGGCACGGCGACATCAACGCCGATTACGTGGTGCTTTGCGCCGGCATGTGGACGCGGGACCTGGCTGCGGGCGTAGGGGTCAACGTGCCGCTGCACGCGTGCGAGCACTACTATGCATTGTTCGAATCCGTTGCGGGCCTGGATGAGAACCTGCCGGTCATACGTGACTATGACGCCTGCACCTATTACAAACACGACGCCGGCAAGTTGCTGGTGGGCGCGTTCGAGCCCAACGCCCGGCCCTGGGGCATGGAGGGCATCCCCGAGGATTTCTGCTTTGACGAGATCGCCGGTAATTTTGACCATTTCGAACCGATCCTGCGGGACGCCATGGCGCGCGTGCCGGCCCTTGAATCAGCCGGCATCCAGAAGTTCTTCTGCGGCCCGGAAAGCTTTACCCCCGATGTTCGATACCATCTCGGCCAGGCGCCCGAGTTGGAAAACTGCTTTGTCGCCGCGGGGTTGAACTCAATCGGCCTGCAATCTGCCGGAGGCATCGGGAAAGTCATGGCGGAATGGATCCGCGCCGGGCGTCCGCCGGCCGATCTGTGGGAGGTGGACGTGCGGCGTAACATGCCGTTCCAGGGTAACCGCAGCTACCTGCGCGAACGCGTGTCCGAGAGCCTGGGGCTGCTGTATGCCAGGCACTATCCCTTCCGCCAATACGAGACCGCACGCGGCGTGCGCAAGTCACCGCTTTACGACCGCCTTGAAGCCATCGGCGCCTGCCACGGCGAGACGGCCGGATGGGAACGGCCGAACTGGTATGCGCCGGCGGGCGTGGAAGCCGCGTATGAATACAGCTACAGGCGCCAGAACTGGCTCGAATACTCGGCGGCCGAGCACAGGGCGGTGCGTGAAAACGTCGGCCTGTTCGACCAGTCGTCGTTCGCCAAGTACCGCCTGGAAGGCAGGGACGCGGCACGGGTGCTGAACCAGGTCTGTGCCAACGACGTCGACGTTCTACCCGACCGCATCGTCTACACGCAATGGCTGAACGAAAAAGGAGGGATCGAAGCAGACCTGACCGTCACCCGCCTCTCGGAAGACAGCTTCCTTATCGTCACCGCAGCGGCGACGGAAGTGCGCGATTTTCACTGGCTCAAACAGCATATTCCCGCCGATGCGCACTGCGTGCTGACCAACGTGACCTCGGCCATGGGCGTCATATCCGTGATGGGTCCCAATGCGCGCAAGCTGTTGCAGGCATTGACGCCGGCCGACCTGTCGAACGGGGCATTCGGCTTTGCCACCAGCCGCGAGATAGAACTGGGTCATGCACTGGTGCGTGCTTCAAGGATTACCTACGTCGGCGAGTTGGGCTGGGAGCTTTACATTTCGACCGAGTTCGCCGCCGGCGTGTACGATGCCATCGTGGCTGCCGGAGAGCCGGCCGGACTGGTCCACGCCGGTTATCACGCCCTCGACTCCCTGCGTATCGAAAAGGCCTACCGGCACTGGAGCCACGACATTACTGACGAGGATACACCGCTGGAGGCGGGACTTGGCTTCACGGTCAAGTTCGACAAACCGGGCGGGTTCATCGGCCGCGAGGCGTTGTTGAAGCAGCGGGATCAGGGCATACAAAGGCGCATGTTGCAGTTCAGGCTGCTGGACCCCGAACCCCTGCTTTATCACAATGAACCGATCTGGCACCGGGACCGGATTATCGGCCACGTGACGTCCGGCAGTTACGGCCACACCCTGGGCGCCAGCATCGGTCTCGGATACATCGATACTTCAGAAGTTGACGATGTTTCGAAATTGCAGGGAGACACGTTCGAAATCGAGATAGCGGGCGTCCGCTTCCCTGCCGAAGCCTCGCTGCGCCCCATGTACGATCCCGATAACAAACGCATTCGTTGCTGATACCCCGGCAACCGGGGACGGACTTGAAGTCCGTCCCCTGATATTTAAACCCTGCCTACAGCTGCGCGGGACAGGTATATCGGAAACTTTGCCCTTACCTCGTTATCAGCACTGTCGCTGACATGGTTCGGGAAATGGCTGGCGAGGATGGCCCGTTTTTTCTCTATGGCCTTCTGCAACATCACCGGTTTGCCGCTTTCCTCCCACACGGTCGGGCTGGTGCGATCGCTGAAATCCGGGTAAATGTATTCGCTCTGCATGACCTTCAAGGTTCGATCAGAGCCCAGGTAATGACCCTCGCCACTGGTGCAGACCTGTTTTATTTCGTCAAAACTCAGGGTCTCGCCGTTCACTTCAATGCCCCTGGTTACCCGCATGGCGGCGCCGAGCACGTCGTTGTCCAGCAGCAGGCTCTCGGGGCAGGTGCCGAGCAGGCTGGCATACATGCCGGCCGATTCATAGATAAGGTTGGATCCCGACAGCGCCGCGGCCAGGGTAGTTGCGGCGCGTTCCGCGCCGGCCTGGAAATCGGGGAATTTCGCATCGGTCATGCCGCAGGCGGTACCGAACGGCAGGTTGTAGACGTTGCTCATTTGCGCACAGGCAGCGGACAACAGGCCCTGTTCGGGCGAACCGCCGCTCATGGCGCCGGTGCGCAGGTCGGAAACGAACGGCCAGGCCCCCAGGATGGCCGGGGCTCCGGGCTCGATTGCATTTACGTAGACCAGGCCGCCGAGGCATTCCGCCCAGGCCTGGGAAACGGCGCCGGCCAGGCAGGCGGGCGTCGTTGCGCCGGCCTGGCCGGCGGACAACAGCAACACCGGCATACCGCCCTGGACCGCGATCCGCAGGCATTCCAGCGATTCCGGAGCGAACTTCATGGGCGGCACCACAAAGCAGTTGGATTGGCTGACAAACGGCCTGGCCCGCCATGCGGCTTCGCCACCGGCAATGATGTGCAGCATTTGCAGGGTCTGTTCCAGATGCCAGGATTCGGTCCAACTGGAGGCCACGTGCTTGCCGGTGCCCATGACCACGCAATAGGTGGTATTCAGATCCATTTCGTAGTTGTCGGTAATGTCCCGCAACACGCAGGTGCGCTGGAACATGTGTATGTGTTCGCAGGTGTCGGCGATGCGCGCCATATCGTAGAGGTCCTGGGCCGTGGACTCGCGGTACAGGTCGTTTTCAGGGTCGGCAACCATGACCGCGGCGCCGGCCGTTGCGAAGTGTACCTTGCTGTCGCTGAGATCCAGGTCGTATGCGGGGTCCTGGCCGTACAGCACCAGGTTACGCCGGGCAAGCTTCATGGTGTTTTCGACCACTGCTCGCGGCATTCTCAGGCGGCCGTCGTTACCGAGCACGGCGCCGACGCCGGTACAGGCCTCGATACAGTGGGGTGTCGCCTCGTTGAAGCCGACTTCTTCCAGAATCCTGAAGACGTTAGTGTTGATTGCCTCGACGTCTGCGTTCTTCAGAGGCCGGAATTGCCCGCCGACTTCACCAGGATGAACGGGTTTGAGCGCATCAGCCAGCGGCGCGCTGCGCAACGCCCTGCGCGCCTTCCTGCCACCAGATTGTCTTGCCATCGCTTTTCTCTCCGATCCCGATTAAACCATAGCAATAAAACCGGAAAAATTCTGGCAGATGGAGATGGACGGATCAAGAAAAATAACCCGGACCAGGCAGTGGACGCCGCGGTCGGGGCGGGTTATGGTTCGGCCGGTGAACGCTGCATGGCCATTTCGAAGGCTCAGGCGGCGATCGCTGCCCGCGTCGAAACGAGTCGCGTGCCGGTATCGGCCGCTTCCGCTGCGTCGCGGCAGTACGCATCGGCGCCTATAACCCGGCCGAACTCCTCGTTCAGCGGAGCGCCGCCGACCATGACGATGTAATCGTTGCGAATGTTTTGCGACACCATCTCGTCGATCACGACTTTCATGTAGGGCATGGTGGTGGTAAGCAGTGCGGACATGCCGAGAATATCCGGCCGGTGCTGTTCCAGGGCGGCAAAATAGTCTTCCACACTGTTGTTGATGCCGAGGTTGATCACCTCGAACCCGGCCCCTTCCATCATCATGCCGACCAGGTTCTTGCCGATATCATGGATGTCGCCCTTGACGGTGCCGATGACCATTTTACCGATGGGTTTAGCCCCGGTTTCCGCCAGCAGCGGGCGCAATACTTCCATCCCGCCCTTCATGGCGTTGGCTGCCAGCAATACCTCGGGGACGAATAATATGCCGTCGCGGAAATCGATCCCGACAATCTGCATGCCGCCGACCAGGGCTTCGTTCAGTACCTTGTCCGCAGCCCAGCCGCGTTCCAGCAGGAGTTGCGTGCCTTCGATAATCTCGTCCCTGAGACCGTCATAAAGGTCATCGTGCATCTGCTCCACCAGTTCCGTATCGTCCAGTTCCGACAGAACCAGTTCATCGTCCTGGTCTTCAACCCAGGTTTCTGCTGCAGCTTCTTGAATCATCGCAATCGCGCCTCGTCAGTAACTCTAAGGAGATAGAGCTAAAACTTGCTCCGTTTCATGAACTTGGATTTTGCGGAAGTCTGGATTAGACCGGGATTTCATGTATATGAGAGCACGACATCCCTGCGTCTCTATGCGACATACGCGGTTATTTTAGAGCAAGCCCGATTGCCGGCCTCGTCTGCGTATATAATATGGCAGCAGTTTTCGTGACTATTTCTCGACAGAAATGACCGGCGAAGGCAACGGTACGGTGATAATATCACAGGACATCCCGGAACAACTTCCCGCAGTAGAGGCACAGGAAGACGGTCTGGAGATCAACTGGCCCGGAGGGGTCCGCAGCCGCCACCTTTACTACTGGCTGCGGGAAAACTGCCATTGCCCGAAATGCACCCACCAGGACGCCTGGGAACGGGTTGTCGATTTCATGGCAATACCACTGGAAATAAAACCTGCATCGTACAGCCGTGACGGCCATGGCGTGCATATATCCTGGCCGGAGCACGAAGCAGCCTGTGACGGGACTTTCTACAGTTGGGAGTGGTTGAACCGGCACCGCTCCGAACCGGCCGCGCGCCTGGCGCGCAAGAAACGGCGTACGGCCTGGACCGCCGCGGGGTTCGACATCAGGCGCCTGTGCATCGACCATGCCCATGTGATGAGCAGCGATGAGGCCCTGCTGGAACTGCTGGAACATATCGATGATACAGGTGTTGCCCTCGTCACCGGCGTTCCATCGGAAAATCTTGCCGTCATCAGGCTGGCGGAACGGATTGCCTTCATCGAGGAATCCCATTTTGGCCGGTATTTCGACGTGGAATCGAAACCAAACCCGGAAAACCTGGCCTATACTCCGCAGGCGTTATATCCGCATAACGATCTCCCCAGCCGCCAACATTTACCGGGCATACAGTTTCTGCATTGCCTGCATAACGATGCGCAGGGCGGGGAGAGTATTCTGGTCGACTCCATGGCTTCGGCCATGAAATTACAGGAAACCGACCGGGCGGCTTTTAACCTGCTGAGCACCCGGAAGGTCACGTACACATACATGGCAGACGACCGGCACATCGTCAACCGCGGCACCGTGATCGAGGTCGATGAAGACGGTGATATCGTCGGCACCCGGCTGCACCCTGCCCTGCTGGGGCCGGTGGACATCCAGCCGGAGTTACAGGCGGAATTCTACCGTGCGCACCGCGCATTCCTCGCGCTGGCGACCAGCCCGGGAATGCAGTACAGGTTCCGCCTGAACCAGGGTGACTGCCAGGTATTCGACAACTATCGCATCATGCATGCTCGCAGCGCCTTCGACCCGAACAGCGGTTATCGTCATTTACAGGGTTGTTATGTCGGCCGGGATGATTTGCACAGCCGCCTGGAAGTATTGCGGAGGAAAGGCCGGGACTTTCGCCACACCTGAGGAGAGTCTCAAAATTCCAACAATGTCGCATGGAATACAAAAAATGTCGGTTCAGAGATTGTGGTAGGATGCCTCTTTCCTATAATAAAATTTGAGGCAAAAACAAGGGGTATAGAGTATGTCCAATAAAGCCGGCTTCAAACGCAACAAACTCAGTTGTGCTATCCTGTCAGCCCTCACCGCAACAGCAGTCAGCACTCCCGCCAATGCCCAGATAGAAGAAATCATCGTCACCGCGACCAAACGCGCCGAATCCACCCAGGATATCCCGGTGTCGGTCTCCGCCCTGCAGGGCGAAGACCTCCAGGAACTGCGTATCAGCACCTTCGATGATTACGTCAGGTACCTTCCCAACGTAGTTACCATGGGCACCGGACCCGGGCAGAGCGAACTCTATATCCGCGGCGCGGCTACCGAGCAGTCGAAAATTACCATCTCCGCGATCCAGGGGTCAGCCCCCGCGGTGGCATTGTACGTGGATGAGATGCCGGTCGCGTTCGGCGGGCGCAATCTCGACGTCTATGCGACGGACCTCAACCGTATCGAGGTTTTGCCGGGCCCCCAGGGCACCCTGTTCGGCGCCAGTTCCCAGTCCGGCACGGTGCGCCTGATTACCAATAAGCCGGTACAGGGCGAGTTCCAGGCCGGCGCCAGCGCCGATGTGTCCACCACCGAGGGCGGGGACGTCAGCAACTCCCAGGAGGCCTACCTGAATGTGGCCCTGAGGGACGACCTGGCGGTGCGCATTGCCGCCTACCATGACGACCAGGCCGGCTGGATCGACAACATCAGCAACCTGGACAGCAGCGGCAACGTGATCCCCGGCGGTTTCGAAACCAATGACGGCGGCCTGGTTACCGTGCTTAATCGAAACACCGCGAATGTTTCAGCAGGATTTATTCATCCGGACAGCCCCATCGAAGCCGCGGACAACAGTGCACTGGTCGAAAATGACTTCAACGATGCCGAATATATCGGCGGACGCATCAGTCTGGCTTACGAACCCACGGACAACTTCGGCCTGCTGGTGCAGCACACCCAGCAGTCCCTGGACACGGACGGCGTGTTCGCCTACGACCCCAACCTCGACGGCAAGAGCAGTACGACCCGTTTCACCCGCGATACCAGTGAGGACGAATTCGGCTTGACCACCCTGACCCTCAACGGCCGCATCGGTATGCTGGATATGATCTATACCGTTGGTTACCTGGATCGGGAGATGGAGTCTTACATAGACTATACGGACTACACCGCCGGCGGCGGCTACCAGGTGTACTACCTGTGCGCCCCGGTCAGGGACTGGGGCGGCAACGGCTTCGTGGGTCATGGGGGAACGGTGGGCGTGAGCGAATGCCACGACCCGGAAGCACAGTACATCGACAATAACGACAGCAAGCGTGTCACCCAGGAATTCCGCGTTTCCATGCCGGACGATTACCGCATGCGGGTGACGGCAGGCGCGTTCTTTGACGAACAGACGACCAACGGTACCGCCTCTTTCGAGGATGCAGCGACCCAGGACGACGGTGACGGACACTGGCTGCCACTGGCCATGATAGGCGACCAGGTGCCGGGCACGAATGCCGACCCCAACGTGCCGTTCAATCCCAGGGTCAGTTTCGTCAACGACTACACCCGCAAGACCGAGCAGATGGCCTTGTTCGGCCAGTTGGATTTCGATCTCACGCCGACCGTTACCGCCAGTTTCGGCGCGCGCTGGTACGACATCGATTTCGACTTCAAGGGCAACAGCAGCTTCTCTTTCGGCTGCAAGGACTTTGACGGGATCGTCGGCAACGAGGCCGGCCCCTGTGACTCCAGTTTCGGGCGCGGCGGCTTCGATGCCGCCAGTCCCACCTCGGGCAACAACGTGACTGCCCGGCTTGCGGCCTTGGGTGCGGGTACGCTGGAGGCGCTCGCGACCGTCAATGCCGACGCTTGCCGGCCTGATGCCGCCAGGTGTCGTGGCGGTACCGGGGATATGTTCGGCTCCAGTGCAGAGGAGGTACTGGCAGACATACAGAACGGTTCCCTGAACGTCAGCAACCTCGGCAACGACGGTGTCCTGAATGAATCCGACGTCATTTTCCGGGCGTCGCTGGACTGGAAAGTGACCGACGATATCCTGTTGTTTACCACTTTCGGACAAGGCTTCCGCCCGCCGGTCACGAACCGGAACGCCGGCAAACGTTCGAACAGGCAAACGGGACCGTATGAGGGCTACCGGGTGCCGGCCATCGCCGTGACCGACGAGATGGACAACTACGAATGGGGCATTAAAGCAGATTTATTCGACAACACCTTGCGCGTCAACGCGACCGGTTATTATTCGGAAATAGATGATTTGCAGGTATCCCGGTTCGACCCCGCCAACGTGGCCTTCCTGGTGTTCATCGAGAACGTGGGCGATGCCGAGATCCTCGGGGCTGACGGTGATTTCACCTGGGCGCCTACTGCGAACCTGACCATCGCCGGCGCCTTCAGCTTCGTGGACAGCGAGATTACCCGCATCAACTCGCAGTTGGAAGGCATTTCCGTGCCGGTGGGCAGCGAACTGCCGTTTACCCCGGATTTCTCCGGCAACCTGCGGGCTCGCTATGACTTCGACCTGCCCATCAACGGCGGGACCGGCGCCTATATTTCCGCCGGTCTCAGTTACACCGGTGAGAGCAAATCGGGCATCGCCGGTAGCGCCTTTGCCGTTGAAGACACGCTCAGGCGTACCCACGGCGGCCGCGGCTCAGGACTCAAGATTGCCGATGAGGGCGGCAATTTTGCTGCCGGCAACTGCGGTGCTTACGACGCGCCCATTCCCTGCAAAAACGGCAGGTACGTGCAGGATGACTATGTGCTGCTGGACCTGGCCGTAGGCGTCAGGAGCGATACCTGGGGTGCGGAACTGTTTATCAACAACGTGACGGATGAACGGGCCGAGCTGCATGTCGATACCTTGCAATATGTGCCCAAGGTGGTAACCAACCGGCCGCGCACCTTCGGCGTGCGTTTCTCCTACGACTATAACTAACCCTGGCAAAGGGAACCAGTAAGGCCGGTGTGACGGATGTCACCCGGCCTTTTTTTATGCTATAGTCACCTTATTCATTACAGCAACCTGTACTATCTGGAATTTATGGAGGAATACCCATGGTCACAATGATGTTTGATACTCACGCTTTCGTTAAAGAACTGACCCAGGTGGGGATGCCGGAACAACAGGCAGAAGTGCTGGCGCGGACCCAGGCAACACTGATTGACGAGAAGCTTGTTACAAAGCAGGATCTGAAACAGGAGTTGAGGGAAATGGAATTAAGGCTGAAGTTACATCTTGGTTCCATGATGGTCGTTGCAATCGGCGTGGTAGCCGCGCTGGTCAGACTGTTGTGAGCCCGGGGCAACCCGGCACATCTGAAAATCTTACCCTTGCAAAAGAACTGATTCGGACCGCCAGGTTCGATCAGGCGACCTCCCTGCTGGAAAATCTCCTGGACTCAGGGCCGGATGATGATGACCGGACGGAGGCCCTGTACATGCTGGCCGTCGCGCAGCGCTATAACAAGCAACCCGGCGAGGCGCTGGCGACGCTTGATATCCTGCTCGGTGAAAACCCCGAGCACGCCCGCGCCCACCAGGAACGGGGCCATCTCTTACTGTCCCTCAACCGGAGTGAAGATGCTGTCCGCTCCTACGCAAGCGCAGTCGGTTTAAACCCTGCACTGCATGCCAGCCTGAAAGCGCTCGCCAATCTGGAACAACGCGCCGGCAGGACGCAACAGGCGCAACTGGCCCGGGAGCGGCTGGATTTTCTCACCCGGCTGCCGCCGGAACTGGTCAACGTCCTCGACCTCATCCACGAGAACAAGCTGTACAAGGCTGAACGGCTGTGCCGGGATTACCTGCAGGGACACAAGCACCACATCGAGGCCATGCGGCTCCTGGCCGAAATAGGTATTCGCATGGGCATCCTCGACGATGCCGAATTCCTGCTGGAAAGCTGCGTGGAATTCGCGCCGGAACACGTACAGGCCCGTATTGATTACGTCAATATCCTGATCCGGAAAACCCGCTTTGAAAAAGCCCATGAACAGGCCCGGCGCCTGCTGGAACTGGAACCCGATAATCCGGGGTTTCAAAGCACCCTGGCAACCACCCTCGTCGGTCTCGGCAGGTTTGCCGAAGGGATTGACCTGTATAAAAAGGTACTGGACGAGCAACCCGGCAGGCACGAACTGCACCTGCAACTGGGTCACGCGCAAAAAACAACGGGGTTGCTGGACCCTGCCGTGGAATCCTACCGGGAAGCATACCGGCACAGACCGGATTTCGGCGATGCCTACTGGAGCCTTGCCAACACCAAGACCTACCGGTTCAAGGACGAGGAACTGGATCTCATCAGGCGCTACGCAGACTCTGCGGGCGTTGCCGGTAATGACCGGGTCCACCTGTGTTTTGCCGGCGGCAAGGCGCTGGAAGACCGTAAGGAATATGCCGCTTCATTTGAGTATTATGAAAAAGGCAATGCCCTCAAGCTGCGGCAGACCGGTTACAGGATTGAAAAAATGGAAGCCCGCGTCCAGGCACAGATTGATTCGTGCACACGCGAGTTGTTTGAACACAGGCAAGGCGCCGGACTTGATTGCCGGGACCCGATCTTCATAGTCGGCCTGCCCCGCGCCGGTTCAACCCTGCTGGAACAGATCCTGGCGTCCCACAGCATGGTGGACGGCACCATGGAGCTGCATAACATACTGGCCCTGGCGCAAAGATTGCGCGGTCATGAGACGGAGGAAACATCCCGGTATCCCGGTATCCTCCATGAACTGGACGAGGACTATTTCCGCCGCTTCGGGGAACAGTACATCAGGGATACCCGGGTTTACCGGGCCGAAGCGCCGCTGTTCATCGACAAGATGCCGAACAATTTCCTGCACATCGGCCTGATTCGCCTGATCCTGCCCAATGCCAGGGTAATCGATGCCCGGCGCGACCCCATGGCCTGCTGCTTCAGTTGCTTCAAGCAGTTATTCGGGGAAGGACAGGAGTTTACCTACGGTCTGCAGGAGGTAGGCCGCTATTACCGCGCCTACGTATCGCTCATGGACCACTGGGACCGGGTACTGCCCGGCTTTGTCCTGCGCGTCATGCACGAAGACGTGGTGGATGACCTGGAAGCCCAGGTCTTGCGCATCCTGGATTTCTGCAGCCTGCCTTTCGAGGAAGCCTGTATCAACTTTCATGAAACCGAACGCAACATCAGGACGCCCAGTTCCGAACAGGTGAGGCAACCCATCTACCGTAGCGGCCTGGAACAGTGGCGCAACTTCGAGCCCTGGCTGGACCCCCTGAAAGCCGCGCTGGGACCGGAACTCCTGGGTAAATGAGCAGGTTGGAACAATCAACCATTACATCCTTGTTCCAGTTACACCGGGCAGGTGATTACCGGACACTGCTGGAGCGTACCCGCTCCCTGCTTGAGGAGCACCCCGATGAACTCCCCCTCCTCAGCCTGGCGGGCTCGGCCTGCCTGGAACTGCAGGACTATGAGGGCGCAATCAACAGCTTTCACGCGGCGCTGGCCATCAAACCGGATTTCGCCAAGCTGCATAACAGCCTCGGCATCGCCTACCTGCGCAGTGCACGGGTCAAGCAGGCAACCGAAAGTTTTCACAATGCGGTCAGGCATGATCCGGAATTCGCTCAGGGCTGGTTCAACCTGGGCATCGTCTATGAAAACCGGCAACGCCTGCCGGAAGCCGCCGGTTACTATAAAAAGGCAACCCTGCTCAACCCGGTTTATCACCAGGCTTTGACTTCCCTGGCCAAGGTGCTGTGGGAACTGCGGGAAACTGCCCAGGTGGCGGAGTATTATGAAAAAGCCCTGGCTGTAGAAGGAAGATACCTGCCCGCGCACCTGGGACTGATGCATTTCCTCGAACAGGGCAACCAGCATGAAAAGCTGCGGGATGCCGTGTCCCGCGCCCGTACCGCCCTGGGTCCACACGTCATGGTCAGGCTCTACGAAGGCATACTGGCCGATATCGACGGCTCTCATGAACAGGCAAAGGCGTCGCTGGAGGATATTTCCATTGAACCGGCAGACGCCTGGACAAGATATGGCGAGAGAACGCGGCTGGCACGCCTGACCCGGATCTGCGACAAGCTGAACGACACCGCTGCGGCATTTCGATACGCACAAAGAGCCAATGACCTGTCACTGGAAATAACTACCGGCAAGGGAATCGACAAAATGAAATTCCTGCATTCAGTGGAGAACCGGCGGCAATATTTCACCTCCGTGAACATCCAAGGCTGGCCGGATTCAACATCCGGGGACGTAGCTTCCGGGGACGGACTTGAAGTCCGTCCCCAATTACTGAATAACCCCGTCTTCATCATCGGTTTCCCCCGCTCCGGAACCACGTTGCTGGACACGTTACTGCGGGGACACCCTTCGATACAGGTAGCCGAAGAAACCGATGCCGTGCCCAGGATGGTCAATCTGCTTTCGGGAGATGCGGATGAACGCCTGGAAACCCTGGCGGGTGTGCCGGACCAGGACATCGAGGATATCAGGCAGACCTACTTGGATGCGCTGGCGCGCCATGCAAAACCGGATAGCGGAACCATGCTGATTGACCGGTTTGCCCTGAACATCGTTCATACAGGTGAGATATTCCGCGTATTCCCACAAGCCAGGTTCGTCCTGATGCTGCGCCACCCGGCTGACTGCGTGCTGAGCTGTTTCATGCAGACGTTTTATGAAACCCCGGCAAACGCCAGCTTCTTTACCCTGGAGGACAGCGCCCACCTCTATGACCGGGTCTTCGGACTGTGGCGGCAGTACACCGGCCTGCTGCAACTGAACGTGCTTCAGGTGAAATACGAAGAACTGATAGCAGACATCGAAACAACCTGCCGGAAGATAGTGGATTTTCTGGAGTTACCATGGAATTCGGACATACTGGAGCATGAACGAACCGCTCGAGACCGGTCTTTCATCGGCACCGCAAGCTACAACCAGGTTACCCAGCCCCTTTATTCGGAAGCAACGAACCGCTGGCAACGCTATCTTGATGAAATGCAGCCGGTGCTGCCGGTGCTCGAACCCTGGATGAGTTATTTTGGGTATCAGGGGACGGACTTAAGTCCGTCCTCGATGTGACTTAATTCCAGCGGAACGTTAGCTGCCCTCCTACCCAGCGCGGCCGAGCGTAGAAACGTTGTACGTGGGCGATAAACGGCGGAAACCCGGAGTTGTTTGAAATATAGGTTATGTATTCCTTATCGGCAATATTCTTTACAAATACGGCTGCTCCCCAGCGATTATCGGCGCCGGTCCAGGATAGCCGGGCATTTCCGACGATATAATCCCCGATAGAGGTCGCCGGATCATTGAAAATGGTAAATGAATTTTTGCTTGTGTAATTGAAATCACCCTGCACCGACATAGTCCCGTTCCATACAGGCCAACTGTAACGCGCCAGGCCGTTCACCTGAACGTCAGGGGCATAGGGCAATCCGCGATCGGCAACAAAGCCCCTGGGATTGGTAACATCTTCAGCCTCGGTATCCATGATGTTGATACCGAAATTCAGTTCAAGGCCGTCAAAGGGGGAAATCAACAGGTTGGAATCCACGCCGTACACCTCGGCATCCGTATTGAATACCAGTTGCGACAGGGCCACGTAAGCAAACGCCTGGTAATCCTGATAATCGTAATAATAAACCGAGGTATTCCACTGGGCGCGGCCGTTCATCAGGGTCGATTTGAAGCCGGCCTCGTAGGTGATCGGTGTTTCCTTGCCGTATGGCGTAGTGCTGGAGGTAATCCCCGGCGCGCCGAACGTTGCGTTGAAACCGCCGGCTTTTACCCCGCGCGAGACTGTGGCATAGAACAGCAAATCATCGGCCGGTTGCCAGTTCAGTTGAATTTTCCCCGCGATGTCATCCTCTTTGAGACTCGCCAGCGGTGAGTTATCGGGATTAAACGTAGAGGAAATACGCGGGATCGGCAAGCCGGCGATAAACCCCGCCAGGCTGCCGCTTGCATAAATTTCCTTGTCTTCGTTGAGATAACGCAGACCCGCTATAACAGTCAGGTCAGGAGCGAAATCCCATTCGACCTGGCCGAATACACTCCAGTTATCAGTCTTGACAACCTGGTCGGAAAAGAATGCGCTGGGCGCAAAAAATCCGACGTCAAGCACTATATCGGAATCGTAGGTCAGGTAATACAGGCCCGCAACCCAGCGCAGCCGGTCCTGCTCGCTTGCAATCCTCAACTCCTGGCTGAACTGCTGTGCGTTGGTATCGGTTGCAAATGTGACGATGGATGCAGGGATGCCATCGGATTCCTGGTTGAAAAACTTGTTCTGTTCGCTCAACCCGGTGACGGACGTAATGGTTATGCTGTCATTCAAATCCAGGTCAAACCGCAGGGCGCCCTTATAGCCGTCGCGCCGCAGACCCTCCGGTGAAGCGCCCCGGGCAGCAACCAAGCCCACGGCGCCATCGTTATTGACCTGGAACGGGTCGCCATCCAGAATTTCGCTGCCGGGAGGCGGGGTAACGAGGATTGCCTCGCCGAGTTCATTCACGGTTGCCGGCGCCGTTTCGTAGTACCACTGGGTAATTTCCGTGTCGTAGTATTCCAGCCTGAATAAAATATCCAGGTTATCGGTCGGACTGAACAACACCTGCCCCCGCACTGCCCAGGTGTCGGCCTCGTTGCCGTCTTTTCCCGTGCCGATGTTATCCACAAACGTATCGTGGTTGTTGACGAAGCCGGAAACCCTGGCTTGCAGGTTATCTGCGAGGGGGCCGCCGACGGCGCCTTCAAAACGAACGTGGTCGTATTCGGCGTAAGAGACATTGCCGTAGGCCTCGAACTCGTCCGCCGGTTTCCTGGAAATATAGTGGACCAATCCGCCGGTTGCGTTGCGGCCGAACAGGGTCCCCTGGGGACCGCGCAGGATTTCAATACGCTCCTGGTCGAATAACGTGGTGTTGGTTGCGCCCATGTAAGCGTCATACACTTCATCCTGGTACACCGCGACGGGGGACTCCTGATGATCCGCGAAATCCCCCTGGCCGATGCCGCGTAGGGACAGGGAGGTGATGTTGCCCTCGCCCCCGGGATTTCCCAGCGCCAGGCCCGGTGTAAGGTAAACCAGTTCATTGCTGTTATTCAGGTTCAACTCCTGGAGTTGCTCCCATCCGAATGCGGTGATGGAAATGCCGACATCCTGCAGGTTCTGTTCACGTTTCTGCGCAGTTACCACGATTTCTTCCAGGATACCAGGCCCGCTTGTTGCATCGTTTGCGATGGAAGGCGCAGCAGCAAACAGCGATGTGAGCAAGGCCAGAATTCCGACTGTCCCGGTAGCCTTATCGTTCATGTTCTGTCTCTCTCCCAAAGGTTGACCGACTGAAATCCTCAACTGGTTGTCGCCGCCAACATCAGCTTCCAAACCGGTTCCGTGAAGAAGAATTTGAATAGCTTCATCAATCCGGTACTCGCCCACCAATTTGTTGGTGATTCTCGTTTTGACCAAGTCAAAAGGAACTATCAACGTCAACCCGGCCTGTTTTGCAAATGTCGTCAGCGACAGATCCGCCCGTTGCTGTGGGATGTTGAAATGTATTTTCTGGTCTGCCTGGACGCTTTGGGCAATCACTGCCAAAAACAGCATCAGCAGAAAGCCGCGACCAAGGCGGGGAAAATATGTCATTTTGTCATCCCGGCACATCGGGAATTTCCCTGCACGTTCAAGAGACGAACCGGGGAGAGTTTTCCTCCATAGGGATAGGGACATTTTTGAGATTACTTTTCAGGAACCCGATGTCTTGAAACAGGGGTGAAAAGGATTATCTTACGCCCAGCAAGACACGCTCCGTACCCACTCGTTGTGAGGGAATCTGGAAGTTTTCCTGTAAGGTCAGCAGCAGGCCATTGATATCACCGGCCCTGAACAGGCCCGCAACCCGCACGGTCCTGATTCTGTCATCCAGTATTTCAAACTCCACAGAGGTGTACCTGCTTATTTCATCAATGGCCTGTTCCAGCGTTTCCCCCTGAAAGATGAGATTTCCTTCGCGCCAGGACAGATCGACAGCGACTTCTTCCGGCGCAATTTTCCTTATTCTGGCGTCCGTGGAATCCAGGATAGCCGCCTCCCCTTCGGAGACGACCGGCGCGTCCTGGGCTATCCTGATTTTGTTTAACGGAATACCTGCGCTGCCCAAAGCCGTTTGCTTGACGATAAGGACTTTGCCTTCAGTGACTATTATTTCAACGATATTGTCCCTGCCTATTTCCACGTTGAACGCCGTCCCTACGGCCCGGATAAACCGGTTGCCGGCATGTACGGTCAGCGGTCGGCTACTATCATCGGCTACACTGAAATGAGCCTCACCACGGGACAGCAGTATAAAACGTTCCGTGTCCGTGTAATTGACCCGGATGTGACTGTTCGTGTTCAGCACCACCTCCGTGCCGTCAGGCAGGTTCACGGAAGAGTGTTCGCCAATTGAGGTCTCATAGATATCGTCGAAAGCTCCGGGTGGGGTTTGAGAACGGTCAGCCATGACATGGGGCGACCCGGAGCCGGGATGGTCCGTATATTCGGGCAGACCCCAGAATATCACGACTCCCAGAAACAGCAGAGCGGTTGCAACGGCCAGGCTAAAACGCCAGGCAGTGTGGCGCTCTCTGGATACATCGGGGAACAGGTCCGATAAGCGGGACAGGGAATCCATTTTGTCCCAGAGTCCGGCCATATTGAACAATGTCTCGCGGTTCTCCTTGCTTTCGACCAGCCATTGCTGCAGCGCCACCCGCTCATCAGCGGACAAGCCCCTATCCAGCTTCGCCAGCCATCCGCTCGCCTCGGTATGGATCTCATCCTGGTTGGGGAATTCGTGAATCTTGTTCACGAGCCACCTCCTCTGGTTATTCTCCGGATATTCTTAGCCTCCGGACCGGGTTGTCTGGAGGCATGTGTCATGTAATAACTACAGCGTTTTATCCCGTTAGCGATGTGCTTCTCTACGGTGCTTTCACTGATGCTCATGTATTCCGCAATCTCCCGTTGAGAAAAACCGTAGACTTTCTTGAGAATAAAAGCCCGGCGGCACTGGGCCGGCAGATGACGTACCGCTTCACAAAACTGCGCAAATTCTTCTTTTGCTATAGCGTTGCGATATGTTTCGTTGCGCTCTTCCTCCCCTCTGGCCGCCTGTTCCAGATCATTCTCGTCAATGGACAGATTAAGCCTGTTACCCGCGCTTTTTACATAATCCAAGGCAAGGTTTTTAGCCGTTTTAAGCAGGAAGGAGCGCGGGTATTTTATGGTTTCCTTCTGTTCAACCTGACAGACCCTGACATAGGCTTCCTGAACGATATCCTCAATATCCCGGGGCGGCACGATATGGGAGATGGCGCGGATCAGGGCATTCCTGAAAGACAGGTAAAGCGTTCCCAGTTCAGTCTGTTTAGTCATCCGCTCCCTTTAAGGATACCGGGTTTATCTGAAGAATAGACGATTGAGAGGGGAGTTTCCTCCATAACGGAGTAGCATGTCTATGTCTGCCATTACGGCTCTCTATTGTTCGTTATTGCGGCGCAAGCCTGAACGATTGCTTATTTTAACCTGCTGTTTTCCCTGCTAAAAATGTCATCTAAAGCCGGAATAAAAGGTTAAATCATATATTCAGCATAATTAAAAAGTTATGTTGGCCCGATCCCCAGCTACCGAAAAAACATTTGACAACGGTTGGTTTCGGTGCCGGTGACCACTGCGCTGAAAGCGGCGGCTTACACCAAATTCCGCGAATCCGGACAGACCAAGGTGGCGATTGCCGAAGCCCTGGACCTGAAGGAAAGCGAAGTGCGCCGCATCCTTGACCCGCGCCATGGCACCAAGGCTGCCACCCTGGAACGGTTTATCCGTTCGCTGGGGGGCGACGTGCTGGTCAGTATGAGTTAGTCAATCCCGGTTCAACTAAGCAAATTGGGCGCAACCCGGTATGAATGACCCTGATGCGCAGGAATGGGTTATGGTGGGACGGACTTGAAGTCCGTCCCCGAAAGTCTCAGGTCTCAAACAAACGTATTCGGCTTGCGCGCGAACAGCCGTTTCACCATGGGGATAAAGTATTCCAGGGGTTTCGATTGGTAGTCGGGGTCAAACGAGCACTGATCCCAGTTGGCGCAGAAATCGATGCAGTCCTGGTACCAGGGATGGTCCTTGTAGCGGTCACGTGCATTTTTATCCTGCCCGTAATGCTCCATCCAGTAATAGCCCTGGAACAACCCGTGGTGCTTGACGATCCAGTAATTTTTTTCACTGACGTAGGGGCGCAGCACGGCCGCGGCGAGTTGCGAGTGGTTATATGGACCGAGCACGTCGCCGAGGTCGTGCAGCAGGGCGCATACCACGGTTTCCTCATCGGCGCCGTCCCGCTCCGCCCGGGTGGCGGTCTGCAGGCAGTGTTCAAGGCGGCTGATCCGGTACGGGGAAGCACCTTCCATGGCGCGCAGCCAGCCAATCACCCGCCCTGCCTGGCCTGCTGCGTTTTCGTCATCATGGGCAAAAACCAGGTCGTAATCCTCCCGGGTGCCGTGGTCCATGGCGGTAAAATTGACTTTATTCATTGTCGCTCCCCCGTATATTTGCATATTTGGGGTCAGAGTAAAAACTCATAATGATGTTCGGGATAGTCTGGACAAGTACAGATATGAGTTTTTACTCTGACCCCAAATATACGAGTTTTTACTCTGGCCGCAAAAATTGATCGTAGACATCAGGCGCGAGGGCGGCGCGCAGTATGCGCTGTATGATGACCGGGTTCACGCCGATATCGTTTGCGGAGATCAGCAGGGCCCGCCGGTCAGGGTGTAATTCGCTTTTCACCCGGTCTATCAGGCGCCGGTAACGGGGTAATCCCTGTTTGCCCATGCCGTAGCGGTGCCAGGTCTCGCGCCAGTCGCTGGCGAAGTCGTTCAACGTGCACCTGTAACGTTCGACCAGGTCAGGATCATTATGGGGATGATCCTCGAATTCACGCACCAGTCCGTCCACCAGCGCATCGATTTCCCCCGGCGCCATGACCGGCGTGATATTGTAATTCTCGGTGCGGATGTCAGCCCGCCGGCCCGGCTCGAACGGTACGAATTCAACCTGTTTGTCATCCGCGCCGTACTGCGCCGGACCGGTCTGCACCGAGCGCCTGACCATCTGCCAGAAACGCGAGGAACCGGCCAGGTCTATGACCAGGTGAATACGCTCCTGTGAGCCTGCATTGATGACGTTGTGCCGGCGCCAGTTATCGAATATCCAGCATTCGCCCGCCTGCATGTGGACTTTTTCATCGCCGCAGTAAAACATGACTGCGGGGTTGGTCGAGATCGGTATGTGTATGCGTGTCCGGGTATACCAGTGGTAATTGAAATCGACGTGGTACTGCACCTCGCAGCCGGGGTCCAGTTTCATCAGGCGGGAACGCGCCAGCACTTCGCCGAAACTCGCCATCACCTGCCCATGGTAGGGGCACCGGGCAAGATTGGGTGTAGCCGCCATGCGTCCTCCGAATTCGTCGTTTTCCCCGCCCGCCCGGGATATGAGCGCAACGGCCGAATTCCCCTTGAGTCCCAACGGGTGCGGCCTCCAGGCAGCCGGTTCCAGTTGCGCGGCTTCCTGCGCCAGGCGGGTTGCATCAAACGCCAGCGGGAGGCGGATGAAGGGTTTCGCTAGTTTCATGGCGTACCCGGCCTGTTCTCACTGCTTGTCAATGGGTCGGCGATAATTTTCTCCGCATCATATCCGAAAAGCTCGAAATCCTTCCGGTAAAATTCCGCAACCGATGATTTCAGGGTCTCGTCGTAATAACAGTCGTAATGCCGGTGCCGGGACGGGTTCTTCATTGACAATCCCGTTGGAGCAAGGCCGATCCGGAGGCAGATCTCATCAAACGACTGCTGCAAAGTTTCATAACGGCCCAGGTAGTCCATCATAGAAATATCACGCTCATCCGTGAGCAGTCGGTATTGGGGTCTTGCCAGGACGCGCTGCCGAAAGCGCGTATTGCTGATGGCCCGGCGCATGAATTCAATCTCATTTCCGGCAAACCCGGTGTTGCGCCGGTTCAGGAAAAAACAGGCGGAAACAAATCTATCGAAGGGATTCCTGACGAAGCCGAATTTGAAATAAGACGATACGGTCTCAGCCGGCAGGCACGCCCTTGCCTGCTGGAAGGAAACATGGCCGTGCCCGACGGAGGCGATATCCGGCACCGGGATAACCTGTTTGCCGAACAGCGCCTGCTGTTCCCAGTCACCTGTACCCAGGCACGGTCTGAGGGCCTGGCGTATGGCATGGGTTGCCGTCCTCGGTACGGCGAAGAATATGAAACGATGCCTATGAGAGATGATCACTGATCAGTATATGGATCTCACCCTCAACCACCCGCGCCGGATAGGTTTTCAGGTCAATACAGACCGGCGCGCCCCTGGCCTTGCCGGTCGGGATATGAAACCGCCCCTGGTGCAACGGGCATTCGATGATGTCGTCGATGACAAACCCTTCCGCAAGGTGCTGCTGTTCATGGGTACACAAACCATCGGTAGCAAAAACTTTACCGCCGGGAGTTCTGTATATTGCAAAGGTTTTCTCTCCATAATCAAACCGCACTACGTCCTCTTCGTCAATATCCCGGAGAGCACATACCGGTATCCAGTTGTCAGCCATTACAGTTCCACATGTTAAGCTAAAAAATCAGGAGCTAGAGGCTGGGGGCCTAATCCCTAGCCCCTGACCCCTTAAATACCGGTTGATAGACATACCAGGGATCTGTTTTCTGCCTGGCTTTGGTTGCAAACACTTCCGCCATGGCGCCGGTAACCCCTTTGCTCGGCACGGGCATCTGGTCCTTGACGCGCTCATGCAGCGCTTTCAGGGCGTGGAACGGCACCATGGGGAATATGTGATGTTCAACATGATAGTTCATATTGCAATAGAAAAACCGCAGCAGCGGATTCAGGTACATGGTCCGGGTCGTCAGACGGTGATCCTTGACGCCGGTCGCCAGGGCGCCATGCTGGGTGATGCGCAAAATTCCGTGCACAGGCGCGCCGATTGCCCGGGGCAGCAACAGCAGGCAGACCGGCAACCACGTCTGCAGCCACGCGCAGCAGCCGATAATGACGACATAGCTCGACAGAAACAGCCGGGCATTACGGAAAACGACCGCCAATTCGGAGGCAGGCACGGATTCCCTGATGAAGTAATTCGCATACCCGAAGGTCAGTTGCACCAGCTCTTTATTATAGTGCCATACCTGGTTCCAGCCGCCGGCCAGGCTCAGGATATCCGCCCAGCGGACCGGGTTGGGCAGCAGGTATTCCGCATCATTGCCGACCTCGGAGGTATAGGTGTGGTGCCTGGCGTGCACCCACTTCAACGATACCGGTTCCCAACTCAGCATCCAGCTGCAAACATAAAGCAGGGCCTGGTTCAACGTATGGCTCCTGAACGGCGTGCCGTGGCAGGCTTCGTGTCCTGCCGCATTGGCAAAGGACCACACCGCGCTGTACAACAGCATCACTGCGACTGCCCACCAGGTACCCCAGGTGTAAACCAGCGTCGCGGCCAGTCCGATCAGGACAGTAAAGTAGGTCCCGAATTGCAGGATGCCGGGGCCGTCTGCCCGCCTGGACAAGGTTTTCAGCGTGTTCCGGTCAATATCACATTTGAACCAGTCTTGTTTATCCTGCATCTCATTCCCCGGTCAAGGATGAAATCCGGCGTATATGTCCGGCGGCTGTGACCACGAGCCACGGCCTGCGCGGATTTTAAAACATGTCACTCACGTCCGATCGGTGTGGATTTTAACGTGTCGCCTGCGCGTAAAGTCGCGTCGTCTGGTCTGCAAATCTGCCTGAACAGTTGCTGTTGATTCTTCTATATTACGTTTCTGGAAAGAGTACTAGAATATTATGACGATGGTGCAAACATGGTTACCCGGACCGATACGTTGACGAACTTGCCGGAACTGCAGTTCCGGCAGGAACGCGCCGACCTTGCCGCGGCATTCCGCTGGTCGGTGAGATTGAATATGCATGAAGCCGTCGCCAACCATTTCTCACTGGCCGTGGACAGTTCCGGAAAACGCTTCCTGATCAATCCCGACCAGCGCCATTTTTCCCTCATCAAGGCGAGCGATCTGTTACTGCTGGACGCGGATGATCCCGGCGTCCTTGACCGGCCCGGCGCCCCGGACCCGACCGCCTGGGGACTGCATGGGCCAATCCATCGCTACTGCCCCCATGCCCGCTGCATCATGCATACGCACTCCACCTACGGGACCGTGCTGAGCAGCCTTGCCGACAGCACGTTGCCGCCGATCGACCAGAACACCGCGACGTTCTACAATCGCTACGTGATTGACGAGGATTTCGGCGGTCTGGCCTTCGAAGAGGAAGGGAAACGCTGTGCCGCGCTGCTCCGGGACCCGGACAAGAAAGTCATGATTATGGGCAACCACGGAATCCTGGTCATCGGCGACGGCGTTGCCGATACATTCAACCGGCTCTATTACTTCGAACGGGCTGCCGAGACCTATATCAAGGCGTTGCAGACCGGTCAGGAGTTGAGGGTGATACCCGCTGAAACAGCCGTGAAAACCGCACGGGAACTGGAGGATTATCCGGACCAGGCAGAGCGTCACTTCAGCGACCTGAAAAAAATCCTGGACCTTGAAGGTGACGATTACGCTGAATGACGGGTTCACTGCGACCAACGCAGCTTCCAGCGGCATCACGCTCGACCGCAGGAGGCTCGGGTCGCTTGCTGCCCGGTCTGAGCGGCCGGAACTGACGGAACCGGACCCAGGTTTCTTCCGGACAAACTGGGAAGTGTTCGGCGTCACCCTGCGCCGCTCACTGGGAAAAAATACCAGGGCGCGCAGTATCAGGCAGGCAGCCCACATGATTTCCGAAGGCGGTTATGAACTGATCGCACAGAAGACGATGTGAGACTGGTTTATCCGGTTACAACTTTACGGGGATGCGATGGAATTCGGTTTGACACATGAACAACAACTGGTGGTGGACACCGTGCGGGACTTCGTCGAGAAGGAGTTTTATCCGCTGGAAGACGAAGTTGAGCGAACCGGGCAGGTACCCAGGGCACTGGGACGGGAGATCCAGGACAAGGTCCTTGAGCTCGGTTTCTACGCCCCGAATATCCCGAATCAATTCGGTGGGGGCGGCCTCGATACCCTGACCTTCACCCTGCTTGAACGGGAACTCGGGCGCGCCTCCATGGCGCTGTCGGTATTCTGGGGCAGACCATCCAACATACTCTGCGCAGGCAATGCCGGGCAACGCGAACAGTACCTGACACCTTGCGTACGCGGCGAGAAGATCGACGCCCTGGCCATGAGTGAACCCGACGCAGGCTCCGACCTGCGCGGGATGAAGGCCTTTGCCCGCCGCGACGGCGATGACTACGTGATAAACGGCACAAAGCATTTCATCAGCCACGGAGATGTTGCCGATTTCGTAATCACGTTCGCGGCAACGGGACAGGACGAAACGGAAGCAGGTTCCAGGAAACGCATCACCTGTTTCCTGGTTGACCGTGACACCCCGGGATTCGAGATAAGGCCAGGCTACAATTCCGTCTCCCACCGCGGCTATCATAATACGACCCTGACCTTCGACGACTGCCGCGTGCCTGCCTCCCGGGTACTCGGCGAGGAAGGCGCCGGTTTTGACCTGGCCAACTCCTGGCTTGCCGCTACCCGGCTCACCGTTGCCGCCATGTGTGTCGGCCGGGCGCGCCGCTGTTTCGATCTCTGTGTGGACTGGGCCGCCAATCGCCGCCAGTTCGGCCAGCCTATCGGCAGGTTCCAGGGCATCTCCTTCAAACTCGCCGACATGCTTACCTGGATCGATGCGGCAGACTGGTTGACACTCGCAGCGGCATGGCGTATCGACCAGGAACTGGATGCCAACCGCCACATCGCGCAGGCAAAACTCTATGCTTCGGAAATGCTGGGACGGGTAACGGATGAGGCTGTCCAGATATTCGGCGGTATGGGTCTGATGGACGACCTGCCTATAGAGCGCTTCTGGCGTGATGCCCGGGTTGAGCGGATCTGGGACGGCACCAGCGAAATCCAGCGCCATATTATCGCCCGCGACCTGCTGCGGCCGCTGGGTGCTTGAACGATATGCAGTGAGCGGCGAACATGACCGATAACCCCATCCACACAAGGCGTAACGGCGCGGTTCTTGAAGTCACACTGGACCGGCCCAAGGCGAATGCCATTGACGCCGCCACCAGCAAACTCATGGGCGAGGTGTTCTCCGGGTTTCGCGACGACCCGGAACTGCGCGTGGCAATCCTCACCGCGGCGGGCGAGCGTTTTTTCTCGGCCGGCTGGGACCTGAAGGCCGCGGCCGAGGGCGAACCGCCGGATGCGGACTACGGCGCAGGTGGTTTCGGCGGCCTGCAGGAACTGCCCGGTCTCAACAAGCCGGTAATCGCCGCGGTCAACGGCATGGCCGTAGGCGGCGGCTTTGAGCTGGCCCTCTCCTGCGACATCATTTACGCCGCCGAACACGCCCGCTTCGCGTTGCCCGAGATCAACGTCGGCGTGCTCGCCGACGCCGCCACCGTAAAACTGCCGCGCCGCATCCCGTACCATGTTGCCATGGACATGCTGTTGACCGGACGCTGGGTGGAAGCAGAGGAAGCCGTGCGCTGGGGACTGGTCAATGAAGCGTTGCCCGCCGGACAACTGATGGACCGGGCGCGGGAAACCGCAGAACTGCTGGCCGCCGGCCCGCCGCTGGTGTTTGCCGCCATCAAGGAAACCATTCGCGTGACCGAGACCCTCAAGGAACAGGAAGCCTTGCGACTAGTGAACGAAAAGGGCGTGCCTGCCGTTAACACGCTGAACGCCAGCGAAGACATGCAGGAAGGCACCCGTGCCTTTACCGAGAAGCGCAAACCGGTGTGGAAGGGGAAGTAAATTCAGGACAACCATAAATTTTTAATTTATGGTTGTCCTGAATTAGGTTGTTTGCCGAGAAGAGTAAACCGGTTTGGAAGAGGCGGTGAGCGTGTTAGTGCGCGAGCAGCTTGCCGGCGTCCTCCTCATATTGTTGTAACGCCTTCATGACGGCGATCAGGCAGTCGTCGCGTAACCGCTCCAGTTCCTTCACTGTCCGGCCCGCGGCCTGTTGCCGGGTTCCGGCAACCATCTTGTCTATCAATTCATCGGTCAGTTCAGGCGCTTCCAGTCTTGTCCAGGGTAATTTCAGCGCCGGCCCGAACTGTTTCATAAAGTCGCGCATGCCCCCGTCGCCGCCGGCCATGTGGTAAGCCAGGCAGGTGCCCAGAAAGGCCCAGCGCAGGCCCGGGCCGTAGGTAATGGCTGCATCAAGCTCCCCGGTGCTGGCTATATCGTCGTTGACCAGGTGCAGGATCTCCCGCCACAGGGCCTCCTGCAGCCGATCGGAAAGGAACCCTTCTATTTCGTTACGCACCCGTAACGGGCGCATGCCCAGATCGGTGTAGAATGCGACAGCAAGGTCAACAGCCCCAGGCGCGGTTTTCCTGCCACCCAGCACCTCCACCAGCGGCAGCAGGTATACCGGGTTGAACGGATGACCGACGATGACCCGTTCCGGCCGGGTGCAGTCAGTCTGGAATTCTGATGGAAGCAACCCTGAAGTACTGGATGCGATGACAACATGTGCGCCGGCGCAGGCGTCAATTGCCGTGACCAGGTTGCGTTTTAATTCCAGTTGCTCAGGCGCGCTTTCCTGGATGAAATCGGCATCCGTGCAGGCTGCCTCCATCGATTCGGCATAGCTTAGCCGTTCCAGGCCGGCTCCGGGGAAAAGACCAAGTTTGTCTAATGCCGGCCAGGCATTCTCCAGCGCGGCCTCCAGCCTGTTCTGCCAGTCCGGAGCTGGGTCCCAGGCAACCACGTCAAGGCCATGCGCCAGCATGCGTGCGGCCCAACCCGCACCGATCACTCCGGTACCGATTACGGCTACTGTTTTAATTTCCTGCGCCATCGGGTATCAGCCGGACTGCACCAGATACCGGCCTCTTGCTTGCGCAGCCCCCTGTTTACAACTGCTGGAGCAGGCCCTTAAGTTGTAAGCAGATGGCATAATTTGCGGGAAGTTCATCAACCACGTCTGGTCAGACCGAATTTCGCGCGGGTCTCATCGGGACCCAGTACGCGGGCGCCCATCAGTTCGATGATGTTGCGCGCCCGTTCCACCAGTTGCGCATTGCTGGCAAACACGCCTTTTTCCAGGTACAGGTTATCTTCCAGACCCACGCGTACATTACCGCCGAGTATCACGGCCTGGGCGGCAAACGCCATCTGGTAACGCCCCAATGCGAACGCAGTCCAGTTGGCGTCAGGCGGCAACTGGTCGACCGAGGATTTGAGCACGCCCACATCAGCCGGCGCGCCCCAGGGAATACCGTGGCAAAGCTGGAACAGCGGCGGTTGTTCCAGCAGGTCCTCCTTGAGCAACTGCAGCGCAAAACTGAGATTGCCCGTATCGAAGATTTCCAGTTCCGGTTTTACGCCCAGTTCCCGGATCCGTTGCGCTCCCCGGCGCAGCATATCCGGCGTGGATACATAAACGAGACTCCCGTCCCCGAAATTGAGCGACCCGCAATCCAGCGAGCAGATCTCCGGCAGCAACTCTTCCACGTGCGGCAAGCGATCCGTTGCCCCGACCAGGTCGGTATCTTCCCCGAAATCCGTCGGTGCATCGTCCGGCCCGATGAAGAGGTCTCCGCCCATCCCCGCGGTCAGGTTGATCACTACGTCGGTTTCCGCAGAGCGAATGCGGTCGACCGTTTCCCGGTACAGCGCGACGTCCCGCGCCCCCTTGCCCGTTTCGGGGTCGCGCACATGACAGTGGACTATGGCCGCCCCGGCCCTGGCGGCATCGATAGCAGCCCCGGCAATCTGCTCAGGAGTGACCGGGATTTCGGGATGCTTCCCGACCGTATCGCCGGCGCCGGTTACGGCACATGTGATGACTACCTCAAAATTCATTCAACTGACCTCCGAATACCTGGCGCGCTCCTGGGTAGGCCGGAGCTTGAAGTGCTCGTGGTAACACTTGCTGAAATGCTGCAGGGATTTGAAGCCGGTTTCTATGGCTATCCCGCGTACGGTCGTGCCGGTATGGCGCAGGAGATTGCGCGCCGCGATCAGTCGAAGCCTCAGGTAATACTGGCTCGGAGAGTAGTGGAAATAATGCTGGAATGCACGTTCCAGTTGCCGCGTCGATACATTGAGATAGCTGGCAATCTCCTCTACGAACAAGGGCTCGGAAATGTTGTTGCGCATGAGCAGCACGGCTTCATTCAGGTAATCCGGCGCGCCGGGGGCCTGGCTGCGTACCGATATATACTGGGGTTCGCCGAGTTCCCTGATGCGGTCGATGGTGAACTGCTCGGAGATGGCGGAAGCGACCTCGCGGTTGTAATCCCTTCGAACCAGGAACAACATCAGGTCCAGGGGCGCGGTGCCGCCGGCACAGGTATAACGGTGACGGTCGATCTCGAACAGTTCATCGGTCACTTTCAGTTGGGGAAATTCCTCGCGCAGACTGCCAATGTTTTCCCAGTGAATCGTGCAGCGGTGATCGTTGAGCAGGCCGGATTTTGCAAGCAGGTACGTCCCGGTGCATAACGCGCCCAGGGGCAGGCCGCCGGCCAGCCGCCGCAAGGCCCTGCCCAGCGGCGGATTCCAGGAGTCCTTGACATGGACGCCGGCACAGACGAACAGCATGTCAAGCTTTCTTGCCTGGTCAAACGGCAGTGTGGGATGGATTTGCAGGGCGGCGCTGGAGGTCGCGGGCGCATCATCGAGCGTCAAAACGGACCAGCGGTACAACTCCTGCTCAGAGGTTAAATTTGCCATGCGCAGCGCCTCGACCGCCGAGGCAAACGCGATCAGGGTAAAGTTCGGCACCAGCAGGAAGCCGTAATGGAGTGGTCGTTTCGTAACCATCGTACCGCCTCGGGTTAAACCTCGCGTACCTCCGTAATGCCGCCCGGCCGGTGTTCCAGCGCGAAATTCGCCGATCGGAGTGTTTCACCGAAATCCTTGCGCAGCCACCTGAACAGGGAAACCTGCAGGATAACCAGAACCGGGATCAACGGCAATGCGGCAATCACCGTCGACGTCTGCACGGTCTTCAAGCCGCCGGCAGCGATCAACCCCACTGCTATTATGGCAAGGGCAAAGGCCCAGGCAAAGCGGTTCCAGCGCGGCGGTTGCCCCTCACCGGTCAGGTTCCTGGTGCTCATGCTGGACAGTACGTAAGCGGCAGAATCCAGCGTCGTGGCGAGGAAAATAATACACAGGAGGGTAAATACGAACACCGTAAACCCTCCTCCAGGAAGGCTGCCGACGATGGTAACGACAGCAGCGGGGATACCCGAATCGTTCAGTACCGAGGATATGTCCAGCATTCCACTCATCTCCATATCCAGGGCATACCCGCCGCCAATCGCAAAAAAGGCCATGCAACCGATGCTCCCCCATATCACCTGGCCGATGATGACCTCCCTGATGGTGCGCCCCCTGGAGATGCGCGCCACGAACAACCCGACCATCGGCGCATAAGCGATCCACCAGCCCCAGTAGAACACCGTCCAATCTTCCGGGAAGCCGCTTTTTACCACCGGGTCCATCCAGAAACTGATGCGGAACAGGTTGTCCAGCATCAGACCGAAACTGTTCACGGACATGCTCAGGATGAATACGGTCGGACCGACAACCAGCACGAAGATCAGGAACAGGATAGCGAACACTGCGTTGGTGTCGGCGAGTATACGGATACCCTTCTCCAGCCCCAGGTACACGCTGGTTGCAAACACGGCCGTCCATACTACCAGGACGCCGAATTGCAACGCAGGCGTATCCTGCAGGGAAAAACTATCGGCGATAAGCGCGGAAACCAGGGGTAGACCCAGCCCCAGGCTGGTGCCGGTACCCCCGATGATGGCAATAATCACAATTACATCGACTCCGATACCAACCCAGTTGGCACTCTGCCTGCCGAGCAATCCTGCGCTGGCGGTACTAATCCTGCAGAAAGGCTGCTTCCGGACGTACATGGAATAGGCAATCGGCAACGCCGGCAGCGCGTAGATCGCCCAGGGAACGATCGACCAGTGATACTGGCCGTACATATGCGCCCACTCGGCCGCCTCCGGCGTACCGGGCTCGATCCCGAACGGAGGTGACTGGAGATAAAAGATCGGTTCGACAAATGCCCAGTTGGTCAGGCCAATGCCTATCCCCACGGTAAACATCATGGCAATCCAGCTCGGCGTCGAAAACTCGGGGGGCTCGCCGGGAGCGCCCAGTACCACCCGTCCGTAACGGCTGAACGCCAGCCAGACAAGCACCGCGATGGCGCTGAAGCCCACCAGCAGATACAACCAGCCGAAATAGCCGGTCACGACCTGCAATGCGTTGCCGAGAAGCAACCTGGCGTGGTCGGGTTTCAGGACCAGCAATGCACCGATGAGCATGACCAGGATAAAGGTCGGCAGGAAAACCCTTTTATCCAGTGACGGCTGTAAGGATGGCGAATCCGCGTTCACGTGATTTCCACAAGTTATGCACGTCAGAGAATATCATTAGTTTACTTCCGACAACAGACCCAGGACCAGGCACAGGCAGGACAGGAGCAGTACCAGGGTAAACGGCACGGCCATGGTGATGGTGCCCGCCTGTAACGCGCTAAGGGCATCGCTGCCACCGCCGATGAGCAAGGCTGCAGCAATAAGCCCCAGCAGGACGGCCCAGAATGCGCGCTGGTAGCGCGGCGTATCGAGTTTGCCTCCGGCAGTGATAATGTCTATGACCAGGGAACCGGAATCGGCCGAGGTGATAAAAAAAGTCAATACCAGGACCACGGCCACCAGGGATGCGAGAATGGTAAACGGCAGGTTTTCCAGCATCTGGAACAGCGCCAGGGAAGGATCGATAATGCCGCCAGCCAGAGCGCCGATACCCTGCTGCACCTGGTCCAGCGCAATACCGCCGAAAACCGACATCCAGATGGCGCTGACCAGTGTCGGCAACAACAGCACGGCCGTTACGAACTCCCTGATGGTACGGCCCCTGGAGATGCGCGCGATAAATACGCCGACAAAAGGCGACCAGGATATCCACCAGGCCCAGTAAAACACGGTCCAGCTCTTGTACCACGCCTCGTCTTCACGGCCTATCCAGTCACTTAAAGGGAGGAAGTGCGTCAGGTAGTATGAAAAGTTCCTGCCGATGCCGAACACGGCCTGCAGGGTGGGGCCGGCGCAGATAACGAACACCAGTAGCAGCAGGGCGGCCAGGATATTGAAGTTGCTCAGTACCCTGACGCCGCGGTCCAGGCCGCGTACGACCGAAATGATGGCGATTGTCGTGATCACGGCGATAAGCATTAACTGCGTCGCCAGACCGTTGTCCACACCAAACACGGAATGCAACCCACCCGTGGCCTGTTTTGCACCCAGGCCGAGTGAGGTTGCCAGGCCGAATATGGTCGCGAACACTGCCACTACGTCTATGACATGGCCCGGCCAGCGCCAGCATTGCTCGCCGAACAACGGGTAGAAGATGGATCGGGTCGCCAGCGGCAGGCCCTTGTTGAACGAAAAAAAGGCCAGGGACAGCCCCACCACGGCAAAGATAGCCCAGGGATGCAGCCCCCAATGATATAACGCCGCCCCCATTGCCGCGGCCGCGGCTTCGGGCGACCGGGGCTCTACGTTCAACGGCGTTCCCGACCAGTTCGTATAGTACGCAACCGGTTCGGCCACGCACCAGAACATCAGGCCGATGCCCATGCCGGCGGCGAACAACATGGAAAACCAGGACAGCCTGGAAAACTCCGGCTGCGCCGCCGCACCACCCAGGCGCACCTTCCCGAACGGCAGGACTATCAGCAACAGGCAGAACAGGACAAAGAAATTACCGGAGATTATCACCAGCCAGTCGAAATTTTCGATAGACCAGTTTTTTGCCTCATCCAGAACGGCTTTCGCGTCCTGCGGCAGCGCCAGTGTTCCGATTACAAACGCCACGGTGAGGATCGCGGTGATGAAAAACACCGGGTTGTGCAATTCCATCCTCAGGATGCGGACGTTGTCCCGGCCAATCGTATAAGAACTGTCGTAGCGCTTGCTGGATTGCACTATATATCTGATTAAGCGGAGTTTTCTGCCGTGACACTATAACCCGGATCAGCGTCTAAATCCACCTGTCGTCACGATCACCCCGCTGAAATTGCGCAAGATATCTTCATGGTGCGCTGCAGCTTGATAATGCCGCTTATCTAAAACCTGATATTGCCGCTATGCCGCAGCCAGCGGGCCGCATATTCGGCGAAACTGCGGCGCACGATGATGTCGAAGGTAGGCGTGTCGTCGATTAGGGCGATCAGCATGGACGTCTTTGCCAGTGTGGTCTGTGCACACTGGCCTGCTTTGAAGCTGCGCGGATGAAGGTCCAGGGTACAGCCTTTAGCCAGAATCTCCCGCGCCTGACTGCCCGCCAGGCGGAATAATATCTGGCCGCCGGTCACGTCGACCAGTGAATAGCACTGCCCTTCCAGGCTTTTTTCCAGTTGCCCGGCCGTTTCTTTTTCCCTCCCGGGTGAGGTCGCCAGCAGCCATTCATCCGGGCCCAGCCAGAAAATCGTGTGATCTCCGGCCGCAAACGTATTCGGAACAATGGGCAGGGACTGTCCGGTCGTCTGTTGTACTGCTTGCACGAACCGTTCATCACCGGGATCGCCGCGCAGGTTCAGGTAACCATAATGAGGTCGTACTTCCAGGTGCATGCCAGACTTATCCGGGTCGGGTGTACCGTTCCCATTGAGAAAAGATACCAGCGCATGCTGTCTCTGCACCTGATCAGGCACGCAGGCGTTCCCCCTTCGGGTCATGGAACACCGGGGAGACTATCCTGACCCTGACATGCCGTCCCTCGCGCAACGCGGCATGGATAACGCCGCCTTCCCGGCCGCGCCCGCCGTTGACCAGCGCCAGGGCTATGGGGTGATCGAGGCAGGCGCTGTAATAGCTGGAGGTGACGTGGCCGATTTTAGCTACCGGGGGTTCTCCGCCGGGATGTTCTACAAGTTGCGCACCTTCCGGTAATGCGTCCGTACCTTCCTCACATAACAGGCCAACCAGTTGTTTACGATCCGGCCTGCGGCAGTCGGGCCGGTCCAGGGAACGTTTGCCCAGGTAGTCCTTGTCCCGGGACAGCAGCCAGTCCATCCCCAGATCCAGGGGAGTTACGGAACCGTCGGTATCCTGGCCGACGATGACAAAGCCCTTTTCGGCGCGCAGCACATGCATGGTTTCAGTACCGTAAGGAGTGATGCCATAACGTTCGCCGGCATCAATCAAAGTCTGCCACAGGGCCGGGGCCAAATCGCTCTCCACGTTGATCTCATAGGCCAGTTCACCACTGAAACTCACGCGCAATACCCGCACCGCGCACCCCTCCAGTGATCCGGAGCGCAGCGCCATAAATGGAAAACCCTCCCGGTTGAAGTCAATATCGGTCTCCATGCCCTGCAACAGGCTCCTGCTGTGAGGGCCTGCCAGTACGATAGTAGACCAGCGTTCGGTGACGGAAGTCAGGTATACCTTCAAATCAGGCCATTCGGTCTGCAACCACTGTTCCATCCATCCCAGTACGCGGGCGGCGCCGCCCGTGGTGGTCGTCAGGTAAAAATGATGCTCGCCCAGGCGCGCCGTCACCCCGTCATCCATAACCATGCCGTCCTCGCCGAGCATGATGCCGTACGCGCAGCGTCCCACCTTGATGCGGGCGACATTATGGGTATATATGCGGTCCAGAAAAACCTGCGCATCGGGGCCCCGGACTTCTATCTTGCCCAGGGTCGAAGCATCCATGATCGCCAGTGACCTGCGGGCAGCCAGGCACTCCCGGGCCACTGCGCCATGCAGGTCTTCTCCTTCTCCGGGAAAATACCAGGGGCGCAACCATTGTCCCACCACCTCGAATTCAGCCCCCGCCGCTTCGTGCCAGTCATGCAGCGCGGTCTTGCGCACCGGGTCATACAGCGCACCCACGCCGGCGCCGGCGCAGGCGCCGAAGCTGGCGGCCGTGTAGGGCGGCCTGAACGTGGTCGTGCCGACATCGGCAACAGGCTTGTCCAGACACTGCGCCAGTATTGCCATGCCGTTGATATTCCCCAGTTTGCCCTGGTCGGTGCCGAAACCCAGCGCGGTATAGCGTTTGACGTGTTCCACGTTCTGAAAGCCTTCACTCACGGCCTGGTACACGTCCGCCACGGTCGTATCGTTCTGGTAATCGATAAACTGTTTCGGGCAGCGCTGCGGCGCTTGCGGCAGGGGAACCCGCCATAACGGTTGTTGCGGAAGGGTGTCGCCGGCGTGGATACGGTTAATCTCCGGTGCGGGAAGCGGAACCGGTTGAAACCCGCAGGACTGCGCCGCATCCAATCCTGCCTGTTTCCCTTCCTCCAGGCCGGCTTCCAGCGCAAAGGTGCCGTTGCATGCGCCCGCCGACACATGCTCCTGCCGCACGGCGCCGGGTACAAAACAACTGCGGGCCTGATCCCAGACAATACTGCCGCCCGCCTGTGAATGCAGGTGAACGGCCGGATTCGACCCGCCGGACATGGCAACCAGGTCGCAGTCAAGAGTCCTGGATGCAGCGGCGGTGCTATCGCCGTCTGCCGGCAATGGCGCAACCCGTACCGAACGCACGCCTTTTCTTCCCGCCACGCCGGTGACGACGTGCCCCCGGAAAATCTCAATCCCGGCCTGGTACAGGTGCCCGGCTATGCTGCCGGCGCCCTGCCTGCGGCTGTCGACAATGCCTGCGACGCCGGCGCCTGCCGATAAAAGATCCAGTGCCGCATGATAACCGCCATCGTTGTTTGTGAAAATCACGCCGCGCCGTCCCGGACATACGCCGTAGCGACGAATATAGCCGGATACCGCGGAGGCAAGCATCACCCCCGGGCGATCATTGTTCGGAAACACTATAGGCCGTTCGTGACTGCCCTGGGCAAGAATGACGCGCCTGGCGCGTACCCGCCAGACACGTTGCCGTATCTCTCCGGCGCGCGCTTCACCCGGATGGCCGCCGCTGCGCTGCAGGATGGTGAGGAAATTGTGATCGTAGTAACCGAACACCGTGCTGCGGGTCAGCATGGTCACTTCCGGGTGGCCCGCCAGTTCCTGCACTGCCCCGTCCAGCCATTGCGCGGCGGAATTGCCGTCCAGCCCGGCCCCGTCATACAACAGGCTGCCGCCGGGTTCGCTTTGCTCATCTGCAATGATGACCCTGGCGCCGCACCCGGCCGCGGCCAGCGCCGCCATCAGCCCTGCCGGTCCGCCGCCTGCCACCAGCACGTCGCAATGTGCGTTGATGTGTTCATAGGTATCCGGGTCCGCCTCCCGTGGTGAGACTCCCTGGCCGGAGGCGCGCCGGAGAACGTGTTCATACCAGCGCCACAGGAACCGCGGCGCCATGAAGGTCTTGTAGTAAAATCCCGCGCCCAGCAAGGGGGAGCAGATGTCGCTGATCGCCAGCAGGTCGGTCTCGAGGCCGGGCCAGCCCCTGGTCGTGGACGCGACCAGACCCTCGTACAGTTCCACTTCGGTGGCGCGCAGTCCGGGCACCGTACGGGCGCCGGTACCTGCCTGGACTATGGCATTGGGCTCTTCCACACCTATGCCCACGATGCCGCGCGGGCGATGGTACTTGAAACTGCGCCCGACCAGCCGGATCCCGTTAGCCAGCAGGGCCGAGGCCAGGGTGTCGCCGTGATAACCCTGAAAGGTACGGCCGTTAAACCTGAATGTCAGGGGCCTTGAACGGTCGATACGGCCGCCTTCGGGGCGTCGATTAACCTGCTTCATCCCTGCGACTCTCCGGGGTCGTGACTCTCCGGGGACGGATTTAAATCCGTCCCCAAACTCTCCTTTGTTATCTGATAACTGACCGTATCCCGTTCCAGCACGAACCAGCGGCGGCAGCCGTGCTCATGCACCCATTGTTCCCGGTGCAATCCCCTCGGGTTCTTGCGCATGAACAGGTAGTCCGCCCACTCCTCGTCGGTCAGGGCATCCGGGTCTGCAGGCCGGGTGATGTCAGCTTCGCCGCCGTAACCGAATTCACTCTCGTCACGCGGACCGCACCAGGGACATTTGATCAGCAACACTTTGCCTCTCCCGCTCAGTGCGCTACCGCGGCGGCGCCGTGCTCGTCTATCAGCGCGCCCGTTGTAAAACGTTCCAGGGAGAACGGGGCGTTCAGTTCATGGGGTTCGTCCCGGGCGATGGTATGGGCAAACGCCCAGCCGGAACCGGGCGTGGCCTTGAAGCCCCCGGTGCCCCAGCCGCAGTTGAAATAGAGGCCCTGCAGGGGGGTCTTGCCGATGATCGGGCAGGCGTCCGGCGACACGTCGACGATGCCACCCCATTGGCGCAGCATGCGCACCCGGCTGAAGGCGGGGAACAGTTCTATAATGGCCTGCATGGCGTGTTCTATGGTGTGGAAACTGCCGCGCTGGCCGTAACCGGTGTAGGCATCGATGCCTGCGCCGACGACCAGTTCGCCCTTGTCCGACTGGCTGATATAGCCATGCACGGCGTTCGACATGACCACGGTATCCAGGACCGGTTTCAGGGGTTCCGACACGTATGCCTGCAACGGGTGGCTCTCCAGGGGCAGGCGCAAACCCGCCATCTGCGCCAGGACGCTGGCATGGCCGGCGACGACGACGCCAACCCGGTCTGCCTCGATGCGTCCACGGCTGCTCTCGACGCCGGTCACCCTGGAACCGTCACGGTATATGCCGGTTACTTCGCACTGCTGGATGATATCGACGCCCAGGGCGTCGGCGGCGCGGGCAAACCCCCATGCCACGGCATCGTGGCGGGCCACCCCGGCGCGGCGTTGCAGCGAGGCCCCCAGGATCGGATAACGCGCCCGGGGAGAGGTATTGATCATGGGAATGGCGGCCTTGATCTGCTCAGGCGTGACCACCTCGGCATCGATCCCGTCCAGGCGGTTGGCGCCGACCCGCCTTTCGATATCGCGCATGTCCTGCAGGCTGTGACCCAGGTTATAGACGCCGCGCTGGCTGAACATGACGTTGTAGTTCAACTCCTGACTCAAACCCTCCCATAGCTTCAGCGACTTCTCGTAGAGCAGCGAGGCCTCAGTCCACAGGTAATTCGAACGTACTATGGTCGTGTTCCGCCCGGTATTGCCGCCGCCGATCCAGCCCTTCTCCAGCACGGCGATGTTGCGCATGCCGTGCTCATTCGCAAGGTAATAAGCGGTTGCAAGGCCGTGGCCGCCACCGCCGACGATGATAGCATCATATTTTTTCCGCGGCGCAGGACTGCGCCAGGCCTGTTGCCAGTTTTCATTGTAAGAGACGGCGTTGCGCAGCAGGGAAAAAATGGAATATTTTTGCCTGGTCATTCCGATCCGTTATTCACTCCCCGGACTCCGGCACACTATGATTAAACCACCTCTGGCTCTGCGGTAAACCGTCTGTCAAGTCGTAATAATCAGCCTTGAATTCAGTATATATGTGTTCCGCCGCCTTAATCCCGGTGGACTGATCCAGGGTACCGGCCATCACGGACATATGGCTACCAGATTCAGGGGACCAGAATAAACTCGAACCACAACGCCTGCAGAAGCCCCGTTTGGCAGATGCCGAAGACTGATACCACTCTAAATACTCGTCCGAAATCAGCACCAGGTTCTCTTTACGGGTTGCAGTAGCGGCGACAAAATGCCCGCTTGTCCTCCGGCACTGGTTACAATGGCAATATACAACAGGCCGGAGAGAACCCAGGATCCGGTATTTCACGGCACCGCAAAGACAGCCGCCTGTGGCGCGCATGGGATCAGTTATTTGCGTCATTGATGTCCAGCAACCGTTCGTTGCCGGGGTCGAACGGGCTCTCCGGGATCACGATGGCCCGGTAGTTTTTGTTGAGGATATCGATTTCCATATCGATACCCGCTTGCGCGTATTCCGGTCTGACCATCCCCAGCGCCAGCGATTTGTCGACCCGGAAACCGTAACCGCCGCTGGTGGCGCGCCCGATCAGTTCGCCGTCCCGGGTCAGGGCATTGTTGCCCAACGCATCGGCATCGTCAGTGTCCAGGACTTCCAGGGTAACAAGCCTGTAGTTGAGACCGGTCTCCATGCCCGCCAGTAATGCTTTCCGTCCAAGGAAGTCTCCCTTATCCGGGAATACAAATCGGTCCATTGCCGATTCATAGGCGGAATACTCGATGGATAATTCCGTGCCCACCATGCGGTACGATTTCTCCAGCCGTAATGAATCCATCGCCCGTATGCCGAAAGGCCGCAGTTCAATGTCTTCACCGGCTGCAAACAAGGCGTCGAACAACTCGTTCTGCCGCTCGATGGGATGGTGCAGTTCCCAGCCCAGTTCACCTACGTAATTGACCCGCATGGCATGCACGGGTATTGCGCCGATATCTACCTGCCTGGCGCTCAGAAACGGGAAGCCTTCGTTGGAAAAATCGTCACTCGATACGCGTTGCAAAAGCGCACGTGAACGGGGACCGGCAACGACGAACACACCGATATCGTCGGTAATGTGTTCATAGTTCACCGAGCCGTCGGCGGGCATGAACCTGCCCAGGTAATCGTGGTCCAGTCTCTGCCATGCGCCTGCCGAGACCAGGTAGAACGAAGCGTCCGCCTCGCGGGTGACGGTGAATTCAGAATGGATGCCGCCGTTACGGTTGAGCGAGTGGCAAAGCCGGATACGGCCTGTCCTGGCAGGCAGGCGGTTGGCGACCATGTAGTCCAGGAACGCTTCCGCGCCCGGCCCGGATATCCGGCATTTGGCAAAGGCCGTCAAGTCCAGCAACCCCACGGCGCGGTTCAGGTGCAACGCCTCCTTTCTGATGCCTTCAAACCAGCGCGAACGGCGAAACGACCAGTGATCCTCCTGCGCCATGCCGTCGGTGGCAAACCAGTTGGCCCGTTCCCAGCCGAATTTCTGGCCGAATACCGCGCCCATTTCCATCAGGCGCCCATAACAGGGCGCAGTCTTCAGGGGGCGGGCCGCGGGCCGCTCTTCATCCGGGTAATGGATGATGAACACGTGGGAGTAGGCTTCTTCGTTCTTCTTTATCAGGTAATCTCTGCTGACATAATCGCCGAATCGGCGCGGCTCGACCCCCAGCATGTCGATGCCCGGTTCACCCTCGATAATCCATTCCGCCAGTTGCCAGCCGGCGCCGCCGGCCGCGGTAATGCCGAAGCTGTGGCCTTCATTGAGCCAGAAGTTCCTCAGCCCCCAGGCCGGTCCGACGATGGGGTTGCCGTCCGGGGTGTAGGCGATGGCGCCGTTGTAGACCTGCTTGATGCCGCAATCGGCAAAGGCCGGCACCCGGTTCATGGCCGCCTCGATATGGGGTTCCAGACGCTCGATATCCTCCTGGAATAACTCGTACTCGGCGCCGTCAGCGGGCCCGTCCAGGTAACAGCATGGCGCCCCTTTCTCGTAAGGCCCGAGGATAAAGCCCTGGTTTTCTTCGCGCAGGTACCAGGAACCGTCGGATTCACGCAGGACGCCCATTTCAGGCAGGCCTTGTTGGTGGCGCGCAACCAGGTCAGGATGGGATTCCGTCACGATGTATTGATGCTCAACCGGCATCACCGGAATTTCCAGGCCCACCATGGCGCCGGTGCGGCGGGCATAGTTGCCGCTCGCAGTGACGACGTGCTCGCAAGTGATATCGCCTTTTGCGGTCCGGACCCGCCACTCGCCCGCTGCGGTGCGCTCAATCCCGTCGACCATGGTATTGCGGTAAATAACCGCGCCCCGCGCCCGTGCTCCTTTTGCCAGGGCCTGGGTCAGGTCGGCAGGCTGGATATAGCCGTCTTCCGGATGGAACAGCGCGCCGACCAGTCCGTCCGTGTTGCACAGGGGCCAGATCTCGCCTACCTGTCCCGGTGTGAGGAATTCAACATTGACGCCGATGGTGCGGGCCGTGGCCGCGTACTGGTAATACTCATCCATGCGCTCCCGGTTCATGGCCAGGCGTATATTTCCGACCTGTTTGAAGCCCACCTCCTGCCCGGTTTCGGCTTCCAGTTCCCGGTACAGTTTTACCGAGTATTTGTGAATCTGGCCGACGCTGTAACTCATGTTGAACAGCGGCAGAAGCCCGGCAGCATGCCAGGTGGAACCCGAGGTCAGTTCTGCTTTTTCGACAAGGACGACGTCCTCACCCCAGCCTTTCCGGGCCAGGTGATACAGGGTGCTGACACCGACAACGCCGCCGCCGATGACTACTACCCGGGCGTGTGTTTTCATGGTTCTCTGTTCCTGATGGGAGATGGCTGTCAGACCCGCATCTTAAGCGGCAGGGAATGTCGGCGAATATCCCAGGAACGACCGGGATTAGTCAAAAGACGCCATCAGGAAGGCACGAGAATCAGAAATCGGCAGAGTTTGATATGGGAACGACGAAGCGCGGGCGTTCGCCGGAAGATTTCAACGATGTTCCCCCGTCATCACCATGCCAGTGATGACGGGGAACCAGGGTACTGCCTTTAGCCTTCTTTCGCTGCCTGCGCTGCTTCCCAGGCTTCCTGGACGGTCTGCCAGGTCACCAGTGCCACGGTATTGCCATCATCGTCGACAAAGTTCAGGGGACCGAGAAACGTCATGTAGAACTCGCTGTCTTCCAGGAAGTTCGTCATGCCATGGAAAGCCTGGCAGGCTTCGTAGCCGTACGCAGGGGCTTTCACGCTGACGCCGCCTTCGTCTTCGCCGCCCCTGACCTCCATGTGGCCTTTCGTCAGGAAGTATTCGCCGGGACCGATATGTACGTGGCTGGCAAACGACGAGCCTTTCGGGCAATCGTATATGGCCGCCCAGGAACCCAGTTCGGGCGCCACGTTCAACAGTTTCCAGCGTATGCCGCCCTGGCTCAGCGGTCCCGGAAAATCCACCCAGTCAACTTCGTCAATTTGCACCGAACGACCTGGTACAGGGTCATATTTGTTTGGATTCATGCTATTGCCTCCTCACTTACTCAGGTTTATTGTTTACTAGTTACATAAAGCGGCCGAAACTCTCGCTTCGAGTATTTCTATCCAGTACCCGTCCGGGTCCTTGATAAACGCGATGCCTTTCATCTTGCCGTCATCGGGCCGCTTGACAAATTCCACACCCAGTTCCTCGAAGCGCTCACAGGCGCGGTAGACATCGGGAACGGACATTCCGATATGGCCGTAACCACGCGGGTCGTTGTTGCCATTGTGATAACCATCAAAAGCCTCGTCATTCTCCGTGCCCCAGTTATGGGTCAGTTCCAGCAATGCTTTCTGTTCAAACGTGTATTCGGTCCTTGCCGTCGGATCATCCGGTATCGGGCCGTCCTCCGGCCTGACGTAACCCATGAAGTACAGGGAAAATTCCATTTCCGGGAAGTCCAGTTTCTTGAGCAGGGTCATGCCCATGACATCCCGGTAGAATTTCAGGGAGCGCTCGGGTTCCTTGATGCGCACCATGGTCTGGTTGAACACGAAGCCCTCCGTCTCGGGAGATTTCGTAATGCTGCCTTCTTGAACGGTACCACTCATTGTATAAATACCTTTTTCCGGTCTATTTTATCTCTATCATACCCTGAATGATGTAATCAACTGAATCCCGGACCCCGGCCGGTTATATGCCGGGGTGGATTTCTCCCGAATCACATGCTGGCGCTGGTTTCGCCGGAATTCTCCCCTTTATTATTTGTATATTCATCCTGGATACGACGCAGTTCTTCCCAACCCAGGTAACTGGTGAAATTGTCATCGTCGAAGAACAGCACCGGCCCGTTACAGATGAACAGGTAATCGGTGTCCTCCAGCGCCGTGGTTGCGCCGTGGACCATGCCGTTCGGCTCATACACGTAATCGCCGGCCTCCAGTATGCCGTCGCGCACCTGCAGTTTGCCCGAAAGGACGTACACGTGAGCCGGGCTCAGGTGCTTGTGGGGCGGCGCCACGTAGCCTTTATACCAGCGGAACAGCGCGGCCCAGGTCCCGGTCTCCTCGCCCGTCCACAGGACCTTCATAAACCCCCGTTCAGGATCCGCTTCCATGGGGATCCAGTCCATGTCATTGGTCTTGCACAGCGAATCCATGATCTCGCTGTTAACGGGACTGATGTCTTGCGGTAGTGCCATAGCTTTAACCCTTGAGTACGTTTACAGGGATCATATCCATCAGAAGTGATACTGTACCGAACCGACTACGCGGCGCGGTTGTTCCAGGGTGCCGATAATGATAGCACCCGGCGCGCCCGGCAATTTGCTGCCCGCGAAGTTCGGAAATTCCTGCACGTCGATATAGTAGTCCTCGTCGAACAGGTTTTCCACGTGAATGCCGAACTCCCAGTTGTTCCACTCCACCCCGGCGCCCAGGTCCACGACGGTAAAATCGGGGTTTGTCCAGAACGGAAAATCATCCCCGGGTGAATCCCAGAGCTGGGCATTGGTGGAAGCCTCTCCCTTGTAGCGCAGTTGCAGGCGCCCGAACAGGCGCATGTCATCGCTCACCTGCTGGTCGTAGTCCAGCGCCGCGGTGGCGCTCCATTTAACCGTGTTGGGCGGTCTCGTTCCCGAGAGATCGGAGAGATAATCGGTTGGGGTCGTGAATTGAGTACCGCCGTCCCATTCCGAGTCCACATAGCCAAACCCGGCAGACAGGGTCCAGTTCTCGTGCATGGACAAGACCACATCACCCTCCAGACCCCACGCTTCGGAATCGCCGATATTGAAGATGCCCTCGAGTACAGCGCCGGTCAGGGGGTTCTTGGTCTGAAGTTCGAACTGCCGGCCCTCGTAATCAATATAGAAACCTGCCAGGGTCAAAATCAGGCGGTCATCCGCCAACCTCCCCTTGTAGCCGATTTCAATCTGTGTCGCATCTTCCGGCTCGATGTCGAACAGGGCGTTCTGGCCCTCCAGGTTGAACGCATTAAAACTCCCCGGCTCAAAACCCTGGGAGAACAGCGCGTACACCATGGACGCATCATCATCAAAGAACATGGAGACGGACGCACGGCCCAATACCTCTGTATTGGACTGATTTCCGGTGGTGCCGCTGTCACGGTTGTTGGCGTCGAATTCCCAGTGGTCCACGCGCACGCCGCCGCCAATCTCAATATTGCTCATCCGGTAGCTGACGTTGGCATAACCGGCCACCTGTTCGCGTTCTTCGCGGAGGTTCTCGAACGGGACTACCACCACCACCGTATCCTCCGGTGGATCCTCGTCAATGCGTGGGTACGGAATCGGATCATCCGGGTTGGGGTTGCAACTGGGGTCCAGGAAAAAGCAGAAACCGTAGGGAACCGGAAGTTCACCGAACTTGTGCCTCTTCCAGTCCAGGTAGTAGGCGCCGGCCTGCCATTGCAAGGGGCTGTCATCCGTGGAGGTAAAGCGCAATTCCTGGGTCCATACCTCGACCGGCCATGACCGGGTCAGGTCGAGCACGAACTCCTGGTCGATATCCAGGTCGGTCTCCCGGTACGAATCCGTGTCTGTATACGAGGTGAGGTATATGGCGTCGAAGTTGCCGAAGTCATAGGTCAGTTCTATGCTGCCCGAGATGGTTTCCCGCTCGTGGGCCGCATTGTAGCTGGTGTCGATGACATTGGAGTGGGTGAGGTTGCCATCCCTCTCCCGGTTCCAGATGTTGTTGGGCCCATCGTATTCGTTGTAACGCAGGGTAGCGTAAAGCGAAAGCTGTTCACTGATGCTGCCGGCCAGGGCTCCGCGCACGCCGTATTTTTCAGTATGCCCCACGTCGGGATCAACGTCCGGAACGCCGCCGTTCAGGCGCGGGGTATTGGGGTTGTGCAGGTACGAATCATCGGTCATGGCAAATCCAAACAGCGTCATTGCCCAGTCATTGCCCAGGGGCACATTCAACTCGATCTCGCCGTCGTAGTAATTATCCTCGCCGCCCTGCGCCTTGACCCGGCCCGAAAAGGCTTCGGGGTCCGGCCGCTTGGTAACAAACTTGACCGCGCCGCCGATGTTGGCGCCGCCATAGAGGATGCCCTGTGGTCCTTTCAACACCTCGATCCGTTCGAAATTGCCGAAGCGGGACGACGCATCCCCGAACAACTGCACGTCATCCAGGTAAAACCCGACCCCCTGGGTATTGCCGAATCCCCCCAGGCCGCGCACGGAAACGTTGGGGTAACCGTCCAGGCGCCGGCTCATCCAGAGGTTGGGCACCAGCAGTCCGATATCCTCCAGGCCGTTGATATTGGCGCTCTCCACCATATCCCCCGAGAATGTCGTCAGCGATTCCGGTATCTCCAGCACGTTCTCCTCGCGTTTCCGGGCGGTGACGATGATCTCCTCCAGCACCCCATCGCCTTGCGCCATGGCTGCCTGGCTCGTCAACAGCATGCCTGCGGGCGCGGCCAATAGCGTCAGTGCAAGCATTGCCGTTCCGAGAGCGGAACCTGAAAATACGCTTATCCTGCAGCGAGTTGCCCATCCCGGGATCGCTACGGCCAATTGCTGCTCGTCTGAAAAGTATCTGTTCATCTGCTGTCCCCCTCTGTAAACCACATTGGTTTCATCCGGTTCCTGTCCTGTCATACAGGCATCAGGATAGATGTATATGAGTGAAGCGTTTTTCTGTTGTATTTAAGCTATGAGAATGTACCGGATATAGCTAAATATGACTTGTTCCCTGGGGAAACTGTACCTGTCTGTACGTGCAAGTGGTAAGGAAGAGACAGGTTTTGACGAAAATTACCGGCTGAATCCTTGCCGTTAGTGCAAATCAACTTGGTTTTGAGTGAAAACGCGCTACACTTTAGGGTTATCGGTAATCTTCGGCGCTACGATAAAATTTTATTATTTTAGTTAGCAGCTCCTGACTGATGTTGCTGAAAACATACAAGTCTGCAGGCCTGACAAAGAGATACAACCATGCCATGTGCTGGCAAGACAGGGGACTTGGGGGGTAATGATCGATAATACTGCACAATCGTTCGTCAATACCTGGACGACAAAAGATCTGGCAAAGAGCGACCGCTACGACGCCTGGGCGAGCGTTCTGAATGAGGCTTACGGCCGTTGGGAAATGGATAAACCGGCGGCGCCTGACTTTTTCAGTAACGTCAAGCACTATGATGATTCAATCCTGAAAGTAATTGAATGCATTTGTGACCCTTGCGCGGCAACCCGCACCCGCGCCAGTATCCGCGCCGACGGCCTTGAGACCCTGACCATCCAGGCCGTGCTTGAGGGCCGGGAGTATATCAACTTCAACGGCGAGGATATCCTGTTGAAACCGGGCGATCTCCTGGTATGGGACAGCACCAAGCCCATGTCTTTTGAGGTGACAAACCGCCTGCATAAGATATCCATCATGATGCCACTGCCGCGCTTTCAATCCTGGCTGCCCCGATCCTGGTTCTCAATACGGCATTCCCTGGACGGGCAGTCAAACAGCGGCCAGTTGTTGACCAACCATGTGAAATCATTACGCCAGTCGGTATTCGACGGAGGTTGCAAGGATAATTATGCGTTGATTGATGCGACGATCGGCGTACTGGTCAATGCGCTGGATCCGGGAACCGCCGATGATCCAAAACCTTTACGGGTTACCCAGTTACGCAATATCAAGGACTACATCAAGACCAACATCCGCAACCCGGACCTGTCACCGGCCACGATCGCAAAAGCGGGCGGGATGTCCTCCCGCTACCTGCACTGGCTGTTCAATGCCGATGGTGACGATGACACGGTCAAGCAGTATATCTTCCGCCAGCGGCTGGACCTCTGCGCACGCGACCTGTCGAACCCGCACATGAGAAACAGGAAGATTTCAGATATTGCCTTTTACTGGGGCTTCCAGGACACCGCGCATTTCAACAAGCGCTTCAAGCAGCAATACGACCTGTCGCCCGGCGCGTTTCGTGACAAGATGAGCGGGTCAGACCAGCTCAATCTGACACAACTTGCTGATAATCCGAGAAAATAATTTTAATGATCAGGCTATAAAGCAGTTAAACTGCGTTTTTTATGGATTAAAACAGGACTTAAAGAAGATAGAGATGAGCGGGTCAGACCAGCTCAATCTGACACAACTTGCTGATAATCCGAGAAAATAATTTTAATGATCAGGCTATAAAGCAGTTAAACTGCGTTTTTTATGGATTAAAACAGGACTTAAAGAAGATAGCGTAAACCCTTTGATAAAGCGGTTGTCGTGATGCTGCTGTGATTTTCATCCTCAAAACAGTAGCTACGGTATATCAAGTTGTCCGGTGCATGTTGTTCCAGTGCCTTTATCAGGCCTTGAAAACCCTCGACGACTTCCGGGAATTGTAATTCTTCATCACTGCCCATGCTGGTGAACAATTTAGTCTCTTTTATCAGCGGCATATTCTGGACATGCTCATTTATCTTTTCCATAACCGTGCCTGGTATCGAGGGACTGCTCGCCAGATAACCGTCAAACACTGACTTGTCCGTCCCCATGGCATACAAGGGGAAAGAGCCTCCCCAGGAATGACCTGCCAGTATTAATCTGCCGGGTACTATGTCCAACCCATTTTGCAGAAAGGCCAGGATATCCTCACAAATGAAAGAAAGGAATTGTTCGACATTATTGATATTGCCCGGTAACGGCGCCAAATCGTGATTGCGCAACTGCAGCAGCGTATTCACCTCATCCGTGGAATAACCTATTCCTACCACTAAAGGATTGCCAATTGATGAATCAAAGATGGAAAGCACATGTAGATATTCATACACGGAAGCAAACAACCAGTTACCATCCAGTAAAAATATTATTGGTCGCGGCGAGGATTCCACATGTTCAGGTCGAATGCCTCCCACGAATATTCGGTAGGCTTTACCACTAATTGTTGAGGACAGATCATGATATGAGCTATCAGGAAGCAGGACAGGATTCAATTTGATGGTCATTTATAACAGCCTTGCCCAGATGAACGGGGATTCCACTACAGTGTAAACGGAACATATACACTGTAAGGAGCACCGGTGTCCTTGCCTGCGCCCTATCCTGTCGTAGTTCTTAGGGTTTGGAGTCTAGATATTGTCCAATCTGTCAAGATTGGCATCCAATTTACTTAATATATAATGAAAAGCAACATTAATCATCGACGCTTATCCAGTAAACCCGTCGATTTTTTCTTCCGGCAGCTATCAATATGACAAACTTGAATAAACAAGTGGAGGAATAAAATGAGTTCCAGAACACGAGATCAGGATGCGATCGAGGCGTGTATTCAAAAATATATAGACGGGATCGCGCAACATGATTGGGATATGGTCGCTGAGGCTTTCCATCCACAAGCAATCATGAGTGGTCATCAAGGATCTGATTTCTCGATAGTTCCTGCCGCTGAAACCATCGTGGATTACATGAAAACCGTTCCACCCGTTTCAGAATCGAGCCCTGATTTTGCAGGTCGAATTATATTCGTTGACCAGAAAGACACGATGGCAACTGCGATAATCGCTGAGGATGCGCTGGAAGGCCTCAATTTTGTCACATATTTTCATTTGCACAACGTGGATGGTAGCTGGGTAATTACCAGTAAAGCGACGTACGGAGAACCGGCATAGCTGGAGAAAGCGATATGGCAGATAGTGGCGTGAATCCAATGTTTACCGAAAAAGAGATTCTTTCTATTCGCGAGGGGATTAACGGTGTGAAACATGTACTTCCAGCCCGTTTTTATACGGACGAAGCGATTTACCGGCACGAAGTAGAGCATGTGCTGAAAAAAAACTGGTTATTTGTCGGACGCTGGGATCATGCCGAAAATCCGGGTGATTACTTCACAATCAGGATGTGGGACCAGTCGATCATCATCGTCCGCGACAAACAGAAACAGTTACACGCCCTGGTCAACGTGTGCCAGCATCGTTATTCGCAGGTGGTTGAAGACGGCAGTGGCAATACCAATATGTTTATGTGTCCTTATCACCGTTGGACTTATGATCTTGATGGCAGGCTGAAAAATATCTCCATGCAGAACATCCCCGGTGTCGACAAGAAAAAATGTGCCTTGTCCAGCCTCAGAGTCGAGGAGTGGCAAGGGTTTATTTTTATCAATTATGACGCGGATGCAATACCCCTGGCGCCGCAACTTGAAGGGCTTGACCCGCTCTTTGATAAATTTCAGCTCGCGAGTTATAGGCAAACGGATATTATGAATTACCAGACAGCATGGAACTACAAATGCGGCTTCGAAAACGGTTTTGAAGGCTATCATCATGTTGGGCTCCATCATCGGATTCATGATATCGAGCCTTCGACGAATACCCGGCCGATGATCCTGGGCAAAATTTATGGTTCCTATAACATGTGGTTGGCGGAAGACGCTCCTGAAGAGATAAAGAATTTTATGTTGCAACCGTTTGGACGCTCTCCCTTGCTGGAAGATGGTGAAGTGGTGGATAAAGATAATTTTGTCGGTATATATCCCAGTGGGCCCATGATGTACGTTAACAATTATCAGTGTTCTTACCTCATCACCCACCACGAGTCGGTCAATTCAAACCAGGGCGCCACCGGTCAGGCTATTGCCTCCTGGGCGTTCGACACGCCCGACAGCAAGGAAATAATTGCAGAACTTAACCAGTATATGAGAGAGATTCAGGATGAGGATACCTTCGGCTGCACCATGTTGCAGAAAGGTTTAAGCTCCGGAAGCTCTACCAGCGGCTTGCTCCATCCCCTGGAGGAACAACTTAACCATTATCACAACTGGTATATGAACCAGATGATGAATAATTAGCTAGAAATAGAAATCGAGAAATCGGGTCGGACCAGATTGATCTGATACAACATACTGATAATAAAGATAAACTATCTTGATAGGCAAGCAAATTAGCAGTTAAACCGCGTTTTTTATAGACTAAAACAGGACTTTAAGGAGGAAGCGTCATGCCCAGAGCTAATCGTGTCTTTTTGCCGGGCCATATCTGGCACATCACTCACCGGTGTCATAAGAAAGAATTCCTGCTTAAATTTGCTAAAGACCGCCAGCGTTGGTTGTACTGGTTGTTTCAGGCAAAGCGGCGTTATGGACTATCTGTACTGAATTACGTGGTAACGTCAAATCATATCCACTTACTGGTGAAAGATACCGGTGAGTCTGTCATTCCCAGGAGTCTGCAATTGATCGCAGGTCGAACCGGACAGGAGTATAACAATCGCAAAGGTCGTAAGGGAGCCTACTGGGAAGACCGTTATCATGCCACGGCCATAGCCCCAGACGGGCACCTGTTTCAATGTCTTACCTATATTGACCTCAACATGGTCAGGGCGGGGGTGGTACGTCATCCAAAATACTGGCTTCACGGAGGGTATCGGGAAATTCAGTCGCCTCCCCTGCGCTACCGGATTATCGACCTGCCGACATTAATGACATTGTATGGTGCTTCCACGTTATCAGATTTACAGCAACAGCTCCGTGAACAGGTTGCGCAGGGAATACAGGCGGAACCATCCAGGAGAGAAGAAAAATGGTCTACCAGTATCGCAATTGGGAGTGAGCGGTTTATTGAGAGGATAAAGTCATCATTGTCAGATAAGGCGCAACACAAACAGGACGTGACGTATCAGGAGGAAAACGCCATCAAGGAAGACCTTATCTCTTACAGTCTTCATTATCATAGCAAAAAGGCGACTTTAAGAGGGTGCAATAGCCATGTATGGGAAATAAACTGAGTTAAAACAGATAGTTATCTGTAGTTATATTGAGTTATATTGGTCCGACCCTATTCCATCCTATTTCATCGCAATCCGGATAATCTGTTTTCGCATCTCCGTCTCGATACCCGCTTCGTTATCCTCCAGATCATCATCCGCTTCTTCCAGCATCAGCATCATGCCTTCTATCATGGCGGCAATCATGGCTGCGCGTTGCTGCCTCACCCCGGGAGATAACAACGGATTTAATTCCGCAATATGATGATTAAGCGATTGGATATGCGGAGCGTACATGTCATTCAACAACCGATCCGTATGCGCGCCGGAGGCATCAAGCAGGGCCCAGAACTGGATAAAGAAACGTCTTGTCAGCGGGTCCTTGATATCTTCAACGAGGTAATCGATGACCGCGTGAAACCTTGGATGCGGCTCTGACGGCAGCGTTGCAAACCGTTCCGCGTACTTATTAAGGTAGGACTGGCTGTTGTAATCGATCAGTCCCTTGATCAACTCTTCCCTGGTGCGGAAATAGTATTGCAGGTTGCTGAGATGCATGCCGGCTTCCCTTGCAACATTGCGTAGTGAAAATTGCGTATAACCTTTATCGATCAAAACAGTCCTGCAGGCTTCCATGATATCAGAAACGCGTTTCCTGCCTTTAACGCTGAGCGCAGTATCTGTGTCAGTGGTGATCCGGTTGGAGTTCTGACCCGAGGCTCGCATTAAATAATTGAAAAAAGTTTTAGTTCCGTATAAAATTTGTCGTTCGACCAATTTTATATTATCATATTTACGTATTCGTTTCTAAATGACGATGGGGGCAATAAAAATGCGCTTGATAAGTCGACTTTACCGATGGACATTCATCCCGGCGCTCAGCCTGGGTCTTATAGTTTCCGGAATTGTTAATGCGGCTGTCCTGGAAGAAATTATTGTGACCGCACAAAAACGCGAACAGAACCTGCAGGACGTGGGAATTTCGGTCACCGCATTTACCGGCGAACAACTGGACAACCTCGGCGCGACCAATACCACGGATATCACGCAGCAATCACCTGGTGTGCAGTTGTTCACATATACGCCTTCCATCATCGTGTTCAACATCCGCGGCGTGTCACAGAACAACTTCATCGACACGCTGGAAGCACCCGTGGCCGTGAACTTTGACAATGCCTACGTGGCCTCGATGAACGGCATCGGCCAGCAGATGTTTGACATGGACCGGGTGGAAGTATTGCGCGGCCCCCAGGGGACGCTGTTCGGACGCAATGCAACGGGTGGCGTGATTCAATATTTCACCAACGCACCGGATGAAGAAGAAGCCAACGGCTATATCAAGGCCGGCGCGGCCGAATACGACAACTTCTTTGTCGAAGGCGCCGTGGGCGGAGCCCTGTCGCCCAACTTGCGCGGCCGTTTTGCGGGTCGCTGGGAACAGGCAGACGGTTATACGAAATCGGTGACGCCCGGTGTGCGCGACACCAACGGCAAGGATGGTTTTGCGCTCCGGGGCGCCCTGCAGATGGATGTCACCGAGGACTTGCTGGTGGACCTCAAGGTCTATTACTCGGAGGACAACGATGCCCCCACCGGCGGCTATGTAGCTTATGCCTCCAAGGCAGACCGGGAAACCGGTTACAGCGCTACTCCCGAAGCCTCACCCATTACCGGTGACGTGCACAAGCACGCCAACGGTATCGAGGGCAGCCTGGACCGGGAGGTCACCTCGGTTACCGGCCAGATTACCTGGGACCTGAATGAGCACCTCCAGGTGGTCTCCATCACCAACTACATGGATATCTACAAGAATTATTACGAAGACGCGGGCGGCGGCTATATTCCGAACTTCCCCTACAATCCCGTTGCGGAAACAGAACAGATTACCCAGGAACTGCGCCTCAGCGGCGACTACGACCGCTTCCGCTGGCAACTGGGCGGCTATTATCTCGACCTGGAAATCACCGGCATGGACTTCGTCAGCGGCGCGTTTGTCAGCGGTATACCTGATGGGCGGCTCGATGCGGACTGGAACCTGGACTCGGAAAACTGGTCGGTGTTCGGACAGGTTGAAGTGGACCTGAGCGAGCAGGTCACCCTGATCGGCGGCGTGCGCTACTCCATGGACGACAAGCAATACTCCCTGGTCAACAGCGCCGCGGGCGGCGGCGCCTGGCTGGGACCGGACTTCTACGTCGCGCCGGGGGAAGTATTTTTCGCTACAGCCTGGATTCCGCCGGAATTTACCGAGATTGATTACGATGACTGGGCCGCACGGGCGCAACTGGACTGGCGGCCCAACGACGACCTGCTGGTCTTTGCCGCGTTCAACCGGGGGATCAAGGGCGGCAACTTCACGACTTTCTTCAGCTCTCTTGATGATTTACAGCACAAAGAGGAAGTCCTGTATTCCTACGAAATCGGGTTCAAACGCACCTTTCCTGAACAGGCGATGCGTTTGAATGCCACCGGTTTCTATTATGATTACAAGGACTACCAGGCATTCGGCCTGATCGCCGCGTTCCCGGAAATCCGCAATACCGACGCCGAAGCCTATGGGGGCGAAATAGAGCTGGCCTGGTCCCCGGCCGACCGGCTTGACCTGGTGGCGGGTATCTCGTTCATGGACTCGGAGATTGACGAAGTCCCCACGGTACAGGATTTCTTCGGGATCGTGCTGCCGTTGCAACACATAGAGAATAACGAACTGCCCAACGCGCCGGCGTTCAGCATCAACTTCCTGGCGCGTCATACCTGGCCGTTCGCCGGGGGCGAACTGGCATTCCAGATTGACGGCAACTACAATGACGATCAATATCTGGACGTATTCAATTCGGCAGCCTCCAAGGAAGAAGCGTATTTTATCGGCAATCTCCGCCTTACCTACATCACAGGGGATGATAACTGGGAACTGGGTGCGTTCGTCAGGAACTTCACGGATGCGAAACACCGTTTATACCTGCTGGACCTCGCTGCGGGTGATTTGTTCGTTCCGCCCGATGTGCCGCCGACGGGTGACGGCATAATCGAGCAGGTCTACGGTCCGCCGCGCTGGGCAGGAGGCTATATTTCCTACCGCTTTTGACAAAAATAATGACTTTCGGGGACGGATTTCAAATCCGTCCCCAACACGAATTCCGATGGGGATACCATGACGACACCGAAGAAAAATGCCCGCGAAGATAAACTGCTGGGTTTTGATGCCGATATCACCCGCCGGGATTTTATCGGCAGCACCTTGATCGGCGCCGGCGCCGGGTTGCTGTATGCCAATGCGCCGGGCATGATGCGCAGCGCGAACGCGCAAACCCTGCCTGTTTCGTTGACCGGCGTAGGCCCGGAATGGACCGGACCCGGCGGCATCGGCGATTACAAGGACGCAAACGGCAATACCCACCAGGTAATTAATGACGGCCACGGCATCCGCAACGGCGCCTACGAGAAAGCCTTCAAGGGCGCGGTTGATTCCGGCGAGGTCTATGACCTGGTGGTGGTCGGCGGCGGTTTTGCCGGCCTCGCCGCGGCCTACCGCTACCACGAAGACAGACCGGACGCGCCGGTATTGATCCTGGACAACCATGCCATGTTCGGCGGCGAAGCCAAACAGAACGAATTTGAAGTGGACGGCGTCCACCTGTGGGCGCCCCAGGGGTCGAACGGCAGCGTATTCCCGCCCAACCGCACCAGGCCCATCGGCTGGCACCACGACTACTGGGACAAGCTGGGCCTGCCGCAGGAGTTCAAGTACCAGGCCGCGAGAGGCCTGGAAAAGGACCTGAATATCCCCAAGGACGTGTACAGTCCAATGCACATCGCCTGGGAACACGCGGACCTGGCCCACTACTACGAAAACCACGGCATGGTGCTGAACCCCTGGAACAGCGGTTTCAAGGATGCGCCGATAGCGGACAGCCTGAAGCGCGACCTGCTGCAGATGGAACTGTACAAGGACGTGCCGTACCGGAAAGACGACTGGCACCACTGGCTGGACACCATGACCTACGAGGAGTTCCTGACGCGCTATGTCGGCGTTTCAAAAGACGTGGCGCCTTACCTCAACCCGCAGACCGCGGCCATGGGTTGCGGTCTGGGAGCGGACGTTATCTCCGCCTATTCCGCCTACGAGTTTGTGCAACCAGGCGTGATCTCCTACAAGCGCCATGCCGGTTACGAAGACCCGTCCGAGTATGTTTACCTGGCCAGTTTCCCGGGCGGCAACACGGGCATCGCCCGCCATTTCGTCAAGGCCATGATCCCGGGCGCCATCGAGGGGGATAATTCCCTGTCCGCGGTGCTGTTCAACAATATCAACTGGCAGGAACTGGACCGGGCCGGCCAGCCGACGCGCATGCGCCTGTCCTCCACCGTGGCCGGCGTCATGCACGATGGATCACCCGATTCCGCCAACAGCGTGTCGGTGATCTATTACCGGGACGGCAAACTGCACAAGGTCGGGGCGAAACACGTCGTCATGGCCAGCGGCCAGTGGGTGAACCGGCTGGTGTGCAAGGACCTGCCGCCTGAGTACCAGGACGCCATGGCCACCTTCCACCATGCGCCCATGCACACCGTCAACGTGGCGCTGCGCAACTGGAAGTTCCTGGAAAAGCTGGGGGCGACCGCGGTACGCTGGTTCGAGGGTTACGGCTGGTTCTTCAGCCTGCGCCGGCAGATGATCATCGACGGCAAGGAGCCCATGCCCCTGGACCCGGACAAGCCGACGGTGCTCACCATGTACAACTCGTTCTGCAATCCCGGTATCCCCATGCCGCAGCAGGCGACCACAGCCCGCATGCAGTTATTTACCCTGTCCTATGCCGATGTCGAACGCGGGGTACGGGAGCAGTTCACGAAGATGTTCTCGCCTTACGGTTTCGACGCCAAACGCGATATCGCCGGCATCGTCTCAAACCGCTGGGGGCATGCTTACGTGGTGTCACCCCCCGGGTTCTACTACGGCAAACACGGCGAGCCGGCGCCCAGCGACGTCATCCGCACGCCTCACGGCCGCATTGCCTTCGGCCATTCGGAACTGACCGGCGCCCAGCTCTGGGGCACGGCCGCGGAGGAAGGTGCGCGGGCGGCGAGCCAGATACTGGATATGAGTTAAGGGATTGGGGTCCAGGGACCAGGGGCTGGTCCCTGACACCTAATCAATCGTATTCAGGACCTTGCGCACCGTGTCGAAGGTCTGCTCCAACAGGTCCGGCGTGAACGTCAAAAAAGGTGAGAACGCCAGGGTATCCATGCCGTGGCGCACCATCAGTCCCTGTTCAAAACATTTCACGTGCGCATCCATTCCGCGGGCGCCGGGCGCGCCCGGGCGCGGGGCGAGTTCGATCGCGCCCATCAGGCCGAAATTGCGGATGTCTATGACATGGGGTGCGTCCCGCAAGCCATGCAGCGCAGTCTCAAACACCGGCTCAAGTTCCTTGACTCCGGCGCCGATGTCTTCCTCAACATAAATATCAAGCGCCGCCAGGCCGGCGGCGGCGGCGACCGGATGGCCTGAATAGGTATAGCCGTGGAAAAATTCGATGGCGTAATCGGGGCCGTTCATGAAACTCTGGTAAATCTCCCGGCTGACCAGTACCGCGCCCATGGGAATGACGCCGTTGGTGATCCCCTTGGCCGTGGTGATGATGTCCGGCATTACGCCAAAGCGCTGGCAGCCGAACGGCGTGCCGATGCGGTGAAACGCGGTAATCACCTCATCGAAGATCAGCAGTATGCCGTGCCGGGTGCAGATTTCCCGCAGGCGTTCCAGGTAACCCAGGGGAGGAACCAGCACCCCGGCGGACCCGGATACCGGTTCGACGATCACTGCAGCAATATTCTCCGCGTCATGCAACGCGACAATGCGTTCCAGTTCATCGGCCAGGTGCCGGCCCCATGCGGGTTGCCCTTTGCTGAAGGCGTTATGTTCCAGGTCAAGGACGTGCGGCAGGTGGTCCACGTTCGGCAGCATGGCATTACCGAACATCTTCCGGTTCCCGGGGATACCACCCACCGACATGCCGCCGAAGTTGACACCGTGATAGCCTCTCTCGCGGCCGATCAGCTTGATCCGGGTTCCCTCTCCCCGCACCCGGTGCCAGCCCAGCGCTATCTTCAAGGCGGTATCGACGGATTCCGAACCCGAGTTGGTAAAGAACACGTGGTCGAACCCCTCAGGCGCGAAATCGATGACCTTTTGCGCCAGTTCGAACGCGCCGGTATGCCCCACCTGGAAAGCTGCGGCATAATCCAGCCTGGCGACCTGGTCCTGCACCGCCTTGACGATCCTGGGATGGCAGTGTCCCAGGCCGGTGCTCCACAGGCCGGAAAAAGAGTCCAGAATGGTCCGCCCGTCCCGGGTCCTGTAGTAAAACCCCTGCGCCGAATCGATAATGCGCGGGGAACTCTTGAAGGCGCGGTTGGCGGTATAAGGCAACCAGTAGGGTTCAAGGTTTAACGTATCGGCAACAACCGGTGTTGTAATGTCATCCATCAGCTTAGCGACACTGAAATCATTTAACAGAGAAACAGGGACTGGAAACGCCAAGGATACAGATAAGGCTTTGATTTGACAATACAGCGACCCGGGGAAGATAATCTGTTGTCATGAAAACAGTTGTGAACGGGCGGCCATGAACGCAGTGCCGGAAACCGATATTGATCGGTTGATTGCGGGCTACCGCGACGGCTATTCCCTGGAGCAGCCGTTTTACCTGTCACCGGACCTGTTCAAGCGCGACATGGAACGCCTGGTTTTCAGAAGATGGCTCCTGGTCGACCATGCATCACGCATCCCGGACAAGGGTGACTATTTCCTGTTCAACGTGGCTAACGAGTCCATCATAATCATGCGCGCCGCGGATGACAGGATCAATGCCTTCTTTAACGTCTGCCGGCACCGCGGCTCCCGTGTATGCCTGGAACAGCAGGGCAACAAGAGACTGCTCACCTGCCCCTACCATGCCTGGACCTACGACCTGGACGGAGAACTGCGGCCGCCGCAGTTGATGCCGGCCGATTTCGACAGGTCGAAACATAACCTGCACAAGTGCCATGTAACCGTCTTCCATGGCCTGATCTTCGTGTGTCTTTCCGAGGATCAACCGCCGGACTTTGCCGCGGAGTACGCACCGTTTGATGAAATGCTGGATTTTCACGGCATCAGGGATGCGAAGATCGCGGTAAAGCGGGACTACCCGAACCGCTGCAACTGGAAACTCGTCGTGGAAAACTTTCTCGAATGCTACCACTGCGCCCCGGCGCACCCGGAATATTGCAGCGTACATCCCCCGGACCAGCTGCTGGCGCTTGGCGCGGGGCCCGGTTCCGGGCCCGCGCAAGCCCTGGAGAAATATCAGCCCATACTGGACGAATGGATGGAGAAGACCCTGTCCATGGGTCATCCCGTGCCTGAATTCGAACGGGATGAGAATTCCATCGATTTTGCCCAGTTATCAAGACTGCCCATTAATGACCGGAACTTTGCCTCGGAGACGCGGGACGGCAGCCCCGGCTGCAGAAGACTGATGGGAAAATTCAGGGAATACGACCATGGCGAGACCGCTTTCGTGTTCAACCCGACCAATTATATCCTGGCCTTCAATGACTTTGCGCTGATGGTGCGCTTCACGCCCCGTGACGCGGTCAACACCGATGTGCAGTTCAGTTGGCTGGTACACAAGGATGCCGGGGAAGGCGTGGACTATGATACGGACAATCTCATCTGGGTCTGGGATGAAACGACAAAGCAGGACAAGAAGATTACCGAAGACAATAATGCGGGGGTTCAATCCAGCCGTTACCGGCCGGGCCCCTATTCCATGCATGAGGCAAAGGTTGCGACTTTTATCCGCTGGTATTTAAACAGTATTCGATAACCGGAGAAGCATGAAACCAACACTGGTAGCCGTTGTCCTGTTCGTGTGTTTGTACGCGCTCTACCCTGAGCGTCCTTCGGGCGATGAGACGGACCTCGTGGCGCTGGGCGAGGATATCTTTTTCAACGAGACCTTCGGCGGCAACGGCCGCACCTGCGTGACCTGCCACCGCCCCGAGGACAACTGGCGCATCACGCCGGCATTCATCGCCACGCTGCCCGGCGATGACCCGCTCTTCATCCACGAGTTCGCGCCTGAATTCAGGGACAACTTCGAGAAGGCCGACCTGCTGCGGGAGTGGGGCCTGGTGCTGATGAACCCCGACGGCTTCGAAGACCTCGAGAATGATTTCGTAATGCGCACGGTGAATTCGCTGCGCTCCGTGCGCACCAGCGTGGAGGGCATGCCCCACGAAGGCATGGAAAACCAGCTTGATTTCATGGAGCCGCTCACCGGGTGGGCGGGGGACGGCGCGCCCGGCGACGGCAGCCTCCGGTCTTTCGCCATCGGGGCCATCATCCAGCACATGCCCAGGACGCTTGCCCGCGAGCCCGGGGTCGACTTCCGTCTTCCCACCGACGAGGAACTGGACGCACTCGAAGCGTTCATGCTGAGCCTCGGGCGCCAAGAGGAGCTCTCGCTGCCCCTGCCCTTGAAGGGGGACCTGGCGCTGCGCGGGCAGGAACTCTTCATCGACAGGGATAACAGCAACGGCCGCTGCAATGTCTGCCATATCAATGCCGGCGCGTCCTCGCTCCAGGCAAGCGTACTGCCGCAGGGCCGTGTCGTGAATCTCGGCAGCATCGTCCACGCCACCGGCGAGGAGTTCGCGCCGGGCAAGCCGACCGAACTCATCCCGCTGGACGACGGCTACAAGGACACGCACCAGTTCAATACCCCGCCGGTGGTCGAGGCGGCGGACGCCGGGCCGCTGTTCCACAGCGGCTTCGTCCAGTCGGTCGAAGAAGCGGTGGACATCTACAACCTCGACACGTTCAGGGACTCCGAAGTAGGTGTCGCGCTGGCCAAACGCTTCGGGACCGAGACTGATCTGTCCGCCAGCGAGGTCCTCGCCATCGGCGCGTTCCTGCGGGTCATCAACGCACTCGACAACATCCGCGAGACCACTGAACTGCTGGAGGCCAGCCTTGAGAAGGGGTTCCCGGAAAGAGCGCGGGCGCGCGAGCTGATACGGCGGGCGGCCTACGAGACGGAAGACGCCATCATCGTCCTCGACGGCGTGAACCTCCATCCGACCGCGGTGGGGAGCCTGCGCAGGGCGGAGGAGATCATACACAGCGCCCGGGAAGCGACCTTCGCGCGCCGTGATCTTACCCGGGACGCGCTCGCCGAACTGCAACGCGCACGCGGGATATTGATCGATTCATAAACTGCCAAACTTGATCGCGGCGATGGCCGCGGGCCGCCCGGGCCGGAATTACTGCGCCGTGTCTGAAAACGGCAGCACCTGTTCGGGTAGCGTAAACGCGACGATGGCATCGCTCAGTTCGGTTTGAAAGGTAGGGTATCCGCCCGCCGCAATGACGATAAATTGCCGCTTGCCCTCTCCATGCAAATAGGTCATCGGCGTGGCATTACCGGGCGCGGGGAGCTGCGCACTCCATAATTCCTCACCCGAAAGAAGATCGTATGCCCGGAACCGCTTATCCAGGCTTGCCCCGATAAAGATCAGCCCGCCGCCGGTAATAACCGGTCCGCCCTGGTTGGGCGAACCCCAGCTTTGCGGGGTATGCAACAGGCCGAATGCGAACGGCCTGCGTCCGAACGGAATTTGCCAGCGTATTTCCCCCGTGGAAATATCGATCGCAGTCAGGTTACCCCACGGTGGAGGATTACAGGGGATACCGAGACCGGATGCCAGGTAATCCCGTACCCATACGAACGGCGTCCCGGGCATCCGGGCGATTGAGCGGCCGAATTTTCTCTGCGAGTAACCCGACGCCTCGAATTCATCCCGGGGCACCAGTACCTGCGACTTGAGGATATTCGTGGAGTTAACGACTGCCAGGCCGGTTTCCGGGTCATAGGCGATTCCTCCCCAGTTGCTGCCGCCGGAATCGGAGGGATAAAACACGGAGCCGTTGACGCTGGGCGGTGTAAACAAACCTTCGTTCCTTAATGCCAGGATCTTGCCGCGGCACTGTTTTTTGTCCCAGGAGGTCAGCCCCCAGGCATCCTCTGCCTTGATGGATTGCGGTGTAAACGGCGGCGGCGCTTGCGGCGCCGGTTGGGTGGGAGAAGATTTCTCGCCCTCGATGTCCGATTGCGGCACCTTCATTTCCTTCACGGGGAACAACGGCCGCCCCGTCAACCGGTCCAGGACAAACAGGTAGCCGGTCTTCGTCGCCTGCAGGACAGCCTCCACCCTGCTGCCGTCGTGGTTCACCTCTACCAGGGCCGGCATGGACGGCAGGTCGTAGTCCCACAGGTCGTGGTGCAGCGTCTGGTATGACCAGATCTCCTCGCCCGTCAGGGCGTCCAGCGCCACTACGGCGTTACCATGGGGGATGGCTTCGGACCGGTACAGTCCATACGGGTCGTGGCTGGGGCTGCTGGTCGGCAAAAAGACCCAGCCGCGTTTGCTGTCGATCGATAGCGGCGCCCAGGTGTTTGCCGCGCCCAGGGTGTCGCGCAGGTGTTCCGGTATCGGGTTCCAGTTCCATAGCTCCCGGCCGCTGCGTACGTCAAACCCCCGGACTATGCCATCCGGGGCGTTCGCCCATTCACCGTCAAGGATTGTGGATCCGACGATTACGACATCCCGGTAAATTGCCGGTGGCGAGGTCAGGGAAATACTCCCCTCGCCGTAATTGTCAAACCTGTTCAGGTCGATCTGGCCGTTATTCCCGAAATCACTGCACAATCTGCCGGTGTCCGCATCGACTGCAATCAGACGCCCGTCGCCGATACCGCTTAACACGCGTTTATTGCAAGAGTCTTCCCGGTTCCCCGTTGTGCCTTCGGACCAGTACGCCACACCCCTGCAATAACTGCCTTTTGAATAGGTGTTTTCCTTGTCCAACCCGGGATCATGGATCCACGCCTCGGCTCCCGTTCCCGGGTCCAGCGCGACGATACGGTTAAACGGCGTGCAGATATACAGCTTGTCATTGGCCAGGATGGGATTTACTTCCAGGGGGGTCACCGCGGTACCATCCGAACCGTCCGATACATCACCACTGTGATACACCCAGGCAAGCTCGAGGTCTTCGACGTTGTGCCGGTTGACCTGGCTGAGCGGAGAGTATTGGCCGCCTCCCGGCGCGCCGCCGTAGGCCGGCCACCCATGTTTACCACCGTCCGGTTGCACCCGATCCGGATTGTTGCCGGGTTGCCCGAGAGTCCGTTCCTGCGCGAGCGGATTGCCGGCGGCTGCCAGCAGGATACCGAACAAAACCACCTGATTTTTAATGCAGGTTCTTGCGTTCATCACGTCAGGGCCTTCAACCTGGTGACGCGCGGTAACCTGCCGCGCCGCGGTTGCTCCCGCAATTCAGAGCGGTTATCGGCAAATTACCCTGCGAGTTTTTTCCGCGCCGCCCGGACTTCCTCGAGATCCAGGTCGCTCTCCTCCCAGAACTGCAGAAAACGGCGGTACCAGTCCCGGGCCTGGTCGCGATTACCCAGTTGTTCGTGCAGTCGTCCCATCTGGTAATGGGCCTTCACATAATGAATGGGGATGTCCAGCCTGGCGTCGGTAAGGGCCACCAGTGTTTCCAGTTCCGCAACCGCGCCCTCCAGGTCCCCGGCCTGCCACCTGGCCCTGGCCATACTCTCGCGGTACAGCGGATGGTCGTATATTTTCAGGGTAGCCCGGAAGTTTATGAGCGCGTCTTCGGGCCGGTTGCGCGCCAGCAGAAGCTCGCCGTTCAGGTGGTAGAAGCGGCGAATATGAGAGCGGAATTCGGGCTCGTTCACGGAATCGCTGATCACGCGCAGGCGCTGGGCGGCATCGAGCAACCGGCCTTTCTTGACCAGGGCCAGGCCGACCAGGTGCTCGATATCAAGGTTTATGGCGCTCGGGTCCCGCGCCAGTTCCAGCGCCTGCCCATAGCTCTCGATCGCCTCGTCGATCCGGCCGGTTTCCGCCTGGAAATAAGCGATGTAGAACAGCTTGAGCCCTTCACCCGCCGGATCGTTGCGCAGGCCCCGTAGCCGTTTCGCTTCCAGCTTGTGTTCTGCCGCCTCGGAAAACCTGCCCTGGTAGGTGGAAATCAGCGCAAGATCGTCGTGGACTTCCTCCAGCACCTCGTTACCGGCGCCGTCAACCAGTATCGACTCCAGGATTTGCCGTGCCGAACCAATCCTGTTTTCAAGCGTGTCGGTCCTGGCGATTTCCAGAAGCACCCCGGGGTCGCCGGGCTGTTCCTTTTGTTTTTCTCCCAACAATTGCCGGGCCGTGTCGAAGTCTCCGTTCCGGCGCGCCTTGATGGCGTCGGCCAGGTCGCCTTCCGGCTCCGGCAGGCCGCCGTAGGGCAGGTCGCCCGGGGGTTCCGGCGCCCATCCCTGGCGCCGCTCCATGACGTAGTCGGCAAGCAGCTTGATCCGGCTTTCCAGGTATTCCCTGCCCGCTTCCGCGGTCGCGCCGCGCGGGTCGCCGAGCACGCCTATCGGCGAGATGCTGTGGGTGCCGTCCCGGTTGAGTTTTTCACCCATCGCCATGGCATCGCCCATGAAACCCTGTTCAGCGCTCTCCAGGTCAACCAGTTCCGGCTGGCAGGCCAGCATGAAAGCCGTTTCCGACAAGCCGGCGTGAGTGCCGGCGGCGGCCGGGTCGATGCCCAGGCGTTCCGTAATAACCGCCGCCGACCCAAGGTAGGCGCCGGCATCGGAATAGGAAAAAACGTTTACATGCGGATAGAGCACGCGCAGTTCTTCCTCCAGTTCACCTGCCATGGGAAAGTTGGTGCCGTGGGTCGGGATAATGGCGATGTGCCGGAACCCGTGCCAGGCGAGACTGTGGACGTATTCGTAGACCAGGGATTTGAGTATCTGTTTCCGCACGTTGATGGTCCCGGGGAAGTGCATGTGATGGGGAGCGATGCCGACCCGGATGTTGGGCGTGATAAGCGCCTGCCCCACCCGTTCCGCCACCGCACGCGCCAGGCAGTCGCCGGAGGCCGAGTCGGCCGCCAGGGCCATCTGCGGGCCGTGTTGCTCGGTCGAACCGATGGTAATGATGGCCGTATCGATTCCCTGCCCGAGGGCTGTCTCGACTTCCCTCCACGTCTTCTTTTCCAGTTCGTACTGGGTTGCCGGCGCCGTTGGCGCCAAGAGCAGCATGAAAACCACTGCCACGGTTGTCTTATGGATCATTGTAGCCTCCCCATTGATTTATCTGAGGACCTGAAAGCGCCGGCCATCCTCGAGGGTCAATGCCTGCCCGTCAAAGACAGCGTTCACGACGGTACGGTTCGTGTTGGCAGCTGATGACTGGGTTGCCGATGTCCAGTAGTCCAGGTCGAGCCTGATGGCGTCATCTTTCGCTTCATAGCGTCCATAACCGGTTTCGACGGCGTGTTCATCACCGCTGACAAGAATAAGATAGCCGTCGACGAGGGCCAGTGCGCCGTTTTCCAGCTTGTACACCTTGCCTTCACCGGGTCCGGCCAGCACAAATTTTTGTACCGTTCCGCTACGCATGAAACTCAGCGCCAGTTCATTCCCCGCGCGGTTGACGTCAACCTCGTGCTCCGTGAGCCCCCGGTACGTGAGTGCAGGAGATTTTGAAGGCGCCGTGCTGATGGTTTGCTCAGCCGTAAGGCGGATGAAACCGTCACCCTCCGAATAGGGACCTGCATGGGCCATCGCCCCCTGGTCCCGGGCCGGTTCACCCTTGTACTGGGCGTATTGTACAAATGTGCCGTTCCTGAACACGAAGATACCATCCAGCGGCAGGTCCTCGCCGTCCGCGGTAATCAAGCCGGTATAGAACCAGAGTCCCGCTACCTGGCGTTCAAGAGAGACCGGCTGTTGCGCTTTATTTTCGGCAGGCTCACAGCCGTAAAGAATAAACAGGAAACAGAAGATAAAAAGTTTGGCTGACTGATGCTTTCTCATTATTCACCTGTAATGGTCGAGTGTATCTGCCATTTTACCTGTTGCATTCAGGAAGGGAAATCAATGGTGTCAGGCTGTTCGCGGTACCCGGCGGCATTACCTGCGTCTATGCAAAAGGTCTGGACCGGCAGGAACCTGTGGCAGGCTGGTTCAGTCCGATCTTCGTAACGCCGGGCGCTGCCCTATAACAGGTCCATGACACTCAGGGTATACGTGCCGGTGTAGTCGTCATAGGCGCCGGCAGCGATATAGTAAGTACCCGTCCCAGGCGCCTCGAAACTGGCGCGGCTGTTGAGTCCTTCACCACCGTCGTCGTTGGCCGTGCCTGCGAGCAGGATCCCCTCGTCATCGTAGACCCCGAGCAGGTTCGGGTCTTCCAGGGTGCCCGCGCTGGTGCGCCAGCCTTCCAGGTCGATCCGGTACTCCCGGCCTTCGACAAGTTCCACCGCAAACCAGTCACCATCGCCCGGCATCTCGATAGCGCCCGTGGCCGATGCGCCGACTGCCACAACCGCGCCGGTGGCCGGCGAGGCCGGGTAGTCATCGGCGACTTCCGCCACCGACAGCCGGTAGGAACCGGTGTGTGCCGCGTGGGCTGCAGCGGCAATGTAGTATGCGGCCGATTCCGGCGCGGTAAATTCCAGGCGGCTGTTGTAGCCGGCGCCGCCGTCATCGTTATCACCCACACCCGCGACCGGATCGCCGGCGCTGTCGTAAATACCGCGCAACACGGGATCTTCAAGATCGCCCTGCCCCGTTGAAGTCCCTTCAAGGTCAATCCGGTAGTGCCGGCCCGCAACCAGCGTGACGGCGAACCAGTCCACGTCGCCGCCGTAGTCCACCATGCCGGCAGCCGACCCGCCGACCACCAACGCGGCGCCGGTATCGGGCGCGGCCGGGTGGTCATCGCCGACTTCCTCAACCGACAGCCGGTAGGAACCGGTGCGTGAACTGTACGCACCGGCGGAAATGTAGTACGTGCCCGACTCCGGCGCCACGATATCCACGCGGCTGTTGAGTCCCGCACCGCCGTCATCGTCCGCCGTGCCCGGCAAAAGTTCCCGGCCAAAGTAAATGCCGAGCAGGTACGGATCGTCCAGGGTGCCTTGCCCGGTGGGCGACCCTTCGAGGTCGACCCGGTACGCCCTGCCGCCGATGAGTTCCACCGCAAACCAGTCACGGTCGCGGGGCCGTCCGATGTCGCCCGTGCTCGACCCGCCGACCGTCACCCTGCCCTCGGTGAGCCTGGTGGCGCCGAACTCATCCGTCAGCCTGTTCACGTATACCGTGTAGGACCCCGTGCGGCCGTCGCCGTCGATACCGATGAAATGGATGCCGGACACATCCGCCCTGAACTCCAGGTCCGCGTTGTAGCCCAGCTTGCCGCTGCCGTTCCCCGCGGCAGCCGTGTAGAGAACATCGCCTTGTGCATCGTAGACGGTCAGGTTCGGGTTATTCAGCGACCCGCCGTAATCATTCCGGGTATTGCCCCTGACCTCGATGCGGTACTCTATTCCCTGTTCCAGGTCGACGGCGAACCAGTCCTCGTCCGCGCCGCTTTCCAGGGCGCCCATGACGCTGCTGCCGACCGCTACCGTGCCGTTCGTTTCGGTGTCCGCGCGTTGTTCCTGTAGCTCGGTTACCGATACCGTGTAGGTTCCGGTACCCCTCGTGTAATAGGCGCCGACGGCAATATAGTAGTCTCCCGATTCCGGCGCGCGCAGCAATACCAGGCTGTCCAGGCCCGCGCCGTTGTCGTTGTCGGCGGAGTCGGCGAGCCTCTCGCCGTAACCCCCGTTACCGTCCCCCAGGTAGATGCCGTGCAGGAACGGGTCGGTGAGGGTTCCCTTGCCGGTCTCTCTGCCCAGAACTTCCACCTGGTACAGCGCACCTGCCTCCAGCGTGAACACGAACCAGTCGCTTTCGCCGCGCCTCTCGATCTCTCCGGCAACCCCATTACCTATGGTCAGCGCGCCGTAGGCGCCGACCGGATTATCATCTGCGTGCGTGACATCCCGTACCGAAAGTTTGTAACTGCCTGTGTTTCTCACGCTGTCCGGGGAACCCCCCACCCCGATGGTGTAGACGCCGTCCTCACCTGGCCTGAAGGATATACGGTTGGAATCTTCCCTGTTATAACCGCTGATAAAGTTGCCCTGCTCATCGCGCAGGTCGAATAACCTGCTGGTCATCTGCCGTCCGGCTATCGGGGATCCATCAGTCTCGATGCGGTAGGTCCTGCCGGCCTCCAGCCTCATCTCGAAACTGTCCTTATCGCCCGGCATCTCGATCTCCCCCCTCACCCAGCTACCGGCGCTGACGGCGCCGTTCTCGCCGTCCGGGTAGTCATCCGTCCCGACTTCCTCAACCAGCAGTTTGTATGTGCCTGTCTTGTTTCCCCTGGCTCCGACGGCTATGTAATGGTCTCCGTACCTGTGCGCGGTAAAAAACATGCGGCTGTTAAGCCTGACCCCGCCATCATCGTTCTGTGTATCCGGAAGCAGCGCTTCCCGGCTATCGTGGATTCCGAGCAGTTTCGGATCAGTAAGGGTCCCGGCCCGGGTCGGCAATCCCTCCAGGTCGATGCGGTAGGTCTTGCCGGCCTGCAGCCTTACCTTGATCCAGTCGACATCTCCCCCGGTCTCAAGCTCGCCGGTTGCCGAGTCGCCGACACGCAGGACACCGGTGGTTGAACTGTCCCGGGTATAATCATCAGACATGAGACACTACTCTCACCAGGGCAGCGAAGCGCGCAGTATCAGGCCGTGCTGCGGCCGTGCAAGGGGCGTCTCGCGGCGCTCACCGTCCAGGCTCAGGCTCAACCACTGCCCCACCTCGTAGCGCCAGCCCAGCCGCAACCGGCGGCTGCGCCCGGCCATCTCAACGCCGGCGTACGGCGTCAACAGCCCGCGCTGCCACGGCAGGTCCAGCCCATAGCTCCACTCGGCGCTGAACCGGCTCCCCGGGGCGCCGCCCTGCTGCGGCGCCAGGCCGCGCGCGCCCTTGCTATCCCATAACGCCTGCGTGCCGCTCGCCGTCCTGCCCCAGCCCGAGGCAAGCCGCAGCATGAGCCCGCGGCCGGCCCGGCCGGGGTCGACCTGTACGCTGCCGGACAACCCCCATTCTTCATAACCGCCGTCTTCATGGGTAAGCAGCCCCTTGGCCCGGGTCTCCAGCGTCAACCCCAGCAGCGGGTCGGCATAACGCAGCCCGCCGCCCAGCTCCAGGCCGAAACCGGTCTCGGCAGCGCCGCCATCGTAACGCAGACCCAGTTCGAACTCAGGCGAGAGCAGCGCATCATTGGCCAGCGCCCGCTGGTGGCGGCCGCTCAGCAGCAGCCGCAGGCGGCTCGCAGCGGCGGCTGCCACCCCGGCCATGCCCTCGACGGCCTCCGAGGATGTGCGTACCAGCAGGACGTCCGACTTCACCGCCAGTTCCGTGGCTTCACTCGCATAGACGATGCCCTGGATGCCGGTCGCACCCATGCCCATGTGGATGCCGGCCGCCAACGCCTCCCCCGCAGGCTCCCGGTCCCCGGGCCGTTGCAGGCGCATCTCGCCCAGGCCGTAGCCCAGCGCGCCCCACACCGACAGCTTATCGGTCAGCGCATAGCGCCCGTACGGGTACACCCCGGCCAGGTGGCTGTCCACGGTACCGCTGCCCAACTCCGAACGGTAGCGCCCGTCGCCGTCACTCCAGGACAGCGCAACGCCGGCCAGCCAGCGGTCGACCGTATAATCCAGCCCCATCAGCCCGGTCAGCACGTCGCCGTCAATCCCCACCTCGCCTTCCCGGCCGGCAAACTGCGTCAGCGCGCCCTGCCCCCACAGCGACCAGCGGCCGGCTTGCCAGCCCGGTAAACTTATCCGCCGTCCGCCCAGTATCAGTTCCGAGGTCGCTGCCGTTGTTTCATCAAACCGGGCGCCCAGCATCTGTGTTACCTGGGTGGCGCCGCTGCGGCCGAAGCGCGCCAGCCAGCCCTCAGGCAGCGGGGCGCCGTTGTTGATCGCTCCCGCCGCATTGCCGGCCGCCCGGATCGCGCCGCTCGGAGGATAGGCGACGCTGGTCAGCGCCTCGGCGTTACCGGCATCGTCGGTGTAACTCACCGTCACCTTGATCCTGCTGCCCGCATCCGCCGCCGTCAGCACGTAACTGTCCCGGTCGGACCCGACGCCGGCAGGGTTGCCCATACCGTCGCTGTCCACCCGGACCCACCGGTAGCTGTAGGCAAAGTCCGCAGCACCGCTCTCAGCCATGGCCTTGCCGTCTGCATCCAGGATGCCGTCGGTGTCCGCGGTCAGCGTCCCGCCCACCCGCGCAGGCCCCGATATCGCCGGCGCCCCCGTCGCGTTGCCGGCCGCCCGGATTGCTCCGTTTGGCGGATAGGCGGCGCTGACCAGCGCCTCGGCATTACCGGCGTCGTCGGTGTAACTCACCTGCACCTTGATCCTGCTGCCCGCATCTGCCGCCGCCAGCGTATAACTGTCCCGGTCCGGCCCCACGTCGGTGGGGTTGCTTGCGCCATCGCTGTCCACCCGGATCCACCGGTAGCTGTAGGCAAAACCCGCAGCGCCATGCTCCGCCCGGGTCCTGCCGTCCGCATCCAGGATGCCGCCGGTATCTGCTGTCAGCGTCCGGCCCACCCGCGCCGTACCCGAAATCGCCGGCGCCCCCGTCGCATTGCCCTCCCAGGGAATTGCCAGGGTTTGATCGGCGGCGCGCTCCAGCCGGTAGCCCGTATGACCGCCAGGCAGCGACGGCAGTGCAACGATCGCCACGGTAGTGTCCAGGGAGCGGACGTCCGGGTTTACCTGCAGCGGCGCGCTCCCGGTGGCGCCGGTGGGAAGCGTAAGCGTGTCCGCCGCGCCCTCAAGGCTCCCGTTCGTCACATTCAACGTCAGCACGACGTCAAACGGCGCGCCGGCCGGCGCCGCCGCCCTGACCCGGTCCGGTTCATCCAGCTGCAGGGAAACGGCCAGCACCATGGGATCGGCGCTATTGCCCCCCAGGTAGAGCGCCCGCAGGTTCGTGAGGCCTGAAAAGATTCCGTCCGGCAGCGTGCTGAGCCGGTTTGCTCTCAAGTCCAGTACTTCCAGCGCAGGCAACCCGGCAAAGAGCCGCGCCGGAAGCTCAGCCAGGCTGTTCCCGCCCAGCCGGAGCTCCTCCAGCGCCGGCAGCCCGTCAAATACCCCCGGCGGCAGGCCGGAAAGCTGGTTTGACCTCAAATCGAGTCTCCGCAGCGCCGCTGAACCGGCAAAGAGATCCGGCGACAGGCCGGAAGCGCCCAGGTTGTTACCCTCCAAACGGAGTTCCTCCAGCGCAGACAACCGGTCGAATACGCCGGGCGGCAGGCCGGAAAGCCGGTTGTTTGACAGGATCAGCCGGGTCAGCGACGTCAAATCGGCGAAGATACCCGGCGGTAACTCGCCGAGCGGGTTTCCATCCAGGTCGAGGGTTGCCAGCGACGTGAGGCCGGCGAGATCTCCCGTCATCAAGGTAACCGGCGCGTTGCTGATTATGAGACTGCCCGTGATCCCGGCCAAATCCAATTCTGTCACACCCGCGCAATCCTGTTGGTCGCTGACTCTGTCGACCAGCGCGTCCCGCAGCGCACGCGTCCGGCTGCAGATCCCGAAATGGACGCCCGCCTCGGCGCCGGCAATGCCGGAAGGCCGGCCTGCCCCGTCGTTGTTCACCGCCCGCACCTGGAACTCGTAGGGCAGGCCGTTTCTCAGTCCGGTGACCGTGAACTGGTTCGTATGCAGTTGCCCGGACAGATGCCCGGCAGCGCTGAAGGGAATCTCCGTCCAATCCTCCCAGATCCGGTTGGACCCGGACGGTTTGTAGCGGTACTCGTGATGGGTGATCGCCCCCGCGCCCGCGGGATGCGGCGGCGAGTGCCAGGACAGCCAGACCCTGCCCGGCGCATTCATGTCTGAATAAGCCACCAGGTTCGCGGGAGCGGCGGGAAGAGGGCGGGATTGAGCGGTTAAACCGGGGGCCGGTGTGTGGTGCTGATTGGCGCCGCCATCGTTCGTATTGTGAAAGACTACCCGGGCCTGCGATTCCGCGAGGACCGGATGGACGGCTGATATTCCCAGGACCAGAGAGAGGGCCGCGGCAAGTGTATGACAGGCTGCTTGTACATAAGCGCTGACCCGCCAGGCGCGGGCGCGTATCAGCCCGTGTTTACACCGGATTGAAGGCATTTCCCGCAATCGCACGTCTTGATCACAATTAAAATGTAATCAATTGCATTAAAAATTGCAACGCTTTATTACCGGGTGGGAAATAAGGCGGTTTGAAAACAACGCTCAGGATTTCAATGAAGGAACGAAGCGTGGATCGCAAGCAATCCCGGCATCAATCTTGTGAGACTATCGTGCCTTTAGTCCGTTTAATTGCGAGTATTTCGAGGAAACTGCAAATTGTGTAGAGTAGTTCCGTTTGATGAAGTGGGGTCAGTTGTCACCTGGTTAACCAGGCAGCGAAACGCTCGTTCATTTCGTCCTGATTGTCCGCCCACCATTCGGGATCCCGAAGCACCGCATTAGTCATGTTCTGCGGCGCATTGGGCAGGTGCTGTTCCATATCGATACCGGTTTCAAGGTGCGTATCCACCAGCGCCAGGGATGAATGGCGCAGAGGACCGTAGGAGATGTATTTGGTCAGGTTGGCCATGGACTGCGTGCTGGTCGCGAAGGCGACGAATTGCCGGGCAAGTTCCAGTCTCGGCGTGCCCGCAACGATGACCTTGTAGCTTCTATATTGAACCTGCCCGTCCCAGACAATCCTCAGCGGTTGGTTTTCCAGCGCCCAGGCGTTGAAAATTCGCCCGTTATAGGCCGTGCTCATCACGACTTCACCATCGGCCAGCAACTGTGGCGGCTGGGCCCCCGCCTCCCACCAGATCACCTCGCTTTTAATCGTATCCAGTTTTCGGAAGGCGCGGTCGATGCCCTCCGGAGTCGACAGAACGTCATATACCCGGCCTGCCGCCACCCCATCTGCCACCAGGGCAAACTCCAGGTTCACGTTCGGCACCCGGCGCATACCCCTGCGTCCCGGGAAGGTCTGAAGATCGAAGAAGTCCGCCATGCTGGCGGGTTTGCGTCCCGGGAGCATCATTTCGTTATAAGCATAGATGGTACCGGCCAGGGTATTTTCAATGCCGCATTCCATGTCATACCCGGCGATAAAATCATCCGCTGCCGGCGTGCCGTCCGGCGCCGGGGGGAGAGTTCCATAGTCCATCGCCTCCAGCAGTCCCTCGTCACAACCCAGCAAGGTATCCCCGTCTACCATGTCGATCACGTCCCAGTTCACGTTGCCGGACTCAACCTGGGCGCGGACCTGGGCGAGCCCGCCGTTGTATTCATCCAGTTTGATACGGATGCCGGTCTCCTCGGTAAAACGTTCGTGATAGGCCTTGACGGAACTCCTCGCATAGGAGCCACCCCAGGATACGACGGTGATGGTCTTTTCCTCCTGCGCGTCAAGCGGTCCTGTCATAAAGCTTAATAAGCAGACCGTACCGGCCAGTATGGAGCGGCGTATTGTCACGGGTCTTTTACTCTTTTCTGATGTGCATTCAGAACTTCAAGCCGGTGACAATGACCGAGGCTGAGCCATGCGGTACCCGACCCCATGCACGTTCTGGATGTAGACCGGCCGGGCCGGATCATCACCGAGCTTGCGGCGCAGTTGCTTGACAAAGGTACGGACCCGGTCCGTGTCACCCGAGTCAGGCCCGTTCCAGACCTGGCGGATCAGCGAGTCATACGTCATAACCCGTCCTACGTTCATCGAGAACACGCGTAACAACTCGTATTCGGTGGCGGTCAGTTGCAATGGACGGGCAGCCATGGTCACCCGCCGCTGCTCGTATTGAATGGCGAGATCACCGAGTACGAAAGGTTCCAGCTCGGTGCGCCTGCGCAGGGCCGCCCGGACCCTTGCCGTCAATTCCGTCGCCGAGAAGGGCTTGACGATATAGTCCACAGCGCCCCGTTCCAACGCCTTGGCGATGGTCTCGTCCCTGCCATAGGCAGAGATAAAGATGACCGGCAGGTCGGCGATCTCGGGTATGCTTTCCATAAGATCAATGCCGTCGGTACCGGAGAGGAGGAGGTCAAGCAGGATCAGGTGGGGCTTCTCGGCCCGGATGATCCCGGACAATTCGCGGTAGTCGCCGGTCACAATCGGGGAATAGCCGGCCCGCGTAAGTGCTTCACGCACGAATCGGAGCATCTGCGGGTCGTCGTCCACCACCAGGATGGGCGGCCGCTCGCTTCCCTGCCCAGACATGCGCGATTGGTCGCCGCCGGGACCGGTCATGGTGCCAGCTTTCTCGGCTACCGGAATCGTGAAGGTGATTTGTGTGCCCTGGTCAGGCCCGCCGCTCGTGGCCCATATACGGCCGCCGTGGGCCTCCACCAGGCCCTTACAGATGGCGAGCCCCAGGCCGCTTCCCCGCCTGTCACCTTCACCGAGGCTCGCGTACTTGCGGAACAGGCGCGGGAGTTGCTCCGACGGTATCCCTTCGCCCTCATCCGAGACCGAGATCGCGACATGCAAACCATCCTGTTTCGCGGCCACCCGGATGGGCGAGGAATCGAGAGAGAACCTGGCGGCATTGGAAAACAGGTTGTTCAGCACCTGCACGATACGCTCCCTGTCGGCGAGCACAGGAGGCAGGTCCTGCGGCAGGTCGATAAGGATGGTATGCGTGATGGCGCCGCTCTGGAATGCTATTCTGGCCTGGTCAATCATCGCGGCCACCTCGGTAGATATGGGTGAGATGGACAACGTACCCGCGTCAATCCGGCTTGCATCCAGGAGATCATTGATCACGCCGCGCATGAGATTGGCCTGCTCGTCGATGATCCGGAAGAACTGGTGCACCTCGCCCGGGACCAGTGCCGGCGAGTCATACAGCACGGTGGCGGTGGAGCCCTTGATGGCGGCGAGCGGCGTGCGCAACTCGTGGCTTACCATGCCCAGGAACTCCGCCCGCAACCGGTCCAGTTCCTCCAACTGCGCCAGGTCCTGCATGGTGACCACCACCGAATCGACTTCGCCCTGTGCGGAATGAATCGGCGTGACGTTGAGCAAAGTGGTCACGCTCCTGCCGTCCGGGACCGACAGGACGACTTCCTCGGCGCGCATGGTCTCGGCCGTGGTCAACGTTTGTACGCTCGGATACTCGCTGAGCGAGACCTCGCGCCCGTCGGCGAAGCGGCACGTGGTTACCTCAATCAGTTCCTCCATGGACTGGCCCGGCATGTGCAGACCTTCGACGATCCGGTTGGCCTCCCGGTTGAGCGATAGCGGCCTGCCGGTCCTGGCGTCGAACACTGCCACGCCCACCGGCGAGGTTTCCACCAGGGCTTCGAGGTCGGCCCGCGCCCGCTGCTCGTCCCGGTGCGTGCGGGCGTTGGCGATGGCTGTTGCCGCCTGGGATGCGAACAGGACCAGCACTTCTTCGTCCGCGTCCGTGAATGCCTGCCCGCCTTCCTTCTCGGCGAGAAAGAAGTTGCCCACGTGCACGTCCCGGTAACGCATCGGCGTGCCCTGGAAGGTCTTGGATCGCATCAACTCCTCCGAGTAACCGAGCCCGCGTACATAGGTGGGCAGGTCCGCCAGCCTCACTACTCCGGGAAGGTCGCGAAAATGTTCAAATAAGCGCGGACCGTCTGACCATTGTTCGAGTTGCCGGTGCTCCTCGTCGGAGAAGCCGGAACTGACGAAGTCCTGGATTTCTCCGTCATCTCCAATGGTGGTGATTATGCCATAGCGGGCGCCGGTCAGTGCGCGGGCGCTGTCCACTGCCTCCTGCAGAACGATGCCTACTTCAAGGCTCGCGTTAATACCCAGGATCGCAGAGCTTAACTGCGATATCCGCTGTCGTAGCGCCTGGTTCTCTTGCGTGATTTCACTGCGACTTTTCATTTAACCTTCCGGACATTGCACAAAGATGCGGATCAGACACGTATGCTGACATGTCCTGATGTCGGATTACGGTAGCAGAACCTTGTGCGGGCACGTGTCACAGTCATCGACTGTGTCGACTTATTTTACTAATCCCCCAAAATATTCACAAGTTAACGCGTTAGTAACACAATAATCTCACGACTGTTCTGTTAGAGTCAATCAAATGCAATTCTCCTTCACAACGTTTGAGACAGCTGCTATGCAACTGAGCAGATATCGGCCATATGGGGACGGAATTACTTACCGACCTGTGTGGCACCGACCGGATTGGATTTAAAGTATTGATGTTTTATGTGTGCAAATGAGGAAATCAAATTACAACCGTTATTCAGAAGTTTTGGAGAGAAGGAGAAGAAAAAATCGAGTACTCAAGTACATTTGTACCATTGTTGTTGTGGGCATGATTGTTGCTGCGTACTGGGCACTCAATGGAACCACATAACAACGTTGATGCTGTTTTAAATGCCGGTTTGCCCTGCACAGTGATTTGCGAAGCAAGAACAACAGCGTATTGGGAGATTACACAGTTTGGACACACGCACCGGGTTGCCGAAGATGCGGCGTTACGCGCGCTGGTGTCTCCCGCATGACCTGGCAATTTATCATCCTGCTGCTCACAATTCTGCTTACCGGCGCAGCGGTAGCAATCTATATCGGCTGGCGGATACTTCAGCTTGGTAGCGAGATTGTTGCCCTCCGGGACCGCCTTTCAGGACTGGAGGGCCGCATCACGGACCTGGAAAACCAGTTAAAAATTTATACACAAACATGAATTCATTGGCGGGGGCAGGCCTTAATGTTATTAAAACATTTCTCCTCACGGGCAACTTGGTTTGTCCCCGCCGCCAATTATCATGGCTGTAAGAGTTATCCTTCTCCAACCCGCGACAGGGATTTGGCCGGTGCGACCTCGCTTCTCGCACCGGCTTCTTTTTGATGCGGTCAGTGTTACGCCGTGAAACAGGTTAGACGATCATCTTTCTGACTCGATGTAAACAACTTTGATCCCTCACTGATCGAAGAAGATAACATGACACACCTGGTAGAAGACAAGTCACAGGATGCAGCCGCATCCGTTGACACCGTGTACACACTATCCGTTGGCGACAGTTTTGAAGGTGTTCTTTCGGATCGGTCCGATGAGGACTGGATCCGGGTTGAACTGCTGGAAGGGAAAAACTATGACATCAGGCTGCACGGCATCGGGCCCGAGGCTGTGATAGATACCGTGCTGACGGTTTACGACTCCGATGGCGAGGAGATTGCCACCCATGACGATATCGAATGGGAAGCCGCGGACAGGTTCTCTATGCTGGAGTTTACCCCGGAACACACCGGTACATATTACCTCAGCGCCAGCGGTTATCCGGATCCGAGAACGGATAACACTGGGACGTATGAAATTACCGTGTTTGACGAACAGGATGACAACCTTGATACTCCGCTGACCCTCTCCGTGGGCGAGCGGTTTCAGGGCACCCTTGACGACAAGTTCGATGAAGACTGGATCAGGGTGGACCTGCTCGCAGGCAAGACCTATGACATCATGCTTCAAGGCATTGGACCTGATGCGGACACGGACACGGTACTACGGATTTACAACTCCGAAGGGGAGCAGGTAGGCTTTCACGATGACGTGGACTATGCGGCAGGGAGGGTTAATTCGAAGTTTGCGTTCTCACCTGAGGTCACGGGTACGTATTACCTCAGCGCCGGCGCCTACCGGGGCAACCCGACCCAGGACAATTCGGGCCTCTACCAGGTGGCGCTGTATGACGTTGACGCCGACCCGCTGCGCCTTGCCGGCACCGAGGAGCACGAGTACTTCCCTCCCCACAGGCTCACGGGTGGTTCCGGTAACGACGAACTGGACGGCAAGGGTGGTTGGGACTGGCTGGAAGGCGGCGCCGGCGCGGATACTCTCATTGGCGGCGACAGCAACTGGGATATTGCTTCCTACCAGTATTCCGACACCGGGGTGGAGGTGCGCCTGGATGACGGCACGGCCCGTGGCGGCCATGCGGAAGGCGATGTATTCGCCGGTACGACGACTTACCGGCAGGTGCAGGTTGAAGCCAGGGAGTCGCACGGCGGCGCAGTCTCCGATGTTGAGAATATCTATGTCTTTTATTACATCGAGGGGACAGATGACGCGGAGGCAGAGGAGTTTGAAATCTTCGATATCGAGGACCTGTTCGGTTCAGCCCATGACGACATACTGGTCGGCACTTACGGCCACAACTGGTTGTTTGGTCACTATGGCAATGACATGCTGGATGGCAAGGAAGGAAATGACAGGCTGTTTGGCGGTGGCGGCGCGGACGCGCTCATCGGCGGCGACGGCATTGACACCGCCTCATATTTCTATTCGAATGCAGGGGTGGAGATAAGCCTGCAGGAGGGTTTCGCTCGAGGGGGACATGCCGAGGGCGATACCTTTCCCGGCAGGCAGATGATCGAGAATACGGACCCTGCAGGAGAAACCCGGGAGATTGAAGTGTCCGATATAGAGAACCTGGATGGTTCCTACAAGCATAATGACATACTGATCGGTTCCCAGGGTTCCAACCGGTTGAGAGGCTACGACGGCGATGACGAGCTGGACGGCAGGGGAGGCCATGACCTGCTGGAGGGGCGCGAAGGCGCGGACGTGCTGCGGGGCGGCGAAGGCAATGATCTCGCCTCTTACGCACATTCGGACGAGGCCGTGGAAGTGCGCTTGCACAACGGTATTGCCAGGGGCGGCGACGCCGAGGGTGATACCTTTCCCGGCATGAAAACGGTTGAATACGTGAACCCTGCGGGAGATACCGTGGAAGTAGAAGTGCCTGATGTCGAAGACCTGGTAGGTTCTGCCAACGATGACATATTGGCAGGCGCCCATGGCTCCAACCGGTTAGGCGGCTTCCTCGGCGATGACGAGCTGGACGGCAGGGAAGGCGATGACTGGCTGGACGGCGGTCCCGGTGCGGATATGCTGCGCGGCGGCGAAGGCAATGACACTGCTTCCTTCCTGTTTACAGCCGTGTTTTTCTCTCAAGGCGTGGTAGTACGTTTGCACGACGGTACGGCCAGGGGTGGCGAGGCTGAAGGCGATGTCTTTGCGGGCACGGATGTGGTCGAATATATCGACTCCGACGGTACCGTACAGACCATGGAGGTGCCTGACATAGAGAATCTCCACGGGTCCTCTCTGGCTGACATACTGGCAGGCGACCTAAGGGATAACCGGATTAACGGTGATGCCGGCGATGACGAGTTATACGGCGGTCCCGGCGGCGGCGATGATTTGCTGATAGGCGGTCCCGGCGACGACAGGCTGTACGGCGGCATCGGCAATGATACCCTGGAAGGCGGCCCCGGGGATGACCGGCTCTGGGGCGGTCCCGGTGATGACATGCTGGATGGGGGTGAAGGCGATGATGTGTTCGTCATTGCCACCGGGGGCGGGGATGACACCGTCCTGGATTTCGGCAACGGAGAGGACAGGATTGACCTCACCGCGTTTGCGGACATTCAGTCTGTTGAAGACCTGGACATGCGGCAGCAGGACACCGGCGTAGTCATTGATTTGTCTGCCGATGGCGGCGGAATGGTTACGTTGCAGGAATTTGATATGGCAGACTTGCTGGACGCCCATTTTGTTTTCCTTATGGACGAAGGGCCGGCAATGGCCTGAATCACCGTTGGGGACGGATTTAAAATCCGTCCCCGTAGTCCCCGTCCCCGTATCCGGCCCGGAGGCTTATTTGCCGATACAGAAGCGGGAAAATATCTCGCCGAGCTGAAGAGGCGGTGGCGTACTTGAAGGCGGATATTAAATCCTGGATACTTCAATTAATCCGGGCTTCAGTCATTCCGCTAATTGTCGAACAGTGGCGCCGCGGCTGTCTGCTCATCTCAAATAAAATGTCTGTGAATTCTATATTCATCGTTTGTACAGTGACCGTAGTTATCGCTGTCTTGAGCGATTCAGTCCTCTCACAGGAAACGACGTCTGCCGTGCGCGGCCTGGTGTCTGACCTGAACGGCAAACCCGTTTCCGACTCAACAGTCATTGTACGCAATGAAGAAACGGGTCTTACCCGATCCGTCTCGACAAACGAGAACGGCGTGTTCAGCATCCGTAACCTTCCCATCGGCAACAATTACACGGTTACGGTCAGCAAATCGGGTTATTCGGCCAGAAAAACGGATAACCTGTCGTTGAATTTGGGTCAGACGACTGATCTCAATTTCACTCTCTTGGCTCCCGATGAAATAGAGGAAGTGCTTGTCATCGCAGAGAGTTCGTTTACGAACCTTGTTGCCGTCGGGCCGAATGCAACGTTTGATCTTGAGCAACTCGAAACTTCTCCGGCGATAAACCGGAACATTACGGATATCCTGAGAGCGGATGCACGGCTGTATGTCGATGAGTCCAGGGGTGACATCAATGCCGTCCAGTGCGGCGGCAAGAATTCACGCTTCAACAGCCTGACCGTGGACGGCGTACGCATGAATGATTCATTCGGTCTGAATTCCAACGGCTATCCTACCGAGCGGATGCCCTTTTCATACGACGCCATAAGCCAGGTGTCCGTCGAATTGGCGCCGTTCGACGTCGAGTACGGCGGTTTTACCGCCTGCAATATCAACGCGGTCACAAAATCCGGCGGCAACCGCTTCAGCGGTTCCCTGTTTTTCGATTACACCGGCGATGAACTGCGCGGCGATTCCCTGGAAGGCGATGCGATCAAGTCCGGCGACTACAACGAAAAACGTTACGGTGTGAATACAGGCGGCCCTGTCATCAGGGACAGGCTGTTTTTCTTTGCCGCCTACGAAAAACTGGAAGGCGCCAACCTGTTCGACCGCGGCCCGCTCGGCTCCGGCGCCGTGAACGAGATTAACGTCACCCGGGAAGAACTGGACGAAATTCATGCTATCGCCCGCAACCGCTACCAATACGACCCGGGGGCGATCCCGACCAGTATGGCTAACGCGGACGAGAAGGTGCTGGTCAAACTGGACTGGAACATCACGGATACCCAACGCCTCTCCGTTGCCTGGAACTACAATGACGGCCATAACTTCGTCCAATCCGATGGCGACAACAACGAGTTCGAGTTCTCCAATCACCTGTATGAGCGCGGCGCAGAGTTGAATTCATACGTAGCGACGCTATATTCACACTGGACTGAGCACTTTTCCACGGAATTACGCCTGGGGTACCTGGATCTTGATAACCGTCAAATATCCGTCGGCGGCACGGATTTCGGCGAAATCCGCGTCGAGCTTGACGCGGTGGACGTGTACCTGGGGGGCGATGACAGCCGCCAGGCCAACAAGCTGGATTACGACGTGCTGACCGCCGCCTTGAAAGCCAAGTACGACCTCCATGGACACGAACTTACCCTGGGCGTGGAAACGGAGTCCCTGGATATTTTCAATATGTTCGTGCAGCACACGGAAACGGAAATCCGTTTCAGCGGCATCGAGAATTTCCGCAACGGTTATGCCGATGCGATTTACTATAACAACGCCCCTTCCAACAACCCGGCTGATGCCGCAGCCGAATGGGGGTATTCGCTGAACACGGTCTATGCCCAGGATGAGTTCAGGCTGGGAGATACGCTGACCATCGTTGCCGGGTTGCGCTACGACTGGTACGGCACGGACGATGAACCGGCGGAAAACGCCGATTTTATTGCCGATTATGGCTTCTCGAACGGCGCCAACCTGGATGGCGAAGGGTTGCTGCAACCCCGTTTTGCATTCACCTGGCGGCACTCCGATGCGCTCACGGTGCGCGGCGGCGCCGGGTTGTACTCGGGGGGCAACCCGAACGTCTGGCTGTCGAATACGTATTCCGCCAACAACGTGCTGCAGTTCGGACAACGCGGGCGCGCTTTCGGTTATACCGACGGTTCACGCTCGCTGTTTGACGATGACGTGAACTACGCCGGCCTGGAAGAAGGCGTGCCGGCAGGCCCGGGTTACGGCATCCCGGCAGAACTGTACGATGCCGTAGCCGGGGGCACGGGCGACAACTTCGAGATCAATTACCTTGATCCCGGTTTTGACCTGCCTGCGGAGTGGAAGTTTGCGCTGGGCGCGACCCTCCATACGCATGACGAGTATGTGCTCACAACCGATTTTCTATACACCCTCGGCAAGGATACGGCTATTGTCAAACGCGGCGATCTGGAGAGGGTCGGGACCACCGAGGCCGGCTATCCGGTGTATGCTTCCGTTCGTGAGCCCGGTTTTGTGCTGACCAACAGCAGCAAGGGCAACCGCTCACTGCTGGCATTCCTGTCCGTCTCCAAAGCTTACGCGAACGGGTTTGACTGGTCGCTGGGTTATGCTTACACGGATGCCGAGGACGTCCAGCCTATGACCAGTTCCGTCGCCTTCTCGAACTACCAGAACCGGGCATTCTTTGACCCCCAGGAAGAGGTGCTGTCTACATCCAACTACAATATTACTCACAGAATCACGGCCACAGCCCGTTGGGAACGGGCTTTTTTTGGTGACAACCTGACGAGAATATCGCTATACGGCGCCATGAATGAAGGCGCGCCTTACAGCTATGCCTTTGACGGCACCATCGACCCCTATAACTTTACGCCTTATCTGGACTTCAGGAACAACGTGCTGGCGCCCGGTGACAAGCGCAATGCCAACGCAGGCTCATGGTGGGAGAAGGTAGACCTGCGCATAGAGCAGCAGTTCCCGGGACTGACTCGCGCAAGCAAGGCCTCGGCTTTTCTGGTCATAGATAACCTGACCAACCTGCTGAACGATGACTGGGGTATCCTGCGCCAGGTGAATTTCCCCGGCAACGTGGCACGCGGCGCTGCGCCCGAATCACGCCGGGGCGACGCTTCCCGTTTTGAGATCCGGGCAGGGGTGAAGTATGCGTTTTAACTACGTGGCAATGCAGGAGAGTTATTTTCTCCCGGAAATCTCTGGTATGGGCCAAATTATTTTGGCGGAGAGAGAGGGATTCGAACCCTCGATACGCTATTAACGTATACACACTTTCCAGGCGTGCGCCTTAAGCCACTCGGCCATCTCTCCGAATGAGGGGCAATATATGAATGATACGACAGAAACGCAAGAAAAAGGTAGCTATCCGGTCTTTGCTTCACGCCGGCATTGCGTCACCCCAATTCCCTGAAATAACGCCGCATTTCTTCCACGACCTTCGGCGCCAGCAATATTGTCGCAGTAAGCGTCGGAATGACCATCAACGCAAACGCCGTATCGATGATATTTACCGCGGTGGCCTGGCTCCAGTTCGCGGCAACGGGGATCAGCAACAGGTAGACATATACATAGCGGCTGCCGATGCGCTTGCCCAGCAGGTAACGCGCGCATTTCACGGTGTAATAGGAATACGTGATCATCGTGGAAACCGCGAACAGGGAAAAAGTGACCAGGAGAACAACGCTGCCCAGGTAGGGCATGGTCTGTTCAAAGGCATCGGCGGTCATCGCAACGCCGTTGCCGGACGGCGTTACGTCGGCGCTGAGTATCACCAGCGCCGTGAGGGTGCAGACAATTACCGTGTCGATAAACGGACCCAGCATGGCGACCAGTCCTTCACGGACCGGTTCCCTGGTCTGGGCCGCGCCGTGGGCCATGGCTTCGGTGCCGACTCCTGCCTCGTTGGAAAACACAGCGCGCTTGATCCCGGTCACCAGAACTTCCTTGAACGTGAGGCCTGCCGCTCCGCCCAGGATCGCCTGGCCGCCGAATGCCGCCCGGAAGATATCGGCAAACAACGCGGGGATCACCTCGTAATGAGTGGCGATCACCAGCATGCTTGAGAAAAAATAAAGAATGAACATGCCCGGCACCAGCCGCGACGTCGCCGCGCCAACCCGTTTGATGCCACCCAGGATCACGGCGCCCACAAAAACCGTTGCGATCAGGCCGGTAACCGTTCGATCGACATCCCATTCGGCCTGCAACAGGCCGGCAAGCTGGTTGGCCTGGAACAGGGGTAAACAGCCCACCATGCCGCAAACGGCAAACATCAGGGCCAGGGGTTTGAAATTCGGGGCCAGTCCGGTTTCGATAAAATACATGGGGCCGCCCTGTGCGATGCCGTCTTCATCCTGTTTCCGGTACATGCAGGCCAGCGTGCAGGTGAAGAACTTGGTACACATGCCCAGCAGGCCTGCCACCCACATCCAGAAAATGGCGCCCGGCCCGCCCATGCTGATGGCGATAGCCACCCCCGCGATATTGCCCATGCCGATAGTGCCGGATAACGCCGACGACAACGCCTGGAAATGCGGGATCTCTCCGGGGTCGTCGGGGTCGCTGTACCTGCCCCGCAACAGGTCGTAGGTATGACGCAGGCGCAGGAACGGCAGCAGGCGGCTGAGGAAGGCGAAATACGACGCCGCGGCAACAACCATGAGGACCAGGGGCAGCCCCCAGATTAAGTCCACTGCCTGCTGCCAGAAATAGTCGAAACTACTCAAACCATGAGTACCTGAAGTTTACGTCCCCAGCTTGAATGATCAGGGCCCCGGTTATGGCGGCAGCGGCTTGAACCCGGCCAGCTGCGAGGGACTAATTTCATGATTGGGGTCGGGCGCATCCCCCCGTGTCGCCGGCATGCGCCGGGCGTCAAAACTGTGTGGAACTTTTGCCGCGCCTTGGTAGAATTCGACGTGGGGCGCGGCTTCGGCCAGCGCCAGCGACAGGTGAAAGAGCACTGTTGCATCTTCCGGCATGTCCCCCAGCGGGAATTGATCAAGGTAGGCCAGAATTTCATTTATGCGGGGAACCATGGCATTGTAGAGTTCCTGAAACTCTTCCCGGGAAGCCGACCAGCGTTTGGCCGAGCGCTGGCTTTCCGCCGGCAGGGCCCACCATTCCACCAGGAATTCGAGTTCGGCGAACCGGGAAGGCAAATGATATCGTCCGGTCACGGCCGCTCCTTTCCAAGACCCATGAACTCATGCCAGACCCGGTCCTGGTGGCGGAGCATGACTTCGTCATCCATCAACGGCATGTGCTCCAGCACACCCGATTGCAGGCCCGCGAAGGTGTCTTCCATGGTCGCCGTATCTTTCAGGTGCGCATTCCTGTGGATGGCGTTCGCATAGGCGATGGCAAAGTATTCGCTCGCGTTTGCCGCAGAGCGCCAGTAACGGGTGGTCTCCCACAGGGTCTTATCCACCGCCAACGGCCAGAACTGGTGTGTGAAATACAGCATGCCGGGGTCGCCGCCGCCGGAGTACACGTGTATCATGAAGTTGGGAAAGAAGGTGGGCAGTTCAAACAAAAAATTACCGCGTCTTTCCGGATTGGTGTCAGCGGGTAATTTATCCATGACGAACTGCTGCCGCGGCGACTCTTGCATGATCCGCAAAGCCAGTCCGTCTACCGGAGCCGACTTTCAGCCATACCCGCTTGAAAATTCTTTCCCGCTCAAGCTCAAACAGATCGCCCGATACGATTGGTTCGATAGAGAGCGGCTCAACCCCGAGTTCAGGGAACCGGGAACGCCAGCCGGAGACAGCGCGTGTTCCTGCCATAGTTATATCCCCGAAGTCATATTGTCGTACGCATGAGTGATTTTATTGATATGATACTCCCATTTTTGACGGCAGGATGCCTGTGTCAATAAGTTAATTTAACCAATAACAAGAAACCCGGTGCAATACACGGACTAACCCAGGGACAATATAATGCCTCTGGCAGAAATACTGATGATCCTGGGCTTTGCCCTGGCGGCTTTCTCGGTAGTATCCAACGATTCGATCCAGACGCTGGGCACGTTCCTCGCCTCCAACCGCCATCGCCCCTGGTGGGTTCTCTGGATCTACTCCAGCAGCATTCTCGTCGCGGTCCTGCTGTACGGATGGTTCAGCAACGATGGCGACGTGGCTTACGGCCGTCTGACGGCTTTCCCCGAACCGGAAGGCGGTGTGAACTGGCTGCACGTCCTGGCGCCGGCGACGCTCCTGGTGCTGACCCGTTTCGGGGTCCCGGTCAGTACCACCTTCCTGATACTGAGCGTATTTGTCCCGCGCAACATCGAGGCCATGCTGGTCAAGTCGTTATCCGGCTACTTCGTTGCCTTCATCGTCGCCATCCTCCTCTACTGGGCCATACGCAGACTGACCAATTACCTGAGCAACAACCTGAACTCCAGGGAGGCAACCGCAACCCACTGGGTGGTGTTGCAATGGACCTCCACGGCCTTCCTCTGGAGCCAGTGGTTGATCCAGGACCTGGCCAACATATACGTTTTCGCTCCGCGCCAGGTCGATCTGAGCTGGCTGCTCGGTTCCATCCTGTTGCTGTTGTTGATGCAGGGCTTCATTTATTATCACCGGGGCGGCCATATCCAGCAGATCGTTACCAGGAAGACAATGACCGGCGATGTGCGTTCGGCCACCATCGTTGACTTCGTCTACGGCCTGATACTGCTGGTCTTCAAGGAATGGAGCCACATGCCGATGAGCACGACCTGGGTGTTTCTGGGCCTGCTCGCGGGACGGGAGATCGCCATGACGATGCAACTGGGGAACCGGCCTCTCAAGGATGCGCTTAAACTTATCGGAACGGATGCATTCAAGGCTTTTGCAGGCTTGGTAATCAGCGTCGCCCTGGCATTGGCGGGAACCTACTACGCCAGGTAGAACGGATATCCTTTTCCGGGGGGGATAATTCCGGCGACATCGGGTGTCACGCGTCCCGGACAGGCTTGGCAATGATGAACTTCTTAATCTGGCTGCAGGACAGCGCATTGGGAACCTGGGTGGCGGGGTCCATCTGGGGTTATCCGATTATCCTGGCGTGTCACGCCGTGGGCATGGCGGCAGTGGTTGGTACGGTCGTCATGATCAATCTCCGCATTCTCGGGTTTGCCCGCAGTGTGCCCGTCACGCTTTTTTCCAGGTTGGCCGTCATCGCCTGGGCAGGCCTTGCCTTGAACGTTCTGACCGGCCTTGCGCTGTTCACGGGCGATCCGGTCAAGTTTTTCTACCACCCCGTGTTCTGGATAAAGATTTCTCTCATCATCCTCGGGGCCGTGTCAGTCCTGGCGATTGCACAGGAACTGCATAAAGCCGCTTCAGTGCCGGCAGACTCGCCTGAGATCACCTCCGGGGCGAAGCTGATAGCGGGATTTTCACTGGCGTTCTGGGCCGGGGCGATTAGCGCGGGTCGCCTCATTGCGTACTTCGAGTTCGGTAACGGAGTTTAAGCGCATGTATGACATCCTGCTGCGCATTGAAACATCCGCCCTGGGCCAGTTGATGCACGGTACCGCCTGGCTTTTCCCCATGGCCGAGATCCTGCACTTCATGGGGCTGTCGCTGTTGATCGGGTCGTTGCTGGTCGTGGATTGCAGGTTGCTGGGTTTCGCCCGCGGCTTCGCCGTTGAATCGGTATACAAATTTTTGCCCCTGGCGCTGGCAGGTTTCGGCATCAACCTGGTTACCGGCATCATGTTTTTTTTCAGCGACCCGTTTCGTTACTACCCCAACATCGCCTTCCGGATAAAAGTGCTGTTTATCCTCCTGGCCGGGTTGAACGCGTTGTATTTTGCCATCAAGGTGCACGGAAATTCCGTGCAGACGGAAGGGGGAGAGGCAGGAACAGATATCAGGACGGTTTCAACACTGTCTCTACTGTTCTGGCTCGGGGTCATCATCCTGGGGCGGTTCATTCCCTACGTGGAATGAACCAGACACAGCCGGGGAAATTAATGGAGTCAGACTCGCTTGATCCTGCCAGGGTAAATTTAGGACAACCATAAATTTTAGTACTAATTTAATTTATGGTTGTCCCAAATTAGGTTTACGGGGTCAGTCAAACTGGAGTTCGGCCAGCCGGGCGTAGAGGCCTTCCTGGGCCGTCAGGCTGTCATGGGTGCCGCTGTCCACCATCCTGCCCTTGTCCATCACGATGATCCTGTCCACCTTTTTTACGGTGGCCAGGCGATGGGCAATGACGACCACCGTCCGGTTTACCATCAGCTCCTGCAGTGCCTGTTGCAGCAGGTTCTCGCTTTCGGCATCCAGCGAACTGGTGGCCTCGTCGAGCAGTAGTATGGGCGGATCTTTCAACACCGCCCGGGCGATGGCGATACGCTGCTGCTGGCCGCCGGACAAGCGGGCGCCCTTCTCACCCAGGAGGGTCCGGTAGCCCTGGGGCAGTTGGCCGATGAACGAATCGGCATGGGCCGCCTCAGCCGCGCTGACGACCTCCGCGTCCGTTGCCTGCGGATTGCCGAAGCGGATATTTTCCAGGACGCTGCCGGCGAATAAAACCGTTTGCTGGGGCACGATGCCGATCCGTTTCCTCAGCTTGCGCAGGTCCGCATCACGGATATCCACACCATCCAGCCGGATGGCGCCGGAGCCGGGATCGTAAAACCGCAGCAATAACTGGAACACCGTGCTTTTGCCGGCGCCGGAAGGCCCCACCAGGGCCAGGGTCTCGCCGGGGGTGATGTCCAGGGAAAACCCGTCCAGCGCGAGCTGCTCCGGACGGCTGGGGTAACTGAAACTGACATTGTCAATTGCCAGGTGATTATTACCGCTGCCGGGAAACGGGCGGCTTTCCCGTGAACTGGTGATCGCAGGCCTCTGATCAAGGATACTCATCAACCTTTCCATGGCCCCCGCGGCGCGCTGTACGTCGCTCCAGACCTCCCCCAGCGCCGACGTGCTGCCCGCGACCAGCGTCGCATAAAACAGGAACTGTACCAGCGTGCCGGCGGAGATACTGCCGTCTATGACGAAACGGGCGCCGGTCCACAATACGATGACGATGGCGCTGAACGCGGTCAGAACGATGAGGCCGGACAGCAGCGCGCCGACGGAAAGACGCCGCCGCGCCGCCTGGAAGGAACGTTCCACCGCGTCGCTGAAACGGCGGCTTTGCAACGCTTCCATGGTGAATGCCTGGACGATGTGTATCGCGTTCAGCACCTCCCCGGCGATCCCGCTGGAATCCGCCACCCGGTCCTGCGTTTCACGGGACAGCATTCTTACTTTCTTTCCGTAGAACCATACGGGTAACACGACCAGGGGCAATAGACCGAACAACAGCATGCTGAGCCGGGAACTGGTGACGAACAACATGATCAGGCTGCCTGCCAGGATGAATGAACTGCGCAGGGCGATGGAGACGCCGGCCCCGACCACGGACTGCACCAGCGTCGTATCGGTGGTCAGCCTGGAGAGGACCTCACCGGACTTGGTAACCTCGAAGAACGTCGGGTCCATCTGAATGACGTGTTCGTAGACGGCGGAGCGGATGTCCGCGACCACCCGCTCACCGATCCACATCACCGTGTAATAGCGCAACGACGAGGACAAGGCGTAGATCAGCGATAAAATCAGCAGTGCGATGAAATAGATATCGAGGGTTTTGACATTTTCGCCGGAAAAGCCGTGGTCGACCACCAGACGGATGGAGACCGGCATAGCCAGCGCGGCCAGCGCGGCGATGGTCAGGCAGGCCAACGCGAACAATATCCTGCCGCTGTAGGGCCGCAGGAAAGGTAGGGAGCGCGTTAACGGTTTAACCCGGGGCATTTCTGTGCCTGGAATCCTGAAGCGTGTATCAATCAGAGAATATATCCGTATTCGAGGTATAATTCACCGGTTTACCAATTGTGTCATAGCAGGAGAAACAGAATCAATGTGGATGGATTTTATTTATGAGTATGGGTTGTTCCTGGTCAAGTTAGGGACGGTCATCGCAGCCGTTGCAGCCGCCGCCTTCGTTATCGTCATGCTGAAGATGCGCAGCCGGGTCGCTGAAGAGGGGCACCTGGAAGTCAAGCACATCAACGACAAGTTCGACCATGCGAAACTGCTGCTGGAAGCGGCAACACTGCCCAAGGGAAGTTATAAAAGATCCGCTAAAGAGCATAAGGAGAAACGGAAGAAGGCGGAAAAATCGGACGGCGGTGACAAGAAACGTATTTTTGTGATCAATTTCAAAGGCGACATAAGGGCCAATGAAGTCGCCTCCCTGCGGGAAGAGGTTTCCGCCATACTGACGACTGCCGCCGCTACGGATGAGGTCCTGGTGATCCTGGAAAGCGGCGGCGGCACGGTAGCCGGTTACGGGCTCGGCGCATCCCAGTTGCAAAGGATACGGGACAAAAACATCAGGCTGACGGTGGCCGTCGACAAGGTCGCCGCCAGCGGCGGATACATGATGGCCTGTGTCGCCAACAGGATAATCGCCGCTCCGTTTGCGATCATCGGTTCCATCGGGGTGCTGGCACAGTTGCCCAATTTTCATAAGCTGCTGAAAAAACACGATATTGATTTTGAGCAAATCTCCGCGGGCAAACACAAGCGCACCTTGTCCCTGTTCGGCGAGAATACGGAAGCGGACCGGGAAAAACTACGCGAGGAACTTGAAGAAACCCACGAACTGTTCAAACAGTTCGTGCGGGATAACCGCGAGCAGGTCGACGTGGAAGAGATCTCCACGGGAGAACACTGGTTGGGCAAAAAAGCCCTGGAACGGGGCCTGGTGGATGCGCTGCAGACCAGTGACGACTACCTGGGTGATGCAGCAGCAGCCGCCGATATTTACGAGATCAGGTTTGCGCGCAAAAAATCATTCATGGACAAATTCTTCTCGTCGACGGCCAAACTGTTCCATGCTGAATTCAGCAATACATAATCTATGATAAAATCAGGCGTCCGCGCATTTCCCGGTTAAGGAGCCATGTCAAAAAAACCGATCTACAAGGTAATATTTCATAATCAGGGCAAGATCTACGAAATCTATGCCCGTAACGTCCATCAGGGGACGATGTTCGGTTTTGTCGAGATTGAAAACCTGGTATTCGGAGGAAAAAATGCGCTGGTGGTCGACCCCACGGAAGAGAACCTGAAATCCGAGTTCAATCACGTCACCCGCACTTACATTCCCATGCATTCCGTCATCCGGATTGATGAAATGGACAAGCAGGGCACCGCCAAGATAACGGAATACGACGATAAAGGACAAAACATCATGCCCTTCCCGCTGTACACCAAGGGTGGAGAGTAAGGCAACAGTCTCCGCCCGGTAACGGGTAACAGGGGACAGAATTCAATTCTGTCCCCACACTCCTGTTGATGGAAATTACTATCAAACAGACCAACAGCCTGAACCAGGTCGCCAAATCGGATTGGGATCAGTTGGGCGGCAACGGCAACCCGTTTTTAAAATATGATTTCCTGAACGGCCTGGAACGCTTCAAGTGCCTGGAAGGACACGGCTGGGAACCCTGCCACCTGCTGGTCACCGGCGGAGACAGGCTGCTGGGGGCGATGCCCCTGTATGTCAGGAATGACTCTCACGGTGAATTCGTGTTCGACTGGGCCTGGGCCGACGCCTACGAAAGGGCCGGCGGCAGGTATTATCCCAAGCTGGTATCCGCCATCCCCTTCACCCCCGTATGCGGCCCGCGCATTCTCGTAAACCCGGCGCCGGGCAAGGACCGGGAGATCAGGACGTTAATCATAAAAACGGCGACGGAACTGGCCGATCGGGCGCAGTTGTCTTCATTCCATTGCCTGTTCACCGAGCAGGATGACCAGCAGGTCATGGCGGACCGCGGCCTGTTGATGCGCAGGACCTGCCAGTTCCACTGGCACAACCGCAACTACGACGATTTCGAACACTTCCTACAGGGCCTGACTTCCAGGCGGCGCAAGCAGATAAAGCGGGAGCGCAGGACGATCAGGGAGAAAAATGTCGAGATATTACGCCTCCGCGGCGAGGAAATTTCGGAGGAACACTGGACCGTTTTCTACGGGTTTTACTGCAGCACATTCCACCGGCGCTGGGGCAGTCCCCGCCTGACACTGGAGTTCTTTCACCACCTGAGTACGGCAATGCCGGAGAATACCCTGCTGATACTGGCAAAACAGGGCAAGGAGTACGTCGCCGGCGCCTTTGCCATGCTGAGCGATACCACCTTGTACGGCAGGCACTGGGGTTGCGACAGGTACCTGGCCAACCTGCATTTTGAACTGTGTTACTACCAGACCATCGAGTATTGCCTGGAAAACCGGCTGAGCTGGGTTGATGCGGGCGTCCAGGGGGAGCACAAATTATACCGGGGGTTCGAACCGTTCCTGGCGTTGTCGGGCCACTGGATCCGGCACACCGGCTTCCGCGCTGCAGTCAATAATTTCCTGGAACAGGAATCCGCGCAAATGAACGCATACGTCAAAGCCCTGGAAGCGCATTTGCCGTTCAAGGGGCTAGGGGATATGGACTAGGAGATATTTGGCTGTATTTTTACTCTGACCCCAAATATCCTGATTCCCAAAACGCCAGAGCATCCGGGACGTTCGCCCGGTTCTGTTCATGGCGGTAGCCGGATGAGGCCGGGTAGGCATATCTTCTCAGCCGGTTCAATTGTCCGATTGGACGGTGTTCGGGCAGGGCGTGCCAGGGCGCAAATGACAGGTTCTCGCAGAATTGGACCTGTTCCGCTCCGGAGAAATCCTGTTGCGGAATGGAAATCGCGGCCAACGGCGTAAACGGGGCATCCTGTTCAGACCATTCCCCGGTCGCATCGTCCAGGGACATGCCGCCCTTGTCCGTTCGCTGTTCCTGCACCTGGAAGATAAAGCATGCCGCCGTTTCGCCCAGTTCTTCCTGCAGTTGTTCGCGCAGGAAATCCGCCTCGCGCGGCTCGTCTGCGTCCGCTACGGTATCGCCTCGCTGATGGCAGGGGCGTGCGGCAAACTTGATATTGCGGGGACCCAGCTTGTACGGGGTAATGCTGTAGTACACGGGGTCCAGAATACTGGCCGGCGGAGGGGAGAGGACGCGTTTTCCCGCAAACAGTTCCCTGATGCGCCAGTTGAACGGATTCCAGTCCGGGAAGAAAAACGCCTTCAGGTTTTCCGGGTTGGCGACAAAATAATTATAATCGGGCATATTCCTGACGAAAAAGACCGGTGTGTTGGCCATCAGGAAATCCTGGGTGACGTTATTGGCGTCACTCTGCTCCAGCGGTTGCCCGTCTATTTCCAGCAGCTTGAGCGCCATGCCCCTGGCGTCGTTTTCATAGTCCTGGCTGGTCTTCAGGTCGTAGTGGCCGTTGGAGAACCGCACCCAGGTCTTGTAACGCCTGCCCGGTTCGGCAAACACCCCGTAGCGGTAGCCGCTGCGGATATCCGTCAACACATCGAAATAGGCCCGCAGGCAGGCATGGGCCTTGGCATGGGCGCCCCTGGCCACGTACGCGGTCCGATAGTCCTCCACCAGTTTCCGGAAAGATGCCGCGGTAGCTCCGCCCTGCTCCGCCTCATCCTCCCGGAGCACCTCCTTGCTTACATCAACCTCCGTACAAGCAGTCAGGATGACGGCAAGCAACAGCGTTGGAAATGCCCTGAGTAGATTGGTTCCCGTTGTCAGTTTACTTTTCACTACAAAGCAGGTGGTAACAAGCCCTACAGCGTCTTCAGGTACTCCAGCAATGCCCATACTTCTGCGGCGCCCAGGGGCGGCAGCCCGTCTCCACCCGTTCCGTATTCGTGCCCGGCATTGCTGTTGCCGGGCAGGCTGGTGTCGACCAGGAAGGCGCCGGGCCCGGGCCGGTTGACATAACCTACCCTTACCGGATCGTATTCCCAGGAGCCGATGTAAAACGTCCCGCTCCGGTCTGCGGCAGGCAGGAGCAACTCGTACAGGTTCGGCACCGACCCGTTATGAAGGTACGGCGCGCCGGCCCAGATGCCGTTCAACGGCCTGGCCTTGTACGCCAGCAATGCCCGGTCTGACACCTCCTCGCCGGCTTGCAGTATTTCTCCGTCCAGGTATTTAGGCGGATGAATCATATCGGGATGACCCATCTTCCCGGCATCCCTGATAGCCAGCAGGCTTTGCAAAGGGTTGTTCGTGAGGACTCCGCCCATCAGGTGATTCGCCACAAACAGGGCCGGCTCTTCCGGGCCCATGACCGAACCGACGGAATAGAACCGGGGCTTGCCCTCGAAGATCCCGGTTTTCCCGCGCATCTGCAGGACGTTTTCGGCCATTTTCGGATCGGTCCCGATCTCGCCCAGGCTGCTCATTCTCACCTTGATTTTCCGCCCCGGGTCGGTCCGGTCGATATCCTGGTGGCAACTGAGGCAGTAGCGCTCGTACAGTCTCCTGCCCTGCCCCGCCTGTTCCTGGTCTATGGCCGGAAAAAAGTCCGGCCATAGCGGGGACTGCAGTTCGCTCACTTTCTTTTCCACGGCCCGCAGGTTACGCGTATGCACCGAAGAGGGATAGCCCGCGTCATAGAAATACAGCCAGGTCGCCGGTGCCGTCTCCACCCGGCCATAGACACCGATGACCTCACCGACGTTCCTGGCCAGGGCGCCGATATCCGAGTTCGACTGGGAGCCGTTCCACTCGACGTAGTCATGCTGCGGAGTGTCCCACAGGTAGGGGAAGCTGGTGGGGGCATCCGGTTCGTTGAAATTATCTGCAACGCCGGTTGCCGCCAACCCCTTGTTCAGGATCGCGCCGAAGGCATCCAGCCTGGTGTAACCGTAGGGGACGCTGGAATAGTTGCGGCGGTTGCTGGCGCTTAGCTGTGCGTGCTCCCTGCCAAGCAGCTTCTTCAACTCCAGGAATTCCTCTTCATCAGGTCCGGCACCGTAAAACCGCGCGCCCAGGCGGGCCAGTTTTTCGCCGTCATTTACCGTCGCCGACAGCGATTTTTCCAGGTGCTCCAGGAAACGCGGCAGATCCAGCATCGCCTGGCCGCCGTCTATGCGCAACAGCTTGCCCTGGTAGCGGATATGCTGGGTGTGGCAGGCCGCACAGGTCAGCCCCATGTAAGCGCCGTCCCGCGCCAGGCCGATGGCCAGTGAATCAGGGTTTTGTGCCGATTTTACCCCGGGCAGGAAGCCGAAACGCATCATGTTGAGGGGTGCACGCAGCAACTCCTCGCTGTCGTGCTGTTCGAGGCGGATAAACAGGTCGTAGGATAACAATGCGGATCCCTGGTTCATATGGTAAAACCACTGCCTGTCCTCCTCGTCCCAGTTCTGATCCAGGTAGAGGATATTGGCAGGGTCCAGCGCTTCCTCATCCTGCAACGCGGTGGATACCGCTGCCTGAACCACGCTGCACAGGTACAGGAGCAAGCCGGCTGCCGTGAGCAACAGCGTGGTATACCGGCGTTTTGTACCGGCCGGTATCGGTGAAATTGTATTGGTCATGGGCGAACTCGACAGGCGCTATTCATCAAGCGACAACAGCGAATGCAGTAAATTGTTCTGGAAACTGACGTTGCCGGTCAGGCTGTTGTGCTCTTCACAGAGCAGGAACACGTGGTGCAGCGGGAAAAAACTGTACTCATGACGGCGCACGCTGGGGTCGATGGTATTCCGGCCCAGCAGGGATGCCTTGGTAACGGAGGCATCCCCCGGCTCCAGCAGCAGGGCCTCGTAGTCCACACCCGGTTCGGGCCGGGTGACCTCGTGCGGATACATACGGATTTCCGATATGCCGTCGACTTCCTCGACCAGTATCCGGGCCGGTGTCGGGGTGCAATCCCCTCCGAAAACGATCAACCCGGGGTGTCCTTCGGGCAAGGGTACGGTAAGCGACCAGACAAACCGCCGGGCCCGTTCCAGGGACTTTTCGAAATAGGCCTCAAATGTTTTCAGGTAAGCCTCGCCTTCAGCGGCGGATTCAAAGCGGGACAGGATGCGCTCACGGGTATCCCCGGCAAAGATCGACCACCCGAACCGGCGCCACAGGTTCACGTCGAAAACGTCCCGATCCAGCGGGGCGCCCTTGCTGGTGACGATCCAGTTATTGATGGGATGGGGCAGTAACTGGTACAGGCTCGGCATGGTCACCAGGATCTCCGTGTTAATCCTGGTGAATCCCAGCTTGATCCCGTCGATAAACGAATTCAGTATCTCCACCGAACCCAGGCTGGGCGTCCCCAGGAGAATAATCCTTCTGACCCTTTCCGCACCGTACATGTTGACCGGAAACTCATTACTGTCGAGCACGTCGGCGCGGCCGTAACGGATATAGTAACGGGCTATCAAACCACCCATGCTGTGGGCGACGATATCCACTTTCAATCCGGGGTTGTTGAAATCCTGCCGTATCTGTTCGATGAAATCCGCAAGATGCGCCGCATTGACGGCATTATCGAGGCGCCAGTCGTAATAAAACGTATAGAAATACCTCGACCCCGGCCGGATTTCCTGTCCGGGCACCGCTTTTACATAACCCCCCGGCCCTTCCAGGGTGCGTAAAATCCTGCCGTAGTAGTCTTTGCCGGCAGTGTTGTCGGCAATGGCAAAAGCCGTCAGTCCGTCGGGGACCGGCTCCAGCGTGTCGGGGTCAATCTTGAGGGCCAGCTCTTCGTGCTTATCGAACAGCAGTTTCCAGGTGGACCCGAACCACAATTCCTGGTCGGTCATCCTGTCCTTCAGCTTGCTGCCGAGGATGCCGTGGATGAAAACCACCGGCGGCTGATCCTCTATTGCCATGCTCTGCATGTACAGACGCTGCAGGTCCGGCTTGGTGGAGGCGATGAAATAGTGGTTGCCCAGTAAAGCAATAACAGCGCCGATTACAATATAGATCAGACGTTTCAATGCGCGGATCCGTTAAGTGATTTGCTATACAGTAAGACTCACCAACCCCGCATAGGTTCAGGCGGGCATGCTTAATTTACACACTTCGGATTATGGGAATATTAGCGTATCATATATAAACTTTAAAAATCATGAAGCAATACCCGCTGAATTTGCCAGTTCGCAGTCATCACACCTGTAAGCTCATCTTAAGCGCAGTAGTTCTGCTCCTGTGTTGCCAGGCTTGCGCTCCGCAACAGGACGCATTGGAACCCTTTGCCATGGCAGAGCATTCCAGAACCCTGACGGTCAATGACCTGGAGTTCCCCGTGACGGTATACGGGGAAGGCCCTGCCGTGGTGTTCCTGCACGGTTTCCCCGATTCCCGTGAAGTGTGGCGCTACCAGGTACAGGCAGTTGCGGATGCCGGTTACCGGGTCATCGTCCCGGACCAGCGCGGGTTCGGCGGCGCCAGCCGGCCGGATGGAGTCGAACATTATGGTATTCAGGCGCTTGCCGCGGACATCATCGGCATCATGGACCAGTTGGGCATCGACCGGGCCAGGCTCGTCGGCCATGACTTCGGCGCCGGACTTGCCTGGTTCATGGCTGCGCATATACCGGACCGGTTCAGCCAACTGGTAGTGATGTCGGTCGGATCCTCGGGCAACCCGGGCTGGGATACCATAGAACAGCGCGAGGCGTCCTGGTATTTCGATTTCTTCAACAAGGACGGGATCGCGGAAACGGCCCTCACGGCAAACGACTGGGACTTCTTCAGGCGGCTTACCCGTCACAGCGGCGACCAGGACCACTTCATCAGGGACCTGTCCCGGCCGGGCGCCCTGACCGCTGCCCTGAACTGGTACCGCGCCAATACCCGCGGCTGGGGCGGCCTGCACTCGGGTCTGAACTACCCCTTGATCGATATGCCGGTAATGGGAATCTGGAGCAGCGCTGATCCCTTTCTCAAGGAAAAGCAGATGCAGGAGTCCGGTATAAACGTAACAGGTCCCTGGCGTTATGAGCGAATCGAAGGCGCCGGACACTGGTTTATGCTGGAACAGCCCGCAGCCGTGAACGGGTTACTGCTGGACTTTTTTGGTAGTTTCTAGTTTCCAGTTTTTAGTAATATAGCTGAGGGTTATCGATTGGAAACTGCAACTCAACAACTAAAAACCGATAACTGACTACTAAAAACTGATAATGGCGCAACCCGGCACAGGGCATCCGACCAACGGCCAGTTCTTCTGGGTTGCGGATAACGTCATAGCCAACGACTTCCCTGACGTTTCGACCGCCCTGCGCCATCCGGACGGGTTGCTGGCCATCGGCGGCAATCTCGAACCGGGGACCCTGCTCAAGGCTTACCAGCGCGGCATTTTCCCCTGGTACAGCCAGGGGCAGCCCATTCTCTGGTGGGCGCCGGACCCGCGTTGCGTACTGGATCCCGGCCGGGTGAGAATCAGCCGCAGCCTGGCAAAGACCCTGAAAAAGAAAAAATTCAAGGTGACCTTCAACCGCGCATTTGCCGACGTAGTGAAGCACTGTGCGGCCCCGCGCGCCGGCGATACCGATACCTGGATTACTCCCGACATGGCCTCGGCCTATATCAGGCTGCACAAGCTGGGACACGGCATTTCAACCGAATGCTGGCACGGCGGGGTGCTTGCGGGCGGCCTCTACGGCGTAGCCATCGGCAGGGTATTTTTCGGCGAATCCATGTTCAGTCTCGTACCTGATGCCTCCAAGGTGGCGCTGGTAAACCTCGCGGAGATGCTCAACAGGCGGCAATTCCGCATTATCGACTGCCAGGTGCAATCCAGGCACCTGCAGAGCCTGGGCGCCAGGTTGATGCCGCGGCACGTATTTATCAATATCCTGAAGCATTACTGTCCATGATCTATGGTATAAGGGGCCTGTATCAGGCATAATCCGTTTTTTTAACAGCGAGGAACCATGCCGAAAGAAGACCAAATTGAAATGGAGGGGACGATAATTGAAACCCTGCCGAACACCATGTTCAGAGTGGAACTGGACAGCGGCCATATCATCACCGCCCATATTTCCGGGAAGATGCGCAAAAACTACATACGGATCCTCACAGGCGACCGCGTCACCGTCGAAATGACCCCATACGACCTGTCAAAAGGCAGGATCACCTACCGCAACCGATAATCTGCGGATTTATCACTATAATGGCTTTGCGCCAGTTCCAGGTCCTCGGGCGTATTGATCTCCACTCCCGTTGCTTCTACCGCCTGTTCCACGTGGATCGGGAAACCATGATACAGCGCCCGTAGCTGCTCCAGCCGTTCCTGCTGCTCCAGTTCACAGGCAGGCAGGCTCGTATAGGTTTTCAGGAACTCGCAGGTATACGCATATATCCCTATATGCCGGCAACCCAACTCACCGGATCCGGTAGCGGACGCTTTCCATGGAATCGGCGCGCGGCTGAAGAACAGGGCATAACCACGGCGGTCTGCCACCACTTTCACACTGTTGGGGTTATCAAGTTCGTCCACCGATTTAACCGGCGCGTAGAGGCTTGCCATGGCAGCGTCCTGCTGTTCCATCAGGTTTGCTGCAACCTGGTTGATCAAGGCAGGCGGCAGCCCCAGTTCATCCCCCTGGACGTTGACAATGATACTGTCACCGGGTAACTGCAGGGCGGTTACGACCTCGGCGATGCGGTCCGTTCCCGACTGGTGTGACGGCGAGGTCATGACGACCCTTGCGCCAAAACCCAGCGCGGCTGACTCAATCCTTTTATCGTCGGTGGCAATGATGACCTCTGCTGCAGCGCTTTTCACGGCCGCCAGGTATACATGCTGCAACAACGGGTACCCGCCGATTTTTATCAATGCTTTCCCGGGCAGGCGTTTTGCGGCAAACCTGGCAGGGATAATCACGTAAAAATCCCGTTTCACTTTCTGTAGTGTTCCACTTCTTCCGGGGTCAGGGTGCGGGCGTCGCTTTCCAGCATAATGGGAATGTCGTCACGGATCGGGTAAGCCAGGCGCGCCGCGACCGAAACCAGTTCCTGTTTAGATTTGTCATATATCAACGGCCCCTTGGTCACCGGGCACACCAGGATATCAAGCAGGTTCTTGTCCATGTTTCACTTTCTCCAGCATCAATAGTAGTTCACGTCCAAAATCTTCGGCCATTTTCACGTCTATCGGTACGTACCAGGCATTCTCTAGCTCAAAGCGGCGGCACTTGACCGCATCTTTTTCAGTCATCAGTACGGCTGCAGCATCGCCGAACTCAAGATCGGACCTCCTGAAACCATGATGATCGGGAAACGCGTGTTCTTCAATAGTAATGCCTTTTTGCCGCAACATGGAGAAAAACCGCCCCGGGTTGCCGATTGCCGCGACCGCGTGCACGGCCTGATCCCTGAAACCGGCCAATTCCCTTTCCCGTTTGCCGTCCAGGGATCTGACCGGCAGGGATGCATACTCCATGAGGAATTCGTCCGCGGCCGCGTTGCCGTTGGCCACGACCAGGTCCACCGTATGCAGCCGCGCAACCGGTTCGCGTAACGGCCCGGCCGGCACACACCGGCGGTTGCCGAAACGGCGCTCGCCGTCGATCACGACAATCTCGATATCCCTGGCCAGCGCGGTATGCTGCAGGCCGTCATCGCTCAACAGGACGTCGCAATCCGCCTGTTGCAGCAGTTCCTGCGCCGCTCTTGCCCGGTCCGGCGCGACGGCAACCGGGCACCCGGTCCGTTGCGCCAACAGCACCGGTTCATCGCCCACCAGCTCCGGGTCGCTGTCAGGCTCAACCCGCCGCACCTGTTCCTGCGACGCGCCCCCATAACCCCTGCTGATGATACCGGGTTTGAACGCCCGGGACCGCAGGTAGCGGGCCAGCCACATGATGAGCGGGGTTTTTCCGGTTCCGCCGACCGTCAGGTTTCCCACGACAATGACCGGCGCGGCAAGCCGGCATACCGGCAGTATGCCGGCCGCATACATGAACCTGCGGCAGGCAAGTCCCAGGCGGTATAACCAGCTGAGAGGCAACAGCAGCGGGGTCAGCGGATGGCGGCCGTACCAGATAGCTTCAATAAGGGGGTCAGGTCGCACAATGCACACGCAAAGAAGTCAGAACGAGGTTATAAGAAATTGCCACGTGTGCATTGTGCGACCTGACCCCCTTATTTGACCCCAGTTCACTCTTCAGTATCTTCATCCGGGATACGCGTTGCAAAAGTGACATTGACCAGCCCGGACCGGCGTGCGGCATCCATCACCTTGATCACCATCTGGTGGCTGACCTGCGCATCGGCGCGGATAATAACCGGCAGGTCGGTCACCCCCCGGGCCTGTTCCTGCAACGCCGTGTGAATGGTCGATACCCTGTTGTTCGGCAACGGGTCGTCGTCGATATAGATTTGTCCCTGGGCATCGATCCTGACCAGGATGAAATCAGGCTTCGCCTCGGCCTGTTCTTCAGAGGCTTCCGGCAGGGTAATCCTGATCTCCGATTCGCGCTCGAAAGTAGTGGAAACCATGAAGAAAATCAACAGCAGGAACACCACGTCGATAAGCGGCGTGATGTTGATTTCCGTCTCGCTATGGCGTTGTGAACGAAAATTCACTCTCTCTCCCCGTGCAGTACCTCGACCAGCTTCAATGCTTCCTGTTCCATGGTTACCACCAGTTCATCCACCCGCCCGCGGAAATAGCGGTAGAACATCAACGACGGTATGGCTACGGTCAACCCGACGGCCGTGGTGATCAGCGCCTCGGATATGCCCTCGGCCAGCACTCCCGGGTCACCGACTCCCTGGGCCGTTATGACGGCGAACACCTTGATCATTCCGACCACCGTACCCAGCAATCCCAACAGGGGCGATATGGAGGCGATAGTGCCCAGCGTATTCAGGAAACGCTCCAGGTCATGGGCCACGTGGCGCCCTACTTCCTCTATGCTTTCCTTCATTACCACCCGGTCATGATCCCGGTTGACCAGACCGGCCGCAAGAATCCTCCCCAGGGGTGAATCTCTTCTTAAATCCTCGATATGATGTACGTCAAGGGTGCCATTCTTATGCCACTCCCACACCTTTTTGACCAGGTCCACAGAGAGGATGCGTTTTGTCTGCAACGACCAGAACCGCTCGGCGATGATCGCCAGTGAAATGATCGAGCACAACAGCAACGGCCATATCAGAACTCCGCCGGCCTTAACTAATTCAAGCACCTGATACTCCTGTTTATCCGAAGGGTACTAGTATAATTGAAACCTCAGAATCCGAAAAATTCAGTTTTATGCCCCGAAATTACCCGATCCTGTCCGGGGAAGAATATCCAATCATCGAAATCAGTTGTTACCAGGGGTAACCGAATCGGACAGGTCGCTGAAGGCTTTCTGATGCCAGAACCGGCGTTGTTTTTCCCGGTGCGCCGTCACCTGCAATCCGGCCCCGGTTACCCTGATACGGATCGCTCCGCTCTCAGCCGTACTCAACAGCCTGGCGCCGTGCTCCCGGTAACGGGAAACCACATCCCGGTCGGGCAATCCGAAGCGATTCCGGTAACCCACCGGAAAGACTGCAATATCCGGGGACACGGCCGCGATAAAATCCCGGGTTGAAGAGGTCTTGCTGCCGTGATGGGGAACCACGAGCACGTCGGCCCGCAACCGCTCTCCATGGCGCTGCAGCAGGCTTCGCTCAGCTCTCTCCTCGATGTCGCCGGTCAGCAGCATGACCAGGCCGCGCGCCTTTACCCGCACCACGCAGGAACGATCGTTGGCGGATAACTGTTCGTCACTCCCGGGATGCAGGACCTCGAACCGGACGCCATCCCAGGACCAGGATTGACCATCGAGGCAATCCCCGGCCTGCAGCAGCGGCACCTCCCCCGGTACACTGCTGATAACCCGGGATACGGGCAGCTCACCGAGGACACCTTGCAGCCCGCCGATATGATCGTTGTCGCCATGACTTTGCACCAGCATATCCAGCGTTCCGATGCCTTGGTCCCGCAGAAACGGCACTATTACCGCCGCGCCGGTATTAAACCCGGAAGCATAGGCCGGGCCCGCATCGTAAAGCAGGCTATGCCGTTGCGTGCGCACGACCACGGCAAGCCCCTGCCCTACATCCAGTACCGTCATATCCGCGGCGCCGGATGACAGTCCGGATTTGGCGGGAAAGAACAGGGGGAGCAGCCAGATCAGACCCAGCCACCTCGGCGTAATCCCCCGGGGCAGCAGCAGGATCAGCATACCTGCACTGATAACGGCCATGGCCATCGGTCCCGGCCGGCTGACCGGGAGCAATTGGGATTCCCATGCCGTAAACAGGTTCATTACCCACCAGAACACATGCATGGACGCCAGGGCAAGCTCCAGCAGCAAATCCGAGCCGGCGAGCAGGAGCGCGCAACCGGAGAGTACGAGCGGTATGACCACCAGGCTGACCCACGGCACCGCAAACATGTTCGCAAACAGGGTGAGTACCGGGATTTCCTGGTAATACAGGGCCAGGACGGGCACCAGGCCCATACTGGCGATGTACTGGACCCTGACCCATTCCTGTAACCGGCGGCGCTGCAGGTGAGCCCGGTAGCCGACCCCGTAAAGTATTACCGCCACGGCGCTGAAGGACAGCCAGAAACTGGCCGACAGCGGGGCAAACGGGTCTATGGCCAGGACCGCAAACAGCGCAGCTCCAAGCACGTCACTCGACACGGCCGTGCGGTAATACAGCTTCATGCCGAAATATACACACAGCATGACCAGCGCGCGTTGCGTAGGCAGTGCGAAACCGGCGAGCAACGCGTACGCCAGCGCGCCAAGCATGGCGGCTGCCGCGGCCAGCCTGACACCGGAAACATTACCCGGCAGTACGGGGATGAACAGGCGCAGCGGGCCCCAGGCCCGCAGCACGAGCAGGTAGACGATACCGGCTACCAGGCCGATATGCAGGCCGGAAATGGCAATCAGGTGATTGGTGCCGGTTGCGGTCAGCACCTGCCAATGCGCATCGCTGAGACCACCCCTGTCGCCCACAGCCAGCGCCGGAATAAACCCGGCCAGGGAATCGGACGAAAGCGCCTCCCGGATCCTGTCTCTTATGACAAACCGGAGCAGGTCGGGGTTCGGTCCGGCGGCTTTCTGCAGCCTGGTATTGTTCACGTCATCAATGACGTATCCCGTGGCCCGCAGCCGGTTTTGAAACAGCCACGACTCGTAATCGAAGCCGCCGGGGTTCATGTATCCGTGCGGCCGCTTCAGCCTGATCTTCAGCCTCCACCTCTCCCCGGGCTGCAGCGGTTGACGGCCTTCATACCAGCTCAGCCTTACCTTGCCGGGATTTGATCTGACCGTGTGGCCGTAATGACTGAGTTCGTCTATGCGGAAATTGAAGCGGATGGAGCGGTCCCGCGTCTCGGGTAACGATACAACCACCCCTTCCGCGTAAAGCGACTTGCCTTCGTCCCCGGGCAGCAATTCATGCCGCAGCACCAGGTGGGCATTCAACAGTGTCCAGAGAAAACCGCAGATGATGTAACCGCTGAACCTGAACCCGGGAAACTTCCGGATCAGCCAGATAACCGGAATCAACCCGGATGCAAACCAGATTTGCGGCAGTACCGGCAGGCGGGTACAGATGACGGCGCCCGACAGGAACAATAATCCCTTGAAAAACATGAAAAATCCCTATCTGTTTCCTGACCTCTATTTCCTGATCCCTGATCCCCGATCCCTAATCTCTGATTCCTACCCCCTGATTCCTACCCCATGATCCTACCTTACATGTAACTTTCCGTCACGTAATTCATATACCCGGTCCAGGCTGTCCAGCAGGCGGCTGTTGTGCGTGGCCATGACCAGGCTGACGCCGTGCGTCCTGTTCAGTTCCAGCATGACCTTGAAAACCCGGGACGCGGTGTGCTCATCGAGGTTGCCGGTGGGTTCATCCGCCAGGATGCAGCGCGGCCGGGTCACCAGCGCCCGGGCGATGGCGGCGCGCTGTCTCTCTCCGCCCGATAACTCGCCCGGCTTGTGCTGCAGGCGCTGCTTCAAACCCACCTGCGCCAGCATATCCGCGGCGGCGTCCCTGGCCGCCTGCGGGGCCTCACCTCTTACCAGCAACGGCAGGGCCACGTTTTCCAGGGCGGTGAACTCCTGCAGCAGATGATGGAACTGGTAGACAAATCCCAGTTTCCGGTTACGCCAGCGGCCGATTTCCACCTCGGATAATCCGGCCAGCGAGACGCCGTCCACCGTCACTTCGCCGCTGCCGGGTTCGTCCAGGCCGCCCAGCAGGTGCAGCAGGGTGCTCTTGCCCGAACCGGACGAACCGATTATCCCGATGCAACTGCCGGCGCGCACCTCCAGCTCAACGCCCTTCAACACCTCGACATGCAGGTCTCCCTGGCTGAAGGTTTTCCTCAACCCGAAGCAGGCCAATGTAACCGGATCGCTCATACCTGGTAAAATAGCACGGTAAAAGGGGACAGAATTGAATTCTGTCCCCTCGTCCCTGCGGGATGGTTACTCATAGCGCAGCGCCTCGGCAGGCCGGGTCTGCGCCGCCCGCCAGGCCGGGTACAAAGTCGCCAGGACGGCAAACAGAAACGCCGCGGCTGCCGTGATGAATATATCCATCCGGTGCAGGTCGGAAGGCACACGGCTGATGAAATACACATCGGGCGATAAAAACCTCACCTGCAGGAAATGCTCAATGCCGGCTGCGATGCTGTCTATATTGCCGGCAAGGACAACGCCGCCGGCCACGCCCAGCAGTAACCCAGCCACACCCAGGGCAGTTCCCTGGATGACGAAAATCGTCATGATGCCTTTCGGCGTCACCCCCAGGGTGCGCAACACCGCGATATCACCCTGCTTGTCCGTTACCATCATCATCAGGGTCGAGATGATATTAAAGGCGGCCACGGCGATGATCAGCACGAGTATGACGAACATCATTTTTTTAGTCATTTGTATGGAATGGAAATAATTCACATGCCGTTGTGTCCAGTCGATCACACCGTAGCGCCCCGGCACGTCCCGGAACGCCTCGCGGCTGATCCGGGGCGCCTGCATGACGTCACTGGTTTTCAGGCGCAGGCCGTCCGGATTGCCCGTGCGAAAAAACCGGGCTGCATCGTCCAGGTGCACGAATACCATGACACTGTCAAACTCGTACATATCGGTATCGTAGACCCCGGCGACGGTAAAGCGCTTGGTCCTGGGAATAATCCCCGCGGGCGTAACCATGGCGGATGGCGAAACGAGCGTGACCTTGTCACCCAGGCTTGCCTGCAGGATATCCACCAGGTCCGCGCCGAGGATTACCCGGAATTCCCCCGGGGCCAGCGCGCCCAGTTGCCCGGCGATCATTTTTTCCGGGATAAAAGATATCCCGGTCTCTGCTTCCGGCAGGATGCCCCGCACCAGCACACCCTTGACCTGCTGATCGAAGGTCACCATGCCCTCGGATTCCACGAACGGGGCGGCGCCGACTATACCCGGGTGCAGTTGCGCCCGATCTGCAACGCTGCTCCAGTCCTCCAGCGAGTCGCCGTAACCGTAAACCGTTGCTTCGGCTTCCATGCCGATCAGGTGTTCGGTCAGGACCCTCTCAAAACCGCTGACTACCGATAACACCGTGGTCAACACGATGACGCCCAGGGCGATGGTCAAGACGGAAACAAGTGAAATAAATGAAATAAACCGGTTGCGCCGCCTGGACATCACGTAGCGCAGCCCGATAAAAACCTGGTAGGAACTGAGTAGCCTATTCATAGCGCAACGCCGCGGCAGGTCGTACCTGCGCCGCCCGCCAGGCCGGGTAGATGGTGCCGGCCACGGCAAACAGGAGTGCCAGTGACCCGGTCACGGCCACGTCCCGCCAACGCAGGTCCGATGGCAGTTCGCTGATGTAATACACGTCCGGCGAGAACAGGCTCACGTTCAGGAGTTCCTCTATCGACCTGGTGATGGCGTCTATGTTCCCAGCCAGCCAGACCCCTCCGAGCACACCGAGGAGTATGCCCGACAGGCCGATCACCGTACCCTGGATTACGAAAATTTTCATGATGCTGCGGGCATCGGCCCCCAGGGTGCGCAGTACGGCGATATCCGCCTGTTTGTCCGTCACCACCATCATCAGGGTGGCGATGACGTTAAACGCCGCCACCGCAATAATCAGGGCCAGGATAACCGTCATGACCCGCTTTTCCGTCTTCAATGCCCGGAAAAAAGTGGCATGCCTGCGGGTCCAGTCGATGACGTCGTAATCCCCCGGTACGTCCAGCATGGCCTCCCTGCTGATGCGCGGCGCCTGCATGACATCGCTGGTCTTCAGCCTCAGGCCCGAAGGGCCGGGCCGCTCAAACAGCAGCATGGCGTCTTCCAGGTGGATCAGGGCCAGGCCGCTGTCGAACTCGTGCATGCCCGCAGAAAATATGCCGGTGATGGTAAACCGTTTCAGGCGCGGCAGGATACCGGCGGACGCCTGCGCGGCCTGGGGCGCGACCAGCGTGACCGTATCGCCCGGTTGGACCCGCAGCCGCACAGCCGCTTCGGTTCCGAGAAGCATGCCGAATTCTCCAGGCCGCAGTCCGGAAAAGTCCCCAGCTTCCATCTTGTCCGCTACCAGGGACACCGTTTTCTCCTCCCCGGGTACGATGCCGCGCAATACCGTTCCATGCACCCTGTTTTCATGGACCAGCATCCCTTCCGCACGGAAATAAGGCGCAACCCCGACGATACCCGGCTGCCGTTCCAGGATCGCGGCCGTTGCCTGCCAGTCGGTGATGCCGTCACCGTCCTGCACCACGGTCGCGTGGGAGGCCATCGCCAGGATGCGGCCGGTTAACTCCTTCTGGAAGCCGTTCATCACCGAAAGGACGGTGATCAATGCCAGTACCCCGATGGCAATACCCAGGATCGATACCAGGGATATGAATGAAATGAAATGGTTGCGGCGCTTCGCCCTGACATAACGCAGGCCGATAAACGCTTCGAACGGATTGAACATCAGGCCAGTATACAAGGGACTGGGAACGGAGGACAGGGGGCGGGAGGTTGAATATAATGCTGCTGATATGAAAATCCTGGCACTTGATACCGCGACCGAGGCCTGCTCCGCGGCGCTGCTCTCCGGCAATGCTGTTCATGAGCGGCACGAGATCGCGCCGCGCCGGCATGCAGAGTTGATCCTGCCGATGGTGGACGGCGTCCTTGCGGAAGCCGGGCTGGGCCTGCAGGATCTCGATGCCATCGCCTTTGGCCGGGGGCCCGGCGCCTTCACCGGCGTGCGTATCGCCGCGGGGGTGACCCAGGGCCTGGCGCTGGGCGCCGGTTTGCCGGTTATACCGCTGTCATCGCTGGCAACGCTGGCGCAAGGCGCCACTGGTGAAGCTGCTGTCCTGCTGCCGGCTATTGACGCGAGAATGGGTGAAATTTACTGGGCCGCCTACGAACGTGGGCAGGACGGCCTGGTAAGGCTGCAGACCGAAGAGCAGGTAACGTCTCCCGACGCGGTCCGGGTCTCTGCCGGTGAACGGATCTTCGGCGTCGGCAGCGGCTGGGGAACGTACCGGTTACGCCTCGAGAGCGTACTCGACGGACACATTACCGGCATGGACCCCAGGCGCTACCCGCTGGCCAGGGACATGCTGCCGTTGGCAGTGAGAGAATACAACGCCGGGCGCTGGGTCAGCGCAGACCGGGCATTGCCTGTTTACCTGAGGGATAACGTCGTAAAACAGGGTTAGGAAAAGTGTTACAGCTCCTTGATAAACTCCTGGTAGGCGTCCTCGTCCATGAACTGCTCCAGTTCGTCTACGTCATCGGGAGCCAGTTTGAAAAACCAGCCGCTGTCGACCGGGTCAAAATTCACCGCCTCCGGTTTGCTTTCCAGAGCATTATTTACCACGACAACTTCACCGCCGATGGCCGCCTTTATCTCCCCTGCGGCCTTGACAGACTCGATGACTGCCGCTTCGCTGCCCGAGCTCAGTAACTCACCGACATTGGGCAACTCGATATAAACGATATCGCCCAGCTGGTCCTGGGCATAATCGGTTATACCGACGGTGACCGTTCCGTCGTCTTCCAGGCGCAACCATTCATGGTCTTCGGTAAATTTAAGGCTGCTCATCTGCAAAAAATCTCCTCATTCAGGTCGCTGTTATTTTGACGCATAACACCACAGTAACGCAATGGTAACAATTTTTGAAAATTTGGGATATTTGGGGTCAGAGTAAAAATACAGGCGAGTAAGCATGTGATGTTGACTAGTCATGAGTATTTTTACTCTGACCCCAAATATCCCGACAGTCATAGCCAATGAACGTGAGTTTCTATAGCACCACCCTCGGTCAGTGTCAGGGTCCGGTATGCGGGCGGTTTGTCATCGACTGAGGCTGCTTCCGACTGCGGGCGGAACTGTATGCAGGTTGACGGGGAACCGAGTAACAGCACCCCGTTCCTGGTAGCCGTGAACTCCTGGTGGATATGCCCCCAGATGATCCCCCTTACATTAGTATGCCGGTCCAGAACCTGGAACAATGCCGCGCGGTTACGCAGGGTCATCCCGTCCATCCAGGGACTGTGGATAGTCACGGGTTGGTGGTGCAGGCAGATTAACACATGCCTGTCCGCAGAGCGTTCCAGGGCCTTGCCAAGACCGTCCAGTTCCGTTGCGGATAAATACCCCCCCTCCTTACCGGGTTCGTGGGTGTTCAGCAGGATGATCGACCAGGTTCCGCAGGTGAGAAAGTTGGCCGTACTGACATTGGCGGTATTCAGCACGCGCCGCATGAGGTCGGGGTCGTCGTGATTGCCGGGCAGGCAATAGACCGGCAGTTCAACCCGTTGCAACAACTGCGCCAGTTTGTTGTAGGTATCCTCGGTCGGAGTCTCCGCCAGGTCGCCCGTCAACAACGCAAGGTCCAGGTCGGCATGGCGCTTGACGGCAGCCATCACCTGCAGCAGTGTTTCGGTCGTGTTGACCCCGGCCATTGTGTCGTCCTCATCAACGGAAATATGCGTATCCGTCATCTGCACCAGGCGGATTTCCCCTGGATACTGACGCTGAATTTCAATATGCTGTAGCATAACCCTATTACAGTACCGAGCAGGAAGAATGTCCAGACATTCCATCAATCTGACCGATCAGGTGTATGAATATTATCACTCCGTGACGTTGCAGGAAGATGAAGTCATGCAACGCTGCCGCGCGGAAACCGCGCAGCATGAATGGGCCGGCATGCAGATATCTCCTGAACTCGGGCAGTTAATGGGCCTGCTGGTAAAGCTGCTGGATGCCAGGAAGATTATCGAGCTGGGCGTGTATACCGGGTACAGCAGCCTGTGCATGGCAAGGGCAATGCCGGCGGACGGGAAACTCATCGCCTGCGACGTGAAGAAGGAATATACCGACAAGGCAAGGGTGTACTGGGAAGCCGCAGGGGTTGCCGGAAAAATAGAACTGCGCCTTGCGCCCGCCCTGGACACGCTGGCGGATTTGTTGCAACGCGGCGGGGCGGGCAGCTTCGATTTTGTTTTTGTCGATGCGATAAAAGAGGAATACTCCGCCTATTACCCGCTGAACTACCGCCTGCTGCGCAGCGGGGGAATGATGGTCGTAGACAACGTGCTGTGGGGAGGTGACGTGGCCGACCCGGACAACCAGACTGCCGAAACCAATGCTATCCGCGCCTTCAACAGGATGGTCCATGAAGACGGCAAGGTGGACATGTGCATGCTGCCCGTCGGCGACGGCATCACCTTGATCAGGAAACGCTGATCCATGCCGCGCCATGCCACGGTCAAAGCCCTGCTGAATTCAGCCGGTCCCGTTGCCGGTCTGGCAGTATCGGGCTGGGTCAGGACGAAACGGGACGCCAGGGACTTTTCCTTCATCGAACTGAACGACGGTTCCTGCCTGGCGAACATCCAGATCATCGCCGATGCGGAACTGGACACGCAAACGCTCAAGCATATCAGCACCGGCGCGGCGATCAGGGTGCAGGGGGACCTGATCGAATCACCCGGCAAGGGCCAGAAATGGGAGGTCCGGGCATCTGCCGTTGAGGTGATAGGTTCAGCGCCGGAAGACTATCCCCTGCAGAAGAAACGCCATTCCGACGAGTTCCTGCGCACGATTGCCCACCTGCGTCCCCGTACCAATAAATACGGCGCCATGTTCCGCATCCGTTCCAGGCTGGCACAGGCGGTTCACGGCTTTTTCCAGGAACGGGGTTTCAACTGGATTCACACCCCCATCATCACCGGCGCCGACTGCGAGGGCGCCGGGGAGTTGTTCCGGGTAACCACCCTGGACCTTGAGGAAGTGCCGAAGCACAACGGCGCGGTCGATTTCGACCAGGACTTTTTCGGCAAGGAAGCAAACCTGACGGTTTCGGGACAACTGGAGGTGGAGGCTTACTGCCTGAGCCTGGGACGCGTGTATACCTTCGGCCCGACGTTCCGCGCGGAGAACTCCAACACCTCCCGGCACATCGCCGAGTTCTGGATGATAGAACCGGAGTTGGCCTTCGCCGACCTGAACGACAACATGGACCTGGGAGAGGAGTTGATCCGCTACCTGGTGAACTTCGTGCGGGAGGAGTGCAGCCCCGATCTCGACCTGTTCTGCCGCTTCGTCGATAAATCCCTGCCTGCCACCCTGGACAATATTGCGGACAATGATTTTATCCGTATTCCCTACACTGAAGCCGTCGAAATTCTGCAGAATTCGGGGCGAGACTTCGAGTTCAAACCGGAATGGGGCAAGGACCTGCAGTCCGAACACGAGCGCTTCCTGACCGAACAGCATTTCAAACAGCCGGTCATCGTGTTCGATTACCCGAAAGACATCAAGGCATTCTACATGCGCCAGAATGACGACGGCAGGACCGTCGCGGCCATGGACGTACTGGTGCCTTCCATCGGGGAGATAATAGGCGGCAGCCAGCGTGAAGAACGCTTTGCGCAATTACACCAGCGCATCACCGAACTGGGCTTCAGCCCGGAGGATTACTGGTGGTACCTGGACATGCGCAAATACGGCACTGTGCCCCATTGCGGTTTCGGCCTCGGTTTTGAGCGGCTGCTGATGCTGTTGACAGGGGCAAGCAACATCCGGGACGTGATCCCGTTTCCGCGCACTCCAAACCATTTAGAATTTTAGTCAGGGGTTAGGGAATAGGGGCTAGTCTCTGTTATAAATGCAATTTTTTCAGTTACTTGCACGCCCCTTTGTCGCATTCGTAGAGCGTTACTACCCGGACCCGTTCGTATTCGTGGTCCTGCTCTCTGTTCTCACGTTCCTGTTGTCCATGGCGCTGGCCGATGCAACGCCGGCCGGCGCCCTGTCCGCCTGGGGTGACGGGCTGCCCAGCCTGCTGGCGTTTACCGCGCAGATTTGTATCACCCTGCTGACGGCCCACGCACTGGCCCATACCGACCGGGTGCAGGCCCTGTTGAAGCGTATCGGCAATATCCCGGACAGCGCCGCCGGCGCCTATGCCCTGGTCGCGTTCAGCGCCGGCATCGGTTCGCTGATTGCCTGGTCGCTGGGACTCATCGCCGGCGCCACCGTGGCGCGGGAGGTCGCAAAACAGGGAGCCAGGAGAGGCATTCGCATTCACTACCCGCTGCTGGTCGCATCCGCCTACGCCGGTTTTGTCATCTGGCACATGGGTTATTCCTCCTCGGCCGGCCTGTTCGTGGCCACCGCGGGCCATTCGCTGGAAGCGGAAATCGGCATCATCCCCATTACCGATACCGTGTTCACCCTGCATAACGGCCTGCTGGCCCTGATTTCCCTGGTAATCATCACCGCGGTCTGCCCGTTGATGCGTCCCAGGGACGAGGAGATCATCGAGATCTACCCGGTGCTGCTGGAGGAGCACGCCGAGGAACCGGAAGACCGCGTTGAGCACGATACCTTCGCCCAGCATCTTGACAGGCTGCGACTGCTCACGCTGATCCTCGGCGCAGGGTTGTTTGCCTACATAGGCTACAGTTTTTACGCCAGGGGGTTCCACCTCAACCTGAACCTGGTGAACTGGTCGTTCCTCGGCGCCGGCCTGCTGCTGGCCCGCTCACCGTCCCATTACGTCAAGCTGATCAATAATGCGAGTTCCACCATAGGACCGGTGCTCATCCAGTACCCGTTTTATGCGGGCATCCTGGGCATGATGCAGGGCACCGGCCTCGCCGGTATCATTTCCGACTGGTTTACCTCGATGGCGACGCCGGAAACGCTCAGCTTCTTCGCCTTCCTCTGCGCCGGACTGGTCAACATGTTCATCCCGTCAGGCGGCGGCCAGTGGGCGGTACAGGGGCCGATCTTCATCGAAGCGGGGCAGAACCTGGGGGTGGATCCCTCCATCATCGTGCTGGCCATTTCCTACGGCGACCAGTGGACCAACATGATCCAGCCGTTCTGGACCATCCCCCTGCTGGCGATCGCGGGGCTGCATATGCGCCAGATCATGGGCTACACCTTCGTGATCTTCCTGCTGACGCTGTTCCTGTTCGGCGGGGGGCTGCTGTTGTGGGGGGCGGGGTGAAGGGCGACTGATCGGGAAGGTGGCTGATTGGGGACGGATTTAAATCCGTCCCCTTGAAATTTTGTCAAGCGGCAATTCGCAACGTCAGACCATTTTCCTTATATATCCCTCGAGAATTCCATTGGTTCGGTTATCTCCCGTTCCGGCAACTCAAACTCCGGCCTACCACCATCATCCGTCAAAAAAATCCCGCTGATTTGATCATATTTCAACGCAGTGATGGAATCACTGAATTCGAAATGATCACCCGCATATACCAGATAGGAACGCGTGATCGCAGGGGCCATGGACGCCATTTTCTTCAGTCCTTTTAACAAGGAGGCCGTATAGGTAGCGCTTGATTTCGCTTCTATCGCCACCAGTTCTCTGCCACTCTGGTAGAGGATATCCACTTCGTTGCCATTGCTGTCCCGGTAAAAGTACAGGTTCGGCAGTTTACCCTGGTTGGCCCGGGTTTTGAGACATTCTATGACAACAAGGTTCTCAAACATCTGTCCCAGCAATGGATCCCTGTACACCTGTTCAGGCTTCTCAATGCCCAGCAGAAATGCCAGCAGTCCGATATCGATAAAATAATACTTGTGGGACTTCACCGCGCGCTTGCCGAAATTGTTAAAATAGGGTGAAAGCTTATACACGATAAATGAAGCTTCCAGTATCGACAGCCAGTTTTTTATAGTGTTTACGCTCACTCCTGTTTCGTTTGCAAGCCGCGTATAATCCATTAGCTGACCGACACGGCCGGCCAGAAGCTTCATGAACTTTTCAAACAGGGAGAAATCTTTCAAGTTGATCAATTGTCTTACATCACGCTCCACGTAGGTCTGGTAATAATTCGACCAGGCCGGAGTGGGCCGCTGGTGTTGATCATAGATGCGCGGCAAAAATCCTTGGTAAATGAACTCTTCCGGTAATTCAAAAGAGATGCCGGCATCAGACAGTTCAGCGATGGAAAAAGGAAACAGGTTGAGGATAGCGGTTCTGCCCGCAAGAGACTGGGTGATTGCTTCACGCAGCGCCAACTGGTGTGAACCGGTCAGTACAAAACGGCCGTTACGCTGCTCCTCATCCACGATGGCCTGGATATAACTTAGCAGATGCGGCGCCCTTTGAATTTCATCTATGATGGTATAACCTTTAAGACGCGCAAGAAAAGCCCTGGGATCGTCGCTAGCCAACTGGCGGATTTCAGGGACTTCCAGGTTGCAATAATCGTAACTACTCAGCACGTTACGCGCCAGAGTAGTCTTCCCTGCCTGTCTCGGCCCAAGAATGGTCACTACCGGGTACTCACCAAGCAGTTTTTTCAGTTCTCCAATAATGTGCCGCTTAATCATGAAGTCATTCTAATCTATGTAATATTGCAGTTCAACTTCAAAATTACATAAATATTGCTCGTAAACCTTGAAAATCCGTATCTCAAGTACGGATTTTCAAGGTAATTCCAGCGGTGGGATGTTTAAAAAACAGATTCCGGGTTTCAGAACGTAAACGTCACCTCGCCCCCGATCACCCTGCCCTTGGCCAGGGGTGCATAAGCGCCGCCCAGGGGGATGGGGCCCAACCTTGGCGGCAGCAGGGCATCGCCCCCGTGCTTGACTTCATCCAGCAGGTTCTTGCCGTAGACCGAGAACACCCAATGGCCGTTTTCCATGTGGAAGTCCAGGCCGGCATCCAGGATCTTCTGTGACAGGATATAGCCCAGGTTGTTGTCGGTGAAGCTCGATTCATCGCGGTAGGAGTACCTGGCCCGGGTGTCGATATGCCCCAGGTCACCGACCTGCAGGTGGTGTCTCAGGCCCAGGCTCCAGGTCAAATCAGCGGCGCGGGGCAGGTCCAGGTCCTTGTCCCGGCCGTCAATCATGCCGTCACTGTTGAGATCGAATTTCACGTTCTTGTAATCGGCGTCAAGCCAGCCGACGGTTCCCGTAGCCTGCAGGTTCCCTGCCAGGTTGACGGCGCCGTCCAGTTCAATGCCGAGTATTTCGGCATCCGCGGTATTCTTGATGACCTGTACCACGCCGGAGAACGGATCGGCAAGATTGACCTCCCGCTGCATGTCTTCAATATCGTTGAAGAACAGCGCGCCGCTCAGGTAGCCTTGACCGAAACTGAGCTTGAAGCCGATTTCATAGTTGTCCACGGTTTCCTGGTCAAACGGGCCCGGCCCGAAGTTGACGGTATCGATGGCAGTGTTGCGCAGGTTGTAGCCGCCGGAACGGAAGCCGCGGGTCCAGTGCGCGTAGATACGCGCATTTTCCGTAAGGTGGTAAGTCATGCCTACCTTGGGAGACCAGCTATCCCACTCCTCTGCGTCGACAAAATCGAATGGGCAGGTGCCGTCCAGTACGTTACAAGGTGAATTGATGTTCCGAATCAGGGATGCGATATTGGCCTCTTTCTCCTCAGAGGTGTAACGCAGCCCGGCGCTGAGTGTGAGCGATTCGTTGAGGTCATAGTCGACGGCCGCGAACACCCCGATGGTTTCCACCTCGTATTCGCCGCCCCCATCCTGGAGCAGCGCCGGCGCACCGGTAGGCGTCAACAAACCCAGCATGTTGCGCCGTTCGTGGTAATCGACGTCGTTTTTGAAATAGTACACCCCGGTGGTCAGGTTGACGCGCTCGGCGAATACGCCGTGATAGCGCAGTTCGTTGCTGACCTGCTCAATGTCCTGGATCGCGCCGCCGTGGAACAGGCTGACGGGCTGGGCATCGATATCGCTCAGCAAATCCGATTCGTAACTTCGATAGCCGAATATATTGGTAATTACGCCGTTTTCACCCACGTCAAGGTTCAGTTCCGCGCTGACAAAATGGGTTTCCGTATCCTGGAAACCTTCCTCGTCTATGGAGAAATCATGGCTGTCCCGGTCAAAGTTTACCGGCGTCCCGGCGATCCCGAGACCGTTGGTATGGGACTGCGAGGCGGAACCGTCGCCTTCGGTTTCGCTGTACTGGTAACGCAGCACCAGTTCCAGGTTTTCGCCGGGTCGAAAGACCACGACGGGACGTATCATCACCTGTTCCAGGGCGCCGAAATCAGCGCCGGTCAGCTTGTTCTCGAACCAGCCGTCGTCATCGTTGTAGTAAGCCGTGACACCGACGCTGACCGAATCGCTGACGGGTCCCTCGAAACTGCCCATCAGGTACTTGTTCAGCCCGCCATCGCCGCCGCCGTCCAGCGCGGCGCGCACTCGCGCCTCGAACTCGTCGCCGGGTTTCCTGGTATTCACCAGGACGGCGCCGCCGGTCACGTTACGCCCGAACAGGATACCCTGGGGACCGCGCAGCACCTCGATGCTCTCCAGGTTAAAGGTGTCGAACGCGGCGCCGGTATTCGTTCCCAGGTACACACCGTCCACAAAGATTCCCACTGTAGGGTCGACGGACGGGATGGAACTGTTGATTCCCAGTGCGCGCATGGAAAAGTTGGCGATTCCCCTGGCGGTGCCCACTTCATCCAGGGCCACGTTGGGCATGCTCACCGCCAGGTCGGTCAGACCGCGCAGTTTGCGCGCCTCGATCTCTCCGGATCCTATTGCGGTTACCGACAACGGCGCATCCAGTACCGTTTCCTCGCGTTTGCGCGCCGTGACCACCACCTCTTCCAGCAATGGCATCACATCGGTATGTTGTGAAGTTCCCTGTGCGTTGGCAGCCTGGAAAGCGACTGCACCGCCCAGAAGCATATACGCAGCCAACAGTGCCGGAAGACTACGAAAATGACTGACCATCTCTCCTGCCCTCCTTCATTTCCGGGGGAAATCGGTAGTGATGCCAATTATAAGTCATACGTGTAATATACGGTAGTATGAGCACGGAGTTGGAGTAAAGATATTCGGAGTCAGGGTAAAAATATAAAATCAATGGGGTCAGACTCGATTGATTTTTACCGTGACCCCGAATATTCCTCTTGCCGGCGAAAAAACGCTTCGATGTCGCTCAACTCCCGTGTATGCGGCATCTGCGGCAGGCTGTTCAGGAAAGTAGTACCGTAGTTTCTGGTACTGAGCCTGGGATCGCCGATCATCAGCACCCCGTAATCGCTTTTGTCCCGCAGCAGACGCCCGATCCCCTGTTTCAACGCCAGCACCGCCTCGGGCACCTGGTATTCCCGGAACGGGTTCCGGCCCTGTTCCTCCATCCGTTTCATCCGTGCGCGCATCACCGGGTCATCGGGCGCGGCGAACGGCAGTTTGTCGATGATGACACAGGACAGCGCCTGCCCCCTGACATCGACGCCTTCCCAGAAACTGCTGGTGCCCAGCAGCACCGCATGGGCCGTGGTCCTGAACGTTTCCAGCAGTTCGGTGCGCGGCGCGTCTCCCTGCACCAGGAGCGGATAATCCAGCGTCCCGCCGATCAGTTCGGCGGCCTGGTGCAGCGCGCGATAACTGGTAAACAGGAAAAAGGCCCGCCCCCTGGTGAGGCGCAACAGGGGGAGCGCTTTTTCGACTACCCGTTCCGTATAACGGGGCGTCCCCGGGTCCGGCAGGCCGGGGGGTAAATACAGCCGGGACTGGTTCTCGAAATCAAACGGGCTGTCCCAACACCGTGCATCGACCTCTTCCAGCCCCAGTCGTGCCGAAAAATGGTCAAACCGCCGGCTCACGCTCAGGGTGGCCGAGGTAAATATGCTCAGGCAATCGTATTCGCTCATGCGCGCGCGGAACACAGCGGCAATGTCCAGGGGCGTCCGGTGCAGCAGAAAACCGTTGCCGCGCAGTTCCAGCCAGCGGATATGGTCACTGTCCTCCGTTTCCCCGAACTGCTCCACGAACGCCGATAATGCCACTACCCGTTTGTGGCAGTTATCCAGCGCCTTGCCCCTGCCGGCGAAGTCCTCCAGCACCCGGTGGACGCCGGCCATCTTTTCCAGCAAGGCCGATATGGCCCCGGAGACCTGCGCCGTGTCCTTCAATTCAGACCAGGCAACCCGGTGATCCTTCCCCGGAATGCTCAGGCGCAGGTCGCGTACCGCTTTTTCACACTGGTCCAGCATCTCCGCGAAACCAGGCAGATCCGCCGCTTCCTCGAAATAAGCCGTCCTGGTATCGGCCACCAGTTCCAGCAGTTGCCTGCCGCTCAGGGTCTCGCTGAAGAACTGCGACGCCAGTTCCGGCAACTGGTGCGCTTCGTCGAATACCACCACCTCCGCGCTCGGCAGCAACTCACCGTAACCCGCTTCCTTCAACATCATGTCCGCCAGGAACAGGTGGTGGTTGACCACGGCCAGGTCAGCTTCCGCGGCGCGGCGGCGGGCGCGGAACACGAAACAGTCATCGTAAAACTCACACTCCTGGCCCAGGCAGTTGTCGACGGTGGAGATACAGGCCGTCCTGACGGGTGCATCTTCCGGGATGTGGGTTAATTCAGCCAGGTCGCCGCTTTCGGTCCGTTGCGACCAGTCCCGGATATCGAACAGGAAACTCCGCCCCTGCCGGTCCAGCCGGCGCGAGTCGGTCTCCGCCAGTTTCATCCGGTACAGGCACAGGTAATTGGCTCGCCCCTTCAGCAGCGCGACATTGAGCGGCCGTCCCACGGCCTTGCGCACCAGGGGCAGGTCCCGGGTGAACAACTGGTCCTGCAGGTGCCGGGTACCGGTGGAGATAATGACCTTGTAGCCGGACTGCAGCGCGGGAACCAGGTAGGCAAAAGTCTTGCCGGTACCGGTACCGGCTTCGCAGATTAGCGATTCTCCGTTATCTATCGCCTCCCGGATGGCTTCCGCCATCTCCACCTGCTGGGGCCTGACCGTGAAGCCAGGGACCAGATCCGCGATGGCGCCGTGCTCGTCGAGGATGTCTGCCGGGGTTTGCATTTGACAAGTATAAAATCCTTTTCAGGAGTCAGTGATCACAAGTTGCCAGTCGATCCGCAGCAAGCAATGTTTCAATCTCATCGGTTAAGGGTAGATTATCCAAGGGCGACCATTGATCAGTGCGGCAGGATAAGAACCCGCTCAAATAATTTATGCGTGATTCATTTCCTGAGACGAATTCGGTCAATCGTTGAGCAAACTGTTCCGGGTCAAGAATAAAACCAACGGTCAACCAAAGCACCCTTTGCGCGGCATCCATGCTTTTCAAAGAGACCTTTTTCCCGGTCAATTGTTTAAGGTGGTTGCGGTCTGCATATCGAAGGGCAGCCACCAACAATTCATACAGTGGCGCAAACTGTTCCGATGTGCTGCGAACCCGGAAACTCTCAAGCAACGGCAGCACAGCAAGACGCGCCACTTGCTGATGGTCCTCATCAAACGCGAGTAGATAACTGCCGGTAAGACGCTTCTTGCCTGCACGCAAGACCATGGCTCCGTACATGGTGTACACCCCGGCTACCAGTTCCGGTCGTTCACTTAACAAGGTTTTATACCAGTCAGGTTGTTCTCCAGTCCCATCTGCATAGTAAAATGCCAGTGCGTTTGCGATCTTGTCTTCGCCCAATTGCAGCACCTGTTGCTTCCCCGTCTCGGCCAACTCATCCATCCCGGCCCTATAGGGGTGGGCATAAACGAGAGATTTATTTTCCAGGTGCTCTCGGAGGATTTCAGAAGCATCAGGGATGTCTTCCCGGTGAATGAAGCGTCGCAGTCCGTTTAAAATGATGCGCGCCAACTCCGGGTCGTGCCGGAAGAAATGGTTCAGTCTTTCCCGGGGGGTGTCGCCTGTTGACTCGATGAAATAACCGTAGTACGCGGAGGCCAGCTTACTGAATATCCCGGGGTTTGCCGTGCCCGCTTCAATATCTCTGGCGTTGTTCCTGATATATTGCAATAGTGCTTTTTTAGCCTGATGCTGCTCATCCCTGAGGCGAATACGTTCCCGCATAGCCCTGCTATACCCAGGCAAGCTATCCTCAATTCTATATTTGTCCCGATATTGCTTGTGGTTGAAATTCTCCTCCTTGTTATATTTGTCTATACCGACATGCTCATCCGTTCCCGGTCCAAGCCAACCTGACAGTTCTTCCGGATCAGTCAAAAGAAAAGTGTCAAGCGGCACACCTTGATCACCCACTAATATTACATTGTGTGGCCTGAACCGTTGGGAAAAAGTGTCCAGCCCGCGCCCGGGTGCTTTGCCGGTTCCGGACTTTACCTCAATAGCGCTGATTCGATTCCCCTTGACCAGGACAAAATCCACCTCATTATGCCCATCTCGCCAGTAATAGAGTTTGCTATCCGGGATACTGCGGTTATAAAGGTGGGCGCCTACGGCACTTTCGACCAGCCGTCCCCAATAGCTGCGATCTTGTCTCGCCTCCTCATAAGAATAACCGGACATTGCACTCATCAGCGCCGTATTGAGCACGTTGAGTTTCGGGCTGGAGGTGCGCCGGCGTTGTGGTTGATTGGCGTATTTTTCCAGCCCCGCCAGCAATCCTGCCTGGGTCAGTAAATCCAGGTAATGCGCGAGTGTCGTAGTATTGCCCGCGCCCTGGAGTTGCCCCAGCATCTTGTTGTAAGACAACTCCTGCCCTGAATAATGACACCCCAGATCGAACAGGCTTTTAAACAGTATCTTCTTATCGACCCGGGTCATCATGAAAATGTCTTTCCTGATATTCGGTTCGATTAACGAATCCCGCACGTAGCTTGCCCAACGTTGTTGATCGTGAATGTACTGGATACTACCGGGGTAGCCGCCATAATAAATATACTGCGGCAGGTCGATATCAAAGGCCCCGTTCATTTCCTCAAATGACCAATGCGTCATGCGCAACAGTTCGAACCGGCCGGCAAGGCTTTCCGTCAAACCCTGTTGCACCAGTAGTGGAGCGGAACCCAGTAAGATGACATGCATGGGCCTCTCCAGGGTACGGTCGGCGTCCCACAGACCTTTTACCGCCTCCGACCAGTTCTTAATCTTCTGTATCTCATCCAACACTAAAACAAAGTTCCTTTGCGGGGTCGCTGTGTTACCGGCATACGGGTCAGATGGAAGCGTAAGTTCATCGGTTGCATTGCGCGCTTTTTCCCATTGCTCCACCAGCCAGACAGCATCGTGTTCTACCAACCCCCTGTTGCTAGTAACGCCGGTATCATGCAGAGAGGGGTAAGACGCCGGCAGGGTCGGTTCCCCTATTTCGTGGTAGTGATAGTATTCTGGCGTGTAGTGAGCTTCCAGGGTTTGTCTGACGAGAGTAGTCTTGCCAACCTGGCGCGGGCCGGTAACGATAATTATCCGCTTGACCGGTTCACAAAGCCGGTTGGTTAATGTCTGTGCCTGTTTTCGTTGATAAGCCATGACATTATTTTACATAATTGAGTAAAATTACTCAATTATGTAAATGCACTGCCGGAATCTTTCTGCGGTGACCTGGGGGTGAAGGGGACGGACTTAAGTCCGTCCCCGATATGAAGCGGATAAACCCGGCACGATGCTGTTTTCAGCTTTTGACGCGGCTTACGTATTCACCCGTGCGGGTATCCACCTTGATTTTCTCGTCCTGCTCGACGAACAGGGGGACCTTGACCGTGGCGCCGGTTTCCAGGACGGCGGGTTTGGTCCCGCCGGCGGCGGTGTCGCCGCGCACTCCGGGGTCGGTTTCCGTGATCGCCAGTTCGACGAAGTTGGGCGGCTGTACGGTCAGCGGCGCACCGTTCCACAGGGTGACCGCACACAGCTCCTCCCCGGTCAGCCACCGGTCTGCATCACCCATTACCGGCCTGCCGGCTTCGACCTGCTCATAGGTATCCATGTCCATGAAATACCAGGTCTCGCCATCGTTGTAGAGGTACTGCAACTCCACGTCCATTACGTCCGCCGCGGGCACGCTTTCACCCGATTTGTAGGTCTTCTCCAGCACCCTGCCCGTCTTCAGGTTACGTATCTTGATGCGGGTGAACGCCTGGCCCTTGCCCGGCTTGACAAACTCGCTTTCCAGAATGTTGCAGGGATCGCCGTCGATGGTCAGTTTCAGGCCCGGCTTGAATTCATTTGTGCTGTGGTTAACCATGGGCTTCAGTTTTTCGGTTTGATCGATGATACCTGGCGGTAGCCGCGCGGCAGGACGTTGCCGCGGCGGCCGCGTTCGCCATGATAATGGTTCCAGTCCTTCGGTTTCAAGGTCAGGTGGCGCCTGCCGGATTCGAGGTGCAGCTTGTCCTTTCTGCCGAACACGGTGAGCGCGACCAGGAATTCCTCCCGGCTCTTCAGCCTGGCCGGCGGGACCTGCACGACCTTGACCCCCTTGCCCTTGGCCAGTTGCGGGAACTCGGCCAGGTCCGTCACCAGCAGGCGTCCTTCCGTAGTGACGGCCGCCACCAGGTCCTGTTCGGGATCGGTGACCGGTACGGGGGGCAGTACCTGCGCAGACTGCGGTACGTTCAGCACGGCCTTGCCGGCTTTCGCCTTGGCGTACAGGTCGCCCAGGCTGGCGACGAAGCCGTAACCGGCGTCGGTGGAGAGGAAATACATCTGGCCGGTCTCACCCAGCATGACGCCGTTGAATACGGCGCCGTCGGGCGGCGTCACCCAGCTTGATACCGGCTCGCCGTGGCTGCGCGCCGACGGCAGGATGTGCGAGGCGATGGAATAACAGCGGCCGGTCGAATCCAGGAATACGGCAAACTGGTTGCTGCGCCCCATGGCAGCCTGCCTGAAACCGTCGCCGGCGCGGTAATTCAGGGTCTCCGGGTCGATGTCGTGGCCTTTCGCGGCCCTGACCCAGCCCTTCTCGGACAGGATCACGGTCACCGGTTCCGTGGGCATCAACTGTGTTTCGTCCAGGGCTTTGGCTTCCTCCCGCTGTTCCAGGGGAGAACGCCGCGTATCGCCGAACTTTTCCATGTCCGCACGGATTTCCTTTTTCACCAGGTTCTTCAGGCGGGTATCCGAACCCAGTACCTGCTGCAGGGACTCCCTTTCTTCCTGCAAATCGTCCAGTTCGCCGCGTATCTTTATCTCTTCCAGTTTGGCCAGGCGCCGCAACCTGAGGTCAAGGATGGCTTCCGCCTGGGTGTCCGACAACTCAAAGCGCCGCATCAGTTCCCGTTTAGGTTCATCCTCCTCGCGCACGATGCGGATCACTGCGTCGATGTTCAGGTAGGCAACCATCAGGCCTTCCAGGACGTGGATGCGCTGCTCCACCTGTTCCAGGCGGTATTGCAGGCGCCGGCGCACCGTCTCCGTGCGGTACTGCAGCCACTCCTGCAGGATAATCTTGAGGTCCTTGACCCGGGGACGCCCGTTGACGCCGATCATGTTCAGGTTGACCCGGTAGCTGCGCTCCAGGTCCGTGGTGGCGAACAGGTGCGACATCAGTTCCGCCAGGTTGACCCGGTTGGAACGGGGGATAAACACCAGCCGGGTCGGGTTTTCGTGGTCGGACTCGTCGCGCAGGTCCTCCAGCATGGGCAGTTTCTTCGCCTGCATCTGCGCGGCCACCTGTTCCAGTATCCTGTTGCCGGAGGTCTGGTAGGGCAGCGCGGTGACGATGACGTTGCCGCTTTCCTTCTCCCACCTGGCGCGCAGTTTCACGGAACCGGTGCCGGTACGGTAGATCTCCAGGAGTTCTTCTACGGGCGTGATGATCTCGGCCTCGGTGGGGAAGTCCGGGCCCCTGACGTATTCGAACAGGTCCTCGACCGTACTCCGGGGCCGTTCCAGCAGGTGAATGCAGGCGCTCGCCACCTCCTTCAGGTTATGCGGCGGGATGTCCGTCGCCATGCCCACGGCAATCCCCGTGGCGCCGTTCAGCAGGATGTTGGGCAGCCGCGCCGGCAACAGTTTCGGTTCCTTCAGGGTGCCGTCAAAATTGGGCACCCAGTCGACGGTGCCCTGCCCCAGTTCCGCCAGCAGCACCTGGCTGTAGGGCTTGAGCCTGGATTCCGTGTAGCGCATGGCCGCGAACGACTTGGGATCGTCCATGGAACCCCAGTTGCCCTGGCCGTCGACGATGGGATAACGGTAACTGAACTCCTGCGCCATCAGCACCATGGCCTCGTAACAGGCGGTATCTCCGTGGGGATGGAACTTGCCGATGACGTCTCCCACCGTGCGGGCCGATTTCTTGAACTTGGCGGTTGCGCTCAGGCCCAGTTCCGACATGGCGTAGATGATGCGCCGCTGTACCGGCTTCAATCCATCGCCGATGTGCGGCAGGGCCCGGTCCAGGATGACATACATGGAGTAGTCCAGGTATGCCTTTTCGGTAAATTCGTATAACGGCTGGGTTTCGTTCTGCTCGAAATCCAGGATGAGATTTTCCGGCATGACGTCCTCCTCCGCGCTATACCGTCGCCAGGTCTCCCTTACTCTCCAGCCAGTCCTTGCGGTCCGGCGCCCGTTTCTTCGCCAGCAGCATGTCCATCATCCGGTCCGATTTGTTATCTTCCGTCAGGGTCAGTTTCACCAGGCGGCGCGTCTCCGGGGCCATGGTGGATTCCCGCAACTGCATGGGGTTCATCTCGCCCAGGCCCTTGAAGCGCTGCACGTTAACCGTGCCCTTGATCTTTTCCGCGGCGATACGGTCCAGCACGCCGGACTTCTCCGAATCATCCAGGGCGTAGAATACCTCCTTGCCGACGTCGATGCGGTACAGGGGCGGCATGGCCACGAACACGTGACCCGCGTGCACGAGCGGGCGGAAATGCTTGAGGAACAGGGCGCAAAGCAAGGTGGCGATGTGCAGGCCGTCCGAGTCCGCATCGGCCAGGATACAGATGCGGCCGTAGCGCAACCGGGACAGGTCGTTTGAGCCCGGGTCCACGCCCAGCGCTACCGAGATGTCGTGGACTTCCTTTGATGACAGCACCTGGCCCGGCTCCACCTCCCAGGTATTGAGGATCTTGCCCCGTAACGGCATCACTGCCTGGAATTCCCGGTCCCGGGCCTGCTTGGCGGAACCGCCGGCGGAGTCCCCTTCCACCAGGAACAACTCGCTGTGGTCGGCGGACTGGCTGGCGCAATCCGCCAGTTTGCCGGGCAACGCCGGGCCGCTGGTCACTTTCTTGCGCACAACGGTTTTGCTCGCTTTGAGCCGGCTCTGGGCATGCTGGACGGCCAGTTCCGCAATCCGCTCGCCGGTCTCCACGTGCTGGTGCAGCCACTGGCTGAAGGAGTCGCGCACCACGCCCGAGACGAATGTCGTGCATTCCCTCGAAGCCAGCCGCTCCTTGGTCTGGCCCATGAACTGGGGGTCGTCCATCTTGACCGAGAGCAGGTAGGCGCAGCGGTCCCAGACGTCCTCCGCGGTCAGCTTCACGCCGCGCGGCAACAGGTTACGCGACTCGCAGAACTCCCTTAGAGCCTCCAGCAGGCCCTGGCGCAGGCCGTTTACATGGGTGCCGCCCTGGGTGGTCGGCACCAGGTTGACGTAGCTCTCGGTGATCAGCTCACCCGGTTCCGGAAGCCAGTGCACGGCCCAGTCCACCTGCTCGTTATTGCCTTGCATGGAACCGGTGAACGGCTCCGCGGGCAGCAGTTCGATACCGGCCAGCATGCTTGACAGGTAGGTGCTGACCCCGTCTTCGTAGTACCACTCGGTTTTTTCGTCGTTGGCCTCGTCGTTGAGCCTGACCGTGAGCTTGGGGCACAGCACCGCCTTGGCGCGCAGCAGGTGCTTCAGCTTCGCCCTGGCAACGGTGATGGTGTCGAAGTAAACCGGGTCGGGCCAGAAACGCAGGGTGGTGCCGGTGTTACGCTTGCCGACCTCCCCTACCACCTCCAGCGGGCTGGTGCGCTTGCCGTCGGCAAACGCCATGTTGTATTCCCGCCCGTCCCGCTTGACCCACACCTCCAGGTGCTTCGACAGGCCGTTGACGACGGACACGCCCACGCCGTGCAGGCCGCCCGAGAACTTGTAATTCTTGTCGGAGAACTTGCCCCCCGCATGCAGGCGGGTCAGGATCACTTCCACGCCGGGGAGGTTCTCCCCCGGGTGCTCGTCCACGGGCATGCCCCTGCCGTCATCCGTGACCGTGACGGAATCGTCCCTGTGCAGCGTGATGTCAACCGTTTTCGCATGGCCGATGATGGCTTCATCGACGCTGTTATCGACGACTTCCTGCACCAGGTGGTTGGGCCGGGAGGTATCGGTGTACATCCCGGGGCGCTTGCGCACCGGTTCGAGACCGGTCAATACCTCAATATCTGCAGCGGCGTAAGTACTGGCCAAGTATGGGTGTCCTCAAAAAAACGCTCGTCGTCCCGGCGCAGGCCGGGATCCGGTTGATGCCAACATCGGGTTCTTCATTATACTGGATTTCCGTCCCCAGGTCTGTAAACAGCACATCCCTGCGCCACCTCTGTGCGTGCGCCGGAATGACGAATTTCGAGCAGTGGCGATTTATACCGGGTTCCTGCTTGCGCAAGAACGACGTTTATCGTCAATCGATATCGTTGGCAAGCGACCGGCGGACTTCTGCCGGTATGGGAGTCAGCTGGTAGGTGTACTCCCGGTGGCTGATGCCTGCAGAGATTTCCGCGCCTTGTTTCACAGCGCTGATGTCTTCCCGGGTCAGTTCGAAGCGCATGAAGTGTACGGACGAGGTTCTGGTTTCGGTTTCACGTTCCAGGTCTTCATCGCAGACGGGAGTGATAACCGGGCCGGCGCCGGCGCGCATCCAGACACAATCCTCTATGCCGACCAGCTTTGACAGCATTTCCTCGCGCTCTGCCCGGTCGTCGTATTCCAGCATGAAGGTGGCCTTCCAGTTGTTTCCGTCCGGTATCAGCGGGTTGTATGCCGCCAGTTCCTCTTCGATGCCGGCGCGTTCGAAAATCTTCTCTATCCGCAGCATTTCCTGCACCTGGTAGTGTATCGTGAGACGGTCCTCGAAATACAGGTTGGCATTGGGGCCCAAAGGCAGGCGCCGCGCCTTCTTGTGGGCCATCACCCTGGCGCGAAACTCACTGCGGATTTCGGCGTATTGCTCCAGCGTGTACAGGTCTTGCCTGGTTAATTGAGCCGGCATGTCCGGTCTCACAGGCCGTAGGCGTGTCTCAGCAGGGAAAACGGGGAGTCGGCAACATCACCGTGACCCTCACCCAGGCCGTGCTGGATTTGCGCACCCGCCATGGGGCAATCGCTGACGTAATGCGCGGCTTCGGCCTGCCTGACCTTGTTCACGACCGGGCGGCATATCTTCATCGAAACCTCGTGGGACTCGGCCTTGACCGCGTAGGTGCCGTCATGGCCCGAGCAGCGTTCGATCACGTCAATCTCCGTGCCCGGCACCAGTGCCAGTACGTCGCGGGTTTTCAGGCCGATATTCTGGACCCGCTGGTGGCAGGGCGCATGGTACGCCACCTTGCCGAGAGAATGTTTGAATTCCGTGTCCAGCTTCCCTTCCCTGTGCCGCAGCATGAGGTACTCGAACGGGTCGTAGAACGCCTGCCGCACCCGCTCCACGTCCTCATCTTCCGGGAACATCAGGGGAAGTTCCTGCTTGAACATCAATACGCAGGAGGGAATGGGGGCGACGATGTCCCGGCCCTGCTCCACCAGCGCAAGCAACTGGGGGATATTGACATTTTTTGCCTGCTCGACCGCGTCCAGGTCGCCCAGTTCCAGCTTGGGCATGCCGCAGCAGGCCTCCTTCTCGGCCAGGGTAACCGGGATGCCGTTATGCTCGAATACTGCGATCAGGTCTTCCGCCACCCGGGGCGTATTGCGGTTGCAGTAACAGGTTACGAACAGGGCGACCTTGCCCGTCGTCCCGCCGGCGGGTTCCGCCCGTCCCTCCCCGGGTTGCCTGCCCTTCACCCGGCTGCGCAACGACCTTGAGTGGAATTCCGGCAAGGGCGCATCCGCATGGATTCCCGCCGTTTTTTCCAGCAGTTTGCGCAGCGGCCGTGTTTTATTCGCCGCATTCACGGTCTGCGCAACGACGGGGATACCGGCGAGACGACCTACCGCCTGTGTCGAAGTCAGCGCCCTGTCGCGCCATTTCGTCCTGCCCTGTTTGAAGTTCACCGCCTTGGCGCGCAGCATGAGGTGGGGGAAATCCACGTTCCATTCATGGGGGGGAACGTAGGGGCACTTTGTCATGTAACAGAGATCACACAGGTAGCAGTGCTCCACCACCCTGGAGTAATCCCCTTTATCCACCCCGTCCACTTCCATGGTTTCCGACTCATCGACCAGGTCGAACAGGGTGGGGAACGCGTTGCACAGGCTGACGCAGCGGCGGCAGCCGTGGCAGATATCGAACACGCGCTCCAGTTCCGCCTCTACACTCTCCCGGTCGTAGTAGTCCGCCTGTTTCCAATCGATGGCATGGCGGACGGGCGCCTCCAGGCTGCCTTCGCGGATATCTGTACTCACAGGATTTTACCGGTCCTCATAAAAAAGAACCGGGCACAGGCCCGGCTCTCCGTTCTGCTCAGGCCCGGGCCAATCAGGCGTCGAGGTTGTCCAGCGCTTTCTGAAAGCGGTTGGCATGGGAACGCTCCGCCTTGGCGAGGGTCTCAAACCAGTCGGCGATCTCATCGAGGCCTTCGTCCCGGGCGGTCCTGGCCATACCCGGGTACATGTCGGTGTACTCATAGGTCTCGCCGGCAATAGCGGCTTTCAGGTTGTTTTCGGTAGAGCCAATCGGCTCGCCGGTCGCGGGATCTCCCACCTCTTCCAGGTATTCCAGGTGGCCGTGGGCATGGCCGGTCTCGCCTTCGGCGGTGGAACGGAAAACGGCAGAAACATCGTTGAAACCCTCCACGTCCGCTTTCTGGGCAAAATACAGGTAACGGCGGTTAGCCTGTGATTCGCCTGCAAACGCTGCTTTCAGGTTTTCTTCTGTTTTGGTACCTTTCAAACTCATCGGACTTCCTCCCAGTCAATCTTGGCTGACTTATGATTATTCGTACGGGTGCAACGTAACTATGAATTTAGCCGACCCGGCCGATAGTGTCAACTTGATAAACCAGGCTGTTTCATTGTATTTTTTTATCGCAAATATAGGTTTTATCAATAAGGTGTGTAAATCATTGAGTTATTGATACAATTCCGGCATCAACGACAGGAGGCGAGCTTGTGTCCGAAAAAAAACCCGAAATCGACTTTGAGAAAGCGCTTGCTGAACTGGAACAACTCGTTGAAACCATGGAAAAAGGCGAGCTCACCCTGGAAGAATCCCTGAAACACTTCGAACGCGGGGTAACCCTGACCCGCGCCTGCCAGCAGGCCCTGGCAGACGCAGAACAGAAAGTTCGCATCCTGACCCGGAACAGCGAGACGGCAGAACTGGCGGAATTTGCAGCAGATACCGATAATGACGGATGACGGGGTACAGACCCCCGCTCACGATGCGCGGGGCGTGCCCCCCTGCTTCCGCAGGGGCACGCTCTGAGGACGCGGGAGGAGCATGATCAATCCCGTTCCCGATGACCGATTTTCCGCACGGCTGGCAGAATACCAGGCCCGGGTGGAAGCCGCTCTCGACCGCTGGTTGCCGGCGGCAACGGAAAAACCCGAATCGCTGAACGAAGCCGTTCGCTATTCGGTTTTCGGCGGCGGCAAGCGCGTCAGGCCGGTGCTGGTGTACGCCGGCGGAGAAGCCTTCGACGCCGAGCCTGCAGCGCTGGATGGCTGCGCCTGCGCCGTGGAGATGATCCACACCTATTCGCTTATCCACGACGACCTGCCGGCCATGGACGACGATGACTTGCGCCGCGGCAGGCTGACCTGCCATAAAGCCTACAACGACGCCACCGCCATCCTGGCCGGCGATGCTTTGCAGGCCCTGGCCTTCCAGGTTCTGGCGCAGGATCCCGGCATCACCGTGTCGGCCGGACAGCGCCTGAGAATGATCAAAACCCTGGCGCTGGCTGCCGGCCCGGGCGGCATGACCGGCGGGCAGGCCATAGACCTGGAGGCGGAGGACAAGAAACTCGGCCTGGAAGAACTGCGGAACATGCACTCGCGCAAGACCGGCGCACTGATCAGGGCCAGCGTTGAACTGGGCGCGTTATGCTCCGGTACGGTTGAAGAGCAACAGTTTCAAAACGTCTCCCGCTATGCGGACTGCATCGGCCTGGCTTTCCAGATTCACGACGACGTCCTCGACATCGAGAGCGACACGGAAACGCTGGGCAAACCCCAGGGTTCCGACCTCGAAAGGAATAAATCCACCTATCCGAACCTGCTGGGCCTGACGGGAGCGAAACAGGCAGCCCGCGACATGCTGGATCAGGCGCTGGAACACCTGTCCGGCTTTGATGAGAAAGCGGACATGTTGCGGCAGATAGCTCTCTATATCGTAAACAGGAACAGCTGACACCGGGGAGGTCTGGATAGCCTTTTTGAGGCTATCCAGACCTGCTTGCAATGTTAGCGTTCATTTTTTGACTGTTCCCATAACTCATCCATTCTTTCCATTGTAGCGGTTTCAAGATTTTCTCCGTTCGCCTCTAACGTTGATTGGATAAAGTGGAAACGTCGTTCGAATTTGTTGTTGGCCTCGCGCAAGGCCGTTTCCGGGTTGATTTCCAGGTGCCTGGCAAGGTTGATGGCCGCAAACAATACATCGCCCAGTTCGCCCTGCAGGCGGGAGTGCCCCTGTTCCGTTGCCATTCCCTGTTTCAGTTCATCGATCTCCTCTTCGACCTTGGCCAGCACCGGGGCCGGTTCATCCCAGTCGAAGCCTGCCTGCGCTGCGCGTTTTTGCAATTTCTCCGCCCGCAACATTGCCGGTAATGCCCTGGCGACGCTGCCGAGATAATCCCCGCCGCGCTCCTCCCGCTTCATCTTTCTCCAGTTACTCTTCACTTCCTCGACCGTGTTCAACTGCTGCCCGGCAAAGACATGGGGATGCCTTCTCTCCAGTTTCCCGCTGACAGCGCTGGCCACGCCGGCAAAATCGAAGCTGCCGGCTTCGGACGCCATTTGCGAATAAAAGATGATATGGAACAATAAATCCCCCAGTTCATCCCGGATTTCTTCCGTATTGTTTTGCTCGATGGCATCGACCAGCTCATATATCTCCTCCAGTGTATAGGGGATAATGGATTCCATCGTTTGTTGCCTGTCCCAGGGGCATCCGGTTTCGGGGTCGCGTAATGCGCTCATGATATCGATTAGTTTCTCAATGGCCTTCATTTTAATTTTCCTGCAAAAACGGCTTGTAATATCTTAATTTTCTGGTAATTTCCGGCTCTGATAATTCGTTACGGGCAACATGGCGGTGTGCCGGGTCCCCCGGGATGCGGCAGGCACCGGAATATCGGATTAAAACATGAAACCACTTATCTTGCGACTTGATATGTCCGGGACACCCGTTACCTGGGTCCCCTGGCAGGATGCGGTAAGTCTGTACTGCCGTGATATGGTGGGCTGGACCGCGGGCGACGAAACCTTTACGTTCCACGGCGGCATCAACAGGAAGAGCGGTTTACGTTCAACTATCTCGATCAATTCCATTATCGCGGTCAAGCGTTCAAGAAATCATAAACACACTTTTCGGCACGTTCCGCCACTGACCAACCGTGAACTGTTTCTGCGCGATGCGAGTATCTGCATGTACTGCGGCACCCGTCATAAAGACGGTGCGCTGACGCGGGACCATGTCGTACCCATATCACGCGGGGGCAGGGACCGCTGGTCCAACGTGGTCACGGCCTGCAAGTCATGCAATACCCGCAAGGGCAACAGGACTCCTGAAGAAGCCAGGATGGCGCTGCTGGCGGTACCTTATGTGCCGAACTGGGCGGAGTACCTCGCCCTGTCGAACAGGAAGATACTGGCAGACCAGATGGAATTTCTGAAATCACAGTTTTCCGGCCGCAGGATGCCGTTCTACAGTCAATAAGAATATTTGGGGATATTTTGTGAAAACGATTCTGGGAGTTTTTTTACTCGGGTTGTCGTTACACATCCAGGCTGCCGACAGGTCAGGCAACTATGCCATTTGGGGACTGGGCCAGAAATCCTGCTTCCGTTATTTGAAAGAGCGGAACGCGGCTGAAGACGGGCCGTATAAAAGCTACGTCATGGGCTATCTGACCGCGTACAACGCCGTGACGCCGGAAACCTACAGTATTTCCCGGGACATGAACCTGGATGAGATCATGACATGGCTGGATGATTATTGCGATGCAAACCAGATGCACGGTCTGGAATCGTCGATGCTTGAGTTCATCGGCACACACTATGAAAAACGCTTCCGGACTCCACCTTCTTCAATAGGTCGTTGACCGCTTATCCTGCCGATTGTTACTGCATAAATTTTCGTTAGATGTTATAGTAATCCTTTGATGGAGAGGGATTATAATCTGCGGATTGATTATATCGGTAAAATACGCCATTATTGGCGCACTTGAAGTTTATATCCTAAATACGGGGCAAACTGGAGAATAAAATATGAAGAGAACCTTAGTCAAAGTAACATTTTTTGCGGCTGTACTGATGATACTGGGCGGCTGTGCAACAGTTGAGCAGCTTAACGAGGTCAGGGCAATTGCAGAGAGCGCTCAATCCGCAGCAAACAGTGCGGCCTCTGCAGCGGACAGTGCAGCATCGGCAGCGGACAGCGCCGCATCGGCAGCCAATCAGGCAATGGATGCAGCAAGTTCAGCCCAGTCTGCGGCTGACGCAGCGATGGCATGCTGCAATGAAAATTCGAGCAAGCTGGATCGCATGTTTGAAAAAGCGATGCAGAAATAATCGTCTTACCAGCCAAAGCTCAAATAACTCTTCTCACCGGTGCGTTGCGTAAGCGTAACGCACCGGATGATGGAACTCTTCAGTCCAGCACGGGGGTTATGAATCGTCGTGCCAGGGGCTATTCTCCCTCGAATTGATTGCCGGTGTCCTGTTCGGCCGGCTTGATCCGGCCGATTTCAACCGGGATGCCGTTGCTTTCCGCAATTACCGATTTCGCCAGGGCCCAATCCACCTGGTATCCCCCCTTACCCGTTACTTTTATCAGCATTTCCACCACGCTGGTGAGATTTCCTTCGAACAGCCCCGCATCCTCTTCCAGGTAGGGATGGGCTTCCAGGTAGATCCTGTCGTTATAAGTTCCCACCTTGTAAGGCTGGTTGACGATACGGACCGGCGTACGCAGTGTAACCTGCTGGTACAGGCTCTTGATGTCTTCAGGATATAAGCGGATACAGCCATGGCTGACTCGCATACCTATGCCGAACGGTTTATTGGTGCCGTGAATAATATACTCGGGCATTCCCAGCCTCATCATATAGTTGCCCAGGGGGTTTTTCGGCCCGGGAGGCACCCGTTTCGGCAACGGGTCGCCCATTTCCGCATGTTCCTTGCGGATCGATTCGGGAGGATACCACCAGGGCCGGGTTTTCTTCTGGATAATGCGCGTATTGATATACGGCGTTGACCAGCCCTGGCGTCCGACCCCTATCGGATGGGTTATCACCTCTGTCGCCTGGTCTGCGTTCTGCGGGGGAAAGTAGTAAAGGCGCATTTCCGGAATATTCAACACGATGCCGACCTGAGGGACACCAGGCAGCACAAACAACTTCGGTAATACGATTTCCGTTCCCTCGCCCGGCAACCAGGTATCAACACCGGGGTTGGCCAGTTTGACCTCCATGAAACCAAGTCCGTTGGCCCTGGCTATGTCAGGGAGCGTGTCCTCGTATACGGCATGGACTTTATCTACTGAGCCCATCAGTGAATCTCCCGGATTCTCCAGCGTAAAGGAAACCGCCGCCCGGGCCGGCGAGATAATGAATGCGCATGCCAGAATCAGGACATTCCGATACAGACCTGCAAGTTTTCCGCTGCGCATCAGGATTCCTTCAGCCTCGGCATCAGTTCAACCAGGTTGCAGGGCCGGGTCCGGTAATCCAACTGGTGTGAGATGATGTTGTCCCAGCCCGTGGCGCAGGCGCCCGACGAGCCCGGCAGGCAAAAAATGTAGGTGCCGTTGGCTACCCCGGCAAGCGCGCGGGATTGCAGCGACGAAGTACCAATCTCCTGGTAAGACAGGTACCGGAACAACTCACCGAAGCCCTCGATCTCCTTGTCAAACAACACGGAAACCGCCTCGGGCGTGCCGTCCCGGCCGGTCACCCCCGTCCCGCCCGTGGCCAGGACCGCATCCACGTCACTATCAGCGCACCACCGGGATACCGTAGTGCGAATGCGGGATATGTCATCCGGTACGATGGCCGTTTCATGGAGCCGGTGACCGGCCTGTTCCAGCCTGCGCACCAGGAGTTTTCCGGACTTGTCGGTTTTTTCCGTGCGTGAATCGGAAATCACCAGCACGGCGATATTCAGCGGCTTGAATTCTCTCTCAGACACGTCTTGGTTACATACCAAAAGGGGTCAGTATAAACTAATTAATTGTCACCTATCCAGTTCTCGCCTGATTTATGGTTGTCCTGAATTATCAATTTATGGTTGTCCTGAATTGTCCCTTATAATCTTCACTATTCCACCAGTTGAGTGACTGACGACATGAATAGCAGACGCTGTGCCGTTTTCCTGATTTTTACTTTGATTGCCCGGTTTTGCCTGGCTGATAACGTGCCTGCAGAGGACTCGTCCGGCGCAACAGCTGCAGGTGATGTACCAGGGGCGCAGTCCTGAACAAGCCAGGCTGGCGCTTGACGCGGGGAGCAAATGCCGCATGCCCGGATCCTACAGGCATATCGGCGTCAATTATGAAATTTTCGCCAACCACGTGCACAAAACGGACGCCTGCGACTATTCCCTGGAGGGGGACATGGAACCCTATCCGCCGTTCGATGAGAGCAGCATGGCTTTTCGCAACGAAGCGGACTGGGAGCTGGATCACAGGATTGACCTGGTCGCGAATTTCAACCGGGAAATGGATGCCTACGAGCACCCCGGCGGTGATGAGTATTTTTCACTGGGCGAATTTGCATACGCTTTTGCCAATCTGAAACCTGATGAAAACAAGCAATGGCACGGTCTGCGTGATAGCGGCCATTGCGGGGCCTGGTCCTCCGGCTATGCCGTGGACCTGCTGATAAAGCGTCTCGGCGCTCTTTGACGGGCCGGTTCAGGAAATCCAGCCCCGGGCTAGGCGAAAATACCAGAGCAGGCTTAACGCCCGCGCAATGAAAAATCCCATCAGGGCCAGCCACAGGCCGTGGTTGCCAAGGCCGAGCAGCAGGTACCAGCACGGAAGATAGACCACGAACGTGGAAAACAGCATGCCGTTCCTCAGCTCCCTGCCCCGTGTGGCGCCGATGAAGATACCGTCGAACATGAAACACCAGACGGAAATCACCGGCGATACGATCATCCAGGGCAGGTAAAGGTAGGCAGTTTCCCTGACAGCCGCGATATCCGTCATCAGGTTGACCATCCCGGCGCCGGCGATGACAAACAGCAGTGAATACAGCAATGCGACGCCTCCCCCCCAGGTCATCACCGAGCGCACGGCTTCGCGAAACTGCCTGTGGTCTTTTGCGCCGACGGCCTTGCCGACCAGGGCTTCGGCGGCATTGGCAAAACCGTCCAGACCCAGGGCAACCAGCATCTGGAAGTGCAGCAGGACGGCATTCGCCGCGAGGACCAGTTCTCCCTGGCTTGCGCCCTGCCGGGTAAAGAATGCAAACGCGAAGATCAGGCACATGGTCCTGATAAAGATGTTCTGGTTCAATACCAGCAAGGCGGCAAAATCATTCGTGTCGAGGATAACCTGCCTGCGCCAGCGCCCGGGGTGGCGCTTCAGTTCGCCGTAGATGAAAAAGGCCGCCAGTCCGGAGCCGGAATACTGGGCTATGACGGAGGCCAGGGCAACGCCGCGCACGTCCAGCCCCAGGCCGAAGACGAAGACAAAATCAAGAACGATATTCAGGATGCCGATCAACAAAGTGACATACAGCGTGGCCCGGGCATTCTGCATGCCCAGCAACCAGCCAATGCATGTCATGTTCAGCAATACCGCGGGCGCGCCCCAGACCGCCCAGTAGAAGTAGACCCCGGCATGCTTCCTGATGTCCGCGGAGCCGCCGATGAGATCGAGGCCGAGGGTAATAATCGGGGTCCGGAGCAACAGGATACCCAGGGCTATGACCACTGCCAGGAAACAGGTCTGCAGCAGGGCGGACCTGAGGCGGTCATGATTCTCGTCTCCCTTGAGCTGGGCGATAACGCCCACCGTGCTCATGCGCAGGAAGCCCATGCCCCAGTAGAGAAAATTGAAAATCACCGCTGCCACCGCCACGGCGCCGATATAGACGGGCGTATCCAGGTGACCGACTACCGCCGTATCCACCATCCCCTGCAGGGCGATGGTCAGGTTGGACAGGATCAGCGGTACCGCCAGGCGCAGCAGGCGGCTATGTGAACTTGACATTGATGGACAGGATGGACCGGATTAATTCATTCGGATGCGATAAGGATATAAACGCCACACAGATTATCATCCTGTTCATCCGGTACATCCATGTCAGTGTTTATCCACTGTCTTCGGCTCCCCATTTACCGTAAAAGAAGTGCTCGCCGGCAGGGCTTCGCCTTCTCGGGGCAAATTCTCTCTCCCGCCGTTCTTCCGGGACATCCTCCCGCGCCGTCTGATAGCCTATGGCGATCATGGCCATGGGCGTATGCCCTTCCGGGATACCGAAAACCTGCGTGGATTTGTCCGAATCAAAACCTCCCATCTGGTGAGCCATGAGCCCGAGAGCGGTAGCCTGAAGGCATAAACTGATGCCGGCGGATCCGGTATCGTACTGCGCCCACCGGTTCGGTTCGCCGTTATGCTTGAAGTGTTCCACCGCCACCGCCAGGATAAGTACCGGCGCATTTTGCGCCCAGGCGATGTTGCCCTCTGCCAGGCATTCCAGGGCAGTGTCCCAGGCCGCCTCGTCCCTGGAGCGGTCACAGATGATGAAATTCCAGGGCTGGGCGCCGTAACAGGACATGGACCACCTCGCCGCCTCTATGCAGCTGGCAAGTTTTTCAGCTTCCACCGGGCGCTCGGGGTCGTACGACACCCCGCTCCAGCGCTGTGCCAGCAAGTCATTGATGGGAACGGTTGTTTGTGCTTTTTTCTCAAACATGACATATATTCTGGGTTAATCCGTGTGCCTGCCATTATATCGCCTGGGCCGGCGGTTGGCACGCAATCGCCCAGTTACGGGAAACTGCGGAGCACTCAGTCCCGGCGCATGCGGTCTGAGGTTGCTATGGGGGTCCGGTAGTTGAGGACAACAATACAGGAGGAAATGATAAAAGTGAGTAATGTCGCCAACTGGATCATGTACGAGGTCTCCTGGTGTATAAAACGCGCCTCGGCCGCCAGTACCGCGATCAGGAAGGAAAACTCGCTGATCTGTCCCAGCCGGTAACCCACTTCCCTGGAGATTGCCCGTTTTTCATGGGCCTTGACGAACAGCTTCTCGAAGATAACGGGTTTTATGACAAGGGCGCAGACCGCGAGCGCTGTCGCCGGAAGGATGATCTGCGAGATGATATCCAGGTTGAAGCTGGCGCCCAGCGAGAAAAAGAACAGCACCAGGAAAAAATCCCGTAACGGTTTCAATTTCATGGTGATAAACAGGGCGATCGGGCTGGAAGCCAGCGTAATCCCGGCGATGAACGCGCCGATCTCGTACGACAGGCCGAGCAGTACTGCCACCTCGGCAATTGCCAGGCACCAGGCGATGGCCAGCAGAAAAATGTATTCATGGATTTGATCAAAGCGGTTGATCAGCCTGACGATAACGTAACGTTCGAAGAACCAGGAGATCAGTATCAGCAGCGGCAGCGTCAGTATCTGCATGGTAATGTCGAGCAGCAACTGGTCGTTTTTTCCGTAGCCCTGCAACATCAGCAGAATGATGATCGCGATCAGGTCCTGGATTAACAGCACGCTGATGATCATCTGTCCCGTATGGCGGTGGTGCAACGCGGTAGTGGGCAACAGTTTCACCCCGATGATGGTGCTGGAGAACATCATGATGGAGCCGATCAGCAGCGCTTCGGGCAACGGATAACTGAAGCCCAGGGCAATGCCGAACCCTGCTGCGAAAAACAGGAGCGAACTCAGCAGCGTTACCCACATGGCCTCACCCAGCATTTTCCACAATTCCTGGGGAAACAGGTCCAGGCCGAGCAGGTAGAGCAGAAAAATGATACCGATATGGGAAATATCGGAAATCAACTCAGGATCGTCGACCAGGCCCAAACCCCAGGGGCCGAGGATGACACCGAGTATGATATAGGCAACGATAATGGCCTGGCGCGCATACAGGGCCAGGGTGGCAAGCACCGCGGCGCCGGTAAAGATCAGGAAGATTGAAAACTCTATCTCATGAACAGCGGTCATGAGACATAAAATATCACGATTATCCGCAGATGACGCAGATTAGCGCAGATCAGATAAAAACAATCAGGAAACTTGTATGTTATCGCTATGGCGCGGATATATTTTCATCTTTCATCTGCGGATGGCAGCGGTTTTCTCATCAGGTAGATGATGAGCAATAACGCCGGGGCGCCCAGCAGGCCGGCATAGAGGAAGAACCAGGCATAACCGGCGGCCTCGACCACGATACCGGAAAAACCGCCGATGATTTTAGCCGGCAGGGTCATCAGTGAAGAGAACAGGGCGTACTGGGTCGCGGTATACGCGGTATTGGTCAGGCTGGACAGGTAGGCGATGAAGGCCGACGTGGCAAACCCGCCGCTCAGGTTGTCGACACTGATCACCACCGCCAGGCTCACCAGGTCGGGTTCGCTCACTGCCAGCCAGACGAAGAACAGGTTGGTCACGGGCACCAGCACGGCGCCCAGCAGCAACGGCCAGTAAATCCCGTAGCGCATGACGAATATCCCGCCCAGTCCGGCGCCGAGGATGGTCATGAAAAACCCGAACACCTTGGTGACGTTCGCGATCTCCACCTTGCTGAAACCCAGGTCCAGGTAAAACGGGTTGGCCATGACGCCCATGGTGATATCGCTGAGCCGGAACGTGCCGATAAGCAGCAGGATCAGCAGCGCCAGCAGGCCGTTCCTGCGGAAGAACTCGACAAACGGACTCACCACGGCGCCGGCAAACCAGGCAGTCAACCCGGCGAACATGTGGGTCCTTCCCTCCAGTCCCATCTTCCGCCCCAGTTCACTTTCCAGTTCTCCCGCAGCATCGGAGACCGGGTGGTCCGGTTCCGCAATGACCAGGGTCGTGATGATGCCTATTCCCATCAGGCAGGCCATGGTGAAATAGGCGTGTTGCCAGCTTTGCGCCGCGGCAATGTAAAACGCGCCGGCGCCGGCAACGAGCAGGGCCACGCGGTAGCCGAATACATAGCTCGCCGCCATCGCGCCCTGCAGCAACCGGTCCACGGCCTCGATGCGATAGGCATCGATGGTTATATCCTGGGTCGCGGACCCGAACGCGACCAGCAATGCAAACATCGCAATCAACTGCAACTGTGACAGGGGATCGGACAGCGCCATGCCTGCCAGGCCCAGGGCGATCAGGAATTGCGCCGATAACATCCAGGAACGTCTTTTACCCAGCCGCCTGGTCAGGACGAAGATCGGTGTCCGGTCAACCACGGGCGCCCAGAACACCTTGATCGAGTAGGTAATGCCAATCCAGCTGAAAAAGCCGATGGTGGAGAGGGCCAGACCGACGTCACGCAACCAGGCCGACAAGGTGGAAAAAACCAGCAGGAAAGGCAACCCCGCGGAAAACCCGAGAAAACACATGGCGATGACGCGGGGCCGGCTGTATACCGCCAGCGCTTCCCGCCAGTCTCTGCCGGTTTTATCAATCATTTAATTATAGTTTTAGTTTCTGGTTTTAGTTAACAGCAACTTAACACTAAAAACCGACTACTGGAAACTAAAAACTAATCTTTCAGTTCCTCTTCCGACATATGGTGCCTGGGGTCGACCGGGCGCATGAAGGCATTGCTGACCAGTGCGATGGCCAGCAACAGGGCCATGAGGTACATGGTAGTGTTATAGAGGTTCGGGGTGGGATCAACGGTACCGGCCGGGGCGATATCCATCAGGCTGGCGATCGTCACGGTCTTCGCCTCTACCAGCGCCGGCAACTGGTCCAGGCCGGCGCCGAACGACTCGGCAAATACCGCAGGGTCAATCTTCGCAACCAGGTCATCAATGGCCCTGGTTACGGCGTTTTCCCGCAGCGAGGTAATCGCCAGCGGACCCAGCACGCCCGCGGTACTCCAGGAGGTCAGCAGGCGGCCGTGAATACCTCCGACGTACTTCGTGCCGAAAATGTCCGCCAGGTACGCCGGTATGGTGGCGAAACCGCCGCCGTACATGGTAAAGATGATCATGGTGGCGGCGTAGAAGTACACCAGCCAGACTACCACGGGGTTGACGCTGACCTGTTGCGCGGTATAGGGGATGGAGCAATACAGCAGGATGCCCAGCGCAAAGAAGATCCAGTAGGTATTGCGCCGGCCGATGTAATCCGACGTGCTGGCCCAGATAAACCGTCCGATCATGTTGAATATGCTGATCATGACGACATAGGTGGCGGCAAACGCCCCGTCGACGATATGCGGCAGGGTGGTGCCGAAGATCTCGGTCATCATGGTCTTGGCCACGCCCAGCACGCCGATGCCGGCGGTGACGTTGAAGCAGAGCACGATCCACAACTGGTAGAACTGGCGCGTCTTCAACGCCTGGTCGATGTCCACGTGGTTGCGGGTCATCATCTTCTTCTCCGCGTGCGCCTCATCCGGGGGGGTCCAGCCTGCCGGTTGCCAGCCCGGGGCGGGCAAGCGATAGGAGAACGCAGCGATCATCATGATGATGAAGTAAATCACCCCCATGGTGAAGAAGGTCTGGGCGACGCCGACCGAGCCGGTGCCCACCAGGTACACCCCCTCCGGCCCCGGAATCACCATCTGCGCGACCTCGTTGGCGCCGACAACGACGACTTCACGCAGTTCCCCGCCGACTTCCGCAAAACGCCGTCCGGCGCGGGTAACCAGTTCGAGATCGGCAACCGCGCCGAGGTACTCGGGGGCCCGGTAGTACAACTGGATAAAATATTCCTTCAGGGGCGCACCGATCATGGCCCCACCGCCGAATCCCATTATCGCCATCCCCGTCGCCATGCCGCGCCGGTCCGGAAACCAGCGGATCAATGTACTCACCGGGGAGACATAGCCCAGGCCCAGGCCGCAGCCTCCCAGCACGCCGTAGCCCAGGTACAGCAACCACAACTCGTGCGTGATAATCCCGATGCCGCCCACGATGAAACCGCCGCCCCAGCAGCAGGCCGAGACGACGCCTACCATGCGCGGACCCACCGTCTCCAGCCACCTGCCGGCGATGGCCGCCGCCAGCCCCAGGACCACGATCGATACGGTAAAAATCCACACGACCCCCTTCAGGGTCCAGTCGTCGGCGGCGCTGACCACCACGCCGATATGCTTCACCAGGGCGGGATTGAAGATGCTCCAGGCGTACACCGAACCGATGCACAGGTGAATGCCCAGGGCCGCCGGGACGATCTTCCAGCGATTGAACCCGGGTTCTGCGATGATGTGCTGCTTGGACAGGATGCCCGACATGGCTTACCCCTTGTTATTGTTGTCTGTTAGCGCACACCCCGGACACCTTCATCGCCTGGTCGGACCGGGATGGAAAAGGGAACATTGTAACGTGAATGGAATTGAAATTATCGAAAAATTCGCCTAATCTATACGATTGCAATAATAAGATCGGTTTGGAGTTTTCTTCATATCATAACCGGTTGAATGACCCGGCTGAAAAATCATGCAGGCAACGGAACAGGAAAATAAATTAGTCGACAATTTCGGCCGCACGGTCAATTATGTCCGTATTTCGGTAACGGACCGTTGCGACTTCCGTTGCGTCTACTGCATGGACGAGGAAATGCAGTTCGTGCCCAGGGCCAAGTTGTTGTCGCTGGAAGAGATTGCGGTAATTGCCCAGGCTTTCACCGAGTTGGGTGTCGGCAAGATTCGCATCACCGGCGGTGAACCGCTGATCCGGCGCAATATCACCAAACTGTTCCGGGATATCGGCCGGCTGGACGGCCTGGAGGAACTGGTGCTCACCACCAACGGTTCGCAGCTCCCGAAACTGGCAGGCGAACTGAAAGATGCCGGGGTGAAGCGCATCAACATCAGCCTGGACTCCCTCGACCCGGACAAGTTCAGGCGCCTGACCCGCGTCGGCGAACTGGACAAGGTGCTGGCCGGTATCGATGCAGCCCTGGCAGCCGGGTTTGAAAAGATCAAGATCAACTCGGTCATCCTGAAAAACCGCAACGACGATGAAATACCGGACCTGGTCGGGTTTGCTTCGGCGCGGGGCATGGACATCAGTTTCATCGAAGAGATGCCCCTTGGAGAAATCGGTGACCATGACCGTGAGGAAGCCTATTACTCAAGTGATGAGATCAAGGCCGATCTGGAACAGCGCTACACGCTGCTGCCCACCACCGAAACGACCGGCGGTCCCTCGCGTTATTACCGGATTGTCGAAACCGGCACCAGGGTGGGCTTCATCTCGCCCCACAGCCATAACTTCTGCGACAGTTGCAACCGGGTCCGGCTCACCTGCGAAGGCCGCCTGCTGCTCTGTCTCGGCCAGGAACACTCGGTGGACCTGCGCCAGGTCATCCGCACCCATCCCGGCGACAAGGACAAACTGAAACAGGCGCTGCGCGCATCCATGGATATCAAACCCAAGGGACATGAATTCGATCTTTCAATCAAGCCCGTTATTTTCCGCCACATGAATATGACGGGAGGTTAAATGCCTTCCAGAACATACCGGCCGGAAATGACCGATGCCGGCATCCAACCAACTATCGCTGTCGAGGCGGTCGACGAGTTCCGCAATATACGGGAAATGTACATCGCCGATGAACGGCCCCTGACCATCTACGTCGACAGCTACGAGATCGTCACCCTGATGACGCTCGGTAAAACCCCTGAACTGCTGACCCTGGGTTATTTGAAAAACCAGGGCATCGTCGAAGACATCAATGAAATACGTTCGGTGCAGGTCGACTGGGAGGTGCATGCCGCGGCGGTGGCCACCTGGTCGGAGAGGGACGACTGGAAAGACCGGCTGGGACCGAGAATCGTGACCACGGGCTGCGGCCAGGGGACGGTATACGGCAATATCCTGGAGCAACTCAACGAGATAGAACTGCCCGTGACGCGGCTCAGGCAATCGGATATCTATGCCCTGCTGAAAAACCTGGCCCGTTATAACGACGTCTACAAGAGCGCCGGCGCGGTGCACGGCTGCGCCCTGTGCACCGGCACCGAAGTGGCCGTTTTCATCGAGGACGTGGGCCGCCACAACGCCGTCGACGCCATTGCCGGACAGATGTGGCTTGAGGGGACCCCGGGCCATGACAAGCTGTTCTACACCACCGGCCGGTTGACCTCGGAAATGGTGATGAAGGTGGCGCAAATGGGTATCCCCGCCCTGTTGTCCCGTTCCGGCATCACCCAGATGGGGCTCAAGCTGGCAAAAGACTTCGGCGTGACCCTGTTTTCCCGCGCCCAGGGGAAACATTTCCTGGTCTACAACGGGGCGGAACACATTGACTTTGACGTATCCCTGCCGCCGAAGCGCGCCGTTGCCAACCTGAAAAGCGCCGGCTGAATATCTGTGCAGGTCACAAGGTGCAAAAAGCCGGAATAACGGGCATTATCCTGGCAGGAGGAGAGGCCAGGCGCATGGGCGGCGGCGACAAAGGCCTGGTGGAGTTGCGCGGCAAACCGCTGGTCGAACACGCGCTGGCGGCGTTATCCCCGCAGGTCAACGCGGTTATCATCAATGCAAACCGCAACCGGGACCGCTACGGCGTATACGGCCATCCCGTTGTCGCAGACAGCAGGCAAGGCTACCAGGGCCCACTGGCCGGCATGCTGAGTTGCCTGCAGGCGACGGAAACGGAATTCATGGTGTCGGTCCCTTGCGATTCGCCGCTGCTGCCTGATGACCTGGTAGCCCGCCTGTTCAGGCAATTGAGCGATGAGGAAGCGGAAATCAGCGTTGCCCATAACGGCGACAGGGTCCAGCCGGTGTTTACGCTCATGCCCACCTCCCTGGCGCCTTCCATGCAGGCATTCCTGGATGGGGGCGGCCGCAAGATCGACAAGTGGTTCGCTCAACACCGGTTGGCGGTGACGGATTTTTCCGACAAACCCGGCTGTTTCAGGAATATCAACAAACCGGCCGAACTGGCGAGTATGGAAGCTGAACTGGATGCCTGAAAACCGGACAGTCCCGCTGATCGGCTTTGCCGCCTGGAGCGGCACCGGGAAAACGACCCTGCTGGTCAACCTGCTGGGTATTTTTACTTCGCTCAAGCTGCGGGTCGGCGTCATCAAACATGCGCACCATACGTTTGAGATCGATTATCCGGGCAAAGACAGCTACGAACTGAGAAAGGCCGGCGCCAGCCAGGTGCTGATCGGATCCAGGAAACGCTGGGCGCTGCTGGTTGAAAACAGGGATGCCGACGACAAGCCGCTGGAATACCATGTCAGGAACCTGGACCTGGATAAACTGGACCTGATCCTGGTGGAAGGGTTCAAACCCGAAGCCATCCCCAAGATAGAGTTGCACCGCCCGAGCCTGGGCCATGATTTACTGTATCCGGGTGATGAGAGTATCATAGCGATTGCGACTGATGCGGAGTTGTCCGTCGCTACGGAATTACCGCTGCTGGATTTGAACGATCCGCAACAGATCGCACAATTTATTATTGATCGTTATGACTTGGGGGCGACCGCCGGGGACAGATTTTAAATCTGTCCCCGATAATGCCACTATTAATACAATGAACATCGACAAAGATCCGAGTTGCAGGGATGACTTCGACCCGAAGTCGCTGTCTGCCGATGCTGCCCTGGAACAGATAATAGCCGGGGTCAAGCGCGTAAAAGGCATTGAAAAAATCGCTATTCGCGACGCCTTGAACCGCATCCTGGCAGAACACATCCGGTCCGGCATAAACGTGCCTTCCGGGACCAACTCCGCCATGGACGGTTATGCGGTCAACAGCGCTGATATCCCCTCGGACGGTACAGCCGGGCTGAATGTGCTGGGTACGGCGTGGGCCGGTGAACCGTTCAACGGCAGTTTAACCTCGGGGAACTGCGTCCGTATCATGACCGGGGCCATCATGCCGGACGGCGCCGATACCGTGATCATCCAGGAAGATGTCCGGCAGGGTGATCCCGGCATAATCATCGATGGTTCCACCAGGAAAGGCGACAACGTGCGCCAGGCCGGTGAAGACATCGCCATCGGCGACCTCGTATTGAGCCGGGGCCGGCGCCTGAACCCTGCGGATATCGGCCTGATTGCGTCTCTCGGCATCGCCGAAGTCTGCGTGGTGCGCCGCTTGCGGGTGGCGTTTTTCTCAACCGGCGATGAACTTCGTTCCATCGGGGAACCCCTCGGCAACGGCGCTATCTACGACAGCAACCGCTACACCTTGTACGGCATGCTGGAGAGGATGGGCGCCGATATTATCGACATGGGCGTGATAAAGGATGACCTGGACGCCCTGGAGGAGGCCTTTTCCATCGCTGCCGCCAATGCCGACGTCTTGATCACGTCGGGTGGGGTTTCCGTCGGCGAGGCGGATTACATCAAGGAAATCCTGGCGAAACTGGGCAAGGTGGATTTCTGGAAAGTAGCCATCAAGCCCGGGCGCCCGCTTGCCTTCGGCCATGTTGGTGATGCCGTCTTTTTCGGCCTGCCGGGAAATCCCGTCTCCGTCATGGTGACCTTCTACGAGTTTGTCCAGCCGGCATTGAGGAAAATGACAGGGGAGGACGATACCGGTATCCTGACCCTGAAAGCCCGTTGCGATTCCAGGTTGAAAAAGCGTCCGGGGAGAGTGGAATACCAGCGCGGTATATTACAGAGTGATGAGGATGGGAACCTGGTGGTCGTCAAGACCGGCGCCCAGGGCTCCGGAATACTCACATCCATGTCGCAGGCGAACTGCTTTATCATCCTCCCGATTGAATCAGGCGGCGTGGAGCCGGGAACCGTTGTAGATATCCAGCCTTTCACCGGCCTGGTTTGAAATGTGTCGCTGGCGCGACTGTTGTTATAACTCTATATCCATCCCGTCGAACGACACTTCCCAGCCCGCGGCTTCAACCGTCCGGCGTTCCTCGCTGTTGGCGAACAGGATCGGGTTGGTCGTGTTTATATGGATGAATATCTTTCTATTAATACCCAGATCTGCCAGCGCGGCCAGGGTCCCGTCTTTTCCCGAGACGCTGATGTGGCCCATTCTCTGTCCCGTCTTTACCCCGACGCCGTCACGGATCATTTCGTCATCCACCCACAGGGTGCCGTCGAAGAAAATCAGGTCGGCGCCGCTGATCCTCTGCGCCAGTTCCGGCGTCACCCGGGCGCAGGCCGGCATGTAGTAGAAGGACTTCCCGTTACCGGTATCTTCGACGTACAGGGCGATGGTGTCTTCCTCCACGGAGCCGAAGTTCTTGCCCTTGCTCTCGTCTTCCAGCCACAGGGCCACCTTGCCCGGCACGGCAAACGGCGTTATGCGTATTGCCATGGAACTGCCGTCCGGTTTCATCAACTCCAGGGGTTCGTTCAACGTCATGGCCTCACGGCTGACGAATTTCGGGTTCAACACGTTGAATATCGAATTGGACTGGAGTACGCCCAGCACTCTCTGGGTTGCATAAATACGCAGGGGTTGCGACTCACGCAGATTCAACAGTCCCGCCACGTGGTCCACGTCGGCATTGGTCAGTACCGCTCCCATGATCGGACTGTGCCGCAGGTCTTTTTTCGGATGCAGGATATCGTTATCCTTGATCTGCTCGCGCAGGTCCGGTGACGCATTGAACAGGTACCAGTCCTCCCCGTCGGCGCTCACTGCAATAGATGACTGAGTCCGCTGCGGGGCCGCCGGGTCATCCTGCCTGGCCCGCCTGCTGTTCGGATGGTTACAATTCCACTGCGGATAGCCGCCGCCTGCGGCCGCGCCCAGTATCCTGATGTGCATAGTACAAACTCCTCTGAACTTACGGGGGCAGACTTAAGTCTGTCCCCTTCCTAACTCGATGAATAGCCGGAGGTATTCTGTTCCACCCAGCGTTCCCCGTGTTTGATCGTTTCCTTTTTCCAGAACGGCGCCCTGTGTTTCAAGTCTTCGATGATGAACCGGGTCGCGTCCATGGCATCACCGCGATGGGCCGCCCAGGTCGCGATCAGCACGATGTCTTCGCCGATTTCTATGTCGCCGGTGCGGTGCAGCACCAGGACATCCAGTATCGGCCATTGCTGCCTTGCCTGGTCGCAGATCTCCTGCAGGTGCTTTTGGGTCATGCCCGGATAGTGCTCCAGGGTCATGCTGCGGACTTCCTCGCCTTCGTTGAAATCGCGCATAGTGCCGATAAATATACAACTGGCGCCGATTTTTCCCGGGCTGCCGGGCAACGCCTGGTAGTCTTTCACCTCCGCCAGGGCATCGAAAGGCGCCGGCCTCAATTCTATCCGCATGACGGCCGGTTCAGCCCCCGGTTACGGGCGGGAAAAAAGCAACCTCATCCCCCTCCTTGAGTTCCGGATCACCTTTAACGTGTTCCATGTTGACGGCTACGAGTAACGAATCCGGCATCGCAACGCCGCCAGAGGTTGTCTGCCAGACATCCGAAACCTTCAGGCCGGGCCTGAATTCCACCTGGTCCTCCGCGCGCCCCATTTCCTCACGGATACGGGCGAAAAATTTTACTTTTATCAACATCGTGTTCTGTCCGGCTTATCAACCTGTCCGGTCCTGGTATATTATATGAAAATTGCAGTCATGCCTGCAGGCATTTTATGAAAACGGGATGAGAATATGTCGAAATTGACACATTTCAATGAAACCGGGGAAGCGCACATGGTCGACGTCTCCGCCAAGGATGCGACCCACCGCGTTGCCGTGGCCGAAGGCACGATCAGGATGCAGGACAGGACGCTGGCCCTGATCATGGAAGGTGGCCATAAAAAAGGAGACGTGCTGGGAATCGCCCGGATAGCAGGCATCATGGCGGCAAAAAAAACCGCGGAACTCATCCCGCTGTGTCATCCCCTGTCCATCAGCCATATTGATATCGCGCTGGACCCCAGACCTGGCGAAAGCGCGGTTTACTGCCGGGCGCGGGTCGAGACCATCGGCCCCACGGGAGTCGAAATGGAGGCGTTGAACGCGGTCCAGATCACCCTGCTGACAATCTATGACATGTGCAAGGCCGTCGACCGGGGCATGAGCATCGAGACGGTCCGGCTCCTGGAAAAATCAGGCGGGAAGTCCGGGGACTGGGCAAGGCAGAGCTGACCTCTTAAACTCGTGTGGTCAAACGGCGGTAGATGTCGGACACTTTGTAAGGCAGTTTGCGCACGTCGTCGATCACCGTGTAGTTGGCGCTGCCGTACATGTAGGGCAGGTACTCCCTCGCCTCTTCATCGATGGTGATGCAAAAAGGATAGATACCATCTGCGCGGACTTCCGCTATGGCCTGGCGGGTGTCTTCCAGGCCGTAACGCCCCCGGTAGCCGCCGTAATCCTCGGGTTTGCCGTCTGACAGGGTAATCAGCAACCTGGACCTGGCCTTCAGCGCCTGCAGGTGCTTTCCCAGGTGGCGTATTGCCACGCCCATGCGTGTATAGGTCCTGGGCCTGATGCCGCTGATCCGGGCCCGCACCAGCGCCGTGAAGGCATCCTCAAACTTCTTGATCCGGTAGATTTCACAACGTTTGTGCGTCCTGCCGGAAAATCCGTAGATGGCGTAAGGGTCGGACAACATCTCCAGGGCCTCACAGAGCAGTACCAGCGCTTCCCTTTCCACCAGGTTGACCCAGCCCCGGGTGGAGCCGCTCATGTCCACCATGAACATCACCGCCACGTCGCGCCGGCTCCTGTGGAAACAACTGTACAGGTTCTCGCTCATCTCCAGGCCCTGCCGGCGGTCGGCACTGGCCTCCACCAGGGCGTCAAAATCGATCTCGTCGCCGAAGGTCTGGCGCTTGCGCTGTTCATAACCCTCGGCCATGGTCTCGAACGAACGGCGCACCGAGCTTAGATGAAAGCGGTATTTTTCCAGTGTCGCGGCGAAAAAATTATCATCGACGGGCTCAACATCAACTTCCGTCAGGGCGCAGAAATCATTACGGTAGCGCTGCCTGGTGTAATCCCATTCCGGGTAATACACCGGATTTTGCAGGTCGTAGCCCGCGGCGCCCTTGCCGGGCTCGCCTGCGCCGGTCTCCGCATCCGCATCCGGATAACCGGAATAACCGCCACTGACCTTCAGGTAGTCTTCGGGCACGCGGCCCAGGTCCTGTATGATGGACACAAGCAACTGTTTTACCCCGTCATCGGCTACAGGTTCCTGGTTCCCGAGCAGCAGTGTCAGTGCGCCGGGCCCCTGGCTTACGCCGTAAAAATCAACGCCGGGATCAACCCCGGATACGGTCCAGGGCGTATTGTCCGGAGTGTTCGCGCCGGTGATCACGGGGCCTGGTTGTTCCCGGCCGAGCCGCGCCAGCGACTGCTGCAATTTGTGTTTGTCCTGTTCCACCCGTTCCCGCAGTTTTTCCAGGACCGTTTCCGGGATGTATTCGCCATGGTAACCTTTGCGCGCCGGGAGCGGTCTCCCCAGGTTGCTGCTGATCCTGTCCATGCTGTCCATGGGCCCGGCGCCGGCCTGCAGCAGCAGGCCGTTGTCATCAGACCAGGCCAGGTAACGCGCCCTGCTCTCCGCGTCCAGGTTATCAAGGCGTTGCAGCTCCCGCTGCAGCCCGGGAAAGTCCAGGGCCAGGCGCGCCTCCAGGCGCAGGCTCTCCAGGGTCGCGAAAACAGGCAGAGCATGGGGCAGATCGGGCAACTGCAGCAGGCGTTCCACCGCATCCAGACGCCAGCCGCCGTAGACATTCTGCGCCCAGTGATACGCGGCGGTCAGCTTGTACAGGGATTCATTATCGCTGCGTCTGTCGAATATATTCAAAAAAGCCGGCAGGTAAACCGACTCCGTGTCGGTAAATACGCGCCTTCCGTTCGTGACGCGCAGGGGCCGGCCGCCCAGACCGGTTAAATACTTCTCCAGGAATGGTTCAAGTTCCTCCAGGTCCGCTCCGGACTGCCGGGCGCGGTAATCTTCCGCGAATGCGTCCAGGTTTGCTATGACCCCGATAGCAGCGCCCAGGCCGGACTTGTCATAGCGGTCCAGGATTGCAGTCATCCAGGCGTCAACGCCTTCTATTTCCAGCAGAGTTAACGCCCGGCCGAGCCGTCCTGAAAAATGCGCTTGCAGGTCGGGGTGATCGCGCTGCAGGATCCGTAACCAGTGATCTATGTGACGCTGTGCTGCGGGGTCAAGTTCCGGCAGCGACCGCCCCGGCTCCTCCCCGTATGCTCCCCGGGACAGACCGCCTCCCACCGCGCGCCGCAAATGCTCGGGAATCCGTACTCCCTCCCGGGCCTGCTCCGCGGCGGGCGGTAGCGCCGAATCGTCCATCAACAGCAAACGATCCGGCACAGGTGAGATATGCGGGCTATAACACCGAGGCGCAAAGTTCCCTGACCGTTTTCAGTATTTCTTCGTCGTCGGTGAGGGCCTGATTCACCGCGGTCTCACAGGCTTGCCGGGGAGCAATGCCATGCCCGATCAACCTGGCCGCATTCACTATCAGCCTGGTGCTGGCGCCTTCGGTCAGCCCATTGCCTTTCAGGTTCCGGGTCATGCCGGCAAACCTGACCAGCATTGTGGCCGTTGCCGCGCCGACGCCCGTTTCCTTCACCAGGATTTCCACTTCCCGGTCGGGCTGGGGGTAAGAAAATTCCAGCGCTACAAAGCGTTGCCGCGTGCTGTGTTTCAAGTCCTTGAGAACGCTCTGGTAACCGGGGTTGTAGGAAATGGTCAAACAGAATTCCGGCGGCGCTTCCAGCAATTCACCCAGTTTCTCTATGGGCAGGAGACGCCGGTCGTCACACAAGGGATGGATTACCACCGTCGTGTCCTTCCTGGCTTCAACGATTTCGTCCAGGTAACAGATCGCGCCGTTACGCACCGCCCGCGTCAGCGGACCATCGACCCAGACAGTCTGCCCACCCTTGATCAGGTAGCGCCCTACCAGGTCGGAAGCGGACAAATCGTCATGGCAGGATACCGTGATCACGGGCCGGTCCAGACGCCAGCTCATGTATTCCATGAAGCGGGTCTTGCCGCAACCGGTGGGCCCCTTGAGCAAAACAGGCAGGCCGTTAGCGGCGGCGGCCTCGAATATACCTGTCTCGTCGCCGGCAGGTTCGTAATAAGGCTCCTGCCGGATGGCGTATTCTTCAATCCTGACCGGGTTGGCGCTCATCAATACTTGATGTACTTGAATCTCTGATCGTCCGGCGTGCCGTCCAGGGCGCTGTCTTCATCCACGCCCGGTTGCCACATGACCACTTCCTCTATCTTCTTTGCCAGTTCAAAATCCTTGTCGGTGACTCCTTTTGCCGCGTGGTTCATCAGTTTGACGATGACGAAAGCATAGCTGGCTGTGAGGTCGGGGTGATGCCAGCCCGCTTCGGCCAGGTGGCCGACCGTGTTGATCACCATCAGCGTGCCTTTCCAGCCGCTGGTCTTGTAGCGGCGGCGGATCCAGCCGTCCTCGTAATACCAGTCCGGCAGCTCGTCCTTCAGCCGCTGTTCAATCTCGTCCACCTCGTAGGTGGCATCTTTCGTTTCTTTGCGCCACTTTGCCATGGTTATTCCCCAGTTTGAGCCGATTGTTCAGACGTACATTGTAGCAAATAGTTGCTTGCCGGGAATCAGCTTCCTGATGCCGGCGACTTTCGCGCTGTCCAACTCTGAAGTGCGCCGGTCATGTCTGCACAATGCGCCGCGGAACCCCAGGTAATCCGGGTTGATTTTAAGTAAAGGTGGGATGTCTTCCCTGGTGAGCGAACCTGCCAGACCGGTAACGAGGCTTGCCCGTTTGGCATCGTTCACAAATGCCGTCAATATGCCGTCATCCAGTTTTTCTCTCAGGTTCCCGCTTGCCTTGTCACAGGTATCCAGCATCACTCCGAAGATGCCCGTGTTCTTCAACCTCTCAAAGTCAACCCCGGCAGGGGAGAACTCGGCAAAGAAAACCAGGACAATGCGGATGTTCCTGTCCGTAAGCCGGTCAAGGGCAGACAACACAAAAGGCGACAGGGACTTATCGAACACTCCCACCTTGACGATATCCACCCCGCAGGCGTGCATCCCGGCCACGGCGCTTTCCAGGTCAGCGGCATAGGCCGGCAGGTCGCCGATGGTTGCGCTGATCGTGACCCGGTCACCCGCCAGGCCCGTAATCGAGCGTACCTTGCCCTCATCCAGCGCGCCCAGCGCGCCCCGGTTCGGGTCTTTCAAATCTATTATGTCCGCTCCCAGGGAGCGGGCCAGTCGCGCTTCATCTGCAGACGATACGCTGGCAAGGAATCCCGTCATAGTGTGTTCATCTGGTTTGAGCTACCTGTAATAATCTTCAACCTTTTCCATCAACCACTGCCATGCAGTGCGCTCTTTTTCTCCGGCGGTCTTTTTGATCGCGATGTCCAGGTATCCCAGTTCCGAGCGGATCTTCTGCTCCGGCAACATGTGCAACCGGCTCACCAGTATAGCCGCTTCAACTACCGCAGCCTGGGCGCGGTTGAAACCCTCGAACGGCGCATGGCTTGCCGAGTGTACCGGGCGGCAGGTAAATACGGGCCGCAGCTCGTCATCCTTGTGAGCCTCTACCCTGACTTCAACGTGGGCATGGACTGCAGCAAGTCTTTTACAGTCAATATGCGTTGCACGTATCACCGGCCAGTCATGCCGGCCGGTCAAACACCCTGCAATGACCATGACATCGGTGGTTGCGTTGATCACCGCCACGCCGGAGTTTAACAGGTTATCCAGTGTTCTTGACGGCTTGAACGGCGCGATCAGGTATTTTTCGTTCTCGCGGCGGATGCCCATGGGCGCGATGTGCACGCTCCCGTCCCCATTCAATGTCGTAATGACCGTTTCGTAAATCATCGGGATTTGCGTTTTTTTGCCTGCAGAGTCGTGCCTGCAGGTTTGTATTCCCCTGTATTTCCATCCTTCAGGCCGTGCGCGGATTTTGCCCGTGCGTCCCGCTCCGCGTCCGTTATGGAAACGGCCGCCACGCCCCAATCCAGTTCTTCGTCCTGCAGGTAGCGCTTGCCGAGTCTCAGGGCAATCTCGGCCTTTGCCAGTTCCACCCCCATGTAAAAGGCATGGGGGGCATCCTCCTGCAGCGCTTCCAGCGCCGGGAACAGCTCAAAGGGGTCCTGGCCTGTCACCAGGCCGTCACGGTTGTAGACATGAATGCCCTCAGGCGTAATTTCCACCCGGTAACTGGGGTCCTTGATCTGTGCGGCCAGTTCCCTGATCTCGCCGATATCGTAGGGAAACGGTTTGCGCGCATGGCCCGTGAGCAGGCCGCCGTCAACACCCTTGGGCAAGCCTTCATCCTGTTTTGCGGCGAACATGATACGCCTGGCCAGGTCTAGTTCGCGCACGACGGAACAGGCATGGGGGCTGACTTCCGTGGCCAGCACGTGGTTTATGTCCAGTTCCGAGATTATCCCGCACAGCATGGCATTGATGCCGCTGGTATCCGCTTCGGTCAATTCGGTCAGGTTGCCGGTGCCCATCATGATCTCGATGCCGGGGTAACGTTCCCTCAGGGCGTGATAACGGACAATGGAGTCGGTAAAGCCGAAATGGACCGGGTCGAGGATACTGTCGGCAATGAACGGCTTGTCTTGCGCCATGAACTTATCGATCAGCCGGTACAGGGAGGGCATGTCGGTGTGCTGTTCCGGTATCAGGATGGGGACGGCGTCCGTTTCCTCCGCTATCCAGGCGCTGCTCTCATGCAGGCTCAGCAGGTAATCCGCGCCCGCCCTGGCTCCGCGCAGCAACTCTTCATCCTCCAGGGAATCGACGCTGACCCTGTAACCCGCATCATGCAGGGCATGGACCGCCTCTCCCAGGTGCGGGAAAGGCGTATCCGGCAGGCAGCCGACGTCGATCACATCAGCGCCGTCACCGTGATACCTTGCCGCCCGGGCCAGGATCTCATCCACGCTGATCTGCGGGGCTTCCACTATCTCGGCAAAAATGCCCATGGTGTATTTGTCCAGGCTGGACGGCGCTGCTTCCCGGCCGAAAAAAACGGGCAGGTCCTTGACGTCCACGGGACCCCGCTGCACCGGTATGCCCAGGGCCTCGCCCAGCGATTGCAGGTTACCCTGGCACAGTCCCGGGACGATGATCCTGTCCACCCCGTCAACGTCATGCAACCGGCGTCCGATCATCTGTGCGGTCATCAGCGCGGCAACGCTGACGCCGATCTCTCTTGCCTCCCAGGTGAACTCCACCGGTTGCATCTCATCAAGGACGCGCTGCAGGCGCTTTTCCGCAAGCTTGCCGGTGAGAAAGAGAATGTGCTCGGCCATGTGTTGTATGATTAATCCGCAGATTTCGCAGATTAACGTAGATGGAAAAAACATAAAAGCTGGAAAATCGATTCAGAATTGGTTTATATGAACCAGTACTATTGCCGGTTGGTTTAACATAGAGACCATTCCTGTTATAATTGTTTGGCTGTAAAACATATAACCTTTTGTTTTAAAAAGATAATTTTTTGATGCGGGGGACTCCGCGGAATTTGGCATAATTTTCGCTCTATAATTTCGGAGAAATGGTAACAACACGTAAATGGGTATGACAGACACACAATCTCCCTGGACCCGGCAGGAATTTGAGCTGCGCTTGCGCGACAAGGAGAAGTTTTACCATATTCATCACCCGTTTCACGTTCTGATGAATTCCGGAAAGCTGGACAAACCGGCGATACAGGGCTGGGTAGCCAACCGGTTCTACTACCAGACCAGCATCCCGGTAAAGGATGCCGCCATCATGGCCAACTGCCGCGAGCGCGACGTCAGGCGTCAATGGGTGCAGCGTATTATCGACCACGACGGCCAGGAAGGGGAAGACGGCGGTATCGAGGCATGGTTGCAACTGGGAGAAGCCGTAGGGCTGGACCGCGGCGAGTTGATCTCCGAAGAACGCGTATTGCCGGGTGTTCGCTTCGCCATCGACGCCTATTACAACTTTGCCCGCACGGCCACCTGGCAGGAAGCGGCCTGCTCCTCGCTCACCGAATTGTTCGCGCCCAAAATTCACCAGAAACGGCTGGACAACTGGCCGCAGCACTACACCTGGATTGACGAGAAGGGATACAACTATTTCCGCAAGCGATTGAGCGAGGCAAGACGGGACGTCCAGCACGGCCTGGACGTGACGCTGGATTATTTCAGGACCCGGGCAGACCAGGAACGTGCCCTGAACATACTGCAACTGAAGCTGGACATACTCTGGACCATGCTGGACGCCATGTGGATGGCGTATATTGAAAACAGGCCGCCTTATCACTGTGTTGACGGATGAGCGATATCCCTGAGATTGCCCCAACCTTCCGCTTCCAGTGGGAAGAGGCACAGGACTGTTACGTTATCCTGTATCCCGAGGGTATGGTGAAACTCAGCGGCAGCGCCGGCGAGATCATGAAACGCTGCGACGGCAACAAAAGCACCGGCGATATTATCGCCGAACTTGAGACGGCGTTTCCGGGAGCAGACCTGGAAGACGACGTGCGTAACTTTATAGAGAATGCGAGAAACAATGGCTGGATCAGATATAAATCGTAGCAGGCCGCTCTGGCTGCTGGCTGAACTCACCTACCGCTGCCCGTTGCAGTGTCCCTACTGCTCCAATCCGGTAGAAATTGCCAAATACAACGATGAACTCAGCACCGAAGACTGGATCAGGGTCCTGCAGCAGGCGCGCAAGATGGGTGCGACACAGCTGGGTTTCTCAGGGGGCGAACCCCTGGTGCGGCGGGACCTGGAAGACCTCATCGGCGAGGCGCGGCGCCTCGGTTATTACACCAACCTGATAACCTCCGGGGTGGGTATGGACGCCGGGCGCGTGAAGAAATTCAAGGAGGCGGGCCTCGACCATATCCAGATCAGTTTCCAGGCCAGCAATGAAGAGCTGAACAATTATCTCGGCGGCAGCAAGAGTTTCCGGCACAAACAGGAGATGGCCAGGGTGGTCAAGGAGTTTGAATACCCCATGGTCCTGAACATCGTACTGCACCGGAAAAACGTCGACCAGATACGGGATATCCTGGACATGACCGTGGATTTGAACGCCGATTACGTGGAACTGGCCAGCACCCAGTATTACGGCTGGTCCCGGGTCAACATCGAGCAACTGTTGCCCACCCGGGAACAGCTTGCCAGGGCAGAGGTAGTGGCAAAGGAATACCAGGAGAAGATGAAGGACAGGATGAAGATCATCTACGTGATCCCGGATTACTTCGAGAACCGGCCCAAGGCATGCATGAACGGCTGGGGGTCGATCTTCCTGACCATCGCTCCCGACGGCAGCGCCCTGCCCTGCCATGCCGCCGCCCAGTTGCCGGGACTGGAATTTCCCAATGTCAGGGACCACAGCATCGAACAAATCTGGGATGATTCCGATGCGTTCAATAAGTTCCGCGGTTTCGACTGGATGCAGGAACCCTGCAGGAGTTGCCCGGAAAAGGAGAAAGACTTCGGCGGCTGCCGCTGCCAGGCCTATATGCTGACCGGCGACGCCACCAACGCCGACCCCGTGTGCGATAAATCACCCCACCACGGGCAATTGCACGCCGACGTGGACCGCATCGGCAGCCTGTCCGGCACGAAAGAATTTGAAAGCAAGCCGCTGGTGTTCCGGAACATGCGTAATTCCAAGGAAATTATGACAGACAGTACTGTATCTGCGTAATATTTGGGGTCAGAGTAAAAATACCTGACAATAAAGCAGCATTGTTTGCCAGTGTGATTGTATTTTTACTCTGACCCCAAATATTGTCCTGGCTGAAAAAAGGGGACAGATTTCAAATCTGTCCCCTTTTTCTTTCCAAAAGCGCCCAGGCGACATCCAGGGCTTGGCGGTTTTCCTTAATATCGTGCACGCGCAGAATACTCACACCGGCAAAGACGCCGATGGTCGTCGTGGCGCAGGTAGCCCCTACCAGTTCGCGGTAACTGGTTATGTCGCAAATCGAGCCCATGAAGCGTTTTCTGCTGGCTCCCAGCATTACCTTGTAGCCGGTTTCCGTAAAACGTTCCAGGTTCATGATGATATCCAGGTTGTCCCGTTTGGACTTGCCAAAGCCGATGCCCGGGTCGATCACCAGGTTCTCCGGCATGACTCCTTCATCCCGTGCAGCCGCGGCGCGCTCCTGCAGAAACGATCTGATCTCCTCCACGACATCGGTGTAGTGCGGATTGTCCTGCATGGTCCTGGGAACACCCTGCATATGCATGATGATGTAAGGGACCCCGGCCTCGGCAACCAGCCGGAACATGCCGGGGTCATCCCGTCCTGCCGAGATGTCGTTGACGAGGGCCGCCCCCTGTTCCAGCGCAGCGTTGGCGACAACGGTCGAGGTCGTATCGATACTGACGGGAACCTCTGCCGGGAGTTCCCGTTGCAGTTGCCTGATGACCGGAAGGACGCGCTCCAGTTGTTCCTCTTGTGACACCCGGTCAGCGCCCGGGCGGGTGGATTCCCCGCCAATGTCTATCAGGTCCGCACCCAGTTCCACCATCTCGTGCGCACGCGCCACGGCGGCAGCCAGGTCCTGGTGCAGGCCGCCGTCGGAAAAACTGTCGGGTGTCACGTTGAGTACCCCCATGAGCAGCGGCCTGGCATTGGTACCGGGTAGTTTCATCTCAGGCGCTTTGCCATTTCATCGGTTGCGGTGACCAGGGCATCCACCATGACGGGTTCGCCGGCCAGGTGCCCCCCCTCCTTGACTACCACCAGTTCGGAATCCGGCAGCGCCTGGTGCAGCGACCAGGACGCATCCAGCGTGCAGGTCAGGTCCCGGCGCCCGTGTATGATCCTGGTCGGCACGGCAGGAAGGTGTGCCACGTTATCCAGGATCCGGTTCTCGGGTATAAAATAGCGGTGCTTCGCATAATGGGTCTCTATCAGCACCTCGCAGACGGTCTTGTCGACGTCGCCCGGTTCGTACCCGGCCCCCGGCAACAGGTAAGTGACGATCCGCCCCGCCCATTTTGACCAGGCCAGGGCAGCGGCCTGCCGGAGTTTGCGGTCCGCGCCATGGACACGGGTATGGTAGGCGGAAACGAGATCGTGCCGCTCATCCGCCGGGATGATTTCCGTGAACTCGCGCCAGTAATCGGGGAAGACCATGCTGGCGCCGTGCCTGCCGAACCAGTCCAGGTCTGTTTGCCGGGCCAGGAATGTGCCGCGCAGTACCAGCGCCAGAACCCGGGAAGGATGCGATTGCGCGTACAACAATCCCAGCGTGGCGCCCCAGGAACCGCCGAATACCATCCACTTATCGATGCCCAGGTGTTCCCTTATGCGTTCTATATCCTGCAACAGGTCCTGGGTTGAATTGTTCTTTGTCTCTCCTGCCGGTGTCGAGCGGTGGCAGCCGCGCTGGTCAAACAGGACCACCCGGTATTTTTTCGGATTAAAGTAGCGCCGGTGATTCTCGTTACAGCCGGAACCGGGACCACCGTGCAGGAAGATGACGGGAATGCCCTGCGGGTTGCCAGCCTCCTCTGCGTAGAGAGTGTGAACCTGATCTACCTTCAGGCGATAGCTCTCGTTCGCTTCGATTTCAGGGTATAACTCTCGCATGGGCGATCATATCTCGCCCAGGATCTGCTCTCTCTTCTGCTGGTATTCTTCGGCGCTGATCAGTTCCTTGTCACGCAGGTCCTTAAGGGTCATCAGCCTCTGCTCGATGGTCTGGGTTGAATCGCCGCCGTTTGAGGATTTCATCTCCTTGCGCATCTTCGCCAGTTCCAGGCGCATTTCCCGCCGTTCCCGCGCCATCCTGGCTGCCTCAGCCTGCATGGCTTCGCTGGTTACGGTCTCCTGCGGCGCCTGTTCCGCTTTTTCTGCCAGGTACACCGTCGCCGCCTGTTCCAGGTCTATCTCAATCCAGTCACGGCGCGTTTTCTTCCCGTCCACGTGAGGCTCGACGCCGGCCCTGCCGACTATTGAACCCTTGAAACCGACGGATTTGGCGCGGCGGCCGTGTTTGAAATAATGTTTTGTTTCCGTGACGCCATGGCTTCTTTCAACCGTTTCCTTGAACCTGTCACCCTCATGATCATAATCGCCGATGATGAGATGCAGCTTGCCGTCCAGGTAGAACGCCCTTCCTCCGGTATAACCGGTGTTCCGGAGAACGAGGTATTTCTTTTCCGAACGGGCCAGCACAAAGACGATGTCCTGGTCCGATCTCGCTTTGGATAACCCGGCGCTGATATATTGCCCCAACAGGCGGGACTGCTGCAGGGAAAACAGTGTGTTGCGTTTCTTTTTCTTGAAGAATCCCCCACCGCTCCAGGCCTCGATTCCTTCAAGGGCATTGGTGATCTGGGCGGCATTCAACTGTACCGGGTGCTGGTTCGGTGGTGTAACGTCTTTTTTGGACTCGTCCTGGTCCGTCAGCCGGATATACAGGTTGGTGCCGGACTTCCACAGGTCTTCATCGTTCGTACCGAATTTGGGCAACAAATCAGCCTGGATAATGCCTGCGTACAACAGCAGGAGCAAAGACAGGACGCCGGTGTTGGCAGATTTTCTCATGACGCTGGTTTAGTGCGAGTCTTAAACACTTTGACTGGTGCAATTATAGAATAATCCTCGCCTCAAAACAAAAAGGCGCACGGTGTGCGCCTTTTCGCCGGGTCCGAAAGACCCTGTTTTGCTTAATACAGACTTACCAGAGCAGGAACCCGCCGATGGAGAAGGTATCCACGTCGTCGTGTCCGAGTATGTCATGGCTATAGTTGCCATATTCGGCAACAACCTTCAGCCAGGAAGTGACATCATGGTAAACGCCTACTGTCCACAAGTCGCTCTCAAAATCAGGAATACCATACATCGCATCGCCATCCTGTCTTGATTCGCCGTAACCGCCGCCGATCTTGGTGGTGCCGTTGAAGGTGTAGGCAGCCTGCACGTAGAAACCGTCGTTGTCGGCTTCGTTACAACCCGCAGCGCTACAATTGAACCCGAAACCGCCACCGCTGCTGAACAATATGACGCCCAGAGCTTCGCCGTCATAGTATTGACCGGTCATGCTGAATCCCTGCGCAGCCACCGAGGCGCCGATGTTCCAGCCTACGGTTTCAACGTCGCCCGTACCGCCCCCTGGAGAAGCCATGATTTCCTGCTCCTGCCAGATGAAGCCGGCCCAGCCGCTGAAGCTGCCGCCCTCAAAAGCGGAGTTGAAAGTGGCCTCGGCCTGGAACTGCGGGGTATCCGTTTCGGAACTCCAACCGGCTGCACCACCAAGCAGTCCACCCGGTTCCTGGGGATCAAAGATACCTACGGACAACTGGAAACCGTTCATGTCCGGGGTCTGGTAGACAAAGCGGGTGCGGAAATCAGGATATACATAACCGGCGCCGATACGGCCCAGAGTTGTGCCGCCGCCATCCGGACCTACCAGATAACCCACACCGAACAAGGTGATGTCTTTCAGAATGGCCTGGCGACCGAACAGGGCCAGGGTGCGGCCTGCGCTGATGGTGCCGAAATCACCGGACACGTTGAAGAAGACTTCACGCATATCGATATTCGAAGTCGTTCCGAACAGGCCTGATTTATTCAGGCGACTGCCCTTTTCCGCAGAACTGTCCACCGCGAAAGTGATCTGGCCGGTACCGGTGAGGCCGTTCACTTCGGGAGTCTTGACCACCATGGTATGGAAGGAAGGCAACAGGCCCTCGTTGAGGTGGGCGCTGTCTTCGCCACCGAAATCACTCTGCGTGTAGAACAGGTTGATAAAGCCGCCGTAGCTGACTTCCCAACCGTCCGCGCCACCGAGGACAACTGCCGCATTGGTTGGCATGCTTAAAGCACCCGCCAGCGCCAGCGTACTCAGGATGGTTGTGAGCTTGGTTGTATATTTCATCATTCTCCTCCTCAGGAAGGTATTAAGCTAAAAGATACTTCTTATTAAAAATTCTTTATTCCAGCTTATAGAGTCCTACTTATTGTCATAGGATATTGCATAACCAGACAAATTGCAACATATAAAAGGCACATTTACAACACTTTTTTTCATTTTTTTATGCCATATGCCACGGTTCTGTTTCTTTTACACAACACAATCTGCGCTGGAACGATAAAAGGGATGCCGTACGACTGTTTCCGGCCTCACGAGTGCAGCGCCGGGTTCATCGTCAAAGTATATAACTAATTCATGCCGAATCAAACCTTTTTCGGGTCACCCACCCCCTTTCTGGTACGCCAGGTCGAAGCGGGACAGGAAAGCTGCCTGTTCGGCAGCGCGTAAGCCGTTGAATTCGATGGTGACTTCAGTCACGGGGAACTCCATGGTGGCGAGTTTTCTTATGGTTTCGGGCGCCAGCATAATCCTCACGACGCCGCTGCCTGTATTGATTTCGGCCTGGTCGCCCCGCCGGGAAACAGGGGCGCCGCCGGCCGCCCTGGGCAGCAAACGGAAAAATTCCCTGTGGGAGATGCTCATTTCGCGGGTCAGGCTGTTGCCGGTTGGCGGGGTGGTACTCATGGTGTAAGCGATCAGTTTAACAGGTGGGGAAATACAACACGGAATGGGGACACCACGGAATGGGGACAGAATTAATTCTGTCCCCGGATCAGTTGGCCTCGGTTCAGTTGCCCCCGCTTCAGTTGCGGCTCAGCCCCCGGCCACCGGCGGCCATATTGCCAGGGTGTCGCCGTCGCTGAACACGGCCCGGTTGCGGTCCTCCGGATTTACGTAAACCCCATTCAGCAGGACGAGGTGCGCCATATCCCTGGGGACGCTGTACCTGTCTATAAGTTCATAGGCCGTAATGTGTTCTGATATCTCTATGACAAGTTTGTTATCCACCGCGTCGGGGGGAAGATAATCGGTCAGACCGGCGTAGAGTTTGAGTGTGAGTTTCATAGTCATGTGCCGCGTGGCGACGGGTAGATTGACCGGGTTCCTGCCCCTGCTTCCGCAGGGGTAAACTTGAGCGGGAACGACGGGAGGCGTCGTGACGACGGAGGGTCGATCAGGTCGTTCAAAGCAGTGCGGCGTTGTGGCCTATGGACTGGGTCGCGCCCAGGTACGCCTCCATGATCCGGGTCGGGTCCTGCAGCAGGTGATCCTTCCATTTGCCCAGCTTCAGTTTTGTCTGTATCAGGCCGCGCAACACGCCCACGTGGTTGGTGAGACCAAGTGCCTGGGCGCCCACCAGGACGTCGTCCTGGAACTGCAGGCTGATATAGCGGTAGCGTTCCGCATCCACAAGTTCCACGGATTCGCCGCCGTCCACTCCCATCCACAAACCGTAGGAGGTGGAGACCAGGCCCATGGTATCCAGCACGTTCATGTTGACGCTGCCCTGGTGGCGGGTATCGCGGCCGGACATGTTCATCGCTGCGATCCTGCCGTGGTCGGCGGCGGTGGGCTGGATGGCCTGCACGCTGAATTCCTCCGTGGAAAAGTCCTTGCCCTGGCACACGTCGCCGGCGGCGTATACATCGGGGTGGCTGCTCTGCAGGCGGTCGTTTACCAGCACGCCGAAGTCGGTCTCGATACCGCTGCCTTCCAGGAATCGGATGTTGGCCCGTACGCCGGTGGCGGAAATCACCACGTCCGCGCCCAGTTGTTCGCCGTTATCCAGTTTCACCGCCAGCCTGCCGCCGTCCTGTTCGATGGATTCAACCCGGGTTGACGTCAGCACGTTGACGCCCTTGGCGATGCACCACTGCTTAATCAGGTTCCCTGCAGTCTGGTCCATCATGCGCGGCACCATGCGGTCTTCCATTTCGATCACCGTCAGCTTCACCCCGCGCGCGGCCAGCGCCTCCAGGATAATCGAACCGATGAAGCCCGCGCCCATCAGGATAACGTCGGAACCCGTGTCGGCCTTGTCTGCGATATTCCTGCCGTCCTCCAGGGTCCAGCAGGAATGGACGCCAGGCAGATCCAGTCCGGGAATGGGTGGGCGAATCGGATGGGAACCCGTGGCAATCAACAACTTATCGAAGTTCACGGCAGTCCCGCCTGACAGCGTCACGGCGTGAGCGCCCGGGTCCACCGACTCTACCCGGTCCTGTATTACCTCGATGTCCAGGTCCGCATAGTGCGATGAGGACTTGCGCAGGTAGGTGCCGGCCTCATCGATATTATTAATGAGGTAGTACGGCAGGGCCATGCGCGAGTACGGCGGTTCCGTTTCATCGCCGATGAGCTTGATCGCGCAGGAGGCGTCGTTCTTCCGGAGCGTCTCCGCTGCGATGACGCCGGCGGGGCCGGCGCCGATGATGACGTGTTGCATGTTTACAGTCTCTTATTTTATTTGTAGGGGACGGACTTAAGTCCGTCCCCGGCATCCAGGCCCGTCCCCGGCGCCCTTCATTACAGGCTCAGGCGTTGCCGGGTTTCATCGGTCGGCTCGCCCTGCTCATTCCAGCCGCGCACCTCGTAGTACTTCGGCAGCATCTCGTGCAACCGGTTCACGTTGCCCTTGGCCGGGCCGGTCTGGGCCGGTTCCGTCAGCAGGCGCTTGGGCAGCGTATCGTCCGCCGCGGTCAGTCCCGCCGCGAGGTTGAATTCGCGTTCGAGGTTCCAGATGCGCTCACCCGCTTCCAGCATGGTCTCAGCGGTCCAGTCACCCTCGCATGCAGCAGCCACCTGGGGAGCGATGTCCTCCAGGGTCCAGGCAAACGTGGTGAACACGCACAGGCCGCTCGAATCTACGATGGCGGTGGCATCCTGGAACGCCTTGACCAGTTCCGGCTTGCCCTCGGTCGACAACGGGTCGGTCTTCACCGGCACGCCCATCACTTCCGATGAGACGGTGTAGCTGCGCAGGTGGCAGGCGCCGCGGTTGGACGTGGCGTAGGTAAGACCCATGCCCTGGATGCCGCGCGGGTCGTAGGCGGGGAATTCCTGCCCCTTGACCGTCATCGACAGGTCCGGATGGCCGTATTTTTCACATAGACGCTTGGAACCCAGGCCCAGGTCCAGGCCGAAACCCTCTCCCCTGCAAGTAACCTCTGTCGCCCAGGTCAGCGCCTCGGCCGAGCCGAACTTCAGCTCAACGCCGCCCGTTTGCTCCTTGGTGATGACGCCCATTTCATAGAGTTCCATGGCCGCGGCAACGGTGGCGCCGAAGGAGATGGGGTCGATGCCGTCCTCGTTGCAGATAAAGTTAGCATAGGTCAGCGCGTCTATGTCGTCCACGCCGGTATCCGAACCCAGCGCCCAGGCCGCCTCGTATTCCAGGCCGCCCGATGCGCCCCAGTATTGCGGCTTGTTTTCGATGGAGAAATGGCCGCGGTCGATGGTGGAAATGCGCCCGCAGGCAATGGTACAACCGAAACAACCGGCGTTGGTGACCAGGTTGGGTTTGCCGTCGCTTTCCCGCGGTTCGTGCATGGCCTCGGCGGAGATCTTGCTGGCGCCTTCGAACTGCACTTCGCGCATGTTGCGGGTCGGCATAGCGCCGACCTCGTTGATCACGTTCATCAGCACCTGGGTGCCGTAGGTGGGCAGCCCCTGGCTGGTAACCGCGTTCTCAGCAAGAACCTGCTTGCCGTCATTGACTGCCTGCATGAATGCGGCCGGGTCCTTGATGTTGCCGACGCCCTTGGTGCCCCGCACCGCGACCGCCTTGAGATTCTTGGATGCCATGACGGTGCCGACACCGGAACGGCCGGCTGCGCGGTGCAGGTCGTTCACGACCGCCGCATACAGGCAACCCTGCTCGGCGGCGCGGCCTACCGCGGCGATGCGCAGTAACGGATCCTGGTACTTCTTGTGCAGCCACTCGTCCGCAGTCCACACCGACTGGCCCCAGATCTCTTCCGCGGAGACGATTTCCACCTTGTCATTTTCGACGTACAGGTAGACCGGATGGGGCGACTTGCCTTCAAATATGATCATGTCGTAGCCTGCCGCCTTCAACTCGGCGCCGATGAATCCACCGGAATTCGAGCAGGCCACCGCGCCGGTCAGGGGGCTCTTGGTGACCACCGAATAGCGGCCGCCGGTGGAGGCCATGGTACCCGTCAGGGGGCCGGTCGTCATGATCAGCTTGTTGTCGGGCCCCAGGGCGTCGCACATGGGGTCGATCTCTTCCACTAGGTACCTGGTGGCCAGCCCGCGCTGCCCCAGGTAGAGTCCGGCCCACTCCATGTTCAACGGTTCGTTGCTGGTGGTGCCATCGGTGAGGTTTACTCGCAATACATTATTTGCCCAAGCCATGTTCTATCTCCTCCGCTCAGTTGGCGCCGGCGCTTGCCGCGGCGTGTGCGCGCATCCTGCCGAGCCCGGTATGGTCGGCATCGACATACGTGATGGCGGCTGTCGGACAGGCTTTGGCGCATTCAGGGTCGCCGCCGCACAAGTCACATTTATAGACAACCTTGGTGTCCTGGTTATAGTTGACCGTGCCGAACGGACAGGCGATGGTGCAGACCTTGCAGCCGACGCAAACGTCGGCCAGCACGTCCTTGGAGCCGGTCTCTTCATTCAGCACGATGGCCTCGACGGGGCAGGCGTGCATGCACCATGCCTCGCTGCACTGGGTGCAGGTGTAGGGGACAAACCGGCCTTCCTCGTGGAAGGTAAATACCTTGATGCGGGATTTGGCGGGGTTGAATACCCCTTCCGCCTGGTAGGAACAGGCCAGTTCACATTGGAGACAACCGGTGCACTTCTCCGGTTCAATCTGGAGCGCTCTCAGCATCACATCCTCCTTAAGTCGCAACGTTTAAAAGACAGAGATCGAAATAATCTCATGTAAAATCGGGAAAAAATCCCGGCTGTTTTCATCCCTGTTTTAATTATAATAGGGCCAACCGGTTTTTTCTTACAACAAAGTTTATAGTTATCAATGAGGTCAGTCACCCTCTGTGAAAAGAATACAAAATTATTCTGATGATGACAACCTGCTTTATCATGCATGGCGGAGCAGAACTATTTCCCCGGGTCCAAGTCAAACATCAGACTGACAGGCAAGATATAATGAAAATCCTTAATTCTACGGTAGCCATCTTCTTCTTCCTGAATTGCATCAGCGCCGGTGCTCAGGAGATAACGGAGATCAACTTTGCGTATATCGGTAACACCGAAAGCAGTGCCTATCGCGGTGTAGCCCAGGGCATCCATGAGGCAAACCTGCAAGGCCAGTTCCTGGGCCAGAATTATTCCCTGGAGGAGTTCAGCGGAGACGACATCGATGCAATCGACCCTGATAAATTCATCGCAATTATAGTCGCCACCGACGCGAACGATCTGATGCAGGCCGGCGCCCGTTTCAAGGACCATGCCGTCCTCAATGTGAGCGTGCATGACGATGCGCTCCGGGAAGCCTGCGCGCCCAACCTGCTGCACGTAATACCCAGCGCCGGAATGCTGGCCGATGCGCGGGCGCAATGGTTGCAAAAAAATCCGGATGCCGACATCAACGTCTCGGGCTGGCACCCGCAGTTCATGAAATTCGCGGCGCGGGACCTGAACAAGCGCTACAAAAAACGGGCCTCCCGGCCCATGGACCAGTATGCCTGGGCCGGCTGGGCCGCGGTCAAGATGGCCTCAGACTCGGTGGCCAGGCAAAATATCACCGAACCCGGCGCAATGCTCGAGTTCCTGAAAACCGGCCTGGCGTTCGACGGGCAGAAGGGCCTGGACATGGATTTTCGCGACACCGGCCAGTTACGCCAGTTGGTGCTGATAACCGGCCCGGAGGGAGAATTACTGGGCGAGGCCCCGGTCAGGGGCGTTGTCGCGCCGGACGACGTGGACAGCCTGGGTCTGGCTTCCTGTAAATAATCAAAGCCACAGAGGACACAGGATGCACGGGGTCAGGTCGCACAATGCACACGTGGGATGTACTCCAGTCTGGTTATTCAGGCCGCACCTTCACGTGTGCATTGTGCGACCTGACCCCGTGCATCCGTGCATCCGAAAATGGTATATTGTATGTGTCCTCAACAGCTGAAATACACTGAATTAAACATAGGGAGTCACCGATGAAACATCTTATTACCATCAGCATGATTCTTCTGGCAGGCATACAGCTTGCCCATGCCGCCAGCGGCCGTATTTTTGTCACCAATGAACGCAGTAACGATGTGACGGTCATTGACGGTTCCACCCTTGAAGTGGAAACAGCCATCGACGTGGGCAAGCGGCCCAGGGGCATCGGCATTTCGCCCGACGGCACGGAGTTGTATGTTGCAGTCAGCGAAGAGAACGCGATCGCGGTCATCGACCTCAACACCCTGGAAGTACTGCGGAAATTCCAGGCCGGGTCGGACCCGGAAACCTTTGCGGTACATCCGAACGGCAATATCTACATCTCAAACGAGGACGATGCCAAGGCATCGGCGTTTGATCCCGGGACAGGAGAGCAGGTCATGGAGGTCCAGGTGGGCCTCGAACCGGAAGGCGTGGCCATCTCCCCCGACGGCAGGTATGTCATCATCACCAGCGAATCGACCAACATGCTGCACGTGATCCAGGTACCCGAACACACCATTGTCGCCAACATCCTGGTGGGCGCCAGGCCGCGGGCTGCCACGTTCACCGGTGACAGCAAGACCGCCTATTCCACTTCCGAGATCAGCGGCGAGGTCAAAAAGGTCGATATGACCAGTTACGAAGTGATTGCGGTACGGAAAATCGCCGATGAAAAAGCCAAGCCCAAGGACGTGATATTAAACAAGGACGAGACCAAGCTGTACGTGGCGGGCGGCAGGGCTAACCAGGTCATCGTCATGGACGCGGAGACCATGGAAGTCATCAAGGGCATTCCAGTGGGGAAACGCGTCTGGGGACTGGCCATGTCGAAGGACGGCAGCCGGGTGTTCAGCACCAACGGGGTCAGCGGCACCGTTTCCGTAATCGATACCGGGGAGGACGAGGTCATCAAGACCATCGACGTCGGCAAGTTCCCCTGGGGTGTGGTGATTGACGACTAACACAGCTACCGTCATACCGGCGAAAGCCGGGATCCAGTCAATATAACTGACGCTGGAGCCTGCCCCCGCATGTTGTAGGCGGGGACACATTATGATGAAAACCCGGGGTCAGAGTGATCACTCCGACCCCATAAATCGAGCTACTCCGGTTTCATAAACTTCATGGTCATCCTGTCGCTCTCCCCGATGGCGGCATATTTCTCGCGATCCTCATCGCCCAGCCGGTAGGCCGGGGGCAGGGTCCAGACGCCTTTCGGGTGGTCCTTGGTATCCTTCGGGTTGGCGTTGATTTCGGTTTTGTCGACAAGCTGAAGACCCGCCTGTTGCGCCAGGCGAATGACTTCGGCCTCGGGGACATACCCTTTTTTCGACCATTCCTTGCCGACCATGTGATCCTCGCCCCGGTGCGTCACGAGGCCCAGGATGCCGCCCGGCTTGAGCACCTTGTAAACCGCGGCAAAAATCTGGTCTGCCGTATCATTATTAAGCCAGTTGTGGACGTTGCGGAAGGTCAGCACCATGTCCGCCTGCCCTTCCGGTTGCAGATCCGGCTTGTTCGGAGGCGCAAATTCGAACATGCTGACCTTGCCGTAGATTTCCGGATCTGCCGCCAGCTTGTCTGCATACTTCCTGTAGCTGCGGCGGTAGTATTCGATCTCGGATTCGCTGTCGTAGCTTCCCACGTAGAGTTTTCCGTTGTCCCTCAGGTAAGGCGCCAGGATTTCCGAATACCAGCCACCCGCGCCGGGGGATATCTCGACCACCGTGAGATCATTGCGGATACCGAACCAGTCCAGGGTTTGCGCCGGGTGGCGGTACTGGTTACGGGCCTTGTAGGCGTCGGAGCGATGGTCGCCGTTGGCGAGCGCGGTAAGTTGATCGATGTTTTCATTGGCGGCGGCGTGAAATGCCGGCAGGCTCAGAAGCGCAACCAGTACGACCAGATAATGTTTCAGCTTCATTCTTCAATTCCTCCGTTATACCGGGTAATACGTATATGTTACCCTGTCTTGCAACCGTAGAGAAATCCCAGATGAAACAAACTGCCGTTATAACAGGCGCCGGGGCCGGCATCGGCAGGGCCTGCGCCGGATATTTTGCAACACAAGGGTACCGGGTCGTGCTTGCGGACATCGACCCGGAACGCGTTGCAGAGGCGACCACTGACATCACCGCGTCAGGAGGCGAGACTATCGGCGTAGCCGGTGATGTTTCCCTGGAGGAAACTGCGCGGGAAATACGGGATAAATCCCTGGACGCATGGGGGCGGATCGATGTGCTGGTGGCCAACGCGGGGATACAGACCGGCGGCAGCCTGCTCGATACCGGGGAACAGGACTGGGACAGGATCATGGCAGTCAACCTGAAAGGCGTTGCGCATTCCTGCAAATCCGTTCTGCCGGTCATGAGGGAACAGCAACAGGGGTCGATAGTCATCGTCTCTTCGGTGAATGCCGTGGCCGGTTCGGCCGGGATGGCCATGTACGACGCCAGCAAGGCGGCCGTCCTGGCGCTGATGCGCAACCTGGCGGTTGAAAACGGCGGGTACGGCATCAGGGTTAACGCCGTTGCGCCGGGCGCGACGCTCACCGACTACCACCTGCAGCGCGCGGCAGACAGGGGAATGACACCGGAGCAGCTGCGCGCAGCTACGCGCGGCTACGGCCTGCTGGGCCGCGCCGCGGAACCGCAAGAAATTGCTGCTGCCATCTGTTTCCTGGCATCGGACCAGGCATCCTTCATTACCGGCCAGACCCTGTTTGCAGACGGCGGTTTTTCGGTTGCCGGCAACCGTCAGCCCGCCTAGGCCACTTTCAACATGCCGGAAAAGATCAGGTGGGGCATTCTCGGGACCGGGCGCATAGCCGGGAAGTTTGCCGTTGCCCTGAACCATGTTGAGGATGCCGAACTCTATGGAGTAGCTTCCAGGTCCGAAGAAAAAGCCGCGAATTTTGCTATGGAGTATTCGGCGTCGAAACAATTCCACGACTACGAGAGCCTGGCCGCCGATCCTGATATCGACGTGGTATACATCGCCACACCCCATTCCCTGCACAGGGACAACTGCCTGATGTGCCTGCAGCACGGTAAAGCCGTGTTATGTGAGAAGCCGTTTACCATCAATGCCATGGAAGCTGCCGCGGTCATCGACTTTGCGCGCCGGCGGCAGTTGTTCCTCATGGAGGCGATGTGGACCCGCTTTATCCCTGCCGCAATCAAACTAAAAGAACTGATAGAAGACAACGTCATAGGCGATATCCAGTACCTGTTTGCCGGCGGCGCAATCCTGCCCGATTTTGACCCGGATTTTTATGTGTTCAGGAAAGAACTGGGCGGCGGCGTGCTGCTCGATGCCGGCGTTTATCTCGTCTCCCTGGCGTCCTGGTTGCTGGGCATCCCGGACAGAATCCAGTCGGCAGCCAAACTGAGCAGGCGCGGTGTCGATGATCACGATGCGATCCTGCTGGAATACGATTCAGGCGCCATCGCCAGCATGTACGTCTCGATGCGCACCAAATCCCGCCCGGACATCACCGTCCTGGGCAGCAAGGGAAAGATATATGTCCACCCTCCCCTGTTCTGTCCAAGCAGGATCACACTGAGCCTGTTCGATGCTGAAGAAACGGAAATAACCCTGCCGATCGAATCCAACGGATATCAATTTGAAATAATGGAAGTCAACCGCTGTCTGAGAGAGGGAAAAACGGAAAGCGACGTCATGCCGCTGGATGAGACGCAGGAGATCATGCGGATGATGGATGAGATACGGGAGCAAATCGGCCTGAAATATCCGATGGAATAAGCCTCCGGCTCGCGAAAGTGTTGTATCATAGGCAGCCGGTATCTGAAGCGTCATGCCACAGGCCGCTTCTCATTACAAAGTTATGCCGGATTAGCTCAGTTGGTAGAGCGCCCGCCTTGTAAGCGGATGGTCGGCGGTTCGAATCCGTCATCCGGCAGATTTTTTTACAGTCCGGCTATTTCACCCAATGTGTCTTCCAGGTTATTCACCTGCCCCCACCCGTTTTTTATACACTCGATGATAGGATCATGCAGGTGCGGCATAGTTGTACCGGTACACTCTTCGACAACCAATGGCTTAAAATCTCTGAAGATTGCATCCTTCGTGGTTGCTCCGACACACTGGTTGGTAAGTACACCGGTAATGATAATGGTTTCGGTTTTCAAACCTCTCAAAATGACCTCGAGATTTGTATTAAAAAAAGCGCTTAACCTGGTTTTTTCCACAAACCAATCGGTCTCATAATCCGGTTCCAGTTCATCCAGAAGCTCATAGCCCCAGGTTTTTTGGCGAAGTCCTCCATCATGTAGAAAACTTCTCAATTCCATGAATGGCCCACCGTCTGACAGACCTTTTGTACCGTGGCGAGACCATATGATCGGAATTTCATGTTTACGCGCTTCATTCACTATTTGTTTTATGGGGGCTATAACTCTCTGCATATGCGAAATGTCGACACTGTTTTTGGCATACCAGCCATCTTCGTGCAGGAAATCATTTTGCAGGTCAATATTCAGAATTGCAGTTTTACCTTTTACAAGACTCCACTTCGCTCTCGAATAAGGTGTAGTAGTCATGCTTAAAAAACCTCCGGGAAAATTGTCAGTTTTTATTTAACGCCAACCGTGATAACAACTGATGAAAGGATATACATTCTAACTATTTTTAACAATGTCCCAGACTGCGGGCTAAACCCTTCTCAACCGTCAACTGCCTGATTACCCGATACATCTCCCTTACTTGCGGTTTCATTTCATACTGACCACGCCGTCCTCGGGCAAACAACTGGCCAGCCTGGTCCGTTATCAGCTTTTAATCCTGATATTAATGATGCAACTGATAATGATACCGGAGAAAAGACTGATGAAAAAAGCCGGGGCCAGTTCACCAGCCAATGCCATTGTTCTCCCGAAGTCACCGAGCCGGGGAATAACAAATTTAAAAAGCGGGACGCTTATAAACCCCGTAACCATTGAAGTAACGGCACCCCAAAAATTGTAATTCCTCCAAAATAATGAAAGCAAAACAACGGGACAAAATGTGGCGGCTATCCCGGACCACCCGAATATTGCAAACCAGAATACGGTCCGGTCCGGACTGATGATCGAAACACCTGAAGCAATGAGCAATGCACCCATTGCCAGACTTAATGTGACCTTTTTCGACAACCTGGTCAACTGCCTGTCCTGGATGCCTGGAACCAGTACTTGTTGATAAATATCCCTGGTAACGGCGGAGGACGCGACAACCAGCAGGGAATCTACCGTAGACATGATTGCGGCCAGCACAACGGCCACAAAAACAGCAACAACTATTCCCGGAAAAAGGTAGACAACCAGCTCCGGCAGCAACCGTTCTGCTCCGGGCCCCAGTGCCATTACAACATCTACAGAGGGGTCGACCAGTAAGTAGCGTCCGAACATGCCTGCCAGTACCGCGCCCCCGTCAGTTAACAGCGTAAATATAACCGCTACCCATCGTCCTTTATCAATCTCCTCCTGATCCTTAATGGAAATAAAACGAACGAATATTTGTGGAGAACCGAGAAAACCCAAACCAATCGCTGCATAACTTATGGCCGTCATAAAACTGGCCAGTGTGAAACCGGCAGGCCCCCATATATTTGTCAGTCCCGGCTCTGCCGCGTGCAAAGACTGCCAGATTTCGGCTATTCCCGGTGAGGATATCCATGCAGCGACTGGAAGCAGCACCAACCCGACGAGCATCAATGATCCCTGCAGTAAATCTGACCAGGCTACGGCAAAGAATCCTCCACTATATGTATAGATGATTACTATGCCGAAACCCACCAGTATTCCCAGGTAATAGTTCCAGCCGAGAAAACTTTCAAATGCCTTGCCGGTCGCATCAATTTGCGCACTGACATAAACAGTAACGAACAGGGCGATGGTCAGCGCTGAAAGCAAACGAATAAATCTGATCTGCCATGCTTTATTACCGGTCGGATAGGTGAAACGGGCGGCCAGGTAATCCGGAATGGTTATGGCATCACTTTTATCCACTTCCCCGCGGAACGGCTTGGCCATCAGAAACCAGGCAATCGTGACACCCAGTAATTCGCCGACCACCACCCACATGGCGCTCAATCCCACCAACGCGCCAAGCCCGGTCAGTCCGAGTAGCAACCATCCGGATTCTCCGGTCGCACGGGCAGAGAAAGCTGCAACCCAATAACCCAGTTTTTTCCCCGCCACATAATAGTCACCGGTATTCTTAATTCGGCGGGATGCCAGAACGCCGATACCGAACAATATTGCGAAGTAGCTAAAGAGGATCAGATACTGGGTATACATATGAACGATAAAAACCAACAGGTGTTTAAACGTTCATCCTGGAGGCGGCCGCTGAATGACTCAATGTGCGCATTGTCAATCGGGTTAGCCGGCCTGGAAAAGACAATCTATAACTGATATCCCTGTCTTTATCAGTATTTCACTATTGGCAGAGTATGGGGCCGGTCAGTTCGATTGATTAACCGGAAATGAAAATTGCGCCTCTTCGATTGAATCCGAAGGCCAACGCTGCGTGACGGTCTTGCGGCGCGTATAGAAACGGATGGCATCCGGCCCGTAAGCGCTTAAATCCCCGAATAAAGAGCGTTTCCAGCCGCCGAAACTGTGATAGGCAGCGGGCACAGGTAACGGAACATTGATACCAACCATACCGACTTTGATATTATCGGTAAAATAACGGGCAGCTCCCCCGTCACGGGTGAAAATACAAGTACCATTGCCATATTCGTGTTTATCGATAAGTTGCATCGCTTCCTGCATGCTCTTCACGCGCACTACGCATAAGACCGGACCAAAGATTTCTTCCTGGTAAATTCGCATATCGGGTGTCACCCGATCAAACAGGCATCCTCCTAAAAAAAATCCGTCTTCATTTTCGTAAACGTAAAAATCACGTCCGTCCACTACCAGTTCAGCGCCCTCTTTCACCCCTAAATCAACATATCCGCGCACTTTGTCATAATGATGTCTGCTGATTAAGGGACCCATTTCATTTCCGGAATTTATACCAGGGCCAATTTTCAATCCTGCGACGCGTTGAGATAATTTACCGACAATTTCGTCAGCAGTCTCATCACCGACGCATACCGTGACCGATATCGCCATGCAACGCTCACCACAAGAACCATAAGCCGCACCCATCAACGCATTAATGACGTTATCCATCTCGGCATCCGGCATCACGATAGCGTGGTTCTTTGCTCCACCCAGGGCCTGTACCCTTTTGCCATTGGCTGTGCCGGTATGATATATGTACTCTGCAACCGGTGTTGACCCGACGAAACTTACCGCTTCGACCCGCGGCTCCGTTAATAAGGCATCAACAGCTTCCCTATCGCCGTTTACTACGTTAAAGACCCCATCAGGTAATCCCGCTTCTTTCATCAGATCGGCGATAATAGTTGACGTACTCGGATCTTTTTCGGAAGGTTTGAGAATAAAGGTATTGCCGCAGATAATCGCTATCGGGTACATCCACATCGGCACCATCGCCGGAAAATTGAAAGGCGTGATACCGGCTACCACTCCCAGCGGTTGAAATTCAGACCAGCTGTCGATTTTCGGACCGACATTTTTACTGTGTTCGCCCTTGAGTAATTCAGGCGCGCCACAGGCATATTCAACAACTTCAACACCCCGTAAAAATTCACCGCGGGCATCGTCAAGCACCTTTCCATGTTCCTCCGTCAACAAAGCAACTATTTCATCCTCGTGCTTTTCCAGTAATTCCTTAAAACGAAACATTACCCGTGCGCGTTTCAGAGGCGGTGTCTGGCGCCATTCAGGATAAGCCTCAGTCGCTGCAGTAACGGCTTTCCCCACGGTACTCTTGCCTGCCATGGCTACATGCCGTACCACCTTGCCCGTTGCAGGATTATATATTTCCTGAGTGCGGTTACTATCCGTGATCAGCCGGCCGTTGATATAGTGCCCGACAACCTGATCTGCCTTAAAAAAATTTTCTACTGCCTGTACTGTGCTCATTTTAAAATTCCAGAATTAATTAATGGTATTTAACACGTTAACGATTGCCGGACCTGATTGAGTACGATATATCTATGTTACTGATTTATCAATATTTAATAACATATCTATAACGCATTGTTTTATTTTGTGATTTATTATAAAGTGTTAAACATATCTAACAAATTAACAAATCAGGAGGCCAGACTATGGATGATATAGGTGCGCGTCTGCGGGGAATAAGAGAGATGCATGGTTTATCACAAAGAAAACTGGCGAAATTATCCGGGGTCAGTAATGCGACAATTTCACAGGTAGAACACGATAAGGCAAATATATCACTTGGCCTGCTGAAGCAATTACTGGATGCGATTCCAATGTCAGTCAATGAGTTTTTCACACTGGAACTGTCTACCCTGGATCAGGTATTTTATTCGAGTGATGAACTCGTGGAAGTGGGCACAGGCGACATATCTTATCGGCAAATAGGTACTCACCTGCAAAATCATAAACTGCAAATGATAATCGAGAGATACCCGCCAGGTTCCGATACCGGCAGTTTCATGTTTAAACATGAAGCAGAAGAAGCAGGAATCATCATAGAAGGGTTTGTGGAATTTACTGTAGGGGATAAGAGAAAAATATTGCGATCAGGTGATGCTTATCTATTCGATAGCCGTATACCCCACCGGTTAAGAAATATAGGAAAAAAAGACTGTGTTATCGTTTCTGCCTGTACACCGCCAAGTTTTTAGCATGGCGTTGTACCATGACAACTTGTTACTCTCCAGTTCGACAGTCTGATTGACCGTTTACCGGACAGATTGCATCTCTTTTCTTCGTTTTTGAGTTCCGGGGACATCAACCTGATCATCAGGAGTGAGTATCACTCCATATTCGGAATCAGCAAGTTCTGCCGTCGTAAAACCATCCAGAACATCGGACAGGACTAATTCCGGATCTCTTTCCAGCGGACTGCCGTAACCGCCTGAACTGGGCACGGTGATTTCGATCGTATCACCGGATCTCATTAGCTGACCTGAAAATTTGGCCGGCCAGTTTTCCTCACCCTGCATACCACGATTTATTACAAGAGATGCATTGTACCCCGTAGCGCCACCATATATGCCCCAGGGTAAATCAGAATCGTGCCGTTCACCTTCACAGCTCACAATCGTATCCGTCAATACGCGGTTTACGCGTACCATGCCGATCCCCCCGCGCCATTTACCGGATGCACATGGTTCATCCCGTAATTCATAACGCTCCGTGCGTATGGGATAGGTCCATTCCAGCTCTTCTATCGGGTTGTTACGCGTGTTGGCTATCAGGCAGTCAACCGAATCCATTCCGTCCCTGTCCGGACGACCGCCATAGGAACCTTCATCCACCTCAAGATAGACCCAGTATTCTCCCTTTTCCACGTCAAAACCGGAAAACGAGATGAAGTGAAGGTGTGCGGAATTACCAGCGGTAATTTTATCCGGTACGACGGGCGCCAATGCCTTCAGTACGAGATCTACGGCTCGCTGTGCCTGGCAAAAACGCGCAAAACAGGCCCGGGGGAAATTCGGGTTGAAAATGGAACCCTTAGGGGCTACCACATTGATGGGTCGCGTCATTCCTTCATTTTGCGGAACAAAAATCGGAAACGCGACTTCATCCAAAAATATCATGCGTGTGATGAATGCAAGCGATGAACAGGTCGTACCTTCAAACGGCACGTTATAAGAGGTTGTCACTTCATCGCTGGAACCGGTCAAATCATAGGTAATCTCGTCATCCTTTTTGATTACTTTGACCTGCACGGGTAATTTCTTGCCTCGATTAACTCCATCGTCATCCAGGTAGGCGACATCCGTTTCATATATACCGTCGGGAATTTTTGCGATCTCCCTTCTCAGCATTAATTCCGAATAATCCATCCAGTACCTGCAGGCTTCCTGTACGGTACCAAGACCATATCTGTCGACTAACTCGATATACCTTGATCTTGCAAGTTCACAGGCTGCAATCATTGCCTGGAGATCACCCCTGTTATGGGTTGGAGTCCTTACATTCTCGAGGATATGATCCCATATATGTGTCTGTACCTCACCTTTTATCGAGAGTTTGACAGCCCGGTAGATATTGCCTTCCGCATAGATATCCACCGCGTTCAGGTTAATGCCCGGATAAGCGCCACCCGTATCAAGCACGTGTGCGGATGCGCCGGAGAAACCGATAAGTTCGTCCTTGTAAAAGATGGGAATGACAATACAGCAATCCGGAGAGTGAGTTGCGCCGTAATAGGGGTCGTTATGCAGAATAATATCGCCCTCATGGATATTATCTCCCAGTAACTTAATCACGTTCTGGACTATTTTAGGCATGGCTCCCATAAACATCGGCGTCGAATCCGACTCGGCTAACTGGTAGCCTTTTTCATTAAAAATGCCAGCGCCAAGATCTTCAGATTCGCGGATAATGGATGAATACGACATCCGGTACAGGACGCCGGCCATTTCCTTGGCGATCGCCTGAAAGGCGCCGCCGATGACACGCATCATGATAGGGTTGGCCAGGTTGCTGTCCTGGTGCTCGGTAATCGCTTCTTCACAATCAATAACCAGGTTACTGTACTGGTCGACTTCAACGACACATCCCGGCGGCACCACTGTGGTGCTGTCGTATTGTTCGATGATCGCCGGACCTTGTATGATATTCCCGGCAGACAATTCCTCTCTCTGGTAAAAGGGCGTAGCGAATGACCTTGCTATTCCCTTATCGTCAAAGACTACATCACGCTGTAGTAATTCAGTCGTTGCGGCGTTCTTGCTGCCCTTCCTTGCCTTGGACCATTTCAGGTCGGCAATCCGGCCTGTTCCAATCACGCGGATGTTTATTATTTCAATATCAGTATCGAACCGGTGACCGTACTCGGCCTCATGCGCTGTGTGAAAAGCTTCTTTTGTTGCTTCGATCCACTCATTTGTGATTTTTCCGACCGGAACATCGAACCTTACTTCGTAACCTTGTCCTGAGTAACGGCAATCGGCCAACCGGCGGATGAGTTGATCTTCTTTATCGAATCCGTCTTTCTCCAACTGACCGGCCGCCTGTTCAACCAACGCATCGAAACGCTTTTGCAGTTTCTCTGCATCAGGATTGTTCAACGGTTGCCTTTCGGTGGTCATGTATTCATGCTGCATGTCCGTGGCCAGAAGCCCGGTTGCTGAAAGGATGCCCGGATGGGGCGGCACAAGCACTTTCGGGATTTGTAACTCGATTGCAATTTCGCAGGAAAACAACGGCCCGGCGCCGCCGGCGGCAACCAGCGTAAAGTCACGCGGGTCGTAACCGCGGCGTACACTGTTCAGTTCGATAGCCTGCACCATCCCAAACTTCTGTATTTGCAGTACTCCCAACGAAGCATCCTGCAGACTCATCCCGATTTTATCCGACACTTTCTGCATTGCTGCTTCAGCAAGATCGGAACGCAATTCCATACTCCCTCCCAGTAAGCCGCGATCAGTACGCAGCCGGCCTAATATTACCTGCGCGTCAGTTGAGGTAGGCTCTTCCCCCCCGCGGCCATAACAGGCGGGACCCGGGTAGGCGCCGGCGGATTGCGGGCCCACGCGAAAGACACCGCCGTCATCTACGTAGGCTATCGAACCACCACCATGACCGATGGCGTCTATATCCACCATTGGAATCATCGCCTGATAGTCGCCGACTTTAGTATCCAGCAAATGCCGCATACGCAAAGCACCCTTTGAGGCCACACCGATATCCGCAGATGTTCCCCCGATATCGAGGGTAAAGACATTTTCGAATCCGGCCATCCTGCCGGCCCAGATGCCACCTATCAGCCCCCCGACCGGACCCGACATCATGAGATTAACCGGCCTGGAGGCAGCCACATCTGCGCTAATCATGCCACCGGATGATTGCATTAACTGGACTTCCTTCGGAAAACCTGCTGATTTCATTGCGTCATTAAACGCGCTCAGGTAACGAGATACCTTTGGGCCAACATAAGCATTCAATGCGGTCGTGGAAAATCTCTCGAACTCGCGGTATAACGGGATCACTTCACTGGACAGGGACACGTAAACTTCAGGATAGATTTCCTGAATGATTTCCTTGATGCGTAATTCATGCACCGGATTCAGGTAAGAATGAAGCAGGCATACTACGATAGCATCGACCTTGGCGTCTTTTAATGCAGTAACACATTCTCTGACTTCATCATCATCAAGCGCTGCCAGCACATCGCCGTCCGGCGCTGTGATGCGCTCCTTGACTGTTAAGCGGTTGCGTCTTTTTATCAGCGGACGGGACTGCCACGGGAGTTCCTGCTGAAGTGAAAAGTTATAGGGTTTTTTATGGCGCGCTATATGCAGGATATCCCGAAATCCTGCAGTCGTAATCATCCCTACCTCAGCTCCTTTATGCTCCAGGGCGATATTCGTCGCGACAGTCGTTCCATGCAGCAACAACGCCACTTCCGATAAGGGAATGCCGCTCTTTTCACACAATGCATTCACGCCCGTAATCACTGCCTGTGACAGGTCGTGCGGGGTGGATGGTACCTTTTCTACAAATATGCGATTGCTCTCATCGTCTACCAGGATCAAATCCGTAAACGTGCCCCCAACGTCAATGCCGATACGTATCATTTAATGTCTCAAAATTTTCAGAAATATTGATTGCGGGCCAATCATATCCTGCTGATAACCTGTTTGCCGACCACCTCAATTTGTTCGTACTGCTCATTCAGATAAGCAGATGAAATCTCGTGGACGCCGATTGATGCAAGTTCCTCTATTTTTTCGAGACATTGAGAGACATTACCTGCTATGGCAAAACGGTCGATCATGTCGTCAGTCAAATATTCTGCGTGATCTGCCCCGGAATCGAGATGTCCTGCGTAGTAGTCATACTGATGGCGTCTATCCTCCACCATGCTGACCAACTCCCCGGGCATACCGTGCCCGGGACCCGCACGCATGACATCCTCAAGATGGTTCGTCGCACAGGTTGCCGCCCACCGGCATTTATCCCGAGCCAGCGCCTGATCATCCGATACCCACATGCCACAGAGTAAGGAAATCTCCACTTCTGCCGGATCACGACCCGCCTGTTCCGCTCCCTGGTGAACATTTTCAATCGCCCATTTCACTGATGCCGGGTGTGTACCGACTTGCAACATTACGATATCCGCTATTGCACCGCCAATCCTGAGGTTGCGAGGCCCTGTCGCAGCATAACAGAGCGGCACCTTCCGGCTTTCATCGGACCAGCGCAACTGGATTTCAGTGCCGCCCTCATCGACAGTTTTTCCGTGTAACAATGCCTGCATCTTCCCTAAAATCGTCTCCATTTCAGTGGTTTTCATCGGTTTCAGACCGAGTGTTCTCACGGCGCTATCGCCTCTGCCCATACCCAGTATCCAGCGCCCGGGGTACAAACCTGCAAACGTCGCAGCCGCGCTGGTGGGAACCGTATAATGTTTGGTGACCGGATTGCTGACGGCAGAACCAAATATAATCCTTTCCGTCTGTTCCATCGCCAGGGCAACATAAATATAAGCGTCTTCCCATAACATCTGCGAGTCGACAACCCAGGCGCGTGCGAAGTTATTGTCTTCAAGCGCCTTGGTCGTTTTAATAAACTCCGGAAAATCCTGCAATAACAGGTGCGCTCCTATTTTCATTGTTACTCCCTCCTCAATTACGCGTAACGAAAAACAGCTTAATGAACTAATGAAAAATTAACAACAATCCAGATTACTATGTTAAGTTGTTAAGTATTATTAACAACTCCCGGTTAATCATTCAATAAATACAATGAGATAAAATTATATAGTTAAAAACTGGCAAATTATTCTCACATATTAGAAGATTATTATCTATAATTGTGCAAATATTTTCCCCGAAGTTCTATACGTTTGACTACTGATAGACGATGGCAGAAGAGAAAGAGACACAACTGATTCCGGTTATTGACATCTCTCCGTATTTCAGTAGTAATGAGGCCGCCCGGAAAGAGCTTGCAAAGGCAATTGATCAAGCATGTCGCGGAGTAGGATTTTTCGCGATTACCAACCACGGTGTGGACCTTGCGATGCTTGAGACGGCAAGAGAAAAATCCAGGGAATTCTTTCGATTGCCTGAACCGGAAAAGTTACTCACTCCCAGACCTGCGCCTTATATTCTCCGTGGGTATGACCCCATTCTTCAGGAAAGTCTGTATTCAACCATCGGTATTGAAAATATGGTTGATTTCAAGGAGTCGTTTACCTTCGGCAACCCTGACATCGATCCTGAAGATCCCTATTACTTTACACCGGTCGCCACGGAAGCCGGTCATTTTGTACCCAATGCCTGGCCTAACCGCCCCAAAGGATTCCGCGAAATTATGGAGGATTTCTACCGGAGCATGAACAAGCTTTCGGTTGATATGCATCATATCTTTGCCCTGGCGCTGGGGCTGGAGGAAGATTATTTCGATGCAATGATCGATAAGCCGTTCACCATGGGCCGTATCATTAATTACCCGGCACAACCGACACCGCCTGAGCCTAACCAGATACGCGCCGGCGAACATACCGACTACGATAATTTTTCATTTCTTTACACAGAAGAGGATGCCGGGGGACTGCAGGTGAGAAGCCGGAAGGGCGAATGGATTAACGTACCTATCACAAAGGATGCATTCATCGTGAACATAGGCGATATTATGATGCGCTGGACAAATGATATATGGGTATCCAACCGTCATCGCGTCATTAATCCACCCCGTGATGCAGCGACCAATACCGATCGTCTTTCCATGGTATTTTTTTCGGAACCGAATTATGACGCAGTAGTGGAGTGTCTGCCGACCTGCAAGGGTCCGGATCATCCGGCTAAATATTCAGCCATCTCTGTGGGTGATTATGTTAAGGAAAAATTTACGTCACAGACCACATTCCAGGCCTGGGACGAAGAGGACAGTGAAAGGTTCGATACCCAGGATACGGAATCCCGGTTCAGAAATTAAGACGGGTATTCAGATGGCAACGGCAGATTACGTGAATATCTTCGCCAGGGACATAAAAAAACTGTCCGGGTTTTACATCGATGTTTTTGGATTTGAAGAAATCAAAGAGATGCGTTATCCCCTGTTCCGGGCCGTAAAAGCGGGAAGAATCAATATCGGATTCAATGCATTGGATGCCTATGAATTACTGGAGTTAACGGATTACCGCGAAACACACGGTATCAGTTTTCTGTTGAATTTTAACTGTAAAAGTAAACGCGAAGTCGATGAGATCGTAGAAAGGGCACGGAATCTGGGCGCTACGGTCATTAAAATGCCTTACAAGACCTATTACAACTGGTATCAAGCCGTATTGCTGGATCCGGAAGCTAACTGTTTCAGGATCAATAAAATCCTGTAACCCGTAAAGGATAATGAGTGAAGTAGTTGTATGAACAACGTTTACGTCAATGTTCCGATCGGAAAATGACAAGTATTGCGGAAAGGAGATGAATGTTATGAATATCAGATTACATATCCCAACATGTTTTATCGTTGTCTTCTTAGGCGTGATGTTTTCAGTTGATGCAATTGCCGTAGAGTTGGAAGAAGTGGTTGTTACTGCCAGACGCAAGGCGGAATCGATAGAAGACATCCCACTGGCAGTGAGCGTCCTTGGCGAAGAGTACATAAGAAATGCAGGCCTGGAAAAACCGGTGGAAGCATTAAATCATGTACCGGGTGTTCACATGTACGATGTAGTAGAAGCGGGAGATACCAATGTAGTCATTCGCGGCTCACTTGGAACGCGGGATGTGGAGGCCAACTATGCATTGATCGTTGATGGTATTTCTCAGCCGGACCCCAATGCCCTGAATCGGGAGTTGGTCGATCTGGAAGCAATCGAAGTAGTAAAGGGGCCGGTAAGCGCTCTCTATGGCCGTAACGCGATTGGCGGGGCCATTATCATGCGTACCAAGAAACCGAGCAATGAAGTCGAAGGCAAAATCCTGGGTGGAGCAGGTAACGGTGGCCTGGCGCGGACTTCAGCTGTAATTTCCGGTCCCCTGGTCAAGGATCAATTGTATGGACGCGCATCTGTATCTTATCGTGATTTTGACGGCACTCACGATAATGTGTTTCTCGGTGGGCATGTGGACTACCATGAAGAATTACGGGTCCGCGGAAGACTGTTGTGGGAGGCCACAGAAGATTTGACTTTCGACCTGGTGGCCGAGTATGCCGATATAGAATCGAGTGCGATTAATTTTAATTTCCAGGTTCCGGGACTAATGCCGCAATTTCCGGAACATCCTGATTCCAACGATACCAGTCTGCCGTTTGCACCAAATTTCAAGTCTCATAACCCAATGGAAAAAATTGATATCAGCCTGAAAGCTGATTGGGAGACGGAATACGGTACGCTGACCGGGACATTTGGCAGAAATTATAATTACCATCTGCTTGCGTCGGATTTCATCCTGCAATTCCCTACTTTTTTTCTCGAAGGCCCGGACCAGTTTGGTCTATGGGGTTATACCTCCATTCCAGGTTCTATTGCCTACCAGGAACGTCGCGAGGACGACCTTACGGCCGAGCTTAGTTTTTCATCACCACAGGACCAGCGTTTTCGCTGGACCTTGGGAGGATACTACGCGGAACTGGATCGAACCGTATATGTTTCCCTCGAAGCGGATATTGCAGACGGACAGCTTCTGGATGCACACCCTGGCGTACAAACCGTGTTGATTAACGAATGGCTTAGAACGGAAACGGAAGTCAAGTCGGTCTATTTCCAATTGGCCTATGATATTGTCGATAACATCGAGCTCGCTTTTGCAGGCCGCTATGATGATGAAGAACGGGTTGCGACAAACCTTGACGAGACATTTATTCCTCTGTTCAACCCCTCTCCCGGCGCAGTTCAAAAACTGGATCTCAGTGAATTCTCGCCACATGTTTCACTGCGCTGGCAAGCTGCAGATAACCTGAACATCTATACCACCTGGGGCCAGGCCTATCGTTCCGGTGGGTTCAATTCCCCTGGGACGCGCGATCGGGTTTTGATTGCTGACGGCTTGCCGCCGACCTCGAATATCCAGGATATCTACAAGACCGAGGAATCGGAAGCATGGGAGATTGGATTCAAGTCGAACTGGTTCGACAGGAGGCTGTCATTGGCGGGTGCTTTTTACATGAGTACTGTCGATAACGCGCAAATTTTTGAATTTACACCGGTGACCTCTTCCCGGGCAAGACTCAATGTCGACAAGACTGATCAACTTGGAGTCGAGGTCGAGGCCAGCTTTTCACTGACGGATAACCTGCAGGTATTCGGGTCTTATTCCTATATTGATGCAGAAATTGAAGAGAATGCCCAGGATAGGGAAGTAGAAGGTAATGATGTGCTGACCGTACCGGAAGATCAGTTGAACCTTGGTTTTCACTTTGAACAGCCGGTTGCAAATCAGTTTTTTAACGACCTGATGCTGATTGCGCGCCTGGACTATTTCCGGTTTGGTGAAACACCTTGGGATATCAATGCAAATGAAGGTCACGTACGTGATGAGGTTAACCTGGTCAATGTCAGGGTTTCTCTGGACAGTGAGCACTGGCGCTTGACGGGCTGGTCGAAAAATGTGTTTGATAATGACTATAATGCCGAAAATGAATGGTCAACAAATGCATTTTTCGGGGTAATTAATTTCAACCATCCCGCACCAAAACGAACATATGGAGTAGACCTGGAGTACCGGTTTTAACGGTTGATCCGGCACCAGAAGTAAGCTAATCATGCCGACTTATACAGTAACCCATTCATCATTGGATCTGAATACGGAACAGAAAAACCAGATAGCAACGGGAATAACTGACGTGCACTACAGGGTGACCGGAGCAAACAGATATTTCGCCCAGGTAATATTCAATGAGAAGTCAGAAGGGAACCATTTCATGGGTGGAAAGACCATATCTGAACCCCAGTTGTTCCTGCATGGCGAAATTCGTTCAGGAAGAACAGAAAAAGTGAAGAAAAAATTAATTCTGGATTTAAGAGATGTTTTGATAAAGGCTTCAGGCCTGGACAAGACGAATGTCTGGGTATATATCATCGACCTGTTACCAAATCAGATGATCGAGTATGGGGAAATCCTGCCTGAGTCAGGGAAGGAAAAAGAATGGTATTCGAACCTGTCTACGGAACTGAAGGACAAACTGTCCAGGATAGACGGATAACGCCACCGGATTTACCATCAATCCCGGTTCTGCATCCGCTGCCTGCTCTGGTGCTGCCAACTACAGGATATCGCCCATGAAAGTTTTAACCCACCTGGTTCGCTGGATTAAACCCGGCGTTTTTCTCGTGCCGGGTATTTTGTTCATGGTTGCGCCGGTCCTTGCCGAAGAATGGATACCGGTCTACGAGGAACCCAGGCACCGGCTGGTATTCGATAATGACCATGCAATGATCCTGAATGTGTATATCCCGGCGGGCGATGTAAGCCTCTACCATGAACACAGGATTGACCTGCTGTACGTGACCATCAGCGGCACCACGGTGTGGGCGCAACCGCTTGGCGGGGAAAAGCGTGAAGCGGAGGTAAAAACCGGTGACCTGAGATTCAGTTCCGACAATCATCCCCTGCCCCATGTCCACCGTGTAGGGAATATCGGCCTTACCCCCTTCCATGTCGTGGGAGTGGGAATAAAGGGTGAGATTTCCGGAATGGAACCCGCGATCGAAGGCGATACCAGCGGCATGACACTGGACCAGGCCAAACCTCATGCCGGCGTCTACCGGATCCGGCTCGAACCCGGTATGAAATCCGGTAGCCATACCCACAACCTGCCCTTTGCCGCAGTCAACCTGACCTCGGGGAAATTACTGGCGGAAAATGGTGAAAAGAATTCCGTGAAAGCAGGGGAGTATCGCTGGTACCAGGCCGGTTTAAGTCATCATTATGAGAACAGCGGTAGCGAGCCAATCGAAATCATCGAGATACAATGGCGTTAAGGAGCGAAATTCAGGCACTTTGCATTCCCGATTCTCCGGTTTCACACCCGGACTCGCAGCCGCGTTCCGGTTAAGCAGGTTAGGACGGAAAGAAATTTATTTTGGCTAAACTATGTATCGATGCACTCTCGAGGCTCGTATCTATACCCCGTACTCTCGGTATCCAATAAAACCAGAGGTCCACGTCCCCCTGCCAGTCAAATCTCAGCTCGTAACAAACGTTCCAACCCTTCTGTTTCATTAGTTTTTCCTGCGGCACTGAGCGCCCTGTACCTGGCCACGGATGAATATGGTCAGCATCGGTAAGCCGGATGCCCCAGCCGTCCTTCACATAGCTGCCACGTATCAAAGCGTCTTCCATGGGGGTGGGCTGCCTTGTTACCGGGTCAATGTAGTAGTAAATCGGGGGATGTTGTGGCCCCTCGTGTTCAGGCAAGGGAAATTCCTGGGGCGACAGGCGGGTGTCATCCGCATACTGAATCAAGGCTTCCATGTAATCAGAATTCGGATATGGCCCCTTGTAGGGCCTCTTTGTCTCGCCCCTGTCCGAGGCGCGCTGATGCATGAAGTTGACGGCCATATGGGCTTTGACGGTGGGCGGAAGAAATCTGGCCCCACTCCTTTTCCGCAGTCCCTCTAACAGTATCGGCATGGCAGCCGCACGGAGTTTCTGTTGGTTCGGTTTGGTCAGGCTGCGGGGTGGTTTCACCATGTCCTCCCAGTATTTCCTGGCCTCGCTCTCGACAAAGCCCTGGTAAGGCCGCCCGGTTTCCATGGGTTCGTCCTCATCGGCTTCCAACCTCGGGCGCCGGGCAACAGGCGCTGCCTGTTCCTGTTCAGCGGGGGGTTGGTATTCCCGCTTATGGGCTATCAGTTTTGCAGGCATAAGAAATTTCCCCCGGGTTGATTACATGCAGGTGTTAACTAAGGTTTACAGACTGAAGCTATATTTCCCGACGCTACAGAATTTTTATAGTCCGAAGTTCAGATAATGGCAAGAGACAATTTACCAGGGAACCGGGTGCTGGAGATCAAGGTGTGATATAAACCGGATCTTTCCTCCGGTGCATGTATTCCCGGAGTTGTGTACGCTTGAAATTTACCTGTAATTCCGCTATATTTCATGCAGATATTCCGATGTCAGGATATCTGTCGTTGTTCAAGGGGGCGTACCTGGTTTCGACGAGGGTACTGAAACCCAAGGGGCATGCCGAGGCGCAGACTACCTCGTTAATCCACCTGCAAACTTCAATAGTTGACGAAGAGTACAACTACGCTCTGGCCGCTTAAACGCAGGCCAGCCTCTGACTGAACTGTGCTTGTGCTTTCTACTCAGAGGTCACATACACAAGATCGCGCTGAAGTCTGTCCGGGGCGGATTCGCTAAAACTTAACGGACTCGTCGCCTGCGTTCCCTCGCCGTTTCGGGCAGCAGGTGATTAAATGTAACGATTCGGCTAAGCATGTAGAACCGAAGGCAGAGGGCTCGCGGACGCCGGTTCGACTCCGGCCGCCTCCACCATTTTATTGTATTATGCCTTTAATTTAACCGTCTTACCGCGGCCTTGTGAATTCCAGAATTTATTTCAAGAAGCATGAACCATATCCCGGTTACGAGATGGAATATTGTTTAACTCTTTACCGATTTTCCTTTGCGCAAGACGCAGTTCATAGCTCTTCTGCAGATTCAGCCAGAATACCGCCGATGTGCCGAACCATTTGCCAAGACGCAATGCAGTATCCGCAGTAACGTTCCTGCGGCCGGCAATAATCTGTGTGATGCGATTAGTGGGTATTTTGAGTTGGCGCGCCAGTTCTGTGGCGCTGATACCGATCTCGGCTAATTCGTCCCGCAATATAGTGCCTGGATGTATTGGGGTTCTGCTCATAAGCGCTTGCTCATCATCAGTGGTAATCGGTTATCTCAACATTTTCAGGTCCATTCCGGGACCATTCAAAACATATCCGCCATTGTCTGTTAATGCGGATACTGTGCTGGCCCTGCCTGTCACCGGATAATGCTTCAAATCCGTTGCTTGGTAATACAGCCAGATCATTTAAACTATCAGCAGACTTTAAATTATTGTAGCGGCTCAGATATACATCATGATACTGTCCAGCGGTGCGTCTGCGTTAATCAGGTCCACGCGCTTGGACTTTATTTTCAGTCCCTCCCCCGTTTGCACGAGGCGCCAGGTAACGGTACCGGCGAAGGTGTCCTGCCGGCGGTGATGGATTAGCGCGATAACGCTGGCAGTGACGGTAATTTCGCCATCGGGATCGGTTGGCGGATCGGTTTCCAGATCCGACAGGATGCGCACGGACCGCACTTCGCGTTGCATGGACGGCGATAACGGGTTGTGCAGGTTGTAGCTGCGCATTTCCATCAGGGCGCGGTTGTCGTAGATCAGGGAATCGTGCTGCTCCGGGTCGGTCTGTTGCCGTTCGAGGGGCATCCAGTAATACCCGTCTTCCGTAAACAGGGAAGCCCAGGTGTCCAGGTCCGCTTCGTTGAGGCACCGGGTTTCCAGACGGATCAGGTTGGTAATCGCTTCCTGTAGATTATCATCTGCCATTTTATCAGTGAGAATACCGGGTCAGGTCATGTAATCAAGCCATGCCGAATACTGGTTGCGCAACGCCAGGTCGCTGGTGCCCGTGGCCCTCAGCCTTTCCCCGTCCGGCATTTCCCTGCCGAAATGGCGGTGCATGTCTACCCATTCCACCGCGCCGGCCGCGGCGCTTTCCTGGATGCGGATGTAACAGTCCAGGTCGTCCGGACCCACCATCGACGCGGGGGAATTGATCAAACGGGAATAGCGCAGGGTCCGTTCCAGCATGTTCGGCGGCGCGCCTTTCAACCTGAACGTCCACGATTCAATGATGGTTTCGTTGACCGAGACGGGGATGACTACGCGCACTGACTGGATGTTGTCGCGCACCGTACAGGACGGGTATATGAGGCCGTTGTGGCGGTTGAAGGAGAGGATTTCGCCGGTGCGCTCACTGCCATGGGCCTGTTCCATTGCCTGCAGGTAATCGGGATAGACCTGGTAATGGCTGAAGATACTGGTCTCCCCGCCCATGTAGCCGTGTCCCCTGGGCAGCCCCACGAAACCCATCTTGTCGAAGAAATCATAGGAGCCGCCAAACGGGGCGATCACCTCCGCTTCGGGCAGCGGGTCGTGATCCGGCGGAAGCTGCTCCAGGTATTGCCGCACCGCATCGCTGGTGCCGGCATGGGCCACCATGGGGTGCATGGCGTCATGCAGATTTTCGATAAAGAACTTCCAGTTTACCGGGTGGTGAAACCGGTGGCAGGTCTTCCCGGTTACCTCCACCTCGCCCTCAGGGGCGCGGTCGGCCATGTTGTCTATGGTGTCGCGCATTTCACCGAGAAAGCTGTCCAGGCCGGGACCTGCGGCGGACAGGGAAGCGAATATGAAACCCCGGTATTGCCCGGTCCTGGCTACCCTGGTCATGCCGTATTCGGAGGCGCTGTTGTCGAAACCCACGTCGCTGTAGCCTCCGGGGCTGGGCTGTGAACGCAACGTCCCGTCAGTGCGGTAGGTCCAGCCGTGGTAGGGGCACTTGAATATGCCGTTGCCGGCGCTGCCGGCGCGGGCCTGGCACACCTGCGCGCCCCGGTGCCCGCAACGGTTCACCAGTACGTTGATATCCGTGCCGTTCATGTCCCTGACCATGATCACCGGCGTCAGCCCGATGCTGGTGGTGAGGTAATCACCGGGGGACCTGACCTGGCTTTCGTGGCCGACGTAGATCCACGCCTGCCCCCAGATACGCTCCATTTCCAGTTTGAAGATCTCTTCCCGGACATAGACGTCCCGGTGCACGCGGGCGGGCTCTACCAGGGACTTCAGGGCTTCAGGAGTGTCGTAGCGTTTATCTTGCATGATCGACAGGTTATAAAGATTTATGGGTGCCGGGTCAAGCCCGGCACGACGATGCGCAAATAAAAAGCCGGACTGTGTCCGGCTTCGAGTCGTTACTGCTTTATTATAGTTATTTCAACTATCCGTACTGTCGTTATTTTCTTCCAAATCTGCGACGGGCCGGTCAACCAGTTCCACGATGGCCATGGGTGCCTTGTCGCCGACCCGGTAGCCACACTTCAGGATGCGCAGGTAGCCGCCCGGCCTGCTCTTGTAGCGCGGCCCCAGTTCATTGAACAGTTTCGTCACCGTCGGCCGGTCACGCAGGCGCGCGAACGCCAGTCTGCGCCTGGAAACCGAATCTGTTTTGGCCAGCGTAATCAACGGTTCAGCCACGCGGCGCAGTTCTTTCGCCTTGGCGACGGTGGTCTTGATCAATTCATGCCGTACCAGCGACACGGTCATGTTGCGGAACAGCGCAGTGCGGTGGCTGCTGTTCCGGTTCAGTTTCCGTCCGCTTTCTCTATGACGCATTACAGTTACCCGTGTTGTCTAATAGGAAATCACTGACGACAGTTCCTTGTCCTCGTACAGGTCGGAAGGAGGCCAGTTCTCCAGCCTCATTCCCAGCGACAGGCCGCGGGAGGCCAGCACGTCCTTTATCTCCGTCAGGGATTTTTTGCCCAGGTTCGGGGTCTTCAACAACTCCATTTCGGTACGTTGAATCAGGTCGCCGATATAATAGATGCTTTCTGCCTTCAGACAGTTCGCAGAACGGACCGTAAGCTCCAGGTCGTCGACCGGGCGCAACAGTACGGGGTCGATTTCCGGCTCACTGCTGGCTGCCGGGATCTCCTCCGCCTGCTCCGCTTCCAGGTCGACGAATATGGACAACTGGTTGCGCAATATCAGCGCCGCTTCCTTGATGGCCTCTTCCGGGTCGATGGTGCCGTTCGTCTCGACTTCCAGGATCAGCTTGTCCAGGTCCGTTTGCTGTTCCACGCGGGCGCTTTGGACGTCGTAAGAAACCCGTTTAACCGGGCTGAAGGAGGCATCGAGTTTCAACCGGCCTATGCTCTGTCCGACGTCCTCTTCCGGACTGCCTATCACTACGGGGCGATAACCGCGTCCGCGCTCGACGACGATATTCATATTCAGCTCGCCGGCCCGCGTGAGGTGTGCGATCAGGTGTTCGGGGTTGGCAATCTCCACGTCGTGGTCCAGATTGATGTCGCCGGCCCTGATCTCCCCTGGTCCGTTCTTGTTCAACGTGAGGGTGGCATCATCCCGCGCATGCATGCTGATGGCCAGTTCCTTCAGGTTCAGCAGGATATCCGTTACATCCTCGTGCACGCCATCTATGGTCGTGTATTCATGTAGCACGCCGTCTATTTCCACTTCAGTCACGGCACAGCCGGACATGGAAGACAGCAAGACCCGGCGCAGGGCATTGCCCAGAGTATGGCCGAACCCCCGGTTCAGAGGTTCTATGGTTATTTTTGCCAGCGTATTGCTGATATTTTCCACATCAACCCGGCGCGGCTTTAATAATTCACTGAATGTTGACGGCATATGCGTTCTTCCTGTTGCTGCTTACTTGGAATAAAGTTCTACGACTAACTGTTCGTTGATATCCGAGGAGAGTTCACTCCGTTCAGGTATCGATTTGAATACTCCGATCATCTTCTTGGCGTCCACCTCTACCCATTCGGGAAAACCGATCTGATCGGCCACGTTAAGGGCATCCTGGATGCGCAGTTGCTGCTTGCTTTTTTCCCGGATCTCAACCTTGTCTTCAGGTTTGACCTGGTACGAGGGTATGTTGACGAGTCGCCCATTGACCATGACCGATTTGTGACTGACCAGTTGCCTGGACTCGTTACGGGTACAGCCGAACCCCATCCTGAACACCACGTTATCCAGACGGCATTCAAGCAGTTGCAACAGGTTCTCACCGGTTGAACCTCTGCGCCGGACCGCCTCCTTGTAGTAACGGCGGAACTGTTTTTCCAGCACGCCGTATATGCGCCGCAGTTTCTGCTTTTCCCGAAGCTGCACGGCGTAATCGGACAGGCGCTTTGCCCTGACGCCATGCTCCCCGGGCGGCTTGTCGATCTGGCATTTGGATTCAATCGGCCGGGCGCGACTCTTTAAAAACAGGTCTACGCCTTCACGGCGACTCAGCTTGCATTTGGGTCCCAGGTAACGAGCCATATCTCCTCCACTTACACCCGTCTTCGCTTCGGCGGGCGGCAACCATTATGGGGAATGGGCGTGACGTCCGTGATGTTGGTGATTTTATAGCCCAACGCATTCAATGCACGCACAGCCGACTCCCGCCCCGGTCCGGGTCCTTTTATATTCACTTCCAGGTTCTTCATGCCGAACTCCTGCGCAACCGCGCCTACTTTCTGGGCGGCGATCTGCGCTGCAAACGGCGTGCTTTTGCGCGAGCCGCGAAACCCGCTGCCGCCGGCCGTGGCCCACGCCAGGGTATTTCCCTGCCGGTCGGTAATATTAATAATGGTGTTGTTGAACGACGCATGGACATGCGCTATTCCGTCGACCACCGTCTTCTTGACCTTTTTTCTGGTGCCTCTCGGTTTTGCCATTCACTCTCTCGTCGTATTACTTTTTGATGATCCGGCGCGGCCCCTTGCGTGTTCTCGCATTGGTACGGGTACGCTGGCCGCGCAGGGGCAAGCCGCGGCGGTGGCGGATACCCCGGTATGAGCCTAGATCCATCAGGCGTTTGATGTTCATGGATACGTCCCTGCGCAAGTCGCCTTCCAGTTCATAATTCGTTACTTCCGCCCGCAACAGGTCAAGCTGGTCTTCACTGAGTGATGACACCTTGACGCCCGGCTCTATGCCTGTTGCAGAACAGATTTTCCTGGCGGAGGTACTGCCAATTCCGTAAATATGCGTCAACGCGATGCTGACGTGTTTGTTGTCCGGTATATTAACCCCAGCTATTCGAGCCATTCGTTGTTACCCCTGCCGCTGTTTGTGGCGCGGGTCGGAGCAGATCACGCGGACGCTGCCAAACCTGCGGATAATACGGCAATTACGGCATATCTTTTTTACTGAAGCCCTGACTTTCATTTCATTCTCCCGTCACGTATGCGTATCGTGCTGAAGGACGGCCACTATGAACGCCTCCCGTGGCTTTTCAAATTGGCCTTCTTTAACGCGCCTTCATACTGGTGCGACATCAGGTGGGCCTGGATTTGCGCCATAAAGTCCATTACGACGACGACTATGATCAGCAACGACGTCCCGCCGAAATAAAACGGCACGTTATACTGGATTATCAAAAATTCCGGCAACAAACAGACGAAAGTGATGTATATGGCGCCGACCATCGTCAGTTTAGTCAACACGCCGTCAAGATACTTGGCGGTCTGCTCACCGGGCCTCATTCCCGGGACGAACGCGCCGGATTTTTTCAGGTTATCTGCAGTTTCCCGCGGGTCAAACACAACCGCGGTATAGAAAAAGCAGAAAAATATGATGCCTGCGGCGTAAAACGCGACGTATATGGGTTGCCCGGGTTGCAGTAGTGTCGCCAGGTCCTGCAGCCAGCGCATTTCCTGCGCCTGGCCCGCCCAGCTTGCCAGGGTCCCCGGAAACAGTATCAGGCTGGAGGCGAATATCGGGGGAATCACGCCCGCCATGTTCAGCTTCAAAGGCAGGTGGCTGGACTGGCCCGCGTATAATTTGCGGCCGACCTGGCGCTGGGCATAATTCACCGTGATCCGGCGTTGCCCGCGTTCAATAAATACGACAAAACCGGTGACGGCGATTGCCAGGACAAACAGCGTAAACACCATGATCAGGTGCAACTCTCCGGTACGGGACAGCTCCAGCGTACCGCCGATCGCGGACGGCAACCCGGCAACGATGCCGGCAAAAATGATCAGCGAGATGCCGTTGCCGACACCCCGTTCGGTGATCTGTTCGCCCAGCCACATGAGAAACATGGTTCCGGTTACCAGCGTAGTCACCGCAGTGATGCGAAAGGCCATGCCCGGATCCAGGACGACCGAACCCCCTGACACCTGCTGCCCCTCCAGCGCCAGCGATACGCCCAGTGCCTGGAAGGTGGCAAGCAGCACGGTCCCGTACCTGGTGTACTGGGTGATCTTGCGGCGCCCCGATTCCCCTTCCCTGCGCAATTGTTTCAGGCGCGGGTCGACAAAGGACAGAATCTGCATGATGATCGAGGCGGATATGTACGGCATGATGCCGAGGGCGACCACCGAAAGGCGTTCCAGCGCACCGCCGGAAAACATGTTGAACATATCCAGGATAGTGCCCCGTTGCTGCTCGAACAGCTGGGCCAGGGTATCGGGGTTAATCCCCGGGACGGGAATGAAAGTGCATATCCGGTAAACGAACAGGGCCAGCAGGACGAACAACAGCCGCCTGCGCAGTTCGGTTACCTGGGTCAATCCCGCGATGCCGCCCGGTATTGCTGGATTTCTTGCTGCCATGTTCCTACTCGAATTTCCCGCCGGCGGCTTCGATGGCGGCCCGCGCCGCTTTGCTTGCCCGCAGTCCCTTGACGGTCACCGCCCTGTTGATCGTCCCACTGGCTATGATCTTGACTCTCTTGATTTTTCTCGAGACAAGGCCGGCTTTCCTCAACGTAGCCAGATCCACGATTTCGGTCCCCGCCTTGTCCAGTTCGTCAAGGCGGATTTCGTCGGTAATGCGGGACAGGTAAGAGCGGAAGCCGACCTTGGGGAGGCGCCGCTGCAACGGCATCTGCCCGCCCTCGAAACCCACCTTGTGATACCCGCCCGAGCGGGACTTCTGTCCCTTGTGGCCGCGGCCGGCGGTCTTGCCGTAGCCGGAGCCGATACCCCGGCCGACCCGCTTGGCCGCACGTTTGGAACCTCCTGCAGGTTTGATTGAATTAAGCCGCATATCAGATCTCATCTACCGCCAGCAAATAGGACACCTTGTTGATCATGCCGCGGTTTTCCGCAGTGTCGGCAAGCGTTACCGAATGGCCTATACGGCGCAACCCGAGCCCCGCTACGCAGGCCTTATGCTGCGCGGTCCTGCGGTTGACGCTGCGTTTCAAGGTCACTCTCAGTTGTTTCTTTGCCTCGGCCATCATTGCCCCGGTGTTCTGCCGTTTATCGTTCCGCCTTTCTGCGAGTCCCGGTCAACCGGTAAGTTCCTCGACTGTCTTGCCGCGTTTCGCCGCGAAGTATTCCGGTTCAGCCATTGACTGCAAGCCTTTCATGGTCGACCGGACCACGTTAATCGGATTGGTCGAGCCCGTGCATTTTGCCAGGACATTCTGTACGCCGGCGCACTCAAATACGGCGCGCATCGCACCTCCCGCAATAATACCCGTGCCTTCCGAAGCAGGTTGCATATATACCTTGGCTGCGCCGTGCCTGGCAGTGACGGCGTAGTGCAGGGTATCGCCCTTCAGCGGGATCCTGATCATATTCCGGCGCGCTTTTTCCATGGCTTTCTGTATCGCAACGGGCACCTCCCGGGCCTTGCCCCGGCCGAAACCGACCCGGCCGTTACCGTCGCCGACAACGGTCAATGCCGTAAAGCCGAATATCCGGCCGCCCTTGACCACCTTGGCCACCCGGTTGACTGCAACCAGTTTCTCCAGTAAATCTTCGTTACCCGTGATGGAATCCGCTACCGCCATGCTGGTGTTATCTCCACATCGTTCAGAATTTTATACCTTGTTCCCTGGCGGCATCCGCCAGCGCCTTCACCCGGCCATGGAACTTGAAGCCTGAGCGGTCAAAGGCAACCGTTGTTATCCCGGCTTGCTTTGCCCGTTCCGCAACCACCTGGCCTACTATCCCGGCCGCTTCCCTGTTGCCGCCGTTCTTTATCCTGCTGCGCACTTCCTTATCCAGGGAGGATGCGCTGACCAGCACTTCCGCCCCGCCGGCAGCAATCACCTGGGCATAGATATGCCGGGGCGTACGGAACACGCACAAACGGTTCAAGCCTTGTGACTTGATGCGCATGCGTGACTTTACCGCCCTTCTCAGTCTTGCCGTCTTCTTGTTCATTACGCTTTCTTGGCCTCCTTGCGCAGGATCTGTTCGTCGGCGTAACGCACGCCTTTCCCCTTGTATGGCTCGGGCGGCCGGTAGCTGCGGATATTGGCCGCCACCTGTCCGACTTTCTGCTTGTCCGAACCCCTGACTATGATCTGGGTCTGGCTCGGGGTCTCGACCGTAACCCCGTCGGGGATGTCAATATCCACCGGATGGGAAAATCCCAGCGCCAGGTTGATGCTGCCCTGGTTCGCCTGGGCGCGGTATCCCACCCCGGTAATCTCGAGCCTGATTTCGAAACCGTCGGTAACCCCGGTAACCATATTCTGTAAAATCGCCCTGGTGGTGCCGGCCAGGGCCCGCGCCGACTTGGTGTCGTCTTTCGCGGAAAACTTCAGCAGGTTGTCTTCACGGTCCAGTTGTACGAGCGCATGCAGGGTGTGCACCAACTCTCCTTTGCTGCCCTTGATGCGTACCTGTGCCCCGCTCACGTCTACCTCCACGCTTTCGGGAACTGTTACCGGGTTATTGGCGATTCTCGACATATCCGGACCTACGCAACGATACAGATGATCTCTCCGCCAATCCCCAGTTGCCTGGCATTCCGGTCCGTCATGACTCCCCTGGAAGTGGAGATGATGGCCGTACCCAGGCCTCCGTGCACCCTCGGCAACTTGTCACCGGGGCTGTAGCGGCGTAATCCGGGCGTACTGACGCGCCGCAATAACTCGATCACGGGCTTGCCCTCAAAATACTTCAATTCAATGGTCAATACGGGCCTGGCCGTGTCCTCGTTCACGCTGAAGCCGGTAATGTATCCTTCTTCATGGAGGATTTTTGCCACGGCGACTTTCAACTTCGACGAAGGCATGCTGACTTCCCGCTTGGACCTGTGCTGGCCGTTGCGGACCCGTGTCAGCATGTCCGATATTTGATCCTGTAAGCTCATTCTGTATTCTCGCGCTGCCTCGCAGGTATTATTACCAGCTCGCCTTGACCAGGCCCGGGATATCCCCGCGCATGGCTGCCTCGCGCAGCATGTTTCTGCCCAGCCCGAATTTCCGGTAATACCCGTTCGGCCGCCCTGTCAGGCTGCACCGGTTTCTCAGGCGGGACGGGCTGGAATCCCTGGGTAATTTGTTCAATTTAATCCTTGCCTCTTTACGCTCTTCCGGAGACAGCGACATATCCTTGATAGTGCGCTTCAATGCGGCGCGTTTTTCAGCGTATTTCTCGACCAGTTTCTCCCTTTTCCGTTCCCGGTTTACCATTGATGTTTTAGCCATAAGTCTCCTCTGCCTCGTGTCGGCCTAGCCTCTCAGCGGAAAATTGAACGCTTTCAACAGGGCCTGTGCCTCTTCATCGGTTTTCGCCGACGTCGTTATCGTCACGTCCAGGCCGCGCAGCGCCTCGATCTTGTCGTAATCAATTTCAGGAAAAATAATCTGTTCCTTCACGCCCAGGCTGTAATTGCCGCGGCCGTCAAACGCACGCGGGCTCAGGCCGCGAAAGTCCCTGATCCTGGGAATAGCGATTGAAATCAGCCGGTCCAGAAATTCGTACATGCGCTTGCGCCGTAAGGTTACCTTGCAACCGTTCGGAAAGCCTTTCCTGACCTTGAAGTTCGCCACGGATTTTTTTGCATTGATCACGATCGGCTTCTGGCCGGCGATGCGCGCCATGTCATCAGCCGCCTGCTCGATCATTTTCTTGTCGGTCATTACCTTGCCCAAGCCCATGTTCAACGTGATCTTGGTTATCCTCGGCACCTGCATCGGCGATGTATAACTGAACTGCTGCATCAGTTGCGGCGCAACCGTGGTCCGGTAATATTCCTGTAATCTGGCCATCTTGTTATTGCTGTTCAGATATCAACCACTTCGTCGTTGGATTTAAAATAACGGACTTTCCGGCCATCCTCCAGAAACCGGAAACCCACCCGGTCCGGCTTGTTTGAAACCGGATTCCACAATGCGACATTGGAAATCGCGAACGGCATCTCCTTTTCAATGATACCGCCGGGCGCGCCGCGCATGGGGTTTCCCTTGGTATGGCGTTTGGCCATATTGATATTTTCAACGATGACCTTATTGCCGTTCCTGTCGACATTGAGCACGACGCCGCGCTTGCCCTTGTCCTTGCCGGCAATGACCACTACTTCATCACCTTTTCGTATCCTGTTCATAACGTATAACGCACTCCTGTCTACAATACCTCGGGCGCCAGGGACACGATTTTCATAAAATGCTCAGTCCTGAGTTCGCGGGTGACCGGGCCGAATATCCGGGTGCCGATCGGTTGCAACTGGTTGTTCAGCAACACGGCGGCATTGCTGTCAAACCGTATCAGCGAACCGTCGGGCCGCCTAACGCCTTTTTTTGTCCGTACCACCACCGCGTTATACAGTTCGCCTTTTTTTACCTTGCTCCTCGGGATGGCTTCCTTGACACTCACCTTGATCACGTCCCCTATCCCGGCATAACGCCTTCTCGAACCGCCCAGGACCTTCACACACATGAGTCGGCGCGCACCGCTGTTATCGGCTGCACCCAGTACTGTCTGCATCTGGATCATTTCCTTGCTCCAACGCGCATCAGACTTCCTGGGCCCTGCTGACGATGCTGCGCAAGCGCCAGGCCTTGTTTTTGGAAATGGGCCGGGATGACTCGATGATTACCATATCGCCTTCATTGCACTCGTTATTTTCATCATGGGCAAGCAGCCTGGTAGTGCGCCGGATGTATTTGCCGTACAGCGGGTGTTTTACCGTGCGCCCGATATCTACCGAAATCGACTTGTCCATCTTGTTGCTGACAACCGTCCCGGTCAGTGTTCTGGTTGATTTTCCGGTTTCACTCATCTTGCTTCGCTTTTTCGTTTAACACCGTTTTAACCCTGGCTATTTCCCGCCGCACCGCCTTGAAACGGCTCGGGTTGCCGAGCTGGCCCGAACCTTTCTGCATGCGCAGGTTAAATTGTTCGCGTAGCAGGTCGACGAGAAGTACCTGCAAATCCTCGGGGTTCCTGCTTCTCAATTCCGCGGCTTTCGTCACAGTATTGTCCTGTTGACAAATATGGTCTTGACCGGTAATTTCGCCGACGCCAGTTTAAAGGCTTCTCTGGCAAGTTGTTCCGATACGCCTTCAATTTCGTACAGTACCTTGCCGGGCTGGACAACGGACACCCAGTATTCGACGTTGCCTTTGCCCTTACCCTGCCGTACTTCCAGGGGTTTGGTCGTGATCGGCTTGTCCGGAAAAATCCGGATCCAGACCTTTCCTCCCCGCTTGACCTTGCGGGTGATGGTGCGGCGGGCAGCCTCAATCTGGCGCGCGGTAATGCGTCCGCGGGTAATTGCCTTCAGACCGAACTCGCCAAAATTGACCTTATTGCCATTACTGGCCAGCCCGCGATTCCTGCCTTTGCTCTGTTTCCTGAACTTGGTTCGTTTCGGCTGTAACATCCTATTGAGCCCCCATTACCGGCGCATCGTCTTCATCGCTGCGATCATCAACGTTGAATACTTCGCCCTTGAATATCCATACTTTTACTCCGATGACCCCATAGGTCGTATTCGAGTTGGCGATGCCGTAATCAATATCTGCCCGCAGGGTATGCAACGGCACACGCCCCTCCCGGTACCATTCGGACCGTGCGATCTCCGCACCGTTCAAACGGCCTGCGACACAGATTTTGATGCCCAGTGCGCCAAGCCTCATGGAATTGGTCACCGCGCGTTTCATGGCCCGCCTGAACATGATTTTTCTCTCGATCTGCTGGGCAACGCTCTCCGCCACCAGGCTCGCGTCGAGTTCCGGCTTGCGGATTTCCCGGACGCTCACTTTTGCCCGTACACCCATCATTTCCGACACTTCCTGGCTTAACCGCTCGATGTCCTCGCCTTTCTTGCCGATCACGATGCCCGGCCTGGCGCTGTGTATGATCACCTTGATCTCATTCGGGGGACGTTCGATCTGGATGCGGCTGACCGAAGCATTAACCAGTTTTTTCCTGAGGTAGTCACGGACCTGCAGGTCCGTATTCAGATACCTTGCATAATCTTTCGAATCGGCATACCAGGTTGAGGTCCAATCCTTGATGATGCCGATGCGTATGCCCGTGGGGTGTACTTTCTGTCCCATAGTCTGCCTACTCTTTCGTCTCGGTGACGGTGATTGCCAAATGGCTGGTACGCTTGAATATCCGGTCAGCCCGTCCCCGCGCCCGGGTACGCAAACGCTTGTGCGTGGGGCCCTGGTCGACGGTTATCGCACTAATTTTCAATTCGTCTATATCTGCCGCATCGTTATGTTCGGCATTCGCAATTGCCGATTCCAGCACTTTCTTGACGATACCGGCAGCCTTCTTGTTGCTGTAAGTCAGGAGATTTATGGCCCGATCGACCGGCAGTCCCCGCACCTGGTCGGCTACCAGGCGCAGCTTTTGCGGCGCCATCCGGATAAATTTAAGGACTGCAGTCGTCATTATCCTGTTACGCTCTACCTATTTCGTGGTTTTTTTATCTGCGGCATGACCGCGAAACGTCCGGGTAATGGCGAATTCACCCAGCTTGTGGCCCACCATGTTCTCGGTGATGAAAACCGGCACGTGATCGCGGCCGTTATGTATCGCAATCGTCAGCCCGACCATATCCGGCACAATCATCGACCTTCTGGACCAGGTCTTGATGGGCCGTTTGTCATTATTCTGTTTCGCAGTCTCCACCTTTCTGATCAAATGATGATCTATGAACGGCCCTTTCCTGATCGAACGCGGCATGGTTAATCCCCTCTAGTTCTTCCTTTTCCGGATAATCATGTTGTCGGTGCGTTTGTTCTTCCTTGTCTTGTAGCCTTTCGTGGGATAACCCCAGGGCGTGGAGGGGTGACGCCCTCCGGATGATCGCCCTTCACCGCCTCCATGAGGATGATCGACCGGGTTCATGGCCACGCCGCGCACCGTCGGGCGAATACCGCGCCAGCGTTTTGCGCCCGCCTTTCCCAGCTTTTGCAGCGAATGTTCGACGTTGCTCGCCTCGCCGATAGTGGCGCGGCAATCCAGCGGCACCTTCCTCACTTCGCCCGAGCGCAGCCGCAGCGTTGCGTGGGCGCCTTCACGGGCAATCAACTGCACACTGGTGCCGGCGCTGCGCGCAAGTTGCGCGCCCTTGCCCGGCTTCAATTCCACACAATGCACATTCGCCCCCACCGGTATATTGCGCAGGGCCAGACAATTCCCCGGCGCTATTTCAGCGCGCGTGCCGGACATCAATTCCGTCCCGGGCGCGAGGCCGGCAGGCGCTATAATGTAACGGCGCTCACCATCGGCATAACACAGCAGGGCAATGTGCGCGGTGCGGTTGGGATCGTATTCAATCCGCTCCACCTTTGCCGCGATGCCGTCCTTGTCGCGTTTGAAATCAATGATCCGGTAGCGTTGCTTGGCGCCGCCGCCCCGGTGTCTCACGGTAATTCTGCCGTGATTGTTACGCCCTGCGGTCCGGCACTGTTTTTCAACCAGTGGGCCGTACGGATCGCCCTTGTACAGGTCCGGATGGACGACCTTCACGACGCCGCGCCGGCCTGCCGTTGTTGGTTTTGGTTTGATTAATGGCATTTCTCTGACAGTTCCTCAGGCGCCGATGAAATCTATATCAAAGCCGGGTTTCAACCTGACGTAGGCCTTCTTCCAGTCCGGGCGTTTGCCGCGCGCACGCCGGAACATCTTGTTCTTGCCGCGCACGTTCAGCACCTGCACCGACTCGACCTCTACTTCAAACATTTTTTCCACGGCTTTTTTTATATCGGGTTTGGTCGCATCGCGCATGACCTTGAAGACAAACTGCCGGTACTTGTCCGCGGTATACGTACTTTTTTCCGTTACCCGCGGCTCCAGCAGTATTTTCATCAGCCTCTCGTCATTCATCCTCTTTACCTCCGTCCGGCGTCTCCTGCTCAGCGGTCTCCCGGTCGCCGGCCTGCGGCTGTTCCCCGCTGCCCTTCATGCCCGGCTCGAGCCATTTCCCCACCTTTTCCAGCGCCGCCCTGGTTATCAGCACCCGTTCAAACCCAATCAGGGAATGCGGGTTGATTTCATGGGTATCTATGACGGCCACCTGCGCCAGGTTACGGGTTGACAGGTGCAATTCCTCGCTGATGGAATCGGTGATGATCAATACTTCTTCCAGGCCCAGTTGCGCCAGCATCTCGATCGCAGCCTTTGTCTTTGCCGCGGCTATATTCAATTCGTCAATACAAATCAGCCGTTCCTGGCGAACCAGTTCCGACAGGATGGACCGCAGCGCGCCGCGATACATTTTCCGGTTCACTTTCCTGGCAAATGTGCGCTGGTTGTTTGCGAAAGTGACGCCGCCTCCACGCCAGATGGGGCTGTTCCTGGTACCGGCCCTGGCCCTGCCCAGGCCCTTCTGGCGCCACGGCTTTTTCCCGCCTCCCCGCACCGCGGAGCGGTTTTTCAGTGACTTGGTTGCAGCTCTGCCGTTTGCCAGGTACGAGGTCAGCACCTGGTGTACCAGGGGTTCGTTAAAATCAACGCCGAACACCTCATCGGCAACTTTCACCTTGCCCGCCCGTTTTTTCCCGGTTTTGCGCACTGACAATTCCATCTCCGCTCCCCTATACCCCTGCCGACTTGACCGCCGCCTTGACGATGAGCGTGCCGCCGGGAGCGCCGGGAACAGAACCTTTGACCAGCACCAGGTTCCGGTCCGGGTCAACCCGGACCACCTCGAGGTTCTGCGCCGTCTGTTTCGCGTTGCCCATGTGTCCCGCCATCTTTTTACCGGGGAAAACCCGTCCCGGTGACTGGTTCTGGCCGATCGAACCGGGCGCCCGGTGGGCGCGGGAATTACCGTGACTGTTACGCTGGCTGCTGAAATTGTGCCGCTTTATCACGCCTGCGTAGCCTTTCCCGATCGTCGTCCCGGTCACGTCGACTTTCTGCCCGGCCGTGAAAATATCCACCGTTATTTCCGCACCCGCAGACAATTCACCGGCTTCTTCGTTATCCAGCCTGAATTCATGCAGGCCCTCGGCAGATTCAATGCCTGCCCTGGCCAGCGTCCCGGCCAGGGGCTTGCTGATCAGGTTGCGGCGCCTGCTTCCGTAGGCGACCTGCACCGCGCGGTAGCCGTGTTTCTCGACGCTGGAAAGAGAGGTGACCCTGTTGGGGCCCGCTTCGATAACGGTGACAGGCACGGACTGGCCGGTATCCGTGAAGATACGGGTCATCCCTCGCTTTTTGCCTATTATTCCGATCGCCATCTCTCTGACCCGTGATCTGCCCGTTGTCTTCAGCTGAGTTTGATCTGGACGTCCACGCCCGCTGCCAGGTCGAGTTTCATCAGCGCATCGACCGTTTTATCCGTGGGATTGACGATGTCCACCAGGCGTTTATGGGTCCTGATCTCGTACTGGTCCCGGGCGTCCTTGTTGACGTGGGGCGAAATCAGAACGGTATAGCGTTCCTTTTTTGTGGGCAACGGGATGGGTCCCTTGACCTGTGCACCGGTGCGGCGCGCAGTCTCAACGATTTCACGTGTCGACTGGTCGATCAGCCGGTGATCGAATGCTTTCAGCCTGATCCTTATTATCTGTTCGTCCGCCATGTCTTATATACTCTGTCTGCAATACCTGCTGATTACCTAACCGACGTTTCTGTTCGTGATCTCATCCGCGACCCCGGGCGGAACCGGATTATACTTCGAAAACTCCATGGTGTAGGTGGCGCGTCCCTGGGTGGCCGAACGCAAGGCCGTTGCATAACCGAACATCTGTTCCAGGGGGACCTCCGCCTTGATGATCCTGCCGGCCGGGGTGGTGGCGGTTTCCGACAAAATGCCGCGGCGCCTGCTCAAGTCGCCCGTTACCGAACCCAGGTAATCTTCCGGCGTTACTACTTCCACGTTCATAACCGGTTCCAGCAGGACCGGCGCGGCGCGGTCCGCGCCGTTCTTGAAGCCTATGGAACCGGCTATCTTGAAGGCTATTTCACTGGAGTCCACTTCATGGTAGGAACCGTCGTACAACGTGACCTTCACGTCCACCATCGGGTATCCTGCCAGAACCCCGCTCTCCATCTGTTCCTGGATACCCTTGTTTACTGCCGGGATAAAATCTTTCGGTATGACGCCGCCGACAATTTTATTGATGAATTCATAGCCGTGACCCGGTTTCTGCGGCTCGATCTTCAGTATGACGTGGCCGTACTGGCCGCGCCCGCCGGACTGGCGTACAAACCTGCCTTCCGCCTTCTCCACCGGTTTCCTGATGGTTTCCCGGTAAGCCACCTGCGGCTTGCCGACGTTGGCATCCACCTTGAATTCCCGTTTCAGCCGGTCCACGATAATCTCGAGGTGCAATTCACCCATTCCCGAGATGATGGTCTGCCCGGACTCATCGTCGGTATGCACCCGGAAAGAGGGGTCTTCCTGCGCCAGTTTGCCCAGGGCCATGCCCATTTTCTCCTGGTCCGGCCGGGTTTTCGGTTCCACCGCGACGGAAATGACCGGATCGGGAAATTCCATCCTTTCGAGGACGATGGCGGAATTTGCGGCGCACAGGGTATCGCCCGTCGTGACGTCCTTAAGGCCCACGGCAGCGGCGATATCCCCTGCCCTGACCTCGTTTAATTCCTCCCGTGAATTGGCATGCATCTGCAGGATGCGTCCGATGCGCTCCTTTTTGTCTTTCACCGTGTTCAGCACCGCATCGCCGGATTTAAGCACACCGGAATAAACCCGGAAGAACGTCAACGAACCGACGAACGGGTCAGTGGCAATCTTGAACGCCAGCGCCGCGAACGGTTCTGCATCATCGGATTGCCGGGAGACTTCGGTTTTGGAGGCATTCCTGAGAATGCCTCTGACGGGAGGGATATCACCAGGCGCCGGGAGGTAGTCGATGACGGCATCCAGCATACTCTGGACCCCTTTATTCTTGAACGCGGAACCGCACAGGACCGGGACTATATCGTTTGCCAGCGTCCTTGCCCTGATGCCCTGCTTGATCTGTTGTGCCGATAATTCTCCATTCTCCAGGTATGCCTCCATCAATTCCTCGTCGGCTTCGGCAGCGGCTTCCATCAACTGTTCGCGGGCATCCCGGCAGGCGTCGATCATATCCTCCGGGACATCTTGTTCGGCAAACTTCATTCCCATGCTCAGGTCATCCCAGTAAATCGCCCTGCCCCGGATCAGGTCGACAATGCCTTTAAACCTGTGTTCCGACCCTATCGGCAGTTGTATCGGCACGGCGACGCTGCCGAGGCGGTCTCGTATCTGGTTGACGACCCTGAGGTAATCCGCACCGGAACGGTCCATTTTATTGACGAACGCCAGTCTCGGCACGTTATACCTGTTGGCCTGACGCCAAACGGTTTCCGATTGCGGTTCAACGCCGCCCACGGCACAAAAAACGGCGCAAGCGCCGTCCAAAACCCGTAGAGACCTTTCCACCTCGATGGTGAAATCCACATGCCCCGGCGTATCGATGATATTGATGCGGTGTTCCGGGTACTGTGCTGCCATGCCGTTCCAGAAACAGGTGGTCGCCGCCGAGGTGATGGTGATACCCCGTTCCTGTTCCTGTTCCATCCAGTCCATGGTGGCGGCGCCGTCATGCACTTCACCTATCTTGTGGGATACCCCGGTGTAGTAGAGGATGCGCTCCGTCGTCGTCGTTTTGCCCGCATCGATGTGCGCCATGATGCCGATATTCCGGTAACGTTCGATGGGGACACTGCGCGCCATGGCTGTTGTTCCGGTTACCGCTCCTACCACCGATAATGGGAGAATGCCTTGTTGGCTTCGGCCATCTTGTGGGTATCTTCCCGCTTTTTTATGGCCGTTCCCTTGTTGTCCGAGGCATCCATTATCTCGCCTGCCAGGCGCAGGCCCATACTCTTCTCCCCGCGTCTCTTGGCCGCGTCCACCAGCCAGCGCATCGCCAGGGTCATACTGCGCTCTGAACGCACTTCGATCGGTATCTGGTACGTAGCGCCGCCGACCCGCCTGGATTTCACCTCGACGATAGGTTTTACATTGTCCAGCGCCTGTATGAACACCTCCAGTGAATTATCCGTTTTTTTCCTGTTGCCGATCTGGTCCAGGGCGCCATAGACTATCTTTTCGGCGATGGATTTCTTGCCGCTGCGCATGACCATGTTGATGAACTTCGCCAGGACCTGGTTGTGGTATTTCGGATCCGGGAGTATCTCCCTTTTTTCGGCTTCTCTTCTTCTGGACATGGCGCTGCTCTCGATCCGGTTTATGACCTGGGTTTCTTGGCTCCGTACTTGGAACGGCGCTGGCGCCGGTCTGCCACACCCGAGGTATCCAGGGTACCCCTGACCGTATGGTAGCGAACCCCGGGTAAATCCTTGACCCTGCCGCCGCGGATCAGGATGACGGAGTGCTCCTGCAGGTTATGCCCCTCTCCACCTATATACGTGGTCACCTCATGGCCGTTGGTGAGCCGCACCCTGGCAACCTTGCGCAGGGCGGAATTGGGCTTCTTCGGCGTGGTGGTGTACACGCGGGTACACACTCCGCGTTTTTGCGGGCAATTTTCCAGGGCGGGAACATTACTTTTCGCCCTTTGCCGTTTTCTCGGCTTGCGCACCAACTGACTGATTGTAGACATCTGTCTTCGTATCCAATTTATTCAGCCCTGTTTCATTCGGGGTTTCCTGCGGTACAGGGCAACCGGCGCGGCACAGCGCTTCTCTAACACGTTTAAGTGATTGATAAAAACAAAAAAACAACCATTACCCCGGTCGTTTTTTGCCCCTGAAAGGAAGGTCCGGACCCTGTTGTCCCTGACCCTCCCAAAAAGAAGCGGGATTATATTTCCTTATAAAGCGTGATGTCAAGCATAAAAGTATATTTGGGGTCAGAGTAAAAATACTCGATTGCACGTCAGCACTACATCCCGATCAAGCCGTATTTTTACTCTGACCCCAAATATGACAGGTTTAAATCCGTCCCCGTTTCAGAATCAGTTCCCTCAGACCTGGTCCACCCTGACAATTTCCACAGTCTCCTCCCTGGACGGATTGAGAATAATGACCTCATTGCCATCGCCGCCGTCCTCTTCTGCAAGTGCGTCTTCACCGACGCCTTCCTGTACCTCCAAATCTTCCTCGGTGCGTTTTTTCCTGCGCTCGGTATGGTACGCCAGTCCGGTGCCGGCCGGCACCAGGCGTCCGACGATGACGTTCTCCTTCAAGCCGCGCAGTTCGTCCCGCTTGCCGTTGACGCTGGCCTCCGTCAATACCCGGGTGGTTTCCTGGAATGACGCGGCCGAGATAAACGATTCCGTAGACAGGGACGCCTTGGTAATACCAAGCAGCACAGGATCCCACTGTGCCTCTGATTTCCCATCCGCCGACAGGTTTTCATTTTCTTCCAGCAGCTTGGCTTTCTCTGCCTGTTCGCCCCGGAGGAAAACGGAATCACCGGGTTCCGAGACTTCCACCTTGCGCAACATCTGCCTGACGATGACTTCGATGTGTTTGTCGTTTATCTTCACGCCCTGCAGGCGGTAGACTTCCTGGATCTCGTTAACGATGTAACTTGCCAGCGCATGCACCCCCTTCAGCCTGAGGATATCGTGGGGGGTCGGGGGACCATCGACCACGGACTCTCCCTTTTCCACGTGCTCTCCCTCAAACACGTTGATATGACGCCATTTAGGTATGAGCAATTCATGGGTCTCACCATCCCGGTCGGTTATCACCAGCCGTTGTTTGCCCTTGGTATCCTTGCCGAAACTGACGGTGCCGCTTGCTTCAGCCAGTATGCCGGGCTCCTTGGGTTTCCTGGCCTCGAACAAATCTGCAACGCGGGGCAATCCACCGGTAATATCGCGGGTTTTCAGCGATTCCTGCGGCATCTTGGCAATGACATCACCCACCTTGATTTCCGCGCCTTCACGAACCGTGATCAATGCCTTGGGCGGCAACGGGTAATGCGCGGGTATGGTCGTATCAGGCAAAGTCAACTGGGCCCCGTCCTGGTCCACCAGTATGACCACCGGGCGCATTTCCTTCGCGTCACTGCTGCGTTCCTTGGGGTCCATGATCATCATGTTGGTCAACCCGGTTATCTCGTCCACGTGACGCGATACGGTCTTGCCCTCAACGATATCGGCAAAGCGGATAAGACCCGTAACTTCGGATATCACCGGATGCGTATGCGGGTCCCAATCGGCGATCTTCATGCCGGGGTCAACCGCATCGCCATCGTGTACCGTCAGCACGGCGCCGTACGGAAGTTTATAGCGCTCGCGTTCCCTGCCCACCTCGTCCAGCAGGGATATGTCTCCTGAACGCGATACGACGACCCTGTTACCGCTCTCCTGCTCCAGCAGCTTGACGTTGTCCAGGCGCACGGTACCGCCGTATTTCACATCAATACTGCTGATCGCAGCCGCCCTGGAGGCAGCGCCGCCAATGTGAAAAGTCCTCATGGTCAGCTGTGTGCCCGGTTCACCGATGGATTGTGCGGCTACCACGCCGACGGCTTCACCTATGTTCACGATATGACCCCGCGCCAGGTCCCTGCCGTAGCATTTTGCACAAATTCCGTAACGGGTCTCGCAGGTAATGGCCGAACGGACCACGACCTCGTCAACACCGTTTTCGTCCATGAGGTCAACCAGGTCTTCATTGAGCAGGGTATCGGCAGGTATGAGGGTTTCCTCGGGGGACCCGGACACTGCGATTGCCCGCGCCAGGACCCGGCCCAATACTCTTTCCCGCAGCGGTTCCACCACGTCGCCGCCTTCAATCAATGAAGTCAGTTTGACGCCGGCTTCGGTACCGCAGTCATCCTCGGCCACGACCAGATCCTGTGCCACGTCCACCAGGCGCCTGGTGAGGTACCCGGAGTTGGCGGTCTTCAGCGCGGTATCAGCCAGGCCCTTGCGCGCGCCATGGGTGGAAATGAAGTACTGCAACACATCCAGTCCTTCACGGAAGTTTGCCGTAATCGGCGTTTCGATAATGGAACCGTCCGGCTTTGCCATCAGCCCGCGCATCCCGGCCAGTTGCCTGATCTGGGCCGCGGAACCGCGTGCGCCGGAATCCGCCATCATGAAGATTGAATTGAAAGAAGGTTCATCCACTTCCTTGCCTTCCATGTCCAGGACCGTATCGACCCCGAGCCTGTCCATCATGGCCCTGGCCACCTGGTCGCTGGAATGTGACCAGATATCCACTACCTTGTTGTAACGCTCTCCGTTCGTGATCAACCCGGAAGTGTATTGCTGCTCAAACTGTTTTACCTGGTCTTCCGTCTCGTCGATGATTTCACTCTTGTCCTCCGGCACGACCATATCGTCGACACCGAAGGATACGCCGGCGCGGGTGGAATAATGAAAACCGGTATACATCAGCCGGTCGGAAAAAATGACCGTCGTTTTCAGGCCGAGCCGCCGGTAACAGACGTTGACCAACTGGGAAATGGAGCGTTTGTTCAATACCTGGTTGACCAGGGAAAACGGCATCTCCTCAGGCAGGATGCGGGATAACAACGCCCGGCCTACGGTCGTTTCAACCCGTTCATGGCGCACCGTTTCCCCGTCCTCGTCCGTGTTCTGCCTGATACGTACACTGATCCTTGCATGCAGGTCGACCGCGCCGCATTCATAGGCGCGATGTACTTCGTCCACGTCTACGAAGGTTTTTCCCGTGCCTTTTGCACCGGCGGATTCGCGCGTCATGTAGTACAGTCCCAGCACCACGTCCTGAGTCGGAACGATGATCGGCTCACCGTTGGCCGGCGACAGGATATTGTTGGTCGACATCATCAGGGTGCGCAATTCCAGCTGGGCTTCAATCGAAAGCGGGACGTGTACCGCCATCTGGTCCCCGTCAAAATCCGCATTGAACGCGGTACATACCAGCGGGTGCAGTTGAATGGCCTTACCTTCGATCAGTACCGGTTCGAAGGCCTGGATACCGAGCCGGTGCAGCGTGGGCGCGCGGTTCAGCATGACGGGATGTTCCCGTATGACCTCTTCCAGGATATCCCAGACTTCCGGCCCCTCTCGTTCCACGAGTTTTTTCGCGGCCTTGATGGTAGTTGCCAGCCCGCGGCCTTCCAGCTTGCTGAAAATAAAGGGTTTGAACAACTCCAGCGCCATCTTCTTCGGCAGGCCGCACTGGTGCAGCTTCAGGGTGGGACCCACCACGATGACGGAACGGCCGGAATAGTCGACGCGCTTGCCCAGCAGGTTCTGGCGGAAGCGGCCCTGTTTGCCCTTGATCATATCGGCCAGGGATTTCAGCGGCAGCTTGTTGGTGCCGGTGATGGCCCTGCCGCGCCGCCCGTTATCCAGCAACGCATCGACCGCCTCCTGCAGCATGCGCTTCTCGTTGCGTACTATGATATCCGGCGCATTCAGGTCCAGCAGGCGTTTCAGCCGGTTGTTCCTGTTGATCACGCGCCGGTACAGATCATTCAGATCGGATGTGGCAAAGCGGCCCCCGTCCAGGGGAACCAACGGCCGCAGATCGGGCGGTAATACCGGCAGCACTTCCATGACCATCCACTTGGGATGGTTGCCGGATCGCTGAAAGGCTTCCAGGAGTTTCAGGCGTTTCGATAACTTCTTCAGCTTGGTATCGGATTTGGTCTGCGGTATATCCACCCGCAACTGCGCGATTTCCGTGTCGAGATCGATGTTGCCGAGCAGTTCCCGTATCGCCTCGGCGCCCATTTTCGCTTCGAATTCATCACCATATTGTTCAATGGCTTCGAGATAGTTGTCCTCCGCCAGCAACTGGCCGCGCTCAAGCTGGGTCATGCCCGGGTCAATCACTACATAGGCCTCAAAGTACAATACCCGTTCTATTTCCCGCAGGGTCATGTCCAGCAGCAGCCCCATCCTGGAAGGAAGCGACTTCAGGTACCAGATATGCGCGACCGGGCTCGCCAGTTCGATATGGCCCATACGCTCGCGCCGTTCCTTCGACAGGGTGACTTCAACGCCGCATTTTTCACATTTCACGCCACGGTGTTTCAGGCGCTTGTACTTGCCGCAAAGGCACTCGTAATCCTTGATGGGGCCGAAAATTTTCGCACAGAACAAACCATCCCGTTCGGGCTTGAAGGTCCGGTAATTTATCGTCTCCGGCTTCTTCACTTCCCCCATCGACCAGGAACGAATTTTCTCAGGCGATGCCAAGCCGATTGCTATGGCGTCGAACTCCTCAATCTGATTCTGTTGTTTCAGCAGCTTCAATAGATCTTTCAAAGTTCTCTACCTCCTAGGTCAAGTAGTCCGTCACAAGGAATAAGGGCCATCATTGGTCAAGCTCTATGTCGATTCCGAGAGACTTGATCTCTTTCAACAGCACGTTGAAGGACTCGGGCATGCCCGCTTCTATCTGGTGGTTGCCGTCGACTATGTTCTTATACATCTTCGTCCGGCCGTTGACGTCGTCGGACTTGACGGTGAGCATTTCCTGCAGGGTGTACGCCGCACCGTAGGCCTCCAGCGCCCAGACCTCCATTTCACCGAAGCGCTGCCCGCCGAACTGCGCCTTGCCGCCCAGGGGCTGCTGGGTGACCAGGCTGTAGGGTCCGGTGGAGCGCGCATGCATCTTGTCGTCCACCAGGTGGTTCAGCTTCAACATGTACATGTAGCCGACGGTGATCGGCCGGTCGAACGGTTCACCGGTGCGGCCGTCATACAGGATGCTCTGGCCGTCCCGGTTCAGACCGGCCAACTCGAGCATGTCCTTGATTTCCTGCTCGCTGGCGCCGTCAAATACCGGCGTCGCTATCGGTACGCCATCCTTGAGGTTTTCCGCAAGCTGCATGATTTCCGCATCCGCAAGCGATTTCAGGTCATCCTTCCTGCCGCCGCTTTCGTTATAGACTTTTTCAAGGAAAGCGCGCACCTGTTTTATGTTTTTCCGGGCAACAAGCATGGCGCCGATGTGTCCGCCAAGCCCCTTCGCGGCCCAACCCAGGTGGGTCTCCAGTACCTGGCCTACGTTCATTCTCGAAGGCACTCCCAGGGGGTTAAGTACGATATCCACCGGCGTCCCGTCCTCCATGTAAGGCATGTCCTCTACCGGGATGATGGTGGAGATGACCCCTTTATTACCGTGCCGGCCCGCCATTTTGTCGCCCGGCTGTATGTGCCGTTTGACGGCCAGGTAGACCTTGACTATCTTCAGTACGCCAGGCGCAAGATCATCTCCGGAAGTCAGTTTATCCCGCTTGTCCTTGAACTTGTCATCAAATTCTTCCTTCAACTGGCGCAGGCGCTCAGCAGTCTGCTCCAGCATCCGGCTCATTTCATCGCTGCGGAAGCGGATCTCAAACCATTTCTCACGCGGGGTGTCAGCCAGGAATTCAGCGGTTATCTTCGTGCCCCGCCGGTATCCGTTCGGTCCGCCTTCGGCTTTTTTCCCGACCAGCTGGCGTTCCAGGCGTTGATAAACCCCGTCTTCCATAATCCGCAACTGGTCGTTCAAATCCTTTCTGACCCGGTTCAATTCGGCCTCTTCAATTTCCATGGCCCTTGAATCCTTTTCCACACCGTCACGGGTAAAGACCTGTACGTCAATGACCGTGCCGTTCATGCCGGACGGGACCCGCAGGGAGGTATCCTTAACGTCGGAGGCCTTTTCACCGAAAATTGCCCGCAACAACTTCTCTTCCGGCGTCAGTTGCGTCTCTCCTTTGGGCGTCACCTTGCCGACCAGGATATCCCCCGGCCGGACTTCGGCGCCGATAAATACGATACCGGATTCGTCAAGTTTGCTCAGGGCGCTCTCACTGACGTTGGGAATATCCGCCGAGATTTCCTCCGGGCCCAGTTTGATATCACGCGCGACGCAATTGAGTTCTTCAATATGGATACTCGTATAGCGCTCCTCCTTCACCAGGCGTTCGGATATCAGGATGGAATCCTCAAAGTTGTAACCGTTCCACGGCATGAAAGCCACCATGAGGTTCTGCCCCAGGGCCAGTTCCCCCAGGTCCGTCGACGGACCGTCTGCCAGCACGTCTCCCCCGGCAATCCGGTCACCCGGCTTGACCAGGGGTTTCTGGTTGATACAGGTATTCTGGTTGGAGCGGGTATACTTGGTCAGGTTGTAGATATCGACGCCGGGCTCTCCCGGTACTATCTCTTCATCGTTCACCCGCACGACAATGCGGCTTGCATCAACGGAATCGACGATGCCGCCGCGTCCGGAGATGACCGTTACGCCCGAATCTATCGCTACGGTCCGTTCTATGCCCGTACCGACCAGCGGCTTCTCCGCACGGATCGTCGGCACCGCCTGGCGTTGCATATTTGAACCCATCAACGCCCGGTTGGCATCGTTGTGTTCCAGGAACGGTATCAATGCCGCGGCAACCGATACGATCTGCCTGGGAGATACGTCCATGTACTGGACTCTGTCCGGCGTGGACATCGTGGCCTCATCCTGGTGCCGGCAGGCTACCAGTTCATCGACCAGCCGGCCTTGATCATCCTGGTCGGAGTTGGCCTGGGCAATGGTGTAATCCCCTTCCTCAATGGCGGACAGGTACTCGATCTCACTGGTCACTTTGCCGTCTTCCACCTTCCTGTAAGGCGTTTCCAGGAACCCGTATTCGTTGGTGCGGGCGTACACCGCGAGGGAATTGATCAGGCCGATATTCGGACCTTCAGGGGTTTCAATCGGGCACACCCTGCCGTAATGGGTAGGATGTACGTCACGCACCTCGAACCCGGCGCGTTCCCGGGTCAAACCGCCGGGACCCAGCGCGGAAATACGCCGTTTATGGGTAATTTCCGACAGCGGGTTGTTCTGGTCCATGAACTGTGAGAGCTGGCTCGAGCCGAAAAATTCCTTCACCACTGCGGATACAGGCTTCGCATTGATGATCTCCTGGGGCACCAACCCCTCGGATTCCGCCAGGCTCAGGCGCTCCTTGACCGCGCGTTCCAGCCGTACCAGCCCGATCCTGAACTGGTTCTCAACCATCTCACCGACGCTCCTGACCCGGCGGTTGCCGAGGTGGTCGATATCGTCGATGGTGCCCTTGCCGTTGCGAATATCCATCAGGGTCTTCAACACGTCGATGATATCCGAACTATCGCCGTGTTCCGCATACTTCGCCTTGGACGCTTCATCATTACGCTGGCTGAAATACTTTCCATCATAGATAACTCCCGGCCCGGTAACTTCCTGCCGGTTGACGCGGCGGTTGAATTTCATGCGCCCGACTGCAGAGAGGTCATACCTTTCCAGGGTGAAAAACAGGTTCTTGAACAGGTTTTCGGCGGCATCTTTCGTCGGCGGTTCACCGGGGCGCATGACCCGGTAAATTTCAATCTGCGCGTCCTGCTGCGACAAGGTCTGGTCGATGCGCAGGGTATCGGATATGAACGGCCCGCAATTCAAATCGTTCACAAACAGGGTTTCCACCTCCAGCTTACCCAGTGCATACAGTGTCTCCAGGACCTCCGCTGTCACCTCGGTATTGGCCGCGGTTATGATTTCACCGGTCTCGGTATCCACCACGTCCTTGGCAAGCACCTTGCCCATAAGATATTCCTCGGGAACTTTCAACTCCTTGAGGCCGGATTTTTCCAGCGCACGGATGTGTCTTACGGTAATGCGCTTCTCCTTCTCCACGATGACGTTCCCGTCCTTGTCCGGTATATCGAACGTGATGGTTTCACCGCGGAAACGTTCGGGAATGAGGTCAAGAAAAATGCCTTTCTTATCGACCCTGATATGGTCCGTCTCAAAGAAAATATCCAGGATCTCCTGGGTCGTATAACCCAGTGCCCGTAATAATATCGTTGCCAGAATCTTCCGGCGCCGGTCAATACGGCAATAGACGATGTCTTTCGGGTCGAATTCAAAATCCAGCCAGGACCCGCGATACGGAATCACCCGGGCTGAGTACAACAGTTTGCCCGAAGAGTGGGTCTTCCCCTTGTCGCTTTCAAAAAAGACTCCCGGTGAACGATGCAGCTGGAACACGATGACCCGCTCCGTACCGTTGATCACGAAAGTCCCGGTTTCGGTCATCAGGGGGAGTTCGCCCATGTAAACCTCCTGCTCCTTGATGTCCTTTACGATCTTGTTGCTGAGGCCCGCTTCCTTGTCGTAGATGATCAACCGCACACTGGCCTTCAACGAAGCCGCGTAAGTCAGTCCCCGCAGTTTGCATTCCTTTACATCGAATGCCGGCTCATCCAGTTTGTAGCTGACGTACTGCAGGGTAGCGTTGCCGGAATAGCTGTCCATCGGAAAAACCGATTTGAATGCAGCGTGCAAGCCGGCGTCCAGCCGGTCTTCGGGAGCACAACCGGATTGCAGGAATTGCTCGTAGGAACTTCTCTGGGTCGCCAGCAGGTAAGGCACGTCCAGTATGCTTTGTCTTTTACCAAAATCCTTACGCAGGCGTTTCTTCTCAGTGTAGGAGTAGGTCATTACGAGTCCTCAATTATGGAGATACGCTGGCAGGGGACGGACTTAAATCCGTCCCCGAATAATGCACCAGGGGGCAGATACAGGTATGCCCCCTGTTTCCGCAGAGCTTGCTCTCGCGGAAACAGGGAGCAGGGAACAGATGCCAGACAATAGACCCAAGCTGAACTATTTAAGTTCAACCGTTGCGCCGGCCTCTTCCAGTTTCGTCTTAACTTCATCAGCCTCTTCCCTGGCTATGCCTTCCCTGATCGTGGCGGGTACGCCTTCGACCAGTTCTTTCGCCTCCTTAAGGCCCATACCGGTAATCGCACGCACTACCTTGATCACCGGGACCTTGCTGTTACCGAAACTGCTCATTACAACATCGAATTCGGTTTGTTCTTCGGCTTCTTCGGTCGCGGCAGCCGGACCGGCTGCGGCAACGGCCGCGACCGGCGCAGCGGCGGAAACGCCCCATTCTTCTTCCAGCTCCGAGATCAGGCCGACCAGGTCCATGACCGGCATTTTGCTCAGGGCCTCTTTGATTTCTTCTTTTGAGACTGACATTTTCTATTCCTCTTCGGTACGATTTAGTGGATTACGTGATTATGTGGTTTGTTGTTCGCGACGGGCATCAAGCAACCGCAGGAGTTTCGCCTCCGGTTCCGACAGTACCCGCAGAAATTTGCCGAGCGGGGCCTGCAACAGGCCCAGCAACATGGAACGCGCCTGGTCCAGGGAAGGCAGATTCGCGACGCGTTCTATTTCTGCCGAATCAAGCAAGCGGCCGTCCAGGGCGATAAGCCTGACGACCAGCTTTTCATTTTCTTTGGCGAAGTTGCGTATAACCTTTGCGGCCGATCCCGGTTCATCATTGGAAAAGGCCAGCAGCAACGGACCGGTAAGTGTATCGCGCATACAATCAAACTGCGTTCCCTCCAGGGCACGGCGCGCCAGGGTGTTCCTGACCACCTTGAGATAAATGCCTGCAGCACGGGCCGAACGCCTCAACTCGGTCATCTCGGCAACATTCAAGCCGCTGTATTCCGCTGCGATCGCCGCCGGCGCCGCGGCAGCCACGGAGGCCACCTCGGCTACGACTGCCTGCTTTTGTTCCAGTGTCAGACCCACGAACCTGCCTCCCGTTCCTATAACTCCGCCTGGTCAACCACGATACCCGGTCCCATGGTGGTTGATAGACTGATTTTCTTCAGATAAATACCCTTGGCGGTACTCGGCTTTGCCTTTTTCAGGTCTGCCAGCAGGGTGTCGAAATTCTGCTTCAGGTCCTCGGGAGCAAAGGAAGTCTTGCCTATTCCACAATGGATGATCCCGTTCTTGTCCGTCCGGTAACGAACCTGACCCGCTTTTGCATTGCTCACCGCCTGGCCGATGTCCTTGGTAACCGTACCTGTCTTGGGATTGGGCATCAAGCCCCGGGGACCGAGCAGCTTACCCAGTTTGCCGACCACCGGCATGGCATTCGGTGCGGCAATGACAACGTTGAAATCCATCAGGCCGCCCTGAATTTGCTCTGCCAGGTCCTGCATCCCGACGTATTCGGCGCCGGCGGAGCGGGCTTCATCGGCCTGTTCGTCCTGCGCGAATACGGCCACCTTGACGACCTTGCCGCTTCCCTGGGGCAGGACGGTCGACCCCCTGACAATCTGGTCGGATTTTCTCGGGTCGACGCCAAGGTTGATTGCAACTTCAACGGTTTCGTCAAATTTTGCCGTCGCATTCTCCCTGAGCAGGTTAAGCGCCTCCAGCACGGGATAGTGTTTACCGGTATCAATCTTGCCCCTGGCCTCACGGGAGCGTTTGGATAATGCCGACATGCTATGTCACCTCCGTCTCGATACCCATGCTCCTTGCCGTACCGGCAATCGTGCGGACGGCAGCATCCATGTCCTCCGCAGTCAAATCAGGTTCCTTGGACCTGGCAATTTCCTCCAGTTGCGCCCGCGTCACCCGGCCGACCTTCTCTGTATTCGGCGTCCCGCTGCCGCTTTCGATGCCGGCAGCCTTTTTCAACAGGTAGGAAGCCGGGGTCGTTTTCGTCTCGAACGAGAAACTCTTGTCCGCGTAGACGGTTATGATTACCGGCACGGGCAGCCCTTCCTCCGTATTCTGGGTCTGTGCATTGAAGGTCTTGCAAAACTCCATGATATTCAGGCCATGCTGGCCCAGCGCAGGACCGACCGGAGGACTTGGATTAGCCTGTCCGGCGGGCACCTGCAGCTTTATATAGGAGCTGACCCTTTTGGTACCGGTTTTCTTTGCCATGATTTACTCCTGCGGCATGCTGCAAGATGATTTTTACTCTTTCTCCACCTGGGTGAACTCAAGTTCTACCGGCGTGGAGCGCCCGAATATCAAAACGGAAACCCGCAACCGGCTCTTTTCATAATTCACTTCTTCCACGACACCGTTAAAATCGGTGAACGGCCCGTCGGTTACCCGTACCACCTCTCCGGGCTCGAACAGGATCTTCGGCCTGGGTTTATCCACACCATCCTCGACACGCTGCAGGATGGAATTTGCTTCCGCAGTGGAAATCGGCACCGGTTTATCCGTGGTGCCGCCGATAAAACCCAGCACCCGCGGCGCTTCCTTCACCAGGTGCCAGGTGGCATCGTTCATTTCCATCTGCACCAGCACGTAACCCGGGAAAAACTTGCGGTCACTCTTGCGCTTCTTGCCGTCGCGCATCTCGACGACCTCTTCCGTAGGCACCAGTATTTCACCGAACTGCTCCTTCAGGTCGCTCCGCTCTATACGTTCCGTCAATGACCGCATGACGTTCTGTTCGTGACCGGAATAGGCCTGCACCACGTACCATTTAAGCGACATCCAGTTACCCTCCGGGACCGCCGATCAACTGCCTGATTGCCCAGCCCAGGACCGTATCCAGTCCCCACAGGATCAAGGCGGCGATGATGACCACGACTATTACAAGAAGTGTCGTCTGTATCGTCTCCTGGCGCGTAGGCCACACCACCTTGCGCACTTCGAGCTGGGCTTCCTGCAAAAAAACCCACAACCTCCTGCCGGGTTCAGTCTGCAATCCGATCCAGGCAGCGACACCGGCAGCGGCCAGCAATCCGGCTACCCGCAACGGCGTTGATTGATCCTCAAAGACATAAAACCCGGCCACTGCAGCTATCACGACAAGCGCCGCCAGGACCAGTTTCACCAGGTCAAACTTCATGTTTACTGTCTCTGAACTCATCACCCAAGCTACCAGATATCCGGAATGTTTGGGGCCATAGATATTTGGGGTCAGAGTAAAAATACACAGCAAGCAGCGAGTCCTACCTGCCGGCCCGCTGTATTTTTACTCTGACCCCAAATATAACCTCAAATTTCACCCGAATATCCTGTCCAGTTGGCAGGCCAGGAGGGAATCGAACCCCCAACCTGCGGTTTTGGAGACCGCCGCTCTGCCAATTGAGCTACTGGCCTATGTTTATCTTCGTCAGTGTTGTTGCGATTAACGGTTGCATTCCGCACCTGCGCGTCATGCGGACAGGTCCGAAATGCTTGTTTATCCGGAAACAGGCTTGCGCCGGCATGACATGTATCGCTATTCAAGCGCCGTTTACCGGGATCTGCTATTCGATAATCTTGCTGACTACGCCGGCGCCTACGGTACGGCCTCCTTCACGTATCGCGAACCGCAACCCTTCTTCCATTGCGATAGGCGATATCAAATCAACGACCATGCGGATGTTATCACCCGGCATCACCATCTCAGAACCTTCCGGCAGTTCCACCGCCCCGGTTACGTCTGTGGTCCTGAAATAAAATTGCGGACGATAATTGTTGAAAAACGGGGTATGGCGTCCTCCCTCGTCCTTGCTCAACACATACACTTCACACTCGAACTTGGTATGCGGAGTGATGCTGCCCGGCACGCATACCACCTGGCCGCGCTCCACCTCGGTCCGTTTCGTTCCCCGCAGCAAAACGCCTACGTTATCGCCTGCCCGGCCCTCGTCCAGCAGCTTGCGGAACATTTCAACGCCGGTACAGGTTGTCTTCGCGGTCTCGCGTATCCCGACGATCTCCACCTCGTCGCCTACATTCACTATGCCGCGTTCCACGCGCCCGGTGACTACGGTGCCGCGGCCGCTGATGGAAAAGACATCTTCAATGGGCAACAGAAACGGCTGGTCTATGGGACGATCCGGTACCGGAATATAGTCATCCATCGCTTCCATCAACCGGTCTAATGAACCCAGGCCCAACTCGCTGTCGACTCCCTCCAGCGCCTGCAGCGCGCTTCCCGTCACGACCGGTGTGTCGTCTCCGGGAAACTCGTAGACATCCAGGAGTTCCCGCACCTCCATCTCCACCAGTTCCAGCAACTCTTCATCATCCACCTGGTCGGCCTTGTTCAGGTACACCACGATCTTCGGCACGCCCACCTGGCGCGCCAGCAGGATGTGTTCGCGGGTCTGCGGCATCGGCCCGTCCGCCGCGCTTACCACCAGCACCGCGCCGTCCATCTGCGCCGCGCCGGTAATCATGTTCTTTACGTAATCCGCATGGCCCGGGCAGTCCACGTGGGCATAGTGGCGGTTCTCGCTCTCGTATTCAACGTGCGCGGTAGCGATGGTGATGCCGCGCTCGCGCTCTTCCGGTGCATTATCGATCTGGTCATATGCTTTCACTTCCCCGCCGTAACGCGCGGCCATGGCCATCGTGATAGCCGCGGTCAGGGTGGTTTTCCCGTGATCCACGTGGCCAATCGTTCCCACGTTTACGTGAGGCTTCGTTCGTTGAAATTTTTCCTTGGACATACAATATTCTCCTCATATCATTAAACACAAAAAATCATTCATGGAGCCCATAACCGGAATTGAACCGGTGACCTCTTCCTTACCAAGAAAGTGCTCTACCGACTGAGCTATATGGGCATCGACACCGGTTTGACCCCTGTTACTGGAGCGGGTGATGGGAATCGAACCCACGCCATCAGCTTGGAAGGCTGAGGTTCTACCATTGAACTACACCCGCCAGGTAAACCGGGCGGAATCGTTACCGTTTCAATATCAGCCCGTTAGTTGCCTCTCTACCGTTTAGCTACCCCCTGCACCTGATGGTGGAGGGGGTAGGATTCGAACCTACGAAGGCGTCGCCAGCAGATTTACAGTCTGCCCCCGTTGACCGCTTGGGTACCCCTCCGGATTTAAGCAAGCCTGCTATTTTCGTATATTCGATATTTTCTGTCAACACATCATTTAAAATAAATATTTGCGGCCTTTCCCGGCATTTTCGCCGGCCTGCCGGGCCTGTGGCGGAACTTCTAAATAACATGACTTTATGGTATAATTGGCCAAAAAAACGTCCACTCGAAAAAGGGGAAATAACGTGAGAAATCTTATCTTCCTGCTCTTGTTGGGGCTTGCTTTTCTATTGTCCGGCTGCGGCAGCAGCGGCGAACCCAGACCCGAAGCCTTAATGGACCAGGAGCCTGAGCCGGAACCTGAGCCTGAACCCGAACCCGAACCTGAGCCTGAGCCGGAACCGGAACCCGAGCCCGAGCCTGAGCCGGAACCCGAGCCTGAGCCGGAACCCGAGCCCGAGCCTGAGCCTGAACCTGAACCCGAGCCGGAACCCGAGCCCGAACCGGAACCGGAGCCCGAACCGGAACCCGAACCTGAGCCGGAGCCCGAACCTGAGCCGGAGCCCGAACCGGAACCTGAGCCGGAACCCGAGCCCGAACCGGAACCTGAGCCCGAACCGGAACCGGAACCCATGGGGACGTTCCCTGACATCGAATGGGCGTTAGACGCAGATCAAACCACCACCAATATCGGCGGCACGGCGCTTGATCTGAAGGAGGACCAGGTAAGAGATGCTTTAACAGGGCTGGCAGACAGTTCCGACACGGATACGTATCTCACCAGCACCCTGGCCCTGTTGGTGACCGGTGACGACGATATTTTTACCGCTTCCGACTGTGAGGGATTGACATGCAGCGCCGGCCCCGGCGGTATCCAGCAGCTCGGTATTGCCGACCACAACCTTGAGGGGAACGAGTACCAGGCCGTCATGACATATGGGGGTATTTCCTTTGCCCAATCCCGCAGGCTGGGTAATCAAATTCCTATCATCGGCAATAGTGACAGCACCGAGGTCCTCACCTACGGCGGCTGGCTCGATCACCACTACTTCGGCGTCCAGGCGACGTTTGACGGCAATACGGAAGATCCCAGCCAGGTCGCCGTATTCAGTTTCACATTCGGCAACGCGAGCGGCAGCAATCCTGACTCCGGCAGCGGTGAGTGGAACGGCGTTGCGATCGGGGTGAACCTGCTTGAAAGGTTCGAGGACCGCAGCCTGCTCACGGCCGACGCCACCATCTCGATTGCCGATTTCATGAACCCGACGGTGGATGTCCTGTTCGACAGTATACGAGACCTCAGGACGGGTGATCCCCTGGTCGTAAGCGGTCTTACCGTAGAGTCAGTGGACTGGGCGGGCCTGGACCTGACCGATGGTTATTTTGCAGAAGAACTGGGCGATGTTGACGATCCGCTCAACCTTTCCCAGCCGCGCAAACGGATTGCAGGCCACTTCTACGGTGCGGGACACGAGGAAGTCGGCGGCATCTTCGAATACGCCTCGGTAGTCGGCTCGTTCGGCGCCAAGCGTGATGCCGAATAACAGCCGGACCAAAGCAAAACAACAGGGGACGGATTTCAATCCGTCCCCTTTTTTTCTCTTTTTCCTGCAGTAACCTGTTGATTCCCGGATGTTCCTGGACCAGTCTGGTCGCTTGTCCGTAACCGGCCGGCTTGTCGCGTTTGTCCGGCTCCTGTTACTGGCCTTCACCTGTTGTATCTGGACGGGCGCATCACCAGCTGAGGACGATAGCGCCGGCGGCGCTCCGGCGCTTGATGCAAGCGGCGAACTCCCCCTGCTGGATGCCGGCACGGCGCTGAAACTGGCCCGCAAGTGGATGGATGAGGGACAACCGCAACAGGCGTTTGAACTGTTACGCCACGTCATGCAGGCCGCCAGGGAAGAAGGGGATATCGATACCACCAACATCCGTTTCCTGGCGGCACAGGCCCTGCTGAAGATGGGACGCCCGGCCCATGCGGCGGTGATCCTCGGCCAACTGGCCGCGGAGCGGCCGGAACTGGACCGCGTACGCCTGGATTATGCCTCTACGCTGTTCACACTGGGGCATGACGAGCACGCCGGCAACATCTTCCGGGAACTGCGCGGCAAGGAAGACCTGCCGGCGCCGGTGCGGCGCAACGTGGAAGGTTTCCTGGAACGCATCCGGGCGCGCCAGCGCTTCCAGGTCAATTTCGACCTGGGTTTCTGGCGCGACAACAACGTCAACCACGCGCCGGAACAGGATACCGTGGAGGTGCCGATATTCGGCGGCCTCGAATTCGAACTGGACGAACAGGCAGTCAAGGCCTGGGTGGCGCGCACCGGCCTGAACCTGCGCTGGCGCCACACCCCGCTGCTGGGCGGCCGGGCCTTTTTCGAGACCCGCGGGGGTGTCGCCCGCAACACGGCCATCAACGAGGAAGAACATAACCGTACCTGGCTCAGCCTGTCGTCCGGACCGCGCTGGCGTTACGCCATGACGCTCGCTGGAGAACGCCGGCCCGGCATGGTGCGCGCCGACATCGGCGGCGAACGGCGCTGGCGCGGCGGCGATGAATATGCGATCAGCGGCTGGGCGCGGCTGGGACTGGAACAGGCCATCAACAGGAACTGGAGCGCCGGCACCTCCGCCCGCGTCTGGGAAACCCGGTACGACAAGCTGGATAGCGACCTGGACCCCTTCGGCCAGTCCGTGGAACTGAATCTTACCCGGCGCCTGGGCATCGGCTACCTGCAGGCCGGCGCCAGGCTGGCGCAGGAATTAACGGACCGCCGCAACCTGCAATGGCAGGGTTGGGGGACCTCGCTGGATTATGCAACGATACTCGGACAGAACTGGAACCTGAAAGCGCAAGCGTACATTGACGAACGGTATTACGAAGGCACGTACGCTTTATTCAGGAAAAGCCGCAGGGACCGGACCTACCTGGCCAGCCTGACCGTATCCAACCGGGCGATAGCGCTGGCCGGTTACCTGCCGGAGATCACCCTGGGCTGGTCGCAGACCGACTCGACCATCCCGCTGTACGACCGGAAGAATCGAATCTTGATGCTCGGATTGAGGCGGTTGTTCTGAATTAAAGGGGGACAGATTTAAAATCTATCCCCAATGTTCCTCAGACCTGCGTCACCACCTCTTCCAGCACCGTCAACAGCAAATCGGCATTGTCTTTTGAGAAAGGCAATGGCGGACGCAACTTCAGTACGTTGTCGTAGATTCCGATTCTGCCGATCAGCACTCCCTTGTCTTTCATGGCGTCGGCTATGGTTTTGGCCTGTGCCGGCGCCGGCGTCCTGGCCTCCCGGTCCGTCACCAGTTCCACGCCGATGAACAGGCCCTGGCCGCGTACGTCGCCGATCAGTTCGTGATCGGACTGCAGGTTGCGCAACCCGTCCCGGATATATTCGCCCACAAGCCGGGCGTTTTCCTGCAGGTTCTCCTCCTCGATAACGTCCAGCACCGCCATGCCGACCGCACACTGCACCGGGTTGCCGCCGAAGGTATTGAAATACATGACCCGTTCGCGGAACCCGTTCACCAGGTCGGCCCTGGCCACTACCCCCGCGACCGGGTGACCGTTGCCCATGGGCTTGCCCATGGTGGAAATATCCGGCGTGACGCCGCCTGACCGGTAGCCCCACATGTTAACGCCGGTACGGGCGAATCCGGCCTGTACTTCATCGGCGATGTACAGACCGCCCGCTGCGCGCACATGACCTATTGCCTGTTCCATGTAGCCCGCCGGCACATCCGGCAGTCCTTCACCGGAGAAGATGGGGCATACCAGCATGCCGGCAACACCGATGCCCTCTTCCTCGAATTCATCTATAGCCTGTTTTACCATGCCCGCATAAGCCCCTGCCAGCGCTTCGCCTGACAGGCCGTCTATGGGCCGGTAGCTCTCAGGGAACGGCACCGCCTTCACGTTCGGACTCGGCGCGGTCCCGCCATGAAAGTAAGTGGCCAGTTCGTCCACCGCAGTAGTGTTGCCGTGGTAGGCACAGTTGGTGCAGATGATGCCCTGTTTGCCGGTGGCCTGGCGCGCCATGCGCAAGGCGATCTCGTTGGCTTCACTGCCGGTGCAGACGATAAAGGCCATGGACAAGGGGTCGTCATGCAGGACCGTGAGACGCTCCGCGTATTCCAAGATCAGTTCGTGCAGGTAGCGGTTATGTACGTTCAGGGTTTGTGACTGCCTGTGCAGGGCCTCGACCACGTGGGGATGGCAGTGCCCCACGACGGGCACGTTGTTGTATACGTCCAGGTATTTCCTGCCCGCAGCATCGTAGAGCCAGACGCCCTCGCCTCTGACGATATGTACCGGTTCCTCGTAAAACAGCGGGGCGCCTTCGCCCAGCAGGCGGTAACGGCGCTCCAGGAGTTCTGTGTCAACTGTCATAGGAAAGCCTCCATCAAGGGGACAGATTTAAATCTGTCCCCGGCAACTCTGCATTTTCTTCAGTTTTTCCGCTGCGCGCCGGATCACATCGACCGCCAGGTCAATGGTGTCGATGTGGGTGCGGTACGACAGGATGCAAAGCCGGAGCATGTAAACATTATCGATCCGGGTCGAGGTCAGGAAGATCGTGCCGTCGCGGCGCAGCGCCTCCACCAGCCTCCTGTTGAACTCATCAACGTCGCCCTCAACATCCACGTAACGGAACACAAAAATGGACAGCTCAGGTTCGGGACCGACCTCAAATCCGGGTGATGACTGTATCCGCTCCCAGGCATAACGGGCCAGCAGCAGCTTCTCGCTCAACATGGCGCGGAACGGCGCCACGCCGATGAGTTTCAGCGGCAGCCACAGGCGCAATGCGCGGAAGTGGCGGGTCAACTCCGGGCTCACGTCCGCGGGTGAGACTTCCTGGCCGTGGAACGCCCTGTCCTGCAGGTAGTCGGCCGTATAATAATGCGACCGGTACAGGTGCTCGCCGTCCCGGATCAGGGCCGCACCCAGGCCGAACGGCGTGTGCAAGCCCTTGTGGGGGTTCATGACCACCGAGTCGGACAGTTCTATGCCGCGGAATTTGTGCCTGACCAGGTCGCACAGGATAAAGAACCCGCCGTAGGCGCCGTCCACGTGGAACCATACCCCATGCTCGCGCGCCACCGCGCCGATCCGGTCAAGCTCGTCCACGTTGCCGAGGTCCGTGGTGCCGGCCGAACTGACTACCAGCCACGGATCAAGTCCCTCGGCACGGTCGCTGCGGATCATCTGCTCCAGGGCGTCCGGGTCCATGCGGAAGTCTGCATCAGTGGCTACTTCGCGCATGACACAGCCGCCCAGGCCGGCGATATGCAGGGACTTGGCGACGCAATGATGGGTAAAGCGGGTGGAATAGACCACGGCCCGCGGGTAATCCCCCGCTTTCAGGCCATGGGCTTCCCGTGCCGTCACGACACAGGTCAGCGTGGCGATGCTGCCCCCCGAAGCCAGTACGCCCTTCGCGGTGCCCGGTCGGTAGCCCACCAGTTCCGCCATCCAGTCCAGCAACTGGTATTCCATGCGCACCGCGCCGGGAGAGCTGGCAAACTCGCCGGCATACTCATCCATCACTGCCGCCATGTAATCCCCCAGGGCCGAGTAATACATGCTGCACGGGGAAATATAGCCGAAGAACCTGCCGGACACGGCGCACAGCGCCTGGTCATCCACGTTTTCCTTGTAGATGCGCAGGATCTCCCCGATATCCATGCCCTCTTCGGTGATGGGGGAATCATGGAGACCGGCGCCCATATCCTCGGTAAAGTTAAACGCCGGCCGCTCCGGGAGGGCTTCCAGGAAGCGTTCGGTATAGTCGTTCACCGCGCCCAGCAGTTCGCGGCGCCGGCCCGCATCCGGCTCGATGATGCCGGCCTGCTGCGCGAAGTCGTTGATTTTCCGGATCAGTTCTTCCATCGCAAAGAAGTTATCCGCAGCTCAGGCGGCAGCGCCCTGCTCGAACAGGCTGTCCCGCAGCGGCGGCCTGGTCTTGGCCTGGATGCAGACTTCAGGCGGAATATCAAACACGAACGCGTGATCGGGGCCGATGCCCTCCTCGCGCAGGCAGGCAGCCATGTCATCGTCAGCCTCGGTAAAGCCGGCCCGGCGATTGAATTCCCATTCGTCTTCCAGGCACTGCCAGCCCTGATCGGCAATCTGCCGGCGGGTCACCTCTGCGCCGTAAAACAGGCTGTAACAGCGGCGGATTTCATCGAGGTTGGGTTGCATGAACTGGCACAGGCCGGAGGAATCGCACACCGCGTTGACGATCTGCGCATCCTGGGATGCGCGTACCGCGTCCTCGCCTGCCAGTTCCGGGTCGATCACCAGGCCGGCGGTATGGTCCGCGCCCATGGCGCTGGTGGAATAGGTTACGCCCGCGGCTTTCAGCGGGCGCGGGTCCCAGGCCGGCAGCGCCTGGCCCTTGGCGACGGGGATGCGGTGGTGGTTGCGATGGGTACCGATGGATAATGCACCGTTGCCCACCAGCGTGCCGATCTCCGTGCCGCCGCCGACGTCATCGCGCAGCAGGGCTTTCGCTCCTTCGGCATCACCCCATTCCATGCCGCCGGAATCCATGTACACGGCAATGGCCGCGCCGGTTTCGATGGTATCAATCCCCAGTTCGTCGCAGAGGCGGTCCAGGTCCGCCACGTCTTCCCAGTTGTTGATGGCGCAGCAGGAACCGAGCAGGGTGAGCGTCTCAAACTCCAGCGCGGATGTCACGTAGCTGCCGGACGCGTCGTGGATAATGTTGGAACAGCGGACGATACAACCGGTCATGCAGTTGTGCATGCCGCCGCCGCGTTCGCCGAACGCTTCATGGATGCGGGCGCCGTCCAGCCTGTCCACTTCCGGGTTCCGGCCCTCGGTGCGGTTCTTGTAGGGAAAGGTGTGCAACATGTTGGCCATGGGGACGCCGGTGCTGGTGCCCCCCTTGAAGATATTGTGCCGGCCGTCGCTCAGATACGTCTTGCTGAAGGTCTTGTTATTGGCGGCAAACGCCTTGTTGTCTACAGGCTGCCTGAGGCGCGCCCTGCCCGGTTCTATCAAGACCCATTTCAGGCACTTGGCACCCATTACCGCGCCCACACCGCCGCGTGCGGCGTGGCGCGCGGGACGCCGGCCCTTGCTCTTGTCGGTGGTAGCGACGGAGGCGGTCTTCAGCATCATCTCCCCGGCCGGACCGATACTGATCGCGCAGGCATTCTTTGCGCGCCCGGCGAGGAGTTTCTCGCAACAGGCATAGTTCCACATGCCTTTGTACTCATCCGCCTCGACCAGTTCCGCACCCTGCTCCGATACCACCAGTCCCCAACGTCGTTCCCGGCTCGCGGGTTGGCCGGTGACGACAATGGCCCGGTAACCCAGCTTCATCAGATCCTGTCCGGGTTCGCCGCCGGCGTTAGCTTCCTTGATGCCTCCTGTCAGTGGGCTTTTGCAGCCGACGGACAGTCGCCCCGAGGTGGGCGCGGAGGTCCCCGAGAGGATGCCCGGCGCCAGCACCAGGATGTTGTCCGGACCCAGGGGATCACAACCCGGGTCGCACTCATCCAGCAGGATGCGGGCGGACAGGGAACGTCCCCCCAGGTATTTCCACTCCGCCGGATAGTCCTCAATTGTGACCGCAAGCTTCGTCATGTCGACACGGATCAACCTGTCGTTATCCCAAACCCCGTTCATGGCAGTCTCCTCGGAAAGTAATTGAGAACACATTATCCCCACAGGAAGCCCGATAGTCCAATATGGGGTAATATGACGACATGGCAGACAAGATACGAAGCATATCGGTTGCGGATTTCAGCCTTACCGACCTGCCCGACGATTATTACGAAGACCCGTATCCTTACTATCATGCCCTGAGAGAGCAGTCCCCCGTACACCGCTTTGCCGACGGCAGTTACTTCTTCACCCGCCACGCCGACCTGTTCCGCATCTACCGCGACCCGAAACTGTTCAGCTCCGATAAAAAGAAGATGTTCAAGCCGCTGTTCGGCGACACCTTGCTGTATGAACACCACACCACCAGCCTGGTATTCAACGACCCGCCGCTGCACACCCATGTGCGCAAGGCTATCGGCGATGCCCTGTCGCAGAAGACCCTCATCGCCATGGAACCGGGGCTGCGCGAGTTCACCGCAGGCTTACTGGACGAGCTCGAAGACCGGGGAGAGTTCGATGTGATGTCCGATTTTGCCTCCCTCATCCCCGTAGAGGTGATCGGCAACCTGCTGCGCCTGCCGCGGGCGGACCGCGGGATGTTGCAGCGCTGGGCCAACGCCATCCTCGGCGCGCTGGAATTCGACCTGTCAAAAGAAAAACTGGATTACGGCAACCGCTGTGTGAAGGAATTCCTGGATTACCTCGCCGACCTGGTCGAAGACCGGCGCAAAAACCTGTCCGACGACCACGACGATATATTAAGCAGGTTGATAAAGTGGGAATCCGACGGTTTCGTGTTATCCGATAAACAACTCTATCACCAGTGTATATTCATACTGAATGCCGGCCATGAAACGACCACGAACCTCATAGGCCACAGCATCTATTGTTTACTTACTCATCCGGACCAGGCACAGCTGTTAAAAGAGAAACCCGGATTGATCAATGCCGCGATCGAAGAGATTCTGCGATACGAGGCGCCGGTACAACTCGGCAACAGGGCGACCACCGAAACGGTGCGATTCGATGACGCCAGCATACCGTCCGGGACGACGTTGACCTTCGCCATCGGCGCGGCCAACCGGGACCCCGCAGTCTACCCTGATCCCGACCGGCTGGACATCACCCGCTATCCCCGCAACCACATGGCCTTCGCCGGCGGCATTCACACCTGCGCCGGCCTCAACGTGGCGCGCCTCGAAGCGCGCATCGCCGTCCCGGCGCTGCTCAACCGCTTTCCCGGCCTCGCCTTGACCGGCAAACCGGTACGGGACAAGCGCGCCCGTTTCCGCGGACTGCTGTCATTGCCGATGTCCACCCATTAACCCGGCTGAACCGGGGACAGATTTTAAATCTGTCCCCCCTTCCAAACTTAATTTATCGAGTAATTTATCCAACTGCGACTGCTCCCCGGCAGTCAACACCGCTTTCAGTTCCGCCTCGTAGGCCAGCGCCATCGGAACGATCTGCGCGTACATGCCGTAACCCGCCTCGGATAATGACAAAATCGAGCGGCGCCGATCCGTTCCGGAAAATTCCCGGTTGAGCAGGCCTTTGCCCAGCAGTTTCGTCACGGCCCGGCTCACCGGCACCTTGTCCATCTCGGTCTCCCCGCATACCTCGTCGGCAGACAGACCCGGCTGCTGGCCGAGCACGGCCATCACCCGCCACTCGGGAATACTCAGGTTGAACTTGTCCGAGTAAAGCCGGGCAAAAGACGCGCTGATGCGGTTCGTGACAATAGACAGCCGGTACGGCAGGAACTCCTTCAGGTTCAAACCCGGGTTCTGTTTGCTCATGTTGCTAGTCAAATCAAAATCAATGGGGTCAGACTCGATTGATTTATCAGGATTTGAAATGCTTTTTCAGCGTCTGCCAGCAGTCGACATAATTCCGTTGCCGTTGCGCAGACTCCAGGGCGAACCGGGTCGGCTGGATCACGTAACGGGATTCGAACATGAAGGCCATGGTCGCCTCCTGTTTGACGGGCGCCAGTTTCACGTTGGATGAACCGTCAAAGGCGGCCTCGTCCGGGCCGTGCGCGGACATGCAGTTGTGCAGGCTGGCCCCGCCCGGCACGAAGCCTTCCGGTTTGGCATCGTATACGCCATAGATCAGGCCCATGAACTCGCTCATGACGTTACGGTGGTACCAGGGCGCCCGGAAGGTGTCCTCGCCCACCATCCAGCGCGGCGGAAAGATCACAAAATCGACGTTGGCGGTTCCATGCGTGTCGGAAGGGGACGTCAGGACCGTGTAGATCGACGGATCTGGGTGGTCATAGCTGACCGTGCCGATCACGTTGAAGAGTTCGAGATTGTATTTATACGGCACTGAATTACCCACCCAGGCAACCACGTCCAGTGGTGAGTGGCCGATGGTACAGGCATGGAGCCTGCCGGCGAACTTGCACACCAGTTCGAACTCGCCCTGCCTGTCCTCGTAGGCGGCAACCGGCGCCTTGAAGTCGCGGTCGTTGGCGAACCCGTCGGAACCCACGGGTCCGCGTTCCGGCAGGCGGAAGTGGGCGCCGTAGTTTTCACAGACGTAGCCGCGGCTGGGCCCGTCGGGCAACGCTACGGAGAACTTCACCCCGCGCGGGACCAGCGCCACCTCCCCGGGCGGCACGTCAAGGCGGCCGCATTCCGTGTGGATATCCAGGCGCCCCTGTTGCGGCACGATCAGCAGTTCCCCATCGGCGTTGTAGAAATAGCGGTCCTGCATTGAGCGGTTCGCCAGGTAGTAATGGATGCCGCAACCGGCCTGGGTCGCCGCGTTGCCGTTGGCGGCAAACGTCACCAGGCCGTCGACGAAATCAGCGGGCGTATCCGGGATGGGGATGGGGTCCCAGCGCATCTGGTTGGGCGGTGTTGGTATATCAGTGATGGGTCCGTTAAAGATGCGCGACTGCTCCAGGGGACGAAAATCCCCGTGCGTCACCGAGGGCCGGATACGGTAAAACCAGGTGCGCCGGTTCGATTCCCGCGGCGCAGTGAATGCGGTGCTGCTGAGCTTCTCCGCGTACAACCCGTAGGCCACCTTCTGCGGAGAGAACCGGCCCTGCGGCAAGGCCCCCGCCAGGGCCTCGGATTCATGCTCATTGCCGAACCCGCTCAGGTAGTCGTAGCCCTCAGCGACTTCAGCAACTTCTGCTACCCTTGAACTGATAACTGTTGCCATGGTGAATCTCCTGATTAAATTTTCAAAATACAGTATAGTTACAAATGAAACTAATTGCAAAATAACCCGATAATGACCCAAATCAACTCCACCAGCGAACACAACTGCGTGGCCGCGGCCCGGCAGTTCGACCAGGGAGATGAACTGGCCGGGTTCCGCGCCGAATTCACCTTCCCCACGAACTCCGAGGGCGAACCGCTACTGTATTTTGCCGGCCACTCGCTCGGACTCATGCCCAACCGCGCCCGGGAGGCGCTGAACGCCGAGTGCGATGCCTGGGGAAAATGCGCCGTCAAAGGCCACTTTAAATCCGGGCATCCCTGGGTCCGCTCCCACTCTTTTGTCGCCGACAGCCTGGCGCGCATCGCCGGGGCGCAGCCGGGCGAAGTGGTGGCCATGAACACGCTCACCGTGAACCTGCACCTGATGCTGGTAAGTTTTTACCGCCCGACGAGCACGCGCTACAAGATCATCATCGAAAAAAACGCTTTCCCGTCGGACCAGTACGCGGTCGACTCACAGGCCCGCTTCCACGGGTTCGACCCTGATGACGCCATCGTCGAACTGCAACCGAAACCGGGACAACTGGCCATGGACGATGATGACGTCCTTGAACAGATCGAGGCAGTGGGCGACGAACTTGCGCTGGTGATTCTGGGCAACTGCAACTATCTCTCCGGCCAGTGCTTCGATATACGGGCGATCACGGAACTAGGCCATAAGATGGGCGCCAAGGTCGGTTTCAACCTGGCCCACGGCGCCGGCAATATCCTGCTTGACCTGCATGATAATAACGTCGATTTTGCCGTCTGGTGCTGTTACAAGTTCCTCAACGCCGGACCCGGCGGTATCGCCGCGGCGTTTGTCCACGAGCGACATCACGGCAGGGACGACATCCCGCGCTTCGAAGGCTGGTGGGGCACAAGAGAGCAGGACCGCTTCAAAATGCGGCGCAGGATAGACCCTATCCCGACCGCGGAAGCCTGGGCCATGTCCAACCCGCCCATCTTTCAGATGGCTGCCTTACGCGCCAGCCTGGAACTGTTCGATGCGGCGACCATGCCCAGGTTGCGGGACAAGAGCATAAGGCTCACCTCTTACCTGGAATGGTTATTGAAAGAAAACGCCGGGGACTTCGTAGAGGTAATGACGCCCCCGCACTCAGCGGAAAAACAAACCCGCGGTTGCACCCTGTCCCTGCGCTTCAGGAAAGACCCCAAGGGCATGCTGCAAGTCCTGTCCGACAAGGGCGCGGTCACCGATTTCAGAGAACCGGACATCATCCGCGTCGCGCCTATTCCGTTGTATAACAGCTTCGAGGATGTGTACCGGTTCAGCGAGATCGTAGCGGAGTTTTGCCGTAACGGATAGGCGGCAGATTTATTTGCCTTGCTGAGAGCAATATGCTAGCATATTGCCTGCATATTAACCGTGGACCAGAACATGGGAAACCTGACCATCCGCAACCTTGATGATAACGTGATCGAGACTTTAAAAGCGCAAGCCAGGACAAATCAGCGTTCGCTTGAAGCAGAAATCCGTTATATGTTGACCCAAGTGGCCGAGCATCGCGTCAGTATTGCCGACTTTCGGGGACACACCCAACAGATTGCCGGCATGACCGATAAGGTTCAAACCGACAGCGTTAAACTGTTACGGGAAGACCGGGACCGGTGAAACTGACCGTCGATGCTCGTCACAGCCGACCGTAAGTTCGCCAACAAAATCGCTGAAACTTATCCTGGCGTCAATGTCCGCTACATCGGCGCAGACCACTTTGAAGATGAAATCGGCGCGGCCGCCGGTAGTTGATCCGTCTAATGTTGACAAATATGCACACCTGGCCGGAATTGATGAGATCGCAGAAAATGATTTCAACCTGAACATCCCGCGCCATGTCGATACCTTTGAGGAAGAAGAGATTGATATCGACGCGGTACCAGGCTGGCTGTTTATTTTAATTTGCAACACTTAAATGAGAAAATCCATGTTTTCAAAGAACACCGTTCATATTGAACAAAACTTTCTTATCGATGCCGGTTGATAGCTGGTTGACTTGACCTGCCTGATAACGGTATAGTTTCAAATGTAACTAATTTTCGAGGAGATAATCCGTGAAACTCGCCAGTCTTAAAGAGGGAGGGCGCGACGGCACCCTGATTGTAGTCAACCGTGACATGAACAGGGCACTCAAAGTGCCGGACATCGCACCGACCCTGCAGGCCGCGCTGGAGAACTGGGCGGAAACGGAACCGGCCCTGGTAGAAGTCTTTAACCGCCTCCAGGCAGGAAACGTTGAAGACGCCTTCGACTTCGATCCGAAAAAGGTGGCCGCGCCCCTGCCCCGCTCCTACCACTGGGCGGATGGCAGCGCCTACGTCACTCATGTCGAACTGGTGCGCAAGGCACGCGGCGCGGTACTGCCCGAATCGTTCTATTCCGACCCGCTCATGTACATGGGCGCCTCCGACGTGTTTCTCGGCCCCTGCGACGACATCCCGCTGGAAAGCGAAGACTGGGGCATAGACTTTGAATCCGAGGTGGCGATCTTCACCGATGACGTGCCCGCAGGCATCACCCCCGAACAGGCCAAGGCGCATATCAAGCTGATCACCATCATCAACGACGTATCGCTCAGGAACCTGATCCCCGCGGAACTGGCCAAGCAGTTCGGCTTTTACCAGTCCAAGCCCCATACCGCGTTCGCACCGGTCGCCGTGACGCCGGACGAACTGGGCGATGCCTGGGACGGCGGCAAGATCCATTTGCCCCTGCACTCCATCATGAACGGTGTAAAACTGGGATCGCCCAACGCCGGTGTAGACAATACCTTCGACCTGCCCCGGCTGATTTCCCACGCCGCCAAGTCCCGCCCGCTCATGGCGGGTACGGTGGTCGGGTCCGGCACGGTGTCCAATGTCGGCAGCAAGGACGGCTCGTCCTGTATCTCCGAGATCAGGTGCCTGGAGACCATCGCCAATGGCAAGCCCACGACCGAGTTCATGAAGTTCGGCGACCGCATCGAGATCGAAATGTTCGATGAGGACGGCGCCTCCATCTTCGGCAGGATCGACCAGGTCGTCACTCAATACCACCCACCCCGGTAAAATGAAATGAAGCTGTACAGCTACTGGCGTTCCTCGGCAGCCTACCGGGTGCGCATCGCGCTCAACCTGAAAGGGCTGGATTACGAGGTGGCGCCGGTACACCTGCTGAAAGACGGCGGTGAGCAACTCCAGGCCGAATACCGGGCGATCAACCCCCAGGGCGTCGTCCCTGCCCTGGTGGATGGGGACGTCAGCATCGGCCAGTCGCTCGCCATCATGGATTACCTGGAAGACAGGTATCCTGAACCGGCCCTGTACCCGCAATCAATAGAGGCGCGTGCGTTTGCCCGGCAGATCGCCCTGGTGGTCGCCTGCGATATCCACCCGCTGAATAACCTGCGCGTGCTGAAATACCTGAAACGCACCCTGGATCAGGGCGATGAAGCAAGGAACGAGTGGTATCACCACTGGGTAAGAGGGGGGTTTACGGCGCTGGAACAACTGCTGGACGGCAGGGACCGGCAAGGCCCCTACTGCCTGGACGGACAGGTCACCATCGCCGACGCCTGCCTGATCCCGCAGATCTACAATGCCCGCCGCTTCGAAATTTCGCTGGACGATTTCCCCAGCCTCGTCAAAATAGAACAGGCGTGCATGGAACTGGAGGCTTTCCAGGGCGCGGCCCCGGAAAACCAGGTGGATGCAAACATATGAGAGGTACCAACCATGTCCGGATTTGACAAAACAGTAAGCAGTTACGCCGAGGCGCTGGACGGTCTGCAGGACGGTATGACCGTTATCGCCGGCGGCTTCGGCCTGTGCGGCATCCCGGAAGGCTGCATCGCCCGCATCAGGGAAATGGGCGTGCGCGACCTGACCATCATCTCCAATAACTGCGGCGTGGACGATTTCGGCCTGGGCCTGTTGCTGGAACACAAGCAGATAAAGAAAATGGTGTCCTCCTACGTGGGCGAGAACGCTTTGTTCGAGGAACAACTGCTCAACGGCGAACTGGAAGTGGAACTCACGCCCCAGGGGACGCTGGCGGAGAAGATGCGGGCCGGCGGCGCCGGCATCCCGGCGTTCTACACCGCCACCGGCTACGGTACGCCGGTAGGCGAAGGCAAGGAGGTACGCGAGTTCAACGGCCGCAATTACATCCTGGAGGAAGCCGTCACCGGCGATTTCGCCATCGTCAAGGGCTGGAAGGCGGACCGCTACGGCAACGTCATCTACCGCCATACGGCGCAGAACTTCAACCCGATGGCAGCCACTGCGGGCAAGATCACCGTGGTCGAAGTGGAGGAACTGGTGGAACCCGGTGAACTGGAGCCTACCGGCATCCACACGCCGGGCATCTACGTGGACCGGCTCATCCAGGGCACCTTCGAGAAACGCATCGAACAAAAAACCCTCACGGAGTAATCCTATGGCTCTCTCACGTGAACAACTGGCAATGCGCGTCGCCCGTGAACTGCAGGACGGCTATTACGTCAACCTCGGCATCGGCATCCCCACCCTGGTCGCCAACTACATCCCCGAGGGCATGGAGGTGATGCTGCAGTCGGAGAACGGCCTGCTCGGCATGGGCCCGTTCCCCACGGTCGAGCAACTGGACGCGGACATGATCAACGCCGGCAAACAGACCGTGACGGCCATCACCGGCGCCTCCATTTTCAACTCCGCGGAGTCCTTTGCCATGATCCGCGGTGGGCACGTGGACCTCACGGTGCTGGGCGCGTTCGAAGTGGACGTGGAGGGCAATATCGCATCCTGGATGATCCCGGGCAAGCTGATCAAAGGCATGGGCGGCGCCATGGACCTGGTGGCCGGGGCGGACAACATTATCGTGACCATGACCCATGCCAGTAAACGGGGCGACTCAAAGCTGCTACCAAAGTGCACCCTGCCCCTGACCGGGGCCGGCTGTATTCATAAGGTTGTGACTGATCTTGCTTACGTGGAGATCAATGACGGGAAGTTCTGGCTGAAGGAACGGGCGCCCGGCGTCAGCATCGATGAGATTGTGGCGAAGACCGCGGGGGAGATGGTGGTGCCGGAGGTGGTGGTGGAGATGGGGTTTTGAGGGGGCAGATTGGTAAGAAATGGAAGTAAATGTTGATATCTTCAAAGGAGGCCATTTTATTTGGTTACTATTGCTCCCTGCATATCAACAATTGATTGATTGCTGTGGCAATGATAGCCTGAATTCATGAAGTATTTTCTAGATTTGTTCACCCCAGAGACATGGTCTGCTTTTCGCGAGCACGGTGCCAAAATTAGCGGTTTTCGACTTAGGCAACGTCGCGCTGCTCAAAATCGTATCAACGAAGGAGATATTTTCCTTTGCTACTTGGTGCGATTGTCAAGATGGTGTGGAGCTCTGCATATCGTCTCTTCCGCCTTTCATGATGATAAGCCAATTTTTGAGGATCCTGATCCATTTGTTGTCCGCTTTAAGGTTGAGCCCATAGTCCTTCTAGAACCAGAGTATTCACTACCGATGTTAAATGACAGAATTTGGGATGCTTTATCTGAAACAAAGGGTATAGATAAAGGAAGTCGAGGCTGAGCCATTAATTTTCGTGGCGCCTCTCTGCGCGAAATCGATAAGTCTGACGGCGAATTCTTATTGTCAGAGCTTAAAGCACAGAATGATGAGTCGACTGTATTCCCGCTCTCGGCAAAAGATCGTCGTCGTCTCGCTAGCAGCCTTAAGGTCCGAACGCTTAGTGGCGAAATTTTAGTAGACGTTCCAGAAGACGACGATGATGTCCTGAGTGAAACCAACACAAAAGTTGAATCTATGCCTTCAGAAGGTCGTCGATCACACCAAGTCCAAGCGAAAATCGCCGAAATTGGTATTGAGATGGGCTTTCAGATATGGGTGCCCCACAACGACAAAGTTCGGGTGCTAGAACACCTTTCAGCCGACAAGCAGTCGAAATTTTTAGAGGTGCTACCCATAAACTACGATGACACTACGCTTCGTACTATTGAACAGATAGACATAATCTGGTTAAAGGGTCGCTCAATGGCTAGAGCCTTTGAGGTTGAGGATACCACAGCTGTGTATTCCGGTTTGCTACGTATGGCTGACTTACTTGCACTCCAGCCCAATATGGATATTCGTCTCCATATAGTTGCGCCCGATGAAAATCGGGAAAAGGTGCTACGAGAAATCAGACGCCCCGTATTTTCGTTGCTTGATCGGGGTCCGCTTTACGAGAAATGTACTTTTCTATCGTACAAGTCCATCGAAAGCCTTAGAGACACTTCTCATCTTGCACACATGAATGATTCAATCATTGAGGAATATGATGAATGGGCAGAGGATTAACGGCACCCACAGTCCTAGAGAGGGTGGATAAAAGAAGGGTAATTAACAAGTTGAATATAATTTAGGGACCCGCTAAAACAAATAACAACTAATTTCTCTGGCTCTGATCGCTGCTTCGAACTGGTAGCAGTTTGTGTCAAGTTATTCGTGCATGGCGAACCGGGATACCAGTTCTAATGAAATTTTCCTGAATAGACTTAGTGTACCGAGATACGTAGGCACCTCTATAGTTGAAATGGGTAAGTTTATCTCAGGTCAGTCTACCTGTCCGGAAACAATTCAAGCGATCTGCTAAGCATCAGACAAAGAAAATTAAGCGAATCCATCATTGTCTTGGCCTACCCTTCTCAGTCCACTCGTACATAGCTTGCAGAAGTTCCGCAGTAGGATAATCCTGAATATCTTCTTCGGAAAACCCTGCATCAAGCTGTTGCTCATAGTGCCATATCTGAAAGTCTTCATATTCAGACAAAATATGGGCTGTAGCAACACGCTCAAATCCACCTAGACCAATAAGCCAGTTTCTTACCTTTCTCACAGCGTTTTCATGCTTGCGACCATGTGCTTCTATATCACTGCCGGCCAGGTCGGAAATTGCTGCCTGATAGCGATATCGTTCCTCTTCAAGTATCAGAATAACCTTTGTTGAAAGTGGCTTGTTGCCATAACGGCGGCATCCAAAGTCTATACCAAGCTCAAACGGCATATTGAGTCGGTAATGTTCCCCTATCTCACTGGCTTGACATCTACTGAGATCGTGAATCGAGTATCGGGATGACTCGATAAGCTGATATATCTTATCGAGCCGTGCTTCAGCCGCATTACTTCGTTCAGTTGCTATACGAGGATTTAGTCCGAATCGTACCAGGCAGAAAAGAATGGCTTGCAGTATTGGCACATATTCTTCATCAAATGGACAATTCACAAAAACATTGTGATCAAAGCCAGCGTTGACCACCTTTGTGGCTATCCTTTTGGCGGAAATGTGTCGCTTCCAAAAGAGGCTCTTTCTTGAATCCGACCATCTTGTCCGTGAATATATAGATCGGCACCCTGAACCCGAGCGATTTCACGGGCGACTTCAATAGCTTCGCTCTTTGTGTCGAAAGTACGCCTTGCACGATTGGCGCCGGATTTTCTCACAGCCCATTTACCATTTCGAGGCACAACATGTTGAACTTTACGGGGCATTGTTCACTTTCGAATAGTTTAGTTTCCAGTAATATGAATCATATCAAAAGCATAGGGGAGATTCTATTATTTTTTACCATTTAGGTAACGCTATCCACTGCCTACATAGTAACCATCCTTATCTTTCTCAACGAGAATCATGTATTCAGTTTTCATTCGAAATTCCCCACTCAACTCCTCAGTCTGTTTCGTTACCTTGCTGCCCGCGAACATGCCGTGAGTCTATACTTCTGATTTCTTGCAGTGGGTGACTCGGGACGGGTCATCTCGATCAATCCTGCATCAAGCGCCAGGCGAATGTAGTTGTTACGGAAAGTCGGACGGTGCGATAGTCCGAGGGCTTCCATCAATTCTCTCGCGGCTTTGGGGCTACTCCGCAACTCAGTGAGCAGTCGCGCTACTTAGTCGGTTACTTGGTCGCTTTCCTGGTCGGTCGAGATGAACTCCCGGGCAGCTTCCAGTATGGCCTCCAGCATGAAAATGATGAACGGAGTGCTTTCTCCCTTGGCGGAGCATGCCCGGATAGCCTCGTAGTATTCACTTTGCCGTGTGTGAACCAGGCTCTCCACCGGCACATCGGCAAACAGTGGCTTCCAGCGAGTCAATATCAAGGTCTGCCAAAGGCGTCCCATCCGGCCATTGCCGTCCTCGAACGGATGAATAAACTCGAACTCGTAGTGGAAGACTGAACTGGCGATCAACGGGTGTTCTCCCGTGTTCTCCAGCCAGTACAACAGGTATGACATAACAATTTATGCCGCACCATGCTTTCCAATCCATTCGCGCAACGCCTCATCGATGCGCGTCTGCCAACCGCGGCCATCGGCCTTAAAGTGATCCAGCACTTCTTTCGATAAACGGATAGTAGTCGAGACCTTTGGGCTGGCAACTGGAGGACGTCCACTGCGTACTTTCGATTTTGCAAACTTCTCCGGCCAACCGTTTTCGGAAAGATCGGGCGCAGTATCTGGGTTAAAATCTAGTTGTGCAGAGTTATCGTTCACGTTCATAGGCTTTACAGCGTCGAATTCCAATTTCATGATTAATGTTACTACATTAAATGACGCTTAAATCAAGACAAATTTCAATCAAACACCACATTACGTCCAGAAAACGTGCAAACGATCACGTTTTTCCTACGTAAAACGTGGGAGATAGACACGTTTTTCCCACGTAAAACGTGATTATCTGCACGTTTTGTGGACATAACAAGGGCCTGATTACCTATGATTGCATGTATTATTCCTCCAACCTGATGATGATCACACTGATGAACCTGCGGCAGGATGATACAAAACTTGACATGCAGTACGTTAAGCGTACGTTATGACAACGGAGGTGCCCCATGACCATAGTGAATGCAGCGGAAGCTCGTTCCAGGTTATATGACCTGATTGACGAAGCATCGCAAACTCACGAACCGATTGTTATTACCGGGAAAAGGAACAATGCAGTACTTCTCGCAGAGGAGGACTGGAATGCCATCAATGAAACCCTCTACCTGGTTTCAATTCCCGGTATGCGGGAGTCCATCATTGAAGGTATGGAGACCGACCTCGAAGAATGTGACAAGGAACCCGACTGGTAGTGGTATAGATATCAGGAACGACGCCCTACACGCACCGCGTCCGCTTCACAATTAACCAGTTCGATGATCTCCCGCTGATCATATTCGGCATTCCGATCCTTGATGTGGCGGACAGTTAAATCAAACACATGGCATCTGACGGCTTCATCAACGAAACGGGACAGGTCAGCTTTCTTACCACCTTTGCGCATGAGAAAGGCCCGAACAGTCTGATCCGTTTCTTTGGGGATTGTGATGTTCCATCGAACCATGGCTTGATTCCTCATTTATATTGAACAAGAATGGATATGACACTTGCGTTCTCCCGAAAAGTCTGCGGCAGATAATTCTTCACTTTCACTCCCCCTCAAGCACCCCCCGGCAAGCAGCCGGCAAATCAGCCATCATGATTTCAGGTGGTTGATCTTCCGGCGCACGCGGTGGCGGATACAACGCCTCATCGGTAAACCACCAGTCCAGTTCCTCATCGCAGCCGTCGCCCTCTGGCGGTGACTCCTGTTCAACACACGCGCCTTCATTCGGACAATGCAGGCGGACGTGAAAATGGGAGTCATGGCCCCACCATGGCCGCACCTTGCGCAGCCAGTCAATATCATCTTCTCCCCTGTCTTCACAAAGGCGCCGCTTGATAGCCGCATTCACGAAGATGCGGGCGACAGCGTCATCCCGCGCTGCAGCCTCGATGACCTGCGAGTGCGCCTCGGTCCAGTAACCATTCACACGCAACCGGTTTGACGCGACCACCGAAGGAGAACTGATCTTCTCCCGTTCCGCCACGCTCAACTCCAGGCTGCCTGGCGCACGCAGCCAGATATCGGCGTCGAGGCCGATCTGGTGCGAACGGTGGCTGGATACCATGGGCCCGCCGCGCGCATGGCTGATGTCGCCCACGTACAGGCCGGGCCAGCCGGCAACCCGGGCTGAGCGGGACAGCCGCTCTATGAATGCAATCATTTCGGGATGGCCCCAGTTGCGGTTGCGGGACAGGCGCATCGCCTGCCAGTCCGGCCCTGATTCGGCAAGCTGTGCCGCCCCGGCCAGGCAGCCGGCGGCGTAACCGCCGAACGAAGCGGGCGCAGTGCTCGTCGGCGCATCAACCGCGCTGAAGGCGAACTTGGCCGGTTGCTCTTCCTGCGCTCCTGCGCCTAATGTCAGGAACAGGGCGGCAACGCATGCCAGAACCAGTCCGGCACTACGGACAGTTTCTGAAACGCGAACTGCCCCCGGCTTATCCCGGTTATTGCGGAACCCAGTCATTCCGGGGTGAATTCGCTCATACTGGGCGGATACGTGTCATACTTCGGCAAGTCGTCCTTGACCTCGCACCAGCTTGCCTTGGACTGCCAGAACATGTGTGCGGCGTGCCCGGTTTCAACCTTGCCGTCCAGGGTAGCGGCGGTTGCAGCCAGCACCTCGCCGCCGTTAATCTCCGCGACCAGGGCGGAACCGCATACGCTGCAGAACAGCCTGGCGGAGTGGGAACTGGACTGGTAGCGGGCGACCAGTTCCTCACCTTCCGTCCAGGTGAAGTTTTCCGCCGTCACCGGTTCGATATAAGTGCCGAACGCGGCGCCGTGGTATTTCTGGCAGAAGGTGCAGTGGCAGTGGTCGATATCATCGGATGTGGTGTTCACTTGGTAGCAGATTTTTCCGCACAGGCAACTGCCTTTGGCTTTCATGGGGACCTCTGATCAGGTAGATTTTCTTTATGGTGGAAAACAGCAGACATTATGCCTGTTTAAGGAAGCATGTGTAAGACTGGATTCCCGCCTGCGCGGGAATGACGGTTGGGTTTCTGCTTTCGCAGGAGTAACGAGGTGGAAGCAGGGGAACGACGCTTTACACCGCGAATTATTTTTTCCGCATCTCCTTGAAGCCTGCCACGAACCGGCTCAGGGTATTGGACATCAGGCCGCGCTCAAGGCTGATGTCGATCAGTTGGAAGCAGGATTCATCCTCGAAGGCCCGCTCCAGGGCGGTGTGCAGCTCTTTTTTCGTACCGGCCGGGTGGCCGCGGCCTCCCAGGGTGTCTGCCATTGCGGCGTAGTCCAGCTTGTCCAGGTCGTTGAACCCGGATTCGGGCTGGAACGCGCGCAGCATCTCCCAGCTGCTGTTGTTGAAAACCAGCACTATTGGGTTCCAGCCGTAACGCCGGCAGTTGAGCAGTTCCATCCCGGTCATCTGGAATGCCCCGTCCCCTACCAGGATGAGGGGGCGCCGGCCGGTTGCGGCCTGTACCCCCAGGCCGGAGGGCACACCGTAGCCCATGGTGGCGTAGTAGCCCGGCGCCACCAGTTCGGTGTATTCCATATCCATGGCGGTGAACAGGCAGTCGCCCATGTCCGAGGCGATGGGCAGCGCGCCATAGCGGTGGAACATGTCATTGACGGCGGTGGCGATATCGGTCGGGGCGACGGGCGTATCCGTTATCGCCAGGCCTGTTGGAAGGTCAGACAAGGCAGCCTCCCGCTGCGGCCGGTCCGGCAGCTTGTTGTTCAGGGCCAGCACCAGTTCCTGCAGGGGGATGTTGTGGTACGTATGAAACCCCAGGGACACCGAACCGTCGCAGGCCAGCACGGTCCTGCGCAGGTCGATCTTTTTCTCCGAGATGCCGAAATTGGTATCGGACAGCAATACGCCGAGCAGGAACAGGCCGTCGGAGGACTCGACCAGTCCGGTCAGCGCCTGCTCACCGGCTATCCCCATGTAGGTGCCCCGGAAGTCTATCGGCTGTCCTGCGAGCAGTCCCTTGCCCATGAAGGTCGTGGCTACCGGCATGCCCAGTTTCCGGCTCAGCAGGGCAACGTCCTGCTCCAGCCCGTAGCGGCGTATCTCCACACCCACCATCAGCACCGGGGAGCGGGCCCGTTCCAGGGCATCGATGATCTCGTCCGTGCAGGCATCCAGGGCATCGGCGTCGCAGTCACTGGTCAGCGGCAGTACGGGAACCGGGTCGCAGTCATCAAAGACCCTGTCCCGCGGTACTTCGATGTAAACGGGACGGGACTCGATAATGCAGTTCTTGAGCGCCCGGGCGATCTGTTCCGGCGCCTGCGCCGGGTCCTCCAGGATCACCTGGTCGCAGGTTACTTCCCTGTACACCTGTACCTGGGAATGGAGTTGCCTGGCCTGGTGGTGCACCAACAGGCCGGTGGACCTGTCCGCCAGCCCCGGACCGCCGGATATGACGATAACCGGCGATTTTTCCGCGTAGGCCGCGGCGATGGGGTTGACCATGTTGAATGCGCCGGCCCCGTAGGTAACCGCCGCCACCGAGGGTTTGGAATGAAAGCGCGCCGCGGCATCGGCGGCAAACCCTACTGCAGGTTCATGGCTCAGGGTGTACAGCGGCAGGATTTTGCTTTCTTCGATGACCTTGAACAACGGCAGTGCGAAATCACCCGGGATACCGAAAATCTCCTTGACTCCGTAGCCTTTCAGAGCGGTGAGGAGTTCCTCCGCGAGGTTCATGGTCTATCCCTGAACGAGGGGTCGGGAGGAATGTCCTCCCCGGGTGTCGGGTAACGGGGACGGATTTTAAATCCGTCCCCTGTCTCCCCGGTAACACCTGTCGCAAAACTCAAGCGCCTGCGTGTTGAAATCTTCAGCAAACTCATGGAAAGAAAGGTGGGCCGGCATGTGATAAATTCTCGCATTCGGTTGATTATCGTCTATCCACTGCCCGGCTGCCACTCGCCAGTCCTCGCGTACGACCTGCATGACGGGTATCTCCCTGTCGATCCTGCGGGCAACCTCCCGGTAGTCCAGGTCAAAACTGCTCCTGATCAACTCAAAGGCAACGTGCTCCGGGGTCCTGGCGGCATCATTCAGCATCTCCTGTACGAACATGCTCTCCGGGGTACCGATGTAACAATGGTACAGGTAGTGCTCAAAAAATTTCAAATGCCCGTGTTCCTTCATCTTGCCGAGCCCGGCGTGCAGTTCCGCTTCCTCTCCCTCGCCCCAGTCCGAACCGTTCTGCTTCATGATTTTCGGCGGTTCGTCGATACTGATAAACCCACGTACATTACCGGTGCCGTGCTTTTCGAAATACGAATAGGCGGCAGATACGCCCATGGACCAGCCGGCGATGATACAGTTCTCTATTCCCAGCCGGGTGATGAATTCATACAGGTCAGCCCCGTGCCGGTCGTAGTTGTTACCGTCTGCCGTGACGCTCGAATCGCCATGACTGCGCGGGTCATAAGCCAGGACCCGGTAATGTTCGGCGAATACCGGCAGGTTGCGGGCAAACACCCTGGTCGTATAGGTCCACCCGGGGATGAAAATGACCGGCTTGCCCGCGCCGTGTTCTACGTAAGAGAGCGTTAATTCATCGGACAGGACAAGTTGCTTTTTCATCAGAAGTCCTTGCGGACCTCGATGCCGAAACTGCGCGGACGGTTCGTGACGATGCGCGGCCGTCCCGGTTTTTCCGCCGCGATGGAGCGGTTATCGGACAGGTTGGCGTGGTCGTTGGTCGCGTTTTTGACGAACAGCGCCACGTCCCAACTGCCTGCCTGGAACGCGCCGATGCGGAAATTCAGCAACTCGAACGAATCCCTTACCCGTGGCGGTATCGTACCGCTTACGTTATTGGCGCTGAGACTGTCGTCATAGTACGAATAATCACCGCGCACATACCCTTCCCAGTCCGTAAACAGGGGAAAACTGTATTCGGCAGCCGCATTGAAAGTTACCTCCGGCACCTGCAGGATTCGATCACCTTTCATCGTTCTTATTAAAGGATCGCCTTTGGTTATCTCTGCGTCAGTGTAGCCGAAACCCATGGAAATGTTCAGACCTTCCACCGGCGCCGCCTGCAGTTCGACTTCAACGCCCTTGTTTTTAGCCTCACCGGAATTGGCCACGTACTGGAAACCGCAGGCCAGGCGGTTCGTCTGCAGGGTATTGTCCCAGTTGATATTGAACGCGGACACGTTCAGGTTCACCCGGTCGTCAAACAACGATGTCTTCATGCCCAGTTCATAATTCCACAGCGAATCGGAATCGAACGTGGCCACGTCCTCGTTGGTAATACCCAGGTCGGCGAGTTCAGCGGCGCAGAAGGCCACGGGCACGGGCATATTTACGCCACCCTCGCGAAAACCCTTGGATGCGGAAGCGTATACCAGCAGGTCCTCGGTCACATCCAGTTCCATCAGCACCTTGGGTACGACCCTGGAACTGCTGCGCGTGGGAGGCATGACAATCGCCGGACCGCCGTTGACGAAGCCGCCGCGGTCGGCGCTGAAGTCTATCGTCGTCTCCGACCAGCGCGCACCGGCGGTCAACCTCAGGCTGTCGCTCAGCCTCAGCGTCAACTCGCCGAATACCGCGATTTCCTCGGTATCCTTGTCGTCGTAAGTATGGAACACCAGGTCGGATCCCAGCAGGCCGGGCGGCACCGGCACCGGGAACCCGGGGACAATGCCGCTCAGAATCGAATTCAGTATGCCGGTGAACTGCGCATTGATGCCGGGCGCAAAGGACGGCGGATAATTGAGGATATGCTCCCGGTCCTCGTAGAACACGCCCAGCGTCATGGCCGCACCGGCAACCGGCAGGTCGCCGAAATCGGCGATCAGCCGGGTCTCATGCACGAACGAGGTGTCTTCCTCCTCCTCGTAGACAAAGCTGGGTATATGGGGCTCGGGCAACCCGCTGGCCGCAAACAGCAACCCGTCCAGCGTGCCGGTCTGGTCCTCGTACTCCTCGATCTTCCGGTCGAACCCCGCGGTGGTGGATACGATCTCGCCAAACCCGGTATCGATATTCACGGTCACGCTGGCCAGCCACCATTCCTCCTCGCCGGGTTCCTTGATGTTGTTATGCCGGGGCACGTCAAAATTGCCCGGGGAGAGGTCGGCCAGGGGCAGGTTATCCGAATCGGTGCGCTGGTACATGAACCGGGGCCGGATGCTGATGTTGTCCGCAGCATTCCACACGAGCGAGATGGCGCCGCCGTAAAACTCATCGTCATCGACGTTATTCACCGTGTTGAACGCGGGCCTGTTGGAACCGGCTATATGTACCCGGTCGAACACGCCGGAATTCTGTGCGTAGTAAAACAGCGCACGGGCGCCCAGCACGCCTTCCACGATCGGCGCGTTCACGCTGCCGTCCACCCGCCAGTTGACGTCTCCCTCCTTGACGTCCGATAGGGATGCCCCGAAATAGCCGCCGAACTCGTCGGCGTCCGCCTGTTTGGTGATGACGCGCACCGTCCCGCCCATGGAACGCGCCCCGTAAAGTGTGCCCTGCGGTCCGCGTAATACCTCTACCCGGGAAATATCCGAGACCCGCGGGTTCATGTATTCCGGCACCGGGATATCATCGATATAAAAGCCCGTCGCGCCGACCACACCGCCGCCCGCCACGCCGCGGATCGCTGGAGACCCCGAATTGAAACGGCCATCGGCCTCGTTACTGAAGCCCAGGTTCGGGATCTTGACGCCGTAGTCGAATATCCCCTCGGCGCCGATACGCTGCAGTTCGAACTCGCCGAGGGCCGTGATGGACATGGGCGTGTCCTGCAGGCTCGTCTCGCGCTTGGTCGCGGTGACGATGATCTCTTCAATTACCTGCGCCTGTACAGGAGACGCTGCCAGCGCGCACGACAGCAATAAAGTTACCCACCGTCGGGTGTGAGCGATGCTCTGTTTTCCAATCATAACTGCCCCCAATTCAGAAGAATTTACAGTATTTGACAACGGATAGTATTACTGCTTGAATTAATGGAGTGTTATCCCCGATGCGCAAGAAAGACGTATTTTTCAAACAGATTTGGTGAATACGTGCGATGAATTATCCGATTTGCGCAAAAATGCCCTCCATCGAGAAACTTCATCACCGCGACATCGACGAGCAGGCGGCGCGGCTCACCGGTTACGGGCAATCCTACCAGCAGATCAGCAAGGGCCCGTTTTCCGGCACGTTCACCACCTGCGACATGGATGCCGAGCTCAGCCTGTTTTTTGAATCGACCAACCAGGTGCTGTACCAGAATGCCGTGGTCCCGCATAATTATTATGCCATCGGACTGCTGATGCATACCGACAGGACCCTGGTATTGAACAACGAACCCTTTCCTAAAGGCGCCGCATTCATTCTGCCTCCCGGGTCGGTCATGGAGGGTATTTCTTCACCCGACATGAGAATCTGCATCATCCACGTGTCCTGCGACCTGCTCAAGCATGCGCTTCAGTCTCAATACGAAGACCAGATCCTGTTCGACCCGGACCTTATCCCGTACAAGCTCATCGGCAATGAAAAGGAAACCCGGCCCCTGGTTTCACTGCTGGACGATTTCCAGACGGGCGCAGATAACGTGCATTTGTCCCTGCAGAGCGCGCATCAACTGGCGGTCCTGAAAGATACGCTGCTGGAAACCATCTGTTCGGTATTTTTCATGAAAAAAGACGGCGGCATTGTTAATCCCGGTTTGCGCACAAGGAATAGACATCACCGCCTGTTCCACGATGCGCTCGACCTGATCCAGGACAACGTATGCGAAGAATTGACGGTCGGAAAGTTGTGTGAAGAACTGACGGTGTCAAGGCGCACGCTGGAATACGTATTCAACGAGAACATCAGGATGAGCCCGGCCAGGTATATCAGGGCATTCCGCCTCAACAATATCAGGCGGGAAATTCTCGCGACGCAATACGAAACCCTGGGGGATATCGCCGCCAAATGGGGCATCTGGCACCTGGGACGCTTTTCCCGGGATTACTGCCAGTTGTTCGGTGAACTGCCCTCCGTAACGAAAGGCAGCGCCGGCAGGCGTTAACCGGATCCCGGGGGCGCATCCGGGCCCGTCCCTGCGTAAATTCTCCGGGGACGGATTTAAATCCGTCCCCCACTGTGAATCTTGTCTATGCCCCCCTGTCAACCAGTACGCCGCGCCGGACCTGGTCCAGTTCAATGGATTCGAACAGGGCCTGAAAATTACCCTCGCCAAAGCCGTCATTGCCCTTGCGCTGGATGATCTCGAAGAAAATCGGCCCGATCACGTTCCCGGTGAAGATCTGCAGCAATACGCCCCGGTCATCGGCAGGGGCGCCGTCAATCAGAATCCTGCGCTGCCTGAGCGCTTCCAGGTCTTCTCCATGACCGGGCACCCGCGCATCGACCCTTTCGTAATAACTGCCGGGGGTATCCTGAAATACCACGTCGTGACGGCGTAATGCATCCACGGTCGCATAGATGTCTTCCGTTGCCAGGGCGACGTGCTGGATACCCTCGCCGCGATATTCGCTCAGGTATTCTTCTATCTGTGACTTGTCGTCGGCGGACTCGTTGATGGGGATGCGTATCTTGCCGCAGGGGCTGGTCATGGCGCGGCTTTTCAGGCCGGTCAGCTTCCCTTCGATATCGAAGTACTTCAGTTCGCGGAAGTTGAACAGCGTCTCGTAGAACCCGGCCCACCTGTCCATGTTGCCGCGCCGGACGTTGTGGGTGAGGTGGTCCACGCAGGTCAAGCCGGTGTGTTCGGGGACGGATTTGAAATCCGTCCCCTGGAGTTCCAGAGGGACGAAATCCACGTCGTAGATGGTCCTGTCCCCGTAACGGTCGACCAGGTACACGCGGCTGCCGCCGATTCCTTCTATGGCGGGAATATTCAGTTCCATCGGACCCGGTGTGCTCTCAACCCCTTGTGCGCCGAGATCGAGCGCCCGGGCGTAGGCCGCGGCCGCGTTCCTGACCCTGAAAGCGATGGCGCAGATGGACGGTCCATGTTGCTGGGCGAAACGCCGGGCGAAGCTGTCCGGCTCGGCGTTGATGATGAAATTGATATCGCCCTGGCAATGCAGGGTCACGTTCTTGCTGCGGTGTTTCGCCGTTGCCGGGAAACCCATTTTTTCAAACAGGCTGCGCAGCAGTTCCGGATCCGGCGCGGTGTATTCGATAAACTCGAAGCCGTCGGTGCCCATGGGGTTATGGATATCATTCATGGATTCAGCTCTTGTCCCGGTAAATAGTTGCTCACACAACTAATATTAGTTGCTTTAACAACTATTGTCAAGTATTTTGTGGATAACAGCACGTGGTGTACCATCGCAATTTACCCGATAAACCGACGTATTTCCGGAACCAACCGCTTTGCAACATCGTAAACCCCTGCAACTGGAATCATTTCTGCCCTACCGGCTGTCCCTGCTGTCGAATGCCGTCAGCGGCGCCATCGCTGCCGTGTACGGGGACAAGTTCGCCATTTCCATGCCGGAGTGGCGTATCATGATGATCCTGGCGGAATACCCGGACATATCTGCGGATGAAGTCTGCCGCCGCACGAAAATCGAAAAATCCGTTGTTTCCCGCGCCGTGGCCCGGCTGCTGAAACGCCACCTCATCAACCGGGATGTGGATGACAGGGACAGGCGCCGTTCTATATTACGGCTAACCGAGACGGGGTTATCCGTCTACGATGAAGTGATGCCCATCGCCAGGGATTACGAAGCGAAGTTGTTGTCTGATTTAACCGCTGGAGAACTGGAAACGTTTAACGGTATGATTGACAAACTGATGGAAAAGGCATCCCGTATTGAATACTGACCGCTCCATCACCCATGGGAGCGGAGTGTGCCCGTCTCCACGCATCTTGTAACGTAACAGGAGAATAATGATGGAGTTAGCCGTTCTTGGCGGCGGACACGGTTCCTATGCCGCGGCCGCAACACTCACCGAACAAGGCCACCGGGTGCGTTTCTGGCGCCGTGACGTGGAGGCGTTCGAACCGGTATTACAGTCCGGGTTCGTTAATCTGCTCGACAGCAACGGGGAACGGGAGGTGGAGATCCACCATGTGACCACCGATCTCGCTGATGCGGTCGCCGGGGTGGAACTGATCGTAATTCCCTTGCCGGCACTGACCCATGCATCCCTGGCAACCGCGATGGCGCCCCATTTAAGCGACGGCCAGGTGGTTTATCTCCCGCCGGGCACTTTCGGCAGCTACATCTTTGCCAAAGCCATGCGCGACGCCGGCAACCCCGCTGATGTGACTTTTGCCGAAACCGGTACGCTGCCTTACCTGGCCAGGAAACGCGCAGCCAACCTGGTCGCGGTCAGCGCCTACGCCACCCGCCTGCCCACCGGCGTGTTCCCGGCGAAAAATTCGGCTCATGCCTTTCCCATACTGGAACAGGCGTACCCGGTCATCGAGCGCATCGAAGACGCCCTGAGCGGCGCCCTGATGAATGCCGGTCCCATTATTCACCCGCCGTTGATCATGATGAACGCCGGTCCCATGGAACACTTCGACAAGTGGGACATTCATAATGAGGGCACACAACCCGCGATCCGCCGGGTGACGGATGCGCTGGACGCGGAGCGGATCGCCATCCGCGAGGCATTCGGCTACGCCCCGCCCCATTTCCCCCTGGCCGACCACTACAGCCTGGACGGCGACGAGTGGATGTACGGCAATGCCGCCCATGAAAAGCTGACGGACAGCGCGGACTGGCGCGAATACATCGACCTGGTAAACCACCGCTACATGACCGAAGACATGGAGCTGGGGCTGGCCCTGCTGGTCTCGTGCGCCGATTACCATGGGTTGGACGCATCCGTGTCCCGCGGCCTGCTGGCGCTCGGTTCGGCAATAACGGGACGGGATTTCCGTAAGACGGGCCGCACCCTGGGAAACCTCGGCCTTGCCGGTATGGACCGCAACGCCCTGGTTGAATTGCTGCACCAAGGGATCTGATGGCGGACAGGCGTATTCTGGCCGCAGGCGCCGGGCGCATGGGCAGGGGCATCGCCCACATGTTTGCCTACGCGGGCTATCCGGTGACTTTGCTTGACCTCAAGGAGCGCGACGGGACAGGGTTCAGCCAACTGGTCGATAGCGCACTGGCGGAAGTCGAAGCAAACCTGATGTTCCTGTCCGGGCTGGGTCATATCACGGGTGCACAGGTAAAAAAAATCCTTGAACTCATTCAGGTCATGCCGCTTGCGAGCGCAGTCGACGAGCTTGCCGCAGCCGATATCGTCATCGAAGGGGTACCGGAGACCCGGGACGCGAAACAATACGCACTCGAGCTGATCGGCGGGCATGTGCGCGAGGATGCCATCGTGACCTCGACCACCTCATCCATGCTGGTGACCGAACTCAAGCAGTGGGTGCAGCGGCCCGACCGTTTCCTGAACACGCATTTTCTCAACCCTGCCTACCTGATACCGCTGGTGGAGGTCAGCCCGTCCCCGGATACCGCCGAGCGTGTGGTGGAAGACGTCATTGCCTTGTACGAGGCAATCGGAAAAGTGCCGGTACGGTGTTCGGCGGCGCCGGGATATATCATCCCGCGCCTGCAATCCCTGCTGATGGCGGAAGCCTGCCGCATGGTGGAAGAAGGCGTGGCCACGCCGGAACAGCTGGACAAGGCCATTACCCACGGCTTCGGCCCGCGTTATGCGACCCTGGGGGTAATGGAATTTATCGACTGGGGCGGGGTGGATATCCTCTACTACGCCGGCCATTACCTGTCCAGGGCGCTGGATTCCCCGCGCCACGCCCCGCCCGAGGAGGTCACCCGGATGATGGAGGACGGGCGCAAGGGCCTGCGCGAAGGCCGGGGCTATTACGATTTCCGCAACATGGATGTGGAGGCCTGGCAAAAGGAAAAGCTGACGCGCTTCGTTACCCTGCTGGACAGCCTGGGGCAGATACCGAAGCCAGGTGTGTGAAAACAATATTTGGGGTCAGAGTAAAAACTCTGAGAGAGTGTGGGGCTATAGAACAAACTTACGGAGTTTTTACTCTGACCCCAAATATTAATCGATTTCGATAATTCCTTTATCCTTCATATACCTGACGATAATGCCGACCTCTTCCTCCAGCGACATCCGGTCGGTGCGGAGATGGATTTCCGGTTTTTCGGGTTCTTCATATGGATCGTCGATCCCGGTAAAGTTCCTGAGCTCCCCTGCCCGGGCTTTTTTGTACAGACCCTTGGGGTCGCGCTGCTCCGCGGTCTCCAGGGAACAGTCCACGTGTATCTCGATAAAGTCGAACCCCGCTTCCCGGTGCAGTTCGCGCACCCGGTCGCGGTCCGCCCGGTACGGGCTGATGAAGGCGGACAGGACCAGCAGTCCCGCATCCACAAACAGTTTCGAGATCTCGCCGATGCGCCGGATGTTCTCGGTCCGGTCCTCCGCGGAGAAGCCTAAATTCCGGTTTATGCCCATGCGGATGTTGTCGCCGTCCAGCCGGTAACTCAGTTTTCCGAGTTCGTACAGGGACGCCTCGAGCGCGACCGCTATGGTGCTCTTGCCGCTGCCCGAGAGGCCGGTAAACCAGAGTGTCGCCCCCTTCTGTCCCAGGAACCGGTTGCGGTCGGCGCGGGTGATGTCTCCGTCATGCCAATGTACGTTTGTCGCTTTTTGCCTTGTCATTCTTTACACCTGTACACCATCGTTCCTGTCGCCCCTACCGTTGGGAAACAGTTTAGCATGCATCGGTATCTGTTCTGTCTGACCCCTTTGATTCATCGGTTATCCTGCATAGGGAAAATGCGGCATTGCATAAATTTCTGCTAGGATATGGTACTAGAATAAATACTGAGTAGTCTTGTCTATACGGGGGTTCTTGTGGATAAAAAGTATCTATTGCCTGTTATACCCGGTTTCCTTCTCATGCTGGTTTCCACCGTGTCCGGCGCCCAGGCGGTGCTGGAAGAGGTTGTGGTGACCGCCCAGAAACGCGAACAGTCCATCCAGGACGTGCCCATCTCAATAACGGCCATCAGCGGGGAAAATCTGCAGGCTAATATCGTCCAGGATGTATATGACCTGCGTGCGACAGTGCCTGCGCTTGAAGTCAGGGGCGTGGATCCGCCCAGCCAGGGCGCGGCGTTCGCCATCCGGGGTCTGGGTTCTTCAGTTTTCAACATGGGATTCGAACCGACTGTCGGTACTTTTATCGACGGCGTATATATCAGCCGTTCCGGCCTGGTGGCGAGCAGCGACCTGCTTGACCTGGACCGGGTAGAAGTTTTGAAAGGGCCGCAAGGTACGTTATTCGGCAAGAACACCACCGGCGGCGTAGTCCATTTCATAACGAACAAACCCTCGTTTGATGGGGTGGAGGGCTCTGCCGAAGTAACCTACCAGGAATATGACCAGGTCAGGGTGAGAGGCGTAATCAACGTGCCTGTCCAGGACAACTTCGCGGCCCGTATCGCCGCTTCCTGGCATAACGGAGACGGTTATCTTGATAACGCAAACGGCGAGGACCTCAATGACCGGGACCGTTTCACGATTCGCGGCCAGTTGATGTGGGAGCCGAGCGCCGATTTGAACATCCGGGTTATCGCCGACTACAGTGAAGTGGATGAAAACTGCTGCTGGCCGGTAAGGAACAGCAACAACCCGCTTAACCCCCTGGTGAATGCGCCCCTGGCTGCCGCTGTTGGCTCCAATGTTATAGACCCTCCCGATGTGAACGACCTTCGTGTAGCCGCTAACGGCGACCTGATCTTTGATGCCGAGGACTTCGGCATATCCGGTGAGATCAACTGGCAACTGGGTGATATTACTGTAACTTCCATCACTGCGTACCGGGATTACCAGGACCTGAATACCAAGGACAATGACTTCACCGGCGTGGATATATTGACCAATACGGACACCTTGCCCGAGGTGAGCATCGTATCGGAAGAATTACGTATTGCCGGGGTGAGTGAGGACATCGGTATCGGCCGGTCATTGGACTGGGTAGTGGGATTCTATTATGCCAGCGAGAAGGTCCGGCGCACCCGGGAATTTGTCTGGGGACCGCAAATCACTTCGTTTCCGTTTTTTGCCCCCGGCTTGTTCGGCAACATACCAGGCCGGGCTTTCTATGATGAGTTCAGCCAGGAAGTGGATACGATAGCAGGTTTCGGGCATATCACCATCGACCTCAATGACAAGCTGTCCCTGACAGGCGGCGTCCGGTACACCAATGACGACAAGAACGCCAGCCACAGGGGCCAGACAGGTAACGCCATGGCGCCTTTCAATAACCTGCCGCTGGCGGTGGTACATGATTTCGACGCCAAACGGGAAGACAGTGAAGCCACGGGCACGGCCAGTATCCAGTACCGGGTGACCGATGATGTCATGGGGTTTTTCACCTACAGCCGCGGCTATAAATCTGGCGGCATCAGCCTGAACCGGGATGCGGCGGGTAATGCGCTGGGATTCGGCCACCCGGTATTCGGGTGTCCTCCGGGAGGCACGCCGGTGCCTGCATCGCCATTCTGTGCTTTCCCGCCGGGCGATCCTACATTTGAGCCGGAATTTGCCGACCATTACGAAATCGGCTTCAAAAGTACGCTGTTCAACAACCGGATGCGGTTAAATGCTTCTCTCTGGAAAACGGAGTTTGCAGGACTGCAACTACAGACCCTGAGACCGGACGGTTCTTTTCAGGTCATCAATGTGTCAGGCGCAACCTCGCAAGGCATTGAGGCAGACGTGAATATTGCCGCAACCGATTACCTGGACGTTTATTTCGCAGTGCAATTCCTGGATGCGGATTTTGACGATAATGCGCCGGCATTAACAGCGGGACTGCCGCCGATGGGCGGCGAGGATCTCCCTTTCGCATCCGACATTACCGGTAACCTGGGCGCTAACCTCAGCCTTCCCATAGGTGACGGCGGCTGGAACTTCTTCCTCAACGGCAACCTGTTTTTCCGGAGCGAATACTTTTCCTTCACGGAACCCGATCCCGCCCGCACCCAGAAAGCACATGAATTGCTGAGTGTTCGGGGCGGCGTGAATTCGCCCGACGGCAAATGGGAACTCGCGGTGTGGTGCCGTAACTGCACGGATGAAAGGTATAAATACAGTGATTTTGCCATTCCGTTTGACGGGGCAATACTCTCTCCGCCCGGCACCCCGCTCGGAACGCTCTGGTCACACTATGGTTCACCCCGGTTCGTAGGGGTAACCGGTACTTTCCGTTTCTGATTTTATTTTCGCGGCATTTTGATGGGGGCGAACTGCAACAGTTCGCTCCCTCCTGTTAGTCCATGGCGTATCACCGGCTTGTTGTTTTACTTTTCCTGCCGGCCTGTCTGGTAGGTTCTTTTGCAGAAGCGGAAGCAACATGGACGGAGAAAAGCGAGACCACGCGACTGTTGATGCAGGAAATGGATAACACCATCAATCTCCCGGACAGGAACAAGGCTTACCACGATTATATGAAGTTATTCGCCGGGGAACTCCAGGCTTACGGGTTGCTTGAATCAGGCCCGGCGGATCTGGAGTACGTTAAACAACACTATAAACCGGTATTCGAAAATTTCGATGACGGCTCGCTGGTGACGGACACGCTGGTGGTGGCCGGAAATATGGCGGCTCAGCGTTACCATTCCCTGTTTACCCTGAATGGCAGTTTTGACGGTGTTTACTATGAGGACAAACTGGCTGCGATAAGAGGGTTCACTTTTTTTGAATTTAATGAACATAACCGGATTATCAGGCGCTGGTCGAACCACGACCATGCCTATCGCATGGGGCAATTACTGGGCGCGCGGGGAAGAGAACAGGGAGCACTCCTTGCGAAACAGCTCAACGGGCCCGGCCTGTCCGCCCAAAAAGTAGAGGAACGTATCAAGGCCCTGGTCGCAGCGGCCAACCGGATTCACGACCCCGCGTTACGAATGACAGAGGTTATGTCCATGTTCTCGCAAGACGTCAAAGCGTGGGGAGTTGCAGAAGCCGAAGCAGGACATAACGGATTATCCGGGTATTTTTCCGGCATCTGGGAGTCTTTCCCCGACCTTGTTTTCGTCGCCGGTGATGTGCTGTCTGCCTGGTCGTTCGGCGCAACAATTCTTACCGGACATGGAACATGGAGGAAAAACTATCGGAGCCATGACGCAAACGGCATTATTCGCAAGCTGACGATTGAGTTGATTGTCCGTTTTGACGACCAGGCCAGGATAGATTCAGTCTATCTCTACCAGCACCCCATCGGGAGACCGGCGGAAAATCCAGGCTGATATAATTTATGGTTGTCCCGAATTAGTCCAGGTAAATCCAGGACACCCATAAATTTTTTAACACTAGCCAGGCATCAGGTTTTTCCTGGCCAGCCAGCGCCGTATTACGCCGTGCCGGTGCTTGTTGATGGGATAGTTGTAGAGGATGAGGGCGCCGGCAAAGCCTATGATACCGGGGAGGAACAGCCCAACGAACGCAAGACCCTGCAGCGCCTGAACGTCGTTCCCGCCCATGGGCTGAAACCCCAGGACTCCCAGCAGCGGCAGCGCAATCCCCACACCGCCGGCAAACGCGACCTTGACGATGAAATTGTAGACGGCCATGTATATGGCCGCATCATCGCTGCCGCCCTTCATCATGCCGTACTCGATCGTATCCGCCACCAGCGCCGGCGGCATGACCCAGATCACCGATATGATCGGCCCGTGCACCAGGGCAACCAGTAACAACTGCGAAAAGTCACCGGGGGCCACCAGCAGGTACAGGGGTTGCACTGCCAGGTAGCCGAAGCCGCCCCAGACCAGGGCCCGGTGCCGGCCAAAACGGTTGCCGAACCTGACCCACAGCGGCAGGCAGAGAATGCCGATGACGTACTGTATCAATACGAACTTCAGGAATGCCGAACGCGGCATCTCCAGGATATGCTCGAACGTGAATATCAGCGAAGCGTTCATCACGCTGCCGCCGAGCCAGAGAAAAAATATGCCGATTACCAGGCGCAGGTACGGTTTGTTCCCCGACAGGAGTTTCAGCGTGGGCAGCAAACCGTGCCTGCCGGACTCGACAAACGGGGTTTTCGGCGTCACAGCCGCCGCCGTGAACACGCTGAGCGGGATCAGGACCAGTAAAAACGCGACATAGACCCACAATATGTCCCGCAGCGCCGGGTTCTCTTCTCTCAGGAACAGCACCGGAAGCAGTGTCGCCAGGATTACCCCGATCATCGTCCCGGTTTCACGGTATCCGTTGATCCGGGTCCGCGCCGCGTAATCACGGGACAATTCCGCGCCCCAGGACAAATAAGGTATCTGTACCGTAGTCCAGGCGACGTAAAATACCAGCGCCACGACGAACAGGTAGGTTTTACTGACGCTGACGGGCGGGCTCAGAAACAGGTACAGGGTGACCATCAGCAGCGGTGTCCCGGTAATGATCCAGGGCTTGCGGCGCCCCCAGGAAGCACGGGTCTGGTCGGAGAAAAAACCGATAAGAGGGTCCGTGATGGCATCCCAGGCGCGGGCAATGAAGAATATGCCCCCTACCGCGGCCAGTTCCAGGCCAAGTTCCGCGGCGTAAAACGGCGGCACATAAATGATTAACGGCATTCCCAGCATGGCCAGCGGAACGGCAGGCAACATGTAGGCCAACAGGGAAGTTCTGCCGGTTGCCGATCTCACGCCGCTCCCTCCCGTGTGTTCAAAGCATTACGCACAAGCTCTGCCCCTTTCTCACCGATCATGACCACCGTGGCATTGGTGTTGCCGGTTACCAGGGTCGGCATGACGGACGCGTCGATGACCCATAGTCCGCCGACACCCCTGACCTTTAATTCCGGGTCGACAACGGCGTCCGGATCATTCCCCATCCGGCAGGTCCCGACCGGGTGGTACATGGGAAACGCCGTATCCTTAATAAACTGCCGCAGTCCGTTTCCGGCAAATACCTCGTCCGGCGGGTCAAGCCAACGTCCCAGGGAACCGGCAAAGGCAGGCTGTTCCGTGATCTTCCTGGCAATCCGGCAGGCGTCGATGAGTTGTTCGATATCGTCTTCAGAAGTGAGCATGGGGTAATGAATCCGGGGTGGGTCTGATGGGTCGGGAGAACGCAATACAAGCTCGCCCCTGCTTCGTGTCTGCATCAGGCCGACCGCGCCGCCGGCAATCTTCTGCCTGCTGAGGGCAGCTTTGTTCTCATCGATTTCTATATGAAAAGGGGCCATGGTGACCTGAATGTTGGGCGTCTTCAACTCCTCACGGGTGCGGATAAACGCGTGTGCGTGGGCAATCGGTGTTGTCAGCAATCCCTTCCCGCTGACCAGGAACGTGAACAATTGCACCAGGTTATGCAACGGTCCCGTCCGGCTTCCCAGGGTGTCCCCGGCAACCTCGAACGAATAACGGACGCCGGGGTGCTCCTGCAGGTTTTTGCCGACGCCGGGCGAGTGTGTGATACAGGCGATGCCTGACCGCTTGAGGGCCGGTCCAGCGCCGATGCCGGACAGTTGCAGGATCTTGGGCGAGGCAACCGCGCCCGCACACATTATCACGGCGGCCCGCGCCGTTACCCTCCCGGGCCGGCCGCCGCCATCTCTGGTAAATTCGATGCCCCTGGCCTTTTTGCCCTCAAACAGGACCCGGGTAACCCGGGTCTTGAGTTGTACCCGCAGGTTGGCCCGCTTGCGCAACGGATGGAGGTACGCCGTTGCGGCAGACTCGCGCCAGCCCCTGCGCTGGGCCACCTGCACATAGTCGACGCCCTCGTGGTGCGCGCCGTTCAGGTCATCACTCCTGGGGATGCCTGCCTGCTGCGCCGCCTTGACCCAGGCATGGGCCAGGGGGCTGTGAACGTTCAAGTCCTCCACGGAATGGGGCCCCCGGCCGCCGCGCCATTCATCCTGGCCGCGCCGGTTGGATTCCATGCGCCTGAAATACGGCAACACCGATGCATAATCCCAACCCGCGCAACCCAACTCCGACCAGCGATCGTAATCGTCCCTGTGACCGCGGATAAACATCATGCCGTTTATGGCGCTGCCCCCGCCCAGGCAAAGGCCGCTCCACCAGGTATCCACCTTGCCGGCGCGGGTCGGGTCCGGTTCGACCTCGTACATCCAGTTAAACCGGGGACTGAACACCGCGGCGCCGCTGGCCGCGGGGACACGGCTGAAAAGGTGCCTGTCGCTGCCACCCGCCTCTACCAGCAGAACGGATAAAGCAGGGTCTTCCGCCAAACGCCCCGCCACGACACAGCCGGCCGTCCCGCCTCCAACCACGATTACGTCATACTCGCTAATCGCACCACCCCGGTAATTACGGCGAGTTACTATTGCCCATATCCAGAATCACCTTCCATGTGCCATCAGCCTGGCGCTCCCACAACAGGATGTATTTGCCTTGCCGGGGCCCTGGCCGGTTTTCAACATCTTCGCCCCTGGGTACAAATCTTGCTGTAAAGTTGCCCCGGGTCAGGGCCCAATCACCCTCCGTTATGACGGAATCGACGGTTACGTCCAGTTGCTCGATATTGAACGTGCCGTGGACGGTCTCCGCAAACCGGCGCAGCGCCGGTTTGCCTTCCAGTGCCGGCAACGTGTTGTGCATGCCGACCGCATCATCGGTGAAGACCTCAAGCCAGCCCTCGGTATCGCCTGTTTTATAAGGCTCGATGTATGCCTTGAGAACCAGTTGTTCGAAATCCGGAAGGGATGCAACCTGCGGGTCCTGCCTGGAACAACCGTTTGCCGGCAATAACAACGCGACCAGGAGTATATAGAGATAGTTATTCATAGGCATATTCCAAAGTCAGTGTCCGTGTTTTGCAAGATAGTCCTGCCTGATGAGTTGTTTCTTTACCTTGCCGGAGTCTTCACGGGGCAGGTGGTCAACGAATTCATAAACCCCGGGAACCTTATAGTTCGCAAGCCGGGACCCAAGACGGGCAGCGATCAGTTCTGCATCTGCAACTCCCCTGTTCTCGATCACCGCCACGAGCTTTTCGCCGAATTCCGCATCGGGTATCCCGAACACGACGCAATCGGTAACATCCTCCATGGCTATCAGTTCCGCCTCGATCTCCGCCGGGTGGATATTCACACCCCCGGATATCACCATGTCCGACTGGCGCGACGAAACATACAGGAACCCCTCCGCATCCAGGTGCCCTATGTCCCCTGTTACCAGGAAACCGTTTTGCTGCAAACCGGCGCTCCTCTCGTCATTATTGAGATAGGAAATGCAATGAGTGCCCTCGTGTTTCACGCAGATCACGCCTTCATCGGGAGCGCTGCGCCGGTTTCCGTCCCCGTCGCGAATTTCTATATCGACACCGGGTGCGGCTCGCCCCACCGTGCCCTCGTGTCTCAGCCATTCGTCCGGACTGCAACGGGTGATGATACCTGTTTCCGTCATGGCGTAATATTCATAAATCACGTTCCCCCACCAATCGAGCATGCTTTTTTTGACATCCGCCGGACAGGGCGCAGCGCCGTGGGTGACGTGGACCAGGGAATCAAGCCGATACCCGTTCCTGGCAGCGTCCGGCAAATCCAGCAACCGGACAAACATGGTAGGCACCAGGTGCAGGTGGGTTATTTCATACTGCTCGATCAGGGCCAGCAGGCCTTCCGCATTGAAACGCGCCGTCAGGACCAGCGTACCGCCGGATTGCAGGACCATGTTGGCGTAGCCGCTGGGCGCGGAATGGTACAGGGGTCCGGTCATCACCGAACGGATCGGTGTCCGGTCGAAGCCCCAGGCATACCTTGTTCTTGCGCTGATCCCGGCCGCTATACCGGGGGTGACATTGTTGCGCAACACGGCCTTCGGCCTGCCGCTGCTGCCGGAGGTATAGAACAGGGGCGGTCTGAAACGCTTATCCAGGGCGGCCGGCGGCCTGTTCTGTTCCACCCAGTCATCCCAGTCCAGGAAACCGGGGCCGCGCAGATACTCGCCAGGTCTGGCCCCGTAATGCTTGAGGATTTCGTCCGGCGGGTTTACCACGATCACCGGGCTGCCTTTTACAACTCCCATCAACTCTTCAGTCAGCAAATCGGCATGGACAATTACCGCCCTGGCCCGGCAATCGGCCAGGATGAAATCGACCTCCGCCGGCTTCAGGTGCCAGTTGACCGGCACCACGTCGAAACCGAGGTAGTGGGATGCCTCATGGATTATGAAATAGGGAATATCGTTACGCAATATGACCGCAACGGCATCATTCTCCCTGATACCCAGGGCTTGCAAGCCTGACGCGGCGCGTTGTGCCGCATCGTCAATGTCGGTGGCAGAGCAGGTTTGCCCGCCGAAGATCAGCACGCGAGCAAACCCCGCTCCAGTCCGTCCCGGCCGCGCCTGATCAAGTCGGAGAAGCCGTCAATATCGATGTTTGAACCGCAGATTATGAGCGCGACCCGTTTGCCCCTGAGGCGGTCTGCAAGCGGTCCGAATGCAGCAGCCGTGGTCGCGGCGCCGGCAGGTTCAACCGCCAGTTTCATGTGTTCAAACAGGATCGCGGCCGCGGCCGCAAGCTCGTCGTCGGTTACCAGGACCAGGTCATCCAGCGAACGCTCGCACATCGCATAGCAGTAGTCGGCGGTGAATGGCGGGGCCAAGCTGTCGGCTATGGTCGACACTTCGGCCAGGCGCTGCGGCGAGCCCGCTTCCAGGCTCTTCTTCATCACCGCGGCCCCTTCGGGTTCAACCCCGTAAATCCTGCAGTCCGGCTTCAGCAACCCGGTTACCACCCCGACGCCGGAACACAACCCGCCGCCGCCGACGGGCACGACCACCGCGTCCAGGTCTGCCAGCGCAGCGTGCAACTCCAGACCGCAGGTGCCGGTGCCTTCCGTTACCCGCCTGCCTTCGAACGGGTGGATGAAGGTCCGCCCCTCTTTTTCCACTATTTCCTCGACCATGGCGAAGCCCGCCGGCCCGTCTTCCGCTATCAGAATCTCTGCGCCCAGGGCGCGGGCGATGTCAACCCGGGCCGGGTTGGCGCTGGCCTGCATCACTACTTTTGCACTGGTATTGACGCAGCGCGCCGCGTAGGCGGCGGCAATGGCGTGGTTGCCCGCGCTCATCGCGGTAATGCCCCGGGCCAGCTGGCCGGCAGACAGGGCGAGTGCAGTATTGACCGCGCCGCGCACCTTGAACGTACCGGTGCGCTGGAACAACTCCAGCTTCAGGAATAACTGCGTGTCCGGTCCGAGCCGGGAGGCGACCGTATCCCCATCCCAATGGAAGGCTGGCGTCACCCGGGTATAAGGCTTCAGCCTTGCGGCGGTTGAACGGAATTCCTCAAGGGCAGGCGGGTTGTGCTCATTCATTTGAAAATGCCGTCACGCAGCAAGCAACCGGGATCGCTCGCTCTGGTAGTCATGCCTGAAATACTTGTCTATGTCCATTTACACCGCGATCGGGGAATGTCCGGTCCTTACCTGTCTGGGGGTTACTCCAAAGTGTTTCCTGAATGCCGTGGTAAAATTGCTCGAATACTCATAACCCAGGTTCATGGCGATTTCAGTTATCGTCATTTCCGTATTAGCCAGCAGATCACAGGCCTTTTCCATACGCGCCCGATGCAGGTAATTATGTACGGTCGTGCCGACGGCCTGCCGGAACACCCGCATCAACTGGGTCTCGTTCCAGGACAGGGTTTTTGCCAGTTCACTGATGGTAGGCGCTTTCGACAAGTCATTATCGAGAATTTCACATATCTCCGCGACGCGTTTGATGTCCCTCTGCCGGAGCGGGCTTTTATCCGATCCCGTAGCCGTCCACATTTTGGATAACCGGTCCAGCGTGTAACAGAGCAATTCCAAGGTCTTGGCCTCGATCTGCAACTGCTGCAGGCGGCCCGTGTATGTCGTTTCAAACAGGGACCTGACGGCAGAAATCATCTCGGGACGCATGCGTACCGCACAGTAGTACATGTCCTTCTGCTCACCGTACAGGAACTGTCCCAGGGGCGTGGACTTCAGCAGCGACGTGCCGGAAATGATTTCTTCCAGGAAATGGGGGTCGCACAGCAGGGTGACCGACTGTTCATGCTGGTGCGCGGGGAAACACTCGACCTTTTTCATGCCCGAAGGCTGGATCAGGACACCGAAAGTCATGGGATCCACCGGCTCCAGTTCTCCCCCCTCGGCGCCTATCTCGCTGCTGCCGCTGTAACGGAAATGGAACTTGACCACGTCATCGCTTTCGCTCAGATCACTGTGGGCATAATCGTGTTCAACGTCGCCTATCAGCACAGCCAGTCCTTTCCTGACCATGCAGATGTCTTTTATGCCGTGAGTCTCCGGTACCGGCGTCGCCAGCCTCAATCCGAAATGACGGTCATAGGGCTGTTGGTCAAGCGGCGCATACTTGGGTGGTATATCCGGCAGCAAGTCGGAAGCAGCGTCTCCCGGTTCAATTCGGACTACGGTTTCGGGTTTGTTTTCAGGCATGGCTGAACCTCGACAATTCTGTTTTGTACAGTGGCGGGAGGCAATCCCGGCCAACGTATAATTGTATACACTGAAGCAGGACTTTATTACATAATGACGCTTATTGACACACCTGATCGCAAAAGTCCGGCCATGATTACTGATCTGCGCAGAAGAGATGTACTACGCCAACTGGGCGCCCTGGGGGTGACGGGCACTATCGGCCAGTTGTATTCGGGTTCCCTGTTTGCCGGACCGGGCCGGGCTGCACCCGGGCTGGACCGGTTGGTAGCCGGTGAAGTCGTCAACCGTGACGATGGCCAGTATGAAGCCTGGCGCAACAGTATGGTGTGGCACCTGAGAAAGCCCGCGCGCTACCCGGATGCGATCATCCGGGCACAGTCCGAACAGGACGTTATCAGCGCGGTGAAGTACGCCACGGACAACGGACTTAAGGTGTCGGCCCGGAGCAGCGGGCATAATTCCACCGGCGCCGCCTTGCGCGATGGCGGCCTGTTGATTGACCTGGCTTTGCTGCGGGACGTCGAGATCGATGCCGGCCGTAAAACCGCGCGGGTGCAGCCTGCGTTGTGGTCCGAACAACTTGTCCGGGAAGCCGGGAAACACGGCCTCGCCTTCCCCGCCGCACACTGCCCCACGGTAGCGCTGGGGGGGTACCTGCTGGGCGGCGGCGCAGGCTGGAACCATGCCCATTGGGGAAGCGTCGCCTGCTATTCGATAAAGAGTGCCGATGTCATCCTGGCCGGCGGCCGGAAGGTAACCGCCAGCGCCGATTCCCATCCCGACCTGTACTGGGCCGTGCGCGGCGTCGGTCCCGGTTTTTTCGGGGCAGTCACCGCGTTCGAATTGCAGCTTTATCCCTTGCCGGGCGCCATTTACACCAGCATGTATATCTCCCCCCTGGATGAACTGCAGACCGTGGTGAATTCCCTGGATGAACTTAACCGGGTCAAGGATGAGCGTGTGGAGATACTGGTCCTGTTGATGCACGACCCGCAGGCACCCGGCGACACACCGCATAACGAGGCCAAGGTATGCATGGTGGGCGTGCAGGCTTTCGCCGAAACGGAAACGGAAGCAAAAACGATGCTGGCCCCGTTTGCAAACAGTAAGCTGGCTGATGCCAGTGTGTTCAAGCTGGAGTACCAGCCAAGCTCGTTTGCAAAGCTGTATAACCCGGAAAATGTCGATTCAGGTTTGGGCCGTTATGCAGTCGACAATGTCTGGACCGACGACCCGGGAACAGCCTTGTTGTCGCTGGTGGAACACTTCAAAAAGACGCCGTCAAGGCGTACCCATGTACTGTGTTCCTACGGGGTCAAGCCGGAACTGCGCGCAGATTCCTGTTTCTCGCGCATCGCCGGCCACTACGTAGCCAGCTACCTGCTGTGGAACGATGCAGAAGATGATGCGGCCAACCACAACTGGTTGAAACAGGCAAACGACCTGTTGCAACCGTACAGCAAGGGAACTTACATCAACGAGATTGAAGCGACCCTGTTCCCGGAGAGGGTCAGGTCCTGTTTTTCCGATGAGAGCTGGGCGCGCCTGGCCGGACTGCGTAAGAAATATGACCCGGACAACGTTTTTCATAGCTGGCTCGGGTATTCGTAACGATATTTGGGGCCGGAGTAAAAACTTTGACGGTTTTACTCCGGCCCCAAATAGTAGAGGAGGCCACATAGATGCATACAGATAGAGATTATACCGATGCCGCTGCTATTGAAATCATAGAACTGCACCGTTTCTTTGAAGACTGGTTCGGCGGATACTGCGAGAACAGCGAGGAGGTTTTTGCAGAACGCCTGCTGGGCCGGATGCACGAGGATTTCAACATTATCCTGCCCGGAGGCATGATGATTTACGGCGCCCATTTCTGGCCGGAGTTCAGGAAACTGTACGGCAGCAACCCGGACTTCCATATAAGCATACGCGCCGTCCGGCAGCATCCGCTGCCCGGTGACTCAGCATACCTGGTGAACTACCAGGAGTGGCAGAGAAACGCCTTGCAGTCCACACCCCAGGACAACGGGCGGCTGTCATCGGCTGTCTTTGTCGATGACAAGGATGCTCCCAACGGCATCAGGTGGTTCCATGTACACGAGACATGGCTGCCGGATGGTATCGTTTCAGCGGAGGCGTTTGACTGGGAGCACAATTAGAAAAGGGGACAGATTTAAATCTGTCCCTTAATGATCAGACTGCCCTCGCGCAAGCGGGGGGATAGCTTTGCAGGAATGGTCGCGCCTCCACAGGCCGGCAGAAAACGCCGTTTGTGAGCGTATCCGCCAGTCTGTCCTTGAACGCCTGAATGTTTTTCCACTTTGTCGCGCAGTGGACAGGACGGCCGTTCTGTCGGTCTACTACGGTATAGCCGCCATCCGTGACCCGCAAAGGCAGGTCTTCCATCACCAGGAATTCCTGCGAGTAAGCCGCATGGACGGCAACGGTATCGAACAGGGTCGTACTCATCCGGCCCGGGTCCGTTCCCGGTTTGATGAACGGCGCCAGGGGTAACCAGATCCGGTAATTTTCGACCAAAGCCTTGAGCCAGGGATCCTCACTACGATAGATTCTTTGATAACTCTCGCCGGTCAATGTCACCAGCCCGCAGGTGTCCAGCGGCGTGATGGTGCAATCCCAGGGAGCAGCGAACACCTCCTGCAACGCTTTCGGATTGGACTTTACGTTCCACTCTGCTGCCGGGGTTGCGGATCCGTCGTAACCCAGGTAGACGGAACCGTGCATGCCCACAAACCGTGCATTATGCGCAATGGCCGGTTCCCGCCTGAGAGCCTCGGCAATATTCGGGACAGGCCCGATGCAAAGCAATGTAACCGGTTCCGGGGATTGCATTATGGTATCGATCAAGGCCTGTACGCCGTCGCGGTACACCCTGCCCGGAAAGTCTTCGAGCCGGTAATCGCCAATCCATCCACTCTGCCTGCCGATCTCGTCATCCGGCTCAAGCCCCACTCCGACAGGAATATGGGTACAACCGGTAAGTTCCAGCAGCTTGGCAATCAAACGGCAACGGTAGATGGCATTGCCGAAATCGCTTACCACGAGCTTCACGTCAAACTGCGGGGAACGAAGCAGCATCAACAAGGCCCAGGTATCGTCTATATCGTCGCCGATGTCGGAATCGAGTATCACGGGTATCCTGCGCCCCTGTGCGCCGGGCAGGGACTGATTGCCGGCAGCGCGGGCCAGGTGCGGGGGAAGCGCCCCGCCGGCCAGAAGCGCCAGTGACGTCTTGATAAATGAACGTCTGGTTACGGTCATGTGAACGAAAAAAAGGGGACAGATTTAAAATCTGTCCCCGCTCATATTATCGGAATGAAGCCTGGATCAGAAGCTGTACCTGGCCTCCCCGCCCCAGATTCTCGGCTGGTTGACGTAACCGAGCAGGTTGGCGAAGTCGATGCCGCCGATGGGGTTATGCTCGTTGGTGATATTACGGGCAAACAGGCCGATCTCGAAGTTCCTGACCGTATCCCGGTAACCCAGTCTCAACCCCCCTTCAAACTGGGTCCCGAAGGTGAATTCAACGCTTTCGTAAAGAAAGTCACTGGTCTTGCCTTTCAACTTCCAGTCGGTAAACAGGTACAGTTCATTGCCGTTCGCCAGGGGATGGGTGTAATCCAGTTGCAGGTTCGCAGTCCACTTGGGCGCATGCTGGAACGGGTTGCCGTCGATGATTGCCCTGCCGTTCTCATCCAGCGGGTCACGGCTGGTGACCAAGCCATGTGGCGGTATGGGAAGGGTCAGTTCCTTGTCATTGAGTTCCGTCTTGTTATAACCGAAACCGCCGGAAAGGACCATGTTCTCGGTCAGGACAATATCAACGTCGAACTCAACACCGTAGCCGACACCCTCATTCGCATTCAGCAAAGCTGTGGTATTGGCATCGCCGCCTACCGCGACCAGTTGCATATCATCGACCTCGTAATAGAAGGCAGCCACGTTCAGCCTGACCTGCTCGAACAACGCCTTGTAGCCGATCTCATAGGACATGATAGTCTCCGAGTCCGCGACGGTCACCGTAGTATCTTCCTCAAGACGGTCCTGTATGGTGGGCGCACGGAAACCGGTGGCCACCCTGGCATACACCTGGGTATCACTACTGATCGCGTAGGCCAGCGACGCGTCCCAACTGACGTTGGAATCATTCAGGGAGAACGGATCAAGATCGAGCGGACTGGGTCTGTAATCCTCATGTCTGGCATCCTTCTCATCGTCCGTGTAGCGCACCCCGGCGGTCAGTGTGAGCTGATCGGTAAGGTCGTATGAACCCTGTCCGAACATGGCCCATACCGTGTTCTCAATGTATGAGATGGAGCCCACGATGAATTCCGTCAGGCCGGCGCTTTGATTCGAGGAAACACTTTTGATCTCGTCTTCAAAGTAGAAAACCCCAAACTGGTAATTCAGCGGGCCGTCCAGGTTGCTGGCGAGGCGTATTTCCTGGGTCAGCTGCTCTACATTCTGATCGCCGCCGGTATCGACGTTCACGACAAATGGTGAAGCAGCCGGGTTAAAAGGTGTGCTGGGCGGCCCGGCTGGTCCCGGCTGGCATAATCCGAGAAAACTGAGCAGACACCCGTGGCCACCGTCGATATCGCCGCGTGCGAAGCGGTCGTAGATATCCTGATAGGACGTTATTGTGGTGATGGTGTGATTGGTAAGGTCATAGTCCAGCTTCAGGGTTACGCCGAAACTTTTTATTTTCGCCGGGTTATTGTTGCCGCCGTCGAAATAGACCGTATTACGGTCGTAATTATCGTTAAGCTTGTTGCTGCCCTTGTCGAAAATATTGGCGCGGAACAGCGAGGCGGAATTGCCGCCCTGGTCCTGGTGCTGGTACAGGAGCAGGGCGCTGAAATCATCAGAGGGGGTCCACAGCAACTGGGCGCGCCCGGCAAAAATATCGAACCCGCCCAGGGCGTCATTTTCACCGGTATAGGCGTTATTGACCCAGTCCGAGCGATGTTGAGTAATGAACGAGACCCGGCCCATCAAGGTGTTCTCAACCAGGGTGCCGCCGACGGCTCCTTCCACGTTTATCGTCCCCAGGTTACCGCCGGAAGCCTTGATATAGCCTTCCGTCTCTTCTGTGGGACGGCGCGAATCGAACTTGAGGATGCCCGCCGTGGTGTTGCGTCCGAACAGGGTGCCCTGGGGGCCGCGAATTACCTCTATATCGTCAAGATCGAAGATGGGAAATGATTTGAGAGACGCTTTTTCCATCGGCACTTCGTCAAACACGATAGATACCGGTTGCGATGCGGCCGCGGTAAAGTCGGCATTGCCCAGGCCACGCATGTAGAAACGCGGGGACAACCGCCCGTTGGAACTCTCCACGTGCAGTCCCGGCACCGTGCTGGCCAGTTCCAGGACATCCCCTCCCCCCGCGAACTTGGATTCAAGCCACTGTCCGGACATCCTGGTAATCGAGATCGGCACGTCCTGGATGTTCTGCTCGCGTTTCTGCGCGGTCACCACGATCTCCTCCAGCACTGTCTGGGCGCCGGCGGGCATGCCAAGCGTAAACAGGACTGCGAAGAGGCTGAGATGGGCAAGGGTTTTCGTTATTTTAATATCATTCATTACTGTCTCCCGGCAACGTCTGAACAACGGCATTCTGGGTTATTAGTTTTACACCATTTTTTTAGTCTGCGTTAACGGGGAATTAACGCGGATGTCCTGCCGACGCAGTATATACCACTGCCACGAGAAATGTAATGCGGATAAATGAGAATTTTCCGTTTTTTTACAAAAGACTCCTGGATTTCCATCCTTCGGTCCGTAAACGGCACATCCATGTGCCGCTACTCTGCTTCCGCAGAGCCTGCCCCTGCGAAAGCAGGGGAACGACGGGTGGATAGCTTACTCCCGAACCAGGTTTCCCGTCCGGGCATCGCGGATTTTACTGGGCCTGGGGTCGCTGCCGACGTTGCCCGGCACATAACAGTCAACCTGTTGGCCGAAATATGCACGCGCGCGCCGCTGCGACCTGGCCGGTCGGCAAGCGGACGGGTTGGCGCTGGTTGAGACGAGCGGGCCGGCAGCAGCGCACAGGCGCTGTACAACGGGATGCGCGGAGACGCGCACGGCGAGGGTTTCATGTTGTCCCGTCAGCCAGGAAGGCGTGCCGGATCTTACCGGTATCAGCCAGGTGACCGGGCCCGGCCAGGTAGCGGCGATTTCATCCATCCGGGCGACCCCGGAAAAATCCACCATGGCGGACAACTGCTTTATACTCGAGGCGACGATGATCAGACCTTTAGCGGCAGGCCGCTGCTTGAGCCGCAACACTTTCGCCACCGCCGCCTCGTTCCATGGGTTGCAACCCAGGCCCATTACCGCTTCCGTGGGATAGGCGATGACGCCGCCTTTATCCAGTGCTTCCCTGGCGCGCTTGATGTGCCAGTTCTTCAAAAACCGTTTTACCCGGCCAGTTGCTCCTGCAACGCGGCATCCTTTTTCTGTACATCCCGGGTCATCTGTTCGCGCTCGGCGGTTATGGTTGCGGCCAGGTCCGGGTCCTGCAGCGCGAGGATCTGCGCGGCCAGGTATGCCGCATTTTTCGCACCGGCCTTGCCGACGGCGACGGTACCGACCGGGATACCGCCCGGCATCTGCACGGTCGCCAGCAGCGCATCGATGCCGCTCAGGGGACCGGCATCCAGGGGCACGCCGATGACCGGTTTCGTGGTCGTTGCGGCCACGGCGCCGGCCAGGTGCGCGGCCAGCCCCGCGGCGGCGATGAACACTGAGCAGCCGCGCGCTTCTGCATCCTTGATATAAGCCTTGGTAGCCTCGGGAGTTCGGTGCGCGGAGGTAATTTTCACCTCCTTTGCAATGGAAAATTTATCCAGCGCTTCCATTGTCGAGCGCATCACGGGCAGGTCCGAATCCGACCCCATCAAAATTGCGACAAACGGTTTATTTTCAGTCATTGGTAAGTCTCATTTTCAATTGTTTGATTATAGCATTACCCCGATTTCCCTTTCCGCCGTCGGCGCGGGGCCGGGGGGGCAGCAAGCAACTTCTGACAGTCTTCCAGCGTCAGGTCGCCCGGTTCCCTGCCCTTGGGAATCTTCACGTTCTTTTTGCCGTCGGTTATATATGGGCCATAGCGCCCGTTCAGAATGGAAATTCCCTGTTTTTCAAACACCTTGATGTGTTTTTCGGCATCCGCCGTTTTCTTCTCACGAACCAGTTCCAGGGCACGTCGCAAATCCACCGTGTAGGGATCATCCTCCTCTTTCAGTGAGACGAACTTGTTGTCATAGCGGACGTAAGGACCGTAACGGCCGACGTTGACGCTGATCTTTTCGCCCTCTTCCGAGATACCCAGTTCCCTGGGCAGGCGAAACAGTTCCAGGGCTTCATCCAGGCTGACTGAATCCATGCGCTGATCGGCGCGCAGGTTTGCGAATTTCGGTTTTTCCTCATCTTCCTTGGCGCCGACTTGGACATACGCACCGTAACGCCCCATCCTGACCGTAACGGGCCGGCCTGATTCGGGGTCATTGCCCAGGTTGCGCGGGGTTACCGCATCAGCGCGGCTTACTCCCCCTTCCTTTTCCTTGATCCGGGCCGAGAACGGTTCCCAGAACTCTTTCATAAGAGGCAGCCATTCCTTCTCCCCCCTGGATACGGCATCGAGTTCATCTTCCAGTTTTGCAGTAAAGTCGTAGTTTACGTAGCTGGTAAAATGCTCTGTCAGGAACTTGTTGACGATACGCCCGACGTCAGTAGGAACAAACCGTTTCTTCTCCATCTCCACGTATTCGCGGTTACGCAGGGTCGATATGATGGCGGCATAGGTCGAAGGCCGGCCGATACCGTACTCTTCCAGGGACTTGACCAGGGTTGCCTCGGAAAAGCGCGGAGGCGGTTCGGTAAAATGCTGCTCAGGCCGGATTTTCAACAGGGTTGCCGCATCACCTGCCTGCAACGGGGGCAGTTTTCCGTCCGCTGCCGCACCGGGTTGTGCCTGTTTCTGGTCGTCTTTTCCCTCGGTGTAGAGAACAGTGAAGCCTTTTTCAACGACGGTAGCGCCGTTGGCGCGCAACAGGGCGCCGGGTCCACAGGCGAAATCAACAGCGACCGTATCGATGACCGCATGGGCCATCTGGCTGGCCAGCGCCCGTTTCCAGATCAAATCGTACAGCCGGTACTGGTCCCAGGATAATTTCTGCTTGATCTCCTGCGGCACCCGGAATACGGAAGTCGGGCGGACCGCCTCGTGGGCCTCCTGCGCGTTTTTCGACCGGGTTTTGAAGCGGCGGGCGTGATCGGGCAGGTAGTCTGCTCCGTACTTTGTTTCTATGAAACTGCGCATTTCACGGATTGCTTCTGCAGCCAGGCTCACCGAGTCGGTCCTCATGTAGGTAATCAGGCCGACCGACCCTTCACCGGTATCGATACCTTCGTATAACTGTTGCGCAATGCGCATGGTCTGCTGTGCGGTGAAGCCCAGCTTTCGCACTGCCTCCTGTTGCAGGGTGGAGGTAATGAACGGCGGCGCCGGATGGCGCTTGCGCTGTTTCCGCTCAACCTTGCTGACCACCAGGGCGCCTCTGCCTGCTGCGCTTGCGCCATCCGCATCTTCCCTGCCGGCAGTCTCGCTGATCCGGGCGGCGTTGTTTTCCAGGATTCCGGCAACCTGTTGCGCCCGCTCTCCATCCGTAATAGTGAATTGCTCAACCTTTTTATCGTCAAACCGTACCAGGCGGGCGGGGAAACCCATACCGGACCGTTTCAGGTCGGCCTCGATAGTCCAGTATTCACGCGACTTGAACTGTTCTATTTCCTCTTCGCGCTCGACGATCATCCTGAGGGCCGGACTCTGCACCCGTCCGGCAGACAGGCCGGTGCGTATTTTCTTCCATAACAGCGGAGACAGGTTGAAACCCACCAGGTAATCCAGTGCGCGCCGGGCCTGCTGGGCGTTGATCAGGTCCCGGGAAAGATCTCCGGGATTTTCCAGCGCGCGCAACACCGCAGCTTTTGTCACTTCATGAAAAACCACGCGCTTCACTTCTTTCTGCTCCAGCACGCCCCGGTCATTAAGCAACTCGTACAGGTGCCATGAAATTGCCTCGCCCTCCCTGTCGGGGTCGGTGGCCAGGTATAGTACGTCTGATTTCTTCAGCGCCCGGGCAATGGCGTCAACGGAACGGGAATTCCTGTCGATGATTTCATAATGCATTGCGAAATCCTTTTCCGGCTTGACCGCGCCCGATTTCGGCAACAGGTCGCGCACATGGCCGTTGGAGGCCATCACGGTATAGCCGCTGCCCAGGTAGCGGTTCAGGGTTCTTGCTTTTGCAGGGGATTCAACTATTACTAATGCCGCTGTCATGTTTTATTTTTATTTATTATTTTTTTCTCTACGCCGGCGTTGCAGGTAGTTTATACAGACCTGCTCCGGCAGTCACAGTTTGTGTTTACCGCGAATATACGAGCCCGGCGCCACCGCCGTAATCAATCCCTCGAGTTCCAGGTTTAACAGTTTGCCCGTTATCTCCCCTATGCCGAGATTCGTCATGTCAACGATCTCATCCAGGCTGGTCGGCTCATACCCTATATTATCAAGCAGTACTTTTTCCTGTTCGTCAAGTCTCTTGATCGTCCCGGGTTGCGGCGCGGCCGCCGCACTGGAAGTCCCGGCGAATTCACCGAACCGGCTGAGGGCGGCAAATATGTCCTCCACCCGCTCCGCCAGTGCCGCACCTTCGCGCAACAGTCCATGGCAGCCCTGCTTCATGGGATTCCTGATGGACCCGGGCACGGCAAAAACCTCCCGGTTCTGATCCAGGGCATGTTTTGCCGTGATCAGCGAACCGCTCCTGTGTGCCGCCTCAACCACCAGGACCGCGGCGCTGAGGCCGCTGATGATACGGTTGCGGCGCGGGAAGTTCCCTGCAAACGGTTGCCGGGACAGCGGGAATTCAGAGACCAGCGCCCCCTCTTCGCTGATCCTGTCGGCCAGCCCGGCATTGGCCCTCGGGTAAATCTGGTCCAGTCCGCTCCCCAGTACCGCCACGGTCCTGCCGCGTTGCGCCAGGGCGCCCCGGTGGGCCTCGGCATCTATCCCCTGGGCCAGCCCGCTGGTAACGGTAATCCCGTGCGCGGCCAGTTGGCCGGCAAAATAGCGGGCATCGCTGCGGCCGTCAACGGTCGGTCTGCGGCTACCGACCACGGCAACCTGGTCCGTCGATAACACACCGGGAGCGCCACGCACCAACAGTGCCGGCGGCGGCGCTGCTATCTGTTTCAACAGCGGCGGATAACCCGGGCCGGTGAACGGGATCAGGTGATGGTCCGGGCGTTCCAGCCAGCGGAGTTCATGTTCAATTTCCTCACGGTCGGGTTCACGCAGGCATTCGAGGACTTTTTCCGGCAGGTGGGAGCGGTTGAGCAACCCTGTTTGGGCGGCATGAATAACGGCCCCGGGGGTTTCGAATTTTTCCAGCAGCGGGTGCAGGTTATGTTCGGCCGCCGCTCCGGCATGCAGCAGGACCAGCCAGGAATGCTGTTGGGAATTGTCGGACGGCTCATCCATGAGCATATGCTTCATGACTCTTTCAGCCTGCGAAGGCCCTTACAATCGGTATAAGTTCCAGTGCTACCAGCAACCCCAGCAAGGCGAACAAAAAATTGAACCGTACGGCCAGGTTGTCCAGTCTCAAGTGGATGGCTTTGATCTCTCCGTCGACCCTTTCGAATTCCGTTTTCATTTCCGACTTAAAACTTTCGAATTCCGTTTTCATTTCCAGCTCAAACCTTTCGAATTCATTATTTGTGGCCAGTTCAAACCCTTTGATATCCTCTTTGGTGGCCAGTTGCCCCACCAATTCATCGGCCAGCGCCCGCGCCAGCGCATTTGCCTGCTCTGCCGCAAACCCGGAATTCTGTAATCTCTCTGAAAAACGTAACGTATCTATCACTGTGTTCACCGATATCCTCCCTGATATTGTTGCTTCAGAATTAAGGAAACCCCGACAAAAGCCAAATCTGCAGGGTTGCAACGAGTATGGCTCAGGATCGGTTGTCAGGTCAAGCGAAACAGAAGTTCAGTATTCGAATAATGTCCGTGTATGGGATCAGTATAAAACCTGTTTGATTTATTTCAGTGACCCCGAATACGGTAAATACGGTCTTTGCATCCGGCACTTTTTTTAACGATAATGGTCTAACGTTACCTCGTTTAAGGGCAACATCGATGTCAAAATTGACTGTATTACATTTTCCGGATCCGCGCTTGCGCAAGAAGGCGCGTCCTGTTGCCGGCGTGGATGCCGGCATCCGGCAACTGTCACAGGATATGCTGGAAACAATGTACGCGGAAAACGGCATCGGCCTTGCCGCCACCCAGGTGAACGTACAGCAGCGGGTGGTGGTCATGGACCTGTCGGCAGAGAAAAACGCGCCGGTGACCCTGGTCAACCCGGAAATCCTGGAAAAATCCGGCACGGAGGAAATGGAGGAAGGCTGTCTTTCGGTACCCGGTTTCAGCGACCTGGTCCGGCGAGCTGAAAAGATCACCTGTCGTTACCTCAACCTGGATGGAGAGTCGGTCGAGGAGGAAGCCGACGGCCTGCGCGCGGTCTGCATCCAGCATGAGATAGATCATCTCGACGGGAAACTGTTCATCGATTACCTGTCGCCGATAAAAAAGCGGCGTATCCGCAAGAAAGTAGAGAAGCAGAGCAAGATCCGCGCCTTGTGAGTTTGGGGTCAGGTCGCACATTGCACACGCAAAGACAGGTATAATTTGCTGTGATCAACAACTGCGTGTGCAATGTGCGACCTGACCCCAAACTCCTGAACCTCTCCTTTGCCGGCACGCCTGATATCGCGGCAGTCATCCTCGAGACGCTGCTGAAAAGTACGCAGCACAAAGTCAGACACGTTTACACCCAGCCGGACCGGCGGGCGGGACGCGGCAGGAAAACCCGCCCGAGTCCGGTCAAGCTGATTGCCGAGCGGTCCGCAATACCGGTCAGGCAACCCGCGACCCGGGCTGAACTCGAGCAGGATGCCGGACTGGCCGGTATCGACGCGCTCATCGTCGTCGCTTACGGCCTGATTTTACCGGCACCGGTCCTGTCCCGGCCCCGCCACGGCTGCATCAACGTCCACTTCTCGCTGTTGCCCAGGTGGCGCGGCGCTGCCCCCGTGCAACGGGCGATCCAGGCGGGTGACAGGGAAACAGGAGTCTCCATCATGCTCATGGAGCGCGGCATCGATACCGGGAAAATCCTGTTGCAGAAATCCTGTGATATCGGTGACACCGATACCGCCCTGTCCCTGTCGGAACGGCTGGCATCGCTGGGGAGTGACTGCCTGCTCGAGGCCCTGAACGGCCTGGAGACACGCATCGCCAATTCAAGAGTACAGGATGACGGCGCGGCGACTTATGCCCACAAAATCGGAAAACAGGAGGCGGAAATTGACTGGAGTCTGGATGCGCAACAGATTGAGAGGACCATTCGCGCATTCAACCCGTCGCCGGTTACGTTTACCAGTCTTGACAACGTGAAAATACGCGTCTGGGAAGCGATGACCCTGGATCCTGGGGAACGAAACGGCAACCCTGGTGAGATCCTTGCCTACGGCCGCGCAGGACTGGATATCGCGACCGGAAGCAGTACCCTGCGCATTCTCACCCTGCAACTGGAAGGAAAGAGAAAACAGCACATCAGGGAGATCCATAACGGGTATCCCCGCCTTTTCGTCCCGGAAAAATGAACCTGCGCGCACTTGCCGCAAAGGCCGTCTGCCGGGTTGTCGAAACCGGACTGACCCTGGACGCGGCCCTGGCGGAGTGCCTGACGGTTGTTGAGCGCCGGGACGATCGCGGGTTTCTCAAGGAACTTTGCTTCGGTACGCTGCGCTGGTTCGACCAACTGGAGTTCCTGCTGGAACGGTACCTGGGCAAACCCCTGAAAGCACGGGACCGCGATATCGGGATACTTATCCTGGTCGGCCTCTACCAACTGCACCACATCGATACGCCCGCCCATGCGGCCACCTCGGAAACGGTAAACGCAACGGTTGAACTGGACAAGGAATGGGCAAAACCCCTGGTCAACGCGGTGCTGAGGCGCTCGCAGCGTGACTACCCCCGGCTCAAAGCGGAACTGGACCGGCACCCTGACGCGTATTATTCCCACCCGGGCTGGCTGGTGGACAGGATCAAGGCGGACTGGCCCGCCCTGTGGGAGGCGACGCTACAGGCCAATAACCGACGACCCCCGCAACACCTTCGGGTAAACGTATTGCGCACTTCCAGGGAAAACTACCTGGACGATCTGCGGCAGGCCGGGCTCCGGGCACAACAGTGCGACCTGGCGCCCTGCGCGATACGGGTGCTGGAGCCGGTTGACGTCAACCGGCTGCCCGGTTTTGACGACGGTCATGTATCGGTACAGGATGCCGGCGCCCAGCTTGCGGCAACCCTGCTGGACCCGCAACCGGATGACAGGGTGCTGGATGCCTGCGCGGCCCCGGGAGGGAAAACCGCCCATATCTGCGAAACACAGCCGGCCATCGCTGAAGTTACGGCCCTGGATATCGATGAAAAACGCCTGGAGCGGCTGCGCGGTACCCTGACCAGGCTGAAGCTGGATGCAACCGTAGCCAGGGCAGACGCGACCGGGACGGACACCTGGTGGGACGGACGCCTGTTTGACCGTATCCTGCTGGACGCGCCGTGCAGCGCCACCGGGGTCATTCGCCGCCATCCCGACATCAAACGTCTGAAAACCCCGGAACAGGTCCCTGCCCTGCAGGCCGGCCAGGCAGGACTGCTGGCCGCGCTCTGGCCGTTACTGAAACCCGGCGGGAGGCTGCTCTATTCAACCTGTTCCCTGCTCCATGATGAGAACGACCGGATAATCGAACCTTTCCTTGACGGCCATCCCTCGGCAAACCTTGAAACCATCCGGGCGCAATGGGGCATCGCTACGGACTACGGCCGGCAACTGCTGCCCTGCCTGGATAACACGGATGGGTTTTATTTCACGCTATTGACCAAACAGGACGGTGACTATGCCATATAATGCCCGGATACAATAAATCCATGTCACCACCTCCTTAACCAGGCTGCATGCTCACAAAAGACTCAAAGGATTTTATCGGTTCGATCGAACGGTGTATGAAGGTTATCAGGGCGTTTGACGCCGATGATGTTGAAATGGCGCCGGCGGATGTGGCTGCAAAAACAGGTCTGACCCGGGCATCGGCCAGACGGATACTGTTGACATTGGCAACTCTGGGTTATGTCGCCAGTGACGGCAAGCGGTTCAGGTTGTCGCCGAAAATTCTCGATCTGGGTTTCTCTTATCTGACTTCCATGCATATCGGCCAGGTGATTCAACCGATCATCAATGACGCGAGCAGGAAGGTTGGTGAAACCTGCGCTCTATCGGTATTGCAGGAAAACGATATCGTCAGTATCGCCCACAGCTCGTTCGACCGGTTCGACCAGGTAACATTTTACCCCGGTACCCACCTGCCGGCCTTTGTCTCGGCAGCCGGAAGGGTGATACTGGCCCATCACAACACGGAAAAACTCGATACCTATCTCAGGAATATCAAGCTCAAGCGCTACACGCCAAACACGATCACTACCAAGGTGAGTTTGAAAAAAGAACTGCAAAAAATAAAACAGCAAGGTTATGCACGCGTTGACGGTGAGTTGGAACTCGGCCTGTATACGCTTGCCACGCCGATATTCAATGCTGAAAAAATACCTGTCGCCGCAGTCACGTTCGGCGGCAATGTCGCACGCATTAACGATCAGAATATCGAAAAAAAATTTCTGCCGGAAATATTCCATGTTGCGAAGAAAATTGGTCAGCTGCTGCCTGACAGGCATTCGATTTTTTGACATCAATGTTGCCTGGTCCTGTGGGGGATTGCATGAAATTAAACATGTCGCCTGTGGCAGCCGTTTGTGACTGGATTCCCGCTTGCGCGGAGCCTGCCCCTGCACAAGCAGGGGAATGACGAATTGAAAATACAAATCAACAGGTTGTTTCTTGGCGTCAGTGCCGGCAAGTTCGTCAGTGTCGTCGGTCTTCTGATCATGCCGGTACAGGTCGGCGCCATGCTGGACGGCCTGCGCCTGGGTGAAGCGGCTGTCGGCTTTCTCGCGACGATGGAATTTTCCGCACTCGGAGTCGGCCTCATATTTGTTGCAGCGAACCCCCTGAAAACCTCAGCGATGAGATACGCGTTGATTGGCGTGGCGTTGATAGTCGCCGGTCAGATCGCATCCGCGCTGATTACATCATATGGCATCCTGGCGGCGTTACGATTTATCGTGGGCTTCGGTGCCGGTCTCGCCAATGCGGCGGCAACGGTTACCATTGCAGCGAATTTCAAGGAGCCCGAGCGCACCGCCGGCTATGCGTTCGGACTGGTCTACCTGGTAGGCGGAGCGGTTTACCTTGCTTCACCATATATGACCGGATACGGCTACCATAAAGGCGTTTTCCTGGGCCTGGCCGCCGTTGTGTTGCTGTTTACGCCACTGCTGTTTGCCTTGCCTGACACGCCGCTGCAAAAGAAAAAAAGGGCCGCCGCCGGGCAGGATGCCATATTAAGTACTGCTGCCATTTTACTGTTTACCGCCGAAGTTTTCCTGATGATCGGGATGGGCGCGGCCTGGGCATTCGGCGAGCGTATGGGACTGGCAGTTAATTTAACACCGAATGAAATCGGGTTTTATTTTGCCTGCACCATGATCGCATCCATCGTCGGTTCATTGTGCGCAGGCTGGTTGGGCATACGCTTCGGCAGGACCCTGCCTTTCGTTATCTGTACGATTCTGGTGGCCGTCTGCTGCTATTTTATGGCCAATCCGGGCATTGCCATTGTCTATGTAATCTGCCTGTTGAGTTTCCAGGTGTTCCAGGCGGTGTTCATACCGTTTTTAATCGGCACGGGCGCGGCCCTGGAAAGCAGCGGGCGGCTGTCCGCGGCCGTGGTCGCGGTGGAGATCTTCAGTTTCGGCGCCGGTGGGTTCGCAGGCGGCACGGTAGTGGAAACGTTCGGCCTGGCGGCGGTCGGCTGGCTGGCGCTTCTGGGCGGTGCAGTTGCCATTCCTCTCCTTATCGCGGTTTGTCTGCCCCTGGATCGGCAAGCCTGATGCGTGATTGCCTGTACATGCTTGCAAACAGCAAATAACTGAATGACAGCAGGATCAGGCTGATATAGATAACATTGGCGTAGCGGTTATCGACGATGACCAGCCCCGCCAAAACCGGCCCTGCTGCAATACCGATACCCTGCAGGAAAGGCAACAGAACGACAGTACGGCCGTCCCGATCAAAGCTGGCTATCCAGCCGTTCTGGAACGGGATAACGAAACTGTAAAAGAAATTGTAGACGCATAGTGCTGCGAAATAAGTTGTGGCTGCCGGATCCAGCCCGATAGTGAGAATGGCGATGAATAAGCACACATAACCGAATGAGATGGGCACGATGCGTTTCATCCTGCCGGCCAGCCACGCGGGAACCAGGGCGCCGGCGAAACTGAACAGCAGGGAGACGGACAGGGTCAGCGCGATAAATTCCGCGGCAAACCCTGCGGCATCCCCCAGCCGTTCCATGAACGGCCAGATGCTGTTCATGGATGCAAAGAATAATCCGATTGCAAGCAAGCCATACAGGATAGTCCGCTCTGTCACGGCAGACGGTTTACTCAACTCCTTGTCGCTGCCGGTGTCTCCCGTTAAAGGATTTGAGCGTGGCATGGCGCGGTAGCACACCATGGGTAAAAGAGCCACCAGCCCGGTCATGATGAAAACCGGCGCCGTCCCCCACGTCATCCACAGCCAGGACGCGCCGTTCAGGCACAGCGCACCGATGAACACCATCAGCGCCATGGCATAGGCGAACTCCCGGTCCGGATTCACGGACGCACTGATGGTGGCATACACGAATGCAACCAGCGTCCCCGCGCCCAGCCCGGCCAGATAACGATATGCCAGGAACGTTTCAAAACTTTCCGCCGTAGCACACAGCAGGTTGGGAATGACGGTTAACACAACGGCGAAAGGAAAGACCCGGCGCCAAAAGCAGCGGTGTATCCAGTAGCGGGCGCTGAACGCGGCGAGGGTGTTGGCCGTCATATCCGCTGATAACAACAGGCCTGTCTGCCTGCTGCTGAATCCAAATGCTTCGGTAAAAATACCCGCCAGGATGGGCAATAAATAGTAGACTGCGAGACCGGTCGCAAAAATCAGGTAGGTCAGCCAACGCGTTGCTATAGCGTTGACATCAACAGGTTCAGGATCGCGATAGTCTCTGGGTAGAAAGATCAAGCAGTTGCCCCTTACTGCTCAACATTAACACATATCAGCGCCTGTCAAAGTCCGATTTCGCCTGGCTGAAAGCATTGGCAAGCATAACGACCATCTCGTCTACGTTTTCTTTGCTGAACACGAGCGGCGGGGAGATGATCAGGGTTGAGCCCAGGTTCCTGATCAGCAGTCCCTCCTTGCGGGTCAAATCCTGAATCAGGTCAAGAAAGGGATCGCCCGGCAAGAACGATTCCTTCGTTGGTTTGTCAGTGACCAGTTCGATAGCCATCATCAGGCCCTTGCCCCGGATATCGCCGACAAAATCATAATGCTCGAACTCGTTTTTTAATTTTGCCAGGCAATAACTGCCCACTTTTTCGGCATTTGCCGGCAGATCTTCATCTTCCACTATCTGCAAAGCGGCATTGGCCGCGGCACAGGCAACGGGATGCCCCGAATAGGTATAGCCGTGCAGGATGGCCGCCAGCGGGTGGTCGGAGTCCCAGGCCCGGCGCACGCGCTCGTTGACCACCGTCGCGCCCAGCGGCACATAACCCGAATTGATGCCCTTTGCCAGGCACATGATGTCGGGCCTGACGCCCCAGCCGCGGCAACCGAACATGCTGCCCGTGCGGCCGAAACCGGTTACCACTTCATCGGCGATGAGCAATACGCCGTGTTTATCACAGACTTCCCTGATTGACGGCCAGTAGTTGTCCGGCGGCACGATCACCCCGCCGGCGCCCTGTACGGGTTCGGCGATGAACGCCGCGACAGTATGCGGGCCCTGGTGTACGATCTCCCGCTCCAGCAGGTTGGCGCAGATCTTTCCCAGGTCCTCAGGGTCATCCGTATAGGGATTACGGTACAACCAGGGGGTGTCCACCTGGAAGCAGCCAGGCAGGACCGGCTCGTACATCGAGCGCAGGTACATCTGGCCGCCGATGGACGTGCCGCCGAAATGCACCCCGTGATATCCCTGTTTCAGGGAGATAAACTTGGTCCGTTGCGCTTCACCGGACAGTTTCCAGTATTGCCGGGCCAGCTTGAGCGCGGTCTCGTTGGCATCCGACCCGCCTGAACAGAAGAAGACCCGCTGCATATCCTCGGGCGCCAGCATACGCGTCAGCCGTTCAGCAAGTTCGATGACGGGCAGATTGCTGGTATCGCCAAAGGTAGTGTAATAGGGTAGTTTGTCCAACTGCGCACTGATGGCTTCCTTCACCTCCTCACGCCCGTGTCCGACATTAACGCACCACAACCCTCCCTGGGAATCCAGGTAGCGCCTGCCCCCGGTGTCAAAGATATAAACCCCTTCGGCGCGTTCGAACACCAGGGGTGGCGACTGTTCGGCCGCCTTCGGCTCGGCCATCGGATGCCAGTGATGGATTGCGGATTTTTGTGTAGCTAATTTTGCGACGTTTCCCATGTTTGCTTCCCCATTGTTGCACTGGTTGACTTGGATTGAGCGCTGAGAAATTCCAGCGTATTGCACGCTGTTTCTTTCAACTTGCGTTTATCGGGTTTGTTGTTCGGCAGCAGCGGCAATGACGTTTCTATCGCCACATGCCTGGGAATCTTGTAATTCGCGAGATACCGCCGGCAATGATCGAGCAGCGATTGTTCGTCAACGGACTGTCCCGGCGCCAGGATCACGAAAGCGTAGCCGAGTTCACCATAGACTTGATCAGGCGCGCCGACGACACAGGCAAGATTGACCGCCGCATGAGCTTCAAGCGCCTGTTCGATTTCCTTCGGGTAGACGTTGTACCCGCCCGACTTGTACATGTCGGATAAACGCCCCACCAGTACGATATTGCCGTCGTCACGCGCAACGGCCACATCTTTCGTGTGCAGCCACCCCTCAGCGTCGATGGCCTGCCCTGTGGCTTCCGGCAGATGCCAATACTCTTTCATGATAAACGGGCCGCGAATGAGAATTTCACCCGGTTCGCCTTTACGCACCTCCCGGCCGTTCTCATCAACCAGACGAAATTCACAATCATCGAGCGGCTTGCCGACACTCTCCGCCAACAGGTCAATATCATCAGTTGCAGGTATGGCCGTTGCCGCGCCGGCGGCTTCGGTCAGGGCATACATGGTCGTAATGGCCGGACAGATTTCCCTGACCAGGCGTTCCAGCAGGGGTTTCGATGCAGTCCCTCCACTGCAGGAGATTTCCCTGATCGAGGACAAATCCGTGGCGGGGAAATCCGGGTGATCCAGCACCTTTTGCAGCATCACGGGGACCCCGCCCCAGACGCTGATACGTTTCTCCGCAATCGTCCTGAGCACCGTTTCAGGGTCGAATTTTTCCAGGTAATAACCCGTACCACCGGTAACCAGGCAATAAACCGAACAGGCGACGATGCCGGCGATATGGTTGATAGGATACGGGTTGATCATCCTGACCGCGCCGGGTGAACGGAGTGATTTCTGTACGTTGGAATGACGGATGGCGCCGTAATGATGCAACACGGCCCCTTTCGGTTTGCCCGTCGTCCCCGAGGTATAGACGAGAAAGGCCGCATCCGTGCTGGTAACGCCGTTTTGCGCAGTTGCAAGCGCGGCAGCGCCGACATTGCTGCCGTGTATAAGGAAATCGCCGTAACTGCAGTCAGCAGGGCGCGCAAGATCGCGGCCGAGTACGATCAACCGTTTGACGCTGCGGACCCTCTCGCAGATGTAATGCAGTTCATCATGGTATTGACGATTGCCAATCCGGGTCCTGGCAAAGAGGATGGACGGTTCCGCATCGGCAATGACATGCTCCAGTTCAGCGCGGCTGTAACGGGGGTTCAGACCCAGCCAGATCCCGCCGATCATCGTCGTCGCCAGCAAGATGATGAAATAATCGGGATGCGGCGGTGAGAGTGTCGCCACCCGGTCCCCTTTCCCGATACCCAGCGCCAGCAAAGCCCTGGCGCAATCCTCCGCGCGGTCACGCAGGTCCGCGTAGGACAGCATGGCTGCCCCGGTACCGACGGCCTCCTGCGCGGGCGTTTTTTGCGCATGCTGATACAGATAATCAAAAATGCGCTTGTCCTGAAACTCTGCCGGATCGATCTTCATGGTCTCCGTCCGGTTTCCTTAATCACCTTCATACAGAGAGCGGATTTCTTCACGGGCGTCACTGCGCACGGCCAGCATCGTCTCCTGCGGCAGGGACATTACCTGCTCACACCAGTCGATTGCCGCGTCGGTGACGCGATCCGGTTCAACCAGATCGTCAACCAGGTGCGCCCGGTGCGCCTGTTCCGGGTCCAGCAGGATACCCTCCATACAAAGCCGCTGGGCGAGATGAGCGCCCACAAGCCTGGCTAATGTTCGCTGTACTTGTTTGGATAGTTGAATACCGAGTGTCACCTCGGGCACGCCAATCTTATACTCTCCCCTCCCCATGACCCGGTAGTCACACAACGCGGCAAGTACCGCGCCTCCCCCAAGACAGTGACCGGTAATGGCTGCGGCAACGGGTACGGGGCAATCGGCTGCGGCATTCAGCAGACGTCTCAGCAGGGTCATGATTTTTATCCGTTCCGCAGATGTAGCGGCTGACAGTTTTTTCGTGTCAAGGCCTGCGCAGAAGCGCCCCGCCATACCGGACAGGACAAGGACGCGATCATTACGTGACACTGCCTGGGAGAACGCTTCGATCAATTTCTCCATTAATGCGGTATCCAGGGCATTCACCGGAGGTCTGTCAATGGTTACCAGACATATCCGGTTTTTTCGATCGATGGAGAGCACGGGAGACGGGATAACCTTGTTAGCGAACGATCAGATCAGCTCCAGCGCCTGGCGCGCGGCCCGTTCACCTTCTTCCACGCCGCGTGACCAGAGTTGCTGGCCGGTCAGTTCGGAATGGCCGATGGCAATACGGCCGTAACCTTGCCGGATCACTGCGCGCGGCGCCGGGGCACCGTTTGTCCCGAAATAAAATCCCGGCTGTGGCGCGATATAAGCGTGTCCCCACCGGTTCAGGATGATCGCGGCGATGTCCCGTTTCGCATCAAATCCCGCCATGCCGAATAATTTCTGCATCTGCCGGCGCACCTGTATTTCTATCTCCCGGTAACTGCCGGCAAACAACTGGTTACGGCCGACGATTGTCTGTGCCTGCAGCGGCATGCCGGGGTTGAGATAAGGCACGTAAAATGTCAGTACGGTAGGTTTACCCGGGTCCAACGGGTCTGCCTTACCGTCGATGACCATCTGCCGCCGCAGGTTGGTGTACCAGCCGAAGCCGCTGAACCACTGGGCCGCGGATATTCCCAGGCGTTCCATGAACCGCCAGTTACGCACCGCCACGTTCACCGTTAATATCGGCGCGTGGTAGAACTGCTGATAAGCATCCCGATGCGGCTCAGGCAGGTCACGCAGGATGCGCTTATTGACCCAGCCGCCGCTGGCCATGACGACCGAACGCGCCCTGACCCGGTAGAGCCTGCCGCCTTTGTGATAGACCACGTTTACCGCGTCAGAGCTCTCCGGTTTCCCGTTATGTTCAACGTGCACGGCCGTGGCGTCAAGACGGATCCGGACCTGCTGCCCGGGCCGGTCGAGCGCCTGCCAGTTCACCCTGCCCCATAATACGTCCTGCAGGTCGTTGCCCCCGGCAATGGCATCCGGGATCATGGCCTTGACGAAATGCCGCGCGGTACCGGTATTGCCGCCGGGCCAGCTTACCAGGGTGATTTTAGCGATGTCGGCCGGATCAATACCCCGGGTTTCATAATAGCGGTCGGTATAGGCGCGCACACCCGGCAGGTAGAAATCAAACGCCGTGTATGCGGATACCTGGTCGCCGCCCAGGCCGCCCCCGGAAACGGCAAAGGCCTTGTCGACAAACGGCAGGACCTCGGCTGAACAGGCCAGTTCCCCGGTAATGAAATCCCGGTACGTCATGGAATCCAGCCAGGGTTCCCAGTCATCCCGTTCCGGCGGCATCCAGTAATTTTCCAGGCGCACCAGGTCCTGTTTTACCTCGTCTGACAGTGGCGCGTCTGCAAAATCATTACTCCAGGGGTCGACCACCCATTGGCCGCCCGACTCATCGTCAAAATAATAACCGGTTGTCGCGCCGTCCCGCTCACTGTACATGGAGGTATAGTGGTCGGCGGGGACGGCCAGCCTGTGTTGACTGCCCGTGACATCCTGGAAGTCGAACGAGTCAGGCAAGCCCAGTTCGTACCAGTAGCGGTGAAACAGGCCGTATTTTTCGGCGTACTTCGGCGGCCATATCATGCCATTGGAACCCTGCGGCGCGGTCAGGTGGACACCGTCCACCTCGAATTCGTTCTGCTTGGCTTCGCCGCCGAAGATGGAGTGATTATCCAGCAGCAGACAGGACTGGCTGTTCCCCGCTTCCCGGGCAAAGGTGTAGGCAGCGCCCAGGCCGGCAAACCCGCCGCCTACGATCACCATGTCAAAGGTTTCCCCGGTATCTTCTGCGTTAGGGATCGAGAGTTGAAAGCGGCCCTCGCGGATGCCATGGGCGGCATTGACGACCTCGGCGGTGTTGCCGTTGGCCCGGGCATAGTCGCCGATCCCGCCGTAGCCGGTCCAGTCTGCGCCCACGTGAGGAAGCGTCGCCTGGGCAGTGGCCGGACGCATCAGGCCCGGCGCCTGCATACCCAGGAGCGCCGCGCCGCTGCCGATCAGGCTGGTATTGATGAAATCACGCCGCGTGATGCTTGCGCCCAGTCCGAGGGCATCCAATTCGTAATTGTTCCCGTGTTCCGGCATGCCTGATAGTCTCCTCGTTATGTTATGTCATTGCAATGTATATCTTTTTATTGACGCACCTGATCGGATTTACTATCATTATGAACGTATATCGTTCATATGAACGCAATGCGCCCTTTTCAGTCTAACAGAATTTACTCGGAATTTCGAGAACAGCTTCGGGGGATACAAAATCATGAGGCAAATATCCGGATATTTGGGGCCAGAGTAATAATACCCAAAAATCAACTGTTGCAACCTGTATGACTGGCTGTATATTTACTCTGACTCCAAAAATAAAAAAACGACTGTGACTATGAACACAGCGTATGACGCCGTCATCATCGGCGCCGGCCATAACGGACTGACCTGCGCCAACTACCTGGCCCGCAAGGGACTGAAGGTGAAAGTGGTCGAACGCCGCCACGTGGCGGGCGGCGCCGTGGTCACCGAAGAGTTCCATCCCGGTTACCGCAATTCCACCTGTTCCTATGCGGTAAGCCTGCTAAATCCAAAAGTAATCCGTGACCTGGAACTGCATGAATACGGACTGGAGATAACAGACAGGGAATTTACCGCCCTGGTACTGGGCGTTGACGATACCTGCCTGTTCATCGACAGCAATTTCGAACAGTTTTTTGCGCAGTTGCGCCAGGCCTGTCCCGGAGATGACGAGGCCTATCGCGCATATGAAACCGTGATCCAGCAGGTTGCCGACGTGCTGCGGGACATCGTACTGGAGACGCCGCCGAATATCGGCGGCGGGTTGACGGACCTGTGGCGCGCCGGAAAACTGGCCTACGGGATGCGCCGGCTGGATCCCGTACTGCAACGGGAAACGGTCAAGCTGTTCAACATGAGCGTGGCGGATTACCTGAAACGATGGTTCGGGGGAGACCTGATACTGGCGCTGGAGAGCTATGTCGCCCAGGTAGGCAACATGCAATCTGTATACGCCGGCGGTTCGGCCTATGTGTTGCTGCACCACATGTTCGGTGAAGTCAACGGGCAGAAAGGGCGCTGGGGGCACGTCACGGGCGGGATGGGCGGCATTACCCAGGCGATGGCGAGGTCCGCCGAGGCACAGGGCGTTGAAATTGAAGTCAGCGCTCCCGTGAAGGAAGTCATCGTGAAAAACAATCGCGCCCACGGCGTCAGACTGGAAGACGGACGGGAGATCCGGGCAAAAGTTACTGCTGCGAACGTCAATCCGAAGTTGCTGTTCCAGGGACTGGTGAACCAGAAACACCTGGATGCGGATTTCAGACGCCAGATCGAGCATTACCGCTGTGTCTCAGGCACGTTCCGCATGAACGTGGCGCTGGAGGAAATACCACGGTTCCGCTGTCTCGACGGGAAACCGGATTATGAGCGTTACCTGCAGGGCAGCGTGTTCGTCACCAACTCAATGCAGTACAACGAGCGGGCCTGGCAGGACGCCATGAACCTGGGCTGGTCGCAAAAACCCATCGTCCACATGATGGTCCCCTCGTTGTACGATGCTACCCTGGCGCCTGAAGGAAAGCACGTGGCCAGCCTGTTCTGCCAGCATTTCAATCCGAATTTACCTGACGGACAACACTGGGATGATGTCAAGCAGCAAGTCGCGGACTTGATCATCGATACCGTCAACGACTACGCTCCCAATTTCAGGCAGGCCGTCATCGGTCACATGGCGCTCAGCCCGCTGGACCTGGAACGGGAGTTCGGACTGACCGGCGGCGATATCTTCCATGGATGCATCCACCCGGACCAGTTGTTCTCAATGAGACCGGTAGCCGGGTATGCCGATTACCGGATGCCGGTTAAGGGTCTTTACCTGTGTGGGTCCGGCGCACACCCCGGCGGCGGGGTAACCGGTTGCCCGGGCCATAACGCCGCACGGGAAATCCTGAAGGATCTCTAAGCGCCCGGGAGGAAAATCCTGAAGGGCCGGCAGTCCCGTCTATGAATGCCCGTGGACTTTAATCTCAATTCCAGTTCAGGGACGCTCTGGCTGCCGGTGCGGGGAATGCATGGTTAATCTCTTCCAGGTCTTCACTCGATAAATTAATTTCGCCGGCGGCATGGTTTTCCCTGATATGGCCCGGCCTTACGCTCTTGGGGATGACAATTACATTATCCTGGTGCAGCAGCCAGGCCAGCGCAATCTGGTAAGCTCCGGCATTGTGCCTGCGCGCAACCGCCTGCAAAGGCACAGCGTCCAATCTTCCCACGTTAAACGGCGAATACGCCATCAGCGGTACATTGCGCCGCCGGCACCAGCCACGTAACTCCCACTCAACCTCCCGGCACTCCAGGTTGTACAACACCTGGTTTGTTGCGATACCCGTTCCGCCCGGACACGTCCACGCTTCTTCCATATCGGAGACATCGAAATTGCTTACTCCATAGGCCGCGATCTTGCCCTGTTCCCGGAGGCGCACAAAGGCATCCAGGGTCTCCTGTACCGGGTAACTGCCGGGCCAGTGCAACAGGTACAGGTCCATACATTCTATCCCCATCCGTTTCAGGCTTTTCTCGCAGGCTTTGATGGTGCCCCGGGATGAGGCATTGCCTGGAAGTACCTTGCTCACCACACAGGCATCATCCCGCCTGCCTCGCAAAGCCTTGCCTACCACGATCTCCGCGTCATGGTACATCTCCGCGGTATCGATCAGCGTCATGCCCAGATCCAGTCCGAGACGTATCGCATCCACCTCGGTGTTGCGTTTCAGGGGGTTCCGGCCCATGCGCCAGGTACCCTGCCCCAGCGCCGGGACGGACACTCCACCAGGGAAAATAACGGGTCTGTTCATAGCGATTTTGACCGCGGACGCGAAAGTGCCCATACTGTAATGAATGGGGACGATATTAACAAGTCGTGCAGGGCCGGGTGTATTATTTTTTTTACTTTCCGCCCGTGTATTCGCGGCGCCCGGGATAACGGTGGAACATGCATCCAGCCAATTGGTCGACGACAGTTATTACCTGGATGCACAGGTAAATTTCAACCTTCACGATGACCTGCTGGAAGCGCTGGATCACGGGGTGGACCTGGAAGTCAGAATAATTATCAAGGTCAAGGAAAAGCGTAAATGGCTCTGGGACAGGATCTTCAAGGAGAAATCCCTTAAATTCAAACTGGACCACCGGCCGCTGTCGGACGCCTATATCGTCAGAAACGTCAGGAAGCCCGAACGGCGCCAATTCGATACGCTGGAAAATGCACTAAAATACATGGGGAAGATCGACCGCTATTATTTGATGAACAATAATAAAATCACAGACGCATCAGGCCTGACCGGCATGATCAGGGCTGAAATGAACGTGGACAACCTGCCGCCGCCGCTGAAACCCATTGCCTTCCTGTCGGACAAATGGCAAATGGGCGGCAAATGGCACCGGTGGACCATCAGGTGACGATGAAACACGGCGGACAAACAATGCTGCTGATCGGCGTACTGCTGTTCGGTTGCCTGCTGGCGTCGCTGTTGAGCATGAGCAAGGCGCTGCAGACGTCGGCGCAGTTCGATGAGATTTATGCCGGGTTGCTGATCTTCAACACTCTCGGGTTGCTCACCCTGGTGGTGCTGATAGGCCTGAACATCCGCAGCCTCATCAAGCAGGTGCGCGAACGCGCGGCCGGCGCCCGCCTGACCGTGCGCATGGTGACGATGTTCGTCATCCTGTCGGTCACGCCGGTGCTTATCCTGTACTCCTTTTCCCTGGATTTCCTGTACCGCGGCATCGACAGCTGGTTTGACCTGCGCGTAGAGCGCGCCCTGGAGGACTCGCTTGAGTTGAGCCGTCTCGGCCTGGAGGACCGTATGAAGGAACTCCTCCGGCAGTCCGAGACCATGGCCGAAGAAATTTCGCTGACCAGAGACGCCTTGATCCCCTTTGAAATCGACCAGTACCGCAGCCGCAGCGGCGCCGATGAACTGACCGTGATGACCAGACAGGGGATCATTATCGGTTCCAGTTCCACGAATCCGGACAACCTGGTGCCGGATTCGCCCGATGAAACCGTGCTGTTCCAGGTACTGCAGGGCAACAGTTATATCGGCATGGATACCATAAGAAACGCCGGCCTGTCGTTTCGCGTGGTGGTCAACGTGCCCAACTCCCGGATCGGCACCGAGCCGCGCATCATGCAGGCCTTGTACCCCGTCACCGAACGGGTAAACGACCTGGCGCAGAACGTGCAATCGGCGTTTACCCAGTACGAGGAACTGTCCTATCTGCGGGAGCAGCTAAAGCTGAGTTTTGTCCTGATACTGACGATGGTGTTGTTGTTCAGCATGTTCTCCGCGGTATGGGCGGCGTTTTATTCTGCCGGGAAACTGGCCGCGCCGATACGCGACTTGGCGGAAGGGACGAAGTCCGTGGCCGAGGGTGATTACCATACCAGGCTGCCGGTTCCGGCTAATGATGAACTGGGATTCCTGGTCGCCTCGTTCAACGACATGACCCGCAAGATAGCCAGCGCCAGGGACGCGGCAAGGCGCAGCCAGGATGAAGCGGAAACCCAGCACAAATACCTGCAGGCGGTACTGGAACGGCTGTCGTCGGGGGTATTGGTCCTGGACACGCAAAATTGCCTGCGCACCGCGAACATCAGCGGCGGCAGGATCCTGGGCATTGACATCAGCGAGAATATCGGCCATTCCTTCAGCCGCATATGCGAAAGCTACAAGCACCTGGAACAGCTCAAGAACCTGTTCCAGTCCCACATAGACCAGGGCGAACCGGTATGGGATCAGCAGGTCATCCTGTTCGGGGCAAGCGGCCGGCAGGTACTCATGTGCAGGGGGACATCCGTGGTCCCGGCCGGGGAAAAGAACCTGGTCCACATCATCGTTTTCGACGATATCACCGCCTTGCTGCAAGGCCAGCGCGAGGCGGCCTGGAGCGAAATGGCCCGGCGGCTCGCCCACGAGATTAAAAACCCGTTGACACCGATACAACTGGCGGCGGAAAGGTTGCGCCACAAGTATCTCGGGTCGTCTCCCCCGGACCAGGCCGAGACGCTGGACCGGCTGACCACGACGATCATCAAACAGGTGGAAACCATGAAAAGCATGGTCAACGCGTTCTCCGATTATGCCCGGGCGCCGGTCATGGCGCCGCGCGATGTGGACCTGAACCTGTTGCTGGAGGAAGTGGTGGACCTGTACAGGGAAATGGACACAAGCGTTACGATCATTTTAAATCTTTCGGAAGATCAGCCGGTTATCCGCGCAGATGCGGGCCGGTTGCGGCAAGTCTTCAACAATGTCATCAAAAATGCAATCGACGCAGGCGACCGGGAACAGGATTTGACCCTGTCCGTCTCTACTGCCCGTATAAGCCAGCCTGCCATGGACTACATTGAAATCCGTATCAGGGATTCCGGCAGCGGCGTAAACGAGGATATAATATCGACTGTATTCGAACCCTACGTAACCACCAAGCAGAAAGGCACAGGCCTGGGACTGGCAATCGTGAAGAAGATCGTGGAAGAACATGGCGGGTTGGTCATGATCAGGAACAACGTGGACGGTCCGGGAGCCTGCGTGGTTATCAGGTTGCCCGTCACCGAGAGTAAAATCGCGCAGGAACGCGCGGCCACCGGGAACAGGGGTGCAGTGTGACCAGCGAAAGAATTCTCGTTGTAGATGATGAGGCAGAGATCAGAAACCTGATCAGCGAGATCCTCGTGGATGAGGGATTCGAGGTGGCCACGGCCGAAAACGGCAACAGCGCCCGGACCCTGATGGAGCAATTCCGCCCCCGGCTGGTGCTGCTGGATATCTGGATGCCGGACATAGACGGAATCACCCTGCTGAAGGAATGGCACGAAGCGGGCAAGTTGACCAACCCGGTCATCATGATGTCCGGGCACGGAAATATCGGCACTGCGGTCGAGGCCACCCGTCTGGGCGCATACGATTACCTGGAAAAGCCGTTGTCGCTGGCCAAGCTGGTCCTGACGATTAAAAATGCCCTGGACGCGTCAAGGCTGCAGAAAGAAAACCTGAGTTTACGGCGCTATCCGTCGGAGCCGGCGAGGATTATCGGTAAAAGCAAACTGATGGCGCAGTTACGCGGACAACTGGAAAAGGTGGCCGGACTTGATACGCCGGTACTGATTGTCGGCGAACCGGGAACGGATAAAGAAGCGGTGGCCCGCTACCTGCATGCGGCAGGACCGGGGAAAGACAGGTCCTTTGTCAACGTCAGCGTCTCGGCCCTGGACCCTGAGACCAAAATCAGCGGGTTCTACGGCGAGGAGCAGGAAGGTAACATCCACAACGGGTTTCTCGATGAGGCTGAAGGAGGAACCCTGTTCATCAAGGATATTGCAGATATGGACCTGGCAGCCCAGGCGCGCCTGCAGGAGACACTGAAGAACCGGTCCTATAAACGTGTCAACGGAACTGAAACCGTCCCGCTGAATACCAGGATAGTCACCGCCACCCGCCACCGCCTGGCCGGCCGGGTCAAGGAGTCTGCCTTCCTGGACGAGTTGTATTTTCAACTGAACGTCGTGCCGATAAAGGTGCCGCCGCTCCGGGAATATTATGAAGACGTACCCGATATCCTGCAGTATTTCGTCAATTTCTTCGTCGAGCGCGAAGGCCTGCCGTACCGGTTTTTCACCACGGCTGCGCTGAACAGGCTGCGCCGCTACCCCTGGCCCGGAAATTCCCGCGAGTTGAAGAACCTGGTGCAGCGGATGCTGATTCTAGGAGGCGATGCGGCAATCGACCTGGAAGAAATCGAGACGGCACTGGGAGAACAACCGGCCAGAAAAGAGTCCGAAAACGTATCAAACCTGGACCTCCCCCTGCGCCAGGCCCGTGAGAACTTCGAACGGGACTACCTGGAGTACCAGTTGAAAATGGCAAACGGCAGTGTCAGCAAGATGGCCAGGAACGTCCACATGGAACGAACCCACCTGTACCGCAAGCTGAAGTCCCTGGGTATCGACATAAAATCGTGAAAATCATCGTTCTGGGTGCAGGCCAGGTCGGCTCTTCAGTAGCCGCCAATCTCTGCAGCGAAGCCAATGATATTACCGTCATAGACCGCAACCCGGCGGTGCTGCGCAGCCTGCAGGAACGGCTGGACCTGCAAACCGTCAACGGTTCCGCGTCACATCCCTCGGTGCTGGAACAGGCCGGCGCAAACGACGCGGACATGATCATCGCGGTAACCAGCAGCGATGAAACCAACATGGTGGCCTGCCAGGTCGCCTACACGGTGTTCCACACGCCCACGAAAATCGCCCGCGTACGCAACCACGAATACCTGAAAAGCGCGCACCTGTTTGCCCTGGAAGCGATGCCGGTCGACGTCCTGATCAGCCCGGAACAGGTCGTTACCGAGTACATTGCCCGTTTGATCAGCTTCCCCGGCGCGCTCCAGGTGCTCGATTTCGCCGACGGCCGGGTGCAGATGGTTGCCGTAAAAATAACCGGCCAGAGCATGATTATCGGCAAAACTATCGGCGAACTGGCCGCACACCTGGCGAACGTCGATTTCCGCATCATCTCGATTTTTCGCGGCGGGCAGGCAATCACACCTGACGGCGCCACGGAAATACAACGGGATGACGAAGTGTTCATCATCGGCGCGCCCAAACATATCCGGAGCCTGTTGAAATCGATCAAGCAAACGGACAAGCCGGTGAAGCGCATCATCATCGCCAGCGGCGGCAATATCGGCCGGCGCCTGGCAAAACTGCTGGAAAACAAATACCTGGTGAAGGTTATCGAATTGTCCCCGGCACAGGCACAGAGGGCCTCCGAGGAGTTGAATAATGCCATCGTCCTTAACGGTGACGCTACGGACGAGGATTTACTGATCGAAGAAAATATAGACGACACCGACGTTTTCTGCGCCCTGACCAATGCCGACGAGGCAAACATCATCTCCTGCATGCTGGCGAAACGCCTGGGCGCGCACAAGGTCATGGCGTTGATCAACCGGGCAGCCTACGTTGACCTGGTGCAGAGTGACGTAATCGACATTGCCATATCGCCGCAACAGGCCACCATCGGCAGCCTGCTGGCGCATATCCGCAAGGGTGACGTGGTCGTGGTTCACTCGTTGCGGCGCGGCGCCGCGGAAGCCATGGAAGCCATCGCCCACGGCGATAAGACAACGTCCGACGTGGTAGGCAGGTCGATTGAAGAGTTGCCCCTGCCACCCGGCACCAGTATCGGCGCCATCGTCCGTGACGATAACGTGATCATCGCCCACCACGACACGGTAATCGCATCCGAAGACCATGTCATCCTGCTGGTGGGCGACAAGAAACGCGTACCCGAAGTGGAAAGACTGTTCCAGGTCAAGGTTACCTTTCTGTAAAGCTAATGCTTTATGCGCAAATAATCCCGCCATCGGCGCAAGCTCGCGCCCCCGGCCGGCCTCCTGTCCGGGGACGGACCTAAGTCCGTCCCCAGGTAAACCATGCAACTCCTTGTCATTCAGCTCCTGTCCGGGGACGGACTTAAGTCCGTCCCCAGGTAAACCATGCAACTCCTCGTCATCCAGAAAATCCTGGGGCTGCTGATGATGCTGTTCAGTACCGCCATGCTGCCCCCCCTTGCCATTGCCTTGTCGGACCAGGACAAGACAGTCAAGACCTTTATGCTCTGCTTCTTTCTGATTCTCAGCATCGGCGCCTTCCTGTGGCTGCCGGTACACAGGGTCAACAAGGAATTACGCCTGCGTGACGGCTTTGTCGTCGTGGTGTTGTTCTGGGCGGGCCTGGGCCTGGTCGGCGCCATGCCCTTCCTGCTCGCGTCCTATCCGGACATGACGTTTACCGACTCGTTATTCGAATCCGTTTCCGGTCTGACCACCACCGGCGCAACGGTAATCATGGGCCTCGAATACCTGCCGAAATCACTCCTGTTCTACCGGCAGGAACTGCAATGGCTGGGGGGAATGGGCATCATCGTGCTTGCCGTGGCCATCCTGCCCATGCTGGGGATCGGCGGCATGCAGCTTTACCGTGCGGAAACACCGGGCCCGATCAAGGACTCCAAACTGACGCCCAGGATCACCGAGACGGCCAAGGCGCTGTGGTATATCTACCTGTCCCTGACGATTGCCTGCGCGCTCATGTACTGGTTTGCCGGGATGTCGTTGTTCGACGCCGTCAGCCACAGTTTCTCCACGGTATCCATCGGCGGCTTCTCGACCCATGACCAGAGTATCGGCTATTTCGACAACAAGCTGATCAACACGGTTGCCGTGGTATTCATGCTGATTGCCGCCATCAACTTCACCCTGCATTTCGTCAGTTGGCGTTCATTGAGCCTGACTACCTACCGCAAGGACTCGGAGGTGAAAGCCCTGTTCGGCGTCCTGTTCCTCCTGTGCGTCATTACCTGCATTTACCTGGTTTCACTTGGAAACTATGACGACACCCGGAGTGCGATCAGCCACGGAATTTTCCAGTCGGTGTCCATAGCAACGACTACCGGCTTTACTACGACCGCATACCAGAGCTGGCCGACGTTTCTGCCTGTCCTGCTGATTTTTGCCAGCTTCATGGGCGGCTGCGCGGGCTCGACGGGGGGAGGCCTGAAAGTCATCCGGGTAGTGTTGCTGTACAAGCAGGGCAAGCGTGAGATCAGGCGCCTGGTCCATCCCAACGCCGTCATTCCCATCAAACTCGGCGGCAAGCCGGTCGATGAATCCGTTATCAACGCGGTATGGGGCTTCTTTGCCGCTTACGTGGCGATATTCGCCCTGTTGCTGATCTTACTCATGGCTACCGGCCTGGACCAGGTTACGGCATTCTCCGCCGTGGCCGCATGCCTCAACAACCTGGGACCGGGACTGGGTGATGTCAGCGCCCATTATTCCGGCATCAACGATATTTCCAAGTGGCTGTTATGTCTTGCCATGCTGCTCGGGCGGCTGGAAATATTTACACTGCTGGTGCTGATGACGCCGACCTTCTGGCGCAAGTAATGACCCGGGCTGACCAACGCAAATGGGATTGTATCTATACGGAAAAGGATAAGGAAGCCGGGCAACCCTGCCGGGTCCTGTCCGCCCACTCACACCTGCTGCCGGCCGCCGGACTGGCCCTGGACCTGGCCTGCGGGCGCGGCGCCAACGCGCTGTATCTTGCGCGCATGGGTTATACAACCAGCGCCTGGGACCTGTCCGAAGTGGTGTTACAACGGCTGGCAGAGCAGGCGGGACGGATCGGGGTGCCGCTCAGCACGGAACAACGCGACGTTACAACCCACCCGCCGGCGCCGGCGTCATTTGATGTCATCGTGGTCAGCCGCTACCTGGAGAGAACGATCGTTCCCGATATCATCGCTGCCCTGAAACACGGAGGATTACTTTTCTACCAGACCTTCACCCGGGAAAAAGTATCGGATTCCGGCCCGCAAAACCCCGCGTACCGCTTGCAGCCCAACGAACTGCTGCGCCTGTTCCGGTCCCTGCACATTATCCACTACCACGAGGAGGGAACCACGGGCGACACCGGCCAGGGGTTCAGGAACGAAGCCATGCTGATTGCACAGAAGCGTTGAATGGATATTTGGGGTCAGAGTAAAAATACAAAATACTCGGGAATTATCCTGCAACCCATGCCCGTGACTGTATTTTTACTCTGACCCCAAATATCCAAATATCTGACTTCAAATATCATGGATACTGAAAAACTCGAAGCGATGCTGGAACGTGGCCAGGACAACGCGCTGCTGCGTTTCACCCTGGGCAACCTCCTGTATAAACAAAAGGACTACGCAAAAGCCGAGATACACCTGGCCAGGGCCGTCGAACTTGACCCGGACTATTCCGCAGCCTGGAAAGTTTACGGACGTACCCTGGGCGCAGGCGGGAAACTGCCGGAGGCAACCAGCGCGTTCAAACAGGGAATCGCAGTTGCCGAAAAGCGCGGCGACATCCAGGCGGCAAAAGAGATGAGCGTGTTCTTGAGACGCCTGGAAAAATAATCTGCGGATAAGTCAGGTTTTCACCTTCAGGGCGCCCACCAGTTCCGTGACGCTGTCGAGGCCGTGTTTATCCAGGTACTGCACGATGCCGGCGTTGATCTCTTTGCAAACCAGGGGGTCGTAGAACAGCGCGGTGCCGATGCCGATGGCGCTGGCGCCGGCCAGGAGAAATTCCAGTGCGTCGTTTGCGGTCGTAATGCCGCCCTGCCCGATAATGGGTATATTCTGCTCCCTGCATACCTGGTAAACCTGCCAGGTCTTGAGCAGCGCAATGGGCTTGATGGCCGGGCCGGACAAACCTCCCTGGTTCGTGCCGATGACAGGCTCGCGTGTATCCAGGTCTACGGCCATACCCGTAACGGTATTGATCACCGCCAGGGCGTCACTGCCCGCGGCAATGCACCGGCGCGCATTTTCCACGATGTCGGTCTGGTTCGGCGAGAGCTTGGTGATGATGGGCTTGTCGGTCTCGTTGCGGCACGCCGAGACGACCTGCGCCGACATCTCCGGGTAGTTGCCGAAGCTGACGCCGCCCTCCTTGATATTCGGACAGGAGATATTGACCTCTATGGCGTCGATGGGCGAGTCATGGAAGATGCGGGTCACTTGCGCGTATTCCTCAACCGTGGAACCGCAGACATTGGCGATAAACCGGGTTTCGGAAAAATCCAGTTTCGGCAGGTATTCGTCCACTACCCGTCTCGCCCCCGGATTTTGCAAACCGATGGAGTTCAACATACCCAGGTACGTTTCCGCAATGCGGTGCGGGGGGTTGCCCAGGCGCGGCTCCAGCGTCGTCCCCTTCAGGCAGACCGCGCCGGCATCCCGGTTGGAAAATCCCTTGACCCGGGTATATTCCTCACCGAAACCGACACAGCCGGACAATAAAACCAGCGGCGTGTCGAACTGCATCCCGCAGAAGTCTATGGCGAGCCTGTTACGGGTGTCTGACATGGATATACAGGATACAGGAGATAAAACAGAAAAAACTTTAATAATGCAGGTTAGGTTATAATCCCGGCAGACGAGAGCCGGATGAGGCAGCGGTTCCGGGCTTTCAATAGTTTGACATAAATCCGCAAATACCTGCAAAAAAACAATATATCCATTTTACCTGTCCTGCATATCCTGTGCGTCCATGCTAAATAATCCTGCAGATTTATGACCAGCCACGCGTTCGTAGAATTCTTCAACGTCAGCAAGAGCTATGACGGGCACACGTTCTCGGTCCTCGACTTCAGCCTGAGTGTCGAGCGCGGCGAATTCGTCACCCTGCTCGGGCCATCCGGCTCGGGCAAGACCACCTGCCTGAAGATGCTGGCCGGATTTGAGGAACCCAGCAGCGGTGAGATCTGGCTCAACAGCCGTCCCGTCAACCAGGTCAAGCCCTGGAAGAGAAACATCGGCGTCGTGTTCCAGCACTATGCGCTGTTTCCCCACATGACGATCGCGGAGAACCTTGCGTTTCCGTTGCAGGCGCGGCGCATACCCGGGGACGAAATTACCCGCAGCGTCATGCGGGCGCTGGACATGGTGCAACTCGGGGACTTCGCCCGGCGCCGGCCGGCGCAACTGTCCGGCGGCCAGCAGCAACGCGTCGCGATCGCCCGCGCCCTGGTATTCGAACCGGACCTGGTGCTGATGGACGAGCCCCTGGGCGCCCTGGACCGGCGCCTGCGTGAAGAAATGCAGTACGAGATCCGGCGCCTGCAACAACGGCTTGAGGTAACCATGATCTACGTGACCCACGACCAGAATGAAGCCATGGTGTTGTCGGACCGGGTTGCAGTCATGGACCAGGGCCGTATCTGCCAGGTGGCTTCACCGGAAGCCCTGTACGAGGAACCGCAACGCCTGTTCGTGGCTAATTTTATCGGCGAGAACAACCAGTTCGAGGGACGGATAATCGACCACAACCCCGACGAGTGCCGGGTAGAGGTGGCAGGTCAAACCGTAAGGGCCTTCCCCGTAGCAATAGACGGAAACGACGCCCGTACCTGCCTCACCATCCGCCCCGAGCGAGTGGCGCTGAATCCCCCTGCCGACCTCTATCCCAATTGCTTTGAGGCCGAGGTGGAGGACATTATTTTCATGGGCGATCACCTGCGCATCCATGCCGCGCTGCTCGGGCACCGGCAGTTTATCGTCAAGATCCCCAATGTCATCGGCCACGGCGGAATCCTTCCCGGGGACACGGTCACACTGGGCTGGCTGGTTACCGATTGCCGGGCGCTGGACCTGAAACAGGCATCACCTTAACCGATTAACTGTAATACAACCTTTAAAGGAGAATTCTGTTGAATACCATCAAGACATCAGTCCTGCTCTGGGCTGCCTGGGCTTCAACCCTGATGTTGTCGGCTGTGCCGGTCAACGCACAGGAAGAACAGTTTATCACCGTCGTGTCCTGGGGCGGTTCCTATGCCAGGAGTTCCGTCAAGGCCTACCATGAGCGCTTCGTCGAGGAGACCGGCATCCGGATAAAACTGGATGAATACAACGGCGGACTCGCCCAGGTCAGGGCCCAGGTCGAGACCGGCAACGTGTCCTGGGACGTGGTCGATATGGAAGCCGGCGATGCGCTGCTGGGTTGTGATGAGGGACTGCTGGAAACAGTCGACTACGAAACCCTTCCTGCGGCACCGGACGGCACGCCGGCAACGCAGGATTTCCTGGACGTCTATGACGTGGAATGCGGCGCGAAAAACCTGGTCTACAGCACGGTGTACGCGTATCACGACACCCGCTTCCCCGAACAGAAACCGGCGACCATGGCCGACTTCTTCGACCTTGAGAAGTTTCCGGGCCGCAGGGGCATGCGCCGGGCGCCCAACGCCAACCTGGAATTTGCCCTGGTGGCGGACGGTGTGCCGGCCGGTCAGGTCTACGAAGCCCTGTCCAGCGAAGCAGGCATCGCCCGCGCCTTCCGCAAACTGGACACTGTCAAGAGCCAGGTCGTCTGGTGGGAGGCGGGCGCACAGCCTCCACAGATGCTGGCCGACGGCGAAGTCGCCATGAGCACCGCCTTCAACGGACGGATCTTCAACGCCTGGGCACTGGAGAAGCAACCGCTGACCATCGTCTGGGACGGCCAGTTACTGGCATTCGGTTACCAGGTCATCGTTGCCGGCACACCCAAGCTGGAACTGGCCCGCCGGTTCGTCGCGTTCGCCACCAGTACCGAGTCCCTGGCCAACCTGACCAAATATATCTCCTATGGCCCCCTGCGCCATTCATCCCTGGCGCTGGTCGGCAAGCACCTGGAGACCGGCATCGATATCGAGCCGCACCTGCCCAATGCGACGCAGAACATGTCCAACGCAGTCCTGGAAGACCCGGAATGGTGGGCCGACAACCAGGACGAGATGAATGAGCGCTTTGCCGCCTGGCTCACCAGGTAAATGGAGGCATCACCGGTAAAGACATGGTAAGCAGGGCCCGTACCGGCGCGGTATTGCTGGCATTGCCGCTGACCGCATTCATTGCCGTGACCTTTGTCGCGCCCCTGGGCAGCATGTTCCTGCGCAGCCTGTATGACCCGCTGGTCGCCGGCATCCTGCCGGAAACCATTGCCGCGCTGGAGCAATGGAGCGGAACGGGTCTGCCGGCTGAGCAGGTTTACGCGCTGGCGGCCCGGGAACTGGCGCTGGCGCGTGAAGAGAAGACAATCGGCAGACTTGCAACCCGGTTGAACCGGGACACCTCCGGAATGCGCAGCGTGATCATACGCACCGGCAGGGCCTTGAAACGCGAGGGGGGCGCGCCCTGGTCCGAATCCCTGCCGGCCATGCACCCGGCCTGGGGCGAGCCGGAAATCTGGCAGACGCTGGCACGGACCGGGGCGCGGCTGACACCCGTCTATTACCTGAACGCGGTAGACCTTACACTGGACAACAGCGGCGCGGTCATTCAGCAACTGGAGGAGCGCCGTATCTACAGGGCCCTGTTCATCAAGACCATCCGGGTAAGCCTGGTCATTACCCTGCTATGCCTGGCAATAGGCTACCCGGTAGCCTGGTTAATCGCCCACTCGCCGCCGCGCATGAGCCGCATGCTGCTGGTGCTGGTGCTGGTGCCGTTCTGGACCTCGCTGCTGGTGCGCACCACGTCCTGGATCGTGCTGTTGCAACAGCAGGGTGTGGTCAACGACCTGCTGGTGTGGCTCGGACTGGTCGCCGACGAGCAACGGCTTACCATGATCCACAACATGACCGGCACCCTGGTGGCGATGACGCATGTGCTGCTGCCTTTCATGATCCTGCCGCTTTATTCCGTCATGCGGGGGATCCCCGCGGTGCAGATGCAGGCCGCCATGTCGCTGGGGGCCAGTTGGCCCAGGGCCTTTTACCGGGTCTACCTGCCGCAGTCCCTGCCGGGCGTGGGGGCCGGTTGCCTGCTGGTATTCATCCTGGCCATCGGCTACTACATCACCCCGGCGCTGGTGGGCGGGCAGAGCGGCCAGTTGATTTCCAACTTCATTGCCTACCACATACAGACCTCTCTTAACTGGGGTCTGGCCGCGGCCCTGGGTTGTGTACTGTTTGTCGCCGTTCTGTTGTTGTTCCTGGTCTACGACCGTGTGCTGGGCCTGGACCGAATGAGGTTGGGGGCATGACCCCAAACATCCTATGAAGATAATGCGAATTAATCCGGGCAACGCGGCACTGCGGCTGTTCTGCGGCCTGGCGTTCCTGTTCCTGGTTGCGCCGATCCTGGTGATTATCCCCTTGTCATTCAACGCCGAACCCTATTTTACGTTCACCAGGGGCATGCTGGAACTGGACCCGGACGCGTATTCCCTGCGCTGGTACGAACAGGTCATTTTCGGCGAACAATGGCGCGCCGCCGCCCTCAACAGCGCCATTATCGGGTTCTCTGCAACGGCCCTGGCGACGGTCCTGGGCACACTGGCTGCCCTGGGCCTGTCCAGCCCGGCAATGCCCTGGCGCCGCCCGCTCACCGCGCTGCTGATCTCTCCGCTGATCGTACCCATAGTCATCACCGCCGCCGGCATGTTCTTTTTCTATTCCAGCCTGAACCTGACCCAGACCTACACCGCCCTGATCCTGTCCCACGCGGTGCTGGGAGCGCCGTTTGTCGTCATCACGGTGACCGCGTCCATGGCCGGTTTCAACCGCGAACTGCTGCTGGCGGCGACCAGCCTCGGCGCCGGACCGGTTTACAGTTTCTTCAGGGTCCAGTTACCCATCATCAGCCCGGGGGTCATTTCCGGCGCCCTGTTCGCGTTCGCCGCGTCACTCGATGAGGTGGTCATCATGCTGTTCATGGGCGGCATCGAGCAGCGCACCATCCCGCGTGAGATGTGGTCCGGAATCCGCGAAGAGATCAGCCCGGCAATCCTGGCCGCGGCGACCTTTCTGATCCTGGTCGCTGTACTGCTGCTGGTTGCCGTTGAACTGCTGCAGCGCCCTGAAAAGCGCAGGGATTAGGGGCTAGGGGCGAGGGGCTAGTACAAGAAGTCGTCATTCCCAATCCCTAGTCCCTGGTCCCTAATCCCTAGCCCCTGGCCCCTAGTCCCTTTCATGTTTGGGTTCCCGGCTCAACAGTTCACGTACCGCCTGTTCCGGAGTGATCCTGCCGTCAATAACGTTCCGGACCTGTCTGCTGATGGGCATATCCACCGCGTATTTCTCCGCCAGCACACAGACGACACGGGTGGTATGCACGCCTTCGACGGCCTGGCCGATTTCTTCCAGCGCCTGCTCAGGGGACTTGCCCCGGGACAGGGCCAGGCCAAACCGCCTGTTGCGGGACTGGTCGTCGGTACAGGTCAATGCCAGGTCGCCCAGGCCGGCAAGCCCCATGAAGGTTTCGACCCTGCCCCCCAGCGACTGGCCCAGGCGCATGATTTCCGCCAGTCCCCTGGCCATCAAGGCGGCCCGGGCGTTGGCGCCGTAACGCAAACCGTCGGAAATGCCGGCCGCGATTGCCATGACATTCTTCACCGCGCCGCCTACCTGAACGCCGACGATATCGTCATGGGTGTAGGTCCTGAACACCGCGCAATGGAACAAGGCGGAAAAGTCGGCGGCAACAGACGGCTCGCGGGCGGCAATCGTCACCGCAGTCGGCAGGCCTTCTGCCACCTCCCCGGCGAATGACGGGCCGGATAATACCGCGACGGGAACCCCCGGCAGGTATTGCTCGACCAGCACATGGTTCAATTGCAACGTTTTGGGCTCAATGCCCTTACAAGCGAGACAGATCCGGTAATTCCTCCCGGGCTGGGAACGCAACTTTTCCAGTACGTCTGTCAACCCGGCACAGGGTACGACGATTAATATATGTCCCAGCCCTTCAGGTAACGGCGTAAACCGGGGAACCGCGCTAAGCGTGTCCGGGAAAGAATGGCCGGGCAGGTGGTAGTTATTGCATCGCTCCGTGATCAGCTTCTCCACGTGGGAGTCCAGGGTGTCCCAGAGGTAAGTGCGGTGCCCGTTGCGCGCCAGCACCAGGGCCAGTGCGGTCCCCCAGGAACCGGCGCCGACAACCATTATCGAGTCAGTCTGCATATCTCACCGTCCCTTGCCGTCAATGGTTTGATTTACCGCCAACGGGTTGTGCTGCATTACGCCCGGTTGCCCGTACCGGCCTCGTTCAATGCTGTTGTGCCTTCTCGGCCGCGACTTTCTGCTGATGCTGCAGATACAGTGCGTCAAAATTTACCGGCGTCAGCAGCAACTGGGGAAAACCTGCCCGGGTGACCAGGTCGGACACTATTTCCCGTACGAACGGGAACATGATATTCGGGCATACGGTCGCGACCATGCGTCCGATGATCTCCCTGGGGAAATCGGCCATGAGGAAAATACCGGCCTGTTGCACCTCCACCAGGTAGATCGTCTTCTCTTCGTGGCTGACCGTCGCGGTAACCGACAGGGTCACCTCGTACAGGTTGCCGCCCAGTTCATCAGCCGAATTGGCAATATCCATGTGCACGGAAGGTTTCCACTGTTCCCGGAAAACCTGCGGGGAGTTGGGTGATTCCAGCGAAATATTCTTCACGTAAATCTTCTGAATTTCGAATTGCCCGCGCGTGTTCGTTTCTGCCGCTGCAGGTTGTTGGTTTTCCTGCTCGTCTGCCATCAGTTTTCTCCCGGATTCGGATAGTTAAAGAAGTCAATGGGGTCAGACTCGATTTTCCAAACTCCTGTAATTCTAAACCTAATTTAGGACAACCATAAATTTACATTTTTTGTAAATTTATGGTTGTCCTAAATTTACCCTGGTCGAAGTTTCCCATAGTAAAATCAATCGAGTCTGACCCCATTGATTTACTTGCGGGCCACCGGCAGGTTGGCGTTTTGCCAGGACTCCAGCCCGCCTTTCAGGGAATATAATTTCTCATACCCGGCAAATTTCAGGATGCGGCCTGCTTTTATGCCGTCCGAATCCCGGTTGCAGCATAAAATTACGGGGTTTTTCTTGTGCTTCTGCAGTTCTTTCTGCCTTCCTTCCAGCTCCGCGGCAGGGATATTGCGCGCATTCAGGATATGGCCCGAAGAGAAATCGGCGCTGGTGCGCAAATCAAGCAGCAATGCCTTCTCATGATTCATCAGGCGTGTGGCTTCAGACGGCCCGATTTTGCTGAGTCCGGACAGCGAGGAGCCGAAGATATTCCATAACAACAGGGACAGGATAGCAACGAACAGAGACACCAGTCCCAGGTGGTTGGCAATGAATTCGGGTAATCGCTCCATTCAGGTTCAAACAAAAGTAAACCGGGTATCGGCGGATTATACAGGATTCAGCGGAGAGCGCGGGAATGGCGGACCGGGCTCCCGCGTGTGCGGGAATAACGGATATTGCGGGAGTAAGTGCCTGTTGCCTGTATCCTGTTGACTGTTTAAAATACCACCCTTATCCGTACTCTGCCGATTACATTACATCCGACACTGTTTCTCCCGCACCATGAACCTAACTCATCGCCCTATGGTACTGATCATCCTCGACGGCTGGGGTTATTCGGAGAATACCGCCTACAATGCGATTCACAGCGCAAGGAAACCGGTGTGGGACCATTTATGGGACAATTATCCGCACACGCTGCTTAACGCGTCGGGTATGGACGTGGGTCTGCCCGCCAGCCAGATGGGCAACTCAGAAACCGGCCACATGAATATCGGTTCGGGGCGAATAGTCGACCAGGAGTTTACCCGCATCACCAAGGCCATAGAAAACGGGTCTTTTTTTCATAACCAGGTATTGAAAGACGCATTGGCCGGCGCCTCAAAAGCAGGGCGCGCCGTTCATATCATGGGTCTCCTGTCCCCGGGCGGGGTGCACAACCATCAGGAACACATATTTGCCCTGCTGGAATTTGCTGCCGGGTATGACGTCAGGGAAATCTACCTGCACGCCTTCCTGGACGGCAGGGATACGCCGCCGAAGAGCGCTGAGGAGTACATGGACGAGGCCTACCTGAAGATGCTGGAACTCGGCAAGGGACGCTTTGCCAGCGTGGTCGGCCGTTACTACGCCATGGACCGCAACAATCACTGGGACAGGACACAGCTTGCCTATAACCTGATTACCGCCGGTGAGGCTGAATTCAGTTCGGTTGATGCGTTTATCGCCGTGGACATGGCGTACGCCCGCGCTGAAACGGATGAGTTCGTGAAGCCCACCGTCATCGTACCGCGGGATGGAACAATCCCCCGTGTCGAGCAGGGTGACGTGGTTATCTTCAGCAATTACCGGGCGGACCGGGCCAGGCAGTTGACCGAGGCATTCACGGCGGCTGACTTCGATGGTTTCCCGCGCGGGAATCCCATAGACCTGGCCGCGTTCATCAGCATGACCGAATACCGCTCGGACTTTGGTCTCCCGGTACTGTTCCCCCCGGTCCACCTGGAAAACGTGCTGGGCGAGTACCTGGCAAACTCGGGCATGAAACAGTTGCGTATTGCGGAAACGGAAAAATACGCCCATGTAACTTTCTTCTTCAACGGTGGCGAGGAGCAGGTATTCGAGGGCGAAGACCGCATACTGGTGCCGTCCCCGCACGTGGCAACCTACGACCTGCGGCCGGAAATGAGCGCGCTTGAAGTGACGGAACGGTTGCTGGCGGCCATAGCCGAAGAAAAATACGACGTGGTCATCTGCAATTTTGCCAATGCGGACATGGTAGGTCATACGGGTAACTTCGATGCGGCGGTCAAAGCGGTGGAAACCATAGATTCATGTATCGGAAAAATTGTCGACCGGACCCGCAGGACCGGTGGCGAGATACTGATAACGTCCGACCACGGCAATGCCGAGCAAATGCGTTCGTTCATCACGGAAAAAGTCAGGGAGCATGCGCATACGGCCCATACCGGCAACCTGGTGCCGTTTGTTTACGTCGGCCGCCCTGCCGAGGTGGCGCCAAGCACTACCGCGGCCCTGTGTGACGTAATCCCGACAATGTTACACATCATGGGTATGGAAAAACCGGAACAGATGACCGGCACCGCCCTGTTCAGGCTTCGTTGACTGTAATCCGGTTTCTTTTCGCACTCTGCCTGGCGTACCCCGTCCCGGGCCCGGGTGACGATAGTGCGGCTGCGGAGCAGGAAATGGAGGCGGTCAAGTCGCAAATCGAGACCGTCCAGACCCGGATCAAGTCAGCTGAAGACGAGGTGGAACTGATGCTGGCCGAGTTGCAGAAATACGAAACCGCCGCGGCCGGGGTGGCAACGGCAGTCAGGCGTATCAACTCTGATATCGACACCGGACAGGACCGGCTGGCAGCGCTGAACGAAGAAGTCGACCGGCTTGGCGCAAACCTCCGGTCGGAAAAAGAGCTGTTGTCCGAACAGGTGCGGGCGATGTACCGGACCGGCAGGAACGACTACGTAAAACTGCTCCTCAACCAGGAAAACCCGGCACTGTTCGGCAGGACCCTGGCCTACCATGACTATTTCAACCGGGCGAGGACAAAACGCATAGAAGCGATCCGGCTGGCGCAGGAACAACTCAGGTCGTTGCAGGAAAAAATACATGCCGAGACGGAGCAACTGATTTCCCTGCGCTCCGGCAAACAGGAAAAACTGGCGGAACTGACCGCATACCGTGAGGACCGGGAGCAATTACTCGTCCGCTCGAGACAGTATCTCGACGACCAGGACAGGCAATTGCAGGTATTGCTGAAAACCGAGCGGGAACTGGAATCGCTGCTCGCCAGGTTAAGGCGCAATGAGACGGCAATTGATGACGAAACGCCGTTTGTGAGCCTTAAAGGAAAATTAAGCTGGCCCGTACGTGGTAAAATAATCACCCGGTACGGCCAACTGAGGAAAGGCGGAAAGATCAAGTCCCAGGGAATTATCTTTGCCGCCGATGCCGGAATCGACGTGCATGCCATCAGTTCCGGTACGGTGGTCTATGCCGACTGGTTCAGGAACCTGGGACTGTTGCTTATCCTGGACCATGGCGACGGATTTATGAGTCTGTACGGTTATAACGAAGTATTACTGAAGAAAGCCGGAGACCGGGTAGGAAAGGACAGCCCCATAGCGAGAACCGGGGATACCGGAGGCCAGAACAATCCCGGGCTTTATTTTGAGATCAGGCGGAAGGGAAACCCGTTGAATCCCTCTTTGTGGTGCAGGACCTGACATATAATTGCGAGCATGAATATGAACCCAGTAAAAGCAGCCATTCTCTGCTTGTTTTTTCTCGGCCGCTTTGCCGCCGCCGAAACCATCCCCGGCCCCGAGGCGGGCGAGTTGCCCGTTGACCAGATACGGACGTTTGCAGAAGTATTTGCCAAGATTAAAAAAGACTATGTGGAAGACGTGGAAGACGGCGTTCTCCTGGAAAACGCAATAAAGGGGATGCTGGAAGGCCTGGACCCGCATTCATCATACCTCGATGCAGATGCCTACCTGGACCTGCAGGAAGGGACTTCGGGTGAGTTTGGCGGCCTGGGCATAGAAGTGGGCATGGAAGACGGGTTCATAAAGGTAATCTCGCCCATCGATGATACTCCCGCGCAAAAGGCAGGGCTGCAGTCCGGCGACCTGATCATCCGCCTGGACGAGACCCCCGTGAAAGGGATGTCGTTGAATGATGCGGTGACGCGCATGCGCGGCGAACCCGGCACCGATATCACCCTGACCGTAATCAGGGATGGTGTTGAAAAACCGCTGAAATTTACCATCACCAGGGATGTAATCAAGGTGAAAAGCGTCAGAACCCAGACCCTGGAACCGGGGTTCGGATACCTGCGTGTTTCACATTTTCAGGCCCGGACGGCGGAAGACGTAAGAAAAGGCCTGCAACAACTGAAACAGGACAACGATGGCAGACTGGACGGCCTTATCCTCGATCTCAGGAATAATCCCGGCGGCATTCTCAGCGCAGCCGTCGGCGTATCAGACCTGTTCCTGGACAAGGGTCTTATCGTCTACACGGAAGGCCGCATCGATGATTCAAGATTAAGCTTCAATGCCAAACCGGCAGATCTGCTGGATAATGCGCCTGTTGTCGTGCTGGTGAACGCCGGTTCCGCGTCCGCCTCTGAAATCGTCGCCGGCGCCCTGCAGGATCACAAGCGCGGGATTATCATGGGGCAGAAAACTTTCGGCAAGGGCTCGGTCCAGACCGTCCTGCCCGTTTCCAATGCCGCAGCCCTGAAGTTGACGACCGCGCGCTATTACACGCCTTCAGGCCGTTCCATACAGGTTTCGGGAATAGAACCGGATGTGGTGGTTGCCCGGGTGAAGGTTGAATCCCTGGAAGACGAAGAAACCCATATCATTACCGAGGAGAACCTGAGCAGGCACCTGGATAACGACGCGGAGGAAGGACCGGGTGCGGGAGAGGTTGAGTCGGAGGGCGAAGAGACAGAGGAAACCGACCAGGTGTCCGTGACCCGGATCACTGAAGATTACGCCCTGCAGCAAGCCCTGAACGTTCTCAAAGGCCTGCAGATATTGACGGCCGAAGCGGAGTAGGGTTATTTGGGGTCAGATATTTGGGGTCAGAGTAAAAACTCATCAGAGTTTTTACTCTGACCCCAAATATCTTTACTCTGACCCCAAATAACCGTTCTCTATGGACTTCAGTCTGCGCTCCGCTATATCCACGTAAAGCGGGTCCTGTTCTATCCCGATGCTTCTCCTGTTCAGTTTCCGGGCAACCGCACAGGTTGTACCGCTGCCCAGAAAGGGGTCCAGCACCAGATCTCCTGCATTGCTGCTTGACAGGATCACCCGCTGCAACAGGGCTTCCGGCTTCTGCGTTGAATGGGCTTTTTTCCCGTTTTCATCCTTGATACGCTCCTTCCCCGTACAGAGCGGGATGTGCCAGACAGAGGTCATCTGTTTCCCGCCGTTCAGTTGTTTCATCACCTGGTGGTTGAAGGTGTATTTCTTCTGTTTCTCCGATTTCTTCGCCCAGATCAAGGTTTCCGTGGCATTGGTGAACCGCACCCCCCTGAAGTTGGGCATGGGGTTGGTCTTGTGCCATTGGACGTCGTTCAGGATCCAGTAGCCCAGGTCCATCATGATCTTTCCGACCCTGAAGATATTATGATATGAGCCGATTACCCAGATGGTGCCGTCGTCCGCCAGAACCCTGCGGCAAGCGCTCAGCCATTGCCGGGTAAATTCGTCGTAGCTCTCGAACGAGGAGAATTGATCCCATGTATCGTCAACCCCGTCCACCAGGGTTTGATTGGGCCGGTATAACTCCTGCCTGAGTTGCAGGTTGTATGGGGGGTCGGCAAAGATTAGCTTCACGGATTTTTCCGGCAATTCCGGCAGCAGCTCAATACAGTTGCCGGTATGGATATGGTAATCAGCAGCGTTGCCGCCGGTTTGCGAACAGGGTAATTGTTGCATCATGACACCAGAAATCTCTGCTCCGACTCCGGAAACTGATGAGCAAGCACATCCCCGGCCAGCAGGTCCGCGATATCAATCGAACACACCGATTGCAGACCGCGCCACGCCGGCACGCTGTTGACCTCCAGCACCAGGTAGTTTCCTTCCGCATCGCGAATAATGTCCACGCCGCCGTAGCGGATGCCCGTGGCCTTCGAAGCTGCTTCGGCCAACTCCCGTAATGCCGGGGTAAGAACGGCCGGTAGGCATTCACCGCCGCGGGCGCGGTTGGTGATCCAGTGTTCCGAGATACGTTCCATGGCCGCTATCGCCTGGTGATTGATCACAAAAACCCGCCAGTCACGACCGTTGTGCTCGTCCTGATCGATAAACCGTTGCAGGTAATAGACACCGTTGATAAGGTCCCCGTCAAGCTGGTAATCCTCCGAGTCGATCAATTGCAGGCCGCGCCCGCAATTGCCGAACAAGGGTTTCTGCACCATGGCGCAGCTTTTGTTCAGTTGCGCGTGGATCACTTCATGGGCATCTTCCGCGCTTGCACAAACCCACACCGGCGGCGTTGGAACCCGGTTTTTCCCCAGCAGGAAGCTGGTCATGGCCTTGTCCACGGTGCGCTCGATGCTGACCGCGTCGTTATACACGACAACGCCGGAGTGCTGAAGCGCATGCAGGATGTCCAGCCTGAAGGTCACCTCCTCAAAAGTGCCAGCGGCAATGGCGCGCACAAATGCGGCATGCGGCAGCGTATCGGTAAAGCCCGGGATGTATAACCCCGTGCGAGACTGTTCATAACCGATGCCGCAATCCCGTACGGAAACAACCTGTGTCTGTGAGCCGCTGTGACCGAACGCGTCTGCCAGCCGCTGTTCATGCCAGCCGTTGTTCTCCGAAAATATGACGATTTTTTTCATGGTTATCGAGGGAAGGGGACGGATTAAAATCCGTCCCCGTTCGAATCCTCGCCATTATAATGGCAACCCATGGGTAATAAGCCACTAATTATTGTCGGCGCCAGCGCCAGGGCGGCGGCTTTCTCTGCGCACCGGGCCGGATATGCGCCGTACTGGCTGGATCAGTTCGGGGATGAAGACCTGCGGCAGCGTTTCCCCGGGAGCGTCATGGCCGACTATCCGCAGGCGGCAGTCGAATTGATCGCCGGTGCGCCTGATGCGCCGTTTCTGTTTACCGGGGCAATGGAGAATCACCCGGGCGTGCTTGAACGGCTTTGCGCGCAGCGGGAACTGCTGGGCAACCCGAAGCCGGCATGTCTCAGGGTGCGGGACCCTTCCTTGTTATACGAAGCGCTACGGCGGAACGATATCCCCCGTCCGGAGTTCCGTATGGTTGAACGGGGACGGATTTTAAATCCGTCCCCTCACCTCGATGGCTGGCTGCTGAAACCCCTGCGCAGCGCCGGCGGCATCGGCACCCGGCGCTATGGAGGTCAGCCAGTAGATGAGCGGCACTACCTGCAGGAATACATCCGGGGCGAAAGTCTTTCTGCTGTGTTCGTTGGCAGTCAGGGATACTGCCGCCTGCTGGGCGTGACCCGGCAACTGGTCGGCCTGCCTGGGTTCCACGCAGGAGAATTCAGTTATTGCGGCAGCATTGGCCCGCTTGAGTTGAATGACGCCGAAACCGGGCAATGGCGCCGTATCGGCGAGGTGATTTCCGGTGAATTCGAACTCAAGGGGCTGTTCGGCGTCGATGCGATTAAGCGCCGGGGCAGAATTTACCCTGTTGAAGTCAACCCCAGGTACACCGCATCGGTCGAGGTACTGGAACTCGCTCTCGGTTGCCGGGCGATTGAATTTCACTGTGACGCCTGCAACCAGCGGTCAACAGGCAACGAGGACTGGGTCGCCGGTGAGCCGGTCGGCAAGGCGATCCTGTTTGCACCCGCGGATTTTGTTTTTACCGGATGCGTACAGGATGGGTTTACCATCGCAGACGTTCCCGCGCCGGGTACGGAAATTAAACAGGGCCAACCGGTACTGACCGCCATAACTACCGGTGACAGCATTTCCACCATCGCTCAAAGCCTGAAAAGAGCAGCACACAGTATCTACAAAATCAATGGGGTCAGACTCGATTGATCCTGCCAGGGTAAATTTGGGACAACCATAAATTTCATACTGATGTAATTTATGGTTGTCCCAAATTAGGTTTTGATTTTAGCCGGCAGACACTGCAGTGGTACTTTCTGGTAAAATGCGCGGCCTGATTGGGAGAAAGTGAATGGAACAATTCAGAGGTACGACGATCCTGTCGGTACGCCGGGGCGATAAAGTGGTCGTTGGCGGAGACGGCCAGGTATCGCTGGGTGATACCGTGATGAAAGGCAATGCCAGCAAGATTCGCAAGCTTTATCGTGAACAGGTACTGGCCGGATTTGCCGGCGGGACTGCGGATGCGTTTACCCTGTTTGAACGCTTCGAGGCCAAACTCGAATCCTACTCGGGCCACCTGGTGCGCTCAGCCGTCGAACTGGCCAAGGACTGGCGCACGGACCGCATGTTGCGGCGTCTCGAGGCCATGTTGTGTGTCGCCGATAAATCCAGTTCGCTGCTGATTTCAGGTAATGGCGACGTGATAGAGCCTGAAACGGGGATTATGGCCATCGGTTCGGGCGGGTCTTACGCCAAGGCTGCCGCGCAGGCGTTGATGGAAAACACTGAACTGGACGCACGCGCAATTGTCGAGAAGTCCATGGCCATTGCGGCAGATATCTGCATTTATACGAACAGCAACGTCACGATCGAGGAACTGCCCGCAGAGGGAGCAAGCAAATAATGGAAGAACTGACGCCGAAACAGATCGTTGCTGAGTTGGACAAGCATATTATCGGCCAGGATTCAGCCAAGCGGGCAGTCGCCATCGCCCTGCGCAACCGCTGGCGCCGCGCCCAGGTCGACGAGGAACTGCGCAACGAGATAACGCCCAAGAACATCCTGATGATCGGGCCTACCGGCGTGGGGAAAACCGAAATAGCCAGGCGTCTGGCGAAGCTCGCGAATGCCCCCTTTATCAAGATCGAAGCAACGAAATTTACCGAAGTGGGTTACGTGGGCAGGGACGTCGAATCCATCGTACGGGACCTGGCTGACGTTGCCGTGAAGATGACCCGCGAGGAAGAGATGGAAAAAGTGCGGGACCGCGCCGAACTGGCCGCGGAAAACCGGGTGCTGGATATCCTGTTGCCGCCCGCCCGCATGGGTCCTGAAGAAGAACAGGCAAATTCCACCAGGGACAGGTTCAGGGCAATGCTGAAAAACGGCGAGCTGAACGACAAGGACATCGAGATCGAGGTGAGCATGCCGGCGATTGGCGTGGAAATCATGGCGCCGCCCGGAATGGAAGAGATGACCAGCCAGTTGCAGGGCCTGTTCCAGAGCATCGGCAGTGAAAAAAAACGCACCAGGAAGCTGCGCATCAAGGAGGCGCTCAAAGTCCTTGCCGAAGAAGAGGCCGCGAAACTGGTAAACGAGGATGAGATCAAGGTCAGGGCGCTGGAGAACGTGGAACAGAACGGCCTGGTTTTTCTGGACGAAATCGACAAGGTGACGCGCCGTGCGGAAGTCAGTGGCGCAGACGTTTCCCGGGAGGGTGTGCAGCGCGACCTGTTGCCGCTGGTGGAAGGCTCCACGGTGACGACCCGCTACGGCATGGTTAAAACGGACCACATCCTGTTTATCGCTTCCGGCGCGTTCCATTTTTCCAAACCTTCCGACCTGATTCCCGAACTGCAGGGCCGGCTGCCTATCCGTGTGGAACTCGATGCCCTGGGGGTGGACGAGTTCACCCGTATCCTGGTTGAGCCCGATGCGTCCCTGACCCAGCAATACACGGCGCTCATGCACACCGAACGGGTCGAGTTGTCGTTTTCCGGGGACGGGATTGCGCGCATTGCCGAAATAGCCTGGCAGGTCAACGAATCCACGGAGAATATCGGCGCCCGCCGCCTGCACACGGTCATGGAACGCCTGCTCGAGACCTTGTCGTTTGAAGCTCCCGACCAGGGGTTGAAGTCGGTCAGGATCGACGCCCGGTACGTGGAAGAACACCTGGATGAGCTGATCAGGGACGAGGATTTAACCCGGTATATCCTTTGATATTTGCGGTCATGAGGCCGGTATCCGTCAACCTGAAGAAGAAGTCACGATGCCTGGTGCTGGAGTACCCGGACGGGACAAGCTTCAGCCTGAGTTGTGAACTGCTGCGGGTCTATTCGCCCTCTGCCGAAGTGCGCGGGCATGGTCCGGGCCAGGAGATATTGCAGACCGGCAAGGAGAACGTGAATATCGACTCGATCGAGCCGATGGGCAGTTACGCGCTGAAACTGTGTTTTGACGACGGCCACAATTCCGGCATATATACCTGGGATTACCTGTACCAACTGGGAGAAAACCGGGAGCGGCACTGGCAGTCCTACCTGTCGGCACTTGAACAGGCGGGCTACAAGCGCCGGCTGCAATGAACCGGCCGGTTGATTTCGGTTACCAGAAGGTCTCGCCGGAAGAGAAGACCCGGCGCGTGGACGAGGTATTCAGTTCGGTCGCATTCCGCTATGACCTGATGAATGACCTGATGTCGTTCGGCATTCACCGCCTGTGGAAGCGCTTGTGCATCCACCTCACCCGTTTGCAGCCCGGGTCCGTGGTGCTCGACGTCGCATCCGGGACCGGCGATCTGGCTGCCCTGCTGAAGCAGGCAGGTTGTGACGTCGTCATGTGTGATATCAACGAGGCCATGTTGAAATACGGCAGGGACAAGATGGTGGACAAGGGACTGACCGGCGCCATGCATTACGTGCGCGCCGATGCGCAACGGCTTCCGTTCGCGGACAACTCCTTCGATTGTGCAACCCTTGCCTTCGGTCTGCGCAACATGACGCACAAGTTGTCGGCGCTGCGCTCCATTCATGCCAGGCTGAAATACGGCAGCCCGGTATTCATCCTGGAGTTTTCCCGGGTGACCTCCGACGTGTTGCGGCGGGCCTATGACCGGTACTCGTTTCACGCGATCCCCGCCCTGGGTAAACTGGTCACGCAGGACCCCGACAGTTATCGTTACCTGGTAGAGTCGATCAGGATGCACCCCGACCAGGAAACTCTGAAAACGATGCTGGAAGACGCCGGTTTTTCCCGCGTCGATTACCTGAATTTGTCCGGCGGCATCGTCGCCCTGCATAAAGGGTACAAGTTATGAACCCTCTGGAACGCCTGGTTAACCGGCTGTTGTCACTGGACCCGGAAACCCTGGACGATCTGGCCGGATTGTCCGGCAAGGTAATCCAGCTTGAACTGCTCAATACCGGACAGCCCGTGACAAGCTTGATAATCAACGAACACGGCGTCATGGTCGACCTGGAATATGCCGGAACCGGTGACGTCCTGATCCGGGGAACACCGCTTGATCTGCTGGTCTACATGCGTTCATCGACCGGCGACAGGCAGGCCGTGACGGGAAATATGGAGATCAGGGGAGACCTGGGTCTGGCGCAGGATTTCCAGCGCCTGCTGCGCAGGTTCGAGGTCGACTGGGAAGAACAGGCAGCCCGCCTTGTCGGCGGTACCCTGGCCAGGAAGGCATCCGCTATCGTTGCCAGGGGCGCAGGTTTTCTGCAGCACCTGAAGAGTAAAATCGAGATGGACCTGAGCGAATACGTCCTCTACGAAACGGAAGTATTGCCCGAGCGTGAGGAGGTCGAACGCTTCAATAACTCCGTGGATACGTTACGGGACGACCTCGAGCGCCTCAAGCAAAGGTTTCACAAACTGTCCGCAGATGATGCTTAAACTGCGGACAGCAGCAGCAACATGTTAAGTATCGGACAAATACTGAGGTTACTGACCATCCAGCGCGTGTTGCTGAAACACGGCCTTGATGAACTGGTGTTCACCCTGCACCTGTTCAGTTCCATCAGGTGGCTGCAGAAACTGTTGCCCTGGAACTGGTTCCGGAAGACCGGGGAAGCCATGGGCGTCAGGCTGCGCCTGGCGCTGGAGGACCTGGGTCCCATCTACGTCAAGTTCGGCCAGTTGTTGTCTACCCGGCGCGATATGTTACCGGACGACATCGCCGCAGAGCTGGCCAGGCTGCAGGATAAGGTCCCGCCGTTTCCCGGCGGGATTGCCAGGGATATTATCGAACGGGCGCTGGGTAAGAGAGTAGAAGAAGTATTCAGTGAATTCGATGAAACGCCGCTGGCATCCGCATCGGTAGCCCAGGTCCACGCCGCCACGCTCAAGGACGGCAGGGCAATGATCGTCAAGGTTATCCGTCCTGAAATAAGAAAAGTGATCAGCCGCGATCTCGGTATCATCAATATCCTCGCAGAGACGTTTGAGCGCTACTCCAGGGATGCAAGACGCCTGAAGCCCAGCGCGGTGGTCGCCGAGTTTGAGAAGACCCTGTTCAATGAACTGGATTTAATGAGGGAAGCGGCCTCGGCGTCCCAGTTGCGGCGTAATTTTTCCGACTCGGAGGTGTTGTACGTCCCGGAAGTGGTCTGGGAATTGACCAACCGGGACGTGATGGTGATGGAACGCGTGACCGGGATATCCGTCAGCGACGTGCCGGCGCTGGAGCAGGCGGGGGTGGACCTGAAATGGCTGGCCGAACGCGGCGTGGAGATTTTTTTCACCCAGGTTTTCCGGGACAGTTTTTTCCATGCGGACATGCATCCCGGCAACATCTTTGTCCAACCCGGAAGCGACGGCCATGCCCGGTTTATGATGGTGGATTTCGGCATCATGAGTTCCCTGAGTGAGTATGACCAGCGCTACCTGGCGGACAACTTTCTGGCATTTTTGAACCGTGACTACCAGCGGGTTGCCGAACTGCACATTGAATCGGGCTGGGTCCCGCCCGAGACCCGGGTGGACGAGTTCGAGTTCGCCATCCGCACGGTCTGCGAACCCATGTTCGACCGTCCCATCCGCGAACTCTCCATCGGCACGCTGCTGCTGCGGCTGTTCCAGACCGCCCGGCAGTTCAACATGGTGATCCTGCCGCAACTGGTGCTGCTGCAGAAGACCCTGGTCAACATCGAAGGACTGGGCCGCCAGTTATATCCCGACCTGGACCTGTGGGCGACGGCCAGGCCCATCATGCAGCGCTGGATGGATGACCGCATGGGTTTGCGGGCCATGTTGAAGGGAACCAGGGACACGGTCCCCTACTGGCTGAACCGGCTGCCCACGTTCCCCCACAAGGTGATGGACCTGGTGGACCGCCTGCAGGACGGCAAATTCCAGGTGGAGTTGAAATCAGGCGAGGTCGACGAACTGCGCCGGGAAATACGCAGGAATAACAGGAATAATATCCGTGTGATCATCGGTTGCGTCCTGGTGCTGGCTGCCCTGGCAGTCTACCTGATCGGCCCCGGCGCCTGGATAACTGCGGGGTTTCCCCTGTTGCCCCTGTTGCTGGGCGCGGCCGGCGCCTGGCTGGTTATAAGGGTATTGAGCGAACCGTAAAAATTTGGGGTCAGAGTAAAAACTCGTTTATTCACTTCCCTACGCCTCATCAAGTCTTCCCTGTACCTACATGTGTTCCAAAAAAACTGAGTCTTTGTTTATCTTTTATACAGAACTTACGCTATACTGACAGCATTCCTAAAACCAATATCAGGGAAGATAAAAATGGCTCGATTACCTCGTCTGTCTTTTCCAGGTGTTCCCCAACACATCATCCAAAGAGGCTACCAATCAGGGAATGGCCTTGGGAAGTGATGGATTCAAGCAGGAGATTGAGGTGTTGACGGGACAGCGAGTCAGACCCTTGAAAAGAGGACCTAAGCTTGAAAAAAGGGGAAGATAATTGAGGCCAGAGAAACAACTATAATCAACGGCGGGCGGTCCTTATTTATTCTTCAATATTTTTTACTCTGACCCCAAATATGGCTGTCATTGATCCATTAGTTCTGCTGAATAACACGTTGGAGCGCTGTATTCCGATCACGCGCGCCATGGGGATCAACGCGGAGAGTTATGACGGAAAACGATTGAAGTTGGTCGCCCCGGCCGGACCGAACCTGAATGACAAGCAAACGGCCTTTGCTGGCAGCTCCTATTCCATAGCCGCCCTGTCCTGCTGGAGCCTCTTGTTCGTGAAACTGGCGGAGCGGGAAATTGACGCCGATATTGCCGTCTACAAGGGTGATGTAAATTACATCAAGCCGGCTGTTGGCGATTTTTATGCGATCTGTGCTGCACCTGAACCGGAAATCATCGAAGATTGTATTACCGAGTTGATAACCCGGAAGAAAACCAGGATAACCCTCAACGCCGTGGTGTTTGATACCGAAAGTCCGGTCGCAAATTTCACCGGGAGTTATTCCGTAAGATATTTGGGGTCAGAGTAAAAACTCGCGATGCACCTGTCCGAACGCAAGGCTCATTAGCCAAGAGTTTTTACTCTGACCCCAAAATATTAATCCGGCAACACTTCCGCAACAGCCACGCGGCCGTCCGGCCTACCGGTCAACAGCTTGCGCAGGTCGAATACCAGGCTGAGCATGGCGGGGACGATGAACAGGGTAAACACTGTGGACACCAGCAGGCCGCCGACCACCACCCCGCCTATGCCCCGGTACAGTTCCGAACCCGCGCCCGGCGCGACGATCAGGGGCAGCATGGCGAACGTCGAGGTGCCGGCGCTCATGAAGATGGGGCGGATGCGGCTGTGCACCGCCTCCCGGATCGCGGCGTGGGCTTCCATGCCCTCTTTCCTGATAAAGTTCAGGGACTGGTGCACGATCAGGATGGGATTGTTGACGACGGTGCCGATGAGAATGATGAACCCAAGCATCGTCAATACGTCCAGGGGTTGATATGCGATGGCAACGTTGACCAGGGCCAGGCCGAGAAACCCTCCCAGCGCGGCCAGGGGGACGCTGAACATGATGACGAAGGGATACAGGAAGCTCTCGAACAGGGCGGCCATGAGCAGGAACGTGATGATCAGCGCCAGGATCAAATTCCACTGCAGCGCAGCGCCTGCCGCCTCCAGTTTATCGGCGGTGCCCGCCAGTTCGACCCGGTAAAGCCCGCCGAATTCTCCTCGCTGTTTCATGGGTGCAATAATCTCATCCCGGATGATCTCCATGGCGGTTTCGATCGGCATCTGCGCATCGGGCAGGATACGGATGGTGATGGTGCGTTCCCGTTCCCGGTGGTTGATCTGTACCGGACCACGGGTAGTTGATACATCGGCGATAGAGCCCAGTGTTACGAAGTGGCCGTCCGGTGTCGCGACAGGCAGTTGTTCCAGGGTATGGGTATTGTAGGCAACGCCTTCCTCAGCTTTCAGGCGTATATCGATTTCCTTGCCTTCATACTGGTAATCACTGACCCTGGCGCCGTCCACCAGGGCGTCCACGGAGAAGCCCAGGTCCCGGTTGTTGATGCCCAGTTCCGCGGCGCGGCGCCGGTCCACCTTGACCTGGACCTCCGGGTTGCCCAGGTCCAGACCGGGCAAGGGAAAAGCCTGGGCGCCGGGCAATGCCTGGAACGCCGCGCCAAAAATTTCTGCACCCAGGACTATGAGTCGTTCCAGGTCAGGGCCCTTGATTTCCACGTCGATAGTGCGGCCTTCGCTGCTATTATCCTCAAAGATACCCCACTGCTGCAGTATCGGGATACCGCCCGGTACGCTGGTCATGGTCTGGTAGAAAATAGGGATCAATTCGCTGGTCCGCAGGGGATCATTGGGGGCAACACCTATGAATATCACATTACCCTCGAACCCGAAAAAATACGTATCGAGACCGCCGCCGGGCAACTTCTCCGCTTCCGGCGTGCCTGCAGGATGGGACTGGAGGAACTCCATGGCACTGGTGAACCGGCCGTGTATCCTTGCACGTTCAGTCACGTTATAACCCGGCGGCGGCAGCAGCAGGCCGAACAGGAAGTCGGTGTTGCCGGTCGGCAGGTATTCTGTCTTCGGTTTAATGACGATACTGACACCCACCGCCAGGACCACCACCACGCTGACGAGGAGCAATCGACGGATGACCGTCTCATTTATCCAGTGAGACAGAGACGCAATCCCGTCCCTTATCCTGGCAGCCAGGGGTACGCCGCCCCACAGGTTATTAAAACCGCTGTCCCTGCCGGCTACCCTGAGCATGCGGGCCGACATGGTGGGTATCACGGTGATCGCCACGACCAGGCTCAGACCCACGGCACAACTGATGGCAACGGCAATGTCGGCGAACAATTGTCCTATTTCCTCTTCGATCAGGATCACCGGGGCAAATACGGCGATGGTCGTCAGGGTACTGGCAAGCACGGCGCCCCAGACTTCCATGGCGCCATCATGAGCGGCCTTGAAGACCGGTTTTCCCGACTGCCTGTGCCGGTAGATGTTCTCCAGGACGACGATGGAATTGTCCACCACCATGCCGGCTGCAAAGGCCATGCCGGCCAGGCTTATCACGTTTATCGTCCTGCCGAACACGGCCATCATCAGGAAGGTGCCGATGACGCTTATCGGAATGGCGATTGCGGCGATAAATGTGGTCCCGGCATTGCGCAGAAACACCAGTAACACCAGTACGGCCAGGCTGCCGCCGATGAACAGGTTATTGCGTACCAGGTCTATGGCGCTGTTGATGTAACGGGTCTGGTCCCAGGCGTTGTACATGTGCAGCCCCATGGGGTTCAGCAATTCCCGGTTTACCCGTTCGACCCTGTCGTTTACCTGGGCCATGATATCCAGCAGGTTGGCGCCGGACTGGCGCTGGACGTTCATGGCTATGGTCAGGTTGTGCAGGCTGTATATGGCGCCCGTGGGCTTTTCGTGGGTGAGTTCCACCCGGGCCACGTCGCGCAGGTAAACGGGAACCTCATTGCGGTTGGCAATCACGATGTTTTCGAGATCCTGCGGTGACCGGTATTCACCCACGGTGCGCACGATATAACGCCGTTTGCCCTCGTCGAAATCGCCCCCGCTGAAATTGCGGTTTTCCCGTTCTATGGCATCGGCGAGTTCAACCAGTGTTACCTGGCGCAGGGCGAGTTGAGTCGGGTCGGCGATGACGTGAATTTCCGCCTCCCTGCCCCCGTACATATTGGCGGTCGATACGCCCTCCACCCGCTCCAGTTCCGGAATAATGTAATCATCGACGAAATCGTACAGTGTGGAAATATCCCCTTCGAAACCGTTTTCATTGATCGGATCCAGGTGAAACCAGGCTATCGCGCCTGTAACGCCTGCCTGTCCCGAAATAATCGGCTTCTCGACATTCGCCGGGTAGGATTCAACCTGGTCAAGCCGGTTCGATACCTTGAGCATGGCCGTATCCTTATCGGTTCCGACCTGGAAGCGCAACGTGATCATGCCCCGGCCGTCATGGCTTTCGCTGCGCATCCTGACCAGTCCTTCCAGGGATTTCAGCTCTTCCTCCTGTTCGTCGATGATATCCCGCTCTACCTCCTGCGGGCTGGCGCCGGGCCAGATGGTGGTCACGGTAATTTCCGGCTTGTCCACGTCCGGGGTCAGTTGTATGGGCAGGTTGATCAAGGCAACCGTGCCGAACAGGATCAGGAACATAACGCCAACCGTAGTGGTGACCGGATAGCGGATGCAGGTTTTAATCAGGTTCATGGAGACGGGTACGGCAACGGTTCGGCCTGGACCGCTTGCCCGGGCTGCAGCCGTTCGTTGCCGCGGGTAATCACCTTATCACCCGGGGCGACGGCGCCGTTCACCACCGCCCATACACCCATGGCGCCGCCGACGCTGACCGGCGCCGGCACCGCACTGCCTCCGTTAACAAGGAATACCACGGTGTTTTCGCCGAACTGGACGATGGCATCCTTGGGGACCAGTGTGCCCGGGCTGACATTCCCCAGCGGAAACATCGCCCTTGCGAGCATGCCGGCGCTGATTTTCCGACTGGGCTCCCGCAGCCGCAGTTTTACCGGGAAAGTCCGGGCGTGCGCTTCGGCCCGGGGTATCACCGCGCGGATGTAAGTTGCAAACACCACACCGGGGACGGAATCGAACGTGACATCCACATCGACACCGTGCTTCAGGTCATTGAAATACTTTTCCGGGACGTCCACATGGACTTCCTGGCTATCCGTCGACAACACCTCCAGCACCCTGCTGCCTGCCTCACTCCACTGCCCGACTTCGGTAGCGCGGGAAACAACAATGCCGTTGAACGGTGCGCGGATCGTGCTGCGCTCGATATCAAACCGGATACCGGCAATCTCCGCGCGCAACGTTTCAATGCGGCCCTGCCAGGCGTCGAATTCATATTGCGCCTCATCCAGTTCGTGACGCGATATGGCGTTGCCTTCTATCAACCCCCGGTAGCGCTCCAGGCGGGTTTCGGCCAGTTTCCTGCGCGCCTGCGCCTCTTTCAGGCGCGCCTCTGCGGCCTGCAGGTTCAACTCCAGCGGCGTGGTACGCAACACGACCAGGGGCTGGCCCGCGCTGACACGGTCCCCCTCCCTGACCTTGAGTTCCGTCACCAGACCGCCTGTTTCAGCGGCCAGCACGCTGACGTTGGGCGCTTCCAGGTAACCCGGCAGCTGCACGGTCTGCGCCACCGGTTTGTTGATCGCCTCCGTATACCTGACCCGGGACGGCTGTTGTCCGTACTCCTGGGCGTATGCGAACGCAGCAAAACAAACAGCCAGTGCCGTAATGATCTTTTTCATAAACTCTTTATTTGCAAATTTCACGGGGATACGCGGGCAAAAGCATACTTGTCCCGGACAATCTGTAGACCGGGGGTCTGACCGAACAGGCAACCCGCCGATTTGTTATCAGGTGACCTCGTTGAGTTTTCCGGTTGCGCAGTCGTAGACAAAACCGCGAATCTGATCTTTGCTGGGGATAAACGGGCTTGCCTGGATACGGGATATGGACTGGCGCACATTCTGTTCCAGGTCTCTGAATGCCTCGAATGCGAACGAGGGGCGCAAGCCGGTTTCGGCTTCTATGCCGTCTTTGACATCGTCGTCCCGAAAAGTCAACATCCCGCAATCCGTATGGTGGATCAACACAATTTCCCGGGTATTCAGCAAGCGCTGGGAGATAGTCAATGAGCGGATCACATCGTCGCTTACCACGCCGCCGGCGTTGCGAATCACATGTGCATCACCTTCGTTGAGGCCCAGTATCCGGTGCGGGTCGAGGCGGGCATCCATACATGCCACGACCGCAAGATTACGCCCGGGAGGCAAAGGCAGGTCGCCTTTATCGAAATTTTCAGCATAGTGGGAGTTATTTTGTAGGAGATCGTCAATCATGGTCATTACCTGTTTTGTTCATTTCGCCATATAAAAACGCTACAACGGACTCCAGAGGTTATCACAAGGAGAGACCCGTAGCAGATATATTTTTGTCGGAAACACACTGGTTTCCGGCCCCGGTGCGCTGCAGGGACGTTCAGTTCAATAGTTCCAGGACTTCGTCGTGCAAGCGCTTACCGGCTGCGGCGACAATCAACCCGCCGTCTATTGCCGTATTGCCTTGCCAGTCGGTAATGATGCCGCCGGCGCCTTCAACCACCGGGATCAAGGGCATGATGTCATAGGCGGACAGACCCCCTTCAACGACCAGGTCAACATGGCCGCTCGCCAGCATCGCGTAACCCAGGCACTCCGTGCCGAAACGGGAAAAACGGCACCTGGCAACCACGGCCATGAACTTTTCCCTGGACTCATCGGTCGGATACATGGCCGGATGGGTGCAACATACTATGGCCTCGTCCAGTTCCGTGTGATCCCGTACCCTGATACGCATGCGTTGCCGTTGCCGTATGAAAAAAGCCGCCTTGCCGTCTCCTATCCAGGTTTCCCCCGTGTAGGGTTGGCGCACGGCGCCGGCCAGGCATTCACTGCCCCGTTTCAGCCCAATTAACACCCCCCACATCGGCGTACCCGAGATAAATCCCCGCGTGCCGTCTATGGGATCAATCAGCCAGGTACAGGAACCGGAACCGCTTTTCGCGCCAAGCTCTTCCCCGATTATGGCGTGATCGGGGTACTCCTCGGCAATTCTCCTGCGGATGAATTCCTCTGTCTCCCGGTCGGCCCTGGTGACCGGGTCGAATGCCTCCCCTTTGCCGCGTTTATCGGTTACCGCAAGGTCACTGCGGAAATATTCCAGTGAAATCTCACCGGCCTGTTCGATCAACTCTTCCAGGAACAGCAGGTAGCCAGCAGATGCCCCGGTATCATTCATTTACTTTCATACCTGAACTATTTACACAAACATATTTGGGGTCAGAGTAAAAATATTTGACAATCCATAACTACCATCTGCCTGATTAATTGTATTTTTACTCTGACCCCAAATATCCTGAATATCCGGGTCAGACGGTCTGTACGTCCTGGCCCTTGATGTAATCGGGCTTGTCCCGTACCTCGATGATCTTCTGGCGTTCTTCATCTGCGCGCCTTACCATATCTTCAATATCACCCAGGTCACAGACGCTGCGGGCCAGGTCTACCAGCGGGCCGTCGATCGCGTATTCCACGCGCTGCATGGTCAGCAGCTTGATCAAAAACACCGGCGTTCCGTTGAAGCGTTCAAAGATCTCATGCCGGGCGCCCGCTTCGGAGTAGAACCGGTCCCGGATCACCTTGACTATCTTCATTTTGTCCCGGGCACTGATGTGGGGGCCGCGCAGGGCATTGGCCAGTTGCGGGCCGATATGCTCATCGTCCAGGTCAGCCTCGGTAGGCTGCATCATGATACTGCGGCCGCAAAGGTCGGTGAGCGTTTCAATATGCTTGTTCACGTTTTCAATGTAATAGGCGCGGGCAAGGTCGACGAAAATATTGTTGGGTTTGTACAAACCGCCGGGGGTAACATTGCCTGTCTCTTCCGCCGCCAGGGTGAACGCCCGGCAGGTCTCGCGAAAACGGATCATGTCCGCCAGTTGCGACGCCACTACCGGGTGTTTTGACGTCCCCAGCGATTCCGTCAGCAGCAGCCCCAGGCCCGCGATCAGTTCGGCGTTCACCACCTGGCGTACCTGCGTCTCGATGTGAATCCAGTCGAAGATACGCTGCGGGTAGAGCCTGGCGTGCTCTTCATTGCCCAGGTGATACACATTCTCCCACGGGATGAGGACATTGTCGAAATACGCCATCGAGTCCAGTTCATCTCCCGGCGCGGAAAAACGGTAATCGTATTCGCCCGCATCATCACGGGCATAAGAGTCCCTGGCAACGTGGGTGACACCTTCCTGGTTGGTCGGCACGCGGGCATAAATGATCTGCTCCGGCTCAGTGCCGTAATTCCACAACACCCCGAGGTTGGTCCAGTTACTGAATACGGTACTGGTGCCTATCGCCTTCCAGCCTTCGACGAGAATGCCGTCATCACGCTCATCAATAATACGCAGCATGGGCACTTTATCACTGCCGGTGTTCGAGCGATCGTATTGCAAATCGATAAAGCAGGGCGCTGAAAACAGGTCCCCGTCACGCAATTCCAGCCAGGCGTCGCGTATGAACTGCGCCATGGGCCTGCCCTTGCCGAAGACCGTCTGTTCCTCCCAGGGTTCCGGATCGTCAAACAGGGTGTACATGGTCGTATTATTACTGCAGGGCAACCGGGTGAACATGCCCGCATGAAAGTGCCTGAAGATATAGTCGTAGTACCGGCGTTTTTCAACTGCCTCTTCCTTGCTCCGGGGGAGTTTCCACTGTTTTGCCCGGCGCACACCGCCTTCATCGGTGAACGTCAGGTTTTCCGAGTGTTCCGGATCAAGGTGCAGATCATAGAACGCAGCGACCTGGCGGGCGTAGCCGCGGGTTTTCGGATGGGTGGTAATATCGTCAATCCATTCGCCGCCGCAGAGCACGCGGCGCCCGTCGCGTATGGATTCCAGATATTCTTTACCTGTTCTGAGCATGACATGTATCCCCTGGTCTGGTAGCAAGATAACCGCTCCAACAGTACCATAACGCCGGAGTGGATGTGAAATGTTCCGTTGATCAGAGAATAACCGGCGGATTGAATTTTCCTGCCGATCATCGATAATTAGCGTTCGCTCATGAAAAAATTTCTTCGCAATACCAATCTCGATGCGGAGCGGTTCCGCACCGGTATGGCGCAGCTGACCGGCGCCGTCAACATCATCGCCACCCGCAACGGCGAGGTCAGGTCGGGCCTGACTGCCAGCGCGGTCTGCTCCTTTTCATCGGAACCGCCGCGCCTGCTGGCCTGCGTGAACTTCAGCGGCAACAGTTTCCAGCATATCGCCGAGAGCCGCTGCATGAGCGTCAACGTGCTGGCGCAGAGCCAGGAACAGCTGGCCAAACGCTTCGCCGGTATGCTGGATAGCAACCACGAGGACCGTTTCAATTACGGCAAATGGACCGAGCTGGTCACCGGCGCGCCGGTGCTGGAGGAAGCCCTGGCGGGTTTTGACTGCACCGTGGAAGAAATGCTGGTCGCCCATACCCACGCGGTCATTATCGGCGAGGTGAAGGACGTGATCGTGAACAGCGGCCTGAAACCCCTGCTCTACTCAAACCGGGCGTTCACCACCACCATGGGCCATTATGACGACCTGCACCTGGATTACAGCATGTCTCCCTGGTATTAGTTAGCATGTTGCAATCTGCGGTGTAGCCAGATTGGCAAGACAGGTTCAGGCACGCATTCAAGACCCGCTGTAAATACATCCTTGTACGCTTACCATCCGCTTTCCCTGCGGATGATAGTCTTGAATGCGTACCTGAACCTGTTCCAACCTTATCCTACCCGGAGATTGCCTCTCCTGAGCGAGAGATAAATTCCGGCGAGACACAGCAGGGAAGTTACCATAAAGCTGGTATTGATGCTGGCAAGCAGTTGATCGTGCCGCTCCGGGGAAATTTGCACCTGGCCCAGCATCAGGGCGAAGACCAGCGTCACGATACCCATGCTGAACATCTGCCCGACCACGCGCATGGTCGCAATCGTCCCGGAGGCGGCGCCCAGGTATCTCTTTTCCACCGAACTCACGACGGCATTTGCATTGGGTGATGAAAATAATGCAAACCCCAGGCCGATGGTGACCAGCGCAAGCACAACGAACACGGTTGACGTGTGCGGATTCAGAAAGGCAAGCGAGGCCAGTCCGGCGGCGGTAAGGCCCATGCCCGAGGAAGCGATGATGCGTGGCTCATGACGGTCCGACATCCTGCCGGCCAGCGGGGAGAACAGGGTCATCATCAAAGGCTGGGAGATCATGACGAGTCCGGCGAACTGCGGGGTAAAACCCTTGATATTCTGTAGATACAGGCTCATCAGAAACGTGATCGAGAATGTCGAGGAATACATGATCAACGCGGCCATGCAGGAGTAGAAAAACACCTGGTTTGCGGAAAAAAGGCTGAAATTGAAGAGCGGGTGTTCCAGTTTATTCTCGTACCTGAAAAAAATGTACATACCGATTGCGCTCAGCAGGATCAGGACGAAGCCGAGTGACGCGGGCAGCCTGGAGAAACCATACATGAGGGCGATCATCGATGCGCCATAGATCACGGACCCGGGAAAATCAAATTTCTGTCCCGGCGGCCCGCGCCACTCTCCCTTTAATTTAAGCAGCCCGATGAGGATTACCAGGATCACCACCGGCACATGAAAAACGAATACGCTGCGCCAACCGAACTGGTGGGTCACCCAACCGCCGGCAAACGGTCCCACGGTCAGGCCCAGGTAAACGAATGAAACCGACAGTCCCAGAACCTTGCCGCGTTTTTCCGGGGGAAACACGGATGACAGGATGGCGATGCCGGTGCCGAATATCATCGCTGCGCCCACTCCCTGTAATACCCGGCACAGCAGTAATTCCACCGGGGTCTGGGAGAACGATGCGAGAATCGACGCGATGGTCACCGTCGTCATGCCCGACAGGAACATCTTCTTGCGTCCGTACATGTCTCCCATGCGTCCGAACGGCAACAGGAATACGGCGCTGGACAACAGGTATGCCAGCGGAATCCAGCTTGCCGTGATGGCGTCGATACGCAGGCCCTGGACGATGGTGGGGATAGCCACATTTACCCCTGATAACATTAACGGGGTAATGAAAGCGCCCATGCAGACCACCGTGAGCGCCGTTCTCTGCAGGGATTGTTCGGATACCGCGCTCACTGTGAGTCCAGGTAATCTTCCACCAGGTTGAACGCCAGTTCAATGACGAACGGCGTCAGTTCCCTGGCGGTTTCGGTTTCGGCGCGGGTATGCATCCAGCCGAGATAGGTCGTCGCCCGGGCCATGAACATGACCGGGAGCCAGGCAAGGTGCTCATCCGTCAATGACCTGTGTTTCCGGTAACCTGCGATCAGGGCGTCTTTCGCCGGGGTAAAATGTTCGGAACCCTGCAGGAAAAATACCGTGGTGACCAGGTCGAACAAAAACCAGCCGTAGCCGCTGTCGTCAAAGTCGATAACCCGCAGCCCGTCTTTACCTGCCAGGACATTTTCGAATAACAGGTCGGCATGGATCAAACCGTAGATGGCCGGTGATTTCCCCAGGGACGCGAGATCCGAACGTAATTTGTCTCTCACTTCCATTAATGTTTCCTGCTGCCGGCCGTTCAGCGCCGGCAGTTCCCAGAAACGCCCCCAGAAAGGCTCCTCGCCGGCGAGACCGCCCTCATCCCAGGCATGCCGCGTGAAACCTTCCGGCTCGCGCCACTGTTCCACCTGGTTGTGCATCTGCGCCATGATGCCCCCGAGTGTTCCGAAACGTTCCGGTATCTCATCCGCATCGCCACCCACCCCCTGTTCCAGGCTGCCCAACTGCTCTCCGTCTATCCACTCGACTATATCGACCTGGCGCGGTTCAGGGACTTCGGCCGCTTCCACGATCTCGAACATGCGATTGCCGCTGGAGTAGCGCAGCACGGGCGTCGACACGCCGTACTCTCTCAGGCTGTTCATCCATTGCCACTCCGATCGAAGCTCGTCATCGGTATGGTAGCCGGCGCGGTGGACGCGGACCACAAATTTCCCCCCCCTGGCCCGATCAAGGACGCTGAATACCGCATTCTCGCGCAGTTTCAGCAACGCCAGGGGCGAGTTGCGGTCGATGTCCCACAAGGGTAACGCATCCCGCACCAGGGCTGCATAGCGGCGTTCCAGGTCGGCAAGGGGGAGTTGGTAGAAACCGGTCATTGCTTTGCAGTGTGCGTAGAATGGGGACGGAATTCAATTCCGTCCCGTGTTATACGCACCCCCGGCTATCTGTGGTCCCGGCAGGAAGCCGACCTGGTCCTGCAGTGCCTTGCCTATGGCCAGCAATCTGCGGTCCGAACCCGACGGCCCCTCCAGGCAAATGCCGACAGGCAGCCCATTGGCGGCCAGGCCCGCGGCGACGGACAGGCTGGGTATGCCTGCGTTGCTCGAAGGATCGGTATTGCGGATTACCGTCGCCATGGTGGGTTGCTGCGCGCCGTTCAGGTCGACGCTACTGTCATGGCCTATCGGGGGCGCAGTCAACGGTACGGTGGGAATGACCAGTGCATCCAGGCGGTTATCGGTAAAGTAACCGGAAAACAGCACCTGCAACCGGGGACGGTACACGGTAAGCGCTTCCCGGTAAGCGGCCTCGGTCACCGCCGCGCCGGAAACAACGGCAGTATAGACTTCTTTCACATCGGGACTGGCTATACCGCCAAGCACGTCCTGAATGGATATGCCCGGCGCAAATTCGTCCAGGTACTGCACCATGTCGCGCCTCGCCTCGTACAACACTACGGGAAAACTCACTGCCTGGTTCAATTCGCCCACCCGGTCCAGGTCCACTTCGACCAGGGACTTGCACGATGCGGCGAGCCGGTCGAGGGTCGACTCCACGACATCTGCCAGCCCTGTTTCCAGGTTCTCGTAGTAGTAAGCCCGGGGGACCCCCAGCCTTACATCTGCCAGGCTCACCGTTTCGACAGGTTCAGGATCACCGGCCATGACCCGGTCCAGCAACTGTAAATCCTCCACCGCCCTCGCCATGGGCCCCGGCGTGTCGCGGGTCGAGGAAATCGGCACCACGCCGCCGGCCGGGTAACGTCCCGTAGTGGGCCTGAAACCGCAGATGCCGCACAATGCCGCCGGTATGCGCGTCGACCCGCCGGTATCCGACCCGAGGCCCGCCGGCAGGATGCCGGCAGCGACGGCAACTGCGGTCCCGCCGCTGCTGCCGCCCGGGATCAGGTCCGGGTTATAGGGGTTTCTTGCCGGTCCGAACGTGGGGTTGTTATTGGTTATGCCGAAAGCCAGTTCGTGCATGTTGGCCTTGCCGAAGATGACGGCGCCCGTATCGAGCAATGCCCGTGTAACGGGCGCATTTTCAGGCGGGATATGCCCTTTCAGCGCCGGTGTACAAGCCGATGCAGGCAGGTCAACGGTATTGATATTGTCTTTCAGCAGCAGGGGAGCGCCCAGCAGCGCCGGGTTATCGTCATCCTGCCGTTGCCGGTCACGTTGAGCGGCAGCTTCCAGCAGCGCCGCTTCATCAAGGTATACAACCGCATTCAGGTACTGCGCCTCCCTGTTGCGCTCCAGCATGGCCCGGGCGTACTCGACCGCACTGAACTCCCCGGCCTGCATCCTTTCAAGGGCCTTGACTAGCGTCAGGTCGAGGATGTTCATGGACAAGTGTGATACCCGTTATTTACGGCAAGGCCGGCACGGCGTTTCGGGAACGCCCTGCTGTTCCGGCCTGGCCTTGAACTAATCAGAACTCATAGCCGGCCTGTATATACCATTCCCTGCCGCGATCGAACGTCTGCTGGGTAAAACCAAAGCCGTCCTGGTAGTTCGAGAATGTGACGAAATTTTCGTCGGTCAGGTTGTCCACGCCGCCGGAAATCGACAGACCGCTGTTGCGCACGTCCCAGCGCACACTGGCATTGAGCAGGTGCAGATCATCCTCTACCAGGACCGGGTTGGGCACGCCGAAACTCAACGGCACCCCGGCAAACGGTCCGCCGGGCAGGATGTCATCGCCCAGGCGCGGGATGTTGTTCGAGTTGGTGCCCCAGTCGGTGCGGTACGACCATTCGAACCGGGGTGTCAGGTAACCCAGGTCACCGATGGCGAACTCCCTGTAGATCTGCGCATTGGCCGTCCACTTGGATACATGCTGGAACGGGCTGTCCAGGGTCAGGCCCTGGACGGTTCCTTCCAGCGCGGTACGGTCTATATCCGTCATCCCCGCGCTGCCGCTGATAAACCATCCTTGCGCCGGGTTCAGCAATGCTTCCATCTCCACCCCGATGACCTCGGCGTCACCCGCGTTGCTGACAAAAGGTCCAAGGCGGGACGGGTCGGCCACCAGCAATTGCAGGTCGGTGTAATCGGTAAAAAAGACCGCAACGTTGAAGCGCAGGCGGTCATTCCAGCCGTCGAACTTGAAACCGCCTTCGTAGGACTTGACGAACTCCGGATCAAAGCTCGGCGTACTGGGTTCAGGTGGAAAGATGCGTTGCGTATAACCGCCGGACTTGAAGCCTTCGGAATAGGTGAAATAGGTCATCAGGCTGTCATTCCAGCGGTAGGACAGGTTCACCATGGGCACCAGTTCCGAGGTCTGGCGCGAGACCCACTCGTACGGAAGCGGCCGGGCGCCGATACCGGTTCCGGGTATGGGCAAGGGACCTGTGGGCAGGAATTCGATGTACTGGTCCGGCAGGTAATCCCGGGTATCCTCCGTATAGCGCAGGCCGAAGGTCAGGTCCAGTTGATCATTGAAGTGCCAGGTGCCCTGGGCGAATACGGCCCAGGAATCCGCATCATAATGCCCGCCGGATTGCAGGTATACCTGGGAAAAACGCACCGGGTTGATATTCTTCCCGTCCTCCTCGAAATAATAACCGCCGATTATCCAGTCCAGCCGGTCGGCAAAACTGGTCCCCAGCAACTGCAGCTCCTGGCTGAACTGTTCGTGCTGGTAGATATCGATGAGCCAGGAAACCCGGATAGGGGAACCGTCCTGGTCGCCTTCAAAATCGCCTTCAAAACCGCGCAATGAACTGATCGATTTAACCTTGAGCTTGTCGTTGATCTGCCAGTCGACGGTCAGGCCCGTGCCCCAGACGTCCAGTTTCTGGTAGGAAGGATCGGTGCCGTAATTCAGTTTCCTGTCGCCGTCGTCTATATATTGCTGGTTGAAACAGACGGGGTTATTGGCGTTCTGAGGTGAAAAACAGGCCAGGAACTGGAACGGGAAACCGCTGGGATGCAGGACGTTGAAAAACTCGCCCCCAAGGACCGAAGGCGGGCCGCCGGTGGCCAGCTGCGCAGCCAGGGTATTGGCCGCCAGGGTCATGGACGGGCCGCCGCCGGTCAGTAAGCCGATGTTAAGCGGCTGGATGCCGGTGAGGACAAATGGATTGCCGTTCTCATTTTCGGTGCTGTAGTCCACGGACCAGTTGATGTCGAGATTGTCGGTGGGGAGCCAGCGCAGCGCGCCGCGCAGGGCCACCACGTCCTGGTCGCCCAGGTCCGCGCCGTCAACCACGCGGGTCACGTAACCGTCCTGGTTAAACGTGGCGGCGGACAACCGGGCAAACAACTTGTCGCCGAAGGGGATGTTGACGGTGCCGCGGACGTTGAAGCGGTCATCGGTGCCGTACTTGACATCCAGTTTGCCGCCGAACTCTTCATTCGGTTTTTTGCTGCTGAGACTGATGGCGCCGCCGATGGTGTTGCGGCCGAACAGGGTGCCCTGCGGCCCGCGCAACACCTCGACCCGTTCCACGTCAACGATGTCCAGCACTGCGCCGACGGATCGGCCCAGGTAAACGCCATCCACGTAGATGCCGACACCGGGGTCGATCACCGGCACGAAGTCGTTCTGCCCGATACCGCGAATATACACCGCGGCATTGGTCACGTTGGAATAAGTGGGCGATTCATTCAGCACCAGGTTGGGCACGAACTGGTCCAGCCTGTCGATGTCCGTCACGCCGCGAAAGTCCAGGGCGTCGCCGGTGAATGCGGATACGGCGATGGGGGCGTCCTGCAGGTTTTCCTCACGCTTACGGGCCGTGACCACCACTTCCTCTATGAGCGCGGCGCTGCGGCCCTGGGCATGAACTGGTTTCAGGAATGCCGTGGCATCGGTAAACAGTATTGCCGCAACGACCGTCGCGACGATGGAGGGTATCTTGATAGTTCTGTTATTCATTCGGGGTACCTGTATAAAATCGTGGAAACCGGTACGAGTACACTTTCAGCGCTGAATACCGGCGGTGACGGATGATACTTGACAAGTAAAATAATCTCAAGCGACTTTCAAGGATATTTGGGGTCAGAGTAAAAACTCACGATGGCTCTCTGCCAGAGTAAAGTTCAGGTAGGCGAAAGAGTTTTTACTCTGACCCCAAATATCCTGACGGGCAGCCGTCATCTACCTGTTTTCGCTCCACTCCTGGAACGTGCGGCCGGCGCCGGCCAGCCGCTCCAGTAGCGGGGCGGGTGTCCACCACAAGTCGCCGTAGCGCTCGCGGTACTTGCTGATGGCGGCATACACCTTGTCCAGTCCCGTCATGTCGGCATATTTCATGGGGCCGCCGCGGTAGCGGGGCATGCCGTAGCCGTTGACGAAGATCACGTCGATGTCCCCGGGCCGAATGGCGATGCCCTCTTCCAGCACCCGCGCACCTTCGTTGATCATGGAGAACAGCAGGCGTTCGATGATCTCTTCATCGCTGACCTCGATTTGCCGTACACCCAGCGCCTGCGCCTCCCGCTGGGCGATCTCCATGACTTCGGGATCAGGGACGGCCTGCCGGCCCTCGTAGCGGTAAGTCCCCGCCCCGGTCTTCTGGCCGAGCCGCCCCATTTCACTGAGCACGTTGATCATGCGGCAGTAAACGGGGTCATCGGGCCGGTCCTGCCATTCGTTGTTCAACTTGTAGAACACGTCCAGACCGGACAGGTCCATCACCGCATGGGGTCCCATGGCCATGCCCCAGTCATACGCGACCTGGTCCACCCGCTCCGGCGGGACGCCTTCCAGCATCATCATCTGCGCCTCCCGGATATACGGGAAAAACATGCGGTTGCCGACGAAACCGAAGCAGACCCCGACCAGGACGCCCACCTTGCGTATCTTCTTCGCAGCGGCCATGGCCGTGGCGATGACATCGGCGGCGGTTTCCCCGCCGCGCACGATCTCCAGCAGTTTCATGATGTTGGCCGGGGCGAAGAAGTGCATGCCGATAACGTCCTGCGGCCGTTTTGTCACCGCGGCGATCCCGTCCAGGTCCAGGCTGGAGGTGTTGCTCGCCAGGATGGCACCCGGCTTGCAGGTCTCGTCCAGTTTCGTGAAGACGTCTTTTTTAATGTCCATGTTCTCGAACACCGCTTCGATCACCAGGTCGGCGCCGGCCACCCCGGCATAACCGGTGACCGGAGTAATCATCCCCATGGCCTGCTCCAGTTGCGCTTGCGTCATGCGCCCCTTGTCGACGGCGACCGAGTAGTTTTTCCGGATGATTCCCAGGCCGCGTTCCAGGCCGGCCTCGTCTACTTCCAGTACGGTGACAGGGATACCCGCGTTGACGAAATTCATCGTGATACCGCCACCCATGGTGCCGGCGCCGATGACTGCCACGCTTTTAATATCTCTTACCGGCGTGGTTTTTGGAACGTCGGGGATCTTGGATACTTCCCGCTCCGCAAAGAACAGGTGCCGTTGTGCCTGGGAATGGGTGGACGCCTTGCATTCGTCAAACAACCGCCGCTCCGTCTTCACCGCGTCTTCATAGGATTGATTAATCGCCGCCTCCACACACTTTACGATTTGTGCCGGCGCGAAGAAGCCGCGGGTCTTCCTGGCCATCCCCTTCGCATATTCGCTGAAAAACTCATCGTCAATCCCGCCGGCGTCAACTTCCAGTTGACTGACGCGTTTGATCGGTGCGCCGCCATCCAGCAAAGCCCTGGCGTAGGCGATGGCGCCGCTGCGCAAATCGCCGTCCATTACCTTTTCGATAATTCCGGCCTCCAGGGCTTCTGCAGCGCTGACAGGCCGGCCCGAGACCATCATATCCAATGCCTTGCGCACCCCGGCAAGACGGGGCAGGCGTTGTGTCCCGGACGCTCCCGGCAGGAGTCCCAGGTTGACTTCCGGCAGTCCCACTCTTGCCGCCGGGACTGCACAGCGGTAGTGGCAACCCATGGCCGTCTCCAGGCCGCCGCCCAGGGCGGTGCCGTGTATGGCGGCGACGATGAGTTTGCCGGACGCTTCGAACTTCTCTACCAGGGCGGGCAACCAGGGTTCCTCGATGGGTTTGTCAAACTCGGTGATATCCGCACCGGCGATAAATGTCCTGCCTGCGCAGATCAGCACCGCAGCTTTCGCTGAACTGTCAGCAGCCAGTTTATCCAGGGCGGCCCAGCAGCCTTTCCTGACTGCCGTCGACATGGCGTTAACGGGGGGATTGTCGATGGTAATGACGGCAATACCGTCCACGATTTCATAGCTTGTTATGTCCGACATCGTTATATATTTTGTTGGTTACTGTAAAAACGGGGATTTACAACAGGCGGACATGATTCCGCCCGGAAAACCGCGCACGTCTCAAGGTTACCGTATTCCGGCCCGGTCATTATAGCGGATGCCGGGAAGCCTGTTCTACCAGGGGGCTGAAGTTGCGGTCGACAGGTAACCTTCCGGCTCTTTGACGACACGGTTGACCAGGGCTCCGATCCTTTCCACCTCCAGCTTCACGATATCGCCTTCTTTCAGCCATGTTGGCGGTTTCATCGCAAATCCGACGCCGCCGGGCGTGCCGGTAGCGATGATATCACCGGGTTCCAGTGTCACCACCCTGGACAGATGCTCAACCAGTGTCCCACAGTTGAATTTTAGTTTCAGCGTGTTGTCGTCCTGGCGGAGTTCGCCGTTTACCCAGAGTTTTATACTCAAATCCGGATCTGCGCCCACCTCATCGATGGTCAACAGGGCCGGTCCCATGGGGCAGTGGGTGTCGAAGGACTTCCCGATAAAGAACTGGCCGGTCGCCATCTGCCAGTCGCGCACACTTACGTCGTTGACGCAAACGAAACCGGCGATAACATCCGCGGCGTGTTCAGCCTTGACATGACGGCAGCGCCGGCCGATAACGATCCCGAATTCCGCTTCGTAATCAAGCTGTTCGGAGACCCTGGGCAAGTGAACATCATCGTAGGGGCCGCACACACTGGTTACGGCCTTGGTGAATACCAGGGGTACATCCGGGACGTTGATGCCCCACTTTACAGCTTCCCGGATATGATCCAGGTAGTTAAGTCCGATCGCCAGTATTTTTCGTGGGCGGGGGACCGGCGCCATCAACCGCACGTCGCCGACCGCGACCCGTGGCGCATCCTGCAGCACCGACCCGGCATAAGCCAGAAATTCTTCCCCCGCCGCCAGCGCCGCGATCATGTCCATGTTCGAAATCCTGTCGTCGGCGCTCAGATCAGCCAGCTCAGTGTCGCTGACCATGATGCCCAGTTTTTCCCTGCCGTCAAAGAAGGTTGCCAGTTTCATATTCTATTCTCTCAGCTCTACTTGTTAACCGCAGCACAGTCCCTTACCTGGACGGGAGCGGCAATTCCGTCCCTTTTGTCACGGTACGCAGGGCGAAGCTGGACCTGATCCGGGCTACGCCGGGTAACGAGGTCAACTGTTCGTGGTGTATCCGTTCGTAGTCGGCGGCATCGGCCACGACAACCCGCAACAGGTAGTCATACTCACCGGCCATCAGGTAGCATTCCATGACTTCGGGCACATCGGCCACCGCGGCTTCAAATGCGTCCTGGTCCTCCCGGCGCTGCCGGGTCAACGCGATTTCAACGAACACGTTGCCGGACAACCCGACCGCGGCCTGGTTGATCAGCATGGCGTATCCGCCGATTATGCCTGCTTCCTCCAGCAATTTCACCCGCCGCAGGCAGGCCGACTCGGATAAATTGGCCCGCTCCGCCAGCTTGACGTTACTGATACGGCCGTCGAGCTGTAACTCGTGGAGAATAGCGCGATCTGTTCTATCCAGCGATATCATTAAAATATAATGGATAAATACTCATATATTTTAGAAGATAATTCGAATTATACATCATATTATCTAATATTTTGCAAAGAAATTCTCCCCATTTTCCACTACAATCGGGGCACTTCCAGCAAAACATCAAACGGGCTGAGAACAACATGCAGATCGGAGTGCCAAAAGAGACCAAAAACCATGAATATCGCGTGGGCCTGACACCGGCCAGCGTACGTGAACTGGTACAGGCGGGTCACGGGGTAATGGTGCAGACCGGCGCCGGTAGCGGTATCGGCATGACGGATACCGATTACGTCGACGCCGGCGCCACGGTCAAAGCGGGCGCGCATCAGGTCTTTGCCGATGCCGACCTGGTCATCAAGGTAAAAGAACCGCAACCTGCTGAATGCCGGCTGCTGCGTACCGGACAGATCCTGTTTACCTACCTGCACCTGGCTCCGGACCCGCGCCAGACGGAACTGCTGCTTGCCTCCGGCGCCAGCGCTATCGCGTACGAAACGGTCACCACGGCAGACCGCTCCCTGCCCTTGCTCGCGCCCATGAGTGAAGTGGCGGGGCGCCTGTCCGTGCAGGCCGGGGCCCATTGCCTGGAGAAAGCGCAGGGCGGTTCCGGCGTACTGCCGGGCGGCGTTCCCGGCGTCGCGCCGGCCAAGGTGCTGGTCATCGGCGGCGGCGTGGTAGGAGATAATGCCGCGGCAATGGCCCTGGGCATGGGCGCCGACGTGACCTTGCTGGACTGCTCATTGCCGCGTTTGCGCCAGGTTGACGCAGAATACGGCGGGCGGGTCAAATGTGTCTACTCAACCCGGGAGACCATAGAGGAATACGCCCTGCAATCCGACCTCGTAATCGGGGCGGTGCTCAGACCCGGCGCCACGGCGCCCAAATTGATCAGCAAGGAACTGGTCAGGCGCATGAAACCCGGTTCGGTACTGGTTGACGTGGCAATCGACCAGGGGGGCTGTTTCGAGACTTCCCGGCCGACCACCCACCAGGCGCCCACCTATATCGTCGATGGCGTCGTGCATTACTGTGTCGCAAACATGCCCGGCGCGGTCCCGCGCACATCCACGCTGGCACTCAACAACGCAACATTGCCCTATGTAACGGCACTTGCCGGCAAGGGACTCAAACGGGCACTGGCGGATGACCCGGGTCTGCGTAACGGCTTGAACGTATACCAGGGCCGCGTCACCTGTGAAGCGGTAGCCAACGACCTGCACTACGACTACCTGCCGGCGGTTGAAGCGCTGGCCGCCTGAAAATATTTGTTACGGGGGAACTTGTAGCGGTTAAATGACTCACATGAGTTATGCGGGGCAACGGGTGCATTCCAGTCCTCCTCCTCGACTTTCGCCCCGCATGACTATTGGAATGCCCTCTTCAGGTAGTCCCCCGCTTCTCCTTCACCCCCCCCCAACGAAGGAGAAGCGAAGGGGCTACCACCCTTTTCCCCGGCCCCAAACCCTGGCTCAATACATATGTTGCCCGCCGTTGATACTCAGGGTCGAGCCGGTAATGAACCCGGCCTCATCGCTCACCAGGAACAGCACCCCGCGGGCAATTTCCTCGGCCTTGCCCAAACGGCCCACCGGGATCCTGGCAACGATTTTTTCCAGCACGTGCTCCGGTACGGCGCGCACCATATCCGTATCGATATAGCCCGGGGCAATCGCGTTGACCGTGACGCCTTTCCCGGCCCCTTCCTGGGCCAGGGCCTTGGTAAACCCGTGTATCCCCGACTTGGCCGCTGCGTAATTCACCTGGCCGTACTGTCCCGCCTGGCCGTTTATGGAGCCGATATTCACGACGCGTCCAAAACCGCGCTGGCGCATCCCGTCTATGACGCAGCGGGACATGTTGAAACAGGAACCCAGGTTGGTCTGGATCACCTTGTTCCATTGCTCAAAATCCATCTTGTGCATGGTGCCGTCCCGGGTGACCCCGGCGTTGTTGACCAGCACGTCTACCGGTCCCAGGTCTTCCTCAATCTGCGTAACGGCATCCCGGCAAGCGTCAAAATCACCCACGTCGAACTTGTATACGCCGATGTGCGTGACCTCGCTGAATTTGGCGGCTGCCTCATCGTTGCCCACGTAATTTGCCGCAACCGTGTACCCTGCTTCCTTCAGGCCGATCGAAATGGCCCCGCCGATACCGCGGGTGCCGCCCGTTACTATTGCTACTCTTCCCATTACACTAACCTCCAATGATACTACAGCTAACGCCTGCGACGAATCGCAGGCAAAACAAGAAATACGCTCTCAGTGAAAGATGAAACATGAGTTGTCCCGTAAGCTCGTCAACGATAATGCCGTTGCGCCGTTTCGGGAAACAACGAAAAAAGCGCGGTGGAACTGATGACACTACAGTTTGTTAATATATCATAAATCTGGTGAAGTATTCCAGCATCCGATGTAACAAATCACTACCCGGACAGGATGATTTCGAATGTTAATCATCAAAACCAAGCTGTTCCCGCCGGCAAACAGGACTGGAGTAATAAAACGTCCCGGTCTGAGCAAACTGCTACACCCGACCGGGTCAAAAAAACTGGTCCTGGTGCATGCGCCCGCCGGATACGGCAAAACGACCTTGTTGTATCAATGGCATAAAGCCTTGATTGACGATGGCCGGACGGCATGCTGGTTATCTCTTGATGAACTGGATGACGATCCGGCAACCTTCATCAGGTATCTCCTGTGCGCGTTCCAGGAAGTAATCGACAATTTCTGGATGGATGCTGCAAACTGGATGGAAGGCCGGTTACAGCCTGACATCACCATTGCCCTCAACCACATTATCAATGAATTAATCAGGATTGACATACCCGTCACTTTATTTATTGATGACTACCAGCACATCAATTCCATAGAGATTCACCAGTTTATCGAACGGCTCATCGACTGGTCCCCGGAGAATTTTCTGCTGGTAATCGGCAGCCGCATCGTACCGCCGCTGTCTCTGAGCAAATGGCGTGTAAGCGAAAAAATGACCGAGGTGGACGTGAGCATGCTTCGTTTCAGCAACATGGAGGGCAAGGCGTTCCTGGAACACAAGCACAATTTACAGCTTACATCGGAGCAGATAGCGATAATCACCGAAAAAAGCGAAGGCTGGGCTGCCGGCCTGCAACTGGTTGCGCTGGTGCTGAAAAATTACGACCAGCGCGATGAGTTTATCGCTTCCTTTTCCGGCAACCTTTATGAAATTGCCGATTACCTGACCAATAATGTACTGATACAGCAGACCCGGGCGCTAACGGACTTTTTGCTCAAGACTTCTATCCTGTCACGATTTAATGCGGACATATGTAACCTGCTGACAGGGCGAGATGATTCGCAAAGTGTCCTGGAACAACTCGAGAACGATGGCCTGTTTACCCTGCCGCTGGACACACATGGTCACTGGTACCGGTACCATCATTTATTTCATGATTTCCTTATCGGCAGACTCAGACGCCAGTATCCCCATGAAGTCCTGGACCTGTACCATACGGCGGCAGGATGGTTTCGCTCCCAGGGGCTTATCAAGGAGGCGGTCGACTACGCGCTGCACTCAAACGATCTTGAAATAATCGAGGATATCCATCGGGACGCGATAGCGATCATGTCGCTCATGGGTACTACCGCACAGGTATATACCTGGCTCAGCAACATTCCGGATCCCGTAAAACAAAGATTCCCGCGCCTCCTGATCCTGGAGGGTTTTGCCCTTTGCCTGATGAACCGGGTTCAGGATGCGGAGACGGTCAATACCAGGCTTGAACAGGCGCTTGCGGGACTGGCTGGATATGCCGCAGATGCCGACCCTGACGAAGTAAAATCTCTCGAGGCGGAAGCAGTCGTCGTGCCGGCATCGATAGCAGCCATGAGGGATGATAATACACGGCTGCTGGCGCTCACCGAACAGTTGGAAGATAAACCGCTGGATAATCTCATGATAGCAACGTTGAATGATCTCAGGGGTTACGCCCAACTGCGGAAGGGTCGCTTCGAGGACAGTAAAACATTACTGGCGCGCGCCTGGCAGTATTTCTCAATAAACAACCAGTGCTATGGTATGGCCGTTGTGGACGGTTTTGCGGGAATCGCTGATATCCAGCAGTTGCATTACCAGGAAGCCTACCGGGTATTTGCGCGTTCGGAAGAAGCCGCAAAAGACGTAAACAGCGGAAACATTTTTGCCCATGCCCTGGCGAGCACCATGCGCGCGATGATCTGTTACGAGTGGAACAGGATCGACGAAGCGCAGAAATTATTAAACTCCAACCTGCAGCTGATCGAAGAGATCGGGCCGCCAATTTTTTCCTGTTACGGTTACGTCACGCTGTCCCGCTGTTACAGTGCAAAAGGCGACTGGGATGCCGCCATTAACGCACTCAACAGGTGTCTGTTCCGGGCAAGGCAGTGCGTGAGCAGCCTGTTCCCCGCCTGGGTCGAGAGAGAGCGATTACTGCTCGCAGGGAAAATGCGCGCCGCCGGGGCGGCCTATCCGGACCTTACCAGTCCCGATGCTTCGTCGCCGGATACTATTCCCGATATATGGGATATCGGCGATTACTTCGGGTTGAGCAACCAGGTTCGCCTGTGCATTCTTGATAACAAAATCGATAACATCCGGGACCGCGTCATGAGTTTACGCGTGCATGCAGAACAATACACGGCTATCCAGGCAGTTCTGGATTGCCTGCTGCTGGAAGCACAGATCCTCAAAATGCTGGACGATCACGCCCGGGCGGCCGGCATCATACAGCAGGCCGTCAGGTTGGCTGAACCGGCCGGATTACTGCGCACATTTGTCGACGAGGGAGAATTGTTAAGCGATTTGCTGGAAGACTGTTTGATGGACCCGTCATTTACGACCCGGACGAAAGCTTATATTGAAAAAATACTGGACGCCTATTCCCTGAAGGGTTCTCCTTACACGATAACCGACCACACGGCGCCGCACAGGGAGAACCGCACGGTCAATGTAGAGGCGCTGAGTAAACGTGAACTCGAAGTGCTGCAACTGGTATCCGCAGGTAAGACGAATACTGAAATTGCAGAACAGTTATTTATAGCCAAGGCGACAGTGAAATTCCATATCGGCAATATATTCAGTAAACTGCATGCGACGAATCGGACCCTGGCTGTGGCTACGGCAAGAAACAGCGGCCTGATACGCTGAGCCGCATCCCCAGGTTGCAAAAAAAATCGATAAGGAAATAAATATATGAGCCATCCTGCTTTCCTGGGCGCCGGTGAACTGGCCCGTAAAATCCGCGACCGGGAAATCAGTTCCCTGGAACTGACGGAGCACTATATCAACCGTATTGAGCAACTGGACGGCAGCATAAACGCCGTCGTAGTCCGGGACTTCGACAGGGCGCTTTCTGCGGCCTCAAAAGCAGACGAAGAGTTAGCCAGGGGTAATATTGCCGGGACTCTGCATGGCGTTCCCGTTACCGTCAAGGAAGCGTTTAATATAGCCGGGCTGGCAACGACATGGGGCGTTCCCGAGTTACGGGACAATATCGCCGGTACCGACGCCGAGGTCGTCAACCGGTTACGCCGGGCCGGGGCAGTGTTAATGGGCAAGACCAATGTTCCGTTCGGGCTCGGAGATATCCAGACTTACAACGAATTATACGGGGTAACGAATAATCCCTGGGACCTCTCACGTACGCCGGGCGGCTCTTCGGGGGGCTCGGCAGCCGCGCTTGCAGCAGGACTCTGCGCCCTCGAAGTCGGTTCCGACATGGCCGGTTCCATCCGCGTGCCGGCGCATTTCTGCGGGCTTTACGGTCACAAGCCGACCTGGGGGATAATACCGAACCAGGGACACTCCCTGCCCGGCGCCGTTGCCTCGCCGGACCTCGGGGTGGTCGGGCCCATGGCGCGCACGGTCGAAGATCTCGTGCTTGCCATGGATTTACTGGCCGGCGCACAGCCCTTAAACCAGCCGGCCTGGCGCCTCAGGTTACCGCGCCCGGATAAAAATTCGCTGCGTGAGTACCGGGTCGCAATCCTGCCCGGCAGTGGGATTGCCCCGGTAGATGATGAAATTTCCGCCCGGGTCGTGGAGACCGGCAAGATACTTGCGGAGCAGGGCGCGCAGGTATCCGACCAGGCGCTGCCGGATATTGACCTTAAAGGGAATCATGAAACATTCCTGAACCTGATGTGGTCTCTTACGACCGATGGGGTCAGCGAAGAACAGTATCTCAAGGCCCGGCAGCTGGCCGATTCCATCCCATCCGCCGATTTATCCGACGCCGCCATCGCTGCGCGTGCCCGCGTGATCAGCCACCGCGACTGGCTGCATTATAATAATCAACGTGAAGTCCTGCGCTATGCCTGGCGCAAGTTCTTTGATGAATGGGATGTATTGATCTGTCCCGTATTTGCCGTCACTGCTATCAGCCACGACCATAGCCCGGTCAATCAGCGCGTGCTGGACGTGAACGGTGTTCCCCAGTCTTATTTTCAGCCCATGTTCTGGGCAGGGATGAGTACGGTATCTTACCTGCCGGGCACCGTATTTCCTGCCGGCCTGGCGCAAAACGGCCTGCCGATCGGCCTGCAGGTAATCGGGGCGGAGTACAACGATTACATCACGCTGGATTTTGTCAGATTGCTGACAAAACACACCGGCGGTTTCCAGATCCCTCCCGGATATCAAACCTAAGCCGGACCCCGGGTCTGCGGGGACAGATTTGAAATCTGTCCCCTTTCCCATAACTAACCTATACCTATGGCTAGGTACAAACAAATCCGGGGGAATAAACTGGTCTTAAGGTTGGTCAGATAACAAGGGGTTGTTGTTAGAATTTTTCCGGAAAATACAAGATTTATTGTAGTAAATCCGCTGATTTACTACGCAGAAAACGGGGGCCTCCATGATTAACAACTGCAAAACCGCTTTGAGCCTGGTGTTGACTCTGGTCATCGCATTGCCGCTGGATGCACAGGTGCTGGAAGAAATCATCGTCACCGCGCAGAAACGGGAGCAAAACCTGCAGGATGTCCCGATTTCCATACTGGCAATAACAGGTGACGATATTGCGGCCGGCGGTTTCTCCGACATGGAGGACCTGTCCGCGTTCGTGCCGAACCTGTTCATGTCGGATACGCTTGTGGGCCAGAACCTCGTCATGCGCGGCATCGGCACCACCGTCGCCAACGAGGCGTTCGAACAAGCGGTCGCGCAATTTCACGACGGCGTATATTACGGCCGCGATAACATGAGCCAGAACAGCTTCTTCGACCTGGAACGGGTTGAGGTAATCCGCGGCCCGGCGCCGGTATTCGCCGGCCAGAGTGCCACCGCGGGCGCCTTGAGTTATATCAGCCGCCGGCCCGGCGACGAATGGGAAGGGGATTTTTCAGTGTCTTACGGCAGCGATGAAGAACTCAGTTTCATGGGCGCAACCGGTGGTCCGCTGTCGGATACGTTCGGCATCCGCTTCGCCGGCCGCTACTACGACCTCGACGACGCCGGTTATAAACACGTGCTTACCGGCAAGCAACTGGGCGTCAAGGAAAACTGGGGCATACGGGTCCTCGGGGTATGGGAACCGACGGATGATTTCGAGCTGACGTTCAAGTACGAGCACCAGGACGTGCAGCAGATCGGCGTGCCGGCAGAATATACCCGCTGCGAGACACGGCCCGCCCTGAGCGGTTCCCATCCCGTCGTAGCTCCTTTTATTGGCGCCTTGTGTGCGCTGGACGCGGCGTACAACGGTATCGATTTGACCAGGCTTGACGGCGTGGTGGGTTCGGGCGGCGCGCTGGACGTGCGCGCAGTGATGGACGAACTGAACGCCGCCAGCGGCGCCGTGTTCGGCAGTCCCAACTACTGGGGCGCGCCTTTCAGCCCGGTTTCCTACGGCCTGAACAACGCCCGCATATTCAATGAAGAAGAACGGCGCGAGCACCAGTCCAACGTCGGCCTGCTGGCGTTTGACTGGGATATCGGCGGCAGCGGTATCGTGATGAGTTCCATCACGTCCTACGTGGAATACGACAAATACGACATCCTGGACCCGGACATGAGTTCGTTTGCCGTGTTCGCCGATGAGCGCAATGAATCCTTCGAGCAGTTCGCCCAGGAGGTGCGCTTTACCTCGCCGGAAGATCAACGGTTTAGCTGGATGGTGGGCATGTATTACCAGGAGCACGACATGACGACGCAGGTCGACGTGTTCCTGCCATGGCTGTTTGACCTGCCGCACTTCTTCTCCATGGGTTTCGTCCCGCGCAATCCCCTCCTGGACCCGGCGGTACACAGCGCCATCAGTTTCGGCGGTCCGCTGGTTGAGGATTCCCGCTGGATCTCCGGGTTCTTCAACACGACGTTAAAGGTGACCGAAAACATCCGCATCAACGTGGGCGGGCGCTACGTGGATATCGAGAAAGAAGGGACCGAGAACCCGCAACTGGCGCTGCTGCCTGTGGGCGGAACTGAATTCGGGCCTCCAGTCCCGTTCGTACCCCCCGTATCTGACGAGGCCAATGCCGATGACTTCCTGCCGGAGGTCGGCCTGCAACTGGACGTAAGCGACAATATCATGCTCTACGGTAAATATTCCGAGGCATTGAAGGCCGGCGGTTTTGTAAAATCGCCACCCGTAACGGGCGGCGCGCCGGACCCATTCTCTTACAAGCCGGAGAAAGCGGAAGGCTGGGAAGGCGGCATCAAGGCGCTGCTGCTGGACGGCAGGCTGGCCGTGAACGTGGCGGGCTTTTACACCGACTTCAGCGAACTCCAGGTCACTATTTTCAACAATACGACCGGGCAGTTCATCACCCAGAACGCGGCCGAATCCCATACCACGGGTTTTGAAATCGACGGCCGCTGGGCCATCACCGATAACTTTTCCCTGGGCTTTGCCGGCAACTACACCGAGGCCGAGTATGACAGTTATAACGGCGCCGAGTGTAATTCGCTGGATGCCAAGCTGGCCAGGATAGCAGCCATGAACCCGTTCGCTCCGTGCTTCATCGACGGCTCAGGTGAGGAACTGCCGTTCTCGCCCGAATGGTCGGTGAACCTGCAGCCGAATTACCGTATGACCGTGGGCGGTTTCCGGGTCACAGCCAGCGCCAACGTTATCTTCAGCGACGGCTACCGCATGTTCGGCATCAGCGGCGACCCGCTGGACCAGGTGGATTCCTGGGAGCGTCTCGACCTGCGGCTCGCCGTTGCCCCGCCTGACGGCAACTGGGAAATAGCTGCTTACGGCAGGGACGTAACCGACGAGCAGCGCCAGATTATGGACGCGTTCGAGTTCCTCAGCACCAGCCTGGACGTGGTACACGATGCCAACGGCTCCGGCCGCGAGCGCGGGGCGCGCTTCGGTGTACAGTTAAGCTACTCCTTTTAATATACGGGGTCGACATTTGGGGTCAGAGTAAAAACTCCTCTCATGGCAGGAACCACGGCAATTGCACGACAGGAGTTTTTACTCTGACCCCAAATATATCAGTCATTACCAGAAGAGGTACATTATAAATGCTGAATAAAGTGGAACGGTTCTACGCGCAGCCTCCCTATGCGCCTTTTCCAAGACCCGAGTTTGAGGACCGCGTGCGCCGCTTGAAAGAAGAAATGGCGGCGGCCAGGCTGGACGTAATGGTCATGTGGGGGGAAAACAATATCCGCTACTTTACCGGGTTTTTATCGAACCACTGGCCCCCGGTCACGGTGTGCCCCGCGGTACTGCTGGTCGCGATCGACAAGGAGCCGGTCATGATCGTGCCGGACTTTTTCCAGGGAGTGGTAGAGGGTTATACCTTTATCGAGGATATCCGCTGCCAGCACCATCCCCACGTCACCGAGAACCTCAGGGGCATGCCGCGGGACGTGGCCGGTGTGGTAAAGGAACTCATGGGGAGCAGCCGCGGTCGGGTCGGCATCGAGGGCGGCATCAAGGGCGGCATGACCATTCCACGGCCCGTAAACGATATAGATGAATTCCGCGCGGCCTTGCCGGACGTGGAGTTTGTCTACGCCGCAGACCAGATCTGGAACGTGAGAATGATAAAGTCGCTGCTGGAGGTCGAGGCGCTGAGAATCGCCTGCGAAGCAGACGTCAAGGCATATCACGACCTGGTCGCCAATTTTGAATGGGGCTGGACCGAGAAAGACGTGGGGCTGTTCGTCCGGCAGCAACTGCTCGAATACGCGGATGAATGCAAACCCTGTCTCTGCATGGCCAGCCGGCGCGAGGTTTTCATGGCGGATATCCCGGCCTGGGATGAAGGCATCCCGTTGATGCCGGGCGATCGCCTGGTGCTGGAACCGCTGCCGGAGATCAAGGGTTACTGGGGAAGCTCCGGACGCACCTTCCACATGGGGCCGGCGCCGGATGAGGAGATCCGCAAGATACAGGTCCTCGACCGCGGCCGGGAAGTCGCCGCGCAACTCACGAAACCGGGGGTAACGACCGGCGAGATCATGGATGCGATCAACCAGACATTGCAGGACGGCGGCCTGCACTGTTCCCTGGACCAGGGCGGGCACGGTGTCGGACTGGACGGCCAGGAGCCGCCGGCAATTGCTCTCGGTGAAAAATTCGTGGTGCAGGAAAACATGGTGCTGGCCCTGGAATGCTGGATGTTCGAAACCGATGAACATGGTCACCACAGGGTATACGGCGGGGAAGACTACGTGCACGTCACGAAAGACGGTTGCGACCCGCTGCCCACTTTCCCGACGGACATCGTCAGCCTGGGCACCTGATATAACCGGCGGGATTCAACCCGGAAAAACAAGCCATGAAAAAAGCAGTATTCGTCGCTCCGACCATCCACGAATATTCCGACCCGAACAACCTGCTGGACCTCGCCAGGTTAACCGAACAGGCGGGTTGGGACGGTTATTTCATCTGTGATCACCTGATCCTGGATCCCGAGGGATACCTGGGGCTTGCCGACCCTACAGTTACGCTCGGCGCAATCGCCGCGGTCACCGAGAGGGTCATCATAGGAGCCATGGTCACGCCTGTATCCCGCCGGCGGCCATGGAAACTGGCCAAGGAATTTACCAGCCTGGACCAGTTGTCGAACGGGCGCTTGCGTATCGGTATCGGACTGGGGGGACTGGGCCAGGAATTCTCGAACTTCGGTGAAGACCCCGACAAGAAAGTGCTGGCCAGGAAGACCGACGAGGGAATCGCCATCATGGAACAGTTGCACACCGGGGAAGCGGTGAATTTTGACGGGGAGATGTACCAGGTCAAGGATGCACGGCTGCTCCCGCGCCCGGTACAACGTCCGCGTATCCCGGTCTGGGTCGCTGCCATGCTGCCGGCCAAGCCCGGCCAGCGGCGCGCGGCGCGCTGGGACGGCATCATGCCCCACGTAATACCGGTGATGCTTGAAGAAACACAGGACATCTCGGGCACGGACCTGCGCATTGTCATGTCTCCCAGCCCGGAACAGATCCGGGGAGTGGTCGAATTCACCTCCGGGTTGCGCGAGACGGATGATCCGTTCGATGTTATCGCTTCCGGCATCACCTACGGGCTGGACGCAGGCGCCGCCGGCGACAGGTTAAACTCCTACCGGGACGCGGGCGCCAACTGGTGGTTCGAGTGGCTGGATTGCGGCAGGCCGGGAACGCTGGACCAGGTGCGTGAACAGATTCAGGCCGGTCCGCCGGGAGCCTGAAGAGGTTGTCCGCTTCCCGATAATCCCGGCCGGAACCAAACAGCTCAACGACAAGTAACACATCTCTACCATATAAGGAGACTCTCATGCCTGTTCTTGCAATGGCCGTTCCGGTCCCGCCGGGGAAAACGAAAGCCCTGGAGCAACATATCGCAGAAGCCGTCGAACGCGCAGATTTTGAAGAGACGCTCAGGGGGTTTGGCATAACGCACGAAAGCTGGCATATCCAGGAAACGCCCCAGGGTGATCTGCTTATCCTGGTATTCGACGCCGATGACCCGTATTCCATGCTCCGGGAATTCTCCCTGTCGGAACAAGACCTTCCTGTCATGCAGAAGAAGTTTCTCAGGGAAACCCTGGGTGTGGATCTGTCCCAGCCTCCTCCCGGGCCACCTTCGAGAGTGATCTTCAACTGGCCGGGTTAACACCCATGACATGGGAAGTCATTCAGGACCTGGTCGTACCCAAAAGTACGGGCAAAACGATACGGGTCGGCAAAGGCCAGATATTCCGTGTTATTGAACATGAAGGGAAACAGGTAGTCGACCTTACTTTCCTGAATGCACACAACTACAAAGAGCACTTCGCCGCCGAGTATTCCGCCATGCTCAACAGTTTGCAGGGCACAGGGGGTTATTACCGGCTCACCAGGCTCTATTCCAAGCCTCCCTATGAGAATGTCATGGCGACCGTTGTCGATGACAGGGTCGGCGACGGGGCCAGGGGAGGAGAAAGAGCGGGTCATTTCATGATGTGCCACTGCTCAACCCGGTTACTGGAACACCTCGGACTCCCGGGAACGAGGACCTGCAGCGACAATTTTGCTGATGCGTACCGTGAGATCGGCCTGAAACAGGAAGACACCTACGACGAGACTATCTTCAACGTCTGGATGAATTCCTGGCTCGGCGAAGACGGCGGCATGAATTTTGCCCGCCCGCTAGCCGAAACAGGCGACCATATAGATTTCCTGGCGGAAATGGACGTTATTGCCGTTTTCTCGGTTTGTCCTGATGAAACCAGTCCGTGCAATGATTTCAAAGCCAAGGCCTTAAGGTTCCAGGTCCTGGAACAGAAGCAATAACAAACCATGACCTCGAAAGTAATTGATGAATTCGTCATCCCCAGGTGCTCGGGCAAGGCATTCAGGGTCGACAAGGACCAGGCATTTCGAGTTATCGAACACGAAGGCAAGCAGGTAGCCGGCCTGATATTTTTAAACGCACATAATTTCAAGGAACAGTTCATGGCCGAGTTTTCCGGAGGACTGAACTATTTCCACCCCTCCGGCATGGGCAGCCATTACCGGCTCAGCAAGCTCTATTCCAAGGTCCCCTACGAGAACGTCATGTTGACGGTTACCGAAAACAAAATCGGCGATCATTTCCTGGGCCCCCACTGCACGCGTACGATGATGGAGATACTGGATGCGCCGGGTCACCGAAGCTGCAGTGATAATTTTACCGACGCCCTAGGGGAGTTCGGCCTGGAACTCGGTGATATCTACAGCCCCAGCGTGTTCAACGCATTTGCCAACGTCCGGATCGACCCCAAGGGTGATGGAACCATGCGCATCGACCCTCCCCGTAGCGAAAAAGGGGACTATATTGAGTTTCTGGCGGAGATGGACGTGTTAGTGGCTGCTTCAGCATGCCCGGATGACAGGTCGGCAATGAATGATCACTCCTGCAAAGCCATACGGATCCAGATTCTGGAAGCGCAGCAATAAACACCACGTCAAACCGGGACGTCTCGTTTGGCTGGCTTCCAGGCAGACAACTGATGTTTCATATTACGGATGATCTATATCAAGGGGTTGCGCCCCCCAGGCTCCCACCTGCGACCCTTTACGCTCTCCTTAACGGGGTGAAAGCAGCGGGATTCGAAGGCGAAATCCATTCGGCCATGGACGGTGATGTATATTAGCCCGGATATCGGGTCAGTGGTGCTATACTTCAATCATGAACTATATTGGGGAACTCAGGGTCATAATAACTACCTGACCAACGTGACGGTGTGATGAAACCTGTTTTATTTCAAATAAGAATAGCGCTTGCTTCCCTCTTGCTGGCCTGCCTGCCATACAGCCATGCCGAAGAAACTCCGGCACACAGCGAGACAGTCGGCACGGATACTCAAACGCAGGTTGATCTCTCCAGGTCCGTTGCGGATTACGAACAGGAGATCCGGAAACGTGAGGCTGAACACGGTGTTTACGACCCCGCTACGGGTGAGTATCTGTTATCAGTCGGCCTGGTCTATCAAAATAATGGAAACCACGATGAGGCTGTCGATGCATTCACCCGCGCCCTGCAAATCAAACGGGTTAACGAAGGACTGCAAAGCACCGGCCAACTGCTGATTCTGGAGCAACTCGTCAAAAGCAATATCGCCAGCGCCGACTGGGAGGAAGTGGACCGCAACTACCAGCAACTGCTGTGGATTCACAAGCGCAATTATGATGCCGGCGACCCCCGCCTGTTACCCGTCGTCGATAAGGTCGGGCGCTGGAAGCTGAAAGCCTACAAGGAAAACCTGCTGGACGGCAGCGCGATAAGGATAATCGGTGAATCCGAAAAGCTGTTCAGGAATACGATCGATATCCTGGAACGCCAGTACGGCGAGAATGACCCGAGGCTGATCAACCCGCTCTACGGCAGGGCCTTGACCAATTACCAGTATGCCATCGAGGTTGCCAATACCCCGCAGGATGAGTTCCACGGCGCCGGCAGCCCGACCCGGACCCAGGTGATCTGCCGCACCGTGCCGACGCCGAACGGCGGCGCCAGGCGTATCTGCAATACCATCCGGGTGCCTGACCCCAGCTACTATGCTACCCAGTCAAGCAACAAGGACTTCGCCCTGGGCCAGCGTATCGTAGCGGTCGGCAAGGCATTGAAGCAGATCGTGCAGATTCATGAGAATAACCCGGAACTGCCGAAGGATTCCCACGCCAGGGCGCTGGTGCACCTGGGTGACTGGAACCTCCTGCGCGGCAAGAAAACCACGGCCTACAAGAACTATAAATCCGCTTATCAACTCCTGGTTGACAGCGGCGAACACCAGGAAGTGATCGGGGAATTATTCGGCAAACCGCAGAATCTTCCGGCCTTGCGGCTGCCTTTACCGGAGATCGATGACAAAATCGAGGAAGAAAAGTCAACAACCGTCCTGGCGTCGTTTGACGTATCCCGCTCCGGCCGCGCCAAGAATGTCCAGATCATCGAATCGGAACCCGCAGATGCCACATCCGCGCGCAGAAAAGCCAAGAAAACCATCCGTGCACGCCTCTACCGGCCGCGCTTTGAAAACGGTGAACCGGTGGACACGGTGGGAAATAAAATCCGCATAGTCGATTAAGCCCTCCTTTTTCAACCCCTGAAAAGTATGCAACAGGCACATCCCGCGTCGTTCACGCGCGTACTGAGCAGGCCGGAGGTACTGACCCTGTCCTTCGGCGCCATGATCGGTTTCAGCTGGATAATCCTGACGGATAACTGGATTCTGGAAGCCGGTGTCGGCGGCGCGGCGCTGGCCTTTGCCCTGGGGGGAATAGCCATCCTGTTGGTAGGCCTGACATACTCGGAACTGGCTGCCGCCATGCCGCTGGTAGGCGGAGAGCATGTTTACAGTTACCGGGCAATGGGCGACCTGGGTTCTTTTATATGTACCTGGGCAATCCTGCTGGGTTACGTATCGGTGGCCGCCTTCGAGTCCGTCGCCTTTCCGACGATACTGGAGAGCCTGATCGGCCCGAACCGGGTGATATACCTGTGGACGGTGTCCGGCTGGGACGTCTACCTGAGCTGGGCGCTGACGGGCGCGGCGGGGTCATTGGTTATCGCCTGGATCAATATCCGGGGAGTGAAAATAGCGGCACAGGTCCAGACCGCGGTAACGGCCGTCATCATCATCGCCGGACTGGCGCTGTTCGGCGGCGCATTGCTGAACGGAAGCCCGGCCCATGTGCAACCGGTCTTCAACAACGGTTTCGCCGGGTTTGCCGGCGTTGTGGTGCTGGTGCCGATCATGCTGGTCGGCTTCGACGTCATCCCCCAGGCGGCGGAAGAAATCGATCTTCCACGCGCTACCATCGGCCGCCTGCTGACGTTCTCGGTCATCCTGGCTGTGGTGTTTTACATCCTTATCATCTTTTCGGTCGGTTTGTGCCTGGACGCGGCAACGCTGGCCGGCGCCGAAATAGGAACCGCCGAGGCCGCTGCCGTTGCCCTGGGAGGAGACTGGGGGAGATTCCTGCTCCTGCTGGCTGGACTGGCCGGTATCCTCACCAGCTGGAATGCCTTTGTCGTGGGCGGCAGCCGCGCCATATACGCCCTGGCCCATGCCGATATGCTGCCGCGTTACTTCGCGGTACTCCACCCCATCTATAAAACCCCGGCCCGCGCCGTTTGTTTCATCACGCTGTTGTGCGTCATCGCACCGTTCTTCGGACGTCCCATATTGCTATGGCTGACCAATGCCGGGAGTTTCGGCATCACCATCGCCTACGCCATGGTGGCGGTATCCTGGCTGCTGCTGCGCCGGAACGAACCCGCCATGGAGCGGCCGTTCCGGGCCGGCAGTTCAAACGCCACCGGCTGGCTGGCGCTGGTGCTAGCCCTGGCCCTGGCCGCGCTGTTCCTGCCGGGCATGCCCGCCGCCCTGCTCTGGCCTAACGAGTGGATAATCGTCCTCGTCTGGTCCATCGCCGGCGTTTTGATGTACACCAGCGTACGCAACCGTTACGGTCCGGCCGATCCGGCCAGGATATTGCGCCCGATATAGACGGAGACAGACCAAAAAAGGGGACAGATTTAAATCTGTCCCCTTTTCTTTGTGCTTCCACGGAACTTGCCCCCTTTTCGTAGGGGCAGGCTCTGCGTTACATAATGACGGGCGCCGGGTTCAGTCTTGTCCGCTCAGCAATTCAATATCCTCCGTATCCGGCATCAGCACAAATTCCGGATAGGATTCAATCCCCAGTTCCGCCGAATCCTGGCCGACTTCCTCGACGGCGGCGGATACCCGGACTCCGACAGTCTTTTCAATGGCATACCATACGGCCAGGGAAACCAGGAAGACATACACCCCGATAGCAAGCACACCGGTAAGCTGTACCATGAAGTCGCCGCCGGCTGCGATGCAGACGGCCAAAGTGCCCCAGACACCGGCAAACAGGTGCGCGGGGATGGCGCCGACCACGTCGTCCACCTTGATGTTCTCCAGGAACTTCATCCCGACAACAACAATAACGCCCCCGACCGCACCGATGATAACCGACCAGTAGTGCGCAACGATATCCGGCCCCGCGGTGATGGAGACCAGCCCGGCAATTGCGCCGTTCAGTCCGGCCAGCAGGTCTACCCGTCCCAGCACCGGCCGGGACACGCTGATGGCCGCTATGACCCCGGCCGCCGCGGCCAGGTTGGTATTGACCAGCACGTTGCTCATGGCCACCGCATCGACTGCGCCGCCAAGGGCGAGTTGCGACCCGCCGTTGAAACCGAACCAGCCGAGCCACAGGATAAACACACCCAGGGTAACGATGGGAACATTTGACGGCGGCGTGGACTTGACGCTGCCGTCAGCGCGGAACTTGCCCAGTCTCGGACCGATGATCAGTGCTCCGGCAAGCGCGGCCCAGCCGCCGGTCGAATGGACGATGGTGGAACCGGCAAAATCCTGGAAACCCATCTCGCTGAGCCAGCCGCCGCCCCAGGTCCAGGCGCCGACGACAGGGTAGATGAGACTGGTGAGTACCGCAGTGAACAACAGGAACGACCACAACCGCACCCGTTCGGCCATCGTGCCGGAGATGATGGAGGCTGTGGTCGCCACGAACACCATCTGGAAGAACCAGTCCGACATCACCGAATAGCCGTTCTCGATCACCGCGGCTTTCGCTTCCTCATCACCGGCCAGCAAGGCCAGTTCATCCGCGGACGGACCGTAAAACGGGATAAAGGAACCGATCCAGCCGGACACGTCGGTGTACATGAGGTTGTAGCCGATGAAGTAGTACATGAGCCCGGCGATGGAATAAAGGCCGATATTCTTCAGGCAGATGACCGAGGCGTTCTTGGTGCGCACCGAACCCGCTTCGAGCATGGTGAACCCGGCGCACATCCACATTACCAGCGCGCCCCAGACCAGGAACGAAAACGTGTTGAAAACGAATTGCGACTCCTGTTCCACTGCAGCATTCACGCTTATGGAGACGAGCATAAGGATGAATCCTGTGAGGAGTTTGCCGGAAAACGGAAAGCGTCGGAGTGATAGATTGATGCAGTTAGCGGACATTTCCTTCCCCTGTTATTCTTCTTGGAACGGGGTTGATTTTACCACAGAACACGGTCCGGAGCAATGGGATTCGCGGTCGGCAGGACGTCAAACTGCGATCATTTTTTCTTTCGCCAGATGGAATTCGAAGACGGCCGGCCAGCTTATCCGGCACGCTTTTTTGTGCCGGAACGGACTGCCGCGGCAAAGGATTTTTGCGCCCAGGCAAGCATGTCTCCGGAGTCCTCCAGGGCCTCTTCCGGTGCCTGGTAATAAGACAGGTACATGGGTTTGCCCTTTTTGTAGTAGACAAACCGTTCTAGGCCGCGCGCCTCGAAATCCGCCCTGTTTTCATCGTCCGCCTTCAGGTACAGCGTCTCATTCGCGATGATACCGAACATCAGTTCGTCCCTGAATATGCCGTGGCCGCCGAACATTCTCCTGGCGCGAACATTCCCGAAAGGCGCCAGTAACTCCATCACGTAGCTGACGAACACGGGACTGTTCCGCATACGTTGTTATCCGCCCAGCAGGGTGTTCACGATGGAGAGCATGAAACCGATCAGCGGATGCAGGATTTTCCCCAGAACGCCGGTAAAGATCAGGACAACCAGGATCGGCAGGCCCCAGCGCTCCAGTAAGTTGTATTTATACGCCGCGGTGGGAGAAAGAAAGGACGTTACGATGCGGCTGCCGTCTAGAGGAGGCAAGGGCAACAGGTTGAGGGCGATCAGGATGATGTTGATGATTATGCCGACCTTTGCCATTTCCACCAATATCACAGACAGGTAAGAAATTTCATTGCCCGCCGTGAACAGGGCAGAGAGCAACAAGGTCCATAATGCCAGCATGATGACATTTGCTCCAGGGCCTGCCGCCGCCACCAGCGCCATGTCGCGCCTCGGTTGCCTCAGGTTGCGCCAGTCTACCGGCACCGGCTTGGCCCAGCCGAAGGCGAACGGCGTCAGGGCAATCATGATCAGCGGGACCGCGATCGTCCCCAGCAGGTCAACGTGTTTTACCGGGTTCAGCGTCAGCCTGCCGGCCAGTTTCGCCGTGGGATCGCCCAGTTTACTCGCTACCCAGCCGTGGGCAACCTCATGCACGGTGATGGCAAAGATAACGGGGATGGCGGCAATAATTATTTTTTGTACAAGGGAGAATTCGTACATCGGTATTCTGCAACCTCAATTCATGGCAAGCATGATCAGGAATATGACAAAAAGGACCACGATACCGACAGGGATAAGCGCACTCGACCATTCGGGGTTCTCGGCCTCCCGGCTTTTCTTCATCGCCGCCTTTGCTCCCGGCCAGAACAGGAATAGCACACCGATGGCCAGGATTCCGACCAGAACTTGTTCAAATAACCCCATGATGCTTTGTTGCTGTCAGTTCCCCTGTTGAATCACTCCAGGATCAGATGAACCAGTCATCGTTATCAACAGGCGCGAAAGCGCCGGAATACACAGGCGCAGTCTCATCCACAATGTCATATTCATCAATTAAATTAACAGATCCCTGCAAGCTTTCATCCTCCACTATCGCAAAGGTTTCAACCAGCGCGTCCTCAAAAATATCCTCGATGTCACTTTCAAGGTCATCGTCGGAACAGTTGACATCCAGAGATGTAACCCTGAGATCTTCACTCACGTCAGCGTTCGCCGAACAATCGGCGGAGACGGCAGAACTGTCAACCTCTATCTCGAGGTTGACTCCGTAGCCCTCCCGGCGTTCAGTAATGACAAGAGCGACGACAATAGTCTCATCGTAACCGAGTGCATCATACGTCTCGATTGAGAGGCTGTAATTTCCCTGATTAATGGCGCCTTCTATAGTCGATTCTTCACCGTAACCAAGCAGGTCGTAAGCTTCACTGGTAAAACTAATGTTCTGGATTTCAGAGCCATCATGACCATGGTTAATAGTACCATCAAGGGTGGTGCGCGTGTCGTAACCGAACAAGCCTGTTAATTCTCCCTCTACATCAATTCTGATCTCATCGCCGCCAGGAGCCTGGTTAATGGTTGCCCTGAACCTTGAAACATCGGTGAGAGAGAGATCCTGAGACTGGAATAGATGTTCGGTTTCCTTCAAGTCAAATTCAATCAACTGTACACGGCTATATAAGGTATCTTTCGAATCATCGCCATATAAGAGTTCGCCCAATCCACTATCATTAGTCGGCTGCCAGCCCCAATCATGATACAGAGATACGAGACCTTCAGTATTGCCGAAAATATGAAAAGACAAACCGTCATCAGACAGGTACACGAAACTCGAGACGACAGGATCGTAGTAAGAAGGAGCATAGTAGATACCGTGAACAGCGTTTACAAAATCATAATCCATGATTAACAGATACTGATACCCGGGAACTACAGCCTTCAAGGCTTGTATGTCCCTGCCTGCCAACTGAAACTCATATGCACGATCGGGCTCACCTTCAAGTATGGCCAATTGCTCTTCTAACGTAAGCGGGACGGTGAAAGACGCAGGTAACAGTTCATCCACCTCTACCAGCCGATCATAGAGATTGTCTGTTTCGGTCCTGTCCGGGTGGGCATGCGTAGTCTGACCCGCCCTGGACCACCCGGAGACATAAGTACCGTCCTCCGCGAAAAAGAAGACCTTGAGCTCATCGCCCTGCCCGTGTTGAAACCGGTAGTCCACGTGAGACTTGCCGGGGTCGTGCAAATTGGTGTATGTGTTGCCTCTCCACTCAAATTGCTGTGGCACACCGGTCTCTTCGTATGTATCGACTGCAGCGGCCAGACGGGCATGAAAAACGTTTTCATCCAGACGGGAATCCAGCATGGTTAACCGATCATCCAGGGTCTGCCGGGGATCGTTATCGAACGATGTATTGAAACTCAGGGTTTCGGTACCGTAACCCCTCTCCCAGACAGTCAGGTAGCTACCGTCAGCGGAGATGAAATAGACCTTCAGGTACGGGTCGCTTTTTTCCCCGTGGTCGAATCGATAGCCGGTAATTCCACCGCTGGTGGAGTGCGGGCGCAGGTCGGTGTATACCTCCCCGTTATGCCCGAAAGAGGTGTTTCCAAGTTCTGCTGTTTTTTTGATCTTGGTGTCTAATGCGTCGGGCATGACAACTTTACGTGATTAACACGGAATATCAACTGCGTGCATGACGGATCCGAATACGGCCGGCCCTGATACTCTTAACAGTTCTGGCCATATAAAAAGGAGTGGTTGATTTGTTACAACAAACCCCGCGTGCGCGGGGTTTGCCGGTCAGACAATCATCTTTTTAACTGATGACGACCACCTCAGTGGCGTGGAATCCTTTCGGCCCCTGTTCGGCAGTATAGGTGACGCTCTGCCCCTCATTTAACGTTTTATATCCATCGGATTTAATGGACGAATAATGTACGAAAATATCATCTCCGCCTTCTGACGGCTCAATAAAACCAAATCCTTTAGCATTGTTGAACCATTTAACGGTTCCCCTCATACTCATACTGCTCTCCCCCTTACAATTATTGAATACAGGATTTCAGCTATCCGGTGTCCGGTAGAAACAAACGCCTGATACTACCCACACCTGTGACAGCCAACAACAAGCATAGTCAATTTTCGGACAGTTGCCAACATATTTGTTTTAATCCGCTGCCTGCTCCCTGCCGTCGGCGCTGATGCGCTTGCTTCTGTGACGCCGGATCAGAACCAGGGTCATCAAGGGGCCGGAAACGGCATAGGCCAGGGCGAGCAAAAACAATACCAGGGAGGGCCTGACGGCAACCAGTGCGATAACCAGGACAATGAATAATACGCTCAAAAACGGCACCTTGCCGTGCAAATCGATCTGTTTGAAACTGTGATAGCGAATGTTGCTGACCATCAGGAGACCAACGATGATCGTCAGGACAAACGCAAACACAACCATGGTAGCCTCGTCCACCGGTTGGCCCACACTATCGAACCAGACCAGCCCGGCAATGACCGCCGCGGCTGCCGGACAGGGTAATCCCTGGAAATACCGTTTGTCGGCGCTGCCGGCCTGGGTATTGAACCGGGCCAGGCGCAGCGCCGCCGCTGCAGTAAAAATAAAAGCGGCCAGCCAGCCCAGCTTGCCCAGACCGTGCAATGACCATTGGTACACCACCAGGGCCGGGGCCAGCCCGAAAGATACCATGTCCGATAAGCTGTCGTACTGAACGCCAAAATCGCTTTCGGTCTTCGTCATCCGGGCGATGCGGCCATCCATGCCGTCGAGTATCATCGCAACGAAGACGGCGATAGCAGCGGGTTCATAGCGCGCATTGAACGCGGCGACGATTGCATAAAACCCCGCAAACAGCGCCGACGTGGTGAACAGGTTGGGCAGCAGATATATTCCTCTCCGACGTTTCATCATATCCCCTCCCGTATCCAGGGAGTAAAAGCCCCCAAGATATTTGGGGTCAGAGTAAAAATACATGGGCAAGGCAACACAATCCACCGGATTGCAGGTATTTTTACTCTGACCCCAAATATCCCCAAATATTCCCTAATATCAGTTTCTTTCCTGGTCTACCAGTTTGTTCTCCCTGATCCAGGGCATCATCGCACGCAGCCGCTCTCCCACCTGCTCGATCTGGTGCTCTTTGCTGATTCTCCTCATCGCCTTCATCTTCGGCGTGCCCGTCTGGTTCTCCATGATGAATTCCCTGGCGAAATCCCCGGTCTGGATATCCTGCAGAATTTCCTTCATCACTTTCCTCGACTCAGGGCCGATGACCCTGGGACCGCGGGTAAAATCACCGTATTCGGCCGTGTTGGATATGGAATAACGCATGTTGGCGATGCCGCCTTCGTAGATCAGGTCGACAATCAGCTTGGTCTCGTGCAGGCATTCAAAATAGGCCATTTCCGGCGCATATCCCGCCTCAACCAGTGTCTCAAACCCGGCCTGGATCAACGCGGTTATCCCGCCGCACAACACCGTCTGTTCACCGAACAGGTCCGTTTCCGTCTCCTCACGGAAACTGGTTTCGATCACGCCGGCGCGGCCCCCGCCGTTGGCGGACGCGTAGGAAAGCGCGATCTCCCTGGCCTGGCCGGATGCATCCTGGTGAATGGCGATAAGTGAAGGCACTCCCCCGCCTTCCAGGTAGGTGGAGCGGACCAGGTGTCCGGGGCCTTTCGGGGCAATCATGATGACGTCCAGATCCGGGCGCGGCTCTATCTGGCGGAAATGGATATTGAACCCATGGGCAAAGGCCAGTGCCGCGCCGTCCCGGATATGCGGGCCGACCTGCGTGCGATACAGCGCCGCCTGGTGTTCATCCGGCGCCAGGATCATCACGACGTCCGCCCAGCCGACCGCGTCCTCTACGTCCCTGACGGTCAGGCCCGCGGCATCCGCCTTGGCGGCAGAGCCTGAACCCGGCCGGAGACCGACACAGACTTCCACTCCGGAATCGCTCAGGTTGTTGGAATGAGCGTGCCCCTGGGACCCGTAACCTATAACGGCGACCTTCCTGCTTTTTATCACGGACAGATCCGCGTCTTTGTCATAATAAATATTCATCATCTATCTAATATTACCCATGTTAAATTCTGATTGCCTTGTCCCCGCGCGCGATACCGGAAACACCGGTTCTCACGGTCTCCAGGATATATTCAGGCGCTACAGCTTTCAGGAAGGCATCCAGCTTGTCACCGTTGCCGGTGATTTCTATTGTATAGGAATTCTCATCCACGTCGATGACGCGCCCCCTGAATATGTCGCTTAAACGCATCACTTCCTCCCTGGAAGAATCGACCGCCCTGACTTTTACCAGCATCAATTCCCGTTCGATATGTTCACTCTCGTTCAGGTCCACTACTTTTATCACGTCTACCAGTTTATTCAGGTGCTTGGTAATCTGCTCGATAATCGCATCGGAACCCGAGGTGACCAGGGTCATCCGCGAGACGGTGGGATCTTCCGTCGGCGCCACCGAAAGCGACTCGATATTAAAACCACGCGCGGAAAACAACCCGGAAATCCTGGATAAGGCCCCGGCCTCATTTTCGACCAGGAGGGACAGGATATGGCGCATCAGGCCAGTTCCCGTTCTTCTGAACCGGGCGCAAGGTGCATTTCATGCTGCCCCTTGCCCGCGGCAATCATTGGGTATACGTTCTCGGTCTGGTCGGTAATGAAGTCCATCAGGACCAGCCTGTCCTTCATTGCCAGGGCTTCCCTGAGCGCCGGTTCGACGTCAGCGGCCTTCTCGATGCACATCCCCACGTGGCCGAAACTTTCGGCCAGTTTGACAAAATCGGGCAAAGCGTCCATGTAGGAATGGGAATAACGTTTATCGTAAAAGAACTCCTGCCACTGCCTGACCATGCCCATGTAACGGTTATTCAGGTTGATGATCTTGATCGGGGTCTGGTACTGCAGGCAGGTGGACAGTTCCTGGATACACATGACCAGGCTGGCTTCGCCGGTGATGCAGACTACCGTTTCATCCGGATAGGCTATCTTGGCCCCCATCGCCGCCGGCAGGCCGAAACCCATGGTGCCGAGCCCGCCGGAATTCAGCCAGCGGCGCGGTTTATCGAACTTATAGAACTGGGCAGCCCACATCTGGTGCTGTCCGACGTCGGAAGACACGTAAGCATCGCCGCCGGTCAGTTCATACAACAGTTCGATAACCCGTTGCGGCTTGATCAGGCTGGAGTCCCTGTCAAAGCGCAGGCAATCCATGGATTGCCAGTCTTTGATCTGGCCCCACCAGTCGCCGATGTCGGGCCGTTCCCTGATGCTCCTCAACCCGTCATTGACATCCTCCAGCACGTGCTTGACGTCACCGACGATGGGAACATCCACGGGTACGTTCTTGGCGATGGAGGACGGGTCGACGTCGATATGTATAATCCTTGCATGAGGGCAGAATTTTTCCAGGTCCCCGGTGACCCGGTCATCGAAGCGCGCGCCGATGGCAATCAGCACGTCACACTGGTGCATGGCCATATTGGCTTCGTAGGTACCGTGCATTCCCAGCATGCCGATAAACTGCCCGTCCGTGGCAGGGTACGCACCCAGACCCATCAGGGTATTGGTGATCGGAAAACCCAGCAACCGGGTAAATTCGATCAGCTCGGCGCTGGCATCGGAAAGGACGACACCGCCGCCCGTATAGATCATGGGCTTGCGCGCCTTCAACATGAGCTTGATTGCCCGCTTGATCTGCCTCGGGTGACCCTTGACGGTAGGCCGGTAGGAGCGCATATCCACCGTGTCCGGGTAGTGATATTCACACGTATTCGCGGTAACGTCCTTGGGAATATCCACCACGACAGGCCCGGGACGGCCGCTGCAAGCCACGTAGAACGCCTTCTTGATGATCCCGGCCAGGTCTCTTACGTCACTGACGAGAAAATTGTGTTTCACGCAGGGCCTGGAAATACCGATGGCGTCCACTTCCTGGAACGCGTCGTTACCGATATAGGAGGTGGCAACCTGGCCGCTGAAAACAACCAGGGGAATGGAGTCCATGTAAGCCGTTGCTATCCCGGTAATGGCATTGGTGATGCCCGGGCCGGAAGTGACCAGCACCACCCCGGGGCGGCCCGTTGCCCGCGCATAACCGTCAGCCGCATGGGTAGCCCCCTGCTCGTGACGCACGAGGATGTGCTCAACCTCGGTCTGCTTGTAAAGCTCGTCATAAATATGCAATACGGCGCCGCCGGGGTAACCGAAAACATGTTTGACCCCTTCGTCTTTCAATGCCCGCACGAAAATTTCGGCGCCGCGCAATATTGGCTTTGTTTTACCCACCGGTCAGTTCCACAGGTTTCTCAACAATAGAACATGGTAACTTACTGATATTCTTTGTAAGCGTCAAGTTATCTGTTGCATCGCAGAAAACTCTCGCATGGCACATCGGGGGCGGGTCCGTACCATCTGTTTGTTCCTGGCACAGTGTAATAAAAGCTTGCAAATTTAATTGCCGGTGACGGCTGCGCCGGATCCGGCCACAGGGAATGCTTTCCCGGGCTGGACACGGTGTCCTGATAAAACTTGTATCAATTTGTGACTTTTGCCACATTTGTGCAGATTCTCCGCTGTTCCATTCAATCTGTCCGGCTACAATTCATATAGCCTTAAGCAAATGAGGCTGCGGCAAGCCCGGGGCCGCGCAAGCCGCCGGACAGGAGTCATGTGCTTCTCCTTGTTGGTCAGCAACTTCCTCTATGCCTGAGGGCGGCCCGTTTATCAGCGCCGGGCCAGGGATCAGGGACAGCCTGAAGGCAGTGGCGGGGGGGCGTATGTCCGCATGGCGCCCCCCCGGCAGGGGGATTGAAGCAGCTTGACACTTGCCCGCACCTTCAATTCCCGGTGGCCGGCTCATGATATAATCACGATATTCGGACCACGTTTAAAATATCCCTATGCGAACCAGTGAAACCCTGCTGGCTACCTTGCGTGAAGCCCCGGCGGATGCAGAGGTCATCAGCCACCAGTTGATGTTACGGGCCGGCATGATCCGGAAAACGGCTGCCGGGATCTATAACTGGCTGCCGCTGGGGTTAAGGGTTCTGCGCCGGGTAGAGGCGGTCGTGCGCGAGGAGATGGATGCCTCCGGCGCCCAGGAAGTGTTGTTATGCGGCGTGCAACCGGCGGAACTCTGGCGGGAATCGCGACGCTGGGAGGAGTACGGCCCTGAACTGTTACGTTTAAAGGACCGCCACGAACGGGACTTCTGCCTGGGTCCCACCCACGAAGAAATCATCACGGATTTGATCAGGCATGATATCCGCAGTTACAAGCAACTGCCGGCCAACTTCTACCAGATTCAAACCAAGTTCAGGGATGAGATCCGGCCCCGTTTCGGCATCATGCGCGCACGGGAATTCCTGATGAAAGACGCTTACTCCTTTCATCTCAGCCAGCAATCCCTGGAACAGACCTACGAGGTTATGTACCGGACCTACACGCGCATTTTTAACCGCCTGGGACTGGAATTCCGCCCCGTGCTCGCCGACAGCGGCAATATCGGCGGCAAGGTATCCCACGAGTTCCACGTTCTGGCCGACTCCGGCGAAGACAGCATCGCGTTTTCCGAAGGTTCCGAATTCGCCACCAACGTGGAACTCGTCGCCGCGCCGCCGCCCTCCGAAAAAAGGCCGGAACCGGGCGAGACGATGCGCAAAACCGCGACACCGGACCAGCACACGATTGAAGATATCAGCCGTTTCTTCGATGTCAGTCCGGCCCGTTGCCTGAAAACGCTGGTTGTCAACGGCAGCAACGGCGACCTGGTTGCCCTGGTATTGCGCGGCGACCACGAACTGAACCGTCTCAAGGCTGAAAAAATTCCGGAAACGGCAACCCCCCTGACCTTCGCGGCTCCCGAACAGATAGCCAAACGGCTGGGTTGTGATATCGGTTCACTGGGCCCGGTGGGACTGGACATCCCGGTTATCTGCGACAATGCCGCCCTGGTCCTGGCAGATTTTATCTGCGGCGCCAACGAGGAAGGTCACCACCTTACGGGCGTAAACTGGCAACGGGACCTGGAGGAACCCGCGCATGCGGACCTGCGCAACGTGGTTGACGGCGACCCGGCGCCCGACTCTTCGGGGACCTTGAAAATCGCCCGGGGCATCGAAGTGGGGCATGTGTTTCAACTGGGGACCAGGTACAGCGAAGCCATGAAAGCCACCTGCCTGGATGAAAAGGGCGAAGCCGTTACGCTGTATATGGGTTGCTACGGCATCGGCGTCTCGCGTATCGTTGCCGCAGCCATCGAACAAAACCACGACGACCGCGGCATTATCTGGCCGGGCGCACTCGCCCCGTACCGGTTGGCGCTGGTACCCATTAACGCGCATAAATCAGAACGCCTGCGCAACGCCGTTGAAGACCTGTACCAGCGACTGGTTGACAGCGGAGTCGATGTGTTACTGGACGACAGGAAGGAAAGACCGGGGGTCATGTTCGCCGACATGGAACTGATAGGCATACCCCACCGCATCGTGTTCAGCGAGCGCGGGCTGGATAACAACACCCTCGAATACAAGGGCAGGCGCGACGGGCAAAGCACGGATATCCCGCTGGATAATGCCGTTGAGTTCATCAAGGGGAAAACGGGGACCTGGTGAGAAATGCAGGCTAGTTCAACGTATGACGAACCCGTCATAATGTTGTAATTCCGTTTCTTCCCATTCCAGTTTCAGTACTGTCGCCGCGACCGGGCCGCGTTTCAACCAGTCCCGGAATGTTCCGAGCATTGCCGCATCTCCAGTCGCCCGGCCCTCCACGGTTCCGTCCGGCAGATTCCTGATCCACCCGGTAATATCCAGTACCACGGCCTGCTCCCGCGCCGATTGACGGAACCATACTCCCTGCACAAGCCCGCTTGCCCTGAAATAAAAGGTTTTTTTCATACTCGCCAGTGTAATATACAATAGGGAGCCGAAGCCCTTATTGTCATCCCCGACAAAAGTGGTTAAAGACAGAGCCATCTGCCCCATTTCGCCGGAGACAGAAAATGAGCGTTACAATTTACCATAACCCGCGTTGTTCCAAATCGAGACAGACCCTGGAATTACTGCGCTCCAGGGGACTTGAACCGGATATCGTCGAATACCTCAAGACTCCCCCCGGGAAAAGTGAACTGTCCGGGATTCTGGGGTTGCTGGGAATGGGACCCAGGGAGTTGATGAGGAAGAAAGAAGCGGAGTACAAAGCCAACGGCCTGGACGGCGCGGGACTGTCCGACGACCGGTTGCTCGACGCGCTGATTCAACACCCGGTCCTGATAGAGCGCCCGATAGTCCTGGCCAACGGCAAGGCCGCCATAGGACGTCCGCCGGAAAATGTGCTTGATATCATCTGAGCGATGACGGACATCCTGGTTTTGTACTACAGCCGCTACGGCAATGTGGCGGAAATGGCCAGGTATGTCGGACGGGGTGTGGAATCCGTGAAACCCTGCCGGGCGCTGATCCGGACCGTCCCGGCCGTATCGGCGGTCAGCGAAACCGGCGCCGGGGATGTCCCTGCACAAGGCCCGCCGTTTGCCGGCAAGGACGACCTGGCCAGTTGTGCCGGACTGGCCCTGGGAAGTCCGACCCGTTTCGGGAACATGGCGGCGCCGCTGAAACATTTTCTGGACTCCACCGGCGATCTCTGGCTGTCCGGCAAGCTTGCCGGAAAACCGGCTGCCGTGTTTACCTCTACCAGCAGCCTGCACGGCGGCCAGGAGAGCACGCTCCTGTCGATGATGCTGCCGCTGCTGCACCACGGCATGGTAATCATGGGCGTGCCGTACGCAGAACCGGCCCTGATGTCAACACAGGCCGGCGGCACGCCTTACGGCGCAAGCCATGTTGCCGGAATTGAAAGCAATAACAGGATCACGGAGGAGGAAAAACAGATCTGCATCACCATGGGCGCCCGGCTGGCCGAGTTGTCCCTGAAGCTGTCGGCGTAGGGAATCAGTCCGGCCCCTCTGACCGGTTGTGTTCCAGGATTTCCCTGACAAACTCCACCGTCAGCCTTCTTTTCGCCAGCAGGCTGTGCCGGTCCAGTTGATCCAGCCAGCGGAACAGGTTATGGGTATCCCGGTCAACCCGGTTAACCAGGAATTCCACCACCGGGCTGGCCAGTTCGAACCCGCGTTCCTGCGCCCTGCGCTTTAACGCCGTGATCTTCATGTCATCGTCCAGCGGCCCTAGCTGGTAAACGAGGTCCCAGGACAGTCTGGATTTGAGATCCGGCAGCCGGATCGTACTGCCGTTGGGACTCTGGCCGGAACTCATCAGCAACGGGGTATTTGCGTCTCTGAGCCGGTTGAACAGGTGGAACAAGGCCGTTTCCCACTGCTCCTTTCCCGCGGCCTGTTCGATATCGTCCAGGCAGACCAGGTCGAGTTCCTCCAGGGCAGTGAACATATCCGGCGTAAATTCATCAAGCCGGGTCAACGGCACGTAGGCGCACGATCGTTCCGCCGCCGCCGCCGAGTTGCAGGCGGCCTGGAGCAGATGACTCTTTCCTGTCCCCCGCCCGCCCCAGAGGTATAGGTTCCCCTGGCTGTCACCCCTTGCAGTACTGATCAGGTTTTCAACCACTTCCCCGTTTGTCCCCGGTATGTAGGTTGCAAACGTATAAATGTCGCGGCGATGAATCTCCAGCAGGAGTTGTGAACGGGGCAGGCTGCCGGCATCGGTATCCAGCGGCTTGAACTTATGCCCCTGGTTGAATTCCAGCGGCAGTTGCCGTTTGTTGTCCGGTAGCGACATCTTGTCGTTCATCGTTACGGAATGAGGCGGTAATAGTGACCATCCGGGTTATCAACCGGTTCCAGGGTTCTGCCGAGGCCGATGGTCTGCACTACGACCGGTTCCCCGCCATGCGCGGTCAATGCCAGTTTGACTTCTCCGGTGCGCACTTCCATGACATGGACTTCGCTGATTGAACTTAAGGATTCCAGGTAGTCGATAAGGCGCGCATATTGCTCAACGGAGTTCACGTCAGCGACCGTGATTTCAATGTCGCCCAGCAGTGTATAGCTGCCGGTCCGGACAAATTCGGCAGCCAGGATATCCACAAAGCCGTTAAAGCCTTCTTCCAGCGCCCCCTCCAGCAGGTCGGTTTCCGTTGTCCATTCGTGGCTCAGGCCATCATCCCCGTAACTTCTCCACCTGCCCTCCCATATGCCCGGAACCGGGGAATCCACGCTTGCCGTGAGGATGACGTCAGTGTTATAGCGGCCGGACGCCGCCATGATCGGCTCCTGGAAACCGAGCCACACATCTCCGGGTCGTATCTGCTTCCCGTCATCAAGGTCCTGCAGGGGAAACAGGATGGAGACGCCCCGCCGGTGCGCAAGCCCATGCACCAGTTCAAGTAATTCCGGCACGCTGTCCGCGTCGGCAAACGATCTGCGGTTTGCCTGTTCCAACGCCAGCCAGATCAGGATGGACGGCCGTTCCCTGCCCCAGACCGGAATGCCCGATTCCCGCAATGACTTATTCAGGTTGACCTCGTCGAATTTAACCGCGAGCCGCCATTGCACCGGGACAGACTCAGCGGTCAGGGGGGGCGCGTCAATCTGCATTTCCAGGTAACGGTATTGCTGAACAAAATTACCGGACTGTTCCAGAATCGGCTGCAGTTCAATAATACCGGACACGTTACGCACCCCGGTCAGCTTTACCAGTACCCTGCTCAAACATGCGCGGATCGCCGCGGTCCGGTCTTCAACGGACTGGTTTTCGACGATGACTTCCGCTTCGTACAGGCCCGGAACCTTGATGGCCTGAACCGGTTGCGGGCACAGAAAAGCCAGGCAGCAAACTACCTGCAATGCTATTCTCGCACCTGCAAGCCGTATAAGATCTGGAACTGCCTTGACCATCACACTATAGTATCTTACTTCACGGCCGAAAATCATTGAATCAATGAAGCACTCCGACTATGAATCCGCCGGTGTCAGCATCGACCGGGGCAACGAACTGGTAGCCGGCATCAAATCCCTGGTACGTGATACGTATCGCCCTGAGGTATTGGCCGAACTCGGCGGGTTCGGCGGATTATTCGACCTCTCCGCGACAAGATACCGCCGGCCCGTACTGGTTTCCGGCACCGATGGCGTAGGCACAAAAATCAAACTGGCAATACAACTGGGCAGGCACGACACTATCGGCATCGACCTGGTTGCCATGTGCGTTAACGACATCCTGGTGCAGGGCGCCGAACCCCTGTTCTTTCTGGATTATTTTGCCTGTTCCAGGCTGGATGTCGCTACCGCAAAGGACGTGGTGAAAGGTATCGCCCGGGGCTGCGAACTCTCCGGCTGCGCCCTGATTGGAGGCGAAACCGCAGAAATGCCCGGAATGTACCAGCCGGGTGATTACGACCTGGCGGGTTTTTGCGTAGGAGTAGTGGAAAAGGATGAAATCATTACCGGGGAAGAAGTTGTGCAAGGGGATATCCTGATTGCCCTCCCCTCCAGCGGGCCCCATGCAAACGGGTTTTCGCTGATCCGCAAAATTCTGGCCGACTCGGAAACTACGCTGAGCGACGTCCTGGAGGGCATCCCGTTTTCGGCATTACTGCTGGAACCGACGCGTATCTACCATGCAGCCGTATCCGCATTGTTACCAGAGGTAACCCTCAAAGCCATTGCCCATATCACGGGCGGAGGCCTGAGTGAAAACATACCCCGGGTCCTCCCCGGAGATGTTCATGCTGAAATCGACCGTGACAGCTGGCGCTGGCCGGCACTGTTCCGCTGGCTGCAGGAAACAGGCAACGTGAAAACAACGGAAATGTACCGTACTTTCAACTGTGGAGTCGGGATGGTACTGGTTGTAGACCCTGTCGAGGCGGAGAAAACTCTCGGTATATTGCAGGCAACCGGCGCATCGGCATGGCGCATCGGCGCCATCCGGGAACATGACGGCAAAGCCGGGCGGGTACGCTATATTCAAGGGGCCGGGGGTTAGTCCCTGTCTTCCAACGGCACGAACTCCATGCTGTCCGGCCCGGTGTAATTGGCGCCGGGCCTGATAATCTTTCCATCCTGGCGTTGTTCGATGATGTGCGCCGCCCAGCCCGTTACCCGGGACATGACGAAAATCGGCGTGAACATGGGGGTGGGGATACCCATCATGTTATAGGAGACCGCGGAGAACCAGTCCAGGTTCGGGAACATTTTTTTGACCTCCCACATCACCGTCTCCAGCCTCTCGGCGATGTTGAACAGATTCATGTCGCCTTTCTCCATGGAAAGCTGCCTGGCAACGCGTTTGATGACCTCGTTGCGGGGGTCGGAGATGGTATACACGGGATGGCCGAACCCCATCACGATCTCCTTCCGGGCCAGCCGTTCCCGGATGTCCGCCTCGGCCTCATCCGGGCTTGCATAGCGTTGCTGGATTTCCATGGACACCTCGTTGGCGCCGCCGTGCTTGGGGCCGCGCAGCGCGCCGATGGCGCCGGTAACGGCAGAATACATGTCCGACCCCGTTCCGGCGATGACCCGGCCGGTGAAGGTAGAGGCATTGAACTCGTGTTCCGCATACAGTATCAGGGAGGTGTGCATGGCGCGCACCCAGGACGCGGCCGGCGCTTCGCCGTGCAGCATGTGCAGGAAATGGCCGCCGATGGAGTCATCACCGGTATTCTCATCAATACGCCTGCCGTGATGGCTGAAGTGGTGCCAGTACGCCAGCATGGAAGGAAACGAAGCCAGCAACCGGTCGGCAATATCCCGCGCTTCTGCGGCCGTATGCCCTGCGGATTCCGGCGCCAGCGCGCCCAGCAACGAGCAACCGGTCCTGAGCACATCCATGGGCGCGGCATCGGCGGGCAGCAGCTCCAGCCCGCGTTTTACCGGGTCCGGCAGGATCCGCAGCGTAGCCAGTTTCACTTTGTAGCGGTCCAGTTCCGTCCGGGTCGGCAGACGCTCGTGCAGCAACAGGTGTGCGATCTCCTCAAATTCACAGGTCTCGGCGACATCAAGGATATCGTAGCCGCGGTAGGACAGGTCGTTGCCGCTGCGGCCCACCGTGCACAGGGCGGTATTCCCGGCCGCCACGCCGGACAGCACGACCGATTTCTTGGGTTTAAAACCGCTGCCTGCTGCGCTCATCCCTGTGCCTCCCCGGTAAACAAGGCATCCAGTTTCCGTTCGTAATCGTGGTAGCCCAATATGTCGTACATGTCTTCCCGCGTCTGCATGTCGCCGATGACACTGCGCTGGTGGCCGTCAGCCAGGACTGCCTGGTAAAACGTCATGGCAGCCTTGTTCATCGCCCGGTAGGCGCCGCAACAGTACAGCACGATATCAACCCCTGCCGCGCCCAGTTCCTGCGTTGAGAACAGGGGGGTTTTGCCGAACTCGGTGATGTTTGCCAGGAGCGGGGCCGGAATTTGCGTGCGCAGCGCCTGGTACTGTTCAAGGGTAGTTACCGCCTCCGGGAAGATCATGTCGGCGCCGGCCTCAATACAGGCATTCGCCCGTTCTATCACGGATTGCATGCCCTCGACTGCCAGCGCGTCGGTCCTGGCCATGACGACAAAAGCGTCGTCGTGACGGGCGTCCACTGCGGCCTTGATGCGGTCCACCATCTCTCCCTGCGTGACGATGGCCTTGTTGGGCCTGTGCCCGCAGCGTTTCTCCGCCACCTGGTCTTCGATATGCATGGCCGCAGCGCCGGCTTTTGCCAGGCTCCGGGTCGTACGGGCAATATTGAACGCGCTGCCGAAGCCGGTGTCCGCATCCACCAGCAGCGGCAGTTCACAAGCGTCGGTAATGCGCCGTATGTCCGTCAGCAGGTCATCCAGGGTACTGATCGCCAGGTCGGGCACACCCAGTGAATTGGCCGCCAGCCCGCCACCGGAAAGATATATCGCCTTGTGTCCTGCCCGTTCCGCCATGCGCGCAGCCAGGGCAGTAATCGTCCCGACGACCTGCAACGGTTTGTTTTCTTCAACCGCCTGCCTGAATTTACCCGGTGAATTCATAGCGTGAATATAACCCGTAAAGTTGAAAGGTTGAAGTCTATTCATTTCCGTGTTCTTCTTCAATCATGGAAATGGAGAGCATTTTTGATACACTGATCGCAAATATCCGGCTTGGAATATTTGGGGTCAGAGTAAAAATACAGGCACAACAGGTATTTTTCCGGTCCATTGACGGACGTATTTTTACTCTGACCCCAAATATTCCGGAGTAGCTATGTCAGGTAAAAATTCAGGGGGTTACCCTGAAGTACGTATGCGGCGCATGCGTGAACAAGAGTTCACCCGGCGCATGATGCGCGAGAACCTGCTCACGCCCGCGGACCTCATCTATCCCGTTTTCATCATAGCAGGTGAAAATCAACGGCAGCCTGTCCCTGCGATGCCGGGTGTCGAGCGACTCAGCATCGACCTGCTGATCGAAGAGGCCCGGACAACCATGGAACTGGGCATCCCCGCGCTGGCGCTGTTTCCCGTCACACCCGAACAGAAAAAAACCGCAGACGGCAGGGAAGCCTGGAATCCGGACGCGCTGGTCCAGGTCGCGGCAAGAGAACTCAAGTCCGCTGTACCCGGACTGGGCGTTATCGCCGACGTGGCCCTGGACCCGTTCACCACCCACGGCCACGACGGAGTGCTTGACGAGAGCGGCTACGTCGCCAACGATGCCAGTGTCGAAGCCCTGGTGCGCCAGGCCTTGTCCCAGGCCGAAGCCGGGATCGATATCGTAGCCCCTTCAGACATGATGGACGGCCGTATCGGCGCTATCCGCAAGGCACTGGACAAGGCCGGCCACATCAACACCCGCATACTCGCCTACTCGGCAAAATACGCCTCCGGGTTTTACGGTCCGTTCCGGGATGCCGTGGGGTCATCGGCGAACCTCGGTAAGGGAGCGAAACAAACCTACCAGATGGACCCGGCCAATTCCGACGAGGCGTTGCGTGAAGTCGCGCTCGATATCCGGGAAGGCGCGGACATGGTGATGGTGAAACCCGGACTGCCCTACCTGGATATCATCCGGCGGGTAAAATCCGAATTCGGCATGCCTACCTTTGCCTATAACGTTAGCGGCGAATACTCCATGATCAAGGCAGCCGCGCTGCAGGGCTGGCTGGATGAGAAAAGCGCGGTGCTGGAAACCCTGTTGTCCTTCAAACGGGCCGGCGCCGACGGAATACTGACCTATTTCGCCAGGCAGGCTGCCGAGTGGCTTAGTTTCAGTTAGGGAATAAAACGGGGACAGATTTTAAATCTGTCCCCTTTCTTGTTGTTTCGCTATTAAAACAGTTCGTCCAGGAAGTTAAGCAGGGTCTGCCAGGAGCGTTTATCCGCGTTCTTGTTGTAGATGGCGCCCAGGTCGGGGTCGTTGGCCTCCGGATTGGTGAAGGCATGCAAGGTATTGCCGTAAACGTGTATCTGCCAGTCTGCGCCGGCTTCCGTCAGCTCTTTCTCCAGCGCAACCACCGCGTCAACGGGGACCATGGGATCCTCATGGCCGTGCAACGCCAGCACCCTGGCCTTTATCCTGGTGCCCGCGGTGTTTCCCGGCGCGCCGAACAACCCGTGAAAACTGGCCACGCCGCTGATGTCCGTGCCGGTACGGGCGAGGTCCAGGACACACAGACCGCCGAAACAGTAACCGATGGCGGCAACCCGGCTGCCGTCGACCTCCGGCTGGGACGTCAGGGTTTCCAGGGACGCGGTCAATCGGGATTGCAACAAGGCCCGGTCATCCAGGAAAGGCTGCATCAGATCGGCTTTCTCTTCCACGCTGGTACCCAGTACACCCTTCCCATACAGGTCCGCAGCGAAACCCACGTAACCCAGTTCAGCCAGTGCGCGCGCCTTGTCGCATTCGAATCCACTACGCCCGGCCCAGGCATGCACTACCATTACCGCAGGCCTCGTTCCGTCCAATGCATCGTCACAAGCCAGGAATCCCTCCAGACCGGCGCCGGCGTGCTCATATTCAATCAATCGTTCTTGGATCATGTGTCGGTCTCCTGTTGAATTCTTTACCATTGTAACCGATAAAACCGGTTATTTGTCCTCCCCGTGTCCCGGAACTTTCACATGATGTGCTTGCTCATCCACTCCTTCAGCAAAGACACTGCCTGCGCCAGGTGTTCGGGCTGCCCGCGGTAGTAGTGGGTGGCGCCGTCGATCCGTTCGAAGCGCTTGTTCGGGCTCCCCAGGAGTTCAAAAATTTTTCGCGGGTGTGATGCCGGCACGGCATCGTCGGCCCCGTTTTCAATGACCAGAGCCGGCACGCTGATCGCAGGTGCGTTGTGCGCGCTGCGTGCGCGGCTTTTATCGAAGGACCATTGCGACAGCCACGAGCGCAAGGTGGTAAAACGGGCGAGACCCGCGGGTCCCGAGTTGGCTGCCCGCGGGTCACCGAGGTAGCAGTGGTTGGGTGCGCGCTGGTTTGGATCGACTGCAGGGTCGATCCAGCGCGGGTCGCACATCGTCCGGTGCACGATGAACGGGCGTTCGACCGCGCCGTCGCCGGCATCGGCAAGACGCTCAAGCTGTTGTTCCGCCCAGGCCGTGATGCGCCGGTTGCGCGCCACCTGCGCCGCTCTGAATCTTTCAAGAAACTCCGCATTGAAAGGCGGCGTGTGAGTTGCCCCCGGTGCGTAAATATCAAGCTCGGGATCGCGCATGTCCGGATCGGATTCAATCATGACCGACGGGTCGAGCCACTCGGTCAAGGTTTCCGCGCGGCTGAGATGCGCGGCGATACTTAGTATCCCGTCGGCCGGCGGCAGGCCGGCTGAAGTCAGATCGACGGGGTCGCCCGCGGGCGTGGCGGTGACGCCGGGCGTTTCGGCCTGTGCCTGGTAGTAGATGGATAAGGAGCCGCCGCCGCTCCAACCGGCGAGTATCACGTTCTCGTAGTTCAGTTCGTCGCGCGCGAAGGTGACATGCGCGCCCAGGTCAAGCAACACTTTCTCCATGATGAGCGGCGTGTCGTTACGCAGGTAGCGGCTGCCGCAACACATGACGTCTACGCCGGCTTCGGCGAGTGCCCCGGGCAAGGGCAGGAGGGACAGCGACGACGACGGATGCATGAACAGCAGGACCGATCCGGCGGGCGCATCGGTGCGCCGCAGCAGTTGACCCTCGAGGAATATGCGGCCAGCCTGACCGGCGAAGCCGTAGACTTCCGTGAACAGGCTCTGCTCGTGGTACGAAATCGTATAGCCGTCGCGGGCGAAAGGTTCGCGCAGTACTTCTATTCGCAAGGGCGCTCCGCTAGGCGGTTTTCGCGCCGGCCTTGCGCGCGTTCCACTTGTCCATTTCCACTGCCGCGTCCTGTGCCAGCTGCGACCACATCGCCTTGCTGTCGGTGCGGACGGAAACTTCGAGGCGGTGGCCGTTCGGATCGTAGAAGTACCAGCTGTCGCACATGCCATGTTCCACCGGGCCCAGCACCTCGGTGCCCATATCACGCAAGCGCTCGGCCAGGGCCGCCGCTTCCTCATGGGAGTCGATTTCGAGAGCCAGGTGCTGCGCCCAATCCCGTTCACCCCGCGCCGCCGGACCGGCGTCTTCGAGGATGTCAAAGAAGGCGATGAAACTGCCGTCTCCCATCTCGAAGAAAATGTGGTTGTGCGGCTCGTTGCGTTGCAGAGAGGGCACGTGTTCCTGGACCAGCGCGGCGGCGAGCTTCAGGCCCACGCCATCGACATAAAAGCGCCGCGTCGCTTCAGCGTCGATACAGCGGTAGGCAACGTGGTGAAGTTTCTTGAACATCCGCTTGACTCATCTCCGGTGCAGCTTGATAAGAATACATAAAAGAGACAAGCTATACAAAAAAATCACAGACAAATGAGGATATGACGTCACATGACCGCGACACGAACCAACAGCCCGTCAACGGCGCGTTTTGCGCGCGACCTCGGCGAGGTACGCAGGGAAGTTCTGGCCCGGGTGGAAGCGATACTGCCGGCGCTGGCCGGCGCGGCCGCAGAGGCGGAAGCGGAACGTGATCTGACGCCGGAATCTTTCGCTGCCCTGGTCGAATCCGGTGCGCTGCGGCTGTTCGCGCCGCAACGGGCGGGCGGCTGCGAGGCCGGCTACCGGACTTACGTTGAAGCGACCGTCCTGCTGGCGCGTGCATGCGGTTCGTCGGCGTGGTTTTCCTTCATCCTCAATCATGGCGACTGGCAGACCGGGCAGATGAGCGCCGCGGTTCAGGAGCGCGTGTGGGCCGGCAATTCGGCCGCGGCGAAGGTTGCGGTGCCGCTCGCGCCGATGCCCGGCTGGCGCGCCGAACGGCATGACGGCGGCACAACGGTCTCCGGCGATTGGCCGTACTCGTCGGCAAGCTCGCACGCCGCTTGGGCATTGATCGGTTTCCCGCTGCCGGGTGCTGACGGGTCGCAGACAGACAACAGGATCGGGCTGGTCAATACCAGCGGGATCCCGGTACGCGACACCTGGCACGTTGCCGGTATGGCCGGGACCGGCAGCAACACCTTTGAAATCCGGGATGTCTTTATTCCGGACGAAGAAACGATAACCATGTCCGCGCTGATGAACCACCGGTTTGAAACGCCCCACACCGCGGAAGCGCAATACCAGATGGACGCCGTCGCGGTGTTTCACATCGCCACACTGGTGCCCGTGGTCGGCCTCGCGAAAGCCGCGCTGGACTTGACCATGGAACGCATCACGACGCGTCCCAAGCCGGTGACGTACACGTTCTATACGGATACCACCAAGTCGCCGGCGACCCAGTTTGCGATGGCGCGCGCCACCTGGTTGATCGAGACGGCACTGGAGCAGACCCGTGCCGCTGCCGACGCCATCGATGCGCAGGCACTGACGGCGCGCCCGTTCCCGGCGATCGAGCGCGCCACGTTTGCCATGCGTTCGGCGCAGGCACATCGCATGTGCCGCGAGGGCGTGGACTTGTTACTGGACGTGCAGGGCGCAGGCGCGTTCGCGCTTGATAATCCGCTGCAACGGATCTGGCGCGACATGCACGTGGCGAGCCGGCACGGCATGTCGGTGCCGGGCATGAAGCAGGAGCTGTACGGCCGCGCATTGCTGGGGGCCGACGAACAGCAGATGACGCCGATTCGCTAGGTTGAAGGGGACGCGGGAGAGGCCGGCCACTCCTGATTTAAGGAACCTCTGATTAAGTCAGAGGTTCCTACGGTACAGGGATGTACCGTCAAAATCAATGACTATATGTCATTGATTTTGGAAGCAAAACAAAAATCACATTTTTGTTTTGCTTGCTCTGACAAGTCCTGGATGGACTTGATCAGAGCATTCTTAAATTTTCAAATTCAGCGACTTGATCTTCCTGGTCAGGGTATTGCGTCCCCAGCCCAGCAGTTTGGCGGCCTCATTCCGGCGTCCCCCGGATTGTTGCAGGGCTTCTTCAATCAGGATCCGTTCGAATTCGGGAAGAACGTTGCCCAGTAACCCGGTCTCGCCCTTGAGCAGGTTTGATTTGACCCAATGCCGCAGCGTGCTTTCCCAGTCCTCTGCAGTTCCCTCCGTTCGTTCCACACCCCTGAGTTCAGGCGGCAGGTCATCCAGGTGAATCTCGTTGCCCGGGGCCATGACGGTTACCCAGCGGCAGAAGTTTTCCAGTTGCCTCACGTTGCCCGGCCATTCCAGCCGGTCCAGGTATTCCTGGGTCTCCGGCAGCATCAGCTTGGCTTCAATGTTCAATTCCACGGATGAACGCCGTAGAAAATGCTCGGTCAACAACGGAATGTCCTCCCGCCGGTCACGCAGCGCGGGAACGTGTACCCGGATCACGTTTAAACGGTGGAACAGGTCTTCGCGAAACGCGCCCCGGTTCACCCGTTGTTCCAGGTCCTGGTTGGTTGCCGCGATTACCCTGACGTCCGCGTCAATAGGTAAATGGCCGCCGACCCGGTAATAGGTACCCGTGGACAGGACACGCAACAGGCGCGTCTGCAGGTCGGCGGGCATATCGCCGATTTCGTCAAGGAACAGGGTACCGCCGCTCGCCTGCTCGAAACGGCCGAGGCGTTGCGATGTGGCCCCCGTGAACGCGCCTTTTTCGTGGCCGAACAGCTCGGATTCCAGCAAATCCCGGGGAATGGCCGCCATGTTGATGGCAATAAACCGCTGTTGTGAGCGGGGGCTGTGGCGATGCAGCGCCTGCGCCACCAGTTCCTTACCGGTGCCGGACTCGCCGGTAACCAGCACCGTGAGGTGGGAACCCGACAACCTGCCGATCGCGCGAAACACCTCCTGCATGGCCGCGGTGGAGCCGATGATTTCGGTTTCCGTCATGTCCCGCGCCTGTGCAGCGGGCTGGCCGGCCGGTTGCCGCTGCATCGCGCGCTTCACCAGGCTGAGCAATTCATCGATGTCAAACGGTTTGGGCAGATACTCGTAAGCCCCGCCCTGGAACGATGAAACCACCCGGTCCAGGTCAGGGAAGGCGGTCATGATGATGACCGGCACATCGGGTGTTTTATGCTTTATCTCCTCCAGCAGGGCCAGGCCGTCCAGGCCGGGCATGCGGATGTCGGAGATGATGACGTCCGGCCTGTCCGTGCCGAGCCGTTGCAGCAGGTCCTGTGCATTCTCAAAGGTGACCGGCACCAGTTGTTCCTTGATCAGGGCGCGTTCCAGCACCCACCTGATGGACTGGTCGTCATCCACAATCCAGACTTTGTTATTTGCCCGCATCTCTCCCCTTCACTCCACCGGCAGCAGAATCCTGAAGCAGGTCCTGTCATTGATTCTTTCGTACTGGATCATGCCGTTATGGGACTGGATCAGTGACTGGGAGATGGACAACCCGAGGCCGGAACCGCCGGCCCGGCCCGTTACCATGGGATAAAAAATATGCTCCTCAATTTCAGCGGGAACGCCGGCGCCGTCATCGATGACATCGATCTGTATAGCCAGCTTGTAATGTCTCTGGCGAATGGTACAACGGCGTTTTATCCGGGTCCGGATAAGCACCTCCCCGGTATCATCGATGGCCTGTGCCGCGTTCCTGGCAATGTTCAGCAACGCCTGGATCAACTGCTCCCGGTCGGCGCGCAGCGCCGGCAGGCTGGGGTCGTAGTCACGCCGCATACTGCCGTTGAATTCCGTCTCCGCCTCGACGATGCGGCAGGTATGTTCGAGCACGCTGTGAATGTTGACGTGGCTGATGCGGTTTCTTGTTGCCGGGGCCAGCATCCGGTCAACCAGGTTGCGTAACCGGTCCGCTTCGTTAATGATGATCTGGGTATATTCCACCAGGCTGGAACCGTTCAGTTCCCGCTCCAGGAGTTGCGCCGATCCGCGTAATCCACCCAGGGGGTTCTTGATTTCGTGGGCTATGCCGCTCAACGATTTACGCGCCGCATCGTGTACATAAGACAGGTTGCTTTCACGCAGCGCACGCACGCGGGAATCGGCATTGATCAGTTCCAGGACCACTTCCTTGCATGTCTCACCTTCGATGACCGGAGTCACGATGCAATCCACACACATGGGCTTTGCATCGGGAAGATCCAGGTTTATGCCCCATTCCATGCGGGATTGTCTGGTCGCCTGGGTACGTTCAAGATTTTCCAGCAGCTTTTGCGAGGCAGAGAGGATTTCGTTGGCGGTATGGCCGTACATCCTGGCGCGGCTTATAAAAAACAGCGTCTCCCCTGCATTATTGATATCGGTGAGCCGCAGTCGATCATCGAATACCAGCACGGCCGTGTAAAGATTATCCAGCAGCCTGTACGTGCTCATGGTTTTGGCTATGTGCGCAGTGGCCGCATCCTTGCCGTTAACAGGCGGTGCCCCGGAAGGCGGGGGCAGATCAAAATCTGTCCCCGCAAAGCATTTCCAGGACCAGTCACATATTACAGACTGTAGTACATATCGAGTTCTACCGGGTGTGTGGTCATACGGAATCGATTTACCTCATTCATCTTCAACTCTATGTAACCATCGATCATGTCGTCGGAGAACACACCACCGGCCGTGAGGAAGTCCCGGTCCTGGTCCAGGGCTTCCAACGCCTGGTCCAGTGACGAACAAACGGTGGGAATCTCCGCTTCTTCCTCAATCGTCAGGTCATACAGGTCTTTTTCCAGGGGTTCGCCCGGGTCCAGCCTGTTCTGTATCCCGTCCAGTCCCGCCATCATCATCCCCGCAAACATGAAGTACGGGTTGCCGCAGGAATCCGGGAACCTGACCTCGACGCGCCTCGCCTGGGGGTTGGCAACCCAGGGGATACGGCACGATGCAGAACGGTTGCGCGCCGAATAGGCGAGCAATACCGGGGCTTCAAATCCGGGCACCAGGCGCTTGTAGCTGTTGGTGCCGGAGTTGGTGAAGGCGTTGAGTGCCCGGGCATGTTTAAAGATGCCTGCAATATAATGCAGGGCCGTGTCGGAAAGACCGCCGTACTTGTCACCGGTAAACAGGTTCTGGCCGTCCCTGCCCAGGGACTGGTGCACGTGCATGCCGTTGCCGTTGTCGCCGACCAGGGGTTTCGGCATGAAGGTCACAGACTTGCCGTAACCCTGGGCTACATTCATGGCGCAGTATTTCAGAGTGAGCAGTTCATCGGCCTTGGTCACCAGTGATTTGAACTTGGTGCCGATTTCAGCCTGGCCGCCGGTTGCGACTTCATGGTGATGCACCTCAACCGTCTGTCCCATGTCCTGCAGCGCCATACAGATGGCAGTACGCACGTTCTGCAGTGAATCCACGGGCGGCACCGGGAAATACCCGCCTTTAACGCCGGGGCGGTGACCATGGTTCGGGCCGTCCATCAGTTTGTCGCTGTTCCAGTGACCTTCCTCGGCATCAATTTCGTAAAACGCGCTGTTCAGGTTATCACCCCAGCGGGCTTCGTCAAAAATGAAGAACTCCGGTTCCGGGCCGAAATAGGCAACATCGGCAATACCGGTCGATTGCAGGTAGGCCTCCGCGCGTTTAGCCAGGGAACGCGGGCAGCGTTCATAGCCCTGCATGGTGGTCGGTTCCAGGACGTCACAGCGCAGGTCCAGGGTTGATTCATCGTAAAACGGATCCATCACTGCCGTTTCCGTATCAGGCATCAACAACATGTCCGACTCGTCGATCCCCTTCCAGCCGGAAATGGACGAACCGTCAAACATCTTGCCGTTTTCGAAAAATTCGTCTGTGATGGTATTAACCGGAACAGTTACATGCTGTTCCTTGCCTCGCGTATCACAGAACCGCAGGTCAACAAAACGCACTTCATGCTGTTCGATTAATCCATATACATTCTCTTTCGACATTGCTTATCTCCTCGCACATTTTTACATTGGATTTAACTGCTCCCGGTTCCCCCGCGTTACTCACTCATGGCGACGACCGGTAACAAATAGAATTCTTTTGCACAATTTGTGCCACCCAGGGCAACCGTGAAAAAAACTGCATCTTTCAACAGGTTACCGGCGCGCCCTGCGCATACTGATCAGTATAATGCACCAAAATAAGTCATTGCACCAATAATTATGCACCAATTTAGATCATTTCACCAGTCACGGAGAATAGAGCAGGGACCGGGACCAGGGACTAGTCCCTCAAAACCTTCTCTCCGGCCATCAACTGTTCCACCGTCTCACGCTCCCTTATGACATGCGCATCTTCCCCGTCCACCAGCAACTCCACCGCCCTGGGCCTGGCGTTGTAATTCGAACTCATGGAAAACCCGTAGGCTCCGGCGGATTTCACGGCCAGCAGATCGTTCGGACTCAGGGAAAGACTGCGCCCCAGCCCGAGGAAATCGCCGCTCTCGCATACCGGGCCGACCACGTCATATTCCGCTTCCGTCCCGTCCCCGCGTTCGGTAACGGGGATAATGTCATGCCAGGCCCGGTACAGGGACGGCCGCAATAAATCGTTCATCGACGCGTCAACGACGGCAAAATGTTTCTCCCTGTTCGCTTTCAGGTATTCGACCCTGGTAAGCAACACACCTGCGTTACCGACTATTGAGCGGCCCGGTTCCAGGATGATCCGGTAACGCTCAGGGACGAGGTCCGAGATGACCCCGGCAAAGCCCGCTACATCAGGCGCGGTCCCGTCGCCGTAGCTGATACCGAGACCGCCGCCGATATCGATGTGGCTGACGCTGATCCCGGTGTTTTCCAGGTGCTCCGACAGCGTAAGCAGTTTTTTCACCGCGTCGACATAAGGCCCGATCGAAGTAATCTGCGAGCCGATGTGGCAATCAATTCCGGTCGCCGTGATATGGTCCAGGCTGTCAGCCAGCCGGTACATACCCAGGGCTTCCTCATGATCGACGCCGAACTTGTTTTCCTTAAGGCCGGTGGCGATATACGGGTGGGTGTCCGGGTCGATATCCGGATTTACGCGGATCGATACGGGCGCGGTCACGGACATCCGTCCGGCGATTTGATCAAGACGCAACAACTCCGTCCCGGACTCCACGTTAAAACAGTGGATACCGGCTTCCAGTGCGCGCACCATTTCATCGGCGCGCTTCCCGGTGCCGGAAAACACCACCTTGCCCGGATCACCTCCGGCGGCAATAACCCGCTCCAGTTCTCCCCCGGATACGATATCAAAACCCGACCCCAGCCTGGCCAGGAGGTTCAGGACAGCCAGGTTGCCGTTTGCCTTGACGGAGTAGCAGACCAGGGCGTCCCTGCCGGAGAACGCATCCGCATAGGCGCGCCAATTGGCTTCAAGCGCCGCCCGCGAATACACGTAGGCCGGCGTGCCGTGGCGTTCGGCGAGCGCGGCCAGGTTGACCCCTTCGGCATGCAGGGCGCCGTTTCTGTATGAAAAATTTCCCATTCACAATTCCTGGGCGGCCACCCCGGCAGGATCGTTATCAGGCAGGTAAAGCGCACCCTTCTGGCCGCATCCGGACAGAATGAGCGCCAGCAGGAGTATCGGCAACCAGCGGATAGTACTGACCATGCGATGTGAAACCATTATGCGTCTCCGGAATTTGGCGGCTGGAGTAAGGTTTGCGATCTTCCAGAACAATATATAAAAAGTCAATCCGTAACCATGTACGGCACCGGCATGGCGTCCAAGGATATTTGGGGTCAGAGCAAAAATACAGGCGCCGGGACTTGCCGCCCGTTTTTTCCCAGATATTTTTACTCTGACCCCAAATATCCCCGCTGGTAAAGTTTTTTCAAAGAGACGCTTGAAATCGGTCGATATTTCGGATGAAATGTGACTCCCCGTCATACAACAACCATAACCACAAACAACCATAGGTAACGCACGAGATGAATAACAGCATTATCCACGTAACTGATTCCAGCTTTGAAGAAGATGTTTTAAAATCGGAAGCGCCGGTAATGGTGGACTACTGGGCGGAGTGGTGCGGCCCCTGCAAGATGATCGCGCCAATCCTCGATGAAATAGCCGATGAATATACCGGCAACCTGACGGTAGCCAAGATCAATATCGATGAAAATCCCCAGACCCCGCAGAAATACGCAGTACGCGGTATCCCCACGTTGATGATATTCAAGGATGGCGAAGTCGCCGGCACCAAGGTAGGCGCGGTATCGAAACTGCAGTTATCTGCCTTCATAGACAGCACAATTTAAAACAGAGGAATAAAAAAACTGGACGTTTCCGATATGACGTGCTAACGTAGATGTAGTCTAACCTGTCGTATAGTCCCTCTAACTTAATTCGGGCCCTTAAGCGCATTTCAACCATATGTCTGGCGAAAGCCATTCAGTCAGTTAATAACATCTAATTTATGCGGAGCAAATGAATCTCACAGAATTAAAGCAACAACCCGCCTCAGAACTGGTTCTCATCTCAGAATCCCTCGGCCTCGACGGCCTGGCCCGCTCGAGAAAACAGGACGTAATTTTTGAAATTCTAAAGGCCCATGCAAGAAAGGGCGAAGATATCTACGGCAGCGGCGTGCTGGAGATCCTCCAGGACGGCTTCGGATTTTTACGATCCGCCGACAGTTCCTACCTGGCCGGCCCCGATGACATCTACGTCTCACCCAGCCAGATACGGCGTTTCAACCTGCGCACCGGCGACAATATCTCCGGCAAGATAAGGCCCCCCAAGGAAGGTGAGCGCTACTTCGCGCTGCTGAAGGTCAACGAGATCAATTTCGAGTTACCGGAAAAGGCCAGGAACAAGATCATCTTTGAAAACCTGACGCCGCTGTTCGCACAGCAGCGCCTGAAGCTGGAGGTGGGCAACGGCAGCACCGAAGACCTGACCCCCAGGATCATTGACCTGGTTGCGCCTATCGGCAAGGGCCAGCGCGGTCTCATCGTATCGCCGCCGAAGGCCGGCAAGACGATGATCCTGCAATCCATCGCCCAGTCCATCAAGCACAACCACCCGGAATGCCATTTGATCGTCCTGCTCATCGACGAACGGCCGGAGGAGGTGACGGAAATGGAACGCTCGGTCCGCGGCGAGGTTATCTCGAGCACCTTCGATGAACCTGCCACCCGCCACGTACAGGTGGCGGAAATGGTCATCGAGAGGGCAAAACGCCTGACGGAGCACAAGCAGGACGTGGTCGTTCTGCTGGATTCCATTACCCGCCTTGCGCGGGCCTACAACACCGTTGTGCCGGCATCCGGCAAGGTATTGACGGGTGGCGTCGATGCCAACGCGTTGCAGAGACCGAAACGCTTTTTCGGCGCGGCGCGCAACATTGAAGAAGGCGGCAGCCTGACTATCCTGGCCACGGCCCTGATCGACACCGGTTCGCGCATGGATGAAGTCATCTACGAAGAGTTCAAGGGCACCGGTAACATGGAGCTGCACCTGGACCGCGAGATTTCGGAAAAACGCATCTATCCTGCCATCTACATCAACCGTTCCGGCACCCGGCGTGAGGAGTTGCTGACGGAAAAGGACGAGTTACAGAAGATGTGGATCTTAAGGAAGCTGTTACATCCCATGGAATCCATTGCGGCCATGGAATTTCTCCTGGAGCGGCTGAAAGCGACCAAGAACAACGCCCAGTTCTTCGATGCCATGAAGAAGAGATAGGGATCAGGGATCAATAATAAAAAAACCCGCCGGATGGCGGGTTTTTTTTATACAGCTGAACAGCAACGGGTTACATCATGCCGCCCATACCGCCCATACCGCCCATATCACCACCGCCCATGGGCATGGGCTCTTCCTTCTTCGGCAGTTCCGCCACCATGGCTTCCGTCGTCAACAACAGGCCGGCAACCGACGCGGCATTCTGCAGCGCGTAACGGGCCACCTTGGTCGGGTCCAGGATACCCATTTCGATCATGTCGCCGAATTCCCCGGTGGCTGCGTTGTAGCCGTAGTTGCCTTCTCCCTCGGCAACCTGGTTCAGCACCACGGACGCCTCGTCGCCGGAGTTGGTGACGATCTGGCGCAGCGGTTCCTCCAGGGAACGCAACAGGATGGAGATACCGGCCTGCTGGTCTTCGTTCTTGCCTTTTACCTCGGCAGTGGCTGCCACTGCGCGTATCAGCGCAACGCCGCCGCCGGGAACCACGCCCTCTTCGACCGCGGCACGGGTGGAATGCAGGGCATCCTCGACACGCGCCTTCTTCTCCTTCATCTCCACTTCGGTAGCGGCGCCGACCTTGATCACGGCTACACCGCCGGCCAGCTTGGCCACGCGTTCCTGCAGTTTCTCCCGGTCGTAGTCGGACGTCGACTCTTCGATCTGGGCGCGGATCTGGTTGACCCGGCCTTCGATGTTCTCGGTCCGTCCGGCGCCATCGATGATGGTGGCGTTTTCCTTGGTGATCTGCACGCGCTTGGCGCTGCCCAGGTCATCCAGGCCCGCCTTCTCCAGCGACAACCCGACTTCCTCGGATATGACCGTGCCGCCGGTCAGGATGGCGATATCCTCGAGCATGGCCTTGCGCCGGTCGCCGAAACCCGGCGCCTTGACGCCGGCGACCTTGACGGTGCCGCGCATGTTGTTGACCACCAGGGTAGCGAGGGCCTCACCCTCGATGTCCTCGGCGATGATCAGCAGCGACTTGCCTGACTTGGCGACGCTTTCCAGCACCGGCAACAGGTCTCTTACGTTGGAGACCTTCTTGTCGTGCAACAGGATGAACGGGCTCTCCAGGTCGACGCTCATGGTCTCCTGGTTGTTGATGAAGTAGGGAGACAGGTAACCGCGATCGAACTGCATGCCTTCCACTACGTCCAGATCATTATCCAGTCCGGAACCCTCTTCGACGGTAATGACCCCTTCCTTGCCCACTTTTTCCATTGCATCGGCAATGATCTGCCCGACATCTTCGTCGGCGTTGGCGGAGATCGTGCCTACCTGGGCGATGGCCTTGCTGTCGGCACAGGGTTTGGAAAATTTTTCAAGCTCGTCAACGGCTGTCCTCACCGCAGCATCGATACCGCGTTTGATATCCATGGGGTTGGTCCCGGCAGCGACCGCCTTCAGGCCTTCACGTACAATCGCCTGCGCCAGTACTGTCGCGGTGGTGGTGCCGTCACCGGCCACATCGGACGTCTTGGAGGCAACTTCCTTAACCATCTGCGCGCCCATGTTTTCGAACTTGTCCTCCAGTTCGATCTCTTTGGCCACGGAAACCCCGTCTTTGGTGACCGTCGGGGCGCCGAAGCTTTTTTCTACGACGACGTTGCGCCCCTTGGGTCCCAACGTCTGCTTTACGGCATTTGCCAGGATATTGACACCCTTCGCCATGCGCGAACGAGCGTCATCACCGAATCTGACTTCTTTTGCACTCATTTTTCTTTACCTCCCGAAACTTATTCGATAACGCCCATGATGTCGTCTTCACGCATCACCAGCAGTTCTTCATTATCAATTTTCACTTCCGTGCCTGAATATTTGCCGAACAGGATCCTGTCTCCCGGTTTGACATCCAGGCCGCGTACCTCACCGCTGTCCAGGATCTTGCCATTGCCGACGGCGACGATTTCTCCCTGGATTGGCTTTTCAGTGGCACTGTCAGGGATGACAATCCCGCCCGGGGACATCTTTTCCTCTTCCAGCCGCCGCACGACTACCCGGTCGTGTAATGGTCTGATATTCATATTCTGATTACCTCCTAGCTAAGCTGTTGTTTTTCTATGAATATGATGGAATTGTTAGCACTCTACCAAAGTGAGTGCTAACAATATAGCGGCAAAATTCCAGATGTCAACAGAAAATTGCTGCCGGCAGGGGTGTCCGGCGCCGAAAAGCGGAAATTTGGGGTCAGAGTAAAAATACTTGCTATTGAACTGTTACAAGTTGTCAAGCTGACTGTATTTTTACTCTGACCCCACAAATCCACCAGGAGCGGATTTGGACGTCCGAAGGACGCCCGTAGGGTGTGTGCCAAGGAAGGCGCACAGCAAATTTTACGTACATTATGTGGGGTGCTGATAATACTCCATGAGTATCCGGGCTACCTCGGGGCGGGCGAACTCTCCCGGCAAGTCCTGTCCTGCTGCCAGCATCTCCCGTACTTTTGTCCCCGACAGCAGTACGAAATCCTCCATCCCGTGATCCGGCGCATCGCGCATCATCACCACCCGGTCCAGTTTTTTTGAATAAGCAGTATGGTCCGCCTCGAATATTTCAACCTCCAGCGCGCCTTCCGGCACCTGTTCGCGGAAAATGGCCTGCGCGTCGAACGGGCCGTAATAACTGCCGACTCCGGCGTGGTCGCGGCCGACGATCAGGTGGCTGCAACCGGCATTCTGCCGGAACACGGCATGCAGCACCGCTTCCCGCGGGCCGGCGTAGAGCATATCGAACCCGTATCCGGTTACCATCACGGTATTCCCCGGGAAATACAGTTCCACCATCTTGCGTATCGCCGCATCACGCACATCGGCCGGAATGTCCCCCGGTTTCAGCTTCCCCAGCAGCATGTGGATCAATACGCCGTCGGCGTGAACCGCTTCTGCAGCCATCTTGCACAACTCCTCATGGGCCCTGTGCATGGGGTTGCGCGTCTGGAACGCAACGACTTTTTCCCAGCCGTTGGCGGCAATTCCGGCGCGAATCTGCATGGCCGTCCTGAACGTCTCCGGGAAGTCCTGTTCGAAGTAACTGTAATTCAATACCTGGACGGGGCCCGCCACAAGCCGGTTACCGGACGCAGTAAACGTCGCTACACCGGGGTGATCCCGGTCCAGGGTGCCGAACACTTTTTCGGTGATCAACCGTATCTGATCATCCGACAGGGTCTCCACCGAGGTCACGTCCTGTATGGCGAGAACAGGCCGGCCTTCCACGTTCGGATCGCGCAATGCTACCCGCTGCGCACCGTTGATCGCGGAAGTATCGGCGCATATGTTCAGGCAAGGTATCGGCCAGAACAGGCCGGCACCGGTGCGCATTTCCTCTGCAACGCTGATTGCGTCAGCAGCGTCCATATAACCGGGCAACGGTGAAAAATAACCGGCGCCCAGCATCACCGCGTTGGCGGCGGCAGCGGAGTTAAGCAACAACTGCGGCAGGGTTTCAGCTTCTTCCAGCAGGGACTGGCGCTTCCCTGCATCCTGGACGAACCGCGGGCGCAGTTCGCCGGTTCCATGAGGTTTTATCATGGTTTCACGTACCGGTGTCGCTGTGATACCTGTCCATCTTGCGGTCCAGCCTGTTGATATCCGATTGCATTGAGTCGATTACCGTTTTCATAGAGTCGACATCCTCTTGTATTCTTTTAATATCCTTCTGCATCACCATGATATGCGCACGCACTTCATGAAGACCTTCCTGCAAGGTATTCATGGAATCGACAAGATATATGCTCAGTGATATGCCTACAACGACAACGAAGCCCAAAAACCAATCATGATACTTGATACTGGTCTGCAGTCTTTCCATTTCGAGCGCTAATGTCTCACGATTAAATTCAGTAGCCATAGCTTAATCCTCCTGTTATCCGTTTTTCTGCTTCTGAAGATTCCTGGAATACGGACTGCACATTGTACTTACAGCAGGATTTTGTGTCGAGATATTATTGCCTTCAATAACGGGTTTTCGGCCCCGTGAAGAATTCGCGGCCCGAGTTGCCGCGCACGATATCTCCCGTATGCAACCGGTAATCGCCGTTTTTGCGGTCTGCAAAGAAGAACTCCAGTGAATAGCGGATGGTGGGGAATGACAGTTGTTCCCAGGGAATTTCGTCCCGGGTAAACAGCGCCACTTCCTGGCTCTCCGCACCCGGAGAGAAATTCAGGTCCACGAGATTGGAGTTGAACATCAGGTAGACCTGGTTGACGTGAGGCAGGTTGAATACCGCAAACAGGTTGATGATCTCAACCCGGGCATTGGCTTCCTCCATGGTCTCCCGTAACGCGGCCGCATGCGAGGTCTCACCCAGTTCCATGAAACCGGCGGGCAGTGTCCAGTAGCCGTACCGGGGTTCAATCGCGCGTTTACACAGCAGCACCTTGTCCTCCCACACCGGGATACACCCTGCGACTATCTTCGGGTTTTGATAATGAACCTCATCGCAGGACTCGCAGACATAACGCAAGCGGTCGTCGTCCGGCGGAATCTTCCGCACTACCTGGGAGCCGCAGGCGCTGCAGTAATTCATCGGTTGACGTCCCTGTCCAGCAACGGACGGAGATCGGGCCATAGGTTGTCCAGCATCATTTCCTGTGCTTCCGCTTTCGGATGAATACCGTCACTTTGCATCAAATCCGGATTATCGGCAATATCCTCCATGATAAATTTCGTCAGGTTGACGTTATCCCGTGAGCCCAGTTGTTTATACACGGCGACAAACTTTTCGATGTAGGCAGCGCCGTAATTTGGCGGAAGCAGCATTTCCACCAAGAGTATGCTGCTGCCCGAGGCAGAAATTTTTTCGATTATCTCGTGCAGGTTATCCCTGATTTCCGCCAGGGGGACCCCCCTCAGTCCGTCATTGCCGCCCAGTTCGACGATAGTGATATGAGGTCTTATCTCTCTTAAAATGCCATGAAGACGACTGTTTGCGCCGTGCGTGGTTTCGCCACTGATACTGGCATTTATGACTTTATAGTTGTAGCCTTCCATGCTCAGACGGCTGCGTAATTGAAAAACCCAACCTTCCTCGGGGGCAATACCGTGGCTGGCGCTCAGGCTGTCTCCCAGTACCAGGATGATTTTATCCGACCCGGGGGCAGATAATGATACGAATAAACATACTATAAACGTAACCGGCCTTAACATGGAGCAAACCTCGAAATATATTGTCCGGGCGGAAAACCTGGTTAAACGGGTCAACGGTCCCGCCGGCAGCCTGACTATCCTGGATAATATCAGCCTGGAGATCAAATATGGAGAGAGTCTGGCCGTAACAGGCGTATCCGGTTCCGGAAAGTCCACACTCATCGGCATACTGGCAGGGCTGGACCTGCCGACCAGCGGCAAAGTCATCCTGGACAACACGGATCTGACCGGGCTGGACGAAGCAGGCAGGGCGAAGTTGCGTAACCGGCGGGTCGGTTTCGTATTCCAGTCATTCCAGTTACTGCAGGGTCTGACCGCCCTGGAAAACGTCATGCTGCCGCTGGAACTGGCAGGGAACGGCGCGGCCAGGGATATGGCGCTGGAGCACCTGGCCGAGGTCGGCTTGTCGGCCCGTACCGCCCACTACCCGAACCAGTTATCCGGCGGCGAACAGCAACGGGTAGCCATTGCCCGCGCGTTTGCCGGCACGCCGCGGGTGCTGTTTGCCGATGAACTCACCGGCAACCTCGACCAGGAAACCGCGGCGCAGATCGTGGAACTGCTGTTCCGCCTGAATTCGGAGCGCGGCACGACCCTGGTGCTGGTCACCCATGATGAGTCCGTCGCCACCCACTGTTCCCGCAAACTGACCCTGGACGGCGGGCGCATCAGGCAACCTCATGTTCCTGCTTAGGCTGTCGCTTACCCAGTTGATGCGGGACTGGCGTGCGGGTGAACTGCGCCTGATCGGCCTGGCGCTGATCATTGCCGTGACCAGCCTGACGACTGTCGGCTTCTTCACCGACCGGGTCAACCAGGTTACTGAAATGCAGGCCACCGAGTTGCTCGCCGCGGATCTTGTCGTCAGTTCGGCAGAACCTTTCAGCCGGGAATTCATCGAACAGGCCAGGGGCCTGGGATTGAACACGGCGCTGACCGTCAGTTTCCGCAGTGTCGTCGTGGTCGGTGACCGGCTGGAACTGGCGGAGGTCAAGGCGGTGCAATCTGGTTACCCGCTGAGAGGCAGACTGCTGGTTTCAGAGCGGTTGTTTTCCGAAGAGACCAGCAGCCGGACCATACCGGAGCCGGGTTCGGTCTGGCCTGATCCGAGACTGTTCCAGTTACTGGATTTCAGCACCGGCGACAGAGTCAGCCTGGGGGCGTCGTCCCTGCGCGCTGTAAAAGTATTGACTTATGAACCCGATCGCGGCGGCGACATGTTCAACATTGCCCCGAGATTGTTGATGAACCTCGCTGATCTGGAAGCTACCGGCCTCATCATGCCGGGCAGCCGGGCCACGTACCGGCTGCTGGTCGCGGGCCCAGGTGAAGCCGTGACCGGGTTCCGCGATCTGATCGGCGACTACGAAGAATACGATATCCGGGGCATACGCGATGCCCGTCCGGAGTTGCGCACCGCCCTGGACCGGGCGGAGCAGTTCCTGGGCCTTGCCGTACTGGTCAGTATCGCCCTGGCCGGTCTCGCCATCGCCTTGTCGGCACAACGCTACGTTGTCAGGCATTTTGACAACTGCGCCATCATGCGCTGCTTCGGCGCAGACCAGGGGATGATCATTAAAATCTATTTCATCCAGTTGTCGGTCCTTGCCTTGGTCTGCAGCGCCATCGGCTGCGCCCTCGGCTACCTGGGGCAATCCGGCCTGACGGCGTTGATGCACGGGCTGGTGACCAGGCCCGTACCGGAGCCCCGCCTGACCCCGGTCCTGGTCGGCATGGCGGCCGGCGTGGTGACGGTCCTGGGCTTTGCCATGCCGCAGATCATACGGCTGAAGAACGTTACGCCGCTGCGGGTGCTCAGGCGGGACCTGGTCCCCCTGCCCTTGAGCAACCTGGGTATTTATGCCGCAGCGGTCGGCTGCCTGTTGCTGCTGGCGCCTTGGAAATCGGGCAGTGTGGAGTTGATCCTGTACGGTTTCACCGGGCTGGCGATAACCGGTGCAGCGTCGTATCTGGCCACGCGGCTGGCAATCCGCTGGTTGAATACGCTACGCTCCGGCGTCGGCGTTGCCGCCCGCTTCGGCCTGGCGAACATCGTGCGCCGGGCCGGGCTGAGCACGGCACAGATCATGGCCATCAGCATCGGTGTGATGGTGCTTACCCTGCTGGTGCTGATCCGCACCGATCTGCTGGCAAACTGGAACAACCGGCTGCCTCCCGACACCCCCAATTATTTCCTCATTAACATCCAGCCCGGCGAGGTGGACGCGGTCGGGGAGTTTGTCGGTAACCGGACCGGCGCAACCCCGCCGGCTTATCCGATGATCCGCGCTCGCCTGTTGACCATTAACGGCCAGACGGTTGATCCGGAGGACTACACGGAAGAGCAGGCCAAACGTTTCGCCAGGCGCACCTTCAACCTGTCCATCGCGGGTTCCCTGCAGGATGACAACCGCCTGACGGCCGGAGAATGGTGGGGTGAAACCGGCGAAAACCTGTTTTCCTTCGAGGAGGAGTTCGCGGCCACCCTGGGGATTTCACTGGGTGACCGGCTGGAGTTTAAAATTGCAGACAAACAGGTATCCGGAACGGTCAGCAATACCCGGTGGGTCGACTGGGATACGTTCAACGTGAATTTCTTTGTGGTCGCCAACCCGGGCACACTGGACGGCTACCCGGCGTCTTACATAACCAGTTTCCACCTGGCTCCGGAAGACAGGCGGCTGCTTATCGAACTGGTCAGGACCTGGCCCAGTATCACCGTCTTCGACGTGGATTCCATTCTCAGGCAGGTGCGCGCAATCATGGAACAGGTGGTGAAAGCGGTGGAATTCGTTTCGGGTTTTACCTTGCTGGCCGGGATTGTAGTCCTGCTTGCCGCGCTGCAGACTACCCACGATGAACGCAGGTTTGAGACCGCCCTGCTGAACACCCTGGGAGCAGAACGCGGCCATGTCCTCACCGGCCTGCTGGCGGAATTCGCCCTGCTCGGCCTGATTGCCGGCATTGTCGCCGCCCTGACGGCCACCGTGGCGGAATTATTACTCGCCGAATACGTGTTCCACATGGACATCATGATTAATCCGTGGGTGTGGCTCATCACACCGCTGCTGTGTACGCTGGTGGTTGTCATCGGCGGCCTGGCCGGGACCCGCAAGGTCCTGTACACGCCGCCTGTGCTGGCGCTCAGGCAACCCTGAGGAAATCAATGGGGTCAAACTCGATTGATTTCTACGAATTTACAGTCTCAGGGGCAAATTCAGGACAACCATAAATTTAAAATTTATGGTTGTCCTGAATTAGGTTTCCCAGGTTTTGTCTGTTCAACCAGCATATCGACCACGTTACGCAGCGCTTCCTGCTTGTCCATACCTGAGCGGAGGGCTTGTTCGTAAGTGACAAGCTGGCGGTGTGCGCTGGTGCCGCGTGCGAGGATGGTGCGCGCATGCACCAGTTCAGCGCTGCAGTCCAGGGCATCGGCGTCTTCTTCAACAAGCTCGATCAATTCTTCCAGTAACGCATCGAACGGGACAATCTCGCTTTTGCCGAAGTCGATCAACCCCTCGTCGGGACCGTAGCGCATGGCGCGCCAGCGGTTTTCCGTCACCAGCATGCGGGCATACGCCCGCCAGCGCTGGTTATTCGTGCGCAGGCGGTAGAGCATACGCATGATACAGACCGTCAAGGCGGCAATACAGGCTGCGTCATCCAGGTCTGTGCATACGTCCATGATCCGCGCCTCCAGGGTCGGATAGCGCGCACTGGGCCGCAGGTCCCACCAGACCTTGCTTGCGTCATCAATTACCCCGGCGGATCTCAGGATGTTGATATGGCGTTCATACTCCGCGTAACTTGAAAACTGCTCGGGGATGCCGGTGCGCTGCAAGGCGTCAAACACCGTCAACCGGTATGACAGCAGGCCCGTGTTTTCCCCTTCCCAGAAGGGAGACGAGCAGCTCAGCACCAGCAGGTGGGGCAGGAAGTAGTTGAATTGATTCAACAGGTCGATGCGTAAATCGTTGTCCGCAATCCCGACGTGGACGTGCATGCCGCAGATCAGCATGCGTCTTGCTGCAGCCTGCATGTCATGTTCGAGGATATCGTAGCGTTCCTTCTCCGTATGCCGCTGGTCGCGCCAGCTGGCGAACGGGTGGGTGGACGCGGCGATCGGGGCCATTCCGTAGCGGCCTGCAACCTCGATGACCGCACTCCTCAGGGAAGCGAGGTCCGCGCGGGCCTCGGGAATGGTGTTGCAGGGCCTGGTGCCCACCTCGATCTGGGAGCGGAGGAATTCGGGAGTGACCTGCCCCCCGCACAGCGCCGTGCATTCCTGCACCATGGTTGCGGGCGCGTCGTTGCACAGGTCACGCGTTTCCTTGTTCACCAGCAGGTACTCTTCTTCGATACCGACGCTGAACGCAGGCTCAGGGATTGCCATTGAGATTACCTCCCCGTTGGTTTATACAAGGTTTCATCGGCCAGTATCTCCGTCAAGGCATCGACCAGGAGCGCGGTCCAGCGCTCGACACCGGCCATATCGTGCACCAGATCCTGCCGTATTTCGATGGATACGTTGGCAAGTCCCCTGCCCTCTGCGTGGTGATCAACCGTGTAGTCGGCAGGGTGATGGCCCGAATAAGGTTCGTTGTCGCCGACCACCAGTTCCCGGTCCTGCCTGAGCTTCTCCAGCAGGGGCAGTGCGATACGCGGGTCCTTGTCCCATAGCACGCCGATATGCCAGGGGCGGCGCCGGTTATCCAGCACCGGGGTAAAACTGTGCACGCTGATCATCACGGGTACGGTTCCCTTTACCAGGAAATCGTCGATAAATTTGTCGATGGCATCGTGATAAGATCGGAATATCGAATCGCCCCGTAACCGCTTTTCAGCAACGCCGAGATTACGGTTGCCGGGTATGGCCACGCCGTCGCTTTCCGGAATGAATGCAGTGGGATCATCCGGGTAGCGATTCAGATCCACAACCAGCCGGGAGTAGTTTCCCAGGATCAGCGAAGCGCCCAGCCTTTCAGCAAGCAACATGGCCGTAGCCCGGCTGCCGATGTCTACGGCAATATGCTCGTCAAACACTCCCTGCGCCAGTCCCAGGCCCTGCAGCGATGCAGGTACGGCATTGCCAGCGTGGTCGGCAACCACCAGGCATCCTGTCATGTCGCGGCGGTCGACGAACTCGAACGGCAGCGGGTCCGACGGTCCAAGCAGGGGTACGGAAATTTGTGTGTCCAAAGCACGCATAACGGCCCTGTTCATAGTCCCTTATAATTCAATACCGATCAAGTCGTGGACAAAAATCAACGGGGTCAGACTCGATTGATTTTATGAAGCTGTAGAATTAGAGCAGTTCGGTCTGGTAAAAATCAATCGAGTCTGACCCCATTGATTTTGGGAACGACGAGGGGGGAAAGACCTGCAACATAATAAGTTATACTGGCGCACGGAAATTACCGGATTACACAGACTATGACAGGCGTACTCCTCACCAATCTCGGGACACCGGACGCACCGACGCCGGCTGCGCTGAGAAAATACCTGGCGCAGTTCTTGTCAGACCCGCGGGTCATAGAAACGCCCCGCTGGCTCTGGTGGTTCATCCTGCACGGTGTCATCCTGAGAGTGCGCCCGCGGCGTTCGGCAAAAGCCTACCGCGAGGTATGGACCGAAGCAGGCTCCCCCCTGCTGGCCATATCGGAAAAACAATGCGGGGCAATCCGCTCTGAGCTGGACAAGGATGCCGGCTCGCCGGTACGCGTAGAGCTGGGTATGCGTTACGGCAACCCGTCCATCCCATCCGCCCTGCAGAAATTGCAGGGTTACAACGTAAGGAAACTGGTTATCCTGCCCCTGTACCCGCAATATTCGGCTGCGACGACGGCATCGACTTTCGATGCCGTTGCCGGCGTCCTGAAAACCTGGCGCCATATCCCCCAGCTGAGCATGATCTCGGGTTACCACGATAACCCGGGTTACATCGATGCGCTGGCGAAAAGCGTCCGCGACCACTGGGCGCAATCCGGCAAACCCGACAGGCTGCTGTTTTCATTTCACGGTTTACCCAGGAGCTATGTACTTGCAGGAGACCCTTACGCCGACGAATGCCGGGCGACCGCCCGGCTGCTGGCCCGGCGACTGGGCCTGGACGAGGAATTCTGGGACGTTTCCTTTCAGTCCCGCTTCGGTCCCCGCGAATGGTTGCAGCCCTATACGGACAAGCTGTTGCAGGAATGGGGCGGGAGCGGCATCGGCCATGTCCACGTCATCTGCCCCGGATTTGCCGCGGACTGCCTGGAAACGCTGGAAGAGATCAAGATTCAGAACAGGGATTTTTTCCTGGCCGCGGGGGGTAAAACATTCAGTTACATCCCAGCCCTCAATGACAGCCCCCGGCACATCGCGGCGCTATGCGATATCATCCGGGCGCACGCATGATATCCGGGATATTCAGATTATCCCGTCCCGCTGCAGACGCTCCAGGTCGGTGTCGCTGTAGCCAAGCAACCCCCGGTATATTTCTTCGTTATGCTGTCCAAGCCCCGGACCGGTCCACTTGACGCGGCCCGGCGTGGCCGACAACCGGGGGAATACGTTCTGCATTTTCAGGCTCTCATATTTCGGGTGTTCCACCTCGACGATGCTCTCCCTGGCGATAAAATGCTCGTCCTCGAGCATGTCCGGCGCCCGGTAAATCCGCCCCGCCGGCACCGCGTGCTGTTCCAGGAGCGCCAACAGGTCATCGGCCGTGAAGCCTTTTGACCAGGCGGAAATCATGTCGTCCAGCAACGCCTGGTTCTCTCCCCGGGCAACGTGGGTGCTGAACTTTTCATCATTTGCCAGCTCCGGCTGCTGCATGGCTTCGCACAGCCGCGCGAAAACGGTGTCCTGGTTGGCCCCCATGATAATCATGTCGTTATCCGAGGTCGGATAGACGTTGGAAGGGGCAATCTTGGCCAGGATCGAACCGGTGCGCTCCCTGATGGTCCCGAGCTGGTCGTATTCCGGAACCGTGGATTCCATCACCCCCAGCACCGCTTCGTAAATCGCCGAATCGACGACCTGGCCCTGACCGGTCCGTTGCCGGAACTGCAGCGCCGACAGGGCGCCGATGGCAGCGAACATGGCTGCCAGGGTATCGCCTATACTGATGCCTACCCGGCTGGGTGGCGTAGCGGGGTCGCCGACGATGTAACGCAGGCCGCCCATGGCTTCGCCGATGCCCCCATAACCCGCACGCGAGGAGTAAGGACCGGATTGGCCGTAGCCGGAGACACGCACCATGATAATACCCGGGTTGAGCCTGGCCAGGTCGGCATATCCCAGTCCCCATTTCTCCATGGTGCCCGGCCGGAAGTTCTCCAGCACGATGTCCGCTTTCTGCACCAGTTCACCGATGATGGCCTTGCCCTGCCCGGACCTGACGTCCAGGGTGATGCATTTCTTGTTGCGTGCGATAACAGGCCACCATACGGGTTCGCCCTTGCCCCAATCGCGCATCGGGTCGCCGCGGCCCGGTAACTCTATCTTGATCACCTCGGCACCCAGGTCCGCCAGCACCTGGCCGCAGAACGGGCCGGCAATAAGCTGGCCGAGTTCGAGTACGCGCACCCCTTCCAATGCGCCTGAATTACTGTTGTCAGGCAATTGCTTCTCCCCCGTTCCGGAGCGCGCGAGCCATGGTTCCAACCTCTCTGTGAAATAAAGGGGAGGTATTATACCCGTAATTATCCGGGTGGAAACCGGGCGGCCGCACAGGCCTTACTCTTCCTCTACCAGCCTGTCCAGTATCAAACCATAAAATGACGTGTCGCCCCTGAATGACCAGCCAAGGTGTTCGCCGCAGTTGCGGCACAGGGCCAGTTTCCAGCTATGGCCGGGAAACCAGGTATGCTCGGTTGTCGCCTCCCCCGAGGTTGAACACCCGGGCGCATCCGAATAACAGCCGAATTCGAAGGTAAACCCGCCGGGGTTGGTCCGGACATGAACAAACTGGCCCTGTGGCGTTGTTTTCTGACTGTTATCCGTTACCGGATCCAGACAAAAACGGCAGAGAATTCTTTTTTCTTTTTCAGCGGCTGCATCACTCTCAGGTTTACGCCCGGGTTTGACCTCACCCGCAGCGGTTGCGTCAAAAAAATACAGGAAATCACTAATCTCCGCTGACAAAATCATAATAGCTCTTCTTGACGCGCCAGTTTTTTGCGTTGGACTGGTAGGTTAATTCAGATGACTGCCAGACATTCACCGGATCGTCAACTTCACAGGCAGCCAACGCCATGTAAGCAAGCGGTCCGAACTCCTCCGGTATGTCATCAACAGGGAACTGGTTCAGAAACTCAATGATTTCTCCGAGGCGCGGCACAACGGCGTCATAAAACTTTTTTAGATCAGAAAAATCTGCATTGGTCCGTTTGTTCAGGCGCTGATGGGCATCTGCATGACCCCAGTCGTTTATATACTCCTGCAGTTCCGAAAAATCAGGCGTGTTCATTGAGCAACCTGTCTTCGCTCAACCCGAGATGTTGCAGTAATTTCATATAATGCGCGGACACCGTCGCTTCCATGTCCGACCCGATTATGCTTTTGTCAATCAAACCCGTTCGCATGTTTTCATGTGCCTGTTCAACGACCGGCCAATCCTCGGTCAGGGCGTTCCGGGTTGCCAGGCGCCCCTGTTCACGGCTGAACAGGTTGCCGAAATTCTGCAGTTTATCCTTGTGGAACCAGTCTATCTCCCATTCCGCCTCATGTGCATTACGGGGCCAGGAGATCATGATCGTCAGTACGTCGGTACCGATGAACAACAGCAGGTTCGGGAAAATGGTGTAACAGTCGAACACCCACCTGTTTGACCCGTTCAGGTTGACGGAGTTTTCTATCCGTTTTGCCGCAACGGATGTATCCTGGTCCACCCAGTTGGAAGTCGTTCCATGATTCATGGCAAGGTGTTGAACAACGGTCATTTTTGCCAGCAGGTCTTCGGAGGCCATCGGCCTCAGCACGGTCAGGCAGGAACACACCCCCGGACTGTCCTCATACAAGGTATTGGCGCAATCTCCAGGTGCAAAATACACGCCGAGGGTTTTCTTGTGCACATGGCTGGCGTGATAGCCTTCATGCTGGATGTTCAGCAAATCCTTCCAGTTCGCCTTGAATTTTTTCTGGTAGCCCGTATACCACTGCCAATCGGAATCCGCCAGGTACGACTCCAGGCCCGATGGCAGCCCGCCCATGTACTCGTCAAGGGTATATTCAGGATTTGTCTCCAGGTTCACAAAGACAAAGCCGCCCCAGGTATCGACCGATACGGGCACGAGTGAAATATCATTTTTATCTATGCCCGGAAACAGGTGTTGTTCCGGAATGCCCCTGAGTTTTCCATCCAACCGGAACGTCCAGCCGTGATAGCGGCATGTGATCGCAGCCTTTTTCCCTTGCGGGTCACATAGCAACCTGCCGTTGCGGTGAGGGCAGATATTGTAGAATGCGTTGAGCTTTCCGGCGCTATCCCTCAAGACGAAGATGGAAACATTGATCACAGTGAGATCCAGTGTGATAAATTTCCCTGTCTCATCCAGGTCAGACACGCGCCCGGCCACCAGCCAGGCTGTGCGCCAGATGCGCTTCTCACGTTCAAAAAAAGCATTTGAAATATACGGAATGTTTGAAATCGTGTTCACAAAATTTCACGCCTGTGCGCTGCAAGCCGCGCTTCCGTCAAGTATAGTAACAGGAATGCAATTACCAAATACAGGCACGCGCACAAAGTGATTACGGACAAGCGCTTGGACATCAGTAAAATCGGCATTCTGGGCGGCGGTGGTTTTGTCGGCCGTACGCTCGCGCGCCAGTTAAGCAGGGCAGGCTTTGAATTGAAAATACCGACGCGCAAACGTACGGCAAAACACCACGCACTCAGGCAGTTGCCCAATCTGGAACTGGTCGAGACCGATATCCATGACCAGGAGCAATTGACCGCCCACCTGTCCGGTTGCGATACAGTAGTCAATCTCGTGGGAATTCTGAATGAACGGGGAAGCGCGGGAGCCGGGTTTTATCATGTCCACATCGAACTGACTGACAAGGTGATCCGCGCCTGCCGTGAAAACCGCATAGAACGCCTGCTGCACATGAGCGCGATCAATGCGGATGCATCCGCCGGTACCAGCCATTACCTGCGCAGCAAGGGCGAAGCGGAAGACAGGGTACATGCCGCCGGGGGGCTGAACGTCACCAGCTACCGTCCATCCGTAATATTCGGGCAGGACGACAGCTTCTTCAACCGGTTTGCGGGATTGATCAGGATGATGCCCGGAGTATTCCCGCTGGCCTGCGCCGGGGCGCGCTTCGCGCCGGTGTTCGTGGAAGACGTCGCCAGGGCGATGGCCGGTACGCTGGCCGGGCCTGCTCATTTCGGCCAACGCTACGACCTGTGCGGACCGCGTACCTATACGCTGCAGGAACTGGTCGAATTCACCGCCAGGTGTACCGCACGGAACAGGTTGGTCATCCCGCTGCCCGATATTGCCGCCAGGCTGCAGGGACTGGCCTTTGACCTGGCCGGTCCCGTATTCCCGGCCCTGGGAATCGATCAACCCTTCTCTACGGACAATTACCGTTCCCTGCAGGTCGATGCCGTTTGCCGCCGCAACGACCTTGAGGCGCTGGGCATCGAACCTGCGACGGTCGAGAGTATCGTGCCGGCATACCTGTCAGGCAAGTGAAGCCGTAATATTTGATATTTGGGGTCAGAGTAAAAATTAATTTTATGTCAGAGCCATGAGTAGATATCCCGATTAATTTTTACTCTGACCCCAAATATCCAGCCGCACAGGTTATGATGGTCATATCATGAGTATTTTTACTCTGAGCCCGAATATCGGCAGGTATGTAAAACTGCTGCTGAAGATCGAAGCCCACGAGATCAGGGCTGCATTCACGTCGTTCATCTTCATGTTCACCCTGATGGTGGCGTATTACACCCTGCGCCCCGTGCGCGATGCCATGGCAAGTGACTGGTCCGACGCCGAGTTGAGCTGGCTGTGGACCTCCACGTTCCTCATCAGCATGGCGGCCGTCGCCGTCTACGGCAGTGTCATTGCCAGGATGAAGTTCAGGCGCATTGTCCCCGGCGTGTACGGCTTTTTCTCCCTGTCCTTCGTGGCGTTCTACCTGGGTACGCACATGACGCACAACCCGGTTTACATAGACAAGACATTCTACGTCTGGCTCAGCGTCTTCAGCCTGTTCCACGTCTCCGTGTTCTGGAGTTTCATGGCGGATACGTTCTCGAAGGACCAGGGCAAAAGGCTGTTCGGATTTATCGCCTCCGGCGCCAGCATCGGCGCCGTCACCGGGCCCGTGTTTCCGGTGTTTTTCTCCGCGACCCTGGGCGTTTACAACCTGATGCTGCTCGCTGCCGTGTTGTTGCTGCTCATCATTCCGCTGGTCGCATACCTGGAAAAACTGAAGCAGGAAGATCTGCATGGCGGGCCACCCGGTAGCGACCCCGCGTCCTGGGTGACCACGGGCGGGAATCCCTTCGCAGGTTTCGTCGATTTCTTCAGCAACCGCCACCTGCTCGGGATCGGCCTGTTCATCCTGTTGTATACGGCCATGAGCACGTTTGTCTATTTCGAACTGAAAAACATGCTGGCCGAATTCGATCGCGCCACCCGCTCGCAATACTGGGGCATAATGGATTTGATGGTAAATTCACTCGCAGTGCTCACGGCCATGTTTGCCACCAGCCGCCTGGCCACCCGCTTCGGGCTGGCCGTTACCTTGTCCATAATACCCGTAATCATCATTGCCGGCTGGCTGGCAGTGGCGCTCTCACCCCTGTTGCCGGTGCTGATGGGCCTGCAGGTCGTGCGCCGGGCCGGTAATTACGCCATCACCCGGCCGGGCCGGGAAATGCTGTTTACCCAGGTGAGCCGGGACACCCGGTTCAGGACAAAACCGGTCATAGACATCGTGGTGTACCGGGGCGGTGACATGCTGAGCGGCTGGGCCTACACCGGCCTGGCCGCGGGTTTCGGCCTGGGACTGGCGGGCATGGGTCTGATCGGCGCGGGTATTGCGTTATTATGGGCGATCGTGGCAGTATTCATCGGAAATGCCTATGATCAAGACCGCTTGTATAGCGGGTCAAACGAACCTGGTGAACCGGAATGAAACATCTCATACTCTCGCGCCGCAACTTCATCAAACACGCCTGTGCCGCACCTGTCGCTGCCGGAATTCTGCCGCGAACCTTGTCTGCCATGGCCGATAACGTGATCAGGCGCACCATCCCGTCGAGCGGCGAGGAAATTTCCATCCTGGGAATGGGCACCTACAGCACCTTTTCCCATGACACGCCCATGGAACAACTCGGCGAGGTGATGCAGGCGTTCTTTGACCACGGCGGCCAGATGATCGATTCATCACCCATGTACGGCCCCGCGGAAGGAATCGTGGGTGATCTGCTTGAAACCACCCAAAACACCGCGGGATATTTTGCCGCCACCAAGGTCTGGATCGACGGGCGCGAGGCCGGCATTCGCCAGATGAACGAATCCATGGAACTGATGGGGGTCGAGACCATGGACCTCATGCAGATCCACAACCTGCGCGACTGGAAGGTCCATCTCAAAACCCTGAAGGAGTGGAAGGAGCAAGGGCGTATCCGTTACCTGGGTATCACCACTTCACACGGCCGTTTTCACGGGGAACTGGAGGCCATCATGAAGACGGAACCGCTGGATTTTGTCCAGCTTACCTACAATGCCGCCAACAGGGTGACCGATGCGCGCCTGCTGCCGCTGGCACAGGACATGGGTATCGCCACGATCATCAACCGCCCCTATCAAGGGGGAAGCCTGTTCGGCAAAGTGAGGGGGAAACCCCTGCCGGACTGGGCCGGGGAGATCGATTGCGCAAGCTGGGGGCAGTTTTTCCTGAAATTCATAGCCGGCCATCCGGCCGTGACCTGCATCATACCTGCTACCTCCAAGGTAAAACACGTACTGGACAACATGATGGGCGGCAAGGGCCGGGTACCGGACGCGGCAATGCGGAAACGCATGCTCAGCTACCTGGAAGCGCTGTAGTTTACAATAACGGGCAGATATGCAGATTTATCTGGTAGGTGGCGCAGTCCGCGACGAACTGCTGGGAATCGAGGTAAAAGACCGTGACTGGGTAGTGGTCGGCAGCACCCCCGAGGAAATGGCGGCACAGGGGTACAAGGCGGTCGGCAAGGAATTCCCTGTATTTATCCACCCGGATTCCGGGGAGGAGTACGCCCTGGCCCGCACCGAACGCAAGTCAGGGCCGGGTTACAAGGGCTTCGTGTTCAATACCTCTGACGCTATCACCCTGGAACAGGACCTGGAACGCCGGGACATCACCATCAATGCCATGGCCAGGGATGAAAACGGCGGCCTGATCGATCCCTTCAACGGCCGCAATGACCTGCAGAACAAGGTCATCCGCCACGTCTCGGATGCTTTCACGGAAGACCCGTTGCGGGTGCTGCGGGTTGCCCGGTTTGCCGCGCAATTTGACTTCCTTATCGCAGCAGAGACGCTGGCTTTATTAACGGATATCAGCGCCACGGATGAACTGCAAGCACTGGTTCCGGAACGTATCTGGGTGGAAACGGAAAAGGCTTTGCAAACATGTACGCCGCGGCGCTATTTCGAGGTGCTCAGGGAATGCAACGCATTGCGCGTGCTGTTTCCCGAGATTGACCGCTTGTTCGGCGTGCCGCAACCGGAGCGCTACCACCCGGAGATCGACTGCGGCGTCCATACGCTGATGGTGTTGGACCAGGCCGCAAACCTCACCCCCGACCCGGAAATACGTTTTGCCGCCCTGGTGCATGACCTCGGCAAGGCCACCACGCCGCAGGAAATCTGGCCCAGCCATCACGGTCACGGAGAACGCGGGGTGGGACTGATCGACAAGCTGTGTGACCGCCTGCGCATACCCAACAGGTACCGGGAACTGGCTGCCCTGGTCGCCCGTTACCACCTCAATTGCCACCGCATCGGGGAACTGAGTCCGAAAGTGGTGGTCGGCAAACTCGAGGGACTGGACGCGTTCCGCCGCCCCGAACGTTTCGACAAGTTCCTGCTCGCCTGCGAAGCCGATGCACGCGGGCGCAAGGGGAAGGAAGGCCTGGATTACCCGCAGGCAGACTTATTCAGGAAGTACCGCGAAACCTGCCTGTCCGTGGATACTAAACCAAGGGATATGAAAGACCTGGAAGGGGCGCAAATCGCAGAACGCATCCGCCTGCAACGGATCCAGGCTATCAAACAGGTAAAGATGCAGGAAGCGGTGTAACGGTGCCGCTAACCTCTGTCCGCCAGTGCCTCAACCTGAAACACAACCATTTCGATTACGGGATAGCACCATGAAAAAAAATATATTACATGTACTCATGTCAGCATCACTTATCAGCTTTGCCATGTTGCCTCTGCGCGCCACCGGCGCGGAAGTCGCCATGCTGTTCAAACAGGAACTGGCAGATATGCCGGGCAAGGCCGGACAGTTACTGACCGTGGAATTCGCGCCGGGTGAAGTATCCGCCCCGCATCGACATAACGCCCATACCTTCGTTTACGTACTGGAAGGCGCCGTGGTAATGCAGGTCAAGGGAGGCGAAGCAAAAACCCTTACGGCAGGACAGGTCTTCTATGAAAACCCGGACGACATCCACACCGTTGCGAACAACGCCAGCGACACGGAACCGGCAAAGATCCTGGTGTTCTTTATCAAGGACAGCGACGCACCGGCCAGTATGCCGGTTGAGTAGGACATTTGGCAATTTTAGTGGCCAAATATTTATGGATAAGCGGATATTTCCGAGAGATCAGACTTATGTCAGGTGCCTGATACTTGATCTTTGCTCTTATCAGTACGATTTTTCTGTATGTGTTCCACGTAGCGCACGAACGCGATCCAGAGTACGGCAAATCCAGCCAGAATCAATACGCCGGTAAATGAGGTTGAAAATAACGGATCCACTGTCTTACCTCCTGAAAGATTCTGCCAAAAACAGCAGACTTATAATTACTAAAGTTATTCCTTCTGTGATCTCCTGCGCAATTACTATCGTAATCACACCGGTCACAAAAAATGTTTTTCCGAAAAACTCGCAAAGCTCCTTTAGATTTTGAAAACTGAGTGAATTGAAATAGTTTCTGGTTCCACCTGACACCTTGCCTAATACTATTTTATCCCACATTCCATCAAGACCTCCTTTCGACGCGCCCGGCAACGATAAAATCATTACCGGACTTTCCATTTTTACTTTACTCATCCAGATTATAATATATCTGTGTAGTGGCTGCTAGACAAACAAGTACCGCTGATTCCTGAACGGGGCCGGACCACCCATGATGAGATAGGACCAAATTGGCATTAGAACGGGGTCAGATTTAGCATCTGGTCCTTAATTGAAACCAGCACAAGACTTTTCCCTTGTGCGTTAAAGCCGCTGTTGACCCATACCGGTTTTCTCTCGAATTGCTTTCACATCGATTGCTTCAGGCCGATGCATCCCGGCCCTGAATTTATCTCCCTTGGCGCGGGAAAAATGGAGTACCATTCAAATGAATAGCTTGCAGGCTTCTGCCTTGTTCTGATTTATAATTACGATAATTTCATATCAGGGAGTCATTTTCATGTCTACGGTAAAACTGGTTGAGTACGACGAGGCCAGCGCTGAGGTCAGGGCCGTCTATGATGACATCAGGCAGGTCCGGAAAACCGATTTCATCAATAACTTCTGGAAAGCCCTGGCTAATCATCCGGCTTTACTGGAACGGGTCTGGTCCGCCGGCAAGGAGGTTATGACGCCGGGGGAGATCGATGCGGTCACCAAGGAGATGATTTATATCGCGGTCTCGGTGGCCAATGCCTGCGAGTACTGCGTGCATTCCCACACCGGTGCGGCCTTCGGCAAGGGCATGACCGAGGCGCAGTACGGGGAGCTGCTGGCGGTCATCGCCCTGGCGCAACAGAACAACGGGCTTGCCAGCGGGATGCAGGTGCCCGTGGACGAGGTCTTCCTCAAGGAATGAGCGGTCCGGGTTTCCGGGAAATACAGGCTACAGGAACAGCGCAAATAACAGCGCACCCAGTAACAACCGGTAGATGACGTAAGGCAGCATCCCGGTCCATTCCACGAGTTTGAGGAACCAGTGGATCGTCAGCCAGGCGCTGATGAACGAAACAACAGCGACCGTGGACAGCGCAGTCCAGTCTACCTGCGTTGCAGCGACAGGTACATTCAGCAGTTCATTGCCCGACGCCAGCAGGATCACAGGGACTGCCAGCAGGAAGGAAAAGCGGCTGGCGGCCTTCCTGTCCAGCCCGAGCATCAGTCCCGCGGTGATGGTAATACCCGCGCGCGACGTGCCGGGAATAATGGCCAGTACCTGGAACAGGCCTATCACCACGGCGTCCCGGAGCCGGAAATCTTTCAGGCTGCGTTGGCGTTTGCCCTGACTGTCCGCCCACCAGAGCAGCAGGGCAAACACTATCGTCGCCCCGGCGATGACCAGGGGATCGCGCAGCAGGCCGGTTAAATCATGAAACAGCAACCCGGCCAGGCAGATCGGCAGGACGGCAATGATCAGGAACCAGGCCAGGTCGGCTTCCCTGTTGCGCCCGCCGGTGAACGACCTGACCCATCCCGCGGCCATGTTCCCCAGGTCTTTCCTGAAGTAAATCAGCAACGCCAGCAGGCTGCCGAAGTGGGCGGCCACGTCGTAGAGCAGGCCCTGGTCTGCCCAGTCCAGCAGTTTCGGCAACAGGACGAGGTGGGCGGAACTGCTTATGGGCAGGAACTCGGTAAGGCCCTGGAGCAGGCCGAGGATGATTGCCTGCAGGGTGTCCATTTACTTAACCTGCCTCCACAAGCGGTGTTGCTGGTCCAGGAACCGGAATCCGATCAACGCTTCCGGGAAATCCCTGGTGAAGGCGATGGCCTTGAAGCGCTCGCCCATCTCCCCCGGCAGGGTCAGGCGCTTCACCTGCGCGGACACGGCGGGATCAGGACAGTCGCTGCCGTCTTGCAGCGCCGCGGCCATTTCGGTGATGCCGCAGCCGATAAGGAAATGGGCCTGGCCGGCATAACCCGCCAACCGCATGCCGCTCTCCAGCGCGGCCTGCGCCAGCGCGCTGAAATCCACGGACGACGTGATGTCCTGCAGCCCGGGGTAAAGGAAAGGGTTGTCGTGGGAACGGTGCCGGTAGTGGCACAGCAAGGTGCCCCGGTCCCGCTGCGGGTGGTAAAACTCGTACCCCGGATAGCCGTAATCGATCAACAGCATCGCCCCCTGTTGCAGCACCGCAGACACGGACCGGATCCAGGCGCCGGCCCGCAGGCTCAATTCCGTCTCAAAGGGTTCGGGAAGCGGCCCCGGCAACCCGTTTGCTATCCTGTCCCAGGACGCACGCAGGGGACCGTCCGGGGCGGGAGTCTTTATCCAGTAAAACTTATCCCCGTCATGGCCCACGCACAACTCGTGCAAGGCGCCTTTTTCCAGCGCCAGCCGCGCCACCGGCATCGCATCGATCAGTTCGTTGGCGATGATGATCCCGCGCAGGGGTTGTTCCGGCAATGTCTCGAGCCAGGATATGCGCGGCAGCAGGTGCGGGATACGGGATGCGAATAACCGTTCCTGCTGCGCGCGCAAATCCGCGCTGGTTTCCAGTATGAAATAGCGTTCCGGCATGGAATCCAGCGCTTCGAGTTCCTGCAACACGTCCAGGGCCATGAGCCCCGACCCTGCGCCGACCTCGAGGATGGCGCCTGCAGGAACGGCCGCCAGGACTTGCCGGCACTGCTGCGCCACGCAACGGGAGAACAGCGACGAGACGTGGGGCGCGGTAACAAAGTCTCCGGACTCGCCGAACCTGGCCGCGCCGGCGCTGTAATAGCCCCAGCCGGGTTCATACAGGGCCATTTCCATGAAGCGCTCAAAGCTGATGTGTCCCCCGTGCTGCCGGATCTGCTCCCGGATCAGCCCGGCGAGCGCAAGGCTGTGCTTCCGGGCCGCTGCCGGCGGTACGGGTAATCGCAGATCCGGGTCCGTTCCGTTGCATCCGCTGTCATACATTTGCAGAGAACGTTGATATGTTGTCAAATATTCGCTCTGATGCATTTTAGTACATGGTCAACAACATGATACCCGGACAATGGCAGGCAGGACAGCATTGATTACCGGCGCCGCCCGGCGCATCGGCGCAGCGATAGCGCGCCATTTACATGCAAAGCAGTACAACGTGGTTATCCACTACAACCGGTCCGCGCCGGAAGCGAACTCGCTTGTGGACGAACTCAACCGGATTCGGCCCGGCTCAGCGTGTACCGTACAGGCCGACCTGATGGCGGTGTCTTCCTATGACTGGGTGGTTGACAAGGCGCTGGAACTGACCGGCAGCCTGGACGTGCTGGTCAATAACGCCTCCGTGTTCTACCCGACCCGGCTGCCGCAAATCAAGGAACCCACCTGGAACGAAATAATCGGCACCAACCTCAAGGCGCCGTTGTTCCTGGCCAGGCGCGCGGCCCCGCACCTGGAGCAGACCCGGGGCTGTATCATCAATATCACCGACATTCACGGGAGCCGGCCGTTGCTGGAACACTCCATGTACAGCGTGGCAAAATCGGGCCTGAACATGCTTACCCGCTCCCTGGCCCGGGAACTGGCGCCGAACGTGCGGGTGAATGCCGTCTCGCCCGGGGCGATACTCTGGCCTGCCGAGATGGATGACGAAACCAGGGACTCGATCCAGTCGGTGATCCCGCTGCAACGCCCCGGAGACCCCGCCGATATAGCGAGTGCGGTGTATTTCCTTATCGCCGAGGCCGACTACATCACCGGCCAGGTCCTGCCCGTGGACGGCGGCAGAAGCCTGTCTTAGGCGTCAGGGGTCAGGGATTCCAAATTCAACTCTACCGGCCATAACTCCTGTCCCGACCGGTCGAATTCAGACCACAGGCGGGCGTAGGTTTTTCCGGATACCGGGTGGCGCAGTTCCGGGGCAATTTCCGCCAGGGGGCACAGCACGTACGCATATTCGTCAATATCCGGCCTGGGCAGGTGAAGCGGGCCGGTATCGATCACAAGGTCGTCGTACAGCAGCAGGTCGAGGTCCAGGGTCCGGGACGAGAAGCGCGGCTGGCTGCGGTCGCGCCCGTGTTCGTCTTCGATGCGGTGGAGTTGGCTGACCACCTCATCCACCTCCAGGCCGGTGTCGCATCCAACCACGAAATTATAGAAATTATCGCCGGGGAACCCGACTGCCTCGTTTTCATAGATAGTGGAAATACGCAGGTTGTGGAACACCTCCCTGAGCGCCCGGATCCCGCTCCTGATGTATTTTTCCCGGTCACTGTTACTGCCGACACCGATAAAAATCCGGGCCATCTCAGTGTTTTTCACCTCGCTCTATGATAATGCCTACGTCGCGGACGCCGCGTACCGCGCCGCGCTTGTTCAGCCGCAACCGGCACCAGGGCACCTTGAACTCGTCCAGCAGAATCTCGGCCACTTTTTCCGCCAGGGTCTCAATCAGTTCGAACTCCGCCGTGCTGACATAGCTTATCAACCGTTTCGCCACCGTCTTGTAGCTCAGCGTGTCATCGATATTGTCGGATTGAGCCGCCTTCCTGATATCGGCGGCCATTTCGATATCGAAGATCACGGTCTGTCTGGTCCGGCGCTCCCATTCATAGATACCGATCACGGTGTCTATGCGCAGGTCATTCAGGTATATGATGTCCATGGGTCACGGATAAGGTTTACATGCACAGACTTTATCAGATATTTGGGGTCAGAGTAAAAATACGACCAGGCCGGTACACGGCGCCGGATTTTTATCAGGACCATCTGTACTCACCCCGGGAACGCTCAAACAACTTGACTGGACATCGAATACCCATTCCAATAAGCCCATGCTCCTCCATACCGGACTCGTAATCCTGGCCTACCTGGCGGGTTCCCTCGCCAGCGCCGTGATCGTTTGTAAAATCATGGGCCTGGACGACCCCAGGGAACAGGGCTCCGGCAACCCGGGCACGACCAACGTGTTACGGCTGCACGGCAGGACCGCGGCCTTGCTGACACTCTGCGGAGATGTGCTGAAAGGCGTGCTCCCCGTCCTGTTGCTGCGCTATGTCCAGGCTCCCGACGTATTCGTCGCCGCGGCCGGCCTGGCCGCCTTTTGCGGCCATCTCTACCCGCTGTTTTTCGGCTTCCGCGGCGGCAAGGGAGTAGCAACATTGATAGGCGTATTGCTTGCTTTCCACTGGCTGCTGGGCGCGGCTTTCGTGATGACCTGGCTGCTGGTGGCGCTGCTGTCCAGGTATTCCTCCCTGGCAGCCATGACGGCCGCACTACTCGCACCCGTGTACTGCTGGCTGGTGCTGCCTGCCGCGCACCTCGTCGCCGGCGTCGGCCTGATGTCCGCCGTATTGATCTGGCGCCACCGGTCGAACATCAAAAAACTGCTGGCCGGCGAGGAAAACAAGATCACCCTGTAACATCAACGGAGTCCGACTCGATCGATCCACAGCAGAGTAAATTCAGGACAACCATAAATTTAAACACTCATGTAATTTATGGTTGTCCCAAATTAGGTAGTAAATTCAGGACAACCATAAATTTAGACACTCACGTAATTTATGGTTGTCCCAAATTAGGTCAAGGGCCAGCGGGGATGGGCTGCGAACCCCAGGGGTTCGCTCCGGCCGGCGCTGATTTTGACGTATCCTGTATAGGCGATCATGGCGCCGTTATCGGTGCAGAAACCGGGCCTCGGATAGTAAACCCGCCCGCCTCCCACATCCGCAAGACGCGCCAGCTTGTGCCGTAGCTGCTTGTTGGCGCTGACTCCGCCGGCGGCCACCAGCCGGGTGATGCCGGTCTGTTTCATTGCCCGTTCACACTTGATCGCCAGGGTATCCACTACCGCTTCCACGAAGGCAAGCGCGATGTCGGCCCGGACCTGTTCATCTGCATCCTCAAGTTCCCTGACCACCAGGGCCACGGCAGTCTTCAGGCCGCTGAAACTGAAATCCAGCCCAGGCCTGTCAGTCATGGGTCGCGGGAAGCTGTACCTGCCGCTGCGGCCCTTCTCCGCCAGGGCCGACAGGTGCGGGCCGCCGGGGTAACCCAGCCCGAGCAGTTTGGCGGTCTTGTCGAAAGCCTCCCCGGCCGCATCATCCAGTGATTCCCCCAGCATCGTGTAATCGCCGGCCGCCCTGACTTCCAGTAACTGGGTATGCCCGCCGGAAACAAGCAGGGCGAGAAACGGGTAGTCGGGGTGTTCTTCTTCAAGCATCACGGCCAGCAGGTGCGCCTCCATGTGGTGCACGGCAACCGCGGGCACGTTCCAGGAATAGGCCAGGCTGCGGCCGACGCTGGCGCCCACCAGCAATGCGCCAATCAGCCCCGGACCGGCGGTATAGGCAACACCGTCGATGGCGCGCGCTTCCAGGCCGGCCTGCCGCAGGGCGGCAGCCAGCAACGGCGCGATACGCCGGACGTGGTCCCGCGAAGCCAGTTCCGGCACCACGCCGCCATAGGTGCCGTGCAGGTCGACCTGGCTGTGAAGCTGGTTCGCCAGCAGGCCCTGTGCGGAATCGTAGATGGCGATTCCGGTCTCGTCACAGGAGGTTTCTATTCCCAGGATGCGCACTTGGTATCTCCGGATTGCATGCATTGATATTTGGGGTCAGAGTAAAAATTCTAAATGATCCGGCGCCGTCCACCAACCTGCATATATTTTTACTCTGACCCCAAATATCGGGAAGGCGCACATCAAATATCTTCATTTCTTCTTGCATTTGGCGCAATTCCGAATAGAATGACCGATCCTTTTAACCAGAGAAACAGGAACCACATACTGTATGCCCAGTGTAAAAGTAAGAGAGAATGAACCTTTCGACTTCGCGTTGCGACGTTTTAAACGAGCCTGCGAGAAAGCCGGGGTGCTGGCGGAAGTACACCGCCGTGAATTTTACGAAAAACCCACACAGATGAGAAAACGTAAAGCCGCCGCCGCAGTAAAACGTCACCAGAAACGCCAGGTCAAGACAGGCCCCCGGCAAATCAGACAGTACTAGTACCCTTTCCAGTTACTAAGCCACATTCCGCTGCTGTTCCATGAGCGCCCTCAAACTCCGGATCAATGAAGATGTCAAGGCCGCCATGCGCAGCAAGGAAAAGGACCGCCTTGCCGCCTTACGGCTGATCACCGCCTCCATCAAGCAACAGGAGGTGGACGAACGTATCGAACTTGACGATACCCAGGTCATGGCCGTGCTGGACAAAATGGCAAAACAGCATCGCGACTCCATCGAACAATACACCAAGGCAAATCGTCAGGACCTGGTCGACCAGGAACAGTTTGAACTCGACATCATCCTGGGCTACCTGCCCAAGCCGCTGGACCCTGCCGAAATCAACGCCATGATTGACGAGACCATGGCCGCAACCGGCGCCGCCTCGATGAAAGACATGGGAAAAGTCATGGGGCAACTGAAAGGCGCGTTGCAGGGACGGGCCGATATGGGCATGGTCAGCGCACTGGTAAAAGCCCGGCTGAATCCGTAGTATAAGCACCAGGGCATTGCAAAGCCCAACAAGACCTGCCCGTCAGTTCTGACACGGGATAAACGCATTCAGGTACAGGGAACGGCGCCGGTATGGCGGGTCTCGACCGGGTCAGATATCCCTTATTCGTTTACTTGTAATCCGGGCAGGACTGATGGCGGGCAGAATACCACGAAGTTTCATTGACGACTTGCTGGCTCGGGTCGATATCGTCGACGTCATCGCCAGCTACGTCTCCTTGCGCAAGGCAGGCAGGAACCACCAGGCCCTGTGCCCGTTTCACGATGAGAAAACGCCCTCGTTCACGGTAAGCCAGGAGAAACAGTTCTACCACTGCTTCGGCTGCGGCGCCAACGGCACGGTTATCAGCTTTATCATGGAATACAACGGCCTGGGGTTCCCCGAGGCCGTGGAGGACCTGGCCGCACGCTATAACCTGGAGGTCCCGCGCGAGGCGGGCCGGCAACCGGATTCAGGCCGGAACAACGAGTTATATGAATTGCTGGAACAAGCCGCCCGATACTACCGGGGCCAACTGCAAGGCAGCGCGGGCAGGGCAACAGCTTACCTGAAACAGCGCGGCATCAGCGGCGCGGCCGTGAAGGACTATGAAATAGGGTACGCTCCCCAGGGCTGGAAGAATCTGGTCAACACCCTGGGCAAGTCCGCTGCAGTCAAGTCGCGCCTGGAAGATGCGGGTTTGATCAGACCGGGCAGCAGCGACGGGCATTACGATTTTTTCCGTGACCGCATCATGTTCCCGATACGCGATCAGCGCGGGCGCATCATCGGTTTTGGCGGCCGGGTGGTGGGCGACGATACGCCCAAGTACCTGAACAGCCCGGACAGCCCGCTATTCCACAAAGGGCGCGAGTTGTACGGCCTGTACCAGGTCCTGCAGAAGCAGAAAAAGCCGGAGCGGCTGTATATAGTTGAAGGGTATATGGATGTCGTCGCGCTGGCCCAATTCGGTATCGGCAACGCAGTGGCCACCCTGGGCACCGCGGCCACGGAATACCACCTGGAAAAACTATACCGTGTGACCAACCGGATCGTGTTCTGTTTCGACGGCGACGAGGCGGGCAAAAAAGCGGCCTGGAGAGCATTGGAAATCACCGTCTCCCAGCTCAGGGAAGGCCGGCAGGCGCTGTTCAGCTTTATGCCCGAAGGTGACGACCCGGACAGTTTTGTCAGGCGCCACGGGGCGGAACGGTTCCTGTCCGATGAAAACACCGTGCCACTCTCCGATTTCCTGCTGGATTCCATAAAATCAGGGACCGGCACAGCCACCCGGGAGAACCGGGCGATGTTCCTGGACCGGATACGTCCGCACCTGGCCAGGATGCCGGGAAGCGGATTGCGCCAGTTACTGCTGGAGGAAGTCGCTGAGATCGCACAGCTTGATACCGGCAGCGTCCTCAAGCTGCTGCAGGACAGCCGGCCCGACACTGCCCGCCGACTGAGCATGACACGGCCCCGGCAGCAACGGGGAAAGACAGGTGATATCAGCGCCGTCATCGCCTATATCCTGAACAAGCCGGAACTGGCCATGCTCGTGGAAGAACCCGGCGAACTCGCCGGCCTTTCCGTTCCGGGCATCGATTTCCTGACGCAACTGGTCACACTGGTCCACACGAATCCCGAAATAACCTGCGCGGGCATACTTGAACACTGGCGCGACACCCGCTATGAGCAACGGCTGAATGAACTCGCGTCCGCACCCGTCATTCCTGAAGAGGAGTCCTTTGACGTGGAACACGAATTCATTGCCAGGATTGATAAACTGAAGACAGCCAGGGTCAGGCAATCCGTCGACAGGATCGTCCGGTCCAAAAAACCCAGCGAATTGACAGAAGAAGAAAAGGAGAAATTTGACCGTTACACAAAAGAGAAAAACATTACAAAAAAATAGAAAAAATAATCATTTATCCAAAAATATTATGCTATAATAGAGAATTATTTTTTTGCCTAAACCACCTGCTAACGGGATTCTAACGCCTATGTCCGAAATTGAGACACTTGAAGAGCATGAACTCGAACACGAAGACGATGATGAGTCGCAATTAAAGTTACTTATCGCGAAAGGCAAGGAACAGGGTTTCATCACCTACCACGAGGTGACCGAACACCTGCCCGATGAGATCGTGGATCCGGAACAGATCGAAGATATCATCAACATGATCACCGATATGGGAATCGAAGTCCATGAATTCCCCCCGGACCTTGATCAGCTGATAGCCAACAATTCCGATTCGTCGGAGGATGCGAACGCATCCCTGGTCAGCGTTGAAAACGAATTCGGCAGGACCACCGACCCGGTGCGCATGTACATGCGGGAAATGGGTACTGTCGACCTGTTGACGCGCCAGGGCGAAATCAAGATCGCCAAACGTATCGAAGGCGGTATGAACCAGGTCCTGTACGCGCTCTCCCTGTACCCGGGAACCATCGACATGCTGCTGGATGCCTATATTTCCGTTCAGGACAGGGAATTGAAACTGAGCGACGTCATCCTCGGGTTCAATATCCAGGAAGAGTACCCGGACATGGGTCTGCCTCCCTCGGCCAGGAAACAGACCTCCCGCCAGGGCCAGGATGATGACTCCAGCGATTCGGATTCAGACGACTCGGTGGACCTGGAGGAAGTCCGTAAAGCCATCATCAATCTTGACAAGCTTTACAAGAAACTCGTCTCGTCCATCAAGCGTCACGGCAAGGACGACAAGCGCACTGTCGCCATCCAGACCGACATCACGGAGAAGTTTCTGCGGTTACGCCTGGCGCCCAAGTACATTACCGAGCTGACGGCCAATGTGCGCCGTACGATAGAACAGATCCGCGCAACGGAGCGTGAAGTGATGCGCCTGTGCGTCAAGACGGCCAACATGCCGCGCAAGGACTTTATCGCCTCGTTTCCCGGTAATGAAAAAAATACGGACTGGATCGAGCAGGAGATCAAGGCCGACACGCCGTACGCCGAGCTGCTTGCGGAAGTCAAGGACGACGTGATTAAAATCCAGGAGCGGCTGGGCGAGGCGCTGAAGGACAACCTGCTTTCCGTTGCGGAGATAAAGGAAGTCAACCGGAAAATCTCCATCGGCGAGGCCAAGACGCGCAAGGCCAAAAAAGAGATGGTGGAGGCTAACCTGCGCCTGGTTATATCCATCGCGAAAAAGTACACCAACCGCGGGCTGCTGTTCCTCGACCTCATACAGGAAGGCAACATCGGCCTGATGAAGGCCGTGGACAAGTTCGAATACCGGCGCGGCTACAAGTTCTCCACCTACGCGACGTGGTGGATCCGCCAGGCCATCACGCGCTCGATCGCGGACCAGGCCAGGACCATCCGTATCCCGGTGCACATGATCGAGACCATCAACAAGCTGAACCGGATCTCGCGGCAGATATTACAGGAACAGGGCCGTGAACCCACGCCGGAGGAACTGGCGGAAAAAATGGACATGCCGGAAGAGAAGATCCGCAAGGTGCTCAAGATAGCGAAGGAGCCGATTTCCATGGAGACGCCCATCGGCGACGATGACGATTCCCACCTTGGCGACTTTATCGAGGACCTGAATACCCAGGCGCCCGCCGAGTACGCCAGTTTTGAGGGCCTGCGCCAGACGATGCGGGAATCGCTCAACGGACTGACGTCCAGGGAGGCGAAAGTCCTGCGCATGCGCTTCGGCATAGAGATGAATACCGATCATACCCTGGAAGAGGTGGGTAAACAGTTTGACGTTACCCGTGAACGTATCCGGCAGATCGAAGCCAAGGCACTGCGCAAGCTGCGCCACCCGAGCCGTTCCGAACAACTCCGGACGTTTATCGAAGGCAGTTGATTTATTATTTGGGCCTGTAGCGGGGCCGCGAAGCGGCAGGGTTAGAGCAGGGCAACCCGCCAGGGTTGCGTGTATAATTCGTCGTAATGTTTCTTGACGGTTAAATATTTGGGCCTGTAGCTCAGTCGGTCAGAGCAGTGGACTCATAATCCATTGGTCGTAGGTTCGAGTCCTACCGGGCCCACCGGATAACGTTGTTATGCCTGCGCCCTACAAGTCCTGGATCAGGCGAAACCCCAGGTAGGGCTCGCTGCCCCAGCGCGGCAGCCCATGACGGGAGGCGGATCGCAGGATCCACGGTCCGTAGCCCCAGGCGCCACCCCGGACCACGCGCAGGCCGCAGTCGCCACTGCTCCAGCCGGAACCGTCTGCAGGCGCGCCCTCGTAACTGTTGTTCCAGCAATCCTGCACCCATTCATAAACATTACCCTTCATGTCGTACAGGCCGAATGCATTCGGCTGGTATTGCCCCACCTCGGCAGTGCGTTCACCCTCGCCGTCGGAACAGGCCGTGTTGCGCCATTCATAATCAGTGCCGGCGTCAGCATGATTGCCATACCGGCACAGTTGCGCCTCGTCATCCCCGAAGTGGTACTTCGTCGTGGAGCCGGCGCGCACTGCATACTCCCACTCCGCTTCCGTGGGCAGGCGGTAGCGCTTCCCGGTCTGCGCCGACAACCATGCGGCATATTGCGTCGCTTCTTCCCAGGAAATGTTTATGACGGGGCGCTGCCCGCGGCCCCAGCCTTTATCATCCACCTTGTCCGGGTGGGTGAAGCGGTCGTAGTCCGCGAACGTCACCTCGTACTTCGAGATGGCCAGCGGCCTGGCAATCATCACCTCGTGCACCGGTTTCTCGGTGTCACCGCAGTCCTGGTCCGACACGCAGCCCATCCGGAAGCTGCCTGCCGGGATTACCACCATCTCCGGGCCTTCAGCGCCGGAACGCAGCATGTCGCGAAACGTGCTGCCTGCCTCAGGCACGCTGTCTTCAACGTTACCGGGAGACTGCGTGACGGCAAACACCACGAACAAGGCAAGACCGGCGCTCACGAATGATTTTCTCATCGTATTGAAAGTGTAGGACGGCAAGCTGCGGTAGTCAACAGTAGTTGAAGCAGGAACCTCATTGTTACAACGGATTGTTGTCCGGAAGCGATCTCACACAACACACAGATGCTATAATTCGGGCTGTTTTTCCTGGCTCCCAGGGCAATTTGTCCCGGATTTTAACGGCTTAAACTGAATCAAGGTTAACTCTTATGACCCTGCGAAACATCCTGCTACCGGCCATACTGTTGCTTGCGGCATGCGCGGAAGATACACCCTCAAACATGCCGGCCGGCAACGGGTCCGGCAAGGAGAACGCCGTTCCGGGGCAGTCCGGAGACCGCGGCGTGCCCTTCTACGGATTAACGCAGGACCTGAACCGCGCTTCCGATCTTGCGCAGATCAATACGGCCAACATAACCAACCTCACGCCGGTGTGGACGCTTGCCCTCGGGGAGAAGATCGGCCTGCAGACTCAACCGCTGGTAATCGGCAATGTGATGTACGTGACAACGCACAACTCGACCCATGCAATCGATGCGGCGAGCGGGCGGCAGATATGGAAAACGGTAACGGAATATGCGGACAACGCGTTGAACTGCTGCGGCTACGGCAACCGCGGCCTGGCCTGGCACGACGGCAAACTGTACCGGACAAATATCGACAACCGCATTATCGTTTTCAACCCGGACAACGGCGAGATACTCTGGGAAAAAGCAGTACACGATGTATCGCCCAGCTACTCCATGACGAGCGCGCCGCTGGTGGCCAACGGCGTACTGATCACCGGCATTGGCGGTTCTGAATTTGCTGCGCCCGGGTTCATCGACGGCTGGGACCCGGACACGGGAGAGCACCTGTGGCGCCTGCATACCATTCCGAAACCCGGAGAACCGGGGAGTGAGACCTGGGAGGGTGACGACTGGCAGCGGGGCGGCGGCGGCACCTGGCTGACAGGCTCTTACGATGCCGAACTCGACCTGGTGTACTGGGGCGTTGCCAACCCCGCCCCCTGGAGCGCCCACCGCCGGGCGGGCGACAACCTGTATACCAACAGCATGCTGGCGATCAGACCGCGTAGCGGTGAAATGGTGTGGTATTTTCAATTCACACCCAACGATACCGGCGATTACGACGGCAACAACGAACCGCTGCTCACCGAGCTGAACATCGGCGGCGAACTGCGCAAGGTCCTGATCCAGGCAAACCGTAACGGCTTTTTTTACGTGCTGGACAGGACCAACGGCGAATTCATAACGGCAAACGCATTCGTCGAAAAAACCACGTGGACCGCGGGGATCGATGCCGTAACGGGGCGGCCTGAACGTTCCAAATCCGTCGAGCACATGCTGGAAACGGGCGAGCCCACCGAGGTGTGGCCGACCGCCTTTGGCGGCAAGAACCTGGCGCCCATGTCCTACAGCAGACGCACCGGCCTGGCTTATGTCAACGCCATCAACACCGGCTGGATCGTCACCCCGGTGGACCAGGAATTCAGGGAAGGGGTGCTGTACTTTTCCATCGATTTTGAGTTTGTCGATTCAACACTCCCCATAGGCGAATTGAAGGCCATCGACCCGTTGAGCGGCAGCATAAAATGGAGCTTCCCCACTGAAACAGCCATGAACGGGGGCACCCTGGTCACCGCAGGCAACCTTGTCTTTTCCGGGGCCCAGACCGGTGAGTTATACGCCTTGCACGCGCAGACGGGTGAGAAGTTGTGGGAATACCGTACCGGCTCCGGCATCATCGCGCCGCCGGTAACCTACCAGGTTGGCGGTAAACAATTCGTAGCCGTCGCCAGCGGCATCGGCGGCCTGTACGCAGCCGTTTCCGGGGACCCCAATATAATAAACATCAACCCGGGCAACTCCATCTGGGCATTCGCCCTGCACGACGGCGCCATCGCCAGGACGCCGGTTGCGAGAACAGTCGTACCGCCGCTCAGGCCGGCAGGAACAGAAAGCAAACCGGTGCCGGCAACCGCCGAGGCCGGAAAATCGCTTTATCACCAATACTGCGCACACTGTCATGGTGTGGACCGCATGGCTAGCGGCACCAACTATGACCTGAGGCAGTTTCCGGAAAATGACGAGCAGCGCTTCGTTTCCGCCATAGTCGGCGGTAAGGGCACTATGCCGGGCTGGGGCAATACATTCAGCCGGGAAGAAATGCTGGCTATCTATTCCTATGTAACGCACTAAGGCGGCGGCGACCCGGATGAGTCTCGCAGTCTCGTCGAGGTATTTCCCCTGCCCCAGGGCGTCTCAGGACGACGCCATCTCGCGTTGCAACTGTACCTTGCGCATCAGGTGTTGCCCCGAGGTGACCGGGTCGTAACGGGACGGGCTGCCGGCGTCACAGCAGGTCGGCAGCGGTTCTATGAGGGCGTCGTAGTTGGGCTGGTGGAAGTAGACGATGGATAGTCGTCCGGTGCCGGGGCCGACCGGCGGCGTCACCACCCGGTGCATGGTCGATACCCACCGGTCGTTGGTCCACTGGGCCATGAGATCGCCGATGTTCACCACCAGCGCGCCGGGCACATGCGGCACCTTCATCCAGCTGCCGTTTCGATGCAGCACCTCGAGGCCGCCGGGCGCAGCGTCGGTCATGAGCATGGTGAAACTGCCGAAATCCGTATGGGCGCCTGCCCTGAACTGGCCCGGGAGTGGTTCCTGGTCGAGCGCGGGATAGTACAGGGCGCGCATCGAGGAGATGCTCCTGTCGACGTACGGGTCGAACTGGTCCTGCGGCAGGCCGAGCGCAACGGCCATAAGTCCCATCATCCGGATGGCCAGGGCATCCGCGGCGCGATAGTAATGTATCCACGCCTGGGAGAATCCGGCCACCTCGGCAGGCCAGACATTGGGGCTGAAGAAGGGCCGTGACTCCGGGGTGTGGAAGTAAGGATCATCCGCCGGTACGTCCATGCGGTTGCAGGTGTAGGTCTCCTTGAGGTCCGGGGGGCTGGCATCGCCTCGGCTGTAGGAAAGCGCCTCCAGGCGCAGGTAGCCGACGTATTCCCCGGGCGGCGGCTGGTAAGCGGCCTTGACTTCCTCGGGCAGCGAAAAAAACGAGATGCATGCGGCGCGTACGTCCCCAATCAGCTGCGCGTCGAGACCGTGCCCCGTTATCACGAAGAAACCATGGTCCCGGCAGATGGAGTCTATCTCGGCCGGTGTATCCTCCGCAGCGCTATCCCCGGCAAGCCACCCCGAGACGTCGATGACCGGAATTTCAGTTCTGCCGCTCACAATGCGCTGCTCATCACCGGGCTTACCAACCCTGCCAATCTACCGATTGCTCGAAAGCATGGGCGGCGCGGTAAATGCCCGGTTCATCGAAATGTCTGCCAATCAACATCATACCTACCGGCAGGCCCTCTCTCTCGCCGCAGGGCAAGGACAGCGCCGGGTGGCCGGTGACGTTGGTCTGACAGGTATTCGTGATCCCGTTCAGACTGTGCTGCATGACATCATCGATACTGGCCTCGGCCAGCGAGGCAACACTCGCCGAGGCCTTGCCGGGTAGCGTCGGCATAAGCAGCAGATCATGGTCCGACAATGCAGCGTCATAGGCAGCGCACAGCCGGTGCATCATGTTCTTCGCTTTACCGTAGTAGTAACCGTTGTACCGTTCCAGGTAACGTCCAAACAACATCAGAACGCGCACGTTGTGGGGCATATCGTCCAGGCGTTTCAGCCAGCCATCTGCAGCCTGCCACAATGCCGGCGATGTGGCGGAGACAATATTGCCGGGTATGCCGTTATGTTTCAGAGTCTCCCACAGGCCATCACAGATTATCCCGCTCCAGGCAGCAATGCCCAGGGGGTGAAGCGGGATGGATACCGGCTCTACCGTGACCCCCAGGGCGCGGAATTTTGCCGCCGCGCCGCGCACGCATTCATCCACGTCGGCCTCGGCATAAGGACTGCCGAAACCTTCCTCCACCACGCCGATTTTCATGCCGGCTACGTCCATGCCGACGGCATCGGTATAGTTATGCAGTACCAGCCGGCGCTGGCGACCGTCCAGGCCGTCATAGCCTGCCATCACTTCCAGCGCCAGGGCATTGTCGGCCACGGTGGCGGTCATGGGCCCGGCATGATCGATACTGGCCTCCATACCCATAATCCCGGTATAGGGCAGCAGACCGTGGGTCGGCTTCATGCCGTAGATACCGCACCAGCTCGCCGGTTTACGCACCGATCCCGCCTGGTCGCAGCCGAGGGCTATGTCGACTTCGCCGGCAGCCACCAGTGCGCCGCTGCCCGAGGATGAACCGCCGGTTGAATAGCCTGGTTTTCTCGGGTTGTCCACCACGCAGCCACTGCCGGTAAAGTTGGCGCCGGAAACACAAAAGTACTCACACACGGCCTTGCCGAGGATGTCTGCGCCTGCATCCAGTAACCGGGTAACGATACTGGCGTCAAAATCCGGTACGAAGCCCTCCAGCACGTTTGCGCCATCCATCATCGGGATACCGGCGACAAAGATATTGTCCTTGACGGCAACGGTGCGGCCGGCGAAAGGCCCGGAAGACGCTGCTTCGATCCTGCTTCTTACATACCAGGCGCCATACCGGTTCTGCGCCGGGTCGGGGAAGTAATACGAACGCCCGGCATACTTGACCGGCGGGGTGTCGGCGGGTTGCTCATCGAGCAGCAGGCAGGAATCCGAAAACGGGGCCATATACCCGGCCAGTGCCCCGGCATAGTCAGCGTCAATCGGGAAGCCGAATTCCTTACCCAGTTGCTGCAAATCTGCCGCAGTAGGCGGGCGAAAGCTTATCGAAAGTCCCCGGGTTCAGTCATCGAGAACTGCCGTCACTTCTATCTCGACCATGATCCCCGGCAGCGCCAGCGATTGTACGCCGATCAACGTGCTTGGCGGCGGTTCACCCGGCGCGTAGAAGGCCGCGGTTTTTTCGATGACCGTCTCAACCATGTCGGCGTTATAGTCGACAATGTAAATCCGACCGCGCACGACATCCGCCGGGGTCGCGCCGCCCGCGGCAAGCGCGATGCCGATGGCCTTGAAGGATTGTTCCATCTGCTCGCCCAGCGTTTCGCCGACCAGGTTCAGGTCGGCGTCCATCGGCACCTGGCCGGCGCAGTGCACCATCTTTTTTCCGGTGCTGACGACGACACTGGTGTAGCCGTGTACTACGTCCGGCAGAATTCCCTCGGGATGGATGAATGTGTTCGGCATATACGTACTCCTGGTGTTCAGTTCGTAGGTGTCGACGGCCAGTGGGCGCGATAGCGTTTCACCAGCCAGCGATTGAATTGCTGCAATGGGTCCTCCTGCCAGGAATAACGGCCATGGGGACCAAAGCGTGAGCGCAGACCCTTCTGCACCATCGTATTCGCATGAATATCCTGGATATTAAAATCGTTCACACCGGCTTCCATATCCCTGAACAGTAAATCGAACAAGGGTTCCTGCGGCGCCCTCGGGTCCAGACAGTAACCAATGTGGAGATTAATCGTTTCCGGCCCTTTCGGATTAACGATTAAATAGATAACACTGTCGGGAGTCACGGCGAGGCCGAGGCTGGGGGGTACCAGGCTGAACATGGCGCGGTGCCGCTCATCATCGCTCAGTCTTTTAAACACAGGCATCAGGGTTTTCCTGGTCGAGTTGAAACTACCGTCCATGTGGTTGAAATAATTGAGCCGGGTGACATGATTCTCGTCATCGTCCCATTCCAGGAAGCGGGCGTTTTCAGACGGCACGTGATCGCCGATACCGGCATGCAGGCGATGGGCGTGATAACAGTCATTGAGGTTTTCCATCATCACCTTCCAGTTCCATGGCAGGTCTTCGAAGGTACCGCCGATTTTTGTGTAACAGTTATCCAGATCAAAGTGAGACAACAGATCCGTGAGTTGTTGCAAGGTTGGCGCGAGTGCATCGCCTTCTTCCGTGAAGCGGCAAAAAATAAATCCATTCCAGATCTCTACAGGCAATGACGGCAGGTTGTACTGCGCCTTGTCGAAATCGACAGCCTGGTCCATTTCCGGCATACCAAGCAATCTTCCGTCCAGGGCATAACTCCAATGATGGTACGGGCAGAGAAATTTATTACAGTTACCACTGCCTTCGGCGACAATCATGCCGCGATGCTGGCAGACTGCCGACAGTACGCGTACCTGTTCATCCCGGTCGCGCACGACCAGTAAGGGTTCGTCCATCAGGGTGAATTGATACCAGTCACCCGGGTTCGGGATCTGCGAGGTACGCCCGACACACAACCAGTCCTTGGTAAAAATTGTGTCATTTTCGAAACTGTAAAATTCAGCTGAAGTGTAAAGGATAGGGGGCAATATTCCGGCCTCGTTGACCGGTGCGGTGGCGACATCAAAAGCCTTCAGCATATCTGCTCCGAATAATTCACGAGAGTTTATCATTACTGATCTCCTGGCAGGTGTTGATTACCCTTCAACAGTTGGGATGAAATTGTGGACAGGGAAAACCAATTCACGGTCAAATATCCAGTCCCAGGTGCGAGGCATCACAAAACGGCGGTGTCCCGGTCTTCTTGCACCCGCACATCCCGACGAAATCGTACTCCTTCATTTCAAACCTCACCGGGTTGATACCGGTGCCCTTGTGTGAGCCGTCACAATAGGGCTGGTTCTTTGACTTGCCGCAGGCACACCAGAAATAGGCGCCTTCGTCCAGGAACAGGAGATACGGGTTGGTGTCGGAGCCTGCCGGGAAGCGTGTCTTTACCCAGCCGTCTTTCGCAGGGCTGATCATTTTCATGTTGCTGGTGATGCGTTTGAACAACCACTTTCCATCCACCTTGACCACCTCGGCATCGTACACGCCGGTGATCCAGTGCGGCTCCGCCTGCTTGGTATCTTCAGCCGGCATGGTTGCGGGTTCCCACAAGTACCAGATCAAGGTGGCGGAATTGCCGTCGTCCGCCAGGTCTATCTTCGGTGAGATCATGAAATGCAGCGACCACCAGACTTTCTCGCCGGCAATGGCTTTCAGGAAACCGACGGCCTTGTCCCGTCCCACCCAGGCGCCGAACCCCTTCGCCTCCCACACCGCATCTTCGGTAAACAGGGGCATCAGCATATCCACGTCGTTACCGTGGTCCGCCGCCCGGGCGTAATCAACGATCAGGCGATTGATGTCTTCGATGGCCTCGACGTGCTGCAACCTCTTGTCGATACTCTTCAACAAACCTTTGATTTCTTCAAGATCACTCATCTGCTACTCTCCATTGGTTACAAAAAAACTGCGGCGCCCGCCGCCGGAACCGTTAATAGTTAAAGCGCAATGAAGCTCCCACCCAGCGCGGCTTGCCATAGGAATAGGTAACACAACCGCACAGGTTCGACACGTCGAAGCCGATCAGGCGGATGCGCGCATCGGTAAAGTTGTTGACGAACACCGTGCCGTCCCAGCGCCCATCGGCGCTGGTCCAGTTGATGCGGGCGTTGCCCACGCCGAAGTCGCGCGTTTTCTGGGCGTCAAAATTGCGGATGTTGTGGAAGAAGGTGGAGTTGTACTGCGCATTCACCTGTAGCGCCAGCGAGCCGTTGAAGACACTCTGCGGGAAGGTGTAACGGACCAGCCCGGCCAGCTGGGTCTCGGGCGCAAATGCCGGTTTGACGTCGCGGAAGACCGCCGGCGCCACTTCCAGGTTTTTCACCTCGGCTTCCTGGAAATGCGCGCTGAAGATCACATCAAAACCGTTGCCGAAACTGGATTGCAGGTCGAATTCGCCACCGGTGATCTTGGCATTGTTGTTGACGATGAACCCGGAAGAACGCACGAATACGAACGCCTGGTAATCCTCGTAATCATAGTGGTACACCGAAGCATTAAAACGGGTCGTGCCGTCGAACAGGGTTGACTTGAAACCTGCCTCGTAAGAAAGCAACACTTCCTCACCGTAGGGAATCTCGCTGTCGGGCAGGAACGGCGTGCCGTCCGCCACCTTGGCGTTGTAACTGCCGGCCTTGACGCCGCGGTTCACGCCGACGTAGAACAACAGGTTCTCGTTCGGATGGTAGTCGAGCTGCACCTTGCCGGTCCACAGCGTGGGCGAACGGCTGTCGGCAAACGGTGTGCGCAAAGTGCCGTTGAAATCGTAACCTGAACCGGCGACACGCGTATCGGTTTCAACCTTGTAATCGTCCGTGTTCATGTACGCGACGATACTTCGGGTGTAACTTTGTTTTTCGACCAGGCCGCGAATCCCGGCGATGAAAGTAAACTGGTCGTTAAGATCGTAGTCCACCTGCCCGAACAGCGAATAGGAATTGGTCTTCAGCCTTACTTCATTGTTCGCTTCGGTGCCGAGGAATGGTATATAGGCGCCGGGGATCACGGATCCGTCCGCCGTATTACCCAGACCCAGCAGCGGTGAATTAATGGGCAAGGCCAGCCCGGCAGTATTGTCATTATCGATGTACAGGTAATAAAAACCTGTTACCCAGCGCATGCGTTCCGTCTCACCGGAAAGACGGAGTTCCTGAGAAAAAGTGTCCTCCTCGGCCAGCGAGCCGAATATACCCTGGGGAACCGGCGCACCATCCGTATCGATGAAGACCAGCTTGTCGAAATGCATGTAGTTACTGACCGAAGTCAGGTTAACGTTACCGATATCCCAACTCAGTTTTGCAGTGGCGCCATAACTCTCGAATTGATCGACGTCTTCCGCGGAAATATCGTGGGAAGTGTCGAACCCATCCCCGTCGGCGTCGATATAGCCGAAGAAATCGCCACCCGGCACCGGGCGCAGGCCGTCTTCACGTCCGGCAAACGGGAACGGCACGCCGGGAATTCCGGTTATCAAAGGTGAAAGAACCAGCGCCCCGACATCGAAGGACGTCGCCTGCAACTCACCGTCAAGCCCTTCAACCCCGGGCATGTAACAATCACCGGTTTCGTAGGAAAGTGCTTCGCAGACGTTGTCCGGCGGCGACACGACACTGTTTACAAAACGCCCCTGGGAATCAAGGACCGGAATGGCCGGAAAAGACTGTGTAGGCCCGGCGCTGGTTTCCGTGCCGGCCCCGAAACCACTCACCAGGAACTCGAAATTGTCGCTTGGCTCAAGCAGAAACTGGCCGCGCACTGCCCAGGAATCATCAGTCCATGCATCACCGGGTTCCGCCCTGCCGGGCCCGAAGTTGCCGAAGGGATACACCGCGGCGCCAGGGGCGCCCTCGGGATAGTGGTTATCGAAAATGGCATCATGCTTGTTATACATGCCGCTGACCCGCGCGGACAGGTGCTCGCCCAGCGGTCCGCTGACCGCGCCCTCAAACCGTACCTGGTCGTAGGAAGCGTAGGTGATATCGGCAAAGGCTTCCGCTTCCCGTGTCGGCTTGCGGGTGATGAAATGTATCAGACCACCGGTGGCGTTGCGGCCGAACAGCGTACCCTGCGGCCCTTTGAGTATTTCCACCCGATCGACGTCAAACGTGGCAAAGCTCTGCCCCTGGATCATGGGGATATAACCCTCGTCGATGTAGACGGCTACAGGGGATTCGGTTACATCGAGAAAATCATTCTGGACGACACCGCGGATGGTGAACAGCGTGGTTTGCCCGCCGAGATTGCCGGCCGTGAACACGCCGGGGGTGATATCGGCAATCTGTACACTGCTCTCCAGGCCCATCTGGTCGATCTGGTCGCCCGACCAGGACGTAATCGAGATGCCGACATCCTGGATGGATTGTTCGCGTTTTTGTGCCGTAACGATGACTTCCTCGAGCAGGCCGCCACCCTGGGCCGCGGCCGGACCGGAATAAAAACAGACGGACAACAAGGAAATTATTTCGATGGTCTTTCGCGCCGCCAGTGTGGAAAATGGAATTGAAAATGTTTTTACAGACATGGAACTCCCCCCTCATGCAAACAGAACTCGTTATTATCGATAATATTATGAATTATTGATAATCCGGGATTATGGCTATTTAATAAATAATAATCAATCGTTGTGGGGTGTATGGGAAGTCCACGTCATGTATAGTTAATCCGAAAATATACTATTCCAGGCTGGTTATAAATGACTGAAAGTTGGACATTACCCGCGCCACTGGCTACGGTAGAAGCGCGCATGGACGACGGCGCATTGATTATCATCCGGCGGCACGGCAACCCGAACGGCCCGCGTATCGTTTTAACCCACGGGAACGGGTTATCGGCTGACTTGTATTATCCTCTCTGGTCCCTGTTGATCGACCGTTTCGATGTTGTCGTCTACGATATCCGCAGCCACGGCTGGAACCCGGTAAGCGATCTTCAGGCACATAATTTCTGGACCTTTGTCAACGACAACATAACTATCCTGACCGCTATCGACCGGCACTTCGGGGAGAAACCGAAAATCGGCATGTACCACTCCATGTCGGCGTTGGTGGCAATCCTCCATGCACAACAACATGGAAAATTTGTAGAACGGCAGGACAACAAGGCCGGACCTTTCACGGGCCTGGTACTGTTCGACCCGCCGCTCAAACTCCCCAGGGGTACGTACCTGGATATGGAGAGCATGGAATACAAGATGAGTTCATACACCCTGCAACGCCGCGCCAGGTTTGAAACCCGGGAAGAGTTCACCCGGATACTTGATGACAAATCCTCTTTTGCACGGCTTGCGCCCGGCGTAACGGAATTATTCGCCCGGACGGTGCTTCGTCCTTGCGCCGGCGGCGCCGGGTTTGAGTTGTGCTGTCCGGTCGAGCACGAAGCCAAGGCCTGGGAGTATTTTTCCTGCTGGGTGGAGCACTCTGAAATCGAGAATATTGCCTGTCCCGTCAAGGTTATCGGGGCCGACCCGACTGAAAAGTTTTCATTTATACCAAGCAGTGAACTCGGCGATATTATTCACCTGGACTATGACTTTGTGCCGGAGGCGACGCATCTTCTGATACTTGAGCAGCCGAAAGAATGCGCTGCGCTGACGTTGGAGTTTCTGGAAAATATTGGGGTGAAGTCCTGATACGAAGCGTTTGCAGGCTATCATTTTGCCAGTAACTGGGGTTTAAGACCCAGGATCGCATCTCGAAACAGGGCTCGATTTCTTAAAATGGCCAGATGTCCGGCCTCGTCCAGGACAATCATTTTCTTGTCAGGAGCAGAGATAGAATCGTAATACTGTCGAACCAATGAGGTCGGAGACAGTTTATCCTCACTACCCTGAATAAAAAAAACCGGAATTTCAAAGTCCGTTCCAAGCGCAGGCACAACTTCGTCAAGCATCGGTTCCAGCATCAAATTTTGCGAAAACGCAATTCCCTCCCGGACTGATTTACTAGTCAAAACAAACAACCTGAAATAAGCCCAGATAGCAGCAAGTGTGTTACGACGACCGGGTTCCGATGGTGCTACGGCATCGAAAGCATTCGCCCATCGGATAGGGATTATATAGTCATTGGCTTTGTTGTATGGCGGAGGTCCGGCAGCTTCCAATTCCTTAACCGCTTGCTCATTTTCACTGTTACGGGCCATACCGAGGATCGACGGATATTCCAGCTCCATCGCTTCCCTGAGGCTGACAACCTGCCCGGTGCCGATATAGGCCGAAAACAGGTCCGGCCGCATCTGTGCCATGCGTACCCCGAGTATCGACCCCCAGGAATGTCCCATAATCACAATCCTATCGACACCAAGATGTTGTTTTAGAAACCCGGCAAGCTCCACCCCGTCAGCAGCCATCCGCTCTATGGTCATTGTCGGGGCGATCGATGGGCCGGTGAAAGCGTAGGATTTGCCCTCTCCACGTTGGTCCCACATCACCACGGTAAAATCTTTTTCCAACGGCACGTGAAAAAACGTCTGCGGAATGGTGGAAAATCCCGGCCCACCGTTCAGCCACAAAATGACCGGGTTATTCCTGTCTCTGCCTCTTATCTGAATCCATTGTTGTGTGCCGCCGATGGTTTCATACATCCCTTCATTGATACCGACGGAAATATCAATTTCCATTACCTTGTTGTAACGATACGCGCAATAAGCCAGAAAGATACTCGCCAGGATAACTGCAGACGAGAGGACGACTGCAATTAAGAATATTGACCTCTTGTTGATGACCATGACCTGCACCTGACCCGTGCGTCATTAATAAACATGTTGGACAATTCTTGTCAGCCTTAACATAACTGACAGTTTTTTCCATCCCTGAAAAAGAAAAACTCCGGCGTTTGCAAGTAACCCAATATGACGCTAGAATGCAAGCAGTTACCCGCCGGCAGCGTGCTGTCGGCTCAAGGGCTGCTTCCTCGGAGCAGCCCTTGCTTTTTTATCCATGGATGATTATGCGAACCAGAGTTTACGTTGACGGCTTCAACCTGTACTACGGAGCGCTCAAAGGCACAAAATTCAAGTGGCTTAATCTTATTGAGCTCGCGCGCCATGTGCTGCCGGTTCATCATACTATAGACAAGCTCATCTATTTTACAGCTAGAGTATCAGGGGTATCTAATCGCGGCGCTCCTCGCCGTCAACAAGTCTACCTGAATGCGCTCAATACATTGCCCGAAGTAGAGGTATATTTTGGGAGCTTTCTTGCCAAAACGGCATGGCGCCCTCTCATCAATCTGCCCGTTGCCGGCAAAAAAATTAATACACCAACACCGGTGACCCTACCGGAAGGTAATCACCCTGTCGAGAGCTCGGAGACATTGCCCGTCGGTAGCCATTCGATGAGAGAAACGGGAAAGAAAAAACGACACAAGGTTGCCAAGCCGCTTCCTGACGCAGTTATCGCCGAGGTTCACATGATGGAAGAGAAAGGCTCGGACGTGAATCTTGCAGTTCATCTGTTGAATGACGCCTGGAAAGACATGTTCGATGCGGCTGTCGTCATCACAAATGATACGGATCTTGTAACACCTATCCGCATGGTGACTACTGAGAGAAAAAAACCTGTGTCTGTCATTTGCCCTGGACGTTGGCAGGTAGCGCCGAAATTGAAAGATGTCGCAAGTCACGTACTTCATATCCACCCGGCAATGCTGAAAACTGCGCAGTTTCCCGACCGTATTCCAAAGACGAAGATATCAAAACCAGCTGGGTGGTGAAGTGCCTACACATTTTGATGATAAAAGAAAATCATGGCAGTCAAGCCTGCATCGGGAAAGTTCCTAAACTCTAAGAAGCACTTTTTGTTGGGAGAAGGTCAAGTGTTCCAAATTGAGACACCAATGATTTCATTATCCGGACTCATCGCCCCATTAAAACCCCCCTCTAAAGTTTCAGGTGTTTCAGTGGTCTTATGGTAGCGATTGTCACGAAATCGACGTCCCTGTGAATAAGCAAAGCATCGCTTTCTATTGCAAGCTGAGCAATGCAACAATCTACCGGACTTTGCACGATCTTGCCCTGGCGGCGCAAGTCGAAATAGATCCGGGCTGCAGCGGGCCAGGTTGTATTCGTTGTCTCAACATAATCCTGGACGTCAAGATACCTGGCGAGTGTATTCCATTCTTGCTCGTCTTTGCATCCCTGGAGCAATTCCAACTGATTAAACCGGGTCAATACTACATCATCATCGGCAGTCCATTTTTTAAGATTGGATTTTTCCCTGCCCGTTTTGTCCCGAAACAGGGCAATCCAGATTGATGTATCAACCAGTATCACGGCTCAATTCCCTGAGTTTTTTATAATCAAAATCGTCCTGCAATTGAATTTTCCCCGCCAGATCAGTGAGATCCTTTTTTTTGTGTTTACGAATTAATTCCTGTAGCGCGGTATGAATTAATTCGCGCTTGGTATGAATACCGGTGAGAGCAAATGCTTCACGTACCAATTCATCATCCAAAACAATGTTGGTTCGCATCGGGGAAAACCATGATTAATGTGTAGAGGTATGTGTATTATACACTTTATGCTGGAATTAACATCATTTTTTGGAAACATCCATGTTTTTTTACTGAGTGTGCTGTAACTCTGTTCGATGGCGCCCTCCACTCCACGGAAACCGGGCCATCGCTTCCAGCGATAGCGACTTGGCGGGCTACATCTCACGACCACAACCCGGCAACAACGGCAGATCGACAGCCCTGTGGAGAAAGAACCCGAAGATATTGACCGCAAGCGCAGACGAGGATTCGGGAGAGTCGAACTTACCACTTTCAACCTATTTACCGGGAGCAGCATTGAGAATTCTCTTTATGTCATCACCCGGAACGCTGAACCGCCCCGGGAATTCCAGACCCCGTTACTTTAAGGCATGCCGCTTATAGTCCCAGGACGTGCTTGGAAAACACCCTGGATTATGAATTTGAACAATATTTGACGGTGTACGCATACTGCGTATAATCACATCTTGTGGACCTGGTATTTGTTGAATCTCAGTTGTTTACCCGACTGTTGGCTGATTATATGAGTGACGAAGATTTCCAGAGGATGCAACATGCGTTGATGAATGACCCTCTGCGTGGAGACGTTATGCCTGGTACGGGAGGGTTTCGGAAACTACGCTGGCATGACCCCAAGCGAGGCAAAGGGAAACGGGGTTATATATTACTATTTACTGTCCGATTATCAGGTCTGGCTTGTCACTATCTACAATAAAGATGAGATGATTGATTTGTGCGCTGAAGAAAAACGCACGCTGAAGCGGATGCTGCAGGCAGAGCTGGCCGCCAGGAGAAAATCGCAATGACCAAGAAACGTAAACTGTTTGACGAACTTATTCAGGGCATTGAAGACATGCGCGCACATCGTGAAGGGAAAATCACGTTACGAACCCATACGGTACAAGACTTGCCGCCGCTGTCGATTGACGCGGGCTTAATCCGGGAGACCCGGGAGCAACTCAACGTGTCACGAGCGGTGTTTGCCCGCCATATTCGCGTGTCTGTACGCACTCTGGAAAACTGGGAGCAGGGACGGGCCAAGCCGAACACGCAGGCTGCTGCGTTGATTATGCTGGTTCGTCAATACCCCGATACGTTGCAAAAACTCCATTCTTTGGCTTAATGTGGCAGGATGGGGTCGGACCTGTCTAACTGTTGGTCTATGTCGATGGTTTCCTTTCATAATCAGTAACTTCTGTCGGTCTGAACTGGTCTGACCCCTCAGAAACCTGTCCCAGAACTGAGCAATTCCAGTGAACTTGTTATGATCCGTTATCATAATCATTGCGGCATTTTAGTTATTTGCAGGGAATAGAGAACATACTCATAGAGTGTTAATCAAACTCAGCAGATAGTCATTCCTGGATAGATGAGAACAATTCGACAAGTCGGTATGCATCGTTAAACACACTAATATTGTCGTCCGAAGCATTTATTACACTTTCCCACAACGTATTGACAGCATCCGGCTTAGCTTGTCGTAACGTTATACTGTGAAATGCGTCTTCTTGAGATTTAATACCTTTTTCAATTACCTCTTCCAGTCCTGTATCATCATGAAGCTTACCTGACAACTCCTTGTACGCCAGAGCAATGCCAACTTGCAAATAAATACCTTCTTTTGTCCATCGCAAGGGGTTTATTGCAGGGTTGCGGAATATCTCATCCGCAAGCTCTCTGTCCGTAATTTCTTTAACGTCTTCTGAAAATTCTATGCGAATAAACTGACGATAGAGGCGCTCATTAAGAGTACGCAAAATCAGAGCAATGGCTGCTAATCTGGCGACTGAGACGTTGTTATTTGGTAATGAGTTGAGCACCAGACCAAGACGGTGTACGGCCTGGGCAACATCTCGGAGAGAGAGTTCAGATGCCCCAAGAAATGATTGTAAAAGTCTATGTGTATCCGAATCCTGGATGCCTGTAGAATCAAGCAAATTGGAAACGTACTTATCCCGCTCAGGCTGGGGGAGACGAATGTCTATATCAAAAAACCGGCGTAGGTATTTCTCAGCATCAAAGGAGCTTCCGTAAAGACCTTGAACGGCACGTACCAACTGTTCGCGATTAACCGCCAGCACGAAGACAATTTGTCTTACTGAAAACAGGTGCTTGGTGGTTTCCAGGAGTTCGACTGCATAAGTGGGGCGACATCGGTCCAGCTCATCAATCATCACGATTAAAGGTCTTCGGTCCATTTTACCGAGTGCACAGGCTAACTCTTCCAGCCTTCCCTTAAAATCCTCAAGCGCCTTCTTCGCTTCACGATATTCGACGAAACGCTGGGGCTCTGCAGACTGCCCTGCTATAGCTGCCGACATCTGATTTATATCTATCATCCCTGAAGTCATATTACGAACCGTACCTGAAATGACGTGTTGAATTACCACTTGCGATGACTTTTTCACGCTGGCGACTTTCTCAGATAATTTCGTATCCTCCATTGCACTGAGCTTATCGAGGCTCGTAGTCATTTCGGTACAGAGCGCCACAAAGGGGTCCCCTGAGAAATCTGTTTCCCAGGCGTTGAACTTAACAACTGTGAATTCCTCGTCACGCAGGTACTGTGCCCAGATATTGAGAAATGTAGTCTTACCAGCTCCCCATAAGGCATCTAATGCCAGTACACAAGGGCCTTCAATGGAACCAACCAGTTGGGTGAGCGTCTCTACCGTCACTTTTCGGTCGAGCTTGTCATGCTCAAACGGAGTTCCGGGTGATACCTCAATGTCTTGCGGTTGTACGCGGAATTTTTCCAATGCTATTCTCCTGATTGTCCCAAGAATTACCCTAGGTATGAGAAACGGTAATTGGCGAAAGTTCTTCTTGGACTGATTTAGTCAGTTTCTCTGTATCTGATTCAGAATAGTGGCCGCTATGCGATATCTCTCTAAGGTATTTATCCACCTTGGCCTGAAAGACTTTATCCATCATCAACTGATTGTAGTCCTCAATCAGGGGTTTGAAACGAGTGTAACTCTCTTGTTGGAATAGCTGCTGGTATTCATCAACAAACTCGCCCTTTGCCTCATGCCCTGTGAACGGATCTATGAGCTTTGGTAGGTACACGATGTTCCAAGAAGCAGTGAATGCAAAGATATTCTTGGTTCTTCCGAATATGTGGGAGACCTGATAATTTCTAATCAACTCGTGCTTGTCATTCCCATCTTTAGAATGGCGCGTTAAACCACGAATGACCCTTGTTGGCTCTGCGTTGTTGGTCGAGTCAATTTGAACTTTCCCGTTACCCAGAACATGCTTGTAGAACTCCTGAAACAAATGGCTGCTACTAGCGTTTCGACCAAAGCCGCGCATATAAACAGTTTGGTTGGTGTGAATTCGCTCCTTTAATCTTTCCCAACTTGCTTTAGCATCTTCCAGTGGAGCATAAATGGTTTCCTGAAGACCAAAGTCGAAGAACTGTTCCTTCGTGATATGGAATTTCGAGAAAAATCGTTCATATGAATCACGCATGATAAACCCTATGATTTGAGCAAATTCTGTAAATTCTGGGAACACAGTACTTAATTCTGAGATACAGTCAATTCTGAAAAAGAAAAAATCGGAGCGATACAACAGCAGTATTATTCAGTATTGTGTCCCCAGAATTTATTTGGTCAGTTAGTTTGATAACGTAATGCTCGATTTTGATGACAACCAAGTCTGGGGGCTGCAACTCTACGACACACTCGAAGAACATCTAACCGAGTCAGTCCTGAACCAGCTTGTCAGCGAAGCGCCCCAGTTTATCGAGGATGCAAGAGACCTTTTATTTGACTTGACCAACCGAAACCAAATCATTAATTTGACGCTCACGTGGCTTCGGTCAACAACACTCGTAGGTTATCATGGAACCCGGCTAACCGATGCGGATGTTAGTTCAATTCGCTCAGAGGGTCTGTTGCCACTGAATACTAATGTACGACGAACTCGCCTCGTCAGAGCTCTCTCGCCACATCCGCAGTGGAGCCAAGTGGAGCCCTGCCTTGACGAAACCCTAGGCCAGTATGGAACTGGCAGTAAAGCCGGGTGCAGAGAGGGACAGGTTCATTTAACACTCTCCCGGTGTGGATTGTACAGGGGCTTCAATCACTACCTAATTTATGGGGCTGAAGTCGATCAGCATGTAGCATACGCTCTTCTCGGTGAGGATGGGAAGGAACTCCTTCGAAACGATGGAAACGCAAGAATAATCCGGGTTGCTGTTCCTGGTTCTGACGCTTTGAACGCAGCGAATCGCCATTTCACCATTGAGGAACGCCTAGCAAGGGGAGATGTGCCCAATCTAGTCGACGATTTTCTTAAGGTTTGGAGCTACACACTGGCGTATCCGAATTTCCAATGTGAAACCTTGGAAGTCGACTGTGGCATGGTGTTTTACTCAAGAGTACCTCCTGCTTGGATTATGGACATAGAAACTGTTGGTGATCTCCTCCCATAAATTGAGTCGCGCCCAGAAGTAAGGAGAGTCCAAAAATAAAGTGGGAGGTAAAATAACTGGAGAATAAATAGCCTATAATATCGACTGAAAGGCTGTTGCATCTCGATCGTCTGTTGGTTTTTTCGTTGGTACGATATGTAAAGTAGTTTATAAACGTATTATAAATCAATAGGTTATAATTAAGGTTCGAATCCCTGACGACCCATCGTGCTTATCGAATTGCAACTGATTACTACAGTTTGTAATCCCGGCATCATCCGACAAACGACAACTAATCCAGATGAAGCTTCAGACAATTTATCTATGCTTGAAACTGACTGAATATTTAGGTGAGGAGCAGGACGGCTTCGGGTTACAGCTCACGGTATTGTTATCTGCCCCCAGGTGTTCTCGGCATGCTCATGCTCATGTGCATGTTACAGGCTCAATGCAGTGATTTTCCCCGCGACCTTCAGGCAGGCATCAATAAGGTCCTCGACCAACCGGTCATCTATGTTAACGACACCGTGATATACATTCTTATTGCGCAAATTGTGGCAATTATCCAGCACTCTCCAGACTTCCGGTCCCAGGCTCAATGTATGCGGCAACACTTGAAAAACAATAAAGCGTTTGTTGACAGGCCTGTAACCGAGTCGGCGCAATGCGGCAAGGGACAGGGAAAATGCGGCATTGTAAGCCAGGTCAAAGCGACTGCCCAAAAACAGATCAGGGTTCCTGGAATCATTCAGTTTTTTCAGGCCGTCTTCTATGAGGCCGGCATATTCCTGTTCGTCCGGCGCCTCACGCGCCAGATCCATGCCCGGGCCGCAAAGATTATCCAGCGGGGAGGTCATCCTCAGTTCCTATAATCCACAGCTTCGGCTGCTCCATGACTCGCCTGATGAATGCGTTGTCATTTTGCAGCAGCCGGCTGAATTCCCCATGAGAGTACAGGCTTGGGTTAACCGTTCTCAGGATGCGGGAGGTCGCGGCTTCAAGCGCCGAATAGGTGTCAGCATAAGTCAGTGTTTCGCTGATAATCATCACATCGACATCACTGCTTGCGTGGTCCATGTGTTTGGCGACCGAACCGTAGATGAACGCGGCGCTGATATCATGCTGAAGTGGAGCGAGGGCGCTTTGAATTGGTACAACCAGCCCCACTGTTTTGTCCACGATATTACACAGTTCTTCAAATATGGGTGATTTGGTGTTGGCCTGATAGTGTGTCTGTTTGCCTATACGGTTCACTGTTGCCAGGCCGCATTGCGCAAGGCGCGACAATTCCCGCTGCACCGCGCCGGAACCACTGCCGGCAAGTGCGATTAACTCCGAGGTATAAAAGCTGCGGTCAGGATGACCGAAAAGATAGGCCAGCACCTTTTGCCGGGTCGTGGAAAACAGCGCGTTTGCCAGACCGCTTGCAGACGGGCTAAGTGGGGGACCTTCTATACCCATATTAGGCATAATACAACCCAAAATAGGTAAGGTCAATACGTTTTTCTCTCTATTCGTATCAATCGCTGCCAGCGGTGGGGATCACGCCAGGCTCAAACTTGCCATGACACCCTGGATTGCAGAACCCGGCGACCTGACCATGATACTCGATCAGCGAGTCGGCCTGCACCGGCTTTCCCGACCACGGGCAGGTGTCATTAATACAATCGGCAATGTCAAAAACGGGCATGGTGTCCTCCGTTTCTTCCAGGCAAGGGGCGGAGTTCGTACTCCGGCACAAGAAGATCTGCCCAGCTTCTGCCCCCGGCCTCTCCACATCGACACCACCCCCGCATAGCAGTAAGATGTATTCACAAACCATGTACTGCAAATGGAAAATATGATCCTGAACCGCCGCCAACTGCTGGGTTTACTCTCATCCGGCACTTTCCTGCTCAGCGCCGGTGTGCGGGCCGCCATCAAGCTGACGGGCAGCCCGCAACGCCTGCGCTTCCCCCAGGGTGTTGCGTCGGGTGACCCCCAGCCTGACGCGGTGATGCTGTGGACCCGCGCCGAACCGGACAGCCCCGCCGATACCGTTGCGCTGTCCCTGCAGGTCGCGCAGGACCCGGACTTTACCGGCCTGGTGCTGCAGGCCCCGCTCAGCACGGACAAGACCAGTGACTACACCCTGCGCGTCTTCGTCGATAACCTCGAACCCGGGCAGACCTATTGGTACCGCTTCCTGGGTGAGGACGGCAACCGTTCGGTAACCGGCAGGACCCGGACTGCACCCCATCCCGATGCCGCGGCGCCGGTCACGGTGGCGCTTGCCGCCTGCCAGAACTACGAGAGCGGGTTTTACGGCTCCTGGGCGCGCATGCTGGCCGATGATATGGCCGCGCCCATCGGCGAACAGATAGATTTCGTCTTGCACACCGGTGATTTCATCTACGAACGCGTCTTCCCGCGGCGTTATCGCGGCGGCGACCAGCCGCGGTTGCCGCCTCCGTTCCCCGACGGCGCCAACGTCGACAGCAACGATTACGCCGTTTCCCTGGCGGATTACCGGCACCTGTACAAGACCTATCTCAGCGACCCGCACCTGCAGGCCGCACGGGCGCGCTGGCCGTTCGTCTGCACCTGGGACGACCACGAGTTCAGCAACAACGGCTACCAGTCCTACAGCACCTATGGCGGTGAAAACCGTCCCGACCCGCAGCGCAAGCTGAATGCGAACCAGGCCTGGTTCGAGTTCATACCCATGGTGCTCAGCGACGCCCGGGGCGGCGGGCCCGCCCACGACTTTGTGGCAGGAGACCTTGGCGGCAGCGAGGAGGAGGACAACGACGCGGCCGTCGATTCCCTGTGCATCTACCGGCGCCTGCGCTGGGGCACGCTGCTGGACGTGGTCCTCACGGACAACCGCAGCTACCGCTCCCCCCACTGTCTTCCCGCGGACCTCCACAAGCAACTGGGGCTGCCGATGAACCCGGTGAAACTGGTTGAGATTGCCGACGGCGGGCGTGACTACCGGGACGGCAACCCGCCTGAATTCCTCCCCTATGGCGACGGCAACATGCCCAACCCGGCACTGCACCGGCCTGCCGGCACGATACTGGGTGAGGCGCAGAAGGCGTGGTTCCTGGAACAACTGAAGGAGTCCGGGGCCACCTGGAAGGTATGGGCCAATTCGATGCCGGCGCTGCCGTTTCACGTCGACCTGTCTCAAGTGCCGTCCCCCGGCCATGAGGACAGCTTGTTCAGCATCGATTCATGGGGCGGTTACCCCCACGAGTTGCGCAGCCTGCTCGAGTTCATAGGCAGGGCAGGGATAACGGGGGTCGTGTCCCTGAGCGGCGACCATCACCTCCATGCTGCCGGCCTGCTCAGGGCGCGCCGGGATGACCCGGGCACAGCGGCGGTTTGCGCCGAGTTCAGTACCACCTGCATCAGTGCTGAGTCGATGTACGAGGACGCTTTTACCAGGGCCCGGAATGATGATGAATTCGCGCCCCTGGTGTACCGGCTGGAGAACGGCAAGGAAATACCGGTATGGAACCTGACCCTGCAGGACGGCGTTGCCGCGGCGCTGTCGTACCAGGCCCGCGGCGCACAGGCGTTGCCGCGCTCACAGGGAACGGATATCCGCTACGCGGACAGCACCGCCCGGGGCTATACCATCGCCAGGTTCGGCGCTGCTGAAGCCAGGGTGGAAATGGTGGTCATGGGCGATGTGACCGTTCCGTTCGAGCAGGCCCCTGCCGCCGGTTACCGGGCGCAGTTCAGCCTGCCGCTATGGGAAGCAGGCGAGGAACCCCGTTTGTCAGGCCCGGACTTTTCCGGTACACCTCCTTTTCCCCACGGCTGAGGCGGAGTCCGGGTACGGAACGTACCGGACCATCCCGGCTGGGGATCCTCATTGATTCCCGCTTGACCGTAACGCCTGCAGGTTTTCAGGCAGTGATACGGGCGCCGAACGGCATCTCGCGCAGGCGTTTCCCCGTCGCGGCATAGATGGCGTTGGCAAGCGCCGGGGCTATGGGCGGGACCCCCGGCTCTCCCACGCCTGCCGGCGGCGCGCTGCTTTGCACCAGGTGGATTGAAGTTGCGGGAGACATGTCCATGCGCAGCTGCGGATAATCGTCAAAGTTGCCCTGCACCACCCGGCCGTCAGCCACGGAGATAAGACCGTCGCGGGCCAGGCCGATACCGAAAACCACCGCGCCCTCCAGTTGCGAGCGCACCCGGTCCGGGTTTACCGCCAGTCCGCAATCGAACGTGACATGGGCGCGCGGGACGCGCCAATGGCCGTCCGCGCCGACCGAGACCTCTATCACCGCTGCCGTATAACTCAGGAAACTGTAATGCGCGGCAAACCCCAGGCCGTGGCCCGGCGCAAGTTTTCTGCCCCAGCCGGCCTGTTCCGCCGCCAGTTCGGCAACGTGGCGCAGGCGCGCGGTATCGAACGTATAACCCTCCGCGCCTTCCATGCCGTATCCCGAGAAATCGAGAACCCGGTCCGGGCCGAGCAGGTCCAGGTAATTCTCCAGCGGGTCGCGACCGCGCGCATAGGCAATCTCATCGGCGAAACTGCACACGGCAAATGCCTGGAAGATATTGCAGACCGACCTGAGCCAGCCGATGCGGATCTTCGCCGGCGCCGCGCCCGCCTCGACCCTGATGTTGTCGATGGCAAACGGCATGCTCACCGAACCCTGCCCCAGTTCCCAATCGGCCGGGTACACGGCACCGGTGTCGAACGTCGACTTTATCGGGGGAAAAGCGGTGCGCTGCAGCCATCCCGTCACCGCGCCGCTGCCAGCAATGCCGGCTTTCAGGTACTGGGCGCTGGGTGCATGGTAATAGCCGTGGCGGATATCGTCTTCGCGGCTCCATACCACCTTGACCGGCGCCCCGATTTCTTTGGACAGGATTACCGCCTCGTTGATGAAGTCGCACTTGGATTTGCGGCCGAACGCCCCGCCAAGCAGGGTCACGTTCACCTTGATCTGCCCGGGCTCGAGACCGGTCAGCCCGGCCGCGTAGGGAATCACCGATTGCGGGGCCTGTGTCGGCGCCCAGATCTCACATCCGTCAGCGGTCACCGAGGCCAGCGCCGCGGGCGGCTCCATCGGCGCATGGGCGAGATGCGGGGTGTAATATTCGGCTTCCAGCGTCGAGGCGGCCGTGTCGAGGGCCTGCAAGGCATCACCCTCGTTGCGCCTGAGATCGCCTTGTTGCCGGACAGTGCGCAGCAACTGCATCCGGTAGTCATCGGAGTCATAATCCCCGTTGTCGCCCGCGTCCCACTCGATTTTCAGTTTCCGGCGCCCCTCCAGCGCTGCCCAAGTGTTGTCGGCAATCACCGCGATGCCGCCGAGCGCCTGGAATTCAGCCGGCGCTTCGGCAGCCTTGATTTCGATCACCCGGCTTACGCCTTTGAGCGCCAGCGCCTCCTGTGCATCAAAGGACTTCACGCGTCCCAATGCAACCGGGCACCGTGCAATCGCAGCATATTTCATCCCCGGGACACTGGCGTCGATCCCGTATACAGCCCGGCCTTGCAGGAAATCGTCCGTGTCGACCATGGGCACGTCCTTGCCGATATAGTGAAACTCATGGTCCGGCTTGAACCTTAACCGGTCCGGTTGGGGAACGGGCAATTCGGCCGCGGCGGCAACCAGGTCCCGGTAATCCAGGGCGCGGCCGCTTGCGTCATGCAACACCTGGTGCAGGTGCGCCCGGCATTCGGCTACATCGACCTGCCAGCGGTCTGCGGCCGCCTGCTCGAGCATCTGCCTGGCGGTGGCGCCGGCGCTGCGCATGCGCTCCAGGAAGCCGCGCACGGACCACGAGCCGTCGGTGTTCTGGTCCCCATATACCGGATCACCCGGGGCCTGCACCACCCTGACCCGCGCCCAGTCGGCATCCAGTTCATCCGCGACGATGGCGGGCAGGCTGGTGCGAATTCCCTGGCCCATCTCGGACCGGTGCGAAACGATATGCACAGTGCCGGCGGCATCGATGCTGACGAAAACATCCGGGGACCACGATGGTGCCGTTCCGGCCCCGGCACCGGTCTGTGCCAGGTTGTTCCCGCGGCTGCAACCCGCCATCGAGACGCCCAGCACCAGCAGGCCGGTGGTCTTGACAAACTCGCGCCGTGACAGCTTGACGATGGGATTCATCACATCAGCTCTTCAAGGTGCCAGCCTGACGATCTTCCAGCCGCCGTCTTCCCGGGTATACAGCAGCCGGTCGTGTAACCGGCTTTCCCTGCCCTGCCAGAATTCCATGCTGTGCGGCACGACGCGGTAGCCGACCCAGGTGGCGGGACGCGGCACGGGGTCGCCCGCATACTGTTCGGTAAGCTCGGTCAACCTGTCCTCGAGAAACTCCCGGCTTTTCACCTCAACGCTCTGGTCCGCCACCCAGACCGCGACCCGGCTGTCGTAGGGCCGGGTATCGAAGTAGGCATCCGCCTCTTCGCCGGCAAACAGGTATGCCCTGCCTTCTATGCGCACCTGCCTGTGCATCTGCGTCCAGTAAAACACCAGGGCCACGTCCGGGTTATCCGCTATTTGCCTGCCTTTCACGCTGACGGAGTGGGTGTAGAAGGAAAACCCCCGGTCGCTGACGTCCTTTAACAGGACGAACCTGAGCGTCGGCTTGCCGTCCGTCGTCACCGTCGCCAGCGCCATGGCGTTGGGCAGCGGCACGCCGTAATCCACGGCCTGCCCGAACCAGTCCTTGAACTGTTCTACCGGGTCTGCATGTGCGTCCTGCTCGAGCAGCGCTACGTGGCGGTATTCCTGCCGCAGGTCTGAAAAGTCACTACCCATGGATTTATCAGCGTGGATTTCCTGCCTATACTATTTCATCACGGCGGCAGGTTCCAATCGCACCTCAAAATACCTTGTATTTTCGGAGATAGTCTCCTAAAATGCAAGGTATGATAAACAGATGGATCACAGAAAAACTTAAAGAAACCATACGCCGCTTCCCCGCAGTTGCGTTGCTGGGCCCGCGCCAGGTCGGAAAAACCACGCTGGCCCTGACCCTGGGCAAGGCCCGCAAATCGATCTACCTGGACCTGGAAGCGCCGGACGACCTGGTCAAGCTGCAGGACCCGCTGTCCTTCCTGCCCCTGCACAGTGACAAGCTGATTATTCTCGACGAGATCCAACGGGCGCCGGACCTGTTTATGACATTGCGCGGACTTATCGATAAAAACCGGCGGGCGAACAGACAAGGAGAGCAATTTCTGCTGCTCGGATCCGCCTCGATGGATTTGATGCGCCAATCTTCCGAAAGTCTGGCGGGACGTATCAGTTATATGGAACTGGGTGGTTTCAATATTCTGGAGGCGCAGCACGACAGGTCGCACGATCTTCACAGGTTGTGGTTGCGTGGCGGTTTACCGAACAGCTACCTGGCCTCGTCGGATACCGTCAGCATGGAGTGGCTCGAAATGTTGATCCGTACCTACCTGGAACGTGATGTCCCGCAAATGGGGTTCCGGGTGCCGGCCGCTCGCTTAAGACGTTTGTGGACCATGATCGCCCACCTCCAGGGAGAAACCTTGAATTACCTGAAACTGGGCGGCAACCTGGAGGTCGATGGAAAGACAATACGGCATTACCTGGACATCCTCGTGGATCTCCTGCTGGTGCGCCGGCTGCATCCCTGGTACGGGAACGTTAAAAAACGCCTGGTCAAATCGCCCCGGTTCTATATCCGGGACAGTGGAATTCTGCATCGGTTACTGGGCATTTCGGACTATGACGACCTGTTGGCCAATCCCGTCCTGGGGAAAAGCTGGGAGGGTTTTGTAATTGACAATATCCTGTCCGTTCTGCCAAACCATATCGAGTCTTATTTCTACCGTACCGCCGCGGGGGCCGAAATCGACCTCGTCCTTAAGCTGTCAAGCAGAGAGTTATGGGCGATAGATATCAAGCATGGCATGGTCCCGCAAGTTAAATCGGGGTTTCATCAAGGAGCGAAAGATATTAACGCCACCGAAAAGTTTGTTGTTTACGGGGGCGATGATGAATTTACCATCAAAAACGAGACGACGGTCATTTCTCTGCCCGGACTCATGGCCAGACTGGAGAAACTCTAGGTTAATGGCAGCGCGGCATGTTGCGCTTCACCATGTAATAGTTGACGGGGTAGGCAAAGATATACCCGGCTACCAGGGCAGCGGCGAACCCGATCCAGAAAATAGCATCGAACATCGAGGTGGCGGACATGCCGCCGACCAGGTAGTCGGTGACGTTCATGGCAATCTCCATCACGCCGATCGAGATCACTTCGCCGATCCAAACCGTCTGGAAGGCCAGCGCCACCGTCATGCCCCTGCGGTAAACCAGGGGATACAGGGTCAATGCAAAACCCGTGATGAACGCCAGTACCGTCGCCAGGGTCACGGTGGCGGCTACCGACAGGCCGAACTCCACGCCGATGGCGAGGCCGATGAACTCGCCGATGGAGCAGCCTGCCAGGCAATGCAGCGTGACCGTCGCCGCGGTTGACGCGGTGTCTGTCTTCACCTGGTTATGTCCGCAGTGGTCCACGAATAATATCCTCTCTTAGCGGTTCCCGCCGCGCTTTCAGAAAGCAAGGCAATCGGGGACAGATTTAAATCTGTCCCCTTCTGCGTCCCCTGCTGCTATGTCAAAGCGCTTTTTACTTGTCGTGCTCCCTGCTATTATAACTCGCCTTTTCAGTCTGGACATAGAATCGCCATGACAGAGACAATTTTTGCGAAAATAATCAGGCGGGAGATTCCCGCCGATATCGTTTACGAAGATGACCGCTGCCTGGCGTTCAGGGACGTCAATCCCCAAGCGCCCGTGCATATCCTGGTGATCCCGAAGCAGGCAATAGCCCGGCTTGTGGATGCCGCAGAAAGCGATGAAGCGCTGCTGGGCCACCTGCTGCTGACCGCCAACAAGGTGGCGATGGATGAGGGCATCGGGGATGCCTTCAGGGTGGTCGTGAACAACGGCGCCGGCGTTGGCCAGAGCGTGTTTCACCTGCACCTGCACGTCCTGGGCGGGCGATCCTTCACCTGGCCGCCGGGTTAACCCGTCATGCGTGAAACCAGCGATTTACGCATCGCCTCCATCAAGGCCGTCACGCCGCCGACGGAAATCTGCGAGGAGATCCCGATAACCGGGACCGCGGCGGAAACGACCTGGCACACCAGGCAGGCGATCGGCAACCTGCTGAACGGGACCGATGACCGCCTGATGGTGGTGGCCGGACCCTGTTCCATACACGACGTCAGCGCGGCCAGGGAGTACGCCGGCCGACTTGAAGAGCTGATCGAAAAATACCGGGGCGACCTGCTCATCGTGATGCGGGTGTACTTTGAGAAACCCAGGACGACGGTGGGCTGGAAGGGGCTGATCAACGACCCCGACCTGGACAACAGTTTCCATATCAATAAGGGGGTCCGCCTCGCCCGCAGCCTGCTGCTGGATTTGAACGAGATGGGTGTCCCTGCCGGTACCGAATTCCTTGATATCATCACGCCCCAGTACGTCACCGACCTGGTAAGCTGGGGCGCCATCGGCGCCCGCACCACGGAAAGCCAGGTACACCGGGAACTGGCCTCCGGACTGTCCTGCCCGGTCGGGTTCAAGAACGGCACCGACGGTTCCGTGAAAATCGCCGTGGACGCCATCCGTGCGGCCGCGGTTCCGCACAACTTCCTGTCAATGCGCAAAGAGGGAAATTCGGCGATCTACACCACCACCGGCAACAATGCCTGTCATGTGATCCTGCGCGGCGGGAAACGTCCCAACTTTGACCGTTGGAGTATTGACTCCACCGCCGCCGAGTTGACTGCCGCCGGCCTGCCGGCCCGCATCATGGTGGACTTCAGCCATGCCAACAGTGAGAAAAAACATAAGAATCAACTGCAGGTGGGCGCTGACATCTGCAGCCAGGTCCATGACGGCGACGGCAGGATCTTCGGCGTCATGATCGAAAGCCACCTCAAGGAAGGCCGCCAGGACGCGCAGCCGGGACAGGCGCTTGTATACGGCCAGAGCATCACCGACGCCTGCCTGGGCTGGGATGACTCCGCGGACCTGATCGCCTCACTGGCTGAAGCCTCCAGGGCGCGGCGATCACAGGCCGGTTAACCGGGAAGGGTACGGAGAACACCGGTAAATTTTCTCTGTGCCCTCCGGGTTCTCTGTGGTAAAACATCGGAATATGATGAAAAGTAATTGGTCCCGGCGCGAATTTCTCAGCTTCATGGGCAGGACCATGGGCGCGGCCGCGGTCGCCCTGCCGGCCGTATCCTGCGCCGATCGGGAGCATGCGTCCTTGATCGCCGGCATCACTCCGGTGGCGCCGGGTACGGACGACGAGGTGGTCCTGGCCGGCGGGCTGGAATACGAACTGCTGGTTTCCTGGGCGGACCCGATCAACAGCAGGGGCGATCGCTTCGGCTTCAACAATGACTACACCGCGTTCTTCCCCATCGACGGCAATCCCCGCGACGGCCTGTTGTGGGTGAACCACGAAGAGGTGCTGTCCGGTTATTTTGCCTCCCCCCGCGACCCGGCAGAGAAATCCAGGGAGGATGTCGAACGGGAAGTCCTGGAGGTGGGCGGCAGCATCGTCCGCATCAGCAGGCAGGACGGGCGCTGGCGCCTGGTCCCGGATGACCGGTTCAACCGGCGCATAACCGGCGCGACCCGGATACCGATAATCTCGGAAGAACCCGTTGCCGGGTTCCGTGAAGCGGTCGGCACCCTCGGCAACTGCGCCGGCGGCGTGACCCCCTGGCGCACGCTGCTCACCTGCGAGGAGAACTTCCATTTCTTCTACGGTGACGTCAGTTTCGATACGGGTGAACGCCTCCATGTAAAAGGCAGTCTCATCGGTTGGGAGCGCTATCTCGATTACCCGCCCGAGCACTACGGCTGGGTGGTGGAGGTGGACCCGTTCACGGGCGCGGCAAACAAGCTCACCGCCCTGGGCCGGTTTGCCCATGAAGGCGCAACCGTGACCCTGGCCCGGGACGGGCGTCCGGTGGTTTACATGGGCGATGACAAGACCGACGAACACATCTACAAGTTCATTGGCGGCGAACCCGGTTCGCTGGCGCGGGGTGTCCTGTACGCGGCCGATACGGACCGGGGCCGCTGGTTGCCGCTGGACGTGGCGCAGGACACGCGCCTGCAACAGGCGTTCGGGTCGCAGACGGAACTGCTGGTCCGCACCCGCGAGGCGGCGAAGCTGGCCGGCGCCACGCCCCAGGACCGCCCCGAAGATATCGAGATCGACCCGCACACCGGCGCTGTGCTGGTTTCCCTCACCAAACACTGGAACCGTCCTTACGGCTCCATCCTCAAGCTGGAGGAACAGGACAATGATCCGTCCGCCCAGGAGTTTGTTGCAGGTACGTTCCTGGCGGGTGGCCGGGAGAACGGGTTTGCCTGCCCGGACAACCTGGTGTTCGACCCGCGGGGGAACCTCTGGATGTGTACGGATATCGCATCCGACGCACTGTATCTGCCGCCTTACCAGCCTTTCAAAAACAACGGCCTGTTCTACATCCCCATGTCGGGTATTCATGCGGGAATACCGGTACAGGTGGCCTCTGCCCCGCGGGGAGCCGAACTGACCGGACCCACTTTCAGCCCGGACGGGCGCACGCTGTTCCTGTCGGTGCAGCACCCGGGGGAAAACTCCCGTTCGGCGGACGCACTGGACAGCCACTGGCCCGACGGTGGCGGCGCACTGCCCAGACCCGGCGTGATCAGCGTTTCAGGCCCGCTGCTGGATGAACTTACCGCAGCCTGAACGCGTATATTTGGGGTCAGAGTAAAAATACCGTCAATGTTACCGGCGACGTCGATTCACTGCCGGGTATTTTTACTCTGACCCCAAATATCAGGAGCACACCCTGCCCTTGGGTGCAGGCAATATTTGTCTTACCCGGTCAATCACTGTTATTCTCTTGCGCCATGCAATCTATCAGCAAGGTGTATAAATTTTCGTATATCGTCCTGCTCCTGCAAACTCTCGCTGCCTTGCATCCCGTAAACGCCAGTGAGGGGCAGGGTGCGGATGACCGTTATCTCAGGCTGATTACAACGACCTGCCTTACCTGTCACAGCGCCGGCAACGGGAAGGCCGCGGCGATACCGCGGCTCGACGGCCTGAGCGCTGCCGAGATAAAACAACTGCTGAACGCCTACAAGTCAGACCGGGAACGGGGAACCATCATGAACCGTATCAGCAAGGCGCTCACCGGCGCCGAAATCGACGGCATCAGCGCCATGTTCGGCAGTGAGGCGCGCTGATATGCCCCTCTCGCGCCGCCGTTTCCTGGCCAACACCGCCGCCGCGGGCGCAGCGCTCGGCGCCGGGGTTGTCCCGGCCTGTGCGCGGCCGCCCGGCAAGGGCGCTCCCCGGGTCGTCGTCATCGGGGGCGGTTACGGCGGGGCCACCTGCGCCAGGTATATCCGTTACTTTGACCCGGGCGTCAACGTTAAGCTGGTCGAGATGCGGACGCGCTACCAGACCTGCCCGTTCAGCAATGCCGTGCTGGGCGGTATCGAGGAGCAAGCATCGACGATCCTGGATTACACCGCACTGAAACACAACTACGGGGTCGACATCGTCCATGCCGAGGCGACGGCCATAGACCCGGACAAGCGCGTCGTCACGCTGGCGGACGGCAGCGCCCTGCCCTACCGGCGCCTGGTAATCTCCCCGGGCATCAGTTTTCTCTGGGAGCACATCTTCTCCGGCTACGATGAAGCGGCCAGCTCCGTCATGCCTCATGCCTGGCGCGGCGGTGAACAGCTTGCGCTGCTGAAGCGACAGTTGGCCGCCATGCGCGCCGGCGGCGTGTTTGCCATCGTCGTGCCCGGCACGCCGTTCCGCTGTCCGCCCGGTCCCTATGAACGGGCCAGCCTGGCGGCGTATTACCTGAAGCGGGCCAACCCGCGCGCCAAGATATTGATCCTGGATGCCAATGAACATTTTTCCAAGCATGATTTGTTCGAGGAGGGCTGGAATTCGCTCTATCCTGGTATGATTGAACGCATCCCGATATCCGCCGGGGGCCTGGTCAGAGGCGTCGACCCGGCGCGCATGTCCCTGCACGCGGAAGCGGGTGAATTCAGGGTGGACGTGGCCAACGTCATCCCGTTCCAGCAGGCCGGCCGCCTGGCGCTCGACCACGGACTGGCCGATGAAACCGGCTGGTGTCCGGTTGACCACCAGACGTTTGAATCCACCCTTGTCCCGGGTATCCACGTCCTGGGCGACAGTTGCCTGGCCGGCAACATGCCAAAATCGGCATCCTCGGCCAACAGCCAGGCCAAGGCATGCAGCCTGGCGATCACGGCGCTGCTGCGCGGGCAGGAACCCGGCGCCATGTTCTATCACAACACCTGTTACAGCCTGCTGGCGCCGGATTACGGGATCTCCGTCAACGGCATGTACCGCTACGAGGACAACAGGATAAAGCCGGTTGAACGGGCAGGCGGGTTAAGTCCGCTCAAGGCATCCATGGAATACCGCGCCAGCGAGGCCGACTATGCCCGCAGCTGGTATGCCAGCATTAACAAGGACAGTTTTGGGGTATAATTGGCGCCATTCAACCTGCCGGTGGTGACAGGCTGTACGGCGTTGCAGCCGCGTTAGACAAGCAAGATGTTTCAACTTACAGACGATTTAAGAATTGCCGAGCTTCGCCCGTTGACGTCTCCTGCCATCCTGATGGAGGAGCTGCCGATCAGTGAAGAAGTATCGAACCTGGTCGCTGAAACCCGCAGGGCGGCAGGTAATATCATCAAGGGCGGCGATGACCGGCTGCTGGTGATAGTCGGGCCCTGCTCGATTCACGATCCCGATGCCGCGCTCGAATATGCCGGCCGGCTGGTCAAGGTCGCCGGGCGCCTGCAGGACGACCTGCTCATCATCATGCGGGTCTATTTCGAAAAGCCGCGCACGAAAGTGGGCTGGAAAGGCCTGATCAACGACCCCTACCTGGATAACAGTTTCAAGATCAACGCCGGCCTGCGCATCGCCCGCAAACTGCTGGTGGACCTCGGTGAAACCGGCCTGCCGGCCGGTTCGGAGTTCCTGGACACGATCATGCCGCAATTCATTGCCGACTTGGTATCCTGGGGCGCGATCGGCGCCCGCACCACGGAAAGCCAGGTGCACCGTGAACTGGCTTCCGGCCTGTCCATGCCCGTGGGTTTCAAGAACGGGACGGACGGCAACATACAGATCGCCATAGACGCCATCGGCGCTGCGCAAAGCCCGCACCATTTCCTGTCGGTCACCAAGCAGGGCATCTCCGCGATCGTGGCGACCACCGGGAACGATTGCTGCCACCTGATATTGCGCGGCGCTTCCAACGGCACGAATTTCTCCGGGGCGGCGATCAAGGCCGCGACGGGAAATTTACGCTCGGCAAACGTGACCGGGCGGGTCATGGTGGACTTCAGCCACGGCAACAGCAACAAGGACCACACGCTCCAGCTGGTCGTCGCGGAGGACGTCTGCAGGCAACTGGCAAACGGTTCCAGAGATATCTGCGGCGTGATGATCGAGAGCAACCTGAAAGCCGGCAAGCAGGCCCTGACGGATGCGGCCTCACTGGAGTACGGCATGAGCGTGACCGACGCCTGCATATCCTGGGAAATGACCGAACCGGTACTGGACTCACTCGCGCAAGCGGTACGGCAACGGCGCCGGGGTTAGGCTACATGCCGGGCGAGCAAGACAGGTTTGACCGGTACCTGGACGCCAAGGGATTGAACTGTCCGTTGCCCGTGCTCAAGACAAAACTTGAGCTGAACAGGATGCAACCCGGAGAAATCCTGTTCGTGGAGGCGACCGATCCCCATTCAGTGATCGACTTCGAGGCTTACTGCGCCAGGACCGGCCACGAAATCCTCGGCATCGATGAAACCGGCGGCATCATCGGTTTCACCATCAGCCGCGCCGAAAATCCCAGGAAAATCTGATAGATGGGGTCAGAGTAAAATCTTGAGGAACTTTCCCGATGGCAAGATCTGAGGTAATTTTACTCTGACCCCTTAATTCAGGGACTATTCCCTGATTTCAAAGGTATGCGTAATCTTCGCCGTCTTCCCCAGCATGATTGACGCGGAACAGTACTTTTCCGCGGACAGCTTGATCGCCCTCTCCACCTGCGCCTCCTTGATACCAGTCCCGGTAATATCGAAATGGACGTGTATTTCCGTGAACACCCGGGGGTGTTCGCCCGCCCGCTGCGAGGAGATTTCAATCTTGCATTCGCTTACGGCCTGGCGGGATTTCTTCAGGATGGACAGCACGTCGTAAGCCGTGCAGGCCCCCATGCCCAGTAACAGGGTTTCCATGGGACGCGGTCCCAGGTTCCTGCCGCCGCCTTCCGGCGGCCCGTCCATGACGATTGTGCGGCCGTTTTCCGATTCACCGATAAAAGCGGCCCCGCCTGCCCAGGTCAGGTTTGTATTCATTTCCGGTACCTCTTGCTTAATCCCGACAGGCAAGAGTAACACATCATATTTAAAATGAAGTAAAATGGGGCACACCAAACCCTGGCTATGTAGCTCAGTCGGTTAGAGCGCAGCATTCATAATGCTGATGTCGGTGGTTCAAGTCCACCCATAGCCACCAGTTTTCACTGCTATAGCGGATGTCGGAAAAAAAGCAAGTACTCGCTGCCAATTCGGAATTCTACCTGGCTTTCCTCGAGCGAGATTTTGACAGGATGAACGGCATCTGGTCGAGACGCGAGGACGTAACCGTGATTCACCCCGGCTATTCACTGTTGCACGGCCGCGCAATGGTACTGGAGAGTTGGCGGCAGATCCTGTCATCGGTCCATTCTCCCGACATCCATTGCTGTAACGCCGCGGCGTACATCAATGGCAGTTTCGCCTACGTCATCTGCCATGAAACCCTGCCCAACAGCACGCTGATCGCGACCAACATCTTCACGCTGGAAGACGATTCATGGAAGCTCATCCATCACCAGGCCGGCCCGGCGCCTGAACTGCTGGAGGAAACCCCGACCGGCAGGCCGCACTAGTGCTGCGGAAGATATATCCTGCTATTTTTACTCTGACCCCAAACTTTTTTGGTCCGCATGGCACTGGAAAAATCAATTAAGAAGGTGTAACGTAGCCGATCCCCGTAAACCGGACAGGAAATGGGAAAGAAACTTTTTATCAAGACATTCGGCTGCCAGATGAACGAATACGATTCCGCAAAGATGCGGGACGTGTTGCGCACATCCCATGGAATGGAGGAGACATCGGCCCCGGAACAAGCCGATTTCATCATCTTCAATACCTGTTCCATACGCGAGAAAGCCCAGGAAAAACTGTTCTCGGAACTGGGCCGCTGGCGTAACCGTAAACGGGAAAAGCCCGGGTTCATGATTGGCGTCGGAGGCTGTGTCGCCAGCCAGGAGGGCGCGGCGATTACTACGCGGGCGCCGGTCGTGGACGTGGTGTTCGGACCGCAGACCCTGCACCGTCTGCCCGGGCTCTACGACGAGGCGCGCCGCACCGGCAAACCGGTAATCGATATATCCTTCCCCGAAATTGAAAAATTCGACAACCTGCCCGAGCCCCGGTCGGACGGTCCGGTTGCCTTTGTTTCCATCATGGAAGGGTGCAGTAAATACTGCACTTTCTGCGTCGTGCCTTACACGCGCGGGGAGGAAATTTCCCGGCCGCTGGACGACGTCCTGGCCGAGACGGCCGAACTTGCCGCGCAAGGCGTCAAGGAGGTCACCCTGCTCGGCCAGAACGTGAACGCCTACCGCGGCGCCGTTTACGAGGGCGGTAGCGCCGACCTGGCCGACCTGGTCGAGTATATCGCGACGATCCGGGGCATCCGGCGCATCCGTTACACCACGTCGCACCCGGTCGAGTTTTCCGACCGCCTGATAGACGTTTACGGCCGCGTGCCCGAACTTGTCAGCCACGTGCACCTGCCCGTGCAGAGCGGATCGGACCGCATCCTGGCGTTGATGAAACGGGGACACACCGTGCTTGAATACAAGTCCAAGATCAGAAAGCTGCGCAAGGTCAGGCCGGACATCAGCATCTCTTCCGATTTCATCGTCGGGTTCCCCGGTGAGACCGACGCCGACTTCCAGGCCACCCTGGACTTGATCGCGGAAATCGGCTTCGACCAGTCCTTCAGTTTCATCTACAGCAAACGGCCCGGCACCCCGGCGGCGGGCTACCCGGACGAGACCCCGCAGGAGCTGAAAAAGCAGCGCCTGCAACTGCTCCAGGCCAGGATAAACCAGCAGGCGCAGGACATAAGCCGGGGCATGACGGGTACGCGGCAAACGGTGCTGGTAGAGGGAACATCCCGGAAAAACCCGCAGGAACTTGCCGGCAGGACCGAAAACAACCGGGTCGTGAATTTCCCCGGGGCAACCGAGCTAATCGGCGAAATGGTGCATGTCAGGATAACCAGGGCGCTCCCTAATTCACTGCGCGGTCAATTGGCCGCCGCCCGCGAGTTGCCGCGGCAAATGGCCGCAACAATCTGATACTTGAGCATTTCAACAGACAAAACCAACACGGTTTCCGCCAAACTCAATCTCGAGCCGGTCGATAACGAGCGGCTGGCCAACCTGTGCGGATCACTGGATGCCCACCTGCGCCAGATAGAGCGACGCCTGGGTGTCGAGATAAACAACCGCGGCAACTCGTTCCGCATTATCGGCACGGCCAGGACCGTCGATATTACCAGCCGGTTGCTGGGCGAACTGTATGAATCAACGGCAGCGGACAACCTGTCACCGGAAAAAATCCATCTCTGGCTGCAGGACAAGGCAATCGATGATTCCATCGAAGAGCAGGTGGACAAGGAAGTCATCGTCAAGACGAAACGCGGCATCATCAAGGGCCGCAGCCCGAACCAGCGTCTATACCTGAACAATATCCGCGAACATGACGTCAGCTTCGGCATCGGCCCGGCGGGCACGGGCAAAACCTACCTGGCCGTCGCCAGCGCGGTGGTTGCCCTGGAACAGAACCGGGTCAGGCGCCTGGTCCTGGTACGGCCGGCGGTGGAAGCCGGGGAAAAGCTGGGCTACCTGCCCGGCGACCTGGTGCAGAAAGTCGATCCGTACCTGCGCCCCCTGTACGACGCCTTGTATGAAATGCTCGGTTTCGACCAGGTGATGAAATTGATAGAGAAAAACGTCATTGAAATCGTGCCCCTGGCTTTCATGCGCGGCAGGACGCTGAACGAGGCATTCATCATCCTGGATGAAGCGCAGAATACCACCATCGAACAGATGAAGATGTTCCTGACCCGCATCGGCTTCAATTCAACGGCCGTCATTACCGGCGACATCACCCAGATCGATCTGCCCCAGGGCAAAAGATCGGGCCTGCGGCACGTGATCGACATCCTCAGCGCCGAAACCGGCATCAGTTTTACTTTTTTCAAATCCAGGGACGTGGTGCGGCATCCGCTGGTGGCGCGCATCCTGAACGCATATGAACGGCGCGAGGGCAATGGCGAGGCCTGATATGCAGGCTAACGTCACCGTACAATTCAACACGGAAGAACCCTGTGTCCCGGCTGAAGACGAGATCCTGCACTGGGCCGGTTCCATGCTGGACGGGCAGGAGGGCGATGTCACCATTCGCATCACGGATGAGGAGGAGATGCGGGGGCTGAATTACCGGTGGCGCAATATCGACAGCCCTACCAATGTGCTGTCATTCCCGCTGCACGACACGGGCAGTCCCCTGTTCGGCGACATAGTTATCTGTGCTCCCGTCCTCAGGGCGGAGGTGGCGCAACAGGGCAAATCGGTGAACGCGCACTGGGCGCATATGATTATTCATGGAATTTTGCATTTAATGGGCTATGATCATAGTAACGACAAGGATGCGGAATTCATGGAAGCTAAAGAAACCGCACTATTGCAGGACCTGGGTTTCCCTGATCCTTATTTACCGGACGGCAGGGCCGGTTTGTAGTATCCAGTTTTTTGTTATCAAAAACCATGAGTCAAGACAAACCTCCGTCGAGTAACGATAAACAATCCTGGTGGAAGCGGTTCGCCACCACCTTTTCAAAAACCCCGCAGGACCGGACGGCATTAATTGACGTGCTGCGTGATTCCGAAGCAAGAAACATCCTGGACTCCGATGTGCTGATGATGCTCGAGGGCGCCCTGCACGTGGCGGAACTGCAGGTGCGGGACATCATGGTGCCCCGGGTGCAGATGGTCACGATACGGCACTCGGCCGCGCCGGAAAGCATAATGAAAACGGTGATTGAATCGGGACATTCCCGTTTTCCGGTGGTCAGCGACGACCAGGATGACGTGCTGGGCATCCTGTTGGCAAAGGATCTGCTTTCGTGTTTCGTCAGCGACGAACCGGAGGTGTTCGCGGTAAAGAAACTGATGCGTCCCGCGGTGTTCGTGCCAGAGAGCAAGCGCCTCAATGTTCTGTTGCGGGACTTTCGCACCAACCGTAACCACATGGCCATTGTGGTCGATGAATACGGTATTGCCGGCCTGGTAACTATCGAAGACATAATTGAAGAAATCGTGGGCGAGATCGAAGATGAAACCGACCTGAACGAAGAAGCCTGTATAAAACAGCATGGAGTAAACCGTTATACGGTGCAGGCATTCACGCCTATTGAGGAGTTCAACGACTACTTCGGCACGGAACTGGGCCACGACGTTTATGATACGATAGGGGGGCTGGTAATCGATGAGTTCGGTTACCTGCCGAAGCGCGGAGAGATTGTAGATTTTTCCGGTTACAACGTGAAAGTACTCCGGGCAGACAAAAGAAGAATACACCTGTTACGTTTTGAAAAAACGTCTGTTTCACAAGCTGGAACCCAACCCGCGTAAGGTCCGCGCCCGTTCTCTCTCAAGTGGCTTATTGTGCCTGTCGGCAGGCGCCGCCAGCGCATTTGCGTTCGCGCCTTACGAGATATCCGTCATCCCGTTTATCTCCCTGGCAGCGCTGTTCGGGACCTGGCGCAGGAACACCCGGAAGCAGGCCTTTATCAACGGTTATTTATTCGGCCTGGGCCTGTTCGGAGCCGGCGTCAGCTGGTTGCATATCAGTATCAACCTGTTTTCCGGGATCAACCTGGCAGGCGCGTGGCTGCTCACTATAGTACTCATCGCCTACCTGTCGCTGTTCCCCGCCCTGACCGGGTTTCTTGCAAACTGCCGCTCGCTGGCATCCGATTACACGTATTTCCTGGTCATGATACCGTCGCTGTGGACCCTGGGGGAATGGATCCGTTCCTGGCTGTTCACCGGGTTCCCCTGGTTATCGCTGGGGTATACCCAGACCTCGGGCATGTTATCCGGCTACGGCAGTCTCATTGGGGTGTTCGGCATCGGTTTTATCCTCGCCTTCCTGGCGGGGGGGTTTGTGCTCATCTTCGGGAAGCACAGGAGCATGCCCCTGGCGGCGACCCTGCTGGTGATCCTGCTCGCCGGCTGGCAGTTGCGCCAATACCAGTGGACTGACTACAGTGAAGCCGAAATCAGCGTTGCCCTGGTGCAGGGCGCCATTCCCCAGGAACTTAAATGGTTGCCGGAGCATAAAAACACCTCCCTGGAGCGCTACCCGGAACTCACGGAACCCTTCTGGGGTCATGATTTGATCATCTGGCCGGAAACGGCCATTCCCGGTTTTTTGAACGAGGTCCGGGACTATATCGAGCAACTCGACAGGACGGCAAGCCAGCACGGATCCGTCGTGCTGGCCGGGCTGCCCACCAGGCACCCGGACAGCGGCGCTTATTTCAACAGCCTGGTATTGCTGGGCGGCGAGCAACAGGTCTACAGCAAACGCCACCTGGTCCCGTTCGGCGAGTACCTGCCGCTCAAGTGGTTGCTGCAATGGCCGCTTGACGTCCTCAACATCCCCATTGCGGATTTCACCCCCGCACCCGCGCACGATCCCCTGCTGTTTCATGCCGGCGCTTATTCCATGGGCCTGTCCATCTGTTATGAAGCCATCTTCGGCGCAGAGTTCATCAGGGCGCTGCCGCAGGCCGATGTGCTGGTGAACGTGAGTAATGACGCCTGGTTCGGCGATTCCGCCTCACCCCATCAACACCTGCAGATGGCGCGCATGCGCGCTATTGAAACCGGACGCTACCTGCTGCGCGCCACGAACACGGGCATCAGCGCAATCATCGACCAGAAAGGGAATATCGTCGGGAAAACGGGCCAGTTCGAACCGGATGCCGTTGCCGCGACCGTTCCCCTGTTCAAGGGCAGTACGCCCTATGTCCTGGCCGGCGACAAACCGATCGTGACGCTGTCGCTGGTCCTGTTGCTGTGGCTGCTGCTGTTCAGCAAGCGGGGACAGACTTAAGTCTGTCCCCGTTTTAGAATTGTGACTGGTAGCGGCCGTAGAATATGCGCCCGCGCGGGTCATGGGTGTAGTAATCATAGGCGCCGTCCACGTTTACCAGCGGCGGGTCCTCGTTCAGCAGGTTCTTGATGCCCAGGGTCAGTTTCGAACCCTTTTGCTGCGCGACCAGGGGTGGTAATTCGAACCGGTATTGCAGATCGGCGGTAGTCATGCTGTCGATGGTCTCCGCATAGCCTATGTAGGCGCCGAGAAACGCGCTCTGGGGGGTATCGTCCTGGTAGCTGTGGATGTAATGCACGTCCAGGAACAGTTCGTGGCGCCCGCGCTGCCAGCCCAGGCCCGCGTTTGCGCGCCATCTCTGCATGGGCCGGCCGATGGAGTTGCCCGCGTTGCGGCTGCCCACCCCTTTTATTTTCTCCCCGTCCGCCAGGATGATGTCGTAATCCAGGGTGTAACTCAGGTCCAGCGACGCATGGAACAATCCCGCCGCGCCCGTGTCACGGGCATAGGCCAGCGCCAGGTCGATGCCCGAGGATTCCAGGCTGGGCGCGTTGAAGTAAGAGGCTTCGGTACGCACCAGGTAGCCGTCTTCCCTGCGGATGACCTTGTCCGGCAGGCCGGGGCCGATACTGTAGACGGTGACCACGCCGTCGCCGTCCAGGTCCCATGACCCGCACAGGGGTCCGGCGGCGGGGTCGTTATTGAGGCCGCCGGGGCAGCGTGAGGCGTTGTCCCGGTCGATCAACTCCTGGTGTCCTTCGCGTACTATCAGGTCCGTATAATCATAATTATAGTAATCGACGTCCAGTGAGAATCCGTCCAGCAGTCCGCCCGGATTCCAGGACAGTCCCACGTTGAACACTTCCGCCTCTTCCGGTGCCAGGTCGGGGTTGCCGGTGGCTGCGGAGGCGCGGTAGGCCAGCGCCGGCGCGTTGGAAAACGGATCGCTGGAGTTCTGGAAGATGGTGCGGCTGCCGCCGGTCTGCAACAGGGAACCGGCCCGGAAGGAAGTCCCCCACGAGGCGCGCAGGGACAGCGCTTCATGGGGCTGCAGCAACAGCGACAGTTTCGGATCGAAGGTATCCTTGTCCAGTTGCTCGAAGGATTCGTAGCGGCCTGCCAGGGTCAGTTCGGCCCATTCCGTCAACGGCGCGCGCACCTCGGCAAACACCGACCAGGAACTGAGGTGGTTGTCCCAGTCCCGGTCGCCCGTGAGGAAGGTAAAGTTGAAAGCATTGGCCTCGTCATCGTAGTCAAACCGGGCTTCATCGCGCCGGTACTGGAACCCCATGGCAAGTCCCAGCGGCCCGTTGGGCATGTAAAAGGCATCCCCCGACAGCACCAGGTCGAAAACGACCTGCTCGATCTCGGCATCCGTGACGTAAGCACCCTGCGTCCAGCGCAACAGTTCGGCCGGGTTCCGGTATTTGCGCGCAGCCTCGGCCACGCTCAGCCGCGGGTCAGCCGCCCAGGGTGACGTGTCAGCGCTGTTCCAGCGCGCGCCCGTAACCGGGTCGTACACGCTGGTCTGAAAGCTGTTGTAATAGTAACAGTCGCCCGTGCCCAGGTTACCCGAACCGGGTGTGCCGGTGTGCGGGTCGCAGTCAGGCCCGCCCAGGCCCGCGAAGGCAAGGTCCATGCGCGAGGTAAGCGTGTCTACCGGCCAGTTCAGGTCAAGGCGGTTACGAGAGTAGACCAGGTCGCTGTCCAGGAGCCAGGCCCGGCCGCCCAGGGTAACATCGGAACGCAGGCCGATCAGCGCCCGCAGGTTGTCCCGGCTCGTGTTGGAGACGGTGCTGATGGGGCGCTCTTCCTCCGACGAGTCGACGGTGCCGCCCAGTATGCGCTGCATGGCCTGGTACGGGACCGGCTCGAACCCGCGCCGCGCCGCATCCAGTTGCAGCCCGAAGTGGTGTTCCGGCACGATCACGAAGCGCACGTCGGGATACAGGGAATTGCCGCGCGAGGATTCCTGCTCGGAATAGCTGAACGAGCCGTATAGCTCCATGGCGGCAGTGGGGGTAATACTGCCGTCGGCGTGAAACTTGACCTGCTCCTCCGGACGCACCAGGGCAAAGAAGCTCGAGTAATCATAGACGCAGATATGGCTGAAATCCGGGTGCAACCCCAGGGTCCCCATCGGCCCGTCGTCCGCGGCGGCCTTCTCGCACTCCGGGTCCGGCAGGCTGCCGGAGAAACCTGCCGGGTCGGCGCCGCCCTGCGGCCACCAGTAACTGGAGGTTACCGGCGTCGCACCCTGCGCCGGAAGCTGCGGTACGTAACGCCCGGGCTGGCCGAAACTGGACAGGCCGGAACGGCCGAAGCGCTCGAAGCGGTTGGCGAAACTGAGCTCCCCGCGATCCAGGTAGCTGGCAGCCAGGTTGATATATCCCAGGTCGCCGCTTATCCCGGCCAGACCCGAGAGCAGCAGGTCCTGCTGCTCATGGGTCTCATCATCGCTGCTGAAATCGACCTGCAATTCCACCCCGGTAAACTCGCGCCGGGTGATGAAGTTCACCACCCCGGCAACGGCATCGGAACCGTACAGCGCCGAGGCGCCGTCCTTGACGACTTCGATGCGCTCCAGCGCGATGTTGGGCACCAGCCCCTGGACATCCACGTAGCTGCTGCCGCTGTTGTCGAAACTGGTGCTGACGGTGCGCCTGCCGTTGATCAACACCAGCGTCGCACCGTTGCCGAGGTTGCGCAGGTTGACGCTGGCATTGCCGGTGGAACTGTCGTCTCCCGCCCAGTTGGTGGCGGAGACCCCCAGGGAACCGGAATTGAAGCTCATGTTGCGGATGATTTCCTTGACGTCGGTGGCCCCGACAACGTCCAGGTCGTCCTTGTCGAGCACCGTCAGGGGTGATGCCAACCCGCCGGCCTCCCGCTTCAGGTGGCTGCCGGTAACGACTATCTCCTCGAGCAGCCCGTCTCCGGGAGCGGCGCCGGTTTCATCAGCGCCGGTATTGCCGGCGATGGCGGCACAACAAAGCGCTGCAAGGATTGATTTTAACGATGACTCCCCGGTTTCAGACATACTGCTCAACTCTCCTGCGCTTCCGCCTTATGCAAGCGCCTGATGCCCAGTACGACGGTAATACCGCAGATGATGAGTATACATGAAATCAGCACCGGTCCGGACAGGTCCGCGGGGAAAACCGGGTGAGTATCCACCAGCAGCGTATTGCCCCCGATGGTTTTATAGACACGTTCCTGGAACGGCCAGATGACCGTCAGCGAAGCAAGCAGCAGGCCGGTGATGAAAACCACGGTCACGCGGTACCAGCGGTCAAGTATGAAAGACAACAAGCGGCTGAAAAACACCAGGCCGGCCAGCGCGCCGCCGGCAAACGGGAGCAGCACGGATACTTTGAAATACCCGATTGCCGTGAATATGTACACATACTTGTTCAGGATGAGCAACACGAATGAACCTGATATACCCGGCAGCATCATTGCGCAGATCGCCAGCACCCCGGCGACGAATATGAACCAGCCCGCCTCGGGAGTCTGCACGGGCACCATGTTGAATACGATATAACCGGAAACTGCCCCCGCAATCACCGCGATTATTTCCTTGCCGCCAATTCCGTCCAGGTCCCTGAGCAGGACCAGGATGGAACCGGCGATGAGTCCGAAAAACAGGCCGTAGATCTGTTCGGGATAGACCAGCAGCAACTGCGGCAGTTCCACGATCCGGATAAAAAACAGCAGGGCGGCAATAATGCCGATGAGCAGCGGCACGATAAAGCCGAAATGCGGCCTTGCCGCGGCTTCCCTGAAATCCAGCCTAAACAGGGCCATGAGCGCGGCAAGGTCAAAGGATTTGATGGCAGCGATAAATTCGCGGTAAATCCCCAGGATAAACGCCATGGTGCCGCCGCTCACCCCTGGAATGATATCCGCGGTCCCGATACAGAAACCCTTAACGACCAGGATGGCACGTTCCTTCAAACTTCTATTAGTACACATATCTCACAACTTCACTGTAAACAGTGTGCAGACCATATTTCTCTGACAATTTTCTCTCAGACGAGAATGGGTTTGGATGAACGTTTGCTCTGCGCCATCCTTGGCGCACACCAAACGTTCATCCAAACCCATCCACTGTATCTATGGGCACCTTATTTCCGCGCATGGAATGGCCGGCTGAGTTCATGTACGGCGTCCACCAGTACTGCTACTTTATCCGGGTCGATGTCGGGATGGATGCCGTGCCCCAGGTTGAAGACGTGGCCGTCGGCCGCCCCGTAGGCAGCCAGAATCTCCGCCACCTGCCTGCGGATGGTTGCCGGGGAGGAATACAATACGGCCGTATCCAGGTTGCCCTGCAACGCCACCTTCCCGCCGGTCCTTCTGCGTGCGGCATCGATGTCCACGGTCCAGTCGACCCCGATGGCGTCACAACCGGACCCGGCAATGTCCTCGAGCCACAGGCCTCCGCCCTTGGTGAACAGGATGACGGGCACAGATGCGCCCATGCCTGCAGCCTTGACGCTCTGGACAATCCGCTGCATGTATTCCAGTGAGAACTCCCGGTAAGCGTCCCATGACAGTATGCCCCCCCAGCTGTCGAACACCATGACCACATCGACCCCCGCCGCAATCTGGCCGTTCAGGTAGTCCGTGATGGAGCGGCTCAATACGTCCAGCAACCTGTGCATCATGTCCGGCTGCCCGTACAACATGCCCTTGGCCCGGCTGAAATTCTTGCTCGACTCCCCTTCGATCATGTACGTGGCAATGGTCCAGGGACTCCCGGCAAAGCCGATGAGAGGGACCCTGCCCTGCAATTCCCGTTTGATGAGCCTGACCGCATCCATGACGTAGCGCAGGCTGGTTTCAACATCCGGCACACCCAGGTTGCGGATGTCGTTCCCGGTCCGCACCGGCCTGGCAAACTGCGGTCCCTTGTTCTCCACCACGCGCAGTCCCAGGCCCATGGCGTCGGGTATGGTAAGAATATCGGAAAACAGGATTGCCGCATCCAGGTCAAAACGGTCCAGGGGTTGCAGTGTGACCTCGCAGGCAAGCTCGGGCGTCTTGCACAGGGTCATGAAATCACCCGCACGCTGCCGGGTGGCGCGATATTCAGGCAGGTAGCGCCCTGCCTGGCGCATGATCCAGACCGGCGTCATATCGACAGGCTGGCGCCGAAGCGCTCTCAACAGACGATCGTTACGCAATTTTTCAGGCACTGACAAAACACTTCCAAACGTGGTGGGCAAGTAACAATAAGCCGTCATTCCGGTAAAAACAAGGGAAAAAGCGGAAGCGGCCCGTATTTAACGGGTCCGGCTACTCTCAAGTTGACCTCCCGACTCGTTCGGGAATACAATGGTGCCTTGGCTCTCGCGGGATACCGAATGGCATGAACTGGAACACAATGGCTTTTTTTGAAAAAGCCACATTGAAATCGGTGCTGGAACAGCTCCGGGCGGGCGTCGATGCGAATGCAAGTGATGAGTGGGGCTTCACCCCGCTGCATTTTGCCGCTGCGTTCAACGATGACCCCGACATTATTTCAGCCCTGGTGGATGCCGGAGCGAACCTGAACGCGCGGGACAAGGAATGGGGTGCCACACCGCTGCACTGGGCAGCCTGGTCCAATGACAATCCCGGTATCATAATTGCGTTGCTGGAAGGCGGAGCAGACCCGAATTCCAGGGATTCCAGGGAGAGCACCCCGCTGCATGCGGCAGCGGATCAGAGCAATAACCCCGAAATCATCCTGACCTTGCTGGATTCCGGCGCCGACCTCACCCTGCGGGATGCCGGAAAACTGGCCTGGGACTATATCAAGGACAACGAGGTCCTGAAGGACACCGAGGCTTACATAAGACTGGGCGAATAGGGCCTACGGGGCCTACCTACGGGGTCAGGTCGCACAATGCACACATTGCTGAAAATTATTATAAATTTGGAATTGTTCCCGAATAGTGCCGAAGTAGGCATAAAGGCTTGATCCCCCCTCCGCCGTCGTCACTTAGGGTTTGATTTTAGCCTCTGTCATAGCCTCAAGAACTGCGTTGAAGCCATCCCTGTAACTAGCTGTTTCATTGCGGTGGAGATTATCAGCTTCTTGCTGCAACGCCTCAAGAGCACCGCTCAATGTACCAAGGCTGCCCTCCCACTTGTCTGCCATATTAGCCACTACGGTCTGTAACGCATCCAATTGGCCTTTCTGTCTCGCTTGCTCAGAAACTAAATTTCCCACCTGTCCTTTCAACCCTTGCACAAGTTGACGTAAGTTTTGTAAAACCTCTTTCTGGTCGTTGTTTTCTTCATTCATAGTTATTCATCCGTACTGTAAAGAGAAATGTCGAAACATCTAGATATTTTCGGCACTATTATGTAAAATGTCAATGACGACGACATAAATCAGGAGCCATTACGATGGCACATTCGACACCTCAAAGCAGTACACCCAAAAGCATGTCCGACCTTGAGTTCTTCAAGATGTTTCCTGACAATGAGACCGCGGAGAAGTGGTTTGCAAATAATCGGTGGGGCGATAAACCGATATGTCCGCATTGTGGATCGGAGAACGTACAATCAGGATGTGCCCACAAAACCATGCCCTATCGTTGCCGCGAAAAAGAATGTGCAAAGCGGTTCAGCGTCAAGACCGGAACAGTCATGCAAAACTCCAACCTGGACTATCAGACATGGGCATTAGCGATGTACAAGATGGTCGAAGAAGGTAAGGGAATATCAAGCAGGAAATTGGGCGACAGACTTGGCATTAAGCATACTTCGGCCTGGCACTTGGCTCATCGGCTTCGCAAAGCATGGGAAACAGGCGGGATGCAGTTCTTCGGCACCGTGGAAGTTGACGAAACCTTTCTCGGCGGCAAGGAAAAGAACAAACACGCGAATAAACGTCTCAGGACCGGGAGAGGGTCGGTAGGCAAGGAGGCCGTAATCGGCGCCAGGGACAGGGAAACGGGTAACGTCGTCGCACGGCACATCAAAACCACAAGCAAGAAAAACCTGCATACGTTCGTCCATGATACTGCTGTTGCCGGCAGCAATGTCTATACGGACGACTTTCGAGCCTACAAAGGCTTAGGAGGCGTGCTATACAAGCATAAAACCGTCAATCACAGTGGCCGTGAGTACGTTAAGGGTGCAGTTCACACGAACGGCATTGAATCGTTTTGGGCAGTGCTAAAACGGGGCTACATGGGAATCTATTATTGGATGTCTCCAAAGCACCTTCAACGGTACGTCAACGAATTCGCTACTAGACAGAACATGCGGAGCATGGGTACGTTGGAACGGATGGTGAAAACTTTGCAGATGATGGAAGGGAAACGGCTGCGTTACAGTGACTTGACAGCCTAGTTGGGATAATGTCACAAGAAGCATGGCTGTTCGTTAATTCTTTTGCCCCGTGGCTATCAGCAATAGGTACTATCGCAGCAGTTTTTGCCACAGTCTATTTTGCATGGAAAACTCATAACATAGGACTTAAAGTTTCTGCTGGCCATCGATTATTAGTTGGTCCCGGTATGCCTGAACCATTCCCTGAGTTACTTGCGATTAGAGTGGTAAATACAGGATATCGGAATGTAACCATTACAAATGTGGGATGGAAAATTGGGTTGTTCAAAAAACGATATGCCATCCTAAATACTGACAATAATATCCAGTCCAGCAAGATTCCTTTACTGCTAAAAGAAGGCGAGGAAGTAAATTACAACATTCCTATAGATAAAGAAAATAACTGGTTGGAAGATTTCTGCACGAAAATGCTCGGACCTCATCCGAAAGTCAACGTACACTTTGTGAAGATTTGGGCATCCACATCAGTTGGTAAAACTTTCGAATCAAGAATAGAGTTAAGCCTTAAAGAGAAACTGATGGAATTCGTCCATACAAAGCAAGGGAACTGACGGCCTGAGAAAGAAACCCCACGCTGGCGTGAATCAGTCCTCAATCAATGCGCTTTTTTTAGGTTTGAGGAAGGCTTGCTATTGTTTCTCGGATGTCTGTCTATCGTCCAACAGCCTACCATACCACTCAGTCAGTTTTTCTATTACCCGATCTGAGAAGAAACCAGCCAGTATTGAAATTCCGGCTACTCCATATTTATTATAAGAATCTATAGGGGTGTCACTAATTATGCCGGAGCGAAATAGTAGGAAAAGGATCAGTGCAACAAAGAGTCCAACTACGGATGCGTATATTATATCCCATACCCGTAGTGTCTTCAGGCCGGCGGCATTAGCAAAAACCAAATATTTCATTATTCCACCCATCATGCCTGCTGAGCAGGCTATGGAATAAAACCAGAATTCACTCATTTTCAGGACTTGAGACGTTCCAATTACGCTTGACTCATTAGCCGGAACTATTGTAGTTGACTCTAATAAAGCATTACTAAATATCAAAAAATCTGCAATGAGGAGCAAAATTGCAAATGTATTTACTGAATATAAAAAAGCGTAGCACATCGCGATAAGGTATACAACTCCAGCTACCCCCATAATAGAACCACTGAGTAAAATACCAATAAAATCAAAATATATATTGCCCAAGATAAATAGGACACCAATTAAAACAAGCCAGAAGCCCGCCCCTATTTGTATTTTCTGGACATCCTCTTGTTTGTCTTTGTTGTTATCTGATTCTGGCGGCATTGTATAAACTCCCGTCTGTAATTTATTTGGAAATTCCGAGTTTTAAGAATTGAGGAGTCTCGGTTTATAGCTAATTGGATCCCGTGGAAGATCCTCGAATATCGATATCTGGTTTCTTACTATTGCGAAGTTCATCCGTGACAGTCTTAACTTGAACACCGGGAACAGACTTTTGAATTTCGGCTGATGTCTTGATGATTTTTGATCGATTCAGTCAGGTTGTCAATATGATTGTCCTGGTTCAATACATATGATCAAGGGTAGCTCGTATAACTCACTCCTGCTCGCTTACAAGCCATCTTAATCCGGTACTCAAACCGTCCTTCCTTCCCGTCCGTGTCGTAGATCACCACGCTTGGCCGCTTTCCTGTCACATGGCTAGCGAATAGTGCTTGCTGCACACTATCCAAGCTGCTTCTTTTATCCAGTCCTCCCTCGTAAACCATATTATGCGTCTCACAATCCACCCTGATATGACTGCGCCCGCCTGCGTAGGTGTAGTAGTGACGGGTTTCGGCCTGGCCGCCAACGGACTCGCAAAATTGGCGGTTTAATTCGGTCTCTGTCGGTTCAGCCGAAACCGCGACATGGAACAAACACAGAATCAGCGTGATACGCATTAATACCGCGTTACCTGCCCTGAGGATGGATATATCCTGTATTTGTCCTTGCTTCCGTTGCATCGCACTACTATCGACCTGTTGTATTTGTACAGGTCGATATTGCTGAGGCTATTGCAACGATACCCATTTGATCGAATCTGTCTTACAGAGAGATTGATAAGCTTGTCGCCGTCTATGCGGTAGTCGATATCAGCGCCCCTTTCAATCGGTACCCCTGCACTTGTTCGTCTTTCAATGATTCGTTTTGCCTTGGCAGGAGGAGGGGCATTAGCCAGTGTCTCGGTGGGGGCATCTGTACCCTGAGCCATCGCGAAGATAAGTAGCACGACGAACAGCCCCATTGTGATAAAAAGCGTAGAAGTTCTGTCTACCCATTTCTTCTTTTCGCTGCCTGTTCTTTCTTCTTTCTTGCGATGCTGAGCATCTGCATCGGCCCGAATTGCCTGCAATAGTTTGTGGTCAATCATTTGCCCGTCCCCCTTTTGCAAATCTTCAGGCTCAACTCATAAACCTTCATTCGGTCATCGACAGGCTTTCCCTTCACAACAGGCAACGTCACGTTTATGGTGTCCTCTACGGCCTGCGGCGACATCATCTTCATCAGTGTCACCATTTCCGATTCGGACATGCCAGCTACAGGTTCTTGTTTGCCGGCGCTGTATGCGAAGCACGGATCGACAATGTGCTGCATGATTTCAGCCGTATAGTCTTCATCAGTCTGGGCCAGAGAAAAGTTGATTGAGTAAAGGCAGGGAAAGAAAGCGACAAACAGATAGGCAACGGTATGCTGCTTCATAACAACTCCTCTATAGCTGTATGAATTACCGACACAAAATAGGCGCCGGGCCATTGCGAATGTCCACGAAAGGAAATTTCCCGCTTATTCACTCAGACAAAGGTAATTAGTCTTCGCCTAACAAAGATGAGTTTTTGTATTCACGGGTAGCCCGGCTGGGCTGACGTGAACATTCGCAAGGTCATGGTAAGTCTAAATGGGTGGGTGTATCAAGGAAAATTTGCAAGTTTGAAAACATGCGTTGACACGGGTATACCCGTGGTCTACTCTTGTGAGTATCGGAACGCCTGATAAATACACAAATTGATACCAGAGGCAATTAATGGCGAAACCTGCATCAAAACGTCCGCGCTCAGGCAGACGTAAATCCAATAATTCAGCGAGGGTGAGCTCTTTGAAAGCAAGGAATACAAATCAGGCTCGCGAAACTGTCCATATAAGCAAACCGAGTTATCAGCCAAACAAGAAAGAGTTGGACGAGATTATCAAGCTTGACGTGCCTGGTGAGACGGTTCAGGAGAAGATGGACAATCTTGCGAAAGCCATCGTCCAGCCTGTAGACGTTACCTACAAAGACTAACAGTGCATGAACTACGTGATCTTAAACCAGAAAAAGTGGTATTGGGAAAGGATAAAGTGCGGTAATCGCCGTATCCACCGCCTATCACGTCATCCAGCCTAACTAAGGCGTAGCGTTTTTTGAATGGCTTTTTTGTGTGCCTGCTTCGGCACTATCCGGGAACAGTTCCATAAATTTCTCTTATCTGAATAATGTGTGCATTGTGCGACCTGACCCCATAGGCCCATAGGCCTCTACCAGGTTTCGATAGAGGTGCGCAGGTCCACCTCGAAAGTCCATGCAGTTTCGGGTTGCTTGTAGAGATATTCATAGGCGTCGACGATCCCGTCGATACTGATCATTCCCTCATCACCCAGTTTTTCCGCATAATCGGGCCACCTTGTCTTGATTTTTTCACCGTTGATCGCGCCGTCGACGACCACGTGGCCGACGTGGATTTTTTCCGGACCGTACTCTTTTGCCAGGGCCTGTGCCAGGACACGCAACGCAGCCTTGGACGAGTTGAACGCGCCAAAATTGGCCCGCCCGCGCATGGATGCGCTGGCGCCGGTAAACAGCAGGGTGCCGCCGGTGCCCTGCATCTGCTTCAGCGCGGCGCGGGCAAACAGGAAGCCGCCGAAACAACAGATTTTCCAGCTCTTTTCAAAATAGGATGCTTCCATATCGATGATTTTGCCCGGTGTGTTGTTACCGGCGTTATAGATGGCGACGGAGAGGGGGCCGACGCCAGAGGCCTGTTCGAACAAGCCGTTCACTTCCGTCTCGTTGGTGGCGTCGGCGACGCAAGCGCTGGCCCTGTTCCCTTCCGACTCGATCAGGGAAACAACTTCATCCAGTTTTGCCTGCGTCCGGCCTGCAACGATGACATGCAGGCCAAGTGCGGCAAAGCGTTTGCACAACTGTGCTCCGAGGCCGTGTACCGGCCCTACTCCGATGACGATTGCTGTGTGCATGTTTAGTTTTCAGTTTCCAGTTTTTAGTGCCCAGCTATTAGAGACTAAATTCTGGTGGCTGACAACTAAAAACCGGAAACTACGTATTAAATGGCAGTGACCTCAAGGGTGCGTCCCGTTTCCGGGACTGGCTGAAATAATCATCGAATACGCCGCGGTAATCATTAGCGCCGTACTGCCCGAATATTTCCGCGAACAGGTTCGGCATCTTCCTGTAGGGCGAAACACCCAGTTCCTGCAGCATGATATCCAGGTACTGCTGGAACCGGGTATTGACGGCGCAGGAGCGCGACGGTTCGTAGTTGATATGTTTACGTTTCCACTCCCGGGTGGCTTCGATACACCTGAGCATCTCCTCACGGTCCGGCAGGGTAATGTCTCCGTCCAGGTGCGCACACAGCCAGATCATGCCTATCTCGGCCGCGGGCACGTGCATGAACCCGTGGTTATAACCGGCGCAGGCAAAGTGCGGGATATCCGGATGCAATACATGACGGTACAACTGCACACCGTCATCCTCGCTCTCCAGCAGGGCGCGGTACTTGTCCGGCAGAAAAGGGAACCGGGGTTTTTCCGAGCCGGTGCACAAAACTACCTGGTCACAGGCCAGACTGCGGCCGTCTTTCAGGTGCACGGTGTCACTGGTAAAACGGGAAATCTCTCCATGGCAGGGTTCGATGCGGCCGTGCGCCACCAGGCGGTAGTAATCCGGCGGCGTCAGCGCGGCCGCCGAACGCAGGTCGCCGGTGATTTTGTGGTGCGGTATCAGGGTATTCAACCTCTCGCCCGCGGCCCTGCCCCTGAATGCCCCGCGCAGTTTGCACAACAGGACGACCAGGCGCGAGATGAAGAACCAGAACGAGTCCACCAGGAAGCCCAGCCTGCGGTGAACGAAGCGCTCGAACCCTGTCGGGTGCGCCCAGCAGGGCATGAAGAACGTATTCAAGCGGCAAAACAGCAGGTGGGTGTAATGGATACGGAAGATGGAAAACGGGATCATCCAGCGCGGGGTGCGGAACACATGGTGTACCCGGCTTGCCCCGGCGCCCGCCATGGACGCGATATCGACCGCGGATTTCCCGAAACCGACCACGACCGTGCGCTTGTCCCTGAACAGGTCCGGGGAACCGATGTCCCGCTCGGTGATGACCTCGCCCGCAAACGTCTCCTGGCCGGGAAACGCCGGTTTAAGCTTGCCCTCGGTGTACTGGCCGATGGCCGACACCACGTAATCGAACTGATGTTCCTGCTCGCCGGCATCATCCCGGCAGCGCAGCGTCCAGCCGCGCTCGTTTTCTTCCATCCCGACAACCTCGGTGCGCTTGCGCACGTCCAGGCCCAGGCCCTCGATCGCCAGGTCCAGGTATTTCAGTATCTCCGCGGCGGTAGGATGGTACGAGGGTTTGAACGGCCAGGGAAACTCCGCCAGGGTATACTGGCGGCTGGTATTCTGGAGATACACTCCCGGATACCCGACTGCCCAGACACCGCCCGGCCGGGCGGATTTTTCAAACAGGATTGTCCGGTGACCGGCTTTGTTGAGAATACTTGCAGCCGCAATACCGGTAATGCCGGCGCCGATAATGGCGATTTTCATTGACTTCGTTATTTGTTTATTATGGCCGTTACAGTTTATCCGAATTTGAGTGGAGATTGAAAACATGTACCTGGTAACCGGCAACTTCCTGTTCCAACAGGAAAACCTTGAACAGGCCAAGTCGATTATGCAGAAGATAGTTGAAGTCGGCCGGACGGAACCCGGTATAGTGCGCTATACGTTCTATCCCGACCCGGATGACCCGCTCCGGTATTTTCTGTTTGAAGAATGGGAAACGAAGCAACTGCACGACGATCACTTCGAAAGCGGTTTCATGCAGGCGACGGTGCCGGGGTTATTCGAATGTTTTGCAGAGCCTCCCCAGGTCAATTACTACGACGCTGTGGTCGTGGCGACACTTTGAATGTAAAAAAGGGACAGATTTAAATCTGTCCCCTTTCCGTAGTGTCCCCATTCCGTTTCAGTGAAAAAATACCAGCGCCCTGAGTTCTATGCTTTCCCTGGGCGGCGCATTGTCGGGGGTGCGGGGGTCGTCGAACGAACCGTGGGCCGTGAAACGGGCGTTGCCGCCGGCTGCTGAATCGTAGACCTTGAAGACGATGGCCTCGTCGCGCCGCATCTCCGGGAAGTAGTACCAGCGATGCGCGGGGTTGTATGAAATCGTATAGGTTTCGCCAACGCGGTTCGGGTGCCTGCGTTCCGTCGGGATCAGGTCTGCCTGCGCAAGGCTTTGTGCATCACAAACCGCCAGGGGTTCGCTGACAATATCAGCTCCGATGGGACGCCATACCTGAACGATCATGAACCTGCGCCGTAACAGGTCTTCGGCCTCCTCCGGCAACAGGTCCCTGACGCGCTGGGGCCCGGACCGGTCGGTGTAATCGTTATGGACCTGTTTCAGCGGTTCGCGCGTTCCCTGTTCCTGCTTGACGAGATCGCCTGAACGCACGGTATGGTCAAAGATATGCACCCGGTATGCTCCGGTCACCCGTTTGATCAGTACACCGGCTTCGGGATAGTAATCAGCCTCGACCTGCTGCGGGTCAAAAAAATCTTTCACCCGGGTCGCGTGCCTGACGAACACAAACCCGTGCTTGTCAAAAATGAAGTCACCGGCTTCCCGGCGGCCGTTGCGGACCTTGACAACGTGGTCCTCGAACGTGCAGTTGCGGTATTCGATGCGGCCGCCCAGGGTGAGGGACAGGCTGACCGGCTTGACCCCGGTGTTAACGGTGTAGCGGATCGAGGCGTTGACGTGATCCTGCATTGAAAACCGGCGGGACTGGTTGTGTATCAGGCGGAAAAGACTACCACGCGCTCCGGTGCGATGCGGTAAATGACTCGAACCTCACCGTCTTCACGCCACGGATAGGGACTCTGCTGTATATACTGCTCGGATAACCGGTCGATATGCTCGTCCGCGCCCGCTTCGCTTATCTCGGCGACTTTCCCGCGTACCTCCATCCAGCGGTACGGGTTCTCCGGGTCGACGGCAAGCACCGTAACATTCGGGTTGGCGCGCATGTTCCTGTCTTTCACACGCCCCTTTGCGGAATTGATGAGGACATGGGTGCCGTCATAGCCGCACCAGACAGGATGTACCTGGATCGAGCCGTCAGCCATGTGTGACGCCAGCTGTACGTAGACAGGGCCTGTCAGTAAATCGGCATATGCTTCGGGAATCTCATTACTCATTGCTTTCTCCGTCACCTGTATTCAGTACGAAACAGCAAGGCATACGGCGGCGTGCGAACCCAGGCCGGTTCAGGAAAATTTCAGGCAAATCAGACCATGCAGGGCAGGAGATACGGACTACCTCCCGCCTGCATCCTGATAATCTTGCTACTCGTTATGTTGTACGTTCTGCTCCAGGACCTGCCACTGCGGCGGACCGTCATCTTCCTCCATGGCAGCCTCTGCAGCAGGTGCTTCTTCCATGCTCGTCTCTTCCATTGCTCCGTCACCGGCGTCAGCATCTCCCCCTGCATCACCGGCATCTCCACATCCGGCAAATCCCATGATCAATGTCAGAAAAACCGCTAATGTAAGATATCGCATGTGTCGTTCCTCACTGTTATTCCAAAATTTGCGCAAAATCAGTATACCAGACCCCGAACAAGTATATTAAAAACAAATTGATATTGCCAGAAGGATTTAATTTACCTTTTTTGCCGCGGCAACCGCCCGGTAGAATACCGATCGATCAATAGATTTCAGACGGCAATGGCGCAGGTCTCCCCCCGAAGAGATCAGCAGCGGAACTTCCACGCCTGCGCTGCCCAGGCTCCATACCTTGCGGAACAGGCCGGAGAGGTCGTACACGGGTTCATTGTCTACGGAGAGCACGATGTTGCCCGGTTTGATCCCGGCCTGGTCGGCGGGGCAGCCCGGGTACACGCTCGTGACGACCAGCTTGCCCTCATATTCCTGTATCAATGCGCCCATCCAGGGTTTGGGAGGGACGCGCCGCTGCCCGTGTTCGCACATCTCGTCCAGGTAGGGTGAGACCAGGTCTATGGGGATGAACATATTACCGAGCAGTTCTTCACCGGACTCGCCGGGAAGTTCCATGAGCAGGGAGCCCACGCCGCAGAGTCGCCCGTACCGGTCCACCAACGCGGCGCCGGCCCAGTCGTTGCAGCCGGGCGAGGTCAGCAGGGCATAATCCAGCAAATACTCCCAGCGGCCGGCAAATTCCTCCCTGGCGAACAACTGGCATGGAAATGCCTCCTCATGGCCGCTGCGGTAAACCAGCAACGGATCGTCAGGAGACAAGTCATCACTCGGACCCGGGGTGAGGTAATCGCCCTCGAGCGGGAGGCCCGGTTTCAGCAAGGTGATGCCGGAATCATAATCCTGGGCGACGATGTAGCCGGGCGTACCCTTGCCCTGCCGGGACCTGATCCAGATGTGTTCGGCTTCCAGCACCAGGTAGCCTACGGTCGCAATCAGGCCGTCCGCGCGTATCCGGACACCGTGACCGCTGCGTTCCGTACCGAGAATTTCCGCCGTCATCGCCAACTCCGGCACCCTGCTATGGATGAATACCATGGCGTCGGTTCCGGTATTGGTGGAGTCGGACATGCTGGCGGCCTGGCCCGGGCGTGGTTACCTAGTACCCTTTCCAGTTACTATTGACATGTTCAGCGGGTCGGGAAGCGGTTGAGCGCAAGGCGCGCCGTGCGGGGAATGGCGAGTCCTTGCCAAACGGCGTAACGCCGCGGGCGACCGCTTCCCGGCCCGCCCGCAGGGAGCCACACAGCGGCGCCAATACGGCGTTGCAGCCCTTGGCAAGGACTCGCCATTCCCGGCGGGCTGCGCCTTGTCTTGACGCCGCTGTGTGGCTCTGAACATGTCAATAGTAACTGGAAAGGGTACTAGGATGTGTTATTCGAGTGGTGCTGGCAGATCTGACGAACCCATCAGGTACAGGTCAATGCCGCGGGCGGCGGAGCGGCCCTCGGCAATAGCCCAGACGATCAGCGATTGCCCGCGCTGCATGTCACCTGCGGTAAACACGCCGTCCACGCTGGTCATCCAGTTCCGGTCCCGTTTCACGTTGCCCCTTTGCGTCAGTTCGACACCCAGTTGCTCCAGCATTCCCGCCTTCTCAGGCCCCAGGAACCCCATGGCGAGCAATACCAGGTCGCAGGGCAGGACAGTATCCGTTCCCGGTCTCTCCACGAAGTTCAGCCGGCCGTTTTCGTGCTTCATTTCCACCTCGACCAGTTCCAGCCCCGATACATGACCCTTGCCGTCGTCGATGAAACGCCGGGTGGAAACCGCGTAGACCCGCTCCACACCTTCCTCGTGGGCCGAGGCAACCCGGTAAATGCGCGGCCATTCGGGCCACGGGTTGTCTTCGGCGCGTGAATTCGGCGGCCTGGGCATGATTTCCAGCTGGTGAACGGACTTCGCCCCCTGGCGGTTGGCAGTGCCCAGGCAGTCTGCGCCGGTATCGCCCCCGCCGATAATGACCACGTGTTTTCCCTGCGCGCTGATGAATCGTTCCCCGGGTATCTCGTCACCTTCACAGCGCCTGTTCTGCAACGGCAGGTAGTCCATGGCCTGGTGGACGCCGTCCAGTTCCCGGCCGGGGACCGGCAGGTCCCGGGCGGCGGTTGCGCCTCCTGCAAGCAGGACCGCATCGTACTCGTCGCACAAGTCCTGCGGGTCGGTGTCCACGCCGACGTTGCAACCGGGTTTGAAGACGACGCCTTCCTGTGCCATCTGCTCAAGACGCCGGTCCAGGACCCGTTTCTCCATCTTGAATTCCGGGATGCCGTAGCGCAACAGGCCGCCGATGCGGTCGTCGCGTTCGTACACGGTCACCCCGTGGCCGGCCCGCGCCAGCTGCTGGGCCGCGGCCAGGCCCGCCGGACCGGAGCCGACGACGGCAACCTGCTTGCCGGTCTTCAGCGGCGCCGGTTGCGGCCCGATCCAGCCGTTCTCCCAGGCCTTGTCGATGATGGAGAGTTCCACCGCCTTGATCGTGACCGGATCATCGTTGATTCCCAGCACGCAGGAGCCCTCACAGGGAGCAGGGCAAAGGGTGCCGGTAAATTCCGGGAAATTATTGGTGGCATGCAGCCGGTGAATGGCTTCCAGCCACTGGTCCCGGTACACCAGGTCGTTCCAGTCCGGGATCAGGTTGCCCAGCGGGCAGCCCTGGTGGCAGAACGGAATGCCGCAGTCCATGCAGCGGGATGCCTGGGCTTTCAGGGGTTCAACCGGCCACGGCGCCATGACCTGGCGCCAGTCGCCCAGCCTCTCCGTGATGGGGCGATACGGCTGTTTTTCCCTGTCGAACTCGATAAACCCGGTAATCTTACCCATGTGCCGCTTCCATGATGGCCTCTTCCTCGGACAGCCCTTTCTCCCGGCCCTTCCTGATGGCCTCCAGTACCAGTTTGTAATCCCTGGGCATGACCTTGACGAAGCGTCCCTGGTATTGCCGCCAGTTGTCCAGGATGCGCCGGGCTGTGCTGCTGTGGGTATACTGGACGTGCCGGGCCAGCAGCCGCTTGACGGTCGCCACGTCCTCTTCATCCGCGACTTCTTCCAGCAGCACCATCTGCCGGTTGCAGCGGATGTGAAAGTCTTCGTCCTCATCCAGGACATAGGCAATGCCGCCGGACATGCCCGCGGCGAAGTTGCGGCCGGTCCTGCCGATAATGACCACCCGGCCGCCGGTCATGTATTCGCAACCGTGGTCGCCCACGCCCTCCACTACTGTATGGACGCCGCTGTTCCTGACACAGAAGCGCTCGCCCGCGATGCCCCTGAAATAGCCTTCACCGGAGGTTGCGCCGTACAGGGCGACGTTGCCGATGAGGATGTTCTGCTCCGGCACGAAGGTGGAGGCCCGCGGCGGGTAGACGATGATCTTGCCGCCCGACAAGCCCTTGCCCAGGTAATCGTTGGCGTCCCCTTCCAGGGTGAGGGTAACGCCGTTCGGGACGAACGCGCCGAAACTCATCCCGGCAGAACCGTTGAAATGTACCCGTACGGTATCCGCCGGCAGGCCCTCCGCGCCGTAACGTTTCGTGATCTCGTAACCCAGGATCGTGCCCGTGGTGCGATTGGTATTCCGGATGGGCAGGATGATGTCCACCGGTTCCTGCGTCTCCAGCGTGTTTTTACACAGGGGAACCAGCGTGGTCACGTCCAGGGATTTTTCCAGGCCGTGATCCTGCTCCGTCGAGTGGTAGATCCCTACCTCGGGGCCCATCTCCGGCTTGTAGAGGATGCTGGAGAAATCCAGGCCTTTTGCTTTCCAGTGATGTATCGCCTTGTTCATGTCCAGCCGGTCGCTGCGGCCGACCATTTCGTTCACCGTGCGGAAACCCAGTTGCGCCATCAGTTCGCGCATTTCCTCGGCGACAAACCGGAAAAAGTTCTCGACGAACTCCGGCTTGCCGGTGAATTTCTCGCGCAGCCCCTTGTCCTGGGTCGCTACCCCTACCGGGCAGGTATTCAGGTGGCATACCCGCATCATGATGCAACCGCTGACGACCAGGGGGGCCGTGGAGAAACCGAATTCCTCCGCGCCCAGCAACGCCGCAACAGCCACGTCGCGGCCGGTCTTCAACTGGCCGTCGGTCTGCACGACGATGCGGTCGCGCAGCTTGTTCTGCACCAGCACCTGCTGGGTCTCGGCCAGTCCCAGTTCCCAGGGCAGCCCCGCGTGTTTCAGGGAACTGATGGGGGATGCGCCGGTGCCGCCGTCGTAGCCGGAGATCAGCACCACGTCGGAGTGGGCCTTGGATACCCCTGCGGCGACCGTGCCCACGCCGACTTCCGCCACCAGTTTCACGTGCACGCGCGCTTCGGGGTTGGAATTCTTCAGGTCGTGGATCAGCTGCGCAAGGTCCTCGATGGAATAGATATCATGGTGCGGCGGCGGCGAAATCAGTCCCACCCAGGGGGTGGAGTGACGTACTTCGGCGATCCACGGATAGACCTTGGGCCCGGGCAGTTGTCCGCCTTCGCCCGGTTTCGCGCCCTGCGCCATCTTGATCTGCAGGTCGTCGGCATTCACCAGGTATTCGCTGGTCACGCCGAACCGGCCCGAGGCCACCTGCTTGATGGCGCTGCGCCGCAGGTCGCCGTTCTCGTCCGGTATGTACCGGGCCGGGTCTTCGCCGCCCTCGCCGGTATTGGATTTGCCGCCGATGCGGTTCATGGCGATGGCCAGGGTCTCGTGGGCTTCCTTGCTGATGGAGCCGTAGGACATGGCACCGGTGGAGAAGCGCTGCATGATGTTCTCGACCGGTTCGACTTCCTCCAGGGGGATGGGCTCGTCTGCCGGCTTGAACTCCATCAACCCGCGCAGGGTGGCCATGTTGCTGCTCTGGTCGTCCACCAGCCTGCTGTATTCCTTGAAGATGCGGTACTGCCCGGTGCGGGTGGAATGCTGCAACCGGAACACGGTTTCCGGGTTGAACAGGTGGTATTCGCCGTCGCGGCGCCACTGGTACTCGCCGCCCCATTCCAGGTCGGGGCGCTTCACCGGCCGGTCCGGGAACGCGTTGTGGTGGCGCAGGCTGTTTTCCTTCGCGACCACGTCCAGTCCTATGCCGCCGATACGCGAAGCGGTCCAGGTAAAATAATGATCGACGAAATCCTTGTCCAGGCCGATGGCCTCGAAGATCTGGGCGCCGCGGTATGACTGCACGGTGGAAATGCCCATCTTCGACATGGTCTTGATCAGCCCCTTGTTGACCGCCTTGATGTAGTTGGCCACTGCCTTGTCGAACTGCATCTCGGGCACGAAGCCCTCGCCGATCAGGCCGCCGATACTCTCGAACACCAGGTAGGGGTTGACCGCCTCGATGCCGTAGCCGGTCAGCACCGCGAAATGATGGACTTCCCTGGGTTCGCCGGATTCCAGCACCAGCCCCACCCGGGTGCGGCTGCCGTTGCGTATCAGGTGGTGGTGCACGCCGGCGGTAGCCAGCAACGCCGGGATCGGCGCCAGTTCGGCAGTAACGCTACGGTCGGACAGTATGATGTAGGTGTAGCCTGCCTCCACGGCCTGGTCGACCTGTTCGTATACATCTTTCAGGGCCCGGTCCAGACCCTCTCCGCCTTCGGCGACGGGGTACAGTATGGGAATCGTCCTGGTCCTGAAACCGGGCAGGTTCATGTCGCGGATGCGGGCCAGTTCAGCATTGGTGAGCAGCGGCGAAGGGATGCGGATGCGTTTGCAGCTCTCCGGACCGGGCTGCAGCAGGTTGGCTTCCGGGCCTATGGTCGTGGAGACCTGGGTGACCAGTTCCTCGCGAATGCCGTCCAGGGGCGGGTTGGTGACCTGGGCGAACAACTGCTTGAAATAATCGTACAGCAGGCGCGGCCGGTTGGACAGCACGGCCAGGGCCGCATCCGTCCCCATTGACCCGACGGGTTCTTCCCCCCTGGTGGCCATGGGCGCGACCAGGATGCGTAATTCCTCGTGGGTGTAACCGAACGCCTGCTGGCGCTGCAACAGGGTATCGGGGTCGGTGCCGTGGATGTTTTTCGGGTTGGGCAGGTTCTCCAGAGGCATCAGGTTCTGCCTGAGCCACCGGCTGTAGGGACGTTCATCGATATAACGCTGTTTCAACTCGCTGTCGTCGATGATCCGGCCCTCACGGGTATCCACCAGGAAGATGCGCCCCGGGTGCAGGCGCTCCTTGAGCTTGACGTTTTCCGGGGCGACGTCCAGCACGCCCACCTCGGAAGCCATGATGACCATGTCGTCGTGGGTGACGTAGTAGCGGGACGGCCGCAGGCCGTTCCGGTCCAGCACCGCGCCGATCACCTCGCCGTCGGTAAAGGCGATGGACGCGGGTCCGTCCCAGGGTTCCATCAGGCAGGAGTGGTACTCGTAGAATGCCTTGCGCTCCTCGCTCATGGTCTCGTGGCCGCTCCAGGCCTCCGGGATCATCATCAGGATGGCATGGGCCAGGGGGCGGCCGGTCATGTGCAGGAACTCCATGACGTTGTCGAACACGGCGGAGTCGCTGCCGCCTTCGATGACAACCGGGAAAATTTTCTTCAGGTCCTCGCCGAACAACCCGGAATCGCACAATGCCTCCCGCGCATGCATCCAGTTGGTATTGCCCCGCACCGTGTTGATCTCTCCGTTGTGGCACATGTAACGGAACGGATGAGCCAGGCGCCAGGACGGGAAGGTATTGGTGGAAAACCGCTGGTGCACCAGCGCCAGGGCGGTTTCGATATCCGGGTCGGTGATATCCGGGAACATGGGTTCGAACTGGGAACCGGTCAGCATGCCCTTGTAGACAAAGGTGCGGTAAGACAGGGACGGGATATAGAACAGGTCCTGCTGCTCCAGGTCCGAATTCCAGATCTCATGTTCCACCCGCTTGCGGATGACGTACAGTTTTCTTTCGAATGCCGCCACGTCGGGGACGGATTGGGCGCGCCCGATGAACACCTGTTTGAACGCCGGCTCGCCCTCCAGGGCCGTGGGTCCCAACAGGGAGTCATCGGTAGGCACATCGCGCCAGCCCAGCACAGTCTGGCCTTCCTCGAGGATGATGCGTTCAAAAATACCCCGGCATTGCTCCGACTCAGCCGGGTCCCGCGGCAGGAACACCAGCCCGGCGCCGTACCAGTCTGCCTCCGGCAGGCTGAAGCCCGCTTCCTCGCACACGCGCCGGAAAAACTTGTGGGGCTTCTGAATCAGCAGGCCGACGCCGTCACCCGTGTTTACTTCGCAACCGCAGGCGCCGCGGTGCAGCAGGTTTTTCAGGATGGTCAGGGCATTCTCTACAATCTTGTGGGACTTGCGGCCCTTGATATCCACAACAAAACCGACGCCGCAGGAATCGTGCTCCGTGGCAGGGTCATAAAGCCCTTGGGCAGGGGGTCCCTGCCAGTTTTTGTTTTTAGGTTGTTGCATTAGACTCCTTCTTTTGCCGACCGGCCGGGCAGATAGAAAGACAGCCTCATCCGGCGGGATATCGAGCCATGCCTGTCCCCGACTCCGTTACTGGGACACGCTTTCTTTTATCTTTATAATACTAAAAGTGATTGTATTATATCCCATTCACAGGTGCGTGTCATGCCTGCCTCTACCAGCGAAGCTTGTCCCCCCGCTCCCGCGGGGACAAGCTCAACCGGCTGTTGAAAGCAGGTAATCATGAAGTCCTGGAAATTTACCACGGCGACGTTACCGGAACACGAGCAGGGCCGGGCCTGGTGCGACGCCATGTACCGGCTCTGCCTCCCGGTCGGCAACCTGCCGGAAAAAGCGGGCTTTCGCGGCGAGATCGTCTGCATCAATTCGCCCCTTGGTATGGAGTTCGCCCTGGTCGATGCCGAACCCCACGAGATTTCCGGCCGCTACCTTAACCAGGATGCCGCGATCTGGCTCACCCTCCTGCTCGATGGCGAGGCCTCGCTCAGCTATGACGACCGGCGCCTGGACCTGGCGCCGGGCGATATCGTGTACGGCCCCACCTACGTGAAGGCAGTGCTGCGCTTCACCCGGGATTTTCGCCAGCTGTTCGTGAAGGTGCAGGAACTGATCCTGAACCCGCGGGTGTTTGCGCCCCTGTCCCTGAAGCTTGGCCACCTGCCGGCGCGCTCCGGGATCAATCACGTGTTCTCGGGCATGTTGCAGTCTCTGGCTGAGGTGATCGAGGAGGTCTCCCCCGAGCAACTGCGCCCGGTGGAAATGGCGTTGACCGAATTCCTGATTACGGGTCTGGGCGACGAGAAGTCGGTATTCGGTCTCGGCGGGGCGTCCGGCGCCAGGGCCCATCACCTGCAACGCATCTGCCAGCGCATAGAAACCCTGCTGAGCGAACCGGAACTGACCATCGGCGCGGTGGCGCAGGCGGAGGGCGTGTCCACCAGGTACCTGCAGCGCCTGTTCACGGAAGCGGGAAACAGTTTCATCCATTACCTGCGCACGCGCCGGCTGGAACGCTGCCGTGCGGACCTGGCCAGCCCCCTGCATGATGAATTATCGATATCGGATATCTGTTTTCGCTGGGGATTTAACGGCTCCGCGCATTTCAGCCGGGCATTCCGCAGGGAATACGGCATGTCTCCCCGGGAGTACCGGCGGCAACAGGCGGAAGAAAGGGCCCGATGATGCCGGAAAACGTTGATACGCTCATCACCGGCGGCGTAATCGTCACCATGGATGAGGAGCGGCGCATTATCAGGGACGGCGCCCTTGCCATCCGCCGCGACCGGATCGCCGCCGTCGGCAAGCGCGCCGATGTCGAGGACAGGGTGACTGCAACCAGCGTGATCGACGGCAGCCGTTTTGTCATCACGCCCGGGTTCATCGATGCGCATATCCATATTACCGGTGATCCGCTGACCCGGTGCTACGTGCCGGACGACACCGGCAACGGTTTCGGCGACACCCTGCAACGCTGGGTGATCCCGCGTTACCTGGCCCATACGCCCGATGACGAACGGCTTTCCGCCCGGCTCGCGGCCGTCGAGATGCTGCGCGCCGGGACCACCTGTTTTCTTGAGGCCGGCACGGTCCGCTACCTGGATGAGGTGGTCGAGGGTCTCGACCAGGCCGGCATCCGCGCACGCGTCGGCGCTTGGGTCGAAGGCCGCGCCTTTTCCCCCGAAGACGACGAGACGGAGTTGACCGGCAAAGCGGTTCAGGTGCTGGAGCAGGAAGTGGCGCGCTACCCCGCGGATTCCGGTGAGAAAATAGCTGCCTGGCCCATCCTGATCGGCCACTCGACCAATTCAGACGGGGTGTGGAAAGCGGCAAAGGAAATCGCCGATGCCAATAAACTCGGCGTGTCCGCCCATATGAGCCCGTACCGGACGGATCCGGCCTGGTACCTTGAAAACCTGGGGAGGCGGCCCATCGAGCACCTGGCGGAGATCGGCGTGCTCGGCGACAACCTGTGCCTGACACACCTGGTGCACATAGACGACAGCGAAGCGGCACTGCTGGCCGAGGCACGCACCAATGCCATCATCTGTCCGTTTGCCGCACTGAAGGGCGGCTTCGGCATCAGCGCATTGGGCCGTTACCCGGAACTGGCTGAGGCAGGGATGAATATCGCACTGGGGACCGACGGTTACGGCTCCGACCTGATGCAGAAAATGGGCCTGGCCGCCGGTTTGTTCAAGGATGCCCGCCAGGACACAAAAACCTTCCCCGCACGCCAGGCCCTGGAGATGGCAACCCTCAACGGCGCCAGGGCCCTGCAAATGCCGGACGAAATCGGCTCACTCGCCGTGGGCAGGAAGGCGGACTTCGTCCTGCACGATACGGACCGGCCGGAATGGCGGCCCGTGCTGAACGTGCTGCAGCAACTGGTCTGGTGCACGGATGGCAGGAGCGTGCACAGCGTCTGGGTGGACGGGGTGCGCGTGGTGGAAAACTACCGGCACACCCTGGTTGACGAAGATGAACTTTACGCGGCCGCTCAGGCCGCAGGAGAGGCGATTATCAAGCGCTCCGGCATTCCGGTGGTTGACACGGGCTGAAGAGAACGAATTTTGAGGAACGGGGATTGATTGAAATCTGTCCTCTTTTCCTCCTGTTCTAGAATGCTCCTATTGTGTACATTTCCCCTTTACTCCACCATTCGCCATCAATCTTTTCCCACAGGAACAGCATTTTGAGCGTAAACGGTTCTTCTCCCTCATCCGCAGGTTCGACATGAAAATTGACCCAGTCCCAGCCGGCATCGCCGTTTACGTAAGTATGGAAAGACTCGACCCGGACGTTTGCGCCGATGTGCTCATCATAGACGTGGCGTAATTCCTCGGTACCGAAATGGGTGGTGCCGTCCGCTGTGCTGGAAATCGCATCACTGGTATAAAACTGCTCCAGGATCGGTTGAGGGTCATTATCGGCAAAGGCCTGCTCCTTCATATCATATTTGGCGCGGATCGCCTGTTTGAACTCATCCAGCTCGTTAGTAGCGTCATCCATGGTGCAGGACGATATCCCGCACAAAGCCAGGACGCCTAAAACAGTTAAAGTTATATTTCTTATCCTGTTACGCATGATTAATTCCTCACTCGGTAGCTTTAGCAATATTACCTGCCAACTTGTTGAACGTTCAGCAGGCGCGCGAATTGATGACGCCATGCGGCAGACGGTTTGTCCGACTGGGAATTGGCCAGCGCCAGGGGTGAAAACGGCAGGACACCGGGGATTTTCTCAAGCATCTGTTTGTCTTCCTCGCCTATCATGCGGTCGAACGCGATGATGTCTTCCGCGGATACGCTGAAGTCGTCGTTGCGCCACACGACGAAAGTAAAATAGGACGTGATATCGTCAACAGGCGTCGTCAACAGCAGCATGATGTGTTGCAGTCCCGTGTCGTAGGAGATGGTGCTGCGCACGGTGAATGGCAGGTGAAATCCGGTGGTCATCTGCCGGGTGACAACCTCGCTGGTACGGCCTGAGGTCAGGTTGGCGCCGGGCGGGTTATCCGCTTCGACCTGATACTTATAACCGTAGTATCCACCTTCCAGCGTTTCCAGTTCTATCTCGGGGACGGAACGCCGCTGGTTGTTGCCGAAGGTGCCGGTATGGACCCAGGGAAAATGTGCGATATCGAGGAAATTGTCGGTCATGCGCATGGCGCAGACCCGCCACAGGTCGACGGGGTTATTGATACGCCGGAAAGACTTGTCCTGTTCCTGGCTGATGCCCGGTAATTCCTTCGGAGATTCGCCCGGGCAGACCCAGACCAGGCCGTACCTGATGCTGGTATTGAAACAAGCCAGGTGGGCATTGTCCGGGATCGGGAAGTCAGGTGCAGCGGAAGGAATAGCGACACACTTTCCCTCACTGCCGAATGACCAGCCGTGGTAACAGCAGGCCAGTACTCCATTTTCCACGCTTCCTGCAGACAGGGGCGCCTGGCGGTGGGGGCACCGGTCTGGCGCAGCGACGGCGTTGTCGGAGGGATCCCGGTAGATAACGATTTTCTCGCCCAGCAGCGTTCGGGCAACAGGTTGCCCCGCGATCTCGGCTTCCGTTGCCACGGCATACCAGTAGTCGCGCAGGGCTGGATTATCGTAGAAGATTGCCACGCATTTTATCTCTGTAAAATCTATCCGCAGATGACGCAGATGAACACGGATAACAAAAAAACTGTCTTTCATCTGCGCTAATCTGCGGCTAAATTAGCAGTGACGTACAACGCTTTCTTGCACTGCTGCGCCCACAGACTTTGCAACCAAGCAGTGATCAGGCCTGGAAAGTAACGTGTAACCTGAATATCATCGGCAGGTATGGAAACCTCGGCACCGCTAAACAAATCGCTGTTCTCGCGCCCGGCGGGTGTCGTCGCCGCCTGCACCGTGGGCAACGCGGTCAGTGTCACGCCCATGGTGTATACGGTCTTCGGCCTGTTCCTGATTCCCATTGCTACCGAATTCGACTGGTCCCGCGCCGCGGTGTCGTTCGTGCTGTTTATCATCGCCGTCACGGGCGCGATCAGTTACCCCATTGTCGGCCGCCTGATCGACCGCTACGGCGCCAGGCCGGTTATTCTTACCGGAAACGTGTTATTCGCCGCCTCCGTTGCTTCGGTTTCCCTCGTTGAAGCCAGCCGTTTCCAGTTTTATACGGCTTATGCGCTGATCGGCATCAGCGCCGCCATACCGAGTTCGGTGATGTTTACCAAGGTGATCGCGGGCTGGTTCGATCAGCGGCGCGGGTTGTTCCTGGGCATTGTGGGCGGCCTGGGCAACGGCGTCGGCGCGGCCTTGTCGCCGCTGTTCGTGTTTGCGCTGATCAGCGGCTATGGCTGGCGGGCGGGGTTCCAGGGCATCGGCGCGGCCATCATCCTGATCGGCTTCCCGGTATTGTACCTGCTGCTCAGGGACCCGCCACGGGACACTGTCCGCAGCGCGCGGGAGGCGCTTGAAAAGACACAGGGTTTGACGCTGACCGAGGCCCTGGGGACCCCTACCTTCTGGATCATCATGGCCGCGATTGCCCTGGGCGCCGGGTGCATGACCGCGATCTTCGCCCACGTGGTGCCGATGTTGCTGGACCGGGGCGTACCGGCCGGCCAGGCAACCGCCGTACTGGCGACGTTTTCCCTGGTCACCGCGGGCTGGCAGATCGGTATGGGTTACATGCTGGACCGCATTCCCAGGCCGTGGATCGCCGCGCCCTTTTACCTGTTTGCACTGATTGGCCTGCTCCTGCTGGAATCAACCTCCAGTTATCCGTTGCTGCTGTTGTCCGGCGTGCTGATGGGGCTGGGACTGGGGACGGAATACGGCGTGCTGCCCTATTTCCTGTCCCGTTACTTCGGCACCAGGCACTACGGCGCCATATCCGGCAGCATGTACGGCGTGATCGTCCTGACCCAGGGCCTGACCCCGTTCCTGATGGACCTGGTTTTCGATGCCACCGGCTCATACGATCCTGCAGTAATCGTTATCTGTGCCGGCCTGGTAGCCGGCGCCATACTGATAACCCGGCTACTTCCATTCGACGCAGTACTCAGCGCACACAGGAAACCGTAATGGGCAAATTTAGGACAACCATAAATTTGAAATTTATGGTTGTCCTAAATTAGGTTCCAGAATTGACTATACTTTTACTCAGAACCAAAATATCAAATATTGATTTTGTCAAATAAAAGGGCGCATTTGTGCAAGTCCTGTTGCAGTTTTTGTCACAAAATTGAGCAAAAATACAACTTTCACGAGGGGGTTGGAAATGGTCAAGTTCGATAATGGCGTATCTCGGTCAGTTAAGGTTTTCGTCGCAGGAGTTGTCGCTTCAACCATGATTGTGCCGTTACCGGTCCTGGCGCAATCAGTCCTCGAAGAGATAGTGGTGACTGCGCGCAAACGGGAGGTTTCACTGCAGGATGCACCCATCGCGGTGTCAGTACTGTCCGGCGCGGATTTCGATAGATCCAATGTCGTGAGACTGGACAACTTCAACGGTTACGTGCCCGGTCTCGTGGTCGCGAAGAACGACGGCGCCGGCCGTGTCGTGACCATACGCGGGGTCGGCTGGGAGACGGCCCAGAACCTCACCACACAGCCCAGCGTGCTGACCTATATCGACGGCATCTACCTTGCCAACCCGCTGGCCATGGGCCTGGATCTCGGTGACATAGAACGGGTCGAGGTCTTTCGCGGCCCCCAGGGTACGGAGTTCGGCCAGGGCACCACCGGCGGCTCCATCAACATCGTGACGAAAAAACCCCATACCGACAGGATGGAAGGCTCCGTCGAGCTCAGTTACGGCACTTATGACAATATCCGGGGACGAGCGTCGATAAACGTGCCGCTTTCCGACACGTGGGCGTTCCGCGCCGCGGTCCAGAAGTACAACAGGGATGGCTTCGCTGAGATCGAGGGCGGCGAACTGGACGGTTACGACCTGGACGATGCCGATTCCTTCACCGGCAAACTGGCGGTGCTGTGGCAACCGTCGGAAGACTTCTCGGCGCACGCCCAGGTCTTCGTGCATGACGCCGACCACGGCGCCGCGGCGCAGAAGAACGAGAACGACCCCAACCCCGACACGCGCGAACTGACGCAGGACTACCCCGGCATCTTCGCGCTGGAAAACTACAGCGCATCGCTGATCATGGAATGGGCGAGCCCCATGGGCGTGACGGTCAAGTCGCTGACCGGCTGGCAGGTGCTGAGGAAGGAGCAGTCGGTGGACGGCGACCGCCTGAATGAAGAGAACACTGCGCTTATCAATTTCGGTTTCTCGTTCAACAACTGGGACATCCTGCCGTTCTGGGACAACGATTCCGACGCCGTCAGCCAGGAGATCGCCATCAGCTACAGCGGCGAGCAACTGGATTGGGTGATCGGCGGCTATTACCTGCACCACGAGAACTTCAATGACTTCCTGGAGGCCACCGGTTCTGCGCCGTTCTCGGCATCGCCGGCGTCCCTGCCCCGCGCGCAACTGAACGCGCAAACCCTGCCGCCATTCCAGTCCGATTTGAATTTTACCGAAGTCCGCACCGTCACCCGCGAGGATTACGCCGCCTACGGGCAGGCCACGTTCCGGGTGAACGAGATGTTCGCGGTCACCGCGGGCGTGCGTTACCAGGACGAGGACCAGCTCGATGAGACCTCCCAGTTCTTCGGCATTTTCGGGGACGGCCGCCGCGAAACGAACGACTCGAAAGTGACCTGGAAGGCCGGGATTGACGTGAATCTCACCGAGAACAACCTGGTCTACGGCCTGGTTTCCACCGGCTGGAAGAACGGCGGTTCCGGCAGTCCCGGGATATTCAAACCCGACCGCTTCAAGCCCGAGGAGGTGACGGCATACGAGATCGGCACCCGCAACACCTTCCTGGACGGGCGCGTGCGCCTGAACGTCACGGCCTTCTACTACGACCACGAACACCTGCAGTTCACCTACGAGGACCCGGCGCCGTTTGCCGGCGGCACCTGGACCATCCCCGAGACGGAGGAGTACGGTGTCGAGTCCGAAATGAGCTGGCTGCTGGCCGAGGGTTGGCAGCTCGACGGCATGCTGGCCTGGCAGGACGGCAAGGTCAAGTCGGACAGGTTCGCCCTGGACGTGGAGGATTTTCGTGCAGCGACAAGGCTGTTCCAGCTGGGCCTGTTTACCTCGGGCGCGGTCGATGAACGCATCAGGATGAACTTCGCCAACAACCTCAGGGGCAACGAACCGCCGAAGCTGGTGGACCTGATGGCGCGCATCGCCCTGTCGAACACCCATACCTTCGCTGACGGTTCGGTACTGGATTCGCGGGTGGAGTACGTGCACCGGGGTGACTTCCAGGCCCGTATCTTCAATCACCCGCGGGTTGATACAGTGCCCAGCTACGATATCGTCAACCTGTACTTCAATTACGACGTGGGCAACATGCCGCTCAGTCTCAGCCTGAGCGTCACCAACGTGTTCGACGAGAACGGGGTTAATAACGTCTTCACCAACCCGTACGGGCTGTGGACCACGAGCAGGGAGTACATCCCGCCGCGGGAGGTTATCGGTTCGGTCAGGTACAGCTGGAACTAGGTATGGGCACCGACCAGCCCCAGCATGAGTTACGGCCCACGCGCCCGACCTGGACGCACCTGGCGTTGCACGTCAAGGACATCGACAAGGTAATCGCCTGGTACGAGGAGTTCACGCACCTGACCGTGCTGGCCCGGGAAGAGGACGAGGACGGGTATTCCGCCTGGCTTGGTGACAAGACCCGGAGCGAGAGCCCTTTCATCCTGGTGCTGGGCCAGTTCTTCCCCGGCCATGATCCGTTCGCCCCGGTGGAGCATCCGACGCTGGGCCCGTTCAACCATATCGGTATCGAGGTGCCGGATAAACAGACCGTGGATGACATAGCCGCCAGGGCAAAGGACGCCGGCTGCCTGGTCCTGGGACCGCTACAGATGCCCAAGCGCATCGGCTACATCTGCTTCGTGCGCGACCCCGAAGGCAACATGGTGGAATTCTCCTACGACCAGGGGGTCTATGAGAAGGCCCGCGAGGTCTGGGGCAGCAATTCAGAATAGCGTTATTCCGGCGTAAGCCTCGGCCGTCATGCCGGAGGAATCAATAATATTTGGGGTCAGAGTAAAAATACAGTCAGTTTGGCCGGCGGTTATAGCTTGTTGTTGGGTATTTTTACTCTGACCCCAAATATTGCGTTTACGGCTCCAGCAGGATCTTGCCGATAAATTCGCCCCGCAGCATTTTCTCCTGCGCCTGCGCTCCCTGTGACAGGGGAAATACGCTGTCCACGACCGCCCGGAAGCCGCCCGTACAATACTGCTCCCAGGCCGGCCCGAATTCCCGGTAACGGAACGGGTCGGACCCCAGGATTTTCAGGCCCATGCTGTACAGGTAACCGAGGCTCGGGATTGCCGCCGTATCTCCCGAGGTGTTGCCGCAGGTCACCAGCCGCCCGCGCGGCTTGAGCGCCATCAGCGAAGCCTCCCACAGAGCCTCGCCCACATGGTCGAACACCAGGTCGACACCGGCGCCGCCGGTCATATCCCGGGCCCAGGCCGCCACGTCGACCGTGCGGTTATTGCAGGTGTCTTCAGCGCCCAGTTCCATGGCGATTGCGCATTTTTCCCCGCTGCCGGCGGTGGCCAGCACGGTCGCTCCCGCCTGAACGGCCAATTGAATGGCGGCAACGGACACGCCGCTGCCCGCGGCATGGACCAGCACCGTCTCCCCGGCCTTGAGTCCGCCTGTGTCGAACAGGGCGTGATGCGCGGTCATCCAGCAGGTGGGGAAGACTACGGCATGGCGCCACGGCATGTTGCCGGGAACCGGGTAGAGGTGGGTGTCCGGCGCCAGGCATTGCTGCGCGTAACCGCCGGAGACGGTGCCGCCTATGACGCCGAGCACGCCGTACAGGTCGTCCATGCCTGCCAGCTTCGAGCCTTCAGGCACCTCGGTCATGGAAGGGTTTACCAGCACCCGGTCACCCGGTTTGACCCGGGTAACCCCTGATCCTGTTTCAATGACCGTACCCACAACGTCCATCCCGGAAATATGCGGCAGGGTAAAGCCGGGTATGGTGAACCAGCCGTTACGTTGTGCTACGTCCAGATAGTTCAGCGTGGTTGCCGCGACCTTGATCACGGCATCCCGCGATCCCGGTTCGGGGTCGGGCACTTCCCGGTAACGGAGCACCTCCGGCCCGCCATGCCGGTCGTAGATCAGTGCTTTCACAAAGCTTCTCCCATTGTAATTGGGGACAGATTTGAAATCTGTCCCCGCCTCAGCGCGTCAGGTAACAAATAATGCAACATGCTGGTATGATAAACGCGTCACATAAAGGGTCAAAACCTTTCTTTCTGATACGGGTAAGCGAAACCATGGCAACACCGGGCCCGGCAATGCTGATGCCGGACACAGACGATCTTGATGCAAGCCTGGGCCCCCTGGCGGACGGGGAAGTCAGCCTGCGTTCCTGGCTGCGCCGGTTGCACGAGGCGGATCAACTCAGGCAAATCCGCTGCGAGGTGGATTCCAGCCTGGAACTGGGCGCGATCACCCGCATCAACCTGGGCCTGGCCGGGCCGGCCCTGCTGTTCGGGAATTTAAAGGATTACCGGAATACCCTCTCTACCCGTTTTGTGACCTGCGGACTGGGCAATAAACAACAGCTCTGTGCATTGCTGGACCTGCCCTCCGAAACCAGCGACAAGCTCATCGTCCGCCACCTCAAGGATACCTATTCCCACCCCGTGGAACCGGTCATTGTCGACCACTCCCCGGTAAAACAGAACATCCTGAGCGGCGCTGCCATCGACCTGAACCAGTTCCCCGCGCCGGTCTGGCAGGAACTGGACGGCGGGCGCTACCTGAATACCTTTTGCGGCATCGTCACCAAAGACCGGCATACCGGCAGGGAGAATATCGGCCTGTACCGCGGGCAACTGGTCGACAGGAACCACATCGCCATGGTCATGCTGCCGACCCAGGGGGGCGGCGGGCACCTCACCGGGTACCGCCAGAGCCGGGAGAAAATGCCCGTTGCCATCGCCTACGGCGCCCACGACGTGGTGCCGTTCTGCGCCGGCAGCCCGTTCCCGCGCCACGTCTGCGAATGGGACATGATGGGCGCCATCCTGGGCAAACCCATGGAACTGGTCAGGTGTGAAACCGTCGACCTGGTCGCGCCGGCCGGCGCAGAGGTCATCGTCGAGGGTTACCTGGACCCGGATCCCGCCAGCTACCGCATGGAAGGTCCGTTCGGCGAGTACCCCGGTTACGCAGGCGGCACACCATCGCCCAAACCGGTGCTGGAAGTGACCTGCATTACCCACCGGGACGATCCCATCATGCGCGGCACCCTGGAAGGCTGCCGCCCGGGCTTCCCGTCCGAGGATTCCGTCCTCTGTTCCTACAGCTGGTCGGCCATCTTCTGGAACATGCTGGAAGCCGCCGGGGTGGTGGGCGTCACCGACGTCTGGTGCCCCCACGTCTCGACCGGCACGCACATCGTGGTGCAGATCCGCAAGCAATACCGCGGCCACGCCCAACAGGTGGCCATGGCCTTGTGGGGGACCAGCGCGGCCCAGTGGTTCTTCAAGCACGTACTGGTGGTGGAAGAGGACATTGACATCCGCGACCCCCTGGCGCTGGAGTGGGCCGTGGCATTCCGCGTCAACGCCGGTATGGACCAGGTCATGACATTCGGCCCGACCTTCGGATCCCCGCTGGATCCGTCCACCTCCCATGACGTCCTGGACATGCCGCGCTTCCGCACCGGCAAATGGACCCGGGTCCTGGTCGACGCCACCCGTAACTGGGACCTGGCCGAAAACGAGGACTGGGACGGGCAGAGTTTCCCGCCGGTGGGCAAGCTGGAACCGGAACTGGAGCAGAAGATCCGCGCCCGCTGGGAAGAATACGGCATCGGCATCCCCTACCTGGACGAGGACCAGCGCGAACAACTGACCCTGGCAAACCTGCGCGACGTATTGCCGTTTATCTAGATATTCGGGGGCGCCTCAGCGGTCAGGTTTATTCCTTCTTCGAGAGCAGATGCTCCGCGAATGCCGTCCGGGCCGCGTCAACTTCCTGTGACTGGGCGTCAAATATGGTATTCGTGTCGATAAGCTGGCCGGCAATTTCCAGTGCGGCTTTTGCCTCGCCGACCCGGACGCCATGAAATGTGTCCAGGATGGACAGGGCCAGGCTGATCACCTCGTCCGAGCTCAGAATACAGTGGTCAAAGTCAGGATTTGTCATGGATATTACCCTCCGGATTAACCTTGGTGGTGCCCATGGCGTTCGACGACGCTGCCGCAGCCTGTCCGGCAGGGGAGTCCGGGGATGGCGCAGGCCGGGGGATGTCATCGGGCCAGGGAAGGTTGTGCGGCCAATTGTTACTGAACCATTGCGTAATCCGTACATAGACGCGTCGTGACAGGGAACCATGGCATTTAAGCCGTTTCACCAGTCTGGAATCGCCACAACATAGACGCCCCACGGTAGTAATCTGTCTTCCAGTAGTATCTGCGTACAAGCTGGAGAGTATTACAACGTTATCCTCTCTTGCGGAATACATGCCACCAATATAATGGCATATGTTCCACCAGTCAACTTTTTTTGGAATTTATACCGCCTCTTGTGTTATTCCGTCGAATCGTGGTAAATTTTCCATCATGCGCTATTTCCATTTTCACGGCATCGTCGATGAACGGTTGCGGGAGCTGGGTAAGTCCCCGACAAAATTAGCCCTGGAAAATGGACTGCCCAGAGACGCAATTCGCAGCGTATTACGCGGGCACCCGCCATCGGTTGAGAGAGCCAGAAAAATTGCTGAAGCGCTCGGCCTCGAGTTCTACATAGGTCCGCCACGCCGGCTTGACGGCAACAAAGGATACGGGGTTGATCACGACAAGGAACCCCCTTTGCAGATAGACGAAGAACGCTCGGACTACGCAACGTCCCGGGCCATGGCTGAACTGCAGAGTGCGGCAGAAGTGCTCAGTAAAGCCGCCGAGACGGTTGAGCATACCGTGGCCAGGACAAAAAGCATGACGCACCAGGCCGAGGTGGTGGAACTGGCCGCTGCCGCCGGCGGCAACACGACTGAACTGGATGAAACCGTCATAGGGCATGTAGCGTTCAGCCGTCCCTGGCTGGATCGGCGCGGGCTCGATCCGGCGCGCTGCATGGTCATACGGGTGCAGGGCAAATCGATGGAGCCGACGCTCCCGGATGGTTGCTCCATCCTCGTAGACTGTGCCCGCCACCAACGCCGGACCGGACACATCTACGTACTGCGCACGGACGACGGGGTCGTAGTCAAGCGGCTGACCAAAGACGAAGACGGCGCCTGGCACCTGCAGAGCGACCATCCGTCCTGGTCGCCAGAACCCTGGACGGAAGCCTGTGAGACAATCGGTGAAGTGCGCTGGATGGCAAGAAATCTAGGTTAAGGAACCTCTGACAAGTCCTGGACGCACTTGATCAGAGCATCATTAACAAATTTTCGATTTCAGCCTTGCGGGGAATAGAGGGTATAGCCCCGCTCTTCTGTACCGACAAGGCGGCCGCGGCCATGCCGAATTCCGCCGCGTCACGCAATCCGGCGCCCTCTGCCAGCGCCACCGCCAGGGCGCCGTTGAATACATCTCCGGCAGCGGTAGTGTCGACCGCTTCCACCCTGAAGGCCTGCAGCCTGAGTGTTGCGCCTGGCGTGACAACCAAGACACCCTCCTTACCCAGGGTGACCAGGACTGCTTCAGGCCCTTGATCCAGGATGGACTGTGCGGCCGTTTCAAGGTCAGTTTCAGCGTCAAGCGTGGCGCCGGTAACCTGGGACAGCTCTATCCTGTTGGGAGTAAGTATGGTGATATTGCTCAACAGGGCGCGGCTCAATTGCTGGGCCGGGGCCGGGTTCAATATGACCCTGTCATGGCAACGCGCCGCAGCCTCGACGGTTGCCGGGGGGATTTCCATCTGCAACAACAGGACGTCCGCAGCCTTTATGGTTTCCGCATGTAACGCCACGATGTCCGGTACCAGCAGCGCATTGGCGCCGTCGGCGACGCCGATACAGTTCTCTCCCCTGTCATCGACAAATATCATGGCGCTGCCGGTCTCTGCATCCTCGATGGCCGTCAGACCGGACAGGTCCAGGCCGTTGTCGGACAGTTCCCTGCGCACCTCGGCAGCGATCGCGTCTGCCCCCACGCAGGAAAGAAAGAAAACGTCTCCCCCGGCACGCGCCGCGGCGATTGCCTGGTTCGCGCCTTTTCCACCCAGGCAGAAATAACAGGCGCCTCCCAGCACGGTTTCTCCCGGCGCCGGTAACGACGGCAGCCGCATGGACATGTCCCAGTTGGTGCTTCCCACCACCGCGACTTTTGCGTTCATAGTAAATTCCGGGGAATTCCGGGGACAGATTTAAATCTGTCCCCGTTCCTGCATCAACCTCGCAAAGTAGTTTTCCATCCTGTCCATGGCCTCTTCAATGCGTTCGATGGGCTCGGTGCCGAAACAGATGCGCAGGTGGCCTTCACCGTTGTCACCGTAAAACGTGCCGGCCTCCACGACCACGTGTGCCCGTTCGAGGAGTTCATCGGCGATCTGCTGCGACGGCAGTCCCGTGCCGGAGACATCGGGGAAGGCGTAGATGGTGCCTTCCGGCGCCTTGCAGCTTACCCCGGGCATGGCGTTCATCCTCGTGACGACGAGATCGCCGCGGCGCTTGTCTTCTGCCACCATCTCGCGCACGCAGTCCTGGGAGCCCTTGATGGCGGCATAACCCCCTTCCTGTATGAAGGTGTTCAGGTGCGCGATATCGTTCTTGGTGATTTTCAGGATGGCCGGCATGAACTTTTCATGCGCCACGATATATCCCATGCGCCACCCGTCCATGGCGTAGGCCTTGGTAAAAGCGAACATGGTAAGGGTGCGCTCCTTCATGCCGGGCAGGGAAGCGATACTGATATGCCGGTTGCCGTCGTAGGTGATCTGTTCGTAGACCTCGTCCGCCATGACCAGCAGGTCATGCCTGATGGCGACGTCCGCCAGGGCCTGCAGTTCCTGGTACGTGAATACCCTGCCGGTAGGATTGGCCGGGTTGACCAGGGCTATCATCCTGGTGTCGGGCGTGATGGCCCTTTCTATGGCTTGTGCATCTATGCGGAAGCCGTTTGCCTTATCCAGCGGGACCGGCACCACCCTGCCGCCGGGCAGTTCAATTTTATTGACGTGCTGCGGGTAATAGGGGTCCAGTACGATGACTTCATCACCCTCGTCCAGCGCCGCCATGCAGATGGCGAAGGCCGCATGGGTCACGCCGCTGCACACCAGGATCTCATCGGCTTGCGCTTCGATGTAATTCCGTTCAAACACCTTCTCCGCCAGCGCCTCCCGGAACTTCTGCAGCCCGCGGAAGTCGCTGTAGTGAACCTGCCCGTCATCCAGGGCCTGCTTGGCGGCTTCCTTGATATGCGCCGGCGTGTCGAAACTGGGCATGCCCACCTCAAGATGGATGACATCGATGCCCTGCTCCATCAGCGGTATCGCCTGTTCGTACATGCCGAAGGATTTGGCGGAAGATTCAGTGATTCGTTTTGCCGGCCATTTCATCAAGATTTCTCCGGTTTATTTGAAAATACCGCCTACCCGGCCCGCAGTTGCGCGGTTTCATCCTGCGCAATGCCGTAGCCCAGGGCAGTGCCGTCGTGATGTATGGCCACCCCGTATTCTTTCCGCGCCACTTCTACGGAAACCAGGCCGTTGCGCACGTCGCGCAGCACGGCCTCCGGGCTGCGCTGCCGGGGGTCGCCGAAACCGCCGCCGCCGCTGGAGACGATGGTCATGGTGTCCCCTTGCTGCAGGGTGTACATGCTGTTACCGTCGAGCTGTTCCCGGCTGCCGTCCGCGTGGTCCAGCGTCATTTGGTGCGGTACCGCGCCCTGGCCGTCCTGGATGCCCAGCGGGGCCGTGAAATCGCGGGCGCCGCTGCCGAAATTGGCGCAGGCGATGTTGTCGCCCTCGATGGCGAAGGTGTAGCGCATCCCGAAACCCCCGCGCCAGCGGCCGGCGCCGGCGCTGTCCGGCTCGATTTCATATTCGATTACCTTGTACGGCGTCACCAGTTCATGCAGTTCCGGGTCCGGGGCGCGCAGGCCGCCCAGGGTCACGGGCGTGCCGACGTGGTCCCAGCCGTCGTAGCCGAGTACCGCGCCGCCGCCGCCCTTGCTCATGAAGTGGATATCCGCAAAGAAACGGCCGTTGCCGGGATGTATCCCCATGGTGGCCGGCGCGCACCAGCGTCCCCACAGCGCCGGGACCTGGTCCGGTATGACCTGCGCCAGGGCCAGCCAGGTCGCTTCGATCATGGCCTCGCCGACGCACAGGGTACAGCATGAGGTAGGCGCCGGTTCCGTCGCGTTCACGATCGTCCCCGGCGGGGCGACGACGTGCAGGGGCCGCACCGCGCCGTCGTTGAAGTCGATATCGTTGCTGATGGCGCCGGTCGCGAACAGGGCCAGGTGGCTCATCGCATTGGTATTCGGCAAGGTGCTGTTGATGTAGCCGACGGACTGCGGGTCGCTGCCGGTGTAATCGAAGGTAACGTTGTCACCCCTGACCTTCAGGGTGAGGCGCACCACCGGGCTCTTGTCGAACTCGATGCCGTCGTGGTCGATGGCGCGCTCCGCATAATACTCGCCATCCGGTATGGCCGCGATGTCGGCGCGTACCCGGCGTTCCGTGGCGTCCAGGATTTCCGCGGTGGCGGCGGACAGGACCGCCGCGCCGTACCGGTCAAGCAATGCCGTCAGCCTCCTCTCCCCCAGGTTGACCGCGCCGATCTGGCACTGTACGTCTCCTTCCACCAGGTCCCGGGCGCGCACGTTGAGCAGGATGAAATCCAGCACGTCCTCGCGCAGCACGCCTTTATCGGCGAGACGCAGGCAGGGGATGCGCAGGGCGTCCTCCCAGGCGTCCCGGGCCCGGGGGTTGTAGCCGACCACGCCGCCGCCGCCCATGTCGGCGTGGTGGCCCTTGGACAGCAGCCAGTAACACAACTGCCCGTCGCGGAACACCGGTTTCATGACGTTCAGGTCCGGCGGGTGGTTGTTGCCGCGGTAGGGGTCGTTCAGCACGAACAGGTCGCCCTCGTGGATGTCCCCGGCAAAACGCTCTGCAATGGCCTTGGCGGTAAACGGTGTGGAAGCGGCAATGTCGGGGATATAAATGGTCTGCGCCACCAGTTCCGTGTTGTCGTCGAAGATGGCGGTAGTGAAATCACGCGCCTCGGAAAATATCGGCGAGCGGGAAGTACGCAACATGGTTTCACCCATTTCCTTGCAGATGGATGACAGCCGTGCGCTGATGATGGCAACGTCGACAGGGTCTATCTGACTCATGATTGAATTATAACCTCATTCCGGCACTTGTTCGTCATTCCGGCGAAGGCCGGAATCCATGCAACGGGTTCCTGCTTGCTCAGGAACGACGAACCGTAAAATTCTATTTCTTGTTTTCAAGGAGGTAGTTCCCCCACTCGTCGCAGCTCAGTTCGGCAGCGCCCGGCAATACGATGGTTGTCGTGGGTTGTTCGATGATGGCCGGTCCCGGCAGGCGGTTGCCCGGTTGCAGGGCAAGGCCGTCGTAGACGGGCACCGTCATCATGCTGTTGTCGAACCAGGCGGGGCGTTCTCCCTTGCGGGCGTGGTCGGGCGCGGCGCCGCCGGGTTCGTGTCTCTGTGTTTTCGGTTTCCTGGTGGCGCCCGTGGCGCTGAGACGCAGGTTGATGAGTTCCACTTCCGCATGGTCCATACTGTAGCCGAAGCGGTCGTCGTGGAGCCGGTGGAAGCGGCTGACCAGTTTCTCCCAGGCCGCACTGTCCGCTGCGCCGGTATCAAACCCGGGTACCTCTACCTCGTTGAACTGGCCGACATAACGCAGGTCGGCAGAGAAATCCAGGGTTACGTCGGCATCACCGACCTGTTCTTCCCTGAACGTGGCGAGGGCCATCTCGCGCATGGCGTGAATGGATTCATTGATAACCGCGAAATCCACCAGCGACCCGACCATGGCGCAGGTACGGATATAGGTATGCTTCAGGTCCGAGAGCAACATGCCGGCCGCGCAGAATACCGAGGATTCCCGCGGCACCAGCAAGGTGTTGATACCCAGTTCCCGGGCAATGGGCACCGCGTGTATCGGTCCCGCGCCGCCGGCCACGATCATGGCGAACCCGCGCGGGTCCAGGCCGCGCTGCACCGTGACCACCGTGACCGCGTTGCTCATGATCGAATTCGCTACCCGGTAGATGCCGTAGGCGGCGTCCGTGACGGACAGGCCCAGGGGTCCGGCAATGCGGCTTTCTATGGCAGTTACGGCCGCGTCACGGTCCAGTTTCATGGCGCCGCCGTGGAAATAGTTTTCGTCCAGGTAGCCCAGCACCAGGTCGGCATCGGTCACGGTCGGTTCGGCGCCGCCGTGGCCGTAACAGGCGGGGCCGGGATCAGCCCCGGCGCTGGCCGGGCCCACGCGCAACATGCCGCCGTCATCGACGCCCGCTATGGACCCACCTCCGGCGCCTACGGTGTGGATGTCCAGCATCGGCACCGCTACATGAAAACCGCCCACTTCATTCTCCGAGGTGACGACGGCGCGCTCATCCTGTACCAGGGCGACGTCGAAGCTGGTGCCGCCCATGTCCACGCTGATGATATTTTTGTAGTCGTGGGTACGGCCGTAGTGAATCCCGGCGCCCGGCCCGCCGGCGGGTCCCGACAGCAGGGTATTGACGGCGAACCGGCTGGTCACCCTGGGCGACATGCAGCCGCCGTTGGACTGCATGATGTTCAGCACGCCCGAGAAGCCGTTTTCACCCAGGCGCCTCTCCAGGTTTTCCAGGTAACGGGCCAACGGCGGCCCGGTATAGGAATTCAGCGCGGTGGTGCTGTGCCGTTCGTACACCCGTATCTGCGGCAGCACTTCACAGGACAGCGAGATGTACACCCCGGGCAAGTTCTCCTGCAGGATTTCCCGGGTGCGCAACTCATGGGCCGGGTTGAGGAACGACCACAGGTAGGAGACCGCAACGGCTTCGACCCCGGCATCACGGAACACTTCTGACGCGGCGCGCACGTCCTGCTCCACCAGGGGAGTGATAACCTTGCCGTTGGCGTCAATCCGTTCCGTTGCCGTCAGGGTCAGCGCCCGTTCCAGCAGGACAGGCGGCGGCGCCAGTTCCAGGTCATAGCGTTCTCCCGTCTTCATGCCGCGCCGCAATGCCAGCAGGTCGCGGAAACCGCGGGTGGTGATGAAGCCGGTATTGGCGCCGCTGCGGGTCAGCACGGCATTGGTGGTGATCGTAGTGCCGTGGACTATGGCGTCCACCCGGGACAGAAAATTCTCCAGTTCGTCACCGCTGTCCTGCGCGGCCAGTTCCAGCGCAGCAAACACGCCCAGGCTGGGGTCGGCGGGCGTAGTCGGCGATTTACAGATCCGGGTGTTTCCCGCTTCATCGCAGACCAGCAGGTCGGTGAAGGTGCCGCCCACGTCAATGCCGATTTGGTATCCCATTGTTATCGAGTTCTTCTTTGAATCCGAGCACAGTATAAAGTATCGGCGCGGCGAACAGGGGATGAATTTCGAAGCTGCTGCTTTTACGGGTAATATGCTAGAATTTCGATGTTTTTATCCAAGATGGGTTTGTTCTGGTGTCAGGGAGAATAATATCGATATGAGCCAACAATTATTGCCGTCTGCCTTCGCTGAACTGGAGCCATTCTCAGACTGGTCGCTGGACAGCGAAACCGCACGCCTGGAAAAACGGCTCGCGTCTTCCATGGAAGAGATCAAGGCATTTTATTCCGCCATGCTGGGACGTATCGAAGAGGCGCTTGACCACCTGAACGGCTTTCCCCTGGACCGGTTGCCGGAACCGGAACAACGCCTGATGAACCTGGCCCTGTCCCTGGCCGAAGTCTGGGTGGCGGTGGAGTTGTACAAGCGGCCGGACCATCCTTTCGGTCTGGATATGCGGCGTTTCGTGCCGGGAGAGGCGAACTCGGTTCCACCGGTATAACCGGGTAAATCACTGCCGGCCATAGAATTAAACATCCGCTCATGGAACTCACTCACAAGACCCGCACGGCAAGATATCCCGAACTGGGCACGGACCCGCTCCCGATCCGGCCCTGTGTCGACCCCGACGTATTCAAGGCGGAACGGGAGGCGGTATTCCGCCGCTCCTGGCTGAACGTCGGCCGGGTCGAACTGATCCCCGAAACGGGCGACTACTTCGTCAGGGACATCGAGGTCTGCTATACCTCCGTCCTGGTGGTGCGCGGGCGCGACAACGTCATCCGGGCGTTCCACAACATGTGTTCGCACCGGGCCAACCAGGTGGTCTGGAAGAACCGCGGCAAGTGCCGGGGCGCCTTCGTCTGCCCGTTCCACGGCTGGGCCTTCGATACCCGGGGCAAGCTGGTCAACATGACCGACAAGGAAAACTTCTTTACCGGCCCCGATGCCAACCTGGATATGACGGAAATCCAGACGGACGTCTGGAACGGTTTCATATTCATCCGCCTCAAGCCGCAGGATGAGCAGACGCTGGAGCAGTACCTGGAACCGGTTTCCACGTCACTCAAGGGTTACCCGTTTGCGGAACTGACCCGGCGCGAGTGGTACAGCATTGATGAAAAAGTCAACTGGAAGGTGCTGCTGGACGCGCAACTGGAAGGCTGGCACGTGCCGTTCCTGCACCGGGACAGCCTGGCCCGCTCCACGTCCGCGGCCGGCATGTTGCTGCGCCACAGCGTGCTGGAGGCCCTGGGCACACACGGGCTGCTGGGCACGGAACCGCCGCCGGTATTCAATCCCACGCCGGTTGGAGAGGTGAGCCTGAAATACGGGATCGGCGCCTACGACGCATTCGCCTTTACCGAACCGCGCCGCACGGACACGGAACAATACCACCTGAGAGGCGCCATGAACCTGTACTTCATCTTCCCCAACGTCATCATGGGCCTGATGCGGGACTGTTACTGGATGTATAACGTGTGGCCGCTTGACGTGGACCGCACCGTCTGGGAGATCGGCGTGAATACGGTCCCGCCGCGCAACGCCGGGGAGTTGTTCTGCCAGGAATACAACAAGATCGGGCTGCGCGACACCCTGATGGAGGACTCCGCCACCCACGAGAAGGTGCAACAGGTACTGAAGTCGGGGGCCAAGGAACATTTCCATTTCCAGGACGAGGAACTGGCTTTGAGAAACTTTCATCACGCGGTCGATGCCTGCCTGGCGGCCGCGCAGGACAACAAGGGTGGAACATAACCATGTACAGCGTGAGAATCGTATACCCGAACAAACCCGGTTCGACGTTTAACTGGCAGCATTACTATGACGTGCACCTGCCCCTGGGTGTGGGCCTGTTGCGGGAGTACTGCGGCATCTCGCCGCAGAAGATCGAGGTCGACCAGCACATGTCCCCGGACGGCAAAGGCGGTGATGCGCCCTATCATTGCATCTGCACCCTGTATTTCAACAGCCGGGAGGAAGTGGACGCCATGATCGGCCTGTTCGGTATTGAAGAGGCGCGCAGGCAACTTGCCGAGGACTGGCCGAAATATACCGAGACCGACCCGGAACTCATGGTCGGCGAGATTGTAACGGCAGACCCCGCCACCGGCCGGGCCTGAACCTGCCTGCGGGCGATGGCCCATTCCGAGCCCGAAATAACACGAGGCAGACCCGCGCAAATTACCGTAGGCGTACTGGGGCACGTCGACCACGGCAAGACCAGCCTGGTCCGGGCGCTTACGGGCATGGAAACGGATCGTCTCAGGGAGGAAAAGGAAAGAGGGTTGTCGATTGTCCCCGGATTCGCCCATCTCGAAGCGGAAGCCGGCATTATCGATTTCATAGACGTCCCCGGCCATGAGGATTTCATCCGCATGATGATATCCGGCGCCAGCGGAATAGACTACCTGCTGCTCACGGTGGCGGCGAATGAAGGGATAAAACCGCAGACGGAGGAACATTTCAAAATCGCCGGTTTCCTGGGTCTCGACAAGGGTCTGACGGTAATCACCAAATCCGATTTGGTGACCGATGCCGCATGCGGCCGGGTCGGGGACGAAATAAGGAAGTTCACGGCAGGCACGTTCATGGAGGATGCGCCAATGATAGCGGCTTCCGTAAAAGACGGGCGCAGCATAGACGATTTAAGGGCTGTGCTGGAACAGCAGTTGCTCACCCCCTCGGCGAGAACGGATACCGGCCGGTGCTACCTGCCGCTGGACCGGGTGTTTACCATGTCCGGTTTCGGCACCGTCGCAACCGGCACCCTGCGTTACGGCGCCCTTGCCAACGGCCAGCAAGTCGAGATCATGCCACGCGGCAGCCGCGCCCGCATCCGCCAACTCCAGGTACATAACAGGGTCGAGGAAGTTGCATACCCGGGACAGCGGGTCGCGGTCAACCTGCGCAACGTCGACAAATCCCGGATAAGCAGGGGCGATGCGCTGGCCTCCCCGGGATACCTGAAACCGACCCGGTTGCTGGACGTCGAGCTGCGGTTCCTGGCGCGCACCGATCCCCTGCCCGGGTACGGCGAGACGGTACGCGTGCTGTTCGGGACCAGTGAAATGGCGGCGGCGTTGCGTATTTTAGGGGACCGGCAACCGATTCCGGGGGCGGCATGCGTGGCGCAGCTTGCCTGCCGGCACGACGTGGCGGTGCCGGCAGGAGAGCGATTTATAGTTCGCAGCATGTCGCCGGTGACGACTATCGGCGGCGGGCGTATCCTGGACAATTGCCCGGTGAAACACCGCCGGTCGGATCAACGCACCGTTTCCCGCCTGTCCGGCCTGGCACGCGGCAGCACGGCGCAAGTCATAAACGAATTAATCAGTTCAAAAGGAGCCCGGGGGATAGAGCTGACGGACCTGTCCAGGTCTGCAAACCTGGCAACCGGCGAACTGGTCCGGTTGCTGGACAAAACAAAGATCATTTCCGCAGGACCGCAGCGACTGCTGTCAAAGGCGGCGTTCGACGGACTGTGCGAACAGGCGCTGGCCGTAATCGGGCGGTTTCACGAGGCGAACCCGGGCCGCAAGGGACAACCCCTGGCGGAGTTCCGTTCCAGCCTGGAAGCCGGCGCGGACGACCTGGTGTTCAGGTTCCTGGTCGAACACCTGGGCGGGCGCGGCCTGGTTGAAACGGACCACAGCATTATCCGTCTGCGGGATTTCGAGCCGCTGGCGGCGCTCGATGCAAATGAGAAAAAGATTGCTGATGAGATTGCCGCGGCATTTGCTTCGGGCGGCCTGAAACCGCCCGAGCTGAACGACGTACTGCAAAACAACCCGCTGAGGAAACGCCTGTATCGCCTCCTGACCGATACCGGGGAACTCGTACCGGTACACAACCGGGATGCAAACCGCGTGCTGGTTTTCCATCGCCGCAGCATTGACGGAATGGTGCGCGAACTTGAACGCGCCTACCCCGGCTCCACCGCATTCAGCGTGGCGGAGGTGCGGAAACTGGTGGATACTTCAAGAAAGTATGCGATACCCTTGCTGGAATACCTGGACAGCCGGCGCGTGACCATCCGTATCGGCGACAAACGCAAACTGAATCCGGGACGCAAGAATTTGGGGTCAGAGTAATGACTCTTTGGGTATTTATACGGTTTATCATACTTCAGGAGTTTCTACTCTGACCCCAAATTTTGGAGGTGAAAGAAGTCTGGTGACTTCCCTGGTCTTCAAAACCAGTGACTTGCCCAACGCGAGTGGTGGGTTCGATTCCCATCCACCTCCGCCGATGGATTTATATAACTAATTGATATTAAATAAAAAAAACAATTCATCGAAACTTGTCAGCAGCCCCGGCCTTAACGGGGTTGCATACGGATCGCGCCGTCTATGCGGATGGTCTCCCCGTTGATGTAATCATTCTCGACAATGCTGACGCATAGGGCGGCAATTTCTTCCGGTGTGCCCAGGCGCTTCGGGAACACGACGGAGGCTTTGAGGGAGTTGTAGAACGACTCTTCCACGGCATCGAACATCGGCGTATGGATCAAGCCGGGAGCCAGGGTATTTACGCGAATGCCGAACTCCGCCAGTTCACGGGCCATGGGCAAGGTCATGCCCACGATGGCGCCTTTCGTGGCGCTGTAGGCGACCTGGCCCACCTGGCCTTCGAACGCGGCAACGGAGGCGGTATTGATGATCACGCCGCGGACACCGTCATCCGTGACCGGGTCGTGCAGGGCCATTTTCTCCGCTGCCAGGCGCGCGACGTTGAAGGTGCCGACCTGGTTGACCTGCACCACTTTCGTGTACTGTTCCAGGGGTAACGGTCCCCGTTTACCGAGGGTCTTTCCAGGAGTGCCGATTCCGGCAAAGTTGTTCAGCACGTGCACGGCGCCGAATCGTTCCATCACGGAGTCCAGCGCCTGCTGTACCGATGTTTCATCGGCAACATCGACATGGTAATAGGTTGCCTGCTCACCCAGTTTGCGGGCGACGGCCTCGCCCGCGTCACCGTTCAAGTCAAAAATGGCTACGGAGGCCCCCTCGGAGACATAACGTTCTGCCGTAGCCTCGCCAAGCCCGGATGCGCCACCGGTGACTACGGCAACTTTTTCTGGTAATTGCATGGTATTCCCTCGATTAAAAATTACGTGAGTAATAGTCGACTATCTCATCATCATAGGGACCGTCCTCTTCCCGGCGGAAACAGATCCGCCATTGCTGATTGGTTCTGATACCGTACTGCCCAACCCGTCCATCCAACCGAGGGCGGACACCCTGTAGTGACTTTGTTTCATCGGAATTCCTGCTGACGGGTATCATGAGCAGTATTAACCGCTTCAGGAATGTTACCATGTGACGCGGCGTAATCATCCACTCAGTCAAAATATTTTATATGATGCAGCCGCACCTGGTGCATGAATGAAATTTGCCCATATCAGATACGACGGTAAAGACCGCGTAGCCGTCCGCTTCGACGACGCTCACCTGGTCGGGGTGGATTCGCTGCCTGGTTCAACAGAGGCGGAATATGGAGGCCCGGCGAGTGAGGAAATGGCGGATGTTATCCGGGCAGGGCAGAAATTTCTGGCTGAAATCGACACCGCCCTGGGCAGTTTCAGGAAACACCCTGACCACGCGAAATTGATACCCATGGCTGCCGTGACCTGGTATCCGCCGGTACGGAACCCGGGGAAGATCTGCGGTATCGCGATGAATAATTCCGCCAGCAACGAACGCAAGATCAGCGCCCCGGATCATCCCGCGTTCTTCCTGAAGCCCGCCTCCTGCCTGGCAGGACACGGACAGGCCATCAGCATCAGGCCCTATTACGGCAGCGTTCACCCCGAACCGGAATTATGCGTCATTATCGGCAGGGAGACCCGGGACATTGCAGCAGTGGATGCGCTGGATGCCGTATTCGGTTACAGTATCTTCAACGATATCACCGGCAACGCCATGCGCGCCGAGGATATGTTTCACTACCAGGCCCTCTATGCAAAAAAAGACAACCCGGATGAAACGGAACGCGTGGAGCAGCACCTGTCCTATGCCGGGCGCTACAAGGGTTGCGATACCTTCGGCTGCCTGGGGCCGTGGCTGGTGACGAAAGATGAAATTGCGGATCCGGACAACCTGGACGTGTACTGCCGCATGGGGGATGAAGTGATCGCGGCAGACAGTACACGCTACTACAATTACAAGGTAGCGGAAATTATCAGTTTCATCAGCCAGTTCCACACCTTGCACCCCGGGGACATCATCTCCTGCGGGACCGCATTCAGACCCTCCGCAAACCGGAAATCCATCCACAGTGCGAATTTTCAGGCCGTGGACGGGCCGGTGGAAGTCAGTATCGACGGCCTGGGAACACTGGTAAACCCGGTTATCATTGAACACAAGGAGATCGGCCAATGGCGCCTGGGCCAGGCGTAACCCCGACAATGCTGGTGTGCGCATCACACTCCCCGTTGTTGTACTGTTATGCAAAGGAGCCGGAAGACTGGGATGCCCTGCAGCAGGCGTTTGCCGAACGCGCAAAAGCCATCGCGGAGTTTGACCCGGAATTGGTAGTTGCATTCGGCTCGGACCATTTCAACGGTTTTTTCCTGAAAACCATGCCGGCATTCTGTGTCGGCCTGGATGCCGAGGCCGCAGGGGACATCGGCGGTTTCGCAGGCCCGGTAAACGTGCCGGAAGACTTGGCCCTGGCCTGTGCGGAACACCTGCGCGCCAACGACATCGATACGGCCGTGTCCTACAGAATGATCATCGACCACGCATTTTCCCAGACCCTCAATAACCTGTCGGGAAGCCTGACCGCGCACCCGACTATTCCCATCTTTATAAATTGTATTACGAAGCCCTTTGTACCGTTCAGGCGCACGCGCATACTGGGAGAAGCCATCGGCCGTTTTGCCGGGCGCTTGAACAAACGCATCCTGTTCCTTGCCTCAGGCGGCATGTCACACCATCCCACCCGTTACTATCCCGAACCGGGCCGGGGGGAAGCGGCGGTGGAAGCCTGGCAACTCTCCGGCGGTAGCGATCCCGCATCCCTGACACCGGCGCAGTGGCTGGAACGCCTGGATGTCATGCATCACGAAGGCGCCGGCATGATTGCCAGGGGCGAGCGTACGGCCGGAGACATGCGCCTGAATGCGGAATCCGACCGGCGCTTCCTGGATGTCCTGACAGGGAACAGGCTGGAGGGATACGACGGTTGGGACCAGGACAAGCTGGTGGAGGAAGGCGGCATAGGCTCCATGGAGTTGCAGACCTGGATAGCCGCGGCCGCGGCGCATAAAGCGGCGGGCGGTAATCCGCCGGTCCTTGATTTCTACTCGGTCGCCCCCGAGATCGGCATCGCTGCCGGCGTAGTCCACGCAGACTGAATAACCACGACTCCGTTATTCCCGAAGTCTGGTGATGCCGGTTGGTTTATCTGTGTCAGAGATGTTTTTTCTGTGCGATCAGACCGGGGAGCAGGACCGCGGCGCTGGCGAGAAACAGTAACGCGGCCACGGTATAGACATGGTCGTAACTGCTCCTGCCGAGGATGGTGGCGGCGATAAAGGGGCCGATGGCATAACCCAGCGTCTGCATGCAGATGCCGTAGATCACCACCTTGCCCCTGCGGTCGAATGAAGCCAGCGTTGCCAGCAGGTAGGGCATGCTCACGTTCCAGAGGAAATTGAACAGGCAGACCCCCAGGGCGAAATGGAACAGGGCGATGTCGCCCACCAGCAAGTAGATGCCGATGGCGGTGCCGATGATGCTCACCTGCAGGGGAATGATGCGCCCGATGCGCAACTGCAGGACCACCGCGACAAAGGCCCCCGCAATGCCCAGGAACTGGGAGACGGTAAGCACATTGGCCACGGTCTGCTCAGCGACCCCGGCTTCCAGTCCGAGCAGGAACAGGTAGGCCCAGACGATACCGATGGAGGTGTTGTAGACCAGGATGGCAACCAGGGAGACCCCTTTCAAGCGCCATGAATAGCCGGCGGTTTCGGGCGCCGACAGGTCCAGGTGATGAACGCCGGAGCGCGGCAGGTAGCGGGAGAACATGAGGCCCGAAATATTGAACAGGGCAAAGAACAGCAGCACGCCGTCCATGCCGATGGTCGCGAAGGCAGTGGGCATTGCCAGTATGCCCAGGGCGCCGTAGATCAGCACCCAGGTGATGATGTAACCGAAATTCCGGTCGGATTTGTCGGTAAGCCCCATCATGGCGAAGGTCAGCGACATCAGCCCGCCGGAACCCATGCCGGTGAGGAAGCGCACAGCCGCCAGCGACTCGAAGTCCGCCAGCGACAGGGACAGGAGGTTGCCCGCGGCGGCGACCATGAGGCACAACACGGTCAGTTTGCGCCAGTTCACCCGCGCCTCGATAATGATCAGCAGAGCGGTCGTGAAGGCGATGCCGAACATCTCCGCAGAGGCGATGTAACCGGCCTGTTCATCGCTGAATGCCAGGTATTCAACCAGGCCCTGGACGTAGCCCGGCTGCAGTATGAAGACGCAGGGGGCGATTACCGCGATATAGACGATGGCGATGATGGACCTGCTGGAATTCACATCCACAGGATGAGTGCTGTTCCCCAATAGCCATTGCATAGGCGCTTACCCGGGTACGTACCTGTTACCTGGGGACGGATTTAAACCCGTCCCCGTTCGAGACAGGGGGATTATTCGACTCAAACATTACCCAGCACATCGAGCAGTATATCCAATGCCTTGTTCATGTAGTCCCGGGTAATGGTCAACGAAGGCATCAACCGCAGCACGTTGCCGTTCCGGCCGCAGGGCACCATGATGATGCCGTTCGACAACAGGCCCATGACCACCTTCATCATCGTATCCTGGTCGGCAGGTTCCCGTGTCTCCCTGTCCTTCACCAGTTCGATACCTGTCATCAGGCCGCGGCCGCGCACCTCACCGATGATGGGCAGGTCCGCACTGGCGGCCTGCAGCCGGTCCAGGACTTCCCGGCCTACCTGTGCCGCTCTCTCTACCAGTTCGCCTTCCTGGATGATGTCGATATTGGTCATGGTTACCGCGGAAGATACCGCGTTGGCGGCAAACGTCTGGGGTTGCGACATGTCGTCTAGCTGTTGCGCCAGGTCCTTGCGCATGATCACGCCGGCCATGGGCAGGTCGCCGCCCATGCCCTTGCCGAAAGTAATCATGTCCGGTTCAACACCGGAATGTTCGATGGACCACATCTTGCCGGTGCGGCCGGTGCCCGCCTGCACCTCGTCGGCGACAAACAGGGCGCCGTGTTTTTCACAGGCGGCCTTTACCCGCAGGAAGAATTCGGGCGCAGGCGGTACGTAACCCCCTTCGCCCTGCAGCGGTTCCACGATAACGGCCGCGACATCGTCCGCCGCCGTGTAAGGCGTATTCAGCAGGTAATCCACGTAGTCGCCGCAGACTTCCTCGCAGGTCTTGTCTCCGAGCGGCAGCGGAAACCGGTAGGCGTAGGGGTAAGGCGCATGGATGACGCCGCCCATGAAGGGGCCGTATCCCCTGCGGTACTGGTCGCCGGTGGTGATGGCGTTGGAGGCGGCCCAGACGCCGTGGTAGGCGCCGTGGAAGGCCATGATCTGGTTGCGCCCGGTGACCCGGCGGGCGAACTTGATGGCGCATTCCAGCGCGCCGCTGCCGCTCTGGGTGAAATAGCTGATACAGTTGTCCCTGAGACCCGGCGGGGCGATGGAGGCGATCTTTTTCGCCAGTTCCCCGCGCTTGGTATTACTGATATCCGAGGCGTGCATGAGAATCTTCGACTGGCGCTCCATGGTCTCGATAACCCTGGGGTGGGAGCGCCCGACGCTGCTGACCCCGACACCGGCAGACACGTCAATATACAGGTTGCCGTCCGGGTCCTTCACGGTAACCCCTTTGCCCACGTCGAACACGAGCGGAAAACCGCCGCCGCCCCGGGTCATCGATTCAAACTCCGGCGCTTCGGCAAGCAGTGCGGCGGCCTTCGGGCCGGGGACGCTATCGGTAATTATGTTCGGCGCATCGGCAAAAGAGAGTTCTGCCAGTTCCTGTTCTGTTATCATTCTGACTTCCCCTTTCTGGTTCAATGTGGATCAGGCGTTAACGGCCTGCGATATTGTACAATTATAGGGAATGCCGTCAAACGGACACGAAAGTCTTACAGCTTCAATTTTGCGAACAAAATGGGGATTCTAAGAGGAAATTACACGCGTATATGAAAAATAATATGAGCAGGGACAAATAGTCAGGGGGAGTTACGGTGGTCCGACCCGGTAGAACCTTATTCATTGCCTGTGCGGCCCTTGGCCGGGAGGTCAAGGACATCATCAGGAAACACGGCTGGGATGCCGAGTTCGAGGCGATTGACGCCAGGCTCCACATGGCACCGGGGAAGATTGGCCCTGCCGTGGAGCAGCGCCTGAAAATAACGCAGGGGTTATATGACCGTACTGTGGTGGTTTACGGCCACTGCGGCGCCTTCGACCTGGACGGCATCCTCGAGAAGTACGGGGCGGTGCGCCCGCTGGGCCCGCACTGTTACGAGATGTTCGGCGGCGCGCAGTTTGCCAGGGCCATGGAGGAAGAGATCGGCACGTTCATCCTGACGGACTACCTGGTGCATGCCTGGCAAAAATTTGTCGTGCAGGGTCTGAAGATGGACAAGCACCCGGAACTGCAGCAGCTGCTGTTCGGGAATTACAAGCGTATGGTTTACTTTACCCAGGAAGAAAACAACACGGACCTGATCACACGCGCCGGGGAAATCGCTGCGTCCCTCGGACTTGAACTGGAGATCAGGCACACGGGTTACGGCGACCTTGAGCGCAGGCTAATCGCCATCATGGAGGAGCGGGAACAGCCCGTCACGAGCATGACTCATGACGAGTTCAACCTGGCGGCTTATCCTGTTGCGATCAAACCGGATTGAATCCGGACGGATTTCGGATGGAACCGGGACGGATTTAAATCCGTCCCGGAGTGTGGCAGGACGGCAGGCGGCAATGTCATTGCGTTACATTTCCCACCGGCTGGCTCAGCGCATCGGCTACCAGTTCATCCACGTTGCTGCCGGTCAGCGAGTTCAGGAACGCGACGATGGAATCCATCTCGCCGCCGCTCAGCCCCAGCGGTTGGATCAGGGGATCCAGCAACTCATTTTTTATGCCGCCCCGGTTATAGAACTCCACCACCTGGCGCAGGGTCCTGAGCGAACCGTTGTGCATGTACGGGGCGGTGAGGCCGACGTTGCGTAACATGGGTGTCTTGTATTTCCAGCGGTCGCCAGGATCGCCGGTGATTTCATAAAAGCCCAGGTCATTGGGCGGAGGCTCGATTGCCACCGTGACCAGGGCCCGTTCGACCGTGAGCGTAGTGCCGGGCGCCACGGTAACCGGAATCCTGTCATCCCGGACCCCCATGGATACGAGGTAGCCGATACCGGTGTTGTGTAGCTTGTGGTCGGTAAACAGGGCGTGGTCACTGTTAACGGTGTGGCATGCTATGCAGCGCGCCTTGCCGGCAAACAGTTTAAAACCGGCTATTGCCTGTTCGTCCATGGCACTGCCGTCGCCGCCGTAGTACCAGCGGTCGAACGCGCTGTCTGCAGAGTTCAGGGTACGCTGGTAGCTGGCCAGCGCCATGCCGACAGTCTCCATGCCCGGTCCTTTCCCGTCGAACGCCTGCTCAAACCTGCTGCGGTACTCCGGCAGGGATTTCAATCTCTGGATCACGAAACCTACGGACGGGTTGGCCATCTCATTGCGCGCCAGCAACGGCGTCCAGACCTGTTGTTCCAGCAGGGTCTCCCGGGCGTCGTGAAACAGCCTGCGGGCAAAGCCGACGTTATACAGCGTCGGGGCGTTGCGCCGCAGCGTCCGGCCCTCAATGCCTATGGCGACCGACAGTTCCTGGCTGGTGAAGCCTTGTTCCGGGACATGGCACATGGCGCAGGAGAGCGTGTTGTTATGCGACAGGCGCCTGTCGAAAAACAGTTGCCTGCCCAGCAGTATCTTGTCCTGCGTCTGCGGGTTGTTCTCCGGGACTTCGAGCGGCGGCAGGCCAGACGGGCGCTGCTGCCCCGAATTGTGCTCATCCGTGTCCGCACTCTTGCGCACTGCCGGGATTGCGCCGTAATCTCCACTTTCCATTGCCAGTGTCTTCAGGTCGCTGATCACCGTGTCCGCATGCAGGAACGAGACGCTGTAGATATTGCGCACCCGGCTTGCCTTGTCCAGCAGGAATACCCGCAGGATATGGGAAATGACGCCGGTGTATTCGCCGGCCTCGTTGTATTCCTTCTGCACCGGCTGGTTGAAGCCCTGGAGCAGGGGTTGTAACTGTTCCGTGGAGGCCGTGGTCAGAAAACGCCAGTCATGGTTGTCCCGGTTGAACCGGCTGCCGTACTCCACCATCACTTCCGGCGTGTCGAAATCCGGGTCGAAGCTGAGGCTGATCATGCGCACCTGGTCCTTCAGCCTGCTGTCCCTGCCCAACTGTTGCTGCAGTTGCCCCAGGACGAAGGTTGCCAGTGGACAGCCGTTCACGTCGTTGCAGTTGGTGAATATAAAGCTGAGGACGACGAACTTGTCGCCGAAAAATTCATCCAGGGATCGTTCGCGGCCGGTTTCGTCGAGAACCAGGCCGGCTCCGGCATTGCCGATGGGAGGCAGTTGGTAAGTGCCCGGCTCCGGCGCGTCATATTCCAGGACGCGATAACCCGGCGCCAGGATCTGCGCCGGCGCTTCATGCTGGTGCTGCGCCTGCGCAGTTATGGTTGTTGCCGGAAACCAATAAAAAACGCCGGCTGCCAGGAGGACGGCCGGCGTCAGTAATCTATATTTCACCCCATTTCAACGTCGCGTCAGCGACACATTATTACACCCTGCCCGTCAGTAGTTGACCGCGACAGATACCGCTTTGTTCTCCCCGGCAGGCCGGTTTTTCGCGTACAGGGCGTAGGAACCGAAGCGCATCTGGTGCGGCATGCCCAGCTTCGCGGCTATGAAGTCTATGGAGAACTGCAGGGCCAGTTTCTCCCCGTCCCAGGTGTAAGACTTGAAGTATTGCAGGTCTTCACCTTCCGCCGCCTGCTGCTTGTCCCAGTTGGACAGCAGGGACGAAGTGAAGTAGACGCGTTTGCCGTCCCAGCTCTGGGACAGCATGTTGATCTGGGCGCCGATCTTTTCCGTGTAGATCTCTTTCGCATTATGCGGGTCGCTGATATCGAACACCCGGGTCATGCCGTCGTTCCAGGTATCCACCCACAGCAGTGAATCGTCCGCCGCAATGGAGATGTCCACGGGCAGCGGGATCTGCTCGGCAACGCCGATATCGGCAACCGGTTTTGCCTGCCAGTCGCCGCCGTCATCTTCGTAGATCAGCCAGATCTTGGAGGTCAGGGCGGTAGTGGTAAAGCAGTAATTGTTCTGAGAACCCCAGGCGCAACGGATTTCAAGCGGCGCCCCCGGCACATCCAGTACCTTTTTCGGCTGGCGTTTATGCAGGTCCCAGATGACGACGGTGTTGCCGAAGCGCTGCATGGCTTCCGGATCTGCCATCATCTGGCCCAGGTCCATCATGTAGTTATTCCAGCCGGTGAACGAGGAAGTCACCATGACGTTGCGGCGCGGCAGCACGCGCACGTCATAGCCATAACCGTCGGCGAAATTGCCGGCCTTGACCGCGCCCTGCAGGTCAGCGTCGGTGGGCATCCAGTAAGTCGCGATGTATTCACCTTCGTTGGTATATTCCACCATGCCCGTGACCCCGCCGTGGTCCTTGTCGTTGGACAGTCCGGTAATCAGCATCCTGCCGGGCATGGCATAACTGGTGTGCGGGCCGACCACGCCGCCGCTCTGCGCCACAAAATTGCTGATGGTCTTGTGGAGCCGGGGTTCGGCCGGGTCCGTGTGTACATCAAAAATAAAAATCTTGTTGGTATCCAGACCTGATGCCCACAGGTAACGCCGGTCATCCGTCAGGCCCGAGTGATGGGCTTCGTTCCGCCCACCCACCGACAGCGTGTTTATTACCTTGCCGTAGTTTTCGGACTTTGGATTGACGTCCACGGTAACCAGTTTGTCCTGCTCATCTCCCAGACCTTCCATACCCAGTGTCCAGACGTAGACAAAGTCCTCCTGGCCGACTATTTTCGCCATGTACGGCGACATGCATGTTTCATCTGCCGATGCGAGGGGAGAGATTGACAGCAGGAAAACAAAGACAATAAAATACACAGAGTTGGTAAGCTGTTTCATAAGTTTTTTCCGGTCTGTAATGAGTTTACCCAGAGGATTATATTACATAGTGAGCGCGCAGTTTTACATTTATTTTGCCGGATACTGCCGTACTACGTCGTGCACAGCGCAGACCATGGCGTGCTGACCGTACCTGTAACCGGACTGTAAAGCGATAATAATTCGAGAGCTGTAGCCTGACTTTTCCACTGGGATAACAGTATTTTATGAAACGCATGCGCGGCAAGAAGGGCCGCATCCAGGGCCGCATCACTCCGCAAAAGGCACTGGCTGATGTACGCGACCTGCTGGGCGATGCTGCCCGTTCCCGCGACCTGCTGGTTGAGCACCTGCACAAGCTGCAGGACCACTACGGGCACCTGTCGCATCGCCACCTGCTGGCGCTGGCCATCGAGATGGAACTGCCGATGGCCGAGGTCTACGAGACCGCCACGTTTTACCATCATTTCGACGTGTTGCAGGCCAACGAAACGCCGCCGCCGGCGCTCACGGTGCGGGTGTGTGAATCGCTGACCTGCGAGATGTTCGGCGCCGGCAACCTGATCGATGAACTGCGCGCGGGGACTGACGCCGCCGAGGTGAGGATTCAACCCGTTCCGTGCGTGGGACGCTGCCACGCAGCGCCGGTCGCGGTGGTCGGCACCAACCCGATAGAGCATGCGCAGCCGGCGACGGTGGCGGCCGCCCTGGATGACGGAAAAATGCGCTGCCCGGAACCGGACGCCGTGCGTTACTCCCGCTACCGGGAGGAAGGCGGCTACAGGCTGCTGGCAGAGTGCATGGACGGGCAGCATGAGCCGGAACGGATCATAACCGTGCTGGAAAACGCCAACCTGCGCGGCCTGGGCGGGGCCGGTTTTCCGGCAGGCAGGAAATGGCGCATCCTGCGCCAGCAACCCCGTCCGCGCCTGGTCGCAGTCAACATCGACGAGGGCGAACCCGGGACTTTCAAGGACCGTTACTTCCTGGAACGCGACCCGCACCGCTTTATCGAGGGCACCTTGATCGCATGCTGGGCTATCGAGGCTGAGGCGGTCTACATCTACCTGCGCGACGAATACGCAGGCTGCCGCAACCTGCTGCAGGCAGAACTGGCGGCCCTGCAACAGGACCCGCCCTGCCCGTTGCCCCCGATCCACCTGCGGCGCGGCGCCGGGGCTTATATCTGCGGGGAAGAATCCGCCATGCTTGAATCCATAGAGGGCAAGCGGGGAATGCCGCGCCTGCGCCCTCCCTACATCGCCGAGGTGGGCCTGTTCAACCGCCCTACCCTGGAACAGAACATGGAAACCCTGCACTGGGTACGGGACATAGTCGAACACGGGCCCGGGTTTTTTACCGCTCACGGCCGGCGCGGGCGCCAGGGCCTGCGCTCCTTCTCCGTCAGCGGCCGGGTACGGAACCCCGGTGTCCACCTGGCGCCGGCCGGCATTACCGTACGGGAACTGATCGAGGAATACTGCGGCGGCATGTTGCCCGGGCACGAGTTTTACGGCTATTTCCCGGGCGGCGCCTCCGGCGGCATCCTGCCTGCAGCGCTGGGCGATGTGCCGCTGGATTTCGATACCCTGCAGGAACACGGCTGCTTTATCGGTTCCGCCGCAGTCATCATACTGTCCGACCGGGACAGCGCCCGCGCCCTGGCCTTGAACGCCATGCGCTTTTTCGAGGATGAATCCTGCGGCCAGTGTACCCCGTGCCGGGCGGGGACGGTCAAGGCGGTCAAGCTGATGGAACAACCCGAATGGGACCGGCTGCTGCTGGAAGACCTGGCGCAGGCCATGGAGGATGCCTCCATCTGCGGACTGGGGCAGGCCGCGCCCAACCCGCTGCGTTGCGCCATGAGGTATTTTCCGGGGGAGTTCTCTTGAATCAATCCGCAGATGACGCAGATTTATTTATAACTGATATAAATGCAGGATAAGCGAGCAGTGAAAGGTGCAGAACAATAACGACGTGCATGAAAGGGGACGGATTTCAAATCCGTCCCCGGTGGAAGATAACTCCACAATCCGGTTTTCCCTGAACGGGCGCGCGCTAGAGGCAGGTGCGGATGAGACTATCCTGCAGGCCGCGCAACGGCACGGGGTGGAGATCCCCCGCCTGTGTTATAAGGAGGGCTATCGCGCCGACGGCAACTGCCGTGTGTGCATGGTGGAGATAGAGGGTGAGCGCACCCTGGCGCCGTCCTGCTGCCGCAAACCGTCGGCCGGCATGAAGGTCAACAGCGCCACGGAACGGGCGCTGCATTCACAGAAAATGGTGCTGGAATTATTGCTGGCCGATATGCCGCAACAGGGCGCATCGCCTTACCGCCTGGACTCCGAACTGGATCACTGGGCCGGGAAGATGAACGTGTTCTCTCCCCGCTTCGAATACCGGGAACCCGTTGCCCCGGACCTGTCGCACCCCGCCATCGCGGTCAACCTGGATGCCTGTATCCAGTGTACCCGTTGCGTGCGCGCCTGCCGGGAAGAGCAGGTGAACGACGTCATCGGCTATGCCTGGCGCGGCAGGCACTCCGAAATCGTGTTCGACATGGGCGACCTGATGGGGGAGAGCACCTGCGTGGCCTGCGGCGAGTGCGTACAGGCGTGTCCCACCGGCGCCCTGATGCCGGCCAGGAACGTGGGCCTGGTGAAGCCGGATAAACAGGTCGATTCCGTGTGCCCTTATTGCGGCGTAGGTTGCCTGTTGACGTTCAACGTGAAGAACGACCATATACAATACGTGGAAGGCCGGGACGGCCCATCCAACCACGGCCGCCTGTGCGTCAAGGGACGTTACGGCTTCGATTTCGTGCACCACCCCGGGCGCCTGACGAGACCGCTGATCCGCAAGCCGGGCACACCCAAGACTACGGAGATCATCCCGTCCCGCGCGCTGCACCGTTATTTCCGCGAGGCAACCTGGGAGGAAGCGCTGGATGCCGCGGCGCACGGCCTGCGTTCAATCCGTGACTCCCAGGGCTCACAGGCCCTGGCCGGTTTCGGCTGCGCCAAAGGCAGCAACGAAGAAGCCTACCTGTTCCAGAAACTGGTACGCACCGCCTTCGTCACCAATAACGTCGATCACTGTACCCGCCTGTGCCACGCCTCCTCGGTTGCCGCCCTGCTGGAAACCATAGGTTCGGGCGCAGTCTCCAACCAGGTGGCTGACGGCACCCGGGCGGAGGTCATCATCGTGATAGGCGCCCGGCCTAACGACAACCACCCGGTCGCGGCCACGTTCATGAAAAATGCGGCCGAAAACGGCAGCAAGCTGATCGTGATCGAACCTTACAGTTCCGAGATGTACCTGCATGCCCACGCCTTCCTGCAACTGCGGCCCGGCACCGATGTGCTGCTGCTGAACGGCATGATGCACACGATTATCAACGAGGGATTGCACGACCGGTCATTCATCGATGCCCATACCGAGGGCTTCGCCGCGCTCATGGAAACGGTGCAGCAGTACAGTCCGGAACAGGTAGCGCCGATCTGCGGTATCGCCGCGGAGAAGATCAAGGAGGTGGCGCGTCTTTATGCGACGGCGAAAACCGCGATCATTTTCTGGGGTATGGGCATATCCCAGCACGTGCACGGAACGGATAACGCCCGCTGCCTGATCTCGCTGGCGCTGATGACCGGACAGATCGGCCGTCCGGGCACCGGCCTGCACCCGTTGCGCGGGCAGAACAACGTGCAGGGGGCTTCCGACATGGGCCTGATACCGATGGTGTATCCCGATTACCAGCCGGTGAACGACGCGAAAACGAGAGCCAGGTTCGAGAAATTCTGGGGCACGGAACTGGACCCGGAAACCGGCAAGACGGTGGTCGAGATCATGCACGGCGTCCATGAACGGAACATCACGGGCATGTACATCATGGGAGAGAACCCCGCCATGTCCGACCCCAACCTGCATCACGCCAGGGAGGCGCTGACCAGGCTGCGGCACCTGGTCGTCCAGGATATATTCTTCACCGAAACCTGCGGCTTTGCCGACGTCATCCTGCCGGCTTCCGCGTTTCCGGAGAAAACCGGCACCTACACCAATACCGACCGCCGCGTACAACTGGGCAGGCAAGCCGTCAACCCGCCCGGGGATGCGCATCAGGACCTGTGGATCATCCAGGAACTGGCCCGGCGCCTCGGTCTTGACTGGGATTATCCGGGACCGGAGACGGTGTTCGAGGAAATCCGGCAGGCCGTGCCCAGCATGGCGGGCATGACCTGGGAGCGCCTGGAACAGGTTAATTCACTGACCTATCCGTTAACCGGGGAAGGCGACCCGGGCGAACCGGTCATTTTCAAGGACGGCACATTCCCGACGGAGGACGGCAAGGGGCGTTTTGTCGCGGCGGATTACATCGAGGCGGCAGAGTTGCCCGATGACGAATACCCTTTTATTTTCATGACGGGAAGACAACTGGAACACTGGCACACCGGCACCATGACGCGCCATTCCAGGGTGTTGAATACCATCGAACCCTGGCCGTATATCCTGGTCAGCCCCGACGACCTGCGCGCAATGGACATGGAATCGGGCGACCTGCTGGCCATTGAATCACGGCGCGGCAGGCTCAACGTAGCCACCCGCGTCGACGAAGGCATGCAGCAGGGCGTGGTGATGATGCCGTTCACCTACCACGAGGCAGCCGCAAACCTGCTCACCAACGACGCCCTGGACCCCTACGGCAAAATCCCCGAGTTCAAGTTCTGCGCGATTCGCGTCAGCAAGCATTAATACTTCTCAGAACAATCCTGAATAAATATAGTTGTCATATGACAACCGCCCGCATAGCCATGTATGTTGTTGTGATATAATGCGGCCCTTATTTCTGCAGGCATCGGAACAATGATCGACTTCTTTATAAACGACGCATGGGCCCAGGGCGCGGGACAGGGTGGCGGAGGTTCCTTCCTGTTTATGATGGTCCTGTTTTTCGTCATATTTTATTTCTTCCTGATCCGGCCGCAGATGAAGCAGGCCAAGGAGCACAAGGCATTGGTCGGCGGTCTGGCGAAGGGGGATGAAGTAGTCACCAACGGTGGCGTAATTGGCAAGATCAACCAGGTGGGAGACAATTTCATCGTGCTGGAAATCGCCAAGGAAACGGAAGTCAAGGTACAGAAGCAGGCCGTTTCCGCGGTGCTGCCCAAGGGGACGCTGAAAACACTCTGACCCCCGACCCGGTAAATATTGCTGTCTATAAACCAGTATTCTCCGATCCCTTATCCCTAGCCCTAATCCCCAACCCCTGATAGTTGTCCATGAACCGCTACCCCGTCTGGAAATACCTGCTCATCATCGCCGTTATTGCGGTCGGTTGCCTGTATGCGTTGCCGAACCTGTACGGCAAGGACCCGGCCCTGCAGGTCTCGGCCTCGCGGGGCGGTGAAATCAGCGAACTGACCCGGTTTTCCATAGAAGATGCGCTGGACAAGGCCGGTATCAAATACGGTGAGATAAACGTTGCGACGGGCAACCTGGTGGTCAGGTTCCAGGATGCGGAAACCCAGCTCAAGGCCCAGGACGTAGTAAAGGAAGCGCTGGGCCGTTCCTATACCGTGGCCCTGAACCTGGCGCCGGCTACGCCGGGCTGGTTGCGGTCCCTGGGCGCCGAACCCATGTTCCTGGGCCTGGACCTGCGCGGCGGCGTGCATTTCCTGATGGAAGTGGATATGGAAGCTGCCGTCACCAAGTCGGAGGAACGCTACGTGTCGGACATCAGGACCCAGTTGCGGGACGAGCGGATACGCTACAGAACCATCACCCAGCGCAGGGACGGCGGGTTATTGATCCGGTTCCGCGACGCCGAGCAGCGCCGGCTGGGAATCACCGAAATAGAGGACAACTTCCCGGATCTGGAGCTCGAGCAACCCGAGGCGGAGAATGATGAATTCCCCCTGTTGGCGCGGTTAAGCGACAGCAGCGTAACGGAGACCCGGCGCCTGGCCCTGCAGCAGAACATCACTACCCTGCGCAAGCGCGTGAACGAACTGGGCGTGGCCGAGCCGGTCATCCAGCAACAGGGGCTGGAGCGGGTGGTCGTTCAGCTTCCGGGGGTACAGGACACCGCCCGGGCAAAAGAAATCCTGGGCGCGACCGCGACCCTGGAGTTCCGCATGACCGATGAGGACCACGACGTGCAGGATGCCCTGGACGGCCGGGTGCCGGCCGGTTCCCGTCTCTATCACGAGAGAGGCGGCAACCCGGTCCTGCTGAAGAAACAGATCATGCTCACCGGCGACTACATCATCGATGCCGCGGCCGGCTTTGACTCCGTCTCCGGCAGTCCCAACGTGTCCATCACCCTTGACGGCAAGGGCGCCAAGCGGTTCAGCGATGCCACCGCCGAGGAAGTGGGCAGGAACATGGCCGTGGTGTTCATCGAGAACAAGACGGAGACCGTCGAACAGGATGGCGAAATGGTGAAACGCAAGGAAACCATCGAAGAGGTGATCAACGTCGCCACCATCCGCGAGCAACTGGGTAAACGTTTCCAGATAACGGGGCTCGATTCCACCGATGAATCCCGCAACCTGGCCCTGCTGCTGCGGGCGGGCGCCCTGGCCGCGCCCATCGAGATCATCGAGGAGCGCACGGTGGGCCCCAGCCTCGGCCAGGACAATATCGACAAGGGTTTCGCATCGGTACAAATCGGTTTTATCCTGGTGCTGATTTTCATGGTCCTCATGTACAAGGCGTTCGGCCTGGCCGCCGACGTGGCGCTGGCGCTGAACCTGGTGCTCATCGTTGCCCTGCTGTCGATGTTGCAGGCGACCCTGACCCTGCCGGGCATCGCCGGGATCGTGCTCACCGTGGGTATGGCGGTCGATGCCAACGTGCTCATCTTCCAGCGCATCCGGGAAGAGATCAGGAACGGAAATTCACCCCAGGCCAGTATCCACGCCGGTTATGAAAAAGCGTTTACCACCATCGCCGACGCCAATATTACAACCCTGTTTGCCGCCATCGTGCTGTTCAGTTTCGGCACCGGGCCGATCAAGGGCTTCGCCGTGACCCTGTCCCTGGGGATAGTCTGCTCCATGTTCACCGCGATCATGGTGACCCGGAGCATCGTCAACCTGATCTACGGCGGCAAAAAATTGCGTAAGCTGGTTATTTAGTTATGAAGATTCCGGGACAGAGGTTTAATTTCGATTTTATGGGCAAACGCAAAATAGCGGTTGTCTTCTCAGCCCTGCTTATCGGTGTTTCACTGCTCTCCCTGTTCACGCAGAAACTCAATTTCGGTATCGATTTTACCGGCGGCACCCTGGTGGAGGCAGGTTACGGGGAAACCGTTGAACTGGACCAGGTGCGGCACGTGCTGTCCGCTACCCAGTTCAGCGATGCGGTCGTGCAGTATTTCGGCTCCGCACAGGACATATTGATACGGGTCGCCCAGGTCGAGGGCAAGAACAGCGCAGACATCAGCAACGAGATTATCGATGTGCTGAAACAATCGGGCCAATCCGTCGAGATACGGCGCGTGGAGTTTGTCGGACCCCAGGTGGGTGAAGACCTGCAGGAAGACGGCGGACTGGCGATGATCTATGCCCTGATCATGATCTTTATCTATATCGCGTTCCGCTTTCAGCGGCTGTTCTCCGTCGGCGCCATCGCCGCCCTGGTGCACGACGTGACCATTACCATCGGTTTCTTTTCCGTGCTGCAACTGGACTTTGATCTGACCGTGCTGGCGGCGCTGCTGGCGGTCATCGGCTATTCTCTCAACGACACCATCGTCGTTTTTGACCGGATCCGGGAAAATTTCCGGCGCATGCGCAAGGGGACATCGGTGGACATCGTCAATGCCTCATTGAACCAGACGCTCAGCCGTACTCTCATGACGTCCCTGACAACCCTGCTGGTACTGAGCGCCCTGTTCCTGTTCGGGGGAGAAATCATCCGGCCCTTCTCCGCCGCGCTGATCGTCGGCGTCATCATCGGCACCTATTCTTCCATCTACGTTGCCAGCCCGGTCACCCTGGCGCTGGGTATCAGCAAACAGGACTTGATGCCGGTTGAAAAAGAAGAGTAAAGGACTGTGAAGGGGGACAGACAAATTCTGTCCCCTGCCGCCCTCCGCCATGAAAATCGTCGCCGACAAGGCCATCCCCTACGCCAGGCGCTTCTTTTCCACCCTGGGTGAAGTCGACCTGCTGGACAGCAGGGACATCACGCCTGCAGCGGTCAGGGATGCCGACTGCCTGGTAATCCGGTCCGTGACCCGGGTTGGCGAACAGCTGCTCGACGGTTCACGGGTCAAATGTGTCGCCAGCAACTCCAGCGGTACCGATCACGTGGACACCGGCTACCTGAACGCCCGGGCCGTTCCCCTGTTCAATGCCAAAGGCTGCAACGCGAACTCGGTGGCCGAGTACGTGTTGAGTTGCCTGTTCGTATTGTCGGAACAATCCGGCGTCGGGCTGGAAGGCAAAACGGCAGGCATTATCGGCTGCGGCTACGTGGGGTCGCGGCTGCGCGCCCTGCTGCGCATCATCGACATGGAGACACAGGTATACGATCCGTTTATCAGGGATGATAACGGCCGCTTCGTTTTCCGCGACCTTGACAGCGTATTGTCTTCGGACATTATTACCATGCATGTGCCGTTGACGGCGGCAGGCGAGTATCCCAGCGCGCGCATGGTTGACCGGCAGTTTCTGGGCAGGCTCAAAAAAGACGTGATTTTTGTCAACACCGCACGCGGCGGTGTCGTGAACGAGCGCGACCTGATCGATTTCGCCCGGGACAACGGTGCGTGCCGGCTGGTCCTGGATGTCTGGGACAACGAACCTGATATCAACGTCGAGTTGTTTGCACTGGCGTCGCTGGCAACCCCCCATATCGCCGGTTACAGCGCCCGGGCAAGACTGGATGCGACGCGCCGGGTGTATGAGCAGGTCTGCGCATGCTTTGATGCGGACGCAACGGCAGATGCCGTGCTATTGGCGGATGAGGATGCCGAATTAAACCTGTCCGGGTTCGACAGGCTACCGGACGCGGTCCGTACCGCGGTGCTTGCCAGTTACGACGTGCGCAGTGATTGCGCGGCGCTGAAAGGGTTGGCGGAAACCGCGCCGCACAAACGGGGCGCTGTTTTTAACTCCTTGAGGACGGATTACCCGTCCAGGCGGGAATTCCCGGCATTACGGGTTGCCTTGTCCGATAATCAAGGCATGATCGGCGAGAAACTTGCAGCGCTGGGGTTCAGTACCAGACCCGCGCCGGGGTAGCAGGGGCAATGCGATCCTTCAGCCGCCTGTTGCCGGCGCTCTGGATGTTGTTTTCATTACCCGGTCCGTCCCAGGCGCTGGACGTCACTCCGGGCCCGTCCGTGCCCCGGCCGAATATTCTCCTGATAATGTCCGACGATCATGCGCAGCGGGCAATCAGCGCCTACGGTGATAACCTGGCAGCCACACCCAACATTGACCGCATCGCCCATGAAGGGGCTATATTCCGTAATTCCTTCGTCACCAATTCAATCTGTACGCCATCCCGGGCGGTGTTGCTGACCGGAAAATTCAGCCACCGGAACGGGGTGCGAGATAACGGGGACGTGTTCGACGGCCGCCAGGAAACGCTGCCGCGCATACTGCAACAACAGGGATACGAAACGGCCGTTGTGGGGAAATGGCACCTGGGTTCCGAGCCGGCAGGGTTTGACCACTGGCAGATACTGGCAGGACAAGGGGAATATTACAGCCCGCGTTTCCGCACCCCGGAAGGCGAGGTGCACTACGACGGCAGCTACGTGACCGACAAGGTGACTGACCTTGCGCTCGAGTTTTTACAGAACCGGGACAGGAAAAAGCCCTTTCTGATGCTGTACCACCACAAGGCGCCCCACCGCAACTGGATGCCGCCGGTCGGTGAACTCGACCCCGGCAATATTGTGCATGTTCCGTTACCGGAAACTTTTGACGACGATTACGCAGGGCGCCCGGCAGCGCAGGAAGCGGACATGCGTATCGCCGATATGTTCCTTTCATATGATTTGAAACTGCGTCCCGGTGACTATGAAACGGAGGCAGGCACCGGGGGCGGCCGCGGCCGGGAAGGAGCGGCAACTGAGGCGCTTGCAGCCTGGCGCGATGCTTATGCGCGCATGTCCCCGGAACAGCAGGCGGCTTGGGACAGGTTTTATGACAGGGTCAACGCGCATTACCGGCAGGTAAGAAGCGACCCGGTGGCGCTGGCGCGCTGGATGTATCAGCGTTACCTGCATGACTACCTGGCGACCGTGCGTTCCGTTGACAGGAACATCGGCCGCGTGCTTGATTATCTGGATGCCGAAGGTTTACACGAAAACACCATAGTGATTTATACCTCCGATCAGGGGTTTTACCTGGGGGAACACGGCTGGTACGACAAGCGTTTCATGTATGAAGAATCCATGCGCACCCCTCTCATGATGCGTTATCCCGCCGCAATCGCTGCAGGAACACAGGTTGATCAACTGGTTCAAAACCTGGATCTGGCCCCGACCCTGCTTGATTTTGCAGGCGCGGAGATCCCCGTCGCCATGCAGGGTCTATCGTTAAAACAACTGGTGACCGGTGACCGGCAAGCCAACTGGCGCCAGGCCTTGTATTACCACTACTACCAATATCCCGGCTGGCACCTGGTCAATCCCCACTATGGTATCCGCACCGCCACTCACAAGCTGATACACTTCTATACCATGGATCACTGGGAGTTGTACGACCTGGGGCAGGATCCGCAGGAACTGCACAATCATTATCGTAATCCCGCGTACGCGCAACTCAGGACTCAACTGCGCGAGCAACTGGTACAGTTGCGTGAACAGTACGGCGATACCATGGACGAAAGTCAGCCGGAATAGTTCACTTCGGATACGAAGATCGTGGCACTGAACCTCGGATTTCTTGCATCTCACAACGGGTCGAATATGCAGGCTGTCATCGATGCCTGCCGTTCGGGCAGGTTAAACGCCAGGCCCGTCGTCGTGATCAGCAATAACATGGATTCCGGGGCGCTGGAACGGGCCCGGAATGAAAATATCCCCTTTTTTCACCTGAGCGGACGCACCCACCCGGACCCCGAGGACCTGGACCGGGAAATCGTCGACGTTCTGCTGAATCATGACGTCAACCTGGTCATTCTTGCAGGCTACATGAAGAAAATCGGCCCGGTCACGCTGGCCACATTCCCCGGTCATGTCATCAACATCCATCCCGGCCTGCTGCCGGAGTACGGCGGCCAGGGCATGTACGGCCGGCGCGTGCACGAAGCCGTGCTTGCGGCGGGCGCCCGGGAGACCGGCGTCACGGTCCACGTCGTGGACCCGATTTACGACCACGGCCCGATCCTGGCGCAGAGGAGAGTAAGGGTGAAAACGTCCGATAGCGCAGACACCCTGGCCAAACGGGTACTGGCCGTCGAGCACGAACTCTACGTGGAAACCATAGCGCGCATTATCCGCGGCGAGATCAAGCTGCCTGTATAACTTTTGGCCGTACCGGATTCCTGCCCCTGCTTTCGCAGGGGTAAACTTTCTCGCAGAGCCTGCCCCCGCGGAAGCGGGGGAACGACGATTCCGGGTTCCTGTTTTCGTGGGAACGACAATGCCTGTTATTTGACTGTTATCGTTATCCGCTCCGACATCACGGCAGGTTCATGGGGGATATGGGCAAAGTCACCCAGCAGCAGTTGCAGGGTATGTTCCCCCGGGGGCAACTCCAGGGTGGCTTCAGTCTGGCCTCCGCCGAAATGGAGATGGTTCCCATCATTGATTATGGGAAAGTTGAGAGTTGGCAACTCCGTGTCCACCAACAGGTGGTGATGACCGGAATTATCGTATTGAATACCGGCAGGCGCGACTCCCATGTTGTTCAGGCCAAAGCGTACGGTGACCGGGTTTGACAACGTCGCTCCGTCAGCGGGCGAGATGAAATATAGTTCGGCATTTTCCGGCGCCGGCGTTCGTTGCTGGGCATGAACGGAAAACGCGCAGAGCGCGAGGATGAGGATAGTCAGTTTATACATTTGCGTGCCTCTTCAACTCTTGACTTTCTGAAAGTTTATCATGAAGCCGAACCCGGCTGTATGTTTTGCCATATCACGATCATTTGATTAACATACAAAGGTCAATCTGGAATTGTTGATCCCTGATAATAAATATGTTGGTCAACCGGATAACTGCCCTCTACGACCGCTATATTCTCGGGCGGCCCAAATTGGTTCTGTTGGCGCTGCTCGCGGTATTTTCTTTCTTTGCCTGGCACTCCAGGGACTTCAAACTGGATGCCTCCACCGACACCCTCATCCTGGAACACGATAAAGACCTGCGCATATTACGCCAGGTGAACAAACGTTACGAAACCCAGGAGTTTCTGGTCGTGACGTTCACCCCGGCAGCGGACCTGTTTTCGGATACGTCACTGGAGACGATTCGCCAACTGCGGGAGGACCTGGAACAGATACCGGGTGTCGCATCGGTGTTTACGTTGCTCGATGCCCCGCTGGTTAAAATCGTCGGCGGGACACTGGCTGAGGTAGCCGCAAACTACCGCACGCTGGAGGACCCGGCCGTGGACCGGGCCCGGGCCCGGGGGGAACTGCTGGCCAGCCCCGTATTCCTTGACCTGCTTATCAGCCGGGACGCCCGCACTACGGCGTTACAGGTCAACCTGAAAAACAAGGTGATCCTGACCGATGCGCAGAGAAGGAGAAACGAACTGCTGATCAAACAGGACACTGAAGGTCTGACCGAAGCGGAGCAACAGGAGCTTGCAGATACCCTGGACCGCTACGAGGAAGTCAAGGAGGAGGCCACCAGGATCAACCACGAAACCGTGGCGGCGACCCGTGCGGTGATGGATCGTTACCGGGCTCAGGGGACACTCTACCTGGGCGGCATTCCCATGATCGCGGACGATATGATCACCTTTATCAAGAACGACCTGATGGTGTTCGGCGCCGGGGTGTTCGCCTTCCTGGTCATCATGCTGTCGATCATTTTCCGGCAGGCCCGTTTCGTCCTGCTGCCGTTGTGCAGTTGCGTCTTCGCGGTGGTTATCATGATGGGCCTGCTGGGCCTCACCGGCTGGCCGGTCACGGTGATTTCGTCCAATTTCATCTCCCTGATGCTCATTCTCACCATGTCGATGAACGTGCACCTGGTTGTGCGTTACCGGCAACTGAGCCGTGATTTTGCCGGCCAGAGCCAGACGGAACTGGTGTCCAACACGGTCCGGCGCATGGTCTGGCCCTGCCTGTATACCGCGCTGACCACCATGATCGGCTTCGGGTCCCTGGTGGTCAGCGATATCAAGCCGGTGATCGATTTCGGCTGGATGATGACCCTGGGACTCAGCGTTACCTTCCTGACGTCCTTCCTGCTGTTCCCGGTCATCCTGATTTCCCTGGACAAGAGGATCATCTCTCCGGGTAAACAGAAGGTGCCGTTTACCGCTGCCCTGGCGAGGACCACCGAACGATACGGTAACGGCGTGGTGGTGATCGCATTATTGCTGGCCGTCCTCAGCCTTTACGGCGTATCCCGGCTGAAGGTGGAGAACAGCTTCGTCAACTATTTCAGCGACGACACGGAAATCCACCAGGGACTGAAACTGATCGATGATGAACTGGGCGGCACCGCGCCCCTGGACGTGGTCCTGAAATTCGACCCGGTCAAGGAGTATGGAGAAGAAGCGGAGGAGGAAGCGCTGGGGGGGGATGATGAATTCGAAGACCTGGACGACCTGTTCGGCGGCTTCGACGAAGAACCCGCCGACCCGGCGGACGCCTGGTTCACCGCCTACAAGATCGACCGCATCAAGGCGGTCCACGATTACCTGGACAGCCTGCCGGCAGTGGGCAAAGTGCAATCGCTGGCTTCGCTGCTGCGCATCGCCGAAGACCTGAACCGGGGCGAGGAGTTCGACGCCTTTGAGCTGGCGGTCATCAACAAGAAATTACCGGAGGAGGTAAAGGAGCAACTGATCGATCCGTATATCTCCATCGACGAGAACGAAGCCCGCATCAACATGCGCATCCTGGATTCCCTGCCGGACCTGCGCCGCAAGCAATTCCTGGAAAAAATCGATGAAGACCTGCACGCGGAACTGGGTCTGACGGAAGATGAATACCAGGTCAGCGGCATGATGGTGCTGTACAACAACATGTTGCAGAGCCTGTTCACTTCCCAGATTGAAACCCTGGGTGTGGTGATGCTGGGCATTGCCCTGATGCTCCTGGTACTGTTCCGTTCCGTCTCGCTGGCCGTCATCGGCATCCTGCCGAATATCCTGGCCGCCGGCATCATACTGGGGCTGATGGGCATCATGGACATCCCCCTGGACATGATGACGATCACCATCGCCGCCATCACCATCGGTATTGCGGTGGACAACAGCATCCATTACATCTACCGCTTCCGCGAGGAATACCCCGGTAACGCAGACTACGTGGCGACGCTCCATTATTGCCATGCGAACATCGGCCGCGCCGTTTTTTATACGGCGATAACCATCATCGTCGGTTTTTCGATCCTGGTGATGTCCAATTTCATCCCGACCATTTACTTCGGCCTGCTCACCGCCCTGGCCATGTTCATCGCCCTGCTGGCAGCGCTGACCCTGTTGCCGAAACTGATTCTGATATTCCGCCCGTTCCAATCCGCAAATGACGCAGATTAACGCAAATATAAAACCTAATTTGGGACAACAACCTAATTTGGGACAACCATAAATTACATAAATGGTTATGTTATGGGTGTCCTGGATTTACTTCTACCCTGACCGGGGACAGATTTGAAATCTGTCCCCATTCCCTCATAATGAAAAAATATGGAAATTCCGGAACTTTGCCAAATAAAATCTTTCTCAATTGACGGGTTCTATTTAGAATACGGGGTTTAGTCCCATACTTATTCAAGCAGGAGTAATCAAACCATGAAGAGGAAAGTTGGAATTTTAGTGATTATGCTGTTGCCGTTGCTGACCGTCACGGCGCCGGCGCAGGATCTGGAAAAACCGGAAGACGTCATACTCAGTATCGTCGAGAACGTGATCGCACGTATCACCGCGGAAAGGGAAATGCTGGATGCGCAACCGGAAACAGTCTATAACCTGATAAACGACCTGATTATCCCCGTCTTCGATTTCAACAATATGTCCAGGTGGATACTGGGCAAGTACTGGAAACAGGCCAGTGAAGAACAGCGCAACGTCTTTACCTCCGAATTCAAAGACCTCCTGGTGCGTACCTATGCCAAGGCGGTATTGGGATTTTCCAACGAGAGGGTCGAACTCCTGGATACCCAGACGAATCCGAAGAACAACATGGTGAAGGTGAATACCCAGATAATCTCGGACGCCGGTGTCACACCGGTCAACTACTACATGCATATCAGCGACGGCAGCTGGAAGGTGGTGAACGTCGCCTTTGAAGGGATAAGCCTGGTGGAGACATACCGGAAATCGTTCGCCTCCGTGATTCGCAATGACGGCCTTGAATCGCTGATACAACAACTGGTAGACAAAAACGAGTCGCTGGAACAGTCATTATTAACCGATGAAGCATAGCGGCCGGGTTTTCACCGGATAAACACCCCGGCTGACCCGTGTATCCGCATTGATAGGGGAGTACCTGTCATGCAGGTCGATGATATTTCAAATTTGATCAAAACCGGCATCCCGGACTGCGAAGTCGAAGTGGACGGCGACGGAACGCATTTCACGGCAATCATCGTCAGCGATGTTTTTGCCGGAAAAAACATGGTCCAGCAACACCAGGTAGTCTACCAGGCCCTGGGCGACAAAATGGGAACGGACATCCATGCGCTCTCCATACAAACCTATACGCCGGAACAGTGGAAGAAAAAGAGCCCGCTTCGTGTAATTTCAGATCTCTAGCCCTGATATCCCATGGATAAGCTGACTATCCAGGGTGGTGTCCCGTTGTGTGGTGAGATCCGGATCTCAGGCGCAAAAAATGCTGCCCTTCCCATACTGGCAGCCACCTTGCTGACGGACAAGCCGGTACTGATCGGCAATATCCCGCATTTACACGATATTACGACGACCATGGAGCTGCTGGGTCTGATGGGTTCGGAATTGATGCTGGACGAGCGCATGAATATCGAGGTAAACAACCGCAGCGTAGACAGGTTGTATGCCCCCTACGAACTGGTGAAAACCATGCGCGCATCGATCCTGGCGCTGGGACCGTTGCTGAGCCGCTATGGACAGGCACAGGTTTCCCTGCCCGGCGGATGCACTATCGGTTCGAGGCCGGTCGACCTGCACCTTAAAGGGCTGTCAGCCATGGGCGCGCAAATCGAAGTGAATGACGGTTATATCCATGCCCACTCCAGGCGTTTGCACGGCGCGTATATCAACTTCGAACCGGTAACCGTTACCGGCACTGAAAACCTGATGATGGCCGCCACACTCGCGGACGGACGCACCGTTATTGAAAATGCCGCACGGGAACCGGAAGTGACGGACCTGGCAAACTGTCTCAATATCATGGGGGCGAACATTACCGGCGCCGGAACGGACCGGATTGAAATCGAGGGAGTAGAGCAACTCAACGGCGCCAGGTATGATATATTGCCCGACCGGATAGAGACCGGCACTTACCTGGTCGCGGCAACCATGACCGGCGGCAAGGTCAGGCTGAAAAATACCGATCCGGCATTACTGGAAGCGGTACTGCAGAAACTGTCTGAGGCAGGCGCGCAGATCTCCTGCGACGACAGTTCCATATCACTGGAAATGGAAGCCGGCACAAAACCCAGGGCGGTCGATATAGATACCGCCCCTTTCCCCGGTTTTCCTACGGACATGCAGGCACAGTTCACTGCCATGAACTGTATCGCCGAGGGGCGCGCCGTGATAACCGAAAATATTTTCAATAACCGGTTCATGCACGTGGGGGAATTACGGAAAATGGGAGCGGACCTGGAACTGGTCGAAAACCGGGTCGTGGTAAACGGCGTCGATAAACTGAGAAGCGATACCATTACCGCGAAAGATTTAAGGGCCTCGGCGTGCCTGATACTGGCGGGTCTTGTCGCGCAAGGGGAGACCCTGGTTGAACAGGTGTATCATATCGACCGCGGCTACGAGACCATCGAGGAAAAACTGATGCAACTGGGCGCACAAATAAGGCGGTTGCCCTGAACAGGGGCCAGGAACAAAGGGCCAGGGGTTAGGGGCCAGAGTAAAAATTATGAAAGACGGGATTACTATTGCGGTTTCCAAGGGGCGGATTCTTGACGAGTCGCTGCCTTTGCTCGCGCGCGCCGGCGTGGAACCCCTGGATGACCCCGGCACGACCCGCAAACTTGTCTTTGCGACCAACCAGGAGGGGGTCAGGCTGATCGTCATCCGTGCGGCTGACGTGCCTACCTACGTACTGAACGGCGGCGCCGATCTCGGCATCGCCGGGAAAGACGTGCTTATGGAATGTGACAGCGACAACCTGTATGAACCGCTGGACCTGAAGATCGCCCGTTGCCGCATGATGCTGGCAGGGCCCGAAAATGCAACAGCGATGACAGGGCGTTTACGCATCGCTACCAAGTACGTTATGACAACCCGGAACTTTTTTGCGGAAAGAGGACAACAGGTGGAGATCATCAAGCTGTACGGTTCCATGGAACTCGCACCGGTGCTGGGGTTGTCCGATCTGATCGTCGACCTTGTGAATACGGGGAATACCCTGAAAGAGAACGGGTTGGTGGCGCTGGAAAACATCGCCGATATCAGTTCCCGACTCATTGTCAACAAGGCCGCCATGAAGATGAAGCAGGCGCTGATAAAACCGTTCATAAGGCGCATTGCCGGGGCCGTATCAGAATGATGCGCATTACCAGGCTGGCCGCTTCCGACCCGGAGTTTGAGAGCCGTTTTACACAACTGCTGTGCGGCAATGAAACCCTGGACCCGGAGTTGACCGCAACCGTCTCGGCTATCCTGGATAACGTCAGGGACAATGGTGTCGCGGCCCTGGTGGAATACACCAACCGGTTGGACCATCGACGCATCGGGCCCGACGACCTGGAAGTGACAGGTGCGGCACTGCAACAGGCCCGGACGGCTGTGGCGGATGACACGCTCCGGGCCCTGGAACACGCCGCGGCGCGCATACGCGAGTACCACCAGCACCAGAAAGGCCGTTCCTGGTCTTACCGGGACCAGGACGGTTCGACCCTGGGCCAGCGGATTACGCCCCTGGACAAGGTCGGTATCTACGTTCCCGGCGGCAAGGCGGCTTATCCGTCGTCGGTATTGATGAATGCGATACCCGCGAAAGTCGCAGGCGTCCGGGAAATAATCATGGTTGTTCCCGCGGTAAATGACGAGATCAACCCCATCGTCATGGCCGCGGCACAGGTGGCGGGCGTCGACCGGGTGTTCAGCATCGGCGGCGCCCAGGCTATCGCCGCCCTCGCCTACGGCGCCGCACCGGTCCCCGCGGTCGACAAGATCGTCGGACCGGGAAACCGTTACGTGGCCGCAGCCAAACGGCTGGTATTCGGCGTTGTCGGCATAGATATGATCGCCGGTCCTTCCGAGGTCGTCATCGTTGCGGACGAGAGCGCCGACCCGGACTGGATCACCATGGATATGTTCGCCCAGGCGGAGCACGATGAGGACGCCAGGGCCATCCTGGTGACCACCGATGCAGGTTTGCCTGAACGGGTCGAAAACTCAATCAACCGGCAAATCGGGCAGATGGAACGCGCCGCCATTATCCGCGCATCGTTGGAAAACAACGGTGCATTGATCCGGGCAGGGAGTATCGAACAGGCGTGCGATATCGTCAACCGGCTGGCGCCGGAACACCTGGAACTGGCCGTACGGGAACCGGACAGCTACCTGGCCGGCATCAGGCACGCCGGTGCGATCTTCCTGGGGCATTTCGCCGCAGAAGCAATAGGAGATTATTGCGCGGGTCCGAACCATGTGCTGCCTACCGGCAGAACCGCAAGATTCTCATCCCCGCTGGGTGTCTATGATTTCCAGAAGCGTTCATCCGTGATCGAATGCAGCGCCGCGTCTGCCGCGAACCTTGCCCGTACCGCAACAGTCCTGGCCCGCGCAGAGGGGCTGTCGGCCCATGCCCGCTCCGCCGAACTGCGCATGGCCGCTGAAGATTAGCCACAGGGTTTGCGACCTGTTACTGCCCGGGGGCGGGGCGTTTTGCCACCAGCACTTCCAGCGTCTGTGTGTTCCAGCCGCGCAGGACTTCTATTTCCAACCTGGTGCCCGGTTTGACCTGTGAAATCATGTTGATTGTTGCGCGCGGGTTGTACAGCGGCTGACCGTCGATGCGCGTCATGATATCGCCGGGCATGATCCCCGCCTGATCTGCCGGGCTGCCGTTGAGAACAGCGGCTACCAGGATACCGCTTTCATCCAGTCCTGCCGCATCCCTGATGTCCTGCGGGACGATCTGCGCTTCGATGCCGATCCAGCCACGGATAACGTGACCGTATTCAATGATTTGCTGCAACACGTCCAGGGCCAGGTTGGTCGGAATAGCCAGACCTATGCCTTGCGAACCGCCACTGCTGGATATTATGGCCGTGTTGATGCCGATCAGTTTCCCGAGGGCAGAAACGAGCGCGCCGCCGGAGTTGCCCGGGTTGATGTCGGCGTCGGTCTGGATAAAATTCACGAACGTCGTAATCCCCACCCTGTTGCGGCCCGTGGCGCTGACGATGCCCTGGGTGACCGTTTGTCCGAAATCATAGGGATTGCCGATAGCCAGCACAACGTCTCCCACCTTTACCCGGCTTGAATCGCTGACAGGCGCGACATGGAGGTTATCCATGGCTATTTTCAGCACGGCCAGGTCGGTATCCACGTCCACGCCCACGACCTCCGCTGAATCCTGCCGGCCGTCGTACAAGGTGACGAGTATTTCGTCTGCGTTGCGGATGACGTGGGCATTGGTCAGCAAGTAGCCTCTTGCGTCCATAATCACCCCGGAACCGAGATTGTTGCGCCTCTCTGCCGGTGCTTGCGGGCCGAAAAAACGGCGGAACAGAGGGTCCTGGAACAAGGGATGAATTGTGCGCCGCTCTATGCGCGTGGAGTAGACGTTGACTACCGCCGGCGCCACCGCGTTCACCGCATCGCTGTATGAGACGACACCTTCCCGGCCAGACATGAGACCATTGCCGTTTTGCGCGGAATACAGGCCTGGGAACAGATACAGCAGCACGAAGGCAACGGCCAACCCGGCGATAATGGACTGGCCAATGAATTTAAGCAGACGCGAGTTGCGGTCACCTGACATGGTCTAACCGGAGAGCTACTGTTTAACTGATTGATTGCCAATATATTTTACCATAAATACTGTCTTTCTCCGTCACAATCGCGTAAATAATTCACTCGCTGACTCAATATCAACGGCCAGTTCTTCATCCAGATACTCGATCAGCATACGCCTGGTGATACACAACCGGGTTAAAATATACTTATGCCCATGCGCCAGGAAATCTTTTTTGTCACCGTGCCGGAGTGTCATGCCGGCAAACGGCTTGACCAGGTCCTGGCCCTGTTATGCCCACAGCATTCCCGCGCCCGCCTGCAGACATGGATCAGGAACGGTTTTGTTACCGTGGACGGCGCTTACCTGAAGCAGAAAGACACGGTCCGGGGCGGGCAGTCGATCGAGGTGAGGGCGCAGATCACCGGTCAAAACGAAACCTGGACGGGGCAGGAAATCCCCATCGACGTCATACACGAGGACGAGGCCATTCTTGTAATCAACAAGGCGCCGGGTATTGTCGTTCACCCCGGTGCAGGTAACCCGGATCGCACCCTGGTCAATGCCTTGCTGTATTACTGCCCCGAACTTGCGCAGATCCCGAGGGCAGGAATAGTACAGCGCCTGGACAAGGACACCTCCGGGATCATGGTGGTGGCAAAAACACTGCCGGCCCACACGATACTGGTGAGGGATTTATCGGCAAGGAGAATTACCAGGGAGTACCGTGCAGTGGTACACGGACAGCTGATCAGCGGCGGGACGATAACCGCCGCCATCGGCAGGCACCCGACGCTGCGCACGCGCATGAGCGTTACAGACAAGGGAAAAAACGCGACCACCCATTACCGGATCGTAAAAAAATTCCCCGTCTGCACGGATATCAGACTAAGCCTGGAGACGGGACGCACCCATCAGATACGGGTCCACATGGCGCACCTGGGCAACCCCGTCATCGGTGACCCCGTCTATGGAGGGAGGAAGCGCTTCCCGAAAAACGTATCGGATACGCTCAGGGAGGCGGTGGCCGCCTTTCCCAGGCAGGCGCTGCATTCGGTGCGGCTGGAACTGCCGCACCCGGTGACCGGTAACCGTGTGGAGTGGGAGGCGCCGCTCGCCGCCGACATGGAAAACCTCCTGGCCGTCATACGCAGTGAAGCGGACGCATAACAACTGGATAGAGGCGGACTGGGCGGCCCCCGCGCATGTTCATGCGGGGACCACGACCCGGTCCGGCGGCGCCAGCCCTGCACCGTTCAACGGTTTCAATCTCGCCGCACACGTCGGTGACGAACCGCAGGCCGTCGCGCAAAATCGCCTGCAACTGCGGAGGCAATTTAACCTGCCGGCAGAACCGCTCTGGCTGCAACAGCAGCACGGCAACAGGGTGATCAAGGCTGAGACGAAGCAGCCCGGCCCCGCAGACGGCGCATATTCGGACCTGGGCGGTGTGGTGTGTGCGGTATTGACCGCCGACTGCATTCCGTTACTGCTGTGCAACCGCGACGGCACCGGGATCGCGGCCCTGCACATAGGCTGGCGCGGCCTGTGCAAAAGAATAATAAAACACGGCATATCCATGTTCGAAACCGCTCCCCATGAATTGTCTGCCTGGATCGGACCCCGCATCAGCCGGGAAAATTACGAAGTCGGCGCTGACGTGGTCTCCGCCTGCTCGGCAATATGGGATGAAACACGGCTTGCAATCACACCGGGACGCGCAGGCCGCTGGTACCTGGATCTTGGGCAACTGGTCAAAACGGAACTGCTGCAACTGGGGGTCACTGACATATCCGACTGCGGGCAATGTACCTGTGCCGATGAGGAACTGTTCTATTCCTACCGCAGGGACGGTATTACCGGGCGCATGGCGAGCCTGATCTGGATGGAGTGACCTGCGACAGGATATTTGGGGTCAGAGTAAAAACTCATTACGGATATTGCCGATATCTGAGATTTCAACATGAGTTTTTACTCTGACCCCAAATATCACCCCACATATCCTGCTTCCCCTTGAGCGGTCTTGAATCACGGCGGGATGCCCATATTAATACAGTACAGCGAATCAACCTTGTGGAACTGTTATGCGTACTGATCGACTAACCAGCAAATTTCAGCAGGCCCTGGCGAGCGCCCAGAGCCTGGCGCTCGGGCGCGATAACCAGTTCATTGAACCGGTACACCTGATGGCCGCGCTGCTGGACCAGGAAGGCGGTTCGACCACCCACCTGCTGGGTCTCGCCGGGGTAGACGTGGAACGCCTGCACAAGGGGACAGCCCGGGCCATGGAGAATCTCCCCCGGATACAGGGACACGACGGGGAAGTATTCGTATCCAAGGACCTGGAGCGGCTGCTCAACCTCACCGACAAGTACGCGCAGCAACGCAAGGATCAATATATCTCCAGCGAACTGTTCTCCCTGGCCGCGCTGGAAGACAAGTCAGGGTTGGGGAAACTGCTGAAACAGTGCGGCGCCGAAAAACAGAAACTGCAGGCGGCAATAGACAATATACGCGGCGGGGAAAACGTCAACGACCCGCACAGTGAAGACAACCGCGGCGCGCTGGACAAGTTCACGATTGATCTGACCGGCCTGGCCGACAAGGGAAAACTGGACCCCGTCATCGGCCGGGACGAAGAGATACGCCGCACCATCCAGGTCCTGCAGAGACGCACGAAAAACAATCCCGTGCTGATCGGCGAACCGGGTGTAGGCAAGACCGCGATAGTCGAAGGCCTGGCGCAACGAATAGTCAACGGCGAGGTGCCCGACGCCCTGAAAGGAAAGCAGTTGCTGGCCCTGGACATGGGTTCCCTGATAGCCGGAGCGAAATTCCGGGGTGAATTTGAAGAACGCCTGAAAGCCGTCCTGAACGACCTCGACAAGCAGCAGGGCCGCATCATCCTGTTTATCGACGAGGTGCATACCATGGTCGGCGCCGGCAAGGCGGAAGGGTCCATGGATGCCGGCAACATGCTGAAACCCGCCCTGGCCAGGGGGGAACTGCACTGTATAGGCGCCACGACCCTCGACGAATACCGGGAAAATATTGAAAAGGATGCCGCGCTGGAACGCCGCTTCCAGAAGGTGTTCATCGACGAGCCCGACGTGAACGACACCATCGCCATTCTGCGCGGCCTGAAGGAACGCTATGAAGTACACCATAATGTGCAGATTACCGATCCGGCAATTATTTCCGCTGCCACGCTGGGGCAGCGTTACATTACCGACAGGCAACTGCCCGACAAGGCGATCGACCTGATCGACGAAGCCGCCAGCCGTATCAGCATCGAGATCGACTCCAAGCCGGAGGCCATGGATCGCCTGGAGCGGCGCCTCATCCAGATGAAGATTGAGCGCGAAGCCCTGAAGAAGGAAACCGACGATGCTTCAAAACAACGCCTGGCCGATCTCGAAAGCGAGATAAGCCAGGTTGAACTGGAGTTTGCGGACCTGGAAGAAATCTGGAAATCCGAGAAGGCGGCGTTGCAGGGCGCGCACGATATCAAGGAACGGCTGGAACAGTCGCGCCTGGACTTCGAAGCGGCGCAACGCGCAGGCGACCTCAACCGGATGTCGGAGCTGCAATACGGCATCATCCCGGAACTTGAAAAACAGCTCGATAACGCAGACCGCGCCGAAGCGAAACCGATGCAGCTGCTACGCAACAAGGTAACGGAAAACGAGATCGCGGAAGTGGTTTCCAAGTGGACCGGAATACCGGTCGCCAGGATGCTGCAGGGCGAGAAAGACAAACTGTTGCAGATGGAGCAAGCATTGCGGCAACGGGTTGTCGGCCAGGACGAAGCCATCGTCGCGGTTGCGGACGCCATCCGCCGCGCACGCGCCGGTCTTGCCGATCCCAACAGGCCGAACGGTTCGTTTCTCTTCCTCGGTCCGACCGGGGTGGGCAAAACGGAACTGTGCAAGACCCTGGCTGACTTCCTGTTCGACAGTGAAGAGGCCATTGTCCGCATCGACATGTCGGAATACATGGAAAAACACGCGGTAGCCCGCCTCATCGGCGCGCCGCCGGGCTACATCGGTTACGACGAGGGCGGACAGTTGACCGAGCAGGTCAGGCGCAGGCCCTACAGCCTGGTCCTGCTGGACGAGGTGGAGAAGGCCCACCCCGATGTTTTCAACGTCCTGTTACAGGTGCTGGACGACGGCCGCTTGACCGACGGCCAGGGGCGCACGGTTGATTTCCGTAACACGGTCATCATCATGACCTCGAACCTCGGTTCCGACCGCATCCGGGAACTGCCGGACGACGCGGATTATGAAACCATGAAATCGACCGTGCTGGAACTGGTGTCTTCCTATTTCCGGCCGGAATTCCTCAACCGGATTGACGACCTGGTGGTGTTCCACACGTTGAAGCGATCACAGCTCAACGCCATTGCCGAAATCCAGGTGAACAGGTTGAAACAGCGCCTGGCGGAACAGGACATAGTCATCACCATCTCGGACAAGGCAAAAGAGACCCTGGCCGATATCGGCTATGACCCCGTGTACGGAGCACGCCCCCTGAAGCGGGCGCTACAGACCCACCTGGAAACTCCCCTGGCAAAGGAACTGCTGGCCGGGAAATTTCACGCCGCGGATACCATCAGCGTGGATGCCAAAGACGGGGCCCTCACCTTCTCCGCTAAATAAGGACTCACGACGGTACAATCCGACCGGGGACAGATTTAAATCTGTCCCCGTTTACGCAGCCCGGATTTCGCATCACCGGGTAAAAATCCGGACTTGTTTTCAGTTTTCAGTTGTTAGTTGTTAGTATTTGGTATACAGACATATACTGAATACCGACAACTGAAATTGAATACCTTCCCGCAGATATCGCTCCCGGTGTTTTACACCTTGAGCGCCGTGCTCGGTCTGCTCATCGGCAGTTTCCTGAATGTGGTTATCCGGCGCCTCCCCGTCATGATCGAGACGGCATGGCGCCGGGAATGTCATGAATTTCTCGAAACCGCGCCTGCAGCACAAGCCGGCCCGGAACCGTATAACCTGATCAGGCCCGGCTCCAGTTGTCCGCATTGCGGGCACAGGATAACTCCCGTTGAGAACATCCCCGTTTTGAGTTACCTGCTGCTCAGGGGGAAATGCTCCGCCTGCAACAGCAGAATCCCGTCACGCTACCCCCTCGTCGAAACCCTTACGGCACTGCTGACGGTGCTTGTCGCCATAAACTTCGGTGTCAGTACCCAAATGGTTTTTGCCTGCCTGTTTACCTGGGCGCTGGTTTCGCTGTCCTTTATCGATATCGACCATCAACTGCTGCCGGACAGCATCACCCTGCCTGCGCTGTGGCTGGGCCTGGTCTGTAACTATTTCGGTTTGTTCACCGATTTGTATTCCGCGCTGATGGGCGCCGTCGCCGGTTACGGAATTTTCTGGCTGATTTATATGCTGTTCAAACTCATTGCCGGAAAGGAAGGAATGGGATTGGGAGATTTGAAACTGCTCGCCATGCTCGGGGCATGGACGGGATGGCAGGCACTGGCATCCATTATTTTCATTTCCTCACTGCTCGGTTCACTGGCCGGCATTTACCTGGTGTATCTGCGCGGGCGGCAGGGCCTGCCCCGGCGCGGTCCGGGGCAGGAACCGGCACTGATCTGTTTCGGGCCCTTCCTTGCGCTGGCAGGCTGGCTCAGCCTGGTATGGGGATTGAACGTTTTCGATTACCTGTACCAGTTGGGAGGGATCGGGATATGAAACACCCCATGCGCGTGGGCCTGACCGGGGGGATAGGCAGCGGCAAGACGACGGTCAAAGAATGTTTTGACGGCCTTGGCGTCCCCACGATAGACGCAGATGAGATATCCCGTGAGATCACCGGGCCCGGCCTGCCAGCTTTCCACGAGGTGGTTGCCCTGTTCGGCAAAGAGTGCCTGGACGAAGCGGGCAACCTGGACCGGCAATACCTGCGCGAACTGATCTTCGCCAGGCCGGCGATGAAAAAACAACTGGAAGCCATCATCCATCCCCGCGTGCGCCGGGAGATTGAGCAGTTCCTGACCCGGGTAACCTATCCTTATTGCATTATCTGCATACCCCTGCTGCTGGAAACGGGCAGGCAGGCAACCATGGACCGGGTATTGGTGGTCGATGCGCCCGAAGAATTACGGATAGCGCGCGTCTCCCGGCGGGACGGGGCGAATGAAGACCAGACGAGGAGTATAATAAAAGCCCAGGTCAGCCGGGAGGAGAGACTGCGTTACGCGCATGATATTATTCTCAACGATGGTAATATTAACGATTTGAAAAAAAAGGTCGTGAAGTTACATGGCGAATATATCGAGTTATCCCTTCAGAAAAACAACCAATAACTGATGACCTGACCTGGCAACCATGGAAAATCCTCTCGTATATGAACATCCCCTGAGCGAACGTATCAGGACTTTACTGAGAATTGAGAACTTGTTTCAGCGCCTGGATAATTATTCAGGATCGCAGGACCCGTGGGACATGCGCCTGGCTATCTCCCTGCTGATCGACCTGAACGATTTAATGAAGTGGTCCGACTGCAAAACCGACCTGGCCAAGGAAATGGACCGGTGCCGGTCAATCCTGAGCGCGCTGGAAGGTAATCCGGGAGTGGACTCATACAAGCTCAAACAGGTCCTCAGCGACCTCAATGAATGTCTTGAAACCATGCAGGATAATGCCTACGTACCCGGAGCAACATTGGAGAAGGATGAGTTGATCACTTCCATCAGACAGAAAAGCTCCGTGGCAGGCGGCACCTGCAATTTTGACCTGCCTGCTTATCACCACTGGTTGAACAAGCCTGTCCGCGTCAAGCAACAGTGCCTGCGCGAATGGCAGGAAGACCTGTTAAACATCCAGAAGGGCACAAACCTGGTGCTGAACCTGATCAGGAATAACGCGGTTGCCTCCAAGGAAACTGCAGAGGAGGGGTTTTACCAACAATCCGTCGAGTCCGGCACCAAGTACCAGTTGATCAGGATCGTGATTCCCAGGGACCTGAAATATTTCCCTGAGGTAAGTGGCGGAAAACACCGGGTAACGGTCCGGTTCATGGAGCAGTCCGAGACCGCGAACCGGCCGGAACAAACCGGGAACGACGTGGAATTCGAACTGCATTTCTGCGTTTCCTGAACATCACCGGGTCAATGCCCGGTTTATTCTTGCAGCTGAATCGGGCCTGTCCCACACATCGCTGATCAGGGCAATGCCCTGGGCGCCGTGTGGTGCGGCATGCGCCAGGTCGGAAAGTCTCATCCCGCCCAGGGCATAAACCGGAATCGGTATTTGCCTGGCCTGTTCAGCAAATCCGTCCCATCCCAGGGTGTTATCCGTATAATGCGCGGCCTGTCCCCCATCCCCGTCTGTAGCAGCCGACCCCTTTTTCCGCACCGGGGACAGGACACAGAAATCAGCATCAATCTGCACGGCATGCATCAACTCACGCATGTTATGGCAGGAAGCGGCAACCCGGAAACCGGCAGGCAACGGGCGTCCGGTCAACTTCAGCAGGCGTTCGGCGGTCAAATGAACACCATCAGCGCCGGCTTCCAAGGCAAACTCCGGCGTGGAATTGACTATCAGCTCTGCGCCATGGCGCCTGCACGCGTCAATCATTTCCATGACGGCAGGTTTATGATTATTCGCCGATTTGCTCCTGAACTGCACCAGCTTCACGCCGGCCGCCAGGTATTGGCGTAACTCATTCATGAAGGCTGGAGAATAACTGTCCAGGTCCGGGGTGATGAGATACACTGCCGTCAGTTTGCAGGCAGCAATGATCCCCTTGTTGGCAGGAGGAAAATCTGCAGCGTTCAGGGATGGAATATCCACCCATTGCGTTTGCTGTCCTTGTTTTCCCTGCAACTGCCCTGTCCAGCCATGTACTTTCCATACGCTGAAACGCAGCGGTTTATCCGGATAATCGTAATCGAACGAGATAAGCGGCGAACAGTCCCTGACATCGATGTTGACCTCCTCGAACAGTTCCCGCTTCAGGGCCTGGAGCGCAGTCTCATCACTCCCGACCTTGCCGCCGGGAAATTCCCACTTGCCGCCGAGATGTGAACCCTGCGGGCGCCTGGCCACAAATACCTTGTCCCCAGTGACGTTGTAGACAATGCCCAGAACGATATGGCTTCTTTCAACGTACATAGTTTTCAGTTTCGAGTTTTCGGTTTTTAGAATTAGTAATCAGGGGTTCAATCTTTTTACTTGAAACTAAAAACTGACAACTAAAAACTATCCATCAGCTTCGGTATTCGGCGTTTATCGTGACGTAATCATGAGACAGGTCGCAGGTCCAGTAGCAGGCGCTCGCGCTTCCCATGTCCAGGTCGATGCGTATCTCGATCTCATCACCCTGCATGGCGGCTGTTCCCCGGTCTTCCGTATAGTCTTTTGCCCTGGCGCCGTTTTCAACGATACAAACCTCGTTCAGATGCACCGAAATCCTGTCTATATCCAGGTTCACGCCCTTGCTTCTCCCGATTGCCGCCAGTATCCTGCCCCAATTGGGGTCGGACGCATATAACGCAGTCTTGACCAGCGGAGACGTTGCCACCGCGTCGGCTACAGCGGTACATTCTGTTTCACTCGGGGCATTATCGACCCGTATCGTCACAAATTTCGTGGCGCCCTCTCCATCCCTGACAATTTCCCGGGCCAGCCGGATACATACTTCCGTTATCCGGGCTTGCAGCCGGTCGTATGCCGGTCCGGTTTCACCTATCATCCCGCCGCCGCTGTTTTTGCCGGTGGCGACCAGGACGCAGGCATCGTTGGTGGAAGTATCGCCGTCAACACATATCCTGTTGAACGATTCAGCAACGGCGGTTTTCAGGATGCGGTCCAGGGCGCCCTGATATACGCCGGCATCGGTGGCAATGAAAGCCAGCATGGTGGCCATATCCGGCTTGATCATGCCGGCGCCCTTGGCAATGCCTGTTACGGTTACCGGTTCCGGGCCGGTCACGGTTGCGGAACAGGCTTTCAGCCGCGTATCGGTCGTCATGATGGCCCGCGCACAATCGGGCCAGGCATGGTCCGTCAACCTGCCGTAGAGTCCCGGCAGCGCGCCGCATATCTTATCGACCGGCAGGTACTCTCCGATTACCCCGGTGGAAAACGGTAATACGGCCTCCGCGGCGCATCCCGCCAGGGCAGCCAGCGCTTCGCAGACCCGGGTTGCATCGTCGATACCTTGCGCACCTGTCCCTGCATTGGCATTGCCTGCGTTGACAAGCAGATATTTCACGGGACCATGCTGCAGGTGCTTCCTGGCGACGGTAACCGGCGCCGCGCAAAAACGGTTGCGGGTAAACACTGCGCTGACACCGGTGCCGTCACAGATCTCGAACAGGGCCAGATCGTCCCTGCCCTCGCCATATATCCCTGCCGAACCGGCAGCAAGTCTTACGCCGTCAACCGGCAGAAGTTCAGGAGGATGTGTTAATTCGACCGCCATGTTTTAACCACGTATATTTGGGGCCAGGGTAAAAATGCACGGAGGTAACGGGGACGGATTTAAAATCCGTCCCCGGCAGGCCAGTGACTGTATTTTTACTCTGAACCCAAATATAGGGACCACGGAGAAGCCCTGTATTCTCTGTGTCCTCTGTGTCCTCTGTGGCAAAAAAAACATCCTAGTTCAGTCTGCCATGACAGAACTTGAATTTCTTCCCGGAACCGCAGGGGCAGGGCTCATTACGGCCGATTTTCTTCTGGTTGCGTATATAGGGTTTTTGCTGCTGGTTCTCACCAGGCTTGTCCATGGCGCTGGGTGCGTCCGGATGATTGAACTGCATTTCCGCAGGCCTGGGCCGGCGTTGCAATACCTGTGCATCCTGGTCCTCCCTGACCTGTATTTTCGCAAGTATGGTAACGACGTCATATTTGATGTTTTCCAGCATGTCGCCAAACATGGAAAACGCTTCCTTCTTGTATTCCTGCTTGGGATTCTTTGCCGCGTAGCCGCGCAACCCGATGCCTTGCCGCAAATGGTCCATCGCCACCAGGTGTTCTTTCCAATGCCGGTCCAGGGTGTCCATGATCAAGCCCTTTTCCACCCGGCGCACCAGTTCCGGCGGCAGGTCGGCATGTCTTGTTTCCACTTCTTGCGCAACGCTCCCGCTAACCTTTGCCGACAGCGCCTCTTCATCCAGGGAATCATCCTCGTCCAGCCATTCCTGTATCGGTAAATGCACATTCATCTCATTGGCCAGTGCATCCGCCAGATTCGCGCTGTTCCACATTTCGTCCTGGCTGCCGGGGGGAATATGGTTTGCAAAAATACCTGTTACGACATCTTCCCGCATCGTCCGGATATCGGCAGAAACGTCATCTCCTCCCAGCAACTCGTTGCGCCATTCATAAATCACCTTGCGCTGATCGTTTGCGACGTCGTCGTATTCAAGCAAATGTTTACGGATATCGAAATTATGGGCCTCGACCTTGCGCTGGGCGTTTTCAATCGCCTTGGTAACCATGTTGGATTCAATGGCCTCACCCTCCTCCATACCCAGTCTCTGCATGATGGATGCCACCCGCTCCGAAGCGAAAATGCGCATCAGATCATCTTCAAGGGAAATATAGAACCGGCTCGACCCCGGGTCGCCCTGGCGTCCGGAACGGCCTCTTAACTGGTTGTCTATGCGCCTGGATTCGTGCCGTTCGGTACCGACGATGCGCAAGCCGCCCTTGTCGATCACGCTCTCATGGCGCTCCTGCCAGGCCGCGCGCACCTTGTTTACGGCTGCCTCAGTTGCATCTCCCATGCCCTTGATTTCCGCATCGAGGTTCCCGCCAAGCACGATGTCGGTACCCCGCCCGGCCATGTTGGTGGCTATCGTCACCGTCCCCGGGCGCCCGGCCTGGGCAATGATCTCGGCTTCCCTTTCGTGGTACTTGGCGTTCAGGACCTGGTGTTTTATTTTTTGTTTTTTCAGTTGGCCGGACAGGTATTCCGACACCTCTATGCTGACGGTACCCACCAGGACAGGCTGGCCGTTCTCCTGGCAGGACTTTATATCATCGATGATTGCCGCAAACTTCTCCCTGGAGGTCAGGTATACCATGTCCGGCTGGTCGTCCCTTATCATCGGCAGGTGTGTGGGAACGACCACTACCTCCAGGCCGTAGATCTGCTGGAATTCGTACGCTTCGGTATCTGCCGTGCCCGTCATGCCGGCCAGCTTTTCATAAAGGCGAAAATAATTCTGGTAGGTGATGGTCGCCAGGGTCTGGTTTTCATTCTGGATAGGCACGTTTTCCTTTGCCTCAATAGCCTGGTGCAAGCCGTCCGACCAGCGCCTGCCGGGCATGGTCCTGCCGGTGAATTCATCGACGATCACCACTTCGTTGTTCTGGACGATATAGTCGACATTGTTGTGAAACAGGGCATGGGCGCGCAGCGCCGAGTTCATGTGATGGATGATGGGAATATTCACCGGATCATACAGGCTCATGCCCCGCTGCATGATACCGTTCTCCAGCAGCAACTTTTCCGCCCGCTCATGGCCCGTTTCCGTCAGGTAAGCCTGCCTGCTTTTTTCATCGAGCACATAATCGCCGCCATCCTCTTCCTCTTTCTGCAACTTCAATCGGGGTACTATCCTGTTCATGCTCAGGTACAGGTCGGATCTGTCATCAACGCTTCCTGAAATGATGAGAGGTGTGCGCGCCTCATCAATCAGTATCGAATCCACCTCGTCGACTATCGCGAACTTCAGGGTGCGCTGCACCTGGTCGTCCCCGTGAAACTTCATATTGTCCCGCAAGTAGTCGAAACCGAATTCATTATTGGTTCCGTAGGTAATGTCGGCGGCGTAGGCCCGTTTCCGTTCGTCATTGTTGAGGCCGGAAACGATCACGCCGGTCGTCATGCCCATGAAGGAATAGATTGCCCCCATCCATTCGGCATCGCGCTGCGCCAGGTAATCGTTCACGGTGATGATGTGGACGCCTGAGCCGGTCAGGGCATTGAGATAAGCCGGCAACGTCGCCACCAGCGTCTTGCCTTCGCCGGTACGCATTTCCGCTATGTTTCCCCGGTTCAACACGATACCGCCCACCAGTTGCACGTCAAAGTGCCGCATATCCAGGGTTCTCCTGCCCGCTTCGCGTACCAGGGCAAACGCCTCCGGCAGGAGATCGTCCAGGCTTTCACCCCGGTCCCACCTGGACCTCAGTTCGATGGTTTTTTGCGGGAACTCGGCGTCCTGGAGCCCGGTGACGTCATGCTCAAGTTCGTTGATCCTCGCAACGGTCTTTTGCATACCCTTCAGCATGCGCGCATTCCTGCTGCCGAAGATTTTTGTGAATACAGTTTTGATCACGTGGACAATCCGCTGGAGTGTATGGGGTCAGGTCGCACAATGCACACAAACTCGTATAGGGTCAAATTCCCGGCCGTGTGCATTGTGCGACCTGACCCCATACACTGCAAAAAAATAACGGGTTACTGCAGAGAAATATAGTTGCGGGGGTTGATGTGCCGGCCGTTCTTGACAACTTCGAAATGGACATGGGTGCCGGTACTGCGCCCGGTACTGCCCATGATCGCGATCATTTCTCCTTTCTCGACCCTTTCCCCGACGTTGACAAGGTTTTCCGCGTTATGGGCATACCTGGTGACGTAACCGTTGCCGTGACTGATTTCAATCAGGTTGCCATAGCCCTGGTTCGGGCCCGACCAGGTCACGATGCCCGATGCGACGGAGGTAACCGGCATCCCTGATCTGCCGGCCACGTCGAGCCCCAGGTGAAACTCCCTCTTGCCGGATATCGGGTCGGTCCGGTAGCCGTATAATGACGAAAACCAGCCGCCCTTGGCAGGGTTGCCCAGGGGTCGGGTCTGGTCCTGCAGGCTTCTTCCCATGAGCATGGCTTCCATTGCAGATAACTTGTCCTCACGATCCTGCAGGGCCTGGTCCAGTTGGTTGAGGGTAATGAGGAAATCCATATCCGACACCGTTCCCGAAGCGTCGTCGAGCATGGTGTGCGGCCCGCCGATACCCGGTGGATTATCAATGCCGAATTCCATGTCATCCAGTTGCGCCATCCGGGCGAGCCGGGTTCCAAGCGCATCCAGCCGCATGACATGGCCCTGCAGCAAACTCAGCCTGCCCACCATTGCGTTTATGGCAGTCTTGGTATCTGCCTTGACGTCCTCCAGGGCCTGAATTTCACCCTCGATGACACGCTTGTCAAGAAAGGTGCGGCCCAGGTCGGAAACGGCAACGGCGAGTGCGCCGAACAAACCCAGAATCACAGTACAGCCCCAGACGTTCAAAGATAACCTCAGGGCCTTCTTTCTTTCGTTCAGAAAGATTATGATCTTCATATGCCGCAACCCGTTTGCCTGTTGAGATAATGGTTATAAATACCACAAAACCAATCAGTACGATATCAGACTTCCTTGCATCTTCGGACACACTGTCACAGATCTGCAACCATATCAAAAAAATCAACGGACTACAAATCAAACTGGGTGAGTTTCTCGGCAAACCGCCGGCTGAACACGTTGCAGTTGCAGACTACCGGCAGAACACCCTCGTCCTGCATACCGACAGCGCCGCCTGGGCGGCAAAATTACGTTACCGCACCCCCGAAATTCTTGCAGCTTTCAAAGGCGATCTGCCGGGGATCAGGACAGTCCGCATCAAGGTAGTGCCCACCGCTATGCTGATGCGGATCCCGCGCCGGGCGCTCAAGGTCTCAGCGGGCACTGCCGAGGGTATTCGTCAGGCTGCCGACCAGATTGCGGATCCGGCGCTACGCTCCACATTGCACAGCATCGCCAGAAATTTGGGGTCAGAGTAAAAATACCGGCGCGGCAACGTAACTTGTCTGTATTCAGAGTATTTTTACTCTGACCCCAAATTTCTTGCACAGCATCGCGGATAAACTGGTCCGGAATCACAGACCGACGGACGCAAGCGGCCGGATATATGAAACCGAATCGGCGACGTCTTCTCCGAAATTAACGATTTCCCAGGCATCCCGGGCGAGGGTCAGCTTGCGTAGCAACTGGTTATTCAGTTCATGTCCCGATTTATACCCCTGGTATGAGCCGATCAGATTATGACCGAGCAGGTATAAATCACCTATGGCATCAAGAATCTTGTGCCTGACACACTCATCCTGGTAACGCAGACCTTCTTCATTGACGACCTGCTCGTTATCAACGACGATAGCATTGTTCAGGCTCCCTCCCAGTATCAGGTTCCTTTTTCGTAAAAAATCAAAATCCTTCATGAAACCGAAGGTCCTGGCGCGGCAGACTTCCTTGACGAACGACGTGGTTGAAAAATCGATTTCGGCACGGCAGTGCCTGTCCTGAAAAACCGGATGGTCGAACTGGATGGTAAAACCGACCTTGAACCCGTCATAAGGCTCCAGCACTGCCCATTTATCGCCGTCTTCGACACGCAGTTCTTTTTTTATCCGCAGGAAGCATTTCTCCTCATCCTGTTCCTGTACCCCCGCGGATTGGATCAAAAAGACGAAAGGACCTGCGCTGCCGTCCATAATCGGCACTTCTTCAGCGCTCACATCAATATAGGCATTATCGATACTGAACCCGGCAAGCGCCGACAACAGGTGTTCCACCGTGGAGATACTGAAACCATCCTTGACCAGCGTTGTCGACAACTGCGTGCTTCCTACATTGGCCATGTGAGCAGGAATGTCCGCCGGTGGATCCTGATCAACCCGGCGGAAGATTATTCCCGTGTTCACCGTTGCCGGACGTATAGTGATATTGGCTTTCTTGCCCGTATGCAGCCCGACTCCCTGCGCCCGGATCGAGTTCTTGAGTGTGCGCTGCCTGATCACGCTAGTCGGCCTGACGCCTCAGAAAAGCAGGTATCTCAAGATACTCGGGATCGTCTCGGACCGGGGTCATTTCAGCATTCGCGGCTTTGTTACGCATTACCGTGGGGCGGTCGAGTATATCATAGTCCATGTTCTCGGCGCCACCCGCGCCCGCCGCGACCAGCTTCGGCCGCGCTACTTCCTCACCGGGCTGGCTGAGTCCGGTAGCGACGATGGTTACCCATAACTCACCGCTAAGCTCAGGGTTAAGCACGGTGCCAATGACCACAGTCGCTTCTTCGGCAGCAACAGTGCGGATGATATTGCCCACTTCATTAAACTCGCCTATGCCGAAATCCATCCCGGCAGTGATATTGGCGAGTATACCCTTGGCGCCGGACAGGTCTATGTGCTCCAGCAAAGGACTGCTTATGGCAGCCTCGGTTGCAACCCTGGCGCGGTCTTCACCCTGGGCTTTCCCGGATCCCATCATTGCCATGCCCATCTCTCCCATTACGGTTCTGACATCGGCAAAGTCGACGTTGATCAAGCCCTGGCAGGTTATCACCTGGGCAATGCCCTGGACTGCTCCAAGGAGCACATCGTCGGCGGATTCAAATGCATTCACCAGGGGCACATCCGAGCCCAGTACATCCACCAGCTTGTCGTTCGGCACCGTGATCAGTGAATCGACGTACTGGCTGAGTTCGCGGATTCCGTTGTTCGCAATATCAGACCGTTTTCTGCCTTCGAAAGAGAATGGTTTGGTCACCACCGCCACGGTGAGGATGCCCATTTCCTTTGCCACCTGCGCGACAATCGGCGCCGCGCCGGTCCCCGTACCTCCACCCATGCCGGCCGTAATGAATATCATGTCCGCGCCTTGCAGGATATCCATTATCCTGTCCCTGTCTTCCAACGCGGATTGACGCCCGATTTCCGGGTCGGCGCCGGCGCCCAGACCATGGGTGATAGTGTTGCCAAGCTGTATGAGATTACGCGCGTTCGAGGCTTTCAGCGCCTGGGCATCGGTATTGGCACAGATGAAATCGACGCCCTCTATTTCGGCTCTCAGCATGTGGTTAACGGCATTACCGCCGCCGCCGCCGACCCCGATTACTTTAATTACCGCCGCCTGATTTGCGGTCTCGACAAGTTCAAACATTTTATTTTCCTCCAGGAATATTAAAAAAAATTTGCTAAACGCTACCTTGAAACCAACTCTTCATTCGTTTCCAGACACTGGTCGCCCCGCTGTCGATACGCCGTGCAGGGGCGCGGTCCTGTTGTTGGCGCAAGCCGTACAACAACAGCCCCACACCGGTTGCGTAGATCGGATTTTTGATTAACTCGACCAGGCCTTTGACATACTGTGGTGTCCCCACCCTGACCGGCACGTGAAACACCTCTTCAGCCAGTTCGACAACACCCTGCATATTGGAACTGCCGCCGGTCAGCACTATGCCGGCTACGATTTGCCGCTCATAACCGCTGCGTCGCAATTCAGCCTGCACCAGGGAAAACAATTCTTCGTAGCGGGGTTCGACGACTTCCGCCAGTGTCTGCCTGGACATCCGGCGCACAGGGCGGTTGCCCACGCTGGGGACTTCCACGGTCTCGTCGGAATTTGCCAGTTGCGCCAGCGCACAGGCATGTTCCACCTTTATCTCCTCGGCGTTTTGAGTCGGGGTGCGCAAGGCAACGGCTATATCGTTGGTAACCTGGTCTCCGGCTATGGGAATCACAGAGGTATGGCTGATGGCGCCGTTGGTAAAGACGGCCAGATCGGTCGTGCCGCCGCCGATATCCACCAGGCAGACACCCAGGTCCTTTTCATCTTCCGTCAATACCGAGTAACTCGACGCCAGTTGCTCCAGAACAATATCGTCTGCCTCCAGGCCACAACGGCGCACGCACTTGATGATGTTCTGGGCTGCGCTGACCGAACCCGTCACGATATGCACCTTCGCTTCCAGCCGCACCCCGGACATGCCTATGGGCTCCTTTATGCCCTCCTGGCCGTCGATGATGAAATCCCTGGGGATAATATGCAGTATCTTCTGGTCTGCAGGTATGGCGACGGCCCGCGCCGCGTCAATGACCCGCTCTATGTCGCCTGCCGTCACTTCGTTGTCACGGATCGCGACAATTCCATGGGAATTCAGACTGCGGATATGGTTACCGGCAATCCCGGTAAACACCGCGTGGATATTGCATCCCGCCATCAGCTCGGCTTCCTGTATGGCGCTCTGGATGGTCTGTACCGTCGATTCGATATTTACCACCACCCCTTTCTTCAACCCCCGTGACCGGCACGACCCGAGGCCGATGATTTCAATCTCGTTGTCTGCGGATACTTCCGCAACTATCGAGACGACTTTGGAAGTACCGATATCCAGTCCAACAATTAAATTAGTCATCTACACTCCCCCGGAAACAATCGTTTAAGCCCGTACTCCTCATCACCTGCCGGGAACTCCAGGCCAAGACTTCCCTGTCCATTTGACCGCAAACCCGTTCGTGTACCTCATGTCAATCAATTCTGCCTGCAACAACCTGTCGGCCTGGTACGGGATTGCAAAGTTGAAAAACCGGTTGAACCTGCCTTCCACATCCCTCTTTCCCAGCAGGACGGTCGGACCGTTCGCCAGCCTGAACTGCCAGGCTCTCCTTTCCGTCAGCACCAGCATGTCGACCTCCATATCCCGGCGCGTTAACTCCGATTTCAGAGATTTGTATTTGTCCAGTACCGCCTCTTCACTGCCCCGGGGTCCGCTCAGAAACGGCAATCCCGGAGGGAAGGATGCTTCGTCCGGAGAAAAAACGGCTGCCTCGTTGCTGATCAAGGCGTTACTGCCCCACCGGGCCACAGGTTCATGTTCCGTGATAAAAATCATCAGGCTGTCCGGCCACACCCGTCTGACCGCGACCGAGTTGATCCACTCCTCCTGCGACAGTTCCCGCTTGATACCTGCGACATTCACGGTAATAAAACCGCCCCGGATACTCTGCGCCGCCTTTTCTTCCAGTTCTACAGGAGACAGGTGCACGAAATTACCGGAGATCTCAACGCGTTTGATCGGCAGGATTTCCGGCACCGGAATTTTCGGCCAGAAATACAGCGCCAGACCGATACACGTTGTCACCACCAGGATCCTGAACAGGTAATTTTTCGAATGGGCGACTTCCACACCGGCGTCTGCCGCCATATCATGGTCGATATGCAGGTAGGCCTGCGTCATTGCGCACCTCCCTGTGCGCAACCCCTACGGGCGGCCTGCGGCCGTGCAAATTGGCTTTCCTGCCAATTTGTCATTGCGCACCTCCGACACTTACCGGCATACTCGTGTCAAGCACCTGCAGCACCAGGTTGTCGAAGTCCATGCCTGCCTGCCGGGCAGCCATGGGCACCAGGCTGTGATCGGTCATGCCCGGGACCGTGTTGGCATCGATCAGGTAGGGCCGTGCGTTTTCGTCCAGCAGGATGTCAATCCTGCCCCAGCCGCCGGCGCCGATGGAATCGAACGCCTGCAGTGCCAGGCCGGCCATCTCATCTTCCGCCTCCCGCGCAAGGCCGCAGGGGCAGAGATAGCGGGTAGCGTCATCCAGGTATTTTGCGTGGTAATCATAAAAATCCCGCTCCGTCTCGATTTTGATCGCCGGGAGGGCATGACCGTTCAATATGCCCACGGTATAATCACCACCCTGGATCCACCGCTCGCACATCACTTTATCGTCGTATCTGGATGCGTTAAGCCATGCCTCCTTCAGCCCCTGCGCGGCGACCACCTTGGCGGCGCCGAGACTGGAACCTTCGTGTACCGGTTTCATCATGAGCGGCAGCCCCAGCTCCTGCGCGGCGGCGTGCAGATCCTCTTCAACGCGGATCAGTCTGAACTCGGGGGTGGGCAGACCCAGTCTCTGCCAGATCCACTTGCATCTCACCTTGTCCATGGACAGGGCTGAACCCAGCACGCGGCTCCCGGTATAGGGCAGACCCAGGGCTTCGAGAGCGCCCTGGATGACGCCGTCTTCACCGCCGCGCCCGTGCAGTGCGTTGAACACGCGGTCAAAACCGCCTTCGACCAGGTCACTCACCACCGTATCGCCCGCGTCGATTTCCCACGCATCCACCCCCTGGCGGCGCAGGGCTGCCAGGATCGTCATGCCCGTTTGCAGGGAGATATCCCGCTCCGCCGAGCGGCCTCCCATGAGCACGGCGACCTTGCCGTAATGCCTGTTTTCTGAATGCTCGTCCAAACCAGTGCCTCGTTACGGTTCGCCGATAATTCTTACTTCCGGAATCAACCTGGTGCCGGTCATTTCTTCTACAGCCGCCTGCACCCGTAAAATCAGGGTTTCAATATCGGCGGCGCTGGCCCGGCCGTCATTGATGATGAAATTCGCATGTTTTTCGGATACATGGGCATCACCGACCGCGAGACCTTTCAAGCCGCACTGCTCGACCAGGCGTCCGGCAAAATCATGCGCCGGATTTTTGAATACCGAACCGCAACTGAACCGGCCTGTCGGCTGGGTCTCGGCCCTTTTCGCCAACAGTTCCCTGATATTCGCTTGCGCGCTGCCGTCCAAATCCCTGTCAAGCCGGAATACCGCGTTGAGGAACCATTCATCATGGGCCAGGTCGACCTGGCGGTAGCCGACTGCAAAGTCCGCGCCGGTTCTTTTCCCGCGCACGCCTTTGCGCGTCACTGTCTCCACCTGTTCCACGATACTCCAGGTGTCGGACCCGAAGGCGCCGGCATTCATGGCCAGGGCCCCTCCCACCGATCCCGGGATCCCTGCCAGGAATTCGGCGCCGGTCAACCCGGATTTTGCGCTGAACCGGGCAACTTTCGCGCAGGCCGTGCCGCAGCCTGCCGACACCCTGTTGTGCGGAAGCAATGCCAGTTTGTCCTTCATGCCGGAGGATGAAACGACCGTGCCCCTGATGCCGCCGTCCCGTACCAGCACGTTACTGCCGAGACCAATCCAGGTAACGGGTTCGTCATCCGGCAGTGCCGCGAGGAAACGAACCAGGTCGTCTGCGCCGGCAGGGACGTAAAACCGGTCTGCCGGACCTCCGACTTTCCAGGAAGTATGCCTGGACATCACCTCGTCCTGTATCAGCAGGCCGCGCGCCTGCGCGTTCGCAACAGGGTTTTCAGGATGTGCAGGAGGAACCGTTTCCATAAGCATCTCAATCACCCTTTTTGCCGTACGTATCCAGCAACCGGCCGCCCAGCCTGCTGATGTCACCCGCGCCCAGCAGCAACAGGATATCGCCCTGCTCGGTTACGTTTTCCAGCACGGCCAGCAACTCGGCATCGTTGCCCACCAGGATCGGTTCCACCTCGCCCCTGACCCTGAGCGCCCGGCTCAGGGAACGGCTGTCGGCGCCTTTGATAGGCCGTTCACCGGCGGGATAGACATCGAGCATGATTAATGTGCCGAGTCCCGACAGTACCTGGCAGAACTCCTCGAACAGGTCCCGGGTACGGGTATACCGGTGCGGCTGAAACACGACGACGACATTGCGCCCGGGCCAGCCCTCGGCCAGTGCGCTGGTGATGGCGTTAATTTCACTGGGATGGTGGGCATAGTCGTCGATGAGCAGCACGGTCTTGCCGTCAATGTGGAGATCTCCCAGGATCGAGCTCCTGCGGGCTATCCCCTGGAAATTCGACAAGCCGGCGCTGATCGCCTGTTTCGACACACCCAGTTCCGTCGCCAGCGCCACGGCCGCCAGGGCATTCAGAACGTTATGCCGGCCCGGCAGGTTCAACGTCACCCGGTAACTATCGTCCCGGTCGCCATGCACCACGTCGAAACGGGTGGTTGCGCCCTCGTATTCGATGGATTCCGCCCGGTAATCCGCATCGGAATCAATCCCGTACGTAACATACGGCCTGTTTATGCGTGTGACGACCTCGCGGATACCGGCGTCATCGCTACAGATGACCACCAGGCCGTAAAACGGCAGGCAGTGCAGGAAATCGATAAAGTTGTTCTGCAGGGCCTTGTAGCTGCCGCCGCAGTACTCCAGGTGGTCCAGGTCGATATTCGTCAGTACCGCATATACGGGCTGCAGGTGCAGAAACGAAGCGTCGCTCTCATCCGCCTCGGCTACCAGGTATTTGCCCTTCCCCAGCCGGGCATGGGACCCCGTCATGTTCAGGCGCCCGCCGATGATGTAGGTCGGGTCGAACATGCCTTCGGCCAGCAGGCCGGCAATCAGGCTGGTGGTGGTGGTTTTGCCGTGGGTGCCCGCCACCGCGATCCCTTCCCTGAAACGCATCAGTTCCGACAGCATCTCCGCCCGGGGGATGATGGGTATGCGCTGTTTGCGCGCCGCCGACAACTCCGGATTGTTGCCGGGGATGGCGCTTGAATAGACGACCACGTCGCTGCCGTTCACGCATTCCTCCTGGTGCTCAAACCGGATCTCGACACCCATATCGGCGAGACGTTGCGTTGTAGCCCCCGGATTCAGGTCGGTACCCGATACCGAATAGCCCAGGTTATGCAGGACCTCGGCTATGCCGCTCATACCGGCGCCGCCGATACCGATAAAATGGATATGCCTGACGCGGCGCATGTTGTGTCCTTCAGGCATACGCTTCCTCCAGACACAATGAACCCACCGCCTGTGCGGCATCCGGGCAGGCATGGGTACGGATTTTCCGTCTCAGCCCGGACAACCTGTCTTCCTCACTGCATAGCTGCCATAACAGTTCGGCAATCCGTTCTTCCGTCAATTCACTTTCCGGCAGCAGCAGGGCGGCTCCGGCGTCACTGAGGTAGCGTGCATTGGCGGTCTGATGGTCGTCTATGGCGAAGGGAAACGGGACCAGGATGGACGCCAGTCCTGCCGCGCACAGCTCCGCAATCGTCAGGGCGCCGGCCCGGCAAATGGCAATATCCGCCCAGGCGTAGGCAGCGGCCATGTCGGTAATAAACGCATCGACCCTGACCTGGTCCAGATGCAGGCTCGCATAGAGACGCTCCGTCTCCGCAAGGTTTTTCTCCCCGCATTGGTGCCGGACGTTCACTTTTAACCTGCCCTGCAACCTGCCCAGGCCCGCGGGCAGCACCCGGTTTAACCGTTGCGCGCCCTGGCTGCCGCCGAGCACCAGGATCTTCGGCCGTTTCGCTGTTTTGCCGGTTTCCGATGCGCTCAGCTCCACTATCTCACGGCGTACCGGATTGCCCGTGGTAACGACCCTGGAGCCGGCCTTGAATGTGTCCGGAAACCCCTGCATCACCCTTACCGCAAAGCGGGCGAGGATACGGTTGGTGGTACCGGCGATCCTGTTCTGTTCATGGATCAATAACGGGATACGCAGCAACCACGCGGCGATGCCGCCGGGACCGCTGGCGAATCCCCCCATTCCCAGGACCGCAGCCGGACGCCGCCGGATACAGATATACAGGGCCTGGAGTATTGCGGTCAGTATTTTGAGCGGCGCCACCAGTTTGCCCGGCAAGCCCTTGCCGCGTACACCGCTTATCATGATGGTCAACAGTTCAATGCCATGTTCCGGGACCACGCGGCTCTCGATCCCGCGGGCCGTTCCCAGCCAGAACAGCGGAACGTCTTTTGCGCGCAGGTAATCGGCCACCGCCAGTGCCGGGTACACATGCCCGCCGGTCCCTCCCGCCATGATCATGATCGGGTTAGTCTTCACGGTTCGACACCTTGTTGTGGAGCCTGACGCCGCGGGGATAGCGGTTTTCCAGGTCGATGCGCAACAGGATTGCCACCAGTATGCAACTGGAAACAATGCTGTTGGCGCCGTAACTGAACAACGGCAGGGTCAGGCCCTTGGTGGGCAGCAGACCCACGTTGACGCCCATGTGGATAAATGCCTGGATGCCGATGATCAGACCGATACCGTAAGCCATGTACGCGGCAAAGTACTTCCCGAGCTGGTGTGCGACACCGGCGATACTGAATGCCCGCCAGACGAACATGAAAAATGCCAGGGTAACCATAAGGAGGAACAACAGTCCCAGTTCTTCCGCGGTTATGGCAAATATGAAGTCGGTATGCGCCTGGGTCAGGTAAAACAGTTTCTGCACGCTGCTGCCCAGGCCGACACCGAACCACTCACCCCTGCCGAAGGCGATCAGCGACTGGGTGAGCTGGTAACCGGAATTAAACGGGTCATCCCACGGGTTCATGAATGCCTTCAACCTTTCCAGGCGATACGGTGAGAATATTACCAGCGAGGCCAGTGCGGCCATGATTACCGGCACCCAGAGAAAAAACCTGCTTGCCGGAATACCGGCCATGAACAGCATGCCGATCGTGGTCAGGAAAAAAACGACGACCGTACCGTAGTCCGGCTCCAGCAACAACAGGCCCGAGATCAGGGTGATGACGGCGATGGGCCGCAAAAAGCCGGTGAACGTCAGGTGCAGATGCCCGGCGTGGCGCACCAGGTAGGCGGCGACATAGGCAATAATGCACACCTTGGCCAGTTCCGAGCTCTGGAAATTAACCGGACCTATCCTGATCCAGCGTGCGCTGCCGTTGACCTCGCGGCCTATGCCGGGGATCAATACCAGCACCAGCAACAGGATCGCCAGGAACAGCAGCGGCGTACCCAGTTTCTCCCACAAGGCCACCGGTGACTTCATAATAAAGGCGGCTAAAGCCAGGCCGACCAGGAGCGCCAGGACCTGGCGCTGCAGATAGTGGAACGGGTCCTGGTGCAGGCGTTCGGCAAGGGCGACGGAAGAGGAAGCGACCATCACCACGCCGGCTGCCAGCAGGAATATGACCACCAGGACCAGCCAGGGATCGTACTCGTGCCAGCTTGCCGTCTTTACATCCTGGATCCTGATTGCCTGCAGTTTCTGCATTATCTTTCGCCCCCCGCCAGCACCTCGGCGACACAGCGTTTGAACACATCACCACGTTCGGCGAAATCTTTGAACATGTCGAGGCTGGCGCAGGCCGGGGACAGCAACACGGCATCCCCCGGGCGCGCCAGACGGAACGCGGTGTTCACCGCCGGCCCCATGCCGGTTGCATAAAAAACGGTTTTCCCGTCCGGCACGATGGCGGCAATGTCATTGGCGCTCTTGCCGATCACTATCGTTGACTTGACGTGTTTCCCGATCGCGCTGGCCAACGGCGAGAAATCCGCGCCTTTCCCGTCACCGCCGGCGATCAGGATGATGTTCTTGCGGCCATTCGACAGGCCGTTCAGAGCCGCCAGCGTGGCGCCGACGTTGGTCCCTTTTGAATCATTGAACCAGTCCACGCCGTTGACCCCGGCTACCCGCTCACAACGGTGGGGCAGCCCGGTAAACTCGCACAAGGCTTCCAGCATGGGAGGCACCGGCAGGTCAAGGGCCCTCCCGAGTGCAAAAGCCGCCAGGATATTTGCCAGGTTGTGCATGCCGTGGACCTTCAGATCGGATTGTTTCACCAGTACCGCATCCCTGTTCACCAGCCAGTTTTCCCCGTTGCGGCGGCTGATGCTGAAATCGGCTTCCGGCAGCGCCAGGGAGTAGGTGAGCGTTTCCCGCTCCGGCAGTAACATGCCGGATACAACCTCATCGTCCAGGTTGATGACCATGGTCCCGCCGCCGGCATAAATATTTTCCTTGGCGCGCGCATACTCCCGAATGTCCGCATAGCGATCCAGGTGATCGGCGCTTACGTTCAGTACCGCGGCAGCCGCAGGCCGGTGCGAGCGCAGTGTTTCCAGTTGGAAACTGGACAGTTCCAGCAGGTAATAATCCGGCGCGTGCGGAGACAGCAAATCCAGTGCCGGGGTGCCGAAGTTCCCCCCCAGTCCAACCCGCAGGCCGGAACGTTCCAGCATCTTTGCCAGCAAGCTCACTACCGTGCTCTTGCCGTTCGAGCCGGTTACCGCGATGAGCGGCGCATTTATGTTCCGGCAGAATATTTCCACGTCGCCCAGTATCTCCACTCCCGCAGCGCGCGCGGCGCGGATTGCCGGATGGGCCGGCGCGATTCCCGGACTGACGACCAGCCTGCGCGCCCTGCACAGCAGACCGGCATCAAATTCTCCGCCGAAGAAAGGCACCAGCGGGTAATGTTCTTTCAGGGTCTTCAGTTCAGGCGGGTCCTGCCTGGTATCAGCGACACCCAGGCCGGCTCCCGAACCTGCCAGGTAGCTGATACAGGACAAACCGGTCTTGCCCAGACCCAGCACCAGCGTATCGAACCGTTGCGCAGTTTCACTCATGTTGCGGTTACCCGTGTCCGCTACAGCCTGCGTCATTGGTAATCCCATATCTGAACATCCGTCACCTGATCTTCATACTCGCCAGCCCGATCAGTACCAGGATCACCGTGATGATCCAGAAGCGCACGATAACCCGCGGCTCGGGCCAGCCTTTCAATTCATAGTGGTGGTGCAACGGCGCCATGCGAAATATCCTTCTGCCCGTCAGCTTGTACGATGCCACCTGCAGCATGACGGAAATCGTTTCGATGACGAACACGCCGCCCATAATGAACAGCACAAGTTCCTGCCGGACCACGACCGCAATGGTCCCGAGCGCGGCGCCCAGCGACAGGGCGCCGATGTCTCCCATGAAGACCTGGGCAGGATAGGTGTTGAACCAGAGAAACCCGAGTCCGGAACCGGCGATAGCCGCGCAGACAATACAGATTTCTCCCACGCCGGGCACATAGGGCAGGGCGAGATATTCGGAGAACCTGATATTACCGGCGACGTAGGCGAACGCAGTCAGGCCGCCCACGACCATGACGGTCGGCAGGATCGCCAGGCCGTCAAGGCCGTCCGTCAGGTTCACCGCGTTGCTCGACCCGACGATTACGAAATAGCTGGTCACGATAAACAGCAGGCCCAGTTCATAGTTGAACGATTTGATGAACGGCAGGATCAGGCTGGTTTCAGCCGGCACTTCCGCGCTGACATACAGGAAGACCGCCGTGCACAGGCCGAACACCGACTGCCAGAAATACTTCCAGCGCGCACTGAGGCCCTTGGGATCCTTCCTTACTATCTTCCGGTAGTCATCCACCCAGCCCAGCAGCCCGAAAGCCAGGATGACGACGAAGACCACCTGGACGAAGCGGTTCGAGAGGTCGGCCCAGCACAGGATGCTGACGGATATGGACAACAGGATCAGCAGGCCGCCCATGGTCGGTGTGCCGGCTTTTTGCAGGTGTGTTGCCGGACCGTCATCCCGCACTTCCTGGCCAATCCTGTATTTATCCAGGTAGCGGATCAGTCCCGGTCCGACCAGCAACGCCACGAACAGGGCCGTCAACGCGCCCAGAATGGTACGCGTGATGATGTATTGGAACGCGTTGAACCCGCTGTAGAACTGGGTCAGGTATTCCGCCAGCCACAACAGCATTACAACCTCTCCTCCGTCAGGGCGTCGACCACGCGCTCCAGGGCCATGGATCGGGAGCCCTTGACCAGCAACACGACGCCGGTTTGCAGGTCCCGGCGCAGGGCTTCGACCAGGTCATCCATCAGGCTGAAATGCCCGGCGCCGGCGCCGAACCCCTTGACGGAATGTGCGGCGAGATCACCGATCCCGTACAGACGCTCGATGCCGAGAGTGCGCGCCTCTGCGCCTGCCTGTTCGTGAAACCCGGCAGAGGTCGCGCCCAGCTCACCCATGTCACCCAGTACCAGCCAGGGTCGTCCCGGCATTTCGCACACGACTTTGAGTGCGGCGTTCAGGGACATGGGATTTGCATTGTAGGTGTCGTCAAACACGCGTACGTCCCGCAACCCGGTCTTCAACTCCATCCTGCCCTTGATGGGGCGTACCTTCTCGAGACCTGCCTTAACCTGCCCCAGGGGGATATCGAGGGCAACACAACAGGCCGCGGCTGCGAGCGCATTGGCGACGTTATGCCTGCCGTAGAGTCCCAGTTCAGTATTGACCTTGCCGGATTGATATACCAGATCGAACCGGGTCCGGCCTGCGGCCAGGTCAGTGTCGACATTGGTTGCGGTCACATCGGCTTTGGCGCCCATGCCGAACGTGATTTGCCGGTTCTTCCCGGAACATTCCAGCCACAGTCCGCAGTAGTCATCATCGATATTGACTATCGCGGTACCGTCGGGCGCAAGCCCTTCATAGATCTCGGCCTTGGCCCTGGCCACTCCCGCGATAGAGCCGAATCCTTCAAGATGGGCAGGCGCGCACTGGGTAATGAGCGCCACGTCCGGCCTGGCAATCCGGCTTAACCAGCGTATCTCGCCGGCGTGATTGGCTCCCATCTCGACCACGGCAAAACGGTGGCCGGGCGCGAGTCTGAACAGGGTCAGCGGCACGCCGATCTCATTATTGAAATTGCCCCTGGTGGACAACACCTCCGAATCGACGGACAGGATGGAATTGATCATTTCCTTGACCGTGGTCTTGCCGTTGCTGCCGGTAACGGCGATGACCGGCAGGTCGAACCCGGCGCGCCAGTGCCCGGCCAGCAGGCCTGATTGTTTCCTGGCGTCATCCACCTGTATCACGGGCAGCGGATACGCGGCTTCCCTGTCTACCAGGGCCGCGCATGCGCCTTTGGCAAACGCGTTGGAGACAAAGTCATGACCGTCGCGCGCCGCCCCCCGCAGGGCGATAAAGAGTTCACCCGGCTGAACTGTGCGGCTGTCATAACTGCAGCCGGTGAAGCGCCGGTCTTCTCCGATGAGTTTTCCGTCCAGTGCGGCGCAGGCGGCTGATAATTGCATACTGATCACCCCTGTTTCCCCAGCAGACACCTGACCTGCTGCCGATCGCTGAAGGGATAACGCTTGCCGGCAACCTCCTGGAAGGTCTCGTGCCCCTTGCCGGCGATCAACACCACGTCGTCGGGCCGCGCATGTCCCAGGGCCAGTTCGATAGCACTGGAGCGATTCCGTTCGACCACGGCAGGCTCCCTGCCGGTCATCCCGGAGAGAATGTCCTTGATGATGCCGTCCCCGGGTTCATGCCTCGGGTTGTCATCGGTCAATATCACTTCATCGGCATACTCCTGTGCCATTGCTCCCATGCCCGGCCGTTTTTTCCTGTCCCGGTCACCGCCGCAACCGAAGACACATATCAGGCGCCCTTTACAATCCTCCCTCAGACTGGCGAGAACCTGTTCCAGGGCTGCGGGAGTGTGCGCGTAATCAACGACGATACGCGCACCGTCCGCGCGCCGGAAACTTTCCATACGGCCCGGTACCGGGCCGATGTTCTCCAGCTTCTCCAGGATCCGGTCCAGGGGGAACCCGGCCAGGCCCAGTACCGAAACCACGGCGAGAATATTGCCTGCGTTGAAGTTGCCCGTTACCCCCGGCTTTACCCGGCCGTTCCCCCAGGGGCTGGCAATATCAAGAATCAGTTCCGCGCCGGGCAGCAACGTAGCCTTGACGAGCGGAGGAACCGACCGCTGCGGGGTCCCCGACAAGCCGTAACCGATTGCTTCCATGCCTGCCGGCAGGCTGCCCAGCAGGGAACGCCCGAAGCTGTCATCGCAGTTGACCACCGCGGCGCGCAATGAATCGAACCGGAACAGTTTTTCCTTGGCCTGGAAGTAATCCTGCAGGTTGCGGTGGTAATCCAGGTGGTCGTGACTCAGGTTGGTGAACACGGCCACGTCGAAACCAACCCCGTTAACGCGTCCCTGGTCCAGGGCGTGGGACGATACTTCCATGAACGCCGTGTCCGCGGCCGCCTCTACGAATCCGGCCAACAGGCGCTGCAGGCCGACCGCGCCGGGTGTCGTGTTGGGTCCCGCCTCGAGGCGCGGGTAACAGCCGTACCCGAGGGTGCCGATCAAACCCGCGTGTCTGCCGGCAAGCAATGAATGGACTTTAGCCAGCCACCAGCAGATTGATGTTTTACCGTTGGTTCCCGTGACGCCGGTGAGATGCAGTTGTCCGGCAGGGTTGCCGTAAAATCGCCCGGCAATCAAACCCAGCTTGTCCGTCAAATCCGCGACCGGAAATATTGCGCTGCGGCGCCGGTCCAGGTCTGACATCAGCGCCGCATCCATTACTACTGCCGCCGCCCCTGCCTTGAAGGCATCCCGGATGAACAGGCTGCCGCGGGTATTCGTACCCCGGCAGGCGATAAATAAATCGCCCTCACGGACTTCCCGGCTGTCGGCGCTGATCCCCTGCACAAGGATATTGCCCTGAACAGGCGCATCGGTCATGCCTTCCAGCAATGTCTGCAGTGGAAAACCGGTTCGATGCCTGGCCACGGTCAACATCTTCACCTGGTGTTGCCGGCCAGCAACGCCTGCTTTTTCAACCCGATCAGGTTATCGGGGGGAATATTCAATATTCGCAATGCCCCTTGCATTACCCGGGAAAACACGGGTGCGGCGACCTGGCCGCCGAAATACCGGCCTGCCCCGGGATCATCTATTACGACAACCAGGACCAGGCGGGGTTCCGTTGCAGGGGCAAAGCCGGCAAACAGCGAGGTGTAACGGTCCTCCTCGTAACCGGATTCCGATGTCTTGTGTACGGTGCCGGTCTTGCCGGCAACATGGTAGCCTTCGACAGCCGCCCGCCTGCCGCTGCCGCCGGGTCCGATTACCGTTCGCATCATCCTGTTCACCTCAAATGCGACCATTTCCGGCATAACACGCCGGGGCGCGGGGATCGTGCTGACTTTCTGAAAGCTGATCGGATACAGAAGACCGCCGGACGCTATGACCGAATAGGCCTGCGCCAACTGCATGGTGGTTACCGAGATGCCGTATCCGTACGAAACCGTCGCCAGGTCCAGCCTGGACCAGTCGGCGTAATCCGTGAGTGTACCCGGCGCCTCTCCCGGGTATCCGCTCATGGTCGGGCTGCCGAAGCCGATGTTATGGTGTAATTTCCAGAGACGTTCCGGACCCAGTGCCAGCGCCACCTTGGTTGTGCCCACGTTGCTCGATTTGCGAATCACGTCGCTGATGCTCAGGGTCCCGTAATTGTTGATGTCGCTGATCGAATAGCGGCCGAGTCTGAGTTGCCCGGGCGCGGTGTCGACCATGGTCTCCGGCTGGTACAGTCCCGACATCAGCGCCGCCGAGATGGTGAACGGTTTTATGGTGGAACCGGGTTCGAATACATCCGTCACCACGCGGTTCCTGTAGTGGTTACCCTTGAAATCGGCGCGGTTGTTCGGATTGAACGGAGGTTGCACCGCCAGGGCAAGAACCTCGCCGGTCCTGACGCCGAGCAACAGCAGCATGCCGCCGCGGGCCTTGTTGCGCAGTACCGCCGCTTTCAGCTCCCGGTACGCCAGGTACTGGAGGCGCTGGTCCAGGGCCAGGGCCAGGGACCGGCCGGGGGCGGGTTGCCTGATGTTTTCGATGTCTTTGACGATGGAGCCATACAGGTCCTTCAATACCCGTTTTTTACCCGGATCGCCCCGCAACCAGTCATCAAACGCCAGTTCGATTCCTTCCTGTCCCGCATCGTCTATGTCGGTAAACCCAATCAGGTGGGACGCTACTTCACCGATTGGGTAATATCTCTTGTATTCCTTCTCGATATTGATCCCCGGAATCCTCAGGTCCCGTACCCGGCGCGCCGTGTCCGGCAGGACCTGCCTCTTCATGTAAACGAAATTCCTGTCCTGCCGGTCAGTCATAAACCGCCGTATCTCCTGCGCCGACGTACCCAGCAGGCCGGCCAGTTGTCCCAGGTCGGCCCCTGAATCCAGGACCTTCCCGGGCGCGGCCCAGATTGACGCCACCGGCGTACTGACAGCCACAGGTTCGCCATTCCTGTCCGTAATCATGCCCCGGTATGTCGGTATGTCGACGCTGCGTATGGCCCTGGCATCACCCTGGTCTATCAGGAAGTCCTTGTTCAAAATCTGCAGGTAGAAAACCCGGCAGGCAACCGCCGTTGCGGCGAGGCTGAACAGCGCCAGCAGAAACCACTTGCGGCCGGTATAACCGGATTCGGGAACCTGGCTGCTCACGGCACCAGAAAGACCAGGGAATCGTTCTCGGGCACGTACATGTCCAATTCCTCCTTTACCATGCGCTCCACCCGTTCATCCAGCGCCCAGGTGCTCTGTTCCAGCTGGAGTCTGCCCCATTCTTCATTCAGCAGGTCCCGGTCCTTTTTCAATTGTTCTATCTCCATGAATACCTTGCGCGAGACGTGCTGCGTCTGGACTACCGATACGGCCGAAACCAGCACAGTGAAAACGAGAAGCATGATGACAAGCGTTTTCACTCTGCTAATTTCTCCGCGACTCTCAAAATGGCGCTCCTGCCGCGCGGGTTGTCGCGGTTTGCTTCCTGTGCGGATTTGATGGGCCGGCCAATCGCCTTCATCCCGGGTTTGATTGCGCTGGCGGCTACGGGCAGGTAGCTGGGGTAGGGGTCGGCGCGGGACTGTCGCCGGATAAACCTTTTCACAATCCGGTCCTCCCCCGAGTGGAAACTGATCACGGCCAGTCTCCCACCCTCCCGCAGGACATCGACCACCTGCGTCAATACGGTCTCCAACTCTTCGAGTTCATTATTCACGAGGATCCTGATGGCCTGGAACGAGCGCGTGGCGGGATGTTTGCCCGGCTCGGTGGTCGGCACCACGTCTGCAATCAGGGCAGACAGTTGACGGGTAGTCGCTATGGCGGTTCCGGAACGCGCGGCCACGACGGCGCGGGCGATTCGTGCGGCGTATCTCTCTTCGCCGTAACGGCGCAACACGCCGCTCAGTTCCGCTTCACTCGCCTGGTTGATCCAGTCTGCCGCGCTGAACCCCTCGCCGGGGTTCATCCTCATGTCAAGCATGCCGTCCTTCAGAAAACTGAATCCCCGGGAGGCATCATCAAGTTGCGGCGATGAAACGCCCAGATCAAACAGCAAGCCATCGATCGCACCCATCATATCCATCTCTCCGGCCACCTCTGCAAGGCGGGTGAACGAACCCGGAACAACGCTGACGCGTGTATCGCCGGCGAATTCATTTCGGGCGGACCTGATCGCTTCCGGGTCCTTGTCGAAGGCGAGTAACCGGCCCCGGCTGCCAAGGCGCTGCAGGATCGGCCTGCTGTGGCCGCCGCGGCCGAAGGTGCAGTCCACGTAACAGCCATCCGGTCGCAGTGCAAGCGCAGCCAGCGTCTCGTTGAGCAATACCGGTTTATGTGTGTATTCATTCAACTTGGACGATATGGCACCCGTGCATCACAAGGACAAGGATTGCAACGCATCGGCGGGCGTGCCCTCTTCATCACCCACCATATTCAGCCACTGGTCGCGCTGTTCCTCCCAACTGCCCCGGTTCCAGATTTCAAACTTGTTGCCCTGCCCCAGGATGACGGCCTGCTTGTCGAGCTGGGCATAGTCGCGCAGTTCCGCCGGAACCAGGATTCTCCCATGGGTGTCCAACTGGCAATCGGTCGCATAGCCGCGCATCATCTGCTTGGTCCTGCGGCTCTGCCTGTCGAAATCGGACAACTCGGCCAGTTTCTCCTCAATGAGGTCCCATTCAGGAAGGGGATACAGCAACAGGGACCTGTCCCGGGGATTAAGGGTCTGTACCAGGCAACCGCCGGCAATTTCCATAAGCCGTTCGCGGAAACGGCTGGGTATGGCTAACCGGCCCTTGCTGTCAAGACTGACGCTGCTGAAACCTCGAAACATTTTGTGGCCCTGTGTACATTTAAATCCACAATTACCCACTTTTTCCCACAATCTGTAACTATAGGAACCAAGTTGCTGTTATGTCAAGCAAATCTTGTAATTTTCCGGTAAAGAAATTACCTGTGTTACAGGCACTTAGCGGCAAATCGACCCTGTAATGACAAGGCCGGATGATGAAAAAACCTATATAAGTCTTTTAATATTAGAAAGTTGTAAGGTTTTTCTAATATAAAACAACAGGTTTGGGCGGAATCGGGGATGTAACAGGGGGAGTCAGCCTGTAAGCCGGGTTCTGTCGAGGACAATCATTCATCTGGGATGCATGTCGCCATGCACCTCATGCAGCCTACCCGGGGGCAATGCGGGCCACATTATCGCCCCCTTATTTGGCCTTGCTCCAGGCGGGGTTTACCATGCCGTGCCTGTCTCCAGCCACGCGGTGCGCTCTTACCGCACCATTTCACCCTTACCCGGTCACCTACCATGGGGTCAGGTCGCACAATGCACACCTTATCCGACCATCCTTGGTGTACAGCGCCTGCGTGTGCATTGTGCGACCTGACCCCATGGTAGGTGACCGGGCGGTATACTTTCTGTTGCACTTTCCGTCGGCTCGCGCCGCCCAGGAATTACCTGGCGCCCTGCCCCTGCGGAGCCCGGACTTTCCTCTGCAGAACTGGAACTGATCAATGTCAATCCTGTCCCGCAGCGATTGTCCGGCTGACTCCCGTTACCATATTAGGCCTGAGCCATGCCGTTTTCAACCGTGACGGGCCCTGAGGCACCGGAGGAGGTGAAAAACAAAAGCCTTCAACGGCAGCCGCGGGATAAATTGCCGGACCTGCTTGTCTAAAACGGTAATGGCATCATAATATGAATTCCCTTCAGGCAATTGAAGGCCGGACCCGGTCCCGTGCAGACAGAAAAAAATGGATAGAGAATTGAAAAAGACGCCACTGTATGAACTGCATGAAACGCACGGCGCCAGGTTCGTGGACTTTGCGGGTTACTCGATGCCGGTACGGTACCGGAGAGGAATCAGGGACGAGCATCTGCATACCCGCAGCAGCGCCGGTTTGTTTGACGTGTCCCATATGGGTCAATTGCGCCTGTCCGGCGCCGGTATTGAAAACGCCGTGGAAACACTGGTGACCGCGGATACCAGCGCCATGGCGCCATTCCGGCAATGCTACACGGTGTTGACCAATCAGCGCGGCGGCATTATCGACGACCTGATGCTGACCCGGACCCCGGATCACCTGTTCCTCGTGGTCAATGCCGCGTGCAAGGAAACCGACTATGCCTACCTGAAGGAAGCACTGGGTTCGGGTTACCGGTTGGAAATGTTGTCCGGCCAGGCCTTGCTGGCGTTACAGGGACCCGAAGCGGCAGGCGTATTAGGCAGGTTCCACCAACCATGCCTCACCATGCCGTTTCTGAGCGCCATCGAGGCGGAACTTGACGGGATACCGTGTCTTGTCAATCGCTGCGGCTACACCGGAGAGGACGGCTTCGAGATTTCCGTGCCCTCCGCAAATGCCGGGAAGCTGGCCGAAACCCTGCTGCGGGACCGGGCCGTGGAACTGATCGGCCTGGGCGCCAGGGATACGTTACGGCTGGAGGCGGGCCTGTGCCTGTTCGGCCATGATATAGATCCGGCAACGACCCCCGTGGAAGCGGGCCTGGGATGGGTGATCGCAAAAAAATACCGTAACGGCACCGTTCCGGCAAGGTTTCCCGGGGCGGATATCATATTCCGGCAGTTGCGGACCGGGGCTAAGCGTATAAGACGCGGTTTTGTCCCCCAGGGTAAAATGCCGGTGCGGGAAGGCACCATGATATTGAACCACGAAGGCCGGACGGTAGGCAGGATAACCAGTGGTGGTTTTGCCCCCAGTATCGGCCGGCCTGTGGCCATGGGCTATATCGAAAAGGAATATTCCGGAACCGGCAATGAATTGCAGGTGGAAATTCGCAGCCGCTTCCATGGCGTCCGGGTAGCGGATCTGCCTTTTGTAAAACAACGGTATTACCAGTCATGAGCAAACTTGAACAACTCGAAATGCGCGGCGGTTTCACACGCCGCCACATCGGCCCCGACAGGCACCAGATCAGCGCGATGGTGGAGTACCTGGGCATGGGTGAACTGGAGGAGATCATCGACCGGGCCGTCCCCGAATCGATCCTCACGAAACAGGCCCTTACCCTGACCAGGAACATCAGCGAGCGCGAGGTCGGTATCCGGCTGCGCAGGATGCGCAGACGGAATCGCGTTTTTACCTCCATGATCGGCATGGGGTACCACGACACCATCATGCCGGCCGTTATCAAACGCAATGTGCTGGAGAATCCGGCCTGGTATACGGCTTACACGCCATACCAGGCCGAGATCAGCCAGGGCCGGCTTGAAGCATTGCTGAATTTCCAGCAGATGATCACGGACCTGACCGGCATGGAGATAGCCAATGCTTCCATGCTTGACGAAGCCACGGCCGCGGCTGAGGCAATGAGTATGGCAAAACGCGTGGGCAGTAACAGCAGCAACCTGTTTTTTATCGACCGGGATTGCCATCCGCAGACTATTGCCGTCGTGCAGACGCGGGCAAATAATTTCGGCTACCGGACTATCGTGGGCAACCCCTTGACGGACCTGGAGGACAAGGACGTATTCGGTGCGTTGTTCCAATATCCGGGCAGCAGCGGCGAGATCATGGACCTGCGCCAACCGATCAGCCTCGTCCATGAGCAGGGAGCCATCGTATCGGTAGCTGCGGACATTCTGGCCCTGGTGTTGCTGGCCTCACCGGGCGAAATGGGCGCTGATATCGTAGTGGGCAACTCCCAGCGTTTCGGGATGCCCATGGGCTACGGCGGCCCCCATGCGGCATTCTTCGCCACCAGGGAACAATTCGTCCGCTCCATGCCCGGCCGCATCATCGGCGTATCCGTGGACAACCTGGGCCACAAGGCATTACGCATGGCCCTGCAGACCCGCGAGCAGCATATCCGCCGGGAAAAAGCCACCAGCAACATCTGTACGTCGCAGGTGCTGCCGGCAGTGATCGCCGGATTTTACGCCATCTACTACGGACCCAAGGAGTTGCGCCTGATCGCGGAACGGGTGCACCGCCTGACCCGGGTGCTGGCCGCCGGACTGCAACAGTTCGGCTTCGGCATCGTCAACGGGCAGTATTTCGATACCGTGAAGGTTTATGCTCCCAGCCGCGCACGGCGCATCGCCGCCAAGGCCCGTGAAGCGTCGATCAACCTGAGGGTTTACGACGCTGACTACCTCGGGATTGCACTGGATGAAACGACGACCCGCGAGGAACTGCTGACTCTCTGGGAAGTGTTCTCAACCGCTGCGGGTCGAAGACCGGACATCGATACTCTTGACGATTCCCTGGATGAATGTATCAGCGAACAACTGTTACGCACCGACAGTATATTGCAGCACCCGGTATTCGAGATGTACCACAGCGAAACCGAGATGATGCGTTACATGCGCTGGCTGGCGCGCCGGGATATTTCACTGGATCGCGCAATGATCCCCCTGGGGTCCTGCACCATGAAACTGAACGCGGCAACCGAACTGGAAGCCCTGTCGTACCGGGACTTCAACGCCATACATCCATTTGCGCCGCTGGACCAGGCGCAGGGGTATCTACAGTTGTTCGAGGAACTCGAGGATATGTTGTGCGACCTCACCGGCTTCGACGCCTTTTCACTGCAACCCAATGCCGGCTCACAGGGGGAGTACACCGGTTTGCTGGTAATCCGCAAACACCAGGAAGTGCAGGGCCAGGGGCAACGCGATGTGTGCCTGATCCCGGCGTCGGCTCACGGCACCAACCCTGCCAGTGCGGTCATGGCCGGGTTGAAGGTCGTGGTGGTTGCCTGTGATGGTGACGGCAACATCGACCTGGATGATTTACGGGACAAGCTCGAACGGCATTCGGAGCGCCTGTCCGCCCTGATGATCACGTACCCGTCTACGCACGGGGTCTATGAAGCCGGGTTTCAGGACATCTGCGCGCAGGTACACGAACACGGCGGCCAGGTTTACCTGGACGGCGCCAACATGAACGCCCTGGTCGGCATCGCCCGTCCGGCGGAAATGGGCGCCGACGTGATGCACATCAACCTGCACAAGACCTTTGCCATTCCCCACGGCGGCGGCGGTCCGGGCATGGGGCCGATAGGAGTGAAAGTTCATCTTGCGCCTTACCTGCCCGGCCACCCGCTGGTGGAAGGCGTCAACCCCGCTGCAGGCCGGTACGGCACCGTCGGTACCGTCTCGGCAGCGCCCTGGGGTTCAGCCAGCATCCTGACCATCTCCTGGGCTTATATCGCCATGATGGGCGCGCACGGCTTGCGCCGGGCGACGCTGGTCGCCATCCTGAGCGCCAACTACGTGGCCGCCCGCCTGCGGGAACATTACCCGATACTGTATACGGGGAAGAACGGCATGGTCGCCCACGAGTGCATTCTCGACCTGCGCCCCATCAAGCAACGTTGCAATGTCACCGTGGACGACATCGCCAAACGCCTGGTGGATTACGGATTCCATGCCCCGACCATGTCATTCCCGGTCCCCGATACCCTGATGATTGAGCCGACCGAAAGCGAGAACAAGCGCGAACTGGACCGCTTCTGCGATGCCATGATAGCCATTCGCAGGGAAATCGACCTGATCGAACAGGGTAGCCGGGACAGGGACAACAACCCGTTAAAAAATGCGCCCCATACGCACCAGTTGCTGCTGGAGTCGGACTGGACCATGCCCTACAGCAAACAGGAGGCTTTCTACCCCATGGACACCATACGGGACGACAAGTACTGGCCCCCGGTCAGCCGGGTGGACAACCTGCACGGCGACAGGAACCTGTTCTGCAGCTGCCCGCCGTTGGAAGATTATTCCACTGCGTGACCGGCAACGGTAATGGTGCTTGATTTAGGGGTATCAGAGTAAAAACACGCAGAGAGAATGGGGACGGACTTAAGTCCGTCCCCGCTATTTCATCGAATATTTGCGCCGGATCCAGTAATCCAGACTGACGTACCTGCCGCCTCCCAGATAGAACAGTGCGGCGAGCATGATGAAGTAGGTTGCCGCCCACTCGATGCCGTTGTTGGATACGATGAAATTGCCGTGTTCCGTCAACCAGTTGTAATCCCCGTGTTCCCGTAAAATGCTTTTTGCCCGGGACAGGCGCTCCAGTGCCTCCCCGGCGTCAGCAGAGGCAAACGGGCTGTTCAGATCGTGGACGGCCTGCCAGCCGTGGCTGATATGTACTGTCGCCATCGCGACTACCATGGTCACCATCAGCGGTATGCAAATCCAGCGCGTTGCCAGGCCCAGGGCCAGCAGTATGGCGCCGAAATATTCCGCACCCCAGGCCATGTAGGCGTTAAGGGCAGGAAACGGCAGCCCCAGGCCCCATTCCGCATTACCGAACCACTCGATTACGGAGTCGAGAGAACTGCTTTCATCCAGCGGATTCCATTTATTGTTACCCGCAACCCAGAATACGGGAACCAGGTACAACCTGAGCAACACGGGACCAATGAAATCCAGGCTGCCCCTGATCCTGTCGAGTATTGCCTGTGCATAGTGTGCGGGTGCAGTAATGCCGTTCATCATCTGTTCTCCTGCCGTTTTTTTCTTTAGATACTGAAACCCCGGTAATCGCGCATTTCGCAATGATAAGCAAGGGCAGCACCTGCTTCAAGCACACCCGGGGTGCAATGCGTATCCGGCAATCAATCGTGCGCAGGCATGTAGCGTTATGCCGGGTCCGGTCCGCGCTTGCGGCCGGGAGAGACTTTCGATTCGTTACCCTGCTGCAGGGACACTGCCAGGTCGTATATTTCGTTCCTGCTGCCCCCAGTCAGTTCGGCCGTGATCTGTACACTCTGTTTCAAGGTCAATGACTTGAGCAGGACTTTCAACGTCGCCGTTAATTCCGACCTGCCGGTCTTGCCGGTTTCGGCCCCGGCGCCGGCAACGATAACGACGAATTCACCGCGGCACCGGTCAGGGTCGTCGTTCATCCACTCAATCAACTCACCCAGTGTCCCATGGCGTATCGTTTCAAACTTTTTCGTCAACTCCCGTGCAACGGTCGCCTTCCTGTCCGCGCCGAAGCTCGATGAGGCATCGTCCAGAAAAGCCTTTATCCGGTGCGGGGCTTCATAAAAAACCATGGTGCGGCCTGCATCGGCCAGGGCCTGGAGGTGTTTGCGGCGCGCCGCCGCCCTGGCGGGAGCAAAACCTTCGAACAGGAACCTCCCGGGAGCTATTCCGGCGGCCGACAAGGCCGCTGTCAACGCCGCGGGCCCGGGCACCGGACAGACGGGAATATTTTCTTCGTGGGCCTGCCTTACCAGCTTGAAACCGGGATCGTTGATCAGCGGGGTGCCGGCGTCCGCAACCAGGGCAATATCACAACCCCCGGCAAGACGGCTGATGACCTGCGCCGTCATACGCTCCTCGTTGTTCTCGTGGAAGGCCTGCAGCGCGGTGCTGATGTTGAACGAACTCAGTAATTTGCGGCTGTGGCGAGTGTCTTCCGCCAGGATCAGGTCAACCTCGGAAAGGATTCTCTGCGCGCGCCTGCCCAGGTCCTCCAGGTTGCCGATAGGCGTTGCCACGATGTATAAGGTGCCAGCTTGAGTTGCCATGAATATACCCGCTAAAACCCAACTCTTTTTTTACCACAGAGGGCACGGAGAACACAGAGTTTTTTTGTATGTACGCCCAGCCCTGAGTCGTAATTGGTAATTTTTAATTCCAATGGTGTGCCATTCCTTTTGCCTATAGAATGAGCGCATGCGCGTTTTACTCAATGTCCTGCTCATTGTCATATTGTTACAAGGCTGTACGCTGGAGGTCAGGGAAGCTGCAGCGCCCGTCGATGCGGAACAGGAAGCCAGGAAGTTGTTGAACGACGGCCGCTATCAACAAGCCGCCGGGGAATATCTGCGCCTGGCGGAGCTATTCCCGGAAAAATCCGGTTTCTACACTTTGCAGGCCGCATCCGCCATGATTTCGATGCAGCGCACTGCCGAAGCCGCTGAACTATTATCCACCGTAGCTCCGCAGGATGCGGACGGCAGGATCCTGAAGACGCTGTTGCAGGCCGAACTTCACCTGCAGGAGCAACAGCCGGAACAAGCGCTGGAACTTCTGTCAGCGGATTTCCCGGATGTCATCCCGGCTTCCCTCCAGGCACGCCGCCATGAGGCAAGAGCCTTTGCCTACGAACAGCAGGCAGATTTTATCAATGCGGCAGCAGAACGCATCAGCTACGGCGCCTATGCGCGGCAACGCGGCGACACGGACGCGCACACGGCGAAAATCTGGGAGACCCTGAACAAGGCCGATAAACGAATGCTGCGGGAACTCCACAGCGCTGACCCGCAGGCACTCTCAGGCTGGCTGGAGCTTGCGCTCATCAACAGGACCATGCTGGCTGACCTTACGGCATTGACCGGGGCGCTGGCAGCCTGGCAAGGCAAATACCCGGCGCATCCCGCCAATCCCGGCATCGTCGCGCAGATGCGCGCCGCCGGCCGGCGCTATGATATACGGCCCCGCCGGATTGCCCTTTTATTGCCGCTGCGCGGGGGTTACCGCAAGGCTGCCGAAGCCATCAGGGACGGCTTTATGACCGCCTGGTACGACTCGGGCCGGGACCGACCCCTGATAAGGATTTACGAAGGGAACTCATTGAACATTGAACAGGTTTATTCACAGGCAGTGGCGGAAGGTGCGGATTTCATCGTGGGACCACTGGAAAAACAGGCGCTGACGAGGTTATCTGCAAGGGCGGACCTGTCCGTGCCTACACTGGCCCTGAACCGGGTGCGGCCTGCTGCCGACATGGCAAGCCGCGGCAATGGAAACCTGATCCCTGCGCTCATGCAATTCGGCCTGTCCCCGGAAGATGAAGCGCGCCAGGTTGCCGACCGGGCGTTTGCGGACGGGCACAGCAGGGCCCTGGTCATCGTCCCCGATGACCAGTGGGGCGGGCGCCTGTACGATGCATTCCGGGAAAACTGGCTGGCGTTGGGCGGGAATATTCTCGAAAGAATTGACTACGACCCGCAAAGCAATGACTATTCCGCCCCGGTCACACAATTGCTGAATGTCGACGGCAGTGAATCCAGGGTGCGAAACCTCCGGCGGGCGCTGAACCGGAGACTCGAAAACCTGACACGCCGGCGTCAGGACGCAGACGTGATTTTCATGGCCGCATTTCCCATTGCCGGACGCCAGATTATCCCGCAGTTACGCTTCCATGAAGCGGGAGGTATCCCGGTTTATGCGACGTCGCATGTCTTTACCGGCAGCGTGAACCCGCAGGCCGATATGGATATGGACGGTGTCATGTTTCCGGATTTGCCATGGATCCTGTTTCCACATGACGGAAGCGCGTCGATTAAGGCGCGGGTCAATGAAAATTTCCAGGCCGATACATCCGTCTACCAGCGGTTGTACGCACTAGGGGTGGATGTCTTTCACCTGATCCCGCATCTCTACCGGCTGGCATTCGATGATGACGCCCGCTTCAGTGGTGAGACGGGCCTCCTCAGCATGTCCGGGGACGGCAGGATAAGCAGAAACCTGCCCTGGGGTAAGATTATCAACGGCAAACCTGAACTGCTGGAACATGACGGCTGATAATTACCGGGCCAGATTCGGCAGGATGGCCGAGGACCTGGCCCTGCGCTACCTGCAAAAACATGACATGACTTTGCTGGAACGGAACTTTCGTTCCCGCTTTGGCGAGATTGACTTGATCATGCAGGAAAACAATACCATTATATTCGTTGAAGTCAGGTCCAGAAGAAATACGGCTTTTTTACATCCGGCCGAGACCATAGATTTTTCAAAGAGAAATAAAATCCGGAGAACCAGCCAGGTCTTTATGCAGAAAACACCCGCATGGAACCATTTTGACTGGCGCTTTGACGTCATCACGTTAACCGGCAGGAGAGAGGACGAAATGAAGATCGAGTGGATCAAGTCGGCATTCTGATTTAGTTTCCAGTTTCTAGTTTTTAGTAGTCCGTTGCTAAAAACTAAAAACTGAAAACTGAAACCTAACATAGATGGATTTCGTCCAACGCGTCAAAGACAACTTCGCTGAGAGTATCCGCATCAAGATAGACGCAGGTAATCGTCTCGCTGCTTCAATTGCAATAGCCTCCGAACTGATGACCGCCTGCCTGTTGAACGGCAATAAGATCCTGAGTTGCGGCAACGGCGGTTCTGCCGCGGATGCGCAGCATTTCGTTTCCGAAATGATCAACCGGTATGAAATGGAACGGCCCGGACTGCCCGCCATCGCATTGACAACCGACTCATCCGTATTAACCTCGATCGCCAATGATTACCAGTATGCTGATATCTTCTCACGGCAGGTACGGGCGCTGGGACAACCGGAAGACGTGTTGCTGGCGTTCAGCACCAGCGGCGAATCCGACAATATTATCCATGCTATCGATGCCGCCCACGACAAACGGTTGCACGTCATAGCCCTGACCGGCAGGGAAGGAGGACAGGTCGCCGATATGCTGTCGGAAACCGACATCGAACTGCGCGTGCCTGCTGATTCGACGGCCAGGATCCAGGAAGTGCACCTGATGATAATCCATTCCCTTTGTGACCTGATCGACCATAAACTACTAGGAGCAGCAATATGAAAATTCAATTATCCATCCTGTCAGTCATACTCCTTGCACCCCTGCTGCTAATGCAAGGCTGCGCCCCGGTAGCCGTAACCGGCGCCACGACTGCCGTCTCAACCGTAGTGGCAGACCGGAGGACTACCGGCACCATCATAGAAGACGAAGCAATTGAGAACAAGTCCCGCCTGGCGTTGTGGGACCGGAAAGAGTTGAACAAAAGGGTCCATGTCAACGTTACCAGTTACAACACCTCGGTCCTGGTCAGCGGGGAAGCGCCGACCGAAGAGGACCGTCAGGCCGTGATTGACCTGGTAAAAAACGTTGAAAAAGTAACCAGGGTATTCGATGAGATCACCATAGCCGCACCCAGTTCCCTGCTCTCGCGCAGTGCGGACGGTGTGGTTACCGCCAAGATAAAAACCAAGCTGATAGCGGAAAAAGATTTAAGCACCCTGCATATCAAGGTCGTCACGGAGAACGGTGTTACTTTCCTCATGGGCCTGGTCAGCAGGGAAGAAGGCGACATCGCGACGGAAATCGCCCGGCGTACCGGCGGCGTGCAGAAAGTGGTAAAACTTTTCGAGTACAGGGAATCGCTCAGGGGGACGGATGAGGAGGAAGAACCGGCGCTGGAAGAGGCCAGTGATTAGGGATTAGGCCGTCAAACGCTCACACATGGCGCGTTCCGGTTCGGACATGCTGGACTGGAACGCAGCGCGGGCGAACAGTGATTCAGCATATTTCCGCAACGCCTTGGCGCCGGCGGGCAACCTGATATTGTAGGCGCCGAGCCGCCACAACAACGGCGCCATGCAGCAATCCACCAGGGTATAGCCCTCCGACATGAAATAGGGAAGCTGGGAAAACACCGGGTCGAGCGCCAGCAGGCTGTTGCGCAGGTCCCTCCTGGCGCCGGCCGCAGCAATTTCATTTTCGCTGTCCAGTTCTTCAGCCAGTGTGTACAGGTCCCGCGTAATCCGGTATCTCAATTGCCTGTTAACCGCGCGCGACATCGGATCAACCGGCATCAGCGGCGGATGGGGAAAACGTTCATCCAGGTATTCCAGTATGATTTGAGCATCATACAGAACGAGATCGCGGTCGACGAGGGTAGGCACGGTATTGTACGGATTCAACTCCGCCAGTTCCTCGGGAATAATCTCTTCATGGATATATTTGACCTGGGTATCGATATCTTTTTCCGCCAGTACCAGGCGCACGCTGTGGCTGAACGGACCCGTCGCATCGGAGTACAGGACCATTACGGGGCCGCCGTTAAGTGAGGTCATCATCGTACGTCGCGCCAGTATTCCCGCTTCAGCAGGTAGACGAGAACCAGCAGCAACAGCAGATAGGTAATTGTCCAGGCGCCTATCTTGTTGCGTTTGAGTTTGATGGGTTCCCCCAGGTAGACCATGAAGTTCACCAGGTCGCCGACCGTCTCCTCGTAGCTTTCATCCTGGTAGGGTTGGGGCTTGTCAACCGGTCCGGTCACGACTTCCAGGTAATCGATCCCGGTGGTGGTACTGCCGTCCTTGTGGGTCTCTTCCCTGTAGACGGGTTCCTGCCAGCCCTGCAATTCCCAGAGCACGTGCGGCATGGCAGTATCCTCGAAAGCCAGGTTGTTGACGCCATTGGGGCGGGACGGGTCCCGGTAAAACGTCATCAGGTAAGTATACAACCAGTCTGCGCCACGGGAACGGGCGGTAACGGACAGGTCGGGTGGCGCCACGCCGAAATATTTCTCCGCCTCCCGTCTGTTCATGGCTACGGTCATGGTATCCCCGGTTTTATCGGTTCCGAACATGAAATTTTCCTTCAGGACGTCTTCGCTGATATGCAGGTCCCGGCCCAGACGGTTGTAGCGCATGAATGATGCGGAATGGCAACTCAGGCAATAGTTCACGAACGTCCGGGCGCCGCGTTGCAGTGATTTCCTGTCGGACAGATCGACGTGGGCGCGCAGGGTGTAATCGCCTTCCCCGGCCGGCCAGCAGGGGTTTGCCAGCAATACCAGCAGCAGAATGACAGGGGACGGAATTAAATTCCGTCCCCGTTTTGCCGGCTTCCGTTGCGGCACAACAGGGGCCCGCCACACGGGCAGAATACGCGGGTTCGTCATGTCACCCTGTCCGGTACCGGTTTATCCTTGTCGGAAGCGGTATAAAACGGCATCAACAGGAAAAACAGGAAGTAAATCAACGTGAACAGCCGCGCCATCCAGGTGTATGCCGTGGTGGCGGGCTGAATGCCCAGCCAGCCCAGTACGATAAAGCTGACCGTAAACAGGGCCAGGGCAATTTTGTAATTCCAGCCCCGGTAGCGTATGGACTTGACCGGGCTCCGGTCCAGCCAGGGCAGGAAACAGAATAACAGGACTGCCGCGCCCATGGCGACGACGCCGCCGAACTGGCTCGGGATGGCCCGCAGGATGGCGTAGAACGGCGTGAAATACCACACCGGCGCGATGTGTTCCGGTGTCTTCAGCGGGTCGGCCGGGACGAAATTATTCGCTTCGAGAAAGTAACCACCCATCTCGGGCTGGAAAAACACGACCGCGCAGAAGATGATCAGGAAAACCACGACGCCGACGATGTCCTTGACGGTGTAGTAGGGATGGAACGGGATGCCGTCCAGCGGGATACCGTCAGCACCCTTGGTATCCTTAATCTCGACACCGTCCGGATTGTTCGACCCGACCTCGTGCAAGGCGATCAGGTGCGCGCCGACCAGGCCGCAGAGCACCAGGGGGAAGGCGATGACGTGCAGGGAGAAGAACCGGTTCAGGGTCACGTCGGACACGACGAAATCACCCCGTATCCACAAGGCAAGATCGTCTCCTATCACCGGCAAGGCACCGAATAACGAGATGATTACCTGTGCTCCCCAATAAGACATCTGTCCCCACGGCAGCAGGTAGCCGAAAAACGCCTCTGCCATCAGGGTGAAATAGATGAGCATGCCGATGATCCAGAGCAGTTCCCTGGGCCGTTTATAGGAACCGTACAACATGGCGCGGTACATGTGCAGGTAGATCACGATAAAGAATGCGGAAGCGCCGGTAGAGTGCATGTAGCGTATCCACCAGCCCCACTCCACGTCGCGCATGATGTACTCGACCGAAGCAAACGCGAGTTCCGCGGACGGTTTGTAGTTCATGGTCAGCCAGATCCCGGTAACGATCTGGATCACCAGGATAAACAGCGCCAATGAACCGAAGAAATACCAGAAATTGAAATTTTTCGGCGCGTAATACCGGGCCAGGTGGTCATTCCATAATTGCAGTAACGGGAAACGCGCGTCCACCCAGTCGCGCAATACAAGCAGGCGTTTAGTCATGACTGGACGACGCCTGAGTCATCACCGATCAATACCCGGGTATCGCTCAGGTACTGGTGCGGCGGCACAACCAGGTTGGAGGGCGCCGGGACGCCCTTGAAAACCCTGCCGGCAAGGTCGAAACGGCTGCCGTGACAAGGGCAGAAGAAACCGCCCTTCCAGCCGGCGCCGAGCCGGTGGGCTTCCCCTTCTCCTTTTCTGGCATACACGGGAGAACATCCGAGGTGGGTACAGATCCCCAGGACTATCAGGTACTCCGCGCGTTGAGAACGGTATTCATTCCTGGCATAAAACGGTTGTTGTTCGACATTCGAGGCCGGATCCTTTACTTCGTCATCCAGTTCGCTGAGTTCGTCGATTGCTGCATCATCCCGGCGCAGGATCCAGACCGGTTTACCGCGCCATTTCACAATTTTTCGCTCCCCGACTTCCAGATCATCTATATTGGCTTCAACCGGGGCGCCTATCGCCCTGGCCTTGGCGCTCGGCGTCAGCGTAGATACAAAGGGGATGGTGGTAGCCAGCGCCCCCGCGCCGCCAACTACGGATGCGGTAGTGGTTAGAAAGCGGCGACGTTCGCTGTTCACTTCGACATACTTCATTCAGTTTATCCTCAAACTCATCCATGCCTGCCGGCAAAAGCGGGAGTATATCATGATCGGTTACTTCGTGTCGCTCCGACCAGGGGCAGGCTTCGCAGGATCAGCCGGTTCAATAACCGATTGATATCGACTCTTGAACTGTGCGATTATTCGCGCAGAAGCGATAAAATTGCCCGGATGTCCCTTAAGATATATTTACTCTGCATTTATATGACCTTGCTGCTGCTCGGCGGTTGTGCCTGGTTCGGCGACAAGGATGACGATGAAACAAGCAGCTGGACCGTGGAGCGGCTGTACTCCGAGGCCAAGGGCGCGCTCGACTCCGGCTATTACAGCAAGGCGGTCGAGTATTACGAGTTTCTCGAGACCCGCTTCCCGTTCGGTGTATACGGGCAACAGTCGTTGCTGGACCTGGCCTACGCCTATTACAAGACCGAGGAATTCGATTCAGCCCTCTCGGCCTGTGACCGTTTTATCCGGTTGTATCCCCAGAACACCCACGTGGATTATGCGTACTTCCTCAAGGGCCTGGTGAACTTCAACCGGGGCAGAGGGCTGACGGAGCGTTTTTTACCGATCGATTCCAGCCAGCGCGACCAGGGAGCAGCCATGACCTCGTTTCGCGCGTTTTCCGAACTCCTGGAAAAATACCCCCAGAGCCAGTACGCGGAGGACGCCAAAAAACGCATGGTGTTCCTGCGCAACCGCCTCGCCAGGCACGAAATTCACGTGGCCAACTATTACATGAAAAGAGGCGCATACCTGGCGGCCCTGAACCGGGCGCGCACCGTGGTCGAGTCCTACCCGCGTACACCTTCCGTACCCGAAGCCCTGGTGCTCATGGCCAAGGCCTACAAAGTCCTGGAAATGCCGGACCTGTCCGCGGATACCGTGCGCGTGCTGGAACTGAACTACCCCAGCCACCCCGGGATCTACGACATCCGGGACATTATCGTAGAAGACTAATCTTCCTGGTAGCGTGAGGTGATCGGGTAGCGCCGGTCGCGGCCGAAGGCGCGTTCGGTGATCCTGACCCCCGGCGCGGCCTGGCGGCGTTTGTATTCGTTTTTATCCACCAGCCTGATCACGTGGTAGACCGTTTCCCGGTCGTAACCGGCATCGATGATCTCTGCCGGGGTATGGTCCAGTTCGATGTATTTTTCCAGTATCGGGTCCAGCACGTCATAGCCCGGCAGGGAGTCTTCATCTTCCTGGTCAAAACGCAGTTCCGCGGTAGGCGGTCGCGCTATGATCCGTTGCGGAATGACTTCCGCGTCCTGATTGCGCCAGCGCGACAGCTTGTAGACCAGTGTTTTCGGCACGTCCTTCAACGGCGCAAACCCGCCGGCCATGTCCCCGTACAGCGTCGCGTAACCCACCGCCATTTCACTCTTGTTGCCCGTCGTCAAAACCAGCTTGCCGGTTTTGTTGGATACGGCCATCAACAGCAACCCCCGGCAGCGGGCCTGGATATTTTCTTCGGTCGTATCTATGGGTAAGTTCTTGAAGACCGGTGACAGGATCTCGGAGAACGCGGTAAAAGGTTTTTCAATACTCACTACGTGGCAGGAGACCCCCAGGTTTTTGGCCATGGCCCGTGCGTCTTCGTTACTCATGCTTGAGGTGTAACGTGAAGGCATCAGCAGCACTTCAACATTTTCCGGGCCGAGCGCATCCACGGCGATGGCCAGGGTCAGCGCCGAATCGATGCCGCCCGACAAGCCGATGACCGCGCCCCTGAAACCGTTTTTCGTCACGTAGTCCCTGACACCCAGCACCAACGCCCGGTAGACGCTCTCGGTGAAGTCCAGGGGCGGCAATTGATCCGGCGTGGAAGCAAAGGTGATCGCAGCGCCCTTCCGCTCCGGTTCCACCAGGTACAGGCCCTGCTCAAACTGGGGAGCCTTGAAGACAAACTCCCCCCGGCTGTCGATGACCAGGGAACCGCCGTCGAACACCAGTTCATCCTGGCCGCCGACCAGGTTCACGTAAATGATCGCGATATTGTTATCCAGGGCGCGTCGCCGCAGCAGTTCCTCCCTGACGGCGGCTTTGTCAGTGTGGTACGGTGAGGCGTTGATATTGATCAGCAACTCCGCACCGGCCGCGGCCGCTTCCCGGATATGGTCTTCGGTCCACAGGTCCTCGCACACGCTCAGTGCAACCTTGAAATCCGGGGTTTCGACCAGGTTCAGCTCCTCTCCCTCGCTGAAATAGCGTTTTTCGTCGAAAACGCCGTAATTGGGCAGGTTTCTTTTATGGTAGGTTGTGACCAGCTCCTGGTCCCTGACGAGGCTGCAGGCATTATAAAGGCGCGTTCCTTGTGCCGACGGGTAGCCGATGATGACGTTTATGCCCTGCGACCCGTCCACGACCCGCTGCAGGGCCTGTTCCACCTGGACGTGAAAATGAGGGCGCAGCAACAGGTCTTCCGGCGGGTAGCCGGTCAGGGCCAGTTCCGGGAATATAACGCTATCCGCGCCGGCAGTGTCCCTGGCCCCGGAAATATATTCAAGTACCAGATCCGTATTCCCGCCAATATCACCGACACATGGATCAATCTGGGCAATAGCGATTCTATTCACGTCAGGTGTCAGGGGACGGATTTAAATCCGTCCCCGATGAATTTTACAACGATTTTGTTCACGTCGGGTGTCGGGGGACGGATATTTCAATCCGTCCCCGGTGGATTTTATTCACTCAGTTTCCCTGCAATGGCCTGGCCCAGTTCGGCAGGTGACCGGACCGTTGTCACGCCGGCCGCATCGAGTGCGGCGAACTTGTCGGCGGCGCTGCCCTTGCCGCCCGAGATGATTGCGCCGGCATGGCCCATGCGCCTCCCCGGCGGCGCGGTGACGCCGGCGATATATCCCACCACGGGTTTATCGACGTGTTGCCCGATAAACTCTGCCGCATCTTCTTCGGCGCTGCCGCCTATCTCGCCTACCATGATGATGCCGGTCGTAGCCGGGTCCTGTTGGAACAACTCCAGGCAGTCGATGAAATTCATCCCGTGCACCGGGTCGCCGCCGATACCGATACAGGTACTCTGGCCGAGGCCGGCCAGCGTCGTCTGGTGTACCGCCTCGTAGGTTAACGTACCCGAACGGGAGACGATACCGATGCGGCCGGGTTTGTGTATATGCCCGGGCATGATGCCTATCTTGCACTCGCCCGGTGTGATGATGCCGGGACAGTTGGGACCGATCAGTCTCACTCCCGGGTACAGGTCGATACTGGCGCGGGCCTTGACCATATCGATAATCGGGATCCCTTCGGTGATGCACACTATCGTCCTGACCCCCGCCTCTGCCGCCTCGCTAATGGCCTCGGCCGCGAACGCCGCCGGAACCATGATCATGCTGGCGTCCGCTGCTGTCTCCGCGACCGCCTCCTTGACGGTGTCGAACACGGGCCTGTCCAGGTGCGTCTGCCCTCCCCGGCCGGGCGTTACGCCGCCGACTACCTGCGTGCCGTACTCGATGGCCTGTTCGGCATGGAAAGAGCCCTGGCGGCCGGTGAACCCCTGGACGATCACCTGGGTATCCCTGTTTACCAGGACAGCCATCAGTCTGTCCTCCGGCTCAGCGCGACAACCCTGTCCGCAGCATCGCTCAGGCCGTCCGCCGATGTGATCTTCAGCCCGCTGTCATTGAGCAGCGCTTTACCTTCTTCAACCCGGGTGCCTTCCAGCCTGACCACCACGGGGATGTCGAGCCCTACTTCCCTGACCGCGCTGATAATGCCCTCTGCTATCAGGTCGCAGCGCACTATGCCGCCGAAGATATTGACCAGGATCGCCCGGACTTTCGCATCGGACATGATCAGCTTGAAGGCTTCGGCAACGCGTTCCGTCGTCGCGCCGCCGCCCACGTCCAGGAAATTGGCGGGTTCTCCGCCGTGCAGCTTGATGATATCCATGGTCGCCATGGCCAGGCCGGCGCCGTTTACCATGCAGGCGATATCACCATCGAGGGCGACGTAATTCAGGTCAAACACCTTGGCCTTGTTCTCTTTCGCGTCTTCCTGGCTCGGGTCCCGCCAGCTTTCCAGTTCCGCCTGGCGGTACAGGGCATTGTCATCCACGGTTACCTTGGCATCCAGCGCCTCCAGGTCGCCGTCTTCGGTGATGACGAGGGGGTTGATTTCAACCAGGCTCAGGTCCTTGTCGACAAACATCCGGTAGAGTCCGGACAGGATTTTTGCCAGTTGCTTGTTCTGTGTACCGTTCAATCCCAGTGCGAGACCCAGGGCGCGGCATTGATACTGCTGCAGGCCCATCACCGGGTCGATGGTGAACGTGGATATCTTATCGGGTTGCGTCGCTGCGACTTCTTCTATGTCCATTCCCCCGGCGGCCGAGGCCATCACCGCGACCCTGCGCATGCCCCTGTCCACCAGCATGCCCAGGTACAGTTCGGATTTGATGCTCGAGAGGGCTGAAACCAGCACGCAATTCACCGGTTTGCCCTCGGTCCCTGATTGTTTGGTAACCAGGACGGTACCCAGCAGTCCCTTGACGTAGTCTTCCAGGTCATTCTTTCCGGAAACCAGTCTCACCCCGCCGGCCTTGCCGCGTCCTCCGGCGTGAACCTGCGCTTTCACCACCCAGCTTTTGCCTCCTATCTCGCTGGCGGCGCCCAGTGCATCTTTTACGGAATGGGCAGGTTTTCCTTCGGGTACGGGAATGCCGTATTCGGAAAAAAGAATTTTCGCCTGGTATTCATGCAGGTTCATTTCCTAAACTCTCATAGTGATTTATTATTTACGCTGCCCGCGTATGGCGGGCCGGTCCGGATACTTGAAAACGTGTTACGCCTGTTAATCGTACTATTGTTGCTGGTGCTGCTGTTTGCACTGATCAAGCGGTTTTTCCCCGGAAAACAGCTAGAGGCGGATGAGGCGCGTATTGCAAAAATGGTCCAGTGCGATTATTGCCAACTGTACATCCCGCATACTACTGCGATAAAACACGCCGAACACTTCTATTGCTGTGATGAACACAAGGAGTCGGCAACCGGCAATACCTCGTGAACCACTGCCTTTTCGCCCGGTATTTTAACACCAGATCAGGATAACTGTATACCTGTTACACGGCGCCATCCGTAGCACGGATCAGCTTCAGCAACAGGTCATGGACGGCAGGATTCCCGGCGACGATATTCCCGGATTTCACCTCCGGACTTGCGTCGTTTATATCGCTGACATAACCCCCGGCTTCCCTGATCAGCAAGGTCCCGGCAGCAATATCCCATGGTTCCAGGCCGTATTCCCAGAACCCGTCCAGGCGTCCGCTGGCGACATAGGCCAGATCCAGCGCGGCCGCACCGGGCCGTCTCATGCCGGCAACAACGGCCGTCAGTTGCCTGAATATGTCGACGTAGGCATCGAGCCTGTCCAGGGTCCGGAAGGGAAAGCCGGTGCCAATCAGCGCGCCTTCCAGCGTATTCAGCCGGGTGACACGGATGCGCCGCCCATCGAGATGGGCGCCTTCGCCCCTGCTTGCAGTAAACAATTCCTGCCGCAGCGGATCATAGACAATACCCTGGTCGAGGACGCCTTTGTGCGCCAGCGCCACCGAAACCGCAAACTGGGGGAAACCATGCAGAAAATTCGTTGTGCCGTCGAGCGGGTCGATGATCCACTGGTAATCGCTAGTGCCGGACCCGCCGCTTTCCTCGGCCAGGATGGCATGGTCCGGGTAGGCCTTGCGCAGGTTGTCGATGATGATCTGCTCGGCACGCCTGTCGACTTCACTGACAAAATCATTGCGGCTTTTCCGGGTGACCGAGATACCCTGCATCTGGTCCATGCAACGGACGATAAAATCACCTGCGGCCCGGACTGCGCGGATTCCCATGTTCAGCATAGGATGCATTTTGTACTCCTGATTAGTTATTAGTTTCTAGTTTTTAGTTTTTAGTTATTAGTGGTTGTATTTATTATTTGTGTTTTTTTACTATAACTGACTACTGACAACTAAAAACTAAAAACTGACTACTGACAACTAAAAGAAATGCTGGAAAACGTAAAAATTGTCCTGGTGAATACCACACACCCGGGAAACATCGGCGCTGCGGCGCGGGCCATGAAAACCATGGGCCTGGAACGGCTGGCACTGGTATCGCCGAAACGATTTCCCAGCGCGGAATGCACAGCCAGGGCTGCGGGTGCAGACGATATCCTTGCCCGAGCCCGGGTATTTTCAGGCCTGGAGGAAGCGGTCGCAGACTGCGGACTGGTATTCGGGACCAGCGCGCGCACCAGGAGTATCGCCTGGCCGGAAGTCACGCCCGAGACTGCAGCAGGGCAGATAATCCATCAGATCAGCGCCGGTGCGGCCATCCTGTTCGGCCGTGAGAGTTCCGGACTCTCCAACGAGGAGCTTGATATATGCCATGCCATGATCCGCATACCGACCAACGAAGATTTCTCCTCCCTGAACATCGCGTCGGCGGTACAGATCATCAGCTATGAAATCAGTAAACAACATCTTGCCCGGGCAGAGACCGTAACTGCCGGCAACAATCCGGAACCCCCGGCCAGCGCGGAACAGATGGAACACCTGTACGAGCACCTCCGGCAAACACTGATCGACATAGACTATCTCGACCCGGAGAAACCACGGCGGCTGATGCGCCGCCTGAAACGCCTGTTTAACCGCGCAGGCCTGGACAGTAACGAATACAATATTCTGCGCGGGATACTCACCGCGGTGCGGAATGCGGTAGGAAAAAAATCAATCAGTCGCCCCGGACAGAACATTAAATTACAATAACAAAAACCCTGCGGAGAATAACAAATGTCAAACATGGGAATTCGGGATGCCAGGAGACCCCCGGCCGACCCGCTGTTACAGGATATCGCGGACTACGTTTTGAGCGGTGATCCGGCCGGTGAAGAGGGGCGCAGTACCGCATACTACTGCCTGCTGGATACCCTGGCCTGCGGCATGATGGCCCTGAAATTCCCGGCCTGCGTCAAGCTGCTGGGGCCGGTGGTGCCCGGCGCTGAAATGGCAGGCGGCGCACGGGTGCCCGGCACCGGATACCGGCTGGAACCGGTACAGGCTGCTTTCAATATCGGCGCCATGGTGCGCTGGCTGGATTTTAACGACACCTGGCTGGCGGCCGAGTGGGGGCACCCTTCCGACAACCTCGGCGGCATTCTCGCGGCCGCGGACTACCTGAGCCGGAAAAATATCGCCTCAGGACAGGATCCGCTGACTGTTGCGGACGTCCTCACCGGCATGATTCAGGCCCACGAAGTCCAGGGAGTGCTCGCCCTGAAAAACAGTTTTAACCGCGTCGGCCTGGACCATGTCCTGCTGGTACGCATTGCCAGCACCGCCGTGGTGGCGCGAATGCTGGGCGGCAACCGGGAGCAGGTCATCAATGCCGTCTCCAACGCCTGGATTGACGGCGGCGCGCTGCGCACCTATCGCCATGCGCCCAATACGGGCTCGAGGAAAAGCTGGGCGGCAGGGGATGCAACCAGCCGCGCGGTACGCCATGCCCTGATTGCGCTGGCCGGGGAGATGGGTTATCCCTCCGCGTTGAGCGCCGGACACTGGGGCTTCCAGGACGTGTTGTTCAATGGCAACGAGGTCGTTGCGGAACGTCCTTTCGGCAGTTACGTCATGGAGAACGTCCTGTTCAAGATCTCGTTTCCTGCGGAATTCCATGCCCAGACCGCGGTGGAGGCGGCCCTGTCGCTGCACGCCCGGGTCAAGGACCGGCTCGATGAGATAGACAAGGTGGTGGTGGAAACGCAGGAAGCCGGAATGCGCATAATCGACAAGACCGGCCCGCTGGACAACCCGGCGGACCGGGACCATTGCATTCAATACATGACCGCGGTCCCCCTGATCTTCGGGCGCCTGACAGCCGCGGATTACGAGGACGACGTCGCCGCCGACCCGCGTATCGATACGCTCCGGGACAAAATGCAGGTAACGGAGAACCGGCAGTTCACCATCGACTACCACGACCCGGATAAACGCGCCATCGGCAATTCGGTGCAGGTTTTTTTCCGTGACGGCTCAAGTACCGGCAGGATCGATGTGGAATATCCGGTCGGCCACCGGCGCCGGCGCGACGAGGGCATCCCCCTGCTGCTGGAAAAATTCGACAAGGCGGTGACCGACCATTTCCCAGCGGCCCAAAAAGACGCTATCCTCGCGGCATGCGCCGACCGGTCGACCCTGAAAACCATGCCCGTGAACGCTTTTTCGGACCTGTGGGCCATGCAGGAATAACATGCCGTGACCGGTAAGCCGGACAACGTGAAACGCACCTACTACTTCGGCAACCAGTTGGCCGAAGGCAGCAGGGACGACGTCAACCTGCTTGGCGGCAAAGGCGCCAACCTGGCTGAAATGACCAGTATCGGCCTCCCCGTTCCGCCGGGGTTCACCATCACCACCACTACCTGCGCGGAGTATTACCAGAGCGGCGGCGTACTCCCGAAGGGACTGCAGGGCAGCATCAGGCTGAACATGACCCGGCTGGAGAAGGAAACCGGCAAGCGTTTCGGCGTCGATGACAACCCGTTACTGGTCTCCGTCAGGAGCGGCGCAGCCGTCAGTATGCCGGGCATGCTGGACACGATACTGAACCTGGGCCTGACGGACCAGTCGGTAACCGGTCTTGCACGGCAAACGGGCAACAGGCGCTTCGCGCTGGATGCCTACCGGCGTCTGATCAGCATGTTCGGCAACGTGGTCATGGGTGTCGAACACGAACATTTTGAAGGCGTTTTCACGCGTATCAAGCAGCAACACGGCGTCACCGAAGACGCCGACCTGAACGAGGATGGCCTGGAACAACTGATTGCCGCCTACAAGAAGGTGTACCGGCAGCAAAGCGGTGAAGCGTTCCCCCAGGCGCCCCATGAGCAACTGGAGAAGGCCGTCGAAGCCGTGTTCCGGAGCTGGAATACCCCCCGGGCGCTGACTTACCGCAAGATCAACAACATCCGCGGACATATCGGCACCGCGGCCAATATCCAGTCCATGGTGTTCGGCAACATGGGTGATGATTCCGGCACCGGCGTCGCCTTTACCCGGGACCCGACTACGGGCAGGAATGAATTCTACGGGGAGTTCCTGATCAACGCCCAGGGAGAAGACGTGGTCGCGGGCATCCGCACACCGCAACCGGTGGCCGGGATGAAAAAATGGCGCCCGGAGATCTACGAGCAGCTGCTCAAGGTGAAGCACATCCTGGAAGCCCACTACAAGGATATGCAGGACATCGAATTCACCATCGAAAAAAGCGTGTTGTACATGCTGCAGACCCGTACCGGGAAACGCACCGGCGCGGCCGCGGTAAAAATCGCGGTGGACATGGTCAGGGAGAACCTGATAAACCAGAAGGACGCACTGCTGCGTGTCCCGGCCAACGACCTGAACCAGGTGTTGCTGCCCTCCTTCGACCACAAGGCAAAGCGGAACGTGCTGGCCACCGGCCTGCCGGCATCGCCCGGCGCCGCGTCCGGTTATCCTGTATTCACTGCCGACGAAGCGGTGGAACTGAGCGAGAACGGCCATCCCGTCATTCTCGTCAGGCGGGAAACCAGTCCCGAGGACATTCACGGCATGCACGTTGCGGAAGCCATATTGACCTCGACGGGCGGTTCAACCAGCCACGCCGCGGTCGTGGCCCGGGGTTGGGGCAAGTGTTGCGTCACCGGCGCCAGTGAACTGATTATCGACAGCAAACGCAAAACCCTTACCGTCAAGGACCGGGTCATCACCCCGGCGGACATCATCAGCATCGACGGCAGTAACGGCGAGATCATGCTGGGCGACGTGCCCAAGCAACCACCTGTCTTCACCAGTGAATTCAGGACCCTGATGGCCTGGGCGGACAGGACGCGCAAACTGGTGATACGCACCAACGCCGATACCCCCATGGACGCGGCCATGGCCCTGGAATTCGGAGCAGAAGGGATCGGGCTGTGCCGGACCGAGCACATGTTCTTCGGCGATAATCGCATAGCCGCCATGCGCGAGATGATCCTTGCGGAAACCGAGACCGAACGGCGCGCCGCGCTGAAAAAGCTGCTGCCGTTCCAGCGCCGGGATTTTGAAGGGATATTCAGCACCATGCGCCGGCTGCCGGTCACGATTCGCCTGCTGGACCCGCCACTCCACGAATTTCTGCCGGAGGAAGAAAAACTGCAACGCCAACTTGCCCGGACCATGAAGGTAAGCGTTGCCAGGATTATCCGCCGGGTCAACCAGTTGCACGAAGTGAACCCCATGCTGGGACACCGGGGCTGCCGCTTGACCGTAACCTATCCCGAGATCCTGGAAATGCAGGTGACCGCCATCGTCGAGGCCACCATCAACTGCAGGAGAAAACGCATCAACGCACAGCCGGAGATCATGATCCCGCTGGTGGGGCTGGAAAGCGAACTGTCCATGCTCCGGGAAAAAGTGGAGCAGATTATCAGCGAGGTGAAAAACAGGAAGAAATTCACCGGCAAACTGGATATTCCCATCGGCACCATGATAGAGGTCCCCAGGGCCGCCATTACCGCGGACAACATCGCCGCACACGCAGATTTCTTCAGCTTCGGCACCAACGACCTGACCCAGATGACGCTGGGTTACAGCCGTGATGACATAGGCAGTTTCATGCCGGAATACCTGGCGAAAAACCTGCTGGAGGAGAACCCGTTCCAGACCATGGACGTTGCCGGTGTCGGCCAACTGGTCGAACAGGCCGTACACAGGGGCAGGTCGGTAAAACGGGAATTAAAGTGCGGTATCTGCGGCGAGCACGGGGGCGACCCGGAATCGATCAATTTCTTCCAGTCGGTACAACTGGACTACATTTCCTGTTCCCCGTTCCGGGTCCCCATCGCCCGCCTGGCCGCAGCCCAGGCAGCCCTCAGGAACCAGTTGGAACTGTTCGGCAGATAAAAAAGCGGGTGATGGGAATCGAACCCACGTTCTCAGCTTGGGAAGCTGATGTTCTGCCATTGAACTACACCCGCACGGCAGTCTGCCTGCCGCATCATAGCATATCGGGAATGTTGGGGGACGGACTTAAGTCCGTCCCCGGTCCCCCAAAAGTTTTTGTATAATGGAAGCCATGAATCTATTCGTTAACGGTGAAAAAACCTCAATCGTGGATGTGGCGACGGTATCCGATTTAATCACCGCGCTGGATATTGGTGACAACGTCGCAGTGGAGATTAACAGGGAAATCGTCTCGCGCAGTGCATTCGCACATCACGTGCTGGCGGACGGGGACCAGGTGGAAATCGTTACCGCGATCGGCGGCGGATAAGCTGAACCATGTCAGGAGACACGTTCACCATTTCCGGCAAGGTTTACTCTTCACGGCTGCTGGTCGGTACGGGCAAGTACAAGGACCTGGAGGAAACCCGCAATGCCATAGAAGCCAGCGGGGCGGAGATCGTCACCGTGGCGATCCGGCGCACCAACATCGGCCAGGAACAGGACGAACCGAACCTGCTCGACTACGTCAGCCCCGACAGGTTCACCATCCTTCCCAACACGGCAGGCTGTTTCGATGCCGACTCGGCGGTGCGCACCTGCCGCCTGGCCCGCGAGTTACTCGACGGCCATGACCTGGTGAAGCTGGAGGTGCTGGGCGACAAAAAGACCCTGTTCCCGGATATCCCGGCCACCCTGGAAGCGGCACAGACCCTCGTCGCGGATAATTTCAAGGTGATGGTCTACACCAATGACGACCCGATCATGGCGTTGCGGTTCGAAGAAATGGGCTGTATCGCGGTGATGCCGCTGGCCGCGCCGATCGGTTCCGGGCTGGGGATTCGCAACCCCTACAACATCAGGACCATAGTCGAGAACGCCGCTGTGCCTATCCTGGTGGACGCCGGGGTCGGTACCGCATCGGACGCATCGATCGCCATGGAACTCGGCTGCGACGGCGTACTGATGAACACGGCAATCGCAGAAGCGAAAAACCCGGTATTGATGGCATCGGCGATGAAAAAGGCCGTGGAGGCGGGCCGGGAGGCTTACCTTGCCGGACGCATGCCCAGGCGCGCCTACGCCAGCGCGTCATCCCCGATTGATGGAACATTCTTCGGCTAATTCCAGCGCGTGCAAGGAAGTCGCGTCAGCGGGGACGGATTTGAAATCCGTCCCTTGAACTCGTGTGCGAGGTAGTCGCAGACATTGTCCGACAAACGTTCGGTAAAGAGTTATGTATTGAGACAGGGCCGCCTCACCAAAGCGCAGGCCAACGCCATCGATCGACACTGGACCGAATTCGGCGTCGAATACCGGGATGAACCCCTGGACCTGGATGCGCTGTTCAAGCGGTATGCGCCCAGGGTATTGGATATCGGCAGCGGCATGGGTGAGGCTATACTCAATCTGGCCAGGGAGAACCCGGAAATCGATTACCTGGCCGTTGAAGTACACCGGCCCGGCATCGGCCGCCTGTTATACGGGATCGTCGAATACGGACTCGGCAATATCCGGGTCATCAACCATGACGCCGTAGACGTAGTCAACCGGCAGCTTCCTGAAGAGTCCATGACGTCAATTTACATCCACTTCCCGGACCCGTGGCCAAAGAAACGCCATCATAAACGCCGCCTCGTACAGCCTGATTTCATCAATAAACTCGTGACCAGGATGAATACCGGGGGACAGTTGTACCTTGCCACCGATGCTCCGGATTTGGCAGAATCCATGCTGGGCGTGTGTGACGCCGAACCCGGCCTGATTAACCTGGCGGGATCCGGCAACTACAGCCCGCGGCCCTTGTGGCGGCCGTTGACGAAGTTTGAACAGCGGGGGCTGGATCTGGACAACAGGGTATGGGAGCTGATTTATTGCCGGCGCATCTGACAGGAAAGAATTCAACAGGTTCATATGTCTGAATTAACCGAAGCCGCGGCAGCAATTGCCCGGGAGGCCGCGCAAAAAATCATGGAGGTCTATGCGACGGACTTCGAAGTCCGCAACAAGACCGACCGGTCACCGTTGACCAGGGCGGACATGGCTTCGCACGAGGTGATATGCGGCGGTCTCGGGAAGCTGACCCCGGATATACCGGTACTGTCCGAAGAATCAGCCCATCTGCCTTATTCGACGAGAAAAACCTGGGATCAATACTGGCTGGTAGACCCGCTGGACGGCACCCGCGAGTTCATCAAGCGCAACGGCGAGTTCACGGTGAATATCGCCCTGATCCGGGACAATTACCCCGTTTTGGGCGTTATCTACATACCTGTCAATGGCGTATGTTATTACGCCGCAAAAAATGAGGGCGCCTACAAAAAGAGCAGCGGCGAACCGGAAATCAGACTCAGGACGAAGACCAGCAGGGCCGACGCCCTGGTCGTCGCCGGCAGCCGCTCACACGGCAACATGCGACAGCAGGAATTCTTCAGAAAGATGGGTGACCAGGTTGAAACCATCGCCATCGGCAGTTCACAGAAATTCTGCCTGGTGGCGGAAGGAATTGCCGACATATACGCACGCTTCGGACCTACTTCGGAGTGGGACAGCGCCGCCGGCCAGTGCATTGTCGAGGAAGCGGGAGGCCAGGTAACGGACACCGGTTTCACCCGCTTGCGTTACAACGCCAAGGACTCATTGATCAACCCGGATTTCCTGGTTTTTGCCGACCCGGCATTCGATTGGAAAATGCGCCTGTGAAGAGGACGCAAGCTGCATGAAAACGGCGCTGATCACATCAGGGTAACTTCCGGGAACATATAAGCCCGGGGCATTTCCCCTCATGAAGCTGATTAACATGGCGCTGGTCTTCACCTTGTTGTTTTCGACACAACCAGCCATCTCCGACAATTCGCTCACGCATGCCATTACCGGTGGCAAACCTCACTTCTCCCTGCGTTACCGTTATGAACGCGTGGACGACGACAGGCTGTCAGGCGCGGGTGTCTCACTCAGGAAAGCCGATGCCTCAACATTGAGGACGTACCTGGGTTACTCAACCGGTGCCTTTCACGGCTTCTCGGCGACCCTCGACCTGGAACAGGTAACCCGGTTGGGCAGCGAAGATTTTAACGACGGATCCAACGGACGAACCGCATATGCCGCGGTCATAGACCCGTCAGGGTTGGAGCTCGACCAGGCTTTTCTCAACTACACCGGCATAAGGAACACCGGAATAAAACTGGGCAGGCAATACATCACCTACAGGAAAGCGCCGTTTCACCGCTATATCGGCACCATACTCTGGCGTCAGAACTGGCAGACTTTCGATGCCGTCACTGTTGCTAATCAAACGTTTCCCGACACCCGGATCAGTTACGCTTATGTATGGAACATCAATCGAATTTTCGGCAGGGACGCAGCGGAACCGTTAAGTCATTTCGACAGCGACTCACACCTGATTAATCTGCAGTACCGCGGCTTGCCACTGGGGGTCCTCGAAGCATACGGCTATTTACTGGACCTTGGTAATGCGGCCGGCTTCTCTACCCGGACGTTCGGCGCGCGTTTTCACGGCAAGCGGAAACTCACGGACCTCATCGACGCGCTGTATACGGTTGAATATGCCAGCCAGTCTGATTATGGGGAAAACCCACTGGACATCGATGCGGATTATTTTCTGGGAGAAATCGGCGCCGGTTTTCAACCCGGCGGAATCGTCGACAACATAACGCTGAAATTCAGCTACGAACGCTTGTCCGGGGAAGGCGGCGCCGACAGGTTTGTCACGATTCTGGGCACCAACCACGCGTTCCAGGGCTGGGCCGACCGGTTCCTGGTAACCCCGGGGGATGGCATTGAAGATTTTATCCTTACCGCCGTGATGAAAATAAAAGGAGCGAACCTGGTCGCTGCATACCATGACATCGGTTCCGATAATATGAGCTACGATTACGGCACGGAATTTGACGTGCAGTTAAGCAAGACCTTTATGAAGCGTTATACGCTGGGACTGAAATACGCCGCCTACGAAGCAGACAGGAACAGCAGCAATATCGGACGTAACGGCGCGAACGCGGGAACGGTTAACGATGTCAGCAAGTTCTGGGTCTGGGCCGGGTACAGGTATTGAGCAGACAGCGACCTGGTGAGAAATGCGGGTTAATCCCGGTACAGGTGTTCCAGCACGACAGCTTCAGGCGCAAGACAGATTTCATCGTTACAGGCCTGCAGGCGTACCCTGATATCAACCCGCCTGTCGTGGTAGGCATCCTGCTCCGGCGGCGGGATCAATTCCAGTTCCAGGTCGACCCTGTTTTCATAAAGCGCCATTCTCGTATCTGCAAATGACAGTTTTTTCAGCCGCGGCTCGGGATACGAGAGCCGCGCCAACCGCCAGCGGCTGTGCTCACCGGCAATTTTTATGTCGAGTGGGATGAGGTTCGTTTGAGCGGGGTTAAAAGAATTGATATGCCAGCCGGGCGAGATTTCCAGCCTCAGTTTGACGTTTCGGCTGTCAGCGGGTGTCTGCGCCGTCAACTTTACCGCGCCGCGCGCCGCGTATTCGGTGTTGCCCGCGGCATTATGCAACAGTTCATCGACCGCGCCCATGAACCAGGGAGAGGTAGCCTGGCGCTCGTCCAGCGCCGGGGAAAATGACTGGACCAGTTGATTTGCAAGCTTGTGATATTCCCAATCTCCGGCGCGTCTCGACAGGCCTGCCAGCACGTGTAACGCCGCGGAGTTTCCGGAAGGAACATCCCCATCGCGTATTTGTTTGGGTGTGACAAAAAGCGTGTCCCTGTCTTCGCCCAGGTAAAATCCGCCTGACCCGGTGTCCCAGAATTTATCGATCATGGTTCCGGTGACTTCCATGGCGCGGTCCAACCATAACCGCTCTCCGGTAACATCGTACAGGGCAATCAGTCCTTCCGCGAAAAAGGCATAGTCATCCTGCGTCGCGTTGCTGGACGCCCGGCCTTCATAATTGATGCGCAGCAAGGCGCCATCAGTCGTGCGCTGGTGTTTCCACAGGTAGTCGGCTGTGCGTATCGCTGCCTGCAGGTATTCCTGGTTCTGGAGCAGTTGCGCCGACTGCGCCAGTGATGTAATCATCATGCCGTTCCAGGCAAGGAGAATTTTTTTGTCCGTCAGCGGAGGTGTGCGTTTCACCCTTTCCCGGCGAAGTTTTTCCCGGATGGCGTCCAGCCTGGAGCTTAAATCCCGCTTGTCGATATCCAGTATCGTTGCGGCCTCGGACAGCGTGTGAGGCAGGTACAGAATATTGCGCCCGTTAAAGTTACCCTGTTCCGTGATGCCGAAAACCGATTGCGCCAGTCCCGCCTCTTCGCTGGTCAGGGCCTGGCGTATTTCATCGGCCGTCCACAGGTAAAAGCGGCCTTCTTCACCCTCGCTTTCCGCATCGATTGCCGAATAAAAGCCGCCTGAAGGAGACGCCATATCGCGCAGGACATACTGCAACGTCTGTTCGGCGATGCGGGCAAACAAACTGTTTCCCGTGAACCGGTACGCCAGCAGGTAGGCCCTGGCCATGTTGGCCTGGTGATACAACATCTTTTCAAAATGCGGCACCAGCCAGCGTGAGTCCGTGGAATAGCGGTGAAACCCGCCGGCCACCTGGTCATATACCCCGCCCCGGGCTATCATCGCCAGGGTATGCTCTGCCGCGGCAACGGGTTCTGGCCTGTTGTTACGGAAGCCATGCTGCAGCAACAGCATCAGGGCAGCTTCATTGGTAAATTTGGGCGCGTTGCCCAGGCCTCCCCACTGCTTGTCGTACCGCTGTAATATCCCTGCAACGGCATCCCGTACCAGTTCCGGACCGACAGCGGCAACGCTGCGTTGAGAACGGACAGAGTTTTTGACTGCAGCGGCAATCTTCGCCGCCAGCAAGGCCAAATCATCCTGCCGGGTTTCCCACATCGCCCTGATCTGCTTCAGTACCTCAAGAAATTCTTCCGGGGGGTAATAGGTGCCGGAATAGAAGGGTTCTCCGGCGGCCGTCAGGAAACTCGACAGGGGCCATCCGCCCTGGCCTTGCGTCAGCATCAACGCCGACAGGTAAATCTCGTCGACATCCGGCCGTCTTTCCCGGTCCACCTTGACGGCAATGAAGTGTTCGTTCAGGTACCGGGCAATGCCGAGGTCTTCAAAACTCTCCCGCTTCATGACGTGGCACCAGTGACAGGTAGAATAACCAATCGACAAAAACACGGGTTTATTCTCTTTCCCGGCGCGCTCGAACGCTTCGTTTCCCCAGGCGTACCAGTTCACGGGATTATGTGCATGCTGAGCCAGGTACGGTGAATCCTCCAGGATCAGCCGGTTCGTAAACAGCGGCCGGCCATCGTCAAGCAGGTGCCTGGTTGCGGGCAGGTAGTCCGCGCCCTTATCCTTCAGCGCCTGTTCCAGTTCGGACGCCAACTCCCTGGAAAGCGTGGTTTCACCGGGCAGATTGGCGGCCGCGGCGGCGAGGCCCAGGCAAACCGCCAGTCCACAGACAACCGGTTGGTAAGTGCCGCTCACGCTGAATAATTCCTGGTCCGGAATTCCAGGCAATCAGGGATTGCCGGACGGCGACTCCCCGGATTCCAGGTAAAGCGATGAGATATTCACAGCCTTCGGTTCGACAACACATGCCTCCCTGCACAAACCGCATCCGGTACAGGTTTCAGGGTCGACCCGGGGTTTTTCCCGGTCCCAGACCAGGGCGCCGGGAACAGGACAAGCCGGTTTGCAGGCGCCGCATTCCGGTCCCAGGTAGGGCAGACAGCTTGAGGTATCGATCTCCGCACGCGCCAGCTTCGGTAACGGCAACTCCCCCTCACCATCGGTGACGGGAAACTGCAGAGCCTCCGGCTCACACGCCTTGACACAGGGCCAGTCTTCACAGAGATGGCAACCCTTGTTCAGTATATCCAGCGCCGGCGTGCCCACAACCTGGGCGCCGAGCCTTGCAGGCAGCTTGAAAATGACCTCATGGGGACAGGCTTCCACGCATTTGTCACAGCGCGTGCAGGCAAGCAGGAATTCAAGTTCCGCCCGGGCAAAAGGCGGCCGGAGCCAGCGCCTGGCGCGCTGCGACACGGATTCATCAACAAGCCTGACCGCGGTTGTTCCCGCTTTCTGCAAACCCAGCCTGAAAAAATCACGCCTGTCCATCTTGCTCAAAACCTCATCTGCATCGGTTGCATCAACAGCCACAGGTGCAAGCCGGTTATCACGACCGCAAACAATATCATCGGCGACAGGTGCCGGCGCGTGCCGACCATCAACACGCTTCCCCGGTGTTGGATCACCTTGAGGCTTATCCAGAATCCGAAGGCCAGCAGGCCCGCCTGTAACGCAAACAGAATATCCTGTGAGAGCAATACTTCCTGGTGCCTGGCGTGTTTCTCCATCATGCTCAGGGGCTGCATACCCAGTCCCAGGGGATTCAGCAACAGTGCGCCGAACCCGGAACTTTCCCGGACCAGGTGGTTCAGGTTGTGTGCCAGGTGGTAACTGAACGCCAGCGGGAGTGAAGCAAATACAAAGCTTGAAAACAACTTTTTAAAATCCAGCTTTTCAGGGGAGAATTTTTGCGTAAGCCAGAGAAAGAAAACATACACGACCCCCACAACCGCCAGGCAGGCCAACAGCAATATCGAAAAACTCAATAATAATCGCCCGGAATCGTCCAGCAGGACAGCAAGCTGTAATAACCACGTTTCGTAAAATGACGCCATGGATATGCCGTGAAACTCCGTTAACGCCAGTAAACCCAGGATGAACCATGCCTCGTCCCGGTGCGGCCGCGCATCTTCAATGGCTTCCTTGCTCGGTGCGCGCAGGCGCCAGGCTACATTTTTATCCGGACAACTTCTGCTGCAGTTGCCGCAGGAGGTGCAGTAGGTATTCTGCTTCAGGCGTCCCATCACCAGGTGGGTAGGACAAGGGTCGACGGTTTCCGAACCGTGATAACATTCCAGCGTCTTGCAACCGGCGCAGATATCCGTGTTTATAGGCCTGAGTTCGACCGGCGCCAACTGTGAATAAAACCCGATGGTCCTGCCCACGGGACAAAAATACCTGCAAAAGGCCTTACCCTCGTAAACGGCCAGGGAGACCGTTGCCAGCAACACCATGGCCAGCGCCAGCAGCGCGGTCATATACGGGCTGGCCGTTACGCCGACGCCCAGTTCCAGCCAGGTCAGGACGACAAACAATATAAACGCCGGCCAGACGGTGCGCAGGCTGCGCGCTACCCTCAGGTTAAGGCTGTTATTGGGATGGGCCCGGCGCCATAACCGGCGCCGTACCAGCCAGGTCGCAATGGCGTCCCAGGGGCAGACCGCGCACCAGGCCGAACCCAGGAAAAAAACAGAAATAATCAGTCCCGTCCACCAGATATTCCAGGTCAGCAGCGTTGCGATATTTCTTTCGGGGATCTGGGAACCGGATAATCCGGCAGTGATGACCAGCATGAACAGGCATACCACGATAAATTTTAACGACACCAGAACCGCGGGACTTGTGACCAGGTATCTTATAAACGAGCCCAGGACGGGTATGCCTGCCAGGTTGATCGACCTGGACGGACGGCCGGGCACATGGTCTGCCAGCAGAATATACCCGGAGAATACGAGCATGAAAACGCACACGGCCAGACCCCAGGCGGGTGGCAGCCCGGGATGTGTCATCACCATCATACGCTGCCCGGACGGCTGCTTCGGATCTTGTCGCTGACCAGACGTTTGCGCTGAGCAATATTAACGCTGACCAGGACAAGCAAAATGGCAGCGACGGTAATCCCGATAGGACCCCACCGGGCAGGCTCTCCGATCTGTAACGGAAAGTCGATCTGGTAGGGCTCTCCACCTGATTCAAACTCGGCGCGAACTATAAAATTACCGGATTCACGAAATTCAAAGCCTTGCCGGAACACGTTATCATCCGGGATTTGCACGCCCAGGAGTTCTTCGTCATCATTGAACAGGCTGTCATTACGAACCTTGAAGGCCACTTCTCCCTCGAATGGCTTCCCGTTATCTATGCGCGAGGCATACAGATTGACCCTGCCCGGCTGATTAGGACTGGGAAAGGCGGGGAATACCATGTATGTCACGTAATATTCACCGATCTGTGTCTCTACCTGCATACTGGGCGGTGTGGTTGAATCTTCATTCAGACTGTACGACGGTCTGCCAAGCACGTGGTGCGCCTGAACAGGGATCGACAGCATAATCGTTAACAGGCACAGACCGGCAGACGCGGCTATGCCTGTCGCGAAAGTCGCCTGTTCGATAAATTTTCGCCTGTTCATGAAACCGGTACCGGTGGCGGCTGTTGGTGCCGGGTTTCCTCTTCCCGGTAGTGCCTACCGAGGTGTCCCGGACCCTGGTAGGAAATATCCTTTATGTCTATTTTGAAGACCAGCGCATCCGTAGGGCAGACTGCGATACAGGCCGTACAGTTGTTGCATTCCTGGCCGAACCCGTCGCGCATCGGGTCAAGTTCAAACTCGCACACCGCGGTGCATTTCGCGCAATCGTTGCAGGTATCCACCTCACGTTGTATGCGTAACATCCGGTAGCGGCCGAGCAACGAATACAAGGCGCCCCCCGGGCAGACGTAGCGGCAAAAGCCGCGCCGCGCCACCAGCAAGTCGAACAGCAACGTCAGGACAAAAAATACCGCCCCGGCGCCAAACCCGCCCAGGGCGATTGCGTAATAAATCTCGCGGCCGATGATGGCGGGCGGGTAGACGGCGGCGAACAACACCGAGCCGGCCACCATCGATAAGATGACTCCCGCAACCAGCACCAGGTATTTCAAACGCCGGTCAAAACGCCGGTTACCCACAGGCAAGCCGGCCCGGTGCAGCCAGGCTGCCAGGTTGGTGTTGAGTTCGTAAAGCAGGGTCGCGGGACAGATCCAGCCGCAGAATACCCGGCCGAGTATCAGCGTAATGATGACCGGGATCAGCGCGGCAAGCAAAAACGGCGGATATATGTCCAGACTGGCGGAAACCTGGCCGAGGACGGACAGCGGGTCGCTGAGTTTTAACCCGAATACGGTTGCCGACCAGGTGGTGCCCTTGACGGCATCGAGATCGTGTTCCGGATCATCGACAAATGGGCTTGTTATCAGTTCCATGACATCGTAAAAATTCCGTTCCGACGGCGTTAACAGGTCGTAGGCATGGGCCGCGACGTAGGCCTGGTAGACACTGATGCACGGCAGCAGTATCAGTACAAGAAAGACGCCTGTCAGGGTCAGCCAGCGTAACTTGTTCAGGTGGCGGAGGTAATGCTTCATGCAAGCCTGCAGGAGATGCTCACATCACCGGCTGTTACACGCTGTGGTCCGGGATTACGCGGATTGCCTGCGGGATCTGGATGCAGGAACGCTCACACAGGCCGCAACCCACACAGGCGTCCTGCACGTGAGGCTGTTCCATCCATCCCACCTTGATGGCGATATCGGGCAAGGGGCAGGCGCGGTAGCAGACGCCGCATGACTTTCCCTGGTAGGACAGGCACAGGCTTTCGTTTACCCGGGCCTTACCCATCTTCACGGAATCCAGGATTGTCTCCGCCTCGCGTTCGATGGATGAGATAGCGCCGGTCGGACACACTTCACCGCACTTCATACACAGGATACAGGCCTGCTCCCGCGGCGTTATGTAAGGTGTCCCGTAGGAATGAAAGCCGTTTTCAGTCCCGAAAAATTTGATGCACCTGTTGGGGCAGGCCTCACCGCACTGGCCGCAGCGAATACAGCGCCCGACGAAATCGGCTTCCGCCAGGGAACCGGGTGGACGCAGATAGCGTATTCCCTGCCGCTGACTGACGCGCGCGTTCGCAACCGGCGCCGCGACGATAGCCGCGGCTGTCGAAATCAGATCCTGTAATAACTGCCTACGCTTCATATATGCCACGCTGACGGAAAAGGGGTAACGCAGTCCGGTACCCCTCCCTGCATCTCCATGACAGCCGGGTTAACTGTTATACCTTTTCGATCCTGCAAGCGAGTTTTTTGAAATCCACCTGGCCCGATATCAGGTCCCAGACCCGGCTGGATGTATTATTTACCAGCCATTTGTTCTTTTTCGGGTCCGCACTGTCGGCAACCGACAGGTTCCAGGGGCTGAACATGTATCCCCTCGGCACCGAATTGCGTGCCGGCTTCACCAGGCTGTTGGTCCCCACCTGCGCCTTGGCTTCGTAATTGCCGCGCCGCGTGATGAGCCTCACCTTGTCACCGTCTTCTATCCCCAAGGTCTTTGCGTCATCCGGGTGCATTTCCACATACTGTTCCGGGACGAGGCGGCGGGTGGTCGCACTGCGGTTTGACTTGGCCGTATGAAAATGTTCATAAACCACGCCCAGGCCGAGCCAGTAAGGGAATTTGTCCGTCGGAACATCCTGCCATTGTTTATCGCGAAACTCATCATCCGGCAGGTCGGGCGTGAGACCCTTATCCCGTGCTTCCTCAAGCAGGGCGATATTATCGATGGTATACACCCCTTCCTTGCTGCCGAACTCCATCAGTTTTTCCGAGACAAGTTTGCGATCACTGTAATCCTGCCAGCACAACTTGAAGTGCACCTTACCGTCTTTGGTCCGGAAATAACCATACGGCCGCTGCTCCCAGTCACCTTCCTGCAACATGTAGCGGCGCTTGGTGCCGCCATCTTTCGCTATGGCGTAAGTGGGCGCCGGCCACTGGATGCCGCGCAGGTTGCGTATCTGTTGATACGGACTGACATTATCGACTTTTTCCACTTCGAGAATGCCCGTCAGGTCGGTATCGGTCCCGGCAGATGCCAGAATAACGTCGCGAAAGATTTCCTCGGCGTCGTAGGTGCCGTCTGCGCGTCGCCGGTAGGGAAATATCGCCTCCGCATCCAGTCCCATCAGGTGCGCCACCTCCTTGCCCTTGTCGATTACCATGTCCATGTCGGGACGGCAGCCGGGGGGCGGTTCGGCAGCTTTATCGCAGATGTTGATGCGGCGTTCCGAATTGATGTAGACACCGGTCACCTCACCCCAGGTCGCGGCGGGGAAAATCACGTCCGCATAGAGATTATTCGGGGCGTGGCGGTAGATCTCCTGTACCACGTTGAATGTCTTCATCAGCGCCGGGCGGACCAGGTTTTGCAGATCCGGCAGGTCGATATGCGTTGCATAGACCAGGAACATCGCCTTCACCTCGTCTTTCAGGGCGCGCTCCATCATCCCGACCGCGTATCCCGGGTTCTCCGATTTAAGCGCATTCTTGAGATTCTGTTCCGGCACGCGCCAGGACCTGGCCATGTGCGCAAGGTGCTTGAGGTTTGACAAAGGCTCATTGAAGGGCAGGCGTCCCGTCAACCCGCCGGTAAAGCGTTCACCCATCGCGTTCGGTTGCCCCGTCATCGAAAACGGACCACAGCCCGGTTTGGCCAGGTTGCCCGTCAGCGCCAGCAGGTTGATGATGGAGATGACATTGTGCTGGCCATGGATATGCTGGTTATAACCAATGCCCCACATGATGATCACGCCGCCGTAACCGGCCGTGTGACTTTCCTTGCTGCGCTCCAGGCGTTTACGCGTCGCATCGGCAAACATGCCGGCCACGCGGCGTATCAACTCGGGCGTGACTTCCTCCGAGCCCATGCGGTCCTGTACCTGTTCCGGACTGTAATCCTGTAATACCCCGCTGGAATATTCCTGCCAGCCGGTCGCGTGTTCCTTGACAAACTCCCAGTCGATGACATCAGGATGTTCCTTGATCAGTACATGGGCCAGCGCATTCAGGAAACTGATGTCGCCGTTCAGGACCGGAACATGCACGTTGTTGTCCGCGTTGATATCATCATAGCCCTGGGTCGTACCGGTGCGGCGCGGGTCGACCACGACGGTCGGGATGTCCTTTTTCTTTTTATGATCAGCCGCCCGCCAGAAAATAATCGGGTGTGATTCCCGGGCGTTATGCCCGAAATGCATGATCATGTCGCTCAGTTCAATGTCCTCGTAGGCCAGCGGCGGGGTGTCGGAGCCTAGCGACGCAAAATATCCCGTCACCGCCGACGTCATGCACATCCTGGCATTCGCTTCGATCGTATTGGAACCGAGGACACCCTTCATGAACAGGTTCTCCAGGTACTGGCCTTCCATGGTCAACTGGCCGGAGCCGTACAGGGCGATGGAGTTACCGGAATACTTCGTGGCAAAATGCGCGATCTTGTGAGCCACCAATCCCGATGCCTCTTCGTAAGGCACCCGCACGAAGTGCTCCTCGTCGAAAGAACCCTTACTGCTGCTGACAAAATCCATATCTCCATGACCCGGCTTGTTCCATTCCTCCCATACGTCCTTGCGCACGTATGAATCGCCTTCCATGCGATCGGTGTACATGGGTTCGGCGGCCGTCAGTCCCTTGATGCACTGCAAGCCGTAATTGGTCGGGTGGTCCTTGTCCGGACGCATGGAAACAATCTTGCCGTTCTCCGTCAGGATGATGGTGCCGCAGCCGACGCCGCAATAAGGGCATTGCGCCAGGGCAGTGCCGCGGGTCACTTCGGCGGCAGAGGCAGGCGCCGCTTCCAATTCAGGGTTGCTGCCTACATACAGGCTTGCGCCGGCGGCCGATCCGGTTATGAACGCGCCACTCTTCAGGAAGTCTCTTCTACTGGTTTTTATACGTTTCATATACTCTCTCCTACTGGTCTTGTTGTTCCAGTTCGCGCATATACACGATAATGTCGTCGACTTCCTGATCGGTGAGGTTTGCCAATCCTGCGGGGCCTGAGAAGCCGCGCATGCGGGTGTTGGAGCGGCCAAATTTTATGGTGGTGCGGATGAACCCGTCGGAGACCTTGTTGAGAAACCCGGCCTTGCCGATTGCGGTACCGGTGCCGCCGGCAATATAGCCGTTACCCCCGGGTCCATGACAGGTGGCGCAAATCTGGTCGAACCAGAGTTTCCCTGCCGCGGGATCACCCTGTGCCCTGGGCTGGCTGTCAATTTCAGCGGACCGGTCTGGCAATTCGGAGTGTGCCCTGAGGTACACGCCTATGGCCTCGATTCCATCCAGCCCCAGGTGGGCAAACGGGGGCATACCCGTACCCAGGCGGCCATCGCGAATCGTCCCCAGGAGAAATTCATCAGACGCGGTCGCCAGAAATTCAGGGTTGGTCAGTGACGGCGCAAATCCGGCTTTGCCTATGGCATCTGCCTGGTGGCAGAATATGCAGTTCGTTTCGTATAAATCCTTTCCCTTGGCTATCAGCAGGGAATCGTCGGAAACTGCGATGGATGGCAACAACAGGTATAAGAATACCGAAACCTTTGTACTGACGAGAATCAATTTAATATTATTCAACGTGGACCCCTGTGCTGACGCCGTCTCTGCCTGTTCAAAGTGAGATTTTTTCACGACCCCGATCCTGTCAAATTCTGGCAAACAAGCGCCTGGGTGTCAAGGCAACCCGGACCTTGAAAGCCGGCTGATACAGGTGTTCCGCTGCGTGTTTATTCCGGCGCGGACGTCTGCGGGAACCGGACCCAGAACGGTCCTGACTCTTCCCACTTGTTATGGGTCAGGCGTATCCGTAAGCCGTCACTCAACCGGTAAGCGAATATTTCACCATACATCTGCGGTCCGAATATGACTTCCTGCACCAGCGGCTCTTCGTCACTGATGCCGGCGCGCTCGGAGGTATAGACAATCCATTTTCCGTCAGGGGAATAATTCGGATGCGCATCATGACCCGGATCGTCCGTGATGCGAACGATTTCCCCCGGGGATCCATCCGGCTTGAGCTTCATGATGTAGTTATCGAAGCTCTTGTAGCCGAGGGGATCCAGGCTGCTGTCGCGATCCGAGGAGAAGACGATCGCGTCTCCGCCTGGCGAGAATACCGGGAAGTTGTCTTTCGCCTTATCGTCCGTCAACTGGATCAGGTTGCTGCCGTCGGCGTCCATGAGATAGAGATCGAAATTACCGTTGCGGGAACTTCGGAACACGATCCGTTCACGGTCCGGAGAGAAGGCCGGCATGCCGTTGTTGGCGCCGGACCCTGCCGTCAGATTTACACGCTGGCGGCCGTCACGGCGGATTTTCCAGACGTCTGCCTTATTGGTTTGATCGCCGAAGAACCAGCCCTGTGTATAGGTAATCCATTGCGCGTCGGCCGACCACTTCAAACCGAAGATACGGTTCAGCGTACCGCTGACAATGCCTATGCCGTCGACCGAGAACAACTCGGTCTGGTTACTGCCGTCAAAGTCCTCAATCACGAACCGGGTGCCGGCGTTGTTTTCGATGGTAACCGCAACCTTCGGCGCACTCGGGTGCGCGGCCAGGCCGCTGGTATGCCGCATGGCGTACAGGGTGAGGGTCTTGCCCAGAAATTCAACACTGGCGGGATAATCGAGCCCCATCAACCCGCCCGGGCCGAGAATGTCCTGCACCGCCTGTTTATCGGTGTCCAGCGGCCCGACACCGTGGCAAACCATCGCGCCGCCGGCATGATGATAATCGGGGTTCCAGTAGTCCGTCGCCTCATCGCTTTCCAGGCGCGGCTCGCCGCCGGCCAGCGCCCTGGATTGAATCGACCAGCCGATAAAAGTCCGCCGGGTCTGGTACGCGATGCGGCCGTCGGGTGTCAGCGCCGGGGCCAAGGCCTCCACCCCTTCCGGAGTCACGGCGCGCTGGTCTGAGCCGTCGGCTGCCATCCGCCAGATACGGAAACCACCCTCCTGGCCGAGTATGTGACTTTTCGGTGGCCCGGGGATCTCCCGCGGCCGGCCCGAGTAGAAGTAAATCGTCTTTCCATCCGGCGACCACTCCGGCGATCCGTCCCAGCTGCGGGCATAGGTAAGGCGCTCGACGTTGCCACCGTCCGCGTCCATGACGTAAATCTCACCTTCGCGCTGGCGCATGAAGCTGAGGCCCGGATGCCCGAATACCTGCGTATCGCGATCGGTGGAGAACGCAATGCGTTTGCCGTCCGGCGAGAATGCCGGACGAAAGTCCCCGCCGCCATGGCGGGTCAGGTTAACCGCAGCGTCGAAGCCTTGTGTGGTCAACGGGTCGAACGGCATTACGTAGATATCCGCGTTGCCGCTCTGCGTGCCGACGAACGCGATGGTCTTTCCATCCGGAGAGATTGCGGCCTGATCCTCCAATGCGGCGTTGTCGATCAGCAGGCGCGGCGGTCCGCCCGCTGCAAGATCCAGAACGTACAGGTCCGGCTGGCCGCGCCGTTCGGAAGTAAACACGACCCACCTGCCGTCAGGTGAAAATGTTGCCTCATAATCCAGACCGGGGTGCCCGGTAAGCCTTTTTGGCGCAACGCCCGGGCCTGTGAAGTAGAAAATATCCCAGTTGCCCGGCCGTAGCGAAGAGAAAACGATCTGTCCCGGATCTTGTTCGACGCCGGTAGCCGGTAAATTTGCTGCTGCGACTGCAAGCGCCACGAAGACGGAGGTTATTAGCAGCCTGATGCTGATAGTCATTCCCCCGGCAGTCGTGAAATCACTACATATCCTTCCAGTCACCAATCTTTTCAAATGCGGCGGCAGCTTGCAAAACGGTGGCTTCGTCAAAATGCCGTCCCACCAGCATCATGCCCACCGGCAAACCATCGACCATGCCGCAGGGCACATTCATGGCCGGATGATGGGAGACATCGAACGGGCTGGTGTTGGCCAACATCTCGAAAGCCCTGCCGATGTATTCAAGCGGCGCGGCTTCGGTCGACCCAAGCGGCTGTGCACGCATGGCGGTGGTAGGCAGGACGATGAGATCGACATCAGCCAGCGCCTCATCGTACTTGGCGCGCAGCACATTCCCCAGGTTCTGCGCCTTGGCATAGTAGACCGCGGGTTGCTGTCTTTGTATGTATTCACCGGCCAGCATGACGAGCTTGGTGGTTTTGGATAACTCGTCCACCCGCTCGCGCCATTGTCTGCCGTAGTATTCCGCCAGGCTCGACAGGTAGTGGCCGTTCCAGCAGTAGCCCTGGGAGCCGCCTTTCATCATCAGGGTGGCGCCTTCAAAACCGATGCCGTTCCAGATATTAGGGCCATCCAGGTGCATGGGGATGGATATCTCCTTTGCACTGGCGCCAAGCGCCTCCAGTTTTGTTACTGCTGCGCGTACTTTCGCATCCACGACGGCCTCGCTTTCCGGGCGCGCAAAACCTTCTTTCAGCACGCCCAGCCTGAGACCTGCGATGCCCTGATCAAGGGTTGCCATGTAATCCTGCTTCACCACATTCAGCTGGCGCGGATCATGACCGTCTGCGCCGGCGATCACGGATAGCAACAGGGCAACATCCTCAACTGTAGCTGCCATGGGACCGCAGTGATCCAGCGTCAATTCAATCGGGAAAATACCGGTGTAGGGGACCAGGCCATGGGTAGGTTTGAGGCCATAAATACCGGTCCAGGAGGCCGGCATACGTATGGAACCCCCCTGGTCGCCGCCCAGCGCCATGTCCACCGCGCCTATGGCTACCAGGACCGCGCTGCCGCTGGACGAGCCGCCGGCGGCACGTTCCGGATCATGGGGGTTGGTAACGGGATGGGGCCTGGAAGTAAAACTGGAACCGGACAGGCAGAGATCCTCACAGGTCGCCTTGCCCAGGATGGTGCCGCCCGCATCAAGAATGCGGGTGACGACGGTGGCGTCATTATCGGGTATATACCCCTCCACGGCGCGGGAGCCGTTCATCATCGGCACGCCCGCAATACAGATATTGTCCTTGATCGCGAGCGATTTCCCTTGTAACGGGCCTTGCGTTGCACCCTCGATCGTGCTCTTCCAGTACCAGGCGTTGTGCGGGTTGTCACTCGGGTCGGCTGCACTGCCCTTGTCCCGTTTGTAACCGCTGACCAGTACGGGCGCTTCCAGTTCATCGAGCCTGTCGAAGGAAGCCAGCATGTCGGTCAATAACTGTTGATACTCTCCCATCTCTGAATCACTTATGCTCATGCCATAGGATTCAGCGATATCAACCATGTCTTCTCTGCCGGGTCGTTTTATGCTCATGTTCGCACCTGATCTTGTTTGGTGAATTGTTTCATGTGGTGAATGGTGACACAACGAGGCTTCCTGTTCCGGGTTACGACTGCCCTTGTGCACTGACATTGCCGGTTACTGTCTAGAAATCCCCCCGGAGCATCAGAATACCTACCCAGTAACTTTCGAAATCGTCTGCAACAGCATGCTGATATGTGACCATGGGTGTCAGGGTGAAGGCGCCCGCTACCGGCGCCGTCATCGACAGGCTCAGATCGAAATGGCTTACATTGGAGCCGGTACGATAGTAGCCATCATTGTATACGATATTACCGGAGCCGGTGAAAGTAACTGCGCCGGCCGGTATTTCATGGGACAAGGCAAGACGAATAGTCTGCCCATCTTCCGAAAGGTTAAAATCACGTGCGTAATGCAATTCGGGGTTCCCCGGAAGACCGGTTACGAGACCGGCGTTAAATTCGTATGTCGATGCCCACTTGCCTGGCCGCTTGAAATGCTTGTAATTGAAATTCGCGACACCGAGATATACTCCTGCCGACTTAATGACTTGATGGTAATAACTGGAGTAGAAACCGCCCTCGTTTATCTCATCGGTGATGGTATCGTAATTGGCATAGGCATTCAGAGCAAAACCGTTATAGCCAAGTGCGATACCAGGCTGCAATACCGAACCGGTAGAAAAAGCGATCCCGGAAAACAGGTAACGGCTCTTGTAGTCCAGGTTGGCGCTAACGGTAGCCACGGTCTCGTCCTGCTCCGCGGTCTGGGCGCTGACTGCGCTCATGGCAACCAGCATCCCGGTAAACATCAACAACCCGGCGCGTAGCATTGTCACCCCGTTACCGATCCGCCATATTCGGCTACTTTGAGCCCCGCCCCTTGAAAGGCACAAACTGCGCGCCTCCATAGGTCTGTTCCGTGGGTACAATCTCCATTTGACTGACGTTTACCCGCCAGGGCGCATCCACACAGTAAACGATTGCATCGGCGATGTCGGATGCCAGCAAATTCTCGCTGTGGGTTTCGGTGATCTTTTGCCGCTGTTCGTCGTCGTCGACCGCCACATTGTAGAATTCGCTGATCACCCTCCCGGGGCTGATCTCGGTGACACGTACGCCGGTGCCCTGCAACTCCTGGCGCAGGTCACGGCATAACTTGTGTATTGCCCCCTTGGTGGCTCCATACAAGGCCATCGGCAACGGGTATAACGCGGTTACCGAACTTATGTTCACGATATGTCCCCGGCCCCGTTCGATCATCCCCGGCAAAACCGCCTTGATCATGATGAGGGCTGCGGTGACATTGGTGTCCACCGTTATTTCGATGTCCTCGACCTCCGCTTTCCACATCGCACCCAGGGCGCGGCCGAGACCTGCGTTGTTCACCAGGATATCGAGCGGGTGTTCCTTGCCGAAGGCCATAACGGCGTCGCGATCACGCACGTCAAGTTGCACCGGTACGCAACCGGTTTCCCCGGCCAGCTTCTCCAGCCGATCCAGTCTTCGTGCCGCGGCAAACACCTTGACACCCCTGGCTCGAAGTGCCCGCGCGGTGGCTTCGCCAATACCGCTCGAAGCGCCCGTTACCAGCGCTCTTATATTCTGGTCAAGAGACATGTTTCTTCATTCTCCCCCTACATGATACCTGTATGATGTCATAATGCACCAAAATACTGCCGGCCGCGAAAAGGAGCCATATGGTAACGACCACGACACCTGAAGTAACCGACCTGGATAACCTGCGATCACTGGTGGCAGCGAATTATCTCGGCACCATCGGCGCCTTGACGATCGTCATCCTGCCGGGGATCGTCGGGGTCATTGCGGAGAGTCTGCAACTCGATCCCGGCCAGGTCGGCATCGTGATGTCGGCCGATATCGTTACCATGGCGTTGGCCATGGGGGTCACGGCCTTTCTGATCCACAAGTGGAACTGGCGGGTAATGGCTGTCATCGGCCTGGCGATCCTGCTGCTCGGCACAGTTGCATCCATCGGCGCGGATTCATACAAAAGCATGATTCTCGCGCGTTTCATTGCCGGTATCGGGGAGGGTATCGCGGTATCCGTTGCGTTTGCCATCTTCGGCGGGACGCGCAACCCGGATCGCGAGTTCGGCGTCTACCTGGTAGTCATATTGAGCGTTGCAGCGACGTTCCTGTATTTCATTCCCATGATTCTTGTTATGGGCGGGAAGTCCTGGGTGTTTGCCGTTATCGCCGTCATTATCGTGATCAACTTCTTTTTTGTTACCTGGTTACCGGTATCCCATGGTGAGCATCACCCTGCGTCCGGTCCTGATATTCAACCTTTGCCATACCTGCTTGTCGCCCTGGGACTGGCAACCGTATTTTTTTATTTTATGGCGCAGGGCGAAGCCTGGGCATTCATGGAGCGCATCGCCGCATCGGCAGGTTTGTCCGGCGAGACCATCGGCGCCGGCCTGGCCCTGTCCAATATCGGCGGCATCGCCGGCGCGCTGATCGCCGCGTTGGTGAACATCCGTTTCGGCCGCGCCCTGCCCATTATTATCAGCGCCGTTATCTCCATTGCCGGATTGCTGGTTTTGCTGGGCGAAATAAACGGTCTGCGTTTCGGCCTGGCGACGCTTCTGTACCTCTTTGCCTGGAACCTGACCCAGCCCTACTTCTCCGGCATTATGGCGGAACTGGATCCAAAGGGGCGTGTGGTAGTCATGATGGGCGCGGTCCAGACAGCAGGACTGGGACTGGGGCCGGGTATAGTCGGATCCATGATCCGGGGAGAAGATTTCTCCGTGGTGAGTTACTTCGGGATCGGCTTGATCCTGTTGAGCCTGATCACCGTACTGGGCCTGCTGGGGATAAAACACCGGCGCGGCGGCCGGCAGAAGGCGTGATATGATCGCAGCATGAAGACGAAATTTGCACTGGTTCTCACGCTTTTCGTATGTTTCACCCCGGTGCAGCTTGCCTGGACCGACGAGATAGCCGGGCTCTGGATCTACGAATCGTTCGACAGGCCGGTGTACGGGGTGCAGCCCCTGGTCGGACTGTTTCTTTTCATAGAAGGACGCTTCGTGCACCAGGCGATGCACGGCAGCGAGCCCATGGAAGAACAACTCGCGGACGCCCATATCGGCAGGTACCGGTTCAAGTCCGATGACATCGTGCAATTCGACGTCGACACCGGCATCGTGGTCACGCCGGCCGGCGAGGCTCTCCTGTCGGCCCGGTCGAATACCAGCCACGACGTCGGCTACCAGGTGTCGGGTGAAAACCTCTATATCAGCTTCGCCAACGGGGCCACCGAAAAGCTGGTCAGAGTCCCCAACAACAAGGTGGATCTCATCGACCTGGAGCGCGGGACGCTGGCCCTGACTGACCGGCATTTCATCCTCGTGACCGAGCCCGAGAGCGGCTGGCTCGCCGGTTCCGGCATCTACCGGCGGGAAGGGCACGATCTCCGGCTTGAGGCCTTGCGCTGGTTCGAAGTCCGTGACGGCAAGGCCGGCTACGCTGCCGATGAGACCTTCGATGCGACGTTCGACGGGGAAATGTTACAGCTCACCGACGGCCCGGGCTTCCGGGTATCCAGATAAGCACAGCGAAATCAGCCCGGGCGCCGTTGAGAAGTACCGATTAAATCCTGGCCTGAGAGGAGATTTACCTTATGCATGATCACAGTTTTGCTGCTTCACATTATGTGGAACCTGACCGGGTACGGCGTGAGATTTACATTGACCCGCAATTATTTGAGCTCGAGATGGAACGCATCCATGAACGTATCTGGATTTATTGCGGCCATGCGACCCAGGTTCCCAATGGCGGAGACTATTGTACCTTCCAGATCGGACGACAACCGATGGTCATGATCAGGAGAGCCGATGGAGAGATTTCAGTGCTTTACAATCGCTGCCCGCACCGGGGCGCCATGCTCTGCGGCAATCACCAGGGAAACACAGGCAAATTCTTCAAGTGCTCTTATCATGCGTGGAGTTTCAGGCATGACGGTTCCCTGCTTAGCATTCCGATGATCGATTCTGCTTATGAAGGCACCAACTGGGGCGCCGGCAATCCCGATTGCAGAATGAAAGCGGCAGCTCGCGTCGAGAGTTATCGCGGCTTTGTCTTCGCCAGCCTTGCCGATGAGGGTCCTTCCCTCGAAGAGTTTCTGGGAAAAGCGCGGATTGCTTTGGACAATATGTGCGATCGCTCACCGGAAGGAGAGATAGAGATCGTCCCCAATTGCTTCAGGGTCGTGCAGCGGTCAAATTGGAAGATCTTTATCGAAAACCAGATCGATGCCCTGCATCCGGCGATAACTCATCAATCGACAGGCGCTGCCGCCCGGGAAATTGAACTGGACCTCCAGAAAAAATACGGAGAAGCGCCGCTCTCCTACCACATGCTCTCGGCCTTCGCGACATTGACTGTAGAGGACTGGAATGCCTTCGAAACCAAAGGTTATCCGTACGGGCATACCTCCGTCGGCGGTTATATGAAATTGCGTCCGCGCGACCCGGAGTCAATTGAATACGAACGCCTGCTGGCAAAAGCCTACGGCAAAGAGAAGATGGAAGAGATCCTTAGTGTTCCTATCCACCATATGATGTATTACCCAGGGCTCGGGATACAGCCGCAATTGCAACAATTGCGTGTTGTGCGGCCGCTTAGCGTGGACCGGATGTTGACGGAAATCTGGTACTTCCGTCTGAAAGGCGCGCCCGAAGCAATTCACCGGCGCGCCCTGGACTACTATAACCTGGTAAATTCACCGGCGACGATGATCAATGCCGACGATATGGAAAACTTCTGGAAATGCCAGCAGGGGCTGGGTTCAAACGGCAACGACTGGGTAAGTTTTCACCGGCATTTCGGTCACGATCTTGAACGCGATGGCGTGATGGAAAGCCCGCCGGACAGGGGAACGTCAGAAACACCGATGCGCAACCAGATCCAGGCCTGGAAAAAATACATGGAGGGATAAGCATGGAAAATGCAACACAAAAAAAAGCGGCACAAAATATTACACACGAGCTACAGCAATCCGTCGAACAATTCCTGTATCAACAGTCGGAATTGCTTGACGCCAAACGCTGGCAGGACTACATAGATTTGTTCACGGATGAAGGCGTCTACTGGATGCCCGCAAATGCCGACCACGAGCACTGGGAAGGTGTGCCTTCCATATTCATAGAAGACAAGAACACAATGACCATCAGAATGAAACGGTTATTACATCCGGAAGCGTGGTCACAGGTACCCATCTGGGAAACCAACCATATCGTGGGTAACGTCGTGATCCAGGATATTTCGACAAAGGGTGACATCGTCGTTCGTTCACGTTTTCAAATGATAGAGTTGCGGCGCGAAGACGTGCGCCACTTCGCAGGCCGCTATTTGCATGTACTGAAGCAGGATCAGGGCAATGGTTATCTCATTGAGCAACAACGCGTGGACATGTTCAACGCTCAAGCCACCTATGAGTTTGTACTCCAGGCCTGGGTCTGAATCAGACACCGGACTTCAGCATTTTCATTGTTGCAGCGAACAGAGAACTGTCCGGGTCGATAAAGTCAAATAATATCGAGAAGTGATCCCGGTTTGCTTCGACGCGGTACTCGCTGTCCAGACCTTTGTTCAGCCGTGCCCGGTGGTACTCCTGCGCTTGCCGGTGAAATTCAGATGATTCTTTTTCACCCACCGTCAATATCATACCCGGACCGGTTTCGGGAATTCTGAAACACGGACTCTCACGCATGATAATTTCATGGCTTAAGGACAACGTGGGTTGCAAGAAAGAATAACGAAATGGTTGTAAGTCAAACAGTCCGCTGATGGCAAGACCACCCTTGACAATATCCCGGGCGAGCCCGTATTCGCCTTGCCAGTCACTCGAACATATCATTGCCGTCAGGTGACCGCCTGCTGAGTGGCCCGAGACATAAATATTGCAAGGATCGCCATTATATTCTTCGATATGCCCGGCCAACCATGCAATCACGGCGCGGTTTTGGCGGGTTATTTCGGAGATGGAGACCTTAGGACAGAGGGAATAATTACTGACAACAACGGTGATCCCGTTTTCTACAAAAGAGTTGGCGATGAAGCTGAATTCCTTACTCGACAAGGCGCGCCAGTACCCCCCGTGAATAAAGACCAGAACAGGGGCGTTGGCCTGCTTCGCAGGAAAGATGTCGAGAGTTTCGTCCAGAGACGGACCGTAGCGGATATCAAGTTTACAGTTCAGATTCCGGCGGGTTGTTTCACTTTCCGTAACAGCGCGGTTTATGAATGATTCCCGGTCCGGTGCAGCAGCGCCAATGTCATATTGTTCATCAATTTCTTCCTGTGACTCAAAGTCACGATATAAATTCATTTAAATTAAATGTCCTCAATTGACATTGAAAATATGGTAATGCGGCTTTAGACGAAATACAACGAAACGCTACAGTACGAGAAATGATCAAATTATCCTTTTATCAAAAGGATATAACGCTATTTAAGGTTCGGAAAATTTCCTTACGTGAGCGGCTGGTATCGCTCGACATTAATCCTGTCCTGCCTGCTGCGTGCCTGGGCCAGGTCGTAGGTGGTTTGCCGGCGTAGCCAAAATTCTGCATTGGACCATCCAGCCTTTTCCAGCCGTATCGCCATCTCCGGTGAAATGGCCGCATGACCGTTCAGTACGCGTGATAGTGTATGGCGTGCCACTCCCAGGACCTGCGCCGCTTTTGTTACGTTCAGGCGGAGAGGCAGCAAGCAGTTTTCCTTGATGCTGTAACCGGGGTGCGGCGGATTTTTCATGGCCATGGTTTCTACCTCTACTTAGTGATAGTCAATCAAATCGACATCGAATGCGTCACCTTCTTCAAATCGGAAGATAATTCGCCAGTTGGCAAACCGTAATACTCCAGAACCCTTTCAAATCACCTTTTAGTGGATGAAGTCGATACCCAGGCAGGTCGAGGTCCGAGGGCCTGTCGGCATCATCGAGGTCCGCCAAAGCAAGCGTGATTCGTTTCACTTGATCAATACGCACTTTGCTGGGGTCTCCGCGTTCGTATAAGCGCTTCAGACCCCTGTGTCGGAACGTCCGAATCATAATTAAGTGTACCGTATGCCGATACGCGTGTTAATTCTGTGTTGTTAGCCGTCCGGAAAATAAGATTTGACATGACGTATAAACCTCGTTATTTTGTACGTCATGAATACCAAAATTACATTGAGAATGGACGAGGTGCTCATAAAAAAGGCCAAATCCGAGGCGGGACGCCGCGGCAAGTCTGTCTCACAAATGGTAGGCGAGTTTTTTGATCACCTTGGTGATGCCAATCGGGACGCCGACTTTGACCTGCCCCCTGTTACTGCCTCACTCCTGGGAGTACTCAAGGGACATAGCATTGACGCTTCCGCGCACAAGAAACATCTACGCGAGAAATATCTCTGAAAGTACTGATCGATACAAACGTGACGCTTGATCTCCTGTTGGCCCGGGAACCGTTTGTGCAATCCGCTGCAAAAATCTTTGCCCTGACTGAGCAATCAGAACTGGAGTCTTACCTGTGTGCCACCACTGTTACAACAGTCGACTACCTGTTATCACAGGTATTGGACAAGTCCGAGGCCCGAGCTGCCTTGCATCGGTTGCTGGAGTTGTTTGAAATCGCTCCGGTCAATCGGCCTGTCATTGAAGAAGCGCTGCGGAGCCGAATAACAGATTTTGAAGATGCCGTAATAGAACAAGCCGCGCATCTTGTCGGTGCGCAGGCGATTATCAGCCGGGATACGAAGGGATTTAAACGCTCGATTGTGAAGGTCCTGGATCCGGCGGAACTGCTTGCATATCTGGAAGCCGGGTAGAAAACAGTCTTATCCAACGACGTTAACCGGTTCGATTCAAGCAAAAATATGGCCAGGGACGGAATAGAACTCGTTATATAACTACCTGATTTATTGATATATTTTAGTTTATTAATTTCATTGAACCAACATTTTACCCCACATTTTTTCCGGATTGGATATGAGGCCGTCTAAGTCGGCCAGGATGGCCTCTATCATATTGATATATATGGTATATCCTGTTTCACCAGCACAAAAATAGACTTTATTTGATTTGTAGTTAATAAATTTTGACATCCGTAATCCAATGGATTACTCTTTGGTGTGTGCAAACAATTGTGGAACTGCCTGAATTTCAGCGTAAAGCTGCTTCACTATTACGTGACGATGAGAAAACGGATATTGTCAGTTTTCTCGCCAATAGCCCGAAGGCAGGCGTCGTAATGCAGGGTACCGGTGGAATCCGTAAATTAAGATGGGGCAGGTCCGGTAAAGGCAAGCGTAGCGGTGTAAGGGTAATTTACTATTATCTGAACAATGCAACACCTTTGTTTTTACTCACGGTATTCGGCAAGGGTGAGAAAACAAATCTCAGCAAAGGGGAACGGAATACCCTGGCCGGATTAACGCGGAACCTTAAACAGAATTATCAAAGAGACAACTGATGAATACAGAGTACAACAGTATCAGAACAGGACTGGAAGAGGCGATAGACTTTGCTGAAGGGAAAGTTCGAACGGCCGTGCTTCATGAATTCGATCCCGTGGATGTTAAAAATATTCGGGCTGATGTGGGCATGAGCCAACGTGAATTTGCCGCCGCTCTCGGCATCAGTGTCAATACACTGCGACACTGGGAACGAGGTGACAGACGCCCTAATGGTCCGGCGATGGTTTTATTGAATGTATTGTCCAGGGAACCGGAAACCGTCCTGAGAGTGCTGGCGGTGAGGTAAATGGGAGTTCCGGTGCATCATCCGGATCAATCCAGTTTGTTTCTGTACGGAAATCCCTCAAGCTGCGTGGGGCGAATTACGGGGGAAAGATCAACAACAGTTCAGGAGAAGAACAACACCAATCACCAGAATCAATTCTGGATGGATTATTTTTGTTCTTCGTTCACATATTCTGCAACCTGTCTATGAGTTGCAAACCACACGCCCTCGTGTTGTTTCATGTATCTAATCAACTTGTCATATATACCGATTCTGGACGCCCGGCCTGAAATATGGGGATGGAGAATAAACAGCATCATGGTCCCTTCCTCATATAAGGTATCAAAACCGTCCTTGAAGGATTGAAGCAGATCTCCGGGAGTGACGAGTCCGGCAGTAAACGTATTCATCGGATCCAGAACAGAATCCTCGAAATTGACATTACCCGGGAGCTCGATTAATTGTATCGGTTCGCCATTAACGGTGAGCGCGTGGGGGCTATCATCCGCTGCCAGTCCGCTGTCATAGAGAAAACCCAGTTCTTCCAGGATGGAGTAGGTATTTTCACTGTAAACACCAAAAGGCGCACGATAGCCAACCGGTCTCTGGCCCGTCTGGCTCTCCAGGTAATCCCTGGATTTCTGAATGATGTTTTTTTCCTGTTCTCTCGTCATTCCGGTAACACTTGCATGGATCCAGCCATGCACCGCGAATTCATGACGGCCGGATTGCTTGATCAAGCTGGCCATTTCGGGCGCAAGCTGCAGGCTCACGGCAGGGATAAAAAAGGTTGCTGGAACCTCGTGGCGGTCCAGCAAGGCAAGGATACGTTGCAGGCCTTTCCTGGCGCCGTACTGCTCCATGGACAGGAGCAGGGGATCCGGTGTACCGCCTTGCGATAACGTATTCGTTTCATTATCGGCATCAAAGGAAAACAGCACTGCGACCTTATTGCCGTCAGGCCATTGCGCCGGTTGCAAATCCTGCCCTGCCCTGATTTTGTTGACCGCCGCATTAATTTTTTCAGCCGACCATTGCCATGCTGGTTGACTTTCATTCTCTTCTGCCTGGACAGGGATGGACAAGATGGTAATGCTTAATAATAAATATAATATTTTCATTGTTGAAATTATCCTGATGTTAAAAAATTATTATTTCACTGCACCGTCGTTAGATCCGATAAAGCCGCAACGCTGTCATAAGTTTCAAGAGCCAGAACGAACTCTTTTAATCCCTCGGCTTTTTCGGAACCCACAACCGGTATCGCCATGGCAAGATATTTTTTTATGATCTCTTCTTCGGACACCGGGAGCATCGGCGTGCCTCTGGGCGCTGGCGCGCTTTCCTCAAAGTTGGCGCCCTGAGTAGTCGTAATGACAACCCGCGCCGAGATACGCCGGTCCTCATTATGAAAAATTGCATCACACGTGCTGTCCGGATGAATTTTCACCCGGGAACCGATAGACAACACAGTTTCATCATGGAACAAGTCCTTGTTGGTCCACCCCGGACCCGGTTGAATACCTAAAAGCACCATCGCTACGCAATAAGGGAGGCTGAACTGGGCATCCACCAGTTCCTCCGGTTCGATTATGTTGAACATCTCGCTGAGGTCCGTCAGGGACCAGACATCGATTTGCGCGATATCCTGATAAGCCAGGTCGTGTCGGTTAATAATATTTTTAATACTATCCAGCGTGGGGTGGATAAACCAGCAACAGGACCAGGTCTTGATGCTCGCATCCATAATAAAATATTCAGAGCCGAGTCCATACGTCAGTAAATCAAAATCACACCGGTCGGATGCCGCCATTCTCCAGAACCCTTGCGAGCCGTCCAGGATATCCCTGCAGCCAAGAAACCCCGCTATAGCCAGCTCAGTTGAAACGACCCCAACCTGTGCCGGCATTGCCACTGCATCCTTAATCCAGGTCAATGGCCGATTGTCCCAACCCCATTTCTGACCGGACGGAACCGGTGCGCCGGCGCCGGCGATGCCCAGCGCGTTCAGGGTTTGTAATTTATTCAACTCTCTCAACTTCGCTGCCGCAGCCACGGCGCCGAATGTTTGATTCGTTCCCAGTCCCCACACTTCAACAAACCGTTCAGCCGATGGCCATCCTGCTTTTGCTACCCTGGTGCCGACTTCGTATCCCGCTATATAACTCAGCAGGAAATGACGCCCGCTTATATCTATCTGCTCCTTTATAGCAAGCAAGGTTCCAACCAGTGTCGAAGACATATGGCCAGCAACACTACTGTCGTCATAATCCAGTGCGTTGATCAGCGTTGCATTGAGGTATGCCGATGTCCCGACGCTGACTTTTTCACTGCAACCCAACACTCCCGCATTGCCGGATGAGATTTTTGCAAGCGCCCTTAGGGCTGTTTGCCCGAGGACCGACTGAACACCGCCGAAACCGCAGCCAATCGAATCAAGCAACCAGAACTTCGCTTTTCTGACAACCTCATCAGGCAGATGCGAAAACGATGTCCCGGTTATATAATCAGCAATTATTTCCGTCGCAGAATTCGACATTCTCCTGCTATCCGGTTGTTTCGGGTGGTTTGCTCAGAAAGATTTTATATGTGGCGATAAACAGAACCGGCAAAACGAATACAAACAGGAAACCCCAGGCCATCGTGCCATAACCCTTGGCAATTAAAGTGATTATACCTATTTGACCGAATAGCGCGCTTATCAATAACCCGCCGATTGCCACACCGGAATGAACACCCGGCGGCAAAACTCTTCCAAGCCTCTCCATCGACCAGCTGTCCAGCCGCTCATTAAGCGCCTGGATAAAACCGGAACCCGTGCCTAAAAAGGTTCCCAGCATCGCCAGCAGATAAATCGATAACAGCAGTTCATTATCCAGGCGGGTGATCATCCAGTGAATGGGTACTTTTTGCGTTGTAATTTCCGGCAGCGCACCCAGAAACGAAACATGAAAAAACAGGCCGGGCAACATGAGAAATACTCCACAAAGCGCGCCGCTTAACATCGCCTCCGTCCTGGTCCTGATCCCGCGGGTCGCGAACAGGGTAAACACAGCCGCCCCGGAGGAGTACAAGGTAAACTTGGATGCTGATAACAACCAGTCGGTTTGCGCTGGTGGGGATGATTTTCCCAGTTCGGATGCAATTTGTCCCCAGCTATCAAGAAAAACGACAACGAAATAAAACATAAACGCGCTGTAGAGGAACAAGGTGAGAAACACCATAACCTTCTCTACCAGGTCGCGGCCATAAAAAATCAACACCGCGACAACACCCAGCATGATTAGCAGTCCGATTGTCTCCGGTATGACGGTATGTTCGGCGATCATCGCTCCCGCGGCAGAACCTACGACACCCAAGACCAGCAGTAATAAACACAGGTAAAGTATTTCGAAGGCAATCCAGAACGGACCGATCAGTGCCTTGAAAAAAGTCCGATAGTCATAAGCTCTTACCTGGCGGGCAAATTCAAAAGTCAAGGCAGTAAGAATCGCAATACCGACAGCCGATAGCGCCAGACCGTATAATCCGCCGTAGGCCCCGTGCCGCGTATAAAATTCCACCACTTCCCTGCCCGTGCCGTAACCTCCGGCGATGGAAATGGAAAGGTAGACTCCTACGGGGACGACATAGGCCTGGACCAACCGTGATTGAAACATAAGTTGATTTCAGCTTGTGTTTGAATCCTTGTTTCTCATAACAGTCCAACCGGTCTGTGTGGCAGCAACCCTAAAAGAGGTATTTACTGCTAATCCAGTAATTGGAATTCTGCTTCTTTTACAATGTTATCCGGATGACAACCCAGAATGTCCTGCGGGCAGGCAGAAAACACCATGTAACAATCGATCAAGGCTTCCATCACAACATAGTCACCTGGTTTTGAGACGGATTCCTGAACAGCGATTTATAGTAACTTCCCGTTATCTCCTTGCTGACACTCCCTGCAGGTCAGACCTGATCTTTTATGATTACCCTACATAGTGTAGTATAGACAAAAATTCCCAGGTAGTAAACTCCTAAAAAGCCAACTAGAACGAAATAGTGAAAAGCGATTATGCGAGCGATTGTCATAAAACGGCCCGGTGACGTATCACAACTGGAATTAACCCGGATACCGGAGCCTGAGAGCGGACCCGGTGAAGTTCTGATCGATGTCCGCTATGCCAGTTGTAACTGGATGGATACGGAGGAACGCAGAGGGGTATATCCCGACAAGTCCCTCACCTACCCGATGATACTGGGTAAGGAGGTTTGCGGGACAATCAGCAAGTGTGGCACGGACGTGAAGGGACTGAGTGAAGGTCAACGTGTTGCAGCAATCCTGCCAAGCGGCGGATACGCTGAAAAATGTGTCGCGCATCCTGATTTGGTCATACCGCTTCCGGAATCCATCCCCGATACCCTGGGCGCTGCTTTCCCAATCGTTTCCCTGACTGCCTATCACTTGCTGAATTCTGCGTATTCGTTGAAAGAAGGAGACACGCTGTTGATCCATGCCATAGGCGGTGGTGTGGGGTTGATGGTTACACAATTAGCCACACAGACAGGGGCCCGGGTAATCGGTACGGCTAGTTCGGACAGGAAGGGCGAGCAGGCGCTGGCATACGGCGCCGAGCGTATTGTTAATCGAAGCAAGGAGGATTTTGTCGAGGCCGTCCTGGATTACACCAATGGCCGGGGGGTCGACCTGGTGATCGATTCTCTGGGCGGTGAAACCGGTTATCGCAGTCTGGATGCACTGTGTCACTATGGCCGTCTTATCAACATCGGTGAAGCCGAAGGGTGGCCGGTTGAGAACCTGCGGGATAAATTATACGAGCGTTCAACTTCATTTGCAGGATTTGAAACCATTCATGCCATGCAAAACCCGGTAGCCTGGCGCAAGGGTGTGGAATATGTAACAACTGCTTTTGCCCAGGGGAAACTTGATCTTCCCATTGCAGCGGTATTCCCTCTGGAGCAGTGTCGAGAGATGCATGAGAAAATGGAAAGCAGAACAGTATCAGGTAAACTGCTGTTAAGCATGTAATCTGTGAAAGTTCAATGACTATAAGACGGAAGAGAAAAAGACACCTCAAGGCCAGGACCCGCGATCTGATTGTAGACGAAGCGGAGAAAATGATAGCAAAACGGGGAATAGATGGACTCGTTCTGGATGAAATTGCCAAAACACTGGGTATTCAACGTCCTTCTCTGTATACGCATTTCAAAGGGAGAGACGGGATCCTGACAGCCGTTGCAGAACGCGCTTTTATCCAGCTTTCGCACCAGTTCCAGGATGATGAAGACCCCGACCCGGTTGTAACTATAAGCAAAGGCGTAGACGAACTGGTGAATTTCCTGGCTCGACACAAAGCGTATGCGCGCATACTGGCGCGGGATTTTTCCACCCCCGGTGGATTGCCTGCCGTCAATGCCGTATTGGGTCCGCCGGAATCAGTCCTGGTCCCATCGTTGTTACAGCCGCTCTATGACAGGCTCAATAAGCTCATTGTACTCGGTCATAATCAGGGCAGGTTCAGGAAGGTGGACCCGTTTGTCTTCCTGACAGTCCTGCTGGGGAGCATCATGGCATGTCTTCTGCAACACAGGCAGGAACTGGAGAACCTGAACGAAATAATGACCGTGTTGGCAATGGGATTACTCACAGAACAACAATGAGCGCAGCCAGGTCTATCTCATATAGGTATTCAACCCACTCCCGCAAGTTCGATCATTGAATGTAACAGCACATTAGCCCCGGCAGCCACGTCAGATGAAGACGCATATTCTGCTTCATTATGGCTGATGCCGTTTTTGCAGGGGATAAATATCATTGCCGTCGGTGCCAGTTCAGCAATATTCATCGCGTCGTGTCCTGCCCCGCTTAACATCCGTTTGTAAGGATACGCCAGGTTTTTCGTAGCCTGTTCAATAACAGATACAATATCCCGGTCAAATCTTACCGGTTGCTTCTTCAACAAAACCCTGAATTCAAATCCGAGAGCCCGTTTATCAGCTAGTTCGGCAAGCCCCCTCTTAACGTCAGTCAGCAGTGAACTCAGTATCGCCGTATCAGGATGTCTGCAATCAATCGTAAAACAAGCCCGACCGGGTATGGTGCTGATGGAATTCGGGGTGATGTTAAGGGTGCCAACCGTCATCTTCACGGAATCATCCGTGTCTATTGCCAGCCGGTTTAAATAGACAATCATCTCGGCAGCGCCCAGGCAAGCATCCCGGCGCATATTCAGTTTAACCGTACCGGCGTGGCCGTCTTCGCCGGTAAGTGTCACTTCAGCGGCAAAAGCGCCCTGGACACAATCCACGACGCCTATCGTTTTTGCCTCATGTTCCAGGATCGGGCCTTGTTCAATGTGCGCTTCTATAAAGGAATCAAACTTTCGTGTTCCCACTATTTCACTGCCGTAATAACCTATGTTCCTGAGATCATCAATTACCCTTGTTCCATCCTTGGTCCTGGTTTGGTGTACTTCTGCCGTTTTCAATTTCCCGGCAAACACCTGTGAACCTGTCAGTGGAGGTGAAAAACGGGCCGCTTCCTCGTTGGTCCATACAATCACGTCAACCGGTTTTTGGGTCCTGACATTGTTGTCGTTCAGCGCCCGAACGACTTCCAGGCCTGCCAGCACGCCATAAATTCCGTCGAACCTGCCTCCATGGGGCTGGGTGTCAAGGTGACTGCCGGTGGCAACGGCCGGTAAATCGGGATCCTGTCCGTTGCGCCTGGCATAGATATTGCCGACTTCGTCAACCGATATGATACATCCGGCTTCCTTTGCCCACCGGACAAACAGGTCCCGTCCCATCTTGTCCTCTTTGGTAAGGGCCAACCGGCGGCAGCCGCCATTGGGCAATGCGCCATGTCGACCCATCTCCATGATGCTGTCCCACAGCCTGTCCCCATTAATCCTGGTGGAATTCATGCCGATTATGGTTCACAGACGAATCAACGGCTGGTGGGCGCAGCGAAAAGAGCCGCCACAACGATATACATAGCCGTATGGAAGACGAATAACCTCAAACCCGCGTTTTTTCAACTCCTTCTCCATCCAGTCATGTTCCTCTTCCGCGGGGACAATGACAGTCTGGTCATCAATGACCAGGTGATTCGTGCCCAAGGCATCGTTACAGTATTGCTTACTGACATCAATGATGTCCCAGTCGCGGATATATACGGGCAACCCGTCAGGGAAAGCTTCGATGCAGGCAATGGCAACACCCTCACGGGGGGTGCAAAGCACACAATCGAGATGCTGAAAGCAGGAGGGGTCCACAGCTACCGTTTCCACGCTGTACTCCTCACCCAGCATATGCTGTAGCCAGCGGGCGCCTTCGGGGTTGCTGCAATGCCCGGAATGGCCGACCAGGATCTTTTTATCAAGGACAAAAACATCACCGCCTTCCAGGTAGCCCCATCCCGGCGCATCAATACTCTGATCGGCGCCGCAGTCCGGCTGGGCAAAGTACCTGGCGCCGCGTTCCATGGTCTGCACCAGGATATGCCGTGTAGCGAACCGCTGGCGGCGGTGAAACATCGTCCGGGGCGCCAATTCGATGACGTTGTTGCCGATGGTTACGAAGCCGTCCCGGTGCCAGCCGGTAGGCGACCCCCAGTTATCGCCATCCGGGAACTTTCGGTTTGCCTCACCGATCAATGCGCCGCGATGAATTTTTATGCCGGAGTTTTCGAGAAAATCAACCACCCCGTCGATCTGCGCCTTCCAGTTCCTGAAATAATCGGGATTGACGTCCTCAAGGCTTCGCCCCGGATTGGATTGCCACATCTGCCTGAATTCACCAACGGGACGTAAATCCGAATCCACGTTCCATTTAGGGAAGATAAATTCGTGCGATGAGCCGTAGATACATTCCTTCAGTTCGCCCCATTCGGCGCGTACAAAGATTTTCTCACTCATTACAGTTCCTGGATGTTTATCAGCAATATTGCTTAGTCAAATTCAGTATCCGGCATGCAGAATTTTCTGATATTATTATCCTACACTACGAAGTGATGTTTTTTATATATCACAACGGGATCAGGTGGGCAATTGATTTTTTGATTCATGAATTACGACCTCTTGGAAAACTTGACCTGTCTGACAGAGAATTATGGCAAATGGGTAATTAAATAATCTAATACCCTATGCAAAAAATGACCAGAGACGAAATAGGACTGGATTTTTATCTTATTTATGAACTTTCACCCCCGGGTGTTAATCAGAAATATCATCCTGCCTGAGGCTGGATTTGCCGGAATTCTCTAGTTTGGATTGTTCCGGTTTAGTGGGAGGAGGTCAATAACGGGTTAAACGGTAGCAGGATGTCTGAAACAAACAAAAATAACCCTCTAGCTGAAAAGCAATTTTTCATATCAAGGAGCAAATTGCGACCACCTGTTATTCAGAGTCAGATGGTCATACGCCATGAGCTTCTTGCGCAACTGATGACGGGGCAATCCCAATTGACATTAATTGTTGCGGGCGCCGGATTTGGAAAAACCTCATTACTCAGCCAATGGTATGCTGCGGAAAAAAAAGAAAACCATAATGTAGCCTGGGTCAGCCTGGACAGTAATGATTCTGACCCGTTACACCTGATCACTTATATCGTAATAGCACTGAATGACCTTGGCTTTAAGCTGGACCATCTGGCCGCTGAGCTGAATTATGGGCCGCACTCAAGCAATGTTATACGGGGGCTTTCCGTAATCTGTCATGCCCTGGAAGAAGCGAGCGATAATGCGCTGTTAATACTGGATGATTATCACATTATTCAATCTCGGGAGGTGGATGATATTATCGACCTTCTCCTGGCCCGCCTACCTCCCGGGTTCAGGATAGCCATATCTACCCGTACCCGCCCCTCGATTGCATTACCGACATTATTAGCCCGGGGTAATTTATTGTTAATCGATGATTCACGGCTGCGCTTCTCTTTCCAGGAATCTTATGAATTGTTCGGAGAACTGGTTGACCGGGACAGTCACGAAGAAATTTTCATGCACACAAACGGCTGGGCGTTTGCGCTGCAAATGGCCCGTATTCTTGCCCGGGAAAACCGGCGCGGCAATAAAGTGAATGAAGCATTTTCGGGTTCGTCTGATGAAATTGCGCATTATCTTACCGATCAAGTGCTTTTAAGTCTGCCGGAAGAGGTGCAGGAATTTTTAATTGACACCTCCATTCTGGGCAATGTTTGCGCGGCACTTGCCGATGCGGTTAGAGAGAGGCATGACAGTGCTGCTTTACTGGACCAGCTTAAACCGGTCCAGGCATCATTTGTCCTGCACGAGGCCGGGAATTTGTGGTATCGCTACCACCCGTTATTTGCTGAATTTCTCCAGAACCTGTTGGCCAGGAAAGGCGGGAAATACACTGATAATATTCATCGTAAAGCAGCAAGATGGTATGCCGCAAATGATATGTTGTTTGATGCCGTCGCGCATGCTGTAACTGTTGGTGATATGGAACTGACAGTTAATCTTTTCGATATGGCAGGCGGCACGACAATACTGCAGACACACGGTATCAGTACATTTAACAGCATCATTAATGCGATCCCGAGCAAATGGATTCATAAGGCGCCGATGCTGACGCTGGGTAAGGCTGCACTGTTGGCGCGGGTGGGACAAACCGAAGAGGCCTATCAGTATATCAATGAAGTAAAACAAAATATCGGAGAGGAACCGAACAATGCCTTGATGCGGGATTTATTGTTTGTCGATACCTATTGGTGGGGCTATGCAGATGAGGAAATCAGGGGGGAACTTATCGATAGACTGGAAAGTTTCGCCTATTCCGATACGGCTTCCAACCCCTGGCTTCGAGGTTGGATTCATACCGTGTTATTTATGAGTCACTACCGCCTGGGAAATATCTCAAAATCAGTATCCGCCTGTCGCATAGCCATGGCGCATTACAGTGACGACGAAACCATGTACGCGAAATTTTTTATGCACCTTAATCTTGGCATGGCGAAGTTTGTACAAGGCGAAATCTTTGTCGCTTACAGAAATTATCGTGGGGCAGAAAAGCTGGTTGAACAGTATTTTTCCTCCGATAAAACGCTCATTGCGCTGCCCCATATTTTACTGGCTACGGTGTATTACCAACTCAACCGGATACATAAAGCAAAAGAGTTGGTGGATTCGTCACTGGCGCAGGTGGAGCGCTATGAGGGGTGGCCGGAACTATATATTCTGATATATCGGGTCGCATTTGATATCGCTTATCACACCGGCGGTCTTGATGCAGCTTTGTCCACGTTAAATCATGCCGAAAATACGGCAAACAGAAGAAACCTGCCCCGACTTCATTGGCATATAGCAGCAAAGAAAGTAGAACTGTATTGTTTGGAAGGCCGGTTGAACGAGGCAACGAAACTGGCCCAGAATGAACAATTACTGACACAACTGAAGTCGGGTGGAAACTCACACAGGTTTGCCTGGTCCGAGCAACAGGCAGTGTCGATTACCCTGGCGCGTTTAGCCCTGTATGATAAAGAACCCAAACGGGTATTGGACATACTGGCACTGTGTGAAGCCGATGCCGAAGCACACCGGATGCGCCCGTTTTTACTCCGCAAATTACTGATTTCCATGATGGCCCACATGGATTGTGATGATCTGGATAATGCCCTGTCTTGCCTGAATGCCATATTATCAATCAAATCAGGTGATGTACTGTTAAGAACTTATCTGGACGAAGGGGCCAGGTTGTCAGATTGCCTTAAGCAAATCGTCAACAACACGAAAGTCATCAACCTGCCCGAGAACGTCAATTCGTTTATCAAAAATATGCTGGCGCTTCGGAAGAAAGACGCGGTCTCATTCGGGTCGGGCTCTCATAAGCCGTTCGACATATTGAGTCGAAGAGAACTGGAAATTTTAAGAGAACTGTCACTGGGGGGAGCGAACAAATCCATAGCCAATAAATTGAACATCTCTGAGAGAACAATAAAATTTCATTTACAAAATATCTATTCCAAGTTGGGTGTCAACAGTCGTACCAAAGCGCTGAACGTCGCCCACCGCTACCACCTGTTTTAACTCAATCCGGCTTTTTAAAAGCAAGGGCCGTCCCGAGTCTCCTGTACGGCATCCGCAAACCAGGCAAACAGTCCGCCGAAGAAGGCGATGGCAGTCGTAGCGAGGAATGTCAGCTTCATGTCGCGTCCTCCAGTCGGCGAGTAGGGGAGTGTCAAATTTCTTTCGCGAATAGTTGAAACCACAGTCCCGCATGAACCTGTCCGTTTGTACAGTTGATAGGATGCGGCGATCACAATAATAATAAAACAAGTATCACGCGTATCACACATGATCGGAATTCCTTGCAGGCTGGGCGGTTCCGATTAATGGACTCATAACCAGAGCGAGGTGAACATGAAACATATCAATTATCGTCTTCTCGTCGCGTTCTTTATTCTATGCAGCCTTCCTGCGTACCTGTCCGCCAATGTGCTTGAAGAGATCATTGTTACGGCGCAGAAACGTGAACAGAACCTGCAGGACGTGGCTATTACCGTCACGGCTTTCAGCGGCGATACCCTGGACGAACTGGGGATGGAGGAACCCAGGGATATCACCGTGTTGATGCCCAACGTATCGATGCAAAACGCCACAAACGTTACTGCGTTCAATATCCGGGGGATTCAATTACTGGATTTTGGTGATGGCAATGAGCCGCCGATCAGTTTCTATGTTGATGAGGTCTATTACGGCACTCCGGCAGGGCAAGTAACCAGCCTGTTCGACCTGGAGCGGGTGGAGGTACTGCGCGGGCCCCAGGGCACCTTGTTCGGACGCAACAGCACCGCCGGCCTGGTCCACTTCATTACCAGGAAACCGACGGATGAGTTGGACGTCCGGGGCTCTGTGGACTACGGTTCGGATAATGAAGTGATCGTCAAGTTGGCGGCGGGCGGACCGCTGGGTGACAGTGTGCGCGCCCGCGTGGCCGGCAAGTACCATAACCGGGACGGTTGGCAGCGAAACAGCGCCGGCGGAGAAAACGGCACGGTCGATGCGTGGTCAATGCGGGGCATGGTGGAATTCGATATCGGCGATGACGCGGTAGCGCTGGTGACGCTCAGCCATACTGATATCGAGAATATCCAACCTGGCAATAACTCGATTGGCCTGCGGGACCCGAATATCGCTGTTCCGGGTTTTCTTACTCCGTTCGGAGCGTACACCGATTTCATTTATCCGGTGCCTTGCGCCCCGGAAGCGGTACTGAAACTACAGTGCGTGAGTCTGTTCGGCAATCGATCCATTACCGACCCCGAACATGCAGGGACGACGAACGTCCTGAACAATGATACCGAATTGTTCGGCGCCAGCGTGAGGCTGACCTGGGCTCCCAGTGAGGCGATGGAACTGACGTCGATTACTGCCTGGAACACCGTGGACAAGAGAATCACCTCTGACGCCGACTCCCTGCCGATGTTTTTTGGACAGACCCACTACGTTGTCGACTCCAAATCCTTCAGCCAGGAACTCCGGTTGTCCGGCGCTACGAACAGGATGAAGTGGATCCTGGGCGGGTTCTACTATGGCGACGAGAAAGATACCCTGGAGTTCAACGTGGTCGAAGTGACAGCGATATTTGGCCGATTTGGCAACAATGGCGACGCGATACTGGACACCGAAACGTGGGCGGTTTTCGGCCAGTTGGAGTACTCGCTGACCGACCAACTGACGCTGACCGGCGGGATACGTTATACGGACGAGCAAAAAGACCTGTTGATTGCCAACGACCTGGACAATCCGACATTGATACCCGGGACGGATATACCTTTTCTGGAAGAATGGGGGCTCGATGATGGCGAAGTGACCGGGCGCGCGGGTATAGACTGGCGTCCGACCGAGGACATCCTGGCTTTCGTGAACGTTTCCACCGGCTTCAAGAGCGGCGCCTTCAACACGAATTTCTCAAGCCCCGGCACCGGCGCTCCGTCTGAGCCCGAAAAGGTTATCAATTACGAGGCCGGCTTCAAGACTACCTTGTTCGATGGCTCCCTGCGTTTTAATGCGTCGGTCTTCTACAGTGATTATGAGGACCTGCAACACGTTTTCGTTCCGGCGGGGACGATTTCATCAATTGTTGACAACGTTGGCGACGCTGATATTTACGGGCTCGAAACGGAGTTGAACTGGCTGGTGTCGGAACAGATCGACGTATTGATAGGGATCGGGTTGCTGGAAACGGAAGTCAGCTCGACCGCTACGGGTCCGGATGGTGTCAGGCCGTTTGATAATAAAGAACTGCGTTATGCGCCATCATTTTCTGCAAACGCCCTGGTCCGGTATGAACTGCCTTTTCCCGTATTCGGCGGCAGCCTGGCCTGGACCAATACTTTCAGACACGTCGGCAAACATTATGGAACAGTGTTCAATGCATATACCGACGTTCAGGAAGACTACCAGATATTTGATACCGTGCTGCGCTGGAACAGCGCTGATTCCAGCTATTTCCTGGAAGCGTACGTAAAGAATTTAGGCAACAAGGAATACACCGTAGAACAGTACGTGGTTGAAGCGCTGGGCACTGCTACTTCAAGATGGGAAAGGTTGCGGCACGGCGGCGTCCGGATAGGTTTCAATTTTTAGCTGACGGGGACGCGTCAGAGGTGACGCAGCCATGGCAACGAGAATTGGCGTCGATATCGGCGGCACGTTTACAGACCTGCTGCTTTACGATGACGTAGAAAAGACGTTCAGCCCATGCAAAAGGTGATTGTTCCAATCTGTCTGCTTCTTTGCCTGTCAGGCGCAGTCCCGGCTGAGCAGGTTGCCCTCATAAACGGCAACGTGCTGGATGTCGTCAACAGGCAAATTATCCCCAACGCTACAGTATTGGTGGAAGGCAAAAAGATCAGCAGGATCGTTGCCAATGAAACGCTGGAACCCGCAGGCGCCCGCGTGATCGACCTGGAAGACCGTTGGGTGGCGCCGGGCTATATCGATTCACATACCCATTTTTTTCACCTGGATGGCGCCAGGCGCGCATTGCACGCCGGCATCACCACCGCGCGCAACGCGCAGACGGTGGGCTTCCTCGACGTGGCGATGAACGCCTTGTTCCACGCCGGCGGCATGATCGGGCCCGAGGTTATCCCCGCGGGCAGCGTTTACGTCATGCGGGAGTTCATCAATTTCGGGCCGCACAATGCAATACTTGCCGACCCGCGCCTGGCCCGGCTGCACCAAGGCATCCGCACCCATGAGGACATGCGCGAACTGGTGCGTATCGGTCACGACCGGGGGGTGCACTGGATAAAAATGCGCACCAATGTGTCCGGTTTCGGCGAGGGTGCCCGCTACGACAAGCGCAAACAGGCATTCAGCGCTGAAGACGTCAAGGTGGTGGTGGAAGAAGCCGCCAAATACGACCTCAAGGTTATGATCCACGCCTTTGGCGTAGGTGCGATACAGGCTGCGATCGACGGTGGCGCCGCCAGCCTCGAACACGTCGCCGGGGCTACAGTTGAGCAGTTTCGCCAGATGAAAGAAAACGGCCAGTATGCCCTCCTGGAATTCGCCATGAGGAGGAACGTCGAACGAGCCTCCGAATACTGGCACTTCCCTACCGTTGACTACAACGTTTTCAATGTAGCCCAGTATGACCTGACCCTGGTGGAGACCTTCAAGCGCGCGCACCAGGCCGGCGTCAGTATCCTGGCCGGCGCCGACACCGGCTACGGCCATGACAGCTGGTCGCGGGTATCCCAAACGGTCACGGCTTTTGCCGAAAACGGCATGACGCCCTGGGAGGCGCTGCAAACCGTGACCCTGGGGCCGGCGGAGATGTTGGGCATGGCAGAGCAAACCGGACAATTGACGGCAGGCTACGATGCGGACATCATCGTGCTGTACAGCAACCCTATGGAAAATCCCGTAGCATTTCAGGACGTGGTTTTCGTCATGAGTGACGGAGTTATCGCGGTCAACCAGTTTCCGTTTCGGTACTGACCCGCACCGCTGCCACCTGCTTTAGACGTTTTTCCAGACCTGTACTTCCGTACAGTTGTCAGTCCGGATGTTTTTAGGCTAAATGTTCAATCATATTGAATTTGACTGATTTTCCGGAATCGAATCGCATAATTATCCTGCCTTTTTTATCTGGTTTATAACATCGCTGTAAACGGTTGTCGGAGAGGGTATGAAACAAAAAAACTTCCGGTTATCCATCGCCAAAACGTTTATGCCCATATTTGATCCGGACACGGGCGCTCCGGTCATTTTTCTGAACAATTCGACTAACCAGTAACGACTTATCCGGAGATAACAGCTTATGGCAGTAGAAGAACACTGGACGAATAAAGGCGAAATCGGTCTGGGTAACAAGGCCGCACTGGTTATTGTCGATCTGCAAAAGATGTTTTGTGATCACGACTCACCCATGTTGCAAAACCTGACCGGTTTTAAACTCGATCAGTGTGTTGAGAATACCGCGAAACTTGCACAGGTGTTTCGCGACAAAAAGTTACCGGTGATACATACAACACTTGCCTGGCGCAAGGATGGTCTGGATACGCCGTACTGGAAAGTAAAGCATCTGACCGACATGCTGGAGCCAGATTCGGAATGGGCGGGAATCTGTGATGAGCTTACGCTGGAAGAATCCGATATCGTTATGGCGCCAAGAAAGGTGCCGTCAGCGTTTTTTGGCACGGAATTGAAGATGGTGTTGATCAAAAACTGCTGTGATACTGTCGTGATAACCGGAGCGAATACATCCGGATGCATTCGCGCATCTACAGTGGAAAGTTTCAGTCACGGTTTCAGGACAATCCTTCCGGAACAATGCGTAGGGGACTTGTTAGGTCTGGATGCGCACATTCAAAATCTGAAGGATGTTCATAACAGGTACGCCGACGTTGTAGATCTCGATACATTGATGGATAAAATCAAGGCTTTATAGTCAAATTAAATTCAACTCCTGCTGATTTTTTATTTATGACCCGGATTGTTTCACCAACCGGCCTGGCTGGACATACGTGAAATGCCTGTGGAATAAAGACTGAAATGACAACCAGAATAGGTGTTGATATCGGTGGTACGTTTACTGACCTACTCTTCTATGACGATGCAGATAAGACGGTAACTGCGTGTAAAGTTCCAACCACACCGCATTCACCGGATGAAGGTTGTATCAATGCAGTCAGGCAGGCGGTGCCCCTCGAACAGTCGGCGGGACCGGACAAATTTTTCATGCACGGTACGACAGTCGGCTTGAATGCCTTGCTGCAACGGAAGGGCGCCGTGGTCGGTCTGCTTGCCACGGAGGGGTTTCGCGATGTACTGGAACTTCGCCGCGGAGACAGGTCATACCAGAACCTCTTGTTCTGGCAGAGGCCGGAACCGTTGGTGCCGCGGCATCTGCGGCTGCCGGTAAGGGGCCGCATCTTTACCGATGGTGACATATACAAACCATTAGTACCTGCAGATGTCACGGCGGCGCTTGACGTGTTTAAACGGGAAGGCGTGACCAGCATAGCGGTTGCCTTTATGAATTCCTATACAAATCCGGAACACGAACTGGAAGCGGAACGCCTGCTGCGCAGCGCCGGTTTCGAGGGGGGAATTTCCTTGTCTCACCGTGTTTCCGGTGAATACAGGGAATATGAACGCACCACGACCACGGTAGTCGATGCATTTGTACGCGGTGTTATCACCGAATATTTCCGCAGGCTTGAGGCAAAACTGAGGCACCGGGGTTTCGAGGGAACCATGTTGATAACCCGCTCCGGTGGTGGCTCAATGAGCTTTGACGAAGCATCGGAACGCCCCTTTGAAACGATAATGTCGGGTCCGGTAGCGGGTGTCGCAGGAACCGCGGAGCTGGCAAAAAAGCTGGATTTAAAGGGAGTGGTGAGTGCGGATGTGGGGGGGACCAGTTTCGATACCAGCCTGGTGATTGACGGGCGCCCGGAACTGTTATACGAGGGTGAAATTGTAGGTATGCCGCTGCAGATCCCCTGGGTGGATGTACGCTCCATCGGCGCCGGAGGCGGCTCTATCGCCTATATGGATCGCGGCCTGTTACGAGTCGGACCTGAGAGCGCAGGCGCGGATCCCGGTCCCGCCTGCTACGGGAACGGTGGAACCAGGGCAACCACAACGGATGCCGCCTTCTACCTGGGTATGCTGGGCACTGGTGAATTTGAATCCGGGCTGACCCTGAAGCGCGAACTCGCCACCCGGTCGCTGCAGAATTTGGCGGAAGAAGTGGGTATTTCCGTTGACGAAACAGCCCAGGGGATTATGCGTATTTCCACGTCGGCGATGGCGGATGCGGTGCGTGAGATTACGGTAGAGCGAGGCATCGATCCTACCGGTCTGGTGCTGATGTCCTTTGGCGGCGCGGGTCCATTATGGTCTTGTCTGCTCTCCCTGGACCTGGAAATCTCCCGCATTATCGTGCCGCCTTACGCCGGGGCCTTTTCCGCCTGGGGACTGTTGGGCGCCGATCCTACCAGCACGCGCGCAAAAACGCGCATCATGCCACTTGACGAGAGCGGCATCCTGACGGCCAATGCAATTGCACAGGAGTTGTTCGCGGATCTGTCCGGACATCACGGCAGGCAGTCATCCGGTGAACTGGCAATAAGAAAGGAAGTGGCAGTCGATATGCGCTTCCTCGGACAGGAGCACAGTTTAACCATCACCGTGCCTAGCGAGAACGGTGTGATTAGCGCCGCGCCGGGGGAAATCCTTGAACTGTTCTGTGATAAATACCGCGAAGCCTTTGGAGGGGTTCTTGATGTGCCGACACAAATTGTGTCGGTTCGCGCAACCGTAATACAACCATTGCCCAGCCGCGATGATGCCGTTAATGCACAGGGCGGCACACCCCCAGGACGGAGCGCTTGTGAGGCCTATTCTTTTACCCGTGGTGAATACATGACCTTTGCGGTTATTGCGCAACGGGATATCGACACAGGCGAAACCGTTCAAGGGCCGGCAATAATCAATGAACTGACGAGCACGACGTACCTGGACGCCGGTTTCAGGCTGGAAATGGACGCATCCGGGTGTATGTACATTTACAAAAACTGAAGACGTTATCCAGGCGGACAGCCGTGACAGGGGAGCGAAAACAGATGGCGAATCAAGACGACATTTCCATATTTGAAATAGAAGGTTCCCGCGGCGGAGCGGCGCTGGGCGCCGATCCTGTGGTGACGGAACTTATCCGCAACTCGCTGAACTCAGCCGCAGACCAGATGAAAAGGGCCCTGGTGCGCACGTCCTTCTCGCCGATTGTATACGAAGCGCTGGATTTTGCAGTTGTGCTGTATGACAGGAATATACGCCTGTTGGCCCAGGCGCCGACCTTGCCGACTTTCATGGGGACCATGAATTTTTGCGTGGAAGCCGCGGTAAACGGGGCCGGCGGCGCAGACAATATGGAACCGGGTGACCTGGTGCTGTATAACTGGCCCTACAATACCGGGTCCCATGCCCAGGATGCCGCGATTGTCATGCCCGTATTTTTAGAGGATGGCGAACTCGTTGGTTATGCTGCCTGTAAAGCCCATTGGATGGACATTGCAGCCAAGGACCCTTATTGCACGGACACCAGGGATGTATTTCAGGAGGGAGTATTTTTCCCGGGCCTGAAAATCTATCGGCGGGGCAAAGTGAACGAGGATCTCCTGGCCATGGTGCGGGCCAACTCCCGTATGCCCGATGCGGTAATCGGTGATCTCAATGCCCAGGTTGCCTGTTGCCGGGTCGGGGCTAAAGAGCTTACCAGGGTTATCAACAGGTTCGGACGGGATGTCTTCAATACCAGTATAGAACTGATGTTTGACCACGCAGAGGAGGCGACCCGGGCCTGTATCGAGAAGATACCGGATGGCCGTTATTCAGCCCGAACCGGCCTGGACAATTCCGGTCTGGATAACAGGAAAATCAACTTTACACTGGAACTGGAAATAGCGGGCAGCGATGTCACGGTAGACCTCACCAATGCCCCGGATGCACACCCCGGTCCGATGAATTGCCCTTTGCCCACAGCGGTATGTTTCGCACGGGTGGTTATCGGAGCGTTGGCCGATACCCTCTCCTTTACCAATGAAGGCCACTTTCGGCCGGTTCGGGTGATAACAAGAAAAGGAAGTATGTATCACCCTGTGCCGCCGTCCCCGTGCTTCATGTTCGGCTGGGCCGGAATGCCTATCCTGGAGGGGCTTATCAAGGCGCTTGGAGATGCGCTGCCCGATTTGGTGCCTGCCGGCAGCGGCGCCGATATCATGGCGCTGATATGGTGGGGTAACCGCGAAGGCACGGGTGAATCCTGGGCCGCCGGGTCCTGGAACCCCGTAGGTCAGGGTGGGAGCATACATGGTGACGGCAGTACCGCGATTCACATTGCCCTGGCATTCAGCCGGCAGGGTTCAATGGAGTTGTGGGAATCGAAATGTCCCTGGCTCATAGAAAGCTATGAACTGGCAACCGACAGTGGGGGGGCGGGTGCGAACAGCGGCGGTTGCGGTGTTGACCTCGAGTGGCGGCTGCTGGAAGACTGTGCCCTTACGTCCACGATTGAGCAGACAAAGCATGAGGTGTTCGGGCTGGACGGGGGGTTGCCGGGACGTTCCAATCGGGCCGTGATGATTACAACAGATGGGAAAATAAAACCGTTTTCCAAAGTCACGGATTTGAAGGTGGCGAAAGGAGCCGCAATTCGCCTCATGTCAGGCGGCGGCGGTGGCCACGGCAATCCTGTAAAACGTGATCCGGAAAAAGTGAATGCCGATTTGCGCGCGGGTTATATCAGTGAAGAGTATGCCCGCCGGCATTATCCGCAAGCCTTTTCCTGAAACATTGCTCAACGCAAATGTGTTCCGGGGAGTAAGTCGCATGTCAAAAAAAAAGACAATTGTCTGGGTTGATCTTTACACCGAAAACATTCCGGCAGAAGTCTACCCGGGCGCCGACAAAATCTGGCCGGTGATGGGAAAATATCTCCTATCGCATGCCTGTTTCACGGGAACTGCTGGATAAATATCGAGCCTCGTTTTATGCGCGCGCCGAATCATCAGGCAGCACGGATTAACGGGGTGGTTTTTGTGTGAAAACTGAATAACGGCATCTCTCACACACCAGAATCAATATGAGGAAGTAGACAATGCGGGCAATTCATCTTGAAAAAACCGGCTCCCCTGAGGTATTGCAATTCAGGGATACGCCGGTACCGGGTTATGGAGACAATGAGGTACTGTTGGATATTGTCTACTGTGGCTGCAACTGGGCGGATACCATGGTGCGTGCCGGGCATTATCCACATCCCATGAACTACCCCATGATCATCGGTTTTGAGGTGTCCGGCACGGTGACGGCGGTGGGTTCAAATGTAACAAAAGTTAAACCGGGTGACCGGGTATGTGCAATTCTTACCAACGGTGGCGGATACGCCGAACAGGTAGCCGTGGCTGAAGCGGATGTCATGCCGATACCTGATGCGTTACCGTTTGATCTCGCCGCCGCGTTTCCGATTCAGGGTTTGACCGTTTATCACATGCTGCATACCGTTTATCAAATCAAGCCCGGAGATAAGGTCCTTTGCCATGCCATCGGAGGGGGTGTGGGCTTATACGTGACACAAATGGCGACTCATGCCGGCGCCGAGGTAATCGGTACGGTCGGAACACCCGGCAAGGAACAACTCCCCCTGGAGTATGGCGCAAAACGCGTCGTCAACTACAGGGAGGAGGATTTTGTCAAAGCCGCAATCGAGTTTTCCGACAGTGCGGGGATCGACCTTGCCATTGATTCGCTTGGTGCATCGACTCTGGACAGGACTTATGATGCCATGCGTTACCTGGGGCATGTTATTAACATAGGTGAGGCGGAAGGCGAACCCTATAACAATATACGTGAACGTACCATGCCAAAATCCATTTCCTTTACCCGTTTTCACCTCCAGCACGTAATACCGGGCTCTCCACTATGGGAACAAGGAAGGAAATATATGATTGAAGCCCTGGTGGATGGCTGGCTGAAAGTAAATATCGTTGAGAAGTACCCCCTGGAGCAGGCGGCGGAAATGCACAGACGCCTCGAATCAAGACAGGTAGCGGGGAAATTATTGTTAGCCGTAAATGAATGAATCGAACTACACAGATTTATAAACAAAACCTGACCCGCAAGAGAAAACACGATGCCGGAACTGGTCATGAATGCCGCTTTTGTTGAAAAAGCGGCCCCTGATGCAAAGGTTGAAATGCGCGCAGTGCCGAAACCTCGTTTGGGTCCGGGAGAAGTATTAATTGAGTGTCACTACGGTTCGCTTAACTGGGCCGATACGATGATAAGCCGGGGTGTGTATCCCGGCCAACTGGCTTCCGAACCCTATGTCGCATTGGAAAACATTATTCCCGGGGCTGAAGTGAGCGGGAAAATTGCTGCTCTTGGTGAAGCAGTTGAAGGGTTTGAGATCGGCCAGGTGGTGACAGCGATTTCTCCGGCGCTCACAGGCGCTTTTGCGGAGTTTATGGTCACCTATCCGGATTTTGTGACGCCTTTATCAATTGATGCGCCGACTGCTGAAGCCGCGGCGTTCAGAGGCGTGGGCTTTGCTGCCTATCATTTGTTGTTCACGGTCTACCAACTCAAACCGGACGATATTGTGCTGGTCCATTCCATAAGCGGCGGCGTGGGCCAGGCAGTCACGCAACTTGCTATTGAGAAAGGGGCAACGGTAATGGGTACTACCAGCTCTGCGGCAAAAGCTGCCCAGGCCGAAGCTGCCGGCGCAAGAAAAGTGTTTGTCCGGGGCGAAGAGGATTTTGTTGCCGGTGTGCGGGAAGTGACTGACGGTTACGGCGTCGACCTGGTAATAGATCCGTTAGGTGGCGACATACTGATGAAAAGCATGGATGCCCTCGCCGTCCTGGGGCACATTATCAATATCGGAAATACGGGTGATGCCGGGTGGCCCGGATCAGCCAAGGAGTTCCATGACAGGTTGTACCGCAACTGCGGTTCTTACCAGCCTTTCGACGTATTTCGATCTGCTCCACCTGACTCGGAGCAATGGAAAACCGGTAACGACTACCTGGCGGAGCGTTTCCAAGATGGCCGTTTCAGCTTGCCGGTGGCCAGGATCTTCCCGCTCGATAAGTGTGAAGAGATGTTTGCTGCGATACGGTCCGCATCATTCAGCGGTAAGCTGTGTCTGAAGATCCGTTAGTACGTGAGAAAAGATATGACAGAAACCAACGTTATAAAGAATGCGGACTGGGTAGTCAGTTGGAATGCAGACAATCAACGGCACGAATATATGCACAACGCAGATGTTGTGTTCAAAGGTAGCGAAATCATCTATGTCGGGAAAAATTATAATGGCACGGCAGATCACGAAATAAATGGGGACGGGCTATGTGTCATGCCCGGCCTGATTAACCTTCACTCCCATACCTTTGGCCTGGGTATGGAGAAAGGCTTTGTCGAAGACGCGGGCGACGGCATAGCTGGTGAGCTTGATTGGTATGTGAATATCAAGACATTCAGCGCATCACCGGACTATTGGCCGGTTTGCATGGACTTCGCCCTGGCGGAACTATTGAAAAGCGGCGTAACAACCCTGGCCGAGTCCTGTCTGCCTGTTCCCGATCTTTTTCATAGCGCCGCTCGCAGCGGCATGCGCGTCTACTTCGCGCCCATGTTTACCTCAACGGAAAACGATGCCATGTGGGACAGGGTCGGCTCTGAACTCCACTACCCCTGGGCGGCAGACGGCGGGCAGGCGAGTATGCAAAACACCCTGGGTCTTCTCGATGAGCTTACCGGCAATAACACCCATCCGACCGTTAAGGCGATGGTGATGCCGGCCCAGCTTGAAACAGTAACACCGGAGTTGCTGAAGGCGAGTCTTGACGCCGCACGAGAGCGCGGCACGCCGATGCAGGTGCACGGTGCCTACAATATCCACGAATTCCAGGAAATCACCCGGCGACACGGCACGACGCCGATCAAATATATGCGCGACACAGGCGTTCTGAATGAGGACGTCATCATCGCTCATTCCATCATGCTGGACCACCACCATGAGTGCATGGAGTGGGGCACGCGGGACGACCTGGAAATACTGGCTGAGAGCGGCGCTTCCATCGTTCACTGCCCGACTTATTACGCGCGCTATTTTGGCCGGACACTCGAGGATTTTGGCCGCTATCGTGACGCCGGAGTCAACATCGGCATAGGAACGGATACGTATCCTCACAATATACTTGAGGAAATGCGGCTGGCAGTGATGTGCGGCCGCGTGATTTCAGGGCATACAGGCAGTATCACGACAGCTGATGTTTTCAATGCCGTCACCACCAGCGCCGCCAAAGCGCTTCAACGCGATGATCTCGGCCGTCTGGCGCCTGGCGCCAGGGCAGACCTTGTATTGGTGGACCTGAAGCACCCGACCATGCAGCCGGTACGCGACCCGATCCGCAGTCTGATATATGCAGCGGCTGAGCGCGCGGTGCGCGATGTCTACGTGGATGGCGTCAAAGTGGTTGAGCAGGGGGAGGTATTGACCCTGGATTATGAAGGCAGCAGTCAGAAGCTGCAGGGAGTTTTGCGGAGCATCGAGCAAATGGCGCCGCAGTTGGACTGGAAAAATCGAAGCGCTGAAGAAATTGCGCCGTTGACTTTTTCTCACGCTGTTAATTAATAATACCTCCAAAAGATCAGGGTCAACCTTATAAAAAGCTATAAGAAAAAATAACACCCGTTAAACAACGGGCAAACTCATGTGTCGCTGTATGATGGTCCACGATTGCTTGCAAATACAAACGTGGCGTCCGGTCGTTGAGCATTTCCTTTCACGGAAAAATCACTCCATTTCGTTCCGCGTAACGTTGCCATTCCAAAATCATCCCTGTCTTCTTGTGGGGTCGTTGGCGGGACAGGTCGATTGATTCACCCGGGTTATTCACAAACGGCAGGTGGAACCGGTTACCGGGAGGGGGTCAAGGAGGTTACGATTTATAGGCGATTTCGGCTGCTGGATCTTTGTACAAAAGGTTAACTAAAATTCCAAACGGCTTCCTGTTTTTTACATAGTGCCGGTCGCCATATGACCAACTGAGTTCTTGCGCAAATGACCGGGAACTTGGATCTGAAGAAAGTTCAGGATGCTTAAAACAGGAAATCCGAATTATCCAGGTTGCTCACATCGAAATCCGACAGGATGATAATAGTCAGGTAGTCTGTGCCGGACACCTCTATACGCACATTGTCCCCGTGTTCCACTATGTCAAGGTCGTCCATGGAACTGATGCCGGTAAATTGCGTCAGGTCAATCACATCCTCACCGTCGCTGAAATCCCGGATTGTACCGCCCCCCAGGTCGCTCGGGAAGAACCGGAATGTGTCACTGTCAGGCCCGCCATACAGCACATCCATGTCGTCACCATCAGCAATTAATATATCTTCCCCGGGACCGCCCTTTAACAAGTCATTCCCTTCACCGCCGGTCAGGGTATCGTTTCCTCTGCCGCCGAATATCCTGTCATCACCAGCGTCCCCGTATATCTCATCGTCACCACCGGCGGGGCCGCCGTACAAATCGTCGTGACCGCCCCCTCCCCTGAGCACATTATCCTCCCCGTCTCCCGCCAGTATGTCGTTATGTGCGCTGCCCACAAGATGCTCAATGTTAACCAGCGTATCCCCCTCGGCATCACCGAGCCGGACCGCGCGGGCGTCATGCAGGCGCACCAGGACTGCGGCAGCGGAATTCTGGTAAGAAGCCGTATCAGACCCCGGCCCACCGTCGAGCATGTCGCCACCGGGGCCGCCTTCCAATCGGTTGGCGCCGCCGTTACCAACCAGTACATCATCGTAATCTGACCCAATCACGTTCTCTATTTCGGTAAGCACGTCACCCTCGGCATGCCCCCCCGAGACCGTGGAATCGGCAAGATTCACTGTCACAGCAGCACCCGATTCGCGATAGGACACCCAGTCCATCCCCGCATCTCCTTCTAGCCGATCAGCGCCGGCGCCGCCCTCCAGAATGTCGTCGCCATCACTGCCCCATATTCTGTCATCTCCATCACGTCCGTTGATGTAATTCGCAACGGCATTACCGGCAACCAGATCGTTCCCTGAACCGGCAATGAAATTCTCAATGACCGTATCCCGCGCAATAACCAGGTTGCCTGTCAGTCCGTATACATCCGAGATACCTTCCGGGCGCAGGTAAACCCGCTGGTCGTTCTTATCCATGCGCAGGTCCAGCGTGTCGTCACCGCCATTGTCATAGAGCGTAAATGTCGTCGGGTTGACAAAGCTTTGTGGTGAAAACCCGGGGTCGGCTTGCGTTCCCGTGTTTTTAAAATAGATGATGTTACCGGCTTGATTCCCGATGATGAGATCAGGATTGCCATCGCCATTGAGGTCGGCAAAATCAGGCGCGAAAAATGTACCCGCAGCGAGGCCGCTGAAAGGGTTATCATTGCCGGTACGCTGAGTGAAACCCGGGGAAGTCGCTGTGCCTGTGTTCTCAAAGTAGTGGACACCTTCACTGCCACTCCCGATGACGAGGTCAAAATCATCGTCACCGTCAGCATCGACAAATTCGGGAGTGGCATAAGAACCTGCATTGATGTTGTGGAGAGGATTGGCCTCGCCAGTGCGTTGAATGAAATCGGGATTTGCCGACGTGCCGGTATTTTCATAGTAATGGACCTCACCATCATCAATGCCGGCAGCCAGGTCCAGATCGCCGTCACTGTCCAGGTCAGCCAGTGCGAGCGTGCTCCATGAACCCATGGTAATGTCATCAAAAGGATTGGCTGCGCCGGTGCGCTGCGTGAATTCCGGGGAGGCCACTGTGCCGGTATTCTCGAAGTAGGCGATATTGCCATGGCTGTTTCCGACAATAAGGTCGGAGTCGCCATCGCCGTCAAGGTCGGTGAATGTCGGCGTGCTGTAAGACCCTACGGAAATACCGTCAAATAGGTTGTCCGTCCCGGTGCGTTCCGAAAAACCGGGGTTGGCAGAGGCGCCGGTGTTCTCAAAATAGTTGAGTAACCCGGTGTCATTTCCGACGACGAGGTCGGGGTCGCCGTCACTGTCCAGGTCAATCAATCTTGGCTTGATGGTGGGTGTACCGGTATTATTCGTCAGGTCGATATTAATGAAGGGATCCGCCTCACCGGTCCACAACCTGAAGTATTCACCCAGGTAGCCGTCCAGGTTGGATTGATAGCCATAAATCGTATCGCCGACGTTGATGCCGTCAGGCACGCCATAGAGATTCTGGATGGCGATGATGTCAGCGATCATCGGTGTGACATACAGGGCAAGACTGGCGTCGATATAAGTGTTTTCAGCTTGACGGATATACGACATTATTGATGCCTGATAAGAATCGATCAGGTAAATGTTGTCGATTCCAAACGTGGGTACGGGGTTATCGAAATCTGCCGGATATGGCCCGGCATGCCCTAACCCCAACGCATGCCCGATTTCATGGATAAATGTTGAAAAGGAAAAACTGTCAATCGAAGTTCCATGTTCATCGAGATAGCCCGGTGGAATATTGACGCCGGACGAAATGATCAATCCGCTTCGTATTGCTGACGGACCACCGGACGCAGGTCTTTCAGGCTCGCTTATGAAAACGATGTCTGCATTATTGTCTTCAACAAACTCAAAACTGATGCCGGTGACGTTGGTCCATGTCTCAAACGCCCAGCGAGCCAGTTGCCGGCCCTCTTCGGTCAACACTGAGATATCGGCACTCAGCGTCCCGCCGGGCCCGACGGGAAAAGCCGCCCTTGACTCGTCCAGCCACTCCCAGTAGCCATCGGTCAGGTAGTCGGCAATCTCATCGTAGCTGCCCACGGGGATTGTATTCTCGACAAGGGAAAGCTCGTAGTCTCCCGAGAAAGCACCATCGGAACTGGCTGCCTGGATGTAATACGTCGCAGTAGCGTCGGGGCTGGAGATGAGCTTTGCGCCGGAAGAAGTGACGCCGCCCTGGACGATACGGTTTCCAGTCGAATCGAACAGTACGAACAGCGCGGAATCAACACCGCTGAGGGTAAAATCGTATATCGTCCCGGCGGTCAGTTCGACGCTGATCCAATCTTCATCTCCAGCGAGATCAAGTGTCCCCTGGAAAACGTCGCCGAGAGATATTGTGTACGTTGTCCCGGAATCGGCGCTGGCGTCGCCGTTGTTTTCTCTTATAGTTGCCATAATGTAGTCAAAGGGGGCGGCGTATCAGAGGTGGACCCGAATTAGCACCGCTAAACCAATTCGGAATGACGCCGCCCTTGATGAAAATTTCACCCAATAACGGCCGGACTTACAACTGTACGAAAGTACAGGCGCAACTGGTTTAATGCGGGATAAGTGGGGAGTTTTACACCGATACTGGCAATTCGGACAGTTTATTTCTTACTAATAAACAAGTAAAAAGGCATTTTCCGTTTTTTTATACCTTATGTTTTTATATTGCGCACCAATCTGGTACTGAATGCGCAAAAATTATGGGGTGATAGGCGAATTGATTCGTTCGGGTCTCCATCTGCCGAGACTCCGGTTTGATTGTCTGGCGACGCGGATTAACAGTATTGATGAATGGCATGACACTATTGATACGAGGTCTGGTGGCAATACTTCCATGATCAAGGGCATTCATGCTCGGATTGACTACCTTGAGATTATATTAAGGGAAAGATTTCGCGCAGTAAAACCAAGCAAGCAGGTGCGCAACAAATGAGCAAAAACGTAGAACTGTTCGACGACTGGCTGCGCACGTCATTCGTCGAGATGAACACCGAGCTGGAAGAGATTTATTTCGCGCAGGAAGACCGGCAGGCTGTTGCCGGCGTTGGCAATTCCATCAAGGACAACCTGGTTGAGGCAGGCAACAGCCACATCGTACCCCTGCTGAAGGAAGGCAATACGGACGAGGGGTTTGACCGGCAGTACAACCTGCTCGGTTGTGTCGGGTTTTTCATGGCCGCCTGCCGCCGGCATGATATCACCGAACCGTCACGGGAGACGACTTCCCCCCTGGTTGAAGCCTCCGCGCTTGCCCTGCACCTGGCAACCACGCTGGGCGTGACCCCGCGCTTCGCCACCAGCCACATGGCAACCTTCAATCCGGCAAAAGACGGCGTTTACCGTACGTTCACTTCGCTGAGGGATGAGTTCCTGTTCCTCGATTACAACACGCTGGGCATATTTGCTTACCAGCGAGCGGCAGACGCGCTGAGGCGCATTCTGCCCATGGGAATATCCCATCCCCTGGCCTCCCATCTGTTTCAACTCGCTAAAACGGCCCTGGAAGACGTTATCAGGTTCAACGATCACCTGTTTTCGGAACTGGACACCGATCGATTTTTCAACTGCGTGCGTCCGTATTACAAACCCTACCGTGTGGGTCCCAACGTCTACCGCGGCGCCAACGCGGGTGACTTTGCCGGTATAAACGTGATCGATCAGCTGCTGGGTCTATGCAGTGCCGATAATCCATCCTATTCGCAGGTGCTGGTTGACAAGTTCCTGTTCATGCTGCCTGAGGAGCAGGAGTTATTACGGGATTGCATGCGGCGCAGGAGCTTCCTGGACCAGTTCCTGGAGGAGATGAACGGTAACAGCGGCAAGGACTGGTTTCAAAACAATGTCAAAGCGTACCTGGAGGTTGTCGGTCTGCACGGTAAGGGCGCGGCTTCACACCACGACAAGCTGGTGAAGAAGTTCATTGAGAGACCGGCTGCCGCATTGCCCGAGGAAGGGCTGGTCAATATTACCGCCAGCGGGCCACCTCTGCCTGTCCTGCTGGATGCACTGGAAAAACTGCGCGATCTCAGGCTGGCGGCAGACCGTGATGACATCCCCAGCCGCCATCACGACCTGCAGAAGCTGAAATCCTGTTTGGCTTGATTTGGACGGTAAGAATGAGTGGGGTACGTACAGCGGGGAAAAAACGTGCATCTGGACCTGGCGTGTCCCGTCAATATGTCGTTCCTGGCCTCGGACCTGAACGTTGCCTTCGGCCTGGAGTGGCGGGAAGAGAAGTTTGAGATCGAAGGCGGCGAGCCTGGCTGGGTGGGGATCAAATCTGTCAATCTTTATAAACCTTACCGGCCTTTTTTACAAACGGCTGTTTCCAGTTTCTGAAATGTCCCTCTAACAATTCATTTCTGCCCCCATACATCAAGACCGCCTTGGCGGTTCCGCCTCGCCATACGTCGTATTCAGTGGCTGAAAACTGGTCGAAAAATGATGTTAACCTGCTGTCTAAATCGGCTACGACGTTTTCATGGGACGGGTTGCCGATCAGGTTATTATTTTCACCTGGATCAACCGATAAATTGTAGAGTTCGTCCGGCGATTGCAGGAACCGTTTTACATATTTCCATTCTTCTGTCCGGATCGCCCGGGTAAGAATGTATTCGAAATACGCTACGTTTTCCCATTGCGTTTCTTCATCCAGCAGCAATCCGGTAAAACTTTTACCTGGAGAGTTCTCGATAGGCAGGTCACCCAATCCGATGTAATCCAGCAAAGTCGGCAATACGTCGTATTGGTTGATAATTTTATCTGTCCTTGCGTTTTCAAAGATCACCCCCGGATGACTCATGATAAACGGGATTCTCATGTTTTGATCATATGCGACAACCGGTCTGGCTTGAGAACTGTTTCCCCATAGACCATGTTGTCCGTACGCTGCTCCCTGGTCTGAAGTGAAAATAATCAAGGTGTCTTCGTCCAAACCCAGTGTTTCAATTATTGCGTGTATTCTTCCGACCCCATCGTCAATCATCGAAGTCTCTGAAGCTACGGTCAGCATCGCTTCTTCGTTATTCAATGCAATGGCTGTCGCCCAGGCAAGATCAGCCCAGGTATGCTTTTTCCGTATATCCTTCCCCTCCTTCTCGTCGATACGCCATCCTTTGAGTGCCTCCTGGTCATGTAACGTAGCATCAACGATCAGGTTTTTCAGAAAGGGATGGATTGGCTCTTGGGGTGATCCGGGAATTCGTTTCCGGTAGTAATCAACATGGCGATTATCCGGCGTGTTTAACACGACAGGGGCAAGATTATAGGGCCCGTTATAGGAGAGGAATAAGAAGAAAGGTTTATCCTGTCCGGCGCTTTCTTCGATAAAGTCTTCCGCCTTTTCGGTCCAGAAATCCGTCAAGTGAGTATCCTCTTCCCAATAGGTGCGCCCGTTATCAATAATCGTTGCGCCATGGAAATTATTGGTATGCCCGCTGGGGAATGTCACCCAGTAATCAAATCCTAATTGTGCGTTATCCGGCTGGCCGAGGTGATACTTCCCGACCAGCCCGGTCTGGTAACCCGCATCTTTTAATGTTTGTGGAAGATTACGGAATTCTTCTATCGCGGACCAGTTGTCAACTTCGTAACCGGAAGGCAGTGCGTTGTGGACGCCGGTTTGTGACGGCAGTAATCCGGTCAATAACGACGCCCTGGTGGGTGAACATACCCCGCTGACCGCAAACGCCCTTTCAAACAGCATTCCTTCGGTTGCCATCCGGTCCAGGTTAGGTGTTGTTATTTCCATATTCCCATAAGGGCCCAGCAAGGACGGATTAAGATTATCGGCGATTATCAAAACAATGTTTGGATAGTCCTTCCCTGGTTCAGCATGACATAAAATAGACACCAGCCAGATATGCATAATCCACTGTAACCTTTTCATTTATTTTTTCTCCATCTCTTCCAGGGAGTTCAAATAACGTGCAAGCATGTCGTTAAACCCGGCCGGGCTTTCCCAGAAGCCAATATGATTGTCTATCACCGCAGTTTCGACCCCTGGCGCGTGATTTTTCAACCATGCCGATGATTTTATATAACGCTTTTTCTGGTAGAAATAAAAAACCGGTATTTCACGGCTGGCTGTTATCAGGTCCTTACGATAGTCGTCGTATAACATACTGTTGGCCAAAGCCAATGCGACAGGACGCGGGGTCGATAACTGCTGTTGTACCAGCCAATGCATTTCTTCATGGTTTGCCTGCCTGTCCAGCAGCCAATGACTGAACTCCGTCGCCAATTCATACCGGTCGCCGGCTTCCAGTTTCGTTACCAGGCCTCGAGTCCGCCTGACTTTGCATTGATACCAGGGTTCATCACATTCAAGTGCGATTACCGGTGCGCCATCGATGCAAACGAACGCCATGATTTCATCCGTGCCGAATCTGCGAATGTACTCCCAGGTGGTGCGGCAGCCATTTGACCAGCCTATCAATACGGGTTTGTTGATTGACAAGGCAGCCAGTAAAACCGCAAGGTCCCGACCATGTTGGGAATAGCTGTTGCCTGACATCGATACGCCTGAGCGGCCCTGCCCTCTCGGGTCGTACGCCACAGCCCTGTATTGCCTTGAGAAATAATCCAATTGTCCTGCGAATACGTCAGCGCTGAAAGAAAAACCGGGAATAAACACCAGCGCGGACCCTTTGCCGGATTCCTGGTAATACAATTCAACCCGGTCCGGGAGCGTGACCAGTCCTGCTCTGTCAGGTGCCTGGGCAAGAGCGGAAGTTGGACTGTAAAAAATAACTGCTGTTATCAGGCCAATTCGCAATAGCGCCGGCATTATTTATTAAAAATCCACGTTTACCCGGGCGCCAAAAGTTCGCGGCCTTGCAATGGAAAATTGTGATGGTTGAGCACGTTCCGGATCTACGTTGGTGACTACACGATCATCCGCTACATTTTTTACGAATACCGATACCGTCCATCTGGCAAACTGAACACCAGCCGTCAGGTCGATGGTTGTATAACCGGGCAATTCCGTAAGGGGCAGGAGACCGGCCTCGCTGAATTCGCTGAAGCTGTTACTGATATGACGAAAATCTGCTCGCGCGAAACCCGTTTTATCACCCCGGAACGAACGCGCGTAATCAATGGAACCTGTGACATTCCATTTCGGCACAAACGGGGCGCGATCACCTTTATCGGCACTGAAATTCTCCGACGGTGCAGCCAGGACCGAATCATTGTAATTCAGTCCAACCGATAAGGTCAGCTCTTCATTTGCCGAAAAGATCGACTCTATCTCAAAACCATCTACGTCCAGGTCGCCGGCATTGTCGGTAAACTGAAAACCGCAGGCCAGACGGCGGACACTCTGGATATCGGACCAGTCTATATGGTAGTACGCCCCGTTCAGAACCAATCGCCCATCCAGCCAGGTACTTCTGACCCCGCCTTCATAGTTCCACAAGGTATCGGAGGAAAACCCCACAGGCGCCCCGGACAATCCGAGCGCTGCGAGATCAGCGCCACAGGGGCCTATCGGGATAAAGCGATTTACACCACCTATCCGAAATCCTTTTGAGGCGCTCCCGTATACCAGGACATCATCTGTTATTTGGTACCCTGCCGAGAATTTAGGGGTAACATCATCTTCCTTGAAGGTTTGATCGACAAATGAAGGACCCCGGTTCGCCAGTCCGGTCTGGTCAATCGTCGCGTCAACCTCATAGTCAAACCAGCGTGCGCCTGCCGTCATTGCCAATTGATCCGTAACATTCCAGGTAACTTCACCAAAGACGGCTATTTGCTCAAGGTCAATTTGCTGGTCTGAAACGAAAATATCGTTGGTTGCGCCAAACCGCGTCGTCAACCCGGTGAGGAAAGGCGGGACAGGGGGTTGGATCGGCGATGATATAGACTGATTTTTGTCCTGGTCCTGGTAGTAAAGCCCCAATACTACCTCCAGCATTTCGCCTGTCGGGGTCGCGAACCGGACTTCCTGGCTGAAATCGTCTATTTCCACGCTGTTCAACATTGGCGTAATAAGCCCGGGACCAAAAAACCGTTGTACCCGGAACGAGTCATCCAGCACGTTTAGCAGGCTGGTGTCCGCATAGGTCGTTGACGAAGTAAACGTACCCCAGGGCACGTCCAGCGAAAGCGTCAAGTTGTAATTGGTAAACTCACTCTCGAAGACTTCACGAACAAATTTGCGGGTCTGGCGTTTGCCGGTAATGCCAGCAACCCTGGGATCGTTCACACTCGGAAGGAATTCGTCGGGCCGGCCATCTGTCTCCAAATCCTGGTGCAGTACGGAAAACAAGGCCGAAAATCCATTATCAGGGTCCCAGAGAGCGCTGATTTTCCCGCCCCAGGACTGCTCGTCATTGAAGTCATTCTCACCGGATTCAACGTCATCGATAAAACCGCTGTTGTCGACATAATTGAACGCGCCGCGCAGCGCAAATTCCCCTTCGGAAAGCGGTATGTTAAATACACCTCGTACCGGAACGTTTTCGCCGCCGCTGTCCGTCGTGGAAATGCCGACTTCAAGACGCCCTTCAAATTTATCCGGATCGGGCTGCCTGGTTATCAGGCGGACTGCGCCGGACATGGAGCTTGCGCCGTACAATGTCCCTTGCGGGCCGCGCAGCACTTCCACCCGATCGATATCAAACAGGTTCGCATCAGGATTGAAGCCTACATTCGATATGGGTGATTCATCTATATATAAACCCACCGTTGAACGCGCCTGTGGCTGGTTGTGATTCACCCTGCCTGAATTGATGCCGCGCAATATGATTTGAGTTTGACCGGCTCCGGAATTCACCGCAGTCAAACCGGTAATCAGTTTCAAATAATCATCAAACCCCTGTGCACCAACTCTTGACAGGGTTTCGCTGCTGACGGCACTGACACTGGCTGCAATTTCCTGGATATTTTGCGCGCCGCGTTTGTTGGCAGTCACCATGATTTCCTCGATAACCATTGCGCCCGTGTTATCACTGCCGTCATTTTCCCGGGCCATCGTATCCGGGCTCGAAACCACCGACGCTACGAACGCAGCAATGCCTGCAAATAAAGACAACCTGCTCTCATTTTTAAACAAGTCGGTATTCATCTCACTCTCTCTATTATTTACAGGAGCAAATACCGTTATGGTAAGTACCCCTTTGTCATTGAGGGTGCCGCTGATACCGGTGTTCCTGAGCAAGATAGCGAGTGCCTCCTTTCGGGTGTAATCTCCCTGAACACGGTTGGTACGCTTGCCGCGTACTCCGTCATTGAGATAAATGAGGGGGGTCGCTGATTGCTCAGCAAACAAGGCAAGTCCTTCATTCGCTTCAGAAGCCGGAATATTAAACGTTATGCTGACTTCGTCTGCAATCGCTTCACCAATTAACAGACTTAACACGAAAAAGCCTGCCATCAAACGGAAACATGCAACCCCGCGCCGTTTCATATCTTTCTCTGTGAACCCCGGCTGACAATAGCCGGCTTCATATAGTGAGGACAACCAAGCACAAAAAAACCCGTACTCAAGCAGCTTTTTTCGGTTTGAATATGCGAGGTAAGGTAAGAGAACTGATTTCCCTGTTATGACAGGGTGTTGCCGGCATGAACCCGCTGCACTTACTGTACTGACGTACGGTCTGACGGCCGGCGCATCAGGTAGATGAGTTCATCATCAACCCGCTCCAGGTGCAGCCCGAAGCCTTTTTCGATGGTATCCAGGATTGCAGGGACGTCATTGACCCGAAAGTAGCCCCCGATGCGCGTATTGCTGATAGTCTCATCAGCAATCACGATCCGGACAGGCGAATAGCGATTGATCTCTTCCACGACATCCAGTAGAGGATCATCATCAAATATCAATAAGCCGTTACGCCATGACAAGGTTTTCTCCATTTGTTCATCTTCCACTTTCTGCACCAGTTCCAGTTCGTCCTCCTCATCCTTCAGGATTGCACGTTGTCCCTTGACGATGGGTATGACAGATGTCGCCTTTTCAATGTTGTCCAGATCCGGTGTTATGCTCTCATGGGCTTTGTCCGGCAGGGCGGCCACCTCCACGCGACCATCGGTCACATTTAATTCCACGCTGCCGGATAATAACTGCACAGAGAATGAGGTGCCTACCGCCCTGACGGCATAATTGCCTGCATAGACGACAAATTGTTTTTCAGGATCGTGAAGCACATCAAAAAATGCTTCGCCTTCCTTAAGAAGCACAATCCTCGATACATCATCAAAAAAGACGGCTATCTTACTCCGGGTATTGAGTCGCACATCCGAGCCATCCGGCAGGGTGACGAGTTTCACTTCTCCAACGGATGAAGCATAATCAGCGATAAATCCGTCTTCCTTGAACAGGGTGGGGCCGGAATAGTGGAAAAACAAACTGACGCCCAGGGCAATAATGATGACCGCGACCATGGAAAAGGCAGGGCGCAACAATCCGCCCGTTGCAGGAACCTGCTTACCCGCCATATCCTGGTGCGTTGTTTCTCCTTCCGGATAAAGAAATTCCGACCAACGGTCAAGATCGATCCAAATCGACGCTACCTGCCTGAAAGTTTGCATGTGTGAGGGACTGCGCTTCAGCCAGGCCCTGAATTTCTGCAGCATGTCTTCAGTGACTTCGTCACCGTCCAGCGCAATCACCCAGTCGCGTGCCTCGGCCTCGATATCCGAACCTTCGGGACCCTTGCGTGATGACATGTTCAATATGTTACTCATCCACACCTCGCATCGTTGCGACTCGTTTACTGTTTCCCTTGTTAACACTTACATCCGATAACGGCTCATTCGTTTTTCCGGCGCTCCGTGTTTCTGCTTCTTGACAGCGTTGCAGTCCTTTGGTCAGGTGTTTTTCCACGGTCTTGACGGAAATATTCAACCTGTCGGCCACCTCTTTATGTGAATACCCGTATATCTTGCGCAAAACAAGGACACGTTGGCACTGGGGGGGCAAATCTGCAATCAATCTGTTGATGGCGGTCAACCGCTCTTCCAGCGCCAGTGCCTCATCACCGTATACCTTATTGTCTATGACATCCAAGTCAGCCATATCCCCCATATAAACCATGAGTTGACGAGACCTCCGTTTGGATTCATTGAGCGCCATGTGCTTTGCAATTTTGAATAAATACGACCTGGGCGAACGAATTTTCCGCGTCTGCTCCGCTTCATACGCCCGCACGAATATATCCTGCACTACGTCATCAATGTCCTGCTGGCGTGTGAGATAGCGCCGCAGGTATTTCTTCAACAACGACTCCAGGTCAAGAAAAGTCGTGAGGATAGAGATCCCGCCTGGCGGGATGTTCTTGTATGAACTCATGACAGGAAAAGCATAATTGCGTTCGATATTATCATCAAATTACTGGCAGTGAACCAGCTATGGAGAGAATTAATGAATGAAAACATACGGCCGTTATCATAAATGGATTGAATGGAGCGAAGAAGACTAGGTCTATATCGGCAAATGCCCCGATTTGATCACCGGTATCCATGGAGGTGATCCCATGTCGCTGTATGGTGAGTTATGCGAAGTGGTTGAAGCCGTATTGAACCATTTTCATTCAGAAGGACGCACCCCACAGCCGCCTCAGATCACGCCCGTGCGTGAAGTAGAATAGCGGTTACGGGATCCACTGCGCTCAGGCCGCGCCAACTCTTTCTGAATAGCGCCTCTCCTGTAATTGACCAGTTCGATTCAGGCAAAAATATGGCCAGGGACGAAATAGAACTACATCAATATCTTATTGATTTATAGTACTATTAATTATCTTTATATCTGCTTACCCAACAATTTAACCAACAAATATTCCAGATGCATATTTGTTTGGTCAGAGTCTCAAAACAACTTGATATTTCCGGTTATATCAACTATTATCACATTGTATTGCGTTATAAATATTGAGGTGTCTTATGAATTTCCAGGAATTCGTTGAAGATAAGGTTTTCTCACCCACGCTCGTTGCTACGGCGTTGCGCACGACCAGGAGTGAGATTGCCCATACACTGGGGCTGGGTCAGGACGCGTTCTCGCGCACTTCTCGCATCCGGGCGAGGAAGACACAGACACGACTACGTCAAATGCTTGAAATTCTCCACCGGATCTCGACCCACACAGGTTCCGACCTGGCGGCCTATGCCTGGTTTCGTGCAGAGCCCTTGTCCGGCTTCGGCGGTATGACTCCCGACCAACTGGTGCGGGAAGGCAAGGCCGATGATGTCCACGCTCATCTCGACCGAATCATAGCCGGCGGTTACGCCTGATACGTTGTCCTGCTGATGCGCTTTCGCGGCCTCGTCTATCGCGCGCATAACCCGCGGTGGACCTGGGACCCGGTTTCGGGAGAAGGCGCGCGCCGCCATGGGGGACGCTTCAACCGGATCGGAGTCCCGGCGCTTTATACGTCCCTGTCACCCGTCACAGCCATGAGAGAGGCTAGCCAGATAGGACGGCCGTTGCAGCCAATCACGCTGTGCGCCTACGAGGTTGATGCAGAGCCCGTATTCGATGCGCTGGACCCGACAGAGCGGGAGGCGCTGGGAGTAATGACAGATGACATAATTTACCGGCACTGGGAACGGGAAATGCTGACGGGTACCATACCGGCATCGCAGCTTCTCGCCGACCGGCTAATTGCAGCCGGCTATGTGGGTATGCGTGTTCAAAGTTTCGCACCGGGAGCCGGAACGGATGATCTCAACCTGGTATTCTGGCACTGGGGCGACCATGGACCAGGCAAGGTTATCCTGGTTGACGATGAAGAACGTCTGCCAAAGAATACACAGGGGTGAACAGGACCGGTTCGATCCAGACGTGCGTTAAGATGTTGGCAATATTACACTGGAAAATACGTACCATTCATGGTACATTTCCGTATGGACGATAAGAAAAGACTACCGGCCAGATTCTTTGAGACAGATAAAGGGAATACTCCCGTTCGAGAATGGCTTTTATCCCTTGATCCAAAGGATTGCAAGGCGATCGGGGATGACATCCGAACCGCCGAGTTCGGCTGGCCTATCGGTATGCCGCTCTGCCGCCCCCTTAAAGGATACAGAGGGCTATGGGAGATTCGTACTAATCTCTCCAATGGACGGATAGCGCGGGTTTTATTCTGCGCTCATGACGGGGCGATGGTTTTACTTCATGGCTTCGTTAAGAAATCAAAGAAGTCACCGGTTCAGGATTTACACGTGGCAGACAAACGAATGAGAGGTATGAAATGAATGACGATATTGAAAAAGGCAGGCCCGGCCAATTTTTCGAGGACTTCCTGAAAGAGCAAGGTGATTATGAAGAAACAACCGAACAAGCGGTAAAACGTGTTCTGGCCTGGCAACTTTCCGAAGCAATGAAACAACAAGGTATCAGTAAAGTGGAAATGGCCAGACGGTTGTCAACAAGCCGTTCTCAGTTGGACCGGCTGCTGGATCCAAAAAACGAACGCGTCACTCTGAATCTCCTCTCCCGGGCCGCACAGGCGGTCGGACGAACTTTGAAGCTGGAACTACAGTGAATATCCGGGCAAGGCGACATGGGGAAGAATTACTCACATACTCATCCCGCGGTAGTTCTGATTCCGGTTTTTTCATTTTACCGGGATTAAGTATTGTGGCCCTGGAATTCTGCGGCCGAAATATCAAAGAGACAACTGATGAATACAGCGTACAACAGTATCAAAACAGGACTGGAAGAGGCGATAAATTTTGCTGAAGGGAAAGTTCAAACGGCTGTGATTCATAAATTCGAGCCCGTGGATGTGAAAAATATTCGGGCTGATATAGGGATGAGTCAACGTGAATTCGCTGCAGCTTTCGGCATCAGTGTCAATACACTGCGGCACTGGGAACGTGGTGACAGGCGCCCTAATGGTCCGGCGCTGGTTTTATTGAATGTATTGGCCAGGGAACCGGAAACCGTCCTGAGAGTGCTGGCGATGAGGTAATTGTATAAATACATCAACCACTTCACCCTCTGGGTCAAGCCGATAACGGTCAACTACTGGTAGTTGTGCATACTTTTCATGAGAGTAGTGATAGCACTGTGAAGATCAGGATCATTTCTGCCCGAAAGGCATCCCAATCTGAACTCAGGCAATATGAATTAACACGATGAGAGACGAATACGATTTTACCGAAGGCGAGCGCGGTAAATTTTACCGGCCCGGAGCTAAATTTAACCTGCCTGTCTACCTGGACGATGACGTACTTGCTTACCTTAACGAACGAGCCACATCGAAAGGCGTTGAGGTGAATGAATTGATCAATGAGATGCTTAGAAAAGATATCGATTTGATTGAGGCGGTAAAGTGAAAAAGCGCGACCGCCTGTAGTAACCAAGATACTGCACTAAAGACGATCCAACACTCGCTGAACAGCGCTCCGCCTGATAATAGCCGGTTCGATTCAGGCAAAAATATGGCCAGGGACAGAATCGAACTGCCGACACAGGGATTTTCAGTCCCCTGCTCTACCTACTGAGCTACCTGGCCATCGTGGTGGGAGCGCCGCGGATCAGGCGGCGTGAAACAAAGGCATGTATTAAATCCGACTCCGCGTTCCCCGTCAAGCGGGAGATTGTTAATCGGCAGGCCGGGTGCTGGTAAACTGGCGTACCGGAATAGCATAATGCACAGAAACGGGCGGCCCGTATTTCTCAGCGCCGTTCATCCTGATACGAAGGGGACAACATGCCATGAAACAAGAAGAGTTAAAGTTCGCGCTACGCGGCACCCTGGTACATGCACCGGCCGCCGGTGATATTGAAGTACTGGATGAGGCATTAATCGCGGTGGACAACGAGGGCCGGATCGCCGCGGTGTCCGGCCCCGGCCGGCCGGAATACGTACAACTCGAACAATTGGCGAGTGAGGCCGGCAAACTGGAGGTGCTGTCAGCCGGGGAATACCTGTTGCCCGGACTGGTGGACACCCACGTACATGCGCCGCAATGGCCGCAACTCGGCAAGGCGCTGGACCGGCCGCTGGACGAATGGCTGATGAAATACACGTTTCCCCTGGAAGCCAGGTACGCCGACACGGATTTTGCCCGGCGTGTTTACGAAAACCTCGTCCATACCCTGGTCGCCAACGGAACGACAACGGCGATGTACTACGCTACGATACACTTGGAGTCATCAAAACGCCTGGCAGAGATCTGCCTTGAGAAGGGGCAGCGGGCACTGGTCGGCAAGATCGCCATGGATAACCCTGATCAATGCCCGGACTATTACCGGGACGCCAGTACCGGGCAGGGACTGGATGACACGCAGGACTTCATAGAGCAGGTGCGGGGTATGCCCGGCAACGCCCGCGGACTGGTCCTGCCCGTCGTCACCCCGAGATTTATTCCCAGTTGCACCGATGAAATGCTGCAGGGACTGGGCGAGATAGCACGGCGCAGCGGTTGCCATGTCCAGACCCATTGTTCGGAGGGCGACTGGGAGCACGCGTACGTCCTGGAACGCTGCGGGAAAACCGATACCCTCAGCCTGGACGGGTTCGGCCTGCTGACCCCGCACACGGTACTGGCCCATTGCAACTTCATCGATGACGCTGACATGGGGGTCATCAAGGAAAGGGAAACCGGTATTGCACACTGTCCGTTGTCAAACCTGTATTTTGCCAACGCCGTGTTCCCGGCGCGCAAGGCACTCGACCGCGGTTTGCAAATCGGACTGGGCACGGACATCGCAGCCGGAGCAAACCCCGGCATCCTGCATAACTGTCAGATGGCAGTCACCGCCTCCCGCGCGCTGGAGGACGGTGTCAACCCCAAACTCCCGGCAGCCGCACGGGGCGTGCAGGGTACTCGCATCGACTTTCGCGAAGCATTCTGGATGGCGACTGCGGGCGGTGGTGAGGCGCTCGGCCTTAAAACAGGCAAATTCCTTGAAGATTACGCATTCGACGCCATAGTCGTCGACACCGATGTGCCGGAAAGCAATCTTATCATCTGGGAAGAGCTGGATAGCGGTGACGATATCCTGCAGAAGATAATCTACAACGCCGGCCGCCGGAACATCAAACGGGTCTGGGTACAGGGAAATCCGGTGAAAAGCTGATTAGTCGGATCTGCAGGATTTTATAGCGCCGGATAATTTATTAATTCCGGATTTGAACTATTCCGTAACGGGCACGTACTCCTTCGGTTTGTCCGAACCTTCGCCGAAGAAATATTTTTCCATTTCCTGTTCGAGGAATGTCCGCGCCTTCGGCTCGAACGGCGTCAGGCGGTATTCGTTGATCAGCATGGTCTGGTGTGACAGCCACATCTGCCACGCTTCCTTCGAGACGTTTTCGTAGATGCGTTTCCCAAGGTCGCCCGGATAGGGCGGCGCGACCAGCCCTTCCGCTTCCCTGTTCAATTTTATGCAGTTGACGCTACGTGTCATGTCGGCTTCTCTCCTGTGTATCGTATGTCGTGTATCGGGGCCCAGGTTCTGTCCGTGTCATTTTTTCCATCAATGCCTTCACGGGCGCGGCCATACCAATCTCCGACCCGTGTTCCGGCGCATACCAGAGGTAAGTTTCATTATCACCTATTGTACCAGCCTTATCCCGTATCATGCCTTTGACCGGGGTGATATCGAGATGAAAGTGGCTGAAGCTGTGGCGCATCTGCGGCAGCGCCGTCATTTCATCCGAGACCAGGGCTGCGCGGGAGTTTATCCAGCTCGAGAGTTCCTCGCGCGAGCGGTATTCCGGAAAACTCCATAACCCTCCCCAGACACCGGCAGGGGGACGTTTTTGCAGCAGGATTTCCCCTTGTTCGTTTTCCAGCAGGGCAAATATGACCTGCCGTACCGGCAGCGATTTTATTGTCTTCCCGGCCGGCAACAGGTGTTGTTCGCCGCATCTGTACGCATGGCAATCCGGCACCAGGGGGCAATCGGCACAACGCGGCCTCGAGCGGGTACAGACCGTGGCGCCGAGGTCCATGATGGCCTGGGTATAGGCCGCCGTTTCCCGCTGCGGCGTCTCCCGTTCGGCCAGTTCCCACAGGCGTTTGTTCACCTCACTGCGGCCCGGCCATCCGTAAATTCCATAGCAGCGGGTCAGCACCCGTTTTACGTTACCGTCCAGTATGGGCGCGCGGCGGCCATGGCCCAGGGCGAGTATGGCCCCTGCGGTTGAACGCCCGATGCCGGGCAGGTCCATCAACGCTTCCAGGTCAGAAGGCAGGCTGCCGGCGAAATCGCGCACGATAACCTGCGCGGCCCGGTGCATGTTTCTTGCCCGGGCGTAATACCCCAGTCCGGTCCAGAGATGCAGTACCCGGTCCAGGGGCGCCCCGGCCAGGGCGCCGGCATCCGGGAACCGATCAACGAACCGGTTGAAATAAGGTATTACGGTTTTCACCCGGGTCTGCTGCAACATGATCTCGGATACCCAGACACGGTACGGGCCGGCGTCCTGCTGCCAGGGGAGATCATGCCGTCCATGCAGTTTGAACCAGGGCAGTACTGAAGCGGCAAGCTCAGGCATCGCCGTAAGCGCCGGCGGCCAGACTCTCCATTTTAAGAATGCTTTCCCTGGCTTCCCTGATCATTTTACGCTTGATTAAAAACGGGCCGATAGCAGGCGGTACCCAGAAATCAGGCTGCAGATGGAAACTGTAGTTGATTTTACTCCGGCCCGGACCGAGCGGTTCGATCTGCCATTCCGTCCTGCCGTAATTGAAATCACTTTCTTCCGGGACCATGATTGCCAGGATGCTGTCCTCGGAGGGCTGTTCGATATCCTCCACCATAACGACCTTGAAACAGAAGAATACGATACAGGTTTTGACGACGAGACGGCGCCGGGTCTTGTCCTCGGGGGCATCCTGCACCAGACCCGATTCGAGCATTACCTTGCTGAGCTGCTTGAAATTTTCGTGGTCCATCAGCAGCGCCACTATCCCCTCGCGTCCGGCCTCGATCTGCATGACGAGGTCCAGCCGGTAGTTGTTGCCCGCATGCTCGACGTTTGCAGATTCTATCTCGCCGGCGCTTGACGGGATGCTGAAAAAAGCCAGGTAGAGTAATAAGAAAAGGCGCATGTCTTCAATTATAGGTCAGTTCTTCCTGAAAATGCCTTTCAAGCCTTCTTTCAAACCCTCTCTCAATAACTCCTTCACCGGGTCAATTTCGGTTTCCTGTTCCGTTTCTGCATCATTTTCCGAAGCTTCGGGCTGCTCCCGGCCGGGCAGCGGCAAATCGAGGACATCGAAGACTCTGTCAATCAGCAACCCGGACAGGACGTCTTCCCAGGCCAGTCTTATTTTCGGGTCGTCGAGGGCTCCCTCTACCTTGAGGGGCAGTTGCAGTCCTTCCAGTTCGGCCAGTTCTTTTCCGCCGGCGCCTTTGGCGGTGTTGACGACTGTCGCCACCGCCTGGTAGTCGATGGTACCGGTATGCAGGTCCGCCAGCACACCCGTGCCCTGCAGGCGAAATGCCGGCGCTTTCAGAGCCAGGTCATCCATCCGGATTATGCCGTTTTTTGCCACGGGATTAGCGGAGAATTCGGTAAAATCGGTAGCCGCGGTTTCCTCCAGGTCCATAATTCCGCCCTTCCTGAACTGTTTCCACCGGCGCAGTGCCCGGCCCAGGTTGAATCCGGCAACGGCGCCTTCGGTAAATGCCAGGCTCATCCCGCCTTCCAGGCTGCGTTGCATGGCGGCGATGCTCGCTCCCTCAGCAGTTAATGCGGCGCTGAAACTCCCCTTCCCGCGCAGGCGCGCCTTGCCTTTCATATCCATGAGCAGGGGTTCGGCCCGGATATCCGCCAGGTTCGCGTTGAGCGTGAGCACCGGCTCGGCCGGGTTCGCATCCAGGCTGATATCAGCGGATAACCTGCCTTCATACAGGGCAGCCGTCAACGGGTCCGCCTGCACCACGCCGTCGCGCGCGTTCAGGTGCAACCTGAACCCGTCAAGACGGGCATCGGCGACAACCAGCCTGCCGATACGCAAGTCTCCATCCATGTCCGCATGAGCGGCTGCGGCTACGGGAAACGCGGCAAGCCTGCCTTCTTTCCCCGCCGGCCGGGCAGACCCCGGACCCCTGGCCGGTGCAGGCGGCAGGTAACGGTCCAGGTCGATTTGATCGACGTCCAGGTCGAAGCGCACAACGGGTCCGGATGCCTCGCTCTCCAGCAGGAACTCGCCGGTGAGGAGAGAATCATCCAACTGCAGTTCCAGCCGGTCCAGGTTCAGGCCGGTCGCGGTCCGGTCAAAACGGCCAGCCAGGGACACCCTGGTAAAGGTGTCATCGCCCTGCGTTACGGGTAAGTCCTGCCTGAGTTGCCGCGCTAACCGGCGCAGGTTGAAGGGCAGGACCTCCAGCTCGCCGCTGACGGCAGGGTCAGCGAAAATATCGTTTACCTCGACACTGCCTGAAGTCTCAAGTCCCAGACCCTCCAGGGTAAACCTGTCAAACACCAGCGTCTCCTCGTCCAGGTTCAGCCGGGTGTCGGCAGTAAGGGTCATGGTCGCCGGCGAACCGGGTATATCCTTCCCGGCGAATACGGCCTGCAACGCCATGGTTTCCAGCGAGATGCCCTCCCCGGTCCCCTGTACGCGGGTGTCCAGCTCCACCGACTGCAGGACCTGGGCCAGACCGGGCTGGTCCAGGGCCGTGAGGAGTCCTGCGATACGGTTGCCCTTCACATTCAGGTTGCCATCCACCCTGCCTGATCTGCTGTTCATGCCCCTGGCGTCCAGGACGCCCGCCGCATTCATGCCCAGGGCCTCCAGCGACAAGGCCGGGACGGCGATGTCGCCGCTGTTCAGGTCGGCGTCGAAAACGGTCGTTACCCGGAATGCCTTTGCCGGGACACCTGCCAGTTTCCTGCCGTATCCGGCCAGTGCGGCATCCCCTCCACCCTGCAGTTGGCCGATAACCTGCATCAGGGTAGGCAGGTCCGGTCCCCTGGCGTTCAGTTCGCCCTGGTATCCGGGTGTCCCGGAATGGAGGTCGCGGGCCTTCACCTGGCCGTTGATGACCGCGCCCAGCAGGTTTGCCGACAACCCGGACAGATCGATATCCCCCTGCCCAAGATCAGCATCCACCGTCGCGCTGACCTGGAAGCTGCGGTCCGGCAACCGGGCCAGTTGTGAGGCTAGCGGCTCGATCTCGGCCACCTTGAACAGTAACCCGAGGTCAGCACCCTGCGCATCCAGCGTTGCCGCGATGACGGGGGTTGGCGATTCGATCTGCTGTGCGGTGAGATTGCCAGTTACCGAGGCGCCCAGGGCGCTGAGCGTGAAACCGGAAAGCGCGGCCGTCTCCTCGTCCAGGTTCACGTCCAGCGTAGCGGACAAGCGCGCCGAGGTGCTCCCGCCGGGTATGTTCCCGCCTTCGATATCGGCATTGATATCCAGCGGCGCAACGGCAAACCGTTGTCCGTCGGTTGCATAGGTGATGTTGCCGGCCAATGCCAGCGCCGCTTCCAGCGCCGGTTTGCTGCTCCTGCCGCGAAAATTCAGGTTGATATCAACGGGTTCACCGTATTTCAGTTCAGCCGTCGAGACGTCGAGACCGGACACTTCGTAGCGCACTGCCGCCTGCTGATCGTCGAGCACGATCCTGGCGTCCTCGATGGCGACTCCGCCCAGGGCAACTGCGGCCAGGGGCAGCATCGCCTTGTCGCCTGCGGCTTCAGCGGCAGCGTCCGCGTCGTAGAGGCCGTCCCAGTTTGCGATGCCCTGCCCGTTACGGGCCAGGTTAAGCATGGCGCCCGTAACGGCAATCGTATCCACCTCGTATTCTTCGCGTAACAGCGGGAGTGTCCTGACCCGCAGCTTGACGTAGTCCAGGTAGGCCAACGGGTCGGCGCCGAACCCCTCGGCGTTGGCGACACTGACCTGCCGGGCTTCCACCCCCAGCCATGGGTACAAGGTGATGGCTATCGGCCCTTCCAGGGAGATGCTGCGGCCTGTTTCATGCCGGATCCTGGCCGCTATCCAGTCCTTGTGCTCATTAGGGTCGATTGTCGAAACCAGGATTACCGCAGCCGCGGCAGCGACAACGGCCAGGCCGGCCAGCCAGAACAGCAGTTTGACCAGCTTCTTCAGGAGGTTCATCAATCCGCCAGCGGTAGCAACGGCGCAGTCAGCAGATCCCGACGGGAAATCAGGAATATTGAACTTCAGCCGTCATCGGCAGTGAGCGCAGCCAGGTAGCGGCGCGCCTCCGCAACGGCCTCCCTGACCCTGGTGGGGGCGGTCCCGCCTGCGTGGTCCCGGGCAGAAACGGAACCCTGCAGCGTCAGGTAATCGAATACGTCGCCTTCAATCCCCTCCTGGAATTGCTTGAGTTCGGACAGTTCAAGGTCCTCCAATTCACTTCCCTGCCGTATCGCGTACTGGACGAGGTTGCCGACAACGGCATGGGCATCCCGGAACGGTACTCCCTTCATGACCAGGTAATCCGCCAGGTCGGTTGCGGTCAGGTAGCCTTGCTGCGCGGCAGCCAGCATGGCCTTGCGATCGACCCTTATGGAAGGAACCAGGCCGAGGTACGCCTCAAGGCACAGCTTCACCGTATCCACCGCATCGAACAGGCTTTCCTTGTCTTCCTGGTTGTCGCGGTTGTAAGCCAGCGGCTGCCCCTTCATGACGGTCAGCACGGCCATCAGGTCGCCATAGACCCGGCCGGTCTTGCCGCGCACCAGTTCCGCCACGTCCGGGTTCTTCTTTTGCGGCATGATGGAAGACCCGGTACAGAACGCATCGTCGATGTCGATGAAGCCGAATCCCGGCGACATCCACAGGATCAATTCCTCGGAAAACCGGGACAAGTGCAGCATGATAAGCGCTGCAGCGGCACAGAACTCGATGATGAAATCCCGGTCACTGACGGCATCAAGCGAATTTCCCGCCACCGCGGAAAACCCCAGCAGATCGGCGGTGACCGATTGGTCGACAGGAAAGCGCGTGCCGGCGAGCGCCGCAGCCCCCAGCGGCAATACGTTGATGCGTTCCAGGCAATCCCCGAGCCGTTGCCGGTCCCGCTTCAACATTTCGTACCAGGCCAGTATATGATGTCCGAACGTGACCGGTTGCGCCGCTTGCAGGTGTGTATACCCCGGCATCAGGCTGTCGGACTCCTGTTCGGCCAGTGTGACCAGCGCATCCATATTCTGCAGTAATAATGACTGGATGTTATCCACTTCAGCACGCAGGAACAGGCGCAGGTCCGTAGCGACCTGGTCGTTGCGCGAGCGGCCGGTATGCACTTTTTTTCCAACCTCGCCGACCCGCTCGACCAGCGCCGCCTCGATATTCATGTGGACGTCTTCCAGTTCCTGCCGCCAGGTGAATTTTCCGGCCTCAATCTCAGACAGGATGGTACTCAGCCCGGCGCTGATCTGCCCGGATTCGTCCTCCGTCAATACGCCGACGCGCGCCAGCATCGCCACGTGGGCGATAGAGCCCTGAATGTCGTACGGGGCCAGGCGCCGGTCGAAGGACACGGACTGGGTAAACTCTTCCACGAACCGGTCCGTATCTTTGCTGAAGCGCCCGCCCCAGGGCTTTACTGTGTTTTTCTCGGTTGCCATCGGCAGGGACTAAGGTTGACAGTCAAACGCGTAGTATACCGCAGTATCCACACTATCGTCATTCCCCCGCTTCCCCGGAGCCTGCCCCTGCGCAAGCAGGAACCCGGTGGAAAAAGTTTGGGGTCAGAGTAAAAATAGATAAGACTGAACCAGCAACATTTGCCGGTGGCTCTATTTTTACTCTGACCCCAAACTTTCCTGACCCCAAACTTTCGTCTCCGACCAGGTATCATCAGCACTGTCATAAACATAACGAGGTTGCAACTCTCCCGCCTCGACAACGCATATCTCCGTCAGGCGCCTGACCCTCCTGGTTTCCAGGTAGTCCATGTGCAAAACCAGGTCCAGGTTGTGCAGGTATTCGGTTTCAATCACCTCGAAAGGCAATGTTGAACTACCCATCGTCAGGCTCACGAGGCGCTTGAGCGCGGCCCTGGCGTTGTTCGCATGTACTGTCGTGTACACCCCGCGATGACCCGTATTCAGCGCCTGGAAGAACACTTCGGCGGCATCCGGTTCCCTGATCTCCCCGACGATGATCCGGTCCGGTCTCTGGCGCAGGGAGGTCGCGAGAAGTGTTGCGAGGCTGAGGGCAGGAGTGTCTTCGGAATCATGCCGTTGCGCCTCCATTTGTATGACATTGGGCGCGTTGAGCCTGATCTCGGTCACATCCTCACAGACCACAATCCGTTCACGTTGCGGAATGGCAAAGGACAATGCATTCAACAAGGTGGTTTTGCCGCTGTTGGTGGCGCCGGAAACCAGGAGATTGTCGCCGCGTTCGACGGCATCCAGCAACAGGTCTTTCATTGCCGTATTGATGGTATGGCTCTTTACCAGGTTTTCCAGGTCCAGACCGCGGCGCCGGTGCAGGCGAATCGACAGGGTACAACCTGAAGGGGTGGCCGCCGGCAGGGTCGCACAGACCCGGCTGCCGTCGGGCAGGCGGGCATTGATGACAGGCGTCCTGGCCGGATCGAAATACTGCGCCAGCGCATTGGCGATCTGCTCGATCAGGGTGGCGACCGCGGCATCATCGGGGAAAGCAAGCGTGGTTTTATACATGCCCCGCTCCAGGTCGTCGGCCCAGATGTCGTCATAGCGGTTGACCATGATGTTGGTCACCTGGTCATTATCCATCAGGGGCTGAATGGGGGAGAGATAGAACCTGACCAGTTCCCAGTCGGCGCTGGTCAACGCGGTCAACATGATTGTCCTTTATCCATTTCCGTACCTGTTCCAAGATATTTGGGATATTTGGGGTCAGAGTAAAAATACAGCTACCGTTTGCTGCAGCGGGTAAATTGCTGAATATTTTTACTCTGACCCCAAATATCCCAAATATCCTGTTAAAATTCAAGACTGATGGAAATAACCGGAGGAAGCCGGCGTACGGAGTGCCGGCGCACAGGAATATGGACGATCTTCTACCCCGCCTGGCTGACTGGAGCGACCCCTGGTTCTGGGTGTGTTTTGCCGGCGTCCTTTATGCCAATACCGTTATCGGCTTCCTGCCGTTGACATCGGAAAGGGAACTGACAGCGGCTGAACACCTGCTGATGCACGCACGCCGGGTCCTGCTGCTCCTGTTCCTTATGCTGTTCCCGGGTTTTCCCCTGATCCTTTGGTTCCTGGCGGCCGGTGTTACCGGCGATATTGCGGCTGCCGGTAATATCGTAAACATAGTCGTCATCAGCCAGGCCGGCAGGATGTGGGGGCTGGTTGCAGGGGGACTGCTTGGCGGAGCGCTTACCCGGGTCGTTTTCCTGCGCTACCTGTACCCGCGCTTCTCGTCCTGGTACATATTCAGGCGGGTATCGCAACGCGGCGACCAGGTCTCCGACATACGCAGCGAGGCCAACCGGTTCCGGAAAAAACAGTTCCTCCCCGGGAAATACTACCGGGCCGGGAACATCTTCATGGGATTGCGCCGGGACAACACCCCCCTGTACGTTGCCGCGGATGACTGGAAGCTGTGGAATCAACGGATGGTGGGCGCCACCCAGAGCGGCAAGGGGGCATTATTCGGGGTGCAACTGGACCAGTCCGTGCGACTGGGGTTTTGTACGGTCTTCTTCGACGTCAAGCCGGACCGGCATGCACTGGGAATTATGCGAAAAGCCTGCGAGGATACCGGCAGGCGGCTGGTCACGGTGGATTTCAACGGCGAACTGCCGGGGAAATGGTCGCCGTTCAGGACCGGCACCGAGCGCGAGGTCAAGACCAGGCTGATGCATGCCTTTAACCTCTCCGAGCGGGGCGATACCGCGGATTTCTACAAGATCGGCGAGCGGGAATTCCTGGAATCGGTATTCGGCAAGTGGAACAGGGAACTGATCGATTTGCCGAAACTGCTGAGGGATGCGGCGAAACCCCCGCCGACCGTTACCAACCTCTCCCGGGAGTTGCTGTCCCTGTCTGCGCTGAGACCGGGACGCAGCAAGGGGGTCGATATCGAGCGCGTGTTGCGGGAGAACGCCGTACTTTACGTGCGCTCGTCATCCACTGACCCGGTCGTGAAGCGCGCCACCCAGGTGTTCCTGCTGTGCCTGCTACAGGCGGCAACGCGCATGCACAGGCGCGGCGAACGCGACAGCCACCTGTTTATCGGCATTGACGAAGTCAAGTTCCTCGCCACCGATATCCTGGGAGACATGCTGGCGACCATCACCGGCTTCGACTGCCACATCGCCATCGCTTACCAGAGCCTGGGCGACCTGAAATCCGTCAACCGGCGCCTGGTCAACGTCGAAGCCCTGGAGTACAGCGTGGAGAACAACTGCAAGATGTCCCTCTACTACCAGCCCAATGACTTTGAAACCGCGGAATACGCGGCCCGGCAAAGCGGCACGAAACAGGCCAGCCGCTACCGCATGAACGTGGACATCAACAAGGCCGGCGGCGAAGTCTATGCCGAGAGAAACCTGATCACCCAGGAGGACGTGTATTACATCCACCCGAACACCCTGATGATGCTGCCGTCCAGGGTGGCCATGGCAAAGATGCCGGGGCGGCTGGCCGAGATTATCCACACGGCCTGGGTGGCCGTGGAGCCGGGTTACCTTGACTGACAAAACATCTGCCAGGGGACAGACCTGAGGTCTGCCCCCGGTGTATTCCGGTCTACCTGGGGACAGAGGACCTGGGGTCTGCCCTAAGCGCATCCTTCCACTTCCTGGGCGCCCCCTTTGCCACTTCCCGGGCCAGTCCCGGCGTGGCCGTCGGACACTTGTTCAGGAATCTCAGCCGCGCCGCAAACGTCGCCGGCCAGGTAAACTTCCTGATGGCAAAATAATAGGACAGCGCCGGGTTACAAGCGGCGGGCCGCGCCGGCGAGGACAGGCAAAGCAGGGCTTCACAGGACAGGCGGGTGACCCCCGTCAACAGGTCGGCGCCGAATACCACCTTCCCCTGGCCAAGAACTAACAAAAAGAACACCACGTAACATATCCGTTTCATTTCCTATACTCCTTTGATAAAAACATCCAATTTCCGGGGACAGACCTCAGGTCTGTCCCCAGGTCCCCGAAAAGAACAACACGATCAAATGATAGCGCAAAAACACCGTTTCCGGCATAAAAAAAGGCGACCGTACGGTCGCCTTTTCCGCCGGTCAGCGCCAACCTGATGCAAGCGCGACGGGCATGTCGCGTTGCTGTTGGACGCCGTGAAGTCGACGCACCGGTTCCAGGAATGCCTGGCAGACTGCAATTTTCTCGAACCTGTCGAAATTACCGACCGCCTCATGGTAATCGATAATGACGGATGAGAAGTAGCCTGCCTCCGCATCCTCGATACGGATCTCGGCAACGTAGAAGGGAGCACCAAAGCCCGTGACCTCAAAGGTCAGGTTCCGGTACTTGTCAGTAACCAGGTCACCACGGTTGACTTCGCCGTCCCTGACTATCGTGTACCAGCCATCTTCATTTTTCTCTGCCCTGTGGACAGAGTCAATTCCAGCAATGAGTTGATAATTTACGCTCATGATCGCTACCTCAAGATTGGATTTCAAGGGTAGGCAATCCGCAATTATCCGGGGGACCCGGATAAATCCGGGTCGCCCGTTTACTCATTTTCAAGTATAGCCGATCGAAGCTGTCAATCCAGCGTTTTATACAAATTTTTCCTTACCGGGTGGCCACAGGGACAGATTTCAAATCTGTCCCCGGTACTTAATTTGGGACAACCATAAATTACATAAGCGTTTTGAATTTATGGTTGTCCTGAATTTGCTTTCCCTGCCGGAGAGCAAACAGTCCTGCGCAAGCAGGAATCCGGTTAAACACCGTCCGGAAAGAACATCTTATGATGACGGCGATTGGCATTCATCGTCCCTTTTTGTCGTGTTCCTGATATATTGGCGGGCTATGAAACAGGCGCGACTACAACAGTTCAAGGAACTGCCGGACACTGCCCGGTTCGATGCGCTCGAGCACTGGATAATCGTCGTCAAGGCGCCAGGGGCAAAGGATGGTTGGCCGTTATTCCCCTACCACGACGTCCTGCAAAAGCGCCTCAACCGGCTGCGGAAAGATGACGCTGACGACCCACCGCCGTTGCTGACCGATTTACCCAATGACAAGGCCGGGCGCGTTGCGCTCTCCACCGTCAAGCCTGACCTACCCGCGTTCGAGCTCCTGACGCTGGCGCGCAAACTGGTTGACGGCCACGGTGACTTCCGGCCTGCTGAACTGGGCATTGCCGTTATCGGCTTCTCCGGAAAAAATTCGGCGCGGGTGGCGGAGGCGCTGCTGGCGGCGGCCCTGGCGGCCGATGCGGAAATGCCCGATTACCACAGCAAGGACAAGAAACGCGCCAGGCTGGAACAAGTGCACCTGTACGGCGTGCCGGACAAATACGGGTTCGAGCGCACCTGCGCGGAAAACGCGGGCAATGCCCTGGCCCGTTACCTGACCGCGCTGCCCCACAATGAACTCACACCGGCGCTGTATCGCAAACGTATCGCGCAACTGGCCAGGGAATACGGTTGGAAAAGCCAGTTCTTCAGCATCGCCCAGCTTGAGAAGCGGAAGGCGGGCGCGTTCCTGGCCGTGGCCCAGGGCAGCCCGCAGAAGGACGGCGGTATCCTGCGCCTGCGCTATACGCCTGACGAGCCGGAGTCCGGCAACACCCTGGCCCTGGTGGGCAAGGGCATCTGTTTCGATACCGGCGGCGTCAACCTCAAACCCCACAACTACATGATGGGAATGCACGAGGACATGGAAGGCAGCGCAGTCGCTCTGGGCGTACTGACGGCCCTGACCCGGCTCAGGGCGCCGTTCCCGGTTGAATGCTGGCTGGCGATCTGCACCAACCACATCGGCCCGGACGCCTACAACCCCGGCGATATCGTCACCGCGCTGGACGGCACCACCATCGAGATCGTCCACACCGATGCCGAAGGCAGGATGGTGCTGGCGGACGCGCTGACACTGGCTTCCCGCAACAAGCCGAAACTGATCGTGGATTACGCCACCCTGACTGGGACCTGCGTTTACGCCATCGGCAAGGCCTACAGCGGCGTGTTCACCAACAAGCCCGATTTTCTACCTGCCATAGTCAAAGCGGGAACAGACAGCGGCGAACGGGTCTGGCCGTTCCCCATGGACGAGGATTACGACAAGGCGCTGGAGAGCAAGTTTGCCGATACCAAACAGTGCAGCAGCGACCCGGGCGTGGACCACATCCTCGGGGCGCGCTTCCTGCAGCGGTTCGTCAAGCACGACTGCCCGTGGATCCACGTTGACCTCTCCGCCGGCAACAACAAGGGCGGCCTGGCCCACATTCCTACGGACACCACGGGCTTCGGTGTGCGTTTTACCCTGAACCTGTTACTGGATCAGAAAATAATGGAATAACTGAACCTGTCCGGGGACAGAATTCAATTCTGTCCCCTGTTCTGGTATGACGAATTACCAGACCCCCACGTTCTCCGCAGACGCCCACGGCTCCTGCGGCGGCCTTGCCCCGCCTTTCTGCAACAACTCAATGGAGATATTATCAGGCGTACGCAGGAACGCCATGTGCCCGTCCCGCGGCGGGCGGTTGATGGTGACGCCGCTGTCAGCAATCTTCCGGCAGGTGGCGTAAATATCATCCACCTCGAAGGCGACGTGGCCGAAGTTGCGCCCGCCGGTGTAGTCTTCCGGGTCCCAGTTGTAGGTCAACTCCAGCACCGGCGCGGGCTGGCCCGGTCCTTCCATTCCTTGCACGTCACCGGACGCCGCCAGGAACACCAGGGTGAAACGTCCCTTCTCGCTTTCCATGCGTTTCACTTCCCGCATACCCATGACGTCACAGAAAAAAGACATGGTCTGGTCCAGGTCGGATACCCGGAGCATGGTGTGTAGATATCGCATTGGTTTTCTCCTTTATCGGGTTGTTTATTCTCGTGTCATTCCGGCGAAAGCCGGAATCCAGAATTAGAATCATATTTTAACCGATACTGCCGAGCACTGAAGCTTTAATCTCTATACCTGAAAGCTTAACAAGAGCATTGTCCATTAAGTTCACTGCTTCATCAATTTCTGCGTCTGTAGTATCAAAGCCGAGACTAAAGCGGATGGATGCTTCGGCATCTTCAGGGGATACACCTATGGCTTTGAGAACGTGGGAAGGTTCCGGGATGCCGGACGTACAGGCCGACCCGGTGGAAGCGGCTAGATAGGGTTGGAGCACCTGCAAAATGTCCTGGGCGTTGAAGCCTTCGAAACAGATATTGGCGTTGCCGGGATGGCGGGATTCTCCGGTGGGGCCATTCAATCGTATGGACCAAGGCAAGCTCGCCAAATTATGCAGAAAGCGATCCCGTCGTTTACTCAAGAGTGAGCGTTTTTGCCTCGCCTCATTACCACTCAGAAGTTCGGCAGCCGCGCCCATGCCGACGCATAAAGCTGTAGGAACGGTGCCAGAACGCAAACCCCTTTGTTGACCGCCGCCGTAGATAAGCGGTTCCAAGCGATCCTGTAACTCACGACGGATGTAGAGCGCTCCCACCCCTTTTGGCCCGTACATCTTGTGGGCTGAGAGGCTCAACAAGTCCACATGATCTGCAATTCCCGCCAAATCCATGGAAATAGGGGCTTGGGCAGCATCGCAATGAAAAATTGCGCCAGCTTTGCTCACGAGTTCGGAAATTATTTGGATATCCTGAACTGTGCCGATTTCGTTATTCACCGCCATTATGGAAACGGCGTTAACGTCATCATCCAAGACATTTTCCAATGACGCCAACGGGACGCGGCCTTCCCCATCGACAGATAGATGTTCTACGGGAAAACCGAGTTGTTCTGAAATAGCCCGCCCGGCTGCAAGCACACACTTATGCTCAATTTCGCTGAGGATAAACCGTTTCCTGTTTCCCTGGTGTACGTGACGGGCCATCCCGAGCAGAGCCATGTTGTTCGCTTCAGTAGCGCCTGATGTGAAAATGATCTCGTCGGGGTCGGCGCCAATCAAACCTGCGACTTGCGCTGTTGCCTGCTCCACGGCCTGGAAGCTTTTCCAGCCTAGAATATGGTCTGCTGAATGGGGGTTACCAAAGGATTCCCTGAAATACGGTAACATCCTGTCCAAAACTCTCTGGTCGACGGGTGTAGTCGCTTGGTGGTCCAAACAGATGGTTTCAGAAATCCTCATTAAATTCAATCAGATAGAAGAAAAAATGCCAAGTCGATCAATTTTCCGAAGTTATTGCCGAAAAATACAAAAAAACGATAACGTACGGATTGACTATAGCACAATCAATACATTAAAATCGAACTGGAGGTGTACTCCAGGAAGGAAATAGACTTATGCCATATAAACCACTGCATGAGCCATCATATCGCCCGTCATTCTCGGGACACGAGACTTTCCCCCTACGCTACGGATGGCTCAAAAAAGCATTCGACCGAGTAGCCGAAACCGAGCACGGCCATCATAACAAATCCCTGTGTTGGGGTGATGATGCTATCGCACGATTCGGTGTCGGAAAAAATATGGTTGCCTCCATACGCCATTGGGCAACAAGCTGTGATATTATTGAGGAGTCTGATAAGGAAGATACAGTCAAAACGACAACACTTGGACAAAAACTTTTTGGAAACAATGGGATAAAGGGAATCGACCCATATATGGAACACCCCGCCACACTCTGGCTCATTCATTGGAAGTTGGCCGCCCAACCGAAGAAAACAACCTGGTTCTGGGCTTTCGGCCATTATCCCGCAGTCACCTTTTCCCGTAACCAGTTCGTGCAAAAAATCGGGCGCCTTGCACAGGATCGCGTGTGGCGTGTCTCAAATACGACTATCAAGAATGACGTTGCCTGTTTTATCCGGACTTATGCAGCACGACAACCAACGGGAAAAACAGGCCATGATGATGCACTGGAATCGCCTCTGACGGAATTGGGATTGATTAAAACCATAGGCGAAAAAGACGGGTTTCGTTTTGTGCGCGGTCCTAAGGCGACACTTACTGACGGCGTGTTTGTATATGCCCTGCTGGATTTCTGGTCGCGCTACTCCGATGCCAACACATTGTCATTTGAAGCTCTTACTTACGAACCTGGCGGACCTGGGCGCGTGTTTACCTTGGAAGAGAATGATGTGGTTGATCGTTTGACGGCACTCGAAGATATAACGGGTGGGAAGTTACGATGGTCTGAGGCCGCCGGATTGAAACAGGTGGTTCGTAATGATGAGATCGATGAAGAAACTAAGCTTCAATACCTGTTTTCTGATTATGGCAGTTCAACCTTAGCGGGAATAAGTTGGTAATGCTGAAAGAGCACGTCCATATTGCTAGGCGCTTCCTGAGATCAATTCGGATTGATACTGATCTGACTGAAAGCTCGGCATTGGAAGGTTTTATTTGCCCGCAGTCTTCCAAAGACGTCCTGATGACCATGGCGCATCACGTATCTGAAACCGGACAAGGCGCTTTCACCTGGACCGGCCCATATGGGAGTGGGAAATCCAGCCTGGTCGTTGCTTTAAGCGCTTTAATAAATGGCAGCGATTCTTCACGCTCACAAGCAGGGAAGATATTTGGAGAGGAGTTAACGGATACCATCGGGGAGGCGTTACCCACGGGTACTGAAGGATGGCGCATCGTTCCGGTGGTCGGTGTTCGGGATGACCCTGTGAGGATTATCGGAGAAGCCGTGCGGAACACAGGAGTTGCAAAACGCCGTCCACGCGGGGGGTGGAGTGAAGGCAACCTGATAAAAGCGCTGACAGACGCTGCTGAATACAAGTCTGACAGGTACGGCGGAGTTGTTTTGTTCATCGACGAGATGGGCAAATTCCTGGAAGGCGCTGTCAGAGACGGTTCCGATATATACATCTTCCAGCAACTTGCCGAAGCTGCATCACGGAGCAAGGGGCGCTTGCTGGTAATCGGCATCCTGCACCAGTCATTCGAGGAGTATACCCACCGGCTCTCCCATGAAATCCGGGATGAATGGGCCAAGGTACAAGGACGGTTCATCGACCTTGTGATCAATACGACGGGCGAAGAACAGATAGAACTGATTTCCCGCGCAATCGAAAGTGATCGTCAACCCGAGATTATGGATGACCTTAGCCCCAGGCTCGCCCAGGTTACTCAGCAAATTAACAAGATCGACACTGAACGCCTCGCCTCCAGGCTGACAGCATGCTGGCCCCTGCACCCGGTTGTCACCTGCCTGCTCGGCCCCATCTCGCGCCGGCGATTCGGCCAGAACCAACGCAGCCTGTTCGGTTTTCTGAGCTCGGCAGAGTTATTCGGGTTTCAGGATTTCCTGAAACACGCCGATGATGAGAAGTTATATACACCGAACATGCTCTGGGATTATCTGCGAGCCAACTTGGAACCCTCCATACTGGCATCACCGGACGGCCATCGCTGGGCGTTGGCCGCCGAGGCGCTTGAAAGATGTGAATCCCAGGATGGCAATGAATTACATATCAATCTTTTGAAAACCATTGCCGTCATAGATCTGTTCAAGGAACGTTCAGGGATTATCGCAAACTTCGACATACTGAAAACCTGTTTCCATGAAATATCCGACCAGGAACTCAGTGGAGCCTTATTTAAGCTGAATAACTGGTCATTCACCATTTACAAAAAGTACCTTGAGACACATGCTATTTTTGCCGGCAGTGATTTCGATATCGATCAAGCCACTCGGTCGGCGCTTGAGCATATCGATGAGATAAATTTCAAGGAACTTAAATCACTGGCAGGCATTCAGCCCATTCTCGCCAAGCGGCACTATCACGAGAGCGGGACGTTGCGATGGTTTGAAGTGAACATCATACCGGTCAGCGCTCTTGTTGATGCAGTTGAGCATTACCAGCCTGAGAAGGGGGCCATAGGCCAATTTATTCTAGCCGTACCCACCGAGGGTGAGAGCGAAGAAGAAGCAACAAAACTGTGTCTAGAAGCAGCCGAGCATGATGCCTCATGGGACAGTATGATCGGCATGTCTAAGGCATCATGGGCGATTATTCCACTAGCCCGTGAATTACTTGCATTGGAATGGGTAAGTGACGAACATCCTGAATTGGCGGGCGATTCTGTTGCCAGGCGGGAAGTTTCCGCACGCCTTGCAGCCCTGCAATCACTGCTTGAAACAGAACTGCACAAATCCTTTGATAATGCCCAATGGTTCGGTAAATCATGTACTCCCCGGCCCCTGAGACAGGCTGAACTGAACAATATCGCATCAGAACTTGCAGATAGTCGTTTCAGCCTATGCCCACGCTTGCATAGTGAATTGTTGAACCGGCAGAAACCTTCCGGTAGTGCCGTGGCAGCCCAAAATATATTGCTTCGTCGTATGGTTCTGAATAAAGGGGAAGACAGGCTGGGTATCCGGAAATTCCCGGCAGAAGCCGGCCTGCTTGTCTCAATACTGGATGCATCCGGGCTTTATCGACAACACGATGATCAATGGCAATTCCTGCCTCCCGATGAAAACTCGGACTCCTGTTGTCTTATCCCAATGTGGGAAGCTGCGACCAAGCTGGTGCATGAAAAATCTATCACAGTCTCGGATTTGTATGATCTCTGGCGCCAACCACCCTTTGGTGTAAAAGATGGACTGCTGCCGGTTCTTTCCGTCGCATTCATTCTGTCACAACAGGAAAAACTTGCTGTCTACCGGGAAGGCTTGTTCAAAGCCCGATTTGATGACGTTGACGTTGATTATCTCGCGAAGGATGCAAGTACGATCCAGATCCGATGGATGGATTTGTCCGACATTGCCCGCAGGTTGTTGTCGGAAATGGCGGCAATCGTCCGAGACCTAGACGAATCCAACCGGCTCGCTCAACTTGAACCCATCGACGTCGCCCGGGGACTGGTAGCGATCTACGACCGATTACCACAATGGACTAAACGCACGATGAGGTTATCAGCCAACGCGGTGCGCATCAGGGATATGTTCAAGCGCGCACGAGACCCGAACAAGTTCCTGTTTGATGATATACCTGAAACACTGGGAGAAGATATTTCCCAAATCGATGAAGAGGCCCTGCACCGTGTGGTAAAAAATGTACGTGATGGTCTGACGGAACTGGTAAATGCCTACCCTTCGATGTTACACAAATTACGCGACACCCTGCTTTCCGAATTGGATGTGCATAATATCTCCCCGCAATCCCTGAATGAAGTGCGTAACCGCGCTGAAAACATCCGCCAGGTCGGTGGAGACTTCAAACTTGAGGCTTTCATCGGCCGGATTTCACAATTCGATGATAGTGACGCGAGTATCGAGGACCTAGCCAGTCTGGCGGCAAGCAAACCGCCTCGATACTGGATTGATCCCGACCTTGATCGAACAACTATTGAGATCGCTGAACTGTCGCAGAAATTTCTGCGGGCCGAATCATTCGCCCGGGTAAAAGGTCGGCAGGACAAACGCCATGCCATGGCTGTGGTGGTTGGGATGGATGGTCGTCCGACACCTGTCCATGACGAATTTGCAATTTCCGACATGGATCGAAACCAGGTAGATCTGCTAATCAAACAAGTAAATAACGCATTGGAACACAGTGGAGAAAGACGCCGCAATATCATCCTGGCTGCCCTGGCTGAATTAAGTGCCCTGTATCTCAATCAGGCTGCATCCGATCATACGGATACAGAACAGACGGCGTGATGAGTATTGTAACCAGCGAACGGCATGTACTGGGCCTGTCCGGCGGGCGAGACAGCGCAGCCTTAGCCGTATTTATGCGACAGCACCACCCTGAACTGGATATAGAATATTTTTTTACCGATACCGGCAAGGAACTGCCGGAAGTGTACGAATACCTTGGTCGTCTGGAAGGTTTCCTGGGTCAGCCTATATTACGGCTGAATCCCGACCGAGACTTTGACTTCTGGCTAAAGCAATATAATGATTTCCTGCCTTCCCCACAAACCCGTTGGTGCACAAGGCAACTGAAGCTGCGCCCATTCGAACAATGGCTGCGCCCTAAGCTAGAAAACGGAGATACCATCTACAGCTATGTTGCCATCCGTTCGGATGAGGAATATCGGGAGGGCTATGCCTCAAAAAATGACAGGCTTATTGTGCGGTTGCCTTTCAAGGAAATCGGCGTCGACAAAGCCGGGGTGATCGAGATTCTTGACGGCGCTGGCCTGGGCCTGCCGGCGTATTACGCATGGCGAACACGTAGCGGTTGTACCTTTTGTTTTTTCCAACAGAAAATCGAATGGGTGCGGTTAAAAGAGCATCATCCTGAAGCATTCGAGGAGGCCAAGACTTACGAAAAGAACTCCGTGGAACACGGCTCCCCTTTTACCTGGAGTCAAGGCGAAGCACTGGAAGAGCTTGAAAAGCCGGAACGAATCAAACAAATCAGGCAGGAGCATGAGCAGCGCCTGATACGTATGCGCTCGAAGATCCAGCCTAATCCGTTGCGTCCTGATAATGATCCATTGGATATTGATGATTTGTATGGGCAGGCGAAGATTTGTTTGGCTTGTCACAAATAATTCAAATACTTACTTCAAATCCAGCATTTCAAGTTTATCAAAATAAAATGTTAAGCAGAATGTACACACATGAGTATAATTTCCGCTAAACAATGGAGATATAACTAATCTAACTGACCATCTAGGATAGGTAAAAAATATGGAAGCGTTCTATGGTAACAGTCCTGGACAGGACTTGGCAGAGGTTGTAAACCGCATAAGCATGGATGATTTGTATAACATTCTTGGGAAAGACATTGTCTCGCTTGTGGAAGCTATTACTGATCCCGAAGACACTAATTTAAGACTCCGCCGAATTGCTACTGACGTACTGCGAGTGCAGGCAGACACTTTAATGGCGCGCAGGGATATCCAAAAGATATGCCTCAATGCAACATCGGAAGGAAAGCTGACCGAGTTGGCTAACCGTTTAGGTGAAAAGGATATAGCCGCAATTCGCTCTCTTGATGTAACAGCGGATACTACAACTTGGCAATCCTATTTAGGCTTCTTTGGGATCGATACACATGAAGCTGTTCCGTTCACTCTAGAGCACGAACAGATAGATGTTCGAGCCAACTATGGACTATTTCCACATCAAAGACGCGTAGCTGACCAGGTATTTAGTGCAATCCGAGGAGGTCATGGACGAGTTGTCCTCCATATGCCAACCGGTGCAGGTAAGACTAGGACAGCTATGCATATTGTTAGCAGATTTATAACTGCTTCTGAACCATCGGTTATCGTTTGGTTAGCTGCAAGTTCAGAGCTACTAGACCAGGCAACTGACGCTTTCCAAAATGCCTGGCCTCAACTCGGCAATCGTGAGGTAAGCATGTTGCGATATTGGGGGAATTACTCAGCAGATCTAACTGCACCCTCAGATTGCATAATATTCGCCGGGTTACAAAAAATGCATGCTCTTAAAATGAGGGATCGTATCGGCGTTTTGAGACTCGCAAAATCTGTAAAGCTTGTCGTAGTTGATGAGGCACACCAGGCAATTGCGCCAACCTATCAGGAAATAATCGATATCTTGACAGAAACCGGATCAAATAATGCTCTTATCGGTTTGACGGCAACCCCAGGCCGAACATGGTCAGATATAGCAGCCGATGAGCAACTCTCTGAATTTTTCGGTAGCCGTAAAGTCATGTTGGAAGTAGAAGGCTGGGATGACCCCGTTGCTTATCTCATAGATCAGGGATATTTGGCTCGACCATCTTTTCGAAGGTTGGAGTTTGAAGCGCCACCTGCTCTTAAACATCGTCTAAAGGATGCAGCTAAAGGTATCGACTACGATCCAACACTGCTGGAGTCTCTAGCTGAACAATTAGGCCGAAATGTCATCATCATCAATGAGATAAGACATCTAATAGAAAAGGGGCACACTCGAATTATACTTTTTGGCTCGTCGGTCCGGCACGCTGAGTTGTTAGCGGCTGCCCTGTCAGCAGTGGGTATTGATGGACAGGTTGTGACTGGAAAGACAAGTTCTACTTCCCGTGTGCGAACCATTAGAATGTTTCGAAGACCTTCGACAAAGCCGATCGTCCTATGCAATTTCGGAGTCCTGACGACAGGATTTGACGCCCCTAATACTAGCGCTGCTGTGATTGCTCGGCCTACTAAATCCCTTGTTCTATTCAGTCAAATGGTAGGTCGCGCGACAAGAGGGCCTAAGGCTGGCGGTAATACATCTTGTGAAATTTCTACAGTTATTGATATTGACTTACCTGGTTTTGGCGATATAGCCGATGCCTTTACCAATTGGGAGGATGTATGGCATGACTAGCAGCGAAAATATTAAACAAAGCGATCTATTTGACCCTCACATTATTCCGCCGAGTCTCGCAATAACTGCGATGCGTGATTCTGGATACAAGAATACTGCGTATGCACTTGCGGAACTGATCGATAATGCTGTTCAAGCTCAGGCTTCAATGATCGAAGTGTTCTGTATAGAAAAACGCGAAACAGTTCATAAGCGTGAGCGGTCAAGGCTTTGGAAAATAGCAGTGCTTGATAATGGAATAGGAATGGATTTACAGACTTTATGGATGGCGCTCCAATTTGGTAACGGTACACGTCTTGGTGATCGAACGGGCATCGGCCGTTTCGGTATGGGGCTTCCTAATGCGTCTATCTCACAAGCAAGGCGTGTAGATGTTTGGACTTGGCAGAATGGACCGGATAATTCATTAAAATCGTTCATAGACCTTAGTCAGGTTGAGTCAGGTGAAATGAATACAATACCAGAACCTAAGCATGAAAATGTTCCCGAGTTGTGGCGAGATTTTTCAGATGACATCAGGCAACATGGAACATTAGTGGTATGGTCAACTCTGGACTTTGAACGGCTGACTTGGAAACGCGCTGAGCGTGCTCTGTTGCGGACGGAGGAAATAGTAGGACGAGTGTATAGGAACTTTATTGCTGATGAGACTGTAAAGATACGCCTCCACGCAATGGAAGAGGAAAACAATAATGTATTAATTGATAGAGAAGCCAAAATTAATGATCCACTTTATCTCAATCCTTTATCGTCTTTGCCTTCGCCATTTGATAAGCAACCAATGTTCGAAGATGTGTTTACTGAAAATCACGAAATTGAGTATAAAGGGCATGTGTATCCAGTAAGAACTCGCTATTCGATTGCGACTGAAGACACGATTTCAGAAGCTGGTACAAGGGATAGAGGACAAACTGAATATGGGAAGCATGCAGCAAGTAACATTGGTGTTTCAGTAATTCGTGCACACCGTGAGATTATGCTTGATCACGGATGGTGTATAGGATACGACCCAAGAGAAAGGTGGTGGGGTGCTGAAGTGGAATTCCCTCCTCAACTCGACGAGGTATTTGGTGTAACAAACAATAAGCAAGCAGCTACTCATTTTGCTGAATTAGCTACGATGGAATGGGAAGATCTCGCTGAAGAAGGTGAACAATTTATTGATGTCGTAAATCGCCTGAAGGAGGAGGGTGATCCTCGCGGGTGGTTACTTAGCGTAAGTAACGGTATCAAACGTAATATCATTCAACTACGTTCTTTGATAAAAGCTCAAGGGGCAGGCAAGCGATCAAGCAGACGAAATCGCCATGATGAAGCTGACGACGTAACCAAAGCAGCCAACCAGGGATGGAAGGAACGTTCAAAAGAACGTCCTCTTGAAGACGATAAGAAATCACCCACAGAAAGTGATCTTGATGATATACGAGCCGATCTCACTAAGAACAAGAAATATAGCGAAGCGGATGCAGAGCAACTTATTTCTCTTATCAGAGATGCAGACTTAAAGGTAGTATTTCTAGAGGCTGATTTTCCTGATTCATATCAATTGTTTAATGTAGAGATGAAGGGAAATGTCACTGAGATTATATTCAACAGGAAGCACCCAGCATTCGACGATATCTTTGGTACGATTGCTACTACGGACGAGGACGTAAGCGAGTTTACGAAAGAAGAAGTGCTTGAACGATTAGCAAGAGCAGTAAATGCAGGGAAAATCATCTTCGCAGCATGGGGACGCTATGAAAGGGAAGCAGGTATTGAGCGCTCCAAAGCCCTACAGAAGGTAAGATTTGACTGGGGACAAATTGCGGCTAAGTTTTTAGAACCGGATGATGGCTACTCATTGTAACTATTCTATGAGGACTGCTCATGATTGTAGACGGAGAACGACTAAAAACACTACTCAAAAAAGCTCAAGCCAGAGTAATCTTATGTGCTCCATTTATTAAAGCGGATGTATTAAAGACACTATTACCGATCATACCAACAAATATTTCAGTTCAAATTTTTACCCGATGGCGGGCAACTGAAGTTGCAGCAGGTGTCAGTGATCTTGAAGTATTGCAGATTGCAAATGAGAGGCCGCATACAGAACTCAGGTTGTTAAATAGCCTACACGCAAAACTTTACCTCGTGGACGATCAGTGCCTCGTGGGTTCAGCAAATCTTACCGCGAGCGCACTAGGGTGGTCAGAATATAGTAATGTTGAAGTTCTAATTCCGGCTAAACCTACAGATCCAGACATCGACTATTTATTAAAACGGCTTGAAGCAGCAGAAATAGCAACAGTTGAAATTCTCTCGCAAATTGAGGCATTAGCCAACACTCTTAAAATGACAAGGCTTGAAGAAGGAGAAGATATGTCAGATGATAGTTCCGAGCGCCAATTTGCCTGGCTTCCTCGCTGTGCAGCACCGGATAAGCTATATGAGATTTATGCTAATCCCAAAACAACAGCGGTGGTTACAGGGACAAGGGAAGATGGTCTCACTGATATAATGGATCTACAAATACAACTAGGACTAGCGGAAAAGGATTTCAAAACCAGAGTACGAGATACACTCCTGCAAATTCCTGCATTTGCTGGAATTATTGATATTGTGCCACAAGGACTTTCAGATGCCGATGGCATAGAACGTATTAAAGAAGCTCGTCCCGACTTAATGGGAGGAGATGTTCAAGCACAGTGGAGAATAGTTCGTGAGTGGATTGGAATCTTTTTTGAAGATCAGTTTGAAGTGGCGCCTGAATCGTTTGTCTTACGCTTGAGATCCATAAGTTAGTGCTGAAATACACCAAGGGATCATGGCGGGCAAAGTTGAATAAACAATCGTTGGCAGAGTTGCATCAGCTATACAACCAGAAGCCAGCATAATTTTAACAAATAAGCGATAGGTGCAGACTTGTGGAAAAGAAGGCGATAATTACAGGCATGACTGGCGTTTATCTCACAGCAGCTGAGTTAAGCAAACGTGGATTTATTGTTTCCCCAACATCACGAGGAGCGGAAGGGGCGGATCTACTGGTAACAGATCCAGAATGTAAGAACGTTTACACTGTACAAGTGAAAACAGACAGGGGCGGTACATTCTGGTTACTCGGCAAGAATAAGGTAAAGATATCAAGGACCCATATATACGTATTTGTTAGATATGCTCAACTTAAAACACGCGGTGAAGTTATCAAATATTACGTAGTGCCAAGCAAGAAAGTAAGTGAACTTAAATATTCGGATGACAATTTTCCAAGTTCAAGCATAAGTAGAAAAAACATAGAAAAATACGAGGATGCATGGGAAAAAATATTCCGTCATACCAAAGCATAGAAACTACGATAGCCTCTGTAGGCATAGACCTTCGGGGCGGTCTCAGGAGATTTTGAGCGGTCCGAGCCAAGAAGGGGTCGTCGCCATTATTTCTGTCGCAGCGCCCGAACAATAATAGCAGCGCCGCTTGCAACTATAGAATTGAGGAAAAGTAGTATGGCCGACTCTGGTCAAGCAATGGCCTCCAACGCACACTCCATTTACGCCGATTGCATGGAAGAGATAAAGAGGCGAACTGAGGTGATTAGTGGCTTTCTCGTCGGCAAATGCAGTGCGATGTATGTCCAGACGACAGCCGAGTCAGTATCTCTCCAGATCAGGAAGACACTGGAACTTATTGCTTTAGCGTCTATGGCGGCGAACAAGTCGGAGTATGCAAAGCATCGAAAGCACTTCCACAAGGACTGGAATGCGAAACGCATACTCGAAACACTCAAGAAGGCTAATCCGAGGTTCTACCCGACACCGAACAGACAAGTGGTGGATCGTGAGTCAGGTCGTGTGCTCTCATTGGAAAATATCACATCGGGGTTTCTTACACAGGACGACTTTATTATTCTTTTCGACACTTGCAGTGAGATTCTCCACGCAGAAAACCCGTTTTCAAAAACGCAGAATCCTGAAGCATTTCTCGCATCAGTTCCGGCATGGATAGAAAAAACCAGGCTTCTACTAAACCACCATACGATCCAACTGATCGACGACGACAAGCAGCTTTGGGTGTTGATGAAAGCTGATTCCGACGGCAAAGTCCACGTTTATGAATTTGAACGAGTTTCTGCTGTTTGAGCGAAATAGAATTTGCCCCCCAATGCCCTCGGACCGTTCAAGGTATCGCAATACTGCATGGTCGCTCACATTGATCATGAATCACCCCCAAAATCATGGCCATAATCTTCTGCAAAAAGTGCCCGATAGCGAGTCACTATCTCCTGGGTCTCATCGCTCATCCTGCTTTTAAGCCACTCAACACGCTTGTCTTTTTCCTGCTCTGTCATCAGATCTGAGGGGATCTGCGGCACGCGCACGTCACCCCTGATCAGGGCAAACAACCCTTCCAAGGACTTGCCTGATATTTCAATCAGAGCGTCCGGGCAAATGAGATAGTTAATAATGCACCAATCAATATCGAAGTTATTGAAAACGTCACTAAGCACATTATCATTTTGAGTGTGTCCTTCAGCCAGCTTCCATGATATATGTGGGCTGTTGAATTGGTTTGTATCATCGGGCATTTCACCATGCAGTCGTATAAATTGGTCTCTCCGCTTCTCTTTAAGGTCAATTCCAGGACCAAAGTCTTCATTAATCATGTTCTTCACATCATTGCGCAAAATGGAATCGACCATTAGAGGCATATTGAGTTCTTTCCCGAGACTGGTCACGTAATCCAGGAACGGTGTTTCCATATCATCAAAAGGATCCCAGTAGCCTTTCCCAGACAGGATTTCATCACCTAAAAGTTCATTTTTCTTTATTGATTCCTGCTCCGCCTCGAAACTCTCTTCCCATTCCAAATCCAGTTCTTCGGAGTTAAACATCTCACGCTCACTAGTAAGCTGTTCCAAACGTTCCATAGCAGCTTTTGCTTCCTCAAGCCACTGCCGGCGCCAGGAAAGACTTCCTTCGGCCAGCAGGACGAAAAGCAGAGGAGCCAGATTGATGATGTCCTTCTGACTTGGACCATAACGATGTTTCACCAGATCGTAGGCAAGACGAACTTGAGAACTGATCTTAATACTGAGTTGGACATCCTGTGAGGGGGGTACCGGTAACGGGTCAAGAGTTGTGGGGTCGTCAAGCAACGTTTCGGCGTCAACTCCTAGTGCAGATGCCAGTTTCATCACGGTATTCGGGAAAACGGGCACATCCTTGCCTGAAGTTTCAACACGACCAATCTGCCGCTCTGATACGCCGGATATTTTGGCAAGTTTGCGCTGAGAGAGCTTTTTCCGTTTGCGTAGGTCTCTGAGACGTTTAGAATCGATACTTTGGTAATTCCGAACTGAGCCTTCTAACAGGCCAGGAACATATGTCTCGTTGTAAGCGAGCGTATCCACCTCTACACCTAGTGCATCAGCAAGACGTTTAGCTGTGTTTTCACGTACCTCATAGTCCGCATCAGAGCTCTCAATACGAGAAATCGTTCGCTCTGATACATAGGACTTTTCGTGAAGCTGCTTGTGAGATAGTCCGCTCTGAATACGTAATGACTTTAATTGTGTCGGGTTAATTTTCATTATGCGCTTATCTCCGTAGTTAGTTACTGTGAATAACGTTTACTTACTGGGATAACAAGTCGTCACTGTGTAGCCCTGAAGACAATATGTAATACCGTTAATCTTGTATCTGAATGGAGCATCCCTGAAGCGTTCAATTGCTTTTTTAAATCCCGGCCGTTCAAGGTCTGCTCTGATCTGGTTGTTGATTTCATAAGTATCGGTTTTTTTGATCCGCTCCCAATACCGCTCCAATGCATGTTTGCTGATTTTCATGGTTTTGCCTCCTGATTGATTTAACGGTAGGCAAATGATGCACTATAAAATAAGGCATTTTATATAGACATTGCTTAAAATAATAATATTATAACTAGACATTATACGACATTTTACAGGAATATAGCTTTATCATTTTGTCCTTGAAGCAAATGGATAAGAAGCTAGGCAGATGGACAGGACACGATTTCGAACATTCCGCTACGCCAGAAAGACGTTGGTCAAAACATAAAACTAGACGTCCAGCGTTCGTTGGAATCTGTGGACTAACTGTCGATGATCGAAATTAGAAAGAAAGCATATGCAAATGGCGCTGGCCATGCCCGCGCCTAAAATGAGCGAGGTATTAACGGCAATTGGCGGGTATATATGGCGCATTGGATAACCGGAGTTTGCAGTAATTGCATGATTTATTAATTAAAATACTTGCGTTACTATTCGAAACCACATATCATGGAACCATGAACTCCGTGAACAAACTGAAACGACATCTCCGCCCGGGGGAGGTGTATCGCCGCGCCGATCTTCTGCCGTGGTCAAATGCCGTGGATCGGCACCTGAAACAGCTTGTTGAGGAGGGAACTCTGACGAAGCTCTCGGGAGGGCTTTACTATTGCCCCAAGCGCACAAGCTTTGGGGCTGCACCGGCCGGCGATGAAAAGCTTGTCGAGGCATTTCTGAAGGATCACCGCTTTTTGCTGACTTCGCCTAATGCCTACAACGTGCTTGGGGTTGGTTCAACGCAACTCTACAACGAGACCGTCGTTTACAACCACAAGCGCCATGGCCGTTTCAATCTTGGCAACCGTACGTTTGATTTTCGGAGGAAGCCGCATTTCCCCCCAAAGCTCTCCGAGGAGTTCTTGCTGGTCGACCTGGTGGACAACCTTGATCGTCTGGCCGAGCACAAACCCTCAATGCTTAAAGGGGTGAAGAACAAGGTACAGCATGCCGACCATAAGGCCCTGAAAAAGGCCGTTCGAGAGTACGGTGGCTCAAAAGCCAGGAAGTTCTTTGCGCCATTGTTGGCAGCCCAAGAGGTAATGCCTCATGCCACATGAATATCTTCACCAGGACAAGGAATTTGCCGATCTGATCCGCATCGTTGGTGATGAACGCTCCGTCGATCCCGTACTTGTCGAAAAAGACTACTGGATTATGCATAGCCTGTACGGCCTGCAACAGATGGGCTTGTCTTTTGAGCTTAAGGGCGGGACATCGCTTTCCAAGGGTTACGGCATCATTGAGCGGTTCTCTGAGGACATCGATATTCGCATAGAGCCTCCCAAGGACATGAATGTCGCCACTAATCCAAACCAGCAAAAAAAAGCCCACGACGAAAGCCGCAAAGCCTTCTATGACCGGCTGGCCGAAGAGATCTCTATCGACGGGATTACCAGCGTTGTCCGCGATCATGAGTTTGATGATGACCATTATCGCAGCGGTGGTATTCGCCTTCACTACGATACGCAGGCAGGAACGCTGGCTGGTTTGAAAGACGGCATCCTTCTTGAAGTGGGTTTTGATGTTGTGACACCCAACAGGCCGCGCACGATATCTTCCTGGGCCTATGACTTTGCTGCTGACAAGATTGAAGTGACCGATAACAGGGCCGTTGATGTGGCCTGCTATCATCCTGGCTACACATTCGTCGAAAAGCTCCAGACCATCTCGACGAAGTTTCGGCAACAGCAGAAGGAGGGGGATTTCCCGGCCAATTTCATGCGCCACTACTACGATGTTTTCTGCCTCCTACAGGTGCCGGAGGTGCGCACGTTCATCGGAACCAAACGCTACGAGGCGCATAAGCAACATCGGTTTCGTTCGAAAGACAATCCGGTTCTGGCCGAGAACGAGGCTTTTCTGCTCAGCGATCCTGCAACACGCGAAATCTACGCCGATGCCTATGCCCGGCCCCGGACGTTGTACTATGCATCCAAGCCGGACTTTGCGACCATCATGAGCGCGTTGGCAGAAGCAGTGACCATCGAAGGCATCTAAAAAGAAGAAAAGATACGTTAATGGAGCATCCACCATCGAAACTTCAGGTGAAATCGATACACTCGGACATCTTAGTCCTGAAATCGAAAGTAGGGATTTAGCTGGTCAACGACGCTTTTCTGATCATGCTGGCGTATTCGGCAAGTTTTCGTAGCCTCATTGGAACTTTTGCAAAACCCCCTCAAAAACCCCAAACGCCTCCTCCCCATACAGGCAGAAAACCACTCTCTCCAGTCCGGTTTCTCCCTGCAGGTAATCAATCACACCGGAAAGCATAATCTCCGCACAGCGCTCTATCGGAAATCCGAATACGCCAGTGCTGATAGCCGGAAAGCCAATGCTTTTCAGGCTGTTCTCATCTGCGACATTCAGGCTGTTCAACGTTGCATTCCTGAGTTTTTCCTCTTCCTCCCCTTCTCCCTTGCGCGGGCCGACGGCATGGATGACGTGCCGCGCCTTGAGGTTCCCGCCGCCGGTTATGACCGCGCCGCCGACCGGGCAGCCGCCGATTTCATCACATTCCCGTTGTATGGTGGGTCCGCCTTTGGCGCGAATGGCACCGGCCACTCCAGCGCCCAGTATGAGCGAGGCATTGGCTGCATTGACGATGGCGTCGGTGTCGAGTTCGGTAATATCACCTTCAGTGAGTTCAAGGGTTTTATCGTTGATTTGAATTCTCATTTCTGCAAAAGCGGCGTCAATGCCCCCTGATCCACTCAATCACCTTTCCAGCCCAAGGCCCGCCGGGATCACCGCATGCCAGGTTGGCCTCCAGGTGGTCGCAGCCCTCCAGTTCCAGGGTGGCGGTTTCTCCCCCTGCCTCGCGCAAGGCATGTTCCATCTTCTGTGCCTGGGTGATCAGGTGGGGAAAATCCCTGCTGCCCCAGGACAGGAAAAACGGCGGCGGTGTGCCCTGGATGTTGCAGATGGGGCTGGCCGCTTCCTCGTTGCCGCCCGGACCCAGGAAACGGGGGCGCATGGACAGGCCTGAGCCTTCCCGGAAATCGAACACACCGGAGACGGGCAGGCAGCCGCGCACTACGTCCGCGGGCAGCCCGTAGGCCTCCTGCCAGTCCCTGCGCACCGCCATCAGGCTGGTCTGGTGGCCGCCGGCGGAGTGGCCGGCTATGAACAGGCGGGATCGGTCGCCGTTCAACTTATCGATATTGTCGTAAACCCATTTCAGACCGCTCATGCAGTCGTCCAGTCCGGCCGGGAACACGTGACTCGGCGCCAGCCGGTAACTGATGCTGACGAAGCCAATGCCGGCCCGGGTGAACACCGGCGCCATGAACGCCATCCACTCCTTGTAGCCGCTGGTCCAGCCGCCGCCGTGGATCATGATGAACACGTTGCCGTCCGGTTCCGGCGCCGGGAAGTAGAGCACGCTCTGGTAGGGGTCCGGGCCATAATTGTCTTCGCCGCCGCCTAGTTCCGCGGCTTTTTCCAGGACGTAGCGGTTGTAGTCCCTGGCGAAGTCGGATACGGGTTCCTGTGGGGGATAGTCTTCCGGTTTCATGGTGTAAGTACTGGCGCTCAGTTTTGTAAGTGAAGATGGTCTGTGGTGGATGGATTGTAGCATGCCATGAGTTTTCCGATTGATTGAGCATAAGTGTGTCGCCCGGAGCCAGCCCCGCGCAGGCGGGAAGATCAATTTGCTCTGGAATGACGGGAGGGAGGCAGTTTGAAAAAATATATGTAAATTTTCAGGTTGACTCTGATATATTTATGTATATTATAGAATATACTCTAAAATTATCACGATAATGAGAGGTCAGAAACCATGTCTCTGGAGCGCTACCTGGCTTCCCCTGTATTTGCAGATCTGGCAGAGAAAATGGTCTTCCTGGGCGGGCCGAGGCAGGTCGGCAAAACAACACTTGCGCTCAGCCTGCTAGAAGACGCTGATGAATCCCACCCTGCGTACCTTAACTGGGATTCATACGAAACCCAGCGCATGCTCCTGGATGGAGTTCTGCCGGCCGATCAATCCCTGCTGATATTTGACGAGATCCATAAATACCGGCACTGGCGCAACTTGGTCAAGGGTTTTTACGATAAATTCAAGTCCAAAAAACGATTCCTCATAACCGGTTCTGCACGTCTGGACCACTACCGGCGCGGCGGTGATTCATTACAGGGGCGCTACCATTACTACCGTTTGCATCCGTTTTCATTATATGAACTGAATAACAAGCCGAGCCGTTCGGACCTGTCTGCCCTGTTGCACTACGGCGGTTTTCCCGAGCCGTTTCTGAAACAGAACGCACGGCATTGGAAAAGGTGGCAGCGGGAGAGGCAAAGCCGGGTAATCCAGGAGGACCTGATAAATCTGGAAAGTGTAAAAGAGGTTTCGCAACTGGGACTGTTAGTCCGGATGTTGCCGGAAAAAGTGTCTTCCATCCTTTCACTGAATAAACTCAGACAGGACCTGTCGGTTGCTTTCGAAACCGCGGACCGCTGGGTTACCATCCTGGAAAATCTGTACTATTGCTTCAGGATTTCCCCTTATGGATTACCTCGACTCCGAGCCATGAAAAAAGAACGGAAGTTGTATCTCTGGGACTGGTCAGTGTGCAGTGATGAGAGCGCACGTTTTGAAAACCTGGTGGCGTCGCATTTGCTGAAATTTTGCCATTTCCGGGAAGATACCGAAGGCGACGAAATGGAATTGAGGTTTGTCAGGGACGCCAACGGAAGAGAACTGGACTTCGTGGTGGTTGAAAACAATAAACCGCTGTTTGCGGTTGAGTGCAAGACGGGGGGTCGTAACCTGAGCAGGAATATTACTTATTTCTCGCAGCGTACGGACATCCCGTATTTCTACCAGGTACATACGGGGGACAGGGACTATGAAAGGGCGGAATTGAAGGCGAGGGTTATCCCGGTGACGAGGTTCTGCGAATTGCTGAAATCGTGATGGTGTGTCGCCTGTTGGGCGATGAGATGTCCCGCCGGATTCCCGCTTGCGCGGGAATGGTGATAGAGCAGTCTCAGTTTTTCAACACAGATGGCCTTCTCTCCGGAATATACTCCGGGTCGTGCGCCCTTTTGATGACGTAAGCGTGGATGGCATCGGTTTCGGTTTTCTCCAGGTGGCCGGCAAAGCCGGGCATGCCCTTGTCGAAAAGCGAGCCGCCCAGCACGATGGCATCCCACAATTTATGGTTGTCCTGAATCATGTAGCGTAAATCGGGGAGAACGCCAGCGCTGATGCCGGCGTCGCCGTGGCAGCGAGCGCAATACTGGTGATAGAGCAGCTTGCCCCGGGCGACGGTCTCGGCATCGGCGGTGTGCGCGGGGGGCTCGGGCGGAGCGGGCAAGGGCGCCAGCGGCGGCAGTTCAGCGGCGCCGTCCAGCGTGTAGGCTACGATACGGTTCAGCGCACGTACCCCGGCCCACTTGGCGACGATGCCGGAATTAATACCGAACGCCGTCCCGTAACCGGCCAGCACCGCTACGTATTGCCTGCCGTCCACCTGGTAGGCAACCGGCCCGGCCAGCACCGCGGTCTGGGCGTCGTGGGCCCACAGACGTTCACCGCTGTCGGCGGCGTAGGCGACGAACTCGCCGTGGGAGGTGCCCTGGAACACCAGGTTGCCCGCCGTCGCAAGTACGCCCCCATTCCATGCTATCGGCAGTTCCACGGTCCAGCGCGCCCGCTGTTCCAGGGGGTCCCAGGCCAGCAGGTAGCCCTTGAGCTGTTCGGACACCTGTTTCTGGATTGCCGGGTCTTCCGGCATTGAAGCGAATATGGGGTCGAGGCCGGTGTTTACCGTGACCTTGCTGAATTCGAATTTCTCCACTTCCTTGTACACCCAGGGCAGGTCCTGGGTGGGGATGTAGACCAGGCCGGTGCCCGGGTGGTAGGCCATGGGGTGCCAGTTATGGCCCCCGGGCGCGGCCGGCGAACTGGCGAATTCGCCCTCCTGGTAACGGGCATTGGGCGCTTCGATGGGACGTCCTGTGTGCATATCGATGTACATAGCCCAGTTTACCTCGACGAAGGGCTCTGCCGACAGCAGTTCGCCGTCAGTCCGGTCGATGACGTAAAAGAAGCCGTTTTTCGGCGCCTGCATCAGCACTTTGCGTAGTTCGCCATCGATCTCCAGGTCTGCCAGCATGATGTGCTGTGTGGCGGTGAAGTCCCAGGTGTCGCCGGGCGCGGTCTGGTAGTGCCAGACGTATGCGCCGGTGTCCGCGTCCAGGGCGACGATGGAGGCCAGGAACAGGTTGTCGCCGCCGCCGGGACTGCGCACCCGCCGGTTCCAGGGGGTGCCGTTGCCAACGCCGATATACACCAGGTTCAGTTCCGGATCATAGGTGATAGCGTCCCATACGGTGCCGCCGCCGCCGTAGTTCCACCACTCGCCGGTCCAGGTCTCAGCGGCCTGCTGCAGGATGGGGTTTTCAAAGGGCAGGGACGGATCACCGGGGACCGTGTAGAAGCGCCACACCTGCTCACCGGTTTCCGCATCGTAGGCCGTGACGTATCCCCGGGCGTCAAATTCGGCGCCTCCGTTACCGATGAGCACCTTGCCGTTAACGATACGCGGCGCGCCGGTAATGGTGTAGCGCCGGTCGGCAGGCGTGGTCTGCACCGACCAGACTTCCTTGCCGGTGATGGCGTCCAGGGCGATCAGCCTGCCGTCCAGGGTACCCACGTAAACCAGGTCGCGCCACAGCGCAACGCCCCGGTTCACCACGTCGCAACAGGCGTCTATGCCTTTCTGCGGCGGCACCTGCGGATCGTATTCCCACAGCAGTCCGCCATTCGCGGCATCCACGGCGTAGACCCGGCTCCAGGTGCCGGTAGTATACATGCGCCCGTCCGCGACCAGAGGCGTTGCCTCCAGCCCGCGCCGGCTGGGCAGGTCCAGGTGCCAGGCCAGTTTCAGTCGGGACACGTTGCCGTCATTGATCTGCGCCAGCGGGCTGAAGCGCTGTTCGTCCCAGGTACGGCCGTGGTTCAGCCAGTTATGGGGTTCGGCTTCGGCATTCACCAGGCGCTCGTCAGTAACCGCGGCAGCGTACGACGGCGCTTCGGTCCGGCTGCAGGCAAACAACAGGAATAGTGTGGTGATTACGAGGAATAAAATACCAACGCGCATGGCTGTCCCTTCATCACGGGTGATTGGATTAATGAATTACGAACTTGTTCCGGTTTTTTCTCAGCCCGGTATTCAGTTAAGGCCGGCGGACCTTCTCAGTTCGTCGGCGCGCAACTGGGCCTTGCGGATTATATCTCCTTCATCCATGGTTACCAGTTCCTTATCCCGGACCACGATCTCTCCGCCGACCAGCACGGTCTCGACGTCCGCGGCGCGGGCCGAATAGACCAGGGTTGCGAACGGGTCGTGGATGGGCCGAAGGTGGCTGGCCAGGGTGTCGACGATGGTGATATCCGCCAGCTTGCCGGCGCTGAGGCTGCCGATGCGGTCCGCCATGCCGCAGGCCCTGGCACCTTCCAGGGTGGCCATGGCAAACACGTCCCGGGCGGTCAGCGACACGGGATCACGGGTGGTGACTTTCTGCAGCAGCGCCGCGTCCTTCATTACTTCGAACATATCCTGGGTGTTGTTGCAGGCCGGGCCGTCACAGGCCAGTCCGACGGTGACCCCGGCCCGACGCAGCTTCAACACGGGGGCGTTGCCGGACGCCAGGATCATGTTCGAGGTGGGGTCATGCACCACGTTCGCGCCGTGGCCGGCGATGGCCTCAATCTCGGCATCGGAGAGGTAGATGCAGTGATTCAGCATGACTCGTTCGTTCAACACCCCGGTATCAGCGAGGAATTCCACGTTGCGTTTCCCGGTGCGCGCCATCATCAAGTCGTTGTATTCCGGTGTTTCCGCGGTATGCAGGTGAACACTCACGCCGGAGTCACGCAACGCGCAGGTGTCGGCCCAGTACTCATCGGTGGCGGTCCAGGGCACCAGGGGGCCTATCCCTATCCCGACCCGGTCATGGGTGCGCCAACGCTGTAGCAGGTCCTTACTGCGGGTATCGATCTCTCCCGTGGTCTCGATAAAGCCCGGAGCGAACTCCTCGTCGCAGGAACAACGGAACAGCAGGGCGCGTATCCCCGTTTCATCCAGGGCCGCGGCGGCCAGCGCATCGGCGCCGTCGGTATAGCGCGAGGAGAAAAAGATCTCGCACACGGTGGTATTGCCGGCCTTGAGGTTCTCGATGGCGCCCAGGGTCACAGACAGCGCATAGTCCTGCGCGTCCATCTGCCCCATGAACGGCAGTTGCGCTTCGGACAACCATTGCAGCAGGGTGCGGTCGGAACCCAGGGAACGGCCCAGGGTCATGCACAGGTGGGTGTGGGCATTGACAAAACCGGGGATGACCAGCTTGTCACGGGCGTCTATCGTCGCGGCCCCCGCCACGTCCGGGCCTGCGCCTGCTCCGACGGCCGTGATAATGCCGTCATCTATCCTGATGTGGCCCTCGGTCAGCAGCGGTTGCGCGGGGTCGGCGGTGAGGAGGGTGCCTCCTTGAATGATGGTGCTCTTCATGAGTTCATACGCACCGGGGACGGACTTGAAGTCCGTCCCCTGGCTGGTAGTGGATTCCTGCTTTCGCAGAGCCTGCCCCCGCGGAAGCGGGGGAATGGTTGTAACAATGATTAATAACTCACCCTCACGTTGACGCCGCCCCAGCGCGGTTTCTCAAAGGAAATCTCGTCCGCCCCGCCAATGGTCGCCAGGTCGAACGTGGTCGTCTGGGTACGCGAGTTGGAGAAGTTCTTTATGAAACCTGCGATGGAATAACGCCCGTCCGCGCTGCTCCACTGGATGCGGGCGTTGCCGATCCAGCTCGAAGGCATGGTGTGGCTGTCGAAATTGTTGATGTTGCTGAAACTGGACGAGGCATAGGTGCCGTCCAGTTGCAGCGTGACCGAGCCACCCATGATGACGTTGGGCACGGTATAACGGCCCACCCCGGAGAACTGGACTTGCGGCGTGAAGGTCGGTTCGATGTCCCGGAACGTGTTGTCCGCCACCTCCAGGTCCTTCACTTCCGGGTCTATGTAGCTGAAACCCAGCCAGATGTCCGCGTTTTCCACCGGGCTGGCGATCAGTTCCGCCTCGAAGCCCCAGGACTCGGCATCCGCATTGAACACCGCGCCGGAGGTGCCGACGAACTGGAATGCCTGGTAATCCTGATAGTCATAATAGTACGCGGATACGTTGAAACGTGCCTTGCCGCCGAACAGGGTGGATTTGAACCCGGCCTCGTATGACCACAGTACCTCTTCCTTGTACCCGTATTCGTCCTGGGTCAGCGTGGTCAGCAGGGGACCGTTGAAATTGCCTGCCTTTACGCCGCGGTTGACGCCGGCATAGACAAGCAGGTCGTCATTGGGCGAGTAGTTGAGTTGCAGCTTGCCCGACCAGAGGAAGTCCGAGGTCTTGTCCGCGTGGGGAGCAAGAAACTCGAACGGCACGCCGGGAACAAAAATGAGGCTCAGCGGCTCGGCGCCGGCAAACTGCGCGCCGTCCGGGTAGTTATCCCTGACGTTGCGGTACAACCGGTTGTTGAAGCTGAAGTCCTTCTCCTCGATGATGCCGCGGAACCCGGCCGTAATCATCAACCGGTCGGTCAGGTCGAAATCGACGTGGGCGAACAGGGAATAGGAATCGGTCACCAGGTCCGTATCCGTGGTCGCCTCCAGGTACAGATCGCCCTGGTTAAAACCGGCCTCGCCGGTGATGATGTTGAGCGGTGTACCGCCGACACCCGGCACAAAAAACGGGATGCCGTTATCGGAGTTGAGCACCGGGCCGAAGAAATAACCGCCGAAGATGTTCAGCCCGCCGATGGTGTCCGCCAGCCCCTGGGCGGCCTTGGCATCGATATACAGGTAATAGGCGCCGGCGATCCAGCGCATGCGATCGGCCTCGCCTTCCAGGCGGATCTCCTGGGAGAACCAGTCCATGTCGGTCTGGCGGAAATAGATGAACTGCGGCACCGGGGCGTCCCCCACGTCCAGTGATTGCCGGTGCTTGATGTTGGAAAACGCGCTGACCGATACCAGCCTGGCGAAATCCATGTCCCAGGTCAGCTTGCCTGAGATGTTATACAGCTCCACCTCGTTGCCCGGGTGGGGGGCGTGGTCGTTGGGGCCGGCAAAATCGTGGACCGGGTCCGGGTCGAAAAACCCGAACAGGTCGCCCTGGTCATTGGGGCGCACACCGTCCAGGTCGCCGTCAAATATGGAGTTTTCACAGCCGCCGTCGGTGACCCTGATCATTTCACAGGTGGTGCGTACGTCGCGCTGGAACGCGGTATTCACCGTATCGTCGAACACGCCGTCGCCGTCGGTGTCATCCACGAATGCGACCGTGGGGATACTGTTGTAGGCCGCCGGCGCCCATTCCTGCTCGCCGTAGTTGGCCGACAGCAGAAATTCCACGTCCTCATTCGGCTCGAATAACAACTGGCCGCGCAGACCCCAGGTCTCCTCGCCGTACTTGTCATGTACGTCGACATCGGGGTTGAACGTCGCGGGCCGGCCGACGGCCTGCAGCAGGCCGGGTACCGGCGGCATGTCTTCCGGGGTGAACGGGTTGTCGATAAGATCGTCGTGGTAGATGAAGACCCCGGAAAGCCGGGCCGACAGGGTTTCCGACAAGCCGCCGCTTACTGCGCCTTCCGCCCTGACCGTATCATAGGAACCATAGGTCAAATCAGCGAACGCTTCGGATTCCCGGGACGGCTTGTTGGTAACGAAGTGGATCAGCCCGCCGGTCGCGTTACGGCCGAACAGGGTGCCTTGCGGACCTTTCAGTATTTCCACCCGCTGCATATCGAAATTGGCGAACAACTGGGCCTGCTGGGCCGCCTGGTACACCTCGTCCACGTACATGGCATTGGGCGCCTCGGCATGGTCCGCAAAATCGTTCTGGGTAGCGCCGCGGATGGTGAACTCGTTACGCTGGTCGCCGCCGCCCCCGGACATGGAGACGCCGGGCGAATAGCGGGCTATTTCTATGCTGTTGGCAATTCCCAGCTCTTCCATTTGCTCTCCACTCATCGCCGTGATGGAAATGCCCACGTCCTGGATGGACTGCTCGCGTTTCTGCGCCGTGACGATGACTTCTTCAAGCAGGCCGCTCTGGGCAAACGCCGGCTGGCAAGGAAACACGACAGTCAAGAAGACCGGTAAAAGCCTGCTGATGCAGGATTGGCCGGGAATGATGCGCCTCATATCAACTTCCCCCTGTTTCTGTATCCTCGGTCAATTTACCCGACAGCGTGCGGGATGGTCAATACATTCCGTGTCGGGATCAATACGGTTTTCTATGACCCGTTACGGATGTTAACATTGCGTGATTGTGAGATTTTCCAGAGCAGGGAATCGTTTTTCCGATAACGAGGGGGACTGACATATATGGCTGACATACCCATCAGAGAGATGGAAGACAACATCGACGGTTCAAACAAGCGCCTGGAGCCGTATCCCGATTACTTGAAAGCGGAACTGGGCCTGCGCAACCACTGGTATGCCGCACTGTTCGGCCATGAACTTGAGGAAGGGACGTGCAAGGGCGAGATGATCATGGGGGAACGCATCCTGTTCAAACGGGTGGACGGCAAGGTATACGGCATTGCCGACCGTTGCCCGCACCGCGGCGCAGCGTTTTCCGCACGGCCCGAATGCTACACCAAAAACACGGTGACCTGCTGGTTCCACGGTTTTACCATTGACGTGCGCGACGGGAAACTGGTGCAGGTCATCACCGACCCGGACAGCAGGCTCATAGGCAAGCTCAAGCACAAGACCTATCCCGTGCAGGAGATCAACGGGGTGGTCTTCGTCTTCATAGGTGACATGGACCCGCCGCCGCCCATTGAACAGGACCTGCAACCGAAGTTTCTGCGGCCCGGGCTGGCGTTCCACCCGGTCGCGCGCAACAAGTTCCGGGCCAACTGGCGTATCGCCGCGGAAAACGGCTTCGACGCCGCCCACCTGTACGCCCACCGCAAGGCCGGCATATTCGATTTCACCGATGCCAGCATGCCCCTTTCCAGCTTCCCGAAAGCGCCTGATTCACTGGAGATCATCGACAACGATGAGGGCCCCTGGGGCATCGTCAAGGTGGATGACTACACGGTGTGGACGACGGAAATCGAGGGCGAGACCGTGAACGCGGTGAACCTGGACCCGGACAACATCCCTTCGCCGGACGTGCCGCAGGAGACCGTCGTCGGCATTTACCTGCCCTGCGGACTGGAGGTGGACTGGTGGCCCGCCCCCGGGGTGCTGCATTTCGAGTGGTTCACGCCCATCGACGAGGACCATCATATGTATTTTATCTGCCATGCCACCGAAGTGAATTCGGAAGAGGAGGCAGAGGCCTTCTACAAGACCTGCCGGGAAGAGTACATACCCGTCACCTGGAAGGCGGCGACGGACCAGACCGCGCCCATGGGCGACGGTACCGAATGGGGTTTCAACAACTTCGACGCGTTCGGACGGGAACAAATCCACCACGTGTATCAATACGAAGATTTCTGGCACCAGGAAAAACTGATCCGCCCCGACATGACCGTATCGAAATGGCGCATGCTGGCCAACAAGCGCATGCGCGGCATACAGCAGCGCCGGGGCTGGGCCAGGATGCAAGGCTGGTCTCCGGACGGCCGGGACTATGATCCGAAGAAGACCTGGTAGAACAACAGACTGCATGGGGACGGCCTTCAGAGACTGTATGGGGACGGACTTAAGTCCGTCCCCCCAAAGCGGGTTCCCCGACGCGCAAAAACAATGGAGACTGAATAATCATGACCGACAAAACTGAACTCTCCACAAAAGACCTGTTCGGCCTGGAATACTGGCCGGCCCTGCCCGCGTTCCTGATCTCCACCGCGGATGCTGCGGGCAAACCCCACGTGGCGCCCTACAGCCTGGTGTTCTTTCCTTCATATACCAACGTGGCTGAAGACGAAGATACGCCCAAGATCATCTCCCTGGTCATCGGCGATTACGATACCTTTGCCGGCGCCAAGGAATCGCGCACCTACCGGAATATCACCACTACCGGGGAATTCGTCGTTAACGTGCCCACCGCGAACATAGCCGAAGGTGTGAATACCACCGTGTTCCCGGCCGAGGATAAATTTGCGGCCTCGGGACTGACCCCCGAGCCTTCAGTAAAGGTAGCCGCGCCCGCAGTTGCCGAATGTCCTGCCAACTATGAATGCGAACTTCTGCGGGTGGAAGAACACCGCTGGCTGGGAGAAGTCATCCACGGGAAAGTCGTTGCGGTACGGGTCGATACGGGTTTGCACAACACGCCCGCCAAGGAACGCATGGCTCCCCTGGCGCCCGTGTTCCATTACGCCTACGACCATTACAACGGCACCTATTACGGCCTGGGCGATGTGCTGCTGGAGGAGATAGACGAGTAGAAAAATCAATGGGGTCAGACTCGATTGATTTTAGACGAATTCGGAATTCAGCGGTTTGCCCAGCTTCGAGGCGCCCCAGAGTTCCAGGTTGTTTTCGTGTACCAACGCAGCGTGCAGCGCCATGGCTTTGGCGTCGCGGGTGAGTTGCTGCAACGGGTGAGTCTCTTGTAAAGCAGTGCCGCCGGACTCCAGGAACAGTGCCTCGATCGCAGCAACACACTGCCTGACTGCGCCGGAACTGTAGGTCCGTACCCGGTTGCGCTCGACCAGCGGCATCAGTTCACCGGCCTCGGCCGTGTCCCGGATCATCGCCGTCCCGCGTTCCAGCATCAGTTCCGCCGAACCGGTTTGCATCATCGCCTCGCCGAGAAGCCGGTGCGCCTGGGACGAATCGACCTGCTTATGGATGGAAAACGGCAGGTTCCGGTTTTCAATATGGTCGATAAAAACTTCAACAGCCGTATGAGCGGCGCCTATGACCGGAATGGCCGGGTTGAGACACAGCATGGGCAGGATCGACGACCGGTACAGCGCTGAAAGACCTTTGCTCAGTTCCCCCGTTATAGCGTCTGCAAACCTGATAGTCCTGTGTTCGGGGACAAACGTAACGCCGGTGGTCAGGCTCTTGCTGCCGCTGCCGCGCAGGCCGGTCACGTGCCAGTCGTCGATAATGTCATAATCAGCTTGGGGCAATAAGAACACTCTCATCTCGGGAGGCTTGCCGTCCTCGAGCACCAGGCCGCCAAGCTGTGCCCAGCGCGCAAAATCACAACCGGAAGAATACGGCCATTCTGCCTCCTCCAACTCATAACCGCCCGCTACCCGCTTCGCCATGCCCCTGGGTTGCAACACGCCGCAAACCAGGGTGTCACTGTCATCCTTATAGACTTCGTCCTGGGTCTGCTGCGAATATAGCCCCGTGAGCCAGGTATGCATCTGCATAATCGCCAATACCCAGGCAGTGGAAGGACAGGCGCGGGCGATTTGCGTGATCAGGGGCAGAACCTCCGCCATGAAGAGTTCCGGTCCGCCGAAACGGGCGGGCTGGTATGCCCTGTACAATCCTGCCTCTACCAGTTCGTCTATAGTCTGTTGGGACAGGCGGCGCTGTTTCTCCGCTGCACCGGCCCGTTCCCGCAGGGCAGGCGTCAGCGCTGCGATCCTGTCGTGATATTCAGGGATGGAAATTCGATCGGTCATGGCGGTATTTCGTTCATGTATAATCCCGAAAAAACGATACCATCTTATTCCCGTGCCTGCATTACATTCGTTTTGAGCCGGACATGAAACCCCTTTCCCTGGGCAGCTTCTCCGTCACCAAGATCGTCGAGTCCTGCGGCCCGGCCATGCCGCTGGACGTGCTGTTACCCGCTGCCGAACCGGAGGCTGTCGCGCAGCACCGCCACTGGCTCGAACCACGTTTTATCGACCCGCAAAGCAGCCTGCTGGTCCTGAGTTTCCACAGTTATCTCATCCGTACGCCCCGGCACGTAATCCTGGTGGATACCTGCGTCGGGAATGACAAGGAGCGCCCTGGTTTCCCCGATATGCACCGGTTGCAGACCGACTACATGGGCAAGCTGAGGGAAACCGGGATCAACCCCGAACAGGTGGATTTCGTCATGTGTACCCACATGCACCCGGACCACGTGGGCTGGAACACCCGTCTACGGGACGGGCGCTGGGTCCCCACCTTTCCCAACGCAAAATACCTGTTCTCCAGGGTGGAAATGGACGTATGGCAGCAACATGCAAGCGGCAGCACAGGCAACCCGGCCATTGCAGAGCCCGTAAGCAGCATCCTGCGGGATTGTTTCAACGACAGCGTGCTGCCCATCGTGGAAGCCGGCCAGTCATTGCAGGTCGACGACGGCTACGAAGTGGAAGACGGCATCCGCATAGAAGCTGCACCCGGCCACACTCCGGGTAACGTGGTGATCAGCCTGGCGTCAAACGACGCCTCAGCCGTAATGAGCGGAGACGTGTTGCATCATCCCCTGCAGTTGCCCTATACCGACTGGTCCAGTTGTTTTTGCGCTGATCCGCAACTGGCTGCAAAAACCAGGAAACAGCTATTGGACAGAATAGCCGACACCGACACCCTGTTTATGCCCGCGCATTTTCCGGAACCTACGTGGGGAAGGATTGAAGGTGGCGCGACAGGGTTCCGTATCAGTTTGTCTTAAAAGAGTATTCACAATGATCATTGAAAACCAGGAACAAGTTACTGATGCGGTACTTGGCGAATTGCAGCGGATCAAGGATCCGCGCCTCAGGGAAGTGCTCTCTGCGGCAGTCCGGCACTTGCATGAATTCGCCCGTGAAGTGCAACTGTCTGAAGCTGAATTTCGCCGTGGTTGCGCAATCCTCGCGAAGGCAGGGCAAATGACGACCAAAAGTCATAACGAGATAGTGCTCCTGGCCGGCACAATGGGCATATCGTCTTTGGTCTGCCTTTTGAACAACGGCCGCGACCGGGATGAAACTACGGCAAACCTGTTGGGTCCATTCTGGCGCGAACACGCACCGGTTACGGAGAACGGCGGCTCAATAGTGCGTTCTCCCACCATCGGCACGCCGTTATTCGTGACTGCCCGGGTCGAGGATAACGACGGTAACCCTGTTACCGGTGCAGAGGTTGACGTATGGAACACCTCCGCGGAAGGACTGTATGAGAACCAGGACCTTACCCAGGCCGATATGAACCTGCGCGGCAAATTCCGCACCGACAAATACGGCCGGATTAATTTCCGCACCGTGAAGCCCGCGGCCTACCCGGTTCCCGTGAACGGACCGGTCGGCGACCTGCTAAGGGTGCAGGGCCGCGCCAACATGAGACCTGCTCACATGCATTTCCTGATACACAAACCAGGCTATAAAACGCATATCTCACAGGTTTACGTCAACGATGACCCCTACCTGGAAACCGACGCGCAGTTCGGCGTGACCCGGGCGCTTATCGGTGATTATATTCTTCACGAAAACGAACCGGCGCCGGACCCGGAAGTGACCGGCCCCTGGTACTCACTCGACTTCACTTTCACCATGGAACCGGGTGATGACGCGCTGCCGCTGGCGCCGATTTCAGGCAGGACCGAAGGTGAAGAGCGGCCGGAGCAGGTTATGTGGGAACGCGCTTGACGTTATGACGTTATAACGTTATGATGACGTTTATGAAGACGGAAGCAAAACGAGCAACAATCTATCTATACCCTGAGCTTCACCACGCTTTGCGCCTGAAGTCCGTTGAGACAAACCGGTCGATATCGGACCTGGTGAATGAAGCCGTGCAGTTAAGTCTTGCAGAAGATGCCGAAGACCTGGAAGCCATATCAAATCGCGCCAAGGAACCGGACCTGTTGTTTGAAGACGTAGTAAAGGATTTGAAACGTCGTGGAAAAATATAAAATCCTGATCAAACCTTCCGCAGTAAAGGAACTCGAAGCAATCCCCCGAAAGAAAATCCGGCGGCAAATAATTCGCCGGATTCAAAGCCTGGCAATGGACCCTTTCCCGCCTGGCGCTAGCAAGCTGGCCGGCAATGATCGTTACAGATTGCGTCAGGGCGCATACAGGATCATTTATTCGATATGGAAGAGGAAACTTACCATCAACATCACCAAGGTTGGACACAGGAAAGATATCTATCGGGACCGGTGAAAGTTTGAAAAATGGCGCGCCCGGAGAGATTCGAACTCCCGACCGCCTGGTTCGTAGCCAGGTACTCTATCCAGCTGAGCTACGGGCGCACAGGCAAGGGTTTCCCACTATAATGACTCACCTCCATGAAAGCAATGATATTAGCGAAATCCGCCCCGCTTGGGCCCGGCAGTCATCCCTTGCGGTTGGTGGACCTGCCGGTGCCGGCACCGGGTCCGGGTGAGATACTTGTAAGGGTCTCTGCCTGCGGCGTCTGCCACACGGAACTGGATGAGATCGAAGGCCGACTTACACCTCCACGGCTCCCCGTAGTCCCGGGTCACGAGGTAGTCGGCATTGTTGAAAAAACCGGCAATAATGCCAGGGAGTTTGAACCGGGCATGCGCGTGGGTGTCGGCTGGATCCACCACTCTACCGGAGGACGGGATGAAAACCTGAGCCCTGATTTCCGGGCAACGGGAAAAGACGTCAATGGCGGCTATGCGGAATACATGACCGTTCCCGAGCAATACGCTTATCGCATCCCGGATGTTTTTACCGATGAACAGGCCGCTCCCCTGCTGTGCGCCGGCGCCATCGGTTACCGGGCATTGAAACTGGCGCAGGTCAATGACGGCGATCGTCTGGGCCTGACCGGGTTCGGCGCTTCGGCGCACCTGGTCCTGCAGTCGGCCCGGTACCTGTACCCGAATAGCGATGTCTACGTGTTTGCACGAGACGGTTCTTCCCGGGAGTTTGCGCTGGAGAGCGGGGCGGTCTGGGCTGGTGACGGTGGCGCCGTCTGCCCTGCTATGTTACATGCCGTTATCGATACCACACCGGCCTGGAAACCGGTTGTGGATGCGATGCAGAACCTGCGGCCAGGCGGGCGACTGGTGATCAACGCCATACGTAAGGAGGACAGCGACAAGGACATCCTGCTCAGGCTCGATTACGGCGAACACCTGTGGCGTGAGAAGGAGATAAAGAGCGTCGCCAACATCACCCGCTGGGATATCCGGGAGTTCCTTGATATCGCCGCGGCCATTCCGATTTGGCCAACTACCGAGAGCTATCCGCTTGAAGAAGCGAACCAGGCGTTACTCGATTTGAAATTCAAGCCGGTGAAGGGCGCGAAAGTGCTCAGAATAAGCCGGTGATGTTGCCGTCGGCATCCACGTCGATCTTCTCGGCGGCGGGGACTTTCGGCAGTCCAGGCATGGTCATCATGTTACCGGCGATAGCCACGATAAAGCCCGCTCCGTTGGACAACCGGATTTCGCTGACTTCCACGTTATGACCCTCAGGCGCGCCCCGGACCGTGGGGTCGGCGCTGAATGACATCTGGGTCTTGGCCATGCATACCGGGAAGCTGCCGTAATCCCGGTTCAGCTTGTCGATCTCCGCCCGGACCTTGCTGTTGGCCGTAACACTGCCTGCGCCGTATATTTTCCCGGCGACGGCTTCTATCTTCTCCCACAGGGATGCATCATCTTCGTAAACGTAACTGTGGCTGCCGGGGCTGTTATCGACAACATCTGCAACGGTACGGGCCAGTTCTTTGGCGCCGGCGCCACCCTCGGCCCAGTGCCGGGCAACCACGGCCTTGCCGCCCAGGGCCTCCACCCGGCCCTTCAGCATATCGATCTCGGCATCGGTATCGTGGGTGAAATGATTTATCGACACGATACAGGGCAGACCGTAATGTTGCTGTATGTTATTCAGGTGCCGCTCCAGGTTGACCAGACCCTTGTCCAGCGCCGCCAGGTTCTCCGTGTTCAGGTCCTCCTTGTTCACGCCGCCGTGGTACTTCATGGCGCGGATGGTGGCGACCAGCACCACGGCCGCGGGGTTCAAGCCGGCCATTCGGCACTTGATGTCGATGAACTTTTCCGCGCCCAGGTCGGCGCCGAAGCCGGCCTCGGTGATCACGTAATCCGCCAGTTTCAGGGCGGTCTTGGTGGCGGTCACGCTGTTGCAGCCGTGGGCGATGTTGGCGAACGGCCCGCCGTGCACCAGGGCCAGGTTGTTCTCCAGGGTCTGCACCAGGTTCGGCTTGATGGCGTCCTTCAGCAATGCCGCCATGGCGCCGTGGGCATTCAGGTCGCGGGCGTGCACCGGTTGCCGGTCGCCGCGGGTATAACCGATGACGATATTGCCAAGCCGCTCCTTCAGGTCGGCAAGCGACGTTGCCAGGCAGAAGATGGCCATTACCTCTGAAGCAACGGTAATATCGTAACCGTCCTCCCGCGGGAACCCGTTTGCCGTACCGCCCAGGGAAATGACGATCCTGCGCAAGGCGCGGTCGTTCATGTCCACGACCCGTTTCCAGGCGATCAGGCGCGGGTCGAGATTGAGGCGGTTGCCGTGGTTGATGTGGTTGTCCAGCATGGCCGAGAGCAGGTTGTGCGCGGCGCCGATGGCGTGGAAATCGCCGGTGAAGTGCAGGTTGATGTCCTCCATCGGCACGACCTGGGCATAACCGCCGCCGGCCGCACCGCCCTTGACGCCGAAACAGGGACCGAGTGACGGTTCGCGCAGGCAGATCAAGGTCTGTTTTCCTATCCTGTTCATGGCGTCGCCCAGGCCGACCGTGGTCGTGGTCTTGCCCTCGCCCGCCGGCGTGGGACTGATGGCGGTGGTCAGGATCAGTTTGCCGTCGGCCCTGTCATGCAGGCTGTCGATATAGTCCAGCGACAGCTTGGCCTTGTAATGGCCGTAAGGTTCCAGGTGCTCACTGCCGACGCCGTACTGTTCGGCAGCGAGGTCAATAATGCGCTTTTTACTCGCCCGCTGGGCGATCTCTATGTCTGATAGCATTGGAATGATCCTCAATGACGATTATTGTTTTCCCGTCAATGGCATACTATAGCCATTAACGTAAATTATCGAGCATGAACATCATCCACTTTGCCATCTGCTAGTATACCACTTGTGTTTCTATTATCCTCGACATACGGGGGGAGATTATGAGCCAACGCGTTCTACCCGAGTGGAGTAAGGACGAACTGGAATACGTGGAACCGACCCAGGTGGTACGCAGCTTCGGTTATGACGTGTTTGCCAACGAAGTCAGTGAAGAAACCCTGGGCTACAACGAACAGACCGTAGCCAGGGTCCTGCAGGTGGACGGAGAAGTCGCGGCTGAAAAAAAGCGATTTTCCGGTCCGCATGAAGCGGCGCAAACCATCAAGCGGGCCGGTCTGGAAGCGGGGGCGGAAATGGTCGGCATCACGGAAGTCGATCCGTACCACGTCTACAAGGGACATGATGTCCCGCATAAATACGCCGTCATCCTCGCCAGCAGGATGGACTACGACGAGATGAAGTACGGCGCCACGGAACGGCATGTCAGGGAAGTGCTGCGCAGCTACGCGGAAATGGGCGGTTTGTCCGCCCGGGTGGCGGAATTTATCCGCGCAGCAGGATACCCGGCGCGGGCGCATTCGCTGAGGTTCGAGCAGATCAACATGATCCCCCATGCCATCCAGGCCGGGCTGGGACAACTGGGCAAACACGGTTCGCTGATAAACGAACAACTGGGTTGCTCTTTCCGCTTGTCTGCCGTCACCACGGATCTGCCCATGACGCCGGATTCGTTCACGGATTACGGTGTCGAAGATACCTGCAGGAATTGCAGTATGTGCGTCAAACACTGTCCGGGCGATGCCATCGTCCACGAAAAGCAGGATGTGCGAGGCATCCTGAAATGGGTAGTGGACACGGAAGCCTGCGCCCCCTACTGGGGCAGCTACCACGCCTGCGGCATCTGCCTGGAGGTCTGTCCCGCCAACGTCAAGGCGTTTGGCGGCAAGTATAAAAACTCGTTTATCGAACGGATCAAACAGATTGACGTCAAACAGCGGCGGCAGGAACTGGAAGCGGGTCTGCAGCAACCCTGGGAGAACGCGGTTGAACCGGATGATAAATCCGAGGGCTGGCGCAACCGGGTGAGAGGACAGGGTGATGCCGCGTTCCTGATGCAGGGGATACCGGCCGAGGGGCTGCCGGAGGAGATCTACAAGATACGTTCAGCGATGTGTATCAAACCTGAAACCGGATAAACTCCCTTCTGAAGTACAACCACACGATTAATCTGTCAGGTGTTGACGGGCCCTGTCCAGAAGCAGCTGCCGGTCTTTGCGCGCGGCCAGGGCTTCCTCCATGGATACTTCCACAAAACGGGTTTCCATATTTGGCTGCAGCTGTCCGATGAGGTCCATATCGGCGGAAATTACCGTCCCGATAACGGCGAAACCACCTCCCGACACGGCGTCCCGGTGCAATACGATGGGTTCCGCGCCGCCCGGTATCTGGATGGAACCGTAGGGATAACAGGTATCAACGATGTTCGAGGGGTCGGAACCTGCGCCGAACGGTTGTTCGCGCTCGAGAAACGAGAATTTCTCGCCGCCCATGAACCGGTAACCGATACGGTCCGCTTCGGTGGATACCTTCCATACATCCGAGTAGAAGTTCGACCGGGCTTCGTCAGTGATCCGGTGCATATACATCCCGGAAATCACTCGCAGTTCCGTCACAGCCGGTTGCCCGCGCCGGTAGTCCGGAGGGAGATTGCGTCCTGCTTTGGCGGGATCGCCGGTGTTACCTGATACCGGTATCAAATCACCTGCCGCAAGCGCCCGGCCCTCAAACCCGCCCGTACCGCCCAGCGCATAGGTGGACCGGCTGCCCAGCACGGCGGGAACGTCGATTCCCCCGGAGACGGCGATATATACCCGGGCGCCGGCCTTGAGGTAATCAAAGCTGAGCTTCTGGCCTGCCCGCACCGCGCAACACGTCCAGCTTTCCTGGAGAACCCCGTCTATCCGGAAAGGCATATCCGCGCCGGTAACCGCAACATGCCCGGCGGCGGTAAATTCCAGTTCGGGCCCCATGTACACCGCCTCAAGAACCGCTGCGCCCTCGTCGTTGCCGGCCAGCAGGTTGGCGCAACGCAGGGCAAACATATCCATCCCCCCACCCATGGGAATTCCCAGGTGATAGCAGCCGTGGCGGCCGAGATCCTGGACGGTCGTGGACAGACCGGGTGAAATTACCTTAAGCGCCATAAAGCACCTCCAGGGTCTTGCTGTTGTAACCCTCTATATCATGTTGCCATTCATCGAGCGAAAAGGTCACCGGCTTTACTACCGGCGTGTAAGTCCCGGCCTCAACATCAGTAAGTATCCGGTCATACTCGGATCGCTCGATGGACCTGAACTTGACGATATCACCGGGGTTAAAAAACACCATGGACTCGCGCAGGTGCTTCGCCTCCTGCCCGGCATCGAAGATGGGTACCGGCGTAATACCGAACATCTGGTAACCGCCCGCGCCGCGTACGGAATAAATCGCCGTGAAGCAACCCCCGTATCCTATCGTCTGCTTGGGCGTATCGGTACGGGGGCGGATGTACTTCGGCACCTGCAGTTGCCGGTCCCGGTCCACCAGTTGGAACAACCAGGGCAGGCCCGCGGCAAAGCCGATCATCGACACGAACCAGGGCGCGCCGGCATGCGCATCGATAAAGCCGTCGATGTTTTCAAAGCCGTTGATGCGTGCCGCGTATTCAAGGTCCGTGGAGGCCGGGTCCTGGTGGCGGTCGCGAAAACGCATCAGGGTTTCATGGGTCCAGGGATCGTTGTAATAAACGGGAAGCTCAACGATCCTCGTGTCGATGCGCTGCTCCATCTCTCCCGCGGATCGCTCAATTTCCTGAAGCTGATGCAACATCCCGGACGGTTCGATTACATCCGGGTCGAACTTGACCAGATACGACGCATTCCCAGGACATACTTCTATCACGCCGGCTAATGCCTTTGCACGGACCAAATTCGTTATCAGTAATACCTTGAAGAAGGCTTCCAGCGACATTTCCTCGTCGACTTCGGCAACGAGGTGCTCATCGCCCCCAAACGAATACCGGGTTTTCATTTCATATACGCTCCTGTTTCATGTCAAGTCCCGTACTATAGTGCCGCTGCTTCCGGGTATGTGTCCTGCAGCCACTTCTCCAGCCAGCCGGTATCGAAGCGCCCGTGCCGGATGTCTTCGTTATCCGTTAACGCCTGGAACAGCGGACGGGTCGTGCTTACGCCTTCCAGTTTGAATTCATCCAATGCACGGGCAAGCCGCGCCAGTGCAGCTTGCCGGTCGATATCCCAGACGATAAGTTTACCAAGCAACGAATCATAGAACGGTGGAATCGTATAGCCCGGGTAGATGGCGCCATCGAATCGGATGCCGGGCCCGCTCGGAATATTCAACGACTCCACGACACCGGGAAAGGGAAGGAAATTCCTCGCGGGGTCCTCCGCATTCAACCGCACCTCGATTGAATGACCTCTTGCCGCGATGTCCTGCTGGGAGATCTCGAGCGGCCTGCCGGCGGCTACAGACAGCATCTCCCGCACCAGGTCGAAGCCGGTGATCATTTCCGTTACCGGATGCTCTACCTGGATACGCGTGTTCATTTCGATGAAGTAGTATTCCCCGGCTTGCTTGTCGCAGAGAAACTCAACGGTTCCGGCCGCGCGGTAACCGACGGATTCCGCCAGTTTCACGGCGGATGCGCAGAGCTCCGCCCTGAGTCCCTCCGGCAGGTTTACTGACGGCGCTTCCTCCCATAGTTTCTGCCGCCTCCGCTGCAGCGAACACTCGCGCTCGAAGAAGTGTATCGCACGTTCGCCGTCACCGAGAACCTGGACTTCGATATGACTGGCACTGCCGATGACTTTTTCGATGTAAAGCGCATCGTCGCCAAACGCTGCCCTGGCTTCGGCCCGGGCCAACGGCGCCTGATGGCTGAACTCTTCCGGGTTTGCCGCCACGCGGATGCCGCGGCCGCCACCGCCGGCGGCGGCCTTGATCATCACGGGAAAGCCGATCTCCCCGGCTATGGCAAGGCCGGCCTCGTCGCTGTCAATCGTCCCGGCACTTCCAGGCACCGTGGGCACTCCTGCCTGCTCCGCCAGTGTCCTGGCCCGGGCCTTGTCGCCCATCTGGCGGATGGTCTCAGCGGAAGGGCCGACGAAGCACAGACCCGCACGCTCAACCGCGTCCGCAAACCCGCCATCCTCCGCCAGGAACCCGTATCCCGGATGCACCGCATCGGCGCCGGTTGCCCCGGCAGCCTCAAGGATCGCTTCCCGGTTCAGGTACGACCTGGCGGCCTGCGGAGGGCCTATGTTCACCGCCTCATCGGCCATGCTCACGGCCGGCATGTGCGCGTCTGCGTCACTGTAAACCTGCACTGTCGCCACCCCCATCTCGCGCGCGGAACGGATGATCCGCACCGCGATCTCGCCGCGATTAGCGACCAGAAGCTTCCTGATGGTCACCGGCGAACCGTCTCACAAACTCACTCGTCGAGTTCGACAAGCGGCTGTCCCGCCATCACGGCCTCTTCATTCTCGACCAGGAAAGCGGAGATTTTACCGGCTGCGGAGGCCTTCACCTCGTGAAATGATTTCATTACTTCGATGAGGCCGATGACATCACCTTCAGCGACCGTATCACCGGCGTCCTTGTAAGGCGGCTCTTCCGGCGAAGGCCTGCGGTAAAACGTCCCCGGTAAAGGGGATGCGATTGATGCTTTTGACATGGTGCGGTGAGTTCCTGTTCAGATTCGTCGGGAATTATTTCAGGCCTGGCTGACGTAAGGTTCGAGGGTAGCGCGCACTGCCCTGGCGACTGCAACGGCGTTCGGCGTGTCCGAATGCACACAGACGGTATCTGCCCTGACCGCCAGTTCCTTTCCGTTGATACTGTCGGTTTTTCCTTCCAGCACGGCCCGCAGACAACGCCCGGCGGCTGTTTCCGGGTCCACCGGATCGCGCGTCCGGGTGATTACCAGCGCGCCGTTATCGTCATAATCCAGATCGCTGTAATACTCCGAGCGGAATTCCAGGCCCCTGGCAAGATAGACTTCTTCCTGCATAGTGCCTGCCAGGCCGTAAACCGGGACACCGTGGTGAACTGCAGCGTCCGCTATCCCATGCGCAACGGATTCCTGCCGGCACGCCATTCCATACAATGCGCCGTGCGGTTTCAGGTGGTTGAGCGGCAAGCCGGCGATATCCAGAAACGCTTTCAAGGCGCCTATCTGGTAGATGATGATATTGGCCAGTTCATCCCGCTCGATTTTCATCTCCCGGCGCCCGAAGCCCGCCTGGTCGGGCAGGGAAAAATGCGCGCCGGTTTTGATCCCGTGCGATTTAGCCAGTTCGACCGTAGTGCGCATGTGGTTCGGGTCTGATGCGTGGAAACCGCAGGCAATATTTGCCTCGGTGATGAACGGCATGATTCCTTCATCATCGCCAAGTTTGTAGAGGCTGAAGCTCTCCCCCATGTCGCAGTTGATACCGACTTGCATTGTTATTATTCCTGCTTGTTGATAAAAGTAGCTTCGGGATCTGAAACTTTTTTCAGCATATCACCGGGGAGCCATAAATGCATGTTGTTTAGGAGACGGAGAGAGGGATTACAAACTACATCCCTGGTCTGCCCCTCCGGAGCCAACTGCGCTGATACAATAAGTACGCTTCAGAACGAGGATCCGGGTTCTTTGATAAACTCGATTTCTTCAGGAGAGGAGATCCGCCCGAGTACCGCGTTGCGGTGTGGGAACCGCCCGAACCGGTCGATTATTTCCTTGTGCCGGCGGGCGTAGTCAAGGTCCAATTCGTTTTCCAGGGTACCGAAAAGCTCCATCGAGCGCGCCTGCTCGGCGGGGTTTTCGCTGTGCTCGAACGGCATATACAGAAATTTCCGTTCGTCTGTCGACAATTCCCGGTCGAATCCGCGCACCAGGGCCTCCTTGGCGAGCGAGAGCGCGGCGCCGTCCGCGGCAAATGCGCGGGAGGTGCCCCGGTACATGTTGCGTGGAAACTGATCGAGGACGATCACGGCCGCCAGGCAACCGCGCGCGCTACTCCGCCAGGTTTCGGGGACCTGCTCCCGCAAGGCTTCATGCAATTCCTGGAAGCGTTCGCGGATGAGGTTGTCAACCCCTTCGCCGCTCTCGAACCAATCGTCTGGAGAGAGGTCGTCGAACCAGAACCTGAGAACCTCTTCAATGCGGGCCGGGTTTTGCATTGGAGCAGACAGTCTACACTGGTGCCGACAGGAGATTAAAATGTACCATTTTGGATTGGTCTAACCCCTTGATATCTGGTTAAACAGGTCCGACCCTAACCCTGTTGTCCTGACCCTGTGCATACACAGGCTATGCAACTTTCACCCGGGAAGTGTGCTCCTTAAATGAAGTCGAAATAGTGTAAGACTGCCCGGCTTTTTCCAGCATATCAACCAGCGCGTCTATGGTGAATTTCTGAATCTTGCCGCGCATCAGGTCGCTGACACGGGTCCGCTGAACTCCGAATATTTCGGCAGCATCACGCTGGCTGAGACCATTATCCTTAATCCATGCGGTAATCTTGATCATCAATTCCGCCTTGATTTTCAGTTTGACAGCTTCACCGGGAGCAAAACCCAGGTCGGTGAACACATTACCGTCTTTCGGTGTAACGTGGCGAATTTCAGTGCAAATAACCATGTTGTTTACCTCTTGTTCTGTCAGTTACAATTGCCCGATAGCGGACGGTAGCAATACTAATATCCTTTCCAGTGGTTTTTCTGGTCTTCTTTTGGAAGGCATGCAGCACATAGACGGCTTCTTCAAATTTCGCGACATATATCACCCGATAGATACCACCAGCTTCGTTAATCCTGATTTCCCGCACTCCAGGCCCGATAGTCGTAAATGGTCGCCAGTCATCTGGGCCCATACCAAACTGAACACGGTGTAACTGATACCCGGCTTCCCGTCTTGCGCTTTCCGGAAACGCTGTCAAGTCCTTTAAACTGGAACCTGTCCATTTGAGTTCTTTTCCGTCCATGGTCTGCAATATGTATCAAATTTTCTACATTTGATGATACATGCTGTTTTTACTGATTTCAATATAAATGGAAGAAGTGCTTGTCACGTGATTTTGTGTGTGCATTGTGCGACCTGACCCCATCTATGCGTTGCGTTTTATGGAGTGTGCTTATGGAACTTCCATGCTCCATAACGTCAAGGTATGCGGCCTCTTCTGCTACCAGTCTGTCCTCAACCCTTTCCAGCAGTTCCTTGTCGGGCAAATTCTTCCTCCTCGGTCAGTTCCATCCAGTCGGGTCCGTATTTCTCTTCGGCCAGGTGGGTACGCAGCTTTCTTTTACGGATATAATCTGCGCCCCCCGGCATGTTTTTTATCGCCATGAGCGTATGAGCGGGGACATCCAGTTCCGAGAGCAGGCGGTCGGCTTCCGCCTTGTCGCCCCGCTCTTCCGCTTCCCACATGGCCACGATGATTTTTGAATTCCTGGGGAGTGCCGCACGTTGCTCGGCTGTCAGTTCAAGCGCCATTGCTGTCTGCCTACTGTTTGTCTCATCTGCGATTTTCCCAACAAGTTATGGCGGAGAGAGAGGGATTCGAACCCTCGATGGGCTTTCAACCCATACTCCCTTAGCAGGGGAGCGCCTTCAGCCACTCGGCCACCTCTCCGTTGCGGGACCGGAAGAACCCGGCCCGGGTTGTGTCAATGTGTAGGTTCCGGATCCCTGAATACTATGTTGATTCCGTTTCTCCGTCGCCGTCCTCCGCATCATCCATGTATTCCTGGGCCATCTGGGCTTTTGCCTGCTTTACCTTCTCCAGTTGGATGCGTTCGTAGATCTCCTCCCGGTGTACCGCGATTTCTTTGGGAGCATTGACACCGATTCGAACCTGGTTGCCGCGTATTCCAAGTATGGTTACATTGACATCATCTCCAATCATCAGAGACTCGCCAATCCTGCGTGTTAATATCAACATCTTTTTTCTCCTGTGTTTTCCCTAGGTAACGACTATATTAGCCCTTTCCCGCAATAATTTCCCTATAATTTATTCTTATACACTATTCATCCCGCGGCATTGCCTGTTACATCTCCGTCACCCTCAAGGCCGAATGCCGAGTGTAATGTTCTTATTCCCAATTCCAGGTACTTCTCGTCAACAACCACCGAGATTTTGATTTCAGAGGTGGATATCATCTGTATGTTGATACCCTCCCCGGCCAACGCGGCAAACATCCTGCTGGCAATCCCGGCATGGGATCGCATGCCCACTCCCACCACGGAAATCTTGACAATCCTGTTGTCACCGAGGACTTTCTTCGCGCCCAGGCCCCTGGCGGTCTTCTCCAGCAGTGTCAGGGCCTTGCCGTAGTCATTGCGGTGCACGGTGAAGGTAAAATCCGTCGTGTCATCCACCCCGACGTTCTGGACGATCATATCCACCTCGATTCCTGCCTCGGCGATAGGATTGAGTATCGCGCCGGCAATGCCGGGTTCATCCGGCACTCCGAGCAGGGTCAGTTTGGCTTCGTCACGATTATGGGCTATACCCGCTATCAGCGCCCGTTCCATTTCTTCATCCTCATCTGTGATCAAGGTGCCCGGGCCTTCCTCAAAAGAAGACAGGACACGTAATGGTACTTTATATTTATTGGCGAATTCCACAGAGCGTATCTGCAGCACCTTCGCCCCCAGGCTGGCCAGTTCCAGCATCTCCTCGTAGGAAATCTTGTCCATGCGCCTTGCCTCGGGAACGAGCCGGGGATCGGCGGTATATACGCCGTCCACGTCCGTATAAATTCGGCATTCATCGGCATTCAGCGCCACTGCCATGGCCACGGCAGTGGTATCCGTGCCGCCGCGCCCGAGCGTGGTGATGTTGCCGTTTTCGTCAATTCCCTGAAACCCCGCAATGACGACTATTTTACGGTCCGCCAGGTCTTTTTTGACACGCACTGCCTCGATATCGACAATCCGCGCCTTGTTGTGGACATTGTCCGTCAGTATGTGAACCTGCCCGCCGGTATAGGATACGGCAGGATATTGCCGGTCCCGCAATACCATGCTCAGCAGGGCGATAGTCACCTGTTCGCCCGTGGACATCAACACGTCCAGTTCCCGGGAATCCGGGTGTTTGGCCACCTGTCCCGCCAGGTTGATGAGCCGGTCCGTTTCACCGGCCATGGCCGAGAGGACCACGACTACCTGGTGCCCCTGCTTGCGCGCCGCGATAACGATATCGGCTACCGCCTTGATCCGGTCGATCGTGGCGACGGAGGTACCGCCGAATTTTTGCACAATAAGGGCCATATCAGTTCTCTGCCGTCTTCTGCGCCACCCAGCCGGAGACGCTCGCCAGTGCGCCCTGCAGGGCGGAGGGATCATTGCCGCCGGCCTGGGCGAGGTCCGGGCGGCCGCCGCCCCTGCCGCCGACCTGCTGCGCGACGAAATTGATCAGGTCGCCCGCCTTTACCTTTTGCGTGCTGTCCCTGGTCACTCCCGCCACCAGGTTGACTTTCTCATCCTTGACCGTGCCCAGGACGATGACAGCCGTGCCCAGCTTGTCCTTCAACCGGTCGACCGTATCCCGCAATGTTTTCGGATCGGCGCCGTCCATATTCCGGGCGAGGACGTGGATACCGTTGACCAGTTCAGCCTGGTCGCTCAACTCCGCGCCTGCCCGGCTGGCCATTTTTCCCTTTACCTGTTCCAGTTCCTTTTCCAGGCGCCTGGCATTCTCCAGCACCTGTTCCAGTTTCATGCCGAGTTTATCCCGGCCGGATTTCAGCAGCCGGGCCAGGTCGGCCAACTGCGCCTCTTCCGCCTCGACCAGGTCCAGCGCGCCCAGCCCGGTCACGGCCTCGACCCGCCGTATGCCCGCGGCAATCCCCGTCTCCGCAACCAGTTTGAACAAACCGATGTCCCCGGCGCGCGCCACGTGTGTGCCGCCGCACAACTCCACCGAAAAATCTCCGCCGATATTCAATACCCGCACCTGTTCGTCGTACTTCTCACCGAATAACGACATGGCGCCCGACTCCAATGCCTCGTTCAAGGGCATGAAGCGTATTTCAGTGTCGATATTATCCAGTATCCTGCGGTTGACCAGCCGTTCGATCTGCAGCATTTCCTCGTCCGATACCGGCCCCGGATGGGAAAAATCAAAGCGCAGGCGGTCCGGCGCCACCAGGGAACCCTGCTGGGTTACATGGTCGCCCAGCACTTCCCGCAAAGCGGCATGCAACAGGTGCGTGGCGGAATGGTTGCGTACCGTATCAGCCCGTGTAGCTTCATCCACCTGCGCGGTCACCTGATCGCCGGTTTGCAGGGTCCCACTGGTTACCCGGCCCTGGTGTACGTGGTCATTGCCCTGTTTTACAGTGTCATCGACACTGAATACACCTGAATCCGAAACCAGCTCGCCCCGGTCGCCTACCTGCCCGCCTGATTCCGCGTAAAACGGAGTCTGGTCCAGCACAACGGCGCCGGCTTGGCCTTCTTCCAGCCGGGTAACAACCCGGTCATCCCGCCACAATTCCGTTACCTGCCCGTCCACCTTAAGAGAGTCATAACCTTTGAAAGCGGTGGCAGGGATATTGGCTGAAACTTTAACAGCGATCTTCGCGGGGTTCGCATCTGCGTAAAATTTATTCGACTGCCGTGATCGCTGGCGTTGCTCCTCCATGCACTCGTCAAAGCCCGCCTGGTCCAGTTTAAGCCCCTGCTCACGGGCAATATCGGCGGTCAGGTCTACGGGAAAACCATACGTATCATACAGCTTGAAGACGACGTCACCGGGGATAACATTGGAGGTCAGCGTGTCGACGGCGGCTTCCAGGTGTTTCAGTCCTTTTTGCAAGGTATCGGCAAACTGCTCTTCCTCCTGCCTCAGAGTTTTTGTTACGTCATCTTTTGCCTTGGTCAGTTCAGGGCAAGCCTCTCCCATAACGCTATCAAGAGGCTCAACCAGTTTATGGAAAAACGGTTCGTTCAGGCCCAGTTTGGATCCGTGCCGCAGCGCCCGGCGGATGATACGCCGCAATACGTATCCCCTGCCCTCATTCGCCGGGATAACCCCGTCCGCGACCAGGAAAGCGCAGGAACGGATATGGTCGGCAATCACCCTGGTCGAGACGAGGTCCGCCGCATGTTCTCCCGCCAGCGTACACACCGCGTCGACCAAGGGACGGAACAAATCCGTTTCATAGTTATTCCTGACGCCCTGCAACACTGCCGCGGTCCGCTCCAGTCCCATACCCGTATCGACCGAGGGTCTCGGCAGGGGATGCATATTGCCTTCCGCGTCGCGGTTGAATTCCATGAACACCAGGTTCCATATTTCCACGTAGCGGTCGCCGTCCTGGTCGGCGCTGCCCGGCGGTCCGCCCGGTACGTCTGCGCCGTAGTCATAAAAAATTTCGCTGCAGGGCCCGCAGGGTCCCGTATCCCCCATCGACCAGAAGTTGTCCTTATCTCCACAACGGCTGAAGCGGCTCTTATTGACTCCGATCTGCCGCAGCCAGATGGACTCGGCTTCGGCATCATCCCGGTACACGGTTACCCAGAGTTTCTCTTCCGGGATAGCCAGTTCCCCGGTGAGAAAGTCCCAGGCGTAGTGTATGGCCTGTTCCTTGAAATAATCGCCGAAACTGAAATTGCCCAGCATCTCGAAAAATGTGTGGTGGCGCGCGGTATAGCCTACGTTCTCCAGGTCGTTATGCTTGCCGCCGGCGCGCACACAGCGCTGGGCGGTCACCGCGCGCGGGCAGGCGCGCTGCTCAAGACCGAGGAACACTTCCTTGAACTGCACCATGCCGGCATTGGTGAACAACAGGGTCTGGTCGTTGGCCGGCACCAGTGGAGAACTTGCCACCACTTCGTGTTCGTGACGCTTGAAGTAATCCAGGAACTGCCGCCTGATGTCGTTACTGCTTGTCATGGTGTACTGTCTCTAAATGCATTACCGATTTGCTGGTAGGTAAAACCGCGATACTGCAGAAAACGGGATTGTCTTGCCTGCTCCTTGATATCCGACGGTGCCTGCCGGCCGAATTTCTTCTGCCGGACTGCCTGGACCTGTTCCTCCCAGTCCATCTCCAATGCAGCCAACACCTGCGTTACAAGCTCCCTGGAAATGCCGCGCTCATACAGTTCACGGGTGATCCGCACCGGGCCGCACCCATTGGCCACCCGGTTGCGGATATACGCCTCGGCAAAGCGCGTATCATTCTGTATCCCTGCCGCTTTAAGGCCCGCCAACGCTTCTTCGATAGTTTCCGGGGTATACCCGCGCGCCAGCAGTTTCCTTTGCAACTCCTGTTCAGAATGTTCGCGCCGGGCAAGGAGGTCCATCGCCCGCTTCCTGATTTCGGCTGTTTGACCGGAGTTCAGGCCTGTGTCCCCTCCGCTGCTTCCGCTACTTCCGCTGTTTCTGCCGGTTCCGCCGCAACGGCCTGCGGCAGCGCCTTGTTTCTTACCGCCTGCTCAATTTCCGCGGCAATCTCCGGGTGCTCCAGCAGAAAATCTCGCACATTGTCTCTTCCCTGGCCGATGCGTACGCCGTTATGGCCATACCAGGCGCCGGTTTTTTCAATGATGCCGTGCTGTACACCCAGGTTGATGATCTCACCTTCCCGGGATATGCCGCGTCCGTACAGGATATCGAACACCGTCTCCCTGAACGGCGGCGCAACCTTGTTCTTGACCACCTTGACGCGGGTTTCGTTGCCGACCACCTCGTCATTTTTCTTTATCGCGCCGATACGGCGGATTTCCATGCGCACGGATGAATAGAACTTCAAGGCATTGCCCCCGGTCGTCGTTTCCGGGTTGCCGAACATCACGCCGATCTTCATGCGGATCTGGTTGATGAATATCACCAGCGTGTTGGAGCGCTTGATGTTGGCCGTGAGCTTCCTCAGGGCCTGGGACATCAACCGCGCCTGCAATCCCATGTGGCTGTCCCCCATTTCGCCTTCTATCTCCGCCTTGGGGGTCAATGCGGCAACAGAGTCGATAATGATCAGGTCGGTCGCTCCGGAGCGCACCAGCATGTCCGTGATTTCCAGCGCCTGCTCGCCCGTATCCGGTTGTGAAACGAGCAGATCGGCGATTCCCACGCCGAGTTTTTCCGCGTAAGCCGGGTCCAGGGCATGCTCCGCGTCCACGAACGCGGCGGTGCCGCCGGCTTTCTGTATTTCCGCAGCGACGTGCAGGGCAAGGGTTGTTTTGCCCGAGGATTCCGGCCCGTAGATTTCCACGACCCTGCCGCGCGGCAAGCCGCCGACTCCCAGCGCCAGGTCCAGTCCCAACGACCCCGTGGACACGGCACTCACGTCATGGACGACGGACCCGTCTCCCATGCGCATAATCGATCCCTTGCCGAACTGCTTTTCGATCTGCCCCAAGGCAATATCCAGGGCTTGTCTTTTCTTTTCGTCCATTGATTTTCTCATAGTAAGTCAGTTTAAGAAGTATATATTATTCCATAAATCGCATCCCGCAGGATATTTCTTACACGCCTGTGGAATGCGCTCTTTTTGCCTCGAGAGGCTCCCGGGAAACCTGTACGTAACGCGCATTATTGCAGGTTGGTAATAATCACCGACAGGTTAAAAACGACCAGCAACACCATGATCGCCCGGAATACAATACCCAGGGCGCCGCTCTTGGGAGCGTACGCCCACATTATGCCGCCTACGACTACGGATCCCACCAGGAAAGCCAGCGCCGCCGGCCCCGTTAAAAAGTCCACCGCCGTCTGAAACGCCTCGGTGATGAAATCCAGCGGCCCCCCGGTCGTGCCGATATCGAATTCGGCGCGTAGCGGACCGGGGAGATAAAATGATCCGATCATGTAGATACAGTTGCACATCGTCCTTTCTCCTGGTTTGGTGTTATTCGGTAAACATGAACGGCCTGTGCGCGACGAGGTCCGCGTTCAGGCAGGTAATCCGTTTCAGCAGCCTCCGTTTAATCACGTACAGCCATACGGCAATGCCGTTCGGGTCGTTCCGGCAAACCAGGCGAAGTACGTACAGACCGAAAGCGAGGATGAGTGAAAACAGTAACAGCGAGCGCAGATGCACTCCCATCAAGGCAGAGACGGCAACCAGGAACAGGATCGGGTTGGCGGGGTAACCGAAGTAGCGCTTATGCGCGGTTAAGGACGTCCTGTTGCTGTAGGCATCTTCCCTGATATCCATAAATATCCCTCTGAAAAAGCGTTGTCAACTACCTGCTGTGTGCAAATACGATCCTTACCTATATATAGCCAAATTACTACCGGGAGTCAAATAAAAAATGCCGGGGCTGCCGTCACAGGCTTTTCATTTCCCGCGCCGCAGCGAGCAGCGCCAGCCGGGCTATGACGCCGTAGCTATAAAACCGGTTCGGGTGGGCATCCGGGGACTGCTCCTTGTCCGGTGAAATGCAACATTCCTCAAAGGCCAGCCGTTCAAAATACATGCCCGGTGAATTGAGGTTTTCATGCGACGATCGTTGCGGATGCACCCGGTAAAAGCCACCGACCACATTCTGGTCTACCAGGTACACCACCGGTTCAGCCACGGTACCGGGACTGCCCCAGGTTTCATTGGTGTACACGCCTTCCTGGATGATTGCCTTGGTCACTTTCTGTCCTTCCTTGATGGTAGCCATCTTCGTCCTCTGTTTCCGGTTCAGGTCGTGCACCGCCTCGGGGCTGTTAACCGACATTACGCCCATTCCGTACGTGCCCGAATCCGCCTTAATCATCGCGAACGGTTCGTGGCTTACGCCGTACTCGTCGTATTTTTTCTGGATGGCTTTGAGTAACGATTCAACGTTCCTGGACAGGCAGGATTCACCTGCCCGTTTCATGAAATCCACTTCACCGCAGTTACGGAACATGGGATCGATTAACCAGGGATCGATATCCAGCAGCGCGGCAAATTCCCGGGCGACGTCCCGGTAAAAATTGAAATGGACGGTTTTCGACCGGTCCGACCAACCCAGGTTGGCCGGCGGCATGATGAGTTGGTCCACCTCCTGCAGAAAATCCGGTATGCCGGATGACAGGTCATTGTTCAATACCAGCAGATCGGGACGGAAGTCATCGATGAGCAGCCCGGAGTCCTCCCGCCGCAACGGTTCCAGGCAGACACGCGTCCCGCTGCCCAGCTCGATGTGCATCGCCTTTTCCAGGTCCGGGATGAGCGATCCTATGCGGGTCTCGAAACCTGCTTTCACAAACATTCTCTGCAGTACGGCAAGATTCTCGAGATAGGGTTCGTTGCGGGTATGGTTTTCCGGCACGATCACAACGCTGTCTACCGGCCGGTCCAGCCGCTCCAGCGCAGACTGCAACGCCTGAATGCACAGGGATTCGAAAGCCGGGTTAAGGTTATTGAACCCGCCCGGGAACAGGTTGGTGTCGATAGGGGCAATCTTGTAACCGGCGTTCCTCAAGTCGACGGAAGCATACAGCGGCACCGGAGTCTTGCGCCACTGGGACCGGAACCAGGATTCAATCCTGGCCTGGTAATCAAGGATGGTGCTCTCAATGATGTTCAACGGGCCGGACAGGGCCGTCGTCAGATGTGGAACCGTCTCTGCTGCGCTTGCAACCATGTAATCTTCCTAATTAAAAAAATCTCATTATATATTAAAAAATGGAGACTTTCCGTCTTCTTACTACCGCATGGGGTTCAGCGCAAGTCTCCCCAAAGCACCTGCAACGCCGTGACCGCCGCAACGGCAGCGGTTTCCGTACGCAGCGTGCGCGGGCCGAGTCTGACCGGGATATATCCCCGTTTCGCCGCAGTCGCCTGCTCCGCATCGGTCAAGCCGCCTTCCGGGCCTACCAGTACGCTGATTTCCCGGATATTCACCCGGGCAATTTTCCCGAGGGTTTGCCCGGCAGCAGGGGCCAGCAGTAACCGTGTCCCATGCACGTCAGTTTTCACCCACTCTTCCAGCGAACGCGGGGCAACCAGGTCGGGCAGGGAATTTCTGCCGGACTGCTCACAGGCGTGGATCATGATTTTTTTCCAGTGCTCCATACGCGTTTCCATACGCTTGCCGTCCAGTTTGACGTTACAACGCCCGGTAAACAGGGGAACGATGGCGGATACCCCCAGTTCGACGGACTTCTGCAGGGCATAATCCATGTGCAAACTGCGTGAAATTCCCAGCGCCAGCGTAACCTTCAGGGCAGGTTCGTCCGTATCCGGGATAAAGTCCCTGATTTCAACTTCCGCCACAGCGGAGGAAACGGAGATTATCCTGCCTGTATAGCTGCCTCCCAGTCCGTTGAACAGGGTAATGCCATCACCGCGCCGGCAACGCAGAACCCGCAACAGGTGGTGCGATGCCTCTTTGGACAGGACAACTATTGCGGAAACCGCCAACGGGGCGTCCGTATATATCCGGATATCGCGCATGAGCCTAGCCCGGATTTGGCAGCAGGTCGCTTGTTGTCGTTGGATACATGTTTAAAGGATACCTTATGGTAAAATTTCCCAAATTACACCGTTGCGGAAAGCGCTCGACGCAGCAAAGATGACATTACAGCACGCCAAATTCAACATAGGTCAACTTATCACGCATAAACTGTTTAATTACAGGGGGGTGATCGTTGACGTCGATCCTGTTTTTCAAGGTTCGGATGAATGGTACGACAAGGTTGCGCTGTCCCGCCCTCCCAAAGACGAGCCCTGGTATAAAGTACTGGTCCACAATTCCGACCAGGAGACCTATGTCGCCGAAAGAAACCTGGACAATGACTCCTCCCGGGACCCGGTGAACCACCCGATGGTGAATGCTTATTTTGAACGCTTCCATAACGGGCAATACCTGTATACCCAGGGAAAAAACTGAGCCGGCTCGAATATGCTTAAATCGTTAATTGAATTCTTCGAGAGCAGTACCGGGGAACCGGCCGGCCAATCCGGGTCTGCCGTGGATAACCGGGTTGAACTGGCTGCGGCCGTTTTGATGATAGAAATCAGCCTGGCGGATTCGTCTATTGATGACCATGAACTGGCTGTCATCAAACAGGCACTGGTAGATCGATTCAACATTGCCGTGGCACAGGTGGACGAATTGATCGACCTGGCGCGCCGGGAAGTCGACCACGCCGTTTCCCTGCATGACTTTACCCGTATGCTCAACGACAATCTCGATGCCCCGGAAAAAATACAGGTGATCGAACTGCTCTGGCAGGTGGCATTCGCCGATGCCGTGCTCGACAAGTATGAAGAATACTACATCAGGAAAATTGCCGACCTGCTCTATATCTCCCACAAGGACTACATCAGGACAAAACACCGGGTAGCCGACAGTTACGAATCCTGACTGGAAGGGGACGGATTTCAAATCCGTCCCCGGATGGGTTTTCATGATAGAAAAAATCATTTCCGGCGGACAGACAGGGGTGGACCGCGCCGCCCTGGACTGCGCCATCGCCCTGCGTATCCCCCACGGCGGCTGGTGCCCCGCCGGAAGAACAGCCGAAGACGGCAGGCTGGATGACCGTTACCGCCTGGTTGAACTGGTATCGGCCAGGTACGACGACCGGACCCGTAAGAACGTGGAGGACAGCGACGGCACCCTGATCCTGAACAGGGAGGCGCTGGAAGGGGGAACGGAACTGACTCTCGCCTGCGCCGGGAATTCCGGCAAGCCCGTTCTGGCCGTTGACCTGGACAACCCGCCGCAACAGCAGGAAATAAGGAACTGGCTCTCATCGAATAACATAAAACGCTGCAACGTGGCGGGGCCGCGGGAAAGCAAGCGGCCGGGTATTTACCGGCAGGCTTACCGTTATCTCCACTCACTGCTTACTGACCCGGAATATTTGGGGTCAGAGTAAAAATACCTGACAAAAAATAGAACCCCCTGTCAGTCCGATTGTATTTTTACTCTGACCCCAAATATTCAGTCCGGTATTTGCTTCCGGTTTTCGGCTCACTTTCTGCCACACAGCGTAGCCAGGCCTGTTCAAGGTCGCTTGCTCGGAAATACCGGCAGCAGGCTGCAGGTGAGCCTATATAGCGGATTTTACCCATGTGTAATATGGCTATCCTGTCACAGAAGTTCACCGCGTCCGCCAGCAGGTGTGTAGTGAAGAAAAAGGTGCAGCCGCGGCGTTTCAGTTGCAGGAGGTGATGTTTCAGGTTTATACGTGCCCCCGGGTCCAGGCCGCTCATCGGTTCATCCATAACAAGCAATTTTTTTCCGCTCAGCAGGCAGGCGGCCAACCCCAGTTTCTGCGCCGTTCCCTTTGACATGTCGACAGTCAGTTTCTCCAGGTCCGGGGTATCCAGGTCCAGGATTTCCAGGGTGGTCTTTAACCTGTCCGGGTCTAAATCATTACCGTAGAGCCGACTCATGTAATGCAGATATTCCCGGCCTGTGAGATAACCCGGCGGCCGGAAATTTTCCGGCAGGTAGGCCAGGTGCTCCCTTGCCCCGGCCCGGTTGTGCTTCCTGTTGAAGATGCTGATGTCGCCGGAGGTAACCGTATCAAGGTCCAGCAGGCACTTTATCAGGGTGGTTTTGCCGGCGCCGTTGATCCCTGCCAACCCCGCGTGTTCACCCTCGGACACCGACAGGTCCAGTTCCGATAACAGGACCCTCTGCCCCCGGTGTTTCGTCAGCCGCTGAATCTGAATGGCAGGGACTGCCATGCTAGCCCGCATTTCTCACCAGGTGATGCGCCCTCGCTTGTCCCGGGTCAGTACAGGAACAAGGCATTGCAGCGGGTATTGTCGCTGTCCACGTTCCAGGAAGAGCCCGTACTATCTGCGTTATTTATGCAGGGAGCGCCGGTCGTGGTTGACCATAATACAACTTCACTGCCGGGTGTGCCGGCGCCGAAATCATTTCCGCCCACTATGCTTTCACCGGTTTTTGCCGTACTCACCGTACCTCGAACCGTGCCGCTGCCGGGGTCGCCGTCGTCCAGCTTCACATCCAGTTCGCGCAACAGGGAAGGTGTGACTCCGGCGCCGAACACGTAAGCCAGGCGCACGGTCGAAGCGGCCGCGCCGCCGCTGTCATAATCATCGGTAAACCCCAACAGTACAGGTTGCTGAAAGGCATTCCCCGGCACCTGTCCCGTCAGTACGCCGGACTCATATTGTGCCGCCGTAGCCGTATTTCCGTTGTAGCTGCCGTTGAGAAGACGGGAATGGGCCAGGTGCGCCCACACGGCGCCGGCTTCCTCCCAGCGGTCAATCCGGCCATTCTGGTTGCCGCCGATGGTGGGGGTGCCCCCGCAATCGGCATCGACTTCGGCCGTGATGGCGCTGCATGCCAGCGCCGGCGGCATGTCGCCGGGAACCTGCCGGTAGCGATCGATAAAACCGTAATACGCGGCCTGGATGCCGGAATTCTGGTCCGCCATGTTGCGCACCCGGGCGCTGTTTATTAACTGCTGGCCTTTGAGGATGCCGCCCAGCAGGAGTCCGATAAGGACCAGGACGACGGCAATCTCCACCAGGGTGAATCCTGCGTATTTACCAATTTTCATATATATATCCTCCATTATTGTGGATTATTGGTTAATTCCCTCTCTCTTGTGTAGTTCAGCCAGTTTGTTTTCCAGGTAGCGAAGTTCATTCTTTTCCAGTCTGCCGCTTTCCAGCAGACCGCCGGTGAGTATCCGGGCGCTTTCCAGTTCGCCCAGGTCTTCCAGGACAAAAATCTCCATCTGCGATACCCAGGGCGGTGCTGCGTCGCTGTCCAGGTTACGCCGCAGGGCATTGGCGTATTTCAGGGCCAGCGGCAGGTCTCCGATCCGGTGTTTAGCGACATAAACCGCGTGGGCCATCCAGGGCCAGCGCCGCTTGGGGTCCTCAAGATAACGCCTGTGGACAAACTCCAGCATTTGTCTCTTTGCGCCGTTCTCCGGTGTTTCCGTGTACACGCGGCTGGCTGACAGCAACGGATACTGAAACCTGTCGTCGAGGTCGAGCAGTGCGTCCAGCCAGTTGATGACCCTGGTGTAATCCAGGTCGGCGAACGGGACGCTGATACCCGGCTGATTATCAAAAGCCTGTAACCACAGCATCAGTCCCCTTGCCAACGTTCCGGGTTCCCCCATCGCAGCCAATCGCAGCAACCGGATATCCTGTGTGTGCGGCAGGTCAGCGGCCGTCGCAATTACCGGGGGCCGTGTATAGCTCCAGAACACCTGGGCTGACAAACCAATGATGAATATGGCCCGGACGGCAAACGGAACCGCTGAAAATGGTCTTTCCTTAACCCACATGTCTATAATCGGAATCCGAAAATGAAATCATAGCTACAGGTTCTTTCGATACAAGTCGAACAGGCCTCCCGACAGCAGAACGGCCAGGTACAACAAGGTCTGGACCAACATTGCCTGTATTTCGGAAGATTCGACGCCATGGACCAGCCAGTCGCTCCGGGTAAATGCGTGCAGGTCGGGCAACAGCAAAGCAAGCGCAGCCACCGTGAAGTGCATGAATTCCCAGGTAACGGTGCCGTATGTCAAAATCGGACCGGCGGACAACAGGATTATCGCCTCCATGCTCCGTGACAGCAGGTAAAATGCCATGACCGCCAGCAGCGCCTGCGGCAGACCGGAAAATGTAAGCACGCAGACGAGGCTGAGTGCGGCCATAAGGATCAGTTCACAACACAACGAGAAACACCAGTAGATAACCGGGACGGTGGGCGCGTACAGGAACAGCGGGATGCCGGCCATGATGGATATCAATAATGACAACCCCGCAAAGCCGAATAATTTACCTGCCAGGTACCGGTACCTGGGCATTGGCAGGGACAAGATAATTTCCAGGCCCTTGTCATTGATATCTCTCAATACCGCGCTGACGACAAAAACGCAGGTGATGGTAATCGAGAAAACCCGCAATATTGAGGATGAAATTGTTGCCTGTACCTGGCTGGCTTCCGTGATGCTCAATTCACCGATAAATTCCGTCATACCGAACAGTACGAGTACGGCTATTGCCGTCAGGCCCAACAAGCGGTTGCGCAAGGCTTCAAGCAAGGTATAGCGTGCGATTGTAAGCATGATTTTCCGGTCCCCTGTTCAAGGCAACCGGCCTGCCGCGACCAACCTGTTGAACAGGCGCGGCCGGGACAGCCACACTACGATGTCGTCAAAAGATGCGCTGCCCCCGCTTCCCGACAAATCGCCGCCCTGGTACAAGGGTTCACCGTCAGGGCAGGCCGTTCCTCCTCCCGGATCATAACCACCGGCATTTCCGCAGGGCGCACCCTCAAAAGTGGAATTCTCTCCATCCTGCACCAGGTTTGAACCGGTGGAATAGATAACGGCTACCGGGGTTTCCGTCGGCGCGGTCAACAGCATCCCCCCGCTGTTTATCACTGTCAGGTTCTCCGCCAAAGCCGTTTTCATGGTGAACAATTCCCCTGAATTGCTGAAATTGCGATCAACCCGGTAACGCCAATAGCCGTTGAACAGGTCGGCGCCTGTGTTTCTCGGGATCCCCCACGGGTCCGTTTCACTCACGCCCAGGGTGCGCCATGGCAGGTATCCCTCCGCCACGGGATCGCTGTTGCAGGCGGCGTCTTCAAGACCATACCGGTCATCACCCGGATCACTGGCCGTTGTCGGACAGGGCAGGTAACCGTTGATCATGGCAAAACCCAGCAGCGCTTCCTTGATCCTTTCCAGCTCTACACCGGCCTCGGCGCGCTGCTTCGCGCCCAGCAGCGACCCGAGGGGATTGAGCATTCCTCCGAGCATCAGCGCGAGTATCATCAGCACAATCGCAAGCTCAAGCAAAGAGAACCCTGTTTGTCTGTTCGGCATGTGTCAGGCTTATGTCCGCAGGCAGTTACCGCTCAGGGTGCGACGACTGCGATTTGATCATTAAATATTGCACCGGTTTCATCTGCGCTGAAGGTATCGTCGCCGGACAATGTCGCGTTCTCTCCTTCGTAGTAATCGGCAACGGCACCGGTCGAGCGGTCCTGGGTTGACAAAGCCATACCTGCAGCGGCCACCAGCGCTTCCCTGTCATCGGCACGGCCTTGTATGACCAGGCAATCAACGCCGGCCGTGCACATGCCGCTGCCACCAGGGGTGAAACCGGCGCCGTACGCGACGTAGAGCAGGTGATGCCACCTGTTTTTTATAAGCCAGGCCGGGAGGTCTCCCCGGTCCTCGGACAGGAAATAATCCAGGCCGCCCGTGCGGATGGATCCCGGGGCGCCTCCGGAGAGCACGGTCAGTCCAATCCTCGTCACTACACTCTCATCACGTAAATCTTCGATGACTACGAGGGGTTTGCTGATCAGGTAAGCATCACCTGCGTCAAAGTCGTTGTCATGACCGCCATCGAGCGTACCGACCGTCAGTGAATGACGCCCGGTCGCGGTAACCGCCCCTGCCGAACCGTCGGTCGTGTTGATAAGCGTGTCTCCGGGAACAACGTCAAGCCGGATAAAATCCACGGCGGCATCTTCCAGGGAGAGGCCGGTTGAACCGGGCCCGGCGGTACCGTTAATTCCGTTGCCGGGAAACGGCAGGACTGCGCTGCCCGGCGCCCCGGCACAACCGGCGCCGTATCCGCGGCACACGACCCGCTGCCGCATCCCTCCGGCTGATCGGACAACCATGTTGCCCTGGTAACGCAGGTTGAACCGGTAGCGGCGCCGGTTTACATACGCGTAGTACACGTGGTACTCATCGCCTGTCCGGAAGGAATTCTCCTTGCCGCCATGCAGCACAGCTCTTATGTGTGAAGCGCCGACCCCGATAACCAGACCGAACGAGCCGTCCGTTACGTTTTCCGCGACATCGCCGATCCGCACGCCTGCGGTGCTGAAATCGCGACCCGGATCCTGCAACCTGTCAGTTCCTGAGCCACCGGCAATACCACTCAATACCCGTGTTGCCGTGCGGATGCGATAGTTGTCGGATACAGCCGGACCGGGGGATGCAGCCGACAACTGCCTGACGTTCAGTGTAGTGGGAGAAACAACATGGGTAACAGCCGCGAAGTACGGTTCATCAACCAGGTCCCCGGGTTTTATCCCGGCTGAAATAAAGCCCCCGGCGCTGTCTACCAGCACGCCGGCAGCCGTTCCGGGGCTTGCGGTGCCTTCCAGGACGGGTATCGGGGTGCTCGTTCCCGTACAATCCACCACTTGCGCGTTGAGCCAGGTGCAATGCCCGTTGTCGCCGGGCACGCTGACCGGACCTGTGGCCGCCGATGACTGCAGCAATCGTGTGACAGCCGCGGCATACCCGGATGAACTACCCGGGGTTACTCCGGTGACAACACGACTTGCAGGCACGGGAATGTCCCACTCCACGCGAAAACCGGTCGGGAAGCGTTTGCCTGGTTCGTGTACCGGCAGCAGTCCTTTCCTGGTATTTTCCCTGCCGTTGTAACGGGGCAGCCGATAAATGTCGTCTTCACTGAACATATTCTGCCGGCCGTAACTCAGGCCGGATACGGTAAGCGCTGTCGGGCCGTCAATACTCACGACACGGCCTGTGGAACCGTCGCTGAGGTTCACCAGCAGGTCACCCCTGACAATCCCTCCGGCAACGAAGTCCGCATGCGGGTCCACCAGTTTCCGGCCCAGGCTGCCGGGACCTGCAACGCCGGTATTGCTGCGCAGGCGATAGCGTTCGCCAAAATCAAAGTCGTTCTGCAACCCGCCGGTGAGTTTTCCTGCCGTCAACGCCGTAGCGGTCACCGCCGTGATCGCTCCGCTTGAACCGTCACTCAGGTTATCTACCAGGTCTCCGGGAATAACACCGAGCTTCCCGAAGTCCTTGCCGGTGTCCTTCAGGGTGAAACCGCTGCTGCCGGCAGCGGCGCTACCGGACATGGTATGCGCCAGCGCGCGCCGCTCGATAAAATAAATATCCCCTTTATCAAAATCATTTTCCGTTCCGGTTGCAGGCCCGGCCACGTCCAGTATCTTTTTATTCACTGTTTTGACAATCGCTGTTGAACCGTCTGTAATATTCCTGACAATGTCATACGGGTTGACTCCCCAGGCAATGAAATCCTTACGAGAGTCGGTGAGTGCGGCCGCGTTATCATTGCCCGTATGAGTACCGCGCAATACCCGGTTATCGGCATGCGGATCGGCAAACGGCGCTAGCCAGGGGTATGCGGAATGTTCCGTCCTGTAGCGCGTCAGCGCTGCGCGTAGTTCATTGATCACCCGTTGTTCCACCACGGACATCAGTTCTGCGCGGGTGATGACGGCCAGTTGGTCGTTGCCTGCCACCGCAGAAAATACCCCGTCAGCGACGCGGGCATTATCACCTTCCAGGTAATCGGCAGGATTACTGCCCGGGCGTGTATATTGCTGATCGACCGGGGACCCCGGCGCCATGACAATCGCCACCACGTCCCCTGTTCCGTCAACAGTCAGTTGTCCCGGCGTTTCACTGTTGATTACCGCCTGGTTGGCCTGGGTATTCTTGAAGGCAGGCGAAAGGGCATACCACAGCCGTTCGCCGCTGCTGTCCCGCGGGTCATCGAGTCCCAGAATGCTGAAAGGCAGGCGGCCCAGTGTGGTTCCGGTGCCTGATGCGCAATTGGTTTCCGGCCGGCCGTCATTATTGCGGTCGGGACAGGGGAAAAATCCGGGACCCTTCCCGGGGTTGGCGCGCAATTCAGGATAATTCATCGCATAAGATAACAAGGCCTGTTTTGCCTGGTTCAATGCGAACCCGCTGCCGGCGCGCCGGACGTAAGTTTCCGAATGCCTGTTCAGGTCCGACAGAAATACCCAGGTTGAAGCGCTGATCAGTACCAGCGTGAAAGCCAGCAACGCCGCTCCTTTCGAGGAACGGTAGCCCATGCCGCATTTCATGGAGCGTTTGCCTCCAGGTCCGTGACGGCGCCCGAATCCAGGTGATAGGATTGACCGGGTTTCAACTGCACTGATTTACCGGTCACCGGCATGCGGATGCTGACCTCATTATTCAGTATCTCTTCTGACTCCAGTCTCCGGTAATCGAGCGCAGCATCCCCGTCCTGCCCATTGATCCACACCATCCCGGCCCTGTCTTTTGAATATATCAAGCCCTTGAGAGTGATCACCGGCGCATCCTTCCCCGCCCCTTCCTGCCGGCGCGCCGGCCCGGTCTGACTTTGCCGGGTGCTATGGCTTGCGTCCATTTCCGCAATTCCGCTTCCTGCATCGTCCCGGTTTTCATCTCTGAACTGCTGCAACCGCTGGCGTTCATCCCGGGTAGTGAACAATCGCCCGAATTCCGGTTCACCGGCAGCGAAGCCAATATGCGGCATGGACAGGATGACGATAATCAGCCATCTCCAGGTTGTTTGCGGTAATTGAGGACCGGTAAAGCTCATACCTTAATCTCCTTATCATCCTTCGGCTTGATGGAAAACCACTCCAGCAGGCAGCTTGCAGTGACATTGCCGGCTCGCGGATTATCCGTAAGCTGCACAAAATTGCGCGTTAATTCACAGCTTGAAACGCTGTAAAGACCCCTGGCGTGCTCATCCAGGAAGCGCAGCAATGTGAACAAATCACCCTCATGCAACAACTGCATTTCCAGGGACATCTCGCTGACATATATGCCATATCCGCCGGCAGGCACCGGGAAATCCGGGTAGTACGATTTCTGCGCCCGAATCTCGTAACCCAGGGATGGGACGGAAAGCCTGTTACCTGCCTCCTGCAGCACTTCAATCCAGTTCAACCTGTGCTCCCTGCCCAGTATCCCGGTCTTGTACAGGTCAGTGAACCTGGAGGAAAAATCCCGTATTACATCCTCTTGCCCGCCCAGTGCATGGTAACGGCGGCTGAGTGAGTCCAGTTTGTCACTGTGGCGCAGGTAGCCCTGTTCCATGCTTCGCTCAAAGTACACGCTTCCGGCCAGTAACGAGGCACTGAGCGCAGCGGCGCAGGTAACAAAGACCAGGGCGCCGCGCAAATACTGCCAGTCAAGTCCGCTTACTTCACCAGTTTGCCTGTCACCGTGAAAAATCATCATGCCGTCCTTGAGATGCAAAAATTATTTCGCGGTGGAATATCACCGGCTGCGCTCCGCTACGACCCTGAGGATAAATTCAGCGCGGTGTTCCGGAGACCGGGTATTACCCTGTAAAGCCGCACCGGAACTGATGTCCAGGGGCAGGGAAACTATCCTGACATCTGTCACGTTTTGCCGGACACGCAGGTCTTCGGCAAGCCGTCTCACCGTACTCATGGCCTCCCTGAAGTTGCCATTGAATGGTTCGATCCGTCCTACCAGCATGGCGACATGGTAAACCGCCGGGCCAGAACCCGCGCCGGCAACATCCAGCGCCACCCGCATATCCGTACGAACCGGGGTGTTGTCGAGGACCGTCTCCGGATCATCAGCGGCCGCCCATGCCAGGTTGCCCAACTGTATGGAAGGGAATCGGTCAAGGCTGTCGCTGAGCAGGCGCACCATGTCCAGGGGAGATGATTTGTACCCTGTCAAACTATCTGCAATCCGGACTGCTGTTTTCAGGTCGGATGGCTCTACAGGAGCTTCCGGCAGACGCTTCCTGGCCAGTTCATACTTTTCCGCCAATATCTGCGACTTCCTCTGTGCGGCATCACCTTGCCGTTTAACGGCAACACCGCTGAGGAAATTCGCTCCGCTCCAGCCGGCGCTTCCAAGTAACAGCACAACTCCTGCAGCGGCTAGCGCGTTACGCAACCGCCGCAGGGAAAAATAACGCCTTTCAGCGGGTCGTGCGTAACAGTTCCCGGGCTTGAGCGCCAGGAACCGCTGCATGATATACATGTCACTGAAGGGAGTTGAGACCGTTCTGCAAGAGCCGGATTCTCCCAGCAGTTCATTCAGGTCGCAGAAATGGCAGCTTACGAATTCCTGGTGTGAATACGCAGCTTTCAATTCCTGCATCAGCCTGCCCGCCAGCAGGAAGTGGATATGTAACGGCTGTCCGGAACTGAACGGTCGCTGGCTGTTCAGGTAGCGCTGGATTTTCTCCACTTCTTCACGAATGAAGCGCAGGCTGGAAACAGGTTCATCCCGGGCCAGCTGCACCAGGCGGCTGAACTGGAACTCCCCGTTGTCGAAAAAAGTCTGGCGTAATCCGCTGATGCTTTGCAGGCTGACCAGCAACCGGCGTCCGTCGCCGCGGCCGGCAACAGCAGGCAGCAGTTGTTCCGTAAAAATCGGCAATGAGCAGATGCCGGCCAGCGGCGCTTTGGCTTCTCCCAATACCGCAAGCCACTGCCCGGGCACGACCGGGTTGGTCAGTGCGCTCAGCAACACGCGATCATCTCTGCGTGCCCCGGTTTCCCGGCCTGTCACCCGGTAAAACCAGTAGGGAGTATCCTTGAAATGGCGTACGGCCTTGCGCCTGAGCAACACCCGCCGGTCGCGCCCGGACACGTGTGGGACAGTGTCCCGGCGATACTCCTCATCAAACAGGTCCACCAGTACATGGAACGGTATGTCAGGGGTTTCATCGAGGTAACGACGGAAGTTCCGGCGCCCCGCATCGTCCGCTTCAAACAGGAGGGTATCGCCGAGATCGTTATTTTCCCAGTGGCATACCGCAGCCTGGCGCATACCGATAAATAACGCCCTGCGGGCGCCCGGCTTAAATCCGTAACCCGGTAACGATATCATACACAGGTCCCAGAACGGAAAACATGACCCAGCCGGTAATGGCCCCCAGTAACAACGTCATGGCCGGTTCTATCATCGATTGCAGCCTGCTTATCCCCTCACGTACGTCGCGCGTGTAAAAATAGGCAACGTTTTCAAGGGAGTGCGCGAGGGATCCGGTTGTTTCTCCCATCCGGATCATGCGCACTATCAGGGGCGGAAACAGGCCGCTTGACGCGAAGCTGTCGCCCAGACTTTTCCCGTCCGCCACGGCCCTGCCGACGCTGTTCATCGCCCCCTCGATGGCGAGATTGCCGGCGCTGCGTTCTCCGGCGCTGATGCAATCGATCACCGTTATGCCTGACGAATACATCATGGAAAAGAGACCGGCCAGCCGGGCAAGGATCAGTTTTTCCAGCATCGGGCCGAACACAGGGACGGATAATTTCATGCGGTCGACAGCGAACCTGAATCCGGAACTGGTCTTGCCGCCTGTTACCACGGCGGCAACAACCAGCAATGGAACGAGCGGGACTGCATACCAGTATTCGGTAAATCCTTTCGATACCATGATCAGCAACACGGTGTGGGCCGGTAATTCCGAACCCGTGGTCCTGACGAATGCCAGCAGTTCCGGCACCAGGTAGATCATCAGAAAACACACGACCCCGATAATGACAGTACCCGTAACAACCGGATACATAATCAACTTCCTGGTCATGGCTGCCTGTTCATCCTGCCATTTAAGGTTTTCTCCAAGCCTGTCCAGTATGCTGTCCAGTTCGCCGGACAACTCGCCGGCCCGGATCAGGCTGATGAATACGTCGCCGAACACACCGGGGAACTCGCACAGAGCTTCAGATAAGGTCTTGCCTCCCTCGATCGATTCATGTAGTGAAGCTGCAACCTCGCCCAAACGGCCATTGCCTGAGCTGTCGCGCAGGTCCTGCAGACCTTCCAGGACAGGCACCCCTGCGTGCAAGGTCTGCTGCAGGTGGAAACAGAATATAATGAGGTCGCGCCTTCTCACGCGCGCTAAAGCCAGGTTAATGCCTGCCGGGCGGATTGTTTTGTAACTGACCAGCTCCAGCCCCATCTTGTGCAGGCGTATCTCCAGGTCTGCTTCATTGGACGCGCTTGTTTTTCCTTTTTTTATGCATCCCCCGGCATCGACTCCCTTATACCTGAATAAATACATTACTGTCACTCCCATCCCGGGTTGCCGCCCAGGTCCACGACGCGGGCAAGCTCGTCAAGACTGGTAAAGCCTTCATTGACCCGGTCCATCCCTGTCTCGACGAGGGTCCTGAATCCTTTTGTCCTGGCCATGGAATAAAGCGCACGGCACGTTCCATGACCGGCAACCAGTTCATCCAAATCGGGATCGAACAGTAACATCTCCATCAGCGCCATGCGGCCGCGGTAACCCTGGTCCGCGCAGGCGGGACACCCGACAGGCCGGTAGATCGTGGACTTTTCAGCCACTGTCCGCGCCGGTCCGTCAGGCTGTGCCGGCTCCTTGCAGTCGTTACAGAGCTTGCGCACCAGTCTCTGTGCTATCACACCGATAATGTTACCGGCCAGTAACCCGGGCTTGATACCGAGGTCCAGCAGGCGCGGTACGGCACCGGCTGCAGAATTGGAATGCAGGGTGGAAAACACCTTGTGGCCGGTCATGGCTGCCCGCAAAGCCATATCGGCGGTGTCTTCATCGCGTATTTCCCCGACCAGGATGACGTCCGGGTCCTGACGCAGTATCGAACGGATGCCGTCGGCGAAACCAAGTTTAGCCGCCGCATTGGCCGAGGTCTGCCTGATCATGGAAGTGGGATATTCGACGGGGTCTTCCAGGGTCATGATGTTCAGGGCTTCGACATTCAGGTACTGCAGAATCGAGTACAACGTGGTGGTCTTGCCGCTGCCGGTGGGCCCGGTAACCAGAATCAGGCCTTCCGGGCGCGTTACCATATTTTTCAACGCGGTCAGATCAGCGCCGGCCAGGCCAAGTTGATCCAGCGTAACGATGCCTTTTTGCCGGTCCAGGATGCGCAGGACGATATTTTCACCGTGCAGGGTGGGTAACGTGGACACGCGGAAATCCACCTGCCGGCCGGACAGGGGCAGGGAGATGCGGCCATCCTGCGGCGCGCGTGTTTCGGCAATATCCAGCCCTGCCATCACCTTCACCCGCACGGCCAGCGCAGACCAGTAGTTTTTATGCAGGCTGCGTATCTGCCGGAGGACCCCGTCTATGCGGTACCGAAAGCGGAGAAATCCCTGCTCCGGCTCAAAATGGATATCCGAGGCGCCGCGTTTGACCGCATCGGCAAGCAGCGCATTGACCAGGCGAACGACCGGCTGGCTGTATTCGCTACTCTGTGCAGCCAGGCTCTGGTAGTCGATTTCGCCGGTTTCGATCTCTTTCAGGATACCGTCAACCGACAGCTCGTACCCGTAGAAACGATCGATGGACTTCTCGATTTCCGTCTCTGTCGCGAGCACGGGCACAATGTCTGCGACGCCATCCAGGTGCGCGTTGATCCGGTCCAGGGCAACGATGTCGAAGGCGTCCACCAACGCCACTTTCAGCGCCCTGCGCACTGCATCGTAACTCACGGGTACGGCCTGCAGACTCCTGGCCAGCGGTTCCGGGATCATGGCTATCGCATCCCTGTCAGCCACGGCATCATGCAATTCGACATGCTGCTGGCCGAACGCGCCGCTGATGACGTCGTGTATGATCGCATCGTTTGCAAATCCCAGCCGCACCAGGATCTTACCCAGCAACTCATGACTCTGCTTCTGCTCCAACCGGGCGATCTGCAGCTGGTCGGTCGTGATAATGCCCTTATCGACGAGCATTTCACCCAAAGCATGCCCCTGTATGGGGTTGGGCAGTGGCAGGTGGAGTTCAGACATGGCTAACGCAGTGACTGGATGCGCCTGATGACCGGCCGTATATCGAGGTCCGAAGCGTCCTGTTGCACCAGTTTCAAAGTGGCCCGGTAATAACCCAGCGCCTCCTGCCGCTGACCCAGCCGGTCCAGGCTGATTGCCAGGTTGAGAGTGTAAACCGGGTTGGCGGGGTCAATCCGGTGTGCCGCGGAAAAGGCCTGCCGCGCCTCCGCCCAGCGTGCCTGTTCGGCCTGAAGCCGGCCCATGACCGCATGCAGGAACGGATTATCCGGTTGTTTGGACAGTAACTCCCTGACGAAAGGCTCTGCCTGCCGGTTCCGCTGCAAGCCAATCAACGCGGCCCTGGACAAGGCATCCTGCGGAAACGCGTGAATTATCCGCTGATACATGGTTAGCGCCGACTTGACGTCGCCCTGCCTGACAGCACAGGCAGCCAGTCCCAGCATGGCATCGCGATTGTCGGGATAGGCCTGCAGCACCTGAGCGTAACCGGACCTGGCCGCCTCGAGGTTGCCGTCCCGGTATGCCCGGTAAGCAGCAACCAGTTGGCCGTCCCTGTCTTGACCGGTCTCGCTGCGAATAACACTGATTGACGCGGAATCCGCCCCTGCCCATACGGGGCGGAACCCCGGGAATGCACTGCAGGCAATGAACAGGAGCAGCGCGGGATAAAACTTGCATCCGGGCAGTATGTCGGGCACATATCCACCTGATCCTTGTTTATCAATCATGCCTTTGCTCCGGAAAAAACTGTTTATACGCGCTGAAATCGCCTTCCAGACTGGGGTTACGGACAATAAGCGGGCGCAGGAATATGACCAGTTCGGTCTTCTCGTACTCCCGCAACGCCATCTTGAAGGCATTCCCGAGTACGGGTATCCGGGAGAGCCCGGGGATGGCATTATCATCGCTTCGGTTATCGTCCTGCATCAACCCGCCCATGACCGCGATTTCGCCGTTTTTCAACTGCAACATGGATTCCATTTCACGCACACGGATTTCCGGAACCGGGCTGGTGATCGACAATGCCGGGTTGGGGTCGTTGACAAACCGGTTGATGCGGGAAATGCTGGGCCTGATATTCAGAATGACGGAATCATCGGCCTTGATGTGGGGTGTAATAGTCATGACGATGCCCACCGGCACCGTTTTTACGATGGTTTCAAAGGTGTTGGCTGCGACACCCTGGGTGACGTTGCTCTCCTGTTCCACCTCGAAATAGACCACGTTATCGACCACCTTGAGGATGGCCGACTGGTTGTTGAGGGCCATGATCTGGGGACTCGACAATACCCGCACTTCGCCGAACTCTTCCAGCAATTCAACCGCGGCGCTGAGCACCCGCTCGCGGTCCGGGTTGGGATCGTCATAACGCAGGGAAAACAGTGAAGCGGCATTGACGGGGTTGGCCGTAATCGTTTTGGTCGTCAGGTTAAACCCGGCAAGGCCGGCCTGGTTAAGCACCTGCCAGTCGATACCTGCCTGGAACTGGTCCGTCAGGCTCACTTCAACGATTGTCGCCTGTATCAGGACCTGGCGGTTGGCGTTGGTGAGGGTCTCATCGATCAGTCTCTGCAGCAGATCATGTTCCGCAGCGGTTGCCTTGACGGTCAACACGCCCGCTTCGGGGTGGGGGATGACGGCATGTTCGATGGCTGTCTCGCCGCCTCCCGCTGCCGCCGAATCCAGGATGGCAGAGACGTTCGCGACCAGGCTGGCCCAGAAGTGGTTGGACATGGAACTGCCGATGGTGGTGGTTGAGTTGTTGGTTCCGCCGCCTCCTTCCGCGCTGTTGCCGGTCCCGGCAATCTGCGTGCCGACCTGGACTACGTGCGACGTATCCCGCGCCATGTCCAGGTAATCGATCCGGTAGGTGCGGAAGTACGGCTCGTCCGGGGCGATGAACACGTTGTCGCCCTCCAGCGCATAACGCAAGCCCGCCTGCCGGGCGATACGCTGCAACAACTGCGGCAGGGTCTGTTCCACCGCGTTCATGGTCACCAGGCCGCTGATGCCCGGCGCAATATCGGCATTTACCCGCGCATCCCTGGCCAGGGCGAACAGCAGTTCTTTTACGGGAACCTCATTGACGACCACCGTGTACCTTTCCTCGTGCCGCACCGGCGCAGGCTCGGGGACGGGCGGCGGCTGCATGACCAGTGCGGGTATATCGCCAGGCACACCGGGTTCGGCGGCAACGGAAATATGCCCGGATGAAGGCGCCGCCGGTTCGGGAATAAAATCCGCGCAGGCGGTAAAGAGAGTTGACAAAAGCAGACAGGGTACAATCCGTCTGCCCGCAGATGTGGCGCCCGCAACCCGGCGCAGCCCGGGAAGGCTTTCCGATGGGGGCAGTCCATCCATAACCACGTGAATTCCATGTAACGATTCCATGATGCTCCGTTGTTCCTGCATTTTCCTGTATAACAGTCCACGGAGCGCATACCGGCGCCCGTGAACTACCCTGTGTTTATTGAGGATAGACCCTGACGCGCCGGATTGCAAACGAAATTTTACGGTTTGTCAGGATGACATACACTGGCCGTTATTTAATTTGGCGCCTCGCGTATTATTCTGTGAGTTGAAGAAGCTGAAACACACGCTGTCAGCCTCACCATACGTCTTTCATCAGCCGCAAAAAGTTAAGACCCAATATTTTCTCGATGCTGTTTGCAGTATGTCCGCGCTGCTGCAACATGTCGGCGAGTTTTTGAAATTGTGCAGGCCCCATCAGGTCGGGCACCAGCGGCACAACCTGGCTGGATTCTCCGCTGGCGCCAATACCGGCTTTTTTACGTTGTTCCACTTCGCCGGCGATGGCGGCCCGGTATTTCGCCATGTCGTCGATCGCAGTCGCATCGCCGTCGGTGCCCAGACCCACGTGATCCTGACCGCATACGTTGAGCGCATGCTCTATATGCCGGACAACGTCAGCGGCGCGGGCCTGTCCGTCCTGCCTCAGGAACGGCATGAAGTATATGCCGGCGACGCCTCCCCTTTCGGCAACCAGGCGTAATTCCTCATCGGTCTTGTTCCGGGGCAGGTCCGTAATAGCGCGGCAACCGGTATGGGTAATCGCGACGGGCGCCTGTGAAGCCTTTATTGCATCCAGGCAGGTTTGCTCTCCACTGTGGCTCAGGTCAATCAAAACCCTGTGGCGGTTCAGGGTCTCGACCACTTCCTGCCCGAACCGCGTCAGACCGCGGTTTTCCGGCACGGCACAGCCGTCACCAATCTGGTTACGGTCGTTATAGGTTAACTGTATGATGCGAACGCCAAGATCGGCAAAAGTGCTGATGCGGTCCGTGTCATGGCCGACACTTTCCGCGTTCTGGAAACCGAAAATGATGCCGATCCTGTTTTCCCGTTTTGCCGTCGGAATATCCCCTGCACTCAGGACCTTGACAAGGTCGCCGGGATGTTCGCGTATTATTGAATCCCATTCGGCAATATCCGCAATCGTATATTCATAGGGCGCTTCCGGTCCCGAGACATAGCCGAGGGTGACATTTATCGCTGTCGTTCCGGAACTGCGGGTGTCATTGATCGCACGCGCATCTATGCTGCGCATCCGTGTGATTGAACTGTCGCCGCCGTCTTTCCGCCTGCCGGTGGCGGATTGAGCCCACAGGTTCTGGTTGGACAACCCCCCCAGGGCATTGATTATTATCTTGTCCCTGACATCCAGGGGGGCGGCCCGTACGGTGCGGCATTTCAGGCCAAGCGGCACAGCCGCCAGCTTCGCCGAGGCCAGTTGCAGGAACCTGCGCCTGGGCAGTTTAACGATCATTCAGGATATGAACCATGCACGTGAAATCAATGGAGTCTGACCCCATTGATTTCCTTATAGACTACTCAGTTGTTCATTGCAACCCTCGAAGGATATGGTCGGGAAGGTGTTATAATGAACGCATGCCTGAGTTACCGCCCGGGCCCCGGACTCCGAGCCCGGTTCAGATATTGCAGTGGGTGTTCCGGCCCATCCCGTTTATGCAGCGTTGTGCGGAAACCTACGGCCCAGCATTCACGACCCATATCATGGGCCCGAGACCGCTTGTATTTTTCAGTGACCCGGCAGCGATCAGGCAGATCTTTACCGGCGACGCCGAACACCTGCAGGCAGGACGGGCCAACAGCCTGGTGTTCAGGCTGATCCTGGGTTCCAATTCGTTGCTGTCGCTCGACGGCGCCAGGCACAGGCGCGAACGCAAGCTTCTCGCGCCGCCGTTTCATGGCGAACGCATGCGCCTGTACGGCGACATGATGGGCGAGATCACCGACCGGTCCATCGATGGCTGGCCGCTGGAAACCCCGTTCCCGATTCAAGCGCGCATGCAGGAAATCACCCTGGACATTATCCTGCGCGCCGTCTTCGGCGTATACGAAGGTGCGCGCCATTCCCGTCTCAGGGCGCTCCTGGTGGAGTATCAGCGGGTTATGGTGGGCAGAAACTTCTTCCTGGCATTGATTGCATGGAGGCGATTGGCCCGGCTTCAGCGGGCTATCGACAGGTTGCTGTACGAGGAGATCGGGCGCTGCAGGACGGAAGCACAAGCCGGGCGAACCGATATCATGGCCATGCTCGTTGCCGCACGCGATGAAGACGGCCGGCCCATGAGCGACGAGGAAATCCGCGATGAATTGATCACCATGCTGCTGGCAGGGCACGAGACGACAGCCGTTTCACTGGCATGGGTGTTCCACCGGATGTTGCAGGACCCGGATGTCCTGGCTGCCGCCAGGGCTGAAGTGGCATCCGTAATCGGGGATGGAGCGGCCGCGCCCATGCCCGGCGCCGAACAGGTTGCCGGACTCAGCTACCTCGACGCCGTCATCAAGGAGACGGCGCGTCTCAACCCGGTCGCGCCCGTCGTCGTGCGCCTGCTTGAAACGGACCTGCATATCGGCGGCTACGACCTGCCGGCCGGCAGCATCGCCGCGCCATGCATCTACCTTGCACACAGGCGGCCCGATCTGTGGCCCGATGCCGAGGAGTTCAAGCCTGAACGGTTTTTGGCGCGCCGGGTTGACCCTTACACCTTCTTTCCGTTCGGCGGGGGGGCGCGTTACTGTATCGGTGCGGCGTTCGCCACCTACGAGATGAAGATCGTGCTGGCGCGCGTTCTGTCGCGGGTGAAACTGCGGGCGCGCCCGGACTACAGGGTGCGCACGATACGGCGCGGCGTCACCTTCGCGCCGTCCGGCGGCATGCCGGTGATACGTTCGGCAGGGTGAACGGCATCTGTGCCTGATATTCTGTCCTTTGCCGATGGATTGTCAATAAAGCGACCTGCCCCGGGGTGTTATTATTCAAACGATTCCCGGCAGGCGGTATACACGCCCGGGCAGGCGCGTTCCAGCATATCCAGCACCTCCTCAAAACCCTCTGAGCCGCCATAGTAGGGATCGGGTACCTGGGGCGCCTGTTCCGGATGACCCTGGTAGCCGGGAAGAAACGAGCCCAGCAGCCGGATACTGGTTCGGGGGGCGCCTGCAAGGTCTTCCAGGTACCACAGGTTGTCGCGGTCCATGGCCACGATGAGGTCGAATTCTTCCAGGTCTTCCAGAGTGACCTGGCGCGAGAGGGAACTCAGTGTGTAGCCGCGTCCTGCCGCGGCTGCACGCATACGGGGATCGGCCGGATTACCGCTGTGGTAGTCGATGGTGCCGGCGGAGTCGATGTAGAAGTTTTCGGCAGCCCCCTGCCGGTTGACGTAATAGCGGAACACGCCTTCTGCCGCCGGTGAACGGCAGATATTCCCCATGCAGACGAATAAAACGGAGACGCTTTTTAGATTCCGGGCCATCAGGACAGGTCCAGCGCGGCCCAGATGGCTTCGGACGCCTCGGCCTTGTTCATGGTATAGATGTGCAGGCCGGGCGCGCCCGCATCCAGCAGTTGCGTACACAGCCGGATGGTAACGTCGATACCGAAACTGCGGATGGACTCCAGGTCATCGCCGAAATCATACAGCCGTTTCAGGATCCAGCGCGGTATTTCGGCGCCGCACATGTTCGAGAACCGGACAAGCTGGTCGCGGTTGGTAATCGGCATGATACCGGGAACGATGGGAAGGTCGATCCCCTGCCCGGAACAACTCTCGATGAAGCGGAAATAGGCATCGCCATTGTAAAAGTACTGGGTGATGGCGCTGTCGGCGCCGGCATCCACCTTCCTTTTGAAATTGTCCAGGTCTTTCCCGGCGCTTTGCGCCTGGGGGTGGAATTCCGGGTAGCAGGCGACTTCGATATGGAAATGACGGCCGGTCTCCACGCGGATGAACTCAACCAGTTCGCTGGCAAAGCGCAACGCTCCCACACCGGCGAGACCTGACGGCAGGTCGCCGCGCAAGGCCACCAAGTGAACAAATCCGTGATTTTTGTAATTTTGCAGTATTTTCCTGAGACTCTCCCTGGAAGAATCGATACAGGAAATATGGGGCGCAGCTTCAATTCCGGTCGTCTCGTTGATAAACGAGGCTGTCTCAAAGGTCTTGTCACGGGTACTGCCGCCAGCGCCAAATGTCACCGAAAAATAATCCGGGCGCAACAGTTTCAGCCGGGCAATGGTCGCGTGCAGGTTTTGCTCTGCTGCGGGCGTCCTGGGAGGAAAAAACTCGAAACTGAGTTTTAAGGCGTCACGGCTTAACCGATTCAACGTGGCTCAGTAACGATAATGCTCGGGCTTGTAGGGACCTTCCCCTGGGACCCCGAGGTACTCTACCTGCTGCTCGGTCAGGGTAGTCAGTTGTGCGCCGATACGTCCGAGATGCAGCCGTGCCACTTTTTCATCCAGGTGTTTGGGCAGTACGTAGACATCCGCTTCGTAGTTATCCCGGTAGCGGTACAGTTCTATCTGCGCCAGCACCTGGTTGGTGAACGAGTTGGACATGACAAAACTGGGGTGGCCGGTAGCACAGCCCAGGTTTACCAGTCGTCCCTTTGCCAGCAGGATGATGCGCTTGCCGTCCGGAAAGATGACATGGTCCACCTGGGGCTTGATTTCCTCCCACCGGTAATCCTGCAATGAGGCCACGTCGATTTCGTTGTCGAAATGGCCTATGTTGCAGACTATGGCCTGGTCCTTCATAGCCAGCAGGTGTTCATGGGAAATCACGTGATAGTTGCCGGTAGCTGTAACAAAAATATCCGCCTCGCTGCAGATATCATCCATCCTCACCACCCGGTAACCTTCCATGGCCGCCTGCAGGGCGCAAATCGGGTCCACCTCGGTGACGCAGACGGTGGCGCCGAGCCCGCGCAGGGATTGCGCACAACCCTTGCCCACGTCGCCGTAACCGAGGACCACCGCAGTCTTTCCTGCGATCATGACGTCGGTGGCGCGTTTAATCCCGTCAACCAGGGACTCACGGCAACCGTACAGGTTGTCGAACTTGGACTTGGTGACCGAATCATTCACGTTGATGGCTGAAAACGGCAAGGCGCCGTTCTGTTTCATCTGGTAGAGACGGTTCACGCCCGTGGTAGTTTCCTCCGTGACGCCGATAATATTGTCACGGATACGGGCATACCAGTCAGGCTTTGATCCAAGACGTTTTTTGATCGCGGCAAACAGGTATTGCTCCTCTTCGCTGGAAGGATTGGCTACTGCTGACCGGTCTTGTTCGGCCATGGCTCCCAGGGTAACCAGCAAGGTGGCGTCCCCGCCATCATCCAGGATCATGTTCGGTGTGCCGCCGTCCGGCCATTCCATGATCTTATGGGTGTATTCCCAATATTCCTCCAGGGTTTCCCCCTTGTGTGCGAATACGGGAATGCCCTGGTCGGCAATGGCCGCGGCGGCGTGATCCTGGGTGGAAAAGATATTGCAGGACGCCCAGCGGACTTCCGCACCCAGGGCTACCAGTGTTTCGATCAATACCGCCGTCTGTATGGTCATGTGCAGGGAGCCGGCGATGCGGGCGCCCTTCAGGGGCTGCTCTTCGGCAAATTCATCGCGCACCGAAATCAAACCCGGCATCTCGGTTTCGGCGATACGGATTTCCTTATGCCCCCATTCGGCCAGGGACAGGTCGGCAACGCGGTAATCGGATACTATGGACCGGACTGCAACGCTCATCTTGTATTCCTCAAAGTCAAGCGAGCGCCGTTGTTAATCAAGGCAGGTCTGAGCCTGGTGGGGAGTACCCATCGCAACGCTCCTCAGACCTGTATCGGACTGGAAATTGTAGCATAAATTCTCTTCAAATCGAAACCGGCGTTCAGTTTTACCGGCCTTTTAAAAAAGACAGGGATGCCTCGGTAAACTCCGCCGGTTTTTCTATCATGGCCCAGTGGCCGCATGCCGGGATGATGTAGCCCCAGGAGTTATTAATCAGTTCCAGCAGCCTGTATGCGCTGCTCAGGGGCACGACCTTGTCCAGTTTGCCGTTCACGACCAGGGTCTTATGGCTGATACGGGCCATATATTCATCTTCATAATAAAGGCCGCCCTGTTCTCGTATCCAGCCCATTACCGCGTTATACGCCCGTTTCGTATCCTCCCGTACCGACAGTCCATGGCGGTAATTGACGAGTTCGTCGTCAAATACGAAATCCGGATTGGTCAGGCCGCGCACGATCCGGACCATTCCATCCGTGGTGTAGTCGTAGTTCATTATCGCCTTCAACTCCTCGGTAATCGGCGCGCGCACGCCGGCGCTGCCCATCAACACCAGCCTGTTCACCAGGTCGGGGCGTTCTACCGCCACTCCCATGGAGGTGCAACCGCCCATGGAATTGCCGATCAGGCTTACCGGCGTTAAACCCAATGTCTCGATTACGGCAATGATGTGTTCGTTGCGCGCCTGCTGGGTATAGGAATATGCCGACGGATCCGGTTTATCGGTGAAGCCGAAACCGATCATATCCACGGCATGGACGTGATAGTGTTCGGCAAATTGGGCCAGGCAACCGCGCCAGTTGCCGAAACTGTCGGCGCCGGCGCCGCCGCCATGCAGCAGGATCAGCGCCTCACCGGCGCCCGCCTCGTAGTAATGGGTTTTCATACCGTTGACTTCGACGTATCTGCTTACCGCGCCGGGTATATTTCGTGCTCGCATCAGCTAACCTGCTCTCTGTTTCGGGGGTGATTGTATGCCGCGGGCATGGTTGACGACCAGTTTGCGCCATTCCACGACGAACTGGTCCAGGGAAAACAGGGTCTCCTCCTCCCAGCCCCGTTCATCTTCATAGAACGGTTCCATCGCTTCCCTGGCAAAGATGTCGTCATCGTTGAACCCGGATTTCAATGCCAGTTCCTCCCAGCAGTTGTCGTACTGCACCTTGAAGTCCTCTTGCTCTTCTGCGGTCTTACAGGTCCTGGCCAGCACCTGCCAATAGACATGGTGCCTGTCATCTGTCGGCACATACCATTCGTACTGGGCAAGCCCGTAGTCCGGCCAGTTCTCCACATACAATACCCCCGGAAGACACATGGTCACATTCAGGCCCTCACGGATGGTATTGCCGTAGGTTTTGACGCCCAGGCGCTTGTTTTCCATGACGTGCTCCAGGGCGATGTAATCCAGTCCGATACCCTTGGGCCAGCCCTCATCCTTGATCAGTATGGAGTCCTTATCCTGTAATTTGACCGACAGTGGAAAAGACAGTTTTTGCGACAACAGCAGGGGAGACAGGCGATGAATCATGATATGCCCCGGGTCGCCGCCGCTTTCCGCGGCCAGGCGCCAGTTACCGACGCAGTGCCGTCTGATGCCCAGCAGTACCGTGTCTTCATCCAGCAGGTAGGCGGTCCTGTGTTCATAATCGTCGGGAGCTCGGTGCGGCAGATCGTATTCCAACGGTTGTCTCGGGTAGTCCTCATCGCCGATGAAAACAAATATCATCCCGTTCACTTCTTCGACCGGGTAGGTGCGCAGGGACACCTTTCCGATCAACGGATCCTCCTGTGAGGCGATGATATCGCACAGGTCGCCGCTTTCCAGCTCGTAGGTAAAACCGTGGTACCAGCACGAGATGGTGTCCTTGGTAAAACAGGTGGGACGGGCCGAAATCCGCACGCCACGGTGCAGGCATTCGTCCCGCAAGGCATATATCCTGCCGTCGGCCCGGCGCAGGGCAATGGGTTCGCCTGCTATCTGAATCCCCTTTACTTCATCCTCCTTGATCTCATGGCTGAACAGGGCCGGATACCAGTGGTTCTTTATGCCCCACCTGGCATCGATATAGGGTTGCAGAAATTTCAGCGGTTTGCGGGATTCAGATTTGTCGGCTGCCATGTAACGCGCTACTCCAATCTTTTTATTTTCATTATAACAAGATACCTTGATTATGATTCCAGCAGTATCCTGATACGGGAATCGATAAACCGAGTCGCTTCCGTATCCAGGCCGCCGCCGGCAAGGTGTCCGAAATCAGATCGAATTGGCGCTAACTCTGCATCGTTCAACAGCGTAACTTCTTCCTCATTGTCGCTCAGACGAAAATACAGGTCCGTATCACAAGGCATAACCAGACCTTTAGCGCGGATCGATTTCATTGCCCTGGCAAAGTCTCCCCCGTAGTCCGGATTGGCGCCGGGGTCACCGGCGCGCCAGGTCTCAGCCATGGCAACCAGGTCATTTGCGTCATGTTGCATGAAGACACTCTTTGCAAAATCAATCATACCGGCGGTGCTGTCAATGCCCATGCTGCGGTAGAGTTGGTTGGTATAGAACTTTTGCGAGGCAAACCAACCGGCGTATACCGTGGAAAAGGCCTCCAGGCCGCGAACCGGAGGGCTGCTATAGTTCCCCTCGTTAAACGCTCCATCTGCTTTGAGCGCGGCGACCACGCTGTCCAGAAACAGCTTGTTGTGCTCCGAGGTGCGGGCGCTGCCGCATATCGCAACAAAACGTTCCACCATGTCCGGGTATTGCGCCGCCCACTGGTACGCCTGCATCGCGCCCATGGAGAAGCCGATGACGGTATGTATGCGGTCCGTATCGAACAGTTCATGCACCAGACGGCACTGGCAGGCAATATTGTCGTAATACGACATGAACGGAAACCGGCTTGCAGCCCAGGGTTCCGGCGTATTGCTGGGGGAGGATGAGACGCCGTTGCCGAACAGGTTCGGGATGACGATACAATACTTCCGGGGATCGAGCGCCATGTCCTCACCGATGAGGTACGCATTATTCTCGGAACGGCCTGAATAATAGGTCGGAAACAGGATCAGGTTATTCCTTGCGTCACTAATCTGTCCATGGACCTGGTACGCCAGTTCCAGGTCCATGATATGGCCGGCCTGTGTTTTATAGTTCTCAATCCTGAAAATTCGATCTTCCATCACTCGCTATCCTGAAATAGAAATGTGATAACGATACCGTAAAAACACTGCGCGAGGGTGTAAAGAATTCCGCGCTTCTTTTCCGGGCTTGACCGCCGCACCAGCGGTGTGGGCCCGGAAGGAAAAACTGCTACGGCTTATTCAAACCTTACGGCAGCGGTGATACCGTAGGTGGGTTCAGACAGGTTGGGCAGACACAGGTTGCTGTCGACCAAGCCCTGGAGACTCGTCATCCCCCGGCAGTATTCTTCACCGTTCAGGTTCTTGCCCCATGCCGCCACTTCGTAACGCTCACCGGGCCCGAACCGGAACGAGGCCCGTGCATTGAGATGCCAGATGCCATCCGGTTGACTCAGGTTCGGTATGTTGGCAAGGCCGTAATACACCTCGTCCTTGTAGTTCCAGCTTGCCTGTAATGCAAATGTGCCGGCTGAGGTGACTATTTCCTTTCGAACCAGCCCGTTGAATGTAAGGTCAGGCGTGTTCGTCAGGTCATTGCCTTTGCGGGTGCCGGGTATGTTCCCTGCGTCATCGATCTCACCGTCAGCCAACCCGACGCCTGCGACCAGCAGCCACCCCCCTGCAGGGGCCCACTGCAACTCCAGTTCACCGCCTTTCAGGCTGGCCTCAGGTATGTTGATCAGGCAGGCGAACAGGCACGCTTCCGTCGGTTCGACGAACACCTCGAATGATTGCAGGTCCGTCCAGTCGTAATAGAAAATTGCGCCGTTCAACTGCAATGAATCATCCAGCCATGATGTCTTGAAGCCTATTTCGTAGGCCCACAGGATTTCCGGTTCCACACTCTGGGCGGCGCCGCCGGTCAATGCCGCCAGGGCGGCCAGGCTGAAACCGCCGGCCTTGAAACCGCGGGATATGCTGCCGTACAGCAACATGTCGTCATTGGCCTGCCAGTCAAGGGCAAACCTGGCGCCCCAGTCCGTCGAATCGTAATCGAGCACCTCGGCGGGGGGTATGAACAAGCCCGGCAAATTGGGTATCTCGTCCAGGCCAAGGAAGAATTGATCGCCGACTCGCGGGCAGAACGGCGGTCCGCCGACGTTGCCCACGCAACGCACGGACGGGTTGTTCAGTCCCTTCTTGGTTTCCTTGGTCCACCTCAGGCCGGCGGTGGCCGTCAGGTCGGGCTGCATGTCGTATTCCACCTGGCCGTAAACTGAATAGACCTCGTTGTCCTGGGTAACCTGGGTGTTCGGCGTAATATTGAATCTCCCGTGGCTTGCGGGCGCAAACTCCGCCGGAGTCCTGCGTACCACGGTCGAGTATTCCGCCTCCTCGAGAAACCAGTAAAAACCGGCAATCCAGCGCACGACCCCGTCAGGCGCGGATTGCAGTCGCAGTTCCTGGGACCACTGGTCGTACATGGCATCCTGGTAGAACTGGAAGCCGCTGTTCGGGCTGCCGTCCGAATCTTCATTGTATTCCACATCGAACTCTTCGAAGGCGGTGACCGATACCACCGTGAATGCATCCAGGTCCCACTGTGCCCGGAAAGATGTCCCCCAGAGGTCGACATTCTCCTTGTGCTCCAGGTTCCCATATACATCTTCCCAGTCTTCGTATTGATGGTTAAAACCCGTCGAATCGACACAGTTGGGGTTGTTCTGGGGAATCAGGTCGTCGTACGGAACCGGGCAGGGAGCAAACCGGTTCGCCGGGTCATGCAAGCCGACATTCTTGAACGGGTCGGGGTTGCTGCGGGATATGCCGCCGTGGACGTTCAGCAGCAGGTCCCAGCTTTCGTCGGGCTGTATGCGGAACTGGCCGCGGATTGCCTGGCGCTGGTAACTGCCGGTATCCTTGTCCAGGGTCAGGTTGTCAAAACCGCCGTCGCTGATATTGCTGGAAACGGCGATGCGCGCTGCCGCGTTTTCACCCAGGGCCATACCGCCGCCTGCCTCTATGTCAAATTGATCAAACCGTCCGTAACCTGCCTCGATATAACCGTTCAGCCCTTCGTCCACGTTCGGTTTGCGGCTGATATAGTTCACCGCGCCGCCCGTGGTATTGCGCCCGAACAGCGTATTCTGGGGGCCGCGCAACACTTCCACCCGTTCCATATCGAAGGTGTTGAAAGTCACCGCGAACGGAGAATTCAGCGCCACGTCATCGAGGTATACGCCTACCGCGCCGACCACGTTCAGGTGGAAGTCCGCGGTGCCCACGCCGCGGATGTAGTAGTTCATTTTCGAGCCGCCTTGCGGCAGGACCGACGCGTTGGGGACGTGCTGCATGATTTCTTCCGCGCTCTGAACGCCCAGTTCGTCCAGGTTGTCGCCGGTAAAGGCCTGTACCGAGATGGGCACGTCCTGCAATGATTCAGCGCGTTTTTGCGCCGTTACGACAATTTCTTCAATCTGTGCGGCCACAAACAACGGATTGAGTGCGATGGCAACCATGACGGGCAGCACGCGTAAAAAGATTCGATTATTCACTGATTTTTCCCCGCTTTCTGATGGCGGCCTGCAAATGCCGGCCGATACTCCGGATACAAAATAATTTTACATGTAAAGTAGCTATTATACACCTGTACAGGCAATGTGCCAATCCGATTGAAATACTGCAGTTTTCATTGCGCCCGGTTACCGGCTTCGATATCTAAAATAACCCGGACTTGATGTCCCTGTGCGGGTAGTTCCGGATTAACCCCATGTGTGAGCCGACCATGCGCTGAAACGGCACGACGGCCCACAGGTGGCTGTACATTGCGCCGAATTTTTCCGCCGGGTCGCGGGCGATGTTGTACAGTTCGTAGTTGGGCAGTCCGCCCCTGGAACCGGGGATGAGATGCAGTTTGTGGTCTTCCATGCGCACCGCCTTGAGGTCCTTGCCGCTGTAATAAAACATGTAATCCCTGCGCCCGCTGCCTGCACCGTTGAGCAGCAGGGGTAACTGATCGATACCGTCTGTGACCCGGTCCGACGGAATTCTGTCTTCCACTCCTGCGACCCTGGCGGCAGTGACGAACAGGTCCGTCACCGAAATCATATCCAGCGCTTGCTGTCCGGGTTCGATCATGCCCGGCCATACGGCAAATCCCGGCGTGCGCACGCCGCCTTCGTAGACCTCTCCCTTGGCGCCGCGCAGCCATGAATAACCGGCGCTGGGCCAGAACGTATACATGGGGCCGTTGTCGCTCACCCACACCAGCAGCGTATTTTCTTCGATACCGGCCTCCCCTATCGTCTCCAGCAACTGGCGTATATAGTCATCGTGCTGGGCCAGTTGCGCGGCCTGGTTGTTGCGGTAGTCCTGTCCCTCACCGAAACGGTATTCCCGCGGTGATGAGGCCATCTGCTGGGCGTAACTGGCCCAGTACAGGAAAAATGGCTTGTCCGATTGCGCCTTGTCCCTGATAAATGCCTTGATTTTGATAATGGACTGCTCCTCCATTTCCACCATGGATTCGGCGGACATGGGGGCGATTTCCCTGCGGCCCTTGTCCTTGATTCCTTCCAGCGCGCCCAGGATCTCGATACCGTATTTTTTGCGGTAGTCCTCGAAGGTGCCGGGGAAATCATAGAAATGGCCGACGCCGTCCACGGTCTGCGCCCGGTAGAAGTCATCCTGGTTGACCCAGGAGTAGATGGCGCCGTTATAGAGCCCGTAATAAGCGTAATCAAAGCCCTGGTTCTCAGGGGCATGGGGTTCCAGGTCGCCCACGTGCCATTTTCCGAACATGGCGGTGTGATAGCCTGCCCCGGACAGTATCTCGGCGACCGTCACCTCCTCCGGCGCCAGCCCCTGTGTCTGCCCCGGCCAGAGTACGATATCGACACCGGTGCGCACCGGATGGCGTCCGGTCAACAGGGCCAGCCGCGTGGGCGTGCAGGACGGCTCGGAATAATGCGAGAGGAACTGCATGCCCCGTCGCGCCAGGCTGTCCAGGTTGGGGGTGGGCGTGCCGCGCAGTTTGCCGCCCAGGTAGGAACCCAGTTCGCCCCATCCCACGTCATCACCGAGCACGTAAATGATGTTCGGTTTCTTGCCGAAGCGTTTTTCGAGATCGGCCAGTTTTTTATCGATAGCCTGGTCTTCCTGCCCCCATGCTTCGGCATTATCCCGTATGGCCTTTTCATGGGGCGCATCGGGTTGGTAGGCATACGAGGTCACTGCAGCAAGAAAGGTCAGCAAGAATGTGTACACGGCAGTGGTATTTTGCTTGTTCATGGCGTTCATATCTTTCCCCTGGAAAAAACCTTGACGGTCGATAATAATACTTCCCGTCATCTATTTAACCACATCAAGGAATAAACAGGGGAAACTGAAACTTATGACCATCGCACATTTTCTTATCTTTTCCACAGAGCAGTCGGCAACAGCCGTACACTTCCCGGAACAGGAAATTTCCGCCCTGGCAACGCTTCCCGGCGTCGAACGGGTCGACCGTTACGAACCCACGGAATTCCCCGGCGACCCTTATGACGATGACCGCCAGGGGCAGGTGCTCACCATACAAACTGCCTACCGCGACATAGCAGGCCTGGAGCAGGCCCTCGCTTCGGCAGAATTTCAAAGCCTGGTGAATGCAGCCACCGGCTCAGGTTACAGATTAACCCACGACGCCATGGACATGCTGTCCTATTCCGTCGCAGACGAGAGCGAACCGAGAGAACTGACCGCGCCGATCTCCTACGTGGTGCGCTACCATTACCCGGCTGACGACGTAAAGGGGTTTATCGATTACTACACCTCCCATCACCCGATAATCGAAAAACGCTTCCCGCGCATTACCAACATCATGTGTTACCTGCCGATCAAGTGGCAGGATCCGACCGATTTACCCTTTCTGGGCTACATGCTGGGCAATGAAGTCGTGTTCGAGTCCGTGGAAGATATGGGCCATGCTCTGCATTCGCCCGTGATAGACGAAATGTCGGCTGACTTCGAGCAGTTCCCGACCTTCCAGGGCTGCCATACGCATTATCCCATGCGCCGGAGACGTGTCGATTGAAGCTCAGACTGACAGAAAGTCGTGACTTTTTGTCAGTTGAGTGAAAAATTGCCAGGCTTGTTTTATAGTCCTTCGGGTAACCCGGTTATCGGGCAGCGTCCCGCAACCGTTCCACCTTGTCCGTTATCTCCCAAGTGAAATCCGGCTCCTCGCGGCCGAAATGGCCGTAAGCTGCAGTCTGTTTATAGATGGGCCTAAGCAGGTCCAACTCCCTGATGATGGCTTTGGGACGTAAATCAAACGTATCGTTCACGATGGATTCGAGCCGGGTCTCCGGGATGACGCCGGTTCCGAAGGTATTGACCATCAGGCTTACCGGCCTGGCTACGCCGATGGCATAGGCTACCTGGATCTCGCACCTGTCGGCGAGACCGGCGGCAACGATATGCTTGGCGACGTAGCGCGCCGCGTACGCCGCGGAGCGGTCCACCTTGGACGGGTCCTTGCCGGAAAATGCGCCGCCGCCGTGGTGGGCGATGCCGCCGTAGGTATCCACGATGATCTTCCTGCCGGTGAGGCCGGTATCGCCTACCGGACCGCCGATGACGAAGCGGCCGGTGGGATTGACCAGGTAGCGGGTTTTGGCGGAGAGCATGTTCGCGGGCAGGACCGGTTTGATGATCTCCTCGATTACCCCTTCGGTCACATCGTCATGGCTGACGCCGGCATCATGCTGGGTGGACAGGACGACCGTGTCGACGGCGGCGGGCTTGCCGTCCTCGTACAACACGCTGACCTGGGATTTTGCATCGGGCCGCAACCAAGGCAGCCTGCCGGATTTTCTCACCTCGGCCTGTTTTTTCACCAGCCGGTGCGAGTAGGTAATGGGGAACGGCATCAGCACGTCGGTCTCGTTGCAGGCATAGCCGAACATGAGGCCCTGGTCGCCTGCGCCCTGGTCCAGGTCAATCCCCTCCCCCTCGTTCACGCCCCGGGCGATATCCGGTGACTGCTTGTCAATCGACAGCAGTACCGAACAGCCGTTTGCATCAAACCCCCTATCCGACGAGTCGTAACCGATCTCCCTGATGGTCTGCCGCGCCACCTCCGGATAGTCGATGTTCCCTTGCGAAGTAATCTCACCGGAGAGCAGCACCATGCCTGTCGTCACCAGCGTTTCGCAGGCAACCCGCGACCCGGTGTCCTGCTCCAGCAACGCATCGAGAACCGCATCGGATACCTGGTCGGCGACCTTGTCCGGATGGCCTTCCGAAACGGATTCAGAGGTGAACAGGTAGTTCATAAACGGGGCTCCCGGTTGAATGAATAGTCATTCTAACCAGTTCCCCGGGAGTTTTACAAGGAGGGGTGTTCCTGGCAAGGGACTTGACTTTAACACTCTAATCTGGCATAATACGTGCCACTAAGCGCTTAGTTTAAGTAGTTCTATCCATTCATAAAATTTTTATTTCGTGAGGAGAATCGATATGAAAAGTGGCGACGAAATGCTGCGTCAGATTGTTGACAAATCCGCAATTGACGCGGCCTTCAGACAACAGCTTCTCTCGGATCCCAAGACTGCCATCACCGCTGAATTGGGCATTACCATGCCTGAATCGATGAATGTTGTGGTACATGAAAGCGACATGCAGACAGTTCACCTTGCTTTGCCGCCGGATCCGAATATCACCGAGGAACAACTCGAAGCCGTTTCGGCCGGCCTCTGTTGCTGCTGGTAAACCCAATACACTACAAATAGCCGACCCGGGTTCGGAATATCTGAATCCGGACAACTTACCAAAACTTCAGATTCCCCCGTCCCTTTCAGGGCGGGGGTTTTTATTTGTCCGCCACAGGCTGATCGTAGACCGCTCCGGAAAGCACCATAAATACATAGGCCTTGGCTTTTTGAAGCTGATCGTCCGAAATGACCAACTTCACATGGTGAATGCCCCGTAGCATAATATAGCGCCCGGACTTCGCAAACAGCGGTGTCGGTTTCGAGACCCAGTCGGCAAGCGCCTTTATCTTATCGGAAAACACAATATCCTCATGGTCCAAGGCTTCCAGGAAAGGGGCCCAATCGGTCAAGCCGTCAAGCCAATAGCGCGAATCCCTGGTATATCTCTGCTTTACAATGAGTGTAAGGCCAAGCGTCGGACCAATTCCATCCTCCTGCACGTCAATATTCAATCCAATCCTGGCAATGTTCACGCGCTCCCTGAAGCGTTCTATCACTGAATTAACGGCTGTCAACCGGCCGGGCCAACCCGTCTTTTCGAGATATCGACCTGCTTCCTGCTGCGACTTGAAGCCCATGACAGCCAGGCGGATTGCCCGTGAGCGGGACGGGAATACGCCAAACGAGTCCATGCGCGTATCTTCCGGTTGCGCAAGATAGGCTTGTTGGAGGTACTTCCGTTCCGCGTCGTTGAGCTCCCAACCTATGCAGGAAGCGAGGGTGTCACATACCATGACGACATCATCTTCCTGGCCGCTGGCGCCGGTAATCGGGCGTTCGCCAGGCCGCAGGAACATTCCGGGAAAAGTGCCTTGTCCTTCGCGCGCAGATCCTATGTCGTATTCCAGCATAAGTTTCCGACCGACAATGTCACGCAGGGTTGAGATTTCAGTTTCCATGTGCCTGCAGATGCGCATGATTGCGCCGGCGGTCTCATCTGTTTTATCGGTCCGTGCACACTCCCGGAAAAACTCTGCCGATCGGGTTCCACTGGCCAGGGACGCGCCGAAATCCGCCTCCGGCCTGGGCGAGTGCAGCGGCAATTCGAAGCCGAACGGCAAGGCGCCCATTGTAATCGGCAGTTTCCCGGCGCAGTCGAGTATGCGTTCCCATTCGGATGGCCCGATAAGGACCGGCGAAATCCTGTCCCGGAAGTGCCCGAGCAAATCGCCCATGGTGCCGCCTTCTTCGGCGAGACGTTCCTGGGTAAGAATCACGGCTTCGTCAATATTCATACGGCCTTCCCAAGCAGGATTTCAACGAGACGCTCCAGGGCTTCGATGCAAAATGCAGAGGTCACTGATTCAGAACCATGCCCAATCTGTCCTGCCAGACCCCACTTCAGCTCCTGATCGCCAAACGCGAGCAACTCCGGCCAACTGCCGTCCTCACGTTGCGAGTTCAGGAACCTTTGCACCTGGTGTTCCGCATCGATGCTTTGCAGGCTCCCTATATTGTAGAGCGCAGACACTGCCTGGGCAGTCTGGAGGATATTGCCGAATTCCCCGCTCCCGTCGCGCAGGCCAAGGATACGGTCCGCAAGTGCCGGGCGTAACCGATCAAGAGCGGACGGCACGCGCAGCAGGGCGCGGGTGATTGCATAGTAAATTGAGGCCTTGTCAGGATACCACTTGGACGTTCCATCCAGCTTGTCTTCAACAATCAAACCTTCCAGCCAGCGCCGGGCTTCCCTGGTTTCCGGGCGGTCTCCGAGATAGGCAATGACATTCGCATTAACCACAGGATCGGCTTCGATACGAAAGGCAGATACTACATCGGGTTCATCATCTGCGAGTATCCAGGTCTGGAAGCGATCGTTTTCATCGCGATTTGCCAGAATTTCAGGGATATTCTTTTCCAGCAATATCCAGGGGTGATTGCCGATGACAAGAGAGCAGAGTGCGGAACTATCGAGGTCCTGCGGCAGGTGGCGGTAGTAACGCCACAATCCGGGATATTCCATGGTATCGACCAGGTACGCCCTGGTGGCGGCACACATGGCTTTGGCCTTTGGTTCATCACAACTTTCCAGGGCAAGTACACAGAATGCCGAAATAAACGGGGGTCTTTCGAAATGCCGGGGAATGTCCGGGTCGGCTGTATTGAAACGGATACAGTGCCAGGCCCCGTTCTCATCGATCCTGGATTCCAGGAAATCGAGGCCGCGACGGATGCTTTCCCTGCATGCGTCGGCCAACGCCTCAGGGGTGGCGCCGGATATCAATGCGCCTGCGTTGCTCGGCGCAGGAGGGCGGGCAGGCGGCGCCGGATCATAAAGTGTCTTACGCAGGAACTCGAGTGATTGTGAGCCGGTTTTCGCCTCCTGCCGTTCAGCCGCGCTGAATTTGCTGCGCGGTGGAATCGCCAGGTACACAACGGCGCCGGTATCTTCGTGCACGCAAATTTCATGGCCTTCGTCCAACGTCACACCGAGTTCCTGTTCGATGGTTTCCTTGGGCTTCGCAAGCAGCCGAGCGCGCAGCTCATCGTCTTCGGCGGTTTTTGATATGAGTTGATTTATTGTGTGTATTGTATATTTCACTACTTTGCAAACTCCGGGGGCAGACTTAAGTCTGTCCCCAGCCCAGCAAGCTAGGCCACTTGTCTCTTTACCAATTCCTTGAACACTCCTTCCTCCTCCATGAGTTCGTTGAAGGAGCCGCTCTGCACAACTTTCCCGGCCTGCATCACATAGATTCGATCAGCCTGTTGCAACGTGGACAGGCGGTGGGCGATAACGATCCGGGTCGAGGTCAGGAGCGCCAGGTTGCGCATGACCTCGGCCTGGCTTTCGTTGTCGAGCCAGTTGGTTGCCTCGTCAAGCAGTGTGACCCGCGGGCTGCCGAGCAGTGAACGGGCGATGGTGACGCGCTGACTCTCGCCGCCCGACAGGACGGCCCCGCTGGATCCGACCATGGTCATCAAGCCCATGGGCATCGCCTTGATTTCCTTTTCGATACCGGCGGCACGAGTCGTCTGCCACACTTCCTCGGTGGCCGGCGCCTCGTGGTGCGCGACGATATTGTCCCAGAGATCCTGGGGATGGAGACGCACCGACTGCGGCACCGAGCCGATTTTCCGGCGCACCTGCTTCAGGTTCAGGTGCCTCAGGTCGCGCCCGTCGTAATAAACCGCGCCGGCGCTTGGCGAGTCGATACCGAGGGCAAGCCGGAACAGGGTGCTCTTGCCGGCGCCGGACTCGCCGGCAATCGCGATAAATTCGCCGGGACGGGCGCGGATCGTGACATCGTCGAGAATCAACGGGCCGTCGGGATCGTAGCGGAAGGAAATACGATCAAACAGGATTTCGCCGCCCAGGCGTTCAACCGGCTCTCCTTCCACCGCTGCTTCAGGAGCCGTGGCGAGCAGCGGGCGCATCTGGTCAAACGCCGGCAGCATAGCGGCAATAGCGCCGAAGGACTCGCCGAGCCGGGCGATTGCTGACTGGAAAGCGATGAAGACAATGTAAACGACGAGAAAATCGCCGACCGGGACGTTGCGGTCGCTCACCGCGACCACTGTGAAAAGCAGTACCCCGGCGGCAACAAAGGGCAGCGCGGCGGCGAATGCCCGCGAGTGCCCTTCAAGCGCGCCCAGTTCGATTTCTGCACGTTTCTGTGCGCGATAATCCCGGGCCCAGATGGCGAAAGCCGACCCCTCCGCGTTTTCCACACGCAGCTTGGCGATGCCCCCCACGATCTGGAACAGCCGGCCGGAAACACGACGCACTGCGCTGATCATCCGCCCGTACGGTGCAACCTGGCGCAACCCGATGGCGATGGTGACCAGCAGGGAAGCCAGGCTGAAGACAAGGGCGATGAGCCCGAGGGTGGTATCGTAGAAGAAGATGACGCCAAAAACCGGGAGCAGGAAAATGATCGACAGCAAGCTGTCGGCGAGGACTCCCTGCAAGCCGTCGCGCAGGTTCTGGAATGTCATTCCCGACATGGCCAGATCGCCGGCCGGATGGCGATGCAGAATGCTCGCGGGAAGGCGCATGAGGCGATCCCAGAAGGCAGCTTCGACCCTTGATGCCGAGCGGCCCTCGAGCCGCATCAGCGCCGATCCCTGCAGCAGGTGCAGCAGTGCGCCGAGCAGGCCGAACAGCGCCAGCGTCACGGCCACGGCATAGAGCGCGCCGGCGCTCCCGCCCGCCACGATATGATTCGCAACGAAGCCGAGGGCGAGTGCCGGCAGCAATTTGATCAGGCCGCCCGGAAGCCCGGCCAGCACCAGCCGCAGCAGGTCCGCGACCGATCCATGCAAGGCGATTCCCAGCAGGTCTGCCGGCTTCACGCGCGCCGACGGCAATGGCCGATAGAATATCCAGGCTTCGTCCTTAAGCGCCTCGGCACGAGCCGCGGTAACCCGGACACTGCGTTTGGTGAGCGGATCAACTGCCCGGTAGCGTCCGAACATTCCCGGTATCAGTGCAACCGGCTGGCCGTCCCCGGCGCGGAATGCCAGCAGTGCGTTGCTGTCGCCGCGCCACCAGTTGCGCGCGGCCTTGAAGCGCACGCGCCGGGCGCGTACCCCCGACGAATCAAGAATGTCTACCAGGCGGATCGGCGCATCCGAAGGCCGGGAGCGCGCCGGAATCCTGAAATCGATTCCTTCATGACGGCCGACGATTTGCAGGGCATCCGCCAGAACCGTGTCCTCGACCTTGGCCTCCCGGTTGAGCGGCAGGTCATAGATATTGAACAGCCGCTGCCGGGCAGCTTGTTCGGCTGTGCGGCGGCTGGTTGTCCGCTCGCGCTCGAGATTCGCATCATCGACCACGGCCAGCCGGCGATTAAGGCGTTCCAGGTTAAACGCAAGCGCGTGAAAGGAGGCGAGCGCCGGCAGCAGCATGCCTTGCCGGGCCAGTGTTTCGGTTGATATGCCCGAAACTGTCGCCTCGTCGAACAAGGTGAGCCAGTTCGTCCGCGTCAATGGTATCAGCGCTTCGCGCGGACCGCCTGTCTCGGCAAGCTGCGCCGGGTCGACCATATCCATGAACAGGCTTGCTCCGAGGGACGGTTCGGATACCCATACCACCCCGCGTCGCACGGATAGCGTACACGAGCCAAGGGACCGCGTCAGACCGGGTTCGGCCAGCGCAGTCGGTCGCGGCAGGTGGCTGACAAAACGCGCAAGTGTCTCCGTTATCGCGGTCAGCCAGGTATCGGTCTGTTCTGCCAGTTCTGCCGGATGAACCCCGGACAACAAGGATGCCGGCAGGCGTGTCAGCAGGGTGCCCGGCAACCCCTTGGCGATCAGGCTGAGCGTGGTGTCTTTGCCATCGTCGTCTTGCGCGTCCGGTGTGACACCCGGCAGCAACCTGCCCGCTTCGCAGCGCAGCAGGTGCTGCGGCGCCGCCTGCTCTACCCCGTCCCTGAATTCGACCAGGAACAGATCGACGACGCCCCGTTCAATGAACCAGACGTTATCCGCATCGTCGAGCTTTACCGGCAGGTTGCCGGCACAGGGCACGGTTGTGCCGGAGCGGGCGGCGAGTTGGCCTATTGATGCATGTTCCGGCATGGCGTCCTGCATCAGCCTGATTTGACCAGTTTGTAATACATGCCGGCCTGGTCCGCAATCAGCTCATCGTGCGTGCCGCGCTGCACTTCGGCGCCCTTGTCGAGTACGATTATTTCGTCGCAATCCCGCACCGTGCTCAGCCGGTGTGCCACTATCAGGCAGGTGACACCGCGACGCCGCAAGGCATCATCGACATATTCCTCCGTGGCGGCATCGAGCGCGCTGGTCGCCTCGTCCAGGATGAGCACTGTCGGATTGCCCACCAGCCCGCGGGCGATTTCCAGCCGTTGCCGCTGGCCGCCGCTGAAATTCGCCCCGCCTTCCTCGACCAGGGTCGCATAGCCATGCGGCCTGATCAGAATTTCCTCATGGATGCAGGCATCCCGCGCCGCGGCAATGATGACTTCATCCGGAACGGCCGGGTTCCACAAGGTGATGTTATCCCGCACGGACGCGGAAAAGAGTACGGCGTCCTGGTCCACCATGGAAATGGAGCGCCGCAGTACTTCCTCGGGGATCTCATCCCGCGGATGGCCATCGAGCAGGATTTCACCGGACCATGGCTGACTGATTCCCGAAATGAGACGCGCCAGGGTCGACTTGCCGGAACCGCTCGGACCGACCACGGCAACCCGCTGCCCCGGTTTGATCACGAGGTTGAAGTCCTTGATCAAGGGTGGCCGGCTCTTGTTGTAACCGAAGGTGACGTTGCGCAATTCGAGACTGCCCGCAAGCTGGAGCCGGCCGTTAAACGTGGGGATTGACTGCGCTTCCGGACTGCGGCGGCTGAATACGGGATCTTCCGCGGTCCTGGAGATGTCATCCAGCCGTTGCAAATCGGTTTCGAGCGCCTGGCGTTTGTCGGAGAACTCCAGAAACCGTCCAACCGGCGCCAGAAACATCTCAGCCAGTATGTAGAACCCGACCAGTGCCCCCAGGGTCATCTCTCCGGCCATGACCAGGCTCCCCCCAAACATCAGGATTGCCGCGCTGCGAAATGCCGCGATCAGGCCGGGAAGCGCGCTATTCACGGAGCCCAGTTCGGAATAAAGTTGGCGCGCATGAAGTTCGCTTGCCTGCTGGCCGCTCCAGCGTGAAAAAAACCGGTCGTCCGACCCCGTCATGCGCAGGTTGTCGGCATGACTCAACATCTGCATACCGACGCCGATCAGCAATCCCTGCTCGCGCCTCATTGCCTGGCTTCGAACTTCCCGGAGCGCGCTGAGGAAGTGGGCCAGCACGCCGTGCAGGAGAGCCAGCAACAGCACGATCAGCGTCAGCAGGGCATCGTAGGCCAGCATCGCGACAAGCAACACTGCGCTCATCGCCATGTCTACAATGAGCACAAGAAACTGCTCCGTCAGGTTTTTCGCGATTCGGTCGATGGAAGAGACCCGATCGGTCAGATCGCCGGCCAGCCTGTGTTCAAAAAACTCCACCGGCAGCCGCAGCAGCCGCGACAGGCCCCGGTTGTAGCCGATCACCGAAACCCGGACCGCGAGCCGCTTGAGGAAACGGTGCTTGAGCAAGGTCAGGACGTATACCAGGATGCCGCCGCCAATCAAGGCAGCCACCAATCCGCCCCAGGGTCCGTGGTTTTCCAGAACGTCGTCCACGAAAACACCGAGAGATGCGGGAATGACGAGCGCCAGCAACGTCAACATGAGTCCGCAGGCAATCACCCCGGAAAGCACGCTCCACGATCCGGCGAGCAAGGCGCCCAGTTGCCTGAACAAGTCGGGCCGCTCACCGCCGGGCTTGAAACCGGCGCCGCACTCGAAGCGAAGCGCAATCCCGCTGTAGCCCTTGCTAAACTCTTCTGCGCTAACCCTGCGCTTCCCCGTAGCAGGGTCATTCAGATAGAAACTTTGACCATCGAACCCTTCGAGGACAACGAAATGGCTGAATTGCCAGAATAAGATCAGCGGAAGCTCCAGCTGTTTCAGCTGATCGGCACGCAGCCCGAGCCCTTTGCATTCAAGACCATAGTGCCTGGCGGCGCGCAGGATGCTTGCCGCGCTGCTGCCGTCACGGCTCACTTCACATTTATCGCGTAACTCAGTCAGCGGCGCCCAGCGCCCGAAGTAAGCCAGGACGATCCCGAGACAGGCGGCGCCACATTCCGATGCATGCATCTGCAGCAGGATCGGTGTGTTCAGTTTCTTTTTCAAAACGTCCAAAGACGCCTTGTCCCTGGCTTCCTTGGAGGCGCTCAATGGCATCTTATAGTCGCGTCGTGAGAAATAGTTCTATGGGAGATTGCCTGCCAAGCCTGATAACCAGCCGGCAATCCCTGCTGGTAAGGGAATCCGGATCGAGATCTTCTTCGAGCGCGATATCGACACGGTGCAAGGACACAGGCGCCATTGGCGCAGACGTCGTCATCCCTTCGGAAAAGGACATGGCGGAAATTGCCTTGACTGCACCGTCCAGTGTGCTTGCTTTTGCATCTTTGCTGTCCAACTCAACCATCACCGGCATCCCGGCCTCGATTGATGGCGCGGTACCGCTCTGAATCCAGACGAGGGCCTGCACAAGCCGGCTGTCTTCAGGCAAGGTTTCATCCTGTTGGACGAGTATGCCGTTGAACTCAATACTACGGGCTATGTTGCCGAACAGAAGCCATGCCGAGAGTAGTAACAGGAAAACGGCAATCGCCGCGACCAGCAGACGTTCACGCGGTGTGGAAATTGTCAGCAGCCGGTCGAGTTGCTCGCGTTCTTCCTTCGCCTCAGCTACCATGTCGTGAAATGATTCAAACGGATTGTTGAACACGGCCGATACTAACCCCCCAAATTGAAATACCAATCTAATAAGGCCAAGAATATCTTATTCGGCTAAATCAATGATTTGCTTGATTATATGTTAAAATAAACCAAAAGCCTTAACAAGCGGCAATTCTCATTTGCAAGGAAACCGCTGGCGGTTGGAATGTGTCCGGCAGATCAGGAACGGTCCTCACGCGATGACGGCAACGGGATTAAGTTCAGCCTCCCTGGCCGGGTAATCCCGCCAACCCATCTCGACCGGTACGTCATAAAGGCGTCCCGGTGCGAAGCGTTCCCAGAAGTGACGCAGGCCCGGCACGAGCACGCGCACCACCGGCATACCGATGTCAGGCCGGGTCTGGTCGAGCACCAGAAATTCCATCCCTCTCGCTTCGACCAGCCCGCGGCACCATTCCACATCCTCTCTCAGGTCCGCCGTGTCCGGAACTGAATAATCGGAACTCCGGCTCAACCTGACATCACCTGCAGGCGCAAGATGGAGGTGGTCAGCCAGTTTTCCGTTCTTCCACCACCAAAGACACATCGGATCATCGACCCCGTATCCGCTTTGAGCATTGCCCGGACGGGGAACCCAGGTCAGGCACTGGTTCATTTCACACACGGCCCGCAGCGCCGCAATCCGGGGGTCGGTGTGTGCACCTGCGCCATAGATGATGTCTTCGGCCGCGCCGTCGTTTCTGCGGGACAGTGCCACAAAGGCAGGAATTCCAAGGTCGCCGGTAAGGTCCAGTAGCCACATTTCGCGATTGTATTGGCGGTAGTATCCCGGAGCAGACGCCAGGTACTCGTCAGCAAAGCTTTCCAGGTCCACACCGGGCCTTTGCAACCGGTTATACCACCAGATTGCGACAGCATCGCGTTCGACCAGTTCAAAAAATCCCTGCAGAACAGCTTCTTCCAGGGTGTTGCCGGCGGCACAGCCGTTGGAGTCGGCCCAAAGCCCCGAGGTTCCCCGTTGCTCCGGGGTCATTCCGTAGAGGATGGATGTCGGTAAATAGCGGTGCCGGTCCCGGGTGAGCGACCATACCGGAGACCAGTCCAGTTCCCGTTCCGGGTCGAACCGCGCCGGAACGACATTGTACGGGTGGCCGCGTGCGTTGATCTCTTCCGCATGGTCCAGTTGCCAATCGCTGAACAGTTGGACATCGTTTGGGTGGAGCGCTGCTTCATCTCCCGCTACGGTAAAATCTGCCAGGCTCCTTCGACAACGGATTTCATCACCGTGGAAAGCTCCGGAATAGCGCTCGACCGCTTCACACAGCGCACTGACCTCGGATTGCTCCGCGCTGCTGCCCTTGCCCGCACTCTTGCTGCGCAGGCTGCGCCGCAGTGAGCTCAGGTTCTTGATTCTCAAGGCAAGATTGCTGCCGGCCCAATGTACATGGAGCCAGGGATCTGTGCTGGGGGTTGTGCGCGAAACCCAGGTGACGATGCCGCTTACCGGACTGACCAGGTGCCGGTACTTTTCCAGCGTCTGTGCAGGCGTCGCCGCCCGCACTCCGCCGCTGTTGCGAAAATCTTTCGGGCTCGCCTGCAAGCGCACCGGCGTTGCCGGCCGGTCAGTTTTATAGAGTGCCTCGTCCCCACAGACCGGACACTGCGGACGGCGCATGACCCGATGCTGTTCACTTTTCATGCCGGCAACATCCAGTGTAATCGCCCGGTCATGCAACGGCGCCGCTTCCCCAAGGACCAGCCACCTGGCGATCTCAATGGCGACAGTCCCGTGGACGACATCCAGTACCTGAGGTTCGGCTACGTTCGGACGAAATGCTGCCGCTTCGCCACAGTGATTGCGTACAAAGGAATGGACCTCCTGGTGGTTTCGGATACGGTAGGAAAGGCAGGCCCAACAGGGACTTTCCTGCGCAGGCCGAAACACGGGGCCGAAAATAGGTTGTATCCCCACGGGTCGGATCAGCATCCATGGCCTGGCCGATTCCAGGTGCTTGCTATTGACGGCAGCGAACTCATCATCGAGATAGTCGGAAGCGACGTATACGGACAGGGACGGACGGTTTGCGCCGACTGCAATACCCATGGCCTCAAGCCGTGTCGCGAGACGGCCATCGTCACCATGAATGACTACCTGCGCATCATGCAACCGCTTTTCAACCTGGCGCGGAGATACACCCTGCGAGGACCAGAATGCCGCCTTGCCCCGTTCCATGCCATGGTCGCCTGAAACGGTGTATCCCCTGGATTCCAGAAAAGCCAGGGCTTTGCGAACGTCCGTCTCCGGATGCACCCCGTGAAGAGCATCAACAATACTTTTCCGGGAACGGCAACCGTCAAGCAACGGCAGGAGGTCCCCATACACCTGCCCATGCAGGAGCGTGTTGAATGTTTCGGAAACCAGGAGCACCTGTCCGGCGCCGACAGAACGATACTCAAGATGTGGCGCCAGTACCGGCCGCTCTATTTGACCGGAGCCTGTAATGTGGTTAACCCGCATATTTCACCAAGTGATGCGATGATCGCGCCGGATTTTTTGCGTTAGCGGGTACTCGCGACCGAAAGCATAGTTATTCCTATGGTTGAGGGAGCATGTGCCCGCTAACGCAAAAAAGACAAGCGAGGGCGCATCATTTGGTGAGATATGCGGGTTAGCAGCCAAGACCCTGGGCCATCTGTGTATAACTGGTTAGAGGAACCCCGCACATCCGATCACGGTCCGACTCGTCGATGGCCGGTTGGTTCAACAATTCAAGCATTTCGTCGAATTTTTGCAAGGCATTACAGTCAACGGCCCCGGGGGCAGCCGCCTTGCGGTGTTGCGGCCAGGCAGAATCACGGGCGTGTCTCCAGAATGCGCTGTCGAATTTCGAGCCGCGGGAATAATGCCAACCGACAAACAAGCCGTAGCAGAGCATATTGTTGATGAGAAACCGGTTAACTACCGGCGCATCGCGCTCAAGGTGCTCCACCGGGCGGTTGAGACGTGTCTGCAGGATCATCCCGATCTGTAACTGTGCGGACACGATTGCCGTTGCTTCCAGGGGCTCCATGAAGGCTGCCGCGTTGCCGATACGGCATACCGTCCCATCGTAGATTTGCCGGTGAACATAATTGGGAAATTGGAGGACTGCTCGAGGCTCGAATTCCGCTACGCCATCGGCATCAAGAAACTCGTCAAAATCCGCCTCGACTTCAGCAAGGCCGGTTACCTCGCGGTTGAAGATGTACCCGTAGGAGGTGTGTGTCGTGAGCGGAATGACAAATACCCAGCCGTGGGGACGCGCAACCGCACGGGTATAGGTATGTTGCAGAACCGGCCCATCCCGGCCGGCCTTGATGGTGGCCGGGCAGCGGCGAATAACGGCCGTATTTGTAGGGATGAAAGAAATATTGATGTGCCGGTCAGGATGGAGCTCCCTGGGAAACCCGCGGGCATCAAAGACCAGGTCGTAACGCTCCGGCGCCAGGCCATCGAATTCAACCTGTGCACTTCCATCAACCCTGGTAATACCGAGGACTTTGGCATCAATGTGACGCGCCCTGGCGCTTTTGTGCAGCAGTTCACCCACCAGGTCGGCGGACAGGTGGTAGCCATAGGACTCATTTTTAGGATAGAAATGGTGGATGAACTCCTGATCACGGATACCCCATCCCTCGAATGCAACACCGTACTTGCGGGTTCCATTCAGAAACTGCTGGACGGTTTCGTGCGGCAAATCCGTCAGCTGCTGCAAATGCGGCACCAGGCTCGGCCAACTGCCTTCGCCCACCCCTATGATCGGGATGCGGGAGTCGTATATGTGGTGCAGTTCATGATCCGGGTCAGGGTGAAGACGAGTCACGGCAGCGGCTGCCAAAGACCCTGCGGTTCCCCGGCCGATCACTGCGATGCTCTTTAGCGATTTACTGCCAGGATGTATCAAACCAGGTGATTCTCACGAGTGCCGGCTGCTTGTTCTTTACGGAACGGCCGGATGTTCTGTGCACACCAAAGATTGTCGTATTTTATCATAAACGGGGACAGAATTGAATTCTGTCCAAGAGATGGGGTCAGGTCGCACATTGCACACACAAACCTGTATGTGCAATGTGCGACCTGACCCCATCTCTTCAATGCAAGGTTGAAACAGGACGAGCATTTCAGCCTGAAATCGGTTATAATAAGGCGTTCACTATCAGGACGCCCCCACTTTGAACGACGGTCACGAAATTCCGCTTTCCGAACACGAACGTTCAGTAATATCTCACTACGACAAGATGACCCGTGTGTTCTATCTCCAGTGGAGTTCGGAGCATTTTCATTTTGGCTTGTTCAGGCCCGGGGAACGCCCCAGGCACAATGAGACTCCGAAAGAATCGGACGGACACGCAAGAGCACTGGAGCGTATGGTAGAAACCATAGTTGCCCCGGCCGGGATTGAGGGCAGTCATCATGTGGTGGACGCCGGGTGCGGCGTGGGCGGAACTGCCTTCCACCTGGCCAGGACGCGGGGATGCAAGGTCACGGGCGTCAACCTGAGCAAGACGCAACTGGAGATCGCCGAAAGCAAGACAGTTAATGCCGACCTGGGTGATCAGATAGACTTTGAGTATGCGAACTGTTCCCGGAGTCTGCCGTTCGCGGACGCTTCCGTGGACGTGGTTGTCAATATCGAAAGCGCCCGTCACTACAGTGACCGCAGCAGGTTTCTCCACGAGGTACACAGGATCCTGAAACCGGGAGGAAGCATTGTGGCTTCGGACTGGATGGTGCATGACATAATACCGGACGGCCAGTACCAACGCTACATTCAACCGTTGTGCGAGGACTGGATGATGTGCAGGCTGGAGTCCCAATCTTCGTACACCCGGCTGCTGCAGGATGCCGGTCTGGAACTGATTGAATTTGAGGGATTCAATGGAATGGAGTTTGACAACCTGCATCTCCTCACCAACACCTACCAGTCCCTGGGACTGCTGCGAACCGGCTACACCAGGTCACCTGCTTTCGCCAAACTGATGACACAGCTGGAAAGACTGTGTGTCGCCTGGCGGCACACTTACATGGATATCAGACGCTACTGCGCGGTAAAGGTCTGAGAGATGGGTTCAGAGCATTTACCCTGACCCCCTGCTCTGACCCCTTCGCTGCCATCAGGTATTGAAAAGTGCGTCAATATCGGTCGTTGCGCGTGCTGCCGTTGTTTTAATCGCGGCATTCAGCGCATCAAAATTTTCTGTTCCGCAGCTTCCGGCAATGGCTGACCTGGCCATAGGATAAATAGCTTCATCAACGTTGTCATCCTCTCCCAGCAGGCGCAGGATGCCGCGCAGGTTGCGCCACATTCTTGCTGCCTCTGCCAGCCGTTGCGCGCTATCCTCAGGTATCAATTCACCCTCACCAGCGCCCTGGAATACGGAAACCGTGCCTGCAGCGATAAGCTCCGGCGCCGTTGCAGCATGGGTCACGATCAGGTATGCGGCAGCGCGTTCGACGTCCCGGAGACCGCCGCGCATAGTCTCGAAAGATTGCAGTCCGGCCTCCGGCGCCTCTTCCCCTGCCTGACGCAATTCGTTCAGCAACGCATCACGGGCAGCGCCATTGGCCAGGATTTCCTGGCACGTATCCTCAAACCGTTTTCCCAATCCGGCATCACCGGCAGTGAAAACACAGCGCGACCGGGCAAGTTCCAGCAATTCGCCGGTTGAGCCGCTGCCGTGGTGGTATTGCGAAAAGTCGGCGAGAGAACGGACCGTCCTCACAGGGCTGCCAACAGGCATCGGTGACAACAACAGGTTGTCCCGCGACAGCACCCGCAACGCATCGAGAAAGCGTTCGCACAGGGTCCGGTAATGATCGGGCGTGCCGCTGCCGTCATACAGGAACATGACGTCGAGCCCGGCGCCTGGCGTCGCTTCGCCACCTGCAATCTCTCCCAGGACCACTGCCGCCACCCCGCCTTCCTGACGCCGCTGGGTGAAATCCTCCACTACGGCCGAGAGCACACCGGCGATTGAGGCTTCGGCAATGTTGGACAGCGCCACCCCCGCTTCAACCGGTGACAGGTTGCCGCGCAGCGTATGCATGGCAACCTGCAGGACCTTGTCATTCGACCAGTTGCGCATGATTTCCACTGCATCTTTCGTGTCCTGCACCGGGATATCTGCGACCTGCACCTTCATTTCGGCAGCAGTGAATTCCAGGGTCCAATACACGCGCGTCAGCCCGCGCCTGGCGATCAGCTCAAACTCGGGACTCGGCCCGAACCCGTCCGGCAGATCGAGATCGGTGAATTCCCTGTCCTGAAGGCTGTCGAGCAATGCCGGGGTACGGTTAATCCATTCGGAAAGCCGTGGCGATGCTCCCATGATCGCGGAGATTGTTTCGAACATATCCGGACGCGCCGCGAACGCAGGGCTGTCGTAAACGCGCCAGTCCTTGACCTCCGGATAATAACGCTCCCTCCATTTATCCACCAGCGGGTCCATCGTCTCGAACCAGCGGCGCGGGGACATGGCCAGGCTGCCCATTTTGCCGTAAGGCCCCGGCAGTTGCGGCGATTGATCCTCACTCCAATGCTGTAACAGCGGGTAAGGCCGGCTTGCCGCGGCATGGTGGTCGGCATGGCGCTGCACGTTGTAATAGATCCAGTTGAAAAACCTGTAGTCGCTGCTCCAGGAATGTTGCGGCTGGGGTCGCTCGAAGCGGCCGTTAGGAAGACGTATACGCCGCAACCCGTAATGCTGGACGTAGTTGATGTTTTTCATCGACAGGACCGAGGTGGAGGTGTACATCAGGATAGCCAGGATGCCCCAGACGCTGCCGATCCAGAATCCGAGACCATACCAGAACGCAACCAGGAGGGCATAACGCCAGAACGGATTGGTGTAATGCCAGACCGGGAGGTGGCGCCGCGCCAGCCTGTCGCGCTCGAAACGCCAGGCAACGACGAGGCTGTTCGCCACGTCCCGGGGGAAATATTCCCAAAAGCTCTCACCCTTGCGCGCCGAGCCGAGATCGGCAGGCGTGGCGACCAGGGGGTGATGGATATAGACATGTTCCGTGGCATAGTGCGGGTAGGTGACCGAAGCCAGCAGGAACTCGCCGAACCTGCGTTCCCATTCATGGCGCTTGTGTACCAGTTCATGGCCGATAATGAACACCATCTGGGACGCCATGCCCAGACCCAGGACCACCAGCACGGCCTCCCACACGGCCAGGTGGCCGCCATTGAAAATCTGCCAGAGCACGAATACGAGAACCACCGGCCACAGTACGGCCCACATCCAGATAGCCAGGTTGTAGATGAACAACTGGCTGTCACGCGTGCCCCACGGATCCATGTTGCGCTCGTCCAGACCGAGAGAGATATCGAGTACATTCTCAAGCCAGATAAACAGGAACGGCCCCGCGATCCACCAGCCCCCGTAAAGCGCTGCACAAATCACCAGTGGAAATATCAACAGGAGCAGGAAGTGCGGGAGCGCGTTAAGGACCGACGGTCGGACAAACTCCTGTCCGGCGGCGGTTTCGGCGCTAGTGCCGCCGGGATTCGCGCTGTGCTCTGCCATAGTAAACCCTCGTAATTCTCAGAGTCCGGGGCTTATTATACTACGCACCGTTGGAACTGTAAGCCATGAATTCGATGGGGACGGACTTAAGTCCGTCCCCGGCGGCCCTAGCCTGCTCCCCTGGAACTGTAAGCCATAAACGTCCGGTACAACAACGGTATAACGAACAGCGTCAGAAACGTGGAAAATACCAGTCCATATACAATCGCGGTTGCCACGGGTCCCCAGATCAGCGATTCGCCGGCGAAGCCGGTCGCCAGCGACAGCAGGCCTGCCACCGTGGTTGCAGAAGTGATGACTATAGGGACTACCCGTCTCCTGGCGGCATAGACCGTGGCGTGCAGCAGGCTCATGCCGTTTTCCAGCCGGGCGTTCGCCGCGGAGATCAGCACGATGGCAGCGTTGACCGAGATCCCCGTCAGCGCCACCACGCCGTACAGGGTAAACAGGCTCAGGGGATTTCCGGTCACCAGCAGACCCAGGGTAACGCCGGTAAATGTCAGCGGCACGGTCGCCAGCACCATGAACGGCTGGAAGTAACTGCGGAACTGTGTCCCCAGGATGATATAGATGATGCCCAGGCCGAGCAGCAGCAAGCGCCAGATGGCATCCAGGCTTTCATCGATATCTTCAAGCTCACCGGTCTGGTCCAGGGACAGTTCGGGATACCTGGCCTGCAGGCTGTGCCATTTTTCCGTGATGAGATTATTGGCCTGTACGGTATCGATCCGATCCTTGTCGATATCGCTTTCCAGCGTAATGGCCCGGCGGAAGTTATAGTGCCGGATGTTCTGCCGGCCGATTCCCGGGGTGCTGATCAGCAACTCGCCCAGGGCGATGGAGCGACCGTCCGGCAGGGAGATCGTCTGGCGCATGAGGTTGTCGGTATTGATATGCTGATCCTTTTTCGCCAGCACCCGGACTTTTACTTCCTCGCCTTCATCCTGGAAGTCCGTAACCAGTTCACCGTCCACGTAGGCCTGCAGCGAGCGCCCTATGATGGCAGGATTCAGTCCCGTTCTCTGTATAGCCTCACCATCAAGGCGCAGCACCAGTTCAGGATTGCCGGGACGATAATCCAGGGTGATATTTTCATATACCTGTTGTTCTTCAAGATAGGCGCGCAAGTCGTTGGCAGCCCGCAACATGGACGAATAGTCGCTGCCCAGTATCTTGGCGCTGACGGCCCTGCGGGCCGGCGGGCCTCCCTTTATTTCCAGGTATGAGACCTCGACGGGGCCCGGCATGCCCTTCACGCGCTGGAAGACCGCATCCGCGATCTGCGAAACATGACGCCCGTCACTGGTTTGCGGGTAAAGACTGAACATGACCTGGCCCACGGTGTCGCCCCACAACGGCGCCGTCTCGGTAAACTGCTGGCCTGCATAACTCACGGATGCGCGCAGTTCACCAGGAAGAAATTCCTTCAGGGCCTGCTCCTCCGCAGCCACCAGGCTCCTGCTTGTGTCATCCAGGGAGGTCCCCTGGGGCATCTCGATATTCAGGTAAAACAGGCGTTCGGCATCGGACTCGAAGAAATTGAAGCGAATCATGCCGCTGGCCACGGTGCCTGCCGCAAGGGACAGGGTCAGTATTATGCAAACCAGCGTAATTACCGGGTGGCGCAGGGAGTTAACCAGCGCCTGGGTATAGCGCAGGCGCAACCAGTAACTGATCGATTCCCTCTTCCTGCTTATGAATCCGGGTTTCCTGAAGTTGACTTTAAAAGCCAGCACGTGGGCCGGCAGTATCCAGTAAGCTTCGAACAGGCTGACGAGCAGGGCAATGGTCACTACCAGCGGAATGACCTTCATGAACTCTCCCAGTATGCCCGGCAGCAGGACCAGCGGCAGGAAGGCGGCAATAGTGGTCATCACCGAGGTGGTAACGGGAGCGAATACTTCCCTGAAGGAATCGATAATAGCAGACATGGCCTGCGCTCCCCGTTGCAGGCGGTAATATACCGCTTCAACCACTACCACGGCGTCGTCGACTATCATGCCGAGGACGATCACGACGGCAAGCAGCACGGTATTGTTCAGGGTAAACCCGGTGGCGTTAAGCACCAGAAAAGTGCCGGAAAGCGTGAACGGAATGCCGATGGTGGTCAGGAAGGAGATCCGTGTTCCCAGGAACAGCCAGGTGACCAGCAGCACCAGGAACAGGCCGATCAGGGCGTTGGTCTGCATTATCGTGAGGGCCTCACGGGTGCTGATGGTCTGGTCATCCGCCAGGATTAGCTCGACACCGGTTGTGTCCTTGAACCGATTACGGTTGTCGAGGTATTCATTCAGTATATCCACCAGTTCCAGTACGTTGGCATCCGGGTTCTTGGTGACGGTCAGGAGCGTGGCGGGTTTACCGTGATAGGTCACAATCTCTGCCGTCTCTTCCCGGGTGCGGCTCAATTCCGCGATGCTGCCGAGAGGCACCACACCGGAAGCCGTGACGATGGGGAAATCCTTCAGGGTCGAGGGGTCGGGACTGGTGCCCTGCAGGCGCACCACCCACTTGCCGTCGGAAGTCTCCAGGTCGCCTGCGGAGATGTCCCGGAAGTAACTGCGGATGGTCTCGGAAATATCGGCAGGGGTCAGGCCCAGCCCTTCGAGGCGGTCGGGGAAAAAAGCAACCTGCAGCTCCGGGTCGGTAATGCCGACATCAGCCACCCGGTCCACGCCCTTGATCCGTTCCAGGTCCTTTTTTACGAAACGGGTCTGGCGCCTGAGATTTTCATCGTCTCCCGCGCTGGTCACCACCACCATGGCGCTGGGGAACGCATTGGAGGTGCTGACTTCGTAGACTACCGGGTCTTCCGCGTCTTCCGGCAACTCATCGGTATAGGTATTCTGCACTTCACGGCGCAGGTCGATCATGCGCTTGTCAAATACTTCCTGGTCGATCTGCTGGAAACGCACCAGTATGTTGGAAACATTATCCCGGCTGGTGCTGTTCACGAACTTGATATCCCTGACACTGCGCCGCAAGGCATCTTCCAGTGGTTCGGTCACGCGTTTTTCCACGTCGACTGCGGCGGCGCCGGGGAAAACTGTAAAGATGTTGACCCAGTTGAAGTTGAGTTCCGGGTCCTTGGCCCTGGGCATCTGCGTGTAGGCAAACACACCAAGGAAGATGACCAGGCCGAATGTCAGGTTCGCCAGAACGTGATTGGATAAAAACCGCCTGATGAAATCCATGATTATGATTACCGGGAACCGGGTGTGCGGTCAGCGCGGGTTATACAGGATGACCGGCTGTCCGTCCTCCAGCCTGTAATGACCCTCTGTAATTACAACCGAGTCCAGCGGCAAGTCTATCGGCGTGGTTCGTCCCTGCTGGGCGCCGGGTATGGCGTGAAACCTGGCTTTGCCGGTGTTATTGATAAAGATGCCGAAATCATTGCCGCGCCGCACCAGCAGCTTGGCAGAGATGTGTGGTTGGCTATCCCGCCAGATGAGCTTGCCGGCGGCACCCGGCAGCGCCGCTTCGTTACTGAACAGCAGCCTAACTTCACGGTTGCGGGTCTGGGTATTGACTGCCGGCGTCACCGTGCGCAATTGCACCGGATAGCGACTGGCCGTATCTTCGAAATAGATCTCTCCGGCATGTTCGACCGCCTCGATGTCCAGGGTCGGGACCTGTGCGGATATTTCCAGTTGTTCGATATCCATGATTTCCAGCAGCCTCGTTCCCAGATCGGCGAATTCCCCGACTGCGGCCAACCGGGCGGTAACAACGGCACGGTACGGACTTTTTATAGTGCATCGGGAGATCCTGATTTTCGCATTATTCAGTTGCGCCAGGGCGCCCCGGAGCTGCGCTTGCAGGACAGCGAGGTCGGCTTCGCGCTGGTCCAGTAATTCTTCGGACGCAGTCTGTTGCCGTTCCAGTTTCCTGGTTCTTTCCAGGCGCCGTTCGGCCAGCCGGATGCGGGCCCCCAACGCGCCGATGTCCGCTTCGGCCTGCTGCTCGGCAATGTGGTAATCCGTACAATCCAGCCTGACCAGCACAGTGCCGGCTTCGACCACCTCGCCGACTTTCACGGAGATCTCATCGATACGCGCCTTGATCTGGGCAGGGACGGAGGTGTCGTTCAGACTGACAACAGCAGCAGGTGCAGAATTCCAGAGGTAGATCGCCACATCCTTGATCCGTGCGGTTTTCACCGCGACGGCATTTTGCGCTTCCGCCATGAGAGGAAGCAGGACTAGCAGAAGCGACAGGAACGCCTTCCGGAAAAGTTTAACTAACATATCATGTGCCAGATGACCGCTAATCCAGTTCCGGTATTGTTCACCTTTACGATGACCTGGCCGATGTCAGAACGGGCCGGAAAGGAATTACGGCTTTGAAAATTCAGCCGGATATTATAACAAGTCCGTTATGGGTGTGTCTGCATCAACCACGTTTATCCGCTGTCTTCGGCATCGGGATCAGCTTTTTACAGTCCTTGTGCTGTATGCCATAAAAGTACGATACAACAACGGTATAACCAGTAATGTCAGGATTGTTGAAATCGCAAGCCCCCACACTATAGCGGTAGCCACGGGACCCCAGACCAGTGATTTCCCGGCCAGTCCGGCGGCCAGTGAAAACAATCCCGCAATCGTGGTCAACGAGGTGATAAAAACGGGCACAACCCGTCTCCGGGCGGCATATACCGTCGCGTGCAACAGGCTCATGCCCTGTTCCAGGCGGCTGTTGGCTGCCGAGATCAAAACGATGGCGGCATTGACTGCAATGCCCGACAACGCCACCACCCCATACAGGGTAAACAGGCTCAGGGGATTCCCGGTCACCAGCAGTCCCAGCGTGACGCCGGTAAATGCCAGCGGCACCGTGGTAATCACCAGGAACGGTTGAAAATAGCTGCGGAACTGCGTTCCCAGAATTACGTAAATGGCGCCCAGGCCAAGCAGCAGCAACAGCCCGATGGCATCGAGGCTTTCGGTGATATCATCCAGTTCGCCGGAAAAATCGATAGCGACATCCGGGTAGCCGGCCTGTATTTCGCGCCACTTATCCCTGATCAGATCGTTTGCCTGCAAGGTATTGATTTGCTCCGTATCGATATCGCTTTCCAGGGTAATCGCCCGGCGGAAATTGTAGTGGAGAATGTTTTGCGCGCCTCTCCCCGGCGTACTTACGACCAGTTCTTCCAGCGCAATGGACCGGCCGTCCGGCAATGAGATGGTCTGCCGCATCAGGTTGTCTATAGTACTGTCACTGTCTTTTTTCGACACCACCCTGACCTTGATTTCCTCCCCTGCATCCTGAAACACGGCCACGATCTCACCATCCACGTAGGTCTGCACGGTGCGCGCCACGGTTGCCGGGTTGAGGCCGGCCCGCTGTACGGCTTCACCGTCAAGGCGCATAGCCAGTTCGGGGTTTCCCGGGCGGTAATCCAGGGTGATGTTCTTATACGCCTGCTGCCGTTCGAGAAAGTCACGCAGTTCACCGGCAGCCTGCAGCATGGCCGGGTATTCACTGCCCAGCACCTTGACGCTGACGGCTTTGCTCGCGGGCAGGCCGCCCGTCATTTCCAGGAGCGAGACGGCAATCGGCCCGGGCATTTTTTCCACGCGCTGCAAAACATTGTTGGCAATAACGGAGACCGCGCGGCCATCATGGGCGCGTGGATGTAAGCTGAACATTATCTGGCCGAGGGTATCGCCGTAAAACGGCTGCGTCTCGGTCAACTGTATGCCGGCAAAGCTGACCGAGGAGCGTAGCTCGCCAGGGAGAAATTCCTTCAATACCTCCGCCTCGGTCTCTACCAGGAAGCGGCTGGTATCTTCCACCGATGCGCCCTGGGGGAGTTCTATATTCAGGTTGAACATTCGCACCGGGTCAAACTGGAGAAAGTTGTATTGAATCCGCCCGCTGGCCAGGGCGCCGAGCGCCAGCGCTACAAGGAGGACAATCAATATCAGCGTAACAACAGGGTAGCGCAGGGATTTCACCAGGACCCGCGTGTAATACAGCCGGAGCTGGTGGTTCGCTGCCTTCCTTTTTCTCTGAATGGCGCCGGCGTTGGCAAAATCCGGTTTCATCCCCAGCACGTGAGACGGCAATATCCAGTATGCCTCGACCAGGCTGATGAGCAAAGCTACCGTTACCACTATCGGCACGACGCGCATAAAATCGCCGACGACACCGGGCAGCAGTGCAAGCGGGAGAAACACGGCGATAGTCGTCATCACCGAGGTGGTAACGGGCGCGAACACCTCCCTGAAGGATTCAATGACGGAAGCCATGGCGTCCAGTCCCCGTTGCAGGCGGTAATACACGGCTTCGACCACTACCACCGCATCATCGACAATCATCCCCAGGACCACCACTACACCGAGGAGCACGGAATTATTCAGGGTAAAATCACTGGCGTTGAGAACGAGAAACGTGCCGGCGAGGGTGAACAGGATGCCTATACTGGTCATGAAGGCGATGCGGGTGCCCAGGAATACCCAGGTGACCAGCAGGACCAGGAACAGGCCGACCAGCGCATTGGTCTGCATCAGCGCCAGCGCCTGCCGGGTGCTGACGGTCTGGTCGTCCGCCAGGAACAACTCCACGCCGGTCGCGGCTTTCAGGCGGTTGCGCTGTTCCAGGTACTCGTTCAGGTTGTCGATCAGTTCCAGTATGTTCGTGTCGGCGTGTTTGGCTATATTCAGGGTCACCGCAGGATTACCGCGAAAGGTGACGAGCGTCGACCGCTCCTCCCTGGTCCTGACCAACTCGGCGATCTCGCCCAGCGGCACCACCCCCGACGCCGTGACGACAGGGAAGTCCTGCATGACTGCCGGATCCGGGCTGGTGCCGGTCAGGCGCACGATCCATGTGCCGTCGGAGGTTTCCAGGTCGCCCGCGGTCGTGTCACGAAAATAGGCGCGGATAGTCTCCGATATATCCACAGGCGTAATGCCCAACCCTTCCAGGCGCTCAGGAATAAACCTGATATGCAGTTCCGGGTCCGCCAACCCTGTTGCAGCAACGCCGTCCACACCTCTGAGTCGCTCCAGGTCTTTTTTTACGCTGTTGGCCTGCCGTCTCAGGTTTTCATCATCGCCGGGGCTGGTTACCACCACTATGGCGCTTGGAAATGAGCTGGAAGTGCTCAGTTCCTGGACAACCGGTTCTTCAGCCTCCTCGGGAAACTCATCGACATAGGTGTTCTGCACTTCCCGTCTCAGGTCGACCAGGCGTTGGCTGAACGTGGCGTCATCGACCTGTTTGAACCAGACCAGGATATTGGAGATGTTGTCCCGGCTGGTGCTGAGCACATACTTCATATCCCTGACAGTGCTGCGCAACGCGTCCTCGATGGGGTCGGTTATGCGTCTTTCTATGTCTGCCGCAGAGGCGCCGGGATAAATGCTGATGATGTTTACCCAGTTGAATTTAATCTCCGGGTCCTTGGCCCTGGGCATCTGCAGATAGGAGAGCGTCCCCAGGACGATCACCAGACCGAATGCCAGGTTCGCCAGTACGTGATTGGATAAAAACCGCCTGAGGAAATTCATCAGCGGATCACCTTGACCGCCTCCCCGTCCTGCAAGCCGTATTGCCCTTCCGTTACCACCGAAGTATGCGGCGGCAACGCCGTCGGCGTTGCCCTGCCCTGTTGCGCGCCGGGAAGTGCATGAAACCTGGCTGTACCCCCGGCGACGATAAAGACGCCGAGGCTGTCCTGGCGCCGGACCAGTAACCGGGCGGAAATATGCGGCCGGTTGTCCTGCCAGGCGAGTTTGCCGGCTGCGCCCGGCAGGGCCGCTTTGTTACTGAACAGCAGTCTTGCTTCCCGGTTGCGGGTCTGGGTATTGACCGTCGGCGCCAGCGCACGTAATTCGACGTCATAACGGCCGGTCGAATCTTCGAAATACAGGTCCTTGACCGTTACCACCTGCCCGATGTCCGTGGCCGGCACCTGGGCAGAGATTTCCAGTTGCTCGATATCCACAATTTCGAACAACTTCGTTCCTTTCTGTGCAAATTCTCCTACCGAACCTGTTCTTGCGGTGATGACGGCCTTGAACGGACTGACTATCGTACAGCGCGAAATGTCGAGCCTGGACACGTCCAGTTGCGCAGATGCTCCCTGGTAATCCGCGCGCAATACGGCCAGGTCGGCTTCTCTCTGGTCCAGCAACTCTTCCGATACGGTTTGCTTTTCCACTAGCGTCTCCGTTCTCGCCAGGCGGCGCTGCGCCAGTTCAATACGGGCCCGCAGGGATGCAATTTCCGCCTCCACCTGTTTCCTTGCCAGCTCAAAATCCCTGCAATCCAGCCTGGCGAGCACGCTGCCCGGTTCGACGACATCGGCGACCCGGATGGAGATCTCATCGATACGCGCCCCCACCTGCGTAGAAACAGCGGTGTTGTTCAGGCTGACGACGGTTGCCGGCGCATGTTTGCCGGGATAGACGGCGATATCCGCAAGACGCGCCGTTTTCACGGGAATACTGCCCTGCGCGCCCGGGCTGAGAGGCCAAACCAGCAATAAGCCCGCCAGAAATACGGTCATGCCTGCCTGTTGCCGGAAACCTGTTTTATTTGTGTTACCTTGCATAATTCGAGAATTTATAACAATTCCTTGACCGGCACGTCCGCATCGGCCAATTTTACCTTATCTGTTTCCCGTTTCAGGGTGACCAGCTTTTTGGTAGCCATGAACTCCTGCGGCTTATTGACGGCGTCAACAGCAATCACCCTGCCGGAATTCAGGTAAAACGCCGCAAAGCTGCGTCCCACTCCGGGATTTCCCCGGGTAACGATCTCATCGTAACCCTGTGACAATCCGGCGATCTGCAACATGAGGTCGTACTGATCGGACCAGAACCAGGGAACCGCGTTATAACTGACCTCCTTGCCGCAGGCAGCGCCGGCGATGACCCTGGACTGGTCCGTGGCATTCTGCACCGATTCGAGCCGGACCCACCTGTCATAAATCGGGTTGTGATGGTAAGTGCAATCACCTGCGGCGAATATATCGGGGTCCGACGTTTGCGCCTGCCCGTTGACTACAATGCCGTTATCTATTTGCAGTCCTGCCGCCTCAGCCAGTTCCGTATTCGGTAATATACCCACGCCTATGATGACCAGGTCGGCAGCAAATTCGCTGCCGTCATTGCACGTGACACCGGCGACCCTGCCGTTGCCCTTGAATCCGGTCACGCCGGTACCGCAACGAATGCTCACGCCTTCTTCCCCGTGTATGCGGGTATAGAATTCCGATATCACAGGGGCTGTCACACGCTGCATGACCCGTTCCATCATCTCCAGCACCGTGACGTTCATGCCTTTCCTGTTCAGGACCGCCGCAGTCTCAAGACCGATGTACCCGCCGCCCACGATCACGGCATTTGCCCCGGGGCTGATGTATGCGCTTATCCGTTCGACGTCCTTCAGGTCGCGCAGGTAAAACACGCCGTCCAGATCCACTCCCGGTAAGTTCACTTTCCTCACTTTTGACCCGACGGTTAACGCCAGCTTGTCATAGGACAGGGTTTCATTGTTACTCAGCCGCACGGTCTTGTTGTCCCTGTTAATGGACTCCACCTTGGTGTCAAGAATGAACTCGACTTCCGATTTCTCATACACTTTTGCGGGGCGGATGAGAATTTCATCCAGTGTTTTCTCCCCGGCCAGGTAGTCTTTCGACAAGGGCGGGCGGTGATAAGGGATGGAGGCTTCGGCCCCGACCACGATAATTCGCCCTTGCCAGCCTTGCTGGCGCAGGCTGGGCGCCAACATGGCTGCGGCATGGCTGGCGCCGACAATTACAAAGTTCTCACTCACAGATATATTTTCTCATCTGATGCACGGTCAGGTTCGGATGAGCGATTCAGGACTATCATCCGCATGGATAGCGGATGGTAACAAATCGTCAGGACAGACGATTTGTAAACTACATCCGTGTAGTTTACCCCTATGGGGCCAGCTACGCTGTCCAAATTCGTTCCGGACGAATTTGTGCACGGCGCCAGCCGCCCGCAGGGTTGCGCCCACGGATGGGCGCAATGAACGTACAGGGATGTATTCACAGCGTGTCCTGAATCGCTCATCCGAACCTGTTCCACTGTATAGCTAATGAGATAGTTTACTAGCGACATAATATATTGCATCAGTTAATTCGGTTAACTCACCAGAATCTATAATATAAGGCGGCATGATATAAATAAGCCTGCCGAAGGGCCTGATCCAGACTCCCCGCTCCACGAACCAATGCGGGACAACATGCATATCCACGGGCTGATCAACTTCTACCACACCGATGGCACCCAGCACTCTGACGTCAACGATGTTATCCAGATCCCGGCATGCGGCCAGTTCGTCCCGTAATTGTGCCTGTATGTTCTCAACGCGCTGCTGCCAGCCGGTTTCTTCCAGCAAATCGATGCTGGCCAGCGCCACGGAGCAAGCCAGCGGGTTCGCCATGAAGGTGGGTCCGTGCATGAATACGCCTTTGCCTTCTGCAGAGATTGTATTTGCAACCCTTGCAGTTGTCAGCGTTGCCGCCATAGTCATGTAGCCTCCGGTGAGCGCCTTGCCGAGGCACATGATATCCGGACTGATCCGGGCGTGTTCACAGGCAAACAGTTTGCCGGTCCTGCCGAACCCGGTGGCAATCTCGTCGAAAATGAGCAGCAGGTCCAATTCATCACAGATCTGCCTGACTTTATCCAGGTACGCGGGATTATAGAACCACATGCCACCGGCGCCCTGCACCACCGGTTCCAGGATTACGGCGGCGATTTCGTCGTGGTGATTTTCAGCCAGTGCCCTGAGAGACCCGATATCATCATCGTGCCATTCCCCTTCGTAGCGGATACGGGGAGCGTCGGCAAAGTGATGACCGGGCAGCACATCCCTGAACAACGAATGCATGCCCGTGACGGGGTCGCAAACGGCCATGGCGCCGAAGGTATCGCCATGGTAGCCCTGACGTATAGTCAGCAGCTTTTGTTTGCCTGGGCGTCCTGCAGCGGCCCAGTACTGGATTGCCATCTTGATGGCGACTTCTACCGACACCGAACCGGAATCGGCGAAGAACACGGTCTGCAATTCACGCGGGGTAATGTCCACCAGCTTCCGGGCCAGAATGATCGCCGGCTCGTGGGTCAGTCCGCCGAACATGACATGAGCCACGTCCGTCAGTTGTGAGGTAACGGCTTCATTCAGGGTCGGGTGATTGTAACCGTGAATCGCACACCACCAGGATGCCATGCCGTCAACCAATTCGCGGCCGTCCGCGAGCGTGAGCCTGACACCGCGGGCCGAGACGACCGGAAACACCGGCGCCGGGTCCACCATGGACGCATACGGGTGCCAGAGCAGTGATCGATCTGCCTCGACCAGGGTTTTATAAGTCATTACGATGTCGTAACATTCCGGTAGTCAAATGCGCTATCAACGCACAATATACACTGCTTGACGACTTTAGTTATGTGTGAGCCCCTCGCGCCTTGTCCCTGGCCCCATGCCTGCGTCTGCAGCCGGGACGACGCGGCATTTTATCATCGCATCGAACCACTCCCTGCTACCGGAGACCCTGTGGCTGCCTTCAAGCGGTTGAAGCGCCTGCTGGAGCGTACGGAGCGAACCGTCATCGTCACCGCAACGGATGATTACGTGCATGCCGTCTGCCGCAGCCGGCGCGGCTACATTGACGACCTGGAGTGCCGCCTGTGCGTTACGGAGAAGGTGATCCATGTCCGTTCCGCGGCGCGCTCCTGGCTCGCTCTCTACGACTTCGGGGTGAACCGGGCGCGTATCGAGACGCTGCGCCGGGAGCTTCAGGGATAACCAGGGCTCAGTAACCCGCGGCGTGCCCGTCCTTGCGGGATTCCGAGGCGCCGTGATATACGCCGTTGCCCGCTTTCATGATTGCCTGGTAGCCGCCGAAGCCGTCTTCCGCCCGTTGTACATGGTGGCCGCGCTTGGCCAGTTCCTTGACCACCTGGTCCGGAAAACCTCGCTCCAGCATCACCACCCCGCCGTCCGTGAGATGTTCATCCGCGTCCGCCATCGGTTCCGTTGAACCATAGTGACGCCAGCGCGGCGCATCCCCCGCCAACTGCAGGTCCATGCCGAAATCGATGATATTGGTCAATACCTGCACATGGCCCTGGGGCTGCATGTCACCGCCCATGACGCCGAAGCTCATGAACGGTTTACCGTCTTTCATGACGAACGCGGGAATAATCGTGTGGAACGGCCGTTTCCCCGGCGCGTAGACGTTGGCGTGGGACGGGTCCATGGAAAACATCAACCCGCGGTTCTGCAAGGCAAATCCCGTTCCGGGTATGACAATGCCGGAGCCGAAATAGTGAAATACGCTCTGGATCAACGACACCATGTTGCCCGCGGCATCCGCCGCCGTTAAATAAATGGTGTCGCCATACCGTAATATTCCCTCACCCGCCCTGACTCCGAGCGCGGCCCTGTCTTTGATCAGGGCCCGCCTGTTCCTGCTGTATTCCGTGCTCAAAAGGCGGCTTGCCTCCACGTTGGAAAAATCCGGGTCTGCGTAGTATTTCGCCCGGTCTTCGAACACCAGTTTCTTTGCCTCCAGCATCAGGTGCAGGCAATCCACGTTCATGAATCCCAAGGCAGCGAGGTCATCGCCTTCCAGCATCTTCAGCATCTGCAGGGCGGCGATACCCTGGCCGCTGGGCGGCAGTTCAAACACCTCATAACCCCGGTAGTTCGCCGTCATCGGTTCGACCCAGTCCGAGCGGTGTGATTGCAGGTCGGCATGGCCGATGTAACCGCCATTGTCCTGCATGAAACCGGCGATACGGTCGGCCAGTTCGCCGTAATAGAAGCCCTTGCCGCCGGTATCCGCGATCTGCCGGTAGGATCTAGCCAGTTCCTTGTTCGTGAAAATGTCACCGACGGCGGGCGCCCGACCCGCCGGGGTATACAACGCATTGAACCCTCCCGGCACGGTTCCCGATATCTCAGCCGCTGCCCATTGCCACTGGCCGGCTATGATGGGTGAGACCGGAAATCCGGTTTCCGCATATTGGATTGCCGGCGCCAGCAGTTCGGCAAACGGCAATTTGCCGAATTTGTCGTGCAACGTGGCCCAGCCGTGTACCGCGCCCGGAACGGATACCGACAGGATGCTGTTGTGCGGAATAAGGCGCGTGCCCAGCTTTCGTAACAGTCCGGACATTTCTCCGTGATCGAGTGATTTCGGGGAACGGCCGCTGGCGTTGAGACCATACAGTTGCTGCTCTTTCTCATCCCAGACGATGGCGAACAAATCCCCGCCGATGCCGCACATGTGGGGTTCCATCAGTCCCAGGGCGGCATTGGCTGCGATGGCGGCATCCATCGCACTGCCGCCTTTTTTCAATATCTCCAGGCCGACGCCGGTTGCGATGGGCTGGCTGGTTGCGACCATGCCGTTGCCGGCGATGACCGTAGAACGACCGCTTGTTATTTTCATGGGGGTATAATTATACGCCTCTGTTACGGTTATAGATAATTGTCATTAAAAAGAACATGTTCCTGCATGAGCGATTTCATCATAAAAGCGGAAAATCTGAAAAAGTCCTTCAACGGTGAATTTGTCGTCAAGGGGATAAATTTACAGGTGCCTTTCGGCGGTTGTTTCGGCCTGCTGGGACCCAACGGCGCCGGCAAGACGACCACGCTGAGGATGATACTGGGACAATCCCCCGTGACTGACGGCAACCTGGAAGTTCTGGGGTTGAACGTACCCACGCATGCCCGGCAGATACGGCGGGATATCGGTATCGTTCCGCAACTGGACAACCTGGATTCGGATTTTACCGTTGCGGAGAACATGAAAGTATACGCCGGGTATTTCAATCTCAAAGGGCCGGCGTTGCAACACCGGATCCGGGAGTTATTGAATTTCGTCGAGTTGAGTGATAAAGCCGATGTCCGGATAAACCAGCTGTCCGGTGGCATGAGACGGCGTCTGAGTATTGCCCGGGCCCTGGTTAATGAACCCAGCCTGCTGGTGCTGGACGAACCGACGACCGGGCTGGACCCCCAGGTCAGGCACCTGATCTGGGGCAGGTTGCGTGAGTTGAAACAATCGGGCACGACCCTGTTGCTGACCACACATTTCATGGAAGAGGCGGAACGCCTGTGTGACGATATCGTCATCATGGACCACGGTGTCATTCTCAGCCAGGGGCACCCGAAACAGCTGATCAAACAGCACGTGGAGCCCGAGGTGGTGGAAATTCACGGTGAAATGGATGCGCTGCCGGGCATACTGACCGAGAAAGATATCTACCGGGTGGAGATAGTGGGAGAGACGATTTACTATTTTACCGACACCCCCGGTGAAATAATCCGGCGGGTTGAAGACAAGCCCAATGTGCACTACCTGCACCGCCCCGCCAACCTGGAAGACGTATTCCTGCGCCTGACCGGCAGGGAGTTGAGAGAATAGCCCGGATTTCCCATCAGGTGATGCGATGATTGCACAGGATTTTTGTCTTCAGCGGGTGCCTGCGACCGAAAGCGTATCGGGTTATACGGTTGAGGAAGCACGTGCCCGCTGAAGGCAAAAAGACAAGCAAGGGCGCAGCACCTGATGGGAAATCCGGGCTGTTGATCGACTGGCACCCGCCCAGAATGCGTCCGGGGATGTTCCTGGTCTGGCGCCGGAACCTGCTGGTATGGCGGAAACTACTGATTCCCAGTTTACTGTTTAACTTTGGCGAACCTTTTCTGTACCTGCTCGGACTTGGCCTGGGACTGGGGCGGTTCGTGGGCGAACTGGGCGGGTTGCCGTACCTGACGTTTCTCGCCAGCGGCCTCATCGCCTCATCGTCCATGAACACGGCAACGTTTGAAGGATTGTTTTCGGTCTACACGCGCATGGTCCCGCAACAGACCTACGAGGGCATGCTGGCGACGCCCCTGGAAGTTGACGATATCGTGGCCGGCGAAATGCTGTGGTGCGCAACCAAGGGGCTGTTCAGCAGTTCGGCCATATTGCTGGTGGCGTTTTTACTTGGCGCCATCTCACACTGGCAGGCGCTGCTATGTATTCCCCTGTTCTTTTTGACCGGTTTGTGTTTCGCCGGCCCGGCCATCATGGTCGCCTCGTTTTCCCGCTCATACGACTTCTTTAACTACTACATCACCCTGGTATTGACGCCCATGTTCATTTTCTGCGGCGTGTTCTATCCTGTTGCGACACTTCCCGATTTTGCTCAATCCATAGTGAGGCTGTTACCCTTGAGTCATTCAATCGCCGTGATCAGGCCCCTCGCGACAGGTCAGGAGTTAACCCAGGTAATGGTCCATATCGGCGTGTTGCTCGGATTTGCGCTGGTCAGCTTTTACTGTGCGGTGGTGCTGGTGCGCAGAAGGCTGATTCAGTAACAGCCTGGCCGGTCGCATCTGGTAGGTTCTCTCTTGACACCGTCCGAATACCGGACTATAAAAAATCCATACAATAGGAAAATCACATCCTGAGACATCGGGATTTGATTATTCTAGAGCTTTACCCGCCTGCAGCCCCCTGTAACTCTTTCGAGACCTTGACAGAAAGGATACACCTGATGCCGTTTAAACGAAGCGCGCAAAAACTGGCGCGCAAACTCGGATGCCTGGGCCACCAGGAACCTGAAGAGCAAGCAACAGAGCCAACAGCAATACAACCCGGCCCGGAGCCTGACGAAGAACAGGCCGTGGAAACCGGACGGCCCTACCGGGATATCGTCGAAGCCGAAGCCAGACAGTATTGGCAGGAAATAACCAAGGTCGACAGCCTGATGAAACCTGTACCCCTTAATATGTATGATATCCTGCCAATCCGGCAGGATGCAATGTATAGCGCAATCGCGCGCAACAACTATGCATTGGCTGAGGTCGAGGCGATGCAACCGGGGCCGGAACCTGATCTATCCAGGGATATTGATACGGGAAGGCCTTACCAGGCCTTCGTGGAAAGCGAAGCCAGGAGATACTGGCAGGAAATGGGAAAGGAACACAACCTGCGCAAACCGATCAGGGAGGAAATCCGCGCCGCAGCCACGCCGATCCTGTGCCAGGCGCTAAGCAACCGGGGCGGCGACTGGAGACAGCAGGCCGTTGACGCCGTAGTGATGTACGCCCTGGAAAAAGGGTGGATAAAGCGGCGGTTTGCCGGAGCATACGCGAGTCTGCCCTATATCGATGCACTGGTACGACTTGCTTATGACGCCAACCTGCTGGCCTGGGAAATCCCGTTGCCGGATCATCCTCCACCCAGACATCCTCCAATTTATTATACCCTGTATTCAAGACATGGCCGCCATGTTCCCGTTCCCAGAAAGGATGCCATAATTCGCGGGGACTATTTGTATAAAAAGGATGGTTCCCGCGTTACCGGTGTGAAGGATATTAAGCCAATGGCGTTTCTGCCGGGCGCCATCTGGAGGTCCAAATGGTCCAATCTGATATATCCCGAGAACCGGGCGATGGCTGTTAATCAAGTTTATCTACATACCATCGCGCCCGTTTACTACGGTCTTACGTTTGAGCGGGCGGAATTGCCGGCAAACCGCAGGGGCGTGTACGTATGGTTCGATTGGAAAGAGGAAACTGGTGGAACAGCAACTTATCATTCCAGTCAATTACGGGACTTCCCTTATCCAAGCGACCTGGTTTTCTCGCCGAATCCGCGGAAGCCTTGACGCTCACGGCGCCGAGGTTGTTTCATGAGACCAGCAACACATACACACCTGGTCCCGTGTAATGTTCAAACCGGCGTGGCGTCTGAAGTCTGATAACTACGCCTGTAGCGCATGAGCAAAGCAAAATCTTTTCCTCGCGAATGTATCCTGCGATGAGGAAAGCCAGACCGATTATGATTGTCTGGCGCTTCACCGACCTTGTTATATCCTGTCAATAAATCGCCGGGAGCGGTTCCAGTCCCAGCAGAAACCGTCCGTAGTTTCTCGTTCCGACCTCGTAATTGAATACCACATGCTGGGCTATGGCATAAAAATCACGCCAGAACCGCTGTATCGGCGTTCCTGCGTAGATGGCGAAAGCGCCGGTATTCTGGAATAAAGTTTCAGCGACCGACCTCGTCTCCCGGCCCAGGTATGAGCGCCAGGCGAATGTCCTGGTACGCACCTCCAGAGTATCTACCTGTTCGCCGTTTGCAATAGCCGTACCCACTTCCATCATTTCATCGGCATAGCGGTACATCAGTTGTTCACAGGCTTCCAGCTTGACTGAGGATTCGGCCAGGATCATCTGCGACGGCACCATTTCGTCCTGGCGTTCAACGGTAAACAACGGCACGCGTTTGCTCATCCTTTCCTGATACATCCTTAACATCGCCTGGGCGCCGCCGACGTGACAACCCACCAGGGAAACGGACAAGCCCGGGCCGAACGGCATGCGGTACAGCGGCCCGTTGTTACAGGCGTGACCCGGGGCAACGTTATCATTGATGATGGAACCCATACTGACTGCCCGGTATTCCGGGATGAATGTATCCTTTACCTGCACACTGCAACTGGCGGATGCACGCATTCCCACCGTATCCCAATCGTCCAGCACCTGGTAATCACCTCTGGGGAGAAACATCATGAAGTATTCAGGCTCCGCTTCTCTCTGCACCATTGCCCCCAATGCGATAAAGTCGGCCCAGGGAACGCCACTGACAAACGCCCATTTGCCATTGAGGATATAGCCATCTTCAACCGGAACCGCTTCCCCGGCAGGCGCGAAGGCATCCGAGAACAGTTTATGCGGGTCCTCCCGCCACATTTCATCCTGCATCTCCGGTTTGGCCAGCGCTCCCCACCAGTGGTGTATGGCGAACAGGCTGTAAATCCAGGACGCCGCCATGTCGTGTTGCGCCAGGGCCTGGCTGATGCGCACCATGGCCGGGAAACCCATTTCCAGCCCCCCGAACCTTTTCGGTTGCAGCACCTGGATCAGCCCGGCCTTGTTGATGTCTTCAACAATTTCGTCGGCGAGTTTGCAGTCTTTCTCAGCCTGCTCTGCCTGTGAAGCTGCCCGTTCGCCGATGCTGTGGGCTATAGCCAGCAGCTCATCCAGTGTCGGTTCCTGTTGTTTCGATCTCATTTTCAGCGTGAATAAAAAGGTGGAATTTCAGCATCGTAGTTGATCCAGACAGCTTTGGGCGAGGTATATTCCTGCAGGCATTCTATGCCCATGTCCCTGCCGTAGCCTGATTCACCGACGCCGCCGAAAGGCGAGCCCGGATGCACCCGTTTGTAACAGTTTACCCACACCATGCCGGCCTTGATGCCGTCGGAGAACCTGTGGGCGCGCTGCAGGTTGTTGGTCCACAGCCCGCTGCCCAGGCCGTAATCGGTGGCGTTCGCCAGTTCCAGCGCTTCGGCGTCATCCCTGAAGCGGGTAACGGAAACGAACGGGCCGAATACTTCCTGCTGAAAGACCGTATCACCGGGTCCGGCCTCGACTATTGTCGGTTCAATGTAATAGCCTTTTTTGAGTTCATCGTTATCCGGTTGTTTGCCGCCGGCAAGTATTCTGTTGCCCTCTTTTTTACAGACGCCGATGTAGCTGAGTACCCGGTCCAGGTGCATTCTCGACGTCAGCGGTCCCATCTCGGTTTCATCATCCAGCGGGTTTCCCAGCCTGATGGATTTTGCCAGGCCGATGAATTTTTCCAGGAACGCATCGGCGATGGCCTCGTGTAACAACAGGCGGGAGCCGGCAATGCAGGCCTGGCCCTGGTTGTGGAAGATGGCAAATGCGGATCCGCCGACAGCAGCGGGAAGCGTTGCATCTTCAAATACAATGTTGGGTCCTTTCCCCCCCATTTCCAGCGAGACGCGTTTCAGGTTACCCGCGGAGGCCTGGACGATCTTCCTGCCGGTCGCCGTCGAACCGGTGAAGGCGATCTTGTCAATGCCCGGATGCTCGGCAATGTGCTGGCCGGCAGTATGCCCATAGCCGGGGACGATATTGACGACGCCAGGCGGGAAACCCACCTCGTTCATGAGATCCACCAGCCTGAGTGTCGACAGGGGGGTAAGTTCGGATGGTTTCATCACCACGGTGTTGCCGGCGGCCAGGGCGGGCCCCAGCTTCCAACTGCAGAACATGATGGGGAAATTCCAGGGAACAATCTGTCCGACCACGCCGACTGGCCTACGTTTTACGATACTGAGGAAGCCCGGTTCCACCGGCACTTCCCGGCCGTCTATCTTGTCCGCGATGCCGCCGAAATAGCGCAGGTTCAGCAAGGTCCTGGGCAGGTCCAGGCGCCGGGTGTCTTTCAGGGGATGGCCGGTGTCCAGGCTTTCCAGTTCGGTAAACTCGTCAAAATGCTGTTCCAGCTTATCAGCCAGTTTCATGATGAGCCGGCCGCGTTCCGACGCAAACCTGTTGCTCCAGCCGTGGAATGCGGCGCGGGCGGCGGCAACCGCCTTGTCCACGTCCGCCGACTTCGCCTCGGCAATCGCAGTAATCACACTGCCGTCATGGGGGTTGATAACATCGATGGTTGCGCCATCCCCGGCATCGACAAACTCGCCGTTGATGAATAATTGATTGCGTATATCCTGCGGTTGCAGGGTACGGACTTTATCTAACATGGTTGAGGTTCTTGGCTGTCAGGTTCATGGATTTTTAAAAACACCTGTATTATAAGGCAATATTGACCTCCATCTCGTATAAGGAACCGGTTAATGTCTACAGAAACTGCCTCAGACAACGCTGACCCCGGCAAAACATCGCCTTATCCTGGATACGTCGAAGCCAGGCTGGGTTTTCGCAATCACTGGTACCCCACGTTGTTTTCAGATGAGTTGAACGAGGGCGAGTTCAAGCCCTTTCCCATACTCGGCGACCGGCTGTTACTGGCCCGTGTCGACGGTGAGGTACATGCCGTGCGCGACCGTTGCCTGCATCACGGAGTCGCCTTTTCCCGCAAGATCGAGTGCTACAAGAAAGGCACCGTTTCCTGCTGGTATCACGGTTTCACCTTTAACCTGCAAACGGGCGTGTTGTGCGACATCATCGCCAACCCCAGGAGCAACATGATCGGCCGGTTACGGATAGATACATTCCCCGTTATCGAGTCAAAAGGGCTCATTTTCGTATTCATGGGGGATACCGAACCACCCTCGCTGGCAGATGACGTCCCGCCCACTTTTCTTGATGACGATATTTACCTGCGCGGGCGGCGCACGGAAGTGCAGGCAAACTGGCGCATCGGCTGTGAGAACGGCTTCGACAGTACGCATATTTTCATCCATAAAGACTCCGTCCTGGTCCGGGGCAACGACCTGATCCTGCCCCTGGGCCTGGTTCCCACCGGCAAGGACGCGTTTGAAATCGTCGACGGAGCGAGCGGCCCCAAAGGCGTCTACGACAAGTTGTTTGAACACTGCGAACCGGTGTTCGAGGGCAAGGTTGAAGGGGAAACGGTGGCGCACGGCCACCAAGGCACCACGCCGGTTGCCTACAATATCTCCCTCTGGCTGCCGGGCGTGCTGCGGGTCACCCCATGGCCCGGTCCGACCATGACTCAATACGAATGGTATGTGCCGATTGACGAAAACCGGCACTATTACACCCAGACTATCGGCAAGAAGATAGAACGGAAAAGCGACAAAGCCGATTTTGACCGGGAATATGACGATAAATGGAATGAAATGGCCTTGCAGGGTTTCAACAATGACGATATCTGGGCGCGGGAAGCGCAACAGGAATATTACCGCTATGACGAAGCCTGGACCGAAGAACACCTGTATGAAGCCGACCGGAACATCAGTGTCTGGCGGCAACTGGCCGGCAGGTGCAACAGAGGGATACAAAAACGTGAACACCTGGTAAAGATCGGCAGACCCGTTGAATGAAGTGCTAAATTCAGGACAACCATAAATTATAATTCCTTGGTTGTCCTAAATTGGTTTCCTAAATTGGTTCCCACAAGATAATTTGTGGTTGTCCCAAATTGGTTGCTATTTCAGTGAAGAAACGTTATTCAGTGCTGATAGTGGGGGGTGGTCCGTTCGGCCTGATGCTGGCCGTAGAACTCGGGCGGCGTAATATCAGTGTGTTGCTTATCGACGAGAAGTCGTCCACGGCCTTTAATCCGCAGGCCAATGCCACCCAGGCGCGCACTATGGAGCACTTCCGGCGGCTCGGCTTTGCCGACGAGGTACGTGCGCTTGGGTTGCCGGCGGATTATCCGACCGATATTGCCTATTTCACGCGTTATGCGGGCTACGAGCTCGCCCGGTTTTCCCTGCCTTCCTCCGGTGTAGCCAAATCTCAAATCCAGAACCTGACAGGGTCCTGGAGCGCCGCCGAACTGCCTCACCGGGTATCGCAGAAATGGGTGGAGAAGGTGTTGCACGAGCACGCTCTCGCCTGCAGGAGTAATGCGATATGCTTCAGTCATCGCCTGATCAGTTTCGAACAGTACCCTGATGGTGTTACTGCGACGGTAGAAGACCTGGAAAACGGTGCGACATCCACGGTATCTGCCGATTACCTGGTCGGTGCAGACGGCGCTCGCAGCCTGGTGCGCCAGTCACTCGGTTTTTATTACCTTGGCGAGGGCGGCGCGGTCAGGGAATTTATGGGTGGGCGCATGCACGCCATGTATATTCGCGTGCCCGATTTCTATTCCGTGTCCGGCCATGCGCCCGCCTGGATGAACGTGACTTTCAACCGGGACCGGCGCGCGTTCATGGCTGCTGTCGACGGCAAAAGCGAGTTCGCATTTCATACACAACTGCGGGCGGATGAAGATGAAACAGCATTGAGCGATGCCGATGCCGTCGCTATGTTCCAGGCTGCAATGGGTGCGCAGGTTGACGTGGAAATCCTTTCCCGGGGGACCTGGCGGGCCGGTTTTACCCTGGTCGTCGAACGCATGCAAGACGGTCGTGTATTCCTCGGCGGTGATGCTGCACACCTGTTCACGCCGACGGGGGGGTTAGGCTACAACACGGCCATTGAGGATGCCGTGAACCTGGGCTGGAAGCTGGCGGCCGTGGCACGCGGCGCGGCGCCTCACTCGCTTCTAGCCAGCTACGAACAGGAGCGCCGTCCCGCGGCCGTACGCAATACGCGCTATGCCCGCCGGTTCGCCGAGTCCCTGGGCGCGAACCGCGCACCCCCGGAGCTGGAATATGATTCTCCTGCCGGCGCAGAGGCGCGCGCCAGGGCAGGTGAGTATTTCAACCGGCATGCGCGCCAGGAGTTCAATATCCCCGGGATCACGTTCGGATGCCGCTATGACGGATCGCCGATCATCGTCGCCGATGGCAATCCGCCTCCGGACCGGGCCAATGTTTATGTTCCGACGTCCTGCCCGGGCGGGCGCGCCCCGCACCTGTGGCTGGGGGAAGACCGTTCGCTGTACGATGAGTTCGGCTTCGAATGGACATTGCTGCGCCTCGGACCTGAGCCGCAGCCGGCAACGGGAATCAGACAGGTATTTGCCGATTCCGGTCTGGAACTCAAGGTGCTTGATATACCGGGGGAAGCGGCCCGCGATTTATATGAAACCGACCTGGCCCTGATCAGGCCGGACCAGGTCGTTGCATTCCGCGGGCGGGAAATTCGCGATCCCCGGGCGCTTACGGCCAGAGTGAGCGGCCGTATTCAGCCGGAACCCGGCCTTGCGCCGGTAAAGGGTTAGCCGATGCAAGAAGTTCCATCCCGCCCTGGTATTTGCCATCGGATAGCCGGCCTGTTCGTTTTTATGATGATCCTTGTGCCGGTCCAGGGAGCGGATTTCCCCGACCGGCTGCTCTGGGGCGATACCCACACACACAGCAACCTGTCCAATGACGCCTACCTGCTCGGCAACAGGTCTGCCGACCCGGATACTGCCTACCGCTTCGCCAAGGGCGAACCCGTGAAACATCCCTACCACGGGGCCAGGGTCAAAATACGCACGCCTCTTGATTTCCTGGCGGTGGCGGACCATGCGGAATTCCTGGGCCAGCTCTACAGCATCCTGAGGCTGGAAGACGATAGACTTGCCGCTACCCGTTTCGGCAAACGCATGCTGAAAGTGAAACAGCAAGGAGACGAACTGGGCGCCGGGCTGATTTACATGATGGCGCTGGCGCTGAATGACATGCCCCCGGAACAGCGGCCGGACTTCAGCCTTACGGGCATTCTGAAGATGCTTTATAACAGGTACATTACAGGCGATGAGACCCTGGGCAACCCGGACATGCCCGTGCTGTATTTCGGTCTTGGCAACATGTGGTTTGCTGCAAAAAATTACACCTCGGTTGAAGAGCTACATGTTGACGAAGTCTTCCGCAGCAACTGGGAGCGTCTGGTTGATGCCGCAGACCGGCATAATGCACCGGGCCGGTTCACCACCTTGATCGGCTGGGAGTACAGTCCGCAGCCAGACGGTAAAAACCTGCACCGGGTTGTGCTGACCCCGGTTGGCGCTGCTGCCGCGAAAAAAATCTTTCCCTACAGCGCCAATGACAGCGAAAACCCGGAGGACCTCTGGCTGTGGCTGGCAAGGACCCGGGAACGGACCGGGATTGACTTCGTGGCCATCCCGCATAACTCGAACCTTTCCAAGGGGAGCATGTTCACGCCCACGATGACGTCCGGCGAGCCCATGGACGCCGGTTATGCCCGTTTGCGGTCGGACTGGGAGACCGTGGCCGAGGTGACCCAGACCAAGGGGACTTCCGAGACCCATCCGCTGCTGTCTCCCGGGGACGAGTTTGCAGGTTTCGAGATTTATAAAAAAGGACTGCCGGGCACCAGCCCGGCGACATTCACAGAGGCCGATTTCGTCCGGTCAGCACTGAAGACGGGACTCGAACTCGACCGGCAACTGGGCGTCAACCCGTACCGGTTCGGCATGATCGGTTCCACGGACAGCCATACCGGCCTGGCCTCGGCGGAAGAAGATAATTTCATGGGTAAATTCGCGCAGGATTCCATCCCGGAAAACAAGGAGGAAGGCTTTTACGGTTATCCCGGCTGGCTGTATTCCGCCTCGGGCCTGGCCGCGGTGTGGGCGCGGGACAATACCCGTGAGGAGATCTTTGCCGCGTTCAAGCGGCGCGAGGTATACGCCAGCACCGGCCCGCGTATCAGCGTGCGTTTTTTTGCGGGATACGATTTTTCCGAAGAGGATTTAAGCCGCAGTGACATCGCTGTCACGGGTTACGGCAAGGGTGTGCCGATGGGGGGCAATCTGGCCGTGGCGGATCGATCACCCAGCTTTCTGATACATGCACTGAAAGATCCGAACGGGGCGAATCTCGACCGGGTCCAGGTGGTAAAATCCTGGCTGGACGCGGACGGCGCAGCACGGGAAAAGGTCTTTGATGCGGCCTGGTCGGGTGAGCGGATCCCGGGGCCCGACGGAAAACTGCCGTCCGTGGGCAACAGCGTCGACCGCCGCAGCGCCCGCTATGCAAACAATATCGGCGCAGTGGAACTCGCGACCGTCTGGACAGACCCCGAATTCGATCCCGGCGCCCGCGCATTCTACTACCTGCGCGTGCTGCAGATACCCACGCCGAGGAATTCACTTTACGATTCGGTCGTCCTGCAAACCGGGCCGCCGGAAGGGTATCCCGAAGTGATCCAGGAGCGGGCCTTTACTTCGCCTATATGGTATACGCCATAGTTATGTACTATTCCCCGAAGACCTGCCGATACGTCGCCGGCACAGGAATAAAATGATCCGGACAATCTTACTGGCGGCCCTGATAATTCAGGGTTCCCTCTACAGTATCCCTGTATTTGCCCATGACAGCCGTCCGCTTTTCATCAATATAACCGAAAACAGCGAGCATACGGTGATGGTCAGCTGGAAGGCGCCGCCAACCGTCAACCGGAACGACGCCCCGCGCATTGCATTGTCGGGTTGTGATGTCTCTTTGACAAAACCCGTGCGACAAAGGCTGACCGGATCAGAGATATATGCATGCGACAAAGGTCTGCCGGAAAGTACCCTGCTCATAGATTACCCGTCTTTTAATCCATCCATTGCGGCCCTGGTGCGTATCGAGTTCCGTGACGGACAAACGCGTAGCATCATTCTGGACCCTGGACGGAGCGAGTGGCGCATTCCTCCGCCGGCAACCTTTGCAAGCGTGGTCGGGGATTATTTCGTTCTGGGAGTCGAACATATATTCGGCGGCATAGACCACCTGCTGTTTCTGGCGGGACTGCTGTATATCGCCGGCACCCTGCGCCGGATCCTGATTACCGTTACCGGTTTTACCCTGGCCCATTCCATTACCCTGTTCCTGGTGGCGCTGGACGTGATCAGGGTGTCGGTACCGGCAGTAGAAACGGTGATCGCCTTGTCGATTGTAATGCTGGCCTGCGAAATTGCACGTAATGACCGCAGCACGCTCACCTGGCGTCGCCCGCTCCTGGTCGCGTGCGGCTTCGGCCTGGTGCACGGGGCCGGTTTTGCCGCGGCCCTGACGGAGACGGGGCTGCCGCAGACGGAAAAGATCAGTGCATTATTATTTTTCAACCTGGGCGTGGAAGCCGGTCAACTGTTGATTATCGCCCTGGTATTTACCGGCTTGTGGTCAGTATCACGTCTGAACCGGTCGCTGGCACTGGCGTATGAGAACCGGCAGTTACGCGTGGTTTTCAGTTATGCGCTCGGTATCGTCTCGTCATTCTGGTTTATTGAGCGTTTTACAACGACGTTTGTTTAAGATTTGGATATTTGGGGTCCAGCCCCAATAGCAGGCGCGCGGACTTGATGTAGGTCAGGTCGTTGAACTGAATGTGGGTCTGGGCCGTGTGGATATCGCGAAACAGGCGTTCCAGCGGCACACCCCTGCTTATAGCCGCACCACCCGCGACCTTGTACATCATGTCGATGATGCGTGTCGCACTGTCGACGCTATTGGAGGTTGCCAACCGGTACCTGCCGCGTTGCGCCGGCGTCAGGCTCGCACCCGCGTGGAGGGTATCCAGAACCTCCTGCGTAATCTCTCTCACGAATGCGCGCGCCCCGCCATGCAGCACCTCGGCCTCGGCAATGCGCATCTGCACACCGGGATTATCACGCATCAGGACAGGTCCCTGGCGTTTTGTCTGCGCCAGTTCCCGGACAAAACGGAGCGCGCTATCGGCCATGCCAAGAACCAGCCCGCTCAACAGGCAGAAAGGCAGCCCCGGAAACCCGTACATGGGATTTTGCAGGGGGTTTACCGAATCGCCCAGTATAAAAGTCCACTCTTCCGGCACGTACAGATCCTTGACGGTGTAATCAAAGCTGCCGCTGCCGCACAGACCCGTCGTGTCCCAGCTGTCCTTGAGAATCGCGCAATCTTCCGTACCGTGTAAAATCCAGCGCATTACCGGGCTACCGTCAGGCCCGATACGCGGGGAATCGCCGTCGTGGATTATGCACCCGCTGATCAGGTGAGAGCAGTGTTCACTGCCACTGCCATAGCCCCAGCGTCCGGTAACCCGGTAACCACCGTCTACAGCTACCGCCTTCCCCCCCGGTGCGACGGTGCCCGCGGTACGCAGATCGGGGTCACGGCCGTAGGTCTCCGACCACACGGTTTCGCTGACGGCGTTACCAAAGAATAACGGGTTTGCAAAAATTATCATCGCCACCCACGCCGTGGAACAGTCGGCCGCGCCGAGGATACCCAGCGCATCATGGACGACCAGGGGGTTTACCTCGTCACCGCCGTATTCCTTTGGCACCAGACAGCGAAAAAAGCCGGCATCGCTGAATTGTTCAATCATGCTGTCCGACACGCGCCGTTCTCTTTCGAACGTTTCTGCAGATGCTGCAATCGGGCCGGCAAGATCCAGGGCCGCGGCAACCAGGGGGTGCGTCTTTTCGGTGATAATATTCGGGCTGTGGGACATGGTGTTTTATATTTAAATCAGCTCATCAGAATCCTTCGATCTCTATTCTTCTCCGTTCGGAGTAGCAGAAAATGTCATCCCCTGGACGATGTAGCGCAAAGGATACCAGCATATACGACTGTGTTGAAAGAATCTTCTAAGGCGCAGAAAGTGGGGGCGAAGCAGGCTATAGCGGCGGTTTTGCCCGGTCAGAAGAAGAAACCGATGCCGCCCCCCAACATGGTGGTTTCGTCAAGGATAATTTCCCGTTTGACTATTTCCCAACCTAACGGATTTGTCGCGCGCCGCAATACGTCCGTCCGTTCACCACTGTATATATCCTTGAAACGCGTGTGGCGCAGGCGGGTTACGATAAAATACGACCGGACATTGTAAGTATCTGCCGCCCCTGAAGGTTCGATCTGCACATTGCTAACGTGATGGCGCAGCATTGAGTGGGGCCGCTCGATATGGTCGCGACCGGTGAGCAGCTTGCGCACCCGGTGCCCCATGCGCTCCTTGTCATCGTCAAAGTTGGATCCTCCGAAGCCGGCGCTGAAGCCTTCACGGACCTGCTCTTCATAGACGAAAGCGCGCGCCGGCATATAGTAGTGAATTTCATCGGCCAGCAGTTCATACCACTTCTCAAACTCACGGTTATCGAGCAGGCGCGCTTCGGCATACAGGTATTGCTCGATCTCCCATTGCAGTTCGGGCGTTACACTGACATCAGAGGGGACAGGGGCTGGTTGTGGATTATTCACTAGGTTTCTCCCGATTGATCTCCCTGTTAAATTAATCGCTTAACAACTCGAGCCAGCGCCGGTAGAAGCCGCGCAGCGCATATTCTGAATAGACATAGGAAATATCCCCCGGACCATCGAACTCACCCGGGTCCACCTGCTCGCCCATTTTTATGTTGAGACGGGTGCGCGCCGCGATATAACCGCTGACGCCCATTTGTGCCACAGTGGTATTCTCGGTGTCGTCCTGTTCCAGGCAGCCGGCTACCGAGAAAACCCGGGCCATTGACTGTTGCCAGGCATGTTTGATCTCATCCGGCCAGGCCTTGTCGACGAAGAGGTAATTCCAAACCTCCGTTTCATTCGGTCCCCGGGGTTGCCAGAGGCGCATGTAGCCCTGGCCGCGATTGAAGGTCAGGTTGGGAAAGATATTTGCATGCACCACGGCCATCTTGTCGGTGCGTGTGCCGCCGAGGCGTTCGCGCATGGTGGGCCATGCGACACCCATCATGTGTTCGAATACTTCCCTGGGATGAGTCTGCAGCGCCATACCCAGTTCGGCATCGTTGGGATAGGTCATCCAGCCAGCCCCGTGACCAAGTCTTGGGGAAGAATATTGCAGGCCGTATTCCGGCTCACCGACCGGTTTCAGCCGGTTGATGTTCGCTTGCGGGAAATAGACGGAAGCGTACGACACATGTGAGACCTGGGCGTGGTAAAAATCGCTGGCATGCTGTTCAGCGCCCCATTTCCAGTTACCTCTCAAAGTCCATTTCTGCAGACCTATGAGTTCAATTCCTCCCTCGTTGCGGTCCAGTATCGAATCCAGGTACCAGGTGGATTCACCAAGGTAATCGAGCAATGGTGGGGCGTTCCCATCCCAGGTGGCAAAAATTAAACCGCGGTATGTATCAACCTGCGCAACCTTGTTCAGTCCCCACTCCGCCTGGTTAAAATGTTTCTTGGGTTGTTCCTTGTGCGGCATACCCAGCAGGCTGCCGTCGGTGCCGTAACACCAGCCGTGGTACGAACAGGTGAACGAAGGCGCGTTGCCATAGTCCCCCCGGCACAGTCTCAAACCGCGGTGGCGGCATTGGTTCAGCATGACATGGATCGAATTATCGCGGTGGCGGGTGACGATGACCGGATCTTCGCCAATTGTAGTTGTGAAGTAATCACCCGGGTTCGGTATCTGGCTGTCGTGCCCCACACAAATCCAGCAACGGGCAAAAATCCGCTCAAGCTCGCGCCGGTATACGGTTTCATCGGTATAACAGCGCGAATCCTGGGTGCCCGTCTCCAGGTCAACCAGATGAACTATGTTCTCTCCGGACCATTTGTCTTCAAGGGAATCCCAGTGATTGAAATACTCAGGTTGTGCGGCCATAACATGTACCTTCTTTGAGAGCTTGACAAAACATTACACATTCATTGCAAGGAGTTGCGATAAACAACGAAATGCTAACCGACATTCGTAATTAACTGTGGTTCATGCGTACATTATATTAATTTGTCCGTCTGTCCCCGGCGGACATGGAGCGCCGAATATATGAGAGCAGAGTAAAATGTTATTTTTTACAATAAACCCAGGACAGGAGATTTGCGAGGATAATATAGCAATGCGCTTCCGGATCAAGGTATGTATCCTGATATGTATTGTGCAGTTGCTGTCTGCGTGCAGCGGGTCGGATGTCCCTGCCCCCCTGGTAAGCGGCCCCAATCCTTACGCCGGAACTGATTTGTCCGGAGCGCCGAATATCCTCCTGATAGTCGCAGACGATATGGGCTACAGCGATGTCGGCGCGTTCGGCGCCGAGATCGACACACCGAATATCAATGCGCTGGCGCTTTCAGGGACCACCTTTACCAATTTCCATACCGCTTCATCCTGCGCGCCTACCCGCGCCATGTTGTTGAGTGGGGTGGACAACCATCTAGCAGGTTATGGGTCGATGCACTTTATTGCGCCGAATCAACGAGGCCGACCGGGCTATGAAGATCGAATGAACGAGCAAGTGGTCAGCGTCGCAAGATTGCTGGGAGATGCCGGATACCGCACCAGTATGGTGGGGAAATGGCACCTGGGCAGCAAACCCGGACAGTGGCCTGTCGATCGCGGCTTTCAGCGCAGCTTTGCGGTTCTCGGCGGCATGGACAGCCATTTCGGAGAGAACGTGATTCCACCGGTAACATACGTGTCTGACGGCAGCGAGGCTGAAGTGCCGGATGATTTCTTTTCCACCGATTATTACACGGACCGTCTGATCGAGTTTATCGGCAGCGCTGATGAGGATAGTCCGTTTTTCGCGTATGCCGCCTACAGTGCGCCTCACTGGCCGTTGCAGGCCCCTGATGAGTACATAGAAAAATACGGCGACAGGTATGACGAGGGCTGGGATGTGCTTCGTAGCGCTCGCTTCAAACGTATGCAGCAAATGGGTATTATCCCTGCTCAGGCACTTTTGCCGCCGCGTCTTGACGAAGTGCCAGCGTGGGATGATTTACCCGTAGCGGAACGGCGCAACGAGGCCAGAAAAATGGCCGTCTACGCTGCCATGATCGACAATATGGACGTCAATATCGGGCGCCTGGTTACCCACTTGAAATCCATTGGCGAATACGACAATACGCTGATCATCTTCATGTCCGACAACGGGCCTGATGCCTTTGATCCCTGGATCAGAGAAGGCCTCCTGTTCAGGCTTATGACCCTCGGGGCCGACAACAGTTACGAGAACCTGGGTCGAAAGGGTTCCTGGGTCGCTTACGGGGCGCCGTGGGCCCAGGTCAGTTCGACACCACTGAAATACTATAAATCGGTTGTGAGTGAGGGTGGTGTCCGCACGCCGATGATCGTTTCATTCCCGCAACGTTTCGAAAGTGGTGTAATTAATTCCGCTTTTTTGTCCGTCATGGACATTACGCCGACATTATTGGAACTCGCGGGGATAGCACACACGGGCAAGCGCTATCGCGGACGGGAGGTTCATCCGCCGGATGGCGTCTCGCTGATTCCTGTGCTGGATGGCAAGTCAGCCTCGATACATAACGATAACGAAGCCACCGGTTTTGAACTGTTCGGCCAGCGCGCACTGGTCTCCGGCGAATGGAAGATCCAGAGCTTGCGCCCGCCTTACGGCGCCGGTGAATGGGAGATGTTCAACATCAACCAGGACCCGGCAGAGTCGACGGACCTGGCTTCTCTGGAACCTGAACGACTGCATTCCATGCTCGATCAGTATGAATCCTACAGCCGCACAAAAGGAGTCATCGACCCGCCGCCGGATTTCGTACTGATGGACGGCAGCCTGAAGGAATTCTTTATGCTGATGCGGGCGATGCTTTGAATCAGAAATTCCAGCGCGCCTGCAGATATATCTGCCGTCCCGGGCGCAATGCGTACATGTGAGCGCCGGCAAACGGCGCCAGGTTGGAGGTGGACGAATCGGCGGTATAGATCGCGATCCGGTCTTCATCACCGAGGTTCTTGGCCTGTACCGAGAGTTCCCAGCGCCCGCTCAGCGGCTGAAAAGCCAGCCTTCCGTTCCAGATCCAGTATGAATCCTGTACGTCCAACGGATCCTGATCGATCTGGAATAATATATCGTCCGTGAAATTTCCGTCCACGTTCAGTTTCAACCGGTGGTCCGAGCCGATGGGCATGGTGAAGTCAGCGTACAGGCTCAGGGTCCATTCCGGAGCAAAGGGCAAGGGGTCGCCGTCCAGTTCCTGTCCCACAAAGGGATTGCAGTTACCCCTGTTTGGCGGGTTGGCGCAATCAACGCCCAAGAAGTTGTCAAATTCGGCATCGAGATAACCCAGCGCACCACCGATCCTGAGTTGTTCGCTGATGATAAACTGCCCGTCCAGTTCGACACCGACAGAGGTAACATCGGCATTGGCAATGTCAAAACCGCCGCGCGCCGGGCTGAAGGTGATCTGCTGCATGTCATCATATTCGGTATGAAAAACTGCCAGGTTGAACTGGGCGCGGTTGTCCAGCAGGGTAGCCTTGATACCCCCCTCCACATTGCGGCCTTCTTCATCTTCGTACTGGATATCAGCCGGCGCCAACGGGAACGGTGTCAGCGAGATCGGGAAGAAGCTGTAACCACCGGCCTTGCTGCCCTTGCCGTAGGACACGTATACCATCGCGTTTTCCGTCAGATCAAATTTCAGGTTGAAGGCATAATCCACGACCTCCTCGCTACGGCCCAGGTCATAATTATTGAGCAGCGGCAACATGTCGCGGGGAGAATCCACCGTCGTGAATACGGCCCTCAAACTCGGGTCAAGGCCGAATGGAGAAATAAGCTGGTAGACCAAGGACGCGAAGTCCTTGTCCTCTTCGGAATAGCGCAACTGCGCGGTCGCGCTCAGGCGCTCGTTGACATTCAGGGTAACCGATCCGAAGGCGGACCAGGTCTCGACCTCCTGGTCAATATCGAAAATCTTTCTCAAAACGCCTCCTGTCGGCAATAAAGGATTAGGTGGCAGAAAAGCGCCGAGGTCCTGCGACAGTTGCTCATCGGAATCGAGATAAAATGCGCCAAGTATATATTCGAGTTGTCCGCCGGTCGGAGAGGCAATGCGCGCTTCCAGACTGTACTGCTCGTATTTGCCACCATCGGTAATGCTGTCGATTAATCCGATTTTGCTGAAGTCCGGCGATGCATGAGGCTCTCTCAGGTTGTCAAAACTCGAATATCCTCCCAGCAGGGTCAGGATATGCTCGCCGACGTTCCAGTCGATATTCAGCGAGGCGTTCAGGGTATCGATGGCTTTGGTCTGGGGATTGTCTCCGTTCAACGCAAAAGGCCCGGATTCCGCCCCGCTGTCGCGCCGGCCATCCTTGATACACTCTGCGCTGCCGATTCCTATAGGTCCGGTGTTGATGAAATCAATCCCTTCCGTTCCGCATACCAGTTGCTCGTTGCGGCCGTCGGAATCCAACTCCGTGTATTCCACTTTTGCGACGATATCGACCGCATCACCCGGTTCCCAGGTGATCACGCCGCGTACAGCCAGGTGCTCCACCTCGGGTTCATCACGGTCGAAATGGGTATTCTCCAGGTAACCCCCATCCTCCCTGTAACGTATGGCCATGCGCGCACCAAGTTCGTCGCTCAACGGCCCGGACAATACGCCTTCAACGGAATATCCCTCGTATTCCGCCTCGTAGCCGCCGCTCAGGTAGCCCTCGAATTCATCGCCCGGGCGGGCCGACACCACGCTGATTACTCCGCCCGTGGCATTTTTACCGAACAATACCGTCTGCGGACCCTTTACCACCTCAACGCGCTCGACGTCGAACATGGGCGCAATAAACTGGTTCGGGCGACCTCCATAAATACCGTCCGAGAACAACACCACCTGGGATTCGAAGCCGCGGTTGCCGCCGCTGGCGCCGAGACCGCGCGCCGCCACTATCGGCTGGAAGGGCGATGCTGAATATTGCACGTTCGGCACCCTCTCAGTGATCTCGGAAATCTCAAAGATATTGTTGTCGAAGACGAAATCCCCGCTGAATGCCTGGATCGCGATAGGCACGTCGCTCAGCGCCTGTTCGCGTTTCTGCGCGGTGACGATAATTTCCTCAAGGGTCGCGGAAAACGCTGTATGGGTTGTAAACGCAAGGAAGCCTGCCATACAGAGGCTACAGAACTTCCCGGTGGATGATATTGATTGCAAGCTGTCGCGCATTCTATTTCCCCCGGAATTTACGGAGTCACACGATGTTGCATTTTCTGCAACACAAAACCGATTAACCTGCCATTACCCGGCTTTTCATTATGATTTCCCTTAGGGAATTAGAAATTAAACGCTTGAACGTAACAAAGTCCTGACGTCCACCTCTACAGTCTGATCGTCCAATAATCTCCTGATAATCTCTCGGGGTGTAACATTTCAGAGACACCTGCTCCAGGAACCTGAGATCAGGTCTGTGTTTCATCAGGCTAACCGATGATCAGGAAAAACTGCAGCAGCAGAACACCGACCATGGTGAACAGGCCGGTATGGTGCAAGGCCGCCAGACGCCCTGTGCCGTTGCGTACGCCGGCAATATCGCCGTCATGGGGAACTTGTGAAACTCCTTTAATGCACCCGCGCAATCGGGAAAACAGGTAACTGATCATGATCAGGAAAAATACCAGTATTATCAGCGAGGGCCGGTCGAAGTCACGCTGCACGGATTGCAGTGCCAGCAATACCAGGCCAGTGAGCGTCGTGGTTACCATGGTCGGCGGCAATAGCGGGATCAAACGCTGCAGCGCCTGATGAACAAACCTTGCGTCCTTGTCGGCGGCTTTCTCACTGTTCGGATCGCGCATCAACGACCACACCGGCTTTTCCAGGCAGGAAAGCACGTAAAAAATCCCGCTGGCGAACGAGTAACACAGGACTATAAGCGCGGCAATCAGTTCATTCATGTCGGGTCTCCCGGTAATATAATAATTGTAATGTGAGAATAGCAGGGTAACCGGAAGCGGCAATCCTGAACGACAGGGTTGCCGCGCAAACCCCGAATTAGAGACGATCTGACGATTCAGGAGCATTCCTGAACAGGTCGGGACAGAAACATACACGTATAGAATTCTTTAGACTCAACTACGAAACAGCGAGGAACCGTTATGGCAATCATCGAACCATTGCAACGCGCCCAGGCGCCGGAACTGGAAGATTACTTCGCGGTATGGGACGAACGCATGGGCTACCTGCCGAATGCGTTGATGACCATGGCGCGCAAACCGAAGATGGTGCAGGCGCTGGCGCAGCTTTCCGAAGCCGTGCATAACGATTGCAGCCTGTCGCCCGATGTCAGGGGACTGGTCGGACAGATGGCAAGCAAGGTGCACGGATGCCAGTATTGCCTTGCTCACACTGCCGCGAACTCCCAACGCTACGGCGTTGCCGATGAGAAGATCGCGCAGATGTGGGAGTTCGAGACCAGCGACCTGTTCACCGATGCCGAGCGCACGGCATTGCGTTTCGCCGCGGCGTCAGCCTCCGTGCCCAACGGGGTCGATGAGACCCTGGCCGCCGACCTGAAACGGCATTTCAACGATACGGAAATTGTCGAGATCATGGGAATCATCTGCTATTACGGCTGGTGGAACCGCTGGAACCCCTCACTCGCGACAACACTGGAAACCCATCCCCGGGAATTTGCCGAACAACACCTTGACGCGACGAAATGGGACATCGACCGGCACGGGTAATGTGTCTCCTGCTCCTTCCCCGTCAGGCTTGGGCGCGTTTCCGTTCGCGCCGGCGCAGCATTTTCTCTGTCAGCTTCGGGGCAACCCCGGGGCGGCTGTAGGGACAGGTTGACAGGCATATCGCGCAGCCTTTGGTCTCGGTCATATAAGGTGCGCACTTGTCGAAATCGACGTACCAGCGCATGGCCCCGTTAACCAGTTGTTTATCGTTGGAGATCGCGCCCGGCGGGCAGTCGGTCACGCATTTCTGGCAACTGGCGCAGAAGTCTTCACTGCCGATATACTGGGGGTTGTCAGCGATCAAGGGCATGTCAGTGAGCACGCAGGACATGCGAAATGCAGAACCCAGTTCGTCGCTGATCAGGGAGCCGTGTTTGCCGAGCGTTCCTATCCCGGACTCGATCGCCGGAGGAATGGCCAGAAACATGTTTTCTGGCTTGAACGTCAGCGTGCCGATGCCGCGCGCCTGCCAGCCCTGTGCGCGGATCCAGTTGGCGAGATCGACCGCCGCCTTCTGGGTACGCTCATATCCGCCGATGACTTCTTTCAGCGCCTGGTCGAAATTGCGCTCGGTAAGGTTCAGCGACAGCTTCTCATAATCCATCCTGCGCGCAAGGGTGACGACCCAGGGCAAGTCCGTAGTAGGGAATGTATCGTAGTAGTATTCATCCCGCATGGGCGCTATGCCGACAGCCTCAACCTCCGGGTGCGCCATTGCCTGCCCCTTTAATCGTGCAGTAAATTCTTCTGCCGTCCCCGTGATGCGTGTCGAGCTGATACGCTTGTGACCGAACAGTTCCCGGAACCAGTGAATCGTCCAGGATTTCAACGCGCCGAAATTGCCGAAATAACAGCGCACCAGGAAATAGATCATCATCCATTTCCATGGATGCTGTACCGTACCGTGGAACGGCGGGTCGGGGCGTTTGGTGTCCTGCGCCCCTGCCCGGTTGAAGTCGTTGCCAGAACTTTCCGGGATAAGCCAGCGTGAAATTGTCCCGGGGATATAGCCCCCTTCAAGTTCCTGACCTGAAAACAGACCCATTTAACGTTCTCCTAGTACTCTTTCAACCTGATATTGCCATGTTTCCCTGAAAACGGGCAGCAGGACGAGTTGTATATTATGATAGGATGATAACGGGTTTCTCCGTTTAACGGGCGTCCTGAAATAGGGTTCAGACGTCCGAATCAAGACTGTTTGAGGATTGCCTGGAATAATTATGAACTCATTGCTTGATATCCGGGTACCTGAAGCGTGGATAAGCATAGCTGCTTTTTCACAACCCTGGTCACTGGCCGTCCCGGAAGGAGACGTCGCCCTATTATACGCGCTACGGAAGGGCAATGCCGTATTCGAAATGGCGGGTGAAAAACCGGTTGAGATCGGCGCCAACAGCATCATCACACTGCCCAGCGGGGCAGGGCACATACTGCGGGATTCCATGAGGACAAAAACCGATGCACGGGTCGCCGCCCCGTTCATCAACCTGGAAGATTTCGATTTTGCCAATGCGTTAAATACATCGGCGACGGTAATCATAAGAGCGTCTATCCCCGTCTCCTCCAACCCGTTGCCTAACGTGATCCCCGCGGCCATACTGGTAACGCCGGACGATGTCAGGATACACCAGCGCCTTGAGCAGATCATTAACCTGGTCCTGCTTGAATATACCGCGCCCAAGGACGCCCGCGAGGCCATCGTAAAGCGGCTTGCGGAGATCATCGCCATAGAATTCATGGAGTTTTCCCTTGTCAGGGAAGACCTGAACTGGGATTCCCGCCTGATAGACTCACGCATCAAACGGGCAATCAATGCGATACATTCCCACCTGGACCATCCCTGGACCGTAGCCAGTCTCGCCAATGAGGCGCTGCTGAGCCGCTCGGCATTCGCCAGCCGTTTCCGCGAAGTCATCGGGGATACACCGGTAAATTACCTGTACAAAACCCGCATGCACCGTGCGGCCTGTGAAATCCGGAACGGCAAAATGTCCCTGTCGCAGATCGCAGAGATGGTCGGATACGAATCCGAAGGCGCATTCTGCAAGGCCTTTCGCCGCAACATGGGCACGACGCCCTCGCGCTATCGCGCGAACCACCAGAGAAACGGCAAGGCGCAAAACAAAGATCAGTACGCTTGAACCATCTTCATGTATTCAAGGAGCTGTCAGACAGGCCGGATAGCAGGATAAGATAAGGGAAACTGCTGAGACGATGCATGAGTCACTCTTTCTATCCTGACACGCCCGTCCATCTGCGCGCCGATCTGGCCGACGCCCAGGAACAGGAGTGGGCCCGACTCTCACAACCGGGCACCTGGTGGAACGGGCGCGAACGGGTATCCATCGCCGCAGAAGTACGCCTGGCCCGAAACTGTTCCTTCTGCTTGGCGCGCAAATCAGCCCTGTCTCCCTACGCGGTACAGGGAGAACATGACAGTGAGGGAATCCTCCCGGCGGCCGCGGTTGAGGTTGTTCACCGGGTGACGACCGACCCGCAGCGGTTGTCGCGCACTTTCTATGACAAGGCTTTGGAAGACGGTCTTACTCCCGAACAATACGTGGAGTTGATCGGCATTACCGTGCTGACCGTCAGCGTCGATGCGTTTTGCCGCTCACTGGGCATCGACCTGCGGCCATTGCCGGAACCACAGCCAGGTGAGCCCTCTCGGAGGAAAGCCAGCGGCAAGCTGTTTTACGGGGCTTTTGTCCCGCTGCTGGCAAAACCCAGCGGCCCGGACGCCGATATTTATGCAGACGTGCCGTTGCCGGTCGCACCCAATATAGTGCGGTCACTGAGCCTGGTTCCCGCCGAGGCGCGCGGCCTGCAGAAGCTGGCGCAGGCAGAATACCTGACCTTCGACGATCTGGTGAACTTCACTGCGCAGCGTTCGCTGGACCGCCGGCAGACGGAACTGATTGCCACCAGGGTGTCGGCGCTCAACGAGTGTTTCTACTGAACCAGCGCACATGCAGCAGCGCTCCGTGCGAGCGCTGAGATTACCGGGCAGGAGGTGGATTTGCGCCTGGCCGTCGAAGGGTCGAACGGATCCGACGGCGGGGTATCCCATGGGGCCCTGCTATCCGATTTCGCAACGGCTGCCGTGACCGGCGATGAACCGGCGCTGGAACGGACACGCCAGGAAATAGTTGATGAACTCGGAGAGGAAGAGCTCGTGGATGCCGCGGCCCTGGTCGCGCATTACGAGAAGATGGACCGCATCGCCGACGCAACAGGTCTTCCGCTCGATGCCCCGATGCAGATTCTGGGAGGCGAACTCCGTGACAGTCTCGGCATCGGGAAGTTTACCTCGGCACAGAACACGAAAGCGGCGGGGCCGGTAACATCTGCCCTGCAACGCACGCTCCGGGCAGTCATGCTCCCTGTGCTGAAACACCTGTCTACCCGCCACAAATGAAGATATCTGACAGGAACAGGATACACTTTGTCGGCAGCATCGCCGGCAACGATGCCGACGAGGTATTTCGCAAATGTTGTGGCGCAGTCGGAAACTTCCTCGCAAGAATCCCTGACGGTGAGACAGGTTATCGTTCCAAGTATATCAGCCACCTTGCTCATACCGTTTATGCGCGACATCCTGATGTCGTAACCGTGTCGCGCCCGCCGCCGGTAGACCCGGACAACCCGCGGGAATGGCGAAAACCCGGCGAGGACTGGATACCGATGGCCACCGACGGGTCGGATTTATGGAAATTCGGCCTGCGCAAGGGAGTCGGGATGCTGCGTTTTGAAACGCTGGGATACGCGGAGGCGGCTATCGAGTCATACAAGGCATTTTGTGCAGTCCGCGAGCAGGGCATCATACCTGCAGGCGTCAGGTTCCAGGTATCGTTGCCCGCGGTCGTGGACGGCATGGGCTTTTTTGTGGAGCGCTTCGCCGATATGCGTTATTTCATCCCCGCCTATGAAAACGCAATGGCCGCGGATATCAGGCGTATGCTGGAGGTCATACCACCCGGGGACCTGGCCATACAGTGGGATAACGTAGCCAGCGTGCTGGAGCATGAGGCGAGGACCGCCGGGCACAAGCTGCCGATGAAAATCCCGCTGCTGGCAAGGCTGCTGATGGGGAGCCCTGACAAACGCTTCCGGCAAATCCTGAAAACCTTTGCCGCCAATGTCCCCTCGGAAGTCGAGTTCGGCATCCATTTTTGCTACGGCGACATTGGTCACAGGCACATCTTCGAGCCGCGCGACCTGTCGGTCTGCGTTCACCTGGCCAACGAAGCGGTCAACCATGCGGGCCGCAAGGTCGACTGGGTGCACATGCCGGCACCGCGGGACAGGAAAGACGACGCGTACTACCGGCCTCTGCAACGCCTCAGCGATGCCACACACCTTTATCTGGGGCTGGTACACCTTACCGACGGCGTGGCAGGCACAAAGGCGCGTATCGAAGTCGCCAGGAGATATAAAGCCGGGTTCGGGATCAGCACCGAATGCGGTTTCGGCCGCAGGTTGCCGGAGACCATCCCACAGTTACTGGAACTTCACAAGGAAGCTGCAGGATTAGTTTGAAGGTGGTAACACACCGAGTTCAATCAACATACCCAGTTCGTCGCGGCAGACCCATTCCTCTGCGATTTTGCCCTCTTCAATTCTGAAGTTTGCGATGGCGGACCAGCCAACCGTTTTCCCGGCGACTTCGTGATAGCCGATGCGGCTTTTCCAGTTGTCGCGGTGCACGGCCAGGTGGCTCAAGCGGCAGGAGATGCGATCATCTGAGCCGAACATCTCGTAAATAGTCGTTTTTATTGAACTGTAGCTGTCTATGACCCGGGTCAGGCCGGCCTTGAAATTTTCTATGCCGATAATGGGTTCCGGCACTTCGGGACGGTGGATAATACAATCATCCGTATAATATTCACTCAATAAATCAATGTTGAATTTATCTACTACCTCTGCAAAATAGCCCCTGACGATTTCTTTATTCTCTTCAACTGACATTTTGTAGTCCTGCCGTTAGTGAATCCGGTTTGGTCGACTCTTCTCTTTTCCGCAAATCTACCACAACATCACTCTTCAACATGCTTTGACAGGCCAGTATATATCCGGCCGCAAGTTGTTTGCGGGTCAGTGTATAGGAAAAGTCGAGGACCGGTTTGATTTTGCCTTCAATCAACCTGCACCTGCAGGTACCGCAGGTACCGACGGTACACTGGTGCGGGAAGGCAATATCCTGGTCCAGGGCTGCCTGCAGGAGTGTTGTGTTGCGAGGCACACTGAACCTGTTTCCGGAGTGTTGAACCAGCGCTGTATGGGCTTCCTTCCGTTTCAGGATCTTTTCAATCCAGCCCGTCATGGCCCGGATAAACACATGTCATGAAGCATTGAGCGCAGTGAAACCTTTAAGCCGATGTCAGTTATGAGGCCCCGGCTTCGACCTGCATCGTCTCGCGGTAATATTCCCAAAAGCCGATAACTGCCGATTCTGTTACCAGGTGTTCCGTATCTTCCGCTTTTCCTCCACCCATGCCGATATAGGATGCTTCTTCCTGGTCACGAATGATCGCTTCATGCACTATTTCCACGGCTTCACCGTCTTCCATGGAGATCAGGCCGGCAGGACCTATCAGGTTGCCTTGCTTGTTCCTGATCTTTTGCATTTCCTCATCATCATCCTCATAACCGAACTGGGTCCATACCAGTTCAAACTGACCCGGCCCTTTCGTGACGGTCTGCCGCACTGCCAGCGTATTGGCGATCTGCTGCAGGACCAGGTTTGGAAATGTAGTCAAAATAACCAGGGTGACGCCGTCGTCAAACTCTTTTCTGCCTGCCAGCAGGGACGGGTCTTTCAGGGTGAATTCGGCGTTAAACGTCCTGAGCCCGTCATACCCCTCTGTTTTACCTACGTCAGTTCCCTGTGATGCAGTCAGGACCGTGTGACGTTTTTTGTCATCCATCCAGCTACCGCCTTTTTGTGTTGACCGGTAGAGGCCGAAGGTCGTATGAAACAGGTGCAACAAACTGGCATGGTAAGGATCCCGGGTATTTTCCGCGTACAATTTCCAGTTTCCCCGGACCAGTTGCCGCTCATCGCCAAGCACCCTGATCGGGCTGTGGCATATCCGTTCTATGTGATTGACGATCACGGCCCCCAGGTACTCCCGCAACGGCTCGACCTTGTCTGAAAATGTGGCGAAAATCAGGTGGCCCACCGTATCGACGCGCAACGTGTCCAGCCCGTGTTGTTCCATCCTGAACCCTTCCGGCATCCCGCCCCGGCCGCCCAGTCCGCGGCGGAACGGTACCCCGGTCAATTTCCCCTGCAAATCATATTTCCATTGATGGTAGACACACTCCAACTCATCGACGTTGCCCCTGGCGCTTCGGCACACCAGGGCGCCCCGGTGGGCGCAACGATTGGTCATCACGTTGATGCCGCCCTCCCTGTCCCGGGTGACTATCACCGGCGTATCGCCGATATAAGTTGCCTTGAAATCGCCGGGGTCCGGAAGCTCCGCCGTCAGGCCGACAAAGGACCAGTTATCGCCCCGAAAGATCCTTTCCTGCTCCACCTCATAGATTCTGGCGTCGGTGAACACGCCATAAGGCACATGACCGGCTTCTTCATCTATCGGCCAGTTCAACGACCCGTTTGTCGTATCGATCACTGCATTCATCGATTTCTCCGGCATTAAATCGGGGTCACCAGCAAACTCTTGATTTGATGGGTATCAAATATGGCGATTTTCTCCTTGAATTTTAATCCGTCTCCCTCCACAACGATCCTGTCCACGTATTTACCTGCATTATAAATCTCCGTCGCGCCGTCCGTCTTCGTCTGCAAAACCAGGTAATTGCTCTGTACGCTGATAACCCCCTCATTCAGGCCCTGGATGAGAATATTACTGATAAGGTGACGATAATTATGCTCCGCAAAGACGTTTGCGTTGCGCAAGGACACAATCCTGTCTTCAAGCATTCCCTTGCTATCGCAATAGATTGCAGCGGCAGGCAGGTTACGATCATGGTTCTCCCTGGAGATAATCTTATATAAACATTCTTCCGTAAAAAAACCGGGCCATTCTTCCAGTCTGTCATCATCGATACATTCCACGTAACGACCCTGCAGTTGTTCCACATGATATTGTAATTCCATGACGGTTAACTCGTTTATGTCCATCCTGCCGTCCGATTTGCCTCCATTGCCAGTTGTAATTCCGCCGCTGTTGCATGGTTTTCATCCCACTCCCTGATGTGTTCACGCATGCGTTTATGCCATAAAGGAGGGATCAGGGCCAATAAAAAATACCCGTAGGCGCTACCGACCCGTGCGGCATCCCGGTATGGCGTGAGTTCCCAATAAGGCACCGTGGGATCGATGTGGTGTTGGGAGTGTGTCACGATCTCGAAGGTGAGTATGCGGGACAAGGGGCGGATGTGATTCCAGGCGTGGCGTTTCTCGATGGGTGTGCCCGGTACGCGTATCAGGCCGTAATGTTGCACGTAACTGAAGACGCAGACAATACATTGTCCAATGATAGAGATAAGCAGAACGCTGATGCCGGCAAACAGACTCACACTGAAACAAAAAAACAGGAACAGTGCCAGGTAAGCGGCGCCTGCCCATAAAACAATGTTACCGGGAGACCAGTGACTCACTCCTTTATTGGCGAAACGCTGCTTTTCCATGTTCCAGGGTTCAGTATGAAAAAACGGGAGCAGCCGGGCGATAAAGGCGTATACGCATTCACCTCGATATGCCGTATCGATATCATTTATTGTCGAAGTTTCAATGTGGTGGCCTTTACGGTGCTCCAGTTCCACATCTCCCGAAATCAGGGTAACTGCAAATAAATCACCAAAAAAACGCGAGATTCCTTCATGGCGATGAAATAATTCATGGGCAATGGGCAAACCCACCGCGGCCGTAATTCCACCTACCGAAATGATCGTGCCCAACCATTCCCACCACTGGTAGTCAGTCTGCAGGAACCGCCAGAGGCCGTACCAGAGAAATAACCAGGGGATCAGTTGAATATACAGCATGAACAACGCACCCGCCGGCCGCATTTCGCGTTTGCGCAAATCGTCTTCAAGGAAGTATTCCACGCCCGCCACCAGCGGAAAGAGAAGTACGCCGAACCAGCAACCTGCCCCGCCCATCATTACGCCTGAAGCGGTAATAATAAAAAAACCGCCCGGCCATAAATAACGCAGATAATCCGTCACCATTCTCCCCCGCAACATATAACGTCCATATAAGCATAATTCGCCGAACAGAAAAAGTAATCAAGTTATTTTACGCGCCCTGTAGCTTCAGGCGGTATGGCGACGCAGACTTCGGTAAATTAATCTATAATGAGATGAAAGAAGCGGTTGTTGGCCGTCGAATTCTGAAATTCAATTCCACCAATCTGTACGGAGAAGATCATGGCCAAGATTGAAGGCGGGCAGCCTGGATGATGCCTCCTGGGTCAGGCCCGTCATGGAAATCTACTGCGACAGCGCCCAGCCCTGGACCCGCGAGCACGTGGAGATGCAATCCCATCCGAAGATGATGCCGTAGTATTTATCCGCCTGGTACGGCAGCTGGTTGTTTTCGTTCCGGTATGGTTACTATTATCCACAACAGATTGTTACCGGCACAATTACAAAGTCAATAACTCTTTGATTACTATATATTAATCTTGGCTCTCTCCCGGTTGGTACGTTTCCTGCTTGGTATATGCGGTTGAGTTAACACGTATCAGTATTTCGCTCAGGGGGAAAACAATGAGGAATCTTCACTTTGGCCGGTGGGCGGCTGCCGCAGGTATTCTGATCACGACGACGGCAGGCTACGCCGTTACCGAACTCGACGAAATCATTGTGACCGCAACGCGGCAGAACCAATCTCTTGCTGATGTCTCAAGTGCAGTCAGCGTAGTGGAAAGGGATACGATCCAGGCGGGACGCCAGCAACTGGGCCTGGACGAATCGCTGAACCGGGTGCCCGGTATCTTCTTTCAGAACCGTTATAACTTCAGCCAGGACCTGCGGGTCGCAATCCGGGGGTTCGGCGCCCGCGCCAACTTCGGCATCCGCGGCATCAAGGTTTTCGTCGATGACCTTCCGGCCACACTGGCCGACGGGCAGAGCGGGGTTGACGATATCGATATCGGTTCGGTGGGCCGTATTGAAATCATCCGCGGACCCTCATCCGCTTTGTACGGCAGCGCATCCGGGGGTGTCATGAGCCTGTATACGGAGGACGGACCGGATACGCCGTTTGCCGAGGCCAGGGTGACAGTGGGCGAGTACGACCACCAGAAATATCAACTCAAGTTCGGCGGGCAAACGGGCAAGCTGAATTACCTGGTGAACGGTTCCTACATGGAGAGCGACGGCTACCGGGAGAATTCCAGGGTGGAACACGGACTGGTGAACAGCAAGTTCCGCTACGAGTTTGACGAGGATTCCGATCTGACCGTGATCTTCAACCTGGTGGAATCGCCGCAGGCCGATGATTCGGGGGGCATCACTCCGGCCAACGTGGCGGCGGACCGGCGCCAGGCGCAGCCGAGAAACCTCAGCTCCAACGCCGGTGAAGAACTGGAGCAGCAGAAGGTCGGCTGGATCTACCGCAAGCAGTTCGGTGAGAACCACGAGATCAGGGTGCGCAACTACTACCTGTGGCGCGACTTCATGGCCTTTCTGCCCATCGGTTCCCATATCCGGTTTGTGCCCGATGACGGCGTAGTCGAGTTCGACCGGTTCTTTTTTGGCGGCGGCGGGCAATACACCTATACGGGAGAACTGATGGGCCGTCCCAATCAATTCACCGCGGGCTTCGATATCGACATCCAGGAGGACGACCGGCAACGTTATTCCAACGATGCCGGGATACAAGGCGCTTTATCATTCGATCAGCTTGAAGAGGCGGAAGCATACGGATTCTACATCCGCAACGTCCTTGCCTTGACCGATGCCCTGCAGCTTACGCTGGGCGGCCGTTACGATATCGTGGACCTGTCCGTTGATGACCGGTTCCTGGCCAACGCGGACCAGTCCGGCGAGCTGGACTTCGAGGAATTCAGCCCAAGCGCCGGCTTGACCTGGAGCGCGACGGATTCGGTCAGTTTCTATTTCAACTACGCGACCGGGTTTGAAACACCCACTTTTACCGAGCTGGCCAATCCGGCAAGAAACCTGGATGTAAGTCTCGGTGGATTCGCCTCCGTGGATGCCCAGGAAGCGGAAAGCTTCGAGATCGGCGCACGGGGTCTGATCGGGGAGCGTGTCTATTTCGACATCGCCGGGTTCATCATGGAAGTGGATGACGAGGTGGTCAGCGTCGCCAATATCGGCAATCGCACATTTTTCCGCAATGCCGATACCGACCGCAACGGCATCGAGGCCGCCATCGTCGTGGATATCCTGGAAGGCTTGCAGCTTACCGCCTCCTATACTTATTCGGATTTCGAGTTCGACAGCTTCCCCTCGAGAATGGACGCAGAAGGCAAGATGCTGCCCGGTATTCCCGAGAACCAGTTCTTTGCGGAACTGGCCTACCGCCATGATTCCGGTTTCTACCTGAGCTGGGACATCCTCGCGGTCGACGACCTGGCTGTAAATAACAACAACAGCGTAATTTCAGATTCCTATGAAGTCGCAAACCTGAGGGCAGGACACCGCCTGCAGATGGCGGGATTCGAATTGTCCCCGTTCATCGGCATCAACAACCTGTTCGACACGAAATACATGTCCAACCTGCGCCTGAACGGCTTCGGCGGCAGGGTGTTCGAACCGGCGCCTACGCTGAACGTGTACGGCGGCGTGTCAGTGAGGTTGAATTACTGAAGCAGCATCGGCCAGGACTGCCGGATTAAATGTCCGGCAGCCCCTGTCCTACTCAAATACATCCCTGCGCCGACCAAAGCATGTTTTTTTGTGCCTGCGCCGGTATCATGCCCACATGAAATATATTGAAATTACGGAATTCGGCGATCCCGACGTCTTGCAAATCACGGAGGGGGACGCGCCTGTCCCGGGTGATAACCAGGTGCTGGTAAAGGTTGCCGCGGCCGGCATCAACCGTCCGGACGTGATGCAACGGCAGGGCAAATATCCTCCGCCTCCCGGCGCATCGGCCATCCCCGGGCTTGAAATAGCAGGCGAAGTGATCGAGGCCGGCAATGACGTAGCCTGGCCGCGTCCGGGGGATCAAGTCTGTGCGCTGGTGCCCGGCGGCGGTTACGCGGAACTTGCCGTTGCGGATGCGCCAATCTGTTTGCCGGTGCCGGGCGGGTTGACGCCGGTTGAAGCCGCGGCGCTGCCGGAGACCTTTTTCACCGTCTGGAGCAACCTGTTCGACCGCGCGGGACTTAAGCCGGGAGAGTCCGTTTTAATCCATGGCGGCAGCAGCGGTATCGGCACGACGGCCATCCAACTGGCGAATACGTTTGGCGCCACCGTGTACACTACGGCCGGTAATGAGGAAAAATGCCGGGTATGCCGTGAACTGGGCGCGGACCTGGCGATCAATTACAACGAAGAGGATTTTGTTGAAGTATGCAGGGATGCTACCGATGGCAAGGGCGTGGACGTCATCCTGGACATGGTGGCGGGAGACTATACCAATCGGAATATTGCCGTTGCCGCGGTGGAAGGGCGCTATGTCTTCATCGCGGGGCTCAGGGGGTTTTCGGCGGAAGTATCGATTCGATCCATAATGTTGAAACGCCTGGTCCTGACCGGATCCACGCTGCGGCCCAGGCCGGTCGGGTTCAAGGCTGCGATAGCAGCCGGGTTGCGGGAGCAGGTCTGGCCCCTGCTCGAGACCGGCCAGGTAAAGCCGATCATTCATACGGTTCTGCCGTTGAGCAAGGCCAATGAGGGCCACCGGTTAATGGAATCGAGCCGGCATATCGGTAAAATCATGCTGGAAGTTCCCGGATAAACAAAAATATTAAATTAATCGTTCAAGGAACGGGCCGACTTCTCTATAATACGCCCCTACCCGTAGACAAATACAAAACTACACGCCTGGAGTTCAGGAAATGCCGAAAATTACCTATATCGCATTCGACGGCGATGAAACGACAATAGACGCCAAAGAAGGTATGAGCGTCATGCAATCCGCCGTTAATAACGGGGTTGATGGGATCGTTGCCGAATGCGGCGGCGCCTGCAGTTGCGCCACCTGTCACGTATATGTTGATGAGGCATGGTTCGACAAGCTGCCGGAGGCGCAGGCGATGGAGAAGGAAATGCTGGACTTTGTCATGAGTCCGCAACCGACCAGCCGGCTGAGCTGCCAGATCAAGGTGACCGCAGACCTGGACGGCCTGGTCGTGAATACACCGGAATCACAGTATTGATGCACACGGAGTTTTTTCAGCGGTAACCTTGCTTGACCAGACTCCCGCAAGTCATCGCCGCACCCCTGAATGCCGAGGCGTTTCGCCCGTTTGGGCAGGTATTCGAAGCACCGCTTCAACCGGGCCGTAACTCCTTCAACGAAGTCCTGGAAAACTCCCGGGCAGACGCAGGTGTTGATTTGTCAATCGTCACCATCAACCCGCTGGCCAGACTACCCATGCGCGCGAAAACGCTGGAGCGGCATCCTTATTCCAGCCAGACCTTCATCCCGCTGAGGGCGAGCAGATACCTGGTCATCGTGGCGCCGGATAAACCCGGCGGCGGTCCGGACCTGGATGAGGTCAGGTGTTTCCTGGCGCAGGGCAGCCAATGCGTCACGTATCGCCGCGGCATCTGGCATCACGACATGACCGTGCTCGACGACACGGCAGAAATGGCGATCCTGATGTGGTGCGACGGCAGCAGCGATGACGAGGAATTACTGGAAATCGATGCTCCGTTTGAAGTGTTGCTGCCTGATGATGTGTAGATATATCCGCAGGTTACGCACCCCTGCGGATTAATCGTTTATTTTTTCAATTACCACAGCGATACCCTGGCCGATGCCGATGCACATGGTAATGAGCGCATAACGGCCCCGGATCTTTTCCAGTTGCCGCAAGGCCGTCAGGATCAGCCGCCCCCCGGATGCCCCCAGCGGGTGGCCGATACTGATGGCGCCGCCGTTCGGGTTCACCCGTGCGTCCTGAAAGTCGACCTGCAGTTGCTTCAGGCATCCCAGTACCTGGGTGGCAAAGGCCTCGTTGACCTCTATGACGTCCATATCGGATAAGGACAGGCCGGCCCGTTGCAGGGCTTTCTGCGAGGCCGGGACCGGACCGATGCCCATGACCCGGGGTTCGACACCTGCTACGGCCCCGGAGAGAATACGCGCCCGCGGGGTCAGGCCCAGCTTCCTGCCGATGTCCTCGTTCCCCAGCAACAGGGCAACGGCCCCGTCATTGATGCCGGAGGCATTGCCGGCGGTGACGACACCGTCATCAAACAGGGCAGGCAATGTCGATAGTTTTTCCGGCGTGGTGCCGGGCCGGGGGTGTTCATCGGCCGCCACCTTGACGGGCGGGTCCTTGCGCCGTTTTGCCGGGACTTCTATTTCAACCAGTTCATCATCATAAAACCCGGCAGTCCTGGCCGCCTCGTATTTTTGCTGGGAGGCGGCGGCGAAGGCATCGCTGTCTTCCCGGTTGATATTGAAGTCCCTGGCCAGGTTGTCCGCAGTCTGCGGCATGGACTCGTCACCGTATTGTCCGAGCAGCCGCTTGTTTGGGAAACGCCAGCCGAGCAGAGAGTCATACATCTGCTGGTTACGGTCGAAACTGGTCTCCGCCTTGCCCAGTACCCAGGGCGAGCGGCTCATACTCTCCACGCCGCCGGAGATGAACAACTGCCCCTGCCCGCAACTGATGGCGCGGGCCGCATCCAGGGTCGCCGCCGCCCCGCTGCCGCACAGGCGGTTGACGGTCACGCCGCCAACCGAGGTATGCATGCCGGCCAGCAGCGCGGCATTGCGCGCCACGTTGCGGCTGTCCTCTCCCGCCTGGTTGGTATTGCCCAGGACCACGTCCTCCACCAGGCTGCTCTCGATGCCGTTCCTGTCCAGCAGGGCCCTGATGACCGCTGCCGCCAGGTCGTCCGGCCGCTTCACCGACAAACCACCGCCGAAACGGCCGAACGGCGACCGAATCCCATCGTAAATCACTGCATCATTCATATCCCGTATCCCATCGTTAACAATTCCGGCTATTATACATGCCAGAGACCATTACCCGGCGAAGCACCTGACAGGCGCCGCCGTAAACAGGTATAGTGGAGAGCAGGCGGCTCACAACCGGCTGGTATGTTATAAGTAGCGCACCGGTTTTTTTGATCCTGCCCTCTGCAGTAAATCGGCACAGACTTCGGGAGAGTGTATGAGCGGGCATACAGATGCAATAGCAGCGGCTGTTGAACAAGGCGATACAAGCACAGCGCCGGCCCAACGGGTCGGCATCATAGGCGCCGGCATCGCCGGTCTGGTCACGGCCAAGATCTTCCTGGAAAACGGCTTCGATGTGCTTGTCTTCGAAAAGGAAGCCGGCCTCGGCGGGGTCTGGGCGATCACCCGGACCTATCCCGGCTTGCGCGCCAATACCGCGAAGGAAACGTACAGTCTGACCGATTACCCCTATCCGGAGACCACGAGCGGGTACCCGGTCGCGGAAGAAGTGCGGGCACACCTGGAATCCTATGCCGATCATTTCGCCTTGCATCCCCGTATCAAATTCAATACCGAGGTGGTTCGCCTTGCCGAAATCGATGGTGACGGCAGGGAGGGTTTCAAGCTGACGGCGCGCTCGACAATCGATGAAAACAAAGAGGACATTTACGAGTTTGATTTTGCCGTGATTTGCTCGGGTGCCTTTTCCACACCCTTCATGCCGGAGTTACCCGGCAGGGAGAGTTTCAGGGGATTGGTGCGCCATTCGAGTGAATGGATCCATCCCTCTGTCGCGGACGTGCGGCGGGTGGTCGTCATAGGCGCCGGCAAATCCGCCCTCGACTGCGCTGCGTGGGCGGCCCGCGAAGGAAAAACGTCCACCATCGTGTTTCGCAAGCCGCACTGGATGGTGCCGCGCTACCTGCCCGGCGGCGCCCGCAGTGATTTGCGCTTCATTTCGCGCTTTACCGAGTTGTTTGTCAATTACCCGTATCGCCCCTGGTACGAAGTGCTGCTGCATGGCCCGGGCAAACCGATCGTATGGCTCGGGTGGACCCTGCTGAGCGCCATTGTGCCCCGTGCCCTGGGCATGCCTGCGATCATGGTCCCCGAACATAAATTACCCATTGGCTTCGAAAGCGTGGGGCAGGTGGACGATTTCTTCGAACTGCTGAGCGACGACGCCATCAGCGCCGTACGCGCCGGCGTCAAAAGGTTTTACGACGCCGGGGTCGAACTCGATGATGGAACGCAGATAGAAGCGGACCTGGTCATCATGGGCACAGGATGGCAACGCGACCTGTCGTTCCTGAGCGATGAGTTGAGAGCACAGGTACACAAAAACGGCCGGTTCCATCTATACCGGCGGATATTACCGCCGGAACAGCAACGGTTGGCATTCATCGGGTTTTTCCCCACCCTTACCTGCCCGTTGTCTTCTGAAATAGGCGCGCACTGGGCGGCGCAGTGTTTCAGCGGGAACATGGCCCTGCCACCGGTCGAACAGATGGAGCGTGAAATTCAGCGGCTGGAAGACTGGGCGAAAGAAAGGGTGCCGGACGCGCAGGACGGCGTATTTACCGGGCCTTATATCTCGCATTACGTCGACGAATTGATGCGCGACATGGGCCTGCCGACCCGGCGTACGAGCAACTTTTTGAGAGAATTCCTCGGCACTTTCCTGCCAAGCCGGTACGGCACGCTCGGGCAGGAAATAAGAGCCGCCAGGGCAGGCACGCTCAAACGGCGTCCCTACCTCAGCGGACTGCACGTGCTGGCTGCAATCACCGCAATCGTCATAATCGCGCTGCTTGCGGACTGAGGCATATCTCAGGAAACCCTGATCAAGTCCGTTCGGGACTTGCCGGGGGTTCCCGGGCTGCCTCAGCCGTTCTGCAGGACCACCTTGCCCATCTGGCCGAAGGACTCCAGCAACTTATGGGCAGCGACCGCCTCATCCATGGGCAGCACCCGGTCCACGACCGGTTCGATTTTCTGCTCGCCGACAAAATCAAGCATGGCCTTGAATTCGGCGTTGGATCCCATCATCGTTCCCTGTATGCGGGTCTGGTTGAAAAACAGCCGCGGTATTTCCAGCCCGGTCGAGGGGATGCCCAGGGTGGCGCCGAAGAATACAAAGCGCCCTGCGGGCCTCAAGGTACTGAGAAGATTGTTCATGTCGTCCCCGCCGGCGCTGTCGATAATCGCGTTAAAGCCGCCTGCCTGTTTTCTCAGTGTTTTATGGTAATCCTCTTCTCTGTAGCTGATGCCGCCGACCGCGCCGATAGCCCTGGCTTTTTCGATTTTCTCTTCTGACCCGCTGGTGACGTAAACCTCGGCGCCGAGCCCGCTTGCCCACTGCACGGCAAAGGTCGATACGCCGCTGCCCGCGCCGGTAACCAGTACTGTATGTCCTGCCTTCACCTCGGCCTGCGTCACGACGGCGCGCCAGGCCGTCAGGCCGGCCAGCGGCACCGCGGCTGCCTGTTCCCAGCTCAGGTGAGCGGGCCTGGCGTAGACATCCGAAGCCGGGCAGCAGATATACTCGGCGAATGTACCCTGGTCCGGCATGCCCAGCACGCGGAAATCCGGTCCGGAAACGGCCTCGCTGTCACCCCACTCCCGCGCCGGGTAGACCACCACCTCTTTACCTGTCAAACCGCTGTCAACGCCCTCGCCGACGGCATCCACCGTACCGGCGCCGTCCGACCCGGCGATACAGGGCAGGTTCGTGCGCGGATACCTGCCGATGGTGATCCAGTAATCGCGCCGGTTCAGCGCGGAATTCTGCAGTCTGACCCGTACCTCACCCGGTCCCGGTTCCGGCGTATCCACATCCTTTACCCTCAGGTTTTCCGGACCGCCAAGTTCTTCCAATACAATTGCTTTCATACTGTGCTCCTAATTTGTATTTATTTTGAATAGTTTGTTAATGAACCGGTTACAGAATATACAGACATCCCTGATCAAACATCCAAACTTCGATAAGGGCGTTGGGAATAATATCAGACTTGACAAGGATTGATAAATGTGAGACATATGTGCACATGGAACAAATCAGGATTCGTGATTTACACATCAAAACCGGCGAATGGGTACGCAGGGCAGCCCGCGGCGAGGGTATTGTCATTACCGAACGCGGTCGTCCCGTGGCTTCTTTGATACCGTTTAATGAAAACAACGTCAGCCGGTCATTTCGCGAACGCCAGGTGCTTCCTGAATTCGATGCTTTGCCGGAGGTCTCCGGCGATGCGACAAGGTACATCTCCGAAGACCGTGATCGGTGACGGTCTATTTCGATACGGCATACATCCTGAAGTGCTACGTCATGGAGCATGGCTGGGAGAAAGTACGCTCCCTGGCGCAGGATTGCGGTCACATTGCATGTTCCGTGTTTGGACGCCTGGAACTACACGCTGCTCTACATCGCAAACTACGAGAAGGTGAACTCAGCGAACGACAGCTGAATATCATCCTGCGACAACTGAGTGTGGACGAGTCAATAAGCCTATGGCAGTGGCTGCCGTTGTCGCCGGCCATTTTTGACACAGTAACCGACACGTTCTCCAGCTTGTCACAGGATGCGTTTCTTCGTACAGGGGATGCCGTGCACCTGATTTCCGCCAAGATGGGCGGATTCTCTGAAATCTACAGCAACGACAAACATCTCCTTGCCGCGGCCCCACATGTCGGGATGACAGGCCGTGACGTGATAGAGTCATCTGAATTACAGGAATAGACAAAACAGCGGTTAGCCGATGCTTCCTTTCACCCTGGCGCGCACCAGTTAATGAGTTATCGAACAGTCAAAAACAAGTTGGATAACGGAAATGTCGTCCTGCTGGACGGGGGCACCGGCTCCGAGATTGAACGGCTGGGAGTTACGATGAACGATCTGGCCTGGTGCGGCGTTGCGCACATGGAACAGCCGCAGGTGGTGCGGCAGGTCCACGAGAGTTACATCCGCGCAGGCGCTGATGTGATCATCGCCAATACCTTCGGCACCGCGCCCCACGTGCTCAAGCGCCTGGGGCTGCAGGACAGGACTGCGGAGATCAACCAGTCCGCGGTAACCGTGGCATTGGAAGCTCGTGACAATTGCGGGAAGGACGTGTGTGTTGCCGCTTCCGTGTCGTCCATGCCGCCATTCGATGATTATATCATTCCGAAAAACGCTGAAGTAAGAGAAGGATTTATCCGGCAGGCGGAGTTGCTGTCGGAGGCCGGCGCCGAACTGATTATCGCCGAGATGATGCGCGACATTGACGTATCCGGAATGGTCATTTCTGCAGCCCGGGCTACAGGAATACCGGTCTGGACAGGGTTCAGCGCCTCCATGGACGACGCTGGCTCATTAACCAACTACATGTCAGCAGTGCGCGATACCGGGGCCATGCCGTTCAAACAGATGGCGCAGCAAGTCCTGTCACTGGGCTGTGACGCGGCAGGCGTCATGCACTCCAGCGTTCACGATACCGGTCCGGCGCTGGCAGAGTTGAACGAGCTGTGGGACGGCCCCCTGTTTGCCTATGCGGAAAGCGGGCATTTCATCCCGCCAAGCTGGAAGTTCGAGGATATTATCCCAGCGCAGGATTATCTCGAATACGCCAGGCAATGGATTGATCAAGGGGTGCAGATTGTCGGCGGTTGCTGCGGCATTGGACCGGAACATATCAGTGTATTGCGGGACAACATGACAGTTTGAACAAACACGCCTCTCGATGCGTGCCTCATGCCGGCACTGCCGTAACCTGTTCTGCATCGGAGTAATCAACCAGTCGTGATTTATACACTTCCCTGGGCAACGTCCCGTAAGGCACGAGTTGTATATCGGTCGCGACCAGCAGGCGCTGCCTTACCACGTCCGAGATTCGCTGTTGCAGGTTGACGGCTTGCTCCGCGCCGTTTTCCCCCAGCTCTACCAGTACCGGCAACGGCTTTGTCTGCCTGACTCCCTGTTCCCGCGGCCTTACCTGTATCACGCCCGATACGTCAGGTGTGAACTCGTTCAGCACGCTGCGCAACGCGGCCGGAAACAGGTTGACGCCGCGTACGATGAGCATATCGTCCGTGCGTCCCACGCAACGGATCCTGGGGCCGGTTCGGCCCAGCGGGTTGGGTTTCATGTTTACGACGACGTGGTCGCGGCTCCGGAAGCGCAATAGCGGCATTGCCTCGCGTCGCAATGCAGTGTACACCAGTTCACCTTCGGCGCCGTCCTCCCAGGCACGCGGGGAACCGGTTTCCGGGTCGATGAGCTCAATATGGGCAAAGCCGCGGGCCATGAAGTGCATGCCGTTGCCGTCACCGTCCTCGGCCCAGGCCGTAAGCGTAATATCGCCTATGCCCATGGCTTCGCGTACCTTGCAGCCGAACGCGCCCTCCAGGCGGCCGCGGATCAGCGGATCGCCGCCGCCCGGTTCCCCGGCGGTAATCATGTTCCTGAGACCCAGGTCAAGGGTATTTATGGCGCGTTCCCGGCACCAGTCTATCAGGTACAGTCCGTATGAAGGGGTGCAGCTGATTCCCGTGGCCCCTAACCTCCGGATGGCGCCGACCAGGCGTTCGGTATTCCCGGTGCCTATCGGGATTACCGTGCAGTCCAGCTTGTCGAAACCATCGTAAACCACGCCTGCAACGAAAGGCCCGGCATTAAACCCGACAACGATGCGCTGGCCTTTTGCAAACCCGGCCGCGGTGTAACCGCGGGCTACGTTGGTTGCGTATCCTTCCAGGTCGTTGCGGGTAAGGCCTATCAGGCACGGTACGCCGCTGGTGCCGCTGGTATTGTAAACCCGTTTCAATTGGTCCGGTGAACACGCCAGGTGATCGCCGAATGGAGGAGAAGCGGCCTGAGTCGCACGTATTTCGTCTTTTTCCGTGAACGGGAGACCGGCGATATCGTCCAGTTCGCCCACTTGTGCAGGTCCGGTGAAGCCCGCCTCCTCCAGCTTGCGCCGGTAAAATGTGGAATGCTCGAATAAATACCGGATCTGCCTGCGATAACTTTCCCGGTCCAGGGCAAATTGCTGTTCCACCGGGCGGGTTTCAATCTTTGCATCGTACATCATGGTCCGGGTTATCCGTGTCAGTTTGTATTGGCAGCGTCCGCGCTATTGCGCCGGAGTTACCGGTGGTATGCCTCGTTATTGGGCGCGTGGTCTCCTTGGTTGTATTATAGTGCTTTCCAGGGCCGGCGACACGGCCCCGATATTCTCAATACGGAGTGATTAGATGAGCGACAACGGCAAACCGCCGCCAGCCACCGCAATCTGCGGTATTGACGCGGAAAACATACTGATTCGCGGCAAGAATCTCGTAACCGAAATCATGGGCAGTTATTCGTTCACCGAATTGCTGCTGTTGCAGGCGCTCGGCAAGGAACCGACCGGGGCACAGTCCCGGATCGTCGATGCGGTGCTGGTAACCATCATGGAACACGGCCTGGTGCCTTCCGCGATCGCAACCAGGCTGACCCACCACGGCGCGCCTGAATCGTTTCAGGGCGCCGTCGTTGCCGGTTTGCTGGGAGTTGGCGACCGTTATGCCGGCACCGCCGGTGACTGCGGCGCGTTACTTGAAGATATCGTTGCCGCGCCGCTGCCGGAGCGGCAATCCAGGGCAATCGAAACAGTCGGAGCGTTACGGCAGATGCGCCGCCCCGTCCCCGGTTTCGGTCATCCCATTCACCGTGAAGGCGACCCGCGGGTCGCCAAACTCCTGCAGATCGCAGGGGAAGCAGAGGTGGAGGGCGAATATCTGGGCGCGCTTGGACTACTGGAAAACGCCGTACAGGAAGTAATAAACAAGTCCCTGGTAATGAACGCCAGCGCCGCTATTGCAGCAGTGCTGGCCGAAGCGGGAGTACCCGCTCCCCTGATGCGCGGCATTGTCCTGACCGCGCGCTGTGCCGGTCTGGTAGGGCACCTGTTCGAGGAAATGAATAACCCGATAGGGCATGATCTCTGGTTTGCCGCAAAGGAACGAATTTCTTACCAGGACTGAAGACTTGGCAGGAAACGGGACCGGGATTACTGCTAGCCCGCATTTCTCACCAGGTGATGCGGGCTGACGAACTACTGCCCGGGCACGGGCAAGTCAGCAACGGCAGCTTCGATCCACTCCTCCGCTTCACGGGTAATCTGCGCGGCCTTTTTTCCCCGGGATTGCATTGGCGCGCCTATGACCATCTTGATGGTGCCGGGCCGTTTCAAAAAGCCGTTGCGCGGCCACAGGTAGCCGGCGTTGTGCGCGATCGGGATTACCGGGTAGCCGGATTTCTCCGCCAGCATGCCGCCGCCCGGATGGTATTTCTGCCGCTTGCCCGGCGCGATGCGCGTGCCTTCGGGGAACACTACCACCCATAGCCCTGCGTTTAACCGCTCTGTTCCCTGGCGTACTATCTGCTTTAATGATCGGACCCCCAGGGAGCGGTCGATGGCGATAGGCTGCATGGTTGCCAGTCCCCAGCCGTAGATCGGGATCCGCAACAGCTCCCGTTTCAGTATCCATACCTGGGGCGGGAACAATACCTGGATCACCAGCGTTTCCCAGGTGGACTGGTGTTTGCACATGATGATAGCCGGCTGGTCGCCGATATTTTCCAGGCCTTCTATGTCCGCATCGATACGGCAGGTAACGCGCAACCACCAGAGGATGAACCTGGCCCAGTTCGATACCAGGCGAAACCTGGTGGGGAACGGGACGGCAAGCAGTAACAACGTGATGGGAACGGCGATGAGTATGGATACGACCAATCCCAGGCTGAACAGGGACGACCTGATAAGGATCATCCCGTATCAGCCCGCGGCCGGTGTATCAAGCAGCGCCGAGGTTGCCTGCGCCAGGTCGTCATAGACGGGGATGTCTTCCGGGATGAGACCCTCATCCAGTTGTTGTTGCCCCTTGCCGGTGCGCACCAGCATGGGCCGGGCGCCGATGGTCTGTGCGGCCCGGACATCGCTCAACCGGTCGCCGATGACGGGCACGCCGTACAGGGGTGTATGCAGCCTGCTCTCTATCTCCCTGAACAGCCCCGGTTCGGGCTTGCGGCAGGCGCAGCCCTCGTCCGGTCCATGGGGGCAGAAAAAAATGGCATCGATCACACCGCCATACTGGGCCAGGTGGGCGTGTAACTTCCGGTGAATCCTGTTCAACTCATGCATCGTCAGCTTGCCCCGGGCCAGTCCTGACTGGTTGGAGGCGGTTACAACATGGAACCCGCTATGGTTGAGCCGTGCGATCGCCTGCAGGCTGCCGGGTATGGCCTCCCATTCCTGCTCGGTCTTGATGAAGTCATCCGAGTCCCGGTTAATGACGCCATCCATATCGAGTATTATCAGCTTCATTGCAACCTGGAGACGTCCGCGCTGGCCAGGAACAGTTTTCTCAGCTCGCTTAACAGGGCGAGGCGGTTATTTCTCAGTGCTTCGTCCTCGCACATGACCATCACTTCATCAAAAAAGGCGTCAACATAATCTCTCAGGCCGGCGAGAGAGGTCAGCCGGGCGATGTAATCTTCCCTGTCGATACGCGCCTCCGCTCCGCGTGTATTCATCTGCCGGTAGAGTTCCCGCTCCGTTTTTTCGACCAGCAGGGATTCATCCGGACCGGTCTCTCGCCTGTATTCCGCCTGTTTCAGGATGTTCCGGATACGCTTGTTGGCGCTTACCAGGCTGGCGGATTCAGGCAGTTGCAGAAATTCATTGACGGCCAGCACCCGCAGGTGGAAATCATATGGTTCGGTGGGGCGGCAGACCTGTACCGCGTCGAACACGGCGCTACTGACGCCTTCATCGAGGTAATAGCGCCGCAGCCGCTCCAGCATGAAATCAAATACGTCCGATGCTGTTGCGCCGGCATTGACAGCATGCGGAAACGTGCCGGCTGAATGTGAGATACAGGCTTCCAGGTCCAGCGGCAGCGCGCTTTCAATCATGATGCGCAAACAACCCAGGCCGGCGCGGCGCAGGCCGAAGGGATCCTTATCGCCGGTGGGCGCCTGTCCGATCGCAAAAATCCCTACCAGGGTATCGAGCTTGTCTGCCAGCGCGAGTATCCTGCCGGTCGCGGTTTGCGGCAACCCTGCACCGGCATACCTGGGCATATACTGTTCATCCAGCGCCCGGACGACTTCCGGGTGTTCACCGCTCTCCAGTGCATAATAGCGTCCCATAATACCCTGCAGTTCCGGAAACTCACCGACCATGTCGGTCAGCAAATCGCATTTGGCCAGCCGTGCGGCGCGTTCGACAAGCTCCGGTTCCATATCCATTTCTCCCGCAATATAGCCACCCAGGTTTTCGATACGCGCGGTTTTGTCCGCCAGGCTCCCGAGTTTTTGCTGGAACACGACCTTGTCCATGTGTGTGCTGAACTGTTCCAGGGGTTGTTTGCGGTCCCGCTCCCAGAAAAACGCGGCATCACTCAGGCGCGGCCGGATGACCCGTTCATTCCCGCGTTTGACCGCATCGGGGGAGGTGCTGGCAATATTGGCTATGGTGATAAAACCGGCGGTCAGCTCACCGCTGCCGGGATGCAGGACAGGAAAATATTTCTGATGCGACTGCATGGAGGCAATGAGCACCTCGCGGGGGAGTTTAAGGAATTCCTCATCGAACGTGCCGCTTATGGCAACCGGCCATTCCACCAGCGCGGTGGTCTCGTCCAGTAAATCCTCGTCAATCAGCGCCTGCCCGCCCCAGGACTTTGCAGCTTCAACGGCCGCTTGCCTTATGCGTTCTTTTCTCTCGGCGAAGTCGACTATAACGCGGCCCTCAGAGCGCAGCCTGTCCGTGTACTCGCCCGGATGGGATAATTCCATGGCGCCGGGGTGATGATAGCGGTGGCCGCGGGTCTCCCGGCCTGTTTCAATCCCCAGGATGGTCGCCGGGACAACGTCTTCGCCAAACAGCAGTACGACCCAGTGAACCGGCCGGACAAACTCGGTGTCATTGCCGCCCCAGCGCATGCGTTTCGGTATGGGCAGTCCGGCCAGTGCCCGGTCGATGACCGCGGGGACGATCTCATCGGTGCGGGATCCCTGTTCCAGGTACTTGTATGAGAGCCAGCTGCCCTTGCCGGTTTCCATGTGTTCGAGATCAGCCACCGCTACGCCGCAGGATCGGGCAAAGCCTTCAGCGGCTTTGGTGGGTTTGCCTGCCCGGTCGTAGGCGGCTGTGATGGCCGGACCGCGTTTTACCACCTGTCTGTCCTCCTGGGTGGCTGCGAGATCGCGGATCATAACCGCAAGCCGGCGCGGGGTGGCAAACCAGGAAACGTCACCGTGGGCAAGTTCCTTCTCCTGTAATCCCCGGCGGATTCCACCGGCTAGAGCTGCAGCCAACCGTGCCAACGGCTTTGGCGGCAGTTCTTCCGTGCCTATTTCGAGCAACAGATCTTTTTTCAGCACAATGGAAAACCCAGTTTTTCCCGTTTGTCGTAATAACTCCGCGCCACCGCACGCGCCGCGGCCCTGACCCGCAGTATGAAGCGCTGGCGCTCGGTTACGCTGACGGCATGCCTGGCATCCAGCAGGTTGAAGACATGCGAGGCTTTCAGTACCAGTTCGTAAGCCGGAACCGGCAGGTCATCCTCGACCAGCTTCATGCTTTGCGCTTCGCATTCGTCAAACCAGCGGAACAGGCTTGTGGTGTCGGCCTTTTCGAAATTGTAGGTTGACATCTCCACTTCATCCTGGTGGTGAATGTCGCCGTAGCTTACCGGACCGTTGGCCGTGTCGGCCCACACCAGGTCATATACATTGCCGATGTCCTGCAGGTACACCGCGATGCGCTCAAGACCGTAGGTGATCTCCCCGGAAACCGGTTTGCACTCCAGTCCTCCGACCTGTTGAAAATAGGTGAACTGGCTGATTTCCATGCCGTTCAGCCAGACTTCCCAGCCCAGGCCCCAGGCCCCCAGGGTAGGAGATTCCCAGTTGTCCTCGATGAAACGGACATCATGGGTGAGCGTGTCAATCCCGAGGTGTCGCAGCGATTCCAGGTACAAAGCCTGGATATCGTCCGGTGAGGGTTTCAGGATCACCTGGAACTGGTAATAACGCTGCAGGCGATTGGGATTTTCACCATAGCGTCCGTCCGTGGGCCGCCGGGAAGCCTGGACGTACGCGGCATTCCACGGCTCCGGGCCAATGGCTCGCAGGAAGGTAGCCGGGTGAAAGGTACCGGCGCCCACTTCCATGTCATAAGGTTGTTGTATGACGCAACCCTGCTCCGACCAGTACTGTTGCAGGGTGGCAATCAATTCCTGGAACGTCATCGCTTGCCGTTATGAATAAAGAAAATTTACGGCACATTTTAACAGGGTGGAAATAAAAAAGCCGCCCTTACGGGCGGCTCACCGACCGCCGGTTCTGGGGGGGAAAGCCGGCGGTTAGGAGGGAAGGTACAACTGTTTATTTGCTGTTGGGAGCAGCCTTGGCAGTTGTCTTTGCCGTATCGGCAACGTCCGGCTTGATAGTCTCGGTTACAATCTGCTGTACCTTGTCGGTATAGCTCGTGCCGATTTCAAGGGCCGCCTGGCTGTCTTTAACGAAGCGCTCACCAAGACCTTTCACTATTTCAGTCTGGTCGGTGATGTACTTCTTCAGGCCGTCGACATCCTTGATATCGGCTGCAGATTTCAACTGCTCCACACCCAGCCTGGTTGTGTCATTGATAGACTTGAGTTGAATCTCCAGCAGCTTCTCGATGTTATCGAGAGCCAGGGCATTTATCTGCCTGACGGGTTCAAAATATTTTTCGGTCTGTACATTCATGGTTGATATCTCCGCTGTCAAGTTGATGTTGCAGTGCATCATAAACCAATTATTTGTGCAATGCAACAGAAAATTGCAAGATTTTTGAAAATATTTGTAACTTTTTTGATATATATATGTAAAACAGTTAGTTACAACAATAAATAACCGCAACTGACTGTTATTTTCCGTGCGATTCAGGCTAGATTCAGGAAAATTCCGGGTTGCAGGGAAGCCCCTGTACGGGAAAATGGGCGATCCGGCCCCATTTGATTTAAACGCAGATAAACCAGGTATTACCCGGAGTCGTCTTCAGCTTCCTCGTTCTCAGGTTCACGCACCAGGTCCGATAGAGACTGGTTGAACAACTCCGCTTTTGACGTTGACAACTGGTAGGCCCAGCCCTCTGCCAGGCGGTTCAGGGTTTCGGCTTCCTGTCCGGGGGTTACCTTAATCTCTTCCTCATCCGTGGAACCTTCTTCATCAGTCTCCCCGTTATCAGCACGGCCGGCCTGCGCAGTAAACGAAAACCGCGCATAGGTATGTTCGCCGCTTTTCACGGTCTCAACGTCCGCCACCAGGCCATCGAACGTCGTCACATTGATAACGGCATCCGGTCTTGAATAATCAAAACTGTCTTGCCTTCTGACACCGTCCACGTAAATATTTTCGAGTATGGTCGCCATACGGCTGACAAGGTATTCGGACTGCTGCTCCTTGCCTTCCGGAATGTTTTGCAATACCAGGTCATCCCCGGGTTCTGCTCTTTCCAGGCGTACTTCCCGAGCGCCCGCAGGCTGTATACCCACTGCACTGACCCGGTCTCCCTCTATATTGACGATATCGCGTTTGATCCATTGAATAATATCGGCGCTCACCGACAGCCTGCCTTCCACCAGCAGGGCGTGTTGTTGTCCGGGGATTCGTACATACAAACCAGGGGCGTTGGACGCCGATTTACTCCTCCTGGTCTCGCCGACCACCAGTCGGGCCAGCTCATCGCCGTCGCTTTTCAACGTCAACAGGTGAGAAGTTGCGCCCTGGCTGTCCGGGTCTTCAACCCCCAGCCTCTTGTAGAGATCAGGGTTGCTTGTCTTTTCCGCGACCACCTGCAAATCGGACACGGCAAGTACGGCCTGTTTCACATCGTCCACCAGGGCCGGGTAGTCATCTGCTTCAGCGATACCCCACCCGTCCGCTACGCGCCGGACCGTCAGCGTCGTTTCGCCGTCACGGATAACCAGCTCGCTCACGTCGTTGATTTTCCCTGCCAGCTCCGGGAACAGGCTGGTTTTCTCCCTGCTTGTCTGCGGCGCCCTTTGCTGACTGACGACAACTGCGGCGATGACGACAATAACCGTCAGGGCAGCGATTATGACCCGCCTGTTATTCATCAGACCTTGCTGCGCACCCGCCGGATACCCGCAAACAGTGCCAGCAGCGCAATGATCAGCGGGATAAGACCGATGTTTACGAATTTGAGTTGGGTACCCAGGCGCTCGATGTTCTTTTGCAGTTCGTGCTGGACCGCGCGTAACTCCTTGCGTGTCCTGATCTGTTCCTGCCGGAATTTTTCGATTTCCTCGGCCTGTTCCTGGCTCAGCAGTAATGCGCCTTCGCCGCCTTCCTGCTGCAACTGCGCAATTTTCTGCTCCGTCTCTTCCAGCCGGGCCTGCAATTCCTGTTCCTGTGCGCGGAACTGGGCTTCCGCATCCCGGCGTATCTGCTCAACCACGGTAAACGGGCGGGAGAACTCGCCCCGGCTGCGCAGGCTAATCAGGTCGGTATTGCCCGCCAGGTTATCCAGGGTATTGATGACGAAATCACCGTTGTTGGCAATGCTCTGTGGTATCTGTACCCCGAAAAAGTTCTGCATCCTGATCCAGAAATGATCCGCCAGGATATCGGTATCGCCGACCAGGACTACATCGACCCTGCCCTCTTTCACCGCGTCTTCCATGGAAGTGGTCTCACCTTCTTCCTCCTCAACCAGCAAGCCGTCAGGGTAGGCGCTGGGCACGTTCCCGCTGATTCTTGCCGCGAGCAGCAGGGCTTTATTCCCCGACTCGAAATTGGCCAGCATCACATTGGGGTCCCGTTGGAAGAACAGCAGGTCTCTCTCCATTTCCATGGAATCCGTGGTAGTCATCATCAGCGGCGTCAGTTCAATGGTCGCATCTTCCAGGCGCTTGATTACCCCTGCCGTACCCATGTGGATCTGGTTTAACTCACTGGTACTGAAATCCTCGCGGTTAAGGTTGAGCTCCCCAAGCTGGAGCCAGGGCAGGTAATTACTCTCCTGGAGGCCGCGGGCGCCCTGGGTCTGCACGCGCATGGCCAGGTTGATATCCGCGGCGATCTTACCGGTGTCGACTTCCAGGCCCCAGGTTTCCAGCATTATATTCAGGTTGGAAGACAGATCCGGCATCACATACGGGTTGGCCGGATCAGGTTCGGCGTTATCCCCCTCGGCCAGGGGATCCACAAACAACATGGCATGACCGCCGTTGAGCAGGTACTGGTCTATGGCAAACAATGCCTGCTCGGAAAACCCCTTGGGATGCACGACCATCAACACGTTGACATCTTCATCGATGCTGTCCGAGGAGGTGCCGAGGTTACGCACTTCGAAGAATTCCTCCATCATGTCGATAATGGCCCAGCGCTCCATGATCCCCTGCGCCGGGTTACCGAACAGCGGCAGGCCGGACATCACGCCGATGACGCGTTTTTCCGGGTTGGCAAGGTTATAGATCAGCTTGGTGATGTCGTACTCCAGCGCTTGTTCCCTGGATGCCTGAAAGAACGGAATATTGGCCTCGTCGTCGGTAGAGTTCACGCCTACCAGGCCGAAGTAAGCGCGGTCACCGGCGGCATTCACGGAAATCCCGTTCAACCCGCTGGCAACAGCCTGGTCTTCTTCTTCCGAGAACGGTTCCGGTTCGATGATGGATAATTCAATGTTACCGGCGGATTTCGCCGCGTACTCTTCCAGCAGGTCCCGTACCCGGTTGGCGTAATTTATCAACTGCGGAAAGTCCGCCATTGTCTTCCGGGACAGGTAAAAATCCAGGGATACGGGTTCTTCCAGCGAGGTGATTATATTGATGGTGCCCGGTGACAGCGTGAAAAGCCTGTTTTCAGTCAGGTCAAGCCGGAGACCGGTAAACAGGTTGTTGCTGATTGTGATCAAGGCCACTGCCAATACTGCCGCCAGGAGTATTCCCGTGCCTGTCAAGAGACGTCTGTACTTCATTTTAATTAATCAGCTTTACGGGTATCGATAACAACGACGTTGGCATACAGCCAGAAAGAGATGAGCACGAGATAATAAATTACATCGCGCACATCGATCACGCCTTTATTGATGGAATCAAAATGGGTCAGAAAACTGAGCGAAGAAACCACTTCAACCAGTGCCTGGGGCGCCCAGCCCTGGAAAAAATCCAGCACCAGCGGAAAGCCGCTGAGGATGAACAGAAAACATATCACGACGCTGATCACGAATGCGATCACCTGGCTTTTTGACAGCGCTGAGATACAGGAGCCGATAGCCAGGAAACCGCCGGCCATCAACAGGCTGCCGATATAGCCGGCGAATATAATGGTGTTATCCGGGTCGCCCAGGTAATTTACCGTGATCCACATGGGAAAAGTCAGCGCCAGGGCAATCGCGGTAAAGCACCATGCGGCAAGGAATTTACCCAGCACCGCGTCCGTGGTGGAAATAGGCAATGTCATGAGCAGTTCAATCGTCCCGGTTTTCCTCTCTTCCGACCACAGGCGCATGGCGATAGCCGGTATCAGGAACAGGTAAAGCCATGGATGAAACCGGAAAAAAGGCTCAAGATCCGCCTGGCCGCGTTCGTAAAACGCGCCCAGGTAAAAACTGAAGATGCCGGTCAGGAACAGGAAGATAATAATAAAGACGTAGGCGACCGGAGTATGGAAATAGCCATACAATTCCCGTTTCAGTATTGCCTTGACGTTTTTATTCATGATTGGCCTGCTTCTCCCTGGCTGGAATAGAACCGGGTGGTGATAGTACGGAAAGCGTCGTCGTAATCATTGATATCAGACTGTGCGCGCAGTTCGGCGGGTGTCCCGTCAAACAGGATCTGTCCGGCGGCGATAATAATCGCCCGCGTGCACACCGCATCAACTTCCTCCAGGATATGCGTGGAGATGACGATGGCCTTGTTCTCAGCCATTTCCTTGATCAAGCTTCTGACTTCGTGCTTCTGGTTGGGATCCAGGCCGTCCGTGGGTTCATCCATGATCAGCACGTCGGGGTCGTGCAACAGGGCCTGGGCTACGCCGACGCGCCGTTTGAAACCCTTCGACAAGGTGTCGATGGTTTGCTCCAGGACGCTGTCCAGGTGGATTTGCTCAACGACCTTGTCGATTCGCTGCTGTCGTTGCGCGCCTTCCAGGCCGCGTATCTCCGCCACGAATTCCAGGAAACGGATAACCGTCATTTCCGCATAACCGGGCGCGCCCTCCGGCAGGTAGCCGATGGACGCCTTGACGCTGATGGGGTCGGTCATGACATCGTGCCCGTTGACCAGCACCGTACCATCGGTGGGTTCCAGGAAGCCGGTGATCATCTTCATGGTGGTGGACTTGCCGGCGCCGTTAGGTCCCAGGAACCCCAGAACCTCGCCGTGGTCTACGGAAAACGAAATGTTCCGTACCGCATGTATGGGTCCGAATTGTTTATCAAGCCCCCTGACCTCGATGGCCGGCGTTCCGTTATTGTCTGACACTGTTACTATCCAACTGGTTGTTTCGATTAACGGGGATTACCACTGCTCAGGCAGAATACCTGTGAGATGCGATATTCTGCATAATTATTTGAAGTCGTCAAGCTACAGACAAACAATTCTCATGAAAGTTTAAAAATTATCTCTTATCCCGCCTGTGGCCGCTTCAGCCGGTACAGGGCAGAGATGTCCTCATCGCCGTAACCCTGCTCCATCAACTGTTGGTACTGCCTGAGCGTCGCATCGACCAGCGGCAACGAAACATTGTCCGTTTCCTCCAGCATCGCCTTGCAGATAGTCAGGTCCTTGTGGTGCAGGTTGAGCTTGAATCCGGTATCGTTGTCGTTAACCAGCATAGTCCTGCCGCGATGGTCCAGGAACCAGTTGCCCGCAGCGCCTTTCGCCACCACGTCCACGACCTTGTGCATATCCAGTCCCATGGCCTCGCCGAATGCCAGGGCTTCGGTCACGGCCTGATTAACCCCGGCGCACATGATCTGGTTGACCGCCTTGCAGGCCTGGCCGCTGCCGGTGGGGCCTATCAGCGTAATGTTGGCGGCAATCGACGCCAGGGTCCCTTCAGCCCGGGCCAGTACCGCCGGATCACCCCCCGCCATCATGGCAAGGGTGCCGTTCCTGGCCCCTTCGACACCACCGGAGACAGGACAATCCAGGAATGCAACGCCTGTTTCCGCCAGTTTCTCCGCGGCAAGTATCGCCGTGTTGCTGCTGACGGTAGACGTATCCACGACAATCGACCCGGTTGCAGCGGTTGACGCAACCTGTTCCACCATCTCCAGCACATCCGCGTCACGAGACACACTCATAAGGATAAGTTCACATTTCGAGGCCAGGTCCGCAGGTGCTTCATACAGGATCGCTCCGGTTTCACCGGCAATAGCTGTCGCTTTGCTGCCGGTGCGGTTCCAGACCCCGTGCAGATGCCCTGCCTTATGCAGGTTCAAAGCCATGCCGCTGCCCATGGCGCCAAGCCCGATTACTCCGGTTTTCATTCAACCGTACCTCATTCAATGACGACCAGCAGGTCGCCGGTATCGACCACGTGGTCGGGGCTGACGGCCACCCGTTTAATGATGCCGCTCTTCTCTGCCGGAATAGCCGACTGCATTTTCATCGCCTCCAGCACCACCACCGTGTCGCCCTGGTTGATGCGTTCGCCGGTTGATACTTCCACGGCAACGACCAGGCCGGGCATAGGCGCTGCCAGGTGGCCGGGATTGGCCGGGTCCGCTTTTTCATTCTGGTGAACCTCGTAGCTCAGGTTATTGTCCCTGACGATGACCGTCTGAGGCTGGCCGTTCAGTTCGAAAAATACCCTGCGCATTCCTTCTTCATCCGGTTCGGACGTGGCCAGGTAATGGACTATTGCCTGCCGGTTGTCCTCAAAAGACAATACGGTTTCCTCCCCGCTCGCCAGTCCGTAGAAAAAAATGTGGGTAGGCAAAATACCGACATCACCGTATTTGCGGTCCATTTCAGCGTAGTCGAGAAACACTTCCGGATACATCAGGTAAGAAGCCAGGTCGAAATCGGATATCTCCTCCTTGAGTTGCGCCGAGAGGGTTTCCCGGGTCTGTTCCAGGTCAATGGAAGACAAAGATTCACCGGGACGCCCCTGCAGGGGTGTCTTTCCGTTCAATACCTTGGCCTGTAACGCCGCCGGGAACCCCCCGACAGGCTGCCCCATCTCCCCGTGGAAAAACTGAACCACCGATTCCGGGAAAGCTATTTCCTTCTCGGGATCGAGGATCTCCTGTTTCGTCAGACCGGCAGTCACCATCGCCAGGGCCATATCGCCGACCACCTTGGAAGTCGGCGTTACCTTGATGATGTCTCCGAACAATTCGTTTACGTCCGTATAGGCCCGGGCAATTTCCGGCCAGCGTCTTTCGATGCCGAGCGAACGCGCCTGTTCCCTCAGGTTGGTGTACTGGCCGCCGGGCATTTCGTGGACGTAGACCTCAGAGGCGCCCGAACGGATCGCGGGCTCAAAGGCGGCGTATTGTTCCCTCACCTCCTCCCAGTAACTGCTGATAACCCGGATGGATTCCGCATCCAGTCCGGTGCTGTTTTCGGTATGTTCCAGGGCCGCCACGACTGCGCCCATATTGGGTTGTGACGTCAGACCGCTCATGCTGTCGATTGCCGTATCAACGATATCAACGCCCGCTTCCACCGCGGCCAGTACGGTCGCCGCGGAAATGCCGCTGGTATCGTGGGTATGCAAATGGACCGGAAGGTCAACCTCCTGTTTCAATGCGCTGACCAGCGCTTGCGCCGCACCCGGCTTCAGCAAACCCGCCATGTCTTTTATACCCAGTATATGAGCGCCCATATCCCGGTATTTGCATGCCAGGTCCAGGTAATAGTCCAGGTTGTACTTTTGCCTTGCGGGGTTCTGGATATCCCCGGTATAACAGATCGCCGCCTCGATTATCTTTCCCGTTTCGCCCACCGCGTCAATGGCGACCTCCATGTTCTGCGGCCAGTTGAGGCTGTCGAAGATCCTGAATACGTCAATGCCCGCATCAGCGGCCTGGTGTATGAAAAACCTGACCACGTTATCCGGATAACTCCTGTAACCCACGGCATTCGACGCCCGCAGCAACATCTGCTGCATGATGTTGGGCATGGCTCCGCTCAGTTCGAACAGCCTTTGCCACGGGTCTTCGTGTAAAAACCGGAGCGCCACGTCGAAGGTCGCCCCGCCCCAGGACTCGACGGAAAACAGGTCCGGCATGTTGTGCGCATAATACGGGGCAATGGCGACCAGGTCCTTGGTCCTGAGCCGGGTCGCCAGCAACGACTGGTGTGCGTCGCGAAACGTGGTGTCCGTGACAAGCGGCTGTTTCCGTTCCTTAATCCAGTTGACAAGACCTCTTGCCCCGGTCTCATCGAAGATCGCCTTCGCCCCGTTTGCCGGCAGCGCGCCGACGGCTACCGGCGGCGCCGGCTCACGCAGGGAAAACGGAACCGGCCGGTCCTTCACATCCTTGTTGCCGTTTACGATTACATCGGCAATGAACCTGAGCAGGCGTTCAACCTGGCCGTGGCTCCCTCCGGTTTCGAACAGTTCCGGAGTCTCGTCGATGAAGCGCGTATTATAGTCACCGGATTGAAATTTCGGATGGGTCAAAAGCTGCAATAAAAACGGCAGGTTGGTTGCGACGCCGCGCACGCGGAATTCCATCAATGCCCGCCTCATGCGGTTGATGCTGTCCTCACCATCGCTGCCGCGTGCGGTGACCTTCACCAGCAGACTGTCATAGGAGCGGGAGATCCAGGCGCCGTTGTACGCGGTGCCGCCGTCAAGGCGGATACCGGGCCCCGAAGGACTCCGGTAGGCGATGATATTGCCGTAATCGGGGATAAAGTTGTTGTGCGGGTCTTCTGCGGTTACGCGGCATTGAATGGCGGTTCCGGATACGCGGATGGCGGATTGCGACGGGACTATGGAGCCGGACTTGCCGATCTTTTCGCCTTGCGCGATCCGGATTTGCGCCTTGACGATATCGATACCCGTTATCTCTTCGGTAACCGTGTGCTCTACCTGGATACGCGGGTTGACCTCGATAAAATAAAATGACTTGTCGGTCCTGCTGTAGAGAAACTCGACAGTGGCCGCATTATCCAGGCCCGCCTTGCGCGCCAGCCTGACCGCTGCCCGGCAGATCTCCTCGCGTACCTTTTTCGGCAGGTAGATGGCCGGCGCCCGTTCAATGACCTTTTGATGCCGGCGTTGCAACGAACAGTCACGCTCATATAAATGGACGACATTGCCGTGGTGATCAGCGAGGATTTGCACCTCGATATGCATGGCATCTTCGACCAGCTTTTCAAAAAACACTTCATCACTGCCGAACGAGGTCATGGCTTCCTGGCGCGCACGCTTAACCGTATCGCGCACTCCCCCGGCATCCCTGATAACCCTCATGCCGCGCCCGCCACCGCCCCAACTGGCCTTCAGCATCAGGGGGAAACCGATTGATTTTGCAATTTTTACAGTTTCCTGCTCATCCGCAGGTAACGGTCCGGAAGCCGGCATCACCGGTATGCCCGCCTTGACGGCCAATTCACGCGCCATAACCTTGTTGCCCAGGTCCCGCAGCACATCCGCGTTGGGGCCGATAAAACTGATGCCCCGCCGTTCACATTGTTCGGCAAAATCGGCATTCTCGGATAAAAATCCGTAGCCCGGATGCAGCGCATCGCATTCGGACTCGATGGCGACGCGCAGTATATCCGCGCCGTCCAGGTACGCCTCCACCGGTCCGGAACCGATGCCAACCTGGTACGACTGGTCAGGCTTGAACCGGTGCAGGGCAAGACGGTCTTCCTCGGAAAAAATGCCGACCGTGCCGATACCCATCTCCTTTGCCGCGCGGATGACCCGAATGGCAATCTCGCCGCGGTTGGCAATGAGTATGCGTTTGATCGTGTTTTTGAGTTCAGGCACTGTCTGACATCCAGGGTACCGAGGGTACCCATCTTATCGAAGAATACAGCTAAAGCAATAAGCCCGGATATTTGGGGTCAGAGTAAAAATACAGTCTGGTCGGCAGGCGGGGCCGTATTAATCCCTGGTATTTTTACTCTGACCCCAAATATCCACTTATGGCAGTTTGCTCGAGGGATTAGTACAGTCCGTGGTAAATGCATCCTGCCATTCGCCGAGCCGTTCCTCAAAATCCTCCCAGTCCCTCAGATCGCTCGTGTTCCTGTACATGGCAAACGGGCGCAGGCTGTCAAAATAAAACTGTACCTGCTCATCTTTCCTGAACTTTTCCGCTTCATAGTGGTTCCAGTGGATTACCTGCTGCAGGGGCCTGCGGTACCTGGAAGAGACGTCTTTAGCGGGAAAACCGATAGGTATGGTGCCGTAGGCCCTGAGCAACGGGGGGTATCCCAGCAATTCGCTCAACTCGTCGTTGGTCTGCTGTTCGCCGCCGCCGGACAGCCAGGCCGAGGTCAGTCCGTTGGCGGTAACCGCCAGTTGTATATTCTGTATTGCCGCGCCGATGGAGCAGTAGAAGATATTCTCATTGTTCTGCTGGTAATCCGCTTCGCTTTCGGGTGTGACGCCGTGGGGAAAATTGATGTTCCAGCGCCGGTCCCCCAGCACGATGAAGATGGCCACCGTGTTATTCAGGTAACTCTTGTATACGGATGGGAACCCTTTCGCGTATTTCTTCAGGCGGTCGGCCTGCCGCAGGAACACCTCCACCACCCGGTCCCGCATCTCCGGGTCTTCCACGACGATGAAGTCCCAGGGTTGCACGTTCGCGCCGCTCGGCGCCCAGCGCCCGGCCTCGGCGATACGTTCCAGCACCTCGCGGGAGATGGATCGGCCCTTCTCGAAACGGCGCACGCTGCGCCGCTTGCGGATGATGTCGATAAAAGTCTCATAATCCGGATTATTCAGGTTTTCTTCTGTCATAACGCTTGTGTAGCCTGTGTCTGTTGTGAGGACGAACCCGGGAATATTACACCGATCCTGATTATCAATAGAGTTTGAACCGGTAGTCCGGTTCGTCGATGATCGCGAGTTCCCTGTTTGCCAGCTTGATCGCGAGTTCATCCTGCAGGCCGGTCGCATGCTCCAGCATCAGGCCGAGTTGCTGCCTGAGTTGTTCCCGGTAGCCGGCATGATAGTACAGGTTGGTGGTTTCACCCGGGTCATTGAGCATATCGAACAAGGCATTGCTGCGCGCCCTGGGGTCAGCCGTGAAATCCCGCAATATCAGTTTCCATTCTTCGGAGCGCATTGCGCGCTCATCGAACCAGGAGTTGTCGATGGCGGCTTCGGGTATGTTCTGCATGAACACCGGAGCCGGCCAGTTATCCTCGCCGGATAAAACCTCGCTAATCAGGTCCCTGCCGTGAAAGGGTGAGCCTTCACGACCGGTGATGATCTCCATGATGCGGCTTTTTGTGTTGATACCTGCCGCAGCAAGTATGGTCGGAGCGATATCCACCAGGTTGACGCCGGATTTCCAGATCACCCCCTGGGGCAGCCCCCCGGGCCAGTGCATGATCATGGGAATCCTCGCCGCCTCATCGTAGGCGATACCCATACCGCGGTATGAACCCGGCCGCTCCTGGAACGAACCGCCGTGATCCGTGGAGAGAATGATCAAGGTGTTATCCAGTAACCCGCGCGCTTCCAGGTTCTGAACGATACGTCCCACGTTATGATCCAGGCTGGAGACGGATGCATAGTAATTTTTGTGCTCTATTTCCCGGTCCTTGTACATATCGGCATATTTACGCGGCGGCTGGAATGGCGCGTGCGGAGTGTAGTAGGACTGGTAGAGGAAAAAAGGCCGATCCGCATTTTCCTGGATAAAACGGATGCCTTCGTTGGTTTGAATATCCTCGCGGTAAGCGGATTCATCGGGCGTACCTACCCAGTGCGGCATCAGTGAATTATAGGACTTGAACATATCGAAGAAGCCCGGGTTGCCTGCCCCCAGGTGCCATTTGCCTATATGGGAGGTGGCATAGCCCGAATTGGTGACGTATTTCACGAAGTTGATCGCCAGGCTGAAGCGCTCATCGCCAAAAGGGTCGGCAATCGGGTCATGGTACATGGTGGGCAGGTTGCCGGTTATGCCGGGCTCGTACATGGTCTTGCGCACCCCGTGGGCATGGGGGTAGAGGCCGGTGAGAATCGAAGCCCGCGCCGGACTGCACAGGGTAGCCGGCGTATAGGCATTGTCGAAGCGGACACCACGCCCGGCCAACCTGTCTATGTTGGGCGTTGACACGTCTTTATCCGAGTACACGCCCAGTGCGTCGCGCCGGGCCCAGTCAAACAGTATCAGAACGATATTGGGGGGACGCTGCCGGTCGTTCTCGTAGACAGGATGGTAAGGAGCTTCCTGTGTCCGGGCCGTCAGGATTCCCGACAATAGACAAGCGATGATGCCGGCCAGGGAAAACAAGATGGCGCCTGATATCTTATAATTGATTTTCATAAACCGCGGCCCCCGCAAATATGACGCTATACGTGAGAAAAGGTACTTGTTATGCCGGGAAGGGTCAATATATGAATGCTCAGCGCAAGACATGAAACCGGCAATCTTTTTAGAAACATTGCACAAGCTGCATTTTGAAAATGCATTTAACCCTTATTCGGAGCGCTGTGCCGTTCACGACCTAGAAGACGCACCGCGCGCCCGGTCCGGGATATTGCTGTCCCTGCTTGAGAGGGCAGCAGAACGTGAGGTCGATTCCCTGTGGGTCGGACGCGACCTCGGTTATCGCGGCGGCAGGCGCACGGGTCTTGCGTTTACGGACGACGTGAATGTTCGGGCACACACGGGACGCTGGGGTTTATCAATGCGACGCTCGACAAGGGGAGAAGCGGTCACGGAACGGACTGCCGCCGTCATCTGGCGCGTCCTCGCACAGGTCAAGACACCGGTTTTTCTCTGGAACGTCTTCCCGTTGCACCCGCATGAACCCGGGAATCCTTTCAGCAACCGGACCCATAATTCCCGTGAGCGCAGGGCCGGTGAGGAATTTCTCTCACAACTCGTAGAGCTGCTACGGCCGCGTCGGCTTATTGCAATCGGCAATGACGCTGCACGGAGCGCGCATCACCTGTACCATCCGCACAGGGTCATCCAGGTACGGCATCCCAGCCATGGCGGACAAGCCAGGTTTTTAAAACAGATGAACGAACTGTACCCCGGGGCCCGGTAGCCCCGGGTAACTACTCGCGCAATCTAATTCCTGCTATCACGGATGAGGTATGCAAAAGACATCATCCCGCATAACGCGCCAGCGTATCCTCAAGGTCCGCCTCCTCGAAATCCGGGGTGACCACGGCCTTGCCTATCTCCTCCAGCAGCACCAGGTACAGGCGGCCGTGCCTGGACTTTTTATCCACGGCCATCAGTTCCCTGAGTTGTTCGCTGCGGATCGAATCCGGCACACTCAGGGGCAAACCCGCCTGTTCCAGCAGTGAGTTGACCCGCCGTGCGTCATTTTCCGGGAAGCCGGTCGTCCTGACGGAAAGATGGGCGGCCATGGACATGCCTGCGGCCACCGCTTCGCCGTGCAACCAGGTCTCGTAATCCAGGGCCGTTTCAATGGCGTGCCCGAAAGTGTGCCCCAGGTTCAGAATGGCGCGCAGACCGGATTCCCGCTCATCCCGGGCCACGATTGACGCCTTGTTAGTACATGAAACCTCTATGGCATGGGCGAGGCAATCCGCATCCCGCTGCAGCAACCCGTCCATATTGTCCTCCAGCCAGTTGAAGAACTGCGCATCGTTGATGAGGCCGTACTTGATGATCTCGGCTACCCCGGCGCGCAGTTCGCGCCCGGGCAGGGACGCGAGCACGTCGGTATCGCTGAGTACTGCGGAAGGCTGGTGAAACGCGCCGATCATGTTTTTCCCCAGCCGGTGGTTCACCGCGGTCTTGCCGCCAACGGCAGAATCAACCTGGGCAAGCAAGGTGGTGGGAACCTGGATGTAGCTTACGCCACGCTGGTAACAGGCCGCGGCAAACCCGGTCACGTCGCCGATGACCCCTCCGCCCAGGGCAACCAGCGTACAGGTACGGCTGAATTGCTCTTCCAGTAACCGGGTGATGATACCGTTCATGGTTTCAACTGTTTTCCGGCGTTCGCCGTCTTCGACGATCAAGGTCCGGGGTGTCATGGCCGGTAAACCTTCAAGCAATGCATCAAGGTACAGGGGGGCGACAACGTTATTGCTGACGACCAGGGTCTGTTCGCTCAACCGGGGAGCGAGAAGGCCGGCAGCCTGCTGCAACAGGCCGGCGCCGATGTAAATGGGATAGGAGCGGTCTCCCAGTTCCACGACAACCTGTTTCATGCCTGTTTCACCATTTTGCTGATCTGCCTGACAACGCGCGGAATACTCCTGTTGTTGGTTTCAATGACCATGTCGGCCAGTTGTTGATAAATCGGTTCTCTCTGGGTCAACAACTCACGAATCCTGGCCAGTTTATCACCGGATTGCAGCAACGGACGCCTGCGGTCCATCCGTACCCTGCCGGCCAGGTGTTCCGCAGTAGCCCGAAGGTAGATGATCAGGCCGTTGTCCCTGAGCAACTGCTGGTTTTCCGCAGCCAGCACTGCGCCGCCGCCGGTCGCCAGCACGATGTCCCGTTCCCCCACCAGCTCCCTCAGCATACCGGTTTCCCGGCGCCGGAACCCCTGCTCCCCTTCGATGTCGAAAATAACATCAATACTGACCCCGGTTCTTTTTTCGATCTCGCTGTCCGAATCACGGAAATCCTTGCCAAGATCCCGCGCCAGTTGCTTGCCGATAGTCGATTTACCGGCACCCATAAGGCCAATGAGAAAGATATTTTCAGCCATCTTCATATTCGTCCGGATTGAGGCGCGCGCAGGTTAAAACGATATTATGTACCGGTAACAAATCTATTACACTACTAATATGCGGGTGAACTCCCTATTCAAGGCGCTGGTGGTGGTTTTTGTCCTCGGTGTTGCCGCGTCGAGCTTTTATATCGCTTCCAACCTGCCGGAAATCGATATGCTGCGCGACGTACGCATGCAGGTTCCGTTGCGCGTGTACAGCCAGGAGGGATCGCTGATCGGGGAGTTCGGCGAGAAGCGGCGCGCGCCGGTGTTGATCGACGAGGTTCCCGAACAGTTGATCCAGGCCTTCATCGCGGCCGAAGACGACCGCTTCTACGCCCATCCGGGCGTTGACTGGCAGGGCCTGCTGCGAGCCGCTATCTCACTGGTCAGGACCGGGGAGAAAAGACAGGGCGGCAGCACCATCACCATGCAGGTCGCCCGCAATTTTTTCCTGACCCGGGAAAAAACCTACATGAGAAAACTGAACGAGATTTTCCTGGCGATCAAGATAGAAGGGGAACTGACCAAGAATGAAATTCTCGAACTGTACCTGAATAAAATCTACCTGGGTCAACGCGCTTACGGCGTGGGCGCCGCGGCCCAGGTCTACTACGGCGCCGGTATAACAGACCTGAACCTGGCGCAGCACGCGATGCTGGCGGGGTTGCCGAAAGCGCCGTCACGGACGAACCCGGTGACCAGCCCTGAGCAGGCGGTACAACGCAGGTCGTACGTGCTGCGGCGCATGCTGGAACTGGACTACATTGACCAGGACCGCTTCCACGAGGCCGACAGTGCGCCCGTAACCGCATCGCTGCATAGTCCCAGTATCGATCTCGAGGCGCCCTATGTCGCCGAGATGGTGCGCAAGCGCCTGGTGGAAGAGTACGATGACAACGCCTACAGCGACGGCTATGTAGTGACCACGACCATTCGTGATGAACTCCAGGTTGCCGCGAATCGAGCCCTCAACCTGGCATTGCTGCAATACGATGAAAGACACGGTTACCGCGGCCCTGAGCAGCACTACGAGCTCACACCCGGCATGACCGGGGACGGGTGGGATCAACTGCTTGCAGCACATTCCGCCATCGCCGGCCTGTTGCCGGCGCTGATTATCGAAGAGCGGGGATTTGCCGCGTCAGCCTGGGTCACGGGCATCGGCCGCATAGAGCTTGACTGGGACAGCCTGGGATGGGCGCGCAGATATATCAATGAGAACGTACGGGGTCCGGCGCCGAGAAATACCGGTGAAATAGTCAGTGTCGGCGACATCGTGCGAGTCAGCGAGGGCGCCGGTGGCAAGTGGCGCCTGGCGCAGATTCCCGACATAGAAGGCGGCCTGGTTTCTTTGGATCCGCAGAACGGCGCCACCCTGGCCCTGGTCGGCGGGTTTGATTTTTATCGCAGCAAGTTCAACCGCATCACCCAGGCCGAACGCCAGCCCGGATCAAGTTTCAAGCCGTTTATCTACTCGGCTGCGCTGGAAAACGGCTTCACCGCGGCCAGTGTCATCAATGATGCGCCTATCGTATACGATGATCCCAGCATTGAAGACAAATGGCGCCCTGAAAACTACAGCGGCCGGACATTCGGACCAACCCGGCTGCGGGAAGCGTTGCGCCGTTCCAGGAACCTCGTATCCATCCGGTTGCTGCACGCCATGGGTGTGCGGAATGCACTGCGGCAAGTGGAAAAATTCGGTTTTGACGTCGATGAACTGCCCAGGAACCTCTCCCTGGCCCTCGGTACCGGCTCCATCACCCCCTGGCAACTGGCCGGTTCCTATACGGTACTCGCCAACGGCGGTTACCGCGTGGAACCGTTCTTCATTACCCGGATTGAAACCTACACGGGCGACCTGCTGTTCGAGGCGCAGCCCGTCACAGTATGCCCGGATTGTCCAGGGGCTGCAGAAGCCGGGGACGGAATTGAATTCCGTCCCCAGTCAGGTGAAACCGCGACAGTGGAAACCCCGGAAGCGGAAGACCTCGGACAAGACCCTCCGCAATCAGCGCCGGTCGAAAAAAATATTGCCGAACGGGTAGTCAATCCGCAAAACATCTGGATCATGACCGAACTGACCCGGGACGTGCTTCGGCGCGGAACCGGGGCGAGGGCCTACCGGGAATTGCAGCGCGACGACCTCTCCGGCAAGACGGGCACCACAAACGAGCAGCGTGACGCCTGGTTTGCCGGGTTTAATTCATCCGTCGTGGCCGTTACCTGGGTAGGCTTTGATGAATTCGAACCCATGGGTCAGGGCGAGGTAGGCGGCAGGACCGCGTTATCGATATGGATTGAGTATATGCGCAGCGCGTTGAAGGACATTCCGGTCAACCTGGGAGAACGTCCTGCAGATATCGTTACCATACGGATTAACGGAGAGACAGGTTGCCCGGCGGAAGCAGGCGATACGGATGCGGAGTTTGAAGTCTTCATGGCAAACCGGTTACCCGATGCTACAGAGTGCAGCAGGATGCTGATGCCCTACGATAACAGTCCTGAAAAGACTGACGCCCCCGGCCGGTTATTCTGAGTCCGTGAAAAAATCATATTTACAGGTGGCGTTGCCGGTGCCGCTGCGCCGCTATTACGACTACGCAATCGGCGAAAATTTCCGGCCTGTAGCGTTTCAACCCGGCATGCGGGTCAGCGTCCCGTTCGGCCGGCGCAGGGAGCAGGTCGGTATAGTGGCCGCTATTACCGACCGCACTTCCCTGCATCCGGATCAACTCAAATTCATCAACAATGTCATTGATTACGAACCGGTTTTCTCGTCCCGCCATTTTGAGTTGCTGCGCTGGGCCGCCGACTATTACCAGCATCCGGCAGGTGAGGTGTTGTTCGGTACGCTGCCCGCACTCCTGCGCCGGGGAAAGACGGTTGACAGGGGCTATGACGAGATATTTGTGGCGGGTACTGAAGCAGATACGGCAGAACCGGGGAACCACGCGCCTGCACAACAATCATTGTTGCGTATATTGCGCAGCAATCCGGCAGGATTGACCCGGCAGGAACTCAGGGCGCGGCAGGCCCGGTATGCCGGGCCGCTGAAAGCGCTGCTTGAGAAGGGGCTGGTGATACGGACTGTAACCGGTCTCCGCGGCGCGCTGGCGGAACAGATCGAGGAGCGGGGATTTGCACTGAACCGGGAGCAAATCGAGGCGGTCGACTCGATCACGGCGAACACGGAAACCCACCGTACCCACGTAGTGCAGGGGATTACCGGCAGCGGCAAGACCGAAGTCTATATCGAAGCCGTGAGACGCGTGATAGCGCAGAACAGGCAGGCCTTGATCCTGGTGCCGGAAATCGGTCTGACTACGCAGTTTATCGACCGCGTCAGGCAGCGGTTGCGGGCCGACGTCAGGGTGCAACATTCCGCCCTGAATGAAACTGAACGCCTGCGCAACTGGCTGGCGGCAAGGAACGGTGACGCCGCGGTGATCATAGGAACCCGCTCTGCGGTGTGGACGCCGCTGAAATCACCCGGGATATACGTTGTAGATGAGGAACACGATCCGTCCTACAAGCAGGACAGCGGGTTTCGTTATTCAGCCAAGGATATCGCCGTGGTGCGCGGCAAGTTTGATGGTGTGCCCGTGGTGCTGGGCTCCGCCACACCCTCCCTTGAAACCATAAAAAACATAAGCAGCCGGAAATATATACGGCAGTACCTGCCGTCACGGGCATCCGGCGCCGAAACGCCGGAAATCCGTTTTCTCAACCTCAGGAATAAACCCGTCCACGGCGCCGTATCGAAGACCTTGCTTGACGAGATCGCCGCCACCCTGGAAAAAAACAACCAGGTGCTGCTGTTTTTGAACCGTAGGGGTTATGCTCCGGTCATCCTCTGCCACAGTTGCGGCTGGCACGCCGAATGCGGCCGTTGCAGCGTGAAGATGACCTATCACGAAGACAAGAACAGTCTGGTCTGCCATCATTGTGACGCACGCCGGAAAATGCCCCCCGGGTGTCCGGATTGCGGCCAGCCGGAACTCATGGAAGTAGGCCACGGCACCCAGCGCCTGGACAGGACCCTCGCCGAACATTTCCCGCAGGCCAGGATACTGCGCATAGACCGCGACAGTACACGGCGCAAAGGCTCAATGGAGAAGATGATCAGGCAGATTACCAGTGGCGATGCGGACATACTGATAGGCACCCAGATGCTTGCCAAGGGCCACCACTTTCCCAGGTTGACCCTGGTAGGGATCATCGACGCGGACGCAGGTCTGCTGAGCACCGATTTCCGCGCCACTGAGCGTATGGCCCAACTCATCGTCCAGGTAAGCGGCAGGGCCGGACGCGAGGACAGGCCCGGCGTTGTGTTCATCCAGACCCATTTCCCCGGCCATCCGTTGCTGCATTCGCTGGTAACCCGGGATTATGACGAGTTCGCCGGCATGCTGCTTAGCGAGAGAAGGACAGCGCAATTACCGCCATATTCCTACCTGGCACTGCTCGGGGCCGAGGCCGCAAGCCCGGAAGCCGCAGAGAAATTCCTGCATTGTGCCCGTCGTCAACTGGATAAACTCGATACCGGACTGAGTATCCTCGGACCCGTCAGCGCGCCCATAGAGAAGCGGAAAGGACGTTTTCGCAATCAGTTGCTGATCCAGTCCGCCAACAGGAAATCGCTGAGAAAAGCCCTCGCGCCGTGGTGCCGGTTACTGGAAGACCTGCCGGAGGCAAAAAGGACACGCTGGTACCTGGACATCGATCCCCAGGATATGTTGTAGATAATTGGGGTCAGAGTAAAAACTCAGGTTTGCCCTGTCGAGGTGTATTAAAACTTATCTTGAGTTTTTACTCTGACCCCAATTATCTTCAGGTCGTATCCTGTTCCGCCCGCAGTTCCAGCAGCACGAACTCTATCTGGTTATCCTGCAGCCTCCGGCGGATGTCCCGCATCTCGTCGATACTCTTGAACGGACCGAGGCGAACCCGGTGGCGCACGTCCTGCTCATTGAGCAGGACGCGCTGGATATCGGCAAATATGCCCAGTAACGCAAGTTCAGCCTTGACCTGGTCTGCCGAACTGAAATCCCTGAAAGAACCTACCTGGAGGACGTATGCCGTCATATCATCGTCCGCGTCCCGGTCACCGGCTGCGTACTGTTCCTGCTCGCCGGTATTATTCCCGCTCTCATCGCGTTCGCTGATTTCCAGCGAGTCCTGGTCATCTGCTTCTTCCTGCTTGTCCGTTTCAACGGCCATCCACTCGGAGATACTGACCTTCTTGTCGCGCAGCGTGTCGTAGAAAGTGAATTTGACATCCGGTTGATTCCGTTCGATCTCTGCCCGGTTGTCTGCTGCCGGACTACCCACATCAGCACCCGGATCAGGCCCAGCCCCCTGGTAACGCAGAAAGACTATGAACGCGACCAACAGGCCAATGGACAACCCGGAAAGAAAGGACAGGAGATTTCCGCCTATAAAAGCCCGCTCCCGCCTGGAGTTGTTCCTGGTTTTTTTAAGGTTTCTCGACATTACCCTCTGTTAGGGAAGCGGATATTGCAAAGGTTCATGCTCGGACAGGCATGTAGTTTATCCAACTCTATACGGAAGACTTCACGCACGGGAGTCTATCACAGACGTGCGCCCCACAGGGACTTTTTTACAGCGCAGCAACCAGGAACGCTATCGCAGCAACAGCGGCAGCCAACGCGGCATACGGTAGTTGGGTTAACGCATGCTCGATCACGCCACACCCACTGCCATGGGCGGAAAGTACTGTTGAATCACCGTAAAAACAGGTGTGACTGCCGAAAGCGCTGGCTGATATCAATGCTCCGGTCACCAGCGCCATGTCCGCTTCAACACTGATGGCAAGCGGTATGACGATAGGCATGGCTACGGCAAATATGCCCCAGAACGACCCTGTTGCAAACGCAATCAAGGCCATGGTTACGAATGTAACCAGGGGCAATAACATCGGCGTCATGATGGGTTCCACCGTACCTATCACGTAGGAAGCCAGCCCCAGTTGGTCGTTGACCTCCTTGAGCATGAAACCGGCCACCACCGTTCCCAGGGGAAACAGCATTGACTTGAAACCCTCAAGCATGGTGTCGAAAATCCGTGCCGGCGGCAATAATCTTTGAAGGAGGACGGAGACGATGGTGATACCGAGGGCCACGATTACTCCATTCAGGATATCGATCCCCAGGTACCAGGTAAAGAAGATCAGTGAGAGAATGGGGACGAAAAAGTTCAACCCCGCCCTGCCTTGATTTCCGCTAACCGCGTCATCTGCGAGGCCGCTTTGCTCCTCAACCGGCCTCATCTGATACTTGCGGGCGTTCTCATCTTCCGCCTTTGCCATTGCGCCAAGATGGGGGATTTTTCTCAGGATAACCAGGGGGACGATAACTACCGCAGCCCAGGCATAAAACATATAGGGAATCGCTTCCATGTAAAGCAGGAGCCCTTCCCCGAGCCCGGCTCCCGTATTTTCTTCCAGCAAGGCGGCAAAATACACGGCCCACGTTGACAGGGGCACCAGCACGCAGATAGGCGCGGCAGTTGAGTCTACGACGTACGCCAGCATTTCCCGGGAAACGCCGAATTTGTCAGTGACCTTTTTCATGGACGAACTAATGGTCAGGGCATTCAGGTAGTCATCGATGAATATCGCCAGGCCCAGCAACCAGGCCGTGATCAACGCGCCGGCCCGGGTTTTGACCCTGGCTGCCACCAGCCTGCCGAACGCGGCTGCGCCGCCGATGCGCGCCAGCAACGCGATCAGGCTCCCCATCAGGCCGCAGACCATGATGATCCAGCCGATAGTCTCGTCGCCCATCACCGACAACATTACGCCGGTAAAATTGGTCAACAGGTCGGACGGTGCCAGGATCAGCAACCCGACAAGAGAACCGGCAATGAGAGGCTCAATGGTGCGTCTTGAAATAACTGCCAGCACCAACACCACCAGGGTGGGGACCAGGCATACAAAGCCGGCGGATGCCATTTCACTCCTGCATCAAACAGCTTGCCATTTCATCTGCTGTCATTGCCGTCAGTAGATGCCGGCAGGCTGCTGTTGTATCAGGCAGTGAATTCCGCCGCCTGCGTAATTCAATGGGGTCGGGTCTACCCGAACTACGTCGCGCCCGGGATAAGCGGACTTCAGGACTGCTGCGGCTGTATCATCCTTGGCCTCATTTCCATACCTGGGCGCGATAACCAGCCCGTTGGTGACGAGATAATTCGCATAGCTCGATGCCTTGACGATATGGACCGGCTCTCCCATGGGAAATGCCGGCGCGTCCTCCGGATAGTCCAGGGTCGCCAGGAAATCCCCGTACATCGGCTCATCGGGTCGAATAAGCATAAACTCGATATCAGGAACCGGGATACGGATAATCTCAAACGGCCTGCCATGCATATCCGTCTCACCGGATAAAATTCGATATGCTTCTTCGAGCCGCTCGTAGTTGATGGCGGCGACAGGGTCCCCGGATGCTTCCTCTTCACTGACCCGGGCCAGGATTATCCGGTTCGGGCCTGCGAACTGGCAAAGTTCATCCAGGTGGCCGCCTGTAGTCTGGGGACCGTACAGGAAAGTCGTGCCGCCGTCCGCGCCTGGATATGGGATCGGACCATTGTCGGCCTGCAAGTCCTCGTACAACCCGTCGTTCAACCAGATGGTCCTGGTCGCGCCCAGCGTAGTCCTGTAAGCGGCCTCCAGTTCCACTTGTGTCATGCCGGCATTACGCCGCAGTTCCACCGCGCGGCTGACCAGCAGGATGCCTTCACCATTATGGATCCGGCCGCCGCCTTCACTGATTACCCCGGTACACATAACAGTGCTGATACCGAGGAACCCGGCAATCGATCCGGGTAATTGCGTCATCCCGACAGAAACATCATCGGCAATATCGGAGTATCCCCACTGGTTCTGGGCGAATGACGCTATTGCCAACCTGTTTGTTCTGCGATTTTTCAGAAATATGGGGCCAAAATCACGTACCCATATATCGACCTGCGGTATCGCCAGAAAATTCATATACGGCGTAATCGGCCAGCCATGTTGCCGCATCCAGTCCCGGGCCGCGCAGATACCCTGCTCATCCGTGCACAGAATGTTCGAGCTAATGCGGTAATACGACAAGGTGTGCAGGATCTCGGCGATGGTTTGCCGGGTGTCCAGGCACGGGTCATTGAACCACTGGAACCTCGGCCAGGCCAGCCAGATGGACGAGTGGGGTTCAAATTCACCGGGCATCACGTAGGCCGGCGCCTGCGAAACGTTTCCGTTATCCCTGGACATTCTGATTTATCTGATAACCGCTGTTGGATCAGCGGATAGTATCACTAAAACCGCAGTGATAGGTCTACGCCATAGGTTCTCGGGATACCGGGTGTCCTGAGTATGGAACCGAATGCCTGCAGGTTGTTCACGTAAATGAAATACTCCTTGTCCGTCAGGTTCCTGCACCAGACACCGACAGACCAGTTGTCCGTTTCGGAACCCAGGCCGACCCGCGCATTGAGCAATGTATAACCGTCAAGTTCGCTGAAATTGATGTTGTCGGATTCGCCCCAATGGTCGGAAAGGGTAGTAAAATCGAATTGGGCATGACCTTTCCAGCCTTCAGCCACGGGCATCTGGTACCTGATCATTCCGTTAGCGCTGAATTCGGGCGCATACGGCAGTTCATTGCCGTCCAGACGTTCCTGTACGTTAAACGGACTCGTGGGTATCCCTTCGGTCTCCGTATCGAGCCAGGTTACTCCGAATTTGATATCCAGGTCCTCGATCGGCGCGAGCCAGATTTCGGATTCTACGCCGTATATTTCGGCATCGGCGGCGTTTTCATTGATCAGCAGGGAATCAACCACGCCGGTGCCGTCGACGGAGAGCGCAAGAATGGCATCTTCATAGTCGTAATAGAATAACGAAGTATTCCAGCGCAGGGCGCCGTCAAGCAGATCGGACTTCATCCCGATCTCATAGGCGGTGAGCGTCTCCTCATCATAAGGCTCCTGCAATATTTCCTGTACTGTTATGTCACCGATGAAACCGCCACTCTTGAAACCGTTGGAGATGCCAGCGTAGACCATGACGGTATCGGAGATATCCATGCTCGCGCCCACGCTCCAGGAAACTTCGTTGAAACTGATCTCCCTGTCGATGTACGCCTCGTCAAAAACCGACGCATCGGAAAAGTCCCCCGGCAGCGGTCCGGGAGACGGCACAAATTCGCCGTCAGCGGTCGGGCCGCTGCCGAAATCCACGTTAATGGTACCGCCCTTGAAGGAACGTTCCTCGTCGGTGTAGCGGATCCCTGCCGTCACGGAGAACCGTTCCGTCAAGCGGAACTCGTTATGCAGGAATGCCGCGAACGAATCCGTCTCGAGGATATAAGCGTGATTCTGGCGGAAGTCGAAATCACCCGCATCCGTTTCCGTGCGCGGTGTCTCCAGTTCATCGGTTGAGTAGAACAGCCCGAGGGTCCAGACCCAGCGGCCGTCATCGGGGGAAGACAGGCGCACTTCTTCGGAAAACTGCTCAAAATCGGTTTCATAACCGACGTCGATACTGCGCACAACGGTCCCGTCAGCGTCTTCCTGCGATTTCCGGTCGACGGTATTGTATGCTGATATCGACGTGAGCGTTGCGAACCCCAGGTCATAGTCGGCGTTGAAAACAACGCCGAAAGCATCGATCTCATCCCGGTTGATAAGGCCCTTCTGCAAGGTATAAGGATCATCATCGTCCCTGAGGATTGCGCCTTCACCATCGAATGAACAGGCGCCGGACAACCCCAGGTTGCCGGCTACGACCGGGTCACAGATATTGAATTCAGCATCATTGGTAAACGTGGGAACGCCTTCATATTGATTTCCCTCGGAGTCATCCTGGCCGCCGAATACCAGCAGGTGTGCGCTGAGATCTGCGGAAACATCCCACAACAATTGTCCCCGTACGGCATAGCGGTCCTGTTCCCCAACCTCGCCCAGGGTCGGGTGAGAATATGGCCCGCCATCCTGCTGTGTCACGCTGAAAGACACCCGGCCGGACAGTGTCTCACCCAGGGGACCGCTCACGAAACCTTCAATGTTGTATGCCTCATAATTTCCGTAACCCAAATCCAGCCCGGCTTCGAATTCTCCGGTGGGCTTGTTTGAAAAAAAGTTGACCGAGCCGCCGGTTGAATTGCGTCCGTACAGGGTGCCCTGGGGGCCCTTCAACGCCTCCACCCGTTCAATGTCGAACAACAGGAAGTTCAGCAACGTGGAGTTACCGTAATACACCTCGTCCACGTGAACGGCCACGGGAGAACTCTGGATCGCGGTAAAGTCGTTCAGGCCGATGCCGCGCAGCACGAAATTCGGGATGGCATTGGTCGATGAATAGGATACTATCAGGCCGGGGATCTGGTACTGGACGTCCGCTGCGGAACGCATGCCCAGCGCGTCGATCTCTTCTCCGGTCAGCGAGGTAATTGCAATGGGCACGTCCTGCACGCTCTGCGCACGCTTCTGGGCAGTGACGATAATTTCCTCAATGGTGGCGGCGGCTGTTTCCGCCATGCCGAAAACAGCGCTGAAGAAAACCGGCGCCGCAATGAATTTACCCAGCATCGATTTAGCGTATTTCAAGATACTCATTTGCCGTTCCTCCAACACTCATTGCCAGATTAAAGACTAGCAACGGGACATGGAACGGACTATATGACTTTTGTTATATATGCTGCCCCGGCTAGATATCGGATGGCGGGAGCAGGCGCGCCAAAGGGTCCGTGTCGCCTGCCGGGTCCATGTATTTCAGCGCTTCGATTACCAGGGAAAAGAGTTCCGACTGTGAACTGATATCAAGCTTCGTGTAGATACTGTGCCGGTGGATACGCACGGTCCCCTCGGATACGCCCAGGCGTTCGGCGGTGACCTTTACGGAGTACCCGCGCAACAGGTGGTCAAGGATCATCTTCTCCCGCGGGGTCAGGACACTGGTCCCAAGTCTTTCCATAGCCTCCTTGAGTTTGGTGTGGAATCCGGCCCTCAGTTCCGTATCAATCATTCCTTGACGCGCTACGGATTTGCCCGAGGATCGTTCCACGACCAGCCGTAAAAAATCATGGACCTCCTCCAGGATGCCCCGCGTGCGTTGTTCGAACTTGCGCGCCCCCGTCTCCCGTCCCAGGGATATAGCCACGGACTTGCCGTCACCTGTCTGGAAGAACAGGTTGATTTCATCCATAAGGCCGTAAGCAGCGAAAAACGTGTTGTAATACTCTCCCTCCCTGAAATCGTCGGGGGAGAGTTCGGCAAGTGAATAACAGCCCTCCAGGGGATCACCGAGGCTGGCGTGAAAGAACGGGTCCAGCAGGTAGGCGCCCTGTATGTACGCAGTGATACGCGCACCCGCGGGATCGTCGGCGGCATGGGAAAACAACACCAACGGCATGGTATCGCCGAGATACTGGATCACACTCATGCTGCTGATATCCAACGCTTCCTGAAGCGTGTGAAAAATATAACGCCAGACCTCGTCGATATCAGCCGTCCCCAGAATTTTCCCAAGTTCGGCATTCCATGCGGAAGAAAGATTCATCGCCACGCAATATACTGCATTGAGTTCGACTATAACAATTGATAAATAGCGGCAGCCGTTCTCCTCAATATAATTCTACTCCTCAAAGATGATGCACGGGCCGCTAATCGAACAGGAGAACCCCATGAATAACGTTTTCGGGAACATACATCACGAATACGACCGGAAACACATTCTGCATCCGTTCGCAGAATTTCCACGCTTTCTCAATGAAGGCTCGCGGGTGTTTGACAGGGCGGAAGGCGCTTATGTTTATGATGTCGACGGGCAACGCTATCTGGACGGCATTGGCGGCCTCTGGTGTGTGAATATCGGCTACGGCAGGCAGGAGATGGCGGACGCGATTGCCGAACAGGTCCTCAGGCTCCCCTTCTACAATTCATTTACCGATATGTCATCCGTACCCGCATCCGCCCTTGCCGCGAAACTGGCGAAACTGGCGCCCGCGGACCTGAACCATGTCTTCTTCACTACCGGCGGTTCGACCGCGGTCGACACTGCAGTCCGGCTGGCCCATTATTACTTCCAGGCCAGGGGTGAGCTATCCAGAAAGCTGATCATTTCCCGCGAGAATGCTTACCACGGCAGCACGTATCTTGCAGCGTCCGTTACTGGGATAAAGCGAAATTACGCCGGTTTTCACAACCTGGCAACCGATGACGTACCGCTTGTCCACCACGTATCGTGCCCTGACGTATATCGGCCGTTCGAGGGCATGTCCGAAGCGGAATACTGCAATGCATTGATTAACGAGCTTGAGGCAAAGATCAATGAAATCGGGGCTGAAAATACAGCCTGCTTCTTCGCAGAACCGATTATGGGAGCAGGCGGGGTAATCATGGCGCCGGACGGATACCACAGACGCGCACTGGACGTCTGCCGCCGTTACGGAATTCTCTACGTGTCTGACGAGGTAGTCACGGCATTCGGACGGCTGGGCCACATGTTTGCATCAGAAGACATGTTCAACATTACACCCGATATCATCCTGGCAGCAAAAGGCATTACGTCGGGGTATGTACCCCTGGGAGCAACCCTGTTCTCTGATCGTATCTCCCGGGCAATCATCGATGACGGTGTTTTCGCCCACGGTTTTACCTATTCCGGTCATCCTGTTGCCTGCGCCGCAGGGTTGAAGAACATAGAAATCATCCAGCGCGAGAATCTCTGCGGCCATGTGCGTGAAACCGGACCGTACTTCGAGCGAGCGCTGGCAACCCTGGCGGATCTTGATATCGTCGGTGACGTACGCGGCAGGTGTTTTATGCTTGCCGTTGAATTCGTCCGTGACAAGGCGGCAAAGCAGAACTTCGATTATTCCGTCGAGATCGGACGACGAGTCGCGCTGGAAGCGTACCGCCGCGGCCTGATTGCGCGTAACGTTGGCGACTTCATCATTCTGTCACCGCCTCTTGTTCTCACAAAAGAACAAATTGACTGGGTGGTAGACACACTGCGTTCGTCGATTCTCAAGATCATGGATGTCCTGTAATTTGTGGTTGTCCTGAAATTCGCTGAAATTCGACCTGTAAAAACGATGTGATGACGTCCTGACCCCCTACGGCCTGCCCGCCTCAATCAATGCCTCGGCCAGGAGTTCCGGGTTGGTGTAACACACTTCATGGCTGCCCGGCTTTTGCACCACCCTGCACAGTCCCAGGCGGTCCGCCATCCTGGGGTACCAGGCATATTCACCGTGGGGCAGTACGATATCATCGGTGAAGTTGATGTAACTCGTTGGAACCTGCAACCTCCGGAAGCCGCGCATCGGGATTTTCTCTTTCTGGGAATAAGCGCAGATCGGCCGCAGCCTGGCGTAGACCTGTTCGGCCGTTTCCAGGTCCGCATCATTAATAAACCGTTCACGAAATACATCGAACGGCAGTATCCAGTTTGCTCGCTCGCCTTCTCTCTTGATCACCGCGTCGAACATCTGCTTGTGCACGGGTGGGATGACATCGTAGATAGACTCTCCATCTTCCATCACCATGGCGTTCTGAAACACCACCCGGTTAATTCGATCCGGCAACTGTTCTGCAACACCCGGGATAACGATACCGGCAAAACTGTGACCTGCGAGGATGAAGTCGCGTAGGTCTCTCTCAAGGATGTAGTCGACCACGGATTTCACACAATCCGCCCGGGTAAAAAAATTCCCGGCCTGCTCGCCGTGACCGGCCAGTGTCGGCGCGTAAGCTGCATGGCCCAGCCTGTTGAGTTCCGCGATAACCCCGTCCCAGCAGGACCCGTCGTGCATGGAGCCATGCACCAGTACAAACGTGAGTTTCAAGCCTGTCTCCTCCTCTATATTTGGGGTCAGAGTAAAAACTCCTTCCTGGAGTTTTTACTCTGACCCCAAATATACTAGATCGAGCTGTTGTTCAACTCGTCGATGACTTCAGCCACGGTCACCACCCGTCCGAATAATTCGCCTACAGTACCCAGGGTGGCTTCATGCAGGCGTTCTTCAAACGCAGCCGTCGCGTCGCTGGTAAAGGCCACCTTGTAATCATGCTCGAAGGCGCTGCGCGCGGTGGATTCGCAACAGCAGTTCGTTGTCACCCCGGTAATGATAACCGTATCCGCTCCGATGTTTTTCAACAAGGTATTCAGATCCGTACCATGAAACGCGTCGTATTTATGCTTGATGATATGAAACTCGGTATCCAGGGGTGCCGGAAGCTCCGAAAAGAGTTCGAAGCTGTGGGTGCCCTTGAATAGCACTCGCTGTTCCCTCAACGGCGGATACTTATCCAGCAGGAGACCGCCGTAGGGCGCGCTGCTGTCGAGCCGGACCCAGATCACCGGTACGCCGAGATTTCTGCACTCACTGACCAGCTTTACAAGACGGGTAATGATAGCGCGGCCCATCGGCGCCTCAAGCATGGCGCCCGGTTCCAGAAAGGCGTTCTGCATATCGATTATGAGCAGGGCACAGGTTTCCCGGTTTATACGGAAAAATGCCTCTCCTGTCTGCGCTGCATTACGCGCCTCGCTCATTCAGCTGATTTGCCCGTGCTTTCCATCGTGGAGCATTCTATATGATCAATCCGGGGGACGGAAACGATCGGTGCAGCAGCGGAAATATGTAGATCGAACAGGAGCTGTTTTATTTCCCGGATTCGGCCAGCGCCGAATCCCAGGCAATGAGCGCCCGCTTGCGTTCAATTCCCCAGTGGTAACCGCCCAGTTCCCCTGAAGCGCGCAGGATTCGATGACAGGGAATCAGGTATGAGACAGGATTGGCGCCTACCGCAGAGGCCGTGGCCCTTATGGCTGAAGGGTTGCCGGTCAGGTGCGCCAGTTGCTTGTAGGATATGAGGCTTCCTTCCGGAATCCTCAGCAGCGCGCGCCAGACGTTAACCTGGAAATTTGTCCCTTTCACCATCAGCCGGAATTCAGGCCCCTTCCCGGTTTGTGTCCGGCTGCGAGGATTGAAGATCCTGCCCGCAGCCGGCCCGGTACGCTGCGGGTCATGGGTAATCTGCGCGGCGGGCCAGCGTCTTTCCAGATCGCGTATTTCCTGGTCGAGCACTCCCGCCGAGCCGAATGCCAGTTCACAGATGCCTTTTTCTGTCAGCGCCAGCAACATCGGCCCGACCGGACTGGGATGTACGCCGTAATCGATCTTCAAACCGTTGCCGAAGCGCTTGTATTGTCCGGGGGTCACGGCTTCGACGGATACGAACTGCTCGTGCAGCCGGCCCGGGCCGGACAGCCCCAGGTCCAGCGCGGCATCCAGCACGCTGGCTGATTTGTCCAGCAACTCCTTTGCGTGCTGTACGGTCAGGAACTCCAGGAACCGCTTCGGGCTGACACCCACCCAGGCTTTGAATTTCCTCTGGAAATGCCAGGGACTCAATCCGTACTGCGATGCCACCTGCTCGAGAGAGGGCTGCTGGCTGGCGTTATCCCGCAGATAGGCGATTGCCTGCGCGATCTGGTCGTAGTCACTTGCCGAACCTGGACGGGAAGCGGTAGTCATGGGGGAAGTATAAGCCATTCACCGGTCCCGGCCACCCGGATCTTGCTGTTCGTTTAATCTAACTTCACCGGGCTGAGCAGGACACCGTCCTCATCGGCATAGAGCCAGTCTCCCGGGTTAAAGGTAGTATCACCGAAGTCCAGTGCGATGTCGCGCTCTCCGATGCCTCTCTTAACGCTCCTCCGGGGGTTGGTGCCCAGGGCTTTTATGCCGATGTCCAGTGTGGCGATGACCGCGGCATCCCTGATGCAACCATAGACCACCATCCCCTCCCAGCCGTTCTTCATGCCCAGTTCCGCCATCATGTCGCCTACCAGGGCGCAACGGATTGAGGCGCCGCCGTCGACCACCAGGACACGGCCCTTGCCCGGTTCCTCCAGGGCCGCCCTCACCCGGGAATTATCCTCGAAACACCTGACCGTCGAGATGGGGCCGGAGAACCTGGTCTTTAGCCCGTAACCCTGCATGAGTACGTTGGCAACCTGCACTTTTCCCTCATGCGCATCGTGGAGGTCTGCTGTCGAGAATGTCATATCTTTCATAAATTGCCGTGTAACTTCCGGGGAGAGAATTAATTCTGTCCCCTTTTCCGTTTTTTGTTGCGCTTCCAGCCCTTCACGACTTTCGCTTCCCGTTTGCTCATTGCCAAGGCATCGGCTTCCACGTCTTTGGAAATCGTGGCGCCGGCGGCGATAGTGGCGCCGTCATTTATTCTGAGGGGGGCGATGAGTTCGGTATTGGAACCGATGAATACGTCGTCGCCGATGATCGTTTTGTGTTTCTCAACCCCGTCGTAGTTGCAGGTTATGGCGCCGGCGCCGACATTGACCCGCTCCCCGACTTCGCTGTCACCGATGTAGCTGAGGTGGTTGGCTTTCGTGCCGCGACCTATATCCGACTGTTTTATCTCGACAAAATTGCCTACACGTACGTCCTCGTCCAGTCGCGAACCGGGGCGTATCCTGGCGAAAGGCCCGATCCTGTTTCTTTTTCCGACGACGGCATTGTCGATAACACAATTTGCGGAAATGGTCGCGGAATCATCGATGCGGCTGTCCCGGATAACGCAGTTCGGTCCGATTGAGACATGATTTCCCATGCTGACCTCGCCCTCGATGACCGCGTTTATATCGATGAAAACATCTTCCCCGGTTACCAGGCTCCCGCGCAGGTCAAAGCGGGCAGGGTCGGCCAGGGTGACTCCCTGGCTCATCAGCTTCCTGGCCTGTATAAGCTGGTAATGTCTTTCCAGTTCCGCCAGCTGCGCCCGGTCATTCACTCCTTTTATCTCCATCACCGATGACGGATTGACCGAACGGATATCCACATCACCGCTGACGGCGTGCCCGACAATGTCCGTCAGCAGGTATTCCCGCTGTGCGTTGTCATCAGTCAACATGCCCAGCCATTTTTTCAGCAGGTCCGCCCGCACCACCATCATCCCGGTGTTTATCTCTCGCAGCAGTTTCTCCCCGTCGTCCGCATCCTTTTCCTCGACAATCCTGAGGATTTGACCGGCCTCGTTGCGCACGACCCTGCCGTAGCCCGCCGGATCGTCAAGATGTGAGGTAAGGAGACTGAACCCGGTTTCACCGGCCGTGTCCACGAGGGTTGCCAGGGTGTGTTCGGTAACCAGCGGTACGTCGCCGTAGAGCACGATGACATGATGGGTGGCGGGAATGGAATCGATGACCTGCAATACGGCATGGCCTGTCCCCAATTGCCGTTCCTGCCTTACCCAGCGGGCGTCGAACGTCCCATGCGCCTTGCGCAACTGATCCCCTTCATGGCCGTAGACGATATGGATATCATCGCAGGAGAGCAGGCAGGCTGTGTCGTACACGTGCGCCAGCAGGGTTTTCCCCGCCAGGGTGTGCATCACCTTCGGCAGGGAGGAGCGCATACGCTTGCCTTTTCCGGCGGCAAGGATGACGGCGCTCAGGGGCATGGCGATACGGCGGTGCAGGTCCGCAATGGGGTCAGGTCGCACATTGCACATGTGGGACAGTTTTACAATCCGTCCCCGTTACGTACCGTATGTGCAATGTGCGACCTGACCCCATTGCGCGCGCGTACTTCCGGGCATGGGGAATTGAGGTCAACTGCGTCCGGTGCGTTTACGCATCCTGCGGATGGCCTGGAGTTGCGCCACGGCTTCTGCGTTCTTTGCCAGGGCTGTTGCGTATTCTATATTCGCATCCCGGTCGTGCAACTGGCGTTCCGCCTCCTCCCGGGCCTTGAGTACCGCGGCCTCATCCAGGTCCTCGGCCCGCATGGCCGTATCCGAAAGGACGGTCACTACGTCAGGCTGTACCTCCAGCATGCCGCCGGAGACATAAAACCCTTCCTCTTCGCCGTTGTCCTGCTTGATGCGGACCTCGCCGGGCGCAAGCCGGGTAACCAGCGGCGTATGGCCGGGCGCGATCCCTACTTCCCCCAGGATCGCCGGGGCAAAGACCATTTCCGCCTCGCCGGAATAGATTTCCCTTTCGGCGCTGACGATATCGACGTGAATGGTTGCCATGATCAGCTATAGTTTAGACCGATTTGCTCTTTTCTACCGCTTCTTCGATAGTCCCGACCATGTAAAACGCCTGTTCAGGCAGGTGGTCGTATTCGCCGTTGACGATAGCCTTGAACCCTTCGATATTGTCTTTTAACGGGACGTACTTGCCGGAAGTGCCGGTGAATACCTCCGCCACGGTGAACGGTTGCGACAGGAAGCGCTGGATCTTGCGGGCACGCGCCACCACCAGTTTATCCTCCTCGGATAGTTCATCCATCCCCAGGATAGCGATGATGTCGCGTAACTCCTTGTACCGCTGCAGGGTATTCTGTACGGATCTTGCGGTATCGTAATGGTCCTGTCCGACCACCAGCGGGTCCAGTTGCCGCGAGGTGGAATCCAGCGGGTCGACGGCGGGGTAGATACCCAGTTCCGCAATCTGCCGGGAGAGCACCACCGTGGCGTCCAGGTGCGCGAAAGTCGTGGCCGGAGACGGGTCGGTCAGGTCATCCGCCGGCACGTACACGGCCTGGATCGAGGTGATGGATCCCGTCCGGGTGGAGGTGATGCGTTCCTGCAGCCGGCCCATTTCCTCGGCCAGGGTCGGCTGGTAGCCCACGGCGGAGGGCATGCGTCCCAGCAGGGCCGATACTTCGGTGCCGGCCAGGGTGAAACGGTAAATATTGTCGATGAACAACAGGACGTCCCGGCCCTCGTCGCGGAATTTTTCCGCCAGGGTCAACCCGGTCAACCCGACCCGCAGCCGGTTGCCGGGCGGTTCGTTCATCTGACCGTAAACCATGGATACTTTCGATTCTTCCAGGTTTTCTATGTTGACTACCCCCGCCTCCTGCATCTCGTGGTAGAAGTCGTTGCCCTCACGGGTGCGTTCGCCTACTCCGGCGAATACGGACAGGCCGGAATGCTGGGTGGCGATATTGTTGATGAGCTCCATCATGTTGACCGTCTTGCCGACGCCGGCGCCGCCGAACAGGCCGACCTTGCCGCCCTTGGCGAAGGGGCAGATGAGGTCGATCACCTTGATCCCGGTTTCCAGCAGTTCCGTCGTCGGGCTCAGGTCGGTAAATATTGGCGCCTCCCGGTGGATACTCCATTTCTCATCGGTATTGACAGGTCCGCGTTCGTCGATGGGCTCGCCCAGTACGTTCATGATCCGGCCCAGGGTCTTTTCACCCACCGGAATCGAGATCGGCGCGCCGCTGTTATCCACTTTAAGGCCCCGCTGCAGTCCGTCCGTGGATCCCAGGGCAATGGTGCGCACGACGCCGTCGCCCAGTTGCTGCTGCACTTCCAGGGTGGTCTCCACCCCCTCGGCATCTACGTTCAGCGCATCGTAGACTTTCGGAATGGCGTGGCCGGGAAATTCCACGTCCACTACCGCGCCGATGATTTGTACAATGTTTCCACCACTCATTAGTTTTTCGTCCTCTTCATCTGTGTATTCTTTGTAGCATACAGACAGGTTGGGATGGCATTATCAAGACACGCTGTGAATACATCCCTGTACGCTCATCGCCAGCCCTCCCTGGCTGTCGACGGTCTTGATAATGCCATCCCAACCTGCATCCTCACACTTACACTGCCGCCGCCCCGCCGACTATCTCGGAGATTTCCTGTGTAATCGCGGCCTGGCGCGCCTTGTTGTAAATCAATTGCAACTCGTCGATCAGGGTGCCGGCGTTATCGGAAGCGCTCTTCATGGCAACCATGCGGGCCGCCTGTTCACAGGCGATATTCTCCACTACCGCCTGGTAAATCAGTGATTCCACGTAACGCAGCAATAACTGGTCGAGCACCTCTTTGGCATCCGGTTCGTAGATATAATCCCAGTAATGCTTCAGGTCATCGTCTCCCAGGTGGCGTATCGGGATAAGCTGTTCCACTCTCGGTCTTTGCGTCATTGAATTGATGAACTGGTTGGAGACGATATACAGTTCATCAATCTGCTGTTCCAGGTACGCATCCAGCATTACCTTGATGGCGCCGATCAAGGTGTCGAGACCGGGCGTATCGCCGATGTGGGTGGTCTGGGCTACGATGTTTGCGCCGAGCCTGCGAAAATAACCCACCGCCTTGTTGCCGATGATGCTGAGGTCAATCCCTATCCCGGCGTCATCCCACTGTTTCATCTTCCCGAGCACATCCCGGTACAGGTTCGAATTGAGCCCGCCGCACAGGCCGCGATCGGTGGAGATGATCACCAGTCCTATCCGCTTGACCTCCTCGCGATCAACGAGGTAAGGGTGCTTGTACTCGGGGTTGGCCGCTCCCAGGTGCTCGATCACGTTGCGGATCTTGTCGGCATAGGGCCGCGCCGCGCGCATGCGCTCCTGGGCCTTGCGCATCTTGCTGGCGGCCACCATCTCCATCGCCTTGGTGATCTTCTGGGTGTTCTTCACACTGGCGATCTTGGTGCGGATTTCTTTACCTACTGCCACCTGATTACCCCGGTACTATTTCCCGTTGTCCCCGCTTACCAGGTATGGTTGTTCTTGAATTCTTCCAGGCTGTCCTTCAATGCGGACGCGATCCCGTCCGTGTACTCTGCCTTTTCCTGGATCTCAGCCATGAGTTCCTTGCGTTCACTGTGCATGAAGTTATGCAGCGCCGCTTCGAAATCGCCCGCCTTCTCCAGTTCAACGTCGTCGAGATAACCGTTTTCCACCGCATACAGGCTCACGGCAATGCCGGCCACGCTGAGCGGGGAATACTGTTTCTGCTTCATCAACTCCATCACCCGCTGGCCGCGTTCCAGTTGTTTGCGGGTGGCCTCGTCCAGGTCGGATGCGAACTGGGCAAAGGCCGCCAGTTCGCGGTACTGGGCCAGGGCCAGGCGGATACCGCCGCCCAGCTTCTTGATGATCTTCGTCTGCGCCGCGCCGCCGACGCGGGACACCGACAAGCCGGCGTTGATCGCCGGACGGAACCCGGAGTTGAACAGGTCCGTCTCCAGGTAAATCTGGCCGTCGGTGATGGAAATCACGTTGGTAGGCACGAACGCGGAGACGTCGCCTGCCTGGGTCTCGATAATGGGCAGGGCCGTGAGCGATCCGGTCCTGCCCTTGACTTTTCCGTCCGTCAGTTTCTCGACGGCCTCCTCATTGAGGCGCGATGCGCGCTCCAGCAGGCGCGAATGCAGGTAGAACACGTCGCCCGGGTAGGCCTCGCGCCCCGGCGGCCGCCGCAACAGCAACGACACCTGCCGATAAGCCCAGGCCTGCTTGGTCAGATCGTCATAAATGATCAGGGCATCCTCGCCGCGGTCGCGGAAATACTCGCCCATGGCGCAGCCGGCGTAGGGCGAGATATACTGCATGGCCGCCGAATCCGAGGCCGTCGCCGCGACCACGATGGTGTGCTCCATGGCGCCGTGTTCCTCCAGCTTGCGTATCACCACGTTGACGGAGGAAGCTTTCTGGCCTATCGCCACGTAGATGCACTTCACCCCGGTGCCTTTCTGGTTGATGATGGTATCCACCGCCACCGCGGTCTTGCCGGTCTGCCGGTCGCCGATGATCAACTCGCGCTGACCACGGCCGATGGGCACCATAGAGTCGATGGATTTCAGGCCGGTCTGCACCGGTTGCGCAACAGAGACCCGCTGGATGACGCCGGGGGCAATCTTTTCGATGGGAGAGGTGTCACCGGCACTGATCTCACCCTTGCCGTCTATGGGATTGCCAAGCGAATCCACCACCCGGCCCAGCAGGGCTTCCCCGACCGGCACCTCGAGGATGCGCTTGGTGCACTTGGCGGTGTCGCCTTCGGATATGTGCTCATAGTTCCCCAGGACGACTGCGCCGACCGAATCGCGTTCCAGGTTGAGCGCCAGGCCGTAGGTATTGCCCGGAAACTCGATCATCTCGCCCTGCATGGCGTCGCTCAGGCCGTGGATACGCGCGATCCCGTCGGACAGGCTGACGATGGTGCCCTCCGTACGCGCATCGGTATCCAGGTCAAAGTCCTGTATCTTCTTTTTTATCAGTTCACTGATTTCTGTTGCACTGATTGACATTACTATTCCTCTGATATTTCCACGATTACTGAATCAACGAACAAGTTCATTTCGCAATTCGGTCAGGCGGCCGCGCAGGGAAGCGTCAATAATCGAATCACCAGCACGGATGATTGCGCCACCGATCAGTGATTCCTCTACTGAAGTCTTTACATTTACCTGCTTACCCAGGCGCTCCGCTATGATTTCAGCTATGCCGGCCTGCTGCTGTTCGTCCAGCGCATATGCCGCCACAACCTCTACGTCCACTCTGCCTTCCGCAGCAGCCCGCATTTGCTCATACTGACTCTTAATACTGGACGCGTACTGCAGCCTATCTCCCTGTACCAGTATCTTTACCAGGTTGCGTCCCAGGTCTGAAAGTCCGTCACCACACACCTCGAGCACCAGGTCCTGAAGTTGCCGGCGGCTGACCTTGGGGTTGGTGATCAGCTGGCGCATGGTCGGGTCGGAAACGAGCAGGCTCAACAACCCGAGCATGGCCGACCAATCCTCAACCTGGCCGCTTTCCAGCGCCAGTTCAAAGACCGCGCTGGCATACGGCCTGGCAATGGTTGAATTCTCAAGCATGTTGCGGTGCTTACAACTCGGCGCCTATGCCGGCCATGATTTCGTCATGGGCATTCTTGTCGACCTCGCGCATCAGGATGCGTTCCGCGCCGGCCAGCGCCAGCACAGCCACTTCCTGCCTCAGCCGGTCCCTGGCCTGGGTACGTTCCCGCTCGATTTCGGCCTGGGCCGCTTCGATCAGACGATCGCCTTCCACCCGGGCTGCGTGTTTCGCCTCTTCAAGGATCTCATCACCTCGTTTCTGTGCCTGGGTGATGATTTCATTGGCTTTCTGCTTGCCCTCATCGACCAGTTCCGACAAGCGCTGGTCCGCCTCCACCAGTTTGTTCTGTCCGGCTTCCGCGGCGGCCAGGCCGTCGGCAATACGTTTCTCACGTTCCTGCAGGGCATTGATGATAGGCGGCCAGATAAATTTCATACAAAACCAGACGAATATAAATAACGAAATCGCCTGGCCGATGAGTGTCAGGTTAATATTCATTCAGGTTACCCTGGGTCGACTTCGCTGACCTTGGCTGCATGATCGGTGGCTTCGTACTGAACCACGAACGGGTTGGCGAACATGAGAAACGCGGCGAATGCGATTGCGATAATAGGCACGGCGTCGGTCAGGCCCAGCATCAGGAACATCCGGGGTGTCAGCACCCCTGCCAGTTCGGGTTGACGGGCCAGGCCTTCCAGGAATTTACTCCCCAGAATACCGATGCCCACGCCGGCGCCCAAGGCTCCCAGACCGATCATGATGCCGGCTGCCAGGGCTGAAAAACTGATAATTGATTCCATAGAACGTCTCCTGTCAGGTATTTAGTGAGTTAATGGGTCTCATGCGACATGCTGAGATAGACAATAGTCAACATCATAAAAATATAGGCTTGTAATGTGATAACCAGAACATGGAAAATCGCCCACGGCACGGACAGGGTCCATTGCGCCCAGAACGGGATCAGGGCAGCGATTAAAATGAATATGAGTTCCCCGGCAAACAGGTTGCCGAATAAACGCAACGACAGGGAAAGCGGTTTGGCAAACAGTGCGACCAGTTCCAGTACCAGGTTGACCGGCAGCAACGCCTTGCCGAACGGTTGAAAGGCCAGTTCGCCGAGAAAACCGCCCAGCCCCTTGACCTTTATGGCGTAATAGATCATCAGGAAAAACACCGCGAAGGCCATGCCGAACGTTGCATTAACGTCGGTGGTGGGCACTACCTTCATATAGGGAATACCCATCAGGTAGGTACTGTGGGGAATAAAGTCAACGGGTATCAGGTCCATGAAGTTCATCAGGAAGATCCAGACGAACAGGGTCAGCGCCAGCGGTGCGATAAGCGGGTTTTTACCGTGAAACGTCTCCTTCACGGAGTTATCCACCATTTGCACTATTACCTCGATGCAGGATTGCAGGCGGCCGGGATTTTCAACGGAGATGGAGACGGCGATGCGGCGAAACAACCACAAAAACAATATCCCCAGTGATACCGACCAGAACATGGTATCCACGTGGATGGCCATGAAGCCCATATCCACTGCTTCCTGTTGTGAATGGGCAAGGCCCCAACTGCCGTCGGGGTGCCTGCCGAAGGTCAGGTTATGCAAGTGATGCTGGATATATCCGGCCGGGGTGCCTTCTGCCAATGTTCCGTTCTCCGTTTTATCCTGCTGTCCGGTTATCCCCGCCGGGTCCGCATGTTCGCGGCAAGCGCCCAGCCATATACCGCCAGCGTAGCGGCATAGGTGGTCACGAACACCGGAAAATTGACCGGCATGGTTGCAAACACGATGCAGAACAGCGCGATCACCAGCAACAGTTTCATAAAATGCGCCAGGTAGAGATTCCTTACGAACTGCTGCGCGTTCTTCGCCCTGCTGTTGAATACCTTTCTCCCGGTATACCAGGTCGACAACGCGCTGATAAGGCCCGCAAGGACGGCAGACATGGCCGCGACGCGGCCCAGCACCGGCAGCAACAGCGCGCCGGCAGCGAATGCGAGCCCGATTTGTATCATTGCGATCCTGTCTGGAACGGCATTGACATACGGAGATTTCAAAAATCTGTCCACCAGGTACAACTCCTGCGTGTGAGATGCGTTACGTTGTGTTTCTGCCCAAGGCCCGCATTTCTCACCAGGTGACGCGCCCTCGCTTGTCTTTTTTGCGCTAACGGGCGCGTGCTTCCTCAACCAGAGCCACGGCTATGCTTTCGGTCGCAGGCACCCGTTAGCGCAAAAAATCCAGCGCGATCTTCGCATCACCTGGTGAGAAATACGGGCCAGGATCGGACCGTTCAGTCGTTGATTCTTATCCACGGTGACGGGCAGAATTGCGGGATTATAAATAACTTGCCGGATTAATTCAAACGTTGCAATGCACAAAATTGTTTTTATACGGATTTCAAAGGCATAATCACTTTGCTCATGGTATTTCCACAACTCGTCAGACCATGCGTCCCTGCGCGTCTTGCGGCATCAAATACACCTGTTCTGTTGATTGACAGAACCGGATTTCTGCTTACCTGACCGGTATGGTCAACGCCGGCACCTGGGGGTTGGTCTGACCGGCCTGCAGGTCGAACAACTGGCGCAACAACGTGAACGTGGACTTGGATTCCAGGTCGGTGTCTTCGATATAGAACCAGTGGCCCCGGTAACGGGTGGCGATGTAGGCGTTTACGGGCCTTTCCTCGCTGGTACGTATTTTGAATACGCGTCCCGCCGGGGTTTCATTCCAGTCGAAGCGTCTGCCGTCTTCAGTCCTGGTGACCGTTACCAGTTCGTGATGGTGGCCGGGCGGCGCTTCGACGTTGTGTGACAGATAATACAGCAGGCCGGAGATGGACCTGGGACGCACGGTCCATTGCGTATTATCCATACTCAGAAAATCCGTATCCAGGGTGAATTCATCCTTGCCGGGGTCGAGTTCCAGCAACGTGTAGACCTGCTCAATTCGATAGTTGTAGGCATGATTATCCCGGATCAGCTTGATAACGATACTCCCTGCTTCATTGACGCCGATTTCAATGAGCTGGTTTTTTTGCAAGGTATGCAGCGCGTCCATCAGGTGGCCGAAATCCTCATGGTCCGGTTCCTGGGCGGGTGTCGGTCCTGACGCATTGGGTGCGTTGTAAAGATTATTGATCCTTTCAAAACACAATCCGAACACCCGGCTGATATTCCAGCCTGACTGTGTCAGTACCAGCACAGCCTCCAGTTGCAACGGGCTGAGAATGCTCTTGAGCAGTTCTTCACCCCGCAACGGTGTGTAACTGATGGTCGGTTTGTCGGCGTAGGCAACTCCCAGGCCGGGTGAGAAGGTATCGCCACTGCCAAGGTTCACGTCGGCGTTAACTCCCGCGTTGGCGCCCAGGGTCATGCTGGCGGTCACGCTGCTTATTTCCAGGAAAAAGGTTACATCCCGGTAGCGCATCCGTACCAGGTTCTGCAGCATCTGCTCGTTGATCGAGGCGATGATGGCCTCGTTGTAGGCGGGATGGGTACGTGCGAGGGCCTGCGGGCCGAACGCCGACTGGCAGCCTGACAAGGCGGCCGTCAATGCCAATACCAGGAAAGCGTATGTAATGCGGTGGCGTATAACCATATCGGCTGGCAGTTTACCGGATAGCGAAGCTTACATGAAGATGTTCGTCATTATTCGTTATGGCGGGATCTTTTTTATCACAGGATTATGAGATTTACACATATTAATTTACCGGCACGCTTTCCTTCATTGAATGAATGCTCATTCAACTTTATGGACAGCGCCACGCGCATGTGGCATCATGGCCCGTCCTGTAACAAGCTGAGGAAATTATGTCCCGCAGCCGTAAAAAATCCACTGCTCATTTTGACAAGGCGCTGCAGCGCCTGCCCCTGGGCGTAACCTCCAATTTTCGTTACTGGGGTGATGGCAGGACGATTTACGTCGAACGGGGCAAAGGCGCCCGACTGTGGGACATCGACGGTAATGAATATATCGATTACCGCCTGGGCTTCGGCCCCGCTATCCTCGGTTACGCCGATGAACGTGTAGACGAGGCCGTCCGTAACGGCATGGACGTGGGCGGCGTGTTTGCGCTCGCCACGGAGCTTGAATACCGGGTGGCTGAGCGGATTTCCGGCATGGTGCCCTGTGCCGAACTGGTCAGGTTTTCCGTCACCGGCACGGAAGCGGTGATGGCCGCCCTGAGGCTGGCGCGCGCCTATACCGGCAAGGATGAGTATGTGCTGGTGGAAGGCGGATACCATGGCGTGTTCAGCGAGGCATTATGGTACGCGGAGGTTGAAGACTGGCAGGAAAAAGAAGGGGATCCGGAACTTTTGCCCTACGGCGAGGGTGTCCCCGACCTGTACCGCCAACTGATCCACAGCGTTCCCATGAATGATTCCGACCGGCTCGAAAGCCTGTTCCGCCAGCGCGCCGGTAACATAGGCGCGTTCCTGATAGAACCCATGATGGGTAATTGCTGTTCCATCACCGCCACCGGCCAATATCTCAGGGACGTGCGCGAACTGTGCAGCCGTTACAACGTTCTGCTGATCATAGACGAAGTAAAAACCGGGTTCCGCGTGGCAAAAGGGGGCGTACAGGAATTGCTGGGCGTGGATGCCGACCTGTGCACCTTTGCCAAGGCGATCGCCAACGGCTACCCGATCTCCGCACTGGCCGGCAGGGAGGATATCATGCGCGTTATCGGCGACCGGGTGGTTCACGGCGGCACATACTTTGGGCACTCGGTGTCGCTGGCGGCTGCCGACAGGACCCTGGAGATCCTCGATGAAACGGACGCGCTGGCATTCATTGCCGGGCAGGGCGCGCAACTGCGGGATGGTATCGGACAGGTCTTGTCCCGGCGCGGCATCCCTCATTGTTTTGTCGGCCATCCCTCCATGTCAGGGTTGTTTTTCAGCCCGGAAGCGCCGCGAGACTACCGCGACTGGACGCGTTCGGACTACAGCTTTTACGATGCGCTGGCGCCGAACCTGCATGACGCGGGCGTACTGGTGGAGCCCGATTCGCGGGAGCCCTGGTTCCTCTCCGAAGCCCATGACGAGACCTGTATCGCGCAGACCATTACCAGGTTCGAACAGGCAGTCGACATGACACTGGAACAGCAACATGACAGTGTCGGCGGCAGCGCCGGAAACGAGGCGCAAAGATAGGCAGGCATGAAGAAATACGACGCCATCGTCATCGGCGCCGGCCATAACGGCCTGACCAATGCCACCTACCTTGCCAAGGCGGGCCTGGACGTGCTCGTCGTGGAAAAAAATCCCTGGATAGGCGGGGCTTCCGTCAGCCGGTCGCTGTATCCCGGCTGGACCTACTCGAACTGCTCCTACGTGTGCAGCCTGTTCCGGCCGGAGATTTATCGCGACCTGGAGCTTGCCCGGCACGGCCTGCAGATCATTCCTTATGAAGGCGGCATCACCTTCATGCGCAACGGGGATTATTTCGGCAATTACGGCGATGCAGAACGCCAGTACCGCGAGATGGCCAGGCACTCGAAGCGTGATGCGGACGCATATCATCGCTACGAGGCGGACGTGATGCGCCAGACCCGGCTGATCCGTCCGCTGTTGATGAGGACCCCGCCCGACCCGGCGTCGTTCAGACCGCGCGACCTGATGGAACTGGTGCACCTGGTAAAAACCTACTGGGACCTGGGTGAAGACGTCCTGTACGACACGATCCGGTTCTGGACCATGAGCATCGCCGACTTTCTCGATGAATATTTTGAAACGGATATCGTCAAGGCGCACCTGGCAGGCAGCGGTATCATCGGCACCGCCCTGGGTGTCTATTCTCCCGGCACTGCCTACGTGCTGCTGCATCACTACATGGGAGACGTGGACGGCAGTATCGGTTCCTGGGGGTTTGCCCGGGGCGGCATGGGCGCCATTGCCGACGCCCTGGCCGGCGCCTTCCAGGCCCACGGCGGCGAGATCAAGGTCGACGCCGGGGTGGACAAAATCCTGGTAAAGGACCGGCGAACCAGGGGCGTCGTGCTGGAAAACGGCGATGAATACTACGCCGGCGTCGTGGTTTCCAACCTGGACCCGAAACGCACTTTCCTGGACATCATGGACGAGAAGGACCTGCCGGAAGACGTGGTCAGAAAAGCGCGCAACTTCAAGATTCGCGGTTCTTCCGGCAAGCTCAATATCGCGCTGGACGGCATGCCGACGTTTCACGCGGTCCACCGGGACCATGAGTTGCTGAAGGCCGACTTCCATTTCATCGACTCGCTGGAGCGCATGGAACAGGCCTACGACGACTGGAAGAACGGCACTTGGTCAAAAGACCCGTACCTGGATACCTTGATCCCCACCCGGGTAGACCCCACCATGGCGCCTCCCGGCAAGCATATGATGAGCGTATTCGTCCAGTACTGCCCGCCGCAGGTGAACGGCGGAGACTGGACCGATGAGCAGCGCGACCGGTTCGGCCAGACCGTCATCGACCAGATAGCGGAATACAGTCCCGATTTCAAGGACCTGATCCTGCACGCCGAAATCCGCACGCCGCGGGAACTGGAAAACGAGGTGGGACTGACCGAGGGCAATATCTTCCAGGGTGAACTGACCATGGACCAGTTGCTGTTCAACCGGCCGTTCCCCGGCTATGCCCAGTACCGGGGACCTGTCAAAGGCATGTACATGTCCGGTTCCGGCACCCATCCGGGCGGCGGCGTCATGGGCGCGCCGGGCGCCAACTCGGCGCGGGAAATACTGCGGGACCTGAATCGGAAGAACATCGTCCCGGAAGCGTTCAGCGATGAATAGCGGACACCTGGGGACGGACTTTAAGTCCGTCCCCTGCCACCTGAAGGGACCAGTAGATGAGCAGCAAATATGACGTAATCATCATCGGCGCCGGCCATAACGGCCTGGTCTGCGCGTCCTACCTGGCCCGCGCCGGTTGTTCGGTGCTGGCGCTGGAAGCAAACCACCGGGTCGGCGGCGCGGCCGTCACCCGTGAGTTCGCTCCCGGCCACTCGGTTTCCGCCGGCGCGCACCTGCTGTATATGCTGGCGCCTGCCGTCGTATCGGAGCTGCAGCTTGACCGGCACGGTATGAGCCTGGCCGCGACCGGCCTGGGCACCCTCGCGCTGTCGGCTGACGGCAACCACCTCAGCCTGGATGGAAATACCGTGGAAGGCGGCGGGCTGTCCGCTGCCGACCGCGCCGCGTACCCGGAGTTCATGGATAAATTCCTGCGCTTCGCGGGCGTACTGCAAAAGACGTTCATGAAGCGTCCGCCGCGCCTGGCGTACGCCGGCCCGGGGGAACTGGCAGAGCTGGCGAAACTGGGCCTGAACCTGCGCCTGCTGGGCCGGGACCTGATGCAGGAACTGCTGCGCACCGGCGCAATCAACATCTACGACGTACTGCAGGAAACCTTTGCCGGCGACCTGCTGAAGGGCGCCCTGGGCCTGGATGCCCTGCTGGGCAGCAACCTCGGTCCGCGCTCGCCGGGTTCGGTCCTGACCTGGCTGTACCGGTTGACCGGCCGCTTACAGGGCAACGGTGTATCGCTGCCGGCAGGAGGAATGGGAACGGTCAGCCGGGCGCTGCGCAACGTTGCGGAAGCCGCGGGCGCGGAAATCAGGACGGCAACGCCGGTGAAACGGATACTGCTGGACCGCGACAGGGTAACCGGGGTTGAAACGGCGGCCGGCGAACATATCGGCAGCGGGCTGGTCGTATCCAACGCCGACCCCAAAACCACGTTTCTGCAACTGGTCGGCGCCAGGAACATCGAGACCGGTTTCGCGCGGCGTATCGGCAACATCCGCATGCAGGGCAAGGCGGCGAAACTGCACCTGGCCCTCGACGGTTTACCGGAATTCCGGGGGTTGACAGACACGCAGACAGGCCAGCGCCTGTTGATTGCTCCCTCCCTGCTGCACATTGAGCGCGCGTTTGACGACTCCAAGTACGGCAGGTTCTCCGGACGCCCCGTCATGGAAATCAGCGTCCCGTCCCTCCGGGACAGCGGCCTGGCGCCGGAGGGGAAACACGTCCTCTCTGCCGTGGTCCAGTACGCGCCCTTCACGCTCCGCAGCGGGTGGGAAACCGGCAGGGACGCCTTCATGGAACTGCTGGTCGGGCAACTGGAAGATTACGCACCGGGTATCCGCGGGCAGATCACCGGCGCCGAATTACTGACCCCGTCCGACCTGGAAAGAGAGTTCAATATCCAGGGCGGGCACTGGCACCACGGTGAATACAGCCTGGACCAGTTCATGATGCTGCGCCCCGTGCCGGGCGCGGCACGCTATGCCACGCCGGTTACGGGTTTATACCTGTGCGGCGCCGGTTGTCATCCCGGCGGCGGTGTGCTGGGGCTGCCGGGACGCAACGCAGCAAACGAGATACTGAAACAGGAGAAAACCTTGTGATGATCAGTGTATCCGGGGACGGATTTGAAATCCGTCCCCTTCGGCAACATACAAATGACGAGCGGGGGCGTCGACATGCAGGTTAGGGAAACTCAAAAGCGGGTATTGCCGACGCCGTTCCATGCGCGTACCTCGGCCGCGTGCGAGACCAACCGCTGGTCATCCTGGAAGGGGTATACCGCCGTTGATTGTTATACCACCCTGGAAGATGAATATTTCGCCATCCGCAACGCCACCTCGGTGTTTGACCTGAGTCCCATGACCAAGTACCGCATTACCGGGACAGAGGGTCTGGCCTGCCTGGACAAGCTGATGACGCGCAGGATGGATACGCTGAGTCCGGGGCGCGTCATGTACGCGCTCTGGTGCAACGACCGGGGTCACCTGCTGGATGACGGGACGGTGTTCCACCTGGGTGAACATCACTGGCGCCTGTGCTCGCAGGAACGCCACCTGGACTGGCTGCTGGCGACGGCAACCGGGTTCGACGTCGAGATCGAGGATGAATCGGACGGGATCGCCGCCCTCGCCGTTCAAGGCCCCACCTCCTGCCGGACCCTGAAAGCCATGAACCTGGACGGCATCGAGGACCTGAAACCGTTTGAGTTACGCCACTACCCTTTTGACGGTACCGGATTGACGGTATCCCGCACCGGCTTTACCGGCGACCTGGGTTATGAACTGTGGATCGAAGCGGCCCATGCCGAAACACTGTGGGATGCCGTGTTCGCGGCCGGCAAGCCCTTCGGTATCCTGCCCATCGGCAGCCAGGCGCTGGACATGGCGCGCATCGAGGCGGGGTTTATCCAGGCAGGCGTGGAGTTCGTCCCGGCCGTGGAGGTGGTGCGCCCGGACCGGGGCCGTTCACCGTTTGAACTGGGCCTGGGCCGGCTGGTGCATTTCGACAAAGCGGTTTTCAACGGCAGGAGGGCCTTGCTGGAAGAACAGCGACAAGGTTCGCGTTATAACCTGGTCAGGCTGGACATCGCCGGCAACAAGCCCGCAGCCGATTCGTTCATCTGCAATCGAAAACAGAAAGTCGTCGGGCACGTGACCTCGGCGGTGTGGTCGCCGAGCGCAAAGATGAACATTGCGCTGGCGTCACTGGAAGCGCCCTGGGGCAAGCCGGACGATGAACTCTACGCCGAGGTCTATTACAATAGTGAATTGCAATGGAAGCGCCTGATGGCCCGGTGCCGGGTGCTGGAAGGCGCTTTTTTCGACCCGCCGCGGCGGCGCAGGACTCCCGCTGACTGCTGAAGCATATTTATGACGAGATTGTGAAGACAGAGTATAAATCCTGAAGTGCCTGAGAGTGACCATATTTTTACTCTGATCCCACACATCAACAACCCGGGGTAACGACTTGAAGAACCGGAAACCGGAAATCGCCGAAGAACTGCAGGAATTCCTGGAGAGACACCCGCGCACGAAGATGGTGGAACTCCTGCTTCCGGATATTAACGGCATCCTGCGCGGCAAACGTATCGGCCGGGATGAGCTTGAGACCCTGTACCTGCAGGGACTCAAGATGTGCGCCTCCACACCGCTGGTGGACAGTCGCGGGGAGGTTCCCTTTGACATCAGTTTCGGCACCCGGGACGGAGACCCGGACATCATGGGTTACCCGGTGGCAAACACCCTGGCGCCGGTTCCCTGGCTCGACGATTCAGCCGTTGCCCAGGCATTCGTTTCCCTGTACGACCTGGACGGCGCTCCATGGTTTGCGGACCCCCGCCACGTGTTGCAGCGTGTCCGCGACAAGCTGCAGGAAGCGGGCTTGCAGGCCGTGGTCGCGACGGAGTTCGAGTTCTACCTCCTGGAATCCGGCGAGGATGACGTCCCGCAGCCGCGCCTGGGCAGGATCCCCGGCACCGGCCTGAAACAGGAAGGCCTGCAATACGCAACCCTGGAGGACCTGTGGGAATGCGACCCGTTGCTGATGGACGTACAGCGCAATTGCGAAGCGCAGAACGTGCCCGCGAATACGGCATTGCCCGAATTTTCTCCGGGGCAGTTCGAGATTAACCTGCACCATGAGGATGACCCGGTGCGCGCCTGCGACCACGGCGCCATGCTGAAACGCATCATCAAGGGTACCGCCTTCAGGCACGGACTGGGCGCGGCCTTCATGGCGAAACCCTTTATCGATTACGCGGGAAGCGGCCTGCACATCCATGTCAGCCTGTTCGACGAGGCGGGGAACAATGTCTTTGCCGGTCCGGAAACAGGGTCAAGGCCATCCCTCTCGGCCATTCTGGAACACGCCATCGGCGGCCTGCAGCAGACCATGGCCGAAGCGATGGCCATTTTTGCCCCGAACGCCAACTCCTACCGGCGCCTGCAACCCGAATCCTTTGTCCCGTTGTCCCCGAACTGGGGATACAACCACCGTGCCGTGGCCCTGCGGGTACCGGTCTGCGATACCCGGGATACCCGCATCGAACACCGGGTGGCGGGCGCAGACGCCAATCCCTACCTGGCAACCGCAGCCGTCCTTGCCGGCATCCACTACGGCATCACCCGGCAATGCGAACCAACGGAGATGATCACGGAAGGAACAATCATCGACCAACAGGAGATCACCCTGCCGCGCCGCTGGGACGCAGCCCTTGACCAATTTCGGGACAACCATAAATTGCCCGAATACCTGGGGGAAGAATTCTGCCGGGTGTACGAGATCGTACGCCGCAGTGAATGCGAGCGGTTCCACGAGCAGGTCAGCAACAGGGATTACGAGTGGTACCTGCGCGGGGTGTAAAGATGACGGCAGGATTAACAAAGCTTATTGAGGACCAGCCTGAAGGATTCTCCCTGCAGCAGGTTTTCTACCAGGATACCGGTATCTACCGGCGCGAACTGGAGCGGCTGTTCATGAAGTGCTGGCTGTATGCGGGACACCTCAGCCAGGTCCCCGAAACAGGCGATTATTTCCTCTATGAACTGGGTAATGAATCCGTCATCATTATCCGCACCGACGAGAGTACCGTTAAGGCACTGCTGAACCTGTGCCGGCACCGCGGTTCGCGTATCTGCCTGGAAGCCAGCGGCCGGCAGCAACTGCTGGTGTGCCCTTACCATGGCTGGACGTACCAACTGGACGGCGCGTTGCGTGGCGCCAACTACGCGCCGCCGGACTTCGATAAAGCGGACTACGCATTGGGAGAAGTGAGGCTGGAGGTGCTTCACGGCATGATCTTTATCAATTTTGCCGATGATCCTGCCCCCTTCGACTCCATTCGTCGCGACCTGGATGAATGCCTCCGCCCCTACCGTCTGGACAAGGCAAAGGTCGCGCACCGGCAAAGCTATCCCATCCAGGCAAACTGGAAACTCGCGGTTGAGAATTACTGTGAATGCTACCACTGCACGCCGGCCCATCCCGAGTACGCAGAAGGCCACGGCCGCACACTGCCCGACGAGGAAGTTGCCGGCCTGCTGGAACGGGTTATGGCCCGGGGTGAGGAACTGGGATTGACCGGTCATTGTATCGACAGAAGCTGGCTCGATGCCGGCGCCGTAGGTACCGATCGGGGCTTCGACAGGTATCCCCTGTTCGACGGGTTCGTCACGGGCAGCCGCGACGGCAAACCGGTGGCGCCGCTGCTCGGCGCTATCCGCGGCTACGACGGCGGGGCGACCGATATACAGGTGGGACCGTTCACGTTCTGCCTGGCGTATTGTGATCACGTGGTGATCTATCACTTCAGGCCGTTGAGCGTTACGGAGAGCGCCTGCGATATCACCTGGCTGGTCAACGGGTCCGCGCAGGAAGGGAAAGACTACGAGCGGGACGATTTGACGTGGCTCTGGGATATCACCACGATCGCCGACAAACGCATCATCGAGAACAACCAGAAAGGTATCAATTCGACATTTTACCGGCCGGGACCATATACCGGGATGGAGGGTTTCACGCGCTGTTTCATCGACTGGTACCTGCGGTCCATGAAGTAGCGCGCGCAAACCATGACTTGAGGTCATACGCCATGCACACAGACTCCGGGAACATCACTGACAGCAGGACGCTGGCAAAACAACGCCGCCGGGAGCAACTCATCAAGGCGACCATAAACTGCGTGGCCAAACGCGGTTTTTCGGCTACGACCATGGCCGACATTACCAGGGAAGCGGGATTGAGCCTGGGTATCGTCAACCTGCACTTCAAGAGCAAGGACAAACTGTTGCTGGAAACGCTCAAATACATATCTGAAGAATACCTCCGGCAATGGGCAAAGACCCTGGAAAGGGCTGGACCTGCGCCGGCGGACAAACTCGCCGCGCTGGTGGAACTTGACTTCAGCAGGACTATCTGTGACCGCAAAAAACTGGCGGTCTGGTTCGCTTTCATGGGGGAAACCCGCTCGCGCCCCGTCTATATGAAGACCTGTGCCGAGTATGACCGTCGTTACGTGGAAGTGGAGGCTGAACTGTTTGCCGAATTGTTGCGCGACGAAGCTGAAAGCCGGCATGATCCGCAAGTTCTGGCGACGACCCTGGACGCGCTCATTGACGGCCTGTGGCTGGATATACTGTTGACGCCAAAAGAAATGGATCGCAACCGGGCCCGGAACCTGGTAATGAACTACCTGCATATCGTTCTTCCCGATTACTTCCAGCCTTCCTCCGGACTGGAATAAATACCGATGCAACTCTTCCTGGACGGCGACGTACGGAAATGGCAGGCAAAGGCCCGGGCGTTTGCCGAGCAGGAATTACAGCCCTGGGAACTGGAAGCGGAGTTCAACGGCGGCATCATCCCGGCCGAGGCGCGCCGGCGCCACAGGCAGCTTGCCGTTGAACTCGGTTTCAGCAGGATGGACGTACCCGAGCGATACGGCGGACTGGCGCTGGGCATGACCGAGCAGGTCGCGGTATGGGAACAACTGGGGCGCGTGACCAACGCGTTGTGCTGGTGCTTTTCCGAGGCGCAGCAGTGGATGTTCGAAGCCTGTACCGAGGAACAGATAAAGACCTATATCCTGCCCCTGCTGGATGGTTCCCGCGGCGAGTGTTACGCCATTACCGAAGCCGAATCCGGCTCCTGGGAAGTGATCAATTCCCTGGCAAGCCGGTGCCCGGGCGGTTACCGCATCAACGGGGAAAAACGTTACGTAACCAGCGCCAACCACGCCGATTATTTTATTCTGCAGGCGCGGCTGGAGAACGGGGACCAGGCCCTGTTCTTCGTGGATATCGACAGCGCCGGTGTGGAGATGACGGACAATCCCCTGTTCAGCCACACCTATGCCGCGCACCATCCGACTTTTCGTTTTAACGACGTGTTTGTCCCCGAGGGGAACCGCATCGGCGTTACCGGCAAGGGCATGGATTATACCCGCAGCTGGTTCCGCCATGAACGCATGATGATCGCGGCGCGCTGTTGCGGCGCGGCGGCGCGGCTGATAGAGGAAGCAACGGAATTCGCCAAAAGCAGGGCCATCCAGGATGAAATGCTGTCAGACCAGCAGGCGATCAAGTTCATGCTTGCGGACAGCGCCACGGAACTCTGGGCGGCGCGCCTGATGACATTCGAGGCTGCCCAGGCCCATGACCGGGGAGCAGACCCAACGGTATTGCATACCCGTTGTTCCATGGCCAAGCTGTATGCTTCGGAGATGGCCAACCGGGTCGCAGACCGCGCCGTGCAGGTATTCGGCGGGCGCGGTTACATGCGCGAGAACGCCGCGGAGAGGTTCTTCAGGGAACTGCGCGTGGACCGCATCTGGGAAGGCCCGAGTGAAATCCAGCGCCTGATCATCGCCAACCGCCTGCTCAAGCGCGGCCTGGAGGAGATGTAAATGGGGTCAGGTCGCACAATGCACATGCAAAGGACTGCAAATGAAGTCATGACAAAATGCTACGTGTGCATTGTGCGACCTGACCCCATTTGCCTGGGAATGGTCATGTTGCTGACACTCTTGATGTTGACATACACCGCGTCTGCGGCAGAGGAAAAGATCGTCAACATGTACAACTGGGCGGATTACATCGGTCCGACCACCATTGCCGATTTTGAGAGGGAATACGGCATAAAGGTCAATTACGACATCTATCACACCACCGAGATGGTGGACGCCAAGCTCATGGCCGGCAAGACCGGCTATGACGTGGTCGTGCATGCCGCATCCTATTCGGCCCGCCTGATAGAGGCCGGGGTCTACCAGCCCCTGGACCACGGCCGTCTCGGCAACTGGTCCAACCTGGACCCGGACATACTGCAGATCATGGCGGATTTCGACCCGGGCAACCGTCATGCGGTTCCCTACATGTGGGGAACGACGGGGATTTCCTATAACGTCGACATGCTCAGGGAGCGCTTGCCGGACGCGCCGCTGGATACGGCCGACTTCTTCTTCAAGCCTGAAATCATTTCGCATTTCGCCGATTGCGGCGTCACCATCCTGGACGGCCCCATCGACACCTTGCCCATGTTCATGAGCTATCTTGGCCACCCCGGAAACTCGGTCGACCCACAGCACTTGCGTGAAACGGAACAAGTAATGAAATCCATCCGTCCCTACATCCGTTACTTCAGTTCCGCCAAGATGCTGATCGACATGCCCAACAAGGAAGTCTGCGTGGCGATGAGCTGGTCGGGGGATTACATCGTTGCCCGCACCCGCGCCGCGGAAGCAGGGATTGACATCAACCTGGCTTATGCCATGCCGGAGAAAGGCATTCCCGCCTGGGTTGACAGCATGTTTATTCCCAGTGACGCGCCGCATCCCGATAACGCCTACCTTCTCATCAATTACCTGCTGCGTCCGGAAGTCATCGCGCCTGTTTCCGACTTTACCGGCTATGCCAATGCCAACCGCTCCGCCACCACGCTGGTGGATCCGGATATTACCGGAGATCCGGCCATCTATCCTGACGCCGACGTGCTGCGCCGTCTCGAACTCTCGCTGGTTTATGCGCCGAAGACAGAGCGCAACCGTTCCAGGACCTGGACGCGTATAAAATCGGGGCTGTGAACCTGTTCCGCCGCCATGCCGTTGCAACCGCCTGAAAATCAAACCGAGTCCCGGCCGGCCTGGCTGGACCCGGCGGCAAAACCGTTCATCCGGATCGAAAACGTCTCGAAGCATTTCGACGGGTTTCCGGCAGTGAACGACGTCAGCATCGGCATATATCAGGGTGAACTGTTTTCCATCCTGGGCGGTTCCGGCTGCGGCAAGACAACACTGCTGCGTATGCTGGCCGGGCTTGAACGGCCGACCTCAGGCAGAATCGTGATCGACGGCACCGATATGACTGACGTTCCCCCCTACCAGCGCCCCGTCAACATTATGTTCCAGTCCTATGCCCTCTTTCCCCACATGACCGTTGCAGACAACGTTGCCTACGGCCTGAAAAAGGAAGGTATGCCGAAAAGTGAAATCCGCGCCCGCGTGGCGGATATGCTCGAACTGGTGCAACTGGCGGAGTTTGCCGGGCGCAAACCCGGCCAGTTATCGGGCGGACAACGGCAGCGTGTTGCCCTGGCGCGGGCCCTGGTGAAACGGCCCAAGGTGCTGTTGCTCGATGAACCGCTGGCGGCGCTGGACAAGAAACTGCGCGAACACACCCAGTTCGAATTGATGAACATCCAGGACCAGACCGGCGTTACCTTTATCGTCGTGACCCACGACCAGGAAGAAGCCATGACCCTGTCAACCCGCATCGTGGTCATGCAGGAAGGCCGGTTCATCCAGTGCGGCACGCCGAAACAGATCTACGAATACCCGGTGAACCGCTACGTTGCCGATTTTTTCGGCACCATCAACCTGTTCGAGGGAACCGTAAGCGGCATCGACGGCGAGACAGTGACGGTGGCGTGTGATGACGGGAACACCGGCATCAGGGCGAAACCGGCTGACCGGGTGAGCAGCGGCACGGCGTTGACCGTCGCGGTCAGACCCGAGAAAATCTCGATTTCCAAAGAGCCTCCCGCTGCCGATGTTGCAGCCGTGCTCAAAGGCGTGGTCTGGGACCTGGGCTATTACGGGAATTTATCGGTCTACCGTATAAAAACGGATACGGGGATGATCGTACAGGCCAGCGCCCAGAACCGGGTCCGTTCCGCCGAAAGGACACTCGAGTGGGACGACGAGGTATACCTTTCCTGGGATATTCAAAGCAGCGTGGTGTTGACGGAATGAACCCGTCTGCAGCGCGAGCCGGGAGAATGGACAGGCTCTGGGACCGGTTTGTCGTCTCCTTGCCCTACCTGTGGCTGCTGGTATTTTTCCTGCTGCCGTTCCTGTTCGTCCTCAAGATCAGCCTTGCCGACCCCATCGTCGCGCTGCCGCCATTTACCCCGTTGCTCGACCTGGCCAGGGACGGGGGACGCTGGTTTTACCTCACGCTGGACAATTACCGGTTCCTGCTGGAGGACGACCTGTACTGGGTCAGCTACCTCAAATCCATCAGGATTGCCTTGATCTCCACGGTCCTGTGCCTGCTCCTCGGTTATCCGATGGCCTACGCCATCGCCCGGGCCGCGCCGGCCAGGCGCAACCTGCTGCTGTTCCTCATCATCCTGCCGTTCTGGACTTCGTTCCTGTTGCGGGTCTATGCCTGGATGGGCATGCTGAGCACAAACGGCCTGATCAACAACCTGCTGCTGTCCGCCGGCCTCATCGAGCAACCCCTGAAACTGTTGTACACCGATTTTGCGGTCTACCTGGGCATCGTGTATTCCTACCTGCCGTTCATGATCCTGCCGTTGTATGCCAACCTTGAGCGTCTCGATCCGGACCTGAACGAAGCTGCCGCCGACCTGGGCGCCAGGCCCCTGCAGGTGTTCCGGGACATTACCCTGCCGCTGTCCCTGCCGGGTATCATCGCCGGCAGCCTGCTGGTGTTTATCCCGGCGCTGGGGGAATTCGTCATCCCGGCACTGCTGGGCGGGCTCGACTCGCTGATGATAGGCCGGACCCTGTACGATGAGTTCTTCACCAACCGCGACTGGCCGCTGTCTTCGGCGGTCGCCATCATCCTGTTACTCATCCTGGTAGTCCCGATCATGCTGTTCCAGCATTACCGGGCGCGCGGAACGGCAGGCGCAACATGACCGGTCAACGATCCACGTTCCTGCTCACCGTACTGAGTTTCGGTTATGCGTTCCTGTATATCCCGATCATCATGGTCATGGTCTATTCGTTCAACGATTCCCGCATCGTCTCGGTCTGGGGAGGTTTCTCCCTGCGCTGGTACGCGGCGCTGCTGGACAACCGGCAACTCATCGAAGCGGCCCTGCTGAGCCTGCGCATCGCCTTCGTCAGCGCCACGGTTGCCACGGTGCTGGGCGTACTGGCGGGTATTGCCCTGGCGCGTGTCAGGAGATTCCGCGGCAGGATCCTGTTTACCGGGATGATCGCCGCGCCGCTGGTCATGCCGGAGGTGATCACCGGCCTGTCGCTGTTGCTGCTGTTCGTCAGCCTGCAGGATTTCATCGGCTGGCCGGGCGAACGGGGCGCCACGACCATCACCATCAGCCACATCACCTTTTCCATGGCTTATGTCGCCGTCATCGTGCAATCGCGACTGGCGTCGATGGATGAGTCCCTGGAGGAGGCAGCCATGGACCTGGGAGGGCGGCCGTTCCAGGTGATGTTCGATATCACCCTGCCCGTCATCGCCCCGGCCATGCTGTCCGGCTGGCTGCTGGCGTTTACGCTGTCTCTCGATGACCTGGTGATCGCGAGTTTCGTATCCGGCCCGGGCGCCAGCACCCTGCCCATGTGGATCTTCTCCAAGGTCCGCCTCGGGGTGACTCCCGACATCAATGCGCTGGCGACCATCATCATCAGCATCGTCAGCCTGGGCGTGCTTGTCGCCGCCCTGGTCATGTTGCGGCAGGACCGGCAGCAGAGAGAGAGTCGGCCGTGAAAAGATGCAACTGGTTATTACGCTCAAGCTGCTTCGTCCATTCCGGTTTCAACGCTTGACTGATGTGTATAAATATCAGATGATATACACATAATCGAAGCAGCGCCGGAGGCGGAAATGAGAACCAATATCGACATAGACAATGAGCTGATGGATGAAGCAATTAAGATCAGCGGACTGAAAACCAAAAAAGCAACAGTGGAACTCGGCCTGAAAACCCTGGTCAGGTTGAAGAAACAGGAAGGCATTAAACGTTTTCGCGGGCAACTGGAATGGACCGGGAATCTCGATGATATGAGAACATCCGTATGATCCTGGTGGACTCCAGCGTCTGGATTGACTATTTCACCGGTATTGATAGTCAACAGGCGGAAACGCTTGATAAGACGCTCGGTGTACGGCCTGTCGCGGCGGGAGATTTGATTCTTGCCGAGGTCCTGCAGGGTTTCAGACACGACAGGGATTATAAAGTGGCAAAAACCCTGTTCGATACTGTCGCCATCTTCGAAATGCTGGGGCGGGAAATGGCGTTGGCAAGCGCTGAAAATTTTCGTTCCCTTCGCAAAAAAGGAATTACGATACGTAAAACGGCCGATGTGATTATCGCCACTTTCTGTATCAAACAACGGCTTCCACTCCTTTTTTCAGACAAGGACTTCAAGCCCTTTGTGGAACACCTGGGATTGGTTGAGGCTGGAACTACCGCAGAGAACAGGGTCGAACCCGGGTAACTAATTATACTTCCTCCTTGTGAATTTTATCCTAGGTCCGTCTCGGAGTGCTCATCGCCAAGCTGTTTATGCTGCGTCAGAATAAAGAACAGGGATAGGAGAACTATTTTGCTACTCAACATTTAAATGACAAGATGTAAAATTGCAGTTTCCTTCGAGGAACAGCAAGTAAGACTCGTAACGAGCATGACGAAAAAAAACAGACATTTAGCCCAGTTCGGATTCAGCTTCAAACGTGCTGGTGCTCATACTGCTCGCACCATGATGCTTGAGGAACTGATCGCCTTATTGGCCTATGTCGAACGTCCTGATGCTGATAAAAGGGATTACCTCCGAGCCATTGATGATGAAAATTGTTTAGGCAAACGCTCCGGCAAAACCCGTATTCTCACGTATCGGCACCTGGTTGATCTTTACTCACTCGATCGCACCAATGTTATTTTCCGGTCTCTACTCTATTTTTGGAATCGTGACATAGATGGCCGACCATTACTGGCGCTACTCTGCACATACGCTCGGGACTCCATTTTCCGCTCGACGGCAGCGTTAATTCTAAAGTTTCCAGAAGGCACAACAATTACCCGTGAGTCTCTTGAGGAGTTTATCGACAGTCAGGAACCTGGTCGGTTCAGCAAGGCAACACTGACATCAACTGCGCAGAACATCAATTCGACCTGGACCAAATCCGGCCATCTCCTTGGTCGTGTCAGGAAGGTGCGTACCCGAGCCAATCCAACCGCCGGGAGCGTTTCCTACGCCTTGCTCCTCGGCTATCTCACTGGCGCACGGGGGCAGGCGCTTTTTCAATCAGAATACATCAAGTTGCTTGATCGCACCTTTGACACAGCCATTGAGCTTGCCGAAGAGGCCTCTCGAAAAGGTTGGATCGTGTTCAAGCGTGTGAGTGATGTCATCGAGGTTTTGTTTCCGAACCTGATCAATCAAGAAGAAATGGAGTGGCTCCGTGAGCAGAATTAGACGGCTTATACATTCCTACAGCAAATATATCTCCGTCCCATGGAGCGATGATGCCGCTGCTGCACAGCGTGTGATCTTCTGTGTCTACAACGAAAATGAAGAACGCTCGTTGCGGGCCAAGGTCGGTGAATTTGAAATCGTCACACGAGAGGCAAACCACGACTGGGCCATGTTCGACCTGACGGATACCTTTGCCAACTGGCTCGCCTCACAACGGTACGCCAAGAGTTACTTCCAAGAGCCACATTTGCTCTCCACACTGCTGTCGAAGTACCTCGCTTTCATCGTCGATGAGTTCGAGACCTTCCTTCAAGAGAACAACGCCGGAGCGGATTCTGTCGTCGCAATTCAAGGTGTCGGATCGCTTTTCGGTTTTCTCAAAGTGAAAGAAGTTGTCGACAAGTTGGCGCCCATGGTCGCCGGAAGGCTACTGGTTTTCTTCCCGGGCAGCCATGAAAACAACAACTACAGGCTGCTGGATGGGTATGACGGGTGGAATTATCTCGCTGTGCCAATCACTGCGGACAAAGAATATTGAATAAGGGCTCGATAATGAATAATCTCGATATTTACCAAAAAAATCCGGCCACCCAAAAACTGGTCAACGAAGGTGTGGCAAATGTCAACGACGACAAGACCAGCCAGGCGCTGGCAGTACTTCGTTACGAGTTGGAGACCTTCGTCTGTGATGGTCAGTACGAAAGGGGTATGTCACATATCCTCGATACCTACCTGAAAAATATAGACCAGGCGCAACAACCTGCCGTTTGGGTTAGTGGTTTTTTCGGCTCTGGCAAATCGCATCTCGTCAAAATGCTCCGAGCGCTATGGGAGGACACTGTTTTCGAAGATGGAGCCACGGCTCGCGGCATCGCCAACCTGCCTCAAGACATTGGCGATAATTTGGTGGAACTAAGTACCCAAGCCAGGCGCCATGGGGGCTTGCACGCTACATCTGGCACTCTGGCAGCCGGGGCGAGCGGCAGTGTCCGACTGGCGCTCCTGCGCATCATCTTCAAATCCGCTGGCTTGCCTGAACATTATCCGGTTGCCCGCTTTGTCATGTGGCTCACACACGAAGGCATCCATGACCAGGTCCGCGCCCATGTTGAACAGAATGGCTTCAACTGGGACGAAGAGCTTGACAACTTTTACGTGGCCGAGGGTCTTCACGACGCCCTCGTTCACGCGAAGCCCAAGCTCTTTTCCTCACCCGCATCCTGCGTCAAGACCCTGAACAATCTCTACCCATACGTTCAGGATGTTTCCAGCGACGACATGCTTAAGGCTATTCGTCAGGCGTTGACGAGGGATGGCAAATTCCCGCTGACATTGGTGGTGCTCGACGAGGTGCAACAGTACATAGGCGAAGACAGCCAACGCTCCATCGACGTACAAGAGGCGGTGGAAGCCTGTTGCAAGAACATTGGCGGCAAACTGCTCTTCATCGGCACCGGCCAGACGGCCGTGACCGGTACCAGTAACCTGAAAAAACTCGAGGCGCGGTTTACCATTCGTGTGGAACTCTCCGATGCAGACGTCGAGGCGGTCATTCGTCAGGTCATTCTGGCCAAGAAGCCGGAAGCAAAGGCGCCCATCGAACAGGTCATGCAAACCAACCTGGGCGAGGTCTCCCGGCATCTGTCGGGTACTAGCATCGGTCACAGACAGGACGACCTTCCTCATTTCCCCCAGGACTATCCCATCCTCCCGGTACGCCGCCGTTTCTGGGAGAACACCCTCCGAGTCCTGGATCGGACCGGAACCGACAGCCAGCTCCGTAACCAGCTCAGCATGGTCCACAAGGTTATCCAGACCAACCTGGATGAACCCCTGGGCCATGTCGTACCGGCCGACTATCTCTATTTTGACTCTGCCGACAAATTGCTCCAGTCACGCATTCTGCCGCGCAAGGTTCACGAAAAGACGATGAGCTGGAACAAAGGCTCGGAAGAAGAACAGCTTATGGCACGCGCATGCGGCCTGGTATTTCTGATCAACAAGCTCGGCAGCCAGAACAACGAAATCGGCATCCAAGCCACCATTGATACACTCGCCGACCTCCTGGTCGAAAACCTCGCTCACGGCAGCAGCGGTTTGCGGAGCAAGTTGCCCGGCCTGCTCGACAAATGCGAGTTGTTAATGAAAGTCGGTGATGAGTACCGCATCCAGACCGAAGAAAGCGCGGCCTGGGGCGACGAATTTCTGAGCCAGCGCTCTGCTTTGTCCAACGAAGCGCATCGCATTGAGGCGGAACGCGACGACCGTATCCGCAAGAAATTCGGCGAAATGGTGCGCAAACTCTCTCTGACTCAGGGAAATTCGAAGGTCGCCCGTGATATCTATCCGGTGTTTGACGCCCAGCTACCCGGCGACGGCGACCGGCGAATTAATGTCTGGGTTCGTGACGGATGGAGCATTGACGAAAACTCGGTGCGAGCCGAATCAAGGCAAGCGGGCAATCAATCATCGACCGTTTTTGTGTTTATCCCCAAGCGCTCGGCCGATGACCTGCGCCACCACCTCATCGACTACAAGGCCGCCAGCGCCACGCTTGATATACGCGGCGTTCCCAATACCCCGGAAGGCGACGAAGCCCGCGCGGCCATGGAGACCACCAAGCAGACGGCCGAGGGCAAGATTCACGATCTGCTCGAAGAAGCCATCTCTGGGGCCCGCGTCTTTCAAGGCGGCGGAAACGAAATCCTCGCCGACGATCTCCAAGAGATGGTGCTGGAGGCCTCCGACAACGCAGCGCAACGGCTCTACCCTCAGTTTCACACGGCTGACCACGTGGGCTGGTCCAAGGTTTATGAAAAGGCCCAAAAAGGCGCCCCCGACGCGCTCAAGGCCGTAGATGACGAAGGCGAACCCGCCGGGAACCAGGTGTGTAAAGCCATTCTCGGTTTCATCGCCGGAGGTAAAAAAGGCGCAGACATCCGCACCGGATTCGAGTCAGCACCCCACGGATGGTCCCGCGACGCCGTGGACGGTAGTTTGCAGGTATTGTTGGTGGCCGGACTGATCCGGGCGCAAGACGAACGCGGCCAAACCCTCGATCCAAAGGAACTGGAACGCAAAACCGTTGGCAAGGTGACGTTCAAGGTAGAATCCACCACCGTCACAAGCGCTCAAAAGATACAGATTCGCAAGCTGTTGCAGAAAGTTGGAATCTCGGCCCAGCCTGGACAGGAATTGGCGCAAGTGCGACAATTCCTGGAGAAAGTGCTGGAACTCGCCGACCAGGCTGGCGGCGAGGCGCCGAAACCGGCCCGGCCTGACACCACGTTCCTCGAAGAAATCCAGCTCATGGCGGGGAATGAGCAACTGCTCGCCCTCTACAACCGGCGCGATGAACTGGGCAGCTGCATTGACAACTGGAAGGATCTCGGCAAACGCATCGCCAAACGATGGCCCAACTGGAACGAATTGAAACGCCTGATGGCCTATGCCATAGAGCTCCAGGACTTTGATGCCATCCTGTCCCAGGCGAATACCATTGAGCAGCAGCGCCAACTTCTCGAGGAGCCGGACCTGGTCGCGCCCCTGATCGCCAACTCGACCCAACTGCTGCGCGAAGAGCTCAATATACTGGAGAGCAATTACGACACCTGTCACAAACAAGGCATGCAGCGCCTTGCTGCGGACAGCAATTGGCAGCAGTTGGAGCCCGAGCAGCGGAATCAATTGTTGTCCGAGCAGAGACTCACCTTGTCTGACCGGCCCACAGTAGCAGTGCAATCGACCAGCGATGTACTGACCACCCTGGACCGCTGCAGTTTGTCGATGTTTACCGACCGCGTTGCGGCGGTGCCCGGCCGCTATGATGTTGTCGCGGTTGGCGCTGCCAAGTTGTGCGAACCCGAAATTCAGTTTGTGGATGTACCCCGCCGTACCCTTAAAACGGGCGATGAAGTCGATGCCTGGGCAGAAGAAGTGAAGGGGCAACTCAAGGCTGCGCTGGCCAAAGGCCCGGTATCGATCAGATAAGGGGCTGCCCGGACCATGCGAACCGCAGCCACTATCGAAACGCTGCTGGCAGAATTGGACCACTGCGTCGCCGATGATCTGGAGGATCAGGATCTCGACTTCAAGCAATGGAACCTGAAAAGTCGGAACAGCGCAGTAAAGGCAGTCGTGGAGATGGCGGTATGCATGGCAAATGGCGGCGGCGGAACTGTTGTATTCGGAGTAGCGGATAGAATACAGGGTCGCGACCAAGCTATTCTGGGCGTACCGCCGGAAATCGACCCGAACCTGCTCAAAAAGGCAGTATACGACCAGACTGATCCGAAGATTACTCCAGAATTCGAAGAACTGGCTGTGCCGGAGGGTACAGGCCGTTTGCTCTTGATGCAAGTCCACCCCGGCATGCCACCCTACACCGATACCGCCGGCCGAGGCACGATTCGTATCAGCAAGGATTGTGTGCCGTTAACCGGTACCTTGAGACGCAAAATCGGCGTGGAGACAGGCGAAACCGACTACACGGCAGAAACCGTCGTGAAGATGGACGCCTCCCTGTTGTCTGCCACCGCGCTGGAAGCTCTCCGGAATCAGGCCCGCAAGGAAAGAGCCCCGGACGATTTGCTGAGACTGTCCGATACGGAGTTGCTTGCCGCCCTGAACCTGGTCAAGCGCGGTAAACTCACTCGGGCCGCTCTTCTGCTGGCGGGTACTGAGGCCGCGATCCGGGAATACTTGCCCGGTCATAACTGGACATTCCTGCAAATGACTTCCGATACCGAGTACGGTGTCCGGGAAGATCGCGTCAGCGCCCTGCCCTTGTCCGTGCGGCGTATCGAAGAACTGCTAGTGCCCTTTAATCCCATCAGCACCTACATACAGGGCCTGTTTCATTATGAATACCGCACCTGGCCGGAAATTGCCGTGCGGGAAGCATTGATGAATGCGTTCTGCCATGCTGACTTGCGCATAGCAGGGCCGGTGATAGTCAAGCGCTATCCCGACCGGCTGGAAATCAGCAATAACGGTGGTTTTATTGCCGGCATAACACCCGACAACATCCTGCATCATCAGCCCGCCGCCAGAAACCCTTTGTTGATTGAGGCGCTGACTCGACTGCGCTTGGTCAACCGCAGCAACCTCGGGATAAACCGGATGTTCTCCGCCTTGCTCATGGAAGGCAAGGAGCCGCCACATATTCGCGAAATCGGCGAATCCGTTGTGCTGAGCTTTCCCAGAAGAGACTTAAATGCCGCTTTTCGCATGTTCGTCGCTGAGGAGAGCGGACACGGGCGCAACCTGGGTGTGGATGAATTGTTACTGTTACGGCACCTGATCCAGCGTCCGGAAATAGACACCGGTACTGCCGCGACCCTTTGTCAACGAAGTGAAATCGAAATCCGCGAAAGGCTCTCGGCCATGGAGTCAGAGCGTTACATCGAGCACGGCGGCAAAGGGCGTGGAACCTACTGGTGTATCCACCCGGACCTGTATAACCGCTTTACCGGAGGCGACCAAGGTGAGGCACGCCGACGCATCGATTGGGAAGCTGCCAAAACCCGGGTGTTGAGCATTCTGATGGAGCGCGCCCGTCGGGGTGAACCCGGCTTGAGCAATAAAGAGATCCGGCAAATTACCCGCTTTGATCGAAACCAGGCACGGCGTCTCATGCAGGAATTGCTACAAGAAAATGCTGATCTCCGGCAGGTTGGTGAGCGACGCTGGACTCGCTATGAACACATCAATGCGCGTGAGCATTAAAAATAGCATATAAAAATTTCTATGCGATTTCTATGAAATATTTGATAAGATGATGCATACGAAGACGCCAATTCCCGATAACAGGATTGTCGGAGTCACAAGAACATGCAGTCGCTGGACAAAACACTAAGAAATCAACTTGAGCGTATCGTCAAGGATGCGCGTGATATTGCCGAAGCCGCTGCCCAGGCCGCACTGGAACAGCTTGGCGTAAGGGAGGCCAAGCCCTTTTCGTACCTGAACGAATCGGATCGCGACCTGCGTCGCCGCCTGCGAGTACATGGACGGCAGTTGGGCGACCACCGTAAATCGAATGGTGAACAGGCTACCGATTATCTTATAGAAAAAATCGCCTACGAGCACTGGCACCGCATGCTGTTCGCCCGCTTCCTGGCTGAAAACAATCTGTTGATGTATCCCGACCCGGATGCTCCTGTGGCCGTCACCCTTGAAGAGTGTGAAGACCTCGCCGCAGATGAAGGCGCGGCCAACGGATGGGAGCTTGCGGCCCGGTTTGCCGCCCGCATGTTGCCACAGATCTTCCGATTCGATTCTCCGGTCTTCCAATTGGTCCTGCCACCGGAGTACCAGCAAAAACTGGAGCGCCTAGTGGCCAACTTGCCACTGGACGTCTTCACCGCCTCCGACAGCCTGGGCTGGGTCTATCAATTCTGGCAGGCCAAGAAGAAGGATGAAGTCAACGCTTCCGAGGTCAAGATCGGCGCGCGGGAGCTGCCCGCCGTGACCCAGCTCTTTACCGAGCCATATATGGTCAGCTTCCTGCTCGACAACTCCCTGGGAGCCTGGTGGGCGGCAAGGAGGCTCACCAAGGCCGACCTCCAAAACGCCGATAGTGAAGACGAACTGCGCCAGAAAGCATCCATTCCCGGCGTGCCGCTGGAGTATCTTCGTTTTGTTCAGCAGGAGGATGGCCCCTGGACACCGGCGGCCGGGACCTTTGACGGCTGGCCGGAGCAACTTGCCGACTTAAAAACTCTTGACCCCTGCTGCGGCTCCGGCCACTTTCTGGTCGCAGCCTTCTTGATGCTCGTGCCGATGCGCATGGATAGCGACGGCCTTACGGCCAAGGAGGCGGTAGACGCGGTATTGCGGGAAAACATACATGGCCTAGAACTGGATCAGCGCTGCGTAGAGCTGGCTGCCTTCGCCCTGGCCCTGGCCGCTTGGACATACTCAGGCACTGGCAACTACCGCGTGTTGCCGGAATTGAATGTGGCTTGCTCAGGCTTGTCGATCAGCACCAATAAGAAGGAATGGCTGGATCTGGCCGGAGACGACAATAATCTTCGGCTCGCACTAGAAGAGCTTTACAACCAGTTCAAGGACGCACCGGTACTCGGCAGTCTGATTAACCCGGAGGCAGGTTTGGGTAAAGGGCATCTGTTTGAATTGAAGTGGGAAGAAGTCGGGCCTCTCCTAATTAAAGCATTGGCGGGTAGAAAAGATGAAGAGAAATCAGAGCTTGCTGTCATAGCTTCTGGGCTTGTTAAGGCAGCAGAACTGCTAACTATAAAGTACGAGACTGTGATTACGAATGTTCCATACCTAGGCCAGCTTAAGTATTCGGAAAAACTAAAGGAATTTATTATAAATTTCCTACCAGAAGGAAAGTCCGACTTGTCTCTTGTAATGCTAAAGCGATGCATCGAACTGTGCTCAAAAAACGCAAGAGCATGCGCAGTCTTACCGCAAGGGTGGTTAGTTCAAAGTCAGGAAAAGGTTTTCAGAAAGACTTTCCTAACTAATCACTCTATTAATATAGTCGCTAACTTAGGGGGAAACGCTTTTACCACTCCAATTGGAGCTCAGGTCTTGATGACTGTTTGTGAGCCTAAACGTGTATACAACACCAAACACATCGCTTTGCTTGACTTATCCGGTGAGCCAGACGTCACTAACAAATCCGAAAACCTAAATTCGACAAAAATTTTTCTGCTAGACCAGAATTCCATTTTGGAAAGCAGCAAGAACCAGATTTTACGCACGGTACAATCTGACCTCACCCCACTTGGGAAATATGCCGACGCACTTCAAGGGCTATCTACAGGTGAAAAAAACAGATTTGAACGGTGTTTTTGGGAGATACACCTTCATGGCAATACGTGGGACTTCTTACATGAAACAGCCGATCAAAATGACGTTATAGGTGGACGAAGCGCAATTATTTATTGGGAACAGGAGAATGGGCAGCTTGCAGAACTAGCCGCAAGCCTGAAACACCTAAACCATGCAGTTCAGAGTTGGCGAAGAGGAAAACCATACTGGGGGAAACCAGGAATAACGATAAATCGAATGGGGAGTTTAAATAGGAGTTTATATTCCGGTGATAAGTTCTCTGCTGACATTGGGGTGATATCTCCGAAAAAAAAAGAGGACTTTCTTCCCCTATATTGCTTTGTAATGAGTGATGAGTTTGTCGCAACTGTACGAAGCATTTATAAGAAGCCTGAAGTCCCACCGAGCTACCTAGTTAATATTCCAATAGATTTTGAATTATGGAGAGCTGAATCAGGAAAAACATTCCCTTGTGGAGTCCCTAAGGAATTTACAAACATCCCCACACAATGGATTTTCCATGGCCACCCCTGTGGCTCAGTAATTTGGGATGATGAGAAAAAGTGGACTACTTACGGGCCGCTACGTACTGATGGCAGCGTGTTGCACGTTGCTGTTGCCCGTCTCTTAGGCTACCGCTGGCCTGCCGAGCTAGATGCCAACATGAAATTAGCCGAAGAGCAGCGCGAATGGGTCCATAGATGCGAAGCCCTGTCTAGCTACGCCGATGATGATGGCATTGTCTGTATTTCACCGGTGCGGGGTGAGGCCTCGGCGTCCGAACGTCTGCTAAACCTGTTGGCCGCTGCCTATGGCGATGCCTGGTCAAATGATATCCTGGCCGCCTTGCTGAAGAGCGCCGATCATGGGGGTAAAACACTGGAAACCTGGCTACGGGAGAAGTTTTTCACCCAGCACTACAAGATATTCCAGCATCGCCCCTTTATCTGGCACATCTGGGATGGCCTGCGCGACGGCTTCGCCGCCTTGGTCAATTACCATAAGCTTAACACCAAGCTGCTGGAAACCCTTATCTACACCTACCTGGGTGACTGGACCAGCCGCCAGAAGCAGGACATTGGCAGTGGCGTGGACGGAGCCCATGAGCGTCTGGACGCTGCGGAGAGCCTCAAGAAAAAGCTGGAACTGATCCTTGAAGGCGAATCCCCCTACGACATCTTCGTACGCTGGAAACCGCTGGAAAAGCAGCCCATCGGCTGGGACCCTGATCTCAACGACGGCGTGCGCCTTAACATTCGCCCCTTCCTCGCCGTGCCCGATGTCAGCAAGAAAGACGCAGGCATCCTGCGCGACAAACCCAACATCAAATGGAATAAGGACCGCGGCAAGGACGTAGAATCCGCCCCCTGGTTCCACAAATTTAAAGGCGACCGCATCAACGACCACCACTTAACTCTGGCCGAAAAACTCGCCGCACAGGAAGACGCTGAATGACCACCAACTACAAAGGAATGAGCTGGCTGAAATGCGACCTACAGATGCAAACACCCGCGGATGCTCGGCATTGGGCTGGAGACCGCCTCGAAGCCGGGCATGAAGCTGCCTCAGCGAAAGCATTTGCAGAGTCCTGCTATGAACAACGTCTTGAAGTGGTGGGTATCACCGACCATAACTTTCTCAGCATGGACTTCATTCCTCATCTGCAGACAGCGTTTGAGGAGGTTGAGCAGAAGTTCAACCACAAGATCACCATGTTCCCAGGGTTTGAGCTTGAGGCAGATGTTGGTAAAGGAATGCATGTTGTCTGCCTTTTTGAGCCTGGAACAAGCACCGATGACATTGACCATATCCTAACGGAATGCGGAGTTGCAAGACCTCGAATTGACGGGGGACGGCTGGCCAAATCGACGAAGCGTCTTCCTGAAATTCTAGATGTCGTCCAGAAGCCTAATCCAGATGGCACATGGCGAGGTGTTGTCATTCTTCCTCATGTTTTTGAAGACAGCCTTTTTGACAACGAACGGATTAGTAAATGGCTTCAACAGGAGGAATATCGAAACCCTGATCTCTTAGCTGTTGAAGTTCCTAAGCCTATAAGTCAAATGAGCAGAGCGTTCCAGAAGTTATTTCGCTCTGGTGAGGATTGCCATGACGAGTGGAAACGCATCCGTCCCATTGCAACAATCATGTCTTCAGACAATAAAAAGTTGGCCGAAGTAGATAAGGATGGGAAGCCTGCCCCAAATAGCATTGGCTATCGATACTCATGGGTCAAAATGTCGGCGCCGTCCATCGAGTCGCTCCGACAGGCATTCCTTGATCACGATTCCCGCATCATTCTGCCAAAAGATGTAACGAAAGACATGCATCCTGCACAGCGCATTCGTCAGGCGGCCATCAAATCGATCTCGATCAAAAACGTCGCGTTCCTGGCTGACCAGGAGGTTAATTTTTCCTCCAACATGAACTGTGTCATCGGTGGTAGGGGTAGCGGGAAATCCACCCTGCTTGAATATTTGAGAATCATTCTAGGTAAGGACAAATCCAAGGATCTTGATGACGGAACCAAAGAAAGGATCGAACGAGTACGCGATACGCTGAAGGATCAGCGCGCAGAAGTTGAGGTGTGCTGGACTAGCGCTGATGGTGTTGAAGATCGTATTGTCTGGCAAAACGGCAGCCCCAACGTACAAGGTAGGGACCTGGCTGATCCCGAAACCTTTTTCAATAGCTTGCCACTTCGTTTCTACAGTCAGCAGCAGCTCAATCGTCTGACTGAGTCGAAAACTAATGATGGAAGCGTTCGTCAGGCACAACGTCTGCTGGAGCTAGTAGACGGATTTACCAAAAGTGAATTAGACGAACTGGCGGATCGGGAGCACAGACTCAAGCTTCAAATTCAGGACGCTTTTTCTAATCTTCGCAAAGCCAAGACACTCGAAAAGGATTACAGGCGGCTCAAGCAAGAACTGCAAGAACTGGACCGGCAATGGCAGGCCCGTAGCGAGATTCAAGAGGATGCACGGCGGCATCAACTGCTTAAGAAAGAAGCACGCTACCTCGAAGGTCTTATGGGGACACCAGGAAAACAGTTCACCGACATCGCCACCTTGGCCGAAGCAATCGCCGAATCGCACATACCATTTCCGGCTATAGATTCACCTCACGCCACCTGGTTCAGACAATTAGACGATAATGTAAAGGCTGCCAAGGATTCGTTGGCCAATACTATTCGGGATGCCGTCGAGCAGTTCGAAGCTGGCATTAATCAAATTAAAGCCAGCGATCCGGTGTGGAGTGCAATCCAGAAGGAACTGGACCAAGCCGACGCAGAATTCAGTGCAGCCTGCGCGGCGAAAGGGCTGACGACGGATGATGTTGGTCACCTTCAGGAAATCAACCAATCACGCGCCAGGAAGCAGCGTGAAATTGATGAAACTTCAGACGAAATTCAGCGGCTCACTGAAGCCGCGGGTGACACCGGACTACTTATGCAACAGTTACACCAAATCTGGAGAGAACAATTCCAGAAACGTGAAGAAGCTGCTGAGCGAGCTAATGATCTCGCTGTCCTGAACGAAGGTAGGCAGCGTTTTGTCGAAGTCTCGGCGAAGTACCAGCAGGATCATAAAAACTTCCGCGAACTTTGGCATACCTTTGCACCCTCTGATGGGCGGACACGACTGGGGAAGAATTGGGAGATCTGTGGAGAGACGCTATACAAACTTTTTGTCGAACAGGAAGGTGCCGAATCTCCATGGCAGGTTCTGGAAGGACGTTTGTCAATGGAGCAAATGTCAGCCGGGCCTGATTTCGGATGGAACAGCCAGGAGCTATTCCAGCACATCCAGGAAAATCTTGAACGCTGGGAAAAGCTGCGCTGTTCCCGGGTACAAGACATTGTCGACATGAAACTGTTTCGAGCGGATGGTTCAACTGCAGGCAGTATAGCCGAGGGTTCCCTCTCTGACGGACAGCGGAACACCGCTGCCCTAGCGCTGTTGCTGGCACAAGAAGGTGGGCCGTTGGTCATCGATCAGCCTGAGGATGAGCTGGACTCCAACTTTGTATTCCGGGAGCTGATCCCGATGCTGCGTAAAGTGAAATTGAAACGTCAACTCATTATGGCTACGCACAACGCCAATCTACCCGTAAATGGAGATGCCGAACTGGTCTACGCCTTTGAGGCGCGAAACGGGAAGGGCGAATCGCTCGCCTGTGGCGGACTTGATCAAGCGAATGTAACCGGGGCTGTACTCGACGTCATGGAAGGGACAGAAGAAGCATTCCGCCGTAGACGAGAGAAATACAATTTTTGAGGTGTCAGATGATTAAATCCGTAGTTAACTACCCTGTATCACAGCTCTTCGATATCGAAGCGGCAGTCGTCTACAACATACCTCGTTACCAGCGGGAATACACTTGGGGCAAAAACCAGTGGGAAAGCCTGTTCGACGATGTACTTGAAAACAATCCAGGCTATTTCCTTGGCTCAATCATTTGTATTAACCAATCGACCGACACGTTTTCTGTCCAGAAACTTGAGTTGGTTGACGGACAACAGCGCCTGACAACGCTCTCACTACTCTTTGCCTCGGTTTATCACACACTTAACAGCCATAAAACTGATTTAGACGATGATCAGCGCGTTGAACTGACCAACTTGAAGCGGAAGCTTGTCCTCAAAAAAGGGGACGATCAGATTCGCCTGATCCCGCAAATTCAGAATAATAATAATGCTGATTACCGGGCTGTTCTCGCTGGCATTAAGATCATCAATGAATGTGATGTGCCCGCCTACGCTGGCAACCGAAAGATCTTTCGTGCTTATCGGTATTTTCAGGATCGCATAGATCAGTTGACAAATGGCCGAGGCAACGAACTGGGAACAATCATGGAATTCCTAGACAAGATCAGTCTTGCGTGTCTGGTCAAGATTGAGGTAGCAAGCCATGCCGATGCTTACACCCTGTTCGAGTCTTTAAACAATCGGGGCATGCCGCTTACGGTAATCGATCTGATCAAGAACAAGCTACTGGCCCGCCTGGAATCCATTGAGCCAGGCAAGGTAGATCACTATTTTGAGCACTGGAATCGCCTTTTGGGTTATCTGGGCGACGACTATGCCATCCAGGAACGTTTCTTCCGTCACTATTACAACGCTTTTAAAGATCAACTCAAAGCAGTCCACCAGGTTTCTGTCGCCACCCGCTCCAACCTAATTCAAATCTATGAAAAGCTCATCAACTATGACGCTAAAGGTTGCCTGCAGAAAATCAATGCCGCCGGTCGGCTTTATTCGTTATTACTTTCTCGCAACCAGGATGATGCGCACTATGGTCTCGAGAAGCCAATAAAGGACTTGGAACAGATTCAGGGTGCCCCGTCTTACTTGTTGATGTTGTATATACTTGTACGAAAGGATGAGCTCAAGCTTACGAATACCCATCTGAAGTCAATAGTCGAATTCCTCGTCCGCTTTTTCGTTCGCCGTAATCTGACCGATACTCCTCCGACCCGAGATCTTACCCGGCTATTCATGATGGTAATCGGTAATGTCAGTGAGTTGCGTGATGATGCGATTCCTCAGGCAATTGAACACCAACTGGTGGCTGAATCTGCTACGGATGATACATTTCAACGCAAGCTGGAAGGCCGGATTTACGAGGAAAACTCAGGAGTAACCCGATTCATACTGTGTGCATTGGCCGAGCAGGCTATGACTAAAGAGAGTTGGGTCGATCTGTGGAGTTTTGAAAACCGGCGATTCGTGTGGACCATTGAGCATATTTTTCCGCAAGGAGAAAACATTCCTCAGCCATGGATAGACATGATCGCCGATGGCGATAAAAACAAAGCAATGGAGGTTCAACAGACACATGTCCACAAATTAGGCAACCTGACGATTTCCGGATATAACAGCGCTCTTGGCAATAAGAGCTTTGAGGAAAAGCGGGATCGTGTGGACCGACAAGGTCGATATGTCGGCTATAAGAATGGACTCAAACTCAATGAGGACTTGACCACCGCCACAAGCTGGAGCACTGATCAGATCGACTTGAGGACAGAAAAGCTAGTTCAGCAAGTAACTCAACTGTTCAAGCTGTGAGGAAGTGGCGAATGAAGCTACTTGATCATCTCCTGAAAGCAGTCTGTGACGCCACTATCTTCAACCCCGAGGTTCGGGTAGGTCCGGTCTGTATTCTATGGCCGGATAGCGACCGTCAGTGGGAAGCCGGCATACCCGTTCTTCAGGCCGACCTGCCTCAACTTATGATTCTGGGCGACTATGCGCCCGAAAAACGTACTGGGCCTGCCATCTGGTTACGTTGCGTGATTGCCGGTAAGGCTCCAGAGGTCTCTCTGCCTGAAGACGTGACGCCAATTTTTTATCTCCCGGGCGTCAGCCGCCAGGACCTGCGAGCAATTGAAAGCTGCCCGGATTACTTGAAGCCGCTTGCCGAACTTCAATACCGGGGTGTAATCTGGTCACAAATCAATGCCAAGGACTGGACGATCCTGGCCTATCTGAAATCAGATCAGGGTGGGCTTGGGCTTGATGTAGCCCAGGACAACGATACCAGGAATGCCATGCAGCTCGCTTTGAATCGGCTTCTTGACGAGGATGTCGCCTTATTGAAAGGCAAGCACCTGGATAAGAACTACTTCAACACCCTGTTGTCGGGCGACCCGATTCGCGACCTGCTGCAATGGCTCGATCAGGGGGAGACGTTCCAGGCGAGACGTGGTGAGAATGAATGGAAAGCCTTTGTTGATATCTGCAAATCCCAACTGGCCTTCGACCCCCGGAAAGATGGCGTCTTGACCGGGAGTGCCAGACTCGCAAACCACGAAGGCCCGTGGCAGGCCGTATGGGAGCGTTACTGCGAGGCGCCTAATCGCTATCCTGACATCCCGGCACAAATCAGAAAGTGCCGCCCGCCGGTCTTCGATCTGTTTACGGATGAGACGGTGGCGGGGGGCTGGCCTCAGTGGAATGAGTATGCGGAGGAAAAACTTCACGGCGGACTTATGGCCCTTGCCAAAACGCCCGCGCATGAGGCGAGGACCAGGATTGAAGAGTTGGAACAGCAACATCGTGGCCGGCGCGCTTTGGTCTGGGCCGAACTAGGCAATGCCCGTTTGGCCCGCGCATTGGAACACTTGGCGATCATTGCCGAGAGCACGAAAAGTAGCCTTGCTGCAGGTTCGGTGGACGACCTCGCAGCGGGCTATCGCAGTCACGGGTGGCGGGTCGATGACGGCGTAATTCAGGCTTTGGCACAGGTGGATAGCCCTGCTGACTTTAAAGCCGTCACCACGGCTATCCGCTCGGTTTACATGCCGTGGGTGGAAGAATCAGCCCGCTATCTCCAGAAACTGGTTGATGGCACATCTTACCCGGGAGGCACCTGCCGGACGGTAAAGGCAACGCCTTTCAGCTCTGGGGACTGCGTTATGTTCGTCGATGGACTCCGTTTCGATGCCGGTAAGCGTCTGGCTGAGTCCTTGGAATCATGTGGGCTTGAAGTCTCCGAGGAGCCGACCTGGACGGCCTTGCCCAGTGTGACAGCCACAGGTAAGGCGGCAGTCACCCCGGTAAGAGACAGTATTAGGGGCGTGGAAGACAGCCCTGATTTCGAGCCTTCGGTAGCGGATACCGGTCAGTCATTAAAGGGGGGTTACCATCTGAAGAAGTTATTGACCGACGCGGGATGGTCGATCCTTGGACACTCTGCTGTTGGCGATGGCCAGGGAATGGCATGGTGTGAGTTCGGGGATATCGACCACGAAGGTCACGACCGTGGGTGGAAACTAGCCAAGCACATTGACGCTCTTATTTTGGAAATCAGAGACCGTATCAAGGGACTTTTGGTAGCAGGATGGAAGCGTGTTCGAGTTGTGACAGACCATGGCTGGTTGTTATTGCCTGGGGGATTGCCAAAAATCGACCTTCCCAACGCACTGGTGGAAAGCAAATGGGGACGCTGCGCCTCATTGAAACCAGGGGCCTCAACCGAGGAGCGGCTTTATCCCTGGTATTGGAATCCTGAACAGTATTTTGTCCTCGCTGATGGCGTGTGCTGCTTCAGGAAAGGCGAAGAATACGCCCATGGCGGCCTGAGCCTGCAAGAGTGTTTGACACTGCAATTGACGGTAACAGGAGGCGAATCTACTCAGGCTGAGATACCTGCCGAATTTACAGACGTGTTGTGGAAGGGGCTGCGCTGCACTGTTACTGTGGATGGCAACTACTCGGACTTATCAGTTGATATTCGTAGCCAAGCCGGCAACTCATCGTCCAGTGTGGTCGTCGGCGCTAAGCCCCTTAACGACATCGGAACGGCCTCCGTGGTCGTCGAGGACGAGGACATGGAGGGGCGTGAAGCAATGGTTGTTTTAATTGATACCAATGGATCGCTGGTTGCGCAAATCGCCACGGTAATAGGTGGAGGTAATACATGATTGAAATGGACCAGATCGACAAAAAGGCGGCGTCCTCGCTAGAAGGGTACCTGGTCCGGAAGGATCTGGTCCGGACATTCAGTCGCCAGTTTCCCGTGCCCACATATGTTGTCGAGTTTCTGCTCGGCCGGTACTGCGCCAGCACAGAGCAGGATGAGATCGATGAGGGCCTGGAGATCGTCCAACGGCAACTCACATCAAGAACGGTCAAGGCCGGGGAAGAAGAACTCTTCAAGGCTCGTGCCAGAGAAAATGGCGAAATCAAAATCATCGACCTCATTACTGCTCGCTTGGATGCGAAGACCGACTCCTACATCGCAACACTCCCCAGCTTGCGGCTAATCGATGTCCGCATCAGCCCCGAACTGGCGAATGAACATGAGCGGATGCTGACAGGCGGTTTCTATGCCGAAATCAGTCTGAACTACGATGCGGCTATCGCACTGGAGAGTAAAGGAAGACCGTTCGGTATTGCGTCGCTCCGGGAAATCCAGCTATCCAAACGAGATGTGCTCGACATCCTGGCAGAGACCCGCAAGTCCTTCACTACCGATGAGTGGAAGGAGTTCCTGCTTCGCTCCATCGGCATTGAGCCGAACGGATTGTCCGTACGGCAACGCGATGCCTTGATGTTGCGAATGGTTCCTTTTGTCGAGCGAAATTACAACCTGGTGGAACTCGGTCCCAGGGGAACTGGCAAAAGCCATCTCTTCCAGCAGGTTTCTCCGTATGCGCATCTGATTTCTGGAGGGAAAGCCACGGTAGCCCGGATGTTCGTCAACAACGCAACCGGTCAGCGCGGATTGGTCTGTCAATACGACGTGGTCTGCTTCGATGAGATATCCGGCATCACCTTTGATCAGAAGGATGGCGTGAACATAATGAAGGGATACATGGAGTCCGGCGAATTCAGCCGTGGTAAGGAAAGCATCCGTGCCGATGGCAGCATCGTCCTGGTTGGCAACTTCGAAGTGGATGTTGAACACCAGCAGCGCATCGGGCACTTGTTTGGCCCCATGCCGCCCGAGATGAAAGACGACACCGCATTCATGGATCGAATCCACGCATTTCTACCCGGCTGGGATGTGCCCAAAATAAGCAAGGAGCTTTTGACGAATCACTTTGGTCTTGTGAGCGATTTCCTGTCCGAGTGCTGGAGTCAACTCCGCAATCAAAGCCGGGTCAGCGTACTGCAAAGCCGTGTGTTTTTCGGTGGCGCCCTGTCTGGCCGCGATGCAAATGCGATCAACAAAACCGTGAGTGGATTGCTCAAGCTTCTCCATCCCGGCGAGGGCGAGGTGGCCGACGAGGACCTTGAATGGGCCGTCCATATCGCCATGGAGGTAAGGCGTCGCGTCAAAGAACAGCAAAAACGCATCGGCGCGGCGGAATTCCGTAACACCCATTTCAGCTACACGATGGGCGCCGATGGCGTGGAAAAGTTTGTCTCGACGCCAGAGTTGCAAAGCGAAAACAGTATCGGTGGCGATCCCCTTGAGCCGGGTCAGGTCTGGACCATCTCACCGGGTGACGGTGAAGAACACCCGGGGCTTTACCGTATCGAGATCAATGAAGGACCGGGTTCCGGTGTAAAGATACTCAACAAGCCCGTGCCTCCCGCCTTCAAGGAAAGTATGGGCTACGCTGAGCAAAACCTTTACGCCCGGTCTGTGCAATTGGTAGGTGATAAGGACCCTCGACAGCACGAATTCACCACGCAACTCCGAGCCTTCGATGCATCCAAGTCCGGTGCGAAACTCGGCGTGGCATCACTTATCGGGCTCTGTACGGCTCTCTTGAAGAAAAGTGTTCGCGGTGGCCTCATCGTCATAGGAGAGATTAATCTGGGGGGATCTATCGAGCCTGTTCATAACCCCGTTACGATTGCCGAGATTGCGGTTGAAAGAGGAGCGTCTGTGTTATTGATACCAGTAGCTTGCCGTCGGCAACTTTATGATTTGTCCGATGACATGGCTACCAAAATTGATATTCAATTTTATTCCGATGCCACAGATGCCCTCCTGAAGGCAATGGTGGAGTGATTCAAATTAATGCCCACGTCGTAAAACAATCCGTCAAATGGGTTGTCTATTCCCTGCTGCTGGTAAATTTTGCCCTCTACATGAACTGGGACTGGCACGCCGCCACCCATGCGCTGGGTCCGGCGGAGCCGCTGATCAAGTGGTTGCAGGCTTATGCCGCGTCCATTGATTACGCGGCATGGCTTGTACTGATATTACTGTTCGAACTGGAGACTTATGTCCTGTCCGATAAGGCATTCACGCCGCTGGTGCAGCGATTGATGCACGGGACCCGCCTGTTGTGCTACCTGTTCGTGTTGCATACGGTATATGCCTACAGTGTCAACACCTACGAAGTGTATTTCAAGGTGGAAGAAGCTGCAGGCATATCAGACCTATGCCAGGTTGCAGATGGGCGCATTTCATTTGTCAGCAACCAGCAGTATACCTACCTGGATGCGGATAACTGTGCGCTCATGGGAACCGGCCAGGAGTATTTTCTGCTGGACAAGGGCCGCGTCATCGCTGACCTTGTCAACCTCGAAAGGGAAAGGTGGCTGGCCTGGCTGGACGTGGTCGAGGCAGTGATCTGGCTGCTCATCATGGTGCTGATCGAAATGACCATCAGGCTGCAGGACCGGGGAATTTCAGGAGGGCGGGCCATCACCACCTTGAATTATCTGAAACTCGGCGGTTACGGCACGCTGATGGTTATTGCCGTGTATTGGGGGCTGACCGACCTGTTCCTGAATTTCTGGGATGAAATACTCTGGATTGGCGGTTTCGCCGCGATTGAAATGAACATGTCGGATTGGCGTGAAGAACTGGAGGAGACACCGGTCCAGGGTACGGTGTGACTGTAATATGAGACAGATTTACGCCCCGAAGGCCGTATTCGACGAAGCGCTGGTACTGGTCAATGCCGGCAATCCCCGGGCTGCAGAGCGCGTTTGCCGGGATGCCGTGGAACGCAACCCGAAAGACGTCAACATGCTGGGACTGCTGGGTGCGGTGCTGGTAAAGATGCGCCGGCTGGATGAGGCGGAACAGGTATTGCGGCAGACTGTTCGCCTGGCGCCGACGTTTGCCAAGCCCCATGAAGACCTGGGTTTCGTGCTGCTGGAACTGGAACGCCACGACGAGGCCGTGGAGGTCCTGCAAAAGGCGGTGCGGCTGGATCCGAAGCTGGAGTTCGCCCAGTTCAACCTGGGCAAGGCCCTTGCACTCAGCGGCAAGGGCGAAGAGGCGGATGCAGCATTCGAGTCATCCTTCGCCCTGTCCCCCGAGCGCAAGCTGCTGGCACAGGCCGCCAGGCTGCACAAGGAAGGCAAGCTCGAAGAGGCGGAAAAACTCTACCGCCAGGTATTGAAAGACAATCCCGATAACGTCGATGCCATGAGGATGCTGGCCATGGTGGCGGCCGCGCTGAAACATTTCGATGATGCGGAGCGGCTGCTGCGGCGCGTGGTCGGTATCGCACCGGATTTCCTGGCCGCAGTCATCGATCTCGGCCGGGTATTGAAAGAGCAGGACCGCTTTGAGGAAGCCATCAATTATTTCAAAAAGGCCATCGAAATCAATCCCAACAACCCGCAGACTCATTTCATGCTTGCCGGCGCCTACGCGCCTGCCGCCCTGAACCACGAGGCGGTAAAGGAATACCGGCGTACGCTGGAATTGTCGCCGCGCCATCCCGGCGCCCTGCTGGGTCTCGGCAACTCCCTGAAGACCATCGGCCACCTGGATGAGGCGGTTCGGGCCTACCACGACTGTATCGACGTGAAACCCAACAACGGCGAGACCTACTGGAGCCTGGCAAACCTGAAGACCTACCGCTTCACCGACGAGCAACTGGAGGAAATGGAAAAGCGGGTTGAGGAAGATAGTACGGCGGGCGAGAAATCGGAGGTTAATTTCCTGTTCGCCCTGGGCAAGGCCTACGACGACCGGCGGGAATTTGACCGGGCCTGGCATTACTACGAACGGGGGAACGACAAACAACGCATGCTGGTCCAGTATGACCCGGTGCATACCGAAACCATCAACGACGGCATCCTGGAGGTTTTCGACAAGGCGCTGCTGGACGAAAAAGGCGGCTCCGGCCATCCCGATCCCGCGCCCATATTTATCTTGGGTTTGCCGCGCTCCGGTTCCACCCTGATAGAACAGGTACTGGCCAGCCACAGCCAGGTCGAGGGAACCAGTGAACTGCCCTACCTCGGGCGGGTCGCCACCTCGCTGAACAGGAACCGGCCGGACGGCGTCAACTACCCGCAGGCGGTGCGGGAACTGGCGCCGGAGAATTTGGCCGTACTGGGCGAGGACTATATCCGTTACGCCCAACTGCATCGGACCGAAGGTAAACCGTTCTTCGTCGACAAGATGCCGAACAATTTCCCCACCATCGGCTTCCTGCACCTGATCCTGCCCAACGCAAGGATCATCGATGCGCGCCGGCACCCCCTCGATGCCTGTGTGGGCAACTTCAGGCAGCACTATGCCAGGGGCCAGACCTTCGCCTATGACCTGACGGATATCGGCGAGTACTACCTGCAGTACCAGCGCATGATGGACCACTGGCACGAAGTCCTGCCGGACCGGATCCTGACCGTCCAGTACGAGGAAGTCGTCACCGATTTCGAAAACCAGGTGCGCAGGATCCTGGAATACTGCAACCTGCCCTGGGAAGACGACTGCATCAGGTTCTATGAAACCGAACGGCCGGTAAGGACCGCCAGTTCGGAGCAGGTGCGGCAACCGATTTATACCGGGTCGCTGAGCTTCTGGCGCAACTATGAAGCCCACCTGGGCGAATTGATTGAGATACTCGAACCGATCCGCGATCGCTACGGAAAATATGAGAAGTGAGGGTGGGTTGGTTATGCTGGATTCCCGCTTGCGCGGGAATGACGGCGATTCGGGGAAAAGACGGGATTATGAATGAATTTTTATTCATTTTTAATCGTTGAACCTTGCACTTTACTGGACAGCTGGTTTAATATAGTCTAACCGAGGTCGGGAAAACACAATGTCGAACAGAATAAAAACGTCTCAGCGACCGCCATTCCGGAAAAAGACCCTGGCTATTGCCATGTCGGCCCTGCTCGGCGGCGCCCAGGCTGCCGATGCGCAGGTGCTGGAAGAAATCGTCGTTACCGCCACCAAGCGCGAAGCCAACCTGCAGGACATTCCCGTATCCATAACCGCCTTCACTACCGACGATATTCAACGGCGCGGCTTCCGGGGGCTGGACGATTACGCCAGCTTTATCCCCGGAATTGCGCTGGGACAGCGCGAACCGGGAGGGAACTCCGTGGTGTTCCGCGGCGTTGCCGCTTCCGGCATCCAGTTCGGCACCAACCCCTCCAGCGGCGTCTACCTCGATGAGCAGCCGATTACCGCGGCCGGCATCAACCCCGACCCGCGCCTGATCGACATCGAGCGCGTCGAGGCCTTGAGCGGCCCCCAGGGCACCCTGTTCGGCGATGCCTCCCAGTCGGGGACCCTGAGAATTATCACCAACAAACCGGATGCGACCGAATTCGACAGCTGGATTGAGGCATCCGGTTCCCAGGTGGACGGCGGCGATGCCGGCTATGACGTCAGCGCCATGGTCAACCTGCCGGTCAGCGAAAACCAGCTTGCCATCCGCCTGGTCGGTTTTCACGCGGAAGATGCGGGGTATATCGATAACGTACTGGGCACCAGCGCAGGCGGTACTTTCACCAATGCAGACCTGGTGGAGGATGACGTCAATACCGTGGAGACCACCGGCGGCCGCATCGCGGCGCGCTGGACCCCGAATGACGACTGGACCTTCGATGTTTCTGCGATATATCAGGAAACCGACGCCGACGGTTTTGCCGATACCAATATCGAGGCGGGCGGCCTGGAACAGGTGCGCTTCGCCAGGGAAACACTCCAGGAGGAATGGTACCAGATCGGCCTGACCCTGGAAGGCAAGCTGGGATTCGCCGATGCCCTGGTGCATGCATCCTATTTCAACCGCGACTTCCGCTATGACGCGGATGGCACCGACTACCAGTTCGCATTCAACCAGTTGTTCGACGATGCGTACTACGACGTCTACAACTTCGGCGGCGATCCCATGAACGGGTTTGCCATCAACGATATCAACAATGATCGCTGGACCGTGGAAGCCCGGCTCTCAACGCCGGCCGATACCGGAAGCAAGTGGTTCGGCCTGGTGGGACTGTTCTACAACCGCTCAAAGGAAGATTCACTGTTCGCTTCCGGGAACGACAGTTTCGGCGGTTCGCCGGGATTTTACTACCTGGCCTACAACGTTTATTTCAACAACCCGGTATATACGGATTACTACGGGACGGTCAACCCGGATTTCGACCCGTACTCGGCCTCCCTGAACGGCCTGCCGCCGGGCAGTTGGGAGGGCAACAGCAACTGGTTCTTCGGCGTCTACGACGAGACCATCGAGCAGTTCGCCATATTCGGGGAAATGAGTTTCGATTTCACCGAAAACTTCACCGTCACCGCGGGCGGGCGCTGGTTCCGTGTCGATCGTGAGTTTCACCTGGTGCAGGGCGCCCTTCAGCAACAAGGCATTGAGCCCGACTACGAGACTGATTTCGTCACTACCGATGAATCCGTTGAGGGGCTGGACCACGGTTTCGTTCCCAAGGTTAACCTGACCTGGCGCTACAGCGACGATGACATGGTGTATTTCACCTATTCCCACGGGTTCCGCAGCGGCGGCGGAAACGGGTCAAAACGCATCTCGGGTATCCCGCGTTCCTACGATTCGGACACCCTGAAAAACCTGGAAGTAGGGGCAAAAACTTCCTGGCTTGACGGGCGATTGCGCGCCAATTTTTCCGCTTACATGATGAAATGGGAGGACATACAGATACAGGTTGAAGATCCCAACCCGCTGGTATTCTCTCTCGGCATCGTGAATTTCCCGGAAGCGGAGGTGGATGGCTTCGAGTTCGATTTCGCCTGGTTGCCCGTCGAGGGCCTGGACCTGAGCGGAACGGTTGCCTATAACGACGCCAGGATATCCCAGTCGGCGTCCCTGGATTTCCTGGGATTTACCCTGGATGTGGAGGAAGGAGCCAGGCTGCCCATCACACCGGAATGGAAAGCCAGCCTGTCTGCCGAGTATACCTTCCCGAACATGGTGTACGGCGCCGAACCTTATGTGCGCTTTGATTATGCCCATACCGGCGAATCGATCAACGCGCTGGGCGGGCTCGAACCCATCGTGTCCCTGGAATCGGACCCGGAGACCACGGTCCAGAAGTCTTATGACGTGGGGCACTTCAGCATGGGTCTGGATGCCGACACCTGGAGCGCCTCCATCTACATCGACAACGTCTGGGACGAGCGCGGCACCACCTTCGTCAACAACCGCTGGGCCGAACGCCGCTTCGGCGTGAATCAGCCCCGCACCTTCGGCGTCACTTTCAGAAAAAGATTCAGGTAGGTTTTCTCATTTGCCGTCCATTGGTTCGCAACGCGCCATAATGCGTGGCGGATGTCTATGACCATATTACAGAAATGGTTCCAGGATAATTCCATCGAAGAGGTGGAAGTGCTGATCCCGGATATCGCCGGGATGGCCAGGGGCAAGTTTGTCCCGTCGGAACGCTACCTGGCGGACAAGGGCATCCGCATCGCCAAGGGGCTGTTTACCCAGACCATAACCGGCGACTACATCGAACTGGTCGAGAGTATCAACCCTGCCGATGTCGACATGGAGGCCAGGCCGGTTGTGAAAACCAAGCGCAAGGTACCCTGGGCGCCCCACCCGACGGCGCAGATTATTCATGACTGTTACCACCTGGACGGGACTCCGGTGGAGATCGCGCCCAGGCAGGTGTTGAAACGCGTGCTCGACCTGTATGACAAGCAGGGCAAGAAGGCCGTCGTGGCGCCGGAAATCGAATTCTACCTGGTCAAGACCAATACCGACGCGGACCTGCCGCTGGAGCCGCCTGCCGGCCGCTCGGGGCGGCAGGAACACTCCCGGCGCACATTCGGGATCGATGCCTTGAATGAATACGAGAACGTGGTTGAGGATATCTACGACTTTTCCGAACAGCAGGGACTCGATATTGAAACGCTCACCCATGAGGACGGGATCGCGCAACTCGAGGTCAACTTCCTGCACGGCGACCCCCTGAACCTTGCCGACCAGGTGTTTACCTTTAAGAGGACGGTGCGGGAGGCGGCATTCAAGCATGGCATGTATGCTACTTTCATGGCAAAACCCCACCAGGACCAGCCCGGGAGTTCCATGCACCTGCACCAGAGTATTGTCGATAAAAAAACCGGTAAAAACATATTTGCCGGCAAGAGTGGAAAACCGAACAAACTTTTCAGGAGCTATATTGCAGGATTACAGAAGTACCTGCCCGCAACCATGTCCTTGTACGCGCCCAATGTGAATTCCTACCGCCGGGTCACCCGTTATTATGCCTCACCCATCAATACACATTGGGGTTTTGACAACCGCACTGTCGGCTTGCGCGTGCCGCTGGCGCCTGCGCAGGCTACACGGGTGGAGAACCGGGTCCCTGGATCGGACACCAATCCGTACCTTGCCGCCGCCGCGTCACTGGCCGCGGGCTACCTGGGAATGGAGGAAAAACTGGAGCCTACCAGACCGCTGGAGAGCAATGCCCATGAGCGGGCCATCACCCTGCCCAGGGACCTGCATTCGGCATTGAAACTCCTGCGCAGATCCAGGCCGCTGCGCAATATGCTGGGTGAGGAATTTATCCGGGTTTACGTGGCTATCAAGGAGCTGGAATACGAAACGTTCTTCCAGGTAATCAGTTCCTGGGAACGGGAGCACCTGCTATTGAATGTATAAACGGATACCGGGGACGGATTTAAATCCGTCCCCGGCTGTAGACCGGACAAGATATAATTCATCCAATGCAAAATAAATCAATGAATACTTCTTCCTGGCAGGCGATCGATCGCGCCCATCACCTGCACCCCTTTTCCAATACAAAGGCCCTGGCAGAGGAAGGCTGCCGGGTGATCACCCGTGCTGACGGTATTTATATCTGGGACTCGGATGGGAAGCGCCTGCTGGACGGCATGGCCGGACTGTGGTGCGTCAACATCGGCTACGGCAGGAAGGAACTGGCCGAAGCGGCGCAGCGGCAACTGCTTGAGTTGCCCTATTACAATAATTTCTTCAAGACTTCCGCACCTCCGGCAATCGAACTGTCCGGACTGTTGGCGGAGATTACCGCGCCGCATCTGAATCATGTTTTTTTCACGAACTCAGGTTCCGAAGCCAACGATACGGCCTTCAGACTGGTGCGGCGCTACTGGGACCTGGCCGGTAGACCCGGAAAGGAAGTGATCATAAGCCGCGAGCACGCCTACCACGGCAGCACCATCGCCGCGGCCAGCCTGGGCGGAATGAAGCCGATGCACGAACAGGGACATCTGCCTATTCCGGGCATCACACACATCGGGGCGCCCTACTGGTACCGGGACGGCGGCGATCTGCCGCCCGAAGAGTTCGGCAGGACCGCGGCGCACTGGCTCGAACAGAAAATCAATGAACTGGGTGCGGACAAGGTCGCTGCCTTTATCGGCGAACCGGTCCAGTGCGCCGGCGGACTGATCGTTCCACCGGAAAGCTACTGGCCGGAAATACAGCGAATCTGCAGGGAATACGACATCCTGCTGGTAGTGGATGAGGTGATCTGCGGTTTCGGCCGTCTCGGCGCCTGGTTCGGATCCGACTATTACCGCCTGCAACCTGACCTGATGCCGATAGCCAAGGGGTTATCGTCCGGTTATTTGCCTGTCGGCGGCGTCATGGTGGGAGACCGGGTTGCCGACCTGCTCATCGCCGAAGGTGAGGATTTCGCCCACGGGTTCACTTACTCCGGCCACCCGGTTGCGTGCGCGGCAGCCATTGCCAATATCGGTATCATGCGCAATGAGCAAATCGTCGAGAATGTCCGGGACAACACCGGACCCTACCTGGAACGGCGCTGGAATGAACTCGCGGCGCATCCCCTGGTCGGCGAGACCAGGGGAGCCGGTTTCCTGCGGGCACTGGAACTGGTCAAGAATAAACAGCCCAGGGAGCATTTCGATCCCGTTGGCGGCGCCGGGCAGATCTGCCGCGATATCTGTTTCAATAACGGTCTGGTCATGCGCGCCATACGTGATACCATGGTAGTTTCACCGCCACTGATCATGACGGAAGAACAGATCGACGAACTCATTGAACTTGTCAACAAGTGCCTGGATTTGACCGCAAAAGAAATGAACGGGAGATAGCAACATGAGCTGGCAACATCAGATATTACGCGTCAACCTGACTGACCTGGATACCACAATCGAGCCGTTGAACGAGGAGTGGGCGCAATCCTACCTCGGACAGCGGGGACTTGGGACAAAATACCTGTTTGAAGAGATCGACCCCGCAGTCGACCCGCTCTCTCCTGAAAATAAATTGATCTTTGCAACCGGGCCGCTGACCGGCACCATGGCCTCGACCGGGGGGCGTTACTCGGTAATTACCAAGGGCGCCCTGACCAATGCCATCGCCTGTTCCAATTCCGGCGGCCAGTTCGGCGCCGAACTGAAGCTGGCGGGCTACGACCTGCTTATCCTGGAAGGCCGGGCGCCGGAACCCGTCTACCTCCATATCGAAAACGAACGGGTGCGCCTGCTGCCCGCCGGCCACCTGTGGGGCAGGACCGTCTGGGAGACGGAAGAGACCATCAAACAGGCCCACCAGGACCCGCTGATCCACGTTGCCTCGGTAGGGCCCAGCGCCGAGAATGGTTGCCGGTTTGCCTGTGTGGTCAACGACATGCACCGGGCCGCCGGCCGCTCGGGTGTAGGCACGGTGATGGGGTCGAAACACCTGAAGGCCATTGCCGTCCGGGGCACGAAAGGGCTCAGCGTGGCTGACCCGGAAGCCTTCATGCAGGTAGCGACCAGCACCGCCCAGGCCATGCGGGAAGACGCCGGGCGTAAAGCCTTTACCGGGGACGGCACCATCGCCATGATGGATACCACCAATGTCTACGGCACCCTGCCGACCCGGAATTTCCGCGATGTCCAGTTCGAAGGCGCAGACAAGATCAACCTTGGCGCCATGAAGGCCGCCAACGAGAACGGCCACACCAACCTTATCACCAACAGCGCCTGCTTCGGTTGCACCATCGGCTGCGGCCGCGTCTGCCATATTGACCCGGAACATTTTTCCGTCAAGGACAAGCCGCAATACCACGGCGCCTCCGGCGGGCTTGAATACGAAACCGCCTATGCCCTGGGCTCCGCGGTAGGGGTCGCCGACATCGACGCCGCCACCTATTGCGGTTTCCTCTGCAACGAATACGGCATGGACCCCATCTCGCTGGGCGGCTCCATCTCCGCGGCCATGGAACTGTTCGACATCGGCGCCATCGATGAATCCGTTACCGGCGGCATCAAACTGGAATTCGGTTCCGCCGAAGCCCTGTGCGCAATGACGGAGGCAGTCGGCAAGGGAGAGGGGTTTGGCCGTGACATAGCCATGGGCTCCAGACGGTTGTGCGAGAAGTACGGCCATCCGGAACTTTCCATGTCGGTCAAGGGCCAGGAATTCGCCGCCTATGACGGGCGCGGCATGCAGGGCATGGGCCTGGGCTACGCCACCAGCAACCGCGGCGCCTGCCATCTGCGCGCCGCTCCGTACGAGGATGACTTCACCACCCTGGAAACCGGCGGCAAAGCCCAGGTGGTCAAGGGAACACAGGATTTTATCGCCGCGGTCGATTCCAGCGGGTTATGCCTGTTCTCGGGATTCGGCGGCTTTTCCAATGAACTGGTTGCCGAACACATCAATGCCGCCTGCACCGGGGAATGGGACCTGGAGCGTTTGCAGGAAACCGGGGAGCGCATCTGGAACCTGGAACGGCAATTCAACCTGGCTGCCGGCCTGAGCGGCAAGGATGACACCCTGCCGCCCAGGATACTCACCGAACCGGCTCCCAGCGGCGTCGCAAAAGGACAGGTGTGCAAGCTGGACGAGATGCTGCCGAAATACTATGAACTGCGCGGCTGGGATGAAGCCGGCGTGCCTGTTCCGGAGACCCTGGAACGGCTCGGTCTTACCGGCAGCGGGTAGTATGTAGGGTTGTACTGCATCATCTGGGGAAATGGGGACGGATTTAAATCCGTCCCCTTGTGTCGATAAGTAACTCCTCATACTGAAAGGAAATTTGCTTGTCTGAATTCCCCCAACCTCACTGTGATTCCTATTACGCGGCAACCGCGAGCAAAAGCCCGCACTACCCTCAACTCAGGGGCGCAAGCAGTTGCGAGGTCTGCATCATCGGCGCCGGTTTTACCGGTATCTCTGCAGCACTCGATTTAGCCGAGCGAGGCTACAAAGTCATTGTTCTTGAAGCGAACAAGGTAGGTTGGGGGGCATCGGGCCGTAACGGCGGCCAGCTTATCGGCGGCATCAGCGGCGAGGAGCGCCTGAGAAAATCACAGGACCGGGACATTTCCGGCCTGATCTGGAAGATGCGCTGGGCCGGCCACGAGATTATCAGGCAGCGCGTCGAAAAATATGCCATCGGCTGCGACCTGAAATACGGTTACATGGACGTCGCCATCAAGGCACGCCACTGGCGCGACCTGCTGGAGGAATACGAGTCCCTGCAACGGCCGGATTTCCCCTATGAAACCAGGCTGGTGCCGAAACAGGAAATAACGAGTGTGATAGGCACGGAGGCCTATATCGGCGGCCTGATCAATATGGCCAACGGCCACCTGCATCCCCTCAACCTGTGCCTGGGAGAGGCCGCGGCGGCGGTGCAACAGGGAACCGTCATACACGAGCGGTCCCCGGTGGTGCGGATTGAACACGGCAGCAAACCTCGGGTGCATACCGAAACAGGCAGCGTCTCCTGCGATTTCGTAGTCCTGGCCGGTAATGCCTATCACAGTCTTGAAGGGCGCCGCCTGAGCGGGTTCGTATTCCCTGCCGGCAGTTTTATTATCGCCACCGAACCGCTGAGCGATGAGCAGGTCAGTGAAATCAACCCCCTCGACCTTGCCGTGTGCGACCTGAACCACGTGCTCGATTATTTCAGGCTGAGCGCGGACAAGCGCTTGCTGTTCGGCGGCCGCTGCAATTATTCCGGGCGGGAACCTGACAGCATCAGGAAATCCATCCTGCCGAGAATGCTGAAGATATTCCCGCAATTGAAAGGCGTGCGCATCGATTACGAATGGGGCGGCAAGATCGGCATCGTCATCAACCGCGTCCCGCACATCGGCAGGCTGGATGACAACATCTTCTACTCCCAGGGCTATTCCGGCCACGGCGTGAACGTCACCCACCTGGCCGGCCAGGTCGTGGCCGACGCCATCGCCGGCACTTATGAACGCTTCGACGTGTTCGAGAAGGTGAAACACCTGCGCATTCCCGGCGGCCAATGGGTCGGCAACCAGTTGCTGGCCCTGGGGATGATCTATTTCCGCTTGCTGGACCTGCTGTAAGTAATCACGATATCTCGTCTTTCCGGCGCAAGCCGGAATCCAGCAGCTACACCCGACTTTAATCTTCTATGGTTACCTGGACGCATAAATATACAGCATCTCCAGCGCCAGGCTGGCGCCGGCGAGGGAGGTGATCTCCCCCACGTCATAATCCGGGGCGACCTCGACCAGGTCCATACCGACCAGGTTGATGCCTGCCAGGCCGCGCAGGATCTGCTGGGCCTGATGCGTGGACAGGCCGCCGATTACCGGCGTGCCTGTGCCCGGGGCAAAGCAGGGATCAAGGCAGTCGATATCAAAGGTGAGGTAACAGGCATCATCACCGACGACCTGCCTTATCTCATCCACTACAGCGTCACAGCCATTCTCATGCACCCACGGCGCTTTCAACTGGTTAAATCCCCAGGAATCCTTGTTGAAGGTACGTAACCCGACCTGTATGGATTGTTCCGGCTTGACGATACCCTCCGTTACGGCGTGGTAGAACATGGTGCCGTGATCGACCCGGCCCTCGTCATCCTCCCAGGTATCCGAATGGGCATCGAAATGGATCAGCGACAATGGTCCGTATTTTTCCGCATGGGCCTGTAGAATGGGCCAGGTAATGAAGTGATCGCCCCCCAGCGACAGTAACCCGACGTCAGCGGTGATGATTCCGGTTACGTGTTCCCTGATATCAGCGGGAATGTTTTCCGGGAAGCCGCGGTCGAGTTCGCAATCGCCGTAATCGATCACCGCCAGCTTGTCGAAGGCATCGAAACCCCAGTCGTCCAGCCTGGCCCAGCTCAACTGGGTGGAAGCCTGGCGTATGGAACGCGGGCCGAACCTTGCCCCGGGCCGGTTTGACGTGGCCGTATCCAACGGTATGCCGGTAACGGCCACGTCGACACCGTTAAGGTCACAGGTGTACTTGCGCCGCATGAAGCTGAGGACGCCGCTATAGGTCGGCTCGGACCGGGTGCCGCGCAGGTCCTCCCGGTGAATCGCCTGGTCCATAAAATATTCTTCGGTCATGGTTAAACTCTCATCGGCGCTTCCACGCAACAGTGCCGGCAATGGCTGTCGCGAGTACACTTTTCCTTGGCGTGCCTGACGATCAGCGCATGGTATTCATTATACAGCCTGTGGTCAGGGGGCAGGCAGGATTCGAACAACTGCCTCAGGGTCTCATAATCCTCCTTGCCCTGAGCCAGGCCCAGCTTTCTTAACAACCGCCGGGTATAGCTGTCAACCACGAATACCGGGCGCTGAAACGCGTAGAGCAGGATATCGTCGGCCGTTTCGGGACCAATGCCGTTGATTTCCAGCAAAGCCCGTCTGAGTCTCGCGGTATCCCATAGTGACAGTGCGTCCAGTCCGCCCCCGGACTGCAGCCACCCGCACAGGTTCTTCAAACGTTTTGCCTTTATGTTGAAGAATCCTGAAGATTTGATCAGTTTTGCCAGGTCTTCATTGGGCAATACTGCAATCCTGCCCAACTCAAGCTGACGGGCATGCTTCAGGCTGGTTAACGCCTTTTCGACGTTCTTCCAACTGGTATTCTGCGTCAATACCGCGCCGACGATCACTTCAAACGGCGACTCTGCCGGCCACCAGTGCTGCGGGCCGTAGACGTCCAGCAGGCGATCGTACAGTGCGGTCAATTTGTCGCAGCGGTTCATCTGTTATATTTTCATCAGTAGAAATATCCGGGGACAGATTTATAAATCTGTCCCCAATAACCAATATCCTGTCCATCCATGTTAAAACAGGCTAATGGATACAGTAAATGATGCTTATGTCGGGCGCTTTGCCCCAACTCCCAGCGGCCCGCTCCACATCGGGTCCATCATTGCGGCGCTGGCGAGTTATCTCGACGCCCGTTATAACAAGGGCAAATGGTTGCTGCGGATCGAGGACATCGATACGCCGCGGGTGCGCGCCGGGGCCGGCCGGAAGATTATCGATACCCTGGAGATCCTCGGACTGGAATGGGACGGCGCTATCGTATACCAGAGCGACCGTTTTGAATATTACCGGCAGGCCCTGTCGGCGCTCGCCGAAGCAGACCTGCTGTACCGCTGCTCTTGCCCCAGGAAGATCACCCGGGGAAAACCTTATCCGGGCACCTGCAGGATGCGCACGGTTCAGCAGGAAAAACCCCATTCCCTGCGCGTGAAAACGCCGCACCGGCCGATAGCCTTTGACGATGCAATTCAAGGTCGCCGGACAGCACGGCTGGATGAGTTGACCGGAGATTTCATCCTGCGCCGCTCGGATGGCTTAATCGCCTACAACCTGGCTGTGGTGGTTGACGATGCAGCCCAGGATATCACCCATATAGTGCGCGGCGCAGACCTGCTCGATACCACCTTCAACCAGGTCTACCTGCAATCCGTTCTCAGCCTGCCCTCACCCGCTTACGCGCACCACCCGGTTGTCGTTGATGCCAGCGGGAACAAAATCAGCAAACAGGACGGGGCAACGGACGTGCTCGCCGGGGTTTCCCCTGAAACAGTACTGTTGCGCGCGTTACACTTCCTGGGGCAGGCGCCTGATCCCGAACTGGCGCAAGCCGGCAAGCGGGAGATCCTGGACTGGGCGATCAACCATTGGAAACTCGATTTGGTAATTGAACGGCGCGCAAATCATAATATAGAAGAATTCTAGAGTCCGGACATTTACCGATCCATGCGGGTAACCATTATCGGCGGCGGGGTGACGGGAGTTGCGACCGCTTACTACATGCAGCAATACGGGGCCGAGGTCACGGTCCTGGAGCGGAGTCACGGCGCCGGGCTTGAAACCAGTTTCGGCAACGGCGGCGGCCTGACTGCAGGCATTGTCGAACCCTGGAACGAGCCGGGGATACACAAGGTGTTGCTGCAATCCCTGGGCCGGCAAGACTCGCCCATACTGCTGCGGCTGGGCGCAATACCGGGGATGATGTCCTGGGGCATACGGTTCTTGCGGGAGTCGCGGCAGGACCGGTTCATCGACAACATCAAACGTAATTCCGTCCTGGCCAGGTACTCTCTCGATCTCATGCAGCAGATCCGGGAAGACGCCGGGATCGAATACCGGCGTTCCGATACGGGTTCGTTGCTTGTCTACCGCGACCCGGCTTCCCTGGACAAGGGTATTGCGCATTACGGTTTCCTGGGCGAAGCGTGCGGCGTGGCGCACAACATACTGGAAACCCGCGCGTTGATCGCCCTGGAACCGTCACTGCAAGGGGTCAAGGACAGACTCGCCGGAGGCATACACTTTCCCGGTGACGAAGCAGGTGATTGCCACATGTTTTGCAGGAAGCTTGCAGCAATACTGGAAAACAGGAACGTGCGTTTCCGTTACAACGCCAATGTTACGGACATAACCCGGCGGGACCCGTCATTCAACATTGAACTGGCAGACGGCGAGATGCTGAACGCGGATACGGTCATCGTCGCCGCCGGCCCGTACAGCCCGGAGATTTTGCGTCCGCTTGGCATCCGGGTGCCGATCTACCCGGTGAAAGGCTATTCCCTGACAATCCCCATGAACGGCTGGGCCGACAGACCGCGCCACCTGGTCGGCGACATGGATATGCATGCCGTGACCACTCCGCTGGGAGGAGAGGTGTTACGGGTTGCCGGCACCGCGGAGTTTACCGGGTTCAACAAGACGATTCCTGCCGAGCGCACGGCCAACCTGGTCGGGCTTGTGGAGGCTGTTTTCCCCGAATTTGCAGAGATCATGGACCGGGATTCTCTCAATCCATGGACCGGATTACGTCCCATGAGCTGTGACGGCGTGCCCATTCTCGGGAAAACACCGGTTCAGGGTCTGTACCTGAATACCGGCCACGGCCACCTGGGCTGGACGCTGGCGGCGGCTTCGGGCTGCACCCTGGCAGACACGGTAATGGAGCGAACACCGGAAATTGACATAACCCCTTATTCAATAGACCGGTTTTGATCTGTATGTGAAGGGGACAGATTTTAAATCTGTCCCCGGCCAGACAATATGTGTATAGTAATTTAGTTGGCCTGATCGCAACATACAGATATGCACGCGCAAGTAGAACAACAGCGTAAACTCGTCCCGATAAGTTCCCATTGGGGAAATTACCTGGCGGAAGTCGAGCATGACGAGCTGGTGGCGATCCACCCCTACGCTTCCGACCCGGACCCCACACCTATCGGCCAGTCGCTGCTGAACGCACAGGACAGGAACGTCCGTATCCCCCAGCCGATGATCCGGCAGGGCTACCTGGAACGACGCCAGGACAGCGACGGCGCGCAACGGGGCATCGAACCGTTTGTCCCCGTGTCATGGGATGTCGCCCTGGATGCTGCGGCCGGCGCCATACAGCGGGTCAGGCAGGAGTTCGGCAATGAAGCGATGTACGGCGGTTCCTATGGCTGGGCCAGCGCCGGCCGCTTCCACCACGCCAACAGCCAGGTGCACCGTTTTCTCAAAACGGCCGGCGGGTATACCCGTTCAATCAACAGTTATTCCACTTCCGCTGCAGAGGTAATCATGCCCCACGTGCTGGGCATGAGTTTTGTCGATCTGATGATGCAGGCGCCCACCGTTGAGGACATCGCAAAGCACACCAGGCTGGTTGTGTGTTTCGGCGGCATTGCCATGAAGAACACCCAGATCATGTCCGGCGGCCTGGGCGCGCACACGGCTGGAGACCAGTTGCAGGATTTGAAACAGGCCGGGGTCAGGTTCGTGAACGTGAGCCCGGTGAAGGACGACATGGCGGATTATCTTGACGCGGAGTGGTGGCCGTGCCGCCCCAACAGCGACGTAGCCGTCATGCTGGGGATCGCCCATACACTGGTGGTGAACGATCTCCATGACAGGCGGTTTCTCGACACGTACTGCACCGGGTTTGAACGCTTTCTGCCCTACCTGACAGGCGAGGAGGACGGCATCGTCAAGGACGCCCGCTGGGCGGCGCAACTGGCGGAGATACCCGCCGAAAGAATCGAAGCAATCGCAAGGCAGATGGCCGCGCAACGCAGCCTGATCGGCATAAGCTGGTCACTGCAACGCAGCGAGTTCGGTGAACAACCCTACTGGATGGCGACCATGTTGAGCGCCTTGCTGGGCTACGTGGGTCTGCCCGGCGGCGGTGTCGCCTACGGCTACGGCTCCGTGCACAATATCGGATTTGCCGGACGGCGCCTGCCCAATTACAAGACGGCCGCATTGCCCCAGGGCAAGAATGCCGTTACCACGTTTATTCCCGTGGCCAGGATAGCCGACATGCTGTTGAACCCTGGCGCAACGTTTGATTACAACGGGCAGGCCCTGACGTACCCCGACATCCGGCTAATCTACTGGGCCGGCGGCAACCCCTTCCATCACCACCAGGATTTGAACCGCCTGCGCCGCGCCTGGGCAAAACCGGAGACCATCATCGTCAACGAACCGTTCTGGACCGCGACAGCCAGGTATGCCGATATCGTATTTCCATCGACGACGCCTCTGGAGCGTAATGACATCAGTATCAGCCCTTACGATTGTCATCTTACCCCCATGCCCTGCGCGGTCCCGCCTTTCGGCCAGTCAAGGAGTGACTACGAGATATTTTCCGGCCTGGCAGAGCGGCTCGGTGTCGAACCCGAGTTTACGGACGGTAAAGATGAGATGGAATGGTTAAAACATATATATAACGCTACCCGGGATGCGGCGAACAGCCTCAATGTATCCCTGCCGGAATTTGATGACTTCTGGGACGGCCGGCAGATTTCGGTTCATGGACAGACGCCGGACCGCGTGTTCACGCTGGAGAAATTCCGCAGCGACCCGAAGGCGGAGCCGTTGCAAACGCCTTCCGGCAGGATTGAACTGTATTCGGAGAAAATTGCCGGGTTCAACTACGATGACTGCGCCGGTCATCCGAAGTGGTACGACAAGCAGGAATGGCTGGGCGCCGAACGGGCAGCGGATTATCCGTTGCATTTGATCTCCAACCAGCCGAAGACCCGGTTGCACAGCCAGTATGACCACGGCATCACCAGCCGCAACGCCAAGATCAGGGGACGGGCGCCGGCCAGGATGAACCCGCTCGATGCAGCGGCACGGAATATCACGGATGGCGACATCATCCGCTTGTTCAACGACCGCGGCGCCTGCCTGGCCGGAGTCATCCTTACGGACAACCTGCGTCCCGGTGTGATCGAACTGGAAACCGGCGCCTGGTATGACCCGCAGGACCCGGCAGATCCGATGTCGCTTGAAGTCCATGGAAATCCGAATGCGTTGACGCGCGACGCCGGCACATCGAAACTGGCCCAGGGGCCGTCCGCGCACAGTTGCCTGGTAGAAGTGGAAAAATTCAGCGGCGAATTACCTGAAATCCGGGTATTTTCGCAACCGCTGACGGTTGGCACATGAAAGACCAAATCGTAATCGCCGGGATGGCCCGTACCCCACAGGGCGGGTTACAGGGCGACCTGTCCAGCGTCCCTGCCCCGCAGTTGGGCACCGTTGCCATCAAGGCTGCACTGGACAGGGCAGGAGTTAATCCGGCAGAAGTGGATGAGACCCTCATGGGCTGCGTGTTGCCTGCCGGCCTGCGCCAGGCCCCCGCGCGCCAGGCATCCATGGGCGCCGGTATCCCGGCCAGCACAGGTTGCACCACCGTCAACAAGATGTGCGGTTCGGCCATGAAAGCGGTAATGCTGGGTCATGACGCGCTACGGGCGGGCTCAGCCGACTGCATCGTCGCGGGCGGGATGGAGAGCATGAGCAACGCGCCGTACCTGGTGCTCAAGGCGCGCAGCGGCCTGCGCCTGGGCCACGGGGAAATGGTGGACCACATGTTCTTCGACGGCCTGGAGGACGCATACGACCAGGGTAAATTGATGGGGTCGTTCGCCGAAGACTGCGCGAGCAAGTACGGTTTTACCCGGGAGATGCAGGATGCCTATGCCATCGAGTCGCTGACGCGGGCGCAAACCGCCATCAGGGAGGGAAAATTCAAGGAAGAAATCGAACCGGTCGTGGTCAGGACGCGCAAAGGCGAAACCACCGTTGATACCGACGAGCAACCGGGCAAGGCCAACCTGGAAAAAATCCCCAAACTGAAACCGGCATTCGCCAAAGACGGCACCGTGACACCGGCCAATTCCAGTTCCATATCCGACGGCGCGGCGGCAGTGGTCCTGCTCAGGGAAAGTGACGCAACAGCACGCGGCTTAACGCCGCTGGCGGTCCTGCACGCTCATTCCACACATGCGCAGGAACCGGGCTGGTTCACCACTGCGCCGGTGGGGGCAATAAAAAAAGTGCTGGAAAAAGCCGGCTGGACGGTAGCTGACGTGGACCTGTTTGAAGTAAACGAGGCATTTGCGGTGGTGGCAATGGCTGCCATGCATGACCTGCAGATCCCTCACGGCAAACTGAACGTGAACGGCGGCGCCTGCGCCCTGGGCCATCCCGTGGGCGCATCCGGCGCGAGGATCATGGTGACGCTGATCGCCGCCCTGAAAGACCGCGGCCTGAAACGCGGCGTGGCCGGCTTGTGCATCGGCGGCGGCGAAGCCACGGCGGTGGCCCTGGAACTGATTTCATAACCAGGGGACGGATTTAAATCCGTCCCCACATCAGCCATCCTCACATCAGTACATCTGCGATAATCCGCGTAATTTGCGGACTAATCTTCTATCCGCGGACGCAGGTGCTGCACCAGCAATCCGGCAACGATCAGCACTAACCCTATGATCGTCGTCACGGCAATAGCCTCGCCGAGGATCCGGCTGATGAAGAGCAGAGACAGAAACGGTGAGAGGAATATCAGGGTGCTGACTTTCGCGGTGGCTTCCGACCGTTGTAACGCGGCGAGCCACAGGATATAGGTAACGCCCATTTCAAACAGCCCCACGTAAACACCGGCAAGGATGCCTGTCATGCCCAGGGGTGATACGTCAGACTTGAGCCAACAGGCGGCAACTATGAACGGGATACTGATCAGGAAGCTGACGAACAGCCCGAGTATGGGGTCGACATGGTCTTTGGTCTTGAGCAACCAGTAAAACGCCCAGATGATCGTGCTGCCCAAGGCCAGCAGGATACCAGCGCCGCTTAATTCCCCGGCCGGGAACTGCCCGCCGCTGAAACAGATCACCAGGACACCGGAATAACAGATGACAGTGGCGCCGTAATCGGAACGGGTGATCCTGTGCTTCAGGATCGGTACTGACAGCAGCATCAGCGTTATCGCCCAGGTGTAATTCAACGCCAGGGCCACCTGTGCCGGCAACAGGTCGTAAGCCCTGAACAGGACCAGGTAGTAACAAAACGGGTTCAATATCCCCAGGCAAGCGAGCCGCAAGTAATCCCGCTTCTCCAGGTTCCCCAGAAACCTTACCCGGCCCGACACCAGCACCACCAGCAACAGGCACAAGGTCGCAGTCACGCTTGCAACCAGCAATAACTGGTACACATCCAGGTAACGCAGGGAGATCTTGAATGCGGTTGCAACCGTGGACCACAGCAATACCGCGCTCAGTGCGAACAGGTACGCCTTGTGCTGCCGGGTCAGGGTCATCAGTAAAACTGCTTCCTGATTAAAGATGATATTGTGAGAGTGTACCAGTAGTCATCACCGGCAGACACACCAGGATTCCTTTTTCTATAGTAAACTATAGGCATGACACCTTGAGGAATGACCCAGATGGCTACCACTGCACGAGTGTTGACTGAAGAACCAATCCTGCTGACAGAGGTGGTCGCCGATACCGCGACACTCACCCTGAACCGTCCGCGGCAATACAATGCCTTATCCGAAGAGATGCTGATCGCGTTACAGGACGCGCTGGACGAAATCGCGGGAGATGAACAGGTGCGGGTTGTGGTGATTGCAGGTAACGGCAAGGCTTTTTGCGCCGGCCACGACCTCAAGGAAATGCGCTCCAGCGAGGACCGGGCGTTTCACCAGGCGCTGTTTGACCGGTGCGGAACGATGATGCAGACCATCAATCGACTGCCGCAACCGGTCATCGCCAGGGTGCAGGGCATCGCCACCGCTGCAGGCTGCCAACTGGTGGCCCAGTGCGACCTCGCCGTTGCTGCTGATACCGCTCGCTTTGCCGTATCCGGTATCAACGTGGGATTATTCTGCTCCACGCCGGCGGTGCCTTTGAGCCGCAACATGCAGCGCAAACAGGCCATGCAGATGCTATTGACGGGTGATTTCATCGATGCGCAGACGGCAAAACAGTTCGGCCTGGTCAACGGGGTTGTCGCCCCGGACGATCTGGACGAAGCCGTCGCGTCCCTGGCGCGGAAGATCGCCGGCAAGTCTCCCCTGGCCATAAGCCTGGGCAAGAAGATGTTTTACCGGCAGGCGAACATGGATTTAAGCGCAGCCTACCAGTTTGCCGGGGAGCGCATGACCTGCAACATGGACAGTGAGGACGCCCGGGAGGGGATAGACGCTTTTATCGAAAAACGCAGGCCGGCGTGGAAAGGCAGGTGATGTAACATCAGGAAAATCCTGCGACCGGCACATTTGCCATGGACAATATTACCTTGGAAGCTTAATTACTCACCGGCACTTTTCAGGTGTGCCACGTAATCATCGAGCAAATACCGCATCATTTTCTGGTATTGAAAGTGATTAGTCTTGGCAACTTCCTTAAAATAAGCAAGACTTTCGGAACTCAGAGAAATAGTGATCTTTGTGGTTTCACTCTTCAACTTAAGTTCTTCAGGCGATGACAGAAAGTCTACGACATGCTTGAAGTCGCCGATTGGCTAACCTGTGTACTGAATTTGCCTGTTCATAGATTTTCTTCCCCTTACACCAATAGCAGGCGCCGATTATCCGAACACGACCATTTCTATTCGTGTTATTTTACCAGTTGACTATCTGCGCTGCTTACCCCTGCATGCAGTAAGCAGTGAGTATGTGTCCGGTACAAGAATAAATTTCATTATTCCGTACACCATATTAACTCTTAATTCAGGTATAGAATGTTACGTGAATTAAAAATAAGAAATTTTCGCGGATTTGCTGATCATCACTTGCCGCTGAAGGACCTAACAGTAATAGTTGGCAAAAACAATGCTGGAAAAACCACGTTGGTTGAAGCACTCAGACTTTTGTCAGTAGTCGTTTCCAGGTATAGAAATTTACAATATAAACCCCCTCCTGTTTGGACAAATTTGCCTAAACGCGATTACGGCGTATCTCCTTCACTTCGAAACCTGGAAATAAATTTTCGAAGTATATTCCATAGATATCAACTCCCTCCAGCATTCATACAGGGGACTTTCGACAATGAATCTTCAGTTTCAATTTACCTGAATGACAATGAAGAGATATATGCAGTAATAAGAAATTCTAGCGGGGACATTATCAAAGGAAAAAATCAAGCAGAGAAAGCCGGACTTCCATTAGTAAGTATTATGCCCCAAGTCAGCCCCGTTCAACCTACCGAAAAGATATTGACAAAGAACTACGTTCTAAGCGCAATGTCATCATACCTTTCCTCATCACACTTTCGTAACCAATTGAATTATCTATACGGGCAATATTTTTCCGAGTTCCAACAAATTGTAGAAGATACTTGGCCTGGAGTACAGGTAATGGAGTTGTTTGGTCGGAGTAATTCCCTGCAATCTGAGCTTATTTTGCATATCAGGAATGAGGATTTCGTAGGAGAAGTCGGGGTAATGGGACATGGTTTGCAAATGTGGCTTCAGACCATGTGGTTTCTGACGCGTTCGTCCAGAAGTAATACGATCATACTTGACGAACCCGATGTCTATATGCATCCGGACTTACAAAGAAGTGTTATTCGCTTTCTCCGGGACCGGTTTCCACAAACAATATTGACAACACATTCAATAGAAATTATGTCGGAGGTTGACCCTGAAAACATCCTTATAATCGATAAAGCTAGAGATAAATCAAATTTTGCAACTTCCCTTCAAGCAGTACAGAGGATCACTGACAATATTGGTAGTGTCCACAATGTACATCTCGCCAGATTATCTTCGTCCAGAAGATTTCTATTAGTAGAAGGTAAAGACATAAGATTTCTGAAGCATTTTCAAGACATTCTTTTTCCTGGTAGCAATATACCTATTGAAATTATACCGTCCATGGAAATTGGTGGATGGGGTGGATGGACCCACGTCACCGGCTCTTCAATGACATTACAAAATGCAACAGGAGAAAATATCCACATATATTGTTTACTGGATCGAGATTACCACACCCAAGAAGAAATAAATGAACGACATCACAAGGCAAAGGAACTAGGCATTAACCTTCATGTTTGGTCTAAGAAAGAAATTGAAAATTTTTTCATATTACCCTCTGCTGTCCATCGATATATTTCAACCCGCATAGCAAAACGTACGACACCTCCAAATTTACAAGAAGTAACAAATAAAATCGAAAGCCTGGCTAGTGATATGGAAGAAGATGTTTTTGATACGTTATCTAGTGAATATCTATATCGTAATCGAGATAAAAGTGCGAAAAACTCTAATAAATATGCAAGGGAATATATAAAGCCCTATAAGGAGAACGGTTCTATGGTACCTATTGTTTCTGGAAAATCGCTTCTATCAAAACTCTCTTCTTGGTCGCAATCAGAATTCAGTGTCCAAATTAGCCCAATAGGCCTCATAAAAGAATTTCATGCATCTGAGGTCCATCTAGAGATGAAAAATGTAATTACTGCGATAGAGCACCTAGATGATTTTTAATATAGAAGCTGTGAGTTATCACCAATTCGCAGTAGCAGTATAAGTTGATGGTAGATATACTGACCAGAGAACAACGCAGCCGGAACATGTCCAGGATTAGAGGACGTGATACCCGACCGGAGCTTGTGGTTCGTCGTACCGCGCATAGAATGGGTTTACGTTTCCGTTTATATCGTAAGGATCTTCCCGGAACTCCTGATCTGGTCTTTCCCAAACATCGTCTAGCTGTATTTGTCCATGGTTGTTACTGGCATCGTCATAGAGGATGCCGGTTCGCGTATTCTCCTAAAAGTCGAGTTGAATTCTGGTCGAAGAAGTTCAAACAGAATGTGGAGCGGGACAGCCGCAACCAGACTGCATTGCGTGATCTGGGTTGGCGAGTTTTAGTTATCTGGGAATGTGAGACGCGGGACTATCGGATTATCGAGGACCGACTTCGTGGGTGTTTATGTACTGGAGAGAATTCGGCTGGCATCGATCAATACGATAAGGTATTCTCCAAAGTTGCTGAAACTGCCGCTGACTATCGGGCACAGGGTAAGTAATTCAGCTATCAAAATATAACCTTAATAAGAATACAGGCTTGATACGAGCACTTGACATCTTCTGCGGCGCGGGGGGCAGTAGCGCAGGAGGTCGTGCAGCGGGTGTTGAAATAGCCGCTGGAATAGATATGTGCCCTGTGGCAACGTCCACCTTCGCGGCAAATTTCCCCGATTCCCAGGTCATTACATCTCGGCTGGAAGACCTTAATCTTGACATGCTGAAAAAACAAATTGGGGACATCGATATCCTGCTTGCATCCCCTGAATGCACAAATCACACATGCGCCAAAGGAGGAGCACCTAGAAGCGAGCAAAGCAGAGCTACTGCAATGCAAGTTGTTGAGTATGCGAAGAAATTTATGCCCAGGTGGCTTATACTAGAAAATGTGGTACACATGCGCCCCTGGTCGCGCTACGGTGAGTTGAAAAATGCACTTCAAACCCTTGGCTATGATCTCGAAGAGCACGTTCTGGACGCCTCAGACTTCGGCGTTGCTCAGACCAGACGCAGGTTGTTTCTGGTGGGGGACCGCAAGGAAAAACCAATGTCAGAAATACTCAAGCGTCCGGGACGGCGCAGGGCGGCTAAGTCCATACTTGATCCCACTGGCGTCTGGGATATGTCACCGCTTTTCAATAAAAGACGAGCGAATGCTACACTTGAAAGGGCTCGACGTGGATTTGATGCACTTGGAGACAACGCCAGTTTTCTGCTGGTGTACTACGGCAACGATGGCAGTGGCGGTTGGCAAACTTTGAACCGCCCTCTGAGAACGATTACGACCATAGACCGGTTTGCATTGGTGGATCACAACGGCTCAGAACCCGAAATGCGAATGCTGCAAGTTCCGGAGCTCAAACGAGCTATGGGCTTTAAAAAGGAGTTCGTGTTGCCGGACGGCACGCGCCGTGATCGTATTCGACTATTAGGAAACGGCGTCTGCCCTCCTGTTATGGAGCAGACGATCAAAAGTCTAACGGCAAACTCGTGATTGAAATTCGGGAGAGCTTCTTTTTTCTGCGCTTTTTTTGACTGAAAGTTATTTCCCGGATTTAATCTTACGAAAGGAGAGCATACCGGGACGGGAACCATATCCATGAATCTGATATATCAGATCATTAAGTAGTTGTTCGCGCAGGCGATAGAGAGGTTCGGCTTCTTTTACATCCGCTGCCGGCAATGATACCTGAAAACGGGCGTTTACATGCAGCAGGCGGATAGCGCCTGTACTTTCAAAAGGTGGGCTGGTCCATAACGCAGCAGGTGGTTTTCCGCTTTTAGGGATCGATGTTTGGGGGAGTTCGAGGCCGAGGTAGTACGGCAGGGGTCCCGGCTGATTTTGCGCGTAGTCGCACGCGGCCTGGCACTGTACAAGTACCCAGCGAATTTTCTCATCTCCCTCGGTAAACTTCTTGCAAAAAAACTGCTCTGAAGCTGCATCTTCCTGCTCGAGGCTGAATTCGTGTTCAAATGCACACCCGGAAGAAAGGCTATCGGGTAGAGCAATAACAGCGCCGCGCCGGGTTCCGTCTTCTGTCTCCATCGGAGAGGCTATATGCACCAAACGATTGAGCTTCGCTGCTTTCTCCAAAGAAAGAGCGCTTTCAGTATCAGAACTGTTGAAAGCGTTCTTCCAAATACTTTCACTATCATCTTTTGAACGCATGGCGGCGATACGGTCAGTCAGAATCGGCAGTAATGCCTCGTTCACGGCGTGGAAACGGTCAGACTCAACATGATTCTTGCCAACCGCTTCAACAGCTAGACGGGCAAGCAGCCTGCCGACGTCATCCCCACGGCTCTGCTCCTCTGCCAAATCGAAGATTGAAGAAACTGTATTGGCTGTTGCATCCAGCACGCTCTCTTCCCAGTTAAGCAATGCTGCAACCTGTGGTTCTTTGTCTAATAAACTGGTTATCTCTGCCACCAGTTTCTCTGTACTCTGAACATTTACATTCGGTTGCAGATGGTTCATTTTATCGATGGCTTTAACAGCAAGTGGTCCAGGCGTGGCTTCCAATCGCTCATCAAGAAATCTGCGCAGATTATCTGCCTCATCGGAGTACTTGGTCCAAAGAATCAGAACATAGGGGCCAGAAGGTTTGATAGTATTCTGAATCAGACCTCCTATCAGACTGAAATGCTGCGTGTTGTCACTGCCGGCGCTGCCCTCGTTCAAGTGCAGGTCGGCAAATATTACTCTGACGTGCGGACAGGAACGAATACCCTCCGTATCACCCGTGAAGTGTAACGATAGACAGGCCAAGCCCATCTGATTAAGCCCCTTGACCAATCCATCTAGGTCCTCTTGTTCGTCGTCGATGGCTATGATCCGTGGCGCAGGTCGTATCATGTTGTTTCCTTGAAAATCAATGCAACAACCGCGCCATCAAATTCATCGGACAATTCGACCTCTCCGGGTTGAGGAAATACAAGTTGTCCGCCGTTCAACTCCATCGCTAAATTTGCATAGTACAGACCCAGGCCCATGCCATCGGGTTTTCTTGTGAAGAATGGACGTACCAGATTTTGCGGATCATCTCCCTGAAATCCGGTTCCGTTGTCCGCGACTATAATGGCCGGTCCGGCCTCAAAATCTCTTGAGACACCGATATAAAGCTTTCTTTGAGGTGGTTCATTATCAGAGGGAAGATCACGCCACCGGACTCTCAGCCAGTAAAGCGCGTTGTCTATAAGATTGCCTAATGCGCCTGACACGAGTCCGAATGTGAAGCGGGACTGAAAGCCTTCCCCGTCGTTATCCAGCAACGGACAGGTAAGGGCAACGCGATGATGGCGAAGCCGAAGCGCGCTGTTCTGCTTTGCAATCCTGACCAGTTTGCTGGCGTCATGCAGTTTCTTGCTGTCGCGCCTCAGCAGCACAGAAAAGCCATCAAGAAGGTGCATCAAATCTCGCGCCTGCCGCGCTGCTTCCTCTGTATCTGTCCCTTCGGTGATTACCTGATGAAGCGCCCGGACGCCTCGCTCTACCTCGTGGAAAACAACTGCAAGATTCAAACCGGACATGCCGGCGGAAAGCAGCGTCTCCTGCATGGTTTGGTAATCTTCCTCAATCTTATTTATATAAGGTTCAAACTTCTCTCTCATACCTTGCCGGTCAAGCTCATTTCTGAGTGCTTTGATGGGTTTTTCTATCCGGGCTGTAGTCGGATCATCAGGTTTTTCTGTGAGCTTCCTCAGGCGCTCCTTGTCTGTCTGACGCTCTTCTTCCAATGCCGCCAGAGCGCCAAGAACAATACGGCGCAACCGGTGGCAGGCGTCGTTTTCCACAAAGCCTTCCCTGTTAGTTTTCTCGACAAGTCCTGATGATTCCTCCAGGGAAAGGTGCACCGCTCCCAGAATGATGTTGCGACTTATCCGGCGGGTAGGAATATTCACACGACGAAGATCAAGGCCGAGCCAGTCGTCTCCCTGTTCTCCATAGTTGTATACCCTGATCCCATCCCGATAGACACGCACGCCACCCGCCTCATCAAGATAGCTGGTAAGCAATTGAACGCTTGTTGATCTTCGCAGAATTTCCTTATCCCGATCATAGACGTAAAACTCTCCCTTGATAGCGCCGATACCTTCCAATATCGCCTCATCTGCGACCACTTTCTTCTCCATTCGATCATCCCCTGATTGCGAAGGGAGCTTCAATGGATCGCCGGACTTCTGAACAGTCCTTAAGTCCAGTTTGAATCCGGGTACCTGTCGGAATTCATAGCGCCAGTCAAATTTCCCCTTGTCCAATGTGAATGAGAATTTCCAGATTGCCCGATTCAGGATTTCGGACACATCCGGCAAGTCAGAAATAAAGGTCTCGTTGCCTGGAACTTCCAGGATTGCTTTGAAACTGCCCGACGCCTCAAATGGAGAACATATAGACGTGATCTGATTATGGAGTCGCCGGACTTCCCTGCGAGTCCAGTCATCACCGCGCAGTTCCCGTACTTCGATCCTGGTTCCTGTAGTCTCATCGGTGAACACTTCCGGGTGCCTGACAATTATTTTAACCGGCGCCTCGTCCAGAAAAGGCTGTTTGATGAGTTCATTCCAGTTTATTTCCACCAAGCATTCGTCGGAGTTTTGGGAACGGGTTACCATGCTTATCCGGTTACCAAGTTTATGAACGGCAAAACGGCCAAGTCCCTTCTCTCCAAGAGGAAGTCGATGGTGTTTGGGTGTCCTGATTTGGTCGTGTCGTTGCTTCTGGCGATGCTCATTGCCAGGCACAAGCCAGACCGATTTCAAGACATCGAGATTCATGCCCTCACCATCATCAGAAACGGTGATTGTCGGCCCCCCGTCGGCGTCGAGATTTAAACGGACAACGGCTTCATTCGCATCCGCGTCGTAAGCGTTTTTGACCAATTCGAAGATTGCAAGCCGCGCACTGCCAATCAGTTCATCTCCAAGCAACTGGAGCATCCTGGCACGGGGACGGAATGGCTGGCTGATTTCCTTTTGAACGGGGTTAGTCATAGCTGACTGCTCTGAATTTTCCTTGCTGGTCATGGCAGTATATCCATTTACGCCAATGTGTGCTATCAGAGCCTGCTATTTTTGTTGAAAACAGCCAGTGCAAGGACCTATGGATACAAGCTACAAATCATCGGCATCGGTCGCGTCGAATCCAGGCGTGTACTGCTGCGTGTCCTCCCTGACTTTCAGTGACGCCTCACGGACCTGAGACCTCAAGGAGACTCGCTCCAGGTGTCTTTTTGCCAGCGCCAGTACTGCGATGCGGACGACCCCACTCTTCGTGGTCTTCAGGTTTTTTGCAAGCTCGGCGAGTAACGCGTCAAAAGTCTCGTCGACTTTCAGAGTAATAGTTTTCATTGCTGAAAATAATACTAATTTGGAGTGATCTTTTACAGTCGCGCAATCCAAACGATCCGAATTGACTTGATAATAAGCTGGTAAAGCAGCTACACAGTTTCGTATCTGAGTGCTTTCAACTCGTCGGATAAGCCCGCGAGTTGTTCTTGCGTGCGGACCTGGACAAACCGCACGTTACCTCATACATCCTGGCCTTTCCGAGCAGCAGATTTCCAGGCCTCATCGGAAAATTCGACTATATACTCACCCTCGGAAAACGGCTCACCGGCAAGGCTGTCGAGCCAAGCAATAATTTCAAAATAAGTATCGTCATATTGAGGAGTTGTTACCGGATTTATCAATTTGCGCTCTTTCCGTTTCCTGTTTTTGTATCTCTCTCGCAGTGTACGCATCCGATTCCCGAATTCCTTCTTTTGCGTCTTTGATAAATTATCTATTCTCATAGCATTGTACGCACAAAATCTTACATCATACGCTTCGCCGAACAAGTCCGTGTGTTGTTCCGGTCCGCAATCGCTTCGTAGTAAGCAGACACACGTATTACCTGTATCTGGCCTTGAGACTCTCCAAATCGGCGTATTCGGTAAGACCTTCTCCTGAACGCGCTTGGCGGAGCGCTCCTATGGTCTCGGCATTGGGAACCTTCACTGCGAAGGACAACAGATTTATTTTACGGAGCCTTAATAGCAGGTTCATCAGGAATTTCCATCGCGGCTTGATCTGCAGCTTCAAAAGTTACCTCATCCTTTGCCACAGCTTCTTCCTCTGTTTGCGATTCATAATGGGAGAGAGTCTCTTTGGGACGCTCATCGTCCCAGCCCAAAGGAAACTTGTTCTGCTTCAATGTCTCTTGCTTCGATGATCGCGCTTTTTTATATGGGAAAGGCCGCCATCTGACAACCTTGAATTAAAATTATCATCAGTGGTTCATATAAATCAATCGCACTTCTGACATAGTACGACTACAGCCTCTATGGACAATTGCTTGATATACGTCAAATAATCGCAGAAAATGACATGCAGTATCGTTCTGGTATGAGGAATAACACGCAATGACCGAAAAGAGTAGAAAAACTTTGGCTGATTGCCTGGAAACTCTTGAACAAGTCAAAAAGCAATACCAGCAATACTATCCCGTCATTCTCACCGAGGATACTGAAGACACCGGCTACGTTGTTACCTGCCGCGACCTACCGGAAGCAATCACCCAGGGCGATACGGTTGCAGAGGCGCTTGCTGAGGCGGCAGATGCGCTGGACGAAGCCTTATGCGGCCGCATCAATCACGGCAGGGATATTCCTGAACCTTCGGCTGAACAGGCCGGGGAACGGTTGGTTCCGGTACTGGTCAGTATGAGTTAGTCAATCCCGGTTCAAGTGAGGGGTAAGATTATTTTCATCGATTCAACCTTTCACCAACTCCCCGCCGAGAATGTTGTCCTTGACCAATCCGCTGATACGTTCTTCGCTAAACCCCCAATCCCGCAATACCTCTTCCGTATGCTGTCCCGGTTCTGGCGGCGGCGACTGTATCTCCGACGGGGTCCTGCTGAACCGGGGCGCCGGTGCGGGTTGTGATATTCCATCGAAGGTGACATAGGAGTTTCTCGCCTGTGCGTGGGGATGCCTGGCAGCTTCCGTCATGCTGAGCACAGGCGCGAAACAGGCATCGCTGTCGTCAAATATTTCACCCCACTCATCCCGGGTTTTGGTCAGGAATACTTCCTGGAGCCGGTCGCTAAATTCCGGCCACCGGTCCCGGTTGTGTTGTTGATTGCGTAAGTCCGCATCGGTTATTTCAAGCTTGTCCAGCAGCTTCTGGTAAAACCGATCTTCAATCGCACCAATGACTACGTATTGTTTATCCTTGGTCTGATACGTATTGACAAAATGGGCGCCGCCGTCCAGTATGTTACTGCTTCGTAGTTCCTTCCAGATCCCGGCAGCGAGCAATCCGTAAAAGGTGGTCATCATGGAGGCAGCGCCATCGACCATTGCCGCATCCACGATTTGTCCCTTGCCTGATTTTACCGCCTCCAGCAGTGCGGCCAGCAGTCCCATTGCAAGGTACAGGGCACCGCCGCCGAAATCGCCGATCAAGTTAAGGGGGTAGGCCGGCGCTTCGTCCCTTTTCCCGATACAGCCCAGGACGCCGGCGATGCCGATATAGTTGGGATCGTGCCCTGCAGTATTTGCCAGAGGGCCATCCTGTCCCCAGCCGGTCATGCGGCCGTAAACCAGTCTGCCGTTTCGTTGCGTGCATTCATCAGGTCCCAGTCCCAGGCGTTCCATGACCCCGGGGCGGAAGCCTTCGAACAGCGCATCGGCGCCTGCGCACATGTCAAGGATGAGGTCCCTCCCCTGCGGCTGTTTGAGGTCCACTGCAACGGAGCGCCTGCTCCGGTTCATCAGCTTGTATTTTTCCGGCATGGGAACCCCCAGGTCGGCCGGTCCGGGGCGTACTACCCGCACGATCTCGGCCCCCATGTCCGCCAGCAGCATACCGGTCAATTGCGTGGGTCCGATACCGGCAATTTCAATGAGCCTGTAACCGGACAAGGGTCCCCTGGCAATGCGCCTTGAGGGTGTTTTTTCGGACATCGTGTATTCCTTAATTCATCTGGTTAATGTTGTGTCGGTAATGACCTGAAACGATACTACGCAACTTGTGTCCCGGCTATGATAAAAGATTTGTACAAAAGCGGCTAAGGTCTTTTTTCTATAGTAGACTATGACGTTTGACGGCTGACCGGTATTTTTTCTGAAGTTGATAATGCAGAATGAACGCTGAACACATCTACGAAGCCGGTCTGGGTAAAAATCAGGCCAATTACACGCCCCTGTCGCCCCTGACCTTCATCGAACGGGCGGCGTCCGTTTATCCCGATTACACATCCGTTGTTCATGGCGATTTACGTTTTACCTGGTCCGAGACCTATACGCGCTGCCGGCGCCTGGCATCGGCCCTGAGCAAAAGGGGTCTCGGCAAGAACGACACGGTGTCGGCCATGCTGCCGAACATACCGGCCATGTACGAGGCCCACTTCGGTGTGGGCATGACCGGCGCCGTGCTGAATGCGCTCAACTACCGCCTGGACGCCGACGCCATCGCGTTCATGCTGGACCACGGTGAATCAAAGGCGATCATTACCGACCGCGAATTCTCCGGCGTCATCAGGGCGGCCATCGCAAAATCAGGCCGGGAACTCCTCGTCATCGACGTCGATGACCCCATGTACGACGGAGGCGAGCTGATCGGCGAGATTGACTATGAAGCCTTCCTGCTGGAAGGGGACCCGGATTTCGAATGGCGTTTGCCGGAAGACGAATGGGACGCTATCGCCTTGTGTTACACCTCCGGCACTACCGGAAACCCGAAAGGGGTCGTGACCCACCACCGCGGCGCCTACCTGAACGCGATTTCCAACCTGCTGGTGTGGAATACTGCCGCCCACCCGGTTTACCTGTGGACCCTGCCCATGTTCCACTGCAACGGCTGGTGTTTCCCCTGGGGCATCGCATCAGTGATCGGGACCAACGTCTGTCTGCGCGCGGTACGGGCGGATGACATTTTCTCCCTGATCAGAAAGGAAAAAGTGGACCATCTCTGCGGGGCACCCATCGTATTGAACCTGCTGGCAAATGCGCCTGCCGAATTGAAACAGGGTATAGACCAACAGGTGAAAGTGATGACCGCGGCATCGGCGCCGCCGCCGGCCGTGCTGCAGGCCATGGAAGAAATGAATTTCCCCGTCACCCACGTATACGGCCTGACGGAAATCTACGGTCCGGCGGTGGTCTGTGCCTGGCGCGAGGAATGGAATGAACTGCCCATGGAAAAACAGGCCGAAATCAAGGCAAGGCAAGGAGTGCGCTACCCGTTGCAGGAGGCCGTGATGGTGGGGGACCCGGGGACACTGGAACCGGTCCCCAGGGACGGCGAAACCATCGGCGAGATATTACACCGCGGCAATATCGTGATGAAAGGTTACCTGAAAAACCCCGGTGCGACGGAAAGCGCCTTCAAAGGAGGCTGGTTTCACAGCGGCGACCTGGCCGTCTGGCATGAGGACGGTTACGTGGAAATCAAGGATCGTTCAAAGGACATTATCATTTCCGGCGGCGAAAACATTTCCAGCATCGAGGTGGAAAACACGCTTTACCGTCATCCGGCCATCATGGAAGCGGCGGTAGTCGCCAGGCCCGATGAGAAATGGGGCGAGACCCCCTGCGCTTTCGTGACCCTGAAAGACGGGGAAACACTGTCGGAAGAGGAGGTGTTCGAGTTCTGCCGCAACAACATGGCGCGCTTCAAGATACCCAAAACCGTCGTCTTCGGACCGCTGCCGAAGACTTCCACCGGCAAGATCCAGAAATTCATCCTGCGCGACCAGGCGCGCAACATGAGTGGTTAACCGGCATGTTTACCATCACCAGCAACGAACTGATGGAGATCTTTGCCACCAACAAGAGGGTGGCCGTGGTCGGCCTGTCAAACGACCCGATGCGCCCCAGTTACTTCGCCGGTAAATACCTGCAGGAACACGGCTTCGACATCGTGCCCGTCAATCCGAATTACCAGGAGATACTCGGGGAGACCTGTTACCCCGACCTGTTATCCATTCCAGGTAAAGTGGACGTGGTAGACCTGTTTCAACGGCCGGACCGGGTCATGCCTTTTGTCCAACAGGCCATTGAGATCGGCGCACGCGTCGTCTGGATGCAACTCACCATCATCAACGAAGAGGCAGCGGAACTGGCGCGTGATGCCGGATTGAAAGTGGTCATGGACCGCTGCATGAAGATCGAATACGCCCGCCTGTACGGCGGACTGAACTATGCCGGGGTAAATACCCGGGTCATCTCGGCCAAACGTCCCTTGTTCGTGAACCGGTAGTAAAGGAAAAACCATGGCAGATAAAGAATTCGGTATTGAAACGCTCTGCCTCCACGCGGGGCAGATACCTGACGCGGTAACCGGCTCCCGGGCGGTGCCCATTTACCAGACCGCCTCCTACGTGTTCGATGACCCGAGCCATGCGGCCAGCCTGTTTGACCTGCAGACCTTCGGCAACGTCTACACGCGCATGATGAACCCGACCACCGCCGTGTTCGAGGAGCGTATGGCGGCGCTGGAGAACGGTCGCGCAGCCCTGGCCGTCAGTTCCGGCATGGCCGCGCAGATGGTCGCCCTGCTGACCCTGATGGAAGAAGGTGACGAGCTTGTTTCCGCCACCACGTTATACGGCGGAACCTATTCCCAGTTCGACGTGACCTTCAAAAAATTCGGGATCAAGGTTGTTTTCGTCAACCCGGACGACCCGGATAATTTCCGCAAGGCGATAACGGCAAAGACCAAGGCCGTCTACGGCGAAACCGTCGGCAACCCGTTGAACAATATCCTGGACCTGGAAGCCGTCGCGGCGATAGCCGGCGAGGCAGGTATCCCGCTGGTAATAGACAATACGTTTGCCTCGCCTTACCTGTGCCGGCCGATGGATTTCGGGGCGGATATCGTGACCCACTCCGCCACCAAGTTCATCGGCGGGCACGGCACGTCCATCGGCGGCGTACTGGTCGAATCGGGCCGGTTCGACTGGGCCAACGGCAATTTCCCCGGCATGACCGAGCCGTCCAAGGGTTATCACGGGGTTCGCTTCTATGAAACTTTCGGTGACTTCGGCTTTACCATGAAGGCGCGCTGCGAAACCCTGCGCACGCTGGGCCCCAGCCTGAGTCCGTTCAACGCCTTCCTGTTCCTGCAGGGACTGGAAACCCTGCCCGTACGTATGGACCGGCACTGTGAAAACGCGCTCGCGGTGGCGCGTTATCTTGCAGAGCATGAAGCAGTCTCCTGGGTGAAATACGCCGGCCTCGAAGACAATGAATACCATGAACTTGCCGGGAAATACCTGCCCAAGGGAGCGGGATCGATACTTTGTTTCGGGGTAAAGGGCGGCGTTGAGGCCGGGGTTAAATTCATCGAGAATGCACAATTCCTGAGCCACCTGGCGAATGTCGGGGACGCAAAAACCCTGATCATCCATCCGGCTTCCACCACGCACAGGCAACTGTCCGAGGAAGAGCAGTTGACTGCGGGCGTTACTCCCGACATGGTGCGCATATCAGTGGGACTTGAGACCATCGACGATATTCTCTGGGACCTGGATCAGGCCCTGCAGAAATCCCAGGGGTAAGCGCCGGAAAAACCGGGACAGATTTAAATCTGTCCCCTATATTCATAGTTTTGTTTGTATGAAAAAGTCAAAAACCATCCAGCAGAAAATCGGCGAGGTCCGGGACGCGGCGCTGGATTACCACCGGAGTTCCCCTCCCGGGAAACTGACTATCCACTCGACCAAGCCCCTGGCCAACCAGCATGACCTGGCCCTGGCCTATTCGCCGGGGGTGGCCGCCGCCTGCGAAGAGATCGTCCGGGACCCGGCAGAAGCATCCATGCTCACTACCAAGGGGAACCTGATCGGGGTCATCAGTAACGGCACGGCCGTACTGGGTCTCGGTGCTATCGGACCCCTGGCGTCCAAGCCGGTCATGGAAGGCAAGGCGGTGCTGTTCAAGAAATTCTCGGGCATCGACGTGTTCGACCTGGAAGTCAATGAAACCGACCCGGATAAACTGGTAGACATCATCGCCAGCCTCGAACCCACTTTCGGCGCCATCAACCTGGAGGACATCAAGGCGCCGGAGTGTTTTGTCGTCGAGCAGAAACTGCAGGAACGGCTGAGCATCCCGGTCATCCACGACGACCAGCACGGCACCGCCATCATCGTCGCCGCCGCCATCAGCAACGGCCTGCGCCTGGTAGGCAAGAAAATGGAAGAGATCAAACTGGTCACCTCGGGCGCCGGGGCCGCTGCCCTGGCCTGCCTGGACCTGCTGGTTGCCATGGGCCTGAACAAAGACAACGTCATCGTCACCGATATTGCCGGCGTGGTCTACCGCGGCCGCCGGAAAATGATGGATCCCTTCAAGGCCCGCTATGCCAGGAAGACGCGAGCGAGAACACTGGGAGCGGCAATCAAAAATGCGGACGTGTTCCTGGGGCTCTCCGTCGGGAACGTGCTGAAACCGTCCATGCTGAAAAGCATGGCAGACAAGCCCATCATCATGGCCCTGGCAAACCCCGTCCCCGAAATCGCGCCCGAGACGGCGAGGAAAGCCCGTCCGGACGCCATCATCGCGACCGGCCGATCCGACCTTCCCAACCAGGTCAACAACGTAATCTGTTTCCCCTACCTGTTCCGCGGCGCGCTCGACGTGGGCGCGACGAGCATCAACGAGGAGATGAAGATCGCCTGCGTCAAGGCCATCGCCGACCTGGCCATGGCCGAAGCGTCGGAGGTGGTAAGCCGCGCCTACGGCGGACGCGACCTGATATTCGGTCCCGACTACATCATCCCCAAACCGTTCGACCCGCGCCTGATCGTGCGCCTGGCCCCGGCCGTTGCCAGGGCCGCCATGGACAGCGGCGTGGCTACCCGGCCAATCGCCGATTTCAAGAGCTACCGCCAGCGCCTGATCCAGTTCGTCTTCCAGACGGGCACCATCATGAACCCGGTGTTCGACCAGGCCGCGCGGGACCCGAAACGTATTGCCTACGCCGAAGGGGAGGAACGCCGCGTTCTGCAGGCCGTACAACAGGTGCTGGATGAAGGACTGGCCAGGCCCTTACTGGTAGGACGTACGGAGGTGATCAACCGCCGTATCAAGGAGTTGGGTCTTGCCATGGTCAAGGACCGGGACTTCGAAGTGATCAACCCCGTCAAGGACCGGCGTTGCCTTGACCTGGCCGAGCTGTATCACGGTATCAAGGGCCGGTCCGGTATCTCGCCGGATGAGGCGCGGCGCATAGTGCGTACCCAGTCCACCGCGCTGGCGGCGCTGTTGTTGATGCACGGCGACGTGGACGCCATGCTGTGCGGTACTATCGGGCCATTTATCAATCACCTCACTCACGTGCGCGATATCGTCGGCAAACGTGAGGACGTCAGGGACTTCTCTTCAGTGACCGTGCTGGTGCTGCCGGAAGGGACGTTTTTCCTCTGTGATTCCCACGTTCTGCCTGTGCCCGGTATCGAAGACATCGTGGCCATGACCCTGCTTGCCGCGGAAGCCGTACAGCGCTTCGGCATCAAGCCGCGCATCGCCCTGGTTTCCCACTCCAACTTCGGCACCAGGAATAATGAATCTTCCGAAAAAATGCGCGCCGCGGCGAAAATCCTGCAGGAACGGGAACCGCAACTGGTAGTGGAAGGAGAGATGCACGCCGATGCCGCCATATCGGAAGCCATCCGTGCCAACGCCTTCCCCGACTCCAAACTGCGCGGACGCGCCAACACGTTAATCCTGCCCAATATAGACGCGGCCAATATCTCGTTTAACCTGCTGAAGATGCTGGGCGGCGGCGTCACCGTGGGACCGGTACTGGTCGGCTCTGCGAGACCGGCGCATATCCTGACGAGCGCCTCGACCGCGCACGGGATCGTCAACATGTCCGCCCTGGCCGTGGTTGAAGCGCAGAGCCGGACCTGATATCTATGCCTCGATGCTAAGCCTTCCCTGCTGGTGATGGCCCGACTTTTGAATGACCATCTTTACGTCACGTCCAAGTATGGTGAGCAAGCGCAAGAGGCGCTCGATGGAATACTCCCGAAAGTTTCCCTGCAGGAGTCGCGAAATGTCGGGTTGGGACAGTCCAAGCAATTTCGCTGCTTCAACCTGTTTGAGCCTGCGCTGGCGTATGATTTTGTCAATGCGGGTGACGAGTTCTGCCTTTAACAGGTGAACCTCGGCGTCAGGGCGTTCCAGGTCCGTAAACACATTACCGCTGCTACGTTCGATCTTTATTTTCTCTATATTCATTAAACTACTCTTCACCAGGGGTCAAAATAACATTTTCAATAAAAGAATAATTTATTTTTCTCGCTGGCGGGTAAATACGACGGTGTCGGGCTTATTCCGGACCACCACCGTCCCCGACAGCTTGTCATGCCAGCCCTGCTTCCTCTTGTCGAACACTATCCAGATAAATCCCAGCCCGAGCGGCAGCATGGATAACAGGTAACCGACATACCTGGCGATATACCGGGGTGTGGATGGATGTTCTCCCGTAACAGCGTCAACTACCTTGGCGGATATGGCCATTTTGCCCGGAGTCGCTCCGTTGAAAACCCAGAACAGGATGACGTATGCCGCCGGCAGCAACGAGGTGACCAGAAAATCCAGCAGGAGATCTGTCGTTGCGATATAAACAAACCCGAACATGGCCGGTGATAAAGGCGTGGTAATGAGTGCAATCAAAAAACCGTCAATGAGGAATGCCCAGGCGCGTACCCAGAAGCCGGCATACTCAAGATCATCTCGCTCTGTTGTTTCCACCTGCTTTACCTCCACCGCACTTGATAAACTTTTTCAGCGAGCGGTATTATAAATCATTCATAGTCTCTATCTTCCATTAGTTGTTCCGGATTTATCCGTACTGACGCCGGCGCCTGAAACGAGGTCAGACAGGCCGTATATTTCAATAACCGGCAATTCAGTCTAAAATCTGAACTCGCCTATCAATCGGGAGAGGATAATGAGTTCGGTCGGCATAGATATCGGTGGTACGTTTACCGATGTCGTTGTGATGGGCGACGACGGGTCTGTAAGTACGACCAAATCACCCTCGACGCCGGGACGGCTGCAGGAAGGCTTGCTGGCGGCTCTTACGGCGGCGGCAGAGAAAGAAAAAATCGACCTGGCGACACTGCTTGGCCGCATCGACCGGATCGCCCACGGCACCACCGTCGCGACCAACGCATTCATCGAGCGGCGCGGCGCCAGGGTGGCATTGCTGACCACGCGCGGCTTTGAAGACACCATGATCATGCAGCGCATGATGGGTATGACCGCCGGCCTCAGCCCCTCCGAGCTGACCGATTATTCAAACCGGTGCGTTCCCGACCCGATAGTCCCCCGTTCACTGATCTTCGGCATCCGCGAGCGTATTGATTATCGCGGTGACGAAATTGCGCCGCTGGTTGAACAGGACGTGTACGATGCCGTCGCCAGGATCAAGGAGGCCGGGATCGAGGCCGTGGCCGTCTCTTACCTCTGGTCGTTCAAGAATACCGCCCATGAACGCAGGACCAGGGAAATCCTTGCCGGGGAACTGCCCGGTATTTACCTGTCGATGTCCCATGAACTGGTGCCGCGCCTGGGAGAATACGAACGCACGGCAACCACAGTTATCAATGCCTGTTTAGGTCCCCTGGTACGGAACTATACCGGGCAGCTTAACCGGCGGCTGGGCAACAACCGCCTGTTTTTACTGGATTCCTGCGGCGGGGTCATGACCCCCGACGAAGCGGGCCGGGCGCCGGTGCGGTTATTGCTCTCCGGTCCGTCCGGCGGGGTCACCGCAGCGAAGTACATGGGTGACATATGCGGCCACGAAAACATCATCTCGTTCGATATGGGAGGTACATCCACGGACGTGGCGGTTATTGCAGCGGGCGAAGCGAACCGGCGCCGGGAAACCGTTACGGACAAGTACCACCTGTTGCTCCCCATGCTGGACGTGCGGGCTATCGGCGCCGGCGGCGGTTCCGTTGCGGGCGTTGAGCAGGGTGGATACATCTACGTAGGGCCTGAAAGTGCGGGAGCTGAGCCGGGGCCTGCCTGTTACGGGCTCGGCGGGGAACGTCCGACCGTGACTGATGCCGACGTGGTCCTGGGTATTATCGACCCGGACGGGTTTCTCGGCGGGAAACTGACCCTCGATCAGGATAAGGCACGTGAGGCAATCAGGGTCCATGTGGCTGACCCGCTGAATGTGCCGGTTGAGGAAGCGGCCGCCGGCATCAAGCGGATAGTGGATGCCCGTATGGCCGATTTGCTCAGGACCGTCACTATCGAGCAGGGCCACGATGCCCGCGAGTTCGTACTGTATGCATTCGGCGGCGCGGGGCCTGCCCATGCCCCGGCTTTTGCCCTTGACGTGGTGGAGGAGGTCATTATCCCTGCCAGCCAATCCGTATTTTGCGCGTTCGGCGCGGTCGCCTCCGATATTGCGTTGAGCGTGGCCCGTGCTGAGCCGAAACGGTATGGCAGGGATGGAACAGGCGCCGTCGAGCTTGCCGATATCGAGACCATATTCAGGAAGCTTGAGGATCAGGCCAATGCATCCCTGGCCCAGCAGAACGTGCCGCCGGAACAGCGCCGCTACCGCCGCGTGGTGGAAGTGCGTTTCATCCGCCAGACCAAATCCCTGTCCGTGCCGTTTCCCGGCACCATTGAGGGCCTCGTTGAAAACTTCCTCGATGCCTACAAACAGCGCTATGGCGCCGAGGCCGTGCCCGAAAAGGCGGGGTTTGAGTTCGTTACTTACGTGGTTGAAGCGCTCGGCCTGCTGCCCCGGCCGGACTGTGCCCGTTATCCATCCGCAGGAGAGGACGCGGCCCATGCCGTTAAAGGGAGTCGCCCGGTTTATGATATGGTGGAGCAGGTATTCGTCGATACACCCACATTCCGGGGAGAAGCGCTGCAATCCAGCAACCGCATTGCCGGACCCGCGATAATAGAATATGAGACTACGACCGTTGCAATCCATTCCGGCCAGGCCGGCACCGTCGACGAGTTCCTGGGCATATCCGTCAGGAGAGTGTGATGACCGACATAACGCAGGTCGTAGTGTTAGTGGGGTCAGGTCGCACATTGCACATGAACTGTGGGGCTGTCCCGCGCACTCGGGAATTCAAGGGTATGTGCAATGTGCGACCTGACCCCACTAACACGGATATCCCGGGGGAGAGTGATGGCTGACAAAAATGATTACGTGCTGGGTCCCGCCGTTGCCGACTGGAACACATTGAAAAAGCCGCTCGCCGTGGATCCCGTCACCTTCGAGATCATCCGCCATAAACTGGCGGCAATCAACGAGGAACAGGCCCTGGCTTTGAAAGCGGTTTCTGTCTCGCCTATCGTGGCCGGCGCCGGGGATTTCAACAATGCCCTGTTCACCGCCGACGGCAGACTGGCGTCAATGGGTCCCCAGGTGGTGTTTCACTCCGGGGCCATGCCGATCATCCTCAGGCACGTAATGGAGGATTTTGCCGATGAGGAGTTCTCTGAAGGAGATATGTATATCGTCAATGATCCCTACAAGGGCGCGGTGCACCATCCCGACGTGACCATCATGGCGCCGCTGTTCTTTCAGGACCGGCTGGTCGCCTGGGCCGGCGTCACCGCGCACCAGGTCGACATGGGCGGCATGGCTGTCGGTTCCGTTTCCGTGCGGGCTACGGAAAAACAGCAGGAAGGCCTGATGATGCCGCCCATGCGTATCGTCGAAAAAGGCAAATTGCGCAAGGACGTCTGGCGCATGATCATGAACATGACCCGCCAGCCGCAGATGGTCGGGCTGGACCTCAGCGGGTTTATCGCCTCCAACGTGGTGGCCCGGGACCGGCTGACCGAACTCATGGAGCAGTACGGCGCGGACACCATCCTGACCGTAATGGAAGAGCTGATCCGCTATTCGGAACGAAAGACCCGGGAACACCTGCAGGCACTGCCGGACGGCGAGGTGAGGACCTGCGGCTACCTGGACCATGACGGCAGGGAGAACCGGGTGTACCGCACCGACGTAAAGATCATCAAGGAGGGTGACCGGCTGACCATAGACATGTCCGCATCGTCACCGCAGGCATCCGGTTATATCAACTGTACCGAGGGCTGCCTGGTAGGCGCCGTGTTCGGCGGTGTGGCGCCCCTGCTGGGGTCGGGCATTCCCTGGAACCAGGGCATCCTGAACAGTATCGAAGTGATTGCGCCAAAAGGCCTGATATGCAATGCCGTGGCGCCGGCGGCTACCGGGGCGGCAACCATCGGCCAGGGGTGGATCATCACCCTGACCACCGCTCACGCCATCTCGAAATTACTGGCGCTTTCGGAGGAGAGCCGCAAACATTCCCAGGGCGTGACCCACGGCACCATGGCGGCGTTGTTCACCGGCGACACCAACCAGCACGGCGAACCTTTCGGCAACCAGCTGATTGACGCGCAGATCGGCGGCGGCGGCGCCAACCCGTTCGCCGACGGCCTGGACCAGACCGGCTGCTTCGTCTCGCCCAGGCCGCACATCCCGAATATCGAATACAATGAAATCCACAGCCCCATGCTGTTCCTGTACCGCTCCTTCTTTCCGGATACGGGCGGGGACGGCGAGCAGCGCGGCGGCCGCGCGGCCGGCACTGCCTGGACACCCCACGGCGTGGAGCGCCTGCGTTGTTCCCTCACATCCCATGGCGTTGAAGTGCCTATATCATACGGCCAGTTCGGCGGTTACCCGGGGGTGTGCAGCAACGCCATGATCATCCATGAGTCGGATGTCAGGGACAGATACGCACAAGGCCGTGTACCCCTGGAACTGGAGGACGTGCGTGCGCCCCTGGACCTGGATGAGTTGGGAGGGAGAACGCAGGTTCTCGCGGCCAAGCAGGACGAACTGCCGCTGTTCCCCGGCGATATCGTCCAGTATACCTGGCAGGGCGGCGGCGGTTACGGCGACCCGCTGCAGCGCGCGCCGGATGCGGTGGCAGCCGACGTGGCGTCCGGATACATCTCGGCGCGGCGGGCGCTGGACGTTTACGGCGTTGTCCCCGGCGAAGCTCCGGAGAAAACCGGGCAGCGACGCACACGCATGAGTCAGGAACGGTTGGCAAACGCAACCCCCCCTTCCCGGAAGGTTGCCGACGGACACGAATCAGGTATGGCGCTGACCCGCTTCGGCGCCGGCCTGGTCCTGGCCCGGACGGAAAAACAAGGGCTGCAATTCGAATGCGAATGCGGCCACGTGTTCTGCAGCGCCGGTGATAACTGGAAGGACCATGCGGCCTGTCGCAGCCTGGAACAAGACGAACTGCCGCCGGGGATAACACTGCACAAAACCATGGAACTAGCCGGACATTTGTGCCCTGCCTGCGGCCGCCAGCATTCGCTCGACGTAAAAGAGCGAGGCGAGGCGCCATTACACGACCTCAAGATCACCCGCTGGATGGAGTGAAACAGGGGACAGACTTAAGTCTGTCCCCTGTGGACCCCTGCAAGTGGACAACGGTGGTGCCTCGGGGCGCGCCCTCTGTTACTATAAATGAATATTTGGGGTCAGAGTAAAAATACCCAACAATAAGTCGGCATTACCTATCAAACTGACTGTATTTTTACTCTGACCCCAAATATCCAGCAGAAATACAGAAAACACAAACCCTTGAAATATGCCATCTCAACCACAGTTTAAATTCTTCTTCGGCTCCACCATCGCCCTGGCCTGCTTCGTCGGCATGATCGGCAATACCGGAGTGCTCCTGTTTGCCGGGACCGGCGTGCTGATCAAGCCCCTGACCCAGGAGTTCGGCTGGAGTCGCGGCGACGTATCCCTGGCCCTGACCCTGCTCACTATCGGCATTGCCGTGGGGGTGCTGGTGAGCGGCAGGTTGATAGACCGCTACGGTTCCAGGCGAGTGCTTTGCGCGTCCATTCTCTTGTCCCTGCTGGTCATACTGACAGGACCGTTGTACATCGCCACCCTGCCCCTGTTTTACACCATGATGCTGCTTGCCGCGCTGGTCGGCGCGCCGACCAACACCATCGGCTATGCGCGCGTGATTTCCGACTGGTTCGACAAGCGCCGGGGTCTGTTCATCGGTATCAACTCGGCCGGTATCGGCCTGGGTTTTACCCTCGCGCCCCTGGTATGCAACTGGGCCATCGGCATCGGCGGCTGGCGCGCCGGTTATTTCAGCCTGGGCCTGTTCCTGCTGGTTATCGTATTCCCCACGGTTTATTTCCTCCTCATCGATAAACCCCAGGACGTGGGCCTGTTGCCGGACGGCGCACCGAAAAACGCGACAGGCGACCAGGAGGCTGCAGATACGGGCGGCCACCTGTCGCTGGGCGAGGCGCTCAGGACCCGTGTGTTCTGGCTCATGATCATCATCGTCTCCTGTATCGCCTTTGCGCTGAACGGCATCTTCAGCCAGTTGGCCGCCCTGCTGACCGACCGCGGCATTGACATGACCACGGCTGCCCTGGTCGTCTCCACCATGGGTATCAGCATGGCCGTCGCCCGCGTAGTTGTCGGTTATGTTATCGATAAACTGTTTGCGCCCACGGTGGCGATCGGCGTCTTTCTCGCGGTACTGCTCGGTATCGGGTTGCTGATCTACGGGCAACACCTGACCCTGTACATTATTGCCGCCATCCTGATGGGGATCGGTATCGGAACGGAGAGCGACCTCATGGTGTTCCTGACCGGCCGCTATTTCGGGTTGCGCCACTTCGGCACGATCTTTTCCTGGGTCTTCATCGCCCACATGACCGGCACCAGCCTGGGGCCTTATATCATGGGGAGTTCCTACGACCTGCACGGCAGCTATATCCCCATACTCCAGGTATGCCTGGCGCTGCTGGCGGTGGCCACCGTCCTGTTTGCGTTTCTGGGGAGGTACGATCAGTTCACCAGCAGGAAAAGGTAACGCCTATTTCCGGTAGAATATCTCCCGCTCGCTATCCAGGTCCAGATAGCGATCACGAAGCCGGGTTGATCTGGATATCATCGGGATAACTTTACCGTTCACGATCACCTGCTCTGCCAAAGTCATGATTTCCAGGGGGTCGCCATTCCATATGACCAGGTTGGCCTGTTTCCCCGGTTCCAGACTGCCTGTTTTATTGGCAAATCCGAATACGGTGGCCGGGTTTAATGTCATGGCCTTGAGTGCAGCGGTCTTGTCCATGCCGTAGGCAACCGCGTTACCCGCAGCCTGGCGCACCAGAAATGCGCTGTGGGTATGCTGGAAATCCACCCCGGTAAACAATACCGTCACCCCGGCCGCATCGAGCAGGGCTGCCGCGTCCAGCCTTGCCGCCAGTTGATCGAAATCTATCGGCAGGTTGGCCATGGGGTCGATAATCACCGCCACATCTTCCCCGGCTAATTTTTCGGCCACGCGCCATGCTTCACTGGCTCCGGCGATAACCAGTCTGAAACCGAATTGCTTTTTCAGCTGCAGCAGCACATTGATATCGCTGGCGCGGTGCACAGTCACCACCAGGGGTAAATTCCCGCCGACAACGGGTATGAGCGCTTCCAGGTCATGAACGTCCAGTGACAAATCCCGCCAGTCACCTGACATAACGGCATGACGGTTTGTCCCGTACTCCTGCGTATCCGCAAGGGCTTGCTGCATTTTCAAATACGAAGACGCCCGGGAGCCTCCGCCTGGTTCGCCTGAACTTCCACCCAGCCGCGCAAACATTGCCGCTGACCTGTTCAAAATCGATGACGGCATTCCGAGTTGAAGCACGATGCCTTGTCCTGCAAACACGTGATGTTGCGATTCGGGCGCGACGATCGCATGAGTCAATCCATGAATTAAATTATGCGGCAGCAATGTCGAACCGGGATTGACGGCAGAAAAAATGGTAAACGCCGCGCTGAACTGTTCATCCCCGGTTGATACGTCATCCGTCCCTTCGACCGCGCTTATTTCCCTGACACCGAGGTAGGTATAAGCGTTGATCAAACCCGGTGTGACCTGTTTACCGCTTGCATCTATGACTTTCCCGGCGGACGATGCATCAATACCAGTACCCAGCGCAGAGATGGTTCCGCTGCTGATCAGTATGTCTGCATGTTCCAGGGTTCCGGCGCCGGCCAAGGTATGGACAGTGGCATTTTTTATCAATATCTCCTCAGCAGGCGCGGGAACCGTGACAAAGACAAGAGCAATGGAAACGATTAGTCTGATGCCGCGTCTCATAACCGTTCATCCATCGGGTCGATAATGCCAAGATCAAAATCCGTGACGGGCTGCCGGGTTTCATCCAGCCGGTCATAAACCAGAACCCCGTCAATGAATACCTTCTCCGTTTTACTGTAGACGCTGAAGGGGTCGCCATCCCATAACACCAGATCGGCCATTTTTCCGACTTCCAGGCTGCCGGTCAAGGCATCGATACCCAATGCCCCGGCGGGGTTGCTGGTAATCCAGTTAATAGCATGGGCGCGGGTAATGTCATAACCCGCATCGATACCGGCAGCCATCGCCTTTGCCGCTTCCTGGTTCAGGTGCTGCACGGTTATCGCAGAATCAGAGTGCACGATGGCGCAGGCGCCGGCTGCATCCACCATGGCTATATTGCCTTCCACCATGTCATAGGCTTCGTGCTTGAAACCCCACCACTCCGGCCACATCGCCGCGCAAATATCATGCTCAGCCAGCATATCCGCAACTTTGTACGCCTCCACGGCATGATGGAAAGCCGTGACCTTGTAATCAAACTCCCTGGCGATATCGATCATCACCGCCATCTCTTCACCCCGGTAACAATGATTGTGCACCAGGATATTCCCGCGCAGTACTTCGGCCAGGGTTTCCAGTTGGAGATCTCTTAGCGGCGGATCAGTTTCTTCTCCTGCCGCCTGTTCCCCGGCGTGGGCTTCCTGCTTGTTCATGTAGTCTGCGGCCGCTATCCATGCCGTTCGATAACCGGCAACATTAGCCATCCTCGATGCCGGCGCCTGTTTCAGTTCTCCGCCATAGACACGCTTGGGGTTTTCACCACAGGCCATCTTCAAACTGTAAGGCGCGCCCGGGAATTTCATCGCCTGGACGGTCCGTGAAGGAACGTTTTTCAGGGTAACTCCCCTGCCGCCGAACAAGTTTGCAGAACCCGGCAGGATCTGTAACGTGGTGACCCCGCCGGCCAATGCCAGGGTAAATTGCGGGTCCTGCGTCCACACGGAGTGCTCTGCATAGACCTGGGCCGTATTCGGATTGGTGATTTCATTACCATCGAGGTTTGCTTCATGGCTCGGCGCCGGATAAACGCCGAGGTGCGAATGTACGTCAATCAATCCCGGTGTTATCCACTTGCCCGAAGCATCGATGATAACGGCGTCCCCGGGCGTATCGATTTCCTGCCCAAGTGCGCTTATCTTTCCATCAACGAGTAAAATCGATGTGTTATCGAGCTGTCTGCCGGTTCCGGTCAGTAACGTAGCATTCTTCAACAAGACCGGGTCGGTCGCTGCCGGCGCATAGGTACTGGGGAACGGGTCTTCCTGCCCGGTAATGACATCCGGATTGGTCGTTTTCTCCGTGCAGGCGGTACTCAACGTTACTGCAAGCAATACAGCACAGAATCCTGGTATTCCAAGCCGGTTATACATACCTTATTATCGCTTTCTCGTTATGGTAAATCCAAGGGCAATCTGCTCTTGTTTGTTTACAGAATAAAATACATGTGTTGATTTAATATTTTTCCCGCAAGCCCTTCTCTTCCAGTCTCGGCAGCACCTCGTCACGGAAATAAGGGAACTCCCCGGCAAAGTCCACGAATGACAGGGTGGCGCCGGCGCAACCTATTTCATGAAGTCTTTCCAGTTCCTCCACGACCTTGTCCGGCGTCCCCACCAGGGGCATACCGCCGTGCCCGCCGGCCATCCGCTCGCGTAACATCTTGATCACATCCTTGGGAAAGGATTCCGCGTTGGCGAACATCAGTTCGATGACGCGGTCCACCGCGGTCCAGTCGGCATTGTCGCGTGCGTAATAATCGTGGAACTCGTCCGCCTCTTTTTGCGTGGGCCGGCAGACGACGTAGGTCAGGGCAAACACGCCGACCTCCCGGCCGAGCGCCCCGGCCTGCTGTTTCAGTTCCCGGATGTCCGATCTCGATTTTTCATGCTCAATAACCGGCGTGAACAGGTAGTTGGCATTGCGGGTGGCAAACGCCTTGCCTTCCTTCGAACCGCCGGCATTGAAGACGGGAATAATTCCGTTGGCCGGTTTGGGGTAACTGTGAACGCCTTTGAGCTGGTAAAACTCGCCGTCCCAGTCAAAATCACCATCGGTCTCCGACCAGCATTTCTTGACGATGTCGTACCACTCCTGGCCCAGGCGATAACGCGTCTCGTGGTCATCGGGCAACTTGAACCCCAGGGCTTCGTACTCCGGTTTGTTCCAGCCGCAGACAATATTGACGCCGGCCCGGCCATGGCCGATCTGGTCCAGGGTAGCCAGTTGCTTGGCGGCGATGACGGGGTTGTGGAACCCGGTATGGGTCGTGGCGAAGATCGTGATGTTCTTCGTCTGCGCCAGCAGCCCCGCGGCCCAGGTCAGTGTCTCCAGCACGTTGTGCTGAAAATTGGTGGCGCCGCCGTAACCAATCCAGCGGGCGATGGGCAACTGGAATTCCAGTCCGGCCTCATCGCTGAGTTGCGCCTGTTTCAAGTTATTGTCCCAGGAACTGTCCCAGCGTTCCTCAATTCTCGTCATGGCCTGCCCGCTGGAACAGTTCGCGGAGAAAATCCCCAGTTTCAGCTTGTTTTTGCTGTCAAGTAAGGCGGACATGGATTTACGTCGACTGAACGATGTCCATAATTCAAATCATAACAGATCGTTTTTATTTATCAGCCAATACCAGCAATTCCACCCCTTCATCCACCATGTCGCCGATCCGGTAGTGCAGCGACTGCACCGTGCCGTCACGAGGTGCAACTATAGTGTGTTCAATCTTCATGGCCTCAAGAACCAGGAGCGCTTCGCCTTTCCTTACCTGTTGTCCTTCGCTTGCCATGACCTCGATGACGGTGCCGGGCATTGGGGAGATGAGGTTGCCGGAAGTTTCCTCCCCGGAGGAATAGTCGAAATCCGAAATTCGCTTCAACCGGTATGTGTTCCCAGCGGCAAAAACGATCAAGTGTCCATGATCTTCAACCACGTCGGCATGCCGGTGTGTGTCGCCCAGAGTTGCCGTCAATCGGCCATCCGTTCCGAGCGTGCCGGATACGTGAACCGATTGACCGTTTACCCTGACGGTATAAGCATTTTCGGCGGGGGAGGAGGCTGCTCCTGTGATAAAGACTTCCCGTTCCATGACACCGTCGTGGAACCTGAAGCGCTCTTCCTCGACCAGGTTGGGACGCCAACTGTCCGTCGCCCACCAGGGTGACGCTGGATCGGCTGAAGACGCTGCCTTCGGGCGAACCTCGGACTCGCGGTGGAGGACCTGGTACAGCGCCGCGAGGTTGAGGATATCGGGACGTACCGGTTCTCTGTCCGGAAACAGTTCAGCCTGGTGACGTTCGATAAATCCGGTGTCAAAATCCGCCGCCCGGAACGCGTCATGGGAAATCACCGAGGCGAGAAAATCGATGTTGGTTGTAACCCCCGCCACCTGCGTCTGACTCAATGCATCAAGCATGCGCTGCAGGCAGCGGCTGCGTTCGCTGTCCCGAACGATCAGCTTCGCGATCAACGGATCATAATGGACGGAGATGGTGTCACCCGGCCGCACCCCGGTATCCACCCGCACAGCGGATGATTGGGCCGGAAAGCGCAGGTGGCTCAGGTTACCGGTGGACGGCAGGAAACCGTTATCCGGGTCCTCCGCATAGATACGCGCCTCCAGGGCGTGACCGTCGATGGCAAGCTGATCCTGGCTTGCAGGCAGCCGCTCGCCTGCCGCGACCCGGAACTGCCACTCGACCAGGTCCTGGCCGGTTATGAATTCGGTGACCGGGTGTTCGACCTGCAACCGGGTATTCATTTCCATGAAATAAAACGCCCCGCCCGGGTCGACGATGAATTCAACCGTTCCGGCGCCGGCGTAATCAATGGCCCTGGCCGCGGTGATTGCGGCGCTGCCCATTGCCTCGCGGGTTTCGTGGGTGATTCCCGGCGCCGGCGCCTCTTCCAGCACCTTTTGGTGGCGCCGCTGGATGGAACAGTCCCGTTCAAACAGGTGCACCGCATTGCCGTGGTTATCGCAGAAGACCTGGATCTCGATGTGCCTGGGCTGTTCCAGGTATTTTTCCAGCAACATCCTGTCATCGTTGAACGCGCCCAGCGCTTCCCGCTTTGCCGAACGCAGCGCAGCGCCGAATTCCGCCGCGCTAGTCACCACCCGCATACCCCTGCCGCCGCCACCGGCTGACGCCTTGAGCAGCACCGGGAAACCGATCTTTTCGGCTTCGTTGAGCAGGAATGTCCCGTCCTGGTTGTCGCCGTGGTAGCCGGGGACGAGAGGGATGCCGGCCTGCTGCATGGTGTTTTTGGCAACGCTTTTCGAGCCCATCACCTCAATTGCCTTGGGGGGCGGACCGATGAATATGATGCCGGCTGTTTCACAGGCTTCTGCAAAGCCGGTATTTTCCGAGAGGAACCCGTAGCCGGGATGAATTGCCCCGGCGCCGGTGAGTTTCGCCGCCTCCACCAGTTTTTCTCCAACCAGGTAGCTGTCCCGTGCAGGAGCGGGTCCGATTGCCACGGCTGCATCGGCCAGGCTTACGTGCCGTGCATTGATATCCGCTTCTGAATAAACCGCAACTGTCCTGATACCCAGCCGCTTTGCCGTATGGATAATGCGGCAGGCAATTTCACCGCGGTTGGCGACTAATATCTTGTCGAACATCAATCCCGCGAGTGATTATTTCAACCACGCCGGTTTGCGCTTTTCCAGGAACGCGGACAGGCCCTCCTTGCCCTCCTCCGAGGCGCGTATGTCGGCGATGCCCTCGCTGGTCTTCTGCAGCAGTTCAGGGGTAATGGCTTTACCTGCCACGTCGAATACCAGTTGCTTCGCCGCTTTCACCGCTTCGGTACTGTTGGCCAGGATAAGACCGGCGGTTTTTTCCACTGCTTCATCCAGCACGAATTCATCCATGACTTCGGATACCAGTCCGATCTCCAAAGCTTTCCCTGCGTTAAAACGTTCCGCCGTCTGGAAATAGCGGCGCGCCTGTTTCTCGCCGATTGCGCGTATCACGTACGGGCTGATCGTAGCGGGAATCAAGCCCAGTTTCACCTCGCTGAAGGCAAACACGGCGTTGCCGGCGGCGAGGGCGATATCACAGCATGCCACCAGGCCGCAACCGCCGCCCATGGCCGCGCCCTGCACCCTGGCAATGGTGGGAACGGGAAGGAAATTGAGCCGGTAAAGCAGTTCCGCCAGGGCATTCGCGTCGCGCACATTCTCTGCGCGTGTATAGCCGGCCATGCGTTTCATCCAGTCCAGGTCCGCGCCGGCAGAGAAATTTTTGCCGTTGGCGCGCAATACCAGCAACCGGCAGTCCCGGTCCCGGCGGATTTCGTCCAAGGCATTGCTCAATTCCGCGATAAAATCCTCGTTAAAGGCATTGTGCTTATCGGGGCGGTCCAGGGTAATCGTCGTCACACCCCGAGGATCAGTGCTGCGCTTGATATAGGTGTAAGTCATATCTCTGTTCGTGCTGCCGTCAATTCCGTCACATGCGGAACACACCGAACCGGGTGTCTTCCCGGGGCGCGTTCAAGGCCGCGTAAATGCCCAGGCCCAGCACCCGGCGGGTATCCCGCGGCGCGATAATACCGTCGTCCCACAACCGGGCGCTGGCGTAATACGGGTGACCCTGGGTCTCGTACTGCTCCCGTATGGCCGCTTTGAACGCTTCCTGTTCTGTTTCCGGCCAGTCGTCCTTCATGTTGTCCAGCTTCACCTGCGCCAGCACGTTGGCGGCCTGTTCACCGCCCATGACCGAGATCCTGGCGTTGGGCCAGGTCCACAGGAAGCGCGGACTGTAGGCGCGGCCGCACATGCCGTAGTTCCCGGCGCCGAAACTGCCGCCGATGATCACGGTAAACTTGGGCACGGCGGTGGTGGCTACCGCGGTCACCATCTTGGCGCCGTCCTTGGCGATACCGCCGGCCTCGTACTTTTGTCCCACCATGAAACCGGTGATGTTCTGCAGGAACACCAGGGGGGTGTGCCGCTGGCTGCATAATTCGATGAAATGCGTTCCCTTCAATGCCGATTCCGAGAACAGGATGCCGTTATTGGCAATAATGCCCACCGGACAGCCGTAAATATGGGCAAAACCGCACACCAGGGTGGTCCCGTACAAGGACTTGAACTCGGCAAATTCGCTGCCGTCCACGATCCGGGCTATGACTTCACGAACATCGAAAGGCTTGCGCGTGTCCGGCGGGATGATGCCGTCAATCTCGTCGATGGCATACGCCGGTTCCACCGTTTCCCTGGCCTCCAGTCCGGTGTGCTTGTTGAGATTGAAGTAAGCGACAGAGCGTCTTGCCAGTTCCAGGGCGTGCCGGTCGTCCAGCGCATAGTGATCCGTCACCCCCGAGCGGCGCGAGTGCACGTCCGCGCCGCCCAGTTCTTCCGCGCTGACCACCTCGCCCGTTGCCGCCTTGACCAGCGGCGGTCCGCCGAGGAATATCGTTCCCTGGTCTTTGACGATGATGCTCTCGTCCGACATGGCCGGCACATAGGCGCCGCCGGCTGTGCAGGATCCCATGACCACGGCAAGCTGGGGGATGCCCCTGGCGGACAGGTTGGCCTGGTTGTAGAAGATGCGGCCGAAGTGGTCCCGGTCCGGGAACACCTCATCCTGTTTCGGCAGAAATGCGCCGCCGGAATCCACCAGGTAGATACACGGCAAATGGTTCATCCCGGCTATTTCCTGGGCGCGCAGGTGTTTCTTTACGGTGAGCGGGTAATAGGTACCGCCCTTGACGGTGGCATCGTTCGCCACGATCACGCATTCACGTCCGGACACACGGCCGATTCCGGTAACGATTCCCGCGCCCGGCACGGCATCGTCATACATGCCCCAGGCGGCAAGTTGCGACAGTTCCAGGAACGGCGAGCCCGGGTCGCACAGGTGTCTTATCCGCTCACGCGGCAGCAGTTTCCCGCGCGCCAGATGTTTCTCCCGGGCCCTTTCATCGCCACCTTGCGCCACGGCACTGACCTTGCCGTTCAGGTCATCCACCAGGGACTGCATTGCTGCAGCGTTGGTCTTGAACTCTCCGGACTGGGTATTAACCGATGTTTTAATGATAGTCATGACATATCAGGCCGTTTCCTCGAAAAGTTCGCGGCCGATGAGCATGCGTCGGATTTCACTGGTGCCGGCGCCGATCTCGTACAGTTTTGCATCACGCAGCAGGCGCCCGGTGGGGAATTCGTTGATGTAGCCGTTGCCGCCCAGTGCCTGGATCGCCTCCAGCGCCATCCAGGTGGCTTTCTCCGCGGCATAGAGGATGGCGCCGGCAGCATCCTTGCGGGCCGTCTCGCCCCGGTCACAGGCTGCGGCAACCGCGTAGACATAGGCGCGGCAGGCATTCAGGGTGGTGTACATGTCGGCGATCTTCCCCTGCATCAGTTGAAATTCTCCGATGGGACGGTTGAATTGCCTGCGTTCGTGCACGTAGGGCAGGACCACGTCCATGCAGGCCTGCATGATGCCCAGCGGTCCGCCGGCAAGCACGGCCCGCTCGTAATCCAGGCCGCTCATCAGCACCTTGACGCCTTCGTTGACCTCACCCAGCACGTTTTCTTCCGGCACTTCGCAGTCCTCGAACACTAGTTCGCAGGTATTGGAGCCGCGCATGCCCAGCTTGTCCAGTTTCTGTGCGGTGGAGAAACCGGCGAAACCGCGCTCAATGATAAACGCGGTGATGCCGCGGGGACCTGAGTCAGGGTCAGTCTTTGCGTAGACAACCAGGGTGTGGGCATCGGGTCCGTTGGTGATCCACATCTTGGTGCCGTTAAGTATGTATTTATCACCTTTCCTGTCCGCCCGCAGGCGCATGCCCACCACGTCGGACCCGGCGCCGGTTTCGGACATGGCCAGCGCGCCGACGTGCGTGCCGCTGATCAGTCCCGGCAGGTATTGCCGTTTCTGCGCTTCACTGCCGTTGCGCCGTATCTGATTGACGCAGAGATTGGAATGGGCGCCGTATGACAGGCCGACGGAAGCGGAGGCACGGCTGATCTCCTCCATGGCGACCACGTGTTCCAGGTAGCCCATGGCGGAACCGCCGTATTCTTCCTCTACCGTGATGCCCAGCAACCCCATATCGCCGAATTTGCCCCACAGTTGTGCCGGAAATTCATTGGTCCTGTCGATTTCCTCCGCCAGCGGAGCGATTTCCGTCTGTACAAATTCGTGTACAGACTGACGCAGCATGGCTGTGGTATCGCCCAGGTCGAATTTCAGTCCGGGATATTCTGCAAGCCCCATGAGCTCTCTATCTTACGTTAACGTCAATATATTGATAATAATGCCGCTTCAACCCACGTTTGTCAACAGCTTGTCCAGGCACTTCTGCTCCACTTCATCCATCAGTTTCAGGGTCGCCTCCATGGCGTTCATTTTTTCCAGCAAGGCGCTCCTGTGCTGCGTGATCTTCTGGCACAGGCGTAACAGCTGCCGGGTGTCATCCGGCTGCGAGGGATCGTACATGTCTATGATTTCACGACACTCTTCCAGGGAAAATCCGAGTTTCTTGCCGCGCAAGGTGAGCATCAGACGGGTTTTGTCACGCTCTGAGAAAATGCGCGTCCGGCCCTTCTTGGCCGGCGCAAGCAAGCCCTTGCTTTCGTAGAAACGCAGCGCCCTGTGTGTAACACTGAATTGTTCAGCCAGATCCTGTATGGAGTAACCGTTCACAAATCATCTCGCCTTTATTTTACGTTAACGTTAACTATAGACATTCAGAACGAAAAGATCAAGCCATGTAAGGAATAATTTTTGGGGAATGGGGTCAGGAGACGTCCGGATAGTGAATTCTATTCGGTGGCGACACCCAGTATGATGGCGGTGGAGCAGTGGTAAATCGTGCTGGTCTCCATGCCGACGCACCAGTTGATGTCATTGTTGGAAAAGGCGCGGTAGGGTGGGGTATCGTTTACGTTGTTGTTGCACAGGCAACGGCTGCAGGATGTCTTACCGCAGCAGTCGTTGTAGGAAATGATGTAGTTCAGGTTGTCCGCCGGGTTCCTGCAGGTGCCGATCCAGGTCATGGGGTTCATGCTGGTGCCCGGCGGGCAGGAATTGTGGGTGCCGCCGCAGCAACTGCAGAGGAAGCCGTCGATGGCGCAATAGCGCCAGTAATCGCAGGATGCCGGATCGCCCGGGTCCGCGTCCGGGTTGCCGCTGGTTTGCGGCGCAACCCCGTGGTAGCCGCTGCCGTCCGCGCCGCCCGCGGCCCGGGCTACCGGCAACAGGGGGAGTGCCGCACCGCCGGCCAGGGTCAACCCTATTTTTTTCAGCAAGTGCCGGCGCGAGGTGTTACCGGCAACCCGGCGGGCGAATCTTTCGGTGATCTTATCCAACCAGTGCATGATGATTTTTCTCTGTGATCTCTGTGTCCTCTGTGGCGGATCCCTTACCTCGACGCATGGAGAATAAACGGTGTCTCGAACGCCCTGCCGCCGATAAAGCGCAGCCACTCGCCGCTGTCGGCGTTATAAACATCGAGGTCCATATTGGCATTCGTTACCACCAGGTAAGGTTGCTCACCCCGGGTCACTTCTATGGAAACGCCCCATTCTTTCAGGACTATGCGGTCAAGACGCTGTTTCGCATCCACGTCGAAGACCCACACCTCGGTACCGCCGCCTTTATGGGAACCGTTTCCACCGTCGGGATGCATGAGCATAAACAGGCGCCGGCTGTTCTCATGGGCCGTTGCAATCTGCCAGCCGCCCGGACGCCAGTTTTCCGACCGGTCCTGATCCTGCAGCAATGACCAAGAGTCATGTATCACGGGATCGGCCGCGTTCAGGTCGACCGGGTGCACCATGCCTTTGAAGGATGGGAAATAATACACCCCGGCAATGACCGCAGGCTTGGCAAAAACCGGGTCGTTATCGGCGTCGAAAAAGGCGCCGGTACGTTCCTGTTTCGCCAGCTTGCCGTTTTCATCCAGGTGTGTGACCAGCATGGTGTTGTCGCCGCACAAGCTGCCGAAGCTGCGTTGCCTTGACGGATAGATCATGGTGCAACCGCCGATGGAGACTTCATCCAGGAACGCGCGCTTCCCGATATCAACGACGCTGACCGAGGTGGCAGGCGTGAAGTTGTACAGCAACAGGAATTTTTCATTGTCGAGGAACTGCAGGGTGTTCTTGTGGGTAACGATCATGCCGCGCCTGGCGCCCGGGAGGACAACCTCGCCGATGGGGGCGAGATTGACCTTGTCATAAATGCTGATTAGATCCGTCCGCTCGCCGCGCAGCCTGCGGGAGTATACCGATTCCGCCACGTACACCTCCGGACGGGTCGTCGCGGCAAGGAAGGACGGAAAATGGGAAGAGGGGATGGAGCCTTTATAATTCCTGTTTTCGGCCGCCACATCGACCAGCACCACCTTGGCGTCACTCAGCGAGAAAAAATTGGTGTCATGGGCGTATACCCAGGTGTCCGGATAACTGGACGGCAGCGTTTCCACCCTGGGTATCGTCTCTACCGGTAATTCAGCCGATGAGAAAGCAGAGATAAGAACCAGCAGCAGGCCGAACAGGGCGCGTTTCATAATTGTCTCCCCGATTATGCAAGCATGATTGCCCGGCGGCGCTCAGACAGCCGGGCATGCGGCTAATATTATGCCATTAAAAACTGTAGGACAAGCTGCCGCCTACCCAGCGCGGACGGCCGTAATATTCCTCGATCCAGCCGAGCACGGCGGCAATATCGAAAGACTGCACCACGTAATTCTCGTCCGTGATATTTTCGGCAAACACGGCTGCCTCCCATTTCCCGTCAGCACTCGTATACGACAGCCGGGCGTTGGCTATGTGGTAACCGTCTTCGGTGACTGCGTCCGCCCGCGTCACGGAATGGTGGTGCTTCGAGCGGTAATGGATGTCGCCCTGTATGGCCATGGAGCCGCCCCTGAATGCCGGCCATTGGTAACGGACCAGGCCGTTCACGTTCCATTTCGGCGACTGGATGGACGTGGTCTTGCTGCCGTCCGCCAGGGTCACGTCCATGTCGTTGTAGGACAGCCCGAAAGCCACGTCCAGGCCCTCCGCCGGGGTCAGGAACAGCTCCGTTTCAAAACCGATGCTTTCCGCATCCGGGGCGCTGACCACGTTGGTGGCGAGGCTGACGATGGTGAACGCCTGGAAATCCTTGTAGTCGTTGTAATAGGCGGAGGCGTTGAAGCGCGCCAGGCCGTCCATCAGGGTCGACTTGAAGCCGACTTCGAAGGCATTCAACTCTTCCTCTCCAAAAGAGAATTGCGCGTCGAATTCATCCTGGGATGATATAACGCCTTCCGGCTGCGCCAACACCAGCAGGGGATTCAACGGCGCGTTGAAGCCGCCGCCCTTAACGCCCCTGTTCCAACTCGCATAAGCCAGCAGGTTATCGTTGGGACGCCAGTCCAGTTCGACCTTGGCAGACCACAGGCCCTCATTATAGGCGCCGGTGTAATCAAGCGTAGACAGGGGCGGATAGCCCAGAATTTCGATAAACGCCGCGGTGGGAACGGCGATGTTCGGATTGCCGTTGCGCTCCACGCTGCCGTCATTGGGGAACCAGACCACGTTACTTTCGTAATGGAAATCCACAGTCTCGTCAATCCAGCGAAATCCGCCCAGCAAGGTAAACTGCTCGGTCAGTTCGTACTCGAGTTGCCCGAACAGCGACCAGGAATCCTTTTGCTGCTGGTAGGGGTTGTCAACGCCGACGTAAGCGTCGGCCGGGTCGGGAACACCCAGCACCGGCCCGGAAAGACCAAAAAGTCCGGCCGCAAGAAAGGCGCTGACAGGGTCGAACCCGAAACCTTCAAAAATGCCGACTCCCACCGGATTGCCCCCGGTGCCCGCGGGGTCTGTGCCCAGCCCCGGTATCTCCGCGCCGTTGGCGTCGGCTATATCGATATCAAGGTAATAATAACCGGCCACCCAGCGCAGGCGGTCCGTCTCTCCGTCCAGGCGGATTTCGGTGGACCATTGCTCGGCGTCGGTATTGAGAAAAAAGTTGAAATCGGCATGGGGGCTGGCATCAGAATCTTCGATATAGTCGCGTTCCACGCCCTGGCGGTCCATAACCACGGTCAGCAGGTTATCGCCCAGTTGCCATTTCAGGGTACCGGTGAAGCCGTAGGTTTCCAGGTCATTGTGGCCGAGCTTGTCGTAGTCGCCGGCGAAGTTGTCGCCGTCGTCATCGCAATAGCCGTTGAAGTTCGTGTACCGCGCACAATTGTCCTCCTTGACGCCGTTACCCACTTCATCAAGCGAACCGCTGACGTTTTCAAAGAAACCGGTGCGGATCTCCTGCAGTGAATAACGGGCGTTCAACAACAGGGAAAAATCCTCGTTGGGTTCAAACAGGAGTTGCATCCTGCCGGCATAGTCGTTGGCATTGTTCAGGTCGTTGCCGGGGTCCAGGCGGTTTTCCACGTAACCGCTGTTGTGGTGGGTGGAGACGGACAGTCTCGCGTATAGTCCCTCCGTCAATGCGCCGGTGACCGCGCCCTGGAATTTCACCTGGTCGTACTCACCCACGGTGACCTGGCCGTAACCGCCGAATTCCTGCTCGGGTTTGTTGGTAACGAAGTGTGCCAGTCCGCCGGTGGCGTTACGGCCGTACAGGGTGCCTTGCGGCCCGCGCAGGATCTCCACCCGCTCCATGTCGAACAGCATGAAACCGGCGCCGGACATCTGCGAGATATACACTTCGTCCACGTAGAGGGAAACGGGGCTTTCCTGGTTGGCGACGAAGTCACTGTTGGCCGCGCCGCGGATCGCCAGGGCATAGTTGGCTTCACCGTTGGGCTGGACGGTATGCACCCCGGGCGCAAGCGCGGTGATCTGCTGGGCGTTCGTGTAACCCAGTTGGCGCATCTGCTCGCCGGAAAAAGCGGTAATGGCTATGCCTACGTCCTGGATGTTCTGTTCGCGCTTCTGCGCGGTAACGATGATCTCTTCCAGCACCTGGGCATTGACCGGTACGGTAACTGCAAAAGTCATCAGGATGATGATGAATTTCTTTGCCATTGGACACCCCCCTGGGATGTTGATTCGATAACAATCATGTATCTGGACACGATCACAAGAGTTATTTTAGGACATTCGTCTAATTAGGTCAATAGTCCTATTAGCAAATTATGAAAATTTTTCCCGCGTTCTGATATATTTTCCGAATCGCAGCAGATACACGACGCCGACACCCATGTTAATTCGCCAGCGCGAGGCCCTGAACCGGTACGGTACGGCTACCCATGAAAAGGGCATGGCCCGTTTGATCAGTATCCTGGATGCGTCCAGGGAACTGTTCATGGAAGCCGGTTACGGCGGCTTCACCATGCGTAAAGTGGCAAACCGCGCCGGTATCACGATCGGTAATCTCAATTACTACTACCGTACCAAGGAGGACCTGTTACGGGATTTACTGGAATACGTCATCAATGATTACCTGGAAGAGTTTGAACGGCGCCGGCAAATCGCCGGTCATTCACCGGAAAAACAACTGCTGGCGGTGCTGAAATTCTGGATCGACGACCTGAATACCCCGGAAACGACCTCATTTTTCCCGGAACTCTGGGCACTGGGAAACCATGACCCCTATATCGCCGAACTGGTTGATGACCTGTACGCCAAGGCCAGGTTGCCGCTGAACGAGCTGATCCCGCAAATCAACCCGACCCTGACGCGGAGAGAGGCCGAACGGATGGCGCTGTTCATGTGTGCGGCGATGGAGGGTCTGACCGTGTTCGTGGGGAATGAGAAAGCCTGGGCGGATCAGCTGGAGGAAATAAAACGGATTACCATCAGGAATTTCCTGGATATGATTAAAAACACGACAGGCAGGCGCAAGAGCGCTATCCAGGATGGGACGTCTGAACAACCGTCATGACTTGCCTTCTTTCGTATCTGTGACACACTACGCGCTTTGCATAACGACACATATAAGGAAAACAGGAGATGACCGACTCGACCAAGTACCTGTTACAGGAATCCGACATACCCAACACCTGGTACAACATCGCCGCGGATTTGCCCGAGCCGACACCGCCGGTATTGCACCCGGGAACGGGCCGGCCAATTACGCCGGATGATCTCGCGCCGTTGTTTCCGATGGCGGTTATAGAGCAGGAAGTCAGCACCGAACGCCATATCGGCATACCGGACCCGGTGAGGGATATCCTCAAACAGTGGCGGCCAACGCCTCTATACCGGGCGCGCCGCCTGGAACAGGCCCTCGACACGCCTGCGCGCATCTACTACAAGTACGAGGGGGTGAGCCCGGCCGGTTCGCACAAGCCCAACACCGCCGTGGCCCAGGCATTCTATTCGAAACAGGAAGGCGTAAAACGGATCACCACGGAAACAGGCGCCGGCCAGTGGGGTTCGGCGCTGGCCTTTGCCGGCGCTTTTTTCGGCCTGGAAATCGAAGTCTACATGGTGAAGGTGAGCTTCAACCAGAAACCCTACCGCCGCGCCTTCATGGAAAGCTTCGGCGCAACCTGCATTGCCAGTCCCAGCGATACCACGGCAGCGGGCCGGGCCGTTCTCGCGGAGAAACCTGACAGCACCGGCAGTCTCGGCATCGCCATCAGCGAGGCGGTGGAACGGGCGGTACAACGGGACGACACCCGCTATGCTCTCGGCAGCGTACTTAACCATGTCCTGCTGCACCAGACCGTGATCGGCCAGGAGACCATGAAACAACTGGACATGGCCGGCGACTATCCCGATATCATCGTCGGCTGCACCGGCGGCGGCAGCAACTTCGCCGGCATCGCGTTTCCTTTCCTGGGGGAGCAGCTGCGCGGCGGGCAGGACGTGCATATCATTGCCGTCGAACCCGCCAACTGCCCCACCTTGACCAAGGGCGCCTATGCCTATGATTTCGGCGACACCGGGCATCTCACACCGCTGGTGAAAATGCATACCCTGGGATCGAAATTCGTCCCGCCGGGTTTTCATGCCGGTGGCCTGCGCTATCACGGCATGGGACCGCTGGTGAGCCAGGCGGTACACCTGGGCCTGGTGCAGCCGCGCTCCTATCCGCAGTCCGCCTGTTTCGATGCGGGCGTGCAATTCGCCAAGGCCGAAGGGATCATCCCGGCGCCGGAGGCGAACCATGCGGTCGTCGCCGCGATTGAGGAAGCTGTAAAATGCAGGGAAGAAGGCGTAAGCAGGGCGATCCTGTTCAACCTGTGCGGTCACGGGCATTTCGATATGCAGGCGTACATGGACTATTTCGCCGGCAAACTGTACGACCAGGACTACTCCGAGGAAGAACTCGCCATGGCGCTGTCCGGCCTGCCGTCCGTCGCGACTGCCGCGTGAAGTGACCGCGCAATCACCTGCCGCGCCACAACCCGGACATGATATCGAGACGGCAGGACCGGCGCCCGGCAGCGCAGAATCCGGTATTCCGGAAACGGCACCTGTAACAAGCTGAAACGGTTTTCGGGTAGTGCTATCCTTCAACCGAGATTCGGCAGTCCACCGAGCGCCCCGGAGCGGTACCTGGGATAGAGTTTGATATCCCTGCGCAAGCCGGTTATCTCCTGTACGCCATGGACACGCGTTCCCCCGTCTTCGCCCTTTTCAACGATAAACAGCTCTTCTTTCTCGATGTCGTCGAGCAGACCGACATTGTGTGACGTAACGAACAGTTGTGCATTGTGCGGGTTCGTCTCGCGGGACTGGAAGCGCTGGAGAATCTGCCTGACGATATCCACGTGCAGGTCTCCGTCAATTTCATCGATGACACAGGCGACACCGTTATTCAGGGCAATGTATATCTGCGGCAGCAGGTAGAACATCCGCTTGGTCCCGCCCGATTCGCCGAACAGGGGAACCGGCGTATCGAGTCCCCGATGTTCAAACAGGACCTCCTCCTCTCCGGTTCCGTTGCCTGCGATTCGAATATCCTCTATCGCCATGTCGTTGCGTTGAATTTCCTGTATCACCCGTTTCTTTATATCGGGGTACTGCACGAACAATTCCACTACTGCTTCGATCGGCAGCATCCAGTTCTGGTGATAGACGATATTGGTAGCCGCAAGCATGTGGTCCAGTTGTTCCGAAATCTCCATGACCAGCGGCACGTTAAGCATGGCGAGCGTGCCTATTACCGAGGTGTCTTTCCGCACTGCCTTCAGGCGGTTGTCCCCGGGCGTAATGCCGAGATCGCGGGACACATAGACAGGCTCACCGGGTCTGCCGCGCTCGAATAATCGACGCAACCGGCCTTTCGGAAAATGATAAAAGGCTTCATACAGTATCTGGTCGGCATTGGTGGAAATCTCATAACGGAACAATCTCGATGAAGTGCCGGTAAACCAGTTCGCTTCAAACTCAATACAAAACCGGGTCGGCTTGTTCCAGGCAGCACTGGAAAAGAAGGGAACGACCGTCTTGATCGGTATTTCCTGTGATCGCCATGGATTACAGGCAATACGGACTATAGTGGTTATCGCACGGAGCAACGTCGTCTTGCCCGAACCGTTAGGACCCATGAGAACGACGACCGAGGGAAGCCTGATATCCGGTTTGACCTCGCTTGGCCGGAACCGCTGGAAATCGGGAGAGGTCTTCGGTATGCGCAGGTCGAGGACCGTCTCCTCCCGTATCGAGTGGTAGTTAGTTACCGAAATATAATGAATCATACAGCGATCTTAACGTTTATACGTTGAGATCGCTATTTATTAGCAACAATATTTCAGAGTTGTATCAGCCGCGCCTGATCGGTACCGTTACGCTGCCTTTGCTGACGGAAACACGCCGGCGCGGGTGACCATGGCCGGCATGGCAGTCCCCAGCGGGCCCTCCAGCCATTTTGCCGTCTCGATTATCTTGCCGATATCGACGCCCGTGTTCAGGCCCATGCGATGGATCATGTAGAGCAGGTCTTCCGTTGCCACGTTGCCGGTCGCCGCGGGTGCGAACGGGCAACCGCCGACGCCGCCGCAGCTTGCATCGAAGGACCTGACGCCTTCCTGGATGGCCGCATAGGTGTTTGCGACCGCCGTGTTACGGGTATTGTGGAAATGGCAGCTCAGGCTGACCCCGGGTTCAAGGGTGCTGATGCGTTTTATCATGGCAGCAACGTCGGAGGGGCCGGCAGCGCCGATAGTATCCGCCAGGGAAATATCGGAATAACCCATCGCAGCCAGGCGCTGGACCAGTCCCACGACCTTCTCCATTGGCATTTCACCCTCGAAGGGGCAGCCGAACGCGGCGCTCACGGTCACGCCCATTTTCTTGCCCGCAGCCTGGACTTCCCTGGTAATCTCCTGGATGACCGTCATGGTCTGTTCAGTGGTAGCGCCCTGGTTACGCAGGTTGAACGTGTCCGAGGCTACCACCGCGCAGTTTATTTCGTCTATGTTGCAAGCGAGGGCGCGTTCGAAACCGCGCAGGTTCAGCACCAGCCCGATAAACGTCACGTCGTCCCGCTGCGGCAGGCCGCGTACCACCTCCTCGGCATCCGCCATCTGCGGGACCCGCTTGGGGTTGACGAAACTGACTGTCTCCATGCGCCGGATCCCGGCGTCAACCAGGCGGTTGATCAATTCCAGTTTGTGTTCAACGCCGAGCAGTACCGGCTGGCTTTGCAGTCCGTCCCGGGGGCTGACATCAACGATTTCGATAAAGTCTGGCATGGAGCGTTCTCAATAATCGGGCCGGAGCTTATGATACCATAGCCTGAACCAGCCGATTCCGCGGGAGCCGCACATGATCATCAAGCAACTGTCTCGTCGTCAATTCTCCATCCTGGCCGGTAAATTAAGCGCCGGTCTCGCCGCTTTTCTTTCGATCGGCGGCTGTTCCGCGCCCTCCCCCGGCAATGGTGTCTTCGGTAAATTAAAGGAGAAAATCAGCGGGAACGTGATTACCGGAGATGACGAAAATTATGCTGCCCGGACAGACAGCTTGACCTGGCAGCTACGCAAGACAGACCGCCGGCCGGATGCAATAGTACAGGCAGCTTCGGTGGATGACGTGATCAGTACCGTGAAATTTGCCGGACGAAACGGCATGAAAGTGGGCATTCGCACCGGCGGTCACAGCTGGGTGTCCTCCGCGGTTCGCGACGGCGGCATGACGTTGGACATGAGCCGTTTTCGCGACCTGGAGGTCAATGCCGACGATAAAACGGCGGTAGTCGGGCCGGCAATCTATGCCCGGGAACTGATGACGGTGCTTGGCCGTCAAGGCCTGGCATTTCCCACGGCCCATTGCAGCACCGTTCCCATGGGGGGTTACCTGCTGGGGGGCGGCCAGGGCTGGAACTGGGGCTCCTGGAACGGTGTCGCCTGCAACAGCATGCTGGGACTCGACGCGGTCACGGCACAAGGAGAGCTGATACGCGTCGACGAAGATAATTATTCCGACCTGCTCTGGGCCGCGCGCGGGTCCGGTCCCGGGTTCCCGGCTGTGGTGACCAACTACCACCTGAAACTGTATGACCTGCCCCGGGCGATACACATGAGCAGTTATACCTGGCCGCTGCAGGACACCCTGGCTGTCTCGGAATGGCTGCCGGAGATCGGTCTGGCCCTGTCGGACAAGGTCGAGTTGTTCATGTTCCTGTTAGGCCTGCCGGAACCGGTGGACGGCGCGACCAAGGCCGTCAACGTCAGCGCGGTCGCATTCGCAGACACGGAAGACGAGGCGCGCCAAATCCTGTCACCCCTGCAGGCGGCCCGTTCCGTGGCACAACCGTTTGCGCTGGATGAGGCCGGTCCCACTTCGTTCCATGACCTGTTCAACCTTATCGATGTTTCGTTCCCGCCATGCCGGGCGGCAGCCGATACATTTTTCTTCGATCTCTCCATGCGCGAGGTCATGGAACATTTCGTAGACCACTTTGCCGCGGCGCCGTCGCCGATGACCAACGTGTTGTGCGAAGTCAAGCCCAAGCCCATCAATCTTTATGACACCGCGTACTCCATGCGGCGCCGCACGTTCCTGTCTCCCTACTCCTTCTGGATGGATGAAAAGGACGACGAGCAAAACATCGCCTGGCTGAAGCGCACGCAGGAGATACTGGCGCCGTTATCCGCCGGCCATTTCATCAGCGAGGCCGATCTTGAGGCAAGCCCGGAGCGCTCGGAACGTTCTTTCAGCATGGCGAACTGGGAGAAAATACAGGCTGTCAGAGACAAGTACGATCCCGACGGAGTGTTCCATACCTACCTCGGCCACGGGTAAGCTGTAGCGCTCGCTGAACAAAGCGTGATTTACCGGTCTGGATGAAGATTTGCGTGATCATGCTCGCCAAGAAGTTCGGCGGGGCGGAGCGGTTCTACGTGGATTTGACCAACGGCCTGGCCCGCCGGGGCCACGACGTCCTCGCTATCTCCAATGCCCGTTCGAAAGCCGCGCTGCACCTCGAAAAACTGCCGAACATCAACCGTGCACCGGTACGGGTCCTGGGTCCGTGGGACCCGCTGGCGCCCCGGAACATCACGAAACTGGTGCGCGCGTTTGCGCCGCAGGTCATACAGACATCCCTGAGCCGCGCCGCACACCTCACGGGTCCGGCTTCACACCGGCTCAACATTCCCCTGGTTGCGCACACCCATGATTTCGTCGACCTGAAATATTTCAGGCACGCGGACGTATTCACCCCCACCACGGCGGCGCAACGGGATTACCTGCTCAACGCGGGAATTTCTGCGGACGGGGTACGGTGGATTCCCAATTTTTCCAGTCTCTCGCCCGTTCCTGCAACCAACTGCAGGGACGAGGTAACGAAGATAGTCGCACTGGGCAGGTTCGTGCATAAAAAAGGTTTCGACATGCTGCTGCGCAGCCTCAGCCGGCTGGCGGAATACGATATCCGCTTGTACCTTGCGGGGGACGGCGTTGAACGGCAACGGCTTATGAAGCTGGCAACAGCTTTGAACATCGATAAAAAAGTTCACTTCACCGGCTGGCAGGATGACGTACGCAGTTTCCTGCTGCAGGGCGACCTCTTCGTGCTGCCTTCCAGGTATGAACCATTCGGCATTGCAATCCTCGAAGCGATGGCCTGCGGCTTGCCCATCGTTGCGACGAAATGCCACGGTCCGGTTGAAATACTGGATGCCGGCAGCGCCTGGCTTTGCGACGCCGAGGAGGATGCGTTGACCAGCACGCTGAGAACGGCGATCAATGACGCGCACGGCCGCAGGCAGCGCGCGCAGGCGGCGTGGTCATCGTTCCGGGAAAACTATGCCGCGGACGTGGTGGTGCCGAAGTTTGAGGACTTGTATGAAAGCCTGTGCGCATGAAAGGGGACGGATTTCAAATCCGTCCCCGCCGCTTGACCGCATCGCGGGGCAAGACCGCGACCAGCGTACAGGCTACCAGCAGCCACATGAAACCGCTCCAGTAGGAACCGTAAAACGCCAGGTGCGCGTTCAGCGGGAACGTCCCGGCCAGCAGTGTCGCGGTCCAGGCGCCGGTTATCGTGGAATGTCTTCCCCGCCACCAGTAGCGCAGCAGGGTGATGTAGAACAGGATAAAACCCACCAGTCCTATCACCCCCGTTTCAACGGCGATCTCCAGAAACACCATGTGCGGGTGGGTCTGGCCGTCCTGCCCCCGGCGCACGAAGTAGTCGTCTTCGTCCGCATAAGTCCTGTAAGCGTAGCGGAAGCCCCTGGGGCCTACCCCGTTTATCCAGTTATCCTGCAGCATGTTAACGGCCGTGTCCCAGATCGGCGTGCGCCTGGAGGTCGCTTTTTCGGCCAGGTATTCATTGCCCAGCATGCCCGCCAGCAGGTCGATCCTGCGATTGATGTCGGGACTGTAGAAATACACCCAGCCGACCAGCAGCACGGAGGCACACAGCGCTCCCGTGATGATATATCTTGCCCTGGACGACAGGGACAGGACGACCAGGGGGAGATAGGCCGACAACCCGATAATCAACATGAGCCAGGCGCTTCTCCGGCCGCTGAGCAGCACCACCACGGTGAACGGGATCAACAACAGCCAAGGGAACAGGCTGTCCCTGTTCACATTCCTGACCGTCTCCAGGGCAACGGGCACCAGCACGGCGAGTATGATGCCCAGGCGCAGTTTCGGGTAAAACATGCCGCTTAACATACCGTCCTGGTAAGGGTAGCCGAGCAGGTTTTTCCCGTTCGCATACTGGATGAGGCCGTCAACACACCAGAAGATGACAACGGCCAGCAACGCCAGGGACAGGCGGTTCAGGTTTCCCGGGCGCGCCAGTTCCCGCAGGATGAAAATCCCGCAAAACAGGTACAACGGATACAGCGCCGCGATCTTCGCCGAACGCGCCAGGTTCACCGCGCCGATCAGCGAGACCAGTTGCGGCAGCCACAGGCACAGGAACAGGCCCACCAGTACCCGCACCGTGTTGTCACGCCAGACCGCATCCGGGTTACGGCCGACATGGTAAAGCCCCAGCGCCGCCATGATGACCTGGGGAACCAGGGACAGGGTTTCGGTAGACAACAGCAGCAGCGCAGCGGCAACCAGCAACCAGGCATGGTGGTCGGCCAGTAACCGGGTGGTAGAACTGATGCTGTCAATCGGCCTTGTCATTGGTTTTTGACTGATTGTTATTCTCTGTGTCCTCTGTGGCAAAAAATGCTTTCACTGTCTTCCGGCATGAAACTCGGCAACGAATGCCGCCAGACTGCCATTCTCAATTGCTTGTCGAAGTCCGCGCATGAGCCCATGATAATAATACAGGTTATGCCAGGTATTCAGGCGGCTCCCGAGGATTTCATTGGTCTTGTCCAGGTGGTGCAGGTAGGCGCGGCTGTAATTACTGCAGGTGTAGCAGTCACATTCCTCGTCCAGCGGTCTGTCACTGCTGCGGTGTTCGGCGTTGCGGATACGGATATCGCCTGTTGAGGTAAACAGGTGCCCGTTGCGCGCATTGCGCGTCGGCATGACGCAATCGAACATGTCCATGCCGTGCTGGACCGAAGCGACCAGGTCTTCCGGCGTGCCCACCCCCATCAGGTAGCGCGGCCTGTCCTCCGGCATGTACTGCGCCGTGTGCGCCAGGGTCTCCATCATCAAATCAACAGGTTCGCCTACGGACAAACCGCCGACGGCATAACCGTCAAACCCCATCCCGGTCAGGGATAGTGCGGATTGCTCCCGCAGTTCCTTATGCATGCCGCCCTGGATGATTCCGAACAGGGCGGAGGGGTGGTCCCCGTGGGTCTCCCGGCAGCGTTCGGCCCAGACCAGGGATAATTCCATGGAGGCGCGGACCTGTTCCGGACTTGCAGGGTACGGCGTGCAGTCGTCGAAGATCATGATGATGTCGGAATTCAGGCTGTGCTGGACCCGTATCGATTCCTCCGGGCCAAGAAAGACCTTGTCACCGTCAACCGGTGAACGGAAATGCACCCCCTCCGGCGTGATCCTGCGAGCTTCCGCCAGGCTGAACACCTGGAAACCGCCGGAATCGGTCAGGATCGGCTTCTCCCAGTGCATGAAACCGTGCAGGCCCCCGTGCCGCTCAATGATCTCCGTACCGGGCCGCAGCATCAGGTGAAAGGTATTGCCGAGGATGACTTCGCTGCCCAGCAGCGCCAGTTCCTCCGGCGTCATGCCCTTCACCGTGCCATAGGTGCCGACCGGCATGAATACCGGCGTCTCGATGGCGCCGCGCGCGCAGGTGATGCGGCCGCGCCGGGCGCCGTTGTCCTGTGCCAGCAGTTCAAATTTCATATCAATCCACAGTTGCAGGGGACACCACAGTTGCAGGGGACAGATTTAAATCTGTCCCCGACTGACGTGTCCACGACTGATGCGTCCCCGGCCGATGCGTTCATGTAGTCCCCCGGGTCAGGAACATGGCATCCCCATAACTGAAAAACCGGTATTCAGCTTCCACGGCATGCCGGTATGCCTGCGTAATATTGTCACGCCCTGCAAATGCACACACCAACAGCAATAACGTAGAACCGGGGAGGTGAAAGTTGGTAATCATGGCATCCACGGTCTGAAACCGGAACCCCGGATAGATAAAAACATCCGTCTCCCCGTGAAACGGCTGAAGCCTGCCGCCGGCCGTTGCCGCCTCCAGGCACCTGACCGACGTGGTGCCCACCGCGATGACCCGGTTGCCTGCGGATTGCGCGGCGTGGACCTGTTCACAAACCTTTTCATTCACCTGGTACCATTCGCTGTGCATCCGGTGGTTTTCGATATTCCGCTCCCGGATGGGCTGGAAAGTCCCTGCACCCACGTGCAGGGTAACATAAGCGCAACCGACCCCCTTGCTCTCCAGTTCACCGATCAACGCCCGGGTAAAATGCAGCCCGGCCGTCGGCGCCGCCACCGCACCGGGGGTGCTGGCGTAGACGGTCTGGTATCGATCCGAATCCATCGACTCGTCAGCGCGCCGGATATAAGGCGGCAACGGTGTATGCCCCTGCTGTTCCAGCACGTCCATCAAGGCCTTGCCGCCGGCAAGTTTCAACTCGAACAAATCATCCCGGCGGGCACCCACCTGTAATTCAATTCCGCCGTCAAGCCTAATCCGGCTGCCCTCCCGGGGTGTCTTGCTTGCCTTCACGTGGGCCAGGCAGTCCGTCTCATCCAGCAGGCGTTCCACCAGGATCTCGACCCGGCCTCCTGTCGCTTTGCGCCCGAACAGCCTGGCCGGTATCACCCGGGTATCGTTGAACACGAGCAGGTCCCCCGGGTTCACCAGCGAGACAAGGTCCGTGAATTTCCTGTCCGAATACCCGCCGGTCTCCCCATCAAGCAGCAACAGCCGTGCGCCATCCCGCTCGGCAGGCGGATACTGGGCGATCAGTTGTTCCGGTAACTCAAAGTCAAAATCCTGGCGTAACATGACTGTCGAGTCTAACAAGAAACGAAAGGCAAACCATGTTTTCTGTTATACTTTCCGGCCCCTTATTTTCTTGGCAAAGCCGGGGTGGCGGAACTGGTAGACGCGCCGGATTCAAAATCCGGTTCTGGCAACAGAGTGAGAGTTCGAGTCTCTCTCCCGGCACCATTTCACTAATTCTCCGGTTCTCAGTAGTTCCCGTAATGCGCGCATAACCTTTTATATTTAAAGAGATTATTCGACAAATAACTTCTTGCTTTTTCTTTTCTGTTCTTCTATATTCTTCTAATAATTGTTGGGAAAAATGTTGGGAACGTATAGGAACATATGAGAAAAGAACTGACAGCATTAGAAGCAAAATCCATTAAAGCCCCGGGATTTTATCGTGCCGGCAACACGTTATATTTGAAAATCACCCGCGCAGGTACAAAATCTTGGATACAGCGACTCACGATACATGGTAAACGTCATGATATCGGTTTGGGTGGATACCCGCAGGTAAGCCTAGCCCGTGCGCGCAAGCTGGCCTTCCAACATCGCGAGCTTGCATGGGCTGGCGAAGACCCGCTTGCACTGAAGCGAAAAACCAATCTACCAACATTCAAAGAGGCTGCCAATAAGACTTTCGAGGCAAACCGGGCGCGCTGGCGTGGTGAGGCAACTGCCAGAAATTGGGAGCGTGGCATGAAAAAACATGTTCTGCCGAAGATTGGTGAACTGCGTGTCGATAAGATTGGACGAGAGCATATATTGCGCGTACTGACGCCTATATGGACAATCAAACCGGAAGTAGCCCGCAAACAGCGAAATCGAATTAAGGCCGTGTTGTCCTGGTGCCAGGCACATGGTTATATCGAACACAATGTAGCGGGTGAAATGATTGACGGCGCGCTGCCTGTAATGCCTGCCGTAAAGGAACATTACCGGGCATTGCCTTACCAGGAAGTGCCTGCAGCGCTAGAAACAATCGATGCCTCTAATGCCTCCCTGGCAGCCAAGCTGTGTTTCCGTTTTTTGGTGCTGACAGCCACCCGTAGTGGCGAGGCACGCGGCGCAAGGTGGTCTGAGGTAAACTTGGCTGCGAAGGAATGGCGAATTCCCGCCAGCCGTATGAAAGCCAGGGTTGAGCATTCGATCCCTCTGCCGGTTGCGGTGGTAACAATTTTGGAGCAAGCACACATACTGCGGGATGACTCAGACCTGATTTTTCCCTCTACTGTTAAACGAGGTACTCCGATGAGTGATATGACTTTGACCAAAGTGTTGCGGACAACGGGACTGGCCGCTCGGACCACGGTGCACGGCTTCCGGAGTTCATTTCGGGACTGGGCCAGTGAATGCACGAATGCAGCCCATGCCGTCATGGAGTTGTCACTTGCACACAAGGTTGGTTCTGCAGTTGAACAAGCCTATGCTCGCAGTGATTTACTGGCCAAGCGACGCCATCTGATGGATCAGTGGGCCGCGTACATAATCGACGCTAAGGCGAATGTGGTTCAATTGCATGAAGCAAGATGAATTTGACAAATGGGTCAGCCATGTTGAATGGCGTAAAGAAGTTTATGAAATAGTAATAGGGGGAGATACGTCAGCCCATTATCAGTCGCACCGATGCTTGGAACTACTCAAAGAATATAATAATGAAAGCTATCTAGAAGAGCTGATCGACCAGTCTGAATTTCTAGGAACTTCATATGACACTGTGAGACTGGTATCAGTATATTATTTGAAACATGTACCTAATCAAGACGAATGGCCCATACGCCTAAGGAAATGGTTGCATGATTATGTAGCAGAAGCAATAGAGAGACCTAAGGGGTCCCAAAAGAAAGGACGGCAACCAGGCGAATATAAAGCAGATATAGGCAAGTGGGAAGCGGGCAGGCATTATGTAGCAGCTTGGCTAGTAGACTATATAGTAAAATCTGGTACCACAGTGACTGAAGCTATTAATATTGTCGCCGAAGTCTATCCTTTGGGTACAAGTAGTGTCTCGAGTGTCTACTATCAATTTAAAAAAAATTACGAGGATAAACAACGGCCGCAAATACCTGATCCGTTTACATTTAGATTAATAAAAAAATAATAAATTCACATACTGTTGAGGATGTGCGAGCCTTCTTACAGGAACCCGTAAATTCCTGATAATCCTTAAGGAGGTTCGTAACATGAAAGATAAAATGCTCCGCCGCGAAGAAGTCGAGACCATATGCGGCCTGTCCCGTTCGACGCTCTACCGCTTAATGAGACTTAACCAGTTTCCAGTTGGCTTCAAGGTTGGTCCTAGAGCAACGAGGTGGAAATTATCAGAAATAGAGGCGTTTTTAGCAACTTGTCCACGGGCGACGGGCGAGACGCACGCAGCATAAAAAAAGCGCGGTCAAGCGGGGCCACGCTTTTGTTGTCCAGCATAGTTGCAGCTACCTGAACAGCAGCATTCAGCGAGATAGGTCGCGATGCGGGTTAAGCCTAGCACAAAACAACCATCATCTCCAACGCGTCAACTTCCACTACGCGCATCAGGGCTTCACATTCATGATGCAACTCCTACCAAGCCTTCGCTCAAGGATGAAATTAAACGCAAAGTTTCAGCTTATCCGAAATTGAACCTTTATCTAAAACCTGCACAGATAAAATCCTGGGCCCGCCGACACCCGGCTGCGGCATGTAAAACAGATTGGGAAATATTGAACCGTTTGGCCTTTTTGCTTACCCGTCATAAGGAAAATCCTTTCTGCAAAATCAGCCATGGGAATTTAGCCAAATATTTGGGCGTTTCTCGTATGACAGTCATTCGGCGCTTGAACTGGCTCCGTGATGTCAATGCGCTTAGATGGAAAAATCAAACGAATGCTAAAGGCGGCAAGATTGAGAACGAATTCTTCTTCGAACTTGATTCTTCTAAACCCGAAAACAGGGCAAGTGATACATCCCTTGTATCACCCCCATGTAACACCCATGTATCAGATGACACATGCTATGCGCGCGCGTATACGACTCTTAACGAATTTATATCTACGACTCGGACAGCACGGAATGCATGCAGCACGCAACAGAATCGTAGCCAGCGTCAGAGGGTGAATAAAACGGCCGAAAGGAAAAGACAAACGCTTTCTTCAGGCAATGAAGCAATTGCCGTCATCTACTGTCTGGACGGCTCAGAATTCAAATTTGACCAGGCTTACGTTGACAACTTCGGCTCACAGTGGACTGGGGTTGATTTGATAACCCTTCTTGTCGATCTGGCTGACTGGTATGGCGCTCGTCCTGACAAAAGAACCAACCCGGCCATCCTCATGAAAGATCTAAGAGACCGTTTGGCTCAATGGATAAAAATGGATAAATACAAACAGACCCAATGACCATGGTTTTACTGCAACCATTTATTGGATACCTAACCTGGTTGCTCAATCAAAGACAAAAGAGAGGGCAACAGATAACTGTACATAAGGTTGGGGCGAGCTTACTCCTGTTAACAAAACTGCGTTTTGAACAGGAGGCCCGCAAGGGGTGGCTAGCCCCCCCTTTGAACCCCCCCGCACAACGGCGGAGACACGACACGATATCAATGCCGGACATGGCACATGGCGCGGCCAAAGAAAACTGACGTTGCCTTAGACAAGGTGATTGGGGTCCGTATTGACGGTGCCACACTGTCAAAGTGGACCATACTGGCCAAAGCGTCTGATCTCACAATTGGCGAGTGGGCGCGGCTCATGATCCGGAACAACAAGAAAGCACTACCCACCCTCCGCCGGCGACCGCCTCCCGCCACGGATCCAAAGCTGCTGGCCGCAGTCGGTCGGATCGGCAATAACCTCAACCAGATTGCGCGGGCCGCCAACCGGAACCAGTTGCCGGGTCAACGGGAGCTGCTTGCGCGCCTGATCGACATCGACCGTAAACTTGACGAGTTGCTCTGGCATGATGATTAAATTCCACAAGGCCAGCAGTTCCGGCGGGTCGGTAGCCGACTATCTCGAGAACATGAAAGATCACAAGGGTCGGCCACGTGAAAAGGTTGAAGTACTGCGTGGCGATCCGTATCGGGTGGGGCAGATTGCCGACTCGCTGGACTTCAAACACCGGCTGACGGCCGGCGTGATTGCCTGGGCGCCAGAGGATAACCCAACCCCCGAACAGATAGACGAGGTGCTGGACAACTTTGAACACCTGGCCTGGGCCGGACTGGATCCAGAACGCAATGCCTGGTGCGCGGTCCGGCATGACGAACCAACGGGCGGAATCCACGTTCATATCATGGCGGCCAGGGTCGACCTGCAGACCAGGAAATCCCTGAATATCGCGCCCCCGGGCTGGCAAAAAGACTTCGACCCACTGCGCGACATGTTCAATATCAAATACGGTTGGGCGCGGCCGGATGATCCTACGAGAAGCAGCAATGTCCACATCGAATCCTATGAGAAAAAAATCAAGGCAGAGGCGGTGAAATCCGGTGAGCCGCCAGAGACATTGGATATTGAATCGTTGACTGATTATCTGCTCGAACATATCCGTATGGGTCATATCAACAATCGCACCGATATTAAGGTGGCACTCGAAAATCTTGATGGTGTCACAGTTACACGTGCCGGCAGGAACTACATCAGCGTGAAACTGCCGGGCGCTGATAAAGCAACCCGACTGAGAGGAGAAATCTACCATGAACAATTCAACGGAGACATTTACCGACAAGCTAAAGCGACAGCAGGAAGAACAGGCACAAGAACTCCTGAGACACACTCAGCAGACTTTGCAGCCTCTCAAGACAGATATCACGCAGCTGTACGGCGACGTGGGGAATTCAATCGAAAAAAATACGGCGAACATCAGACGCTTGCTGACAAAGAATCTGATTTTCAGGTGGTGGATATACCCACTCATAGCCACCACATTCCTCCTCCCGTTCCTGTGGGCGGGGGGAAGTCTGATCGTGGAATTCGTGGACAAAGAACTCAGCAAGGCCCTCACGGCGCTGGAGAACAACAAAGAGGCCTTGAAAACAATGACTCCATGGGGCGTACGGGCCAGAGTGATAGACGGTATTCGTTACCTGGAAATCCCGGGAAAAAGAAAGCCCGAACTCGTACCAAGCAAAACCGGCGAGGTCTGGTTCGTAAAAGTCGGGCCGGCCATCAAACCACAGGGGGAGAAATGAGCTATGACAGAACTCGAAGAACGGCTCCTGGCCGAGGTAACCAAACTGGAGGATGGTATGAACGCCTTATCAGAGCAATTGCAGGCAATAAACAGGCGATTGGACGCTTCAACAAAACTTATGCAAGCAGTGCAAAGCGATTTGGAGAAGTTTTCAGAGAGACAGCAAAATTTATCGCCGACGTTACAAAAGCTGCAAGAGCACTTTACGAAATAGTTAAAAAGTCGATGGCGCCCACGTATTCTGGACCTGAAATTGGCGGAGGGTAAGACCCTTGATCCTTTCCCCTTGTATTGTTCGACGAGCAGTTTTAAGGTGTGTGATTCATAGACATCCTTTCAATAAAATAGGTCTCTATGGACAGAGAAATTCAACAACGACTGCAGTGGGTTCGACTGTACGAGGAAACGGGCAATGCCGGCCTTGTCTGTCGCAGATGTGGCATATCCAGGCCCACGTTAAGGAAATGGTGGAAACGCTATAAACAGGACGGAAAAGAAGGCCTGGTTAACCGGAGCCGCCGGCCTCATCACTCCCCCAACACCAAGGTAGGTAAGCAAGAAGAACAGCTCATTCTTACATTACGCAAGACCCGTAACTTGGGCGCCAGGCGTATTCAGAGCGAACTGAAGCGCCTGCACGAGATTTCCCTGTCGTTAGCGACGGTTCACAAGGTGCTGCAGAAGCACGCTGTCAAACCGGTAAAGAAGTACCGCAGGAAAACCGATTACCTTCGTTATGCCTGTCCCATCCTGGGCGAACGGGTTCAGATGGACACCTGTAAAATCGCTCCTGGACTGTACCAGTACACCGCTGTTGATGATTGCACCCGCTATCGGGTTTTACGCTTATATACACGCCGGACGGCGGCTAATACGCTGGATTTTCTGGATTGTGTCATAGAAGAAATGCCGTTCCCCGTTCAGCGGGTTCAGACAGACCGGGGTCGCGAATTCTTTGCGGTGAAGGTTCAGGAGAGGTTAAAACAATGCAGCATCAAGTTCCGGCCTAATAAGCCGGGTTCGCCGCACCTGAACGGCAAGGTCGAGCGGTCACAACAAACTGACAGGACTGAATTCTATGTAACGGTCGATCTCACTGATGACAACCTGGACCTGTTATTGGCAGAATGGCAACACTACTACAACTGGGACCGGCCGCACAGTGCTCATCATGGAAAATCACCGATGGAACACTACTTTCAACTGAGTGATCACACCCCTTATTCAGATGAAATCCATGGACTTTATGAACCTTCCCTTGAACGGATACAACACGCCAATTACAAGGTAGATTTGGAACTGAGAAGATTGAAACGATCTCTATGAATCACACATTTAAGGAGGTCAATCAGTTATTAACTTATTTGTTCACTTACAACCACAACGCTCACTTCACCTCTCCGCCGCCTGCTCGTACGCAAGCCCGAACACCGTATCTGTCAACCAGCGCTTGAAGCTCTGGTTATCCATGAACTGCTTGAACAATTCGGTATCGTCTTTCATGACTGAGGTCATCACTCGCAGCAATGCTCGATCATGTTCAATGCGGGCGTTCTCCTTGTCCGAGTTCTGCTGAGCATTTTTGAAGGCCGTGTCTGCGGCAACCCGGGAGGGAATAGTCTCGGTTATAAGCTGACGTACACGGTCGGCGTCGTCCCATTCGATATCACCGAAGAGGTCGTTGAAAGCCCTCAGGATGTTCGATAATCTGTCCAGTTCCGGTTCGGACAAATACCCACCCCCGGTGACCGGAACAGCTTCGATCTCGGCGTCCTCATCGGGCAGTATAATCTGTCGCATGGCGCGCTTCTCGGCCCGATAGCTGTCCATGTCGATTGCGTCTAGAATACCTTTGGACAAGTCCTCCTCTTTGGGGGAGGGCAGTTTGGAAACCAGGAAATTCAGAAAGATAGAGCGTTTCTCCCAGTCCGCGTTAGTGTAGGGCAGGACGGCAGACAGGAAGCCGTAGGTGCGCACAAACCCCTTGGCCTTGCCCTTGAAATCCACCTGTCCGTCTTCGTCCAATTCGTGCAGATAGATGGACACACAGTCATCTAGAATAGGATCGAGCTGGTCGCGTTCCGAGCCTCCCAAGTAACGCGACACAAAGTCATCGATCTGCGCAGGGGAATAAACCTGAGCACCATCCAAGTCAATCTGGAGATCATGCAGTTTGTTAGGATCGGTCTCATCAGCCAGAATCGTTGCCTGATAGTAGCTGGCAAAGGAATCCCGGATGATCTCGATGTTGTTCAGAAAATCCAGCACGAAAACGTCATGCTTCCTGGGATGTGCCCGGTTTAGGCGCGATAGGGTTTGGACTGCCTTGATACCCGAGAGTGTTTTGTCCACGTACATTGTATGCAGCAGGGGTTCGTCATAGCCTGTCTGGAACTTGTCCGCACAAATCAGGAAACGGTAGGGTTCATCCTGAATCTTCTCGGCGATCTTTCCGGGCGGAAACCCGTTGAGCGATGCCTCGCTGACCTTAACTCCGCGAAACTCTGGCTCACCGGAGAACGCTATGATGGCTTGATGGCGGCTTTTCCGCTCTATGAGATAATCGCGTATGGCATGAAAGTACTGGATTGCACGCTCAATGCCGTTGGTGACTACCATTGCCCGTGCTTCACCACCGATCTTGTTCTGGGTCAGCACCTGTTCGTGGAAGTGATCAACCATGATCTCTGCCTTGAGGCGGATGGCATGGTCGTGGCCCTCGACAAAGCGCCGCAATTTTTTCTGGGCTTTCCTGACATCAAACTCCGGGTCATCCTCCACCGTTTTGGCAAGTTTGTAATAACTGTTCACAGGTGTGTAGTGTGCCAGCACGTCCAGGATGAAGCCTTCCTGGATCGCCTGCTTCATGGTGTAGCTATGGAAGGCGTGATGCTTGACCGTACCGTCAGCCTGTGGGTCCGGGTTTCCGAAGATTTCGAGTGTCTTGTTCTTGGGCGTGGCGGTAAACGCGAAATAACTGGCGTTAGGGAGAAGCTTACGCGACTCCATAAGACGGTTGATCTGATCTTCGTAGGTCTCTAGCTCGTCTTCCTCACCGGCCTCAGAGAGCGCCTGTGCGATAGCCGCGCTGGTTCTGCCGCCCTGACTGGAGTGAGCTTCGTCAATGATGATGGCAAAGTGCCTACCACGCTGTTCATTGCCTATCTCGTCGAGGATGAAGGGGAATTTTTGTACGGTCGAGATGATGATCTTCTTGCCGGTCTCGATGAATCGGCGCAGATCGCCTGAATGCTCCGCGTGCCCAATTGTTGCGCTGACTTGAGCGTACTGCTTGATAGTATCGCGAATCTGCTTATCGAGAATTCGGCGGTCGGTAACCACGATGATCGAATCGAAGACCGGAGAATCGTCTTTTACAAGTCCGATCAGCTGATGAGCCAGCCAGGCAATGGAATTGCTCTTACCGCTGCCGGCAGAGTGCTGAATTAAATAACGCTGGTCCACTCCAAGCACCTCTGCATCGGCCAGCAGTCGGCGCACTACGTCTAATTGGTGATAACGCGGCCAGATCTGGATTTTCTTTTTCTTGCCTGTCTTCTCGTCTCTTGATTCCACTACCTGTGCGTAGTTCTCCAGGATGTTTGTCAGGCTCTCGCGCGACAGCACCTCACGCCATAGGTAATCGCTCTTGATCCCATGGGGGTTGGGCGGGTTACCCGCGCCGTCGTTCCAACCCCGGTTGAAAGGCAGGAACCATGATGCCTTTCCCTGGAGATGGGTGCAAAAACGCACTTCGTTCTCGTCGACGGCAAAGTGGGCTACACAACGGCCAAACTCGAAAAGTTTCTCGCGTGGGCTGCGATCCTTTTTATACTGCCAGACCGCATCGTCCACCGTCTGTTTGGTGAGGTTGTTCTTGAGTTCAAAAGTGAACACCGGCAGGCCGTTGATGAACAATCCAATGTCCAGCGCCCGCTGAGTTTCATCGCGGCTGTAGTGCAACTGGCGGGTAACAGTGAAGCGGTTTTGCTCAAAGCGCTCCTCGGCTTTCTTGTTCCCGGCTGAAGGTGTGCCGTAGAATATGTCCAGGTCATGCGCCCGATGCTTGATGCCGTGGCGTAGTACTTCGATGGTGCCTCGCTTAGATATTTCACCTTGGAGCCGGGCCAGAAACTCGCGTCGGGTCGGGCTATCCTCGGAAAATTTCAATGATTCCACAGCTTTAGGTTGTGTTTCGCGCAGGAAGGCAGAGAGCTGAATAAGATCAACACAGTACTCGCGGTTATAATCATGGAAGTCGCCAGCGATCCAACCCACACCACCATAGCTAGCAGGAGGCTTGGCTACCGTACCCGTCGCGGGCGGTTCGCAGGGATGGCCAGCTAGTGCTGTGCAGATAAGGCGCTCGAGGCCGCGTTCTGAGGTGTCCGTCGTCATAACTCTGTCTCTTCTAGTGTGGCGTCTAATCCGTCAAGAGCAGACTGAGCATTCGTGTTGAATGTGTTGTTCAAGGTTTCATCGGAAGCGAGTGGGTCAACCTCAGGTAACGCGGCGGCCGCATCACGTACGTCGAGCTTACCAGTGACAACATCGGCGATCAGTCGGGAGCGGTATTCATAGAGGAGGTTGATTTCGCGGTTGGCGCGATTGATTGCAGTGTTCAGTCCAAACGTATCAGCCTGTATCTGTTGCACGATCAGTTGTTGCTCATGGGTTGGTGCAACAGCGATTATTCTAGAACCGATCCGATCCTCATTGAGGTTACCCTGTGTATTAACTGGCGCCTCGCGTAGCAATTCAGTTCTCATCATTCGAAATATGTAGTAGAGAAAATCTCGCTCGATGTCGTTACAAGGGACAAAGCCAACAACACTGTCTGGAAAGCATGCATCAAAGCCGAGAACTGCGACATCACCTATGTTCGCAGCGATAGCCATTACAAGCGTTCCGGCAGAAAACATCCGGCTGACCGCGAGTCCCCGTTCATTTAAGGTCTGTCGGTAGCTTGTGATCTCTTTTTCCGCACGAGCTACATCACCTGTCTGGATAAACGGGTAAGGGCCATCATAAAGAGTTGGGTCGTTCCGTGGACGGTGTGTGAATTTGCCCCTCAAAACCTGCGCGACATGCTTTATCCGCTGAACTTTCCAATGTGTCGGAACGTCTCTCAGCCACTCTACGCCTGAGGGCTTGTAAGTCGGGTAGGGCTGGCCGGTACGGACATCAATCTGGCCGGTGACGGCTTGGTGTATGATAGCCTGCTTCTGTTCCTCCAACAGCGCAATCAGCTTCTGCTTGGCAAGAATGTAGCGCAAGATACGTCGGTCGGCATAATCGAGGAAGCGGACGATGGCGAATTGTTCTGGGAGTGATGGCAAAGGAAATACTACTCTCTTAAGGTGTGGCCAGTAGAGATTTCGTTGGATGGAACCAACTCCTCTTGAGCAGATGAGGTATTGAGTTACCATCGATTGATCTCGGAAGAGGTGATTTGCGAAATCAGTGTGAAGCCTAGTATTTAACGAAAGTACAATGTAAGCGGGGCTAACGATTCCGGAAAGTCTAGACACTCCAACAGAGCCGCGCCAGGCTTGTTGGTTGTTCAGGACAAAATCTCCAGGATCGACGACTTGGTATTTTGATAAGTCTTCACTTGTTACATTTGTTCGTTTCTCTTCCACTTCTGAAAATCTGATCACACCTCGGTTCAAGTAGACCGAAAGTAGCTCCCGGTGCTGTTGGCCTGTAATGGACTTGGGGGTAGCAACAGCGCTGAGTGGTAATACTTGCCAATGTGTTGGCACCTCTTCTAGCCACGGTATACCGGAATCCTTCATCTCAGGGTAGGGCTTGAGACCAGCAATCATTGTGCGACCTCGCCTAAAATCTCGCCAATCAGTTCTTCCGTCTCTTTCTCCAGCAATAGTATGTCCGACCGAATCTTGTCCAGTGTGCGCATGGGCTGCGGCTTGTAGAAGTAGCGAGTGAAGCTGATCTCGTAGCCTACCTTCACGCTATCAGACCGATACCAGGCGTCGGGGGCGAAAGGCAGGACCTCGCGCTTCAGAAAGGCTTCGATACCGCCCTCCTCTTGCAGCGGAATCTGTTCTGTATCGCGCAGTTCGGTGTCTGGTTCATACTCCACCAAGGCAGGTTTGTCATTAATCGTAGTAGTAAATAGACCGCGCAACGGGTTAGTTTCAGTTCCTCTCTTGTGAATTTTCTTGATCACTGGTGGAGCGGTTTCGTTGCGTTCACCGCTCTCCTTCAGTGCTTTAATTTCCGCAGTCTTGTAGGCGCGGTTGGTTTCGATGCCTTGAATGCGCAGCGGCCGCTCAACCGTGACTTTCCAGTAGCCGAAGGCAGCGTTGTCGAAGATCTTGCTTTGCTCATTATCTTCGAAATTGAAATAGGTATCGCAGATGCGAGCAATGTCATTCTCGCCAAGTTCGCAGTTCTTCTTGCCCAGGTTTTTACGCAGAGGCTGATACAACTGGGTGGCGTCGATCAGTTGCACCTTGCCGCGTCGGTGCGAGGGCTTGCGGTTGGTGAGCACCCAAACGTAGGTTGCAATGCCGGTGTTGTAGAACATGTTAAGCGGCAGGGCGATAATGGCCTCCAACCAGTCGTTCTCAATGATCCAGCGGCGGATGTTACTCTCACCTTGCCCGGCGTCGCCAGTGAACAATGAACTGCCGTTGTGCACCTCGGCGATTCGGCTGCCGAGAGGCGTTGTTTCTTTCATCTTGGATAGCTTATTGGCAAGAAAGAGCATCTGGCCGTCTCTGGAGCTAGTGACCAGGGAATATTCAGGATCATTGGCGTGTTCTATCACAAAGCGCGGATCATGCATGTCCTTCTTGCCGCCCATGCGTTCCAGGTCGGTCTTCCAACTCTTGCCATAGGGCGGATTGGAGAGCATGAAGTCGAACTCGCGAGCGGGGAAGGCATCGTTGGCTAGGGTGGAGTGCTCAGGGCCCCCGACGATGTTGTCGGCAGCTTCGCCCCCACCTTTGAGTAACAGGTCGGCCTTGCATACGGCGTAGGTCTCGGCGTTGATCTCCTGGCCGTAGAGGTGGGTAGAAACGTCCTTGCCTTGCTCAGCAGCAAGTTGTTGCAGTGTGTCCTCGGCCACGGTCATCATGCCACCTGTGCCACAGGCGCCATCATAGAGCAGATAGGTGCCTGATTTTATCTCTTCGGCAATGGGCAGGAAGACAAGCTTGGCCATGAGCTTTACGGCGTCGCGAGGAGTCCAGTGTTCGCCGGCCTCTTCGTTGTTCTCTTCATTAAAGCGCCGTACCAGTTCTTCAAAGATTGAACCCATGCCGTGATTATCAAGACCGGGGTGTCTGACAGAGCCATCAGTGTTCAGAACTGGAGTTGGGCTTAGATTGACGTCAGGCGAGGTGAGCTTCTCGATCAGAGTGCCCAGAGCATCAGCTTTTGACAAGCGCGGGATCTGGTTGCGGAACTCAAAGTTGTCGAGGATATCCTGCACATTGGGCGAAAACCCGTCGAGATATGCCTCAAAGTCGGCCTTCAACTGCTGACGGCTGGCACGAGCCCTGAGGTCTCGTAGGGTAAATTTAGATGTGTTATAGAAGGCCTGCCCTGCAGCCTGTCGCAGGGTAGGGTCCTGTTGGACCACATTTGCAGCGTCAAGGGCTGTCTTCATGTCAAGCACGGCCTGCTTACTGTCTTCAAGGACTGCATCGAGACGGCGGAGCACGGTCATTGGCAGGATCACATCACGGTACTTACCGCGCTTGTACAGATCACGCAGGACATCATCGGCAATGCCCCAGATGTAGTTGGTAATCCAGTTCAGATCGGAGTTATTCATCTTTTTGTCTACACCTCAGCGGTATGTAGCGTAAATCATCCGGAACTCAGGATACAACATTTAGAACGTGTGCCAAGAGGCAGATGTAAGTCAGTATCTTATGGGACGGAGCGGAGTTTTGCGTATTGCGGGACAGCCGGGAATCTCGAATTTACAGGTGTCTAGTTCCGGGGCGAGGCTCAGAATCAGGCCCGTAGATGATGAGAAGACCAGAATTAACAGCCTGGAAACTCTTATGTTCTTTGTTTTTAGTTGAAGAGCTTTCCATAGCGATCAAGCAATCGCTGAAAGACATACTCAAATTTCACTTCCAAGATGAGTTTTTCTGACACCAGAGCGTCGATTCTACACATCGTCATTACTCGTCTTATGCCTCCGTTCTCGAGCGAGCCGGGCCAACATTTCGAGCATGTCTTCTGCTGTCCTTCGGTCAGATCCCCTAAGTTGACATAAATAATGGTGGATTCGTTCAGTGCCCGCCAGTCCTGCTGGGTCTTCAACTCGACCCAATAGGTAATCAGTCGTGACATTCAGTGCGTCGGCAAGCCTTCTTAAATTATCAAATGAGGGTTTGCGAGCGCCTGTCTCAAAATGGGACACTGCAGATGCCTGAAGCTTCGCACGGTGAGCAAGCTGCCCTTGGTTCAACTCACGTAACTCGCGTGCTGCACGCAGCCTTTCAGAAAAGGCAAGTAAAGGAGTGGTCGAGGCCGACATGTCTAAGACTCCAGATTGTTTCCATAAAAGACATTTTAAAAAAACCCATTGACTCTATTATGACGATTTCGTATAATACATGTTACGAAACGTAATACAACTGTATGGAGGTTAATACCAATGAGTATAGCAAGCATTGAAAGTTCTGCAATTACTGACAGAAACCACGCTAAGGTCGGTGGTGAATTGACTGTTGAGGTCTTCTCGCCGCGCTCTGCACAATCAATGAAATTTTCATGGCCGAAATCGCTTCAGGTTGGCGAAGCCGCCGATCAGGCTGCTAAGGCATTCGGCTATGAGGCTGGGAACCCAACTTTTCAGGTTAAAACCGGAGAGGTTCTGAATCGCGAAAAGACCCTGATTGAAGCTGGTATTCATGATTTCGATCAGCTGGAATTGACCGACAAGGGAGGCGGAGTCTAAATCATTATGCTTCCTCCAGAAGTAACTAACGCTGCTATTGAACGTGAGTTGCCAGGGGCCATGGCCTGGGCGGAACGGCATGAAATCGCTATGGACACCAGTTTACTCTCTGAGAGGACAATTCGCTTTGTTTTTGTGCAAAATTATACGAATGAGAAATTCTATTTACAGGGTAGATTCGACGACTACAGAGCACTGCCGCCTGTATGGGAGTGGCGAGACAAATGTTGGTCTATTAGCAACGAGCTAAATCTTAGTCCCAATCCCATTGACAACCCATTTGGTGCCATGTTCATTAATCACAATCACAAGGGAATTATCTGTGCGCCTTTTAATCGTTTGGCATACGGCGTTCATGACGGTCCACATTCCGATTGGGGGGACGCGGCCCAATGGATCACAGCCGGTCAGGGACATGTGTACGCTATAGTAATCGGCGACATGTTACAGTTGATTCTACGCGATTTTCGCTTTACCAACGGTCGTATGGCATGACTGTGTATCGTACTCGTCCATTACCTCGTGGAGAAATACGAGGTCGTTACACAATTACCCACACTCTAATTGAAGAAACGCAGCGGGTACTGCAGGCATATTATGAAGCCGGACGTGAAGAAGGAGGCCATGAAGGAATATGCTACTGGGCTGGTCGTGAGTCTCCTGGAATGACGAGCCTAGAGGCTGTTGTTGTACCAAGGGCGCGACATGGTCGGTTTAGTGTATTTGTATCAGAGGCTGCTTTTAGTGAAGTAGCCCGCCGTGCAAGAGAGATGGGCTTGGGAATTCTTGCCCAAGTACACAGTCATCCCGGTTACGACACTCGGCATTCTGATGGTGACGACGATCTTGTCATAATGCCGTTCGAAAATATGCTGTCATTGGTTGCACCACACTATGGTCTCACCCTGAAGTCGATAACAGATTTCTCAGTTCATCAATACCAAAACCATCGGTGGGTTCTGTGTGATCGTAAGACAAATTCGGCATCCTTTGAGAACAGATATTTATGACTGAAGGCTGCCAATTAGAATCAGAACGCTTTTATCGTGAGCGAGATTTACGCACCTTTGACTACTTAGGTAGTAACTCTCTAGTCAAGGTGCCGGTGTCTGTCCATGTCTCTAATGATGTTTACAAAATACAATCAGGACAATTGCTTCTGTTGACACTTGTAAATTTACTTGCGCGGATACATCGCGAGCTTTATATCGCACTTCCCGAACCCGACACAAAGCTACTCACACCAGCCTTGTGCGAAGGGTCTAATCTTGGTGATGAGATAACCAAATTAATGAAGCGTATCGATCCATATGGAAAATTTGTTATTGATGGTCCCCAACTTCGACCATCCAAATTCTCAATTGGTATGGGTGCCAACTGTAGACCGGACCTCACTTGGTACTTAGGTTACAATCGATCAATCGCCAAACTTGCAAAGGCTCCGGCTCAATGCGGACTAGTCCAAAACAACTCTTCTGATCTCAGGGGAGCCGGATTAGCTGCTTTGCTCGGAGCTGCGGCGGTAACTAAAAGTGCCTTATGCATCGACACAGTTCCAATAACTGTTTCAGCCTGGAACTATAAAACTGGGACCGAAGCAGAAGCTGGACCAGCCGATCTTCCAAAAATTGACGTCGGTAACAGCCTCATGATTGGAGCGGGAGCAGTGGCCAGTGCCACCATTTACTGGCTCATGCAGTGGGGTAATACATCATCTTGGACCGTCGTCGATCGCGATACAATAAAGCTTCATAATACCAATCGAAATTTACTTTTTTTCCCAGGTGACGCGGGTTGGTTGGATAAAACTCCGGAAGCAAAAGTTTATACTTTGAAACAATACCTGCCTGAAATTAACCCTGTTTGCAAATGGTATGATCAAGCTTCAGAGGTGAATCAGCAGTTCAATACGGTGTTGGTTCTTGCAAATGAACGGGATGTAAGGACGGTTGTATCCCACCGAAACGACCCGATACAATTGCAAGCAACAACTGGTCGCTCGTGGAACAGTCAGCTTCATCGTCATATTGCAGGGCTCGATGACTGTGTTCGGTGCCGTATGTCTGACATTAGGGAATCCCAATATGCCTGCAGTGAAGCAAAACTCCCTGCAGGGAAGGAGAAAACTGACGATGCTGCACTACCTTTCCTATCCGCCGCCAGTGGGCTAATGCTAGTCAGCGCATTACAGCATTTACAACTAAGTGACTTTACTACGGGCCAAACTAATTTTTGGAGTTGGGACTTTCAAAGTGCGTCCCGCATGTTCAGTTCGGGTTACAGCAAATGTAAGGATGATTGTTCGATAGCCCTCACTCGTAAAATACAACGAGTTACTACCGCAAATTTCTGCTAAGTGAATGCTGGTAAATTTGAGCTTTGATAAACTTGACCGGCCATGCTAACCTTAGGTCATGAACTGACCTAAAACACGATGTGACACTAAACCCAACACCACAATTGGTTTCGCATAAGAATTTTACACTCACCATGATAAGAATCCTACTGATCTAGAAGTATGATTCCTTAGTAGCCTGAAATGTACTAATTCCAGTGCAAGCCATTCTTGAAAGAGCAAAGTCCTGAGAACACAGAGATGGTGACAAATACAAATGGCTACTAGCAACCTCAAATAGGGACAAGAAGTGACTGCAGAAGTAGCTGTAATTAATAAATCTGCGGTAGCAATTGCTGCAGATAGTGCTGTAACAACTGAATTGGTTGATAGTAGCGGAAAATGGCGCGATAAAATTTTCAACACAGCCAATAAAGTCTTTGCTTTATCAAAATATTCTCCTGTAGGGATAATGGTTTACAACACTATGGAACTAGGAGGTGTTCCTTGGGAAACTTTAATTAAAGAATACAGAAGATACTTGGCGACACAGAAATTTGATTCTCTAGAAGAATACGCAGACCATTTTTTCAATTTTTTGAGTGGCAATAAAACGCTATTTGATGAAGAGCATATAAAGGAAGTCTTATTAATTATTTTAACTAAGTATTTCGCAGGTATTAGTGGTGAAATTAAATCAAACAGTATAGCTAAAGAGCTTTTTGATCAAAAAATAGTGGAACTAGAACAGTTAAGTTTTGCTGATTCATTTGATGAGAATTTCGCGCAATTGCCTAATGACTATTGTGCTGTGATTGATAAGGCAGCTAATTTTGTTTTTAAGCCATCCATAATAAAAAATTTGAAAACCAAATACAGGAGATTGGCAACACTTGCAATTACGAAAGAACAGCAATTATCAGGTTATTCCGGGGTAGTGATAACAGGGTTCGGAGAAAAGGAGATTTTCCCTAAGTTAATAGAGTATAAAACGGACTTGGTTATATTAGATAAAATTAGAAAATCCAAATTACAAGAATTTGTACCTGGCCACTTTAATTCTGGGAAAGTAATGTCATTTGCTCAAGAGGATATTACTAGAACCATTCTAGAGGGAATTAACCCAAGCTATGCAAAAGAGATATTAGAATCTGCAACAGAGTTTTTTGTTATGATCCCTAAAAAAATCATTAATGGCATAGATGAACTCAGTGATAATCAGAAAACTTACTATAGAAAAGAGGCGCTTTATGCATCAGTTGAAGCACTTAAGGAATTTTTTAATAGAATGGAGGAGGAACGTAAAAATAAACACACCTTCGAGATTGAAAAAGCTATCGGGATGGTGCCTTTTAGTGAGCTAGCCGAAATCGCAGAAGTATTTATAAGACTAACCCAGGTTAGGCGTAGGTTATCCCCTGAAAGTGAAACAGTTGGAGGACCTATTGATGTTGCAGTTATTTCAAAAGCTGATGGGTTTGTTTGGATCAAGAGGAAGTATTATTTCGACAGAGAGTTGAACTACGCATTCATTGGAAATTATCTAGATGACCGACAATCAACTTGACAAATTATGGGGGCATCGACAATGACAACGAAACAAGAAGACTTAAGTATTACACTTGAGAAGAGATTGAATGAACAGCTTAAAATAGCTAAGGATGGCAGAAGCAGAAAAAGAGTTGCGTCCCTAGCATTGGAAACTTTTGACAAGGCATACAAATCTCACCATAAACCAGGAAAAGTTGTATCTGGGACTGAAAATGACACAGTGTAAATCGTCGGTCAAGGTGCTGTAAATATTACTGTGTAAATTGCCGGGACTGTAAAGATTTCTGTGTGAATCGCCAGTTACACATACTCAGTCAGCCGGTCCTCAAATTCAATGATAAATCGATTCATTGTCGCCTTACAGTTTCACACCAACGACAATCATCTTTTGACTTCTACTTTCCCTCATGTCAAAAATTACGTGTTAGTGTGCTCCTGATAAACTGACAGGTTTCTAATTCAATATATTGTGCAGGAAAGTAAGGTGCCACCAGCAACCTTATTGGGCTTGGTTAAGTAAAATTTGTTGGGATAATTGTGGGGAAGGAGATAAAGGAACGATATAAAACACAATTGAAACAATGAGTTATCTGTCCATTTCTATTCCCTCTCCCGGCACCATTCAGCGCTTCTTTACACTTCCATATCGCAAATTAGCACAGGCGGGAGGACGTCACCAGGTATCCCGTAATGAGAAAATGAGATAAACTATTGTCATGGCAACATGCAAGGTAATCAACTATGACCAGGATGCTGGAAAAAGCTTTTTCTGAAGCAGCAAAACTCCCTGATGTGGAACAGAATGCTCTGGCACAATGGGTATTGTCTGAGATAGAGTCAGACAGGAGTTGGAATGCCCTGTTTGCTGAATCGGAAGATATTCTGGCGCACTTAGCGTCAGAGGCTATGGAGGAAGAAGAGCATGGTAAGACCACAAGGCTGGACATCGGCAATTTGTGATATCCAAGGCGACAACCAGATTCTGGAAATGCTATAAGGTACTACCGACATCCGTAAGGAAAAAAACAAAAGAACTCTATACTCTTTTCCAGGAAGACCCCTGGTATCCAAGCCTCCATTTTAAGAGGGTCCATTCCAGTCTCCCAGTATACTCCGTACGTATTACCAGGGATTACAGGGCAGTAGGATTGTTGGAAAGAGGGACTATCATCTGGTTTTGGATTGGTTCTCATTCCGATTACGAAAATTTGTTGAGTTCGTTCTGAGGAGTCAGACCAGTCCAGACCGACAGAAGTTACTGATTATGAAAGGAAGCCATCGACATAGACCAACAGTTAGACAGCTCCGACCCCATCCTGCCGCAGGCCTTAAGCCAAAGAATGGAGTTTTTGCAACGTATCGGGGTATTGTCGAACCAGCATAATCAACGCAGCAGCCTGCGTGTTCGGCTTGGCCCGTCCCTGCTCCCAGTTTTCCAGAGTGCGTACAGACACGCGAATATGGCGGGCAAACACCGCTCGTGACACGTTGAGTTGCTCCCGGGTCTCCCGGATTAAGCCCGCGTCAATCGACAGCGGCGGCAAGTCTTGTACCGTATGGGTTCGTAACGTGATTTTCCCTTCACGATGTGCGCGCATGTCTTCAATGCCCTGAATAAGTTCGTCAAACAGTTTACGTTTCTTGGTCATTGCGATTTTCTCCTGGCGGCCAGCTCTGCCTGCAGCATCCTCTGGAAATCTTCGTCGCTCATATAATCAGCCAACAGTCGGGTAAACAACTGAGATTCAAAAAATACTAGATCCACAAGATGTGATTATACGCAGTATGCGTACACTGTCAAACATTGTTCAAATGAGAGAGGCGGGGTCAGGTCGCACAATGCACACCGGGGATTTGTCTCATTCCTCGACCCGATGTCCACCCGGGTGTGCAATGTGGGACCTGACCCCATTTGTACTGCCCCCGGCCACGCTACTATAATCAGCGGTGCATCTATAATAACTGACAGGGAGACCGACACATGTCAAACGTATACCTCTTTCTTTCGCTTGCAGGGTTCACGACCGCTTTATTCGCGTGGTTCCGTTCCGATATCAATAAACGCTTCGATGACGTGAATAAACGAATCGATGACATGAATACCTCGATGCACAAACGCATTGACGACCAGAACGCGGCGCTGACGCAACATTTCGATAATATCAACCAACGCTTCACCGAGCTGACCGGGTTTGTGAATAGACGTATTGACGATCTCAGGGCCTCGCCGAAGCAGGCCGCCTGAGACAACGACACCACAGCGTCACCACGGCCACACCGGGGACAGAATTCAATTCTGTCCCCTGCCAATGTGCATTGTGCGACCTGACCCCGGAGTTCCCAAAGCAAAAGATTGACGCGCCGTTCTTTCTTGATTGAATTTTCCTGATTTATTAGACTCCCGGATAGGTTATGTCCCAGATCCTGAAGAATCTGCCGGTGGGCAGCTATGCCGTGGTATTCCCGTCCATCAGCAGCGGCGTCGATGAAGCAGGACATGAAAAAATGCTTGCCGAACTGTACGGCCGCGTCCGGGAAACGGAAGGTTTTCTGGGTCTGGAATCCGCCTCAAACAACCCCTTCAAACTTGCCATCGCCTATTTTGATTCCCTTGAGTCCATAGATGCCTGGCGGCGCAACAGCGAGCATATCGCCGCCAAGAACAAGGCCCGTTCCACCTGGCTGGAAGACTGGCAGATACGCATCTGCAAAATTGAGGATATATACGGAAAACAGTAACCGTTTAGCGGATACGGTCAGACGCCTAACGGCACGCCGATCAAGCGGCCGTGCAGATAGAGCAGGAACAGCGCATAAATTCCCAGGCCGGCCGCGACGGCGATGAGGTCGTTTGCGGCCGTTTCCGGAAATCCGGGCACAGGCCGCTGCCGGCGGTATTTCATGGAGATTCGCCCGGTGACCGCCCAGGCCAGGAAACAACCGAACAGCAGCACATCGGCAAAGGCGCCGTTAACCAGCAAATGCGCAAACGCCCAGATCTTGACCGCGGCAAAAGCCGGGTATTTCACTGCGGTCTTGATGCGCCCCGGTAAAAAAGCCGCCAGCAGCAGCGGGAATACGAACAGCATCAGTAAATAGTTGACATCGCGCAGCCATAGCGGCGTTGTATACAGGACGGCAGAACCGTTTCTCGCTATCCCATAGCCCCAGATCAATAAAACCAGCCCGGCCAGGGAGGCCAATCCATGGAGCACCCTCCATGGGCGTTCACCCAGCCGTTGCGCCATGTCGTCGCGCCAGGAATCATTGACGATGGATATGGAATGGACGGCAAAAAAAAGTATCAACCCGGTAATGAACAACAGCATGGATGCTCGCCTCAGTGTGAAAAATCACTATATCACGCAATGGCGTTTTCGTCCGGTACGTGGGCAGATTACGGTCCCGTGTTAAACTCCCCTCTTCCATGACGACAGACACCCGACATGAAACCCTGCTCCTGCAACTGGGCAAGCGGTTGATGGAGCAGGACGAGATGCTGGTCACGGCCGAGTCCTGCACGGGGGGAGGCGTCGCCTATGCGATAACCGGCCTGCCGGGAAGTTCCGGGTGGTTCGAGCGCGGTTTCGTCACCTACTCCAACCTGGCCAAGCAGGAACAGTTGGGCGTTGCCGAAGCCCTGATCACCCGGCACGGCGCGGTCAGTGAAAAGGTCGCCGCGGCCATGGCGCAGGGCGCATTGCAGCACAGCCGCGCAGATTACAGCGTGGCGGTGACCGGGATCGCAGGGCCGGATGGGGGAACGGCGGAGAAACCGGTCGGCACCGTCTGTTTCGGCTGGAGCCGGCGCGGCGCTACTACCAGGACCACTCGCATAGTGTTTGACGGGGACCGGCAGCAGGTACGGGAACTTTCCATCCTCACTGCCCTGCAGGGCCTCGCGGACCTGGTGGAGCAATCATCATAATTCAATGAAACGCCTGTTTTTCGCCCTCTGGCCGGATAACGGTACCCGCGCCCGGCTTGCGCACCAGGCCGAACGGTTGCAGATTGATACGGGGCGCCGCACAGCGCCGGAAAACCTTCACATCACCCTGGTGTTCCTCGGCAGCGTGCAGGAGCAGGATATTCCCGGGTTGGCCGACGCGGCTGGCGGATTACAGATTCCCCGCTTTTCTTTGCGGATTGACCGCTGCGGCTGGTGGAAACGGGTCAGGGTCGCCTGGCTGGCCCCGGAAACCGCGCCAGCGCCGCTGCTGGAACTGGTAGAACGGATAAACCGGATAACCGCGAGCGCCGGGTTGCCCGTTGATAAAAGGGATTACCATCCCCACCTGACCGTCGCCCGCAAGGTGACCCGCCCGGTAACGGCCATGCCATTCGAGCCGGTTTGCTGGAACGTCGAGAATTTTTGCCTGGTTGAATCCGTTACCCATGCACGGGGGGCGAGGTACCGGGTAGTGAAGTCGTGGGCGTTGTTTTGATTCGATCGCGTATGCCCTTGCCCGATAAAGTAAATATCAGCCTGCTCCGGTCCCGTGCCGGGTTATTCGCCTGCCTGTTCCTCACCCTGGCCTCGGCGTCATTCGCGTTTGTCCACGTGGTGGGGCGCGGGGTTCACACCGAAGTGCCGCCTGTAGGGCTGTCTTTCTGGCGCTGGCTGGCAGGGGCATTCATCCTGTTCCCGTTCATCTATCCGGGACTGAAAGCGAACGCGCCATACATCCTGAAACATATCAGGCCTCTGTTCCTGCTTGGCGGCATCATGATTGCGAGCACGACCACCCTGCTCATAGGCCTGAACTTCACAACGGCGATCAACGCCTCCGTTATCAACGCCATACAACCCGTATCCACCGTGTTGCTGGCCATGCTGGTCCTGCACGACAGGTTGCGCCTGTCACAGGCTTGCGGTGTTGCGCTGGGGCTCATCGGCGTCACAGCCATGATCACCAGGATGGATCCGGCGGCGCTGCTGCGCCTGCAGTTCAACGAGGGTGATATCCTGATACTGCTGGGTTCGATAGGATATTCGTTTTATGCGATAAATTTAAGGAAAATCCCTGAAAAACTGAGCCCGCCTGTAGCCGTGTTCATGATTATCGTAACGGGTAGTATTGTCGTGTTCCCGTTCTATGTTGTTGAAACGTTCGCCTACAAACCGGTGCCGTTCAGCGCGACAGCATTCTATGCCATCGCAACCATGTCATTGTTTTCAACCGTGCTGGGAACACTGATGTGGAACCGGGGAAACCAGCTCATCGGGCCGAGCCGGGCCGGTATGTTCATCAACCTGATCCCTGTGTTTGCGGCCGTCATGGCGATCCTGTTCCTGGGTGAACGCCTGCACCTTTACCATGTCGTATGCGCGGCGCTGATCGGCGCAGGCATATACCTGGTATTAAGGCGATAAGATATTTGGGGTCAGAGTAAAAATACAGGCGCAAACGGCAGTTGTGGGTGCTTGTTGCGTATTTTTACTCTGACCCCAAATATCAGATCTTGCTGACCTGGCACATCAGTCCTTTCAGGTTGGTCGAGCCGGATTCGGGTCCGACGTTCAGGTCGTCGGTGAGGAAGTTGATGTTGCATTCCCTGAAGCCGTAGTCCGGCGCTGCCCGCTCCGGGTACCACCAGGCGAACTCGGCGGCCACCACCCGCGGGTCGACGCCGTCGGTGACCTTGGCCTTGTGTTTCACCTTGCCGCGCGGGCTTTCGATGTAAACCCAGTCACCGTGTTCTATGTTCCTGGCGGCGGCGGTTTCCGGGTGGATGGACAACAGGGGATCGGGATGCATCTTGCGCAATAACGGGCTTTGCCGGTGCTCGGACCCGAAATATTCCTGGACCCGCGTCCCGGTGGTCAGCACCAGGGGGTATTTTTCCAGGAATTCAGGTTCCCGGGCCGGACTCTCCGGCGGTTCCTGGTGGAACGGCAACGGGTCGTAGCCCCAGTCCGCATTCTGCTGTATGTAGAAATCAAGCTTGCCGGATTTGGATTTAAAGCCTTCAGTCTCGTATTTCCGGAACCTGGGCTCATTGCGCAGGTATTCCATGTCCTTGAACTCTTCCCAGGTGACGCCGGCCGGCTCGAGTATGTAGTCCAGGGATTCTTCGTAGTCCTCCCAGAACGAGTCCTCGAATCCCAGTTTCTTGCCCAGTTCGTTGAGGATTTCAACATCCGCCATCGCCTCGCCCGGCGCATCCACGATCTTGGGCCTGGGGAAGATATAGCCGTGGGATTTCCAGTAGTCCGCGATGTTGTCGAACTCGATCCAGGTCTTTGCGGGAAGGACGATGTCCGCAAGTTCCGTCGTCGGCGTGGGAAAGATGTCCGCCACCACCAGGAACTCGACCTTCTTCAGCGATTCATACACCCGCGACGTATTCGCCCTGACCACCAGCGGGTTGCTGCCCATGATCAGCATGGCCCTGACCGGGTAGGGTTCGCCGGTCTCGATGGCGTCCCAGATGACATGGGGCGTGATGCGGTTGATGGACGCCGCCAGCCGGTAGCGGGTGCCGCCGAGCATCTTGTCGATATTGTCCAGGAACTGGTTGCCGCAGAATTCCATGCGCGGCAGGCCGGGCGGCGGGCCGAACATGACGTTGCCGCCGGGGGCGTCCAGGTTGCCGGTCAGCGCCGACATGTAGATGAGTACGCGGTCCGAGTTCGAACAATTGACGCCGTGCTCGATCCCTACGCCCCATTGTATGGCCGCAGGCTTGGTTTCGGCGAACAGGCGCGCCGCCTCGACAATTTTCTCCTTTGGTACCCAGGAAATCTCCTCGCCGACCTCGGGCGGGTATTCCTCCAGGCGTTCACGGAACTTGTCGAACCCCGTCGTGTAGTTCTCGACAAAATGGTGGTCGTACAGGTCTTCCTTGACCATCACGTGCATCATGGCCATGGCCAGCGCGACGTCCGTGCCGGGGCGCAGTTGCAACCAGATATCGGCCTTTTCCGCAAGTTGGGTGCGCTGCGGATCGACCACGATGTAACTGGGCTTGCGTTTGAGATTGAGACCGAGGTTGACGCCTATGTATTCATCGGGGTTGGACTTAATCGTGTTGCTGCCCCAGGACATGATGCACCGGGGGTGATTGTCGTAATCCACGATGGGGACCGACATGCCCAGTTGCTTGGACACGGCCAGCCTGGGCAGGTAGCAGACATGGCCGTTCGCCAGCACGTTGGGCGATCCGAACATGTTCGCGACCCGGTAGACAAAGCGGTGATGGCTGCGTCCCGTGCCGTGCCCGAAGATGACTGATTCCGGCCCGTTCTCTTCCTTGATCCGGTTGAACTTGTCGGCGATGGTGCCCAGGGCCTCGTCCCAGCTGATTCGTTCCCACTTGCCCTCGCCGCGCTCGCCGGCGCGCTTCATGGGGTACAGCAGGCGGTCCTTGTGGTACTGCAGATCGGTAATGAAGCCCCTGGCCTTCCTGCACAGGTAGCCCTTGCTGATGGGGTGATCCATATCACCCCTGATTTTGACGGCCTTGCCGTCTTCCAGCGTGACGAATACGCCGCAACCGGCATGGCCGCAGGCGCGGCAGTTGGTGCGGACGACTTTCGTCTCGACTTCGTCGTCTTCGTGATCGGCTGCAGGGGTCGTTTCTGTATACATGTTCCAGTCGGTAAGCCGGGTTTGACTTTGTAATATTAGATTAAATCAAGTCGTCTTTCCAGTGCGCGCCGGATCTCCAGCGCGTCGGATCTCCGGGGACGGATTTAAATTCGTCCCCTGTTTCGCAGCTCACTGCTACTTGATGGCCAGGAAGCCCTCGAAACTGACGTATTTCATGATCGTCATCACGTCCACAAAACCGGCCCGTTCAAGCAGTCCCAGGTTGCCGGCCGTGGAGAACGGTTTCAGCACGCCTTTCAGGCTGACCTCCTTGTTCAGTATCTCCTCGGAACTGAAGCCCTTGCGTTGTTTGAACTCCCGGTACAGGCAGGACATCATGTCCTGGAAGCGGGAGTCCGGCGCGCCCACTTTTTCAAACAGGATGAACGCGCCGCCCCAGTTCAGGGCCTGGTAAATCCTGTCGATCAGCGCCTGCCTGTGCCTCTCCTCGATAAACTGGACCGTGTAATACGCAATGATCATATCCGGCCTGTCGAGTTCGCAGGTCAGTATGTCCTCGCAATAAAGTTCCACCCGATCCAGGCCGGCGCAGGTCTTGCGGGCGCGCTCGATCATGCCCTGCTCCCTGTCCAGTCCTATCCAGCGTACGCCAGGCTTATGGCCATTATATTCGGCCAGCATTTTCAGCAGGTCGCCGGTTGAGCAACCCAGGTCATACACGGTGCTGTCCGGCGCCACGAAAAAATCGCTCAGGTAGCAGATGAGTTCATGCCCGTCCCGGTACCAGGGAATGGAACGCCGGGCATGGTCCGGGAATGCCTCCGCCACCCCGGCGCCGAACGACCAGGCCGAACGTTTTGCAGTGATACCGTCGTCGATGTTCATAAAATCATGCCGGGGACAGCCGGTTCAGCACCTTGCCGTTCAGACGTAGAATAGCCTCTGCCAGCTCCTCTGCTGCGGCATTCATCCTGGCGCCGTCAGTGCCGCGCAGCACCAGGTTCACGCCCAGCTTTCCCTTCCTGAAATAGGGATAACTGCCCATATTGACGTCCGGGTATTTTTCCTGCAATGCTCCCAGGTCTGTTGCAATTACGCTTTCCAGGAGGTTGGTCAGGACATTTTCAGTAAGGATGGGATCGCCGCCCACCAGCCTGTCGGCCAGACCGTCGAACATGGCTTCCATGATGGACGGCACGCCGGGCAGTACAAATACGTTTTCAAGCTGGAATCCCGGCGCGCCGCTTACGGGATTGTCAATTAACCGTGCGCCTTCCGGTATATCCGCCATTTTCAGCCTGGCTTCCGTCAGGAAGCCCGGCTCGTAATACCGGTCCAGGGCATTAACGGCCTTCCGGTCGCGCACCACTGCCACATTGAATGCCCGGGCGATGGCGGCCGCGGTGATGTCATCATGGGTGGGCCCGATGCCGCCGGTGGTAAAGACATAAGTGAATTGGGCGCGGCAGCTGTTTACCGTTGCGACGATATCCGCCTCAACGTCAGGGATGATCCTGGTCTCGGCAAGACGTATCCCCAGGACATCACATTTTTTTCCGACAATCGCCAGGTTCGCATCCTGGGTACGTCCGGACAGGATTTCATTGCCGATGATGATCAGGCACGCAGTTATCTGGTCGGATTGTTGCACAACAGGCCGTCACGGTTTGATGTCACCGGATCAGCTTAACAGATATTCAGGATCAGAGTAAAAATACACAGAGACAATGGGGACGGATTTAAAATCCGTCCCCGGTATGCCGAGGACTTTACTCTGACCCCGGATTCTACTGACCCCTGGTCCCTAATCCCCTAACCCCTAAAACGCGTATTGCCAGCCGGCCGTAATTGTCCAGTCGGTCTCCATTTGCGGTCCGTTCAGGTCACGGTATAACGGCAGGCTCGCCTCAACGGCCAGTCTGTGGCCGGCCAGGCCGCCGGATTGACCCATCAGGTTGACACCCAGGTTCAGTTTCAACTCATCACCCCCGTAGTTATCCGGGTCCGCGGTCTGCACGGGACCCGCAATCATGGGGTCAATACCGTCGATGCTCTCCAATGTGTCGAATTGCAGCCGCAATGCCGTGCTGACAAACGGCTGCCACTGGTAGTTCAACCAGGCGCTCAGCGTATGCCTGTCACCCAGTGAATACCCGTTGTCGGCACCGGTCCGGAAAGTGCCCAGGTACTGGCCGCCCCAGTACCACTGATCCAGGCGGCCGTTGTAGGTGATGCCGGGCATCAGGTCATAAGTGCCGGAACCCATCTGCATGGTATAGGGCACGCGCAGGTTCGGCCGGGTTCCCAAGGGTGTCAACACTTCATGGGTCTCAGTGTTCGACCCGGTGGGAAAACTGATACCGGCATTGAGGTGAAACGAGTGCATGCCGTCATCGTTAATTCTGATTAATCCGGAGAGCCTGGTGTCGCCGATTCCATCTGTCTTTACCTTGAAGTTGCCGCGCCGTGCGGTGCCTTTTCCGCCCATATAGCTAATGTGGTCCATCTCCTTTTCAACATACATGCCCATCGCCATCAGTGTCAGCCAGCGGGTCGGCGCATACATGGCGCCGAACATGTGCATCTGCATACTCATCCTGGTGGGCACGATACGCAAGGTAGGGGGTTGCATGGGTCTGCCGAAGAAACGATTTGGTATGCTTGTCACAATCGTATCCGCATCCATCCCGGTGGTCCCCGTCCGGTTCCCCTGCATATCCATGTGCATGAAACGGTAACTCAGCATCAGTTCTCCCTGATCGTGCGCGTGGTCGCCCATGACGCCGATAGGGGCATGTCCGGCTGCGTTATAGGGAGACGGACCCGGCCCACCATGTGTCCCGGTATGGGGACCGTCTGCCCGCGCCTTGATGCCGAGGGAACTCGCCGTCACAAGTACAATTGCAATAGTCAGGCCGGGAACAGGTTTCATTATTCATGTGCTCGCTGGATGGGTAACAAATCTTATAAAAAAACCGGGCTGTCGGTAATGCGACATATTGTCGCAGGGTATTTACCGGGACGGACTTGAAGTCCGTCCCCGCAGTCCCCGCGCATGGCTGCCCGGCCCTAAAAACATGCCGGGGCATACTTTCCCGGGAATGGGGAACGAGGTAGTATTTGATGTCTGATGCTGAACAATCTGAAATATCTGCTGCTGATTCGTTTCATCGCTATCGGCGGCCTGGTTCTTGCACTGTTATTCCTGCAACAGGTCTTTGCGGTTGATTTGCCTGCGACCCCGGTACTGTTAATCATCACGGCACTGGCCCTGTTCACTTATTTTTCCTGGCTGCGTCTGCGCGACAAGACAGATATCCCTGACTGGGTTTTTTTGGGTCAGTTACTGGTTGACGTGGCGGCGCTGACCCTGCTGGTATATTTCACCGGAGGTTCTGCCAACCCCTTCATCTTTTTGTTTATCCTGCCCGTTATTTTTGCCGCAGCCAGCATTCGTCCGGCCTTCACCGTATTGATCGCCCTGGCGGCCGCGCTCAGCTACACGTTGTTGATGTTTTTTCACGTCCCTGTGACAGACGAGTACGCCGGCCATAACGGCGCCCAGCTTCATGTCTGGGGGATGTGGTACGGATTCATTTTAAGCGCCGGGCTGGTGGCATTTTTCGTATCGCGTATCGCCGCCGCCCTGAGACAACGGGACCGGTCGCTTGCCGCGGCGCGGGAAGATGCGTTGCGGGCCGAGCAGGTAGTCACCCTGGGAACACTTGCAGCAGGCACGGCTCATGAGTTGGGAACGCCGTTGTCTACAATGGCAATCCTGACCCGGGAAATGCAGGAAGAATATACCGACCGTCCGGAATTATCAGATAATTTGACCGTCATCAGGGAGCAACTGGACAGGTGCAAATCGATACTCGCGAAGCTGGCATCCGATGCAGGCCAACTCCAGGCGGATACCGGCCATATAGTCTCCATCGAAAAGTTTCTTGCCGGCATATTTGAAGAGTGGCAGAAAACGAGGGGTGACACCGTCGTTGCCGTTGAATGCAGCGGGATACAACCTCCACCCCTGATCATAGCAGACAAGTCACTGACCCAGGCCGTCAAAAATGTACTGAACAACGCGGCTGACGCGTCTCGAACCCGCATTGAATTAAACGGAAACTGGACGGCAGACCGACTGACCATCAGTGTCAGGGATGACGGATCAGGGATCCCGGAAGACTACAAATATGAGTTGGGCAATAAAATTCTTACCACAAAATCGGCTGAACAAGGGCTGGGTATAGGCTTGTTCCTGGCACAGACCGTATTAAAGCGCCTGGGCGGAGAAATATCTTTTACCAACCAGTCTTCCGGCGGCCTCAACACCCGTATTGAACTGCCTCTTGGGCAAATACTCGCTGATTGATGCAGAACAATACCAGCCTGCTGCTTGTCGACGACGACGAAACCTATTGCGGCATCCTGGCGCGGGCGCTCTCAAGACGCGGTCTCAAGGTGTCCGTCGCTTTCAACCGCGAGGCTGCTTTGCACACAGCTCGTGACATAGTACCGGAACTGGCCGTGGTCGACCTGCGTATCGGTGATGTTTCGGGGCTTGAATTAATCCCTGAACTGCTGGTCATCAATCCGAACATCCGCATCATCATATTGACGGGTTATGCAAGTATTGCTACCGCCGTCGCAGCCATCAAGCTGGGCGCGGTTCATTATCTGACCAAGCCGACTGATGCTGATGCGATCATGGATGCAATCAACCGGCAGTCCGGTGACGCCAGCGTTGAAATAAGGGACAAACCCCTGCCCCTGGCAAGACTGGAATGGGAGCACATACATAACACGCTGGATGAGTGCGGCGGCAACGTATCGGCTGCCGCGCGCAGGCTCGGCATGCACAGACGCACCCTGCAAAGAAAACTGCAGAAACGCCCGGTCAGGGCAGGCTGAGTCTGACCTTGAGATTATCGATCAGCCGGGCGGGTCCCAGCCAGGCCGCGACCAGAATGGATAGCCGGGTATCTTCCGGCGCCGGTTGCTGCAGGTCTTCCGTACGCCTGATGCTGACGTACTCCGGCCTGAATCCGGCTTCCTGCAACCTGCCCAGCGCTTCCGTTTCGATTTCATCCATGCTTTTTTTGCCCTGGACCAGGCCCTCGGCGGCGGCCTTCAGGGTCTGGTAAATCTCCGGCGCACTGCGCCGTTCGTCCCGTGACAGGTAGGCGTTGCGGGAACTCATCGCCAGCCCGTCAGGCTCCCTCACGATGGGCAGTCCGACGATATCGACGGGCAGGCACAGGTCCCTGGCCATGCGTTTGATGACCAGCAACTGCTGGTAGTCCTTTTCACCGAAAAACGCCATATCAGGTTGTACGTTGCCCAGCAGTTTTGCCACCACGGTGGCTACACCCGGGAAATGGTTCGGCCTGGTCTCGCCGCAGAGGATGTCCGATAACCCGGGCACGTTAACCCGGGTGTCGGTATCGGTGCCGCCCGGGTACAGTTGGGCCAGGTCGGGGGTAAACAACAGGTCAAGCCCGTATTTCTCAAGTTTATTCTTGTCTTCGGCCAGCGTGCTGGGGTATCTCTCATAATCTTCTCCCTTGCCGAACTGTATCGGGTTGACAAAAATACTCATCACGGTCCGGTCGGCGCACTCGCGGGCGTGGTTAAGCAAAGAAATATGCCCGTCATGCAGATTCCCCATGGTAGGGACGAGGGCGATGGAATAACCCGACCTTTTCCATCTTTCGATAACGGAGCGCAACCCGCGCAGGCTCGACACGGTTTCCATCACCGGCGTCCCCGTGAAGGGCGCGGTAATAAGCTCATCGGCTGTTTGCCGGTCAGATATTGCCATTACTGTACTATTTAAATGAGTGTTCCTGCCCCGGAAATGCGCCGGATTTTACCGCCCGGACATATTCCTGCACAGCTTCGGGAATGCTCCCGGTTTCGGCCAGAAAATTTTTGGCCATGTGGGGTGACCACGCAGACAACCCCAGGACATCATATACCACCAGTACCTGTCCGTCACAGTCCACACCGGCGCCGATCCCTATAGTCGGGATGGCAAGCTCATTGCTTATCTGCCGCGCCAGGGAGGCCGGGATACATTCCAGCACCACCATGCAGGCGCCGGCCGCTTCCAGTGCCCGGGCACCCGCCAGAATGCGTTCCGCCTGTTCTTCAGTCCTGCCCTGGACCTTGTATCCTCCGTACTCTTTTACTGACTGGGGTTGCAGGCCGACATGCCCGCAGACAGGGATGCCCCGGCCTGTCAGGCTCGCAACGGTTTCCGCCTGCTCCACGCCCCCTTCCAGCTTGACCACCTCGGCGCCGCCTGCTTCCACCAGTTTGCACGCATTTTCATAGGCTGTCCGCCCGCTGTCGAAACTTCGGTAAGGCATGTCGGTCACGACCAGGGACCGCCGGCAGGCCCGGCTGACCATCCTGCTGTGGTAAGTCATGTCTTCCATGGAAACGGCAAGGGTATCCTCCCCGCCCTGCAAGACCATACCCAGCGAATCACCCACCAGCGTGATATCGACACCGCTCTCGTCCAGTATCCTGGCAAAGCTTGCGTCGTATGCGGTCAGGCTGACAATTTTCTCTCCCGTTTTTTTCATCTCCAGCAAACGGGCGATGGTGATTTTTCCAGTCATAGTTCCAGGGGATTGAAATAATGCCGCCCCTGGCCGAGACCGTCCAGGTAATTCAGCAAGACCTTGTAGTCACCGCTGTCACGGGTGAAATCCAGGTCAGTCGTGTTGACGATGAGTAACGATGACGCATCATAATGATAGAAAAACTCAGCGTACCCATCTGCTATTCTTTGCAGGTATTCCCTGTCGATTTGCATTTCATTGTCCTTACTTCCGGCACGGATGCGTCTTATCATCACGTCGATAGAAGACTGCAGGTAAATAACCAGGTCAGGGACCGGAATGTTCTCTACCATGATGTTATAGATCCGGTAATACAGGTCCAGTTCATCCGCGCTTAATGTGGCTTCGGCATACAGCTTGTTCGCCTGGACCAGGAAGTCCGCGACCTGGTTGGGTGCGAACAGGTCTGCCTGCCGGAGCGCCCGTACCTGGTTTGCATGCTCGAATAAAAAATGCAGTTGGGCCGCCAGTGCAGCGGAACCCGGGTGTTGATAAAACCGGGTTAAAAAGGGATTGTCCGCAGCCCGCTCCAGTAACAGCTGGTTGTCCAGGCTGTCTGCCAGGCTCCTTGCCAACGCTGATTTACCCGCACCCATCGGGCCTTCCACGACTAAATACCGAAATGAAGCTTTATCCATCTGCGTTGCATCTTTACAGCTTTGTAATACCCGCCCGGCCCGTATCGGCCAGAAATTTATCAGCCCTGCCGAGACCCGGAATCTCGATATCCGGCGCCAGTTCAAGCAGTGGTAACAATACAAAATTCCTGTGTTTCATTTCAGGATGCGGCACTATCAGTCCGGGTTCATCGATGATCTCGTTGCCATACAGTAACATATCAAGGTCAAGGGTGCGCGGACCCCATTTTATTCCGTCCCGGACCCGTCCCTGGCTGTTTTCAATCGACTGTAACCGGGCCAGGAGCGCTTTTGCCGTTAAACCGGAGTCCAGCAACGCTACCGCGTTTATGAAATCGGGCTGATCGCTCGGACCGAGCGGTTTGCTCCTGTAGAACGAAGAACAGCGCACCAGGTCAGTATCCGGGAGCCCGCCCAGTGCCGCCAGGGCTGAAGTCAACTGCGTTTCGCTATCGCCCAGGTTACTCCCCAGCCCGATATAACTTTCCATCCACTCTACCTTTGACGCCTTCTGTGCCTCCTGCGGCTGTGATGCTTGCCTCTGGAATGACCCTTTTTTGCAGGATTGTCCTGTTGAAACGCCGTCCACCAGTCTGCCAGTTCAGTAACCTCCTCCCCTGATTCTGCACGCAACAATAAAAAATCATAGGCAGCCCTGAAGCGCGGATGCTGCACTAACCGGTGCGGGCGCCGGTTGGCACCCCGCGCCAGGCGCGGCTGCAGCTGCCAGATTTCCCGCGCAAACTGGGTAAAACGGCGCGGCATGGCGGTGCTGCGGGTTTGTCTGGATATGACGATGTCACCGGCCAGCATGATAGCCTCCATTTCTTTCAGACCCTGGGCCATGTTGTCCCGGGCCAGCCTGTCCATGGGTATCCATAACAAGGCAGCCAGGAGGAACCCGGGCGTAACAGGCTTGTTTTCGGCCAGGCGGTTATCCGTGTTGCGCAGCGCATTGACGACAAAAGTATGGGGGAAACCGCCATACTGGTATGCCAGCGCCTCTTCAGTCTGCGGAAACAGTTCACCGAACATCCGGTAATGCCGCAACTGTTCAAACGTTTGCAGGGCATAACCGTTAAAAAACATTTTCAGGACTTCCTCGAACAAACGCGCAGGGGCGATGCCGCTCAACGAGGGCGCCAGTTCGGCGATATGCCGTTCCGTATCGCCGCTGATCCGGAATCCCAGCTTGGTAGCGAACCGCACTGCACGCAACAATCGCACCGGGTCTTCGGTAAAGCGCTGGCGCGGGTCGCCGATCAGTCGGATACAGCAGGATTTGATGTCCCGCATGCCACTGACGTAGTCGACCACGGCCTCGTCCGCAATATTGTAGTACAACGCATTTACGGTGAAATCACGCCGCCAGACATCATCATCAATGCCTCCGTAAACGTTGTCACGGATTATCCGGCCATCGACCGCATGTCCTTCACCGGTACCGATACGGTGGGGCGCGCGAAAAGTCGACACTTCGACAATTTCATCGCCGTAGTGGACATGGGCGAGCCGGAAGCGCCGTCCAATCAACCGGCTGTTGCGGAACAGTTCCCGTATCTGTTCAGGAGTGGCATCCGTCGCCACGTCAAAGTCCTTGGGCTCACGCCCCAGCAGGAGGTCGCGCACGCTCCCCCCCACCAGGTAAGCGGCGAATCCTGCATTTTTCAGCCGGTACAAAACTTTCAGCGCACTATCACTGATGGAGTTCCTGGATATGTTGTGTTCTGCGCGGGGAATGATCGCGGGTTCGCGGTCCAGGTAAACGACTTTATCGTGGCTTTTATTCATCACTTACTATAATATCGGAATGAAGATGCTCCCTTCGTCTAGTGGCCCAGGACGCTGGCCTCTCACGCCGGAAACAGGGGTTCGATTCCCCTAGGGAGCGCAAATCAGGACACGGAGATTAGTACCCTCCTTTTCACCCGTTATTCCCCGGAGAAATTTGCATCCAGCATGGTCTGCATGGCGTTGATGACGATGCCCGGCTGTTCCAGGTGGATCATGTGGCCGCTATGCTCCGCGATCAGGTGCACCGGGTTGGCGCCGAGCTGGGACAGTTCATCCTGCAGTTCCATCCAGACCCGCTCCATCTCGTTGCCATAGGCGTCGTGCGGCCAGACGCGGCGGCCGCGGGTCAGCACGACAACGGGCACGGCAGGCATGGGCCTGGAATCCAGCACCTGTTTTGCGCTCAGGGTAAATACATTCATTTCTTCGCGCCAGGTCAGCCTGTGATGCCAGCTTTGAATGATGCGGTGTGCCGTCAGCACATTTTCATCGGGATAGTCGGGATGCAGGATAAGCTTGAATATGTTATGGGTGTGCGACCCGGGCGGGGTCTGTTTGCGGATTTTCGGTTCCCGGCTCGGAAAGCGCTTGGCCTGCTCCGGATGAGATGCGTCGATCAGGACAAGACCCGCCGTCTCGTCAGGGTAATTTCTTGCGAACAATTGCGCGTTGTAACCACCGAACGAGTGCCCGGCAAGGATATAGGGGCCGTTCACTTCGGCCTTTTCCAGTAACGTATGCAACTCGCGGGTAATGCGTTCACTGGTCCTCGGCAGCGGTCCCATATCGCTCCAGCCGTAGCCCGCCCGGTCATAGGAGCATACCCGGGTGCGGCGCGACAGGACTTTCTGTACCCTGGTCCATTCAAGCGAGAAACCGCCCGTTCCCGAATCGAAAATAATGGCGGGCATCCCGTTGCCTTCGCAATATATATGCAACCGGTAACCGCCAATATCCACCAGCCGGCCCGGAATGACGGTTTCCGAGACGGTAGGGGATGCCATAAGGGACGCGGCCCCGGCAAAATATGCAAGGATGGAAAAGCATACGGGAAACAGTACTCGGTGAGAGGGCATTTTCAAAGGCATAGCTTTATAATTACCTCATCTTGATCAAACCCGTTTATCCTTAGACAACCAGGAAATGGATTCTATCCAAGATATTCTCACAGTATATCGCAATGCAGACACAAGTGGTAATAATCGGAGGCGGGCCTGCGGGCCTGCTGCTGTAGCCCGGACATATGGATAAGTGCGGACTGGGACGCAGACTGCTGGCTATTGTCTATGATTGCTGTCTGCTGTTTTCCGTGCTGTTTTTTGCTACCGTGCTGGCGCTTCCCGTTGCGGGCGGAGAGGCTTTTGGCGCAGGCAACCTGTATTATTCGGCGTACCTGCTGCTGATCACTTATTTCTATTTCGTCTGGCAGTGGAAAAAAGGACGGCAAACCCTTGGAATGCGCGCCTGGCACATATACTTAACAACCCCGGACCGCATTCTACCCGGCTGGAAAAAGCTCACACTGAGGTTTTTGCTCGCCGGGGTGTCTTTAGCCGGATTTGGAGCCGGGTTTCTCTGGGTGTTGCTTGATAAGGAACGGCTTGCGTTCCATGACCGGTTTTCGGGAACAGCGCTGGTTTTTGCCGGAAAAACAACCAGAATAAAACCAGGAACAGCACCAGGGTCGGAATTGACGCGCTGATGAACGGATGAACGCCGTACACTATGCCGACATGACCGGATGCGGTGTTTACAAAATAAAAAATCACGCCTATCAGCGCGCCGCTGAAAGCATGTTGCCCCAGCCCGCCTTTGCGGTAGCGCGCCGCGACCAGCGGGATAGACAGGACGATCATGGCGATGATCGTGAATGGCCTGATCAGTTTTGCGTAAAAGGCCTGTTCATATGAATCCGTGTTTTGCGAGTTCGATTTCAACACCCGGATGCTGTTGGACAGGTTCCATAAGGACATGTACAAGGGGTTGATGATGACCAGGTTAATCAGGTCGTCACTGACCCATGATTCCCAGGCCGCCCTCCGGTATTGCTCCCGCGTGACCCCGGTACCGTCAAACACCGTCCTTTCCACCTCCTCAAGCACCCACCTGTCATCGACATAGCGCGCAAAATTCGCAAAAATACTGTTGCGCAACCGGTCCTGATCGTCAAACTCGTAGATGTATATGTCCTCGATTACATTCCCGGGCAGGATTTTTCGTATATTGATGAAACTGTTTCCGTCTCTCGCCCAGAAACCGTATTTTGTCCTCATGGCGACCTGCTCGGTCAGCGCGATGGATCGTTGATACCTGGCTTTTTTTTCACTGGCCGGCACGACGAACTCGCCGACGAAGATTGAGAACAACACGATGACCAGGGCTGATTTCCCCATCAGTACGGCAAGGGAATATTCCGACACGCCGGAAAGCCTGATCACGTCGAGTTCACTGTTCCTGGCCAGTAACGCGAGGCTCGTCATGCCTCCGATCATTGCCGCGATCGGAATGATTTCATAGGCCAGGCGCGGCAGCGTCAGGATCACGTAAATGACCGCCTGGTAGGTGCCGTAATTTCCCTGCCCGGAGTCTTCAAGCTGGTCGATGAGCGACAGGAACGCAAATATCCCGACCAGGACCGCCAGGCTGAGAAAAGTAGTCCAGACCAGGTTGGCGATAAAATACCGCTGTATGATTTTCATGTGCCCGCGGTCCGCTGATCGATTACCCGGGGACCGGCCCGGCGCTGATTTTCTTCATCCTCAACCTGAATTTCGGAAACTGGAACATCAGGACGATCAGTGCGAGCAGCGCCAGGTGCACCCACCATAAACCGATGTATCCCGGAATCTCATCTCGTTTCAACAGGGTTTTGGCGACGCCCAGCATATTGCTGTAGATGACGTAGATCAGTACCGCGACAAAGGCGGACAGGTACTTCTGTTCGCTGATTGAATAACGACTCAGGGCGACCGCCAGCGCGGGCAACAACAGGGATGATATGACAAACGACAGGCGCCACTGCAACTCGGCCTCGTGTTTCGGGCTGTCGGAACCGAGCAACGTCGAAGTGGGCAATGCTTCCAGCTTGACGAGTTCGCTCGCTTCATCTTCCTGCTCTACCAGGACCGCGTAAGTCCTGTAGCGGGTGATGCGGTAGTCCAGCGAGTCCGATGCGCCCGTATAGCGCCGGCCGTCCTCGAACAGAATGAACTTGTCGCCGGAAGAGTCCAGGTGCCGGTAACGTGCGCTGCTTGAGTTTATCACGCTGGTGTGCCGGCCCTGTTTGGCCTGCAGGAAAACATTATCCATCCGGTTTCCGTCGCCGGATGACTGTTCTATATAGATGACCTGCTCGCCCTTGCTCATCTCGGTGAATTTGCCTGCGCCGATGCCGGCCGTGTCCGCTTCCTGTTCAGCCCTTGCCCGAAGTTCTGCCGTGTTTTGCGCGGCCCAGGGCGAAATATAAAAACTGGTGGCAAATACGATCAGGGAAAACATGACGGCAAACTGCAACACCGATACGAGTTCAACCCTGCGGGCGCCTCCCGATACCGACAGCGCGGTCAATTCCTTGTCGCGTGCCAGTCTTGACAGCCCGAGAATGACGGCCAGGAATACGGCGATGGGCATCAGCTTCGGCAACGTAGTCAGCATTTTCATGAGCAAGGCCTGGAATACCAGGTCGGTAGGAAACGTCCCTGCCGCGGCATCCGCCAGGTACCTGACGAAGCGGTTGCTCGTTATAATCAGCAACAGAAGGCCGATGATCCAGCCAAGTTTCTCAACTATTTCTCTGTGAATATAACGTCGAAGGATCATTTGAGGCATTCATGACCAGGGTTTATCTTATATCTATATATTTGGGGTCAGAGTAAAAACTCATGCGCTAATTCCGGGGACAGGCTGCCGATAGCGCGATGAGTTTTTACTCTGACCCCAAATATAAGATAATATTCATCACCTGATTTTTTCACACACAGCACACAGAATATCATGGAATTCCATATTAAAAGCAGAAGTGCCGAAAAACAGCGCAGCGCCTGTCTGGTGGCAGGTGTGCATGAGTCGCGCAAATTGACACCTGCGGCGCAGGCCATAGATGACGCCAGCGACAAATACCTGTCAAACCTGCTGCGCAAGGGTGATATGGACGGGAAAATCGGGCAGTCCCTGCTATTGCACAATGTGCCCGGTATCCCGGCTGAGCGGCTGCTGCTGGTCGGCTGCGGAAAAGAGTCTGACCTGGATCACAGACAGTACCGGAAAATCGTCGTCAACAGCATCAAGCAGGTAAGACAGACCGGTGCATCTGAAGCTGCCAGTTTCATTCCCGGCCTGGACGTGAAAGACCGGGATTTCCCCTGGAAGATACAATACACGGTGCAGTTCACAGACCACGAGCTCTACCAGTTCAAAGACTTCAAGAGCGCAAAAAAAGATACCAAAAAAGCCCTGCGCAAGATGACCCTGATGGTGCCCCGGGAACAACTGGGCCAATGCAGAACCGCGCTCTCAAGAGGTGTTGCGCTGGCCAGGGGCGTCAAGCTGACGCGCGACCTGGGCAACCGGCCCGCCAACGCCTGCACACCGACTTATCTCGCCGAACAGGCTGAGGAACTGGGCAACGCGTTTACCTCCGTCGAGGTGACGGTTGTCGAGGAAAAGGAAATGGAAGAGCTGGGCATGAACTCCCTGCTGTCCGTATCCCAGGGCAGCGCCCAGCCGGCAAAACTGATTATCTTCCGCTACCAGGGCGCCGGAAACGGCAGCAAGCCCGTGGTCCTGGTGGGGAAAGGCGTCACCTTTGACACCGGGGGAATATCGATCAAACCCTCCTCAGCAATGGATGAGATGAAATTCGACATGTGCGGCGCAGCTTCGGTATTCGGCGCGGTCGCCGCCGTTGCCGGGATGGAACTGCCCATCAACCTGGTGGGCGTGACCCCGGCGGTGGAGAACATGCCCAGCGGCACTGCGACCAAACCCGGCGATATCTTTACCAGCATGTCCGGCCAGACCATAGAAGTATTGAACACGGATGCCGAGGGCCGCCTGATACTCTGTGATGCCCTGACTTACAGTGAACGCTTTGACCCCGCCGTAGTGATTGATATCGCCACACTCACCGGCGCCTGCGTGATAGCCCTGGGCAAACACGCTACGGGACTCCTGAGCAACCATGATCCGCTCGCGGCCGATCTCCTCCAGGCCGGACAGACAGCCGGGGACCGGGCCTGGCAACTGCCGATCTGGGACGAATATGAAAAACAGCTTGACAGCCCGTTTGCCGACATGGCAAACATCGGCGGGCGTGAGGCCGGGACAATCACCGCCGCCTGTTTTCTGGCCAAGTTCGCAAAACAATACCACTGGGCGCACCTCGATATCGCCGGGACTGCCTGGGTGAGCGGGAAAAACAAGTGCGCGACAGGACGCCCGGTCCCCCTGCTGGTACAGTACCTGATCCGGCAATACGAGCAGCAAGACTAGACACCGGCAAAGACCATGCCCAGAGCCGATTTTTATATCGTCGCCGAATCGTCGATACCTTACCGCTTCGTTTGCCGGATTGCAGAAACAGCCAGGAAAGAAGGCTGCGATATCTATATCCATGCCGCCTCCAGGGAAGCTGCGGCGACCATCGATGACCTGCTGTGGACATTCAGGGATATCAGCTTTCTGCCCCACGCACCCGTTGATGCCGCGGATGCCGCAGAGCACAGCCCGATAGTCATCGGCTGGGAGGGCGAACAACCGCAACCGCGCCAGGTGCTGATCAACCTGTCCGGCGCCGTGCCTGAGCACGTGGAAAATTATGAACGCATCATCGAGATCGTACCGTCCGATCCGGACCAGCGTAACCAGGCCAGGCGGCGCTACAAGGATTACCGCGCCAGGGGGCTGGAGATGCACAGCCATAATGCCGAGTCGGCCCATGCATGACAGCGGGCGCCGCGACCCGCCGGACAGCAACAGTACGCAGTCCGGAAATGCCGGCGGGGAAAAACCGCAACACTGCCCTGAGCTGACAGAAGAGGTCGCACGAACCGGCATCCCCGTGCTGTTGCAGGAAGCCGCTGACAATGCGCTCGATGGCAGCATTCCGGCGCTTGATCAAACCTTCACCATGCTAGAGAAAACCGTCCCTGTGCTTGAAGAGACGGCAGACCCGTCCGCCCTGCCCCCTGATGCCGGCGGCGGCGCATGAGGATGGCGGCCCGGGCTCACGGTCTGCCCGTTTTTCCGTAACCCCGCAATGGAAAAGACCTACAACCCGCACAGCATAGAAGCCCTGTGGTATGACACCTGGGAACAGCGGGGATATTTCCATCCCCGGGGCGGGAGCGGATCCTACAGTATCGCCCTGCCGCCGCCCAACGTGACCGGCAGCCTGCACATGGGGCATGCATTCCAGCAGACCCTGATGGACATATTGATACGTTACCAGCGTATGCGCGGGACCGACACCTTATGGCAATGCGGAACGGACCATGCCGGTATCGCCACGCAAATGGTGGTGGAACGGCAGCTGGAGAGCAGGGGTCTTTCGCGTCTGGAACTGGGACGGGAAAAATTTATCGATGCGGTGTGGGACTGGAAGGAACATTCGGGGAATACCATTACCCGCCAGTCCCGGCGCCTGGGCACGTCCATGGACTGGACCCGGGAACGCTTCACCATGGATGCAGGCCTGTCCCATGCGGTGCAGGAAGTATTTATCCGGCTGTATGACGAAGGCCTGATCTACCGCGGCAAACGGCTGGTCAACTGGGACCCGGTCCTGCACACGGCCGTCTCCGACCTGGAGGTGCTGGCGCAGGAAGAACAGGGGCATCTCTGGCACATACGCTACCCGCGCAGTGACGGCGAGGGCAACGTGGTAGTGGCGACTACGCGCCCCGAAACCATGCTGGGGGATAGCGCGGTGGCCGTGCATCCGGATGATGACCGCTACCGGGAACTGGTCGGCAAAGCGGTGGAACTGCCCTTGACGGGCCGCACCATCCCGGTTATCGCCGATGCTCATGTCGACCCGGAATTCGGCACCGGCTGCGTCAAGATCACGCCGGCCCATGATTTCAACGATTACGAAATGGGGCAGCGGCATGACCTGCCGCTGTTGAACATCTTCACCATCGACGCCGCGATCAACGAGAACGGACCCGCCGCTTACCAGGGGATGGACCGCTACGATGCGCGCCGCCAGCTCGTCCGGGACCTGCAGTCCCTGGACCTGATAGACAAAATCGAGGATCACTCTCACGTGGTGCCCCGGGGCGACCGCTCCGGCGCGGTGGTCGAGCCCTACCTGACGGACCAGTGGTACGTGAAAATCCAGCCGCTGGCGGAACCGGCCATAGCCGCCGTGGAAAACGGCGCGATCCGCTTTGTCCCGGATAACTGGTCCAGGACCTACTTCGAGTGGATGCACAATATCAACGACTGGTGCATCTCCCGCCAGCTATGGTGGGGTCACCGGATCCCCGCCTGGTATGACGCTGACGATAATATCTACGTCGGTACCGACGAGGCGCAGGTCCGCAAAAAATACCAACTCGGCGACAGCGTCGATTTGACACGCGACCCGGACGTGCTCGACACCTGGTTTTCCTCCGCGCTGTGGCCGTTCTCCACCCTGGGCTGGCCGGAACGGACCGGGGAGCTCGAACGGTTTTACCCGACCAGCGTGCTGGTGACCGGTTTCGACATCATTTTCTTCTGGGTGGCCAGGATGATCATGATGGGCCTGAAGTTCATGGGCGACGTGCCGTTCCGGGAGGTGTACGTAACCGGCCTGGTGCGGGATTCCGAGGGCCAGAAGATGTCCAAGTCCAAGGGCAATATCCTGGACCCGCTGGACCTGATCGACGGCATTGAACTGGATGCGCTGGTGGCGAAACAGACGGAGAGCCTGATGCAGCCGCAATTGCAGGCCAGGATAGAAAAGGCGACGCGCAAGCACTTCCCCGACGGTATCCCCGCGTTCGGGACGGATGCCTTGCGTTTCACCTTTGCCCAGCTTGCCACACAGGGACGCGACATCCGCTTCGACACAGGCCGGATCCAGGGCTATCGCAATTTCTGCAACAAACTCTGGAATGCAACCCGTTACGTCCTGATGTGTGTTGAAGGACAGGAAGTTGACGCCAATACAGGCGACGTACGGTATGGCACGGCGGAACGCTGGATCAGTACCCGGTTGGGCCGGACTACAGATCGGGTCATCCAGGGAATTGCAGATTATCGTTTCGATCTTGCGGCCCAGGCCCTGTACGAATTTACCTGGGATGAATACTGCGACTGGTACGTGGAATTATCGAAAACCACGCTGAATAATCCGGAATCAACACCGGAGCAAAAACGGGGAGTACTACAAACCCTGTTGACCAACCTGGAGATACTGCTGCGTTTGCTGCATCCATTTATTCCTTTCATCACCGAAGAACTTTGGCAGAAAACCGCGCCCCTGTTAAACCGGCATGGTGGGACCATCATGCTGCAGGGCTATCCCAGCGGACAGGAATTGCCCAGAGATGATACGGCTCTTGCCGAGATAGACTGGCTCCGTTCATTTGTTCTTGGCGTCAGACGCATCCGGGCAGAACGGGATATCCCACCTGGCAAGCCGCTTGTTATACAGGTAAAAGACGGCAACAACCAGGAACGGCAATGGTTACGACAGGACCGCGGCTATATTGAAGCTCTAGCAAGGGTATCTTCCATCTCGACTGTCACCGAGGAACCCGACGACGCGGTGGCTGCCCTGGCAGGTTCCATGACCATACTGGTGCCGCTTGCTGATTTGATCAACCCGCAAGAAGAAGCACAAAAACTGGTTAAACAACTGGAAAAACTTGACAATGAACGGCACAGGATTGGCAACAAACTGGGAAATAAAAATTTCATCAGCAAGGCGCCACCTGAAATCGTGCAGAAGGAACGTGATAAACTGGCAGAGATTGACGCTGCTGCCGGAAGGCTGGGTGAACAGCTTGAACGCATCAGCAAATTGATGAAATGACCACGTCGGGGACGGACTTCTGGTCCGTCCCCTATGAACAAGTAATCATGTTTGACACGATAAAAGAAGATATCAAGGTGGTCTTTGAGCGTGATCCCGCTTCCCGCAGCGCGCTCGAAACGCTGATCGCCTGCCCCGGATACCATGCGATTCTGCTGCATCGCATGAATCACTGGCTGTGGAATAAAAAGCTCTACCTGCTTGCGCGCTTCACCGCGCACGTCTCACGTTTCCTGACGGGCGTGGAGATCCATCCCGGCGCCAGCATCGGCCGCCGCATGTTCATCGACCACGGCATGGGCATCGTCATCGGCGAGACCTCGGAGATTGGCGATGACTGCTCCATCTACCACGGCGTGACCCTGGGCGGCACCACCTGGCAGAAGGGCAAACGCCACCCGACGCTGAAAAATGGGGTCATCATCGGCGCCGGCGCCAAGGTGCTGGGGCCGATAACCCTGGGCGAGAATGCCAGGATCGGATCCAACGCGGTAGTGGTCAAGGACGTGCCTGATAACGCCACGGTGGTCGGCATACCGGGCCGCGTGATCGCCAGGGAATCAAAAGCCGAGGATGAACTGAAAAAAGCGCAACGTGAAGCCATGGCCAGAAAAATCGGTTTTGACGCCTATGGCGGCAGCAAAGACATGCCCGATCCGGTTCAAAACGCTATCGACTCCCTGCTGGACCACATGCATAAGGTGGACGAGGAAATGGAGGAGTTGAAGAAAAAGGTGGAGAAGGATTAACCCCCTTTAATGTTGTAATCCCTGCATCAACCGGTCCAGGCCGGGGTAGTCCGGCGCCGGCAGCAGGAATTTCCGGGCGCTCTCACCGAGGCCCTGGTTTGCGCTCAAGCGCTGCCGGGCATGCTCTGCCGAGCGGATCTCGGAGCCGCCGATGGCGGAGATGCCGCGTGCAAACAGCGGGTCGGGGAAAAAGCCCGCGGTCGGGCCGATCATCACCCTTCTCTGCGCTGTGCGGGAGTATTCGAGCACCTCGTCGATTGAATTGTTGAGCAGGGTGGACGCCGTGATCATGACCTTGTTGCAGCCTTCCAGATCCTGCAGGTCGGCGCTGACCAGGAAATTCTCCTGCCGCTTGTGGAACTGAGGTTTTTTCTCGATGACCGTCAGCCTGATCCCGTTGTTCCTGAGACGCTTTACCAGGGAGGGAAAATAACCCACCATGCCGACATGGTCGGTGGCGGAGATATCCAGTATTCCCATTGAATCCGGCGCGTCCCCGGGCGTGAAGCCCGCCTGCCGGAAAACATGCCGGGTAATGGCATTGATGGCGGCCAGGCCCAGGGAACAATCCGCTTCGTCGGCGCCGGCGCAGTACCGAGCCAGTTCAACAGGATGCCTGCCGCTGAATTCATCCGGCTGATAGCGGCTGCCCATGCCTTTCTGCGAATTACCCAGCCAGGCGTAGTACAAGCCGGCGGATCCGTCCTCCAGCGTCACGATACCAAACTCGGTATGGCGCCCCGGCCCCGGATCGGGTTCCGGAATATAAACCCAGGCAACCGGCGGCAGGTCAACCCGCTCCGCTACGGTTTCCACCAGCGCCAGCAACTCGGCTTTAACGGACATGAGATGTAGGACAATTCAGGACAACCATAAATTTGGACAATTGAGGACAACCACAAATTTCGCAGTATTAGGATAATTCAGGACAACCATAAATTTCGTAGTATCGCATGAAATTTATGGTTGTCCTGAATTAACTTCTGGAAAAGGAGATGGGTTATTCTCTCACTGGCGGCCTGCGATGATTGCCGTGTACGCAGTGCCGGTTAATGGTGTCACCGCGGTTACCTGAAGGCCGGCGGCGGCGAAAATTTCCCCGTATTCGGCGGCGGTGTAGGTGTCGCCGGCAGGGGTCTGGCGCAGCATGTGCAGGTCAAACCCGGCGACGAACGGCGGGGATATCCGGTCTTCGTTGGGAACGAATTCCAGGGCGTACACTTTGCCGGATGCGGCCAGGGCGTCCTTCATGCGCGCCAGGAACTTCGAGCAGGTGGGCGCATCGAAGTGGTGCAGGAAATTGCACAGCAGGATCACATGGTAGCCGGTCCCCGTCTCAACCTCGAAGGCGCTCCCCGGGATAGTGTCATAGCGTTGGCTGAGGCCGGCCTGTTCAACGTTCTCCAGCGCCACCTCCAGGACGTTGGGCCAGTCGACCGCGGTAATTACGGCCTGCGGGTGTTTCTGCGCCAGGGTAATGCCGAAGACACCGGAACCTGCCGCGATATCCAGTACCTTCAGCTGCTCCCCGGTACCGGCTCCGCCCAGGTCGGCGGCGACGATGTCGGCCAGCAGGCTTGCCGGCATGCGGTTCAGCCCGGTCATGGAGCGGGCGAAGGTCACCCACATGGGGTGTCCGGGCACGTCGGAGCCCGCTGCCGAGGTTACTACGCCGCCTTTCCTCACCGCCCGGGCCACGTCGCCGATATCCCTGATGAAAAACGGATCCAGCAGGAAGTTCGCGACGTCCCCCATGTATGCGGGCGAACTCCGGTCCAGGAATACCGCCGAGTCCGCGGTCAACGAATAGCTCGAAGCGGATTTGTCCAGCATCCCCATGACGCAGAGATAATCACACAGGATGCGCATGCCGCGTGTATCGGCCTGGCAGTGCCCGGCCAGGGCCTCTGCCGTGTTCATACCTTGCGCGATGGCCGTGAATACGTCCAGTTCCACCGCGCCTTTCACTGCGGCGGAATCGCGATAGGCCATGACGGCGTTGAGGAAAAGCTCGGGGGAAGGTTGTTTTTCCTGGCTCATGTCGGCTCCGTTATCGTCACTGGATGGGGGACAGATTTCAAATCTGTCCCCGTTTCTTTAGAATTACAGCACCATTAACAGGGCGAAGCAACCATGGCCGTATTTGACGAAAATGCCCGTAACCACGTATGCATCGTCGGCGGCGGACCCGCCGGGGTGATGCTGGCTTTAATCCTGGTGAGGAACGGGATACCCGTTACCCTGGTCGAATCGCAGGCGGACTTCGACCGTGATTTCCGCGGCGATACCCTGCATGCCTATTCCATGGAAGTACTTGCCCAGTTGAACCTGGCCGAAGCCGTGCTGGAACTCAGTAATTCGAAAATTGAACAAGCCCGCTTCGGGACGGAACGCGGCCTCATCACCATGGCCGACTTCACCCGCCTGGAGTCGGCATATCCTTTCATTGCCCTGGTCCCGCAGTCCCGTTTCCTGGAAAGACTGGTAGAGGAGGCCGGGCAATACCCGAATTTCCGGATATGTATGAATACCACTTTTACCGGGCTGCTGAAAGAAGACAGCAAGGTTGCGGGAATTAACTGCGTACGGGCCGACGCCCCGGGGAGCATCCCTGCCCAACTGGTCGTCGCCGCCGACGGCCGCAACTCGGCCGTCAGGCAACAGGCGGGAATGGAACTCTGCCGTACCTCGCCACCCATGGACGTGTTGTGGTTCAAATTACCACGTCTGGAAAACATCACGCTCAAGAGCGGCTTTCAGGCGCGTTTCGGCGCGGGCACCATGCTGATCATTATCGACCGGGGTGATCATTGGCAGGCGGGCTATATCATCCTTAAAGGGTCTTACCGGGATATCCGTGAAGCAGGTCTCGGCGCCTTCAGGGACCGGCTGGCAGAAATCGTCCCGGAACTCAAGGACGCATTCTCCCACCTGGAGGAGTGGTCCCAATGCGCCATATTGTCAGTGGTGACCGGCAGGGTGGAACGATGGTACCAGCCCGGACTGCTGTTGATCGGCGATGCGGCCCACGTCATGTCGCCGGTAGGCGGGGTGGGTATAAACTACGCGATCCAGGACGCGGTGTCGGCGGCAAATGTCCTGGCGCCGCTCCTTGTGCAAAACAATATCGTCTCTGTAAACGCTCTCGCCGAAGTGCAGAAACGGCGCGAGCGCGCGATTGCCTTTATCCAGAACCTGCAACGCTTTTTTCAGGATCGAATCGTCGCCGCGGCATTGAAATCGGAAAAACCGTTTCAGCCGCCTTTACCTATACGCCTGCTCTCAAGGTGTGTTCTGTTCCGCAGGAAATTCGCTCAAATACTGGCCTATGGGTCGCATCCTGAAATGCTGGATGATGACTTGATTTGATCGGCTCGTTTACTTAGCGCTGATTTTAAGGTAAATGCCTACCTAGCCTGCTGCGGATTTGGCAACCGACGCCGCGGTCTGGCCGAACAGTATCTTACGGGCCTCCTCATCCGTCTCGAACCGGCGCCGCAGTTCCTTACCGAGGTCTTTACCAGCAGCAACCGCAGGCCTGGCTTTCATGCGCTCATCCCAGGCCGAGACATGTGGAAACCCGTCCAGGCTCTGCTTCACCCGCTCATGCACCACGACCCAGGGCCAGGAAGCCATGTCGGCGATGGAATAGCCGCCGCACAAGTAATCCTTACCCGCCAACTGCTTGTCGATGACGCCCAGCAAGCGGTTGTATTCATCACCATACCGGTTCAGGGCGTACGGAATTCTCTCCGGGGCGTAATTGGTAAAGTGGCCGAGCTGGCCTGCCATCGGTCCCAGTCCGCCCATCTGCCAGAACACCCACTGCATGACCTCAATCCTGGCGCGCTGGGCCGCCGGCAGGAACCGCCCGGTCTTCTCCGCAAGGTACATCAGTATGGCGCCCGATTCGAACACGGAAACCGGTCCGCCCTCCACGTCATGGTCGACGATGGCCGGCATGCGGTTGTTGGAGCTGATGGCCAGGAATTCCGGCTTGAACTGGTCGCCGCGACCGATGTCCACCGGGACCAGCCGGTATTTGAGCCCGCATTCTTCGAGCATGATTGAGATTTTCCAGCCGTTTGGAGTCGGCCAGTAATACAGGTCGATCATGGGTTGTTTTTTCTTGGTGTACGAAATCTTTCGGGAGGCGCCGCGACGGTACAATATATCATGTAAGAGCTGTTTTTTTTATCTATACTTGGACAACACATCAGTAAAGAGGCAACACGAATGATCACGGCACGCTTACTATTACGGGCGCTGCTACCCGTAATAATGTTCTCACCCCTGAACGTCAACGCCCAGTCAATGACCGTCATCGGCGGTGGTTCGTACGCCCGGAACTGTTACATGGCTTCCACCCTGGCGATCCAGCTCAACTCCGCATCCGATGCAGATATCCAGGAATGCGACCAGGCGATCCTCCACGGGCGCTTGACCCGTAAGGATCTGCTTGCTACCTACGTCAATCGCGGCATTCTGTACGGCGCCATTGAGGAATACCAGAAAGCACTGAAAGACTACCGCACCGCGATAGACCTGGAGCCGGACACAGGCGAGGTCTATGTGAACCTGGGTAACCTGTACCTGCTGAGCCAGAAGTACGACGTGGCCATAGAGCAGTACACCACCGCCATTGAGCTCACCCTGACGAAAAACCACATCGCCCATTTCAACCGCGCCATGGCTTACGAGAATAACAAGGAATTTGCCAATGCCGAGGCTGACTACCGCCGGGCTATAGAACTGTCCCCGGAGTGGGTACTGCCCCAGTTGCGCCTGGAACGGCTGATGAGGAACGCGCAAAACGGACAAACCTGACATCGTATCAGCACCGAAATCAGCGATATGCCGGATTATGCTGAAATCGCTCTCTACCTGCAGAAAAAGGATAAACGGTTAGGGAAAATAATCACCGATATCGGCGACTTCAGGTTGAAGCGGCGGCGCGCCGATCTTGAATTCCTGGCAGGCGTGATCATCAGCCAGCAGTTATCCACCAAGGTAGCGGATACCATTATCTCCCGGTTTCGCGCGCTCTACCCTGACGGCAAAATCACAGCCGGCAGCATCCTCGAAACACCCGACAGCACGCTGCGGGCAACCGGGCTCTCTGCGAGAAAATGTGAATACATCAAGGACCTGTCCGGGAAAATCGCAGACAACACGCTGTGTCTCAAAAGGCTGCCGTCAGAAGATGATGACACCATTCGCCGGGAGTTGACACAGGTCAAAGGCATCGGCGACTGGACGGTGGATATCTACCTGATGTTCAGCCTGGCGCGGCCGGATGTATTCCCGGTCAAGGACCTGGCATTACGCAGGGCCGTGGCGTCGGCTTACGGGGTCTCCCCCGATGACATGACGGCGATGATGAACATAGCCGAAAACTGGCGCCCCTACCGCAGTGTCGGTTCCTGGTATCTGTTTCGTTACGGAGACAGTTATTCCTTGGTATCAAACAGTTAGATCTCTGCAAATACCCGACTGAAATAGTCAAAAATATACTTGACTAAAATAGTCGGATATGTAAGGATACGCGCCCTTTAACCTGTAGAGACACCTGTTATGCGTTTAACGACGAAAGGGCGCTATGCCGTTACGGCCATGCTGGACCTGGCCCTGCACGAAAGTTTGGGTCCTGTTAACCTGATGGATATATCCAGGCGGCAGGGCATCTCCCTGGCGTACCTCGAGCAGTTATTCCTGCGTATGAGAAAGGAAGGCCTGATAGTCAGTTCAAGGGGTCCGGGCGGGGGCTACCGCCTGCAGCAATCCCGCTCCGATATCTCCGTGGCGGACGTGATCCGCGCCGTGGATGAGCAGGTCGACGCCACCCGTTGCGGCGGCAACCAGAACTGCCAGGCCGACGAGCGCTGCCTGACCCATGACCTGTGGGAAGACCTGAGTACGCATATTACCGACTTTCTCAGCGCCATCAGCCTGTCCGACCTGGTCCAGCGGCGTTCGGTGAAACAGGTTTCAGCCAGACAGGACCACGTCCTGGTCAGGATGTGATGCAAGCAACAACAGAGGTAAAGACCGATGTCGAATAACCAGATTGCACTAACCGACCGCGCCGCGGAGCACGTAAGGACTTACCTGGCAAAAACCGCCGAGGGGCTAGGGTTGCGGGTCGGCGTGAAACCCACGGGTTGCTCCGGCTACCAGTACGTCGTCGAGGCGGCGCAGGCGGTAAACGAACGGGATACGTCGTTCGAGACAAACGGCGTCACCGTCGTCATCGACGAGCACAGCCTCCGCTACCTGGCCGGCACGGAACTGGATTTCGTGAAGGAAGGGCTGAACGAGGGGTTCAGGTTTCATAACCCGAACGTAAACCAGACCTGTGGCTGCGGCGAGAGTTTCAGCATTACCGGCAACCCGGCGAACCAGGAGTAGGCCATGACGGACGAAACGGCAAAAGTCGAGGAACTGGTACACAAGGACTACGAACACGGTTTCGTCACGGATATCGACGCCGATACCGTTGCGCCCGGCCTGAACGAGGACGTGATAGCGCTGATTTCAGCCAAGAAGGAAGAACCCGAGTGGCTGCTGGAATGGCGTCTCAAGGCTTTTCAGCACTGGACCCGCATGACCGAACCGTCCTGGGCCCATGTGCACTACCCGCCCATAGACTTCCAGGGCATCTCCTACTACTCGGCCCCGAAGGCCGGAACGGACGGTCCCAAGAGCCTGGATGAAGTGGACCCCAAGCTGCTGGAGACCTACGAGAAACTGGGTATCCCGCTGCACGAGCAGAAAATGCTGGCCGGCGTCGCGGTGGATGCCGTGTTTGACAGCGTCTCCGTGGCCACGACGTTCAAGGAAAAACTGGCGGACGCCGGTGTCATTTTCTGTTCGTTTTCCGAAGCGGTACAGAACCATCCGGACCTGGTGCGGGAATACCTGGGCAGCGTCGTCCCGGTTGCGGACAACTATTATGCGGCGCTGAACTCCGCGGTCTTTACCGACGGTTCGTTCTGTTTCATTCCGAAAAACACCCGCTGCCCGATGGAACTGTCCACCTACTTCCGCATCAACGCGGCCAACACCGGGCAGTTTGAAAGGACCCTGGTGGTAGCCGAGGAAGGCAGCTACGTAAGCTACCTCGAGGGCTGCACCGCGCCCATGCGTGACGAAAACCAGTTGCACGCCGCCGTGGTGGAACTGGTTGCCCTGGATAACGCCGAGATAAAGTATTCGACCGTACAGAACTGGTACCCGGGCGATGAAAACGGCGTAGGCGGCATCTATAACTTCGTGACCAAGCGCGGCGATTGCCGCGGCGCCGCTTCCCGCATTTCCTGGACCCAGGTAGAAACCGGCTCGGCCATTACCTGGAAATACCCCAGTTGCATCCTGCGCGGCGATAACTCCAGCGGTGAGTTCTACTCCGTCGCGGTCACGAACAACTTCCAGCAGGCGGACACCGGCACCAAGATGATCCACCTGGGCAGGAACACGCGCAGCACCATCATCTCCAAGGGCATCTCGGCTGGGAAGGCGCAAAACGCCTACCGGGGGCTGGTAAACATCAGTAAACGCGCGGACAACGCCCGCAATTATACCCAGTGTGATTCCCTGTTGATGGGGGACACCTGCGGCGCCCATACCTTTCCCTACATAGAAACCCGGAACGCGAGCGCGATCGTGGAGCACGAGGCTACCACGTCCAGGATCAGCGACGACCAGTTGTTTTACTGCCGCCAGCGCGGGATTGACGAGGAGGACGCCGTCAACATGATAGTCAACGGCTTCTGCAAGGACGTCTTCAAGGAACTGCCCATGGAATTTGCCGTAGAGGCGCAGAAACTTCTGAATATTACCCTGGAGGGGGCAGTAGGATAACCCATCCGGGGACAGACTTAAGTCTGTCCCCATTGGTAACGAGGAAATGTATTGACAATGCTAACGATTAAAGATTTAAAAGTCGGGATCGGCAACAAGCAGATCCTGAATGGGCTGGACCTGACGGTTAATGCCGGCGAGGTACATGCCATCATGGGGCCCAACGGTTCGGGCAAAAGTACCCTGGCGAACGTGCTGGCCGGGCGGGACAACTATGAGGTCGTGTCCGGTACGGTCGAATACGAGGGCCGCGACCTGTTTGAGCTTGCCCCCGAAGAACGGGCCCGGGAGGGTATCTTCCTGGCATTCCAGTACCCGGTGGAAATACCCGGTGTAAACAACATCTACCTGCTCAAGGCGGCGCTGAACGGCATCCGCGAGCACCAGGGCAAGGGCGCGCTGGACGCGGTGGAATTCCTGCAGGTGGTGCGGGAAAAAATGCAGCTGGTGAAGATGGACGAGGGCCTGCTCAACCGCTCCGTGAACGAAGGCTTCTCCGGCGGCGAAAAAAAACGCAACGAGATCTTCCAGATGGCGGTCCTGGAACCGCGCCTGGCCATCCTGGATGAAACCGATTCCGGCCTGGACATCGACGCGCTGAAAACTGTTGCGGAAGGCGTCAATTCGTTACGCAGCGCATCCCGCGCCATCGTTCTGGTAACCCATTACCAGCGCTTGCTGAACTACATCGTCCCGGATTACGTGCATGTGTTGTCGGAAGGAAAGATCATCCGCTCCGGCAGCCGCGAACTGGCTGTCGAACTCGAGGAAAAAGGGTACGACTGGGTCAGACAGGAGGCCAGGGCAGCATGAGTGAGGCAGCCGTCAGCCACTATCTCGCGGAGTATGAACAGTTCAGGGACACCCTGACGGCCCCGTGGCCCGCACAACCACGCGCCGCAGCCCTGGATTTTCTCAAGACCAACGGTTTCCCCTCGCGCAGGACGGAACAGTGGAAATACACCGACGTCACCCCCATCACCAGGAAGAAATTCACTGTCGGGAGAGCCGCACCGGCAGATGTTGATGAGACGTTCGTGGACGGCCTGCGTTTTTCCCGGCTGGATTGCCGCGAACTGGTGTTCATCAACGGCAGTTTTTGCGCGGCGCTGTCGCGTAACGAACCGTTGCCCGACGGGGTGACCGTGCGGTCGTTACGGTCGCTGAAGCCAGGTGATGCCCCCTTGCTCGAAGCCTGTTTCCCTGGCGGGGAAATAAAAAACGCCTTTTCCGCCCTGAATACGGCATTTGTCAACGACGGTGTGCTGATCCATGTACCGGACGGCACGGAAGTCGCCACCCCCATACACATCATTTACGTTACCGGCCAGGCTGATGAAACGCTGATGTCAAACCCGCGCAACCTGGTTGCGCTCGGCCGCAATGCCGGCGCCAACGTGATCGAGTCCTTTGCCGGCATCCCCGATACCGAGTATTTCACCAACAGCCATACCGGTATCCTGGGCCAGGCCGGTTCCCGCCTGGACTATTACAGCATCCAGCAGGAAAGCCGGCGCGCATACCACATCGGCAATACCCGCATCCGCCAGCAGGCCGACAGCAGGGTTGACTGTCACACCCTGTCCCTGGGCGGGAAACTGGCGCGCAGCGACATCGACGTCGAACTGGACGAACCGGGCGCCGAGGTGAAACTCAACGGCTTGTATCTGACCACCGACCGCCAGCACGTCGACAACCATACCCTGATAGAGCACAAGCAACCCCATACCGTCAGCAACGAACATTTCCGGGGCGTCATGAACGGGCATTCCCGCGCCGTTTTCAACGGCAAGGTGATCGTGCACGAGCAGGCCCAGAAGACCGAAGCGCACCAGTCCAATGCGAATTTGCTGCTCTCCGGCAACGCCGAGGTCGATACCAAACCGGAACTGGAAATCTACGCGGACGACGTCAAGTGCAGCCATGGCGCAACAGTCGGACAACTCGATGAAAACATGTTGTTCTACCTGCGTTCCAGGGCGCTGGATGAACATACGGCCCGGAGCCTGCTGATCTACGCCTTCGCCGATGAGGTAATCCGCGATATCCGGTTCCCCGAAATCCGGGAGCGGCTGGAACACAGTATTGCCGGCGAGTTGCCCGACACCGACCTGATCGAGGAATTCGTGCAGTGAACTACCGGCAGGCAATACCGGCAGACACGGGATCGGCAGACGGTTTCCCCGTAGAAACGTACCGGCAGGATTTTCCAATCCTGGGGGAGGTCGTGCGCGACATGCCCCTGGTCTACCTGGACAACGCCGCAACCGCGCAAAAACCGCGCCAGGTCATTGACGTACTGGATGAGTACTACCGTTCCTACAATTCCAACATCCATCGCGGCGTGCATACCTTGAGCGAACTGGCAACGGACGCCTACGAGACCGCACGTAAGAAAATACAGCATTTCATCAACGCCGAATCACTGAAGGAAATCATATTCGTACGCGGCACGACGGAAGGTATCAACCTGGTTGCGCAGAGCTATGGCAGGAGCAAACTGCGGCCCGGTGACGAGATCATCATCTCCACGATGGAACACCATTCCAACATCGTCCCCTGGCAGTTAGTGTGCGAACAGACCGGCGCGGTCCTGAAAGTCATCCCGATCAACGACGCCGGCGAACTGGATATGGAGGAATATAAAAACCTGCTGGGTGAGAGGACCCGGATTGTCGCGGTGGTACACGTCTCCAACGCCCTGGGCACGGTCAATCCGATTGGCGAGATCAACGCGCTGGCGCATGCGGCCGGGGCCGTGACAATTTTCGACGGCGCCCAGGCCGCGCCCCATACAAAGCTGGATATGGCCGACCTGGATTGCGACTTCTATACCTTCTCCGGCCATAAACTGTTCGGCCCTACCGGAATCGGCGTGTTGTACGGAAAACAAGCCTTGCTGGAGGATATGCCGCCGTACCACGGCGGGGGCGACATGATCAAGATGGTCACCTTTGAAAAAACCCTGTACAACGACCTGCCTTACAAGTTTGAAGCGGGCACGCCTTACATCGCCGGGGTAATCGGCCTGGGCGCGGCCGTCGATTACGTAAGCAACGTCGGTTTGGACAGGATTCATGATTACGAACGCTGGTTGCTGCGGTATGCTACCGAGGCAGCCGCCGCCGTACCGGGACTGAGGCTGATCGGCACAGCCGCGCAGAAGGCAAGCATTTTATCCTTTGTGTTAGACGGGATTCACCCCCATGACCTCGGCACCATACTGGACCATGACGGCATAGCCATCAGGACCGGCCACCATTGCACCATGCCGGTGATGGAACGCTACGGTATCCCTGCCACGGCCAGGGCGTCCTTTGCCTTCTATAACACGGCGGAAGAGGTGGATAAGCTGGTTGCGGGAATCGGCAAAGCGAAAAACATATTCGAATAACGGCGATGTTCGACTTAAAAGATTTATACCAGGAAGTGATCATCGATCACAACCGCACTCCAAGAAATTTCGGCGAACTCGGCCCGCCCGGGAGAAAACTGGAAGGTTTCAATCCCCTGTGCGGCGACCGGCTGACAGTGTACCTGGACCAGGATGGAGACCGGATTGCCGATATCAAGTTCAACGGTTCCGGGTGCGCCATCTCCATTGCATCGGCATCGTTGATGACGGAGGGCGTCAAGGGAAAATCGGTACAGGAAGCCGAGGCGGTGTTTGCCGGTTTTCACGAACTGCTGACCTGTGCCGAGCTGGATATCGATATGACCCGCATGGGAAAACTGGCGGTCCTGGCGGGCGTGCGGGATTATCCCAGCCGGGTCAAATGCGCCACGCTATGCTGGCACACGCTACGTGCATTACTGGCCGGCGACGATGCGCCGGTATCCACGGAATAATCATGTATACCAACGACCCTGTTACCGTTGTGCGTGAGTGCGAAGCGATACTTATTCCCACGGGCACGCCCATCTCATTGCCCGAAGGCAGCCTCGTGTTCATCACGCAGGCACTGGGGGGAAACTACACCGTCAACATCAACGGCAACCTGGCCCAGGTGGGCCCGAAGGACGCCGATGCCCTCGGGTTTGACGCATCGGACTATATCAACCAGGACCTGGAACCCAATGCAGACGGGTCCGTCAATGAAGAACACCTGTGGGAGCAGATGCGCACCTGTTATGACCCGGAGATCCCGATCAACATCGTCGAACTCGGCCTGATTTACGACTGCCGGATCTCACATTCCGGCGCGGGGGAAAACCAGGTGGAGGTTCTCATGACGCTTACCGCGCCGGCCTGCGGCATGGGCGATTTCCTGGCAGCCGACGTACAGAGCAAGCTCGCCATCGTGCCGAATGTCGACAACGTCAGCGTCGAACTGACCTTCGACCCGCCCTGGAGTCCGGAGATGATGACGGAAGCGGCGCGCCTGGAAACCGGCCTGCTGTAACATGGATACAAACAACGGAAGAAAAACGCTATGCCTGCCGAACAAACCCTGTCAATTATCAAGCCCGATGCAGTAGCCGGGAACCTGGTCGGAGCGATATACCAGCGCTTTGAAAACGCCGGGCTCAAAATCGTTGCGGCAAAAATGCTGCACCTCGACGAACAACAGGCCGCCGAATTCTACTCTATCCACAAGGAAAAACCTTTTTTTCGGGAACTGGTGGATTTCATGGTGTCCGGGCCCATCATGGTACAGGTACTGGAAGGCGAAGGCGCCGTTGCGAAAAACCGGGAACTGATGGGTGCGACGTTTCCCAGGGATGCCGAACCGGGCACCATCCGCGCCGACTACTGCGACCGCGACGGCGACCAGGGAGAAAACGCGGTACACGGGTCCGATGCCCCGGAAACCGCCCTGAACGAGATCCGCTTTTTTTTCGACGCTGACGAAATCTGTCCGCGTAGCAGGTGATCCGGGGTGAATCTGTTCGATCTTGACCAGGCCGCCATGCGGGATTATTTCACCGGCATGGAGGAAAAACCTTTTCGCGCTACGCAGGTGATGAAGTGGGTTTACCACCAGGGTGTAACCGACTTCGAAGCCATGACCGATTTGAGTAAAAGCTTGCGCGATCACCTGGCCGACAATACGGATTCACCGCTGCCGTCGATTATCTCCGAGAAAATTTCAACGGACGGCACGCGCAAATGGCTGCTGCAGGTCGATGCCGACAATGCGATTGAAACCGTCTTCATCCCGGAGACCAGCAGGGGTACGCTGTGTATTTCCTCACAGGCCGGCTGCGCCTTGAACTGCACCTTCTGCTCGACCGGCAAACAGGGCTACAGCCGCAACCTGTCAGCAGCGGAAATCATCGGCCAGGTCTGGTTGGCCAACCAGCAACTGGGTCATTTCGCCAGCCGCAAGCGTATCATCAGCAACATCGTCCTCATGGGTATGGGCGAACCCCTGCTCAATTTCGACAATGTCGTAACAGCCGTCCAATTGATTACGGATGACCTCGGGTTCGGACTGGCGAACAAGCGTGTGACCCTGAGCACTGCCGGCATCGTTCCCGGCATCATCAAGCTGTCTGAATGCAGCAGGATCAGCCTGGCGGTTTCCTTGCACGCCGCCAATGACGCGCTCAGGGACGAACTGGTGCCCATTAACAGGACCTACCCGATCCGTAAACTGTTAGCCGCCTGCCGCCGCTACAGTGAAGCCACCGGCGGGGAACCCATCACCTTCGAGTATGTCCTGCTGAAGGGGGTAAATGATTCCCTGGATGATGCGCGGGAACTGGCGAAGCTGCTGAAAGGCTTCCCGGCCAAGGTAAACCTGATTATCTTCAACCCGTTTCCCGGTACGGAGTACAGCCGATGTTCCATGCAAACCACTGACCTGTTCCGGGACATACTGGTCAACTCCGGTATCATTACCATTACCCGCAAGACCCGGGGCGATGATATCGATGCAGCCTGCGGACAACTGGTCGGGCGCGTGAAGGCGCGCGCCGCGCGCAGGCAAACCCGGCGCACGGCAAACGGGTGCGCGTAACCCGGACTTCTTTCACGGCCGACATGTCCGATAACCAGAATAATGAAATACGGTCTACCGCCGGCACATTCCTGAAGCGCCTGCGTGAAGAAAAAAACCTCTCCGTAGAGGACGTATCGAACAGGCTGTACCTGCAGGCTCACATCATAGAAGCGTTGGAGCAGGACGATCATGAGAGCCTGCCGACCGGAACTTACGTCTACGGTTACCTGCAGAATTACGCAAAATTACTGGACACACCTGCAGATCAGGTTGTGGCGATGTACAAGGATGATATAACGGAACAACCGGAACAGGTCCCGCAACGTCAACCCAAGCCAAAAACCGAGCAATCGAATAAATGGCCTTACACGATGTTATACCTCGTGGTCTTTGCCGCGTTGCTGCTGCCGTTGACCTGGTGGCGCAGCCAGTATACGCAGGAAGCGACCATGGCTGCCGGCAACCGGCCCGGCGGCAACGCTGCAGTAACGTCGGCACTGGATTATCCCGTCACGATTGTCGAACATCCCGATACGCCGTTCTATCGGGCGCCAAACACGGAACGGGCGGTGTCGGCGCAACAACCGGGTCGCCAGGCAACGAACCCTGACAGGGAATTTGACAGTCCGGCAGACCCGTACGACGGAAATACGATTACCACCGGCATAGGACCTGACTCAATCAGGCTGGTCCTCAGGGATGATTGCTGGATCGAAATATTCGATGCCAACAACGAAAAAGTGTTTTATGACCTGGCCAGAAGCGATCAGATACTGGTGCTGAACGGCACCGCGCCGTTTTCCGTTCTGCTGGGTAATGGGGAAGCGGCGGTCGTTGAATTCAATGCCGTACCCTTCGACACGGCCCCTTACATGTCACGGATAGGTATGGCCCGCTTTGTGCTCGGTGAGGAGCAGGCCGGCCGCTGATGGAGAAACTACAGGCCGTAAGGGGAATGCACGATACGCTGCCCGGGGAGGCATCCGGGTGGAACCTGCTCGAGCAAACCATGCAATCCGTTCTGCGCTCGTATTGCTACCGGGAAATCCGTCTTCCCGTTCTTGAAAAAACCGAGCTGTTTTCCCGCAGCATCGGCGCGGGCACGGATATCGTGAACAAGGAAATGTATACTTTCCAGGACCGCAATGGCGAGTTCCTGACCCTGCGGCCGGAAGGAACAGCAGGGTGCGTGCGCCTCCTGCTGCAGCACGGATTACTTCATTCCGGCCCGCAGAGGATCTGGTACCAGGGACCGATGTTCCGCCATGAAAGACCGCAGAAAGGGCGCTTGCGGCAATTCCACCAGGTCGGCGCCGAAGCATTCGGCATAGACAGCGCCGATATTGACGCCGAGATCATCATGCTGTGCGCCCGTATCTGGCATGTCCTCGGGATCACGGACCTGGGGCTGGAACTGAACTCCCTCGGTTCTTACCCGGCGCGCCGGAAGTACCGCGGCCTGCTGGTCGAATACCTGTCCGATCACCGGGAGCAACTGGATGAAGACAGTGTCAACCGCCTGGAAACCAACCCGTTGAGAATTCTCGACAGCAAAAACCCTGCCATGCGAACGGTGATCGGGGCGGCGCCGTCGCTGCTCGATTCTATCGACGAAGAATCCGCGGAGCATTTTGCCCTGTTGAGAGAACTGCTGGATGCAAACGGCGTGGCCTATGAAATAAACCCCCGGCTGGTACGCGGACTCGATTATTACAACCGCACCGTATTCGAGTGGGTCACCGACAGGCTTGGCGCCCAAGGCACCGTTTGTGCAGGCGGACGCTACGACGATCTCGTCGCACAATTGGGCGGCAAGGCCACTCCCGGGGTAGGTTTTGCGATGGGACTCGAGCGTATCCTCGACCTGGTGGATGCCGGCCTTGCAGAACCGGATCCGGACGCCCCCCCGGTATACCAGGTTCTTGTGGGAGACGCGGCCATGAAAACCGGCATGAAACTGGCGGAACAGTTACGCGATCAATTACCCGGACTGAGGCTTCTCATGCACTGCGGCGGCGGCAGTTTCAAGAGCCAGTTCAGGAAAGCCGATAAATCACAGGCGGATTACGCGCTGATCCTGGGTGATGAGGAAGTAGCGAACAACAGCGTCCAGATAAAACCGTTGCGCGAGGATACGGAACAATACGAAATCAGCCAGGACGAACTGGCCGATGAGATTGCCAGGCTGCTGCCCGGCACACGCTCTGGCTGACCCGGCGCTACCTTGAAAATTACTCCGGTCAGTTAAAATTCCGGCGCACACTGAGAGACCAGGTGGCCGGCATGCCGTACACGCCCTCTATACCATTGTTATTGGCAAAGCCCGTGATGATATAAGCCTCGTCGGCCACGTTGCGTCCCGCCGCGGTAACCGACCATGCATCGTTGGCATCACGCCAGGTCAGTGAGAGGTTTACCAGGGTATAGGCCGGTTGCACCAGCAATGGGGTATTTCTATCGTCATTCGCGACTTTGCTGGTATGGGACAGGTCAAGCCGTGGCGTCAACGAGCCCATATCACCCAGGCTGTATTCATATTGCGCGGCGACGTTGATGTTCCATTCCGGCGCGTTGATCAGATCGTCATCAACATCAAATTGCACGCCGCTATCCAGCTTGACATATTCTGCATCCAGGTAACCCACGCCGACCTGCAGCAACATTTCTGGTGTAGGCACTGCGGTCATTTCCAGTTCAAATCCGAGGATTTCCGCCTCTGCCGCATTCACCGTGGACAATCCGATGGTGCCCGCGCTGTCGCTCTCGTCAGAGGTAACCTGCATATCCGTGTAATCGGTGAAAAATACCGCGCCATTGAGACGCATGCGATTGTCAAGCAAGGTTGACTTGAAGCCGCCTTCGTAAACCTTTACGAACTCAGGTCCTGCAACAGGCGCTTCACGCTTTGCCGGAAAGACCCGTTGGGTGAAGGCGCCGGCCTTGAATCCTTCCGAGTATGAGACGTACGTCATGATATCGTCGGTCCACCGGAAAGACAGGTTGACGTAGGGTTGCACCTCACTTGCATTGGAATGGGCCGGAACCATGGGTAACACGCAGGAACCTTCGGTATTGGCAGGTGTCAACGGCGTCCCTTCACAATCAAACGGCGAGGCAGGCGATATGGAAAGCGGGAACGGAATACCCCTGTCTATACCCACATGGGAGTCCGCGACAAATTCCTTTTCCTCGTCCGTATAACGCACGCCTGCGGTCAGGGATAGCTGGTTCGTCACGTCAAAAGTACCCTGGGCAAACACGGCCTTGCTCTCGTTGTCTATGGTGCCGCCGCTGTCGAATACGGTATTGAACGGCAACTCAACCACGTCCAGGTGCTTGCCCGTTTCCTTCAGGTAATACAACCCGATCAGCCATTCCAGACGATCCTCGAACGCGTTGCCCAGCAACTGGAGTTCCTGGGTAGTCTGTTTTTGCTCATAGTCGTTGGCGGTACGGACAATCACGTGGACCGGCAGCTTCGAATGGCCGGTATCCCGGGACCAGAAGCCGTCTTCCACCCGCCGGTGCGCGCTAATGGATTTTACCGTAAGGTTATCGGTAATATCCCATTCCAGGGTGCCGCTGACACCCCAGACATTCAGTTCTGAATCCGGGCGCACGGCAACCCCGAAGCGGTCATTGTTATGCAGTTCCGGCGTCGCACTCCGGTGGCTGCTCCAGGTCTTGAACGGCCCTACCACCCATTGATCGTTGTAACATTTGTCATTTCCGAAACGGGCAGGGTCGGTACTGACCACGAAACCGCCGCAGGCCGGGTCGCCGGATACCAGGTTATTAAGTTTGGGGAAGAACCCGTCTTCCGCCACGTCGATCAGGACATTGGGGGCGGGCGCCTCATCGGTAGTGGAGTAATCTCCGGTTATATCCACCGTGATCGCGTCGGACGGCGTCCAGCGGAACGCCAGCCGGCCGGAAAGGTCTTCGTTGTCACCCAGGTCCGGCCCGTCTCCCAGGTTTTTCACGTAACCGTCCCGGTTCCTGGTGGAGAGAGAGAGACTTCCGGCCAGGGTCTCGCCCATGGGAATATTCACATAACCGTTGGCGTCTATGCGGTCATAACTGCCGGTGGTAACCTCCACCCTGCCGAATACCCTGTCGGTGGACGGCTTCTTCGTAACTACGGAAATGGCGCCGCCTATGGTATTTCTTCCGAACAACGTGCCCTGGGGGCCGCGCAACACCTCGATCCGTTCCACGTCCACGGTATCCATGACCTGGCCGATGGTACGGGCGATATACACCCCGTCCAGGTAAATACCCACTCCCGGGTCTACGGGCAAGGCCCAGTCGGCACTGCCGACGCCGCGGATCATGACGATGGCCGCGGAATTGCCGGCGGCGATGGGCGCGGTAAAATCGAACACGACGTTGGGGGTAAACTCACCCAGGTCGGAAAAGTCGACTGCACCGCGTTCCTCCAGGTCGGCGGCAGTGAATGCGGCGACCGAGAGGGGCGTATCCTGCAAACTTTCTTCACGTTTTCTGGCGGTTACTACAATTTCCTCCAGGGCGCCCGCCTGCGCGAGCAACTCGGAAGATGTGGATACGAGCAGGCAAGCGGACAAAAAAAGCTGGACAATGCCAACTGCCTTTCCTGTTTTGTTCCCGGGATCAGGATTAGTCATTTTGGTTCCCCTGTGGAGATTGTCTACATGAATGAGACAAGTGTAACGGCTTTCGCCCTGCATGTCTCATAAAACTCCAAAAATACCGCTGCGTTACAAGACCCGTTAATCACCGGAGAGGGTCTTGTTACAACAGGACTTGAGGCGGATTATCATTTATAATCGCTCCTTTACTGGAAACCCGGAGAACTTCTTGGACGCATACTCATCAGAAACGCAACAGGTCGAAGAAATAAAGAAGTGGTGGCGTGAAAACGGCTTGTCCGTCGTGCTCGGCCTGACACTGGGTGTATCCGGCATTTTCGGCTGGCGTTACTGGCAGGACGTGAAGGTGGAACAGGCGGAAGCCGCTTCCGTCCTGTACTCCGACATGATTGCCGCCTTCGTGGACGAAAACACGACAGAAGCCCGGGATATTGCCGACAGGATACTGGCGGATTACGGGAACACCACTTACGCTGTCTTCGCCATGCTGGGACTGGCCAGGCTGGCCGTAGCGGATGACGACCTGGACGCTGCCGAGTCGCACCTGCGCCGGGCGCTTGAACAAAACAGGGATGCTTCATTCTCTCACGTCATCCGCATGAGACTGGTGCGCGTCCTGATCAGCCAGGACAGGCTGGATGAAGCAAGCAGCATTATTGACCGGCAGGGAACAGGAGAGTTTGCTTTCGGATATGACGAGTTGATGGGAGACATCAGCGCCCTGCAGGGAGATATCGAAGCCGCGCGTGCTTCCTATCAGCAGTCCATTAACGGCGCGCTCGCCGCGGGACGGGATATTTCCACGCTTGAACTCAAACTCAACAATATTGGACAATAGCCGTCTCCGGTAGTTGGTTCCTGGTTGCCGGTTGCTGGAAACTGGACATGCGATATATCACCCTGCTCATAGTTGCGGTAATCCTGTCAGGCTGCGCCGCGACGGAAAGAGTGACAAGTTATTTCAAGGGGGGCAGCGACAACGCCGAACCTCCCAACCCCCTGGTCGAATTCAGGCCGCTTATCAACGTTATCGAACTCTGGAAGAAAAATAACGGCGTAGGCACGGACGAACAGTACCTGAAGCTGGCGCCGGTCATCGTCAATCAGCGCCTGTATATCGTCGATTCGGCCGGCAGCATCGGGGCGATGGATGCGACAAACGGCAAACGCTTATGGCAGAAGAAAATTGCCGCGTCCGAATCAATCGACGGTAACTCCGGCTGGCTCCGGGGTGGCGGCGATATCCATATCACCGGCGGCCCCGGCTACGGTGAGAATACGCTGATGGTCGGTTCCCTCGAGGGTGAAATCATATCCCTGTCCGCAGAAAACGGCAGTGAACTGTGGCGCACCCGGGTATCCAGCGAGGTTTTATCCGCGCCGCAACGGGACTCGGACATCGTTATCGTCAGGACGATCGACGGCAAGGTCTTCGGTATCGATGGCGACAAGGGAAGAAGACTGTGGATTTACGACCGGACCGTACCGCCGCTGACCCTCAGGGGCACAAGCACGCCGGCAATAGACAGCGGTATCGTGGTAGCCGGATTCGACGGCGGGAAAATGGCGGCGCTGGATGTGCGCACCGGCAAACTGCTTTGGGAAACCAGCATCTCCGCCGCCCGGGGACGCTCCGAACTGGAACGGATGGTCGATATCGATTCCGAACCCATGATAGTAGACGGCACCGTCTACATCGCCACGTTCCAGGGCCACGTCGCGGCGGTGCAACTGGAAACGGGCCGCATCCTGTGGAGCAGCGATCTCTCTTCCTATGCCGGTTTCAGTGCGGACGAACAAAACATCTATGTCAGTGACGAGGACAGCCACGTGTGGGCGCTGGACAGGTTCAGTGGATCGGTACTGTGGGAGCAGGATAACCTGCACGCCCGGGCGACCACCGCGCCCGCCGCTATCGGCGATCAAATCGTCGTAGGTGACCTGGAAGGCTACTTGCACTGGATCAGCAAAAAATCCGGCGAGTTCACCGCCCGGGAACGGCTGTGCAAGGACCCTGTTATTGCAAAACCCATCGTAGTAGGTAAGATAGTCTACGCATATTGCAGTGACGGCCGCCTGGCTGCCTATACCTACCGCTGAAGACGAGCAACCGATGGCGGGCAGGGTTGAGAACCTGTCATCCTGCAACAAGTGATTTATCATGACTCCTGTCATTGCCATTGTCGGTTGTCCCAACGTCGGAAAATCCACTTTGTTCAATCGCCTGACGCGTTCCCGGTCGGCGCTGGTAGCGAATGAACCGGGCGTAACCAGGGACAGGAAATACGGCTATGCCAACCTGCACGATGCCGGCATGCTCGTGTGTGATACCGGCGGCATAGCCGGCAGCAGCGGCGATCATCACCAGCTGGTGGAAGCGGTCGGCGGGCAGACCATGCAGGCCATGGAAGAGGCAGATGCGGTTTTATGGCTGGTAGACGGCCGTTCGGGATTGACGGCCGGCGATATTGAACTGGCCGCAACCATGAGGACACTGGCGAAACCGGTGTTACTGGTGGTAAACAAGATCGACGGGATAGGCCGGGAGTCCGCACTGGCCGAGTTCCATTCCATGGGCGGGTTTGCCGCGCCCATAGCGGTTTCGGCACAAGCCGGAGAGGGCATCGACGAATTGCTCGATGCCATCGCTGCATCATTACCGCAGGGCGGCGCGGTGCCGGCAGAGAGCGCCGGTGTGGTCAAAATTTCCGTTATCGGCCGTCCCAACGTCGGCAAGTCGACCCTGGTTAACAGGATCATCGGGGAAAACAGGGTGCTGACTTCCGATTTGCCGGGAACCACTCGCGACAGCATCACGGTCCCGTTCCGGCGCCGGCAGAATGACTACCTGCTGATAGATACGGCTGGCATTCGAAGACGCCGCAAGGTAACCGGCAAGGTAGAAAAGTTCAGCGTCATAAAAAGCCTGAAAGCCATCGAAGAATGCCACGTCGTCATATTGGTGCTGGACGCCCGCGATGTCATTTCCGACCAGGACCAGACCCTGCTCGGCATAATCAGCCAGTCGGGCAAATCCCTGATTATCGCGGTCAACAAGTGGGACGGCCTGAGCCCCTACCAGAAGGCGACCATTGAGCGGCAACTCGAAAGGAAGACCGGATTTATCGACTACGCCGTCGTCCGGCACATATCGGCATTGCACGGGACGGGAATAGGGAAACTGTTCGACAGCGTAGATAAAATTATCCGCTCACGGCAGCAGGATCTCAACGCGTCTGCCATTACCGGCATCCTGCAGGAAGCGCTGGCGGCAAACCCCCCACCCCTGGTGAGGGGGCGGCGCATCAAGCTCAAGTATGCCCACCCGGGAGGAGATGACCCGGTGCGCATCATCATTCACGGCAACCAGACCAGGGATATCCCGGCAAATTACCGGCGCTATTTAGCCGGCCATTTCCGCAGAAAAATGAAGTTGACGGGTACGCCGGTATTTATCGAGTTCAGGCAGGGTGATAATCCGTACCAGGCATTCCGTAATACCCTGACCAAGCGCCAGGTGCGCAAACGCCGGCGCCTGATCGAGCACAGCAGGAAAAAATAGCATCGATATATCGGGGACAGATTTAAAATCTGTCCCCAATTGATCTTTAGCGTTAATTGACCGGGTAACGGTCGCGGATTAACGTCAGTATGCGGGCAGCCTCATCCGTTGCTTCCCATTCATCATCTTCATTAACCACGATCAGTTCGGTTTTGTTGCCCACGCCCGTCAGGCTGATTTGATACGACGTCTGGGCTGCTTCCCCGTCTTTCCAGAAAGCCAGTTTGGAGAAGAAGCCTTTTTTCTTCTCGCGCATTTCGGCGCCGCCGGTCACCTGGTAAAAACCTTTTGCCGCATCCCCGCCGGTTACCTGGAGCCCGCTGTTGCGCAAGGCGACCCCGGTATTTTTCCAGGCCTGTTCAAAGGCTTCCGGAATGGTCAGGTACATTTTACCCTCGCCGGCGTCAACCACCCGGAGTTCCCGGCCCGGAGCGGCGCGGGGGGCGGTGCCGGCAGCCTCTTCAGAGGCTGTTGCAGGCGCGGGCGCGGGTTCGGCGGCAGGTTTGCCGGCGTCAATGAACAGGCTGAGATCTGCGACCAGTTGCCGCTCCATTCTCGCATCCTTGTCATGGTCGAGCCAGTCCGCGTTCTCATCAAGCCGGGTCTGGCGCTGCTGGCTGATAATCAGCGTAGTGACGTCCGGGTCGTCTCCCTGTTCGGCAAAAATCTTGTATTTATAACGGTACAGCAAGCCGGTTTGTTCATCGGCCTCGGACCAGCCCGTTTCCAGCACTCCCAGTTCCTCATCCTCCAGTTCGAGAGAATAGTTTCTTGTCTCGAAAAATTCGAGCAGCGCCGGCCAGGCCAGGTATAACGGCATGGACAAGGATAACCATTGCTCGTCGGTATCGGTTGTTCCCATGGCCGCCTGCGTTCTCGCCGCTGCGCGCGGGTTCCTGTATCGTGACAACGTGGCAGGCGCCTCATCGGGAATATTCATGGAATCATTGATGGCGTCCGCAGTCAGGTCGGGGGGGATCTCCAGGTCGGGCATGCTTTCGCTTTTTTGGTATTCGGTTTTCTTATCAGGCAGCAGTTTCCCGACATCAGGCATGTAGGCACAGGACGTCACGAAGCATAAGCCGCTCACACCCAACACGAATCTTGAAATCGCTTTTTTCATAACTCACAATACCTCGGCTTGTTTCATTGCGGCTTCAACCTGCGCACAAAACTTTCCGGACAACCAGGTCATGGGCAAACGGATGCCGTCTTCAATAAGACCCAGGCGCGCTACCGCCCACTTGGCCGGAATCGGGTTCGACTCCAGGAACAGGGACCGGTGCAATCCCAGCAGTTTTGCGTCAAGCGCCTTCGCTGCCTCGCGCCGGCCGGCGCGCGCCAGCCTGGTCAACTCATGCATGGCAGCCGGTGCGACGTTGGCGGTCACGGAGATAACGCCGTCACCCCCCATCAGCATAAAGTCACAAGCTGTTTCATCGTCGCCGCTCAGCAGTAAAAAATCATCGCCGCACTGTTCCCGGATTGTCCTGACCCGCGTCAGGTCGCCCGTCGCTTCCTTGACGCCGACTATATTACCAAGCTGTGCCAACCCGGATATGGTGCCGGGTAACATGTCGCAGGCAGTACGCCCGGGAACATTGTACAGAATCTGCGGGATGGCCACGCGCTCGGCGACAACCTTGAAATGCTCATACAAACCCGCCTGGGTCGGTTTATTGTAATACGGGGTTACCAGCAGACAGGCATCGGCCCCTGCCTCCCTGGCATACTCCGTCAATTCAATAGCTTCAATAGTCGAATTTGCGCCGGTCCCGGCGATGACGGGGATACGCTTGTTGACGATCTCCACAATCCGCCTGATGACCTCACAGTGCTCTGCCGTCATCAGGGTGGCGGATTCACCCGTGGTACCGACCGCTACGATACCGTCAGACTTGTTCTCGATATGGTATTCAATCACCCGCTCCAGCCCCTCCGGGTCGACCTCTGTCTCCGGCCCGACACCGCTCTTCATGGGGGTGACAACGGCAACAAGACTACCCGTAAACATATCGCTTGTACTCTGCAAGGTGATGACAAATCCGCTGCATTCCAGTCGTTCCCCTGCTGGTACAACGTTACATATTGCGTATAATGAGGGGAAATAAGTCCGTTGTTGTATAATAAAATAAGTATGGTACTTGTCCGACCCGCTAAAGACAAGGTAATCAGGAAACTGCGCATTTTGCGGGATCCGTTTTTAATAGCGGCGCTATAAACCCCTCACCCGGACCACATTAATGATACAGTTTCTGGCCCTCACCGTTATCGGCAAGCACGATCCCGCCTTGTCCGAACGATTGACCGGCGCCATCGCGGAGTGCGGCTGCAATATCCGGGAAAGCCGGATCACCATCCTGGGTCAGGAATTTTCCATGCTGTTGCTGCTCTCGGGAAACTGGAATGCCGTTGTCAAGGTTGAAGATGCCCTGAACAGGCTGGGAAAAGAACTGGATTTATCGATCAACATGCGCCGGACCGAATTGAACAAGTCGCAAAAAAACCTGATGCCGTACGCCATCGACGTCGTATGCAGTGACCGTATCGGCGTGGTAAACCGCATCACCCGCTTTATCCTGGATAACGGCATTCAGATCCGGGACTTGTACACGACCACCTACGAGGCATCTCACACCGGCACCGAGATGTTCTCCCTGCACCTGACCATCCACGTCCCGGTGGAAATTTCCATCTCGTCGCTGCGCAACGACTTCCTGGAATTCTGCGACCAGTTGAACCTGGATGCAATCATCGAACCGGTGAAATAAGGATATTTGGGGTCAGAGTAAAAATACCTGGTAATAAACCTGTGCCTCTTTTCAACATGGAGTGTATGGGGTCAGGTCGCACAATGCACACTTTTGATTTGTGGAGAACCATTGCATGAGTACGGTAAACACGGGCGCTACGGTACCCGACTTTGAGCTGCCGGCTACCGGCGACAAAACCATAAAATTATCCGGCCTGAAGGGAAACAACGTGGTTATCTACTTCTACCCCAGGGACAGCACGCCCGGTTGCACCCGTGAAGGCCAGGACTTCCGCGATAATATCGAAGAATTCAACTCGTGCAGGACGATCATCCTCGGCGTTTCCAGGGACAGTCTGAAATCCCATGAAAAATTCAAAGCCAACCAGGCATTCCCGTTTGACCTGTTATCCGACGCTTCCGAGCAGCTTTGTACACTGTTTGGCGTGATCAGGGAAAAAAACATGTACGGCAAAAAGGTGATGGGGATTGAACGCAGTACGTTCCTGATTGACGCGGCGGGCACGCTGCGCAGGGAGTGGCGCAAGGTCAAGGTAAAAGGACACGTGAACGAAGTACTGGAGGCGGTTAAAGCTCTCTGACAACCGGGGCGTGGGGACGGAATTAAATTCCGTCCCCTTTTGCGATGTTTACACCCCCACTTAAACGCCTGCTTCCGGCAATTGCTCCTGATATTTGGGGTCAGAGTAAAAATTATCGCCAGTGAGAGACACAGGTTTATCTTCAGAATAATTTTTACTCTGACCCCAAATATCTGCTCGCGCGGGTCTTTGCCTAAGCGCCGGTGTCCGGCAACTGTTCCTCGCGGGTGGGCCAGACATTGATTAGGGCCTTGACCAGGGTAGCCAGCGGGATGGCGAAGAACACGCCCCAGAACCCCCATAACCCGCCAAACACCAGTATGGCGGCGATGATCGCTACCGGGTGCAGGTTGACCACATCCGAAAACAGGATGGGCACCAGCACGTTGCCGTCCAGGAACTGCAGTATGAAATAGGCGACGACCAGCCAGATGAAAATCGGTTCGAAGCCCCACTGAAAATACGCCACCAGCGCGACCGGCAACGTCACCACGGCGGCGCCGATATAGGGGATCAATACGGACAGACCCACGGTGATGGAGAGCAGCGAAGCGTAATTCAATCCGAACGACTTGAAAACGACGTACGAGACCGTCCCCACGATGGCTATCTCGTAGACCTTGCCGCGTATGTAATTACCGATTTGCGCGTCCATCTCCTGCCACAGGTGACTGACCAGGGTACGGTCGCTGGGCAGAAACCGGCTCACCCAGTTCAGCACCGCGTCCTTGTCCTTCATCAGGAAAAAGATCATCAGGGGCACCAGGACCAGGTAGATCAGGACCGTGATGATGGCGGGAATGGATGCCATTGAAATGGACACGAGACCCTGGCCGAAATCACCGACCCCGCGGCGCAGGGCCAGTACTATTTCGTTAACCAGTTCGGCAGAGATAATTTCCGGATACTGCTCCGGCAGGCGCAGCAGCAGTTCCTGGCCGCGGCTCAGCATCCCGGGGAATTCCTGGAAGAACTGGCTTGCCTGCCCGGACAGGATCGGCAGCAGCCCGATGACGATGAAACCCAATACCAGGATAAACAGCAGAAATACCAGTGAAACGGCAGGGACCCTGGAGATGTTTCTGCCGGTCAGTTTCTTGACCGGCCCCTCGAGCATGTAAGCAATCACGACGGCCGCCAGGAGCGGCGCCAGCATGCCGCCCATGAAATACATGACGACGAACCCGACCACCAGCAGAATCACTAACAGGGCGGCCTGGGGATCGGTAAAATACCGTCTATACCACTTATTCAAAAAGTCGAACATGTTCCCCGATCATTCTAGAGGAAAAGGGGACAGATTTGAAATCTGTCCCCGACGGCGAGATGGAACCTGACACCCTTGCCGGCAACATAAAGACCTGGGGGCTTGAACTCGGCTTCCAGCAGGTGGGCATCACCGGCATCGACCTTGCGGAAGACGAACGCCACCTGCTCGACTGGCTCGACCGGGGCATGCACGGAGAGATGGCTTACATGGAACGCCACGGCAGCAAACGTTCCCGGCCCGAACGCCTGCGGCCGGGAACCCTGCGGGTAATTTCCGCGCGCATGGACTACCTGCCCGCCAAGGCAAAACCTGCGCAATCCGTGCTGGATGACGGGAAACTGGCTTATGTCTCGCGTTATGCGCTGGGCAGGGACTACCACAAGGTGATGCGGTCCCGGTTGAAGCAGCTGGCGCGCCGGGTCGAGACGGCCATCGGCCCTTTCGGTTACCGGGTTTTTACCGATACCGCGCCGGTGCTGGAGAAGGCGCTGGCGCGCAACGCCGGGCTGGGCTGGATCGGGAAACACAGCAACCTGCTGCATACCGAAGCCGGATCATGGTTTTTCATCGGGGAGATCTATACCGACCTGCCCCTGCCCGCGGATAAACAGTTTGCCGGGGAACACTGCGGTGAGTGCCGGGCGTGTATCGACGTCTGCCCGACACGCGCCATCGTCGCGCCTTACCGGGTCGATGCCCGGCGCTGTATCTCGTACCTGACCATTGAATACCGCGGCGTCATACCCGAGGAGTTCCGCACTGCAATGGGCAACCGCATCTACGGTTGTGATGACTGTCAACTGGTCTGCCCCTGGAACAGGTTCGCACAGAATTCCAATGAGCCGGACTACCTGCCCCGCCACCGGTTGGATGCGGTGACACTGGTCGAATGTTTCCTCTGGAGTGAAAATGAATTCATGGAAAAAACGGAAGGCAGCGCCATCCGGCGCATCGGCTACGAATGCTGGTTGCGCAACGTTGCCGTCGCCCTGGGCAACGCTCCCAGTTCAGCGACGGTCATCGATGCCCTGAAAACACGCAAGGACCATCCCTCGGCGCTGGTGCGCGAACATGTGGACTGGGCCCTGGCGCAGCACCGCCCGGTACTCAGGTAATCCGGCCGGACTCGTTTCTGCAGGCTGAAATTCTTGTCCCGGCCAACCTGACGTAGTCCGGGTCGACGTCATAAGCCACATAATTCCTGCCATCTTTCAAAGCTGCCAGGCAAACCGTCCCGCTTCCGGCGAACGGGTCGAGAATTACGTCATCCCGGAACGAATACAACTGGATTAACCGGTGCGGCAATTCTTCCGGAAAAGGCGCGGGATGGCCGATTTTATTTGCCGACACCGCCGGGAAATTCCACACGCTCCTGGTCCATTCGAGGAACGCCTCCTTCTCTATGGTGCTCTCCCTGCCGGTTTTCTCCCTTGAGAACGACCCCTTGGAAAACACCAGGATATATTCATGGACGTCTCTCAACACCGGGTTTGCCGCCGATTGCCAACTGCCCCAGGCGGTGGATGAACCGGCGCTGGACCCCTTGTTCCAGATGATTTCGCCGCGCATCAGATAGCCGATAGCGCGCATTGCCTCCATGATGTAGCCGTGCAGCGGGATATAAGGCTTGCGCCCCAGGTTCGCCACGTTGATACAGGCGCGCCCGCCGGGAACCAGGACCCGGTATGTCTCTTTCCAGACGTTACCGAGCAGGTCCATGTATTCGTCAAGGCTCAAATCATCGTCGTATTCCTTGGCGGCATTATATGGCGGGGAGGTGATCATCAAATGCACGCTGCCGTCCGGCAGTTCCTCCATGCATTCGCTTGATTTACAGAAAATCCTGTTCAAATTCTCCGGCGGGATCTTGTTTTCCTTATAGCCGGTGTTCTCCCCCCTGCCCAGGCCCTGGTACATCCTGGTATCGTAAAACGCGGAAGCATCATGGCTGCTTCTTCCGGGCGCGCCGAACGCGCTCGTTGCCGTTCCCTGTTTGCGTTTCCTCAGCCGGGCCACCAGCTCAATCCATAAACGCGAATATTCTCGCCTGGGCCTGGGAACTGCCCTTCACCGGCAGTACGCCGATCACGGCAACAGCGCCCTTGTCAGGTAACTCATCCAGGTTGTTCATGTTCTCCACCTGGAACTTGCCTGCCCCCAGCATAATCCTGTGCACGGGAAAGCTTAAATCATTACCCGGGTCCAGGCTCATGGTGTCGATGCCTATCCCGGCGACGTCCCGCTCCACGAGCAACTGCGCGGCGGCGGCGGACAACCCGGGAAAATGCAGCACGCCTGACTCGTCCTGGTTGACATAGGCCTGCGGGTCATGAAACTTTTTATACCAGCCCGTATTCATGACCGCCAGGCTGCCCGCCGGGATGCGTCCGCTCCGTTCCTCCCACGACAACACATCCTCGACGGATAACTGATAGTCATGATCTGCCGCGACACGATCCTGTACGTTGATGACCACAACGGGGACCACCAGGTCATCCAGTCCCAGTTCGTCAACCGGGCGTCCGCCATCGATGAAATGCGCCGGGGCATCGATATGGGTGCCGATATTCTCCCACATGGAAAAACGATGCATGCGGTAGCCCACGTCATAGTCAGCCAGTCGTTCAATCTCGAAGGCCCCCGTGCCCGGCCAGAACGGCATCTCCGGGTGCATGTCGTGGGTCAGGTCAAGCGCCCGGCGCGCACTGAAGGGATGTGCCAGATCATCCGGGTAAACAGCGCCGGACAGACAACCGCACAGGAGCAACGCGCCGCACGATGCAATCTTGTTTTTCATGTCGCCACCACCGCTAGTGCCATACGGAATCGAATAATGAGTTAAAGGGAAACTTTGACCCGGATCATATATTATTCGGCCATGGATCATGCAAGTTTACGTGAAGCCATTATAGCCGCGGCGTGCGCGCTGCAAAAACACCAGCTCGGGACAGGTACCGCCGGCAACGTCAGCGCCAGGATTGAACAGGGTTACCTGATCACGCCGACCGGGATGGATTATGCGTCGCTGTCACCCGCGGATATCGTCAGCATGGACCTGCGCGGCAAGCGCGCCGAAGGGGACCTGAAACCCTCAAGCGAATGGCGCTTTCACCAGGACATCTATACCCAACGGCCGGATACCCACGCCATCGTCCACACCCATTCGCCCTATGCCACCGCACTGGCCTGTACCCGCCGGGACTTGCCTGCGTTTCATTACATGGTCGCCGCTGCGGGCGGCGCTACCATCCGTTGCGCCGAGTACGCCACCTACGGTACCCAGGCATTGTCCGACCACGCACTGGCCGCGCTGGCGGGCCGCCAGGCCTGCCTGCTGGCCAACCACGGGGTCATCGCGCTGGGCCAGGACGTGGATGCCGCCTTCAAAATGGCGCAACTGGTAGAGGAGCTGGCCAGGCAATACCTGCTGAGCCGCATGCTGGGGCCGCCCGTGCTGCTGGATGAAGCTGAGATGAACGTCAACCTGGAAAAATTCAGGGATTATGGCAAACAGGACTAGATCTCGCCGGTTTCCCCGGTAATCATCCGGATGGAAATCTGGCAATACATCATCCTGTTCCTGGTTGGTATTGTCGTCGGTTTCGTCAACGTCATGGCAGGCGGGGGGTCGCTGCTGAGCATCCCGATCATGTTGTTCATGGGCGTCCCCGGTCCCGTCGCCAACGGCACCAACCGCATCGCCATCATCGTGCAGATGGCCACGGCGGTTGTCGCGTTCTTCAGGAAAGGGTATTCCGATTTCAGACTCAGCCTGTCGCTGGCCCTTGCCGCCCTTCCCGGCGCAGTGGCCGGCGCCTACGCGGGAACCGGTCTCGAAGGAATCTGGTTTAACCGTATCGTCGCCATCATCACACTGGTCGTCATGCTGGTCATGGCGACGCAAAAGGATGCGGCAACTTATGCCCGGGCACAGCCGCAAAAACCGCGCCTGCTGCTTGCCCATATCCTGATGTTTTTTGTGGGGCTTTACGGCGGCTTTATCCAGATCGGGATCGGTTTCCTGTTCCTGCCCATACTGAACAGGACCCTCGGGCTCGACCTGGTCAGGGTCAACATGCACAAGACCTTCATTATCAGTTTTTACACCACGGCCGCCCTGATCGTGTTTGCCTGGCAGGTGGAGATTTTCTGGATTTTAGGCATCTGCCTGGCCGCAGGCACATCCATTGGCGCCTGGCTCAGCGCTCACGTGCAGGTAAGCAGGGGCGAAAGGATCATCAAGGTAGTGCTGAATTCCGTGCTGGTGCTGATCATCATCAAACTGCTATTCTTCAGTTGATGAAATATTAAGGATGCTCTGATCAAGTCCGTCCAGGACTTGTCAGAGCACGCAAAACAAAAAATGTGATTTTTGTTTTGCTCCCAAAATCAATGACATATAGTCATTGATTTTGACGGTACATCCCTGTACCGTAGGAACCTCTGACCTTATCAGAGGTTCCTTAAGCCGGAGTGACAGCCAACCGTCAAAAGCAAGCCGATGAATAATGCACGTTAAACCGGAACACCTGCAATGCTGGAAATGCGGCGCCGGCCTGGACTACCTGCTCATGCCGTTGTCCAGGAGCGCCCACTGCAAGGCCTGCGAAGCGGCGCTGCACGTGTGCAGGATGTGCCGGTTTTATGATCCCCGGGTTGCAAAGCAATGCCGCGAACCCGTCGCCGATGCGGTCCAGGACAAGGAGCGGCCGAATTTCTGTGGTTATCTCGAATTGAATCCGCAGGCATGGGAACCCGCCGATCATGCGGACGCGGATAGCGCCGCCTCGGACCTGAATGCCCTGTTCGGCCTGGACGCGCCGGGTGGGGCAAGCGGGACGGCTGCTTCGGCAGAACAGTCCCGGCAGGAGCTGGATGACCTGTTTGATTTGAAGTAACCGCCGGCAATCGGGGACAAATTTAAATCTGTCCCAGAAGTAAATTTAGGACAACCATAAATTTACACTTTTTATTAATTTATGGTTGTCCCAAATTAGGTTAGTCCCGATGGCTGTCAGGAAATCAGCGCTCGTAGTTTCGCGCCGGGGTCATCAGTTCTCAGTAACGCTTCACCTATCAGGAAGGCGTGCACGTCGCGGCTGCGCATGAGTTTTATGTCCGCACGGCTGTTAATGCCGCTTTCCGTCACCACGGTCCGGTCATGGAACACGTCCGGCAACAGGCCCAGCGTGGTCTCCAGGGATGTCTCAAAGGTATGCAGGTTGCGGTTGTTTATGCCTATCAGCGGCGTGCGCAGCAGCAGGCCGCGTTCCAGTTCCTCGCGGTTGTGCACCTCCACCAGCACGTCAAGGCCGATATCGGCAGCAGTTGCCGCAAGTTCCTGGAGGCGCAGGTCGTCCAGGGCGGCCACGATCAGCAGGATGCAGTCCGCGCCGATGGCTTTTGCCTCGTACACCTGGTACGGGTCGATGACAAAATCCTTGCGCAGCAGCGGCAGACCGGTTGCGCTCCCGGCCTGTTGCAGGTGCCTGTCGGAACCCTGAAAAAATTTCTCATCGGTCAGTACGGACAGGCACACGGCCCCGGCGTCCGCATAGGCGCGTGCGATCTGTTCCGGGTCAAAATCCGCGCGGATTACACCCTTGCTGGGTGATGCCTTTTTGACCTCGGCAATGACCGCGGCCCGGCCGTTGTCGATGGCGTTGCGGATACACCGGTAGAACCCCCGGGGAGGAGCCGCATCCCTGATTTGCTGTTGCAACTGCGCCTGGGACACGGCTGTTTTCCTTGCGGCAACCCATTCCTGCTTGTAATCCAGTATGGTTGCCAGGATATCGGTCGTATTCAATTGAACCAATCCGCAGAGGACGATGTCAGCCGGCCAGCCGGTTTGTCAGCGACGCGAGTTCCTGTAACTTTTTCATTGCCGCGCCGGAAGCAATGGCCTGCCTGGCAAGTTCGATCCCCTGTTCCACATCCGGCGCCAGACCGGCAACGTAAATGGCGGCGCCGGCGTTCAGCAGGACGACGTCCATGGCCGGCCCCGGGTTGTTTTCGAGCACGGAGTGCATGATGCCGTAGCTCTGCTCTGCGCTGGTGACGACCAGTTCGGAGATAATTCCGGGCTTGATGCCGAATTGTTGCGGCGTGATTTGATACCTGGTGATTTGCCCGTCCTTGAGCTCGGCCACGTCGGTCGGCGCAGAGTTGCTTATCTCATCGAGTCCGTCGTGCGAGCGCACCACCATGCAGTGTTCGCTGCCGAGCCGCTGCATGACCCGGGCAAACACATCCAGCAGGTCCGGCTGGTAGACGCCGATCAACTGGCGTTTGACGTATGCCGGGTTGGTCATGGGTCCCAGCAGGTTGAATACACTCCTGGCGGCCAGTTCCCGGCGCGGCCCTGCTGCGTACCTGGTTGCCGGGTGGTGGGCCGGCGCGAACATGAAGCCTATCCCCACCCGGTCGATGCACTCGGCCACGTGGCCCGGTTTCAATCCCAGTTTGACTCCCGCCTGTTCCAGCGCATCGGCGCTGCCGGACCGGCTGGAAATCGAACGGTTATTGTGTTTTGCAACCTTGCCCCCGGCGGCCGCGATCACGAAGGACGCCGTGGTGGAAATATTGAAGGTGTGCGCACCGTCACCGCCGGTGCCGACGATATCCACCAGGTGCGGGCCGTCAACGTGTACCCTTACGGCAAATTCGCGCATCACCGCGGCTGCCGCGCCGATTTCCTCGATTGTCTCACCTTTCATGCGCAGGGCCACCAGGAACCCGCCGATCTGCGCTTCGGTCATTTTCCCCGACATCATGTCCTGCATTACGGCGCGCATGATAGCGTCGGGCAGGTCACCGCCGTTGATGACTTCGTTCAGTGCGGACTGGACACTCATCAGTGGGAACTGATACGGAGAAAATTCCTGAGCAGGTCATGACCGAAAGTGGTCAGTATCGACTCGGGGTGGAACTGTACGCCGAAAACGGGATAATCCTTGTGCCTCACCCCCATGATCTCGTCAATCCCGCCGCTGTCCATCCTGGTCCAGGCGGTGACTTCCAGGCAGTCAGGCAGCGATTCCTGTTCGATCACCAGGGAGTGGTAACGTGTTGCGACGAACGGGCTTTCCAGCCCGCCGAAGACGTCCGAACTTTCATGATAAATATCGGACGTCTTGCCGTGCATGATACGGTTGGCATGGACGATGCGCCCGCCCAGGGCCTGGCCGATACTCTGGTGTCCCAGGCACACCCCCAATATGGGGATCTTATCTATGAACTCGTTAATGACGTCAACCGATATGCCTGCTTCACTCGGGGTGCAGGGGCCGGGTGAGATGACGATATGCTCCGGTTCGAGTTCGTGGATTCGCTCCAGGGTAATCTGGTCGTTCCGGTAAACGCTCACCTCCTGGCCCAGTTCGCCGAAGTACTGGACCAGGTTATAGGTAAAGGAGTCGTAATTGTCGATCATCAATAACATGGGCAGCCCCGCATTATCCCCCGGCAACCTGTTGCAATGCTTTCCTCATGGCGTCGATGACCCCGGCATAATCGGCGCTCCCGAAAATCGCCGACCCGGCCACGAACGTATCGGCGCCGGCGGCGGCTATTTCGGCGATGTTGTCCTCCTTCACCCCGCCGTCTATCTCCAGGCGTATCTCCCTGCCGGACGCGTCGATGATCTCTCGCGCCGCACGCAGCTTGTCCAGCGCGGCGGGGATGAAGCCCTGCCCGCCGAAACCGGGGTTGACGGACATGATCAAAATCATGTCAATCTTGTCGATGACATGGTGGAGATGGTCCAGCGGCGTTGCCGGGTTGAATACCAGACCGGCGCGGCAGCCGTTGTCCCTCACCAGTTGCAGGGTCCGGTCGACATGACGGCTCGCCTCGGGATGGAACGTGATGATATCGGCCCCGGCGGCGGCAAAATCGGGGATGATCCGGTCCACCGGTTCGATCATCAGGTGCACGTCCAGGGGCGCGGTCACGCCGTAGTCCCGCAAGGCGCGCACCACCACCGGGCCGAACGTCAGGTTGGGCACGTAGTGGTTATCCATCACGTCCACGTGGATATAGTCGGCGCCGGCCGCGAGCACGGCCTCCACCTCCTGGCCCAGGCGGGCCATGTCGGCGGACAGGATTGAAGGGGCGATGATGTAATCGGACATAGGCGCGGATTATATCGGACTTGAGGGGGTGGGGCTATTTTATACTGAGCGGAGCAGGCGGCAGCGTTTTCAAACGATACGGGTAGGAATTTCAATTCCGGGTAAAAATACCGTAGTTTACCCAAACTTTGTTTTGCAATTCTGAATATCCCGGTTAGGCTAGAGTCAGCGAAATCCGGTTGTCTCTTCGCTCGCTCCTTATTGGATGTTTGCGGTAGAGTTGTATGACTGTCCATGAGGAGTGCCTCCAGTACACAGCACTTTACCTCCTGCCATACAGATGCGGTCTTCGCGCAAAATTACGGATAAAAAAAGGAGACCATAAAATGCAGATTGAAAGAAGACGATTCCTGGCAGGAACTGCATCGGCAGCAGCGTTACTGGCAACGGGTTGCGCAAGCTCCTACGGCCACAAGTCATCGTATCTCAGCCAGATCCTGAAACCGCAGCACCGGAATACCGTGTTTCACTGGACGGATATCGTCCTGCAGCAGGTGCGGGACCAGCGGGTTCTGGCGCCGCGGGCGGCATACAATTATGCCCTGCCCATGGCAGCCGGGTTCCTGGCCGCAAACGGGATTGTCCAGGCCTATGACCAACCTTTCGGCATCGGCCGTGGGCCTGCCGGCGCGGACCCGGAAGTGGCTTACGGCGCCGCGTTCGCTATCGCCGCCGCGGAAGCATTCCAGCAACCGTTTCTGTTCGAACGCCTGGCTTTCATGAACCGCTTCCCGGGGAGCGATGCCAAGTCCCTGGGGGCGGAATGGGGACGCGCCGTCGGCCTCCAGGTGGTCAAAATGCGCACCAACGACGGTTCCGAGCCTGAAGAAGCCACCTATTATCTCGGGCGCTATGAACGGCGGCAGGATTCATTACGCTGGAGTCCGACCGGCCCGTTCTACGGGACCAGGCCGGGTCCGGCATTCTCATCCTTTGACCGTTGCCTGTATCCGGGCCACGGGCAGATCAAACCCTGGACCATGAAGAGCGGATCACAATTTCGCGTGCCCGACTTCCATGATGCGGCAAGCCCGGAATTTGCCGGGGAATTCGACAAAATACGACGCCTGGGCGGCATGGACAGCACCATCCGCACTGCCGATGAATCGGAGATCGCGCTGTTCTGGGAAGACGGCCCATGGGGCATCACCCCGCCGGGACACTTCATCTATATTGCCATGCAACTCCTACAGGAGCTTGACCTCGGTTTCATCGAACTGGCGCGCGCCTTTGCCCTGATCGGCATGACCCAGTGCGACGCGTCCATCAGCGCCTGGGACAGCAAGTACCACCATGACGTCCTGCGGCCGGAAACCGCCATACGGGTACGTGCGCTGCTGTTAAACAACCCCGACCCGCGTGTTAAAACGCAACCCGGTTGGCTGAGCTACATCCCAACCCCGGAATTCCCTTCTTACACGTCAGGACATTCCACCTTCGGCGGCGCCGGCGCCGAGATGATTGCACTGTTCCATGGCCGTGACGACGTGGCATTCTCAGGACGCTCGCCCGATGAGGTACTGTGGCCGCAGTTGCGCGGTGTAACCAGGCACTGGACCAGCCTCAGCCACGCTGCGGAGGAGAACGGCCTGAGCCGGCTCTACGGCGGCGTTCACTGGACGCCCGACCACACTGAGGCAATGAAGGCGGGCCGGGCCATCGCCTGCCAGGCGTTCCATACCATCTTCCCGAAAAAGGTGTAATGTCATGAGGATTGATAAGCACTTGAGGGCCGTGCTGCTGGTCCTCGCTGCCGGCGGCGCAAACGGCGGCATCAACACCGCTGCGGCACAGGCCGTCTCCCTGAATTACGACCGGCTGTCCTCCCTGGAAGAGCCGCTGGCAACGGACATCGGCGACGTTACCTTGCTGCTTAACGGCCTGGTAGATACACCGGCAAGTTCCGGTCTTGAAAACAACGGGAACACCGAGATGGGGTTTATCGGCAACTTCCAGCTCAGCGCCACCACCCAGCTACCCAACCGCTGGCGGGTCAACCTGGCTTATTTCGGTCAGTATGCCGACGACCCGGAACTGACCGTGGATATGAACGACCATTTCAGGGACAACGTCGCGCTTTCCGTCGGCGGCGCCTGGGGCACGCTGGTTGGCGGCAATCTTTCCGGAATAGTGCGCGAACAGACGCGGCGGCGGCGCGGGGCGGGCAATGCCTTCCTGGCGTTGGATGACGCGCTCGGCAGGCTGGAGCACTGGGGCGGCGGCTACCTGGTGCGCCTGGGACCCTGGGTCGTCAGCACCGTGGTGGACGAGGACGCCAATTTTGACCTGGGCGCCATGTTCCAGCGTCCCCTGGGCACGAGGGACTACCGTTTCGCGGTACGCTATACCGAGGCGGCTTACACCTCCGCAGACAGGACAGTGCATTTCGATACCCGCGCCATGGGTGTGGTCGGCGAACTGGTCTATGGCGGCGCGCTGTTCGACATCGGCGCCGGGTATGAACGCTTCAACGCAACCGGCCCGGACACCGACCGGTGGTATCTCTCATCGGGCGTGCGCCTGAAACATAATGCCTCGACCTGGTCCCTGGAGGGGCTGTACGGGCAGGTGGGCGGTGAGGACAAAACTGCCTTTGCCCTGGGCTTCCGGTATGACCTGGCGCGCGGCCTGTCCGCCAATTTCGGCCTCAACCACGAAGACGCCAGGGCGGATTTCGGTTCCGTGAGCTTTATTCACGTTAAAGACACCCGGGCCGTGACGTCGTTGAGATACAGTTTCTGACCCTTACCCTGATGCCCCTGCCTCTGCTGCCGGTTTCGACTGCCAGCAGTTGCAGGCTGCGCCTGCCGCAAGCACTGCCTCCGCCTGCTCCCGAACGAGCCACGCCGGCAGACAATATGGGGTTGCCGACGTGCGCTCCCGCCGTTTGCAGGTACCGGGCTTGGTAAATTTATCATTTCTGCCAAGACCAGGTTGGGCCATACTGCAAAATATAATGCATTGTATATTGCACACGGCAGACGATATTACCTGGACAGATCAGTGAACTGTCCATGTTTTTTTAAAAAAATATTTCTGCACAGGTCTCTGTGCATTTCCTGATTCGAGCTTCTAAAAACCGAAAAATCCGATCATGCCGGTTCGTGTAACACTATCAAGAAAACCATCTTTGCAGGACTCGGTTACGGCTGCCCATGAAGCGCTTGAGACGGGCAGGACGGTCACCGTAGGCAGTCAAGGCAACCTGGAAGTGGCGGATATCACCGAAGCGGGGGGCGGGACATTTTTCGGCAAGGCCGTACGTTATGTGAAAAACTGTTTCTCTCCTTACCGGGCGCGCCAGCAGAATCATGCGGTTATCGCAGCCTTGAATGAACAGATCAGCAGGGAATTCGGACCGGACCACCGGTTAAACATTCGAACCGTGTTAAGACGGGCCAATACCAACGAACGTTTTCTGCAATCCATTATCAGCAATGTCGGCAAAGTACGCGCGGGCACTGAATACACACCCGCAACCGATACCGGGGATGAGATCCGGAATACGCTGAGATATGGCTTTGCCGGTAAAGTAACGGGATTACGACCAGCCTGCACGCTGCAGGAGGCATTGCTCAGAGAACAACAGGGGCAATCGTTGCCTGCCGCAGGTGAGACCGGCACCGCCAGGAAACAACTGTTCTGGTACAACCGCACCATGAATGACTTATTTACCCGCTTTCCGAAACTCCGTGACATTTCGGCCATATCATCATTGGATTTAGATGCGGTTTTAGAATGTGCAACAATCTTTGCAGCCTATGAAAGGGCTACTCACCGTATGAAATTTGCACCTGTTGATATCGAGGAGCAATCACGCAAAGTTGTGAGTTGCTCCATCGCCGGGCAGACTACTCCCAAGCAGGATTTCAGCGGGTATATACATCACGAATATGCGCATCATTTAAGTGTTGGAGTTGTGCCCGAAAAGGTATGGATTCCTGAACTGGTCGATGCATTGAAAGCAGGAGGCATATCAAATGTCAGTATCACAAATGTTAGTGGCAAGCCCAAGTTTGATCCGGATACAGCCGAAAAAATAGCCAACTCAATCAGTAAGTATGCCGCGATAAATGCACGTGAGTGTGCCGCTGAGATAATCTCCTGGTACATGAACCCGGAGTACGGGAACTCCGTTGGCCGCATGCCCGATTACCTGGAACACTGGGTCACGGAGTGCTTCCCCATGTTGAATAACGATTAACCCCATCCACCACTACCTTTTCTGAATTGAATTAAGATGATCGATGACCTGCTGAATGAGTTTGCCCGGACCCTGGGCCTTGATTCTATCGAACCGGACGCTGGGATCTGCATCCTGGAATTCGACGGCAACCCCGTCAATCTAAACTATCGCAATAACGGGGAACGCCTGTTGCTGTACAGCGATGCCGGCTTCCTTGTCAAGCCGGCGCCGGCATTGCTGCTGGGCCTGCTGGAGGCCAATGCCTTGCACCAGGCTGTCGGGGACGGCAATATCGGCCTGGTGGTTGATGAGCATCGCGGCGGATTTGTCGTCGTGTATTCGCAGTTACTGGTGACGGCCACGCTGGATTTAGCCGCCTTGACCGACGCCATGCGCAATTTCGTGGAACTGCTGGAGGCCTGGAGGCAAAACCTGGACGAGGTTAATAGTTCACCATCAAGTGGCGATGACGATGCTGATGCGCCGGATAATTTCCTCCGGGTTTGAACCGCCCGATGCACATGTTTGAACCCTGAAACCTCGTGTCTGGTCATGCCGGCACGTATAACACTATCAAAAACCCCTTCCTTGCAGGACTCGGTCAAGGCGGCCCATGAAGCCCTCGAGACGGGCAGGACGGTCACCGTGGGCAGGAGAGGCAACCTGGAAGTGACGGATGTAACGGAAGTAAGGGGCGGAACATTTTTCGGCAGGGCCGTACGTTATCTGAAAAACTGTTTCTCCCCTTACCGGACGCGCCGGCGGAATCATGCGGTTATCGCAGCCTTGAATGAGCAGATCAGCAGGGAATTCGGATCGGACCATCGGTTAAACATCCGCACCGTGTTAACACAGGCCAGTACCAACGAACGTTTTCTGCAATCCATTATCAGTAATGTCGGCAAAGTACGCGCAGGCACTGAATATACACCCGAAAACGATACTGTAGAAGAAGCGCAAAACACGCTGAAATTCGGCTTTGCCGGTAAAGTTACGGCGCAACCTGTACTCGCTGCGCTGGAGCAGGTATTGCGTAGATTCGACCTGGGACAAACATCGTCATTCGAAGGAGAGAGTCAAACTGCCAGGGAACAACTGTTCTGGTACAACTGGACCATGAACGATTTATTCAACCGCTTTCCGAAATTACGCGACATCCCTGCCGTATCAACAGTGGAATTGGACGTGCTGCCCGGGAGCAACACAACAGCGGCAAGATACGACTTGGACGGTCAATCAGTGGAAATCGCCCCTGTTGATTTTGAATTAACCTCACGGGTGATTGCGAACGACACTAAATCGGGCTTGCTGACTCCCAAACAGGATTTCAGTGGTTTAATTCAACATGAATATGCGCACCATTTGAGCAACAAAATTGTGCCCGAAGAGGTATGGGTCCCCAAATTAATCAATGCATTATCAACTGGTGGTATGTCGGAGGCGCAAATTACCTATGCCGGCGGCAAGCCCGTATTTGATCAGGAAACGGCTGATAAAATAGCCAATTCAGTCAGCAAGTACGCTGCAAAAAATGCACGTGAATGTGCCGCCGAGATATTGTCCTGGTACATGAACCCCGAATACGGGAAGTCAGTCAAACGCATGCCCGATTACCTGGAACACTGGGTCAGGGAATGCTTCCCGATGTTGAAACCGGATTAATCCATATCACCACTACCGATTCTATCCCGGGTAACGATACTCGGCGTCCTATTTAAATCAATTTGCCCGGACATCGTCAGACGTTAAAACGGAACAGTATCACGTCACCGTCCCTGACGATGTATTCCCGTCCTTCCAGGCGCCACTTGCCGGCGTTCTTTGCGCCCTGTTCACCCCGGTGTGCCACAAAATCGTCATACGCGATCACCTCGGCGCGAATAAATCCCTTCTCGAAATCCGTATGGATCATGCCGGCAGCCCTGGGGGCGGCGGTCCCTTTCCTGATGGTCCAGGCCCGCAGTTCCCGGGGTGTCATCGTGAAAAAAGTATGCAGGCCCAGCAGTTCGTAGCCGGCCCGGATTAGCCGGTGCAGTCCGGGCCCGGGCAGGTCCAGGTCGTTCAGGAATTCTTTCCTGCTGTCCTCGTCAAGCTCAACAATTTCAGTTTCGATGGCAGCAGATATGGCAAGCAGATGCGCGCCATCAGCCCTTGCACGCGCTGCCAGTTCCGGCAACCACTTATTTGAGGTAACACCGGTTTCCTCCACGTTGGCGATGTACAGCACCGGTTTTTCCGTGAGCAGCCCGAGTTCCTGCGCCAACGCCCGTTCCGCGCTGGCTGGCGGCAGCGTTCTGGCCGGCGCGCCCGTATCGATATGGCCGGACAGACCGGCCAGTATGCGGCAGCGTTCCCTTGCCTGTTTGTCGCCGGTTTTTGCGGTCTTCTCCGCCTTTTGTGAAGCACGCAGCGTGGACTCCAGGTCAGCCAGGCACAGTTCCGTGTTGACCGTGTCCAGGTCGGCAAGCGCGTCTATCCTGCCGTTGACGTGCGTGATGTTGTCATCCTCAAAACAACGCAAGACCTGGGCAATGGCGTGGGTCTCGCGGATATGACCGAGAAATTTATTGCCCAGTCCTTCCCCCCTGGAAGCGCCCGCGACCAGGCCCGCTATGTCGACGAATTCCACGTGGGCCGGGATTACCCGTTCCGGTTTGACAATTCCGGCTATGGCCTGTAAACGGGGGTCCGGCACAGGGACCATGCCGACGTTGGGCTCAATGGTGCAGAACGGGTAGTTCTCGGCGCTTGCACCGGCGTTGGTCAAGGCATTGAACAAGGTGGATTTACCTACGTTCGGCAGCCCGACGATGCCGCATTTGAAACCCATTCGGTGTGTCTGCGCGGTTTATTGCGTGTGCAGGCGGGTCATGGCCTTGTCCAGCTCTCCGGCGAACAGCAAGGGCAATATCTCCTGTCCTTTTTGCAGTGCGTTATTGATCAACACCGTATCATCGCTGCCGGGTCTTCCCAGCACGTGCGCCAGCACCCGGGTTTTGTCCCCCGGGTGGCTCACCCCTATTCTCAGTCTCAGGTAATCCGAAGCGCCGAGCGTTGCGCTGATGTCACGCAGCCCCTTGTGCCCGCCGTGACCGCCTCCCTGTTTCAGGCGAATCACGCCGGCATCCAGGTCTATCTCGTCGTGGACAACCAGGATTCCGGCCGGCTCTATCCGGTAGTAGTCGGCGACTGCACGAACTGCGCGTCCGCTGCTGTTCATAAAGGTGGCCGGTTTGAACAGCAGGCAATCAATACCGGGAGTCCTGATGCGAGCAAGGTCGCCGGAAAATTTTTTTTGCGCGGTGAAGCTGACCTGGTACTTTTCGGCAAGCCCGTCGACAAACCAGAAACCGGCATTGTGACGCGTCGTCGAATAATCAGCGCCCGGATTACCCAGGCCTGTTATGAGTTTCAACCCGGTTGTTTCGCTCACCCGGAAGGTAGAAATTACGGTTTGACGTGAATATTGCCAGGTTTGCCCAGGACCAGGTCCCCTTCCTATTCTTCTTCCGTATCCGCCTCTGCCTGTTCCTGTTCCTCCGCTTCTGCGTCTGCCTCTACACCTTCCAGTTCTTCTTCCAGTTCCTCTTCCTCTATGCCGCCCTTGGGCAGGTGCACGGATGCCACCGGTGCAGATGCATCCCCGCCACGGGACAGGGCATAGATTTCGACCCCCTCGGGCAACTCGATATCGCTGAGATGCACGGTATCGCCCAGGTTCAAGCCCTCCAGGTCCACGTCGATGAATTCAGGCAGGTCCCCGGGCAGGCAATTGATTTCCAGTTCGGTCATTATACGGCTCACCACGCCGCCGCCGGTCTTGACGCCCGGGCATAGGTGTTCATTGATGAAATGAAGCGGCACCCGCATGGTGATTTTCTGTTTCTCGTCGATGCGCAGGAAATCGACGTGCAGGATTTCGGGTTTATAGGGATGTCTTTGTAAATCCTTCAATACGACCTGCTCACTTTCGGAGTCGAAATTGATGGTCAGGATGCTTGAGTAAAACGCCTCATGGTCGAGCCGGTGCAGCACATCGTCATGCAGCACCGATATCGACTGCGGTTCCTTATTCGCCCCGTACACGGTGCCTGGAATTCTGCCCGAACGGCGCAGGCGGCGACTTGCGTTCTTTCCCAGCTCGTTACGCGGCTGTACCTTTAATTCATAAGCTTGCATTTCATAACTCTCAATCGATAAACATGGAACTCAGCGATTCTCCCTCGGAAATCCGGCGGATGCTTTCCGCCAGCATTGCAGCAACGCTGAGCTGGCGGATTTTATCACATTCTGCGGCAGTATCACGCAACGGGATGGTATCCGTGACGACCAGTTCATCCAGCTGTGATGAATTGATGTTATCCAACGCCCTGCCGGACAGTACCGGGTGGGTACAATAAGCGACGACCTGGTCGGCGCCGAAGTCTTTCAGCGCGTTGGCTGCCTTGCACAGCGTGCCGGCCGTGTCCACCATGTCATCCACGATAATACAGGTGCGGCCTTTCACATCGCCGATAATATTCATTACCTCGGACTCATTCGCCTTCGGCCGGCGCTTGTCGATAATGGCCAGGTCCGTGTCATCCAGTTGCTTGGCGATGGCGCGCGCCCGCACCACACCGCCTACATCAGGCGAAACGACGATCTGTCTTGCATATTTGTGCTTCCAGATATCGCCCAGTAACACCGGGGTCGCATACACGTTGTCCAGCGGCATATCGAAAAAACCCTGGATCTGATCGGCGTGGAGATCCACCGTCAACACCCTGGAGATGCCGGTGATCCCTATCATATCCGCCACTACCTTGGCGGTGATGGGGACCCTGGCCGACCTCGACCTGCGGTCCTGGCGCGCATAACCCATGTAGGGGAGTACGGCCGTGATCCGCTCCGCCGACGCCCTCCTCAATGCGTCCGCGATGATCAGCATTTCCATTAAATTATCATTGGCGGGCGTACACAGGGACTGCAGGATAAACACGTCACGCCCGCGTACGTTTTCCGCAATCTCCACCATGACTTCGCCGTCGCTGAACCGGCCCACGTTGATCTTGCCCATGGGCATGTTCAGGCGGCGCGCGATTTCAGACGCCAGCACCGGGTTGGCATTCCCGGAAAACAACATTACATCGTCTAGTGACATCGATTTTTCCTGCAATTTTTCAATCTGGCAGGGGCGCCAGGATTCGAACCTGGGAATGCAGGGATCAAAACCCTGTGCCTTACCACTTGGCTACGCCCCTATTAAAATCTGCGATCTCCAGCACGACCCGGTGTACAGTTTTAACAAAGTGGTTTCAACAAGGAACGGCGGTGGACTTTTTATTGTAACACACCACGGAGCAGGCGAACGAATAAAAATATGATCTAGCGCAACTGGCTGTCCTTGCTGCCGCGCCGGTTGTAGCCGCTGGAAAAGGTCTGTTCCTTGTCGTGATCGGTCTGGCAGTCAACGCAAAAACGCACGCCGGGGACTGCCTGCCGGCGCTCGGCAGGAATCGAAGCTCCGCATTCCTCGCAATGGTCCAGGCTCTCGCCCTCGGGCAACCGGCTGCGTGCGTATTTTACCGCATCTTCAATACTAGCATCGATCTGTTCCTGTACCGCCCCGTCGCGGGACCATCCTCCGGCCATCACTTTCTCCTGCATTCATAGACATGGATGAATTTAACTATAGCGCATTTTTCGCCGGTTTATCCCGTGGCCGGCGGGGACGGAATTAATTCCGTCCCCGCATTAATCTTGTCTATGCGGTCCATCCATGTTAAACATGGGTCATTATATCCCCGTGAACCCTATGCGCCCCATCCCCGTATTACTCGGCTTGCTGGCCGGTCTGCTCGCACTGTGCGCACTGATCTTCAGCATTCCCGAACCCGTCAACGGACACGGCATGGCGCACCATGCCGTGGACGGCATGCGCCAGGCGGGTGATGCCTGGCAACAGAGCGAGCCCGTATTCCGAGCGGGCTACCTGCTGGGCGTATTGATCTACCTGATAATCAGCGCCCTGGTCTACATCGGGGTGCCGCAGGCCAAACGCGACCTGACACTGAGGCTGGCCCACGCAACGGCAACGCTGGTGGTACTGGGCATGTGGTCATTTCTGGTTTACCTGTCCCGGCACTACCTGCACTCCGGTGACCCGATGATCGGTGCTGCCTTCCCCCTGCCTACCCTGGTCATGTTGCTGGGTTTGTGGATAGCCCCGGTGTCGTTTTCATTGATCTATGTCCTGGGTTTCAGACGCTGGATCTTTACCCCGGAAGACGAGGAAACATTCCGCAAGCTCATGGAAGGCAGACGGTCATGATGGAAGCCTGGCGCAACCCGATTATCCTGCTGTCCCTGGTGCTGTACCTCGGAATCTGCATCGGCTTCGGTTTGTGGGCAATGCGCCGCACGCGCTCGACCAGGGACTTCTTCATGGCGGGCCGTTCCCTGGGGCCGCTGGTGCTCACGTTCGCCGTTTTTTCCAGCACCCTGAGCGGTTTCGGGTTTGTCGGCGGACCCGGACTGGTGTATTCCATGGGGATGAGTTCCGCGTTCATGATCATCGTCTCCACGGCTGGTTTCACGATGGGGTTTTTCCTGGTATCCAAGCGTATCCGCCTGATCGCGGAACTGCGCGACAACGTCTCTCTGCCGGGCATTGTCGCGGCCCGTTACAACAGCAATCCCGCGCGTCTGTTAACAGCCCTGGCCATATTGCTCGGGGTGATGGGTTATCTCGCGGTGCAGATACTGGCCATGGCAGTAGTCATGCAATCCATCATCAACAGTGTCGGCTGGTTCGGTTCTACCAGCCTGCTGTTTTGCATGGCGGTTTCTTCCGCGGTACTGATATTTTACTGCGTCACGGGAGGGATCATCGCGTCCGTGTACACCGACGTGATACAGGGGTCCGCCATGGCCGTGGCGGGCATACTTATCGTGTTTACCGTTTACGCGGTGTTTGACGGCAGCCTGGCCGGGGCTTCCCGCGTCCTCTACGAGGACGATCCGGCGGCGATCGGGCCGTTCGGTACCGAGGGCATGATCTGTGCGCTGTCCTGGTATTTCGTGTTCGGCCTGGGACTGGCCGGCCAGCCGCATATCATCACCAAGATGATGATGACGCGCAATCTCGCCGACAACCGCTATGTCCTTCCTGCCTCGATCCTCGGCTATGCCTTGTCCGGGCTGTTGTGGATCATGCTCGGCTTCGCCATGCGGGCGCTGGTAATCCAGGGCGCCCATGCACCACTGGGTTCGCCCGACATGGCAGCCGCGGAGTTTCTGCAGTTCTATACTCATCCCATACTGGCGGGCATCGTGTTTGCCGCGCTGTTCGCGGCGATCATGTCTACTGCCGACGGTTTCCTGAACGTGGGAACCGCCGCGGTCATCCACGATATCCCCATCGCCGTACGCGGCCATGCGGTGAGGAACGAACTGTTCTGGGCGCGGGTGGTCACGGTCCTGCTCTCCGTCACGGCTGCAGGATTTGCCCTGTTTTCCTATTATGTGAACGAACGGCTGGTGGCCATCCTCGGGGTGTTCGGCTGGAGCACCTTCGCGGCCGCGATCGTGCCGGTGGTAGCCCTGGGTCTGAACTGGAAACGGGCTACGGCCGGCGCCGCCTGTGCGGCCATCGTCATCAGCCTGGCCCTCAACCTGTCGCTGGAACTATCGGCCGTGGAAATACCCTGGGGCATACATGGCGGGTTCATTGCGCTGCTGGTATCCATGACCAGCTTTATCGTGATCTCGCTGCTGCAGTCACCGAAACCGCTGGCTGAAGATATAGACGCCGTCATGGATATGTAATATGAGGTCATGTGGGGTCAGGTCGCACAAGGGGCATACGGGCATAGGGGGTCAGGTCGCACAATGCACATGAAACGAATAATATGGGTTAGGTCGTAATCTTGGCAGTCATGTGCATTGTGCGACCTGACCCCCTATGCCCGTATGCCCCTTGTGCGACCTGACCCCATATTACTCGGCCAGACTTCCAGTCCGTGGATGGCATTCCTGATATCCATGGACAGGTTGACGCTGACAACCGTCTTGTTCGAGTACAGATCGTACACGGTAATCGTGGAAGGCGATGAGCCGCCCGCGATAAACCTGTCCGACAGGGGACACAGTCCCCGCCCAAACCCCTGGCGTGCTATTTTTGTATCGTCTATCCCGGCAAAGCGGATTTCTGCTTCCGGGTAGTGCCTGATCCTGAACGCCCGGTCGCCTCCGTCCCGGCCCACGTAGCGTACGCTGTCGGATTTCGTATCGTTGAACACCACGCCATTCCTGAACGGCCGGGCATTATGGCTGCCGGCCGGTAAATTGCAGACCTCGGATACCGTGAAATCCTTGCCGAAACGCAACATGGCGCCCGTGTGCAACCCGCTGAAATAGACACCGGTATCATGGACGGAAACCATGTTCAGGTGCAGGTTGTTGACAAGGTCCGGGCCATCAGTGGAGCCGGGGTTGAACCGCTGCAACTGCCATTTTGGGTATTGCCGTTCCAGGTGCAGGCCCCAGGTAAACTCTTCCTGCAGCAGGTTGAACACCAGGATGCTGTCGTAACCCGTGGAAGTCAGAAACAGCAGGTTGTCTTTTTTGCAGATCTCGTGGCAGTGTTTCAGGTAGGGGTTCCTGAATGAACGCTGAATCTGAAAATCCTGGTCATAGACGAACAGTTCATCGCTGGCGGCAATGTAAATCTCGTCATTATGAAACTCGATGCCGCGCAGGCCCCGGTCCCAGCCGCGCCCGGTAAAATCGATATCCGAAGTGTTCCAGTCCACGTGCTGGAACGCCTCCTGTTTCTCGAAATCCACCGTGAAAATTCCACCGTGGCTGTCTCCCTGCTCACTGCCGCGCACCACAGACGTGGCGATCAGCCTTGGCAGGTACGGCTTGTTTTCCGGCATGAGATAAATTCAGCGGCTGGATAACTGATGACTAGAGTCCCCGTATATCATCCGGGTCAGTAGCCCCGGTCGATATTCACGACATTCAGCAGGCGTTCGCCGTTGATGTAGCGGCGCAGGTTTTCCGTGATAACCAGCCGGTTGCGCTCGAATCCCCGGTCGGTCATTCCCGAAATATGGGGCGTGATGATGACATTGGGCAGGGTCCACAGTTCATGGCCCCTGGTCAGGGGTTCCGGGTCGGTAACGTCGAGACCAGCCCCCGCCAGCCTGCCGCTCTTCAGCGCGGCGATCAATTCTGCGGTGTCGGTGTTCCTGCCGCGGCCGATGCTGATAAAGTAGGCGCCCTGTTTTACCCCGGCAAAGAACTCCCTGCCGAAAATCCCCGTCGTCTCCCGGGTCAGTGGCAGGGCGTTGACGATCACGTCCGCCTGCGCGGCCAGTTGCGGCAGCTCGTCCGCCAGGCCCACGTAGTCGACGAAGTCCGGCCCTTCCCGGCTGGAGCGGCGCGTGGCGGTGACCCGCATGCCCAGCGCCGCCGCCCGCCTCGCCACCTCGATGCCGATACCGCCGAGGCCGGCCACCAGCATGGTTTTGCCGCCGATCTCGATCATGGGGGAAGGCGTATCAAGCGGTCGTCGCTGCCAGACCTGTTGCTGTTGCTGATGATGAAAATACTGCAGGTTACGGGTCAGCATCATCAGCATGGCAATGACGTGCTCCGCAATCGGCGGTCCGGCCGTGTGCTGCGCATTGGTCAGGATAAAATCGGCTTCCTGCGCCTCCGGGGACATCAGGCAGCGATCAACGCCGGTGAAGAAATGCTGCAGCCAGCGTAACTTTTTTGCGGCCCTGATCAGTTGCGGGCTGCAGAAGCCCAGAATTACCTCCGCCTGTTCAAGTATGGCAACTTTTTCACCACTGACTTCCAGGCCGGTTACCGTGACGATTTCAATGCCGTCGCCGACTTTCTCCAACGACTCCAGCAGTTCGTCGCGCTCAGCCCAACGCGCGGAAGGTATCATCACGACGATTTTATCCGGCCTTTTCCAACCGGGTGACTCACGCACGGGTCGTTCCGCTTCATCAAGGCGCAGTTGTTCAATGAGCACGTGCGTCTCCGCATCGGGCTGCGCAGCCAGTACAGGCGTGACCGCCAGCGACAGACAGACTGCAGTGACAGAAAAAAAGTTGATCATGGCAGTTGATTCTCCCGTTGCTGCACCGCAGCAGGATCGCCCGGCGGCACGTAGTCAAAGATAAACGTTATCCTGTCCTCTGCGCCCTTGTTCATCACGCTGTGGACTTTCTGGTTGTTGATTTCATAGGCCTGTCCCACCTCCAGGCGGTATGGGCGCCCGTCGATCATGAATCGGACCCTGGGATTGGTGGTAATGGGGACATGGATGCGGTGGCTGTAGTGAAAAGACGGGTGTGCATCCCGGTGCGGCTTGATTTTCCCGCCGGCCAGCAATTTTGCCGCCATCGCGCGTATTATCGTGCCGCCGGCAGGATAAAACCCGCTGATGATCCCGTGCATCAACGGCATGGCAACCTCGACCAGCCGGTCCCAGCCTGGCTGCTTACCCACTTCGATATCGGGCCAGCCGGTCCCGTCCGTGAAAACCAGTACGATGGACTCCGTGTAACGATGCACGTCGTACTCGTTCTGCCGCTGTTCCTGCTCGTACCAGGCCCCCTGCTCCTGGGCGAGGATGCGTTCGCGCAACGCGTCCATGTCTACCTGACCCAGAGATTTTATCGGTTCGCCTATGTCCACCGCACCAGCCTATCAACCAATCATGAAGACGTCAAAAACCGAACAATTCGCACCATGGCTTCGCTCTCGAACCGGCAATAACGCAGCAACTGTTCCTCGAGCTCTGCCTTTTATGTGCTCGTGTGTCATTAGCTGAATCATCCTGTGGTCTCCGAGGCAAGACGCTCCATCAACGGCGACCGGTTGCATCCCCTGGCGGCAAAGCCCTGCCATTTTGCCGGCAGTTCCTCCAGGAGCCTCGCGGCCTGCTCCCGTTCCGGAAACGCCGCGAACACGCTTGCTCCGGTACCTGACAAGCGGGCTTTTGCCCGGGCGTTGAGCCAGTCCAGCGCCGCCGCCACTTCAGGACAGATTTGTCGCACCACCGGTTCGCAGTCATTGCGGCATTTCCCCTGCCGGAAATCGTCCAGCGTGACCCTGGGCGTTGCGCGTTCGAGCGCCGGGGCATTGAATACCTGCGCGGTTTCTACCGGGACATTGGGGTAGATCAGTAAATTCCAGTCTTCCGGCAGTTCCACTGGTTCCAGTTGCTCTCCTACCCCCTCTCCCCAGGCGGCGAACCCGCGTACGAATACCGGAACATCCGCTCCCAGGGTAAGCCCCGCCTCGGCGAGCTGGTCTGTTGACAGACCGGTATCCCACAGGCAGTTCAGGGCCACCAGGGTAGTCGCCGCATCGGAACTGCCGCCTCCCAGTCCGCCGCCGATGGGAATCTTTTTATCGACCTCGATATCAGCGCCCATGGCGCTTCCGCTGTGTTCCTGCAGCAGTTTTGCCGCCTTGACCACCAGGTCGTCCCGTTCCGCCACCTGCCGGTAATTGCGCCGGCAGCGGATGCGGCCGTCACCGGTCACGGCAATACGCAGTTCGTCGGCCAGGTCCAGGAACTGGAACACGGTCTGCAACAGGTGGTAGCCGTCGTCGCGGCGCCCGGTGACGTGCAGGAAATGGTTTATCTTTGCCGGGGCCGGCCAGGGTCGGGAAACCATTCAGGTGTTAACCACGGTCACGCTGACATGCAACCGTCAGGGCAGGTTCCACTCACGGACGGACAGGCGCACGCGCACGTGTTCGTTTTCAAGGTCAAGCCTTGCGGGCATACTGGTTGCGCCGGTCCGGAGGTAGTTTTTATAACGTATCGACCAGCCGCCCTGGTTCAGGGCGCTCACCCGGTTTTCTTCATCCAGCAGCAGGCTGTCGACCTGCAGGGCCGGCGCCGGCAATCCCCTGATCCAGTAGACCAGCCCGGAGACCGGAAAATACCATCCCTCCGTCTGCCGCAGCAGGGTTTCCGCGTCTTCAGCCTGCAACGTATTCCTGTCCGGGGTACGTAACGTGACACTGCCGGCCCCGCCGGATAATTCGTAAACCCGGCCGGTGAGCGGCGCGATGACCCGGATATCAAACATATCCCGGCGTTGCACCCAGAACAGGGAGCCTGAGCCGGATTCGTTTTGCGTACGCACGGCTATCCTGCCTTTGAGATTCCAGGTTTCCAGCCGCATTAATTCGTCCTTGCGGTTTTCCCAAGAGGGTGCAATCCTGTTTTCGACCGGCGCCCGGGCGCAACCTGAGAACGCCAATGCCAGCAGCACAAACGCCGGGATTACGTGGCTTGGGATATGGGGCCGGGGACAGATTTGAAATCTGTCCCCGCCGGTGTTATGGGCTGAAGCGTTCAATCACGTCCAGCAGGCGGGTGTCTTCCGGCGTTTGCTGTAAAGCTGCTTCCCAGACCTCTTTCGCCTGTTCCCGTTCACCCCTGACCCACAGCACTTCCCCCAGGTGGGCAGCGATTTCCGGATCCTTCCTGATGTTGAGGGCCTTTCTCAGGTAATCTATGGCCTCGTCCAGGCGCCCGAGCCGGTACAGGACCCAGCCCATGCTGTCCAGGATATAGAAATCCGCGGGCCTGAGATCCAGGGCTTTCTTTATCAACTCATAGGCTTCGGCGTGACGGTCCGTGGCATCGGCCAGGGTGTATCCCAATGCGTTCAAAGCCTGTGCGTGGTCCGGTTCGTGCTTGAGTATGGTCCTGAGGTCTGCTTCCAGCAACTCCAGGTTTCCGGTTTTTTCCGCCGCCATGGCGCGTGCGTACAGCAGGTCGGCGTCGTATTTATCTTCCAGGGCCGCGCTGTAAACCGCGACAGCCTCTTCATAAAGTTCCACCTCCAGCAGTAACTCACCCTCCGCCTGGATGATTAACCGCTGCTGCTGTTCACTCTGCGCCCGTATGGTGCCGAGATGAGTGCGCGCCTCATTCACCTTCCCGTTTTTCGCCAGCAGCATGGCGAGCCTGATCTGCGCGTCAAAATAGTGCTCGCCCTTGTGAACGCCCTGGTACCAGTCGCCGGCTTCGTCATAGAGGCGCTTTTCTTCCGCGATACGTCCCAGGTAATAATTGGCGGTATCCGTCAGGTATTCCTGTACCGACAGCTTCCTGAACAGCGCTTCGGAATCATCCAGGCGGTTGTGCTGCAGGTACAACAACCCCAGGGCATAGAGGACATCCGTGTTTTCGGGTTCCCGGGCGACCAGCAACTCGAACTGGTCGAGGGCCTTGTCGTACATCCTGAACTCCATCAACAGCCGCGCATACGCCATGCGCAGGTTGAAGTCATCCCCCTCGCGTTGCGGCAACTCCGCTTCCAGCCATGCCAGCGCCTCCTGCTCCCGGCCCATGCGCTGCAGGATGGATATATAACTGAGTGCGACATTGACGTTGTCCGGCGCCAGGGCCAGCGTGGCTTCCAGCAGTTCCCGCGAGCGCTGCAGGTCCTCCAGCTTGGCGGCAACATGGGCGAAAGCGTACATCGCGTCCGGGGAATTGTCCTGGGATGCGACCAGTTTTTCCATGACGTCCAGCACCGCTTCCTTGTCCTTTTCACTGCCCAGCAGGTTGGCGATCATCCATAGCTTCTCGTCCACTTCTCCTTCCGAATAGGCGAAGATATCCTGCAGATGGGACGCGGCCCGCTCCAGGTCGCCGCTACGTAATTTCATGACCGCCAGCACCTGGTGCGGGTCGGGATTGCGCGGGTCCAGTTCCACCCATAACCTGGCCGCAGCCAATGCGGCGGCATCGTTACGGGCGTATACCGCGATACGTGCGGCGCGCTCAACGATACGGTGGTCCCTGGTAGTGCGCGCCAGGTCCAGGTAATTTTCAACCGAGACATCCAGCAAGCCCCGGTGCCCTGCGATTTCCGCCATCAGCAGTTTGAAAAGCAGGTCTTCGGTGAGCGCGATCTTCGGACGCACCGGCTCCACGCGGGTAATCTTCACCCGCTCGTCAGTATCTTCAACGACAATCCCGGGCTGTTCCGCCGTCACCGGACTCACGTTGGTCCCGGCGCAGGCCGCAACCAGGAGCGCAACAATGCCCGGCAGCACGAATCCGGCAAGCCGGCAGATTAGCTTTATAGGCTGTTCGTTACGCATCCCCGCGATTATATCCTGAAATGAAAATACGACAACGTGATAGACTATAAACCCGGAACGGCAAGCGAACAGGTGTAATATCCGGGTTAAGAACATGGCACTTCTGGCTTTCGGTCTCAACCACACAACTGCACCCCTTGAGGTACGCGAAAAAGTGACCTTTGACGAGGGCGTGCTGGGTGACGCCCTGAACGAGTTGACCGGGGAAACAGGCATTGACGAGGCTGCCATCCTGTCCACCTGCAACCGCACCGAGATTTACTGTACCCTGAACGCGGTGGACCGGGCATGGCCCATCGACTGGTTTTCAGACTATCACGGCTGCGGGAAAAACGAACTCCACGGCTATCTCTATACCCACCCCGACGCCGGCGCCGTCAAGCACGTGTTGCGCGTAGCCAGCGGCCTGGACTCGATGGTCGTCGGCGAGCCCCAGGTCCTGGGGCAACTGAAACGGGCGTACCAGACGGCCAGGGAAGCCGGCAGTATCGGTAAAATGCTGAACCGGCTGTTCCAGCACTCGTTCAAGGTGGCCAAGGACGTACGCAGCAACACCATGATAGGGAACCACCCGGTGTCGGTGGCTTACGCAGCGGTGCGTCTGGCCCGGCAGATCTTCGGCGACCTGTCCAGGCACACGGCATTGCTGATCGGCGCCGGTGAAACCATAGAACTCGCCGCAAAGCACCTGCACGACAGCGGTCTGCACAAGATGATCATCGCCAACCGTTCCCCGGAGAGGGCGCAGAAACTGGCACAGCAATATTCCGCCTACGCCATCACGTTGAATGAAATCCCCCGGCACCTGGATGAAGCGGATATCGTCATCTCTTCCACCGCCAGCCGCCGGCCGATACTGCGCAAAGACGTGATCGAGGCCGCCGTGCTGGCGCGCAGGCACAAGCCCGTGTTTATCCTGGACATCGCCGTGCCGCGGGACGTGGAACCCGGGGTGGGCGAACTGGAAGATGTCTACCTGTATTCGGTGGACGACCTGAAAAGCATCATCGATGATAATATCAGGAGCCGGCGCGAGGCGGTAACACAGGCGGAACAGATCATCGACACGGAGGTCGCGCAGTTCATGGACTGGGTTAATTCGCAGGATGCCGTTGCGACCATCCGGGCGCTGCGCAACCAGGCACAGCGGGTACGGGCAGACGTATTGGAAGCGGCGCTGCAAAAACTGCGCCTGGGTGCGGCGCCGGAAGACCTGCTGCATGAGGTGACCCACACCCTGACCAATAAACTGATCCACCCCCCCAGCGCCAGGTTGAATAAATATGAAGATGCGCAGCAGGACGACCTGCTGAAAGCCGTGCGGGATTTGTACAACCTCGCGCCGGAAGATTTGCAATCCGGTGAAGGGGAATGACAGCCCGGGGATGATTTGAATGATGAAGGAAAGCCTGCAACTGAAGCTGGAAAAACTGGGTGAGCGCCAGGAAGAGATCTATGTGCTGCTGGCCAACCCGGAAGTCATCAATGACCAGAACCGGTTCCGCGACCTGAATAAGGAAGCGGCGGAAATCAGTCCCATCGTCGACTGTTTCAAGAACTACCGGTCAACCCAGCTTGCCCTGGAAAATGCAAAGACCATGCTGAAGGACGGCGACCAGGACATCCGCGCACTGGCGGCCGAAGAAATGGATGTCTCCCGGCAACGTATCGAGGAACTGGAACGGGAATTGCAGAAACTGCTGCTGCCCACGGACCCGGCAGACAAGAGCAACATCTTCCTGGAAATCCGCGCCGGCACCGGCGGGGAAGAGGCGGCCTTGTTCTCGGCCGACTTGATGCGCATGTATTCCCGTTATGCGGAGAGCTCAAACTGGGAAATCGAACTGCTGAATACCACGGAGAGCGATCTCGACGGCTACAAGGCCATTGTCATGCGCATTCTCGGCAAGGGCGCCTATTCCCGGCTGAAATTCGAGTCCGGCGCGCACCGGGTGCAGCGGGTGCCGGAAACGGAGTCCCAGGGCCGCATCCACACTTCGGCCTGTACCGTGGCCGTGCTGCCCGAAGCGGACGAGATCGGCGAAATTGAAATCAATCCGAACGACCTGAGGACGGATACTTTCCGCGCTTCCGGCGCCGGCGGCCAGCACGTCAACAAGACGGATTCGGCCATCCGCATCACCCACCTGCCCAGCGGTATTGTCGTGGAATGCCAGGACGAACGCTCCCAGCACAAGAACCGCGCCCGGGCCATGTCCCTGCTGCAGGCCAAGCTGCTGGCGGCAGAAAAGGCGAAGCAGGCTTCGGAAATAGCCGAAAACAGGCGCAACCTGATCGGATCGGGGGATCGTTCGGAACGCATCAGGACCTACAACTTTCCACAGGGCAGGGTCACGGACCACCGCATCGGCCTGACCCTGTACCGGCTGGAGGAGATCATGCAGGGTGAACTGGACATGATAATCGACCCGCTGGTCAACGAACACCAGGCCGACCAGTTGGCCGCACTGGCCGAGTAACCGGGACCCGGAATGCAGACCGTCAGGCAATTATTACGGACCGCGGCAGCACAATTGCACTCCTCGGACAGCCCGCGGCTGGATGCCGAAGTGCTGCTGGCGACCGTGCTCGGGACGGACCGGAGCCGGTTGTATGCCCACCCGGAACTGACGGCGTCCCGGACCTCGGTGGCGGATTTCATGCGCCTGCTGAACAGCAGGAACGCCGGCTGCCCGGTAGCCTACCTGACCGGGTCCAAGGAATTCCGCTCCATGGCTTTCCGGGTAACCCGCCATACCCTGGTACCCAGGCCGGAGACGGAGCTGCTGGTTGAAGCGGCGCTTGAACGTATTCCCGGACACAGCCGCGCCGGGATCCTCGACCTGGGGACCGGCAGCGGCGCGATCGGCGTCGCCGTGGCTGCGGCCCGCCCGTTTTGCACCGTCACGGCGGTTGACCTGAGCACGGATGCGCTGGCCGTCGCCCGGGAAAATGCCGCGGCAAACAAGGTCGCCAATATTTCGTTCCGGCAGTCGGACTGGTTCGCCAACCTGCACAACAGGCGTTTTGACGCCATTTTATGCAATCCTCCCTACGTGGAATTTCCCCGCTGCGCCTTGCCGCCCGGGGAAATACGCTTCGAACCGCGCCTGGCACTGGACGGCGGGCACAACGGCACCGACTGTCTCCGCATCATCATCTCCGGCGCCTTGAGGCACATCAACCAGGGAGGCTTCATGATCATCGAACACGCCCACGACCAGGGCGATTATGTCAGGCAGCAGTTCAGGTTGAACCGTTACCGGGACATCGTAACCCGGCGCGACTACGCCGGACTGGAACGATACACCTGCGCCGTACGGCCATGAATGACGATCAACTATTGCGCTACAGCCGGCAGATCATGTTGCCGGAGATCGATGCGGAAGGGCAGTTGCGCCTCGCCGAGGCGACCGTACTGCTGATCGGCGCCGGCGGATTAGGCTCCGCCTGTTCCATTTACCTGGCTGCCGGCGGGGTGGGGCATATAATCCTGGTCGATTTCGACCGGGTCGACCTGTCCAACCTGCAGCGCCAGATACTGTTCAACACCGCCGATATCGGGCGGCTCAAGGTGGAGTCCGGCGCAGACCACCTGCGCGCGCTCAATCCCGATATCAAGCTCACCTTGCTCGACCGCGCACTGGAGCAGGATGAATTGCTGGAGTATGCGCAACAGGCGGATATCATTATCGACGGCAGCGACAACTTCGCAACCCGGTTTGCCGTCAACCGGGCGTCTGTCGCCACGGGGACACCGCTGGTTTCCGCGGCGGCCATCCGCTTCGAGGCACAAATCAGCGTGTTCAACCCGCAGGATGAAACCTCTCCCTGTTACAACTGTCTGTATAAGGAAGGTTCGGAAGTCGACGCAACCTGCACCGCCAACGGCGTGCTGGCGCCGCTGCTGGGCATTGCCGGGAGCATCCAGGCGACGGAAACCATGAAACTGATCATGGGCCTGGGCGACACCTTGCAGGGACGGCTGCTGCTCATAGACGTCATGGCGATGGAATGGCACAGCGCCATCCTGCCGAAGGACCCTGCGTGTCCGGTCTGTGGTTAGTTACCGCTCAGCTGTTTCAGCGGGCGGCAATACCAATAACTGAAAACTGATAAACAAAAACCCATATAATGGCCGGGATTGTGATCGGCTGCATGGTTATTGAGTAATACGAAATAAAATGCGATTTGTCCTGACTACCATAAGCGCGGTCCTGTTGCTCTGTTGCCTGACGGCACCGGCACAGGAAGAGGATGGGACACAGGTATCCAAGGAGTTCACCAAGACCTATCGCGCCTATAACAATGCCTATGCGCAACGCAATTACCCGCGCGCCGCCGAACTGGCGCGCAAGGTGCTGGACCTCGCGCTTGCGGAACTGGGACCCGACCATGAAAAGATCCCCGTCCTGCAGGTCAACCTGGCACATATCCTGATCATCAACGGGGAAATGGAAGAAGCCGAACCCCTCCTGCTCGAGGCAAAAGACGAGATAATCAAACAACACGGTCCCGACCATACGGACCTGATTACCGTGCACGAAGACCAGGCCAAGATCCACGTCAGCAAAAAGGAACTGGACAAGGCGCGCGTAGAACTGGACACGATCATCTCCATCATCACCACACATTCCGGCGCCAGGGCGCCGGGCATCGCCAACGTCCTGGTCCAGAAAGCGGCCATTCTCATTGCCGAGCAGAACATCGATGAAGGCGAGGCGGCCTACCGTGAGGCGCTGTCCATCTACGACGAGAACTACGGCAAGGACAATATCCGCTCGGCGGACGTCATTTCCCTGCTCGGAGACGTCGACCTGACCCGCCAGCAGTTTGAGCAGGCGGAACTGAAGTACATGGACGCGCTGCGCATATACGAAGACAACCTGCTCGAGGACGACCCGATAGTCGTGGCTAACCATTCGCGCCTGGCTAAGTTGTACGTCGCCTTGCGCGATGACAAGTTTGCCGGCCATGCGGACAAGGTCATCGCCCATACCCCCGACCAGGACGGCCCGGCCGTGCCGTTGTTCGTGATGCAACCCAAGTATCCCGTCTTTCCGGACGGGGAGAGGCCGGCGGGATGGGCGCTGGTGGAGTTCACGGTCACCACGGACGGGCGTGTGCTGAACCCCAGGATCATCGAGTCAAAACCGGGCAGGGTATTCGACCAGGTCACCCTGGACGTCACCCCGAAATGGCGCTTCAGGCCGAAGGTGGTGGAGGGACAGCGGGTGGATCAGGAAAAAACCCGCGTGCGCCTGGTATTCGTCAAGGACAATATCGAGGTATATTTCGGGGAATTGAAACTGTAGTCCGCAATATTTGGGGTCAGAGTAAAAATACAAAACTATTATCTGGCAGCTGTTGCCGACTTGAACGTATTTTTACTCTGACCCCAAATATTGCAAACCTGTCCCGTTGCCGGTTAACCAGCTTTTAACAGGCCAGATTCAAGCGCTCATGCCATGAAGCCAGGGACTCTTCCGGGTAGTGCGGGAAGGTCTTGTCGTTACTCCTCACATCTTCCTGTACCCAGCCGGCCTTGCTGTCCAGCATGAGGTGGGTGCGCTCGGGCGGAACGGGCAGTTCCGTATCCATCGCCGAGGCAAACGGGTGCACCAGGTCCGGCCAGCGCGGGTCCCAGACCCACAGGGCGCTGGCGCAGACCCTGCAGAAAGAGCGCTCAGCAGGACTCTCCCGTACCTCTCCCGTCTTCTCGTCTTTAATCCCGGCCCTGTATACCGAGACATATTCCCGCCCGCTGACCTCGAGGGTGGCGAACTCGGCGCCGAGATTGATGGCATAACCGCCGCCCCCTGCCGTCTTCCGGCAGATAGAGCAATAACAGAAATTGAACGGGTAGGGATGGGGGGAATTAACGCGGAATTGAACCTTGCCGCAATGGCAGGAACCGGTCAGTTTCATGGGGATACCTCAGGACAGGTTAAAAAAACAGAACCAGCGCCCAGACAACCGCAACGTTGCACAAAGCCAGGAACACGGCAGCGGATGCGATGTCCTTTGCCTTGCCGGACAGTTCATGGATTTCACCGCCGAACCGGTCGACGACGTATTCGACGCCGGTATTCAACAGTTCGACTATCAAAACCAGCAGGACGCTGCCTACCAGCAATGCCCGTTCTATCCCGGAATTACCCAGCCACAGGCCCAGCGGTACGAGAACAAGTGCCAGGGCCAGTTCCTGCCGGAACGCGGCCTCGGTTTTATAACAGGCAACCAGCCCCTGCCAGGAGTACGTCGCGGCCTTGATGATCCGGGCAATCCCGGTCGGTATTTTCTCTTCCGTCATTGCATGCAGCAGGCAAATCTCTTTGTGCAGGTATTATAAAGAAATTACGGTAAGGGTTTTCTGCTTTTCCGGAAGAAAATTAACTGGTTAATAATCAAGAGCGCGTAACTTTTGGGCCAACGCACGTATACTGACGGCCTCGAGGTTCTCCGAAACGGGGTAGCAGTCGTCGCCTGCGTATACGACAAATGCGCGCGCCGGCTTGATATCAGCGCAGGCCAGGTGGAATCCGCGCTTGACGCGGGCGGACAGTGAACGCTTGATCTCAATCGCCCACAGGGTTCCGTCACCAAGTTCCAGCACCAGGTCGATCTCGGCGCCGGCGCTGGTTCGGTAAAAGAACGGACTCACTGACGCGGGAGCTACGGCAAGCAGCGTCTCGATAACGAAACCTTCCCAGCTACGGCCAACTATCGGATGCCCGGCAAGCTGCTCCGACGACAGGATTCCCAACAGGGCATGCGCTAATCCGCTGTCCCGCACAAACACCTTGGGCGACTTTACGAGCCGTTTGCCGACGTTTGTTCGAAACGACGGCAACCTGCGTAACAACAGCAAATCTGCCAGGAGATCAACGTACCGGGTCACTGATTGCGCGCTGCTCTCCAGAGCCCTGGCAAGTTCGGAAACATTCAGCAGCCCTCCCTGGTGGTGCGCAAGCATCACCCACAGCCGCTCCAGGGTAGTCGCTGGCACCCGGGGACCAAACATTGCAACATCACGATGCAGGTAGGTGCGAATAAAATCGTTGCGCGTATTCATGCTGTCCCGGTCATTATCAGCCAGGTAGCTGTCCGGGAAACCACCACGCAGCCACAACCGTTCCCGGGCCATTCGGGTATCCCCTATCTCAAGCGCTGAGAGTGGCGCCAGGTCGATGTATGCGATGCGGCCGGCCAGCGTTTCACCTGTCTGGCGCAACAGGTCGACCGATGCCGAGCCCAGAATGAGAAACCGGCCCTTGCCCTTGCCTCTGCGCCGACCCCTGTCGATTACGCCACGCAAGGTCTGAAACAGGTCCGGTGTACGGTGTATCTCATCCAAGATGACAAGTCGATCTTCCACGTTATCGAAGAACAGGGCGGGCTCATCAAGCCGGCTGCGGTCGTCTCGATCTTCAAGGTCGAGATAAACCGCATTATGCTTACGTCCTATATCCAGCGCCAATGTCGTCTTGCCAACCTGACGGGGACCGATTAATGCCACCGCAGCCTGACGGCGTAGCGCATCTTCGACATTTTGAGTAATGATACGTGGCAACATCCTTGTAGTTTATCCATATATTGGATAATTTGCAAAGATAAAAGCACTTACAGCCTTGATAAGCAGGCGGCAATATTGTCCGGCAGATCGATGAAAGTTTTATTCCGTGCTGTAAATTAACTATTATGGACCAATAGTATGATTCTTATCTCAATCTGCTGGAGAATTAGATGGTAACCATCCGCGAGTTCGTACGCCGCGACCAAGAACAAAAAGCCAGATTTCAAGCACTCAAAGCCGCTATTCAGGAAGGCTTGAACAGCGGTGTGAGCAACAAGACAGTCAACGATATCATGGAGGAAATCGAAGCCCGGCTTGGAGTCGATGGCCGCCTGTAGTCTATCTTCCAAAACTGCTATTGATATTGCCGGAATCTACGAATACACAGCCATAACTTTTGGGTTAATGAAGGCGCGCCTGCTGGTCCTGTGTTGCCTGGTTGTCTGCAGCATGCCAGCAACCAGCGAGGACCGGCTCGAGAACAGGGCTTATATTGGCCTCGGCCTGGGCACCGTCTTTGCTGAGAAAACCCGCTTCACTGACAACGACCGGGCGGATTCCGGTCTGCCAAAACTCTACGGCAGTCCGAACACTTATACCGCTGGCAATTTCGACGCCGGCATTCAATGGCGGGCAGGGGTTGGATACCGGTTCACTCCCGCCCTGCGCGCCCAGGTGGAATCCGGCATGGCCAACAGTCTTGACTACCGCGGCAACGCGAACTACCGGAGGTCGGGGGCGCGCCAGCCGTCGGAAGCGGAACTGGATACGCGGCAGTTCCTGCTCGCCGGGTTCTACGATTTTCCGTCGCGGAAAGCCGCCGGGAAGACCTGCTTGTTGAGATCGACAATACCGTGGCCGAACTGAAAACTCATGCCCTGCTGGCGATGTTCCGGTTCGAGTTCTGACCCCGGCAAGTCAGGGAGGCCAAGCTGGAAGCTTGATCTTGGAAGACGCTTTTTTGAGCTAAAAAAGATGCATATGCCGAGATTCGTCACGGGAGATTCTGCTACGACAAAGAGAGTATGTCCCCATCGCAATTTGCCAGACGCGTTGCCAAGAACACCACCCGCAATGCTTGGCGCGACCTCTACATAAAGTTTCCAGGCGATGCATCATGGAAGCCCGCAGACAGCTTGCGCCACCGAAGCGTTCTTAAGTTGTCCGATTTCTAATGCGTCCTGACTCCAGCAAATCTAGCAATTGGGGAAGGCTATCATGGACATGTTGACTGGGAAGCGAAATGTTTGGTGAATTGCGTGTCGCGTCTGCAGGATGTCTTCGTCGTCATTGAAGGCGAAACTATGAAGACAGCTTTTGCATTGAGATTTTCACCACATCGCAATCTTCCTCGCCCTTACTTCATCATTGTCTCTTGTCACATCCTAGAAAGCGGAGAATGCTCTGACGACTAACAAAGCCGAATCTGCCGGCAGAGCTTTTCTCACATAGAACCAGCAGGAACGTTTTGAACTATGGAACAGTTGTCTGCCCGTGAGATTATTCGTATCCGTGGGAGAGGTTCTTGCACCTGACGCATTGTCACCATCAAACTTACACCCAAAGGCCGAACCTGTAGCACGTGGCATGCCGCAAGATGCGGGGTTATACGATCCATCTTCCGTCAACTCCAGAATATCTTTTACACTGGGTGGCTAAGCATACCGACCGGTTTATTGAAGAATACCGACGTGTAAACGCGGATGCGTGCACGCATCGGTAAAATTATCTTGGCAAGTCTAGTGTATAGTTCCCCTTCCTTTATCCAGACTAGTTTCATGCTTCATTTGGCCAACTTACGCAGGAGATTACGGCGCTTACGCATGATATCCTCCGCGATATCCATCTGTCTTTACAACTCCTAATCGCACGGTGTGAGTTTGATACCGTCCGGTTATTCAAACACCACCAGGTGGTCGATTTCCGGGCGGATGCCTATTCTCTCTCCTATGGCGTGGTCGTGGTGGCTGGGAACCAGGCTCAATATGCGGGCGCCGCTGGGGAGGGCCAGGGTGTAGAGGAATTCGGCGCCGCGGAACACCTTGTCGCGTACCGTTGCGGTCTGTCGGCCGGCGTCGTCGTGCACGATGTCATCGGGGCGCACCAGCACGGACACCTCCGCGTTCGGCGCGCTGCCGTGGGGAACGTCACTTTTCAGCACGCCCAGTTCAGTCGCCAGCTCCGTTGCGTTGATGACGGTAGCGTCGAGGAACACGCCTTCTCCGATAAATTCGGCAACCTGCGGGCCTGCAGGCCGGTGATAGAGGTTGAAGGCATTGTCCCACTGCAGTAAGGCGCCATCCCTGATGACACCGATTTCGTCCGCCATGGCAAAGGCTTCAAGCTGGTTGTGGGTCACCAGTATCGTCGTCATACCGGCCTGTTTGAGGATCCTGCGCAGTTCCCGGGCGATCTGCTCCCTTAACTCGACGTCCATGTTGGAGAAGGGTTCGTCCAGCAGCAGTATGTCGGGGCGGGGCGCCAGCGCCCGGGCAATCGCGACCCGTTGCTGTTGACCTCCCGACAACCGGTGGGGATGTTTGAGCTGGAAATCGGTAACCTCCAGCATCCGGACTACCTCGTCTAACCGGTCCTGCCGCTCCCGTCCTGCCAGTTCATGCAGGCCGAAGGCGATATTGTCGCGCGCCGTCAGGTGTGGAAACAGGGCGAAGTCCTGGAACACCATCCCCACGCCCCTCTGTTCCGCTGGGATGGGGGCTGCAGGCCCGGTGACGCAGCGCCCGTTGATACGCACTTCACCGCTTCGGGGTTGTACGAATCCCGCTATGGTGCGCAACAGGGTGGTCTTCCCGCAACCGCTGGGACCCAGCAGGCAACCGATGTTGCCCTGCTCGAGACGCAGGGAGATATCCGCAACGACGGACTTGCCGTCCAGCGCGACTGACAGGTTCCTGACTTCAAGCATTGGCGGAGCGGGATTGTGATATGGCCCGGCTGAGTATGATAACCGGAATAATGCCTGCAAGCACGATTGCCAGGGCCGGGAACGCGGCGTCGGCCAGCCTTTCCTCGTTGGCCAGTTCATAAGTGCGCACCGCCAGCGTATTGAAATTGAACGGCCGCAGTATCAGCGTTGCCGGCAGTTCCTTCAGTACGTCGACAAATACCAGCAGCACTGCGGTGAGCAGGCTGCCGCGCAGGATGGGGACGTGGACCCGGCGCAACAGGCTGAAGCTGCCGAGTCCCAGGCTCCTCCCCGCCTCGTCCATGGACGGCTTGATCTTTGCCAGGCCGGCGTCCACGGTATTCAGCGACAGGGCCAGGAATCGCACCAGGTAGGCAAACACCAGTATGGTGATGGTGCCGCTCAAGAGCAGGCCGGGGTCGGTATCCGACAGTATTGCGAACCAGCGGCCCAGGTGGCGGTCCAGCCAGGTGAAGGGGATCAACACCCCTACCGCGATCACCGTGCCCGGAACAGCGTAACCCATGCCCAGCAGGCGGTTGAACGAGTTCGTCAATATCCCGGGCTGCCGGCGCCGGGCGTAGCAAAGCGCCAGCGCCAGCAGCGCCGCCAGCACGGAGGTGACGAGCGCCAGTTCGATACTGTTAACTACAAGGAGTAAAAAACCGGTGTCCAGGGATGTGCTCCAGGTCTGTACCGCCCATAGCAATAACTGGCCCGACGGGATGACGAAACCGAACAGGACCGGCAGCGCGCAGACGGCAAGGGCGGGCAATGCGCGTGGACCGACCAGGGGCTTCTGCTCCAGGCGGTCATGACGGGTGCCGGTGTCATGGTAGCGGGACTGCCTGCGCGAGTATTGCTCCAGGACTACCAGGAACAGCACGAACAACATCAACAATGCGGACAATTGCGCGGCGGCGACACTGCTGCCCAGGCCGAACCAGGTCCTGAAGATGCCGGTGGTGAACGTCGCCACGCCGAAATACTGCACGGTGCCGTAATCCGCCAGGGTCTCCATCAGTACCAGGGACAGGCCGACGATGATCGCCGGCCGGGCCAGCGGCAACACCACCTTGAAAAAAACACCGGCAGGCCTGACGCCCAGGGTGCGGGCGACCTCGACCACGCTGGCTGACTGTTCCAGGAAAGCGGCCCGGGCCAGCAGGTAAATATACGGGTATAACACCAGGGACAGCATCAGGACCGCGCCGGGCAGGGAGCGGATATCGGGAAACCAGTAATCACCGTACTGCCAGTCAAACGCGGCGCGCAGCCAGGACTGCAATGGCCCGGCCACGTCCAGCATGCCGGTGTAGGTATAGGCGATGATGTACGCGGGCATCGCCAGGGGCAGCAGCAGGGCCCATTCCAGTTGCCTGCTGCCCGGGAACCGGTACAGCGTCACCAGCCAGGCAGGAATCACGCCCAGGGGCAGGGCCAGGCAGCCAACGCCGGCCGCCAGCAGCAGGGAATTCACAACGTACTCCGCGAGTACCGTAGCATAGAGGTGCTGCCAGATATCACCGCTGGACAGGAAGACCGACGCCGCTACCACGATGACGGGCAACAGCAGGACCCCGGCCACGAGCAGGGTGAGGGCAACCCAGGGGGGCAGCAGCCTGGGCGTAAACGTATCAGCCTGCATTTCTCACCAGGCCCGTATTTGGACTATTTCCAGCCGGCCCGGTCCATGGCGCGCACCGCAGCCTGGTTTTTCTCGCCCAGCACAGCCAGGTTCAGGCTGTCCGCCTTGAACGCGCCCCAGGACTGCAGGATGTCCGCTCCGGCCAATCCATCCCGGACGGGAAATTCATTGTTCGTTGTTCCATACCACTCCTGTGCCGGGATGCTGACCAGGAATTCCAGCAGCCGAACGGCGGCGTCCCTGTTCCTCGCCGACCTCGTCATGCCGGCGCCGCTGACGTTGACGTGGGCGCCCCTGCCTTCCTGGTTCGGCCAGAACAGCGCGACCTGGTTTGCCGCGGCTGCTTCCGTATCGATTTCCGAACTCAGCATGCCTGCCAGGTAGTAGGTGTTGACCAGCGCCAGCTTGCATTGCCCTGCCGCCACCGCCTTGATCTGGTCGCGGTCCCCGCCTTTCGGGTTCCTGGCGAAATTGCCGACCAAGCCCCTGATCCATTTTTCCGTTTCCTCCCGGCCGTGGTGGGCAAGCATGGAGGCAACCAGCGACTGGTTGTAGATGTTGGAGGAGGAACGCACGCAAAGCTGTCCGTGCCAGACAGGTTCGGCAAGGGCTTCGTAAGTGGAAAGCTGCGCCGGCTCAATTTTTGTCCTGGAGTACACTATCACCCGCGCCCTGATCGACAGACCGTACCAGTACCCCTGGGGGTCGCGGTAGTTTTCCGGCACCGCTTCATCGAGTTGCGCGGACGTGATCGCCTGCAGCAATCCTTGCTCCTTTGCCCGGTACAGGCGTCCGGCGTCCACGGTCAGCAGGATGTCCGCCGGTGAATTTTCACCCTCCAGTTCCAGGCGCTTGATCAACGCATCCGCCTTGCCCGTGACCAGGTTGACCCTGATCCCCGTCTGTTTCGTGTACTCATCGAACAGCGGTTTTATCAGGGCCTCCTTGCGGCCGGAGTAAACGTTGACTTCCTGTGCCGGCACGGCCGGCGGGACCAGGGCAAGTAAAACTGCAAGAGGTATGTATCTCATGTTGTTCCTTATCATTAAAAAAAGGGGCGTACCTGAATATACGCCCCCGCTCCAAATACGACAAGAGTCACGTTGCTGAGAGTTTGAAAGTACTTATTCTTGACCCACCTGTCCTGCCAGGAAATACGGGGGTCAACCACTCTTGCCGCGGAATCGATTAAAAGGTGATGCGTACGCCTCCCGTGAAGCTTCGGTCCTTGTTCGGCCGGGCGCCGTAAGGATGGCGGCCCAGGATATCCTCCTTTCCCGTCACGTTCTCCACGCGCCCGAACAACGCGAGCCTGTCATTGAACAGGTAGTGGCCGGCGATATCGACCGTCAGCGTGTCGTCGGTGCGCTCAAATTCGCCGCAGGAGGCGCGTACGCATACCCCGTCCACGTAATTCGCGCTGACGTACGCTCTCCAGCGCGTTTGTTCGACACCTGCGGATATGCGCAACTGGTGTTCCGGAATGTAGGGAATGGGGTCGCCTTTACCGACGTCACCGAAAAAATCGGTCTCGGCGATGTCCGTGTCGAATTCAGAGTCTATATAGGTATAGACAAACGAAAGCGGTGTGCTGAAGGACCGGTCCGGGGTCAGGTTGGTTGACAACAGCGCTTCCACACCGGCGACCGTCGCCGCATCCCCGTTGAATGCGTCACCCACCGTACAGTCGGTGCCGGACGAGGACGTGCATTCGCCGAGGATATTGTCGTAATCACTGAGGAACCCGATCACCTCGGCGTGCAGGCCGTTACTTACATAACGCATGCCCAGTTCATAATTGACCGCCTTCTCCTCTTTCACGTCCGGCGAGTTGCTGGGTGCGGTAAACCCTTTATGGACACCTGCCAGCAACGTCAGGTTGTCGCTCATGCGATAGAGCACGCCCGCGCCGGGAAGCCACACCCTGGTTTTGTTCCTGCGGCTGTCGCGGAAGATATTGCGCGCCCCGGCCAGCTCGCCCCGGTCGCGCCAGCGGGTGCGTTCCTGGTCGATGTGCTCGTAACGTACTCCGGGGCTGAATACCCAGTTGCCCCACTCGATCTGATCGTAGATATGTACGGCGATTGCCTCGGCTTGCTGCAGGCGGTTGCCGGCATTGCCGAGCATCCCTGCATCGTCCAGTACCAGCTTGCCGTCTGCCTGGTGGTAGCTGCTGTTGCGCTGCAACCGGTCCTCCTCGTCCTCGTGGTAACGGAAGCCGAGTTCCAGGTTATGGCGGGTCGCACCGATATCACCGTTCCAGGTGAGGTTTAACTGTACGCCGCGGGAGAAATATTCCCGTGCGTTGGAGCGCACCTGAATACTGCCGGGAGCGGTATCCAGCGTTCCGTCCAGGATCCCCTGCAGGTCCAGCGGAGTCAGCGGACCCAGTGAGCTGCCCTGGTTTATCGCCCGGATGACGTTGAACCAGCTGATCCGTTCTAATTCCCCGGCGCTGGGGCTGCCATCCGGGTCCAGCCCCTCGGTTTTGAACCAGTCGCGCTCGTGCTCGTTGTTGTAACCGGTGGCAGCAAAGGTCAGGCTGTCCGTGAGTTCCACCTTGTAGCGCAGTATGTACTGGTAGTGCTCCGTGGCAATATTGTCCAGTTCCGACACGCCGTAGCGGCGGTATGCGTCCCTTTCAAAATCCGCATCGGTCAGCCCCAGGTAGCTCTGTTCCGAATCCTGGTCTGCATATTGAAACTTGAAGTCAAGCTGGTGGCGCGAGTCGGGCGAAGCGTAACGCAGCTTGAGCGTATAGTCCTCCAGCCTGAGGCCGGTATCGCCGCCGCCGTTATCCAGGTCCTGGAAACCGTCCGATCCCCATTGGTGGGTTTCGACCAGGAATCCCAGGCCGTTATCGAAACTGCCGCCGTAGTGGGCATGGACCCGGTACGTCGCATCCTCGCCGCCTTCTGCCATGACCATGCCCTGCAACTCATCCGGTACCGGCGTCGAGATCATGTTCAGGGCGCCGCCGATGGTGTAGGGTCCCTGGGTGATTGCAGCGGGGCCTTTCAGTACCTCGAATGCATACATACGGCCCGCGGTGGGGAAATAATAGGCCGACGGCGCCGAATAGGGCGCCGGCGCGATCAGCACGTTGTCTTCCAGCAGCGTGATGCGCCCGCTGCGCTCGGTGGCAACGCCGCGGATACTGATGTTGGGGCGCAGGCCGTAACCGTCTTCCAACTGTATCGAGACACCCGGCACCTCGCGCCCGATACGCTGGATATCGGAATAGGAAAATTTCTCCAGTTCCTCCTGTCCGATGAAATGGGCCGATCCGGCAACACCCCGGGCCTCGGTCTGGCTGCCTACTACAGTGATCTCCTCATCAATTTTCTGGTCTGCGGTGTAAACCGTGCCGGTGAAGGCTGCCAGGGCCAGTCCTGTGAACAGGACTGCAATGACCTGCACGCGACCTGTGTCAAGAACCTTTCTGCTTTGTTTCAACTTTCGCAGGCAGGATACAACCAGCATTGAGATTTCCCCTTATATGGTTTTGGTATCAAGTCTGATGCCGATATTACATTAATGCAAGACGTGATGCAAATAATAATTATTCTCATTTGCATTTGCAAGTTGCTATGCGCTTTTTTCGTATGATTCCCTAAGGTTGTTTATTCTTCCCCCTCCCGTGAAAGGAGGAATCAATGACATGATCCAGGCATCCCTGCTTAGTCACCAGCAGGTAATTACTTTACGCAGGTGTTGTCGATAGTGAGAGAAGCGCCGGTAAATAGCTATTCGGCGGTTGCGACAGCAAGAGAGGGGGTAGTGAACATGAATGCTTCGGCAAGGTAGTCTTCCAGGCAATCGTCGCAGGAGCCGCACACGCTTTCGGCGTCCAGTTTTTGCCTGACCTGGCGCGTCGTCAGGGCGCCTTCGTTTATGGCCTGCCTGACTTGCCCTTCGGTTACCGCGTTACATACACATACGTACATCTGACAGTTTTCTCTACATGCAGATTGTTTGGTAACACGAATTGTAAAACAAATGAGAACCATTTGCAACTAAAATTTGTTCCGGTTCTGTGGATTCCTGCTTGCGCAGGAATTACGACCACCTGTACGGGCGGGACCGCTGGACACTCAAGGTGTGATGAGTGCTACATCTTGGATTGCTGGTAATTCTCCAGGCCGACCTTCTCTATCAGTTCAAGCTGGGTTTCCAGCCAGTCCACGTGTTCCTCCTCGTTCTCAAGGATATCTTCCAGGAGTTCGCGGCTGATATAATCCCGCTCGGCCTCGCAGCAGGCTATGGCCTCGCGTAACAGGGGTATGGCGAGATTTTCCTGTTTCAGGTCGCATTCCAGCATCTCCACGGTATTTTCGCCGATATACAGCCGGCCCAGGTCCTGCAGGTTGGGCAGGCCTTCCAGGAATAGAATGCGTTCTACGAGTTTATCCGCATGCTTCATCTCATCGACGGATTCATGGTACTCATGCTCATTCAGTTCCTTCAGGCCCCAGTCCTTCCACATGCGCGCATGCAGGAAGTACTGGTTAATCGCCGTCAGTTCATTCTTGAGCACCTTGTTAAGGTACTCGATTATTTTCTTGTCACCTTGCATAATAAGTCTCCAGATTAACAACGAGTTGATCGCCGGCAGTTTCCATTATCACGGGAGGACAGTATGTATTTGTCCCCTTAACTGAAGCCGAAACGGAAGGATACCGGTAAAAATTCTGTTTGTAAAGCATAACTTATTGATTTTAAATGAAAATAATTCTCATTATTAGTATCAGAACATGACTAATCCGTTACTTGAAAACCTCACCCTGCCGGCGTTTGGCCGGCTCAGGCCGGAACATGTAGAGCCGGCCGTCGACCAGCTGCTGGATGAACACCGCGCCCTGTTGCGCGCTGTGCTGGGCGGGCAGGAAGAACATACCTGGGATACGTTATTCCGGCCCCTGGAGGAAAAGGACGACCAACTGAAGCGCGCCTGGTCGCCCGTCAGCCACCTGCACTCGGTAGCCGATAACGATGCGCTGCGCAAGGCCTATAACGCCTGCCTGCCCAAATTGACGGACCACGCCACCGAACTGGGACAGAATGAAGAGTTGTTCCGGGCCGTCGGGCACCTTGCACAGGGAGAGGAATTTGACCGGCTGGACATCCCCCGGCAAAAGATCATCAGTAATGCCTTGCGCGATTTCCGCCTGTCGGGCATCGACCTCGAACAGCAGGATAAGGACCGGTACAAGGAATTGCAGCAACGCCTCTCGAAGCTGCAGACCCGATTTGAGGAGAACCTGCTGGATGCCACTCACGGCTGGACAAAACCGGTGACGGACGAGTCGCTGCTAAGCGGTTTGCCCGAGACCGCGCTCGAACTGGCGGCCGAGACCGCGCGCCGGCGCGATCAGTCCGGCTGGCTGTTCACGCTGGAATATCCCTCCTACCAACCGGTAATGGCCTACGCCGATGACCGGGAATTCAGGAAGGAAATGTACACCGCATATAACACCCGTGCGTCGGAGCAGGGCCCCAATGCCGGGAAATGGGACAACGGGCCGTTGATGACGGAGATCCTGTCGCTACGGCAGGCGCTTTCTGCATTGCTGGGTTACCGCAACTACGCACAATACTCCCTGGCAAAAAAGATGGCCGACTCGCCGGAAGATGTCATGGCCTTCCTGCATGACCTGGCCGCGCGCAGCAAGGCGGTTGCGCAACGGGAACTGGCAGGGCTGGAGAAATTTGCGGCCGAGGAATACGGTCTGAAGGATATGCAGGCCTGGGACATACCTTATTATTCGGAAAAACTGAGACAGAAAAAATTCGACTTTTCCCAGGAGGAACTGCGCCCCTATTTTCCCGCAGACCGGGTGGTCCAAGGGCTGTTCGCCGTGGTCAACCGGTTATACGGCCTCAGCATCACACAACGGGAAGGGGTCGAAGCATGGCATGCGGACGTCCAGTACTTTGAGGTCCGGGACGAGGGCGGCGCGCTGCGCGGCGGGTTCTATCTCGACCTGTACGCCCGGCCGCACAAGCGCGGCGGCGCCTGGATGGACGAATGCGTCACGCGCAGGATCAGCAACGGTGCGCTGCAGACACCGGTGGCCTACCTGACCTGCAACTTCACCCCGCCGGTTTCCGGCAAGCCTTCCCTGCTCACCCACGACGAGGTGCTCACCCTGTTTCACGAATTCGGCCACGGCCTGCACCACATCCTGACGCTGATCGATTACGCCGCGGTGGCCGGCATAAACGGCGTCCCCTGGGATGCGGTGGAACTGCCCAGCCAGTTCCTGGAAAACTGGTGCTGGGAACGGGCATCCCTGGACCTGTTTGCGCGCCATTACGAGAACGGGGAAGCGCTTCCGGACGACCTGTTCGGGAAGATGCAACAGGCCAGGACGTTCCATGCCGGCATGCACATGGTCAGGCAACTGGAACTGTCCCTGTTCGACTTCCGGCTGCACCATGAACAGCGCGGCCGCGACACCAACGACATACAATCCCTGCTGGACGAGGTCAGGGCGGACGTCGCCGTCGTCAAGGCGCCTCCCGACAACCGCTTTCAGCATGGATTCGCCCATATCTTTGCGGGTGGTTACGCCGCGGGGTATTACAGTTACAAGTGGGCCGAGGTGCTCTCCGCGGATGCGTTCTCGCGCTTCGAGGAAAACGGGATTTTCGATGCGGCAACGGGCCGGGACTTCCTTCATACCGTCCTGGAACAGGGCGGTTCACGGGAACCCATGGACCTGTTCGTCGAGTTCCGGGGCCGCAAGCCCGTAATCGACGCGCTGCTGCGGCACTCCGGCATCACGCCCGCAACACCGGTTCACGCCTGAGGCGGCACCCATGTGGACCATTGCCAGCTGGAACGTCAATTCCCTGAAGGTGCGCCTGCCGCAGGTACTGAGGTGGCTGGACGACCACAAACCCGACGCGCTCGCCTTGCAGGAAACCAAGACCCAGGACGAGAATTTCCCGGTACAGGCCTTCCACGAGGCAGGTTACCAGGTGGTTTTCTGCGGGCAGAAAACCTACAACGGAGTCGCCCTCGCGAGCAGGTCCCGGGTTGAGGTATTGCATACCGGTCTGCCCGGCTTCGACGATCCGCAAAAACGCGTGTTGTGCGCCCTGGTGGATGACGTTTGCGTGCTGAACCTTTACGTGCCCAACGGTGCCGAGGTCGGCTCGGAGAAATACGCCTACAAACTGGAATGGCTGGCCGCGCTCGACGCGTTCTCGGACAAACTGCTGCAACGTCACGGCAAACTCGTCCTGCTCGGCGATTTCAACATCACGCCCACCGATGCCGACGTGCACGACCCGGCGTTATGGCGCGGCAAGATCCTGTGCAGCCGGCCCGAGCGGGATGCCTTGTCCGGACTCGTTAACCGGGGTTTAACGGACACCTACCGGTTGTTCGAGCAGGAACAGGATTCGTTTTCATGGTGGGATTACCGTGCCGGCGATTTTGCCCGCAACCGCGGCTTGCGTATCGACCTTATCCTGGCGTCAGGCGAGCTCAGCCGCCGTTGCGCCGACAGCTGGATTGATATCGTGCCGCGCCGGCAGGAACGCCCCTCCGACCACACCCCGGTGGCAGCTGAATTCAGATTATAATCACGAGGTGTCCGTGCCCCCGGCGGCAAAACAAGGTTGCACGGCGCGGCCGATTCCTCTACAATCTGCGCCCGGAAATGAAACAGGGCTAAACGATGAAAACCGACATTCACCCGGATTACCATGAAATCAAGGTCACCTGCAGTTGCGGCAATACGTTCTCAACGCAGTCAACCTACAAAGGCGACCTGCACATAGAAGTATGCTCGCTGTGCCATCCGTTCTATTCGGGCAAACAGAAGATCCTGGATACGGCCGGCCGGGTGGATAAATTCAATCGCAAGTACAGCATGTGATTCCGCCGGTTTCGGGCGGCTGCAAATACAGTATGGGAGACCCGGTACGGCGCCCCGCCGGTGATGTTTTACATGTAAATTTAGCGCGCTTCTTTGATATGAATTCTAGTTTTAAAAACATAACTACCTGTCATACTTGAAGTTAATTTGTTATCCACATTTTTTGTGGATAACTTTGTGGATACAGTGGCCGGGCAGGCCCTGAACTACGGAAAAACACTGGATTTGTGACAAAACTGTTAAAATTTAAACAATTTCTTAATCTTCATATATTTCAACAGGTTAGCGTAGTTTTAGCGTTTTCCTGGCATTCCCGGCAGGGCCAGGCGGTCGAAAACACCGCTAACTCCCTGATCTGTGCATAAAAATCCCCTCCCGGCACTGATTCGGAACTTTTTCATGACCTGAGGGTCTGTTTTATTACAGGAAAATATTCCCTGCTATCAGAACCGCGTGATAGTAAACGAATCCCGGTTTTCCCCAGCCGGGTTACCTGGCCCCGGTGGATTTCCCTCCCCCTCACAACACCGGGGCCAACTTATTGTAAAAACGTCTTATTCAAGCCACGCATCCAGCGTGCGGCACAGGTCTTCGAGCCCGTGCCTTTTCAGCGCGGAAAACAGCTGGACGCTGCCGTTCTCCCCAAGCTCCCCCCCGACCGCAGCCAGGGCCTGCCTGGCTTTAGCGCGGGACAGCTTGTCGGACTTGTTCAACAATACGTGCACCGGCAAGGTATTATTTTCACACCAGGCCAGCATCTGCCGGTCGAGATCAGCCAGGCCGCGCCTGATATCCACGATCAGGACCAGGCCGGCCAGGCACCGGCGCCGTTCCAGGTAAGCGTTGATGAGTTCTCCCCAGTGCTGTCTCAGAGAGATCGGCGCCCTGGCGTAACCGTAACCCGGCAGGTCCACGAGACGCGTATTATCCTCAACGGCAAAAAAGTTAATCTGCCGGGTCCGCCCCGGCTGCTTGCTGGTACGGGCAAGTTTCTTCTGTCCGGCAAGCGTATTGAGCACGCTGGATTTGCCGGCGTTGGAGCGGCCGGCAAAGACGACCTCCTTGCCCGTATCAGCCGGCAGCTGCGCGAGCCGGTGTGCGCTGAACAGGTAAACGGAGTTGCGATATCGGTTGTCGCTCATGGGTTCCGGCAAAAAATAAAATTCTTCGTGCTATCCACTTTTTTCAATTATTCTGTAAGATAGCGCCATTCGCAAAAAATAATACGTTTTATCAAGGCAGAACCGGATGTTAAACAAACTGATCAGCGCACTGGTCCTGGTGTTGTTACCCGCAGCCCTGTTCGCCGCGGGGAACATCGAGGCCGGCAGGCAGAAAGCGGCTGTCTGCGCCGTATGCCACGGCCCGGACGGCAACAGCGCCAACCCGTCGTGGCCCAACCTGGCCGGCCAGCACGCTGAATACATCATAAAGCAATTGCAGGATTACCGGGACGGGCGCCGGAAAAACGACCAGATGGCCCCCCTGGCCATGGCCTTGAGCGACCAGGATATCACCGACATTGCGGCGTATTACGCTGCCCAGAAACCCGGCATAGGACAGACCCGGCCGGAAAACCTGGAGTTCGGCGCTCACCTGTATCGGGCAGGTGACGTAACCAAGGGTCTGGCCGCGTGTATGGCATGCCACGGTCCCACCGGCATAGGCAACCCTGCGGCCAACTACCCGAGGATCAATGCACAGCATGCAGCCTACACGGAACTTCAGTTAAAGGCTTTCAAGGCCGAGGAGCGGGCCAACGATCGCAACGGCATCATGCGCGATATCGCCGGCAGGATGTCCAACGATGCCATCGAGGCGGTTGCAGATTACCTCCAGGGCCTGCACTGACGGCCGGGCATCATGCTCTGACACGAAGGCTTAACGTGAAACATAAAGCCGCCAGGATGCTCGGGTTCCTCGGCTCGATGAACCTGGCCGTCACCTTGCTCGTGGCGCTGGCGCTGGCTTCCGTAATCGGCACCATACTCAGGCAAAACGAGCCATACCAGAATTACATAGTTAAGTTCGGTCCGTTCTGGCACGGCGTATTCGAAAAACTGGGCCTGTACGATATCTACTCGAGCAGCTGGTTCATCCTCATACTGGCCTTCCTGGTGACAACCACGAGCATCTGTCTGTACCGCAACACGCCCAGGATACTCGCCAGCCTGAAGCAATACCGTGAAGACATGCAGGAACAGCAGCTTGTCAACCTGGCGGACCACAGCCGGCACGCCACTTCCGTTGCGCACGACGAGGCGGTTGCGAAGCTGGCTGATAGTTTCACGAGCCTGGGATTCAGGACCCGGATAAAACGGCATGGGGAGAGAACCACCGTTGCGGCCATGAAGGGCGCTGCCAACCGCTACGGTTACCTGTTTACCCACTGTGCGGTGGTGATAATCTGTATCGGCGGATTTCTCGACAGCAACGTCCCGCTGAAAATCAGGACCCTGCAGGGGTCGCTGCAGGCGGAAACCCGGGACCTACCTGTCAGCCGGATCCCGGACAGGAGCAAGCTGCCGGTCGATAATTCCTCGTTCCGCGCCAGCGTTTCCATACCCGAAGGCCGCGCCGCCGGGGCCGCCTTCGTCAACCTGGGCGCCGGGTACCTGGTTCAGCCGCTGCCTTTCACAATCCTGCTTGAGGATTTCCGCGTGGAACACTACCCGAGCGGGCAACCCAGGTCCTTTGAAAGCGACCTGGTAATCCAGGAAGGCTCACGGCGCATCGAACACACCATCGCCGTCAACCACCCGCTCAGTTACAAGGGTTATACCATCTACCAGGCCAGTTTCGGTGACGGGGGATCGAAACTGGATTTCAGACTGCATGACCTGGCATCAGCGGCGGTTCTTGACCGGTCACTCAGGGTAAACGGCGACCTCGTCCTCGAACACAGCGGAGTGGCATACCGGCTGGAAATGGACGAATTCCGCAAGTTCAATATCTTTGCCAACGAGGATCCGGCAATAGACAAAAAGTTCCGTGACTTCGGTCCCAGCGTGAATTTCAAGGTTCGCCTGAAGGACGGGCGGGCCAACGAATATCTCAACTACATGTATCCCATAACCCTGGAGGGCCGGGAATTCCTGCTGAGCGGCGTGCGCTCCTCGCTGGAGGAGGAGTTTCGCTACCTGCACATTCCCGCGGATGACGAGGGTTCGCCCGGACGTTTCTTCGCCTTGCTCAACCTGCTGCATGATGATGAGAGGCTCAGGCGCATCTATGCCGCCAGGCAGACAGTCCTGCTGCCCGGGAACAGCCCGGACGCAAACATCACGGAACAGGACGTGGGCGACGTGACGCTCAGGTTGATCCGCCTGTTCCTGGACGGCGGGTTTCCCATGCTGCAACAGCAGATCGACCCGGCCATGGACGAGGACACCGCCCGCACGGTGAACAGCGCGTCGATGAAAATCCTGCGCTTCGGCCTGGAGCAGGCCTACACCGCAACACTGGCTGACGCCGGCCTGGACGTGACGGGGATAAGCGAAAGGGAAATCCGCTTTCTCAACGACGCGATCGTCACCTTGTCGGCCCTGCACCAGTACGGCTTCCCCTACTACCTGCAACTGACCGGCTTCGAACACGTGGAATCGTCGGGTCTGCAAATCGCCCGCGCCCCGGGCGCCAAGTGGGTCTACCTGGGTTTCGGCCTGTTGATGCTGGGCGTGTTTTTATTATTCTACGTGCCTCATGAACGTTTGTGGGCGGTCGTCAAACCCGCAGGCACGGGCGCTGAAATGCTGCTGGCCGGCTCACGCACACGCCATTCCCGCGATTTCAGTCGTTACTTTGAACGGATTTCGCGTACAATAGAACAATCTTTTCCGCCGAACTAATTCAGACGATATTCGTCCTATAAGCCATGCGCACCGATGTCATGACATCCAGGGCCCCGTCAGACCTGCCCGGGCCGGCAGGCAACCGGTTCTCACCGGGGACGGTCGACTGCCTGTGGTGGGCGTTGCTGCTGGGCGGCTTCGGTTTTGTCTACCTCAATTACCGCTACAACCTGAACGGGTATGAGTGGATAATCTTTACCTGTACCACCCTTGCGCTGGGCTATGCCGGCGCAGCCTGGACGGAATTCCGGCGCCTGCTGCTCGTCGTCGCCGTGCTGGCATTGCTCTCCATACAGCTCTATGACGCCGCGCTTGCCCGCGCCGATGAGCGTTTCCTGCTGCAGTACTTCCTGGCCAGCCAGTCGGCTGTCATGTGGATGAGTTTCCTTTTTGTACTGGCGACCCTGAGCTATTTCTTCGCTTTGTTCACCGGCTCGGCATTTTCCGCCGCGGTCGGCACCGGCCTGACCTGGACCGGCGCCTGCATGGGTTTGACCGGCATGCTGGTACGCTGGTACGAATCCTACCTGATCAGCCCGGAGATAGGCCACATTCCGGTCAGCAACCTGTACGAGGTGTTCATCCTGTTCTGCGTCACCACCGCGATCATTTACCTGTACTACGAGAGACGCTACCGGACCCGGGCCCTGGGCGGGTTCGTCCTGCTGGTTATCAGCGCCGCCGTGGGCTTCCTGTTATGGTACACCTTCGAGCGCGGCGCCCACGAGATCCAGCCGCTGGTGCCCGCGTTGCAGAGTTACTGGATGAAGATCCATGTCCCGGCCAATTTCATAGGCTACGGCTGCTTCAGCATCGCCGCCATGCTGGGGCTGGCCTACCTGGCCAGGGGTGATGACAGCAACCCGCGTGCGCTGCTGGCGCGCCTGCCGGTTCGGGCGGAGATAGACGATATCATGTACAAGGCCATCGCCCTGGGGTTCGCCTTCTTTACCGTAGCTACCATCCTGGGTTCACTCTGGGCAGCCGAGGCCTGGGGCGGTTACTGGTCATGGGACCCCAAGGAAACTTGGGCGCTGATCGTCTGGCTGAATTACGCAGCCTGGCTGCACATGCGCATCAGCAGGAACTGGCAAGGTCCGGCCATGGCCGCCTGGGCGATAGCCGGCCTGTTCGTGACCCTGTTCGCGTTCCTCGGCGTCAACATGTTTCTGTCCGGTTTACATTCCTACGGTGAATTATAATGCGTATATTCCGATTACTGCTTTCATTTCTGCTGCTGGCGGCGGTTTCCCCGGGTTCGGCCCAGGAACACTCCCACGGCGGACCTGCCTACACGCAGATCAAACCCGCCCTGCCGACCCGGTCCGGCGACAATATCGAGGTCGTTGAGATCTTCTGGTACGGCTGCTCCCACTGTTTCAGCTTCGAACCGCACATCAAGGCCTGGCTGAAAACCAAACCGGAGGACGTTGTCTTCCGCCAGGTGCCCGGGGTGCTGAACAGCCGCTGGGCGGTTCATGCCCGGGGCTTTTTTGCGGCTGAGAAAATGGGCGCGCTGGAACGGTTCCATACCCCGCTGTTCAACGCGCTGCACGCAAAGCGGCGTAATATTTTTACCCGTGACACCCTGGTTGATTTCGCCGCGGACCTGGACCTCGACAAAAAGGAATTTGCCAGGCACTACGATTCCAACGAAACCGAAGTCAAGATGAAACAGGCATTCCTGATGGCCCGCGACGCGAAGATTACCGGCGTTCCATCGCTCATCGTAAACGGCAGGTACCTGATCTCCGCATCCTCGGCCGGCTCCTTCGAGGTGATGCTGGAAACCCTGGATGAATTGATCCGGGAAGAACGCCGCCGCTGACAACTCCCGCTATGCCGGCGCTGCCTGGGCAACTACCGGTTCGTCCCTGATGGGCCAGTGCAGCAGGGCGGAAACGATGCCCAGCACGATGGCCAGTTGCCACATAAGGGTGTAGGAACCGGTCGCTTCAAAGAAATAACCGCCCAGCCAGGCGCCCAGGAAACTGCCCACCTGATGGCTGAAGAACACGATGCCGAACAAGGTCCCGGCGTAACGGACACCGAAGATCTGAACCACCAGGCCGCTGGTCAACGGTATGGTGCCCAGCCACAGCAGGCCCATGGCCGCGGCGAACAGCATGACGGTCACGTCGCTCAAGGGCAGGGCGATAAACAGGGCAATCACCGCGGCGCGTCCGAAGTAAAGTCCGCTCAGCAGGTATTTTTTCCGGTAACGCCCCCCGTACAGGCCGGCCAGGTAGGTGCCGAGTATATTGAATACGCCGATCAAGCCGAGCGCGAACGCGGCGCGCATGGGCGAGATGGCGGAGTCATTCAGGAACGCCGGCAGGTGCGTGGCGATAAAAGACACGTGGAACCCGCAGACGAGGAAGCCGCTGTTCAGCAGCCAGTAGCCGGAATGGGTCCGGGCGCTGCCCAAAACCTGCGCCAGGGTTTCCCGCTGCATATCGGTCCCGGCAAATTCATCTTTTGACTGGCGCTGAAAAACCAGGGACAGCAGCGGCACCAGAGTGACACATCCGGCAAGGATGAGAAACGCGACAGACCAGCCGTACAGCCCGATGAACAACTGGCCCAGCGGCACAAAGGTAAACATGCCGATGGACCCGCCTGCAGAGACAATGCCGAACGCCAGGCTCCTTTTCTCCGGCGCAACCAGGCGGCCTACCGCGCTCAATACCACCGTAAACGTCGTCCCGCTCATCGCCAGACCGACCAGCATCCCCAGGCTCAGGTGCAGTCCGGTAGCGGATGATGACATGGCGGTCAGGACCAGTCCGGTGATGTAAAGCAGGCTGGACAGGATCAGTACCCGGATACTGCCGTACTTGTCCGCCAGCATCCCGGCAAACGGCTGCGCCAGACCCCAGATCAGGTTCTGAATGGCAATGGTCAGCCCGAACGTCGTGCGGGTAAGCTCAAGGTCGGTGACTACCGGTTGCAGGAACACCCCGAACGATTGCCGGATGCCCATGCTGACGGCGACGATCGTCCCCCCGACGAACATCAGTAAAATGAAAGCGGATCGTCGCATCGGCTCTGCCTGGTGTGTTACAAGTGTATAAATTTTTTATTTCACTGGATGAAATCCGCACCCAGTATAGCGTACTTGAGTCCCTGACCGGTCTCCGGGACCCAGAATAACACACCCAACCCAACGTAACCGCTTGAACCGGCGCATAGCTTTATGTCATGCTGATGCGCGCATAAAAATAACCTAGAGAGGCGGAAAAAATGGCAGGATCATCTCATCGTGCGCCGCTGACGGAAGTACAGCTACGCGTCAGGGCCCTGGAATCCCTCCTGGTTGAAAAAGGGGCGGTCAACCCGGAAACCCTGGATGCCATCATCGACCACTTTGAAAACAAGGTGGGCCCGCATATCGGCGCCGGCATCGTCGCCAGGGCGTGGACCGATCCCGGGTTCAAGGCCAGGTTGCTGGAAGACGCGTCCGGCACCATGGCGGAACTGGGGTACACCGGCATCGAAGGCAGCCACATGGTGGTGGTGGAAAACACCGAAAAGATTCATAACCTGGTGGTATGTACGCTGTGCTCCTGCTATCCCTGGCCGGTGCTGGGCCTCCCGCCCAACTGGTACAAAAGCACGCCTTACCGGGCCAGGGCGGTACGCGACCCGCGCGGCCTGTTAAAGGAATTCGGGCTCGAACTGGCGCAAGACACCGAGGTCAGGGTGTGGGACAGCAACGCCGAGATCAGGTACCTGGTGCTGCCCCGGCGTCCGCACGGCACGGAGGATATGAGTGAAGAGGAGTTGCAGGAACTCATCACCCGTGATTCCATGGTGGGCACCGGCCTGGTTGCCCTTAAACAATAACGGACGGAGAACAGCGCGTTATGAACGGCATCCATGACATAGGCGGTATGGACAACATCGGGCCCGTGAATATCGAACAAGACGAGCCGGTGTTCCACCACGACTGGGAAAGAAAGGTGTATGCGATGACCCTCGCGACGATGGGCGCCGGCATATTTGCCACCGATGAAGTGCGTTACATGACGGAAACCATTCCGCCCGCTGACTACCTGACCTTCTCGTACTACGAAAAATGGCTGTACAGCCTTGAGCACATGATGCTGCTGAAGGATATCGTGACCGGGGAGGAACTGGAATCCGGCAAGGTAACGGCGCCGGGACTACCGGCCGGCGTGGAAGCCGCTTCTGTCGAGAGGATGCAATACGGCATGAACAACCGTATCCCGGTGTTTGTCGACGCCGACATCCCGCCAAAATTCAGGGTGGGGGACGAGATTATTGCCAGGAACATCAACCCGCTGCACCACACGCGCATTCCCCGCTATATCAGGGGCCGGCGCGGCGTGGTGGAGATGTACCACGGGATCTTTCTCCTGCCCGATACCAATGCCCACGGCGGTCCGGACAAGCCGCAGCACGTTTACAACGTCCGCTTCACGGCCCGGGAGTTATGGGGTGAGGAAGCGCCGGAGCAGGACCGCGTCTACATTGACCTGTTCGATGATTACATGGACCCGGCCGGATAATGGCCTCGTCCGTGAAACTGCCTGAACTCGGATCCCTGCCCGGTTTGCCGCTGGATGAAGACGGTCCCGTCTTCAGGGAACCCTGGCAGGCGCAGGCCTTTGCCCTGGTGCTGAGACTGCATGAACAGGGGGTCTTCACCTGGGGCGAGTGGGCGGAACAACTCAACCGGGCCATCGCCGCGGCCCGCGCCGGGGGCGATCCCGACCTCGGCAATACCTATTACCATCACTGGCTGGCCGCGCTGGAAACCATCGTTGCCGATAAGGAGCTGGTTTCGTCCGCGGCGCTGGCGCAGCGCAAGGACCGGGTACGGGAAGAGCACGAACGCCTGCACGGGCACAGCCATTAGCCCATGAACCCCACCCGTGACATGGCCATCGGCCTGGTCAGACGTTACCTGCGCTCCAGTGAATGCAGCTGGAGTAACGGTATTTCCGGGGCCATCGCCGAGTTCATGTACGATGACGGCGAACGCGTCAGCTTCGGGGAAAGCGCGCAGCGGCTTCATGCCGTAACGGAACGGGGTGCCATCGCCGTCAATCTGCCCGGCGAGATTGCCTGTTTTGCATACGAGGAGATCGCCCATTGCACGCGTTCATGGACCCAGGCCATCGCCCTCGCCCTGCCCGGGAGGCTGTCGCTGTTACCCGCGCACCACGTCATAACGGCCCTGGGCGCAGACACCGAAGCAGTGCGCCCCGGGGACAGGGATAAACAACTGTTCGACCTCGGCCTGGGATCGAAACTGGCGCGCTTCTGCGTGCGCTCCGGGGACAAAGGCATGGTGAAGGAACTCAATTCGCTCTGCGGACAGTCCCTGCCGGACCAGGGGCATGCCTTGCTGGGATTGCTGCAGGATGCGGCGCCGGCCCGTGTCGCTATATCAAAGCTGGGCCGTATCGAAGTCTGCACCCCCATCCCGCAACAAGGCGGCCGTACCGAGGCAGGCCCGCATACACACCTGCTGCCGCATCTGCTGGGAAAAGACAAGGCCGTCATCCCTTCCGGTTACGCGGCTGCGATGCATATCTACCCGCCCCACCCCCTGCATGACAAGTACGGCGCCGACAAGCCGTTTGACAGCCTGCAGTTCGGCGCATTCCAGGAGGTCCTGGAGCGGGTGGGCATCGAAGACTACCTGGATGCAAAAAATGCCGCCAGGGACCAAGCCGGTGAAGCTCCCGTAACCCCCTCAGGGTGGTATGACATTGCAAGGCAGGTTGTTAAAATGCAGTCAAGGGAAGCAGGAATTACGAATTAGGAATTTTATAAACAGAGAGGAGGAAAATATGGGCTCGAAAGAGGACAAGGCGTTTTTTTATAACTACTCGATCGTGATCGGCCTGCTGGCCGTGATGATCATCATATTCCTGGTGCTGGCGTTGTACCTGGGAGTGGACGAAGACGCCGTTGCGCGCAAGCAGGCAACCAAGGTCTCCGCGAACACGGTTCCGGTAGGCGTGGTGAACGTGCTTGATGAAACGGCAGAGGGTGTGGAGGTGGCTACCGTCGCGACGGTAGCCACCAGCGAGGAGCCTGCAGACATGGGCCTGCGGGTATACAACGGACTCTGCATCAGCTGTCACAACGGCTTGCCGAACATTCCCAGGGTGGGCGACAAGGCTGCGTGGGAAAGCCGCATTGCCCAGGGCATGGCATTGCTCTATGAACGCGCCATCAAGGGTTTTATCAGTGAAGGCGGAATCATCGCCATGCCGCCCAGGGGCGGCAATATGAACCTGACAGACGCCGAAGTCAAAGCTGCCGTGGACTACATGGTGGCGAACAGCCGGTAATCCATGAACAGGCCCGCCGGAAAGACAGCCCAATGCCCGCCAGCCGTACCCTACGCGCCCTGTTTGTATTTTTCATTGTTTTCATAAGCGCCATCCTGTCCGGCGCCCTCCTTGCGTATCCCGTATACGAGATAGTTTCCGAATTCACGGAAGTCCCATTCAGAAAAACCGTATCCCGGACGACACTGTTCAGCGGCCTGCTGTTCAGCCTGCTTTATTTCTGCCGAATTCACGGACCGTCATTGCAACAACTCGGCATCCGTTTCCATAACATCCACATCCGGCTGTTCCAGGGACTCGCGGCCGGACTCGCCGTCATGGGGCTTATCGAGGCCAGCCTCCTGCTGCTGGGCATACATAACCTCGATTACCAACAATTATTCTCGCTCGAGACGTTATCCGTGCTGTTGTTCAAGGGCCTGCTCCTGGGCCTGGTTGTGGGCATTGTCGAAGAGCTTATGTTCCGCGGCGCGCTGCAGGGCGGTTTGAGCCGCCGTACCAACCAGGCCGTTGCGCTGGTCACGGTCAGCCTGGTGTACAGCGCGGTACACTACCTGAAATTCCGCGACCTGCCGGCGGACACCGTGATTACCTGGTACACCGGTGTGACAATGCTGCCGGCGGCGCTGTTCCAGTTTGCCGACCCGGTGCGCTACGACACCATGATCACCCTGTTTTTTCTGGGTCTGTTGCTGGGACTGGTACGCCTGCTGACCGGCAACCTCGCGTTGTGCATCGGCATCCATGCAGGGCTGATTACCGGGGAAAAGGTCATCCAGCATGTCGCCGGCTTCGTCCCGCACAACCCCCATGCCCACCTGGTAAACCGGTACGACCAGTTCATGGGGGATCTGGCCTCCGCGTGGCTGCTGCTCTGCTGTGTGGCGTTTTATTTTTATTACCGGCGCAGGAACAACCGCGCATACGCATAACCAGGAGCTGCCGCCTCAGTTTTCCAGTGCCTGGGACGTTAAACGATGCCAGGGTTGATAGTCTTCCTGAAACGCCAGGTATGCTTCATACACGCGCTTGAAATCAGGGTCCTTGCCGGCCTCTTCCTCCAGTGTCTGCGTGGTGATGGCGCGCAGTTCTTCCATGACCTCTGCCGGAAACGGCAGCATCTGCACATTCTTTTTCGCGGATAACTCCTTCAGCGCCTGGCTGTTCAGGTACTCCAGTGCGCTGAAGGTCCACGCGCTGGTCGCGGCGGCAGCCTGTTTGACGATCTCCTGGAGGTCGGCCGGCAACCTGTCCCAGCGCGCCTTGTTAATCAGCAATTCCAGTTCCGTGCCCGGCTCATGCCAGCCGGGGTAATAATAAAACTTCGCCGCCCGGTTCAGTCCCAGGCGCAGGTCGTGGAGCGGGCCGACCCACTCCGTGGCATCGATCGTGCCGCGTTCCAGCGCCGTGTAGACTTCTCCCGCGGACATCAGTATGGGATTGCCGCCGGCGCGGTCCAGCACCTTGCCGCCGAGTCCGGGGATACGCATGCGCAAGCCCTTCAGGTCGGTGATGGACTCTATTTTCTTGTTGAACCAGCCGCCCATCTGCACCCCGGAATTGCCTATGGGCAGGGCAATGACGTTGAACGGTTCATACAGCTCGTTCCACAACTCCAGGCCGCCGCCGTGATATAGCCAGGCTTCCACGCCCTTCTGTTCCATGCCGAAGGGGACCGTGGAAAAGAACTGCGCGGCCGGCACCTTGCCTGCCCAGTAATACGCAGAGCCGTGCCCCATCTCCACCGCGCCCTGGGATACGGCGTCAAACACCTGCAACGCCGGCACCAGTTCGCCGCCGGCAAAGACATTGATATCCAGCCTGCCGTTGCTCATGATCCGGACATTTTCGGCAAACATTTCCGGCGCCTCCTGAAACACGGGAAAATTCGCCGGCCAGGTAGTCACCATCTTCCAGCGGTAGATCTTCCCGGTATCGATCTCCGTGTTCGCTGCTTCTTCCGGACCGCCGCTGCCACAGGCGCTCAGCGTTACCGCGAGCAAAAGAAATAACGATTGTCGTATCAGCGTCCTCGTAACAGGGGAGTTGTATATTGATTCCATCTTTTTTCTCTGTGTTCTCAGTGTTCTCTGTGGTTACCAGGCGGGTTGACAGGGACCGGTTCAGGCAGGCTGCAGGTTTGCGTACGCCAGCACCAGCCATTTCGCGCCGGACCTCTCGAAATTGACCTGGATACGGGCATGGCTGCCCCGGCCTTCCAGGTTCAACACCGTGCCTTCACCGAAGCGGGTATGCACCACCCGCTGACCGGGACCGAAAGGCGTGTCGGAATCGGGCTCCGCCTTGCTGAAAAAATCACTGGTTACCGCGCCGCCCAGGCGGATGTCGTCGATGAGTTCCGCCGGGATCTCACCCAGGAAACGCGACGGTTGCGGATAGAAGTCCGCCCCGTGCATGCGCCGGTGCCGGGCGTAACTCATTGTCAGCTTCCTGCGCGCCCGGGTAACGCCCACGTAGCAAAGCCGCCGTTCCTCTTCCAGTTGCGCCGGGTCACCGGAACTGCGTTGATGGGGGAACAGCCCCTCTTCCATACCCACCAGGTAAACCCGGTCGAACTCGAGCCCCTTGGCAGTGTGCAGGGTCATCAGGTTGACTGCGTCGGAATAGGCATCGGCCTGGGTGTCGCCGGCTTCCAGCGCCGCCTGGGACAGGAATGCCGCCAGGGGTTCCGTAGCGCCGTGCACGTCCTCATCCACCTCGAATTGCCCGGCGGCGCTGACCAGTTCCTCCAGGTTCTCGACCCGGGAAAGCCCCCGCTCTCCCTTTTCCCTGCGGTAGTGCTCAACCAGTCCGCTGGCGCCGATGGCGATATCCATGGCTGCACCGGGGTCCTTGCCGCTGATGGATTGCGCGGTCTGCCCGATCAACCCGAGAAACCGCTCCAGCGCGGTCAGGGAGCGGGACGGCAGCAGCTTGTCCGTCACCAGCGCGCAGGCAGCCTGCCACAACGGTATGTTTTCCCCCCTGGCCCGGCCGCGGATCTCTTCCAGGCTGCGCTGACCGATGCCCCGGGGCGGTGTGTTGACGATACGTTCGAAAGAGGCATCGTCATCCCGGTTGGCGGCAAGCCGCAGGTACGCCAGGGCATCCTTGATCTCCATGCGTTCGTAGAACCGCATGCCGCCGAACACGCGGTACGGCACCTGGGCCTGCATCAACGCTTCCTCCAGCACCCGCGAGGTGGCGCTGACCCGGTACAGGACGGCGTTGTCCTGGTAGTTCACGTTATTCAGCCGGGCAGCGCTGATCCGTTCCACTACGAACCGGGCTTCGTCATGTTCACTGTAGGCCGCGTAAAGTTCCAGTTTTTCGCCTATCCTGCCTTCTGCCCAGAGGTTTTTTCCAAGCCGGGTCCTGTTGTTGGCGATCAGGGCATTGGCGGCATTCAATATGTTGGTGGTTGAACGGTAGTTCTGTTCCAGACGGAACAGGGACGGTTCGGGGAAATCCTGCTGGAAACGCTGCATGTTTTCCATGCGGGCGCCGCGGAAACTGTATATGGACTGGTCGTCATCGCCGACGGCAAACAGGTGGTTGTCCGCGCCTGCCAGCAGGCGCAGCCAGGCGTACTGCAGCGTGTTGGTGTCCTGGAACTCATCCACGAGGATGTGGCGGAAGCGCTGCCGGTAATGCTGCAGCAGGTTGTCCTGGTCACGGAACAGTTCATGGGTCCTCAATAACAGTTCGGCAAAATCAACCAGGCCGGAACGATCGCAGGTCTGCTGGTAATTGCGGTAAATCGCGACCATGCGCTCCAGGATGTGGTCGCCATGTAAATCGATGTGCTGCGGCCTTAAACCGTCATCTTTTTTTGTGTTGATAAACCATTGCGCCTCCCTGGGAGAGTACTGGTTCTCATCCAGGTTCATGCCCCGGATCACCCGGCGCAGGGTGCGCAACTGGTCTTCACTGTCGAGGATCTGGAAACTGTCGGGCAAGCCCGCCTCCTGCCAGTGCAGCCGCAGGAAGCGGTGGGCAAGCCCGTGAAACGTCCCCACCCACATGCCGCCGATCGGCCGTTTCAGCAAGGTCTCGATGCGGGCGCGCATTTCCGCGGCGGCCTTGTTGGTGAACGTGACCGCGAGGATACCGAAAGGCGCGGCCTGCTCCGTCTGCAGGTACCAGGCAACCCGGTGCACCAGGACCCGGGTCTTGCCGCTGCCTGCGCCGGCCAGCACCAGGATATTGCCGGGAGGGGCGGCGACAACCTCGCGCTGCTCCGAATTCAGCCCTTCTAACACGCTGGATACGTCCATCGGCTAATTGTACTCCGTGTAACAGTGTTAGAAAAATATTTGGGGTCAGAGTAAAAATATTCAATAATGATCCGGAACCTGTTTCCAGTCCGACTATATTTTTACTCTGACCCCAAATATCAAAATGCAGCCACATCACCAGGAACCCCGCGCGCTTATCGACCAGACCCTGACCCTGTGCCGCAAGCTCGGCGCGGATTCCGCCGAGGCCGATATCAACACGGGTCATGGACTGTCGGTCAACGTGCGCATGGGCCAGGTGGAGACCATAGAACATCAACGCGATAAAGGCCTGGGGGTGACGGTCTACATCGGCGGCAGAAAAGGCTCCGCTTCCACAACCGATTTTTCCGCCGGCGCCGTGGAGGCCAGCGTCAATGCCGCCTGCACCATCGCCAGGAACGCCAGCCGGGACGATTGCGCGGGATTGATCGACCCCGAATACCTGGCGCGGGATATCCCCGACCTGGACCTGTGCCATAGCTGGGACATCACCCCCCGGGCCGCCATTGACCTCGCCGTTGCATGTGAAGACGCGGCGCGGCGCACGGATAAACGTCTTACCAACTCCGACGGGGCGCTGGTGGCAACCTACACGGGCTCGCACCTGTACGGCAACACCCACAACTTTATCAACGGCTGGGACTGGTCTTCCCACAATATCGACTGCACCGTCATTGCCGAGGAGAACGGCAGGATGCAACGGGACGGCTGGTATACCAAGGCGCGGGACCGGCGCGACCTCGACAGCGTCGAGAACGTGGGCAAAGAGGCAGCCCGCCGCACCCTGTCCCGGCTCAATGCAAGAAAACTGGGTACGCGCAGCGCTCCCGTGATCTACGAGGCGCCGGTCGCCCGGGGCCTGTTCGCCACCCTCATCACCGCGATCTCGGGCGGCGCCCTGTACCGGCGGGCATCGTTCCTGCTGGACAAGCTGGGTGAGCAGGTGTTTGCCCCGCAGGTGCGGATCGAGGAGCAGCCGCATCTGCCCAGGGAACTGGGCAGCGCGCCGTTTGACGACGACGGCATGGCCACCCGGCGCAAGCACCTGGTCCGGGACGGCGTGCTGGAGAGCTATGTGCTGAGCGCCTACTCCGCCCGCAAGCTGGGAATGGCGCCAACCGGGAATGCCGGCGGGGTGCATAACCTGGCGGTAGAGGCCACCGGGCCGGACCTGGATGCGCTGTTAAGGCAGATGGACACCGGCCTGCTGATCACCGACATGATCGGTTTCGGCGTGAACCAGGTCACCGGCGATTATTCCCGGGGCGCATCGGGCTTCTGGGTCGAACGGGGAGAGATCCGCTACCCCGTGGAGGAGATCACCGTGGCCGCCAACCTGAAGGAAATATATAAAAACATCGTCTGCATCGGTAACGACGTGGACAACCGCGGCAACATCAAGACCGGTTCGGTACTGATCGAAAACATGACCATTGCCGGGGAGTAACAATCCCGGTGTTTAGTCCCGAAATATCCGCTGAAACGTCAAAAACCCCGCGTGCGGATACCCCTGAAATGACCGGGTTATTGGAGAACAATCATGTATGAAGGCGGTTGTCTTTGCGGCACTTTGCGCTATTCGTTCCAATCCGCGCCGGATGATGCGGGGTACTGCCATTGCCGGATATGCCAGCATTCCGCCGGCGCCCCGGTCCTGGCCTGGGCCACTTTCCCCGCCGGGGCGTTCCGCTACACGCAGGGAGCTCCTGGAATTTACCGGTCATCCGCCTGGGGGCAGCGCGAGTTCTGCCGGGACTGCGGCACCCAGTTGCTGTTCAGAAACACCGAACACGGAACAACGGTCGACCTCAATTTCGTCACCCTGGACGACCCGGAACAACTGGAGCCCGGATACCATATCTACACGGAAAGCCGGTTGAAGTGGCTCAACATAGTTGATGAACTGCCCCGGTACAGCCAGGATGCGCCGGATTAGGCGGCTCACTGATCGTTGAGCAGATATCTACTCTACAGCACCTCGACAGTATTCTCTTTTTCCCTGGCGTACAGCCGGGAATACACCCCGTCCCGGGCGATCAACTGGTCGTGCGTACCGGACTCGACCAGCCTGCCTTTTTCCAGGACGAATATGTGATCCGCGTTTTCGATGGTGGTCAACCTGTGGGCGATGATAATACAGGTCCGGTCCTGCCTGATCGATTCCAGGGCCAGTTTGATGCTGCGCTCCGATTCCGTATCGAGGGCCGAGGTGGCCTCATCCAGGATCAGGATGGGCGCATTCTTCAACAGCGCCCGCGCCAGCGCGAGGCGTTGCCGTTGCCCGCCGGACAACAGCGATCCGTCATTGCCGATGACGGTGTCAAACCCGTGTTCAAGCGCATCGATAAACGCCAGGGCATCGGCCAGGCGGGCCGCTTCCCTGACCTGTTCCATGCCGGCCCCACGGTTGCTGCCGTAAGCGATGTTGTTGAACACCGTGTCGTTATACAGGACCGTGTCCTGGCCGACCAGGGCGATATTCTCACGCAGCCGGGCCAGTGAAAGGTCGCGAATATCAAGTCCGTCCAGGCGTATAGCGCCGGCTGCGGGGTCATAAAACCGGGCAATCAAATCCACCAGCGTCGTTTTCCCGCTTCCGGAGGGCCCTACAACAGCTACCGTCTGGCCGGGCATGACTCGTATTGACACCTTATCGAGCGCCGCATCGCCGGCCTCGCCGTAGGCAAAGCTCAGGTCGTGTATTTCAATCTGTCCCGTCAGCCTGCGGATGGCAGTGCTGCCGTTGTCCTGCTCGGCTTGCCGGTCTATGAACGCAAACACGCTTTCGCTCGCCGTCAGGCCCCTCTGCAGGTCTTCATTGATGCGTGACAATCTCCGCAGCGGGCTCAACAGCATCAGCAGCGCGGCAAAAAAAGAATTGAATTCAGCCACGGTTATCTGTCCGGCCGCGGCGTGGTCCGCGGCTGCGTACACGATAATGCCCAGGACGATCGCCGTGATCAGGTTGATCGCCGGAGTGCCCACTGCCGAGGCGGCAACGAATTTCATGTTGGCCCGGCGGTTGGCGTTGGCCTTGTTGCCGAATTTTTCACCCTCCTGTTCCTGCCCGGCAAAGATCTTGATAATGCGGTGCGCGGCGATGGCCTCGTTAAGTGTATGGTGCAGGTCCGCCATGGAATCCTGTACCAGCCGGCTTATCCTGCGCAGGCGCGCGCGCAGGACCAGCAATACCAGCAAAATCACCGGTCCGGCCAGGAACGCGATCAGCGTCAGCAACCAGTCGATGTAGGCCATCCAGGCCACCAGCCCGATAATGGCGAGGGTGTCCCTGCTCAAGGTGGTGATGGCATTGGTCGAGGCCTCCTTCAACTGGGTCACGTCGAAGGTAAATTTCGAGATCATGCTGCCGGCGGTGTGCCGGTCCAGGTCGGCGCAGGACAGTTGCAACAGGCGCCTGAACATCTCCACGCGCAGGTCCAGCACCAGCCGGTCCGCGACCCAGGCCAGGGCATACCTGCCGGCATACGAGGAAACCGCGGCGACAAAAAACACCAGGATGAGCGGCACTATCACGCTCGTCACCAGGTCGGCCCCGGCGTGCCCGAACACGCCTTCCGTGATGTTCTTGAATAACGCGGCAATGGCCGGGCTGGTCAGGGCCAGGACTGCCATGGCAAATACAGCCAGGAGAAAAATCCTCAGATAGGGCTTTACATAGGACAACAAGCGCAAGTAAAGTACGAGATCAGTGGGTTTCTTTTGCTGCATGATGGCAAAATAATTAACAAAACCGGCCCTGCCGGGGGAAAGTATACCGTATCATCTCCCGGGATTGCTGGTTTTAAACATTCCTCGAAATCCATTTTGCAAGGGGAGTCATGTCAAAAAAACACCCGATCATCGCGGTGACCGGCTCATCGGGTGCCGGTACCACCAATATCAAGGAAGCATTCGAGAAGATCTTCAACCGCCAGGGCATCAAGGCCGCCGTGGTGGAAGGCGACAGCTACCACCGTTACGACCGCGAGGAAATGGAGCGCCTGGCGAAGCAGGCCATGCGCGAGGGCAGACACATCACCCACTTCGGTCCGGAGGGAAACCTGCTCACGGAACTGGAAGCCGGGTTCAGGGAGTATGCCGCGCACGGTACGGGTAAACAGCGGCATTACATACACAATAACGCGGACGCGGCGCGCCACGGCGGGACGCCCGGCAAGCTGACGCCCTGGAAACCCCTGCCTGAAAATACGGATTTAATGCTGTACGAGGGCCTGCACGGCGGTTTGATCACCGATGAGGTGAACATCGCCCGGCACGTCGACGTGCTTATCGGCATCACGCCCATCATAAACCTCGAATGGATCCAGAAAATCCAGCGGGACAGGGAGGTGCGGGGCTACAGTATCGAAGATGCGACCGGCATGATCCTGGAACGCATGCACGATTACGTCCACTATATCACCCCGCAGTTTTCCCGCACCGACATCAACCTGCAACGGGTGCCGACCATCGATACCGCCAATCCGTTCGGCGCCGTGCACATTCCCTCCGGTGACGAGAGTTTTACCGTGATCCACGTGCGCAACCGGGACAAGCTGGCCGTCGACTTCCTGTACCTGCTGGAAATGCTGCACGGCTCCTTCATGTCCACACCGTACACGATCGTGATCCCGGCCGGCAAAACCAACTTCGCCATCCAGTTGATCATAGAGCCCCTGATCAAACGGATCATGGCGGCCAAGGCTAACTGATTTCCACCAGCGCCCCTGTTGTGCCTGCGGCTTCCGGCGCAGCGCCCGCCAGGGACAGGCCTTGCTGGTACCAGGTCCGGGCGGCGGCGTGTTCACCCTGCTGCTCCAGCAGGGTTGCCAGTTCCCGGCAGGTGCCGGGCTCGGGACGGGCGCGCACGGCCTGTTCCAGGTAGCTCCTGGCCTTTCCCCACAGCAGGCTTTTCATGCACAGGCGCCCGAGGGTCAGCAACAACGCCGGGTCTTCGGGAAACCGTGACAGGCAGTCCTCGGCAAATTCCAGTTGCCGTTTCAGGGACTTGCCTTCAACCAGTCCGTACAGTTCGGCCAGTGCCGGGTCCCATTCCCTTTTGAGGGCGCGCCGTAAAACCGTCTCACATCCGCTGTCGTCTCCGCAACGCAGGCATTCCTTGACATAGGCGCCAACCAGGGCGCTCTCCCTTTTGAGCCGGTACGGAATAGCGCGCCAGGCAGTATCAAGCGCGGCCCTGTCCTGTTCGCTCCCGGCCTGTTGCAGCAATCCGGCGTGGAGTTCCAGTTGTTTTGCCCGGGCCTGGTCCGCCGACATCAGTCCGCGCCGCCTGCACTCCCGCAACAGCCCGGCTGCCCTGGACCAGTCCTGCAGTTCCGCCGCGGTTTCCAGCAACATGAGCTTTACCTGTTCATGCCCCTGTTCGAGGGAATTCAAGGTGTCATCAGCCTCCGCAACCCGGTGCTCATCCATTTGCAACCTGGCGCGGGCGAGGCCCGGCGCCGGACTGCCCGTATCGTTGTGCTGCTGCGCCAGGTCCAGGTAACGCCCGCAGCCATCCGCGTCCCCCCGCCTGTACGCAGCCTGCGCCGCACCCAGGTAGTTGACCAGCGGCGCCAGGGAAAAAGCGGCGCCTTTTCGAAACGAACGTTCAGCTTCAGGCCAGTTGCCTTCAATCATCGCCAGCAACCCCCGGTTCAGAAATTTCTCCGACCGGCGCCGGCGCCGGTATTCGGACCAGCGCCGGAGATCCGCCGGCAATCTGATTAACTTCCGCAACAGGCGGACTAACACGTAAACCAGGACGAACAGGACGATAAACAGCAGCACGAATACCACCAGGCTGGTCCGGATCGTCCAGTCTTGATAGGTAAACACCACTCCCCCCGCGGACTGTTGCAGCAACCAGCCCAGGCCGACGGCCAGGAGCAGCACGGACAGCAGGATGAACAGTATCCTCACTGCAGCACGCCGCCACCGGTCACGGTGTTATTGATTCCTGCCAGGTACTCATCAAAGGCGTCCAGCGTCGTGTCGATGGACGGTACGGCTTCATCAAACTCGATCGAGCCTGCCTTTTCCAGCGAGTCCAGCGCACTGCGTACCCGTGCGTCGCCGGTATCGAAGTATTCATTCAGCCACTCCGTACAGGCGCTAATGGAGATCCGGTACTGGTCCTCATCCCTGATCAACAGCGCCATACGGCTCATCTCCAGTTGCAGGCGTAAATTCCGGTATAAAAAGTAACGCTCCTGCGGGGCCAGCAGTGCCGCCGTGTTGTTATCGGTGCGGGAGATGATTACCAGTGATTTCAGCTCCCGCCACAGGTCCCGGGCCAGCCGCTGCCACCTGTTATCCGTTGCGACCGGGTCGTTGTCCGCCGCCGGCGCCGCCTGTTGCGCGGCCGCGCCAGGGCTCAGGGGCAGTTCATCGGCGCGCACGGACAGGTCGGCCAGCAACAGGGCCAGGCCCGCGTAGTCCGTGCTCCGGGCTGCCTTCAGGCGGTTGATATCCGCAATCAGCCGTTCGCGCACGGGAATCAGCGCCGGGTCTGCGATCTCCGCCAGTCTTGCATCGGCAGACTGCAGGATGGCCTGTGCCGTAGCCGCGTCCCGGGCCAGCGCCAGGCGCTGGGATGCGATCAGGAACAGGTATTTCACCTCTGCCAGTTGCCAGCCGATATCGCTGTTCCTGTGCCGGTACAGGCTGTTCAGCTCGCGTAACATGCCGGTGAAGCGCTCGTCGATAGCGGTCAAGCGCTGATCGAGCAGGCGGGCGTTTTCCGCCAGGGACGCATGGCCCTGTTGCAGCGCCTCCACCCCGGCGGCCAGGGCGCGCAGCCTTGCCTCGTCGGCTTTGCGTCCTTCGCTGATGTCGAAATACAGGTACCCGGCCGCAGCGGCAGCCAGGGCAAGCAGTGCAACCAGGAACAGAACCAGGCGCCAGGGGCGGCCGGGCGGGCGCTGTTCACGGACTTCCGGCGTATCTGCCGTTTCAGCGTTATCCGCCGGGTCCTGCGTGCCTGTTACGGATTCTTCAGTATCGCCGGGGGCCGCCTGCCCCTCACTGCCGCCGTTGACCTCCTCGGCGGCCTTTGTCCCGGCCGTTTCATCAACCTTGTTATTCACTGTCAGCTACTCTCGTTCATCTCCAGCAAGGCATCGAGCAGACCCGCATCGCTGTTATCCTGCGCCACCGCCACACGGGTAAACCCCGCTTCCAGCGCGTATTGCCTGATGCGTTCACTCATCACCACGGTGGCGGTCCCACGCAGGCGCACGCCCTGGGCAGCCGGGGTCATCTCGACCAGGTTGTCCAGCCCGGCCAGGCTGGTAACAACCAGCGCATCCGGCGTCTCATCATGCCAGAATTTCGCCATTTCTGCCTGACTTATATCGGGTTTCCCGCGCCGGTACACTTCCAGGTAATGCACGCCGGCGCCGCGTGCGAGCAATCCGTCGCGCAATTCCTCGCGGCCGCCCTGGCCGCGTATGATGAGAACGCGTTTATCCCTGATTTCACTCCCGGATAACGACGGCAGGCCCAGCAGGGCTTCCGTTCCGCCCGAGTCGACACAATCAACCCGCCCGATCCCCAGTTCCTGCAGGCTGCCGGCCGTTGCGCGACCCGCGGCCAGGATGGTTTTCCCCTGCAGCATACCGATAATATGCGGTAACCGCTCGCGCGCATGGACAACGGAATTTTTGCTGATGAAGATGACGATATCCGCCGACGCCAGCAGGCGGGTGTTCTGCGCGGTACTGATCTCCTCCGGGACGGGCCGTATGACCAGGGCCGGCAAGCTCAACGGCCTGCCTTGCCTTTCCTCAATCATGCTGCAGAGTTCCGCCGCCTGTTGCGCCGGCCTGGTAACCCAGATTTTCTTTCCCGGCAGGTTCATATCAGTGTTCCGAATTACCCATCACCTCTGCCAGAATTTCCTGCGCCCCCTGCTGCAGCAAACGCTCACCCAGTTCGGCGCCCAGTTTCACACCCTGGTCCGCGGCACCGCTGATGCTGTTTTTCACTACCCGGGAACCGTCGGGGTAACCCACCAGCGCGGTCATGGAGAGGTCTGTGCCGGAAGTCTCCGCGTAGGCTGCAACCGGCAGGAGACAGCCGCCGTAGAGCCTGCGGGACAGGGCCCGTTCCGCGTCCACGCAGGCGCGGGTCGGTTCGTGGTTCAGCGGCCGCACCAGTTGCAACACCCGCGCATCGTCCGTCCTGGTTTCTATGCCCAGCGCACCCTGCCCAATCGCAGGCAGCATTTCGTCCGCGCCGAGATACGCGCCGATCCGGTCCTCCCGGCCCAGACGCTTCAACCCTGCGGCAGCCAGTACCAGTGCATCATAAGCCCCGCCGTCCAGTTTTTTCAGCCGGCTCCCGACGTTACCGCGTATGTCCTTCAGCACCAGCCCGGGGCAGGCCGCGTTGAGCTGGCATTGCCGGCGCAGGCTGGACGTCCCCACCACGGCGCCGGCAGGCAACCCGGCCAGGGACGAATAGCGGCTCGATATCAGCACATCCCGCGGGTCTTCCCTTTGCATGACGGCCGTGATGGACAGGCCGGCGGGCAGGTCGACGGTCACATCCTTCATCGAGTGTACGGCCAGGTCTGCAGTGCCGTTCAACAGCGCCTGCTCCAGTTCCTTGACGAACATCCCCTTGCCGCCCATTTCCCCCAGGGATTTGTGCTGAAAACGATCGGCGACGGTCTTTACCGTTGCTACCTCCACGCCAAGCCCCGGGTGCGCTTCCTGTAACCGGGCGCGCACGAACCGCGCCTGCCACAAGGCCAGGGGACTTTCTCTGGTGACGATACGTAACATTGATCCAATCATCTGCGCCTGTTGCCGGATTCAGGAGACCTGCTGGCCGCGTATTAGGGCTTTGACCTCAATTACAATCTGGATACACTAACAGGGTAGACTACACTTATTCAACATTGCCGGGGTTCTGCAGATGAAACTGGGCGTAATCATGGATCCTATTGCCGGGATCAAGGTCGAAAAAGACACGACCCTGGCATTGCTGCTCGCGTCCCAACGCAGGGGCTGGGAGATTTATTACATGGAGATGAAGGACGTTTATCTTACCGGCAACACGGCGCGGGCCAATACCCGCGTGCTGGCGGTCACGGATGATAAAACCCGCTGGTACCGGTTCCAGCAGCAGTCCGACCTGGCGCTGTCCGAACTGGACGTGATCCTGATGCGCAAGGATCCTCCTTTCGACATGGAATACGTCTATGTGACCTATATCCTGGAGCACGCCGCGGCAGGCGGCACGCTTGTCGTAAACGACCCGGCCGCCTTGCGCGACGTCAATGAAAAGGCCTTCATCACCCGCTTCCCACAGTGTATCGCGCCCACGTTGATCAGCCGCGACCCGCAACGGATACACGCGTTCATGGAACAGCACGGACAGGTCGTGCTGAAGCCCCTGGACGGCATGGGGGGCACCTCGGTTTTCCGTGTTGACGGGGAAGACGCCAACAAAAACGTCATCGTGGAAACCCTGACGCGCAATTCGCAGCGCTTTATCATGGCGCAACTCTACCTGCCCGCGATAGAACGGGGTGACAAACGCATCCTGCTGATTGACGGAAAGCCGGTAAAACATGCGCTGGCGCGCATACCGGGGCCCGGGGAGATACGCGGCAACCTGGCCGCCGGCGGCACCGGCAAGGGCGTTGACCTGTCGGACAGGGACTACTGGATCTGCGAACAGGTGGGTCCGGACCTGAGCGCCATGGGACTGGTGTTTGTCGGCCTGGACGTAATAGGAGACTACCTGACGGAAATCAATGTGACCAGTCCGACCTGCGTAAGGGAACTGGAACGGATCTACGGCATGGACATCGCCGGGCAGGTAATCGACTGCATTGCCGGGAAATCGAGGCTGCCGGCTTGAACAACACTGCGGCAATGCGCCGGAAGTTCAACCAGCTTGAACTGTCTTTAATACCGTCCGCCGGCGCCACGCGCCCGGTGCTGAAACCGGATGACCGTCTGAGCCTGACGTTTTGCCTTGCCCTGATTTTTCACGCCCTGATCATACTGGGCATTGTCTTTGCGCCGGAAGACAAGGCCAATCCGCGCTTCGAGTACCTGGAGATAGTGCTGGTGCAGCAAACCAGCGAGCCGGAACAAGACGCAGATGTCCTGGCCCAGGCGAACCTGCGCGGGGGCGGAGAGATGCCGGACGAGGCAATCCAGGCATCGCCTTTGCCGGCCCTGCCCAATCAGGATCAACCTGAGGTTGCGGCACCGGCAGAAGCGCAGGCGCATGAACTGGTTACAGAACCCGAGATGGCCGACCGCGCGCCGGAGCAGGATGCCGTCGAGCATGTGGCCGTGGAGTCGCAGCAGGCCACGGCCGCAGCCGAGGAAACCCCGGATAAACCGGAGGCACGGCAGCCGAGCGCCAGCGAACTCATGACCAACAGCCTGAAGATGGCTGCCCTGAGTTCGGAGGTCCAGCGCAAACTGGAAACCAGGGAAAATCGCCCGAAACGGAGATTCATTTCCGCTAGCACACGCGAATACAAGTACGCGGCCTACATGGAAGCATGGCGCGCGAAAGTGGAACGCGTGGGGAACCTGAATTACCCGGAGGAAGCCAGAAGACGCAATATTTCCGGGCAACTGGTCCTGGACGTGGCGCTGAACCCGGACGGCAAGATAAACCAGATTACCATCCGCCGGTCCTCGGGGCACAAGGTCCTGGACGAGGCCGCCATCAGGATCGTCGAACTGGCGGCGCCGTATGCGCCTTTCCCCGAGGCAATCCGCGCCGAAACCGACGTCCTGCACATCACCAGGACCTGGCAGTTTCTCGATCAACGGGGCTTCCGCTAGCCCGCACCGATATACATCCGCACCGGGGCAAACCCTGTGATGCTCTGATCAAGTCCGTCCAGGACTTGTCAGAGGTTCCTTAAAACCCGGAATAGCCGGTTGTTTAATTTCAGGGTGGCATTCTGCCGCTGATACCGATACTATTACAGTTATGGTGTCCGGTCCTTCCATATCTCCAGGCTCCGGCCAGGCACGGCAGTTACCTGGCCGGACAAGAATGCTCTTATTTGCGCCGTTATTGCGCTCCGAGGTGATTTATGCAGGCCAGTAACTTTACCGACCAGTTTCTCATTGCCATGCCCAGCCTGAGGGATCCCAATTTCTCTCAAACCGTGACCTACATCTGTGCACACAATGAAGACGGCGCCATGGGACTGGTCATCAACCGCCCGGCCAACTGCGACCTGGGAGAGATCCTGGCGCAAATGGAGATGAAACCCGATGATCAATCCATTTCGAAGATACCCGTCTACCAGGGCGGCCCGGTACATACCGACCGGGGCTTCGTGCTGCACGAACCGAACGATGAATGGGATTCATCGATCAACGTCAGCGAATTCCTGAATGTGACGACCTCCCGGGATATTCTGCACGCCATCGCGGAGAGCGCAGGGCCGCGCAACTACCTCATCGCGCTGGGTTATGCCGGCTGGTCCGCAGGACAACTGGAAGAGGAAATCAAGGAAAATGCCTGGCTCAATGTATCCGCGGACCTGGACATCATCTTCAACACGCCCTGCGAACTGCGCTGGTCCTCGGCGACCGCCTTGCTGGGGATAGATCACTACCAGATATCGACCGGTATAGGGCATGCCTGACCCCGGTTAACACCAGTGCCGCGACCAGCCACCCTGCTGTGCTTCGACTTCGGAACAAAGAGAATCGGCGTGGCGGTGGGTCAGACGCTGACTGATACGGCAACACCTCTCGAAATCATCCACGTGCGCAACGGCCGCCCCGACTGGGACCGGATCGGCGCGCTTATCCGGCAATGGCAACCCCAGGCGCTGCTCGTGGGTAATCCGTTGAATATTGACGGCAGCCGGCAGCAACTCACGGCATACGCCGATAAATTCGCCGCAAAACTCCAGGGGCGTTTCCGGCTCCCCGTGCTGCGCGCCGATGAACGACTGACGACCGTAGAGGCCCGCTCCAGGCAAAGGGGCAAGGAACCCATCGACCATGTTGCGGCACAGGTAATCCTAGAAGACTGGCTGCAACATGTCGGGAACCCCCGGAAGATGCTATAATGCCCGCCGCACGAGGTGATCGCTGAGAAATGCCGGAAAATAATATTGACGTCCAGCAGCTGATCCGGACCTTGAAATCCGGCCTGGACCAATATTTACAGGAACACGACAGAAGCGACCCCTTGTTCGTCGGCATCCATACCGGCGGCGTCTGGATAGCGCAACGGTTGCACAAACTTTTCAGCTCCAGCCACCCCCTGGGTGCACTCAATATCGCATTTTACCGGGACGATTTCAGCCGCATCGGCCTGCATCCGCGGGTGACGCCTTCCAGCCTGCCCTTCGACGTCACCGGCCGTCACGTAATCCTGGTCGATGACGTGCTTTACACGGGTCGTACGGTGCGCGCCGCGATGAACGAACTATTCGACTACGGCAGGGCGGCGAGCATTTGCCTGGCGGTGCTCGTGGATCGCAGCGGCAGGGAGCTGCCCATACGGGCTGACGTAACGGGAAAATTCCTCGCCCTCGATGCGAACCAGCATATCAAGCTCTCGGGCCCTGACCCCCTGACACTGGTAGTCAGCACGACAGCATGACGCCCCATACCATTCAACTGGACCAGCACGGGCGCCTCAAACATTTCCTGACAACGGAAGGACTCAACCGTCAAACCCTGACCAGTATCCTCGATTATGCCGAATCGTTCGCCGGGGTAAGCGGACGCGCGGTAAAAAAGGTGCCGCTGCTGCGCGGCAAGACCGTCGCCAACCTGTTCTTCGAATCGAGCACCCGCACCCGCACGACCTTCGAGCTGGCAGCCAAGCGCCTGTCCGCCGACGTGTTGAACATCAATATCGCCACGTCGGCCACCAATAAAGGCGAGACGCTGCAGGACACTCTCCATACCCTGGAAGCCATGCATTGCGATATGTTCGTGGTGCGTCACGGCAACAGCGGGGCCGCGCATTTCATTGCCGGCCAGGTGGCCGAGAACGTCCACGTCATCAACGCCGGGGATGGCCGCCACGCGCACCCTACCCAGGCCATGCTCGACATGTTCACCATCCGCCGGCACAAGCCGGATTTCGCATCCCTGCGGGTAGCCATCGTCGGGGATATTGCCCACTCCCGGGTGGCCCGTTCGGAAATTCACGCGCTCAACATTCTCGGGGTCAGCGACATCCGCGTCATCGCGCCCAAGACCCTGATCCCGGAAAATATCGAAAGCCTGGGGGTACAGGTATTTCATGATTTGACCGAGGGCCTGCAGGACGTTGACGTCATCGCCATGTTGCGGCTGCAACGGGAACGCATCAAAAATGCCGTTCTGCCCAGCGAAGAGGAATATTTCCACTGTTTCGGCCTTACCGAAACGCGCCTGCGCGTGGCAAAACCGGATGTGATTGTCATGCACCCCGGTCCGATCAACCGGGGAATCGAGATAGACTCGCAGGTTGCCGATGGCGACAGGTCGGTAATCCTGCAGCAGGTCAGCCACGGTATCGCCATACGCATGGCCGTCATGGCCATGGTCATGGGCGCCGCACCCGATACCTCAGGGGGCGGCAACTGATGCGCATCGCCATCAGCAACGGTCACCTGGTCTGCCCCGGGCAACGGCTGGACGGACCGGGCAACCTGTATATCGCAGACGGCAGCATCGTCTCTGCCGGCGCGCACCCGGAAGGTTTCACCGCCGACCTTGAAATTGCGCTGGATGGCCAGTACGTCTGCCCGGGGATAGTCGACCTGAGCGTACACACCCGCGAGCCCGGGTTCGAGCACAAGGCCACCATAACCTCGGAGACCGCGGCCGCGGTGCGCGCCGGGGTAACCAGTATGGTGTGCCCGCCGGATACCCGTCCGGTAACGGACACGCCTGCAGTCGTCGAGCTCATCCATCAACGCCGGCACCGGCTTGACAAGACGCGCATCTACCCGCTTGGCGCATTGACCAAAGGCCTGGATGGGCAACAATTGACGGAAGTGGCGGCCCTCAAGCGCGCCGGTTGCGTCGGCCTGTCGAACGCCGACAAGCCGATCGTCGACACGGAAGTGCTGCGCCGCGCGTTCGAATACGCGGCCGGTTTTGACCTGCCCGTGTTCATCCACCCGGAAGACCATTACCTGAACAACGAGGGCGTCATGCACGAGGGCAAAATCAGTACCCGCCTGGGCCTGCCGGGGATTCCGGAGACCGCCGAGACGGTAGCCATCAGCCGCGCCTTGCTATTGATCGAACAGACCGGGGTAACGGCACATTTCTGCCGTTTATCTTGCGCGCGCAGCGTGGAACTCATCGCCATGGCCAAGCAACAGGGCCTGCCGGTCACGGCGGATGCCGGCATCTGCTACCTGTACCTCACGGAACTCAATGTAGACGGGTTCAATTCCCAATGCCGCCTGTGGCCGCCGCTACGCACCGACCGGGACCGGCTGGCGCTGCTGGACGGGTTGATGTCGGGTGTCATCGACGCCGTCTGCTCGGACCATCAGCCCCATGATGAAGATGCCAAGGCCGTGCCTTTCAGCAGGGCCGAGCCCGGTGCATCCACACTGGAAGTCCTGGCGCCGTTGGCCTTTAACCTGGTTGCCACCCGCGGCTTCAAGCTGGAACAGGTGGTACGTTCCCTGTGCACCGGACCTGCATCCATTATCGGCATCGATGCGGGTACCCTGGCCGAGGGCGCGCCTGCCGACCTGTTTATTTTCGATGACAACCGGCAGTGGACAGTGGCGGCGGAACAACTGGCCAGCGCCGGGAAAAACACGCCTTTCGACGACTGGGAGATGAACGGCAAGGTCACCCATACGTTTGTCGGCGGCAAGCCGGCATACCAGGATAAATAGACCGTGCCCCACCCGCACACCCGCGACACGATCTTTGTCGAAGACGCCGCGGTCCTGCAACACCAGGCGCTGGCCGCGGACCAGTATCTGCTGCGCCTGGCTGCCGGCGCGACCGCCGGGCGCGCCTTGCCCGGCAGTTTTATTCACCTGCGCTGCCACGCAGACCTGCCCATGCGCCGGCCGATGTCGATCATGCGCGCGGACCCCGGCGCCGGCTGGATTGATATCCTCTACAAGGTCCACGGGCTGGGTACGGACAAACTTGCCCGGGCGGGAACCGGTGACACGATCAACCTGCTGGGCCCGATCGGCAACCCGTTCAAACTGCGGGAATACCGGAACATCCCGTTGCTCATTGGCGGAGGCGTAGGCATACCTCCCATGGTGTTCCTTGCCGAACACATGCTGAAACAGGCCGGCTCCGTAACGCCGTTTGCCATCCTGGGTTCCGAGATTCCTTTTCCATTCAACCCCAGGCCCTCCGGGATCCTGGTCGAAGGAATCCCCGACGCTGCCATCGCCTGCATGCCCCTGCTGGAGGACTGGGGCATTGCCAGCCGTCTCACCAGCAGGCAGGGCTATCCCGGTTGCTACGACGGCTTCGTAACCGACCTGGCCCGCCATTGGCTGGCAGGGCTTGATGAGGAACAACGGCAGCAGGTGGAGATATTCAGTTGCGGTCCCACGCCCATGCTGCAGGCCGTTGCCGCCCTGGCAAGGGAATTTTCCCTGCCCTGCCAGGTTTCACTGGAGGAATACATGGCCTGCGCGGTAGGCGGTTGCGCGGGATGCGCGGCGCCCGTCTACAGAAACGGGGAGGTATCCATGCTGCGGGTCTGCGTGGACGGCCCGGTTTTCGAGGCTGATGAAGTGTTTCCATGAGCCCCATATCTCACCGGGCAACTCGGAGAGAAATGGGGATTACATGGTTGGCAATAACCAGAATTGTGAATAATTACAACCAGTTTTATGAACCATGCCGCAACCATAGTAATTTATCCCTGCGCGCCAAAATCGCATATCTCATTGATATATAACGGTTAATACTTAATATTTGAAAATAATGCCAATTCTGGCACGGAACCTGCATTATTTAAGGCGACAGAGTTTTAACCCTTAATATCAACCAATTGGAGAAAGTAGAATGAACTGGCAAACTCCTGAATACAGCGACATCCGCTTCGGTTTCGAAGTTACGATGTACATCAACAACAAGTAATAACACATTACAAGTTGAATAAAAAAGGGTCGCAAGACCCTTTTTTATTGCCTGCGTTCCGATCAGCTTCTCGTGGTTCACTCAAAGCGTCAGTAACAAATACCTGGATAATGGACTTAATCGCGGGAGCTATTATATGTTTTGTAAAATATTATGTGATATACTTTTAGAAGTGAGTCGAACATAAGCACCAAGCCAGAAAAATGATCGGAGAAAAAAATGATTAACTGCACGCAACTCGCATACGTTACCATGGGCATCCCGGACCTTGCCTTGATGGAAAGGTTTTTAAGTGATTTCGGATTGCGCCGGACGGCCCGAACCAGTAACACATTATATATGCGTGGCGCCGGCGCAACTTCCTATATTTACGTTGCGGAGCATAGCCCGCAAAATAAAATCATCAGTTATGCTTTTGAGGCTGCCAGCGAAGCAGACCTGCACGCGGCTAGTAAGATAAACGGGGCATCAACGATCGAAGATATCGATGGCCCGGGCGGCGGTCAGCGGGTACGTCTGCTCACCCCTGGGGGCCATAATGTCGAGGTTGTATTTGGGATTGCGCCATTGGACGAGTTGCCGTCACGCGCAGCTTATGAGCTTAATTTCCTGGATAATGAACGCCGTTTGAACACCAATCTCAGGCCGGACAGGTATGAATCCGGCCTGGTATATAAACTCGGTCACCTGGTTCCCTACAGCCTCAGACACGACGATGATGTTGAATGGTATATGGAGCATTTTGGTATGCTCGCCTCAGACTATATTTGTGAACCCGGCAATGAAGATAATGTGCTGGCGACATTTCTGCGTTTTAATCGGGGTGAAGAGTATGTCGATCATCATGTTTTACTGGTTATCGCCGCGCCGCGAATCGGCTGTCATCACACCTCTTTTGAAATGTGCGATCTTGATGCAGTTACCAGTGCCCATGATTATTTACTGTCAAAAGACTGGCGCCTGGATGTGGGGTACGGCCGTCACTACTTGGGCAGTTTGATCTATGACTACTGGTTTGACCCCTTTGGTAATCGTATAGAACACTATACCGATACGGATAAAGTCAATGCTTCATATAAACCGGTTCATTTTACCGGCACTGCTGATCAAACAACACAGTGGGGCCCATTGCCGCCCGAGGCCTTTTTCCTGCCCGAGTACGATTTTGAACGCCACGATAAATTGTTAGCAGGCCTGAACCCCTGAATACTGTTTTCGAACAGGGATGTACTGGCAGTCAACCGGTTCTTGCCAAACATCAGCCGAGTTGTTAATCTCCCGCCGGCCAGGCTTATGGTTGTTTCATGTAATATATTATATGATAGAAGCACAGGATGTGAATAACACCGATCAGGAAACCTGGAGCTCACAGCTTTAAGGACTACAGTGCCATGACGACGAGAAAGAAAAAGATTTCACATAGCGAGCAGGCTTATGAGTTACTGAAGTGGAAAATCCTGAATTCCGAACTCAGTTTGGGAAAGCTCTATACTGAGGCAGACCTGTGCGAACTGGTTAATCTCGGTCGCTCACCTATCCGTAGCGCACTCGCTAATTTGCAACGTGACCACCTGATTGAAGTGATCCCGCGCAAAGGTATGATTATCTCAGGGTGGACAACTGAAGAATTAAGGCAATTAAGCGATGTGCGCGCGGTTATTGAAACCGAGGTGGTCAAACTTGCCGCAGTTCACGCCACAGATATCCAGATAAAAAAATTGAACTCCCTGATGCAACAAGGACGTCGTTCCGCCAGCAGAAATAATCGTAAAGAACTGATGAGAATTGATCATGAATTTCATATTGGTCTGGCCGAAGCCACGCAAAATCCTGTTTATATCGAACTGGTTAAATTCCTGAAGCAACGTTCCCATCCGCTCTGGTATTTAACGATAACCGGCCCGGAAAAGTTACAGGAAGTTCAAAATGAGCATGAAGCAATATTGGCGGCCGTGGTAGAAAAAGACAAAAAAGCGGCAGCCAGCGCAATCAGGCATCACCTGAATAAATTAGCGGATCTCCCCTATTGAAATTTTCCTGGGGGTGACTTCATAGCTCGATTATGCTGTCCCACGGCGACGCATTGCTCCAGTTGATACACACGCTTTGCCGGCGCATATAACCCTTCCAGGCATCTGACCCCGCGGTCCGTCCTCCCCCGGTTTCTTTTTCACCGCCGAATGCGGCGCCGACATCCGCGCCGGTTGTACCCATGTTTACTTTTGCAATACCACAATCACTTCCTTCAGCGGATAAAAACTTTTCAATATGGCAGAGATTATTGCTATGTATCCCTGATGCCAGACCCTGGGCAACATTATTATGAATAGCGATTGCATCATCCAGCGACTCATAAGTCATTACGAATACTATCGGGGCAAATGTTTCTTCCTGGAGGCATTGCCAGCCAGGTTCACATCCTGTGATAATCGTCGGTTCGACGAAATAACCCGGCCGATTCAGGCGATTGCCACCATACCTGACTTTTCCGCCCGCTTGCACGGCTGCATTGACAGTATTCGTAAAATCCACAACAGCCTTCGGATCTATGAGTGGACCGACTATCGTGTCTTCCTCGCGCGGGTCGCCCAACCTGATTTGCGCGAATGACCTGCTCAGGTCATCCACAAACTTTTCTGCGACACTGTGATGAACAATACAACGTCTCGTGCTGGTGCAGCGCTGACCTGTGGTGCCGACAGCGCCAAAGGTAACGGCACGCGCAGCCAGTTTCAGGTCAGCCGTCTCATCAATAATACAGCCGTTATTCCCGGAACACTCCAGCAGGCAGCGGCGGCCTAACGTTTCAGCGACCACTGAAGACACGTGCCTGCCGACAGCAGTAGACCCGGTAAATGACAACAAGGCGACCCGTTTATCAACGACCAGACGGTTGGCAAGCTCATTGCCTTGCGGAATAAACAATGAAAACACGCCTTCGCAGCCGGTGTCTTTCATAGCCTGGTTGGTCAGGTGCTGTATTGCGATTGCCGTGAGTGGGACTTTCGGGCTTGGTTTCCAGATGACCGTGTTACCGCAGACCGCCGAAAGAAACCCATTCTGCGCCCAGACTGCCGCGGGAAAATTATATGCAGAGATAATCCCGGCGACGCCGAGCGGCAGCCATTGATCGTACATCCGATGTCTCGCCCGTTGTGACTGTTGAGAAAAACCGTAAAGCATCCTTGACTGTCCGGCAGCCAATAGGGCCATGTCTATGCTTTCATTGATTTCGCTTTTGCCTTCCATGAGAGATTTTCCGGTGTCGATGGAAACAATTGCACCCAGGTCTTCCAGATTATCCTTCATCAGCGCGCCAATGCGCGCAATAAGCTTCCCTCTTTGTGGCGCCGGTGTCATACGCCATGCTTTTTGCGCTTCGACAGCGTTGTCCATGATACGGCCATAGTCTTCCTCAGTTGCGCTCGTCACCAAGGCAGTAGTTCCACCGGTACATGGATTGACTGCCGCGAAACTGTCTTTCCCATTTATCAGGGACCAACCTGTCGCAGAGCAATAGGTGCCGGGATTATTGGCTTTAATGCCAAGATTGCTCAGAACTTGCTCAATATTAAATTTCATGAATACTCCATGGACAGATCATATTACACATAGATCAGCTTGACGTTCTCTCCCCGCCCGGCTTCCCTCCCGCCTTCCATTCTTGAAAATCCTTTAAACTTTCCCGTGTGGCAGGGAACAAACCAAAAATTGATTTGCCCTGCCGAATCCGCAACTGAACATATTTTTCATACTCTGTCGCGGCCAGCGCCTGCCTCGCCACCTCTCCGGCAAGATGCTGCGGGATAACGACGATGCCCTCACTGTCACCCACAATGATGTCATTGGGATATACTGCTACGCTGGCGCAACCTACAGGTACGTTGAGAGCCACCGGGTGTAACGCGACCGGGGTAGGCGGTAGCGCCGGCAGGCGCTGGAAAGCAGGCAGTCCTGACTTGATAATTCCTGCTGAATCGCGCAATCCACCGTTAGTGACCATAGCGGCAACTCCTCGTGCCTTAAGCCGCAACGCCATCATATCGCCAGCCGAGGATGCCTCGAGACAATCCATGGCGTCAATCACCAGAACACTACCTGCCGGGGACTCCTCAACAGCGCGGCGATGCAGGTTATCGTCCTGGGTATAATTCTCCAGGCTGTCAAGATCTTCCCGACTCGGAATAAATCGCAAGGTATAGGCGGGACCTGCAAAGTGATTTTGGTCCTTCGCCAAAGGCGACAAACCCGACATGCAGGTGTTTTTAAAACCTTGATTGAACAGGATGTTCGCAATAGTCGCGGTACCGCTTTCCCTCAGGGCGATGATCACTTCATCCGCCAAGGAGTGGTCAGTGACGGTATCCATCATCTCAGGCGCCAACAGTGACAATGCGTTTTACGATTCACCGGTAATCTCAATCTCCTTTCGCAGAGCCAGAATAAAGTCTTCTCCTATGGAATCAGCGACTTTATTCATCATACCTTGGCTGAACTTGCCTAAACGGCCAATCAGATTAATTTCCGACGTGTACAACACCTCCGTCGCAGCACTGTCTATCTCGGTCAGCGAAAGTTTGCTCACAGCCTTTATTCTACTCGCTTTGCCGCCCTCGACCCCCTGGGTCTGATAGGATGCGAATTCAGGGCGACGTTCTTCAAGGATATCGATATCAACCTTGAATTTCGTCCTGATTGGCCCGATTTTTATTCCGATACCGGCCTGGTATTTTTTCGGGCCGACCTTTTCGACCTGTTCGCAACCGGGAATGCAGGGCGCAACCGATTCGGGCGAAGTAATAAACTCCCAGACGTTTTCACGGGGCGCAACCACGGTAAAGGATTTTTCAATCTTCATTATTAACAGCCTGAAGAATATCAGCCATGCGTTGATTATTCACGCGGGGATACAATCAGAGTTTGCCAAGGCCCATCAATATCTTTTCAGGGGTGATGGGCAAGTCCCTGACCCGGACGCCCACCGCGTTATAAACGGCGTTTGCTATGGCTGGGGCAGGAACGATCAGACAACATTCAGAAAGACTTTTTGCGCCGAACGGACCAGTAGCCTCGTTAGATTCAATAAAAATACTTTCTATCCTGCCGGGCATCTCTACAGCCGTGGGCATTTTATAGTCGAGGAAATCACCTGAGAGACAGGCGCCGGTATCTGCATCAAACTGCAGGTGCTCCATCAAGGCATAACCAATGCCTTGTTGCACGGCGCCTTCCACCTGTCCCTCTGCCCCGGGAGGATTGATCACGCGCCCGATGTCATGCGCGTAGACTACGTGTTGCACCTTCACCTGTCCTGTTTCGGTATCTACCTCGACTTCAACAAACATGGCGCCGCAAGGGATAGGGGTAATTTTCGGGTTCAGGCTGGAGACGCCGATAATTGTCCCGCGAAAAGGTGTCGAATCCCGCTGTGGACCCTGAGGAGTATCGTGCACCAGCGGCGAATCGGCCCTGGCCGCGACCTCCCGGATACTCACGGCCGCCTCCGCGCTCCCTTTAACAAAGACCTTTCCCTCCCTGCAGTCCAGGTCGGCAGGATTAGCCTCCAGCATGGTGGCAGCGACGTCAAACATCTTCAGCCTGGCTTCCTGCGCAGCTGCTTTTACCGCACCACCGGCAGCGTAGGTGCCGCGACTGGCATGGGTTGGCGCATCAAACGGCACATTGCCGGTATCAACGCTGCTCATCCTGACGCTCTCCATGGGAATGCCCAGTTCTTCTGCGACCATTTGACAGAAAACCGTGTTCTGGCCGCCGCCGATATCCATACAGGCAGTGGCAATATCTGCTGAACCATCGGGGTTCAGCTTGACTAATGCCCCTGAGTGTTCATACAAATCCGGCTGCCCGATACAATTGGAGGTCCAGGTAGGGACACAAGCCATCCCGAGTCCGTATTGCAGCGCGCCCGGGTCGCTGTGCGGCGGAGTTCGACGGCTCCACTTGATACGTTCTGCTCCCTGCCTGATACATTCTGCAAACCGGTAGGTTGTAAACGTCTGGTCAAAAACGGGATGCCGTTCGCCTTCCTTGTGTGTGTTATTGATTCTGATCGCCAACGGGTCCAGTCCCATCTCCTCGCAGATCTCATCAATTTGCGATTCCACCGCAAACGCAGCCTGGGGCGCACCATAACCCCGGAAACCACCGCTGATCATATTATTGGTGTGGACCGAGACCCCTTCCCAGCGCCGATTCGGACAATTATACGTATACATAAATCCGAATAATCCATGCACCATAATGACCGTAGAACCATGGGTGGCACAGGCGCCGGCATCAAACGTACTTTTGCCGCAACGTGCGGTGATGGTTCCATCCTGCTTGAGCGCGGTTTTAAGTTCCATCTTCACCGGGTTCCTGGCGCCTGTGATAAAATCTTCCGCCCGGCTGTGAACAAACCTGACCGGTTTGCCGGTCTTCAGGCTCATGAGCGCGGCCAACGGTTCAATGTATCCAAGATCCAGTTTGCCGCCGAAACCGCCGCCCATGTAGGGGGGTTTAATGACCCGGATCCTGCTTTCGGGGATATCCAGTACAAACGCAAGTTTTTCCCTTAACCCGAATAAATGCTGGTTTGAACTGTGTACCTCCAGGTTGCCGTTTGCATCGGAGTCCACCACAACCATGCGCGGTTCCATATAACAGGTGTGCACCCGTTGCGTTTGATACGTGTGTTCGAATATCCTGTCTGCCCCTGCCAGCGCGCCGTCAACGTCACCGGTTTCAAAAAACGGGTGCTTCGCGACGTTATTGTCCGTGTAATCATGCAAGCGCGGCGCGCCATCCGCCATGGCCTCAGCGGGGGAAAAAACAGCAGGCAGTTCCTCATACTCAACTTCGATTAATTCCAAGGCCTGTCCGGCAATCTTCACCGACGTCGCGGCGACTGCCGCAACAGGTTGACCGGAGTATCGAACCACGTCGCTCAGGATCTCCATATCATGATTGGCCCCATGAGCCAATACTGGCATGAAATAGATCGGGTTAAACTTCTTTTTCGGCACATCGTCAGGCGTCAGAATTGCTTTGACCCCAGGTAGTTTCTCAGCTTCAGAAGTATCAATCGACATTATCCTGGCATGGGCATAAAAGCTGCGCAGTAATTTCCCGTGCAACATTCCCGGCAATGTGACATTGACAGGATAACCGCGCCCGCCGACGACTTTATCACGGGCATCCACGTTAGGAACATTAACGCCTATATATCTTTCTTCTGACATAATCCTTTCTGCTGTTTATTTTCGACCTGCAGCGGCGCTGATGGCTTCAACTATCTTCTGGTAGCCGGTGCAACGGCAAAGATTGCCGGCTATCGCTTTCCTGATCTCTGCTTCATCCGGATCACTGTGATAGGCAAGCAATTCTTTGGCGGCCATGATAAAACCGCAACTGCAATAACCGCATTGAACGGCCCCTTTGTCTACAAAGGCCTGCTGGATGGCGTCAGGTTTTCCGTCCACCAGCAAGCCCTCGACTGTGGTAATGGCGCGCCCCTGGACAGACAAGGCATAGGTCATGCACGAGTAGTGGGAAAAACCATCGACTAATACAGTGCAACAGCCACAACCTCCCGTATCACAGCCGCGTTTAGGGCTGACGATGCCAAGTTCATCACGGAGCACATCTATAAGCGTTGCAGATGGTTCCACGGCAACGTCTCTCATCTCTCCATTGACCATCAGCCTGACCAGTTGTTTCATAGTATTGTTACTCGATCATGTGCAGACGCATCAAGCAGCGGGTCAGACAGCGACGCACAAGCATTTCTGACATCGCCCTGCGGTAGCGGGCTGTCGCGCGATGATCAGATAATGGATCCACGTCCTGTTTAGCCAGAACCGCCGCCTGCTTGATGTTATTCTGGTCCAACTCCTCCCCGGCTAACGCCGCTTCTACCGACGTTGCCCGCACCGGAACTTCCCCAACGCCGCCCCCGACAAATACCCTGATTGCCTCACAATGTCTGTCTGACACAGTGACTCTTACCGCGGCATTGAGTATGGCGAGGTCATTGGCATTGGTTTCCAGTTTTTCAAACGCGCTGGCGCTGTTTTTTTTGAGTGGGATTGTGACGTCCTGCAACATTTCATCAGCATCCAGCGCATTATCAAACAAGGAAACAAAAAACGCTTCCAGATTAATCTCTCTTTCACCGCCGGAACCGAAAGCCTTGGCTTTGGCATCAAGGGCAAGCAAACTGATCGGCAAGTCCAGAAAGGGACAAGCAGAGGCAACACAGCCACCGAGCGTTGCTGCATTTTTTACCTGGGCCGGCGGGTAGGCCAATGCGTCATTCAGCGCGCCAAGGCAGGGATCATTCCGGATGTTCAAGTTGTTTTCCAGTTGCCGGAATAACGTCGTCGCGCCGATGGTTAACAGGTTGCTGCCAGCAGTGATGTAATTCAAATCCAATCCGCTTATATCAATGAGATGCCTGATATTGGCGATCAGCCCACGCGCCACCAACCCATGAATAAATGTGCCGCCACTGACGATTAATGCCTCGTGTTCATGAACTGCTAACAGATCAACAACCTCATTGGGCCGTTGCGGACGGTGATATTGTTCCAGACCAATCAAGCTCACTCACTCTCTCCAAACAGATTTATTCAGTGCTTCTGATGCAAAACGACATCAGGCGATTGCATTCATTGACACCTTCAATTGATATTTCATTTAATATATTATATACTATTTTACCAAATAACAAAAGTCAAGCAACGCAATAGCCGGGTTCTCCAGATTCATGTTAATATCTGAAGACTTTCCGGGGCAACTGATCGGCGATGCTTCCAATACTGGCGTTCTGAAATAACACGTTACCGGGGAATTATTTATGACTCTTGAAATCATGATCGATACAAATAACCTTGATCCTGACAAATGGATGACCTTTGAACATATCGAGCTGCGCCAATATATATTGTGGGAAGACCCGGCGACCGGGGCGAGTAAAACCTTATTGGATTTCCCGGAAGGCTCTGGAGTGCCGAGCAGGCATTCACATGCGTCAAATCAATTCATGTTTTGTCTGGAAGGTGAATATGAATACACGGATTCGAATATTATTCTGACGCCAGGCTGTTTCTACATGAACCCAAAAGACCATCCTCATGGACCGACCCTGGCCAGAAAACGCAGCATTCTGCTGGAAATTTACGACGGTCCGCACTACTACGAAATGCCTGAATATCATACAAAAGAAACCGTTGGCAAATTAACCGCCGAGTAGTCGCCGGCGCCATGCAAAAGACGATCAAAAAAGAACGCGTTATTTCTCCCGACGTCGCCGAACCAGGTGCGAAACTGTGGTCCAACTGTGTTCGGGTAGGAAATATTGTCTACATCTCCGGTATGACGTCCCGAGCCACTGACCAAATCACGATTGAAGGCGCAGACGAGTATGAGCAAGCAAAGTTTATCTTTGGGAAAATCCGTTCGTTGATGCAAGCTGCGGGCGGCGCCATGGACGATATCGTTAAGATGACTATATACCTGACCGAAATAAAAAATAATAAACTGGTCTGGAAGGCCCGGGAAGAATATTTCACTAACGACTTCCCCAGTTGTACCCTGGTCGAAGTCAGCGCATTAGCGACACCGGCCATCCTGGTTGAAATCAATGCAACCGCTCATATAGGTTGTTCTTAAAAATCGTCAACCCTCTTCCTGTTGTCAATCAGAAAATCCTCTCGTTAGCCTGAATATTACGGAATACTAACATATTCGGTAATATTTCAGAGTTCTGTATTACCTTATTAACCTTTTAATTTTATTGATAAGCTTGACACAAATAGTGTTTTGACACAGGGATTTTTGTGTTATTATAATATTTTATATAAAATTTTTTTAAATATTTTATATAATGGCTGTTGCTACCATCAAGTCTGAAAGGGGTTTATTACCACTGCGGCAATATTTTGTCTTTACTGAGGGAGGATTACTCATGGTTTTAATCATTAACATACGAAAATTCAGGGGTCGCGGGATTTTTCAATTGGTATTCACGCCGCTCGCAATGGCGTCCCTGCTGCTTTCTGCCGGGGCCGTAGATGCGCAGGAACAGCGCGGTTTTGTATTGGAGGAAATTGTCGTCACTGTCCAGAAAAAGGCAGAAAATATTCAGGAGATCCCCGGCTCCGTAACTTCCATTGACGGGGAAAGCCTGAACGCCGCCGGCGTGGTTGACGTATACGATCTCCAGTCGGTTTCCCCAAACCTGGTTATCGGTCGCGACAAAGGCAGCGCCAACATCTATATACGCGGCGTGGGTAATTCCTTTGTAAACCAGGGTGTCGACGGTAGTGTCGCGGTGCACCAGGATGGCGTGTATTTATCGCGTCCGCGGGGTCAGGTTGCATCCTTTTACGATATCGAGCGCATTGAAGTGCTGCGCGGTCCTCAAGGTTCCCTGTACGGCCGGAATGCCACTGGAGGGTCAGTTAATATCATTACTAAAGGCCCAACGGATGAATTATCCGGTGATATGCGCGTGACCGGCGGCAGTGAAGAACTGGTAGAACTGGAAGGCGGGCTCAGCGGTTCATTAACCGACAATCTGGCCGGTCGCCTGGCAGTGACCTACGTTCAACAGGATGGCTTTGGTAATAATGTCGCGACAGGTAACGACGTTCTGGACCGGGATGAGCAAGGTCTACGTGGAAAGTTACGCTGGGATGCAAGCGAAAATCTCAGGGTAACCCTTGAAGCGGACTTCTGGGAAGCAGATGATCGTGCGTTTGGGAGTCATTTCTTCAGCTCCATCGACCACCCGCTGGATGGCGCTATAGCTGCTTTGAATCTCATCCCGATTATTGACCAGGCCAGCGGCGCCGTTGTGCCCAATACCCGCGCGATTCCTTACGTCTCCGGTTCAGACGATCCCGCCTATTTCTGGGACGTAGCATCTGACCTTGATTTCAAGCGCAATGTAAAAGTCTATGGCGCTAAAATCGATATCCGATGGGACATCAATAACCAGTGGCAATTACGGACAATCACGGGTTATCGTAATTCCGATAGCGCCGGTATCAGTGACGTTGATTCGACCGCGCTCACCGGCGGCAGCCTGAATGAAAACGAGAAGTCGGAAACCATCAGCCAGGAAATTCAATTAAGCTATATTTCCAAGCGACAGGAATTGCTGGCGGGATTCTACTTTTTTGATGAATCACAAGACGGACTTTTGACCATTCCATGGATATATACCGGCATTGCGGGTGATAATTTTATCCAGGATGGGATTCTGGACAGCACGGCGCTTGCTGCATTTCTAAACTATACGTACAGGTTCACCGAGCGCCTGTCATTTACGCTGGGTGGTCGCTACAGTTACGAGAAAAAAGATAACACGGGGATGTTTTTCTTCCAGAACCTCATTGCAACCAGTATTTCCCCACCCGGCGCGCCATTTAATTCACCCGTTGCGGCGCCATTCCCGTTCGACGATACACAAAGCTGGGATTCGTTTACGCCGCGCTTCACTGCTGACTACTCCATAACGGATGATACGCTCGCTTACGTTTCCGTCTCGAAAGGATTTAAAAGCGGACAGTTCAGTCTTGGCGACCCCGCGACTGCGGCAAACCCGGAATTTTTATGGAGCTATGAGACCGGTCTGAAATCGAGATTCTGGGGGGATCGCGCCGAGGTTAATATTTCGGCTTTCTACTATGATTATTCCGATATCCAGTTCCAGGTGATCCGAACGGGGGCATTGGGGATAGAAAACGTTGCTTCCGCCGAAGTATATGGTGTTGAAGCGGAAACCGTATTCCTGATCACAGAAGCTACCACACTGGATTTCAACATCGGCATTATGGAGTCAGAATACCAAAACAGTTTTGTGACAGACCAGTTGTTGCCTCCAGGCACGCCTGACGCTGATATCTCAGGCAACCAGCTGGTTCAAGCGCCTGGTGTGACAGCTGCCGTTGCGCTGATCCATGTGTTTCAACCTCCTATTGGCGACTTGACTTTTCGTTTGGATTACCGGTATGTCGGCAAACAATTCTCCACACCGTTCAATCGCCCGCAGGAACAGCAAAAAGGCTACAGCGATGTTGGCGTTCGCGTAACTTTCGAGCCGCGCAACTTTGATAACTGGAGCATCTCCTTCTGGGGCAGAAACCTGACGGACGAGGAAGTCAAGCTGGGGATTACAACGGTGCCGCCCTGGCTGGGTGCAAACCAGATCGGTGGGGTAAATGCTCCCCGACATTACGGGGTCGACCTGACATATCGGTTCTAAGCTGTATATTACGCCAGCGGACAATGGGGGACGGATTTAAATCCGTCCCCAGGCCTGCGCATTTCCATTACCAAGTGATGCGGGCTAGTAACCCAGTGCAGCCTTGCGCTCTTCCCTGCCAGGCAAGGGCGCCAGCTTGCCACTGATAAGCGGGAGAGACGGCGCCCGTTGTGCGTTGATAGTGATCCACTCTGTCTTGTCCTGAGGTAACTCAATGTCTTCGTAGATCGCCTCAACAGGGCATACCGGAACACATGCCATGCATTCAATACATTCTTCCGGGTTGATATAGATCATACTCTCGTCGGCATGAAAACACTCAACCGGGCAAATCACCACACAATCCGTGAAGCGACACCCATAACACTTGTCCGTTACGACTACCGCCATGGCTGGCTACAACTCTATCATCTCAAAATCAGATTTTGTTGCGCCACAGTGAGGACATTCCCAATCATCCGGCACATCTTCCCAGGCCGTTCCCGGCATGATCCCGTCCTCCGGCCAGCCTTCGGCTTCGTCATAGACAAATCCACATGATTGACAAATGTAGCGCTTCACCGCTCAATCCTTAGCTCCGGTTGTGCGGCGGACAAACCCGGCGATACGTTCCAATGCCTCATCTGCCTCCGGCATCATGCCGGCATTGATCGGCCAGATGTGCGGCATCAATTTCCAGATTTCGAGTTCTACCGTCACACCGAGTTTATCGCTCTTGCGGGCAAAACTTCTGGCATCGTCCAACAAAACCTCAGTGCTGCCAACCTGGACAAATGCAGGCGGCATCCCTTTCATGTCCGCAAACAATGGTGATGCCAGCGGGTCCGCCCAACTGTGATCGCCCATGTAGTTAGCGACAATGGGATCAACGCAGTTAAGGTGAATAAAATCGTCCGCGTCCTTGTTTTCCTCGATTGAAGGCAGACAGGAAGTCAAATCGAGCCAGGGTGAAATATTGATCGTCGCCGCGCAAAGAGGCAGACCTGCAGCGCGGGCCTGCAGCAGTGTGGCATAAGCCAAATTGGAGCCGCAGGAATCCCCGCCAACGACCAGTTTCTCAGGATCGACCTTTTGCGTCTCGATAAGCCACTGGTAAGACGCAAAACAATCCTGCGGCGCAGCCGGAAATTTGTGCTCCGGCGCCAAGCGGTAGTCCGGGACATACACCGCGGCATCGGCGTCCGTCGCCAGCTTTGTCGTGATGGTGCGGTGGGTTTCAGGCGCGCCCAGGTAGAAGGCGCCGCCATGAAGATAGAGTAACGTGCGCTCCGGGTTATTCCCTGCAATCCTGATGCATTCTCCCGGTACACCGTTCATATCCAGTTGCTCAATGACATGATCGGGTTTGCGCTGGTAATTCTCTCGCATCATGTTCAAAAAACCGGCGCGTCGTTCTTCGATTGAAATTGAGTGGAAATCCTCATTGCTCGCCTTAAAGCCGCGCATGTGTTTACGAATCTCGACGGACTCAGGGCTTTCACGCACTACTTCTTCGTATTTCATGTTTGTCGTCCTCGTTATGTCAGGTTGCCGTATGCTGGAACTGGAGAACCGGTTTAATTACTTCACCCGATTCGGCTGCCTGTACGGCCTCATTGATGTCTTCGAAATCGAAAAACCTAATCATGCGATCGATCGGCAATCGACCGTCCAGGTACCAGTCAACTAGTTGCGGAATAAACGTGTCCGGGATCGAGTCACCCTCGATAATGCCGCGCACGGTCCGGCCTGACATGATGCCGATCATGTCAAGCGCCGCTTCCGTACCCAGCGGCGGCGCGCCGACCTGGCCGCATACTCCCCGTGTGTGTAAACAATCAACCGCCTGGCGCATGACCTGTGGCAGGCCGGTATTTTCCAGGCTGTAATCAGCGCCGCCATCGAGGATTTTCCGGATCTCCTCGACGGGTTGTCGTTCATTCGGGTTAATCATATCTGTTGCCCCAAGTTCACCAGCAAGCTGCAATCGGTCCGGATTGATATCAATCGCAATAATCCGGCGACACCCGCTAATCACCGCCGCCATGACCGCGCTTAATCCCACTGCGCCTGCGCCGAACACAGCAACAGAGGAGCCGGCCCTGGGCTGGAAACTGTTGATGATGGCCCCGGCCCCGGTTTGCACCCCGCACGCAAGCGGCGCCAACCACTCCAACGGCGCATCTTTTCGGACCTTGACGGTATTTTTCTCAGTGGCAACGGCGTGGGTCGCAAACGAAGATTGATGAAAGAAAGCGCTGCCGATTGCCGCGCCATTTTGCGAAATCGTGTGCGTGCCATCGGGTCTTGAACCCTTGAATTGATAGTCAAAGCCATGATCACAATAGGGCAATGCACCACGCCGACATTGCCCGCACTGTCCACAATGGGTGAACGTCATGACAACATGGTCGCCCGCGGCCAGCTTTTCTACCGCAGTGCCGACCTCTTGCACGATACCGGCCCCTTCGTGACCGAGCACCGCGGGCAGCGGTGTCGGAATATGTTGATCACGAACCACCAGGTCCGTATGACAAATACCCGTTGCGACCATCTCAACCAGCACTTCATCGGGGCGCGGCGCCTCGAGTTGCACATGCTCTATTGAAAATGCACCGCCCGGCTCACGTATGATCGCAGCATCAATTTTCATGGCCGACCTCGTTGGCTGGAGTTGAATCAGACCGCATCGGACTCCGGTTCGATGATAACACTGACAGAATCAAAACCGTGTTCATTGCCGGTCCCCCCCACGTGCGGCACGATGGGTTTATCCGGGTCGAGCCGTAGTGAACTTACCTCATTGAATACGTGCTCCAGCGCAATGTTCAACTCACGCCGGGCCAGCACCGAACCGAGACAGGCATGTACGCCGCGGCTGAATGAAAGGTGGTCCCTAACATTGGGGCGGTCGATGTTGAACTCCTCCGGGTTTTCAAAAACTTCTTCATCCATATTGCCGCTGCCGGTGCAAAGTTTGACGATTGTGCCCCTGGGAATGGTGACACCCCTGACTTCAACGTCTTCCGTGGTGATGCGGCCGTTGGACTGGAGTACTGGTCGATAGCGCAGCGTTTCCTCGACGAAATTCGGAATCAGCGAGCGGTCCTGTTTGATCCTGGCAAATAATTTTTCATCCTGGGCTAAAATACCGAATGCACTGGACAAGGTTAACGTGGTTGTTTCATGCCCACCGGCAAACATGACATTCATGAAGTCTGCAATCTCGCGCACAGTGACCTCAGAGTCCCCTTTGGCGTAGTTCGAAATGACAGAGCCGATATTGTCTTGCGGATAATCGATATAATCGCGAATCTTCGCTTCCAGAAACTCGATAAACTGCCTGTGCCCCTGGTGGTCTTCCTCCCGCCCCGGCAGACCAAACTGTGCTGCCATGGACTTGAGTGTACATAAGATCCAATACTCCAACTGCTCGTGATCTGCCTCGATACCGAACAGCACTGCCACAACATCGACAGGAAAGTGTTTGCAATAAGAAACGGTATCGCCCCCACTGTTATTGAGCAAATACTGGAAATGCCTGGCGTTCAGTTCGACAACCTGCTTATCAATCTCCTCAATTGTCCGCCTGGAAAAATGTGACTGTACCTTGCCGCGTATCCGCGTGTGCTCTGGCGGGTCCATGAACAGTATCCAACCCACGTCATCAGTGACGTTCGCGGAAAACGTCTTGTGATTCATTGCTGCAGCCTTTATGTCCGCATACTTTGTCAACATGTAAACAATATTCCCGTTCGGCAACTCAACGCGGTGCACCGGATCGTTCTCCCGGCACCAGCGATAGTGATTGTACGGGTTGGTCTGGTAGACAGGCGCGGCAAAATCCCATTCGAGGTCATCATGTTCGACCTGTTTTGTCGGTTCACGGTATACCATTGGATGTCTCCTTGACTGACTGGTTCACGGTATATAGATACAATATTCATGCCACATAATTCATTTATTACGGATATGTCGTCCACCTTACTAAATTTACTACATTTATTTCTATTTGAGACAAGCGATTACTGAGTCGGACGATGCAAGACGAGGATGGAAAAGATCAAGAATTTTTGAGATAATGTCCTAATGTATTCTATGAATTCATATATCGCTACGATCCATGGCCAACATTAAATCCAGACGCGCTTTCAGCGGCAACCCGCTTGCTAAAATGGAAGATCTGCTGGATTCCCCGAGCGTTACCGACCTGCTGGATCATTTGGCCTTCGACCCGTCGCACGGCACAATCTGGCTGCGCGATACCAGGATGGTGATGTTATTCGGCGATGGTTTCAGTGAGTTGCGTAATGACCTGATTGATCAAATCGGCTTGAAAAAAACACAAATCGCTTTTTCAAGACTTGGCTATACACAAGGCCTGCTTGCCTACGCGTCGGCATCGCAGATCCGGGATAAGAAAACACTTGACGCACTGTTAGCCGCCGCGCCGCAACTCCAGGGACTGCTCGGTTTTCATGACGCGCCGATTGCTCAAGAATTGGAATATGATATTAGCAAGGGCGCCTTTTACTCCGATACGACGACGACTGCATCAATAGAAGCTGAAGCGCACATACAAAGATACGGCATCGGGACGGCAACTGCCTGCTGGCATCACTGTGGTTACGCGAGCGGCTTCTCAAGCGCATTGATGGGAAGGCCCATTTTAATGAAAGAAGTCGAGTGTATTGCAGCAGGTCACTCTCGCTGCCGTCTGATAGGAAAGTGTCTTGAAGACTGGGACGACCAGGGTGATTCATTTGAATTCCTTGAACTGAATGAACTGGTCAATCGCTTTTACCTGTCATCGTCACCTGAAGACTCCTCTCCCGGCAGCCAACGAGAGACGACCGGCGCTACAAGAAAGACCGGTAACCGGGAGATCGTCGGGATATCGACGGGGTTCAAAACAGCGATGCATTACGTGGAGAAAGTGGCGCCGTCGGATGCAAGTGTCTTGCTCCTCGGTGAAAGTGGCGTCGGCAAGGAGCTGTTCGCTGAAACCATACACGCCATGAGCAAGCGGTCCGAACGGGCCTTTGTCGCCGTGAATTGTGCGGCGTTACCCAAAGAACTTACGGAAGCCGAACTGTTTGGGGTGGCTCGCGGTGCTTATACAGGCGCTGTCTCACATCGTGAAGGGCGTTTCGAACTCGCAGCAGGCGGCACCTTGTTTCTTGATGAAATCGGACTGTTAAATTACGATGCCCAGGGAAAACTGCTGCGCGTGCTTGACAGCGGCATTTTTCAAAGGATTGGTGAAACCCGGGAACGAACCGCGGACGTCCGTATCCTGGCGGCAACAAATGAAGACCTGACCACAGGAGTCAAAGAAGGCCGTTTTCGTCGAGACCTGTTTCACAGGATAAGCGTTTTCCCCATCGAAATTCCGCCCTTACGCAACAGGCGCGCGGACATTCCCCTGCTGTTGAACTATTTTATTCGCAGAGAGGCGAAACGGCTTGGAAAAACGATAACGGGACTTACGCGCAATGCGGTCGACACCGTATTAGGATATGAATGGCCAGGAAACGTCAGGGAAATTGAAAATGCGGTAGCGCGGGCCGTCATCCTGGCCGACGATGGCGGCGCGATTGACATCCATCACCTGTTCAGCCAGAAAGTCAGCCTTTCTCCCGCGGTCATGAAATTAGGGTACCAGGGTCAGTTCCATACGTCGGATACCAACCGGTACGCGCTTTTTTCAGATGAGACGATCGAGCGGCTACTCGAGCAAATGGATCAGACAGGAACCGGTATAGACAACTTACGAGACAGGCTACATCACGAAGTCCTTCAGGCCAGCGGCGGCAATGTTACTCAGGCCGCCAAACGACTCGGAATTTCCTGGGCGCAAATGAACTACTGGAAAAATAAAAATCTGTAGCCTCTCCAGCTCACTGGGAAAACGATGAAGAACCTGCACGAGCGCTTGCAACATGTACGCCGGGAGATAGCAGAGGCGGAGCGCCGGTTCGGCCGGAAGTCCGGCAGCGTAAGGTTGCTCGCGGTGAGCAAAACCCGTGATGCCGCCGACATCCTGGCGCTGGCGCTACTGGGGGTTTCGGATTTCGGTGAGAACCAGGTCCAGGAGGCACAGACCAAAATTGAACAACTACGCGGGCACGCGCTTACCTGGCACTTCATCGGCCCGATCCAGTCCAACAAGACCCGCCACATCGCCGGGAATTTTGACTGGGTGCATTCCGTTGACCGCGTCAAAATCGCCGACCGGTTGCATGCGGCGCGGCCGCCCGACAAGCCTCCTCTCAATATCTGCATCCAGGTCAACATCGATGCTGAACCCTCCAAGTCCGGAATAGATCCCGGGGAGCTGCCACAACTGGCGGAGCACCTGCTGCCGCTGACGCGGCTGAAGCTGAGGGGCCTCATGGCCATACCCGCACCCGTAGATGGTTTCGACGCGCAACGGCGCGCTTTCATGAAACTGCGCCTGCTGCAGGAGCAGCTCTCCGATTCCGGCTACCCGGTCGACACCTTGTCCATGGGCATGACCAACGATATGCAGGCTGCCATCGCCGAAGGCGCAACGATCGTCAGGATCGGCACGGCGCTGTTCGGACCGCGCATGGGGTAAATTCCCGGCAACCGACCGATCCTGGCCCCTAACCCCTAATCCCTGAATCCTGATATGATTCAGCCATGATCCAGGATCAGAACATCACTTTTCTCGGTTGCGGCAACATGGGGACCAGCCTCATCAGCGGGCTTATCGCCAATGGCCATCCCGCAACCAACCTGCACGCTATCGACCCGGACGAGAAGCAACGCAGCAGGGTGGAAACCCGCTATGGCATCCGTACCTCGGCTGAGGTTGCCGAAGCAGTCCCGACGGCTGACGTCATAGTTCTGGCGGTCAAACCGCAAACGGTCATGGCCGCCCTGGCGGTAACCAGGGATGCCCTGCAAGACAACAACCCCCTGGTCCTGTCCATCGCGGCTGGCATCCGCACGGCTGCGATCAGCAACGCACTCGGCGGCGCCTGCCCGGTGGTGCGCGCCATGCCCAACACGCCGGCACTGTTGCGCAACGGCGCGACCGGCCTCTATGCCGCTGCCGGAGTCAGCCCGTCCCGACGCGAGGCGGCGGCAAATATCATGCAGGCAGTGGGTACCGTAGTCTGGCTTGACGATGAGTCGCTGTTGGACACGGTAACCGCCGTTTCCGGCAGTGGTCCTGCCTATTTTTTCCTGATCGTAGAGCTACTGGAAAAGATCGCGGTCGACATGGGCCTGTCCCGCGTACAGGCACACCAGCTCAGCGTCGACACCGCGCTGGGCGCGGCAAGGATGCTGAAGGAATCCGGCGAGGACGCGGCCACCCTGCGGCAGCGCGTTACCTCGCCGGGCGGCACTACCGAGAAAGCGCTGCAGGCATTCGAGGAGGGGGGTCTGGAGCAGTTGCTGCGCAAGGCGCTGACGGCCTGCCGGGCCCGTTCGGTGGAACTGGCGGAGCGGGCGGATTAAGCAATGGGCGGCTCCTACCTGTCCGATGCCTTGCTGTTCCTGGTCAACACGATTTTTTCCATCTATATCCTGCTGGTGGTGCTGCGTTTCCTGCTGCAAATGGTCCGGGCCGATACCCGCAACCCGGTTTCACAGTTCCTGTTAGCGGCCACCGGACCGCCGCTGCGCCTGTTGCGCCGCTTCATCCCCGGCTTTGCCGGGGTCGATTGGTCGTGCGTCGTCCTGATGCTGGCGCTGCAGGCCGTCGAACTTTCCCTTACCAGCCTGCTCGCCTATGGCGCTGCGTACGCCTTTGCCGGCCTGCTGGTGCTCAGTAGCGCCGCATTGCTGAAGCTGATCATCTATATCTTCATGTTCGTCATCTTTGTGCAGATCATACTCAGCTGGATCAACCCGGGCACCTACAACCCGATCACGGTTATCCTCTATCAACTGTCCGAACCCCTGCTGAGACCGGCGCGCAGGATATTGCCTGCGACCCACGGTATTGATTTTTCGCCCATCCTGGTATTCGTCGTTCTGCAGTTGTCGCTGATGCTGCTGGTCCGGCCCCTGAACGACCTGGGACGGGCACTGGCAGTCTGAGCCCCGAACTTCCCTGTTGCCAGTCTCGCAGCGGGTATAGTATTCTAAATGTTCCCGCGAAAAGGAGTAACTGATGCCCCGCATACTCACCACCCTGTTTGCACTGTCGTTACTGATTGCCGGACAGACCGTCAACGCCGAGCAGTCAAAAACCTTTGGTGATTACACTATCCATTACGCCGCATTTACTACCGACATGCTGTCGCCGGAGGTCGCCCGTCAATACAAGATCCGCCGCAGTAAAAACCGGGCCATCCTGAATATCTCCGTACTGAAGAAAGTCATGGAAACGACGGGTCAGCCGGTCAAGGCGCAGGTCGCGGCCACCGCCACCAACCTGAACCGGCAGTTGAAAAATCTGGCCACCCGGGAGTTGCGGGGAAACGGGGCGATTTACTACATCGCCGAGACATACGTCAACAATGAGGAAACCCTGGACTTTAACCTGAGCATCACGCCGGAGGGCGAGTCCGTCGCGCTAAGCTTCTCTTTTCAGCAACAGTTTTTTACGGAATAGCCGGACTGGCCGGGGACGGATTTGAAATCCGTCCCCATCTGGTCGCCCGGAAAAAATCCCGGGTCAGATATCGTATTCAATAATCAACGGGGCATGGTCCGAGAAGCGTTCCGCCTTGTAGATGGAAACGGCCTTGATCCGGTCCGCCAGGCCGGGCGTCACCACCTGGTAATCGATACGCCATCCCACATTTTTTGCCCAGGACTGGCCGCGGTTTGACCACCAGGTATACTGCTCCGCTTCCCGGTTCGCCACGCGGAAGGCATCGACCATCCCCAGTTCACCGAAAACCTTGTCCATCCAGGCCCGCTCATCGGGCAGGAAGCCGGAGTTTTTCCGGTTGCTGCGCCAGTTCTTCAAATCAATTTCCTTGTGGGCGATGTTCCAGTCGCCGCAGAGTATGAATTCGCGCCTCTTGCGGCGCATTGCAGCCAGCACCTGTTCGAAGCGCGCCATGAAATCGTACTTCACCGCCTGGCGTTCGTCACCGGACGTGCCGGACGGCAGGTACAGGGACACGACGCTGACGCCCCGGTAATCCGCCTGGAGAAAGCGCCCCTCCCGGTCCGCAATGTCCCACCCAAGCCGGTTGCTTACCTTGTCCGGTTGCCGGCGGGAATACAGGGCAACGCCGCTGTAGCCTTTTTTCTCCGCGCTGTTGAAAAACCCGCAATACCCGTCCGGCTGCAGCACTCCGGCATCCAGTTGTCCGGTCTGCGCCTTGATTTCCTGCAGACAGACCACGTCCGCATCCTGTTTGTGCATCCAGTCGAAAAAGCCTTTTCTGCCTGCCGAACGGATCCCGTTGGCGTTTAATGTGATAATCTTCATATCCTGACTATACCGGCAATGTTAACCACATGAACCCGAATACTAACATGCGCCTGCCCACCCTGTTAGCTGCGCCGATGCGCGTGTGCCGGGCACGGATCAACTGACCCGTGGAACAATTCCAGAAAGAATTTATCGACTTCGCCATCCGCAATGAGGTACTGCAATTCGGCCGTTTCACGCTGAAGTCGGGCCGCAGCAGCCCGTATTTTTTCAACAGCGGATTGTTCAACGACGGGGGCAGTCTCAGGCAACTGGGAAGATTCTATATGCAGGCCATCGAACATGCGGGCCTGCAGTTCGACATGTTGTTCGGGCCGGCCTACAAAGGCATCCCGCTGGTGAGCGCGGTCGCCATTGCCTACTCCGGCGAACGCGGCCGTTCCCTGCCCTACTGTTTCAACCGCAAGGAGGAAAAAGACCACGGCGAAGGCGGCACGGTCGCCGGGGCGCCCCTGCAGGGTTCGGTCCTGATTATCGACGACGTGATCACCGCCGGTACTTCGGTCCATCTTTCCATGGACCTGATCCGACGCCACGGCGCCCGGGCCGCGGCCGTGGTGATTGCCCTGGACCGGCAGGAACGCGGACGGGACAACGCGGATTCATCCGCCATTGACGAGATCGCGCAGCGCTACGGGATTCCGGTCGTCCCCATTATCACCCTGGATCACCTGGTCGAATTTCTGCGGGACAACCCGGCGTATTCAGCGCCTCTCAAGGATATACTCAACTACAGGAAGGAACAGGGAATCCGGACTTGGCGCAGGGACTGACCGGACCTTTCCGGCCCTGATCTGCATGTTACCGGCGGATTGATTGACGCTGATCGCGGCATTCCTTCTGTTGCCGGCGCTATTGCTGAAACCTGCATCAAAAAGGCAACTGCAGGGCCGTGTCCGCGGTCGCCTGCAACAGCCGGCGAAACCGCTCCTGGACCCGTTCCAGGGCGGTCTGGTTGTCCGCTTCGAAGCGCAGGGTCAGCACGGGCGAGGTATTGGATGCCCGCACCAGGCCCCAGCCATCCTCAAACTCAACCCTGACGCCATCCGTATCAATGACCCGGGCGCCGGGAAAACTGACGTTGTCCCTGAGCTTGCGCATGTAGGCCTGGTGTGAAGCCTCCGGCAGTTCCACCCGCAATTCGGGCGTGGAGACGCCCTCCGGCATTTCGGCAAACAGCTCCCGCGAACTCTTCCCGCTGCGCATCAGCACTTCCAGCAGGCGGGCGCCGGCATAGATAGCATCGTCGAAACCGTACCAGCGTTCCTTGAAAAAGATATGGCCGCTCAGCTCGCCGGCGAGCGGCGCCTGCATCTCCTCCATCTTGCTCTTGATCAGGGAATGGCCGGTTTTCCACATCTGCGGCGCGCCGTCGCTGTTCCTGATCACGGTTTCCAGGTGGCGCGAACATTTGACGTCATAGATTATGCTGGCGCCCTTGTTGCGCGACAGTACGTCCCTTGCCAGCACCATCAACTGCCGGTCCGGCCAGATAATGTGCCCGCCGCTGTCTACGACGCCAAGCCGGTCGCCGTCGCCGTCAAAGGCAAGCCCGATATCTGCCCCTTGTGCCCTGACCTGCGCCACCAGCGCCTCCAGGTTTTCGGGTTGACTGGGATCGGGATGGTGGTTGGGAAACGCCCCGTCCACCTCGCAATACATCTCCGCGACCTGGTGGCCCAGGGCGCGCAACAAGCGCGGGGCTACGATGCCCGCTACGCCGTTGCCGCAGTCCACTACGATTTTCAATGCCGTGCCGCCTGCAGCGGGGACGGCATCGTCACAAATGCGGGCGATATAATCCGCCCGGACGTCCGCGCCCGACAGCTTGCCCCGCCCGGCGCTGAACTCCCCGGCAACAATGCGCCGGTAAAGGGTTTGCAGCGCGTCCCCGAACAGGGTTTTGCCGGCCATGATCAGTTTCATGCCGTTGTATTCAGGACCGTTATGGCTGCCGGTAACCATGACCCCGCTGTTCGCCGGCAGCCAGTGCGTGGCAAAATATAGCAGCGGCGTCGGCACCATGCCGATATCGACCACGTCCCGCCCGCTCTCGCGCAGGCCCGCAACCAGGGCGCCGGCCAGTTCCGGGCTCGAGTGCCTGCCGTCGCGCCCCACGATAACCTGCTGTTCGCCCCTGTCCCCGGCCTCCGCGCCGATGCCAAGCCCGATGTAACGGGCGATCCCGGCAGTCAACGTCTCGCCCACCACCCCCCGTATGTCGTAGGCGCGAAAAATGGAAGCGGGTACAGCGGAATGGACCACCGAGTCAGTCTGAAACTTCAGTTACGGCGGGCTTGTGCGATTGCTCCGAAGTTCGTTCCCGGTAGCGGGCAACGATGATTTCCAGCAGTTGCCGGGCCAGCAACTCCTTCGGTGCGGTCCCCAGCGACTGCGACCCGTCCCGCCAGTAGATCTCCAGGGCATTCCGGTCGCTGTCGAAGCCAAGCCCGTCACCGACCCGGTTTGCCGCTACCATGTCCAGGTTTTTTCCCGCCAGCTTCTGTTTTGCGTTGCGCGCAAGATGTTCCGTTTCCGCGGCAAACCCGACGGTGAAGGGGGGATTGTCCAGCGCCGCGACTTCGGCCAGGATATCCGGCGTTTTTTCCAGGCTCAGCGAGATGCCCGCGTCCCGTTTCTTCATCTTCTGCGGGGCCTTCTCGCGACTTCGATAATCCGCGACCGCTGCGGCCGAGATAAAAATATCGCAGGACCCGGCCTCTGCCAGGACCGAGTCACGCATCTGCGCGGCGGAAACGACCTCGACGACCCGGACGCGTGCAGGCGGCGCCAGGGTGACAGGCCCCGTGACCAGGGTGACGGAAGCGCCGCACTGCTCGGCGGCCCGGGCAACGGCGTAACCCATGCGGCCGGAACTGCGGTTGCTGAGAAAACGCACCGGGTCGATAAACTCGCGGGTCGGCCCGGCACTGACCAGCACCTTGACGCCGGCAAGCCGGCTGGTCCTGCCGGCGGCGATGATCGCAGGGACGATCTCATCGGGTTCGAGCAGGCGCCCGGGTCCGGTCTCGCCACATGCCTGGTCGCCGCTAGCGGGGCCAAGCAAGGTAATCCCCCGGGCCTGCAAGCGGGCGATGTTCTCCTGCGTGGCCGGGTTGTGCCACATCTGCTGGTTCATTGCCGGGGCAACGAGCAACGGCGCGGCTGTCGCCAGGCACAGCGCCGACAACAGGTCGTCGGCCATCCCGTTGCTGAGGCGTGCGATAAAGTTCGCCGTGGCCGGCGCGACGACGACGGTATCGGCCCAGCGGGCCAGTTCGATGTGCCCCATGGCGGCTTCCGCCGCATGGTCCAGCAACTCGGTATGAACGGGATTGCCCGACAGCGCCTGCAGCGTCAGCGGCGTGATGAACTCGGTGGCTGCCGGGGTCATGACCACCCGCACCTCGGCGCCCTGGTCGCGCAGCCGCCGGGTCAGTTCCGCACTCTTGTAAGCGGCTATACCCCCGGTAATTCCCAGCAGAATTCGTTGATTGGCGAGCGATTTCATGGCGTCAGTTTAGCCGATATCCGCCGCAAATGCATATTTGCGTCCGGGCGCTGCCACCTGTTATACTTGGCTGACAATACATCCCGATACCGCGAACAAGGAGGTTCATCATGGCAATCCGCCACTGGCCGCAGACCGAACAACCCCGCTTCAAACTGCTGAACAACGGCCCGCACAGCCTCACCGATGCGGAACTCATCGCCATCTTCCTGGGCTCCGGCTACAGCGGCCACAGCGCCGTGGACATGGCCAGGAACATGCTCACCAGGGCCCGGGGACTGCGCCCGCTGCTGGAACAGGACCGGAAAGCGCTGCTCAAGACCAAGGGCCTGGGCGAGGCCAAGTGGGTGCTGCTGCAGGCCGCCCTGGAACTGGGCCGGCGCTTCCTGGAGGCGGAGGTGCGGGCCAAGCCCGTATTGAGCAACCCGGACAAGACCAAGAACTACGTCAAGGCCTGGCTGTGCCGCTTCCCGCACGAGGTGTTCGCCTGCCTGTTCCTGGACAACCGGCACCGCATCATCAACAGCGAGATACTGTTTACCGGCACCATCGACGGCGCCAGCGTGTATCCGCGCGAGGTGGTGAAGCGCTGCCTGGAACTGAACGCCGCGGCCATTATCTTTGCCCACAACCACCCCTCGGGCATCGCCGAACCCAGCCAGGCCGACCGGCAGATCACCCTGAAACTGACCCAGGCGCTGGCCCTGCTGGACGTGCGCGTGCTGGATCACCTGGTGGTCGGCGACAAGATGGTGACCTCCATGGCCGAACGGGGCTTGATGTAATGTCGGTAGTCACAAAATACACAGGGAGAAATCTGCCCTGTAACAGCGTAGTCTCCGTGGCTGAAACACCCGTTCAAATCTCTCTTGACATAACTGTGAGATATTGTACATAATTATTGTACAATTTTAACTGCGGGTTGATGACATGATACAGGTCAACATCAGTGAGTTCAGGACCAACCTGTTGAAATACCTTAAGAATGTACAGCGCGGGGAACAGATAAACGTTACCTCGAAGGGGACACTGCTGGCTACTGTCATCCCACCCGTGAGCCAACGGGAAGCCGCCAGGGCCGAACTCTCGGGACTGGCGAAAACCGCGGTAATACATGACGTGGTATCCCCGGTCGACGCCGATTGGGATATCCTGGAATGATACTGCTGGATACCTGCGCGATACTCTGGGATGCACTGGAACCCGGTAAGCTTACAACCGAAGCGAAGCGGGCAATCGAGCGTTCCGGGGACGAATTGATTATCTGTGATATCTCCTTATGGGAGATCGCAATGCTTATCAGCAAACAACGCCTGGTGGTCGAAAACACTATCTCCGGATTTACCAGGCTGGTGCTTCAGGCCAGGGACTTCAGGCTGGCGGAGATCACGCCTGAAATAGCCGAACTGTCCGTCAGTTTCGGAGCAGAGATCGGTAAGGACCCCGTTGACCGTCTCATTGCTGCTACTTCAATCGTCAGGAATGCCCCCATCGTCACGGCTGACCGGAACCTGAGGGCGGCAGGTAATGTTGTAACCATCTGGTAGTGGGGATGGCTAATAAATTGTCACGCAGGCCAGATGGGTGTATAATCCGCCTCCCTTTGTAACGTTTTGAGAGCATTACCATGTCACGGGTCTGCCAGGTAACCGGAAAAAAACCCATGTCGGGGAACAACGTGTCCCACGCCAACAACAAGAGCAAGCGGCGCTTCCTGCCCAACCTGCACGAGCGCAGGTTCTGGGTGGAAAGTGAAAACCGCTGGGTGAAGCTGCGCCTCAGCACCAAGGGTCTGCGCACCATCGACAAGCTGGGTATCGACCGGGTGCTGGCGGACGTCCGGTCACGCGGCATAAAAGTATAGGAGACGACAATGGCAAACAGCGCACGCGACAAGATCCGCCTCAACTCATCCGCCGGCACCGGGCATTTCTACACCACCACGAAGAACAAGCGGAACACGCCGGACAAGATGGAAATCATGAAATACGACCCCGTGGTGCGCAAACACGTGCTCTACAAGGAAGGCAAGATCAAGTAACTTTGCTGACCGGCCCGGCACCATGCTGACTGTCATTTCCCCCGCCAAGACGCTGGATTTCGAGACCCCGCCCAGGGTCCCGGCATTCACCATCCCGGAATTCCTGGATGATTCGGCGGAACTGATCGATGAGCTGCGGGAGTTCGAACCCCACGGTCTGTGCGACCTGATGGGCATCAGTCCGAAGCTGGCCGATCAGAACTCGAACCGCTACCACGCCTGGTCCCTGCCGTTCACCGCCGACAACGCCAAGCAATCCGTGCTGGCGTTCAAGGGTGACGTGTATACCGGGCTGGATGCCGACAACCTGAGCGCCGGCGACCTGGACTACGCCCAGGCACACCTGCGTATCCTGTCGGGCCTGTACGGCGTGTTGAAACCGCTGGACCTCATGCAGCCCTACCGGCTGGAGATGGGCACGAAACTGAAAACCCGCCGGGGCAATGACCTGTATGCCTTCTGGGATGACCGCATCAATGCGTCCCTGAATACGGAGCTGGCCGGGCAGGACGACCCGGTGCTGGTCAACCTGGCGTCCAACGAATATTTCAAATCCGCGCAGCCGGAACAGCTCAATGCGCGCATCATCACCCCGGTGTTCAAGGAAGCGCGCAACGGGGAGTACAAATTCATCTCGTTTACGGCCAAAAAGGCGCGCGGCCTGATGAGCCGCTATATCATCCGCAACCGCGTGGAGGACCCGGAGGGATTGGAAGGTTTCGACCTGGAAGGCTACCGCTATAACGCAGACCTGTCAGTGGCCGACAGGCCGGTATTCACCCGGCCCGGCAAGTAACCGGCTGACCGAGGGATGACTGCCCGGGGGGACGGATTTAAATCCGTCCCCCTTGTTACATTGTTGCGCGTCCTCAGAAGTCCCAGATCGCCCTGAAGTAGTAAAAGCCCCCGTTGAAACCGTACGGCGAGGTCTCGGCGTACTGCATGCCCGAGGGGTAGGGCGATTCATTGTTCCGCTGGTTGGTCGGGGTGGTATCGATAAAGTTCTCGGCGCCGGCCACCAGGGTGATGTTGTTGTTCAGCGAATATGCTACTTCGGCGTCCATCAACCAGCGCGAGCCGGCATTCAGGCGGGCGCTTCCGTCATCGGTCGAGAACTCCACGAAGCTGTCGTAGAACCGTCCCCGCAGCAGCATGCGCCACGGGCCCTGGTTGTGGTCCAGCGTTGTGGTAAAGCGGATCTCCGGATTGTTCTTCTCCAACTGGATAACCCGCTTGTCGTTGATGACGTCCGGATTGCGATCATCGACCTGCGTCTCGGTCCAGTTTCCGGCGAAGCTGAGGTTGCTGTTGCCGCCGCCCAGCTCAAACGGCAGGGTGGCGACGATGTCGATACCCTGTGTAGTCGTATCGAAATCATTGGTATAGAACCGCAGCTGGGAGAACGCGGCCGCGTCCGTCACGCCCTGGGCAACCAGGGTTGCCCGGTCCTCGTCCGTCAGGATTTTGTTACTGCTGCGGGCAATGCGGTCTTCCACCTTGATGTTGAAGTAGTCGATCGTCACGTCCAGGTCGCCGATATTGAACACCGCGCCGACAGTGTAGTTGATCGATTCCTCCGGAGTCAGCGGCTGGCCGCCCACCAGGGCCGATGCCGGGTGGGTGGGCGGCAGGGTGGCCTCATCCGCCAGCATGCCGCCGGTGAAGGCAGTGGTGACGTTCAGGATATTGGCCTGCCCCACCGTGGGTGAACGGAACCCGGTGCTCACCGCACCGCGTATCGCAAAGTTGTCATTTATCTGCCCGCGGGTGCTTATCTTCACGTCCATGGTCTCGCCTACACCCTTATGATCCTCATAGCGGCCTGCCACGCCCAGCAATACGTCCCGGCTCAACTCGGCCTCCACGTCCAGGTAGGCTGCATAGCTGTTACGCGACCAGGTGCCTGCCAGCCTCGGGCCGAAGCCGGTAAAGCCGTTGGAACCGACACCGAAACCCTGTTGCGTGAGACCGCCGGGCCTTAAGTCCTGGAACCAGGAATTCTCGCCTCCCTCGGTCACCTTGAACTCCTCCTGGCGGTGCTCCAGACCGAAGGCGATACTCAACGGCGAGTGGAACGCGGCAATGTCGACGAGCTTGGATACGTCCAGGTTGATGGTGTAATCCGTCTCCGTGTAGATGCCCGGACGGTAGTCGGTGGGAATATTGGCCACCGTGACGTCCGGCTTGGCCAGCAACTGCGGGTTCAATGTGTGGCGCATGAAAAACGAAGCCTTATGGCGCCCGTACACCCCGCTCACGTCCACGTGCCAGTCACCGGGCAGGTCGCCGCGGACTCCGAAGGCAAAACTGTAGTCCTCCATGGTGCCGCCGAAGCGGGGCACAAATCCGCCGGGGAAGCGGGTGATGAAGGATTCGCAGTTGGGGTCCGCCTCGACTGCGGCAATGTCTGCGGCGCTGGCCACGTTATCGATGATGCGTATGGCTGGGCATTCACCGCCAATGCCGATGCCATCTATGTCTGCCACTTTGACTGTGTCGTAAGTTTCTTCCCCGTGATGGTGACCGGGCACAGTGATTACCGGGCCGTCAAAAACGCCGCTACGGGTGTGGGGATTACGAAAGTAGAAACCGCCTTCCACCTTGCGCTTGGCATAGTTGCCGAAACCGTAAGCCTCGAAGTTGTCACTGAGGTCCATACCGAAATTGCCGAAGAATTTGTAGTCGTATTCGAACTCCGGCGCACCCCAGACCATCACGGTCGGATGGAATATGCTGTCATAACTCTCGTCCTCGATATACGGATTGCCGGCATCAATCAGAGTCTGTGCGTCAGAGCGCTGGACCGCGCGGCTGGTGGGGTCGGCTTCCTTGTACTCCATGCTGAGGTTGAGAAAGCCGCTGCTGGTGAGCGGCAGGCCCACGTTGCCGGCAAAGTTGAAGCCGTCACCGTCGCCCTCGTAATGCTGGCCCCAGCGGGCTTCCACGGTGCCGCCCTCGGCGTCATCCTTCAGTTCGAAGTTGATCACCCCGGCGATGGCGTCGGAGCCGTACTGGGCCGCGGCGCCGTCACGCAGCACTTCCACCCGTTTCAGCGCAATCGAAGGGATGACGGAAATGTCAGGCCCCTGGGACCCATCCGCCACACCGTTGCCCAGGAAGGTGATCACCGCGGCCCGGTGGCGGCGTTTGCCGTTCACCAGCACCAGGGTAGAGTCGGGCGGCAGGCCGCGCAGGGTCGCCGGGCGCACCAGGGTGGCCGCGTCGTTAATGGCCTGCGTGTCGACCTTGTAGGACGGGATCAGGTTGGACAGCGCCTGGTCCATATCGGTGGAGCCCATGTTGGACAGGTCCTCACCACCGAACACGTCCACCGGCACCAGCGAATCAGCCTGGGAGCGCCCGTCCTGGCGCCGGCTGCCGATGATGACGATCTCCTCGATGACCGTGGCTTCCGACTGCTGGGCCTGGACGGTTGGCAATGTAATGGGTGATAAGGTCAGGATTGTCAGAAAAACACAACTTAAACTCTGTGATATCTTCATTCTAGTTCTCCATGTGTGCGTTGATTTAAATTTACTGAAACTGAACCGGTATACGGAAAGGTTATATATTTTACCAGATTTTCCTGTAATCCGCCACAACTTTGTATAATCCCGACAGACTTTCCCATGAATGGGTTTTATAATAATGCCGGAACTGCCCGAGGTTGAAACGACGCGGCGGGGGATTGCCCCTCACGTTACCAACAAGCCCGTCCTGGATGTTGTTATACGGCAACAGCATCTGCGCTGGCCGGTGCCGGCTTCGCTGGGAGACGAACTGGTCGGCCGGCACATCAGGGCAGTGGGCCGGCGCGCCAAATACCTGCTATTTTACCTGGATCAGGGTTGCATGATCCTGCACCTGGGGATGTCCGGCAGCCTGCGTATCGTCGACCCCTCTGCGCCGGCTGACAGCCATGACCACGTTGACATAGTCTTTCGCGGCGGCGTGTGCCTGCGCTTGCGCGACCCCAGGCGCTTCGGCTCCATCCACTGGACCACACAACATCCGCTGGAACATCACCTGTTATGCCGGCTGGGCCCCGAACCCTTCGCGCCGGATTTCAGCGCCGGCTACCTGTACCGCTTGTCCCGCAACAGGACCCAGTCCATCAAGGCATTCATCATGGACAGCCGTACCGTCGTCGGCGTGGGCAACATCTACGCCAGTGAGGCCTTGTTTCAAAGCGGCATCCACCCGTTGCGCAAGGCAGGGAACATCTCCCTGGCGCGCTACGGCAGGCTGACCGGGTCTGTCAAGAGCGTGCTGGAAGCGGCGCTGACGAAAGGCGGAACGACGTTACGGGATTTTGTCGGCGGCGACGGCGCGCCCGGTTACTTCAAGCAGGAACTGGATGTCTATGACCGCGCCGGGGAGCCCTGCAGGACCTGTGGGGCCGGTATCAGGGTCATGCGCCAGGGGCAGCGTTCGACGTATTACTGCGCACGGTGCCAGCGTTAATAACGACGAATAACGTTATTCTACAACGACGGCGCGGCCTTCGCCCCTGGGGTCGCTGGCGCTGTAGACCTTATCCTCGGTCCGGTCCCACATGATGGCCTGCATGTTGCCGTAGCGGCGGGATATCTCCCGCAACTCGTGGCCCAGTCCGGAGAGCCGCTGCTGTTCGAACGCGGTCAGGCCGTGCAGTTCGAACTGTACCTGGTCGGGTTCGTACTGGTGGTGGAAACGCCGCAGCGCGACCCAGGATTCGGGCAGGCGGCCGTCGACAAAGTCCAGCGCCGCCAGCAGCACCATGCTGATGATGCGGCTGCCGCCCGGCGTCCCCACGATACCGACCCGGTCCGGCAACTCCAGGAACGTGGGAGTCATGCTGGACAGCGGTCTTTTGCCCGGCGCAATGGCGTTGGCTTCATCGCCGATCAACCCGTAGGCATTGGGGGTGAACGGCTTGATGGAAAAGTCATCCATCTCGTTGTTGAACAGCACGCCTGTCCCCGCCGCTACAAAGCACGCGCCGAACAGGGTATTGACGCTCAGCGTGCCCGCCACGCGGTTGCCTTCCCTGTCCATGACGGAAAAATGCGTGGTCTGCGTGCCGGTCTGCTGCAGGGCAGGGCCGGCGCCGATGACGTCGCTGGGCGTGGCCTTCGACGGGTCAATCGTCAGCGCCAGTCCCTCCAGGTAGGACCTGTCCAGCAGGCGCGCCACCGGAATATCCACGAAATCCGGGTCTCCCAGGAACACCGAGCGGTCGCGGAAGGCGCGCCGCATGGCTTCGATGATATGGTGTTTGCGCTGTACGTTGCTCATGCCGTCCAGGTCAAATGTCTCCAGTATCTGCAACGCCTGCGCCATGACGATGCCGCCCGATGACGGCGGCGGCGCGGAAACTATTCTCGCGCCGCGATAGTGGGCGACTATCGGCTCCCGTTCGACCACACGGTAAGCATCCAGGTCCTTGAGACTCCAGACACCCCCGAACTTGCGCGACTCCCGCACCATGGTTTCGGCGACCGGGCCGCGGTAGAACCCGTCCCGTCCCTGATTGGCGATGGCGTCTATGGTTGCGGCCAGTTCCTGCTGCCGGATCAGGTAACCAATGCGCGGCGGCTTGCCGTCCTGCAGGAATATCTGTGCCGCGGCCGGATTTTGCCGCAACGACCCGGCGACGAATCTAACCAGCCGGTGGTAGCGCGAGCTTACCTCGAAACCCTGCTCCGCATAGCGTTTTGCCGGGGCCAGCGACCGGCTCAGCGGCAGGCGGCCATAGTGTTCGGCGAGGTGGACCAGTCCTGCCGGCAGTCCCGGGATCCCGGCCGCCAGGGGCCCTTTCAGCGAGGCGTCCTTGATCACGTTGTCCTGCTCATCCCGGTACATGCGTGCGTGCGCCAGTCCCGGGGCGGTTTCCCTGGCGTCGATCATGACCTGCTTGCCGTCGCCGGCCCGGTGTACCAGCCAGAACCCGCCGCCGCCGAAACCTGAGCTGTACGGTTCAACCACTCCCAGCGCGGCGCTCACCGCGATGGCTGCGTCAAAGGCATTTCCTCCCTGCCGCAGGATTTCGACCCCGGCCGCGGTCGCCAGGGGGTGCGCGCTGGCGACGGCGTGGGCCGGCGGTCCGGCGGCAACCACGGGGGAAATGCTAACAACGATGGAGACTGTCAGGATGTATATTTTTCTTGTTATGGACGTCATCGGGCTATGCTGCGGTTGAGAGGTTTTCGATAAAGCCGTCGTTCGGCTGCGGGCTGTTCAGTTCCCCCGCTTTGCGTACAACGCTTCGCTGACTGCACTATGGACAAACCGGGTTACGTCGCCGCCCAGCACGGCGATTTCCCGCACCAGGCTGGATGAGATGTAGCTGAGGTGTTCGGCGGGTGTCAGGAACACCGTTTCTGCCTCATCATACAACTGGCGGTTCATGCTCGCCATCTGGAACTCGTACTCGAAGTCGGATACGGCCCGTAGCCCGCGCACGATAACCCTTGCCCCGCGCTGTTTGGCATATGCCGTCATGAGACCGGAGAAGCTCGCCACCTCCACGTTGTCGATGCCCGCCAGGGCTTGCCGGGCCAGGCCAACACGCTGCGCGGTGGTAAACGTGGTGGCTTTGCCCGTGCTCCCCGCAATCGCCACGATCACCCGGTCGAACATGCGCGCAGCCCGTTCGACGATGTCGGTGTGGCCATTGGTGATCGGATCAAACGTGCCCGGATATATTGCCGTTGTGTTCATTCAACTTTCTCTCGCGTTGTATTGATACAGTCGGTATTCTACCTGGCCCGCACGGGCCTGTTTCAGCGCCGCCAATCCCGGAACCCGGGACGGGACTCCCGGTTCGGTTTCCGTATAGACGCAGGCGGCAGGCGCCAAGTGTCCCCTGTTTGTCAGCAGGGCACAAGCATTTTTCACAAAATCATGGTGAAACGGCGGGTCGAGAAAGACGACATCGAACGGTTCATGGCTGTCTGCCAGCCAGGTGATGGCGTCCGCATTGACGACTTCCGCATCCCGGGCGTTCAGGGCGGTCCTGGTTTGTTCCAGTTTGCGCGCCAGTCGTTTGTTTTTTTCCACCAGCACCGCACACCGGGCGCCGCGGGACAGGGCTTCGAAACCCAGTGCCCCGGTGCCTGCAAACAGGTCCAGGCAGCGGGAACCGGGAACGATCTCCGCCAGCCAGTTGAATAAGGTTTCCCGGATCCGGTCCGGGGTCGGCCGCAAGCCGGGCTGGTCGGCTACCGCCAGTCTCCGGCCGCGCCACTCCCCGCCGATGATCCTGACTTTTCCTGGAACCGATGGGGTCAGGTCGCACATTGCACACGCATCTATAAAGTGGAAAGGTGACTATATCGCGTGTGCAATGTGCGACCTGACCCCATCGGTTCCCGGCTTCAGTCCGCCTCCGCGCCGGCGGCGGGCGGGTTCGGCCCCACCATGACGGTTACAAACCGCTCCGGCTGCAGGCGGCGTCCGAACGCGTCCCTGATCTGTGCAACCGTCACCGCGTTCACCTTGTCTACGAACGTATCCAGGTAGTCCGGCGGCAGGTCGTAAAACCCTATCATGGCAATGTAACCGAGAATCTTGCCGTTGCTGTCCAGGCGCAGGGGGAACCCGCCGCTGATGTTGTTTTGCGCCGCCTCCAGCTCCTCCTGCGTGGGTCCCTGGTCGATAAAGTCGCGGATCGTATCCCGCATCACCTGCAACGCCTGGTCCTGCTGCTCGCCGCGGGTCTGCAAACTCGCCGTGAACGGCCCGCGCCCGCGCCGCGGAGAAAAATAACTGTACGCGCCGTACGACAGTCCGCGCTTCTCCCGGACTTCCTCGTACAGCCGCGAGACAAACCCGCCGCCGCCCAGGATGTGGTTGCCCACGTACAACGGGAAATAGTCCGGGTCGCCGCGCCTGATGCCGGGCTGGCCGAGCAGAATGTGTACCTGCGACGAAGGGTGCTCGATACGGACCTCGCCCCCCTGTTGCACAGGCGTCAGCGCCGGAAACGGTTCCGGCGCCAGACCCCGGGGCAACCCCGCGCTCAATTCCTCGGCCAGTTCCGCAGCCTGCTCCCTGCCCAGGTCTCCGACGATCACCAGCCGCGCATTGCCCGCGCCGTACCTGGCGCGGTGGAAGTTGACGATATCACTGCGCTGCAGTGACATGACGCTGTCCCGCGTGCCGTCGTTGGGCAACGCGTAGGGATGGTCCCCGTATATTGCGGCGTGGTATGCATCCCGGGCGATCTCGCCCGGCGACTGCTGTTTGCGTTCGATAGCCACCAGCAGGCGCTGTTTCTGTCTCTCAACCGCTTTCACGGGGAATGCAGGTTCCGCGACAACCCTGCGCAAATTCAGCAAGGCGGGTTCCAGCAATGCCGGGTCCGATAACGAGCGCAGGCTTACGGATGCATAATCGTAGCCCGAAGCCGCCCCGTACTGCGCGCCCAGACGCTCGAATTCAAAGCTGATGGCGGTGGCGTCCATCCCGTCGGCGCCCTCGTCAAGCAAGCTGTTCGTCAGCACCGCCAGCCCGTTCCTGCCGGCCGGCTCCCGTACCGTGCCGGCATCGAACAGCAGCCGCACATCGACCATCGGCAATTCACGGGATTCAACAAAAAAAACCCGGCTCCCCGCCGCGGTCTGCCAGTGTTGCAGCAGCGGGGCGGGGCGGGCGGATTGCGCGCCGAGGAGCAACAGTATCGGGACAACTGCCAGGATGAGGATGCGCCCCTGCAGGCGGGTACCTGCCGGGTGCTGCGCTGCATTGCGCGCCCTCACCCGGTTATCCGCCCGCATGCCGATCCCCGCTTGCCGACCGCGACGCAGCCCCGGTTGCCTGTCCGGACTGTGGTTCAAGCACGGCAACCGTCAACCCGTCGTCGCGGAAATATTTTCCTGCGACCTGTTTTACCTGTTCGGCGCTGACCGCCTGGATGCGCGCCACGTACTCGTTCGCCAGGCGCCAGGGCAACCCGGTCGTTTCAAAGATGCCCAGTATCATGGCCTGGTAAAACATCGAGTCGCGTTCGTAGACGTCACTCGACACGACCTGCGCCTTCACCCGCGCCAGTTCCCGTTCGCTGATTTCCCCGGTAATGATGTCATCCAGTTGTTCCCTGACGGCCTGCTCCACCTCGGCGGCCGTCCGGCCCCGCGCAGGTACCGCCTGGATGATGAACAGGCCGTCCAGCCTGCCGGCCAGGTCGTAGGAAACGCCGACGCTGGCCGCCACCTCCCGGCCCCGCACCAGGTGGGTCGCCAGCCTGGCGCTGTTGCCGCCGTCCAGCACGCCGGCCAGGACTTCCAGCGCATACGGCTCCCAGGACGCCGGCGCTGCCGCCCGGTCCCGCAACACCGGTGTCTTGTACGCCATCAGCAGGTGCGGCAATTCCGCGGGACGCTTTACCGTGATGCGCTTCAGTCCCTGCTGGGTGACTTCCGGCAGGGTACGCGGCGCCGGCAGTATGCCTGCCTCAAGCGGTCCGAAATGTTTCTGCGTCAAGCGGTGGACAACTTCAGGTTCGACATCGCCCACTACAACCAGCGTGGCGTTATTCGGCGCATACCAGCGTTCATACCATGTTTTCAGGTCGTCAACCTGCATGGTTTCCAGGTCCGCCATCCAGCCTATTACCGGGTGGCGGTAGGGTGCGGTCTGAAACGCCGTGGCCAACGCGGCCTCATACAGGTATGCAACCGGGTTATCTTCCGTGCGCAGGCGCCGCTCTTCCTTCACCACCTCGATCTCCTTCCTGAATTCTTCCTCCGACAGCAACAGGTTGCGCATCCGGTCGGCTTCCAGCCTGAGGCTGACTTCAAGCCGGGATTTTTCCAGCATCTGGAAATACGCGGTGTAATCCTTTCCGGTAAACGCGTTTTCATTGCCGCCGTTTTCCGCAATGATCCTGGAGAACTCCCCGTCGGGATATTTTTCCGTCCCCTGAAACATCATGTGTTCCAGCGCGTGGGAGACCCCGGTGATGCCGTCATGCTCGTAGCTTGACCCGATGCGGTACCAGACCTGGGACACCACCACCGGCGCCCGCCGGTCCTGTTTTACCAGCAGCTTCAGGCCGTTTTCAAGGTTGAATTCGTGTACCTGGGCAGGCGCCGGCGGGGCAGGCGCCGGCGGGGCAGCCGCCAGCGCCGCAACCAGGTAAAAAAAACAGGCTGCGTATCTCATCATTCAAACCACACCATATAACCGTCTCATACCGCTGTTAGACTGTTTCATTGTTCATTGGTTTCTGTCACGGCGACAGGCTTTCATGTGCTATCATTTCGCCCGCATGAAGATTCATCACTGCAGAAACACCACATTACCATGTTACCTTGCCCCTGTCAGATATACGAGATACCGGCACCAGGCAAAGCGATTAACCGGTCATGACGCCGGGCGCCCGTTCCGTGAAGCGTTCCCTTAACAGGATTGCAACCGGGCCCTGCAACACCTGAACCGCCATGAGTGACGCAACCGGGCACATTCCGGGGGGAACATTTTTTCGTCGCCTGGCAAAAGGTCTTGAGAAGACCCGCGATCGTTTACTGGGCGGGAACTCCGGCCTGATAAAGGACCAACCGGTCCTTGACAAGGCGTTGCTCGAGGACCTTGAAATGCAGTTGATAGGCGCGGACGTCGGCGTCGAAACCAGCGCGGACATCCTGTCCGATCTCGAGCAGACCCTGAAGCGGCGCGCAACCGGGCACCCGGATGTAACGACCGCGCTGTACGAAAGCATGGTAGCCGTCCTCAGGCGCTCCGAACAACCCCTGGCGTTACCCGAAAAAAAACCTTTCGTTATCCTCGTGGTCGGCGTCAACGGCGTCGGGAAAACGACAACCATAGGAAAACTGGCCCGTCTCCTGCAACAGGACGGCCTGTCGGTGCTGCTGGCAGCCGGCGATACTTTCCGGGCCGCCGCCATTGAACAGATCCAGCACTGGGGGGAACGGGTCGGCGCGCCGGTGATCTCCCAGCAGCCGGGAGCGGATGCCGCCGCAGTGTTATACAATGCCTTGCAGGCAGCCGTCGCCAGGGGAACGGATATCGTCATTGCCGACACCGCCGGGCGCCTGCACAACAAGGACAACCTGATGGAGGAGCTGAAAAAAATTCACCGCACCATCCACAAGTTTGATACCGGTATTGACGTCGAGACCCTGCTGGTTATCGACGCCGGCACCGGCATGAACGCGCTGGTACAGGCCCGGCGCTTCCAGCAGCTCGTCAAGGTAACCGGGGTGGCGCTGACCAAACTCGACGGCACGGCAAAGGGGGGGATGGCGTTTGCGCTGGCACAACAGCTTTCATTGCCCATCCGCTACATCGGCATAGGTGAGGGCATTGATGATCTTCAGCCGTTCAACGCCGAACAGTTCGTACAGGCCCTGCTGGACATGCGCACGTGATCGATTTCAGCAGCGTATTCATGCACTACCCCGGCGGCAAGGATGTCCTGAAAAACATCAACCTGCACGTGGAGCAGGGGGAGATGGTTTACCTGACCGGTCATTCCGGCGCCGGGAAAACGACCCTGTTGCGCCTGGTCGCGCTGGCGGAGCGGCATTCCCGCGGCCAGATCGTCGTCAACGGCCAGAACCTGGCGCGGCTCACGGGCAGGCGCGTCCCGCTGTACCGGCGCAATATCGGTTTCATGTTCCAGGAACACCGGTTGCTGAACGACCGCACCGTGTTCGATAACGTGGCCCTGCCGCTGACTATTGCCGGTTACCGCTACCAGGACATAAAAAAACGCACCCATGCCGTCCTGGAAAAAGTGGGCCTGCAGTCGAAGGAAAAGGCCCTGCCTGCCGCACTGGCCACGGGAGAACAACAACGCGTCGGCATCGCCCGGGCCGTGGTTCACCGGCCGGCCCTGCTGCTGGGTGATGAACCCACGGGCAACCTGGACCCGGCGTTGTCCTGGGAAACGATGAAGTTGTTCGAGTTGTTCAACCAGGTCGGCGTCACCGTGCTGATTGCGACCCATGACCTTGCCACGATCCGGAACATGAACAAAAAAACCATCGTCTTGCAGGACGGCTGCCTGGTTTCCGACCCGGCATAGTTGAGCAGCAATGAAAAAGCAGTCCGAAAGGAACCTCCCTGAACATTCCCTCGGCAGACACGTCAGCCAGTGGTTTCTGCAACACCTGCGCGCCTTCTTTCTCAGCCTGGGCCAGTTGTATAAATATCCGGGAGGCTCGCTGTTCAGCATCTCCGTGATCGGCATCTCCCTGGCGCTTCCGGCGGGGTTTTATTCCCTGCTTGAAAACGCCCAGCGCATTACCTCACACCTGGATGCGGCCTCTCATATCTCCCTGTTCCTGGCCCCGGATGTGGATGGGCAGCGCACCCTTGAACTGAGCGCCGGCCTGCAGCAGCGCGCCGACATTGACGGGGTTGAAGTGATCGACCCCGAGCGCGCCCTGGCCGAATACAAGGAGAACTCCGGGTTTGCCGCGGCACTGGATACACTCGGTCAAAACCCGCTGCCCTACGTGCTCGTGGTCCGGCCCAGTGTCAATACCCTGGTGTCGCCCGGCAACGCAGCGCTGCTGGAAGCGCTGCGGGCGTTGCCGGAGGTGGATTACGCCCAGTTCGACTGGCAGTGGGCACAACGCCTGCACCAGATCATCGAGGTGTTCCAGCGCGCGGTGCTGATCGTCGCAGGCCTGTTCGCCGGGGCCGTGGTCCTGGTCGTGGGTAATACCATACGCATGGCGGTCTACAACCGCCGCCAGGAAATCGAAATACACAAATTATTCGGCGCCACCGATGCCTTCATTACCCGGCCCTTCCTTTACTCGGGCATGCTGCACGGCACCACCGGCAGCCTGCTCGCCTGGCTCATGCTTGAAGTCTCCATGACGTTGCTGCGGGGGCCGGTCACGCGCTTGTCGGATCTATACGGCAGCCCGTTTACCCCGGTTTCCCTGAGCGCAACAGAGGTGCTTGGGCTGGTATCGATCGGCGCCGGACTGGGTCTGGCCGGTTCCTGGCTGTCGGTAAAACGCCACCTGCGCGCCATCGATCCCATCTAGCCGGCAACCGTCCGGGATCCTGCTGTAAACCCGTATTTTGCGTAACCATACGCGGGAATGTAAAAAATTGTTAGCACTCTGATGAGAAGAGTGCTAAAATAATGCCATGATTTTTGTGGAGGTACCGTTATGAACAATATTATGGCCCTGCAACCGGCGTTCCCGACCGGTTCTATCGAAGCGTATATCCATGCGGTAAACGAGATTCCCATGATCAGCGCAGAGGAAGAGCAGGCCCTGGCCCGCCGCCTGCGAGACGGTCATGATCTCGATGCGGCACGGCAACTGGTTATGTCCCACCTGCGTTTCGTCGTCCGGGTCGCGCGCGGCTACCGCGGTTACGGCCTGTCCCAGTCGGACCTGATCCAGGAGGGGAACATCGGCCTGATGAAGGCAGTGAAGCGTTTTAACCCGGAACTGGGCGTACGCCTGGTTTCCTTTGCGGTTCACTGGATACGTGCGGAAATGCACGAATTCATCCTGCGCAACTGGCGCATTGTCAAAGTGGCGACGACCAAGGCCCAGCGCAAACTGTTCTTTAACCTGCGCTCGAGCAAAAAACGCCTGGGCTGGATGAACCGGGACGAGGTAGACGCCGTTGCCCGTGACCTGGGGGTCAGCGCCGACGACGTGATGGAAATGGAAAAACGCTTAAGCGTTTTCGACGCCTCGTACGACGGTCCGGCTGAAGACGACCCGGAAACCGGGAACTTCAGGCCTGCCGGTTATCTCGAAGACGGGCGCGCATCCCCGGAAGAACAACTGGAAACGGACCAGGTCGACACACTCAACCGGCAAAAGCTGACTACGGCCTTGCAGTCCCTGGATGAGCGCAGCCGGGACATCATCAGGCAACGCTGGTTGAACGAAGAGAAGACCACCTTGCACACCCTGGCGGCGGAATACGGCGTCTCCGCGGAGCGCATCCGCCAGCTTGAATCGAATGCAATGGAAAAAATGCGCCTGGCATTTGCCGATTGATTGCGCGGGGGACAGAATTCAATTCTGTCCCCTTGAGAAGTCATTACAGGACCAGTTGCATCAGCACGGGAATGTAATGGTCTGCAAGCAGGACGGCAAACAGCCCCATCAGATACCATATGGAATAGCTGAAGGTGCTCATGGCCACAGCCTCTTCCGGCTGCCTCATCAGTTTGACGGTAAAATAGATAAACCCGCCGCCCAGCGCCAGTGCGCCGCTCAGGTACGTGATGCCGCTCATCCCCGTCAGATACGGCAACAGGGTGACGATAAACAGCAGCAGCGTGTATAGCAGAATGTGCAGCCGGGTGAACTCCAGCCCATGGGTAACCGGCAGCATGGGGATGTCCGCATTCTCGTAGTCCTTGCGCCTGGCAATGGCCAGCGCCCAGAAATGGGGCGGCGTCCAGGCAAATATGATCAGGAACAGCAGCAGCGCATGGGGCTCCAGGCTGCCGCTCACGGCGGTCCAGCCAAGCACCGGCGGCGCGGCGCCCGCGGCCCCGCCTATGACGATATTCTGCGGTGTGGCGCGTTTCAGGAACATGGAGTAGATCACGCCGTAACCGACCAGCGACACAAACGTCAGGAACGCGGTCAATACATTCACCCACAGAGCAAGGATAACCATGGCGATGACACAGAGAACTGCCGCAAAAAAGATCGCGTCCCGCGCAGACAGGTCGCCCTTGGGCAACGGCCGTTTATGGGTGCGCGCCATCAGCGCGTCCACTTTCCGGTCAACAACGTGATTGATGGCCGCGGCGGACGCGGCGGCGAGGCCAATTCCCAGCGTTGCCGTAACCAGCAGGGAAAACGCCACCGGGCCGGGGGTCGCCAGCAACATGCCGACCAGCGCGGTAAACACGATCAGGCAGACGATCTTCGGTTTGCATAATGCGACATAGTCGCGCCAGGTGGAAATCGCCGCAGCCATATCCCTTATTCGCGAAATCCGTGGAATAGCAGCTTCGCCTGCTCCACCCTGGCATACCGGTACAGGGTCAGCAATGACAGCATCAGCAGCGCGGCAACGGAATGATGCGCCACTGCAACGGGCAGGGGCAGGCGCAGCATTACATTGGCAATACCCAGCGACACCTGCAGGCACAGCAGACATAACAGGATAACCCCGTGCAGGCGCAGGACCCGTTCGCCCTGGCCCAAGGCGCGCAGCGCCACGTACAACAGCACCAGGAACGTCAGCGCGGCGCCCGTCCGGTGGGTGAGGTGTATCGCGGTGCGCGCCGGCGCGTCGAGTATTCCCCCTTCGTAATCGAGACGGCCGTCGCGCCAGACGGTAAATCCCTCAGCGAAATCCGTCTCCGGCCACCACGAACCGTCCCGGCAGGCAGGAAACTCAGGGCATGCCAGCGCGGCATAATTCGCGCTGGTCCAGCCGCCCGAGAACATCTGCGCGGCAAGAACGACCAGCCCTGCCAGCGCCAGCTTGTCCATGCGCGGCACTACACCGGGCCCGGAGGAGTTGCGCGGGGCGTTCCTGAGTATGATCCAGTAGAGCAGGCCCAGTATCAACATGCCTCCCAGCAGGTGGGCAACAACGATCAACGGTTTGAGCAGTTCGGTGACCGTCCACATGCCGAGCAAGGCCTGCACTGCGACCAGGCAAAGCAGAATACTGCAAGGGACCCTGTCGCTGTGCCCTCCGCGCCAGGACAGCAGGGTCAACAACAGGACCAGTATGCCCAGCGCCCCGGCGGCATAGCGGTGCACCATTTCCTTGACTGCCTTGTCCCTGTTAAACGGCCGGGATTGAAATTCCTGCGGTGCCGCTGCGTCCTGCAGCTCCCCGGGAACGACCAGCTTTCCGTAGCAGCCGGGCCAATCGGGGCAACCCAGGCCGGCGTCGGACAGGCGCACGTATGCGCCCAGGATGACCACGCAAAAGGCCAGCAGGAAACAGGTAACAGTAAGCGTGAGAAAGCCTGTTCTCATCCGATGCGGGAATATTTGAGTAACCGGGTCAGATCCTTGATGATGCCGCCTGGCGGCGTGGTTGCAGGATAGGTCATCATCAGGTTGCCTAACGGGTCGACCAGGTACAACCGGTCGCCGGCGAACGGGCGGTCCTCCGGCGTGAGCCTGAACAGGGTCAGCAAGCTGTCGGCGTCAATGCTCTCCGGGTACAAGACGTACTGGCCGGGATAATCCGCTAACTGCTGCTGCGTCAATGCCTCGCGGTCGTTGTTGACAACCAGCACCGCCCGTTGCAAGCGCCGGGCGTTCTTGCCGGCAGCCAGGCGCAGTTGGCGCATCTTGTGCAGGTTCTCAAGACAGGTTTCAGCGCATTTTCCGTTCAACAGGTATACCAGGGTCCATTTGCCGTGCAGGCGGCTGCCGGTGTCGCGGTAATCCGCCGGGTTCACCAGCGGCCAGTCGGGTACGGGCCTGGGCGGTTCAACCAGCGTGCCGTGCGCTCCCGCGCCCGATCCCTTGCCCAGGTCCGTGTAATTGAACAGGAACCAGGACAACAGCGGCGGCAACGCAAATACCGCCAGCAACAGGATCAACATTGCACGTTTTCTTGCCATTGCGTCTCAGTTCTCCTCCGGACCGGTTCGTTTCCTCAAATTCACCACAAGATAAATTACCAGCAATGTGGCCGCCAGGGCAAACCACTGAAAGGCATAGCCCAGGTGCCTCTCCCGGCGGAAACCGGGCTCTGATCCGTTCCAGGTCAGCACCCCCGTTGCACCCGGGTCCAGGCGCACCGTATAGGGAAGCAGGTCCCACCCGTTCTGCGCGGCGATTTGCGCCAGGTCGATGCGCTGGACCCGCTGCAGGTTGTCCCCCAGGCTCTCGGTGATGTCGTGCGCCAGCCTTATGCCGCCGACCGGCACGGGCTTGGCTACGCCGGTCAAGGTCAGGGGTTCCGGCGCGGTATCGATGTGCGGGGCTTCGTCCCTGGTCCCGGGCGTCGCAATCCAGCCGCGGTCCGCCAGTACCGAAGCGCCGTCTTCAAGCACGACGCGGGTAAACACCTGGTAGCCCACCACCCCGCGCAGCACCTGGTTGTCCAGCAGGTAGGTCGGCACCGGATCATAGGTCCCTGCCAGCCGGCATCTCCTCCAGTGCATCAGTTCCGCCATGTCGCGCAAGCCTGCAACCTGTCCGAGGTTTACGGGTTCGGCATTCATCTGCGCCTGGTAACGCTGCTGCAGTTCCTGTTTTTCATCCGCACGCTGCAGTTGCCAGAAACCCAGCCTGATGAACAATATGAACAGCGCAACAGCCGCCAGGGTGGGCCAGAGCTCGAATTTGAAATGGCGGCGCATCAGCCGCGCGCTGAAATCGGCGATCGCAGGCCGGGAAAACAGGCTATACTGGCGCCGATCAACCACGAACGCATGAATATGAGCGGTCCTGCAATATTCAAGATAGTTATCGTAATACTACTGGTAATCATCCTGATCTCCCTGGCGTCAGGCCTGGTATTCCTCATACGGGACAAGGGGAAAAGTGACCGGACGGTAAAATCCCTTACGCTCAGGATCGTCTTGTCCATTGCCCTGTTTGTGCTGCTGTTCATCGGTTTCGCGGCCGGGCTGATCAAGCCCCACGGCATCAATCCGACGGCGCCGTCCGGGACGCCCCCGTGAGTTGCTCCCCGGTTACAACCAGTACACAAAAATAAACAGGCCGAGCCAGACCACGTCGACGAAATGCCAGTACCAGGCGACCGCCTCGAACGCAAAGTGGTTTTCCTTGGTGAAATGCCCCCTGATGGAACGCAGCAGGATAACGGTCAACATGGTTGCGCCCATGGTCACGTGGAAGCCATGGAAGCCGGTCAGCATGAAAAACGTCGAGCCGTATATGCCGGAGTTAAGGGTCAGGCCCAGGTCCTGGTAGGCGTGCACGTACTCGCCGGCCTGTAAACCCACAAACAGGAACCCCAGGAATACGGTGGCGAACAGCCACCAGCACAACCCGGCGCGCTGGTTCTTCTTCAACGCCCAGTGGGCAAACGTAACGGTGGCGCCGCTGGAGAGCAGGATAACGGTGTTGATGGCGGGGATGTCGAACGCGGGTATGACCTCCTTGATCTCCGTGAACTTGCTGGCCAGGCCTTGCACCGTCATGTCCGGGGTCACCAGCAGCGGCCAGACGTTGTCAAACGACGGCCAGAGAAATTCGTTGGTTGCGGCGCCGGCCCCTTCTCCCCCGAGCCAGGGAACGGAGTAGACCCGGGCATAGAACAGGGCGCCGAAAAACGCGGCGAAGAACATCACTTCCGAGAAAATGAACCAGGCCATGCCCCAGCGGAAACTGATGTCCACCTGTTTGTTGTATGCCCCGCTGATGCTTTCATCTATCACGTCCCTGAACCAGACGAAAAACATGTATGCCACGGCGATAAAGCCCAGCAGCAACAGGTGCGAACCGAAGCCCGGCATCGCGCCGGTGGCTAGGTACTGGTTGAACATGAATGCCGTGCCGCAAAAGGCAAGAAACAAGGCCAGGGAAAACAATACCGGCCACTTGCTGGGTTCAGGGATAAAATACGTGTCTTGTGAATTTGACATGTGTGATCCTCGATTATTTCTCCGTTATTCGTTATCAGGAACTGGCTTTTTGTATCTGTTCCGGGGCGCCCGCGGCCCGTTCCCCCACGTCAAAAAAAGTATATGACAGCGTCAGCGAGGAAAACCGCTCCGGCAAATCGGTATCGACAATGAAGCGTACCGGCATCTCCCTGGTCTCGCCGGGGGCGAGAACCTGTTCGGTAAAGCAGAAACAGTCCATCTTGCTGACGTAGATGCCCGCCTGCACCGGCGATACGCTGGGGATGGCGCGTCCCGTTACGGTCCTGCCGGAACGGTTCTCAACCAGGAACACGGCTTCGGACAGCTCCCCCGGGCGAATCTTTGCCTTGTGCCGGCCTGCCTTGAAGGTCCAGGGAATATCCCGCGTATTGGTATCGAAAACCACCGTAACCAGGCGGTCTTCATCAACCTCACTCATCCCGGCTTCAGTCTCGCTCACCGCGACATTGCTGCCGCGCCCGGTGAGGTCGCAGTAAACCCGGTACAGCGGCACCAGCGCATAACCGAAGGCGAACATCCCCACGGTCACCAGCAGCAGCCTGTTTACGGTCTTTTTAACGTTTTTATCGGACATGCGACTACATATAACTCAGTATGAACCCGAAATAGACCGCGGCCGCAAACAGCGCCAGGAACAAGGCGAGACGGATGTTCGCCTTGCTGCGCCGGGCAATAAACTCGCGTTCATCTCTGTCAGGTTCCCTGGCCACACGCGTGCGCTATGAGTGTGCGGTTGCCGCGTCCACCTTGGGCGGGATGGTAAACGTGTGGAACGGCGGCGGCGAAGGCAGGGTCCATTCCAGCCCGCGCGCCCCTTCCCAAACCTGCTCGTCCGCTTTCTTGCCCTCGCGTACGCACTTGATGACCACCCAGACCAGCAACAACTGGCTGAGTCCGAAGACAAAGCCGCCGATACTGGAAATCATGTTCCACTCGGTGAACTGCACGGCGTAATCCGGTATCCGGCGCGGCATGCCGGCCAGGCCCACGAAATGCTGCGGGAAAAACAACACGTTGACCGATATCACCGAGAGCCAGAAATGGAGTTGCCCGAGCTTTTCATCGTACATATGGCCGGTCCATTTGGGTATCCAGAAATACACGCCCGCCATCAGCGCAAAGATGGCGCCGGTGACCAGCACGTAGTGAAAGTGGGCGACCACGAAATAAGTGTCGTGGTACTGGAAGTCGGCGGGGGTGATCCCCAGCATCAAACCGGAAAACCCGCCGATGGAGAACAGGATCACGAATGACAGCGCGAACAGCATGGGGGTCTCAAAGGTCATGGACCCGCGCCACATGGTGGCGATCCAGTTGAACACCTTGACCCCGGTAGGCACGGCGATGGACATGGTCGCATACATGAAGAACAGCTCGCCGGCCAGGGGCATGCCCACGGTGAACATGTGGTGCGCCCAGACGAAAAACGACAGGAAGGCGATGGCCGCGGTGGCGTACACCATGGATTCGTAACCGAACAGGGGTTTGCGGGAAAACGTCGGGATGATCTGCGACACGATACCGAACGCCGGCAGGATCAGGATATACACCTCCGGGTGGCCGAAGAACCAGAAAATGTGCTGGAACATGACCGGGTCGCCGCCGCCGGCCGCAACGAAAAAGCTGGTGCCGAAATACTTGTCCGTCAGCAGCATGGTCACCGCCCCTGCCAGTACCGGCATCGAAGCGATAAGCAGGAATGCGGTCACGATCCAGGTCCACACGAACAGCGGCAACTGCATGAAGCCCATGCCCGGGGCGCGCATGTTGAACACCGTGGCGATGATGTTGATCGCGCCCATGATCGAGGAGACCCCCAGGAAATGGATGGTAAAGATCAGGAACGGGAACCCGTCGCCATACTGTATTACCAGGGGCGGGTATATGGTCCAGCCCGCGGCCGGCGCGCCGCCTTCCAGGAAGAAGGTGCCCAGCAACATGGTAAAGGCGAACGGCAGGATCCAGAAGCTCATGTTGTTCATGCGCGGCAGCGCCATGTCCGGCGCGCCGATCATCATGGGCACCATCCAGTTGGCAAGCCCCACCCCGGCCGGCATGATCACGCCGAAAATCATCACCAGCGCATGCATGGTCGTGAGGGAGTTAAAAAACTGCGGGTCCACATACTGCAGGCCGGGCTGGAACAATTCGGCGCGAATCACCATGGCCATGGCGCCGCCCACGAAGAACATGATCAGGGCAAACACCAGGTACATGGTACCGATATCCTTATGGTTGGTGGAAAATAGCCAGCGGCCCAGGCCGGTCGGCTTGTGATCGTGATCATCGTGGTGATGTTCGTGCGTTGTACCGTAGCTCATGCTGTTACCCTCGTCTACACTCTGTTCTTGGTTGCGTAATATCTCAGCGTCTGGCTGCAATCGTTGACGGCTGGACCGAATCCCCTATTTCATTGCCCCAGGAGTTGCGCTCGTAGGTGATGACCGCAGCGATATCCACGTCGGTCAACTGCATGCCGAACGGCGCCATGGCGGTGCCGGCGACCCCGTTCATGACGGTATCGATATGTCCGTCAATCGGCCCCGTGGTGACGGGACTGCCGACCAGGGGTTTGAAGGCGCCCGGGATACCCATCCCGTTGACCTGGTGGCAGGCGACGCAGAACGTGCTGTATACCTGTTCGCCGCGCTCCATCAGTTCGTCCATGGCCCATTCGCGATCGGCGCCCTCGCCGGCATCCATTGCCGCCACCATCATATCGCCTACCCAGTTGTAATACTCGTCCTCGCTGACGGCTTTCAGCACAATGGGCATGAAGGCATGGTCGCGCCCGCACAATTCCGCACATTGGCCGCGGTAAGTGCCTTCCTCTTCGATAATGGCCCAGGATTCGTTGATAAACCCGGGAATGGAATCCCGCTTCCAGCCCAGGGCCGGCACCCACCAGGAATGGATGACGTCTGCGGCCGTGGTCATAAAACGGATTTTCTGGCCCACCGGCACGACCACCGGGTTGTCGACCTCCAGCAGGTAGTTTTCGATCTGGTTGGGGTCAATGCCGGACTTGAGTTGTCTCGCCTCGTTGCTTTCCGCCGCCAGCGAACTGAAAAACCCGAATTCCTCCTCGATATACTCGTAATGCCAGCGCCATTGATAGCCGGTTATCTTGATGGTCATATCGGCATCGCCGGTGGACTCGATCATGATCAGGGACTTGGTGGCAGGAATGGCCATGAGTACCAGGATGAGCATCGGGATGGCGGTCCAGATGATCTCCACCGTGGTGTTGTGGTGAAACTGGGCCGCTGTAACGCCGCGTGATTTCCTGTGGCGAAAGATGGACCAGAACATGACGCCGAAAACCACTGCCGCTATCACGCAGCAGATATAGAAAATCGTCATGTGCAGGTCGTATATGTTGCGGCTGAGCGGGGTCACGCCCTCCGGCAGGTTCAGGCCGTATTCCGCCCAGGCCGGCTGTATTGCCAATAGCAGCAGGGAAATAACCGTTCCCCCGAAAAGTTTCAAATTTCTAGCAGACATGCTGTTTTCCTCAGCGTCATTGTTATCATCTGATGCTCCATACCATCAAGCATATTGTTTAATTGCAGATCGTAATAGCTCTGCCAACCCCCTGCGCTCCTCTTCGTTGAGAAACCGGCCGACCTCGATCTCCCTGCCATGGGAACACAACAACAGCCGGCTCGGATGCCAGGCAACCCAGGGGCGCTGCAACACGACCTTGGTCCAGTACCTCTGGAAGTCATGGCGCCGCACCGGTCCGGCGCGGCCCGTCTCAACATATACGGAATCGTCGGTAATCGTGATAACCTCCCGCGCGCCACCACGCCAGGCGGTTATGTAGAGCGCCGCGCCCAGGGCCAGCAACTCCAGCCCCGAGAACGGTAATACCAGGGTCAGTCCGTGGACCCAGAAGTACCCCGCAATTGCGAGGGAAACCCCCGATATCGCGCAATAGGCCAGCAGTAATTCCTTCCACGACATCGACTGGTTGGGCGCAATTACAAAAGTACGCCGTTGATTCGGTGCGACTTTTAATTCACTGATCATGCACTTATATCCGTCAATGTCAACCCGTTAGCCGCAGCGCGACAAGATATTCCGGAATTTACTCACGCTATAGTGGCAAAAGGATAATGACAGTTTCAGGATTATTCAAGAGTGTCGCCGCGCCGGTGGCGCCTGGTCCAGTCGTTCGACGTTTAGCGCGGCACTGATCGTGCCCGGTTCCAGCCGCTCCAGCCAGGGAACATTGCCCAGGAACGGCGCCGGAATTTCGCGGCACAGGAAATCCAGCGTGGCCTGCTGCCCCGCATAGTTCCGGCAAACAGCGTTCCCCAGCCATCCGGCGAAGGGCAGTTTCGAGGCATGAACCGATTCGGCGGTAAGCAAGGCATGGTTGATACAGCCCAGGCGCAAGCCCACCACCAGGACAACAGCCAGGTCCAGGCGCCGCACCAGGTCCTCGGTCTGTATTCCGTCAGCCAGCGGTACCCGCCAGCCGCCGATCCCCTCAACCACGACCTTGTCCGCCCCATCGGCCAGGGAATGATACGACGCGGCCAGCACATCGAGTTCCACGTTGACCCGTTCATTGCGCGCCGCGATGTGGGGAGCAATCGGTTCTTCGAACGCGTACGGGTTCACCCGTCGATAGGAGACCGGCCTGCTGCACCGGTTCATGATCTGCTCGGCATCGGCGTTTCTCAACTGCCCGTCCTTCCATTCGCTGCCGCTGGCTACCGGCTTCATGCCGTTTACCGCCAGTCCGGCTGATTGCCACCTTGCCATCAACCCCAGCGTTATCCAGGTCTTGCCGATGCCGGTATCAGTGCCGGTTATGAACAGGTTATGCATGTGATCCGGTCCGTCACGTCGCCGGGGGGGCGCGGAAGGTAAGCGGATAGGTGCCCGCCTCCGGCGTGTCGCCAGGGTTCTCTTTCGGCTCCGGCACCCAGGCGTGGCCGTACACGGCCTCGAACGTGGCCGGCAACCCGTCCTTGCCGTACCTGCTGCCGTATTCCGCCAGCACCGCCTGCAGTTTGTCCTTGCCGGTTACGGACCGGCGCCGGCCCGCGTTGACGTTACCCGCCCCGAGCAATTTCAATTCCCGCATCAGGGCCAGGCCGTCGTCGTAAACCAGTGTGAACGTCTCCGTTTCCAGCACCGGTTCGGCAAACCCGGCGCGCACCAGCGCATCACCCACGTCGTGCATATCGGTGAATGCATTTACATGCACGTAATCATCCACGCTTGCCCAGCTGTTGCGCAACTCCCGGAGAGAGTCCGGCCCGAAGGTGGAAAACAACAGCAGGCCGCCGGGTTCAAGCATGCGAAAAATCCCGGCAAACGCCCGGTCCAGGTCGGAGACCCATTGGAACATGAGGTTTGAGAACGCAAAATCTGCGCTGTTATCGGCCAGGGGCAGGTTTTCCGCATCGCCGCAAAGCAGGTGCTGCCGTTCTGCTAACCCATTGTTTTCACGGGACTTAATTAACATGTTGACGGCCAGGTCCAGCTGCACGATGCGCGCCGCCCGGTACCGGTCCGACAAGCGCGCACACAGGCGGCCTGTGCCCGAGCCCAGGTCAAGGATCAGCGCCGGGTTCAGCCTGATCGGCTCCAGTCTTTCCAGCAAGCGTTCGCCGATTACCTGTTGCAGCACGGCGACGCGGTCGTAACTGTCGGCCACCGCGTCAAAATTACGGCGTATCCCGGCCTTGTCCCGCTGGTGCGGCGCGGCGCTTGCGTTCATAACAACTTTTTCAGTTGCGCCAGGGTGTCGAGCAACCTGTCCACCTGCTCATCGCTATGCCCGGCAGTCAGCGTTATCCTGAGGCGCTCGGTGTTTTTCGGCACAGTGGGGGGACGAATTGCGTTCAACCAGACGCCGCGGGAACGGGCATAATCGCTGCCCTTGACGGCAGCCCCGGCGCTACCGGCAAGAAACCCCTGAATGGGTGTGCTTGACGCCGGCACCGGCAGGTCGAGCTGCTGCGCGCCCCGGGAAAACCTGCCCACCAGGTCGCGCAGCCTCTCCCTGCGCCAGGTTTCCCGGGCGACTATGGCCAATGACCTTTGCGCCGCGACAGCCAGGGCCGGCGGCAGCGCGGTGGTGTAAATATAGGAACGGCCCGATTGGATGACGGCTTCCACCACCTGTTCCGGGCCGGCCACGAAGGCCCCCATTGCGCCGCACGCCTTGCCGAAGGTAGCCATCAATACGGGAACCCGGGATTGATCCAGGGAGTAATGCTCCAGCGCGCCGGCGCCGGTCTCACCCAGTACGCCAAACCCATGGGCGTCATCCACCGCAAGCAGTGCCCGGTGTCTTGCACAAACCGATGCGATGTCGGGCAACGCAGCTATACTGCCGTCCATACTGAACACGGCGTCGGTCGCCACCAGCGTGCGCCTGCCGGTACACAGGCGTTCCAGCCCGGCAACGTCATTATGCGCATAGCGGCGCAGGCCTGCCCGCGCCAGCAATGCACCGTCGACCAGGGAAGCGTGGTTTTCCCTGTCCATCACAATGTTGTCCTCGCGGCGCGTTGCAAATGTGGTTATCACGGCAAGATTGGCCAGGTAACCACTGGAAAAGACCACTGCCCTTGCGCGGCCGGTATGTGCCGCCAGCGCCTCTTCCAGTCGCTCATGGGCGCTGCTTCGGCCACAGATCAGCTGCGATGCGCCGCTGCCTACTCCGTAAGTCGCGGCGGCGTCCTGAACCGCCTCCACCAGCCTGGGATCGTTGGCCAGGCCCAGGTAATCGTTGCTGGAAAAATTGTCGTACTGTCTGCCTTCGGCATGGATCACGGCGCCTTGCGCGGAGGTGATGGCGCGCCTGGTCCGGAACAGGCCGGCGGATTTGATTTTGTCCAGCCTGCCTGTCAGGGAAAACGGGTCGGCCGGCGCGGGGCGATGCATCAGTTTGTCTGTACGGACGGCGTATCCCCGGAAGCAATATCCGTACTGGCGCTCAGTCCCAGTCGTTCGAACAGGTCTTGGTCCCGGGAAAATTGCGGGTTATCGGTGGTCAGGAGTTTCTCTCCGTAAAATATGGAGTTCGCTCCCGCATAAAAACACAACGCCTGGGTCGTATCGCTCATTTCGGTGCGGCCTGCGGACAGGCGCACATGCGCGTGCGGCATCAGGATACGGGCAGTAGCGACGGTTCTTACCAGATCTATGGGATCCGTCTCCTGCTCTTGCGCCAGCGGGGTGCCCGCGACCCGGACCAGGGTGTTGACGGGCACGCTCTCGGGGTGCCGGGGCATACAGGCCAGCGTCTGCAACAGGGCTGCGCGATCGTCAACGGACTCGCCCATGCCGATAATTCCGCCACAGCATACATTGATGCCGGCGGCGCGTACTCGCTGCAGGGTGTCAAGCCGGTCCTGGTAGGTCCTGGTGCTGATGATCGTGCCGTAGAAGCTCTCTGACGTATCGAGGTTGTGGTTGTAGTAATCCAGTCCCGCCTGTTTAAGGCGCTCCGGCTGTCCGGGCTTCAGCATGCCCAGGGTGACACAGGTTTCAAGCCCGAGCTGCTTGACCCCGGCTATCATCTCGGCGACCTTGTCGATATCCCGGTCTTTCGGGCTGCGCCATGCGGCGCCCATGCAGAACCGGCCCGCTCCCGATGCCAGGGCGCGCCCGGCCGCTTCCAGCACCTGTTCCCGGGACATCAGTTCTTCATTTTCCACGCCGGTCCGGTAGCGCACGCTTTGCGGGCAATACGCGCAGTCTTCCGGGCAGCAGCCGCTCTTGATGTTAAGCAGGGTGCTCAACTGAATTTCATTGGGGTCGAAACAGTGTCTGTGGACCGTGTGCGCCCGGTGCAACAAATCATTCAGCGGCTGCCGGTAAAGTGCTATGATTTCCGCATGGCTCCAGTCATGTCTTGGAGCAGACAAGGGATCGTTCTCCCGGGTTGTTTTATCGGTACGCATGGATCACTATGTTAGCGTTGTCCCGACAGTTGTCAACTGATGCCTTCCCTTTTGGTTGACAACTGTTTCAAACCGGAGCCGTTATGCTGATACCTCTCCCGTGTGTGGTTTGCGGCGCGGTTGAGGGCGCGTTACCGGACCAGCTCTGCCAGGCTTGCCTCGGCGATATGCCGTCCCGCCCCCCGGGGTGCTGCCAGGGCTGCGGGGGCACGTTGAACGATGCGGCCGTCTGCAACCGCTGTTTTGTGTTCCCGCCCGCGTTCGACAGTTGCAGTGCCGGATGCATCTATGCTTATCCTGTTGACCGGATGATAAAAAAGCTGAAATACCAGGCCCGGCTGGACCTGGTTCGTCCGTTGTGCCGGCCCTTGATCGAACGCCTCGGGCTTGAAGGCGCCGCGCTGCCGGACTGTCTTGTCCCGACGCCCCTGCATGGCGCACGGCTGCGCAGCAGGGGTTTCAACCAGGCCCGGGAAATCGCCGCTGCGCTCGCGCAGCAACTGTCCCTGCCGGTTGACGACCGCCTGGTACGCAGGCACAGGAACACGGCGCAGCAATACAACCTGTCTCCCGAACAACGGTCAAAAAACGTCAGGGATGCATTTATTTTAATAAAATCAAACGGTTATAGAAGGGTTGCAGTGGTGGACGATGTCCTGACCAGCGGCGCGACAGCCAATGAACTGGCGCTTGTGCTGAAACGCAACGGCGCTGAGCAGGTACAGGTCTGGTGCGCGGCTCATGCAGCGCCTGCCGGCCATTGATGCGGCTGGCCCCGGGTCAGGTGTCGAGGTTCTCGACCGTCAGGGCGTGGGTCTCGATGAATTCCCTCCTGGGCTCAACCTGGTCACCCATCAGGGTCGTGAACACCTCGTCCGCCGCAACGGCATCCTCGATGTTTACCTGGTACAGGTTGCGCGTCTCCGAATTCATGGTCGTCTCCCAGAGTTGTTCGGGGTTCATCTCTCCCAGCCCCTTGTAACGCTGGACGTGCAGGCCGTGACTCGCTTCCTCCAGCAACCAGTCGACCGCTTGTATGACCGGTTCGCCGGAGAACTGTTTTTCCCCGCGCCGGATCGTTATGCCGCCGCCACTGAACAGTTCTCCCGGCGCAACAAGACGCCTGTATTCGGCGGAAGAGAAGAAACCCGGCCTGAAGACATTGGCGGATGTCACGCCGTGTACGTCTATATCGATGCGGCCGCCGTACCCCCTCCTGCCGGACCCGGTAAACACCTCTGCACGGTACTTTGCCGTGCCTGAATCCCCGGCGCTCAGCCGGTCGCGCAGTTGCTGGAACCAGGCTTCCACGCGCGCCTTGTCGGAACAGTCGCGCGCGCTCAGCCTGGGCATGCTGCAGATGGCATCGATGACGTCCGGGTGGTAGCGCCGCGACAGTCTCGACTTTTCCTGCTTCATTTTCAGGTACGCGGTACTCAACTGCTGTTTTTGCGCTTCATCGGCCAGTTGGCCTGCACCCGTCTCCAGTTCCGTATCGGCCATGGCCAGTTCCAGCAGGTACGCCTCCTTTTCGAGTTCGTCTTTCAGGTAGCGTTCCTTTTTTCCTTTTTTTATCTTGAATAGGGGCGGTTGCGCTATGTAGATATGGCCGCGCTCCAGCAGTTCGGGCATTTGCCGGTAAAAGAAGGTCAGCAACAAGGTGCGGATGTGTGATCCGTCGACATCGGCGTCTGTCATGATAATCACCCTGTGGTAACGCAGCTTGCCCGCGTCAAACTCGTCCTTGCCTATGCCGCAGCCCAGGGCGGTTATCAGGGTGCCCACCTCAGATGAAGATAACATCTTGTCAAACCGGGCTTTTTCAACGTTCAGTATCTTTCCTTTCAGCGGCAGAATTGCCTGGTAACGCCGGTCCCTTCCCTGTTTTGCCGAACCGCCCGCCGAGTCCCCTTCCACCAGGAACAGCTCCGAGGCCGACGGATCCTTTTCCTGGCAGTCGGCCAGCTTGCCGGGCAGGCCGGCTATATCCAGCGCCGTTTTCCTGCGGGTCAGCTCCCGCGCCTTGCGCGCCGCTTCCCGCGCCCGGGCAGCATCCACGATCTTCTCGCAAATCGTCTTCGCTTCGGCCGGCCGCTCGAGCAGGAACTCCTGCAGTTTCTCAAGCACGGAAGATTCCACCACCGGACGCACTTCACTGGAGACCAGCTTGTCCTTGGTTTGCGATGAAAATTTGGGGTCGGCTATCTTGATGGAAAGCACCGCCGTCAGCCCCTCCCTCACGTCGTCGCCTGTTACCGGCACTTTGGTTTTTGCGGACAGGCCTGTTTGTTCCAGGTATGTGTTCAGGCTGCGGGTCAGCGCGCCGCGGAACCCGGCAAGGTGAGTACCGCCATCCCGCTGCGGGATATTGTTGGTAAAACAGAAGATGTTCTCCTGGTAGGAGTCATTCCATTGCATGGCGAGCTGCACAACTGTTCCTTCACGATCCACGTCAATATTGATGACCGTGTCATGCAAGGGTGTCTTGTTACGGTTCAAATGCCGGACAAACTGGGCAATTCCCCCTTTATATTCAAACACATCCTGCTTTCCGCTACGCTCATCCAGCAGTTCTATCCTGACCCCGGAATTGAGGAATGACAACTCGCGCAAGCGCTTGGCAAGAATGTCATAATGGAATTCAATATTCGTGAAAACCTGATCGCTGGGCAAAAAGCGGATTTCCGTCCCGGTCAGGTCCGAGGGTACCGTCTGTTCCAGTGGCGCCAGCGGCTTACCTTCCCTGTATTCCTGCTTGAATTCGTACCCGTCCCGGCAGATCGTCAGTTCCAGGGTGCGGGACAAGGCATTGACCACCGACACCCCCACCCCATGCAAGCCGCCTGAGACCTTGTAGGAATTATCATCAAACTTGCCGCCCGAGTGCAGGGTCGTCATGATCACTTCCGCCGCAGACACCCCTTCCTCCGCATGGGCGCCGATTGGAATGCCCCTGCCGTTGTCTGCCACCGTCACGGACTCGTCCGTATGAATGCTCACCTTGATCTCGGAACAGTATCCGGCCAAGGCCTCATCTATGCTGTTGTCCACCACCTCAAACACCATGTGGTGCAGGCCGGTGCCGTCATCCGTATCGCCGATATACATGCCCGGGCGTTTCTTTACCGCCTCAAGCCCTTTTAATACCTTGATTTTTGATGAATCGTAACTGCTTCTATCCACTACTTATACCTTCCGGGAAAAGTCAGATTTTAACATGCGCTCATTGTTCACTGCAACAAAGCCGCCCGAATCCCCGGCGCCGGCAGCGCCGGCGGGAATGTGGGTTCGGATACACTGCGCAGCCTTTGCCGCGGCGGCCGCAGACTGTTAAACCAGGCACCCTTGTTTCACGTGAAACACCCTTTTTTGTACCTGCTGGTGAGACGGGCTCTTGCCTGTTGTCGTGATGAACACCTGCACGCCTTGTCCCTCCAGTACCTCAACGACGCGGCGCTGACCGGTCATGTCCAGTTCAGCCTGCAGATCGTCCACCAGGATGAGCGGAGAACGCCCTGTCCTGCGCCTGAAAACGCGATCCTGGGCCAGGGACAGGGCGATAATACAGAGTTTAATTTGTCCGCGCGAGTAAAAGTGGCCAATCTCTCTCTCATCCTGGCGGATCACGATATCGCTCCGGTGTATGCCGTGACGGGTCATGCCCCTTTCCAGGTCCCCTTTCCGGTGTTCCCACAGAAACCGGTCCAGGTCAATCCCTGATTGCCAGCCGCGCTCATACACAAGTTCCGCCTGTGGTATGCCAAGCAGTTGCGATGTGTTTGCCATTTCTTCCGCTATTTCCGCGATGAATTCGTTTCTCTGCGCATTGATGGTACGCGCAGACCGCCACATTGCCTGCTCCCAGGTTTCCAACTGTTCAACATTGTTCTTCCTTAGCAGGTTGTTCCTGTTTTTCAATGCCTTATGGTAATCCCTCCAGGTCTCGATGTAGGCGGGTTTCACGTGAAACATCGCCCAGTCCAGCCAGCGCCTGCGAAACACCGGGCTGCCGGAAACCATTCCGTGGATATCCGGCGTGATGGTGATGACGGGAACCTGGGCCGCCTGCTCAGACACCTTGCGTATGGTGCTGTTGTTATATCGGATGGTTATCGCGCCTCTGCTGCGTTCTACCCCCGTAACAACCATCGACTGATCGGGTAACCGCAAACCGGCGCTGACCTGCAATTCCTGTTGCTGGTGGCGGATGACGCGGTTAATTCCGGAAGTACGGAAAGAACGGCAGCGGCTCAGGATATGAATGGCCTCCAGCAACGCCGTTTTTCCGCTGCCGTTTGGTCCGGAGATGAAATTAAGCGACGGATCCGGCTCGAGCCGCAGGTTGGACAGGTTACGGACGTTTTTGACTTGCAGCCATTCTATGTACATCGGCCGCACGGACACTGGTATTGCACGGGTTGCTCAAACTGTTACAGCAGCAACGGCATTACAATATATTTGCAGCTTCCTCCTTCCTCGGGCAACACCAGACAACCGCTTTTCGGCGATGACACGGAAAGCCGGACCTTGTCGGTCTGAATGATATTGACGGCATCGTGCAGGTAGGTCACATTGAATCCCACCTCCAGGTTGTCTCCCGCGTACTCCACGTCGATCTCGTCTTCCGCCTGTTCCTGGTCCGGGCTATGGACAAGCGCCCGCAGTTTATTCTGCTCCAGGGTGATTTTAACGCCCCGGTATTTGTCGCTGGAAAGGATTGAGGCGCGGCTCAGGCTTTGCTTGAGCGGTTCGCGCTCAGCCAGCACCACGTTTTCGGAGAGTTCCGGTATTACCCGGTTATAGTCCGGGTATTTACCATCTATCAATTTACTTGTGAATACATAATTGTCCAGCGTGATGCGTACCTGGTTTTTGCTCATGACGATTTGCATCTCGGCATCGCTCTCTCCGACCAGCCGCAACAGTTCCTGCACCCCTTTCCTCGGAAGTATCAACTGTCTTGTTGCGTCTGCGGGGACAGCAGCTTCGACGTCGCATAGAGCAAGCCGGTGACCGTCAGTAGCTACGGCGCGCAGTCTGTCCTGGTGCGCTTCCAGCAAAACGCCGTTCAAGTAGTAACGGACGTCCTGCTTGGCCATGGCAAAAGCCGTTTGCTCAAGCAGGGACTTGAACACGCTCTGGGGGATGGAAAGCGTCAGGTCGGTCTCTACCGCCTCCACCAGGGGGAATTCCTGGGCAGGCAGCGACAGTAAGGAAAAACGGCTCCGCTCAGAACTCACGTTAACCCGTTCGCCGTCAACAACAAGAGATATTTCAGCGGTTTCGGGGAGGGCCCGGCAGATATCGAATAACTTGCGGGCGGGGATCGTTATGTCTCCGGGGGACCCGAAGCTTCCCTCGACAGAGGCCGTGAGTTCGACCTCCATGTCCGTAGCCGTCAGGCGCAACCCGGAAGATGTGCTGTTGAGCAGCACATTGGCAAGGATCGCCAGCGTGGGCCTGGGGTCGACTACTCCGGTAACTTTGGTTAGCGCAGGAAGCAAGATACTGTTATTAATATTTAGATTCATCTTAGTTGCTGTTGTTATTGCTTGTTAAATCTTTGAAATCCTGAATTCCACTTGTTTTTCAATTGGTTACACGCTTCTCCCGGGACGGCCGCTGGTTGTTTCCTTTTGATTTGCTGTGGATAAGTTGCTCTTGCCGTCGAGACTGCTTTTTTGAATAGGTTGTCCACAGCTTGCTTCACTGTTTAATAACATTTGACCGGCGACTCAGGTATGGCGTAAAAGTATAGCATACTCCGGGCGAAGGCAGGGTCTATGCGGCAGTGCGGGCTTGGCGTATTGCCGAGCCGGTGTCGAGGGTGGCAAGCCGCACTTCCAGGCGGCAACCGGGAAAATAACGTTATTTGTGACTTTTCCCACAAATCAGACCAGTTTTGTCTTGCCTGACCTGCCGACATTTTATAGCTTTAGATCGTGGTTCAGGAACCTGGAACACAAGCAATCAAACAGAAGGAGACCATGATGCATATATTACGCAAACTTACAGTCCTTATTTTTCTCGGCATGCCCGCAGCAATCCTCTCCGCCGGAGAGGTCGATATCAACACGGCAGACAAGGAGACTCTGATGACCCTGAGCGGGGTCGGCGAGAGCTTCGCACAAAAGATTATCAATTACCGGGAACGCAACGGCGCGTTCAAAACCGTGCAGGAATTGACCAATATCCGGGGCATCGGCCCGGCCCTGGTTGAGAACAACAAGGACGTTCTGACGGCAGGAAAGCCGGCAGCGCGATAGCGGTAGTACGGACCGCAAGATCGCTTGCCGTCGTAAAAAAAACTGCCCCTGTTTTGCCGGTTGACAGGGGCAGCGCATTGATGGGGGGCGGCCCGGGGAGCAGGCCGCGGCAATATTTGGCACTTGTTCGTAACAAGCCCTCTGCGGTATGCTTTGCCGGTCAATGCAGCTGAACCGTGCGAGATGGATATAGCGTATAAACCCCGGCAAATCGAAACCGAAGTCCAGGCAGCGTGGGAGGAAAAACGCGCCTTCAAGGTAACGGAAGACCCCGGCAGGGAAAAATTTTATTGCCTGTCGATGTTTCCGTATCCCAGCGGGAAACTGCATATCGGCCATGTGCGTAATTACACCATAGGAGACGTGATTGCCCGGTACCAGCGATTGCAGGGGAAAAACGTGCTCCAACCCATGGGCTGGGACGCATTTGGCCTGCCGGCTGAGAATGCGGCGATAGAAAACCAGGTGGCGCCGGCGCAATGGACCTATCGCAACATCGATTACATGCGCACCCAGTTAAAGCGGCTGGGCTTTGCCTACGACTGGGACCGGGAAATCGCCACCTGTAAACCGGATTATTACCGCTGGGAGCAGTGGTTTTTTACCGAATTGTATAAAAAGGGGCTGGTCTACAAGAAGACCGCGCCGGTCAACTGGGACCCCGTCGACCAGACCGTGCTGGCCAATGAGCAGGTGATTGACGGCAGGGGCTGGCGTTCCGGTGCGGCAGTGGAAAGGAAGGAAATACCGCAGTGGTTTTTGAAAATCACCGACTACAGCGAGGAATTGCTGAACGAACTGGACAACCTGCCGGGCTGGCCGGATTCGGTGCGCACCATGCAAAGGAACTGGATAGGCCGGTCGGAGGGAGTGGAGATCGATTTCCCGCTGGCCGGCGGGAACGATAGACTGGCGGTATATACCACCCGGCCAGACACCTTGTTCGGCGTGGGCTACCTGGCGGTGGCCGTGGAGCACCCCCTGGCCGTTGCCGTTGCCGGGGACAATGACGCCGTTGCCGCATTTATACACAAGCACCGCAATGCGGGCACTTCCGAAGCGCTGGTTGAGACCATGGAAAAAGAAGGCGTGCCGCTGGGAATTGACGCAAGCCACCCGCTGACCGGGGAAGCGTTGCCGGTATGGGTAGCCAATTTCATCCTGATGGGTTACGGCACCGGAGCGGTGATGGGGGTGCCGGGGCACGATCAGAGGGACTGGGAATTCGCGAAAAAATATGACCGCGCCGTCAAACCGGTGATAGCTCCGGCAGACGGCAGCGAGTTGAACCTGGATGGCGGTGCCTACGTGGAGAAAGGCATACTGATAAATTCAGGCGAGTTCGACGGCCTGGATTTCGAGCAGGCATTTGGCGCTATTGCAGGGAAGCTGGAACAACGCGGCATGGGGAAGCGCAAGACCAACTACCGGCTGCGGGACTGGGGCATTGCCCGGCAACGGTACTGGGGCTGTCCGATTCCGATGATTACCGATGAGGGAGGCAATTCGGCGCCCGTTACTGCAGCAGACCTGCCGGTGGTGCTGCCGGAAAACGTGGAGTTCTCCGGCGTGCGCTCGCCGCTTAATGATATGGATGAGTTCTTGCATGCGCAGCACCCTGAATCCGGCCGGCCGGGACGGCGCGAAACCGACACTTTCGATACGTTTTTCGAGTCGTCCTGGTATTTCGCGCGCTTCTGTTGTCCGGACAATCATGAGGCCATGCTGGACGGGCGGGCCGATTACTGGTTGCCTGTTGACCAGTATATCGGCGGAATTGAACACGCCGTGCTGCATTTGTTGTATTCCAGATTTTTTCAAAAACTACTTAGAGATCAGGGGCTTACACATAGCGGAGAGCCGTTCAGGAACCTGTTGACCCAGGGCATGGTGGTCGCAGAGACCTTTTACCGGGAAGTGCGCGGCCGCAAGACTTATTACAACCGCAACGACCTGGAATTCGAGCGTGATGCCAAGGGCAGGATCAGTTCCGCCCGCCTCAGGCAGGACGGTCTGCCCGTGACAATCGGCAACATGGAGAAAATGTCCAAGTCGAAGAACAACGGCGTGGATCCGCAGGACATGATAGACAGGTACGGTGCGGACACCGTGCGCCTGTTCGTCATGTTCACCGCCCCGCCGGAACAAAGCCTGGAGTGGTCCGATACGGGGATTGAAGGTGCGCACCGGTTTCTCAAGCGGCTGTGGAAATTCGCCAGGGACAATTACCGGAACAGCCCTGCTGCGGGAGCGGAATCATATACCCGGGAACAGCGCGCCGCGCGCCGCAAGATCCACCAGACTATCGTCAAGGTCAATGACGATATCGGCCGGCGCTATACGTTCAATACCGCCATAGCCGCGGTGATGGAGCTGCTGAACGTGTTGAACCGCATGGGCGGACGGTCTGACAATGATCTTGCGGTCCGGCGCGAGGGACTGGAAGTCATCGTCCTGCTCCTCTCGCCCATCATCCCGCACGTCACCGATGCAGTCTGGCGCGCCATGGGCAAGGAAACGGCGCTCGTCGAGGCAGCCTGGCCGCGTGCGGACGAGGCAGCCCTGGTTGAAGACGAAGCACGCCTGGTGGTGCAGGTGAACGGAAAGAAACGCGCGCAAATCCTCACCACACCGGACGCCACCGAGGCTGTGATCACAACGGCTGCGCTGAACGATGAAAACGTACAACGGCACATCGCCGGCAAGCAGGTAAAAAGGGTCATAGTCGTGCCGCAGCGCCTGGTAAACATCGTTGCCGGTTAACCGCAATCCACGCCGGGCAGGCGCCGGGTCACCGGCGCGGCCGTGTTGCGCGGCGCTTATGCCGGAGCCGCGTTTTCCTTGTAACGCAATACGGAAAACCGTATCCTTTGTGAAAATGAGAATTTCTCCATGGCATGCCGTTTTGTTCGTCATGATCCTGGTGCAGGGTTGCGGCTACCATTTGCGCGGCCAGGCCCCGCAAACCAGGGCCAAAGGCGGATACGGCATTTATATCACGGCATCCGGCGCAAGCCAGCTGGCTGCGGCGGTTGAAGCGCAGCTGGCGGTATCCGGTGTCAGTATCACGGACACCAGGGAAGGCTCGGATTACGTATTGAGCATCCATGCCGAGGAATTTGCGCGACAGGTAGTGAGCGTTTCACCCGCGACCGGCAAGGTCGAGGAGTACCAGGTTATTCTCACGGGCCGCATCAGCATCAGCGAGCGCGGCGGCGAGGAACTTGTAACGAACCAGGCCATCAGGGTCAGCGGCGACTATGCCTTCGATGAAGATGCAGCGCTGGGTAAATTCGCCGAGGAGGAGACCATCAAGGAAGAACTGGTCGAACAGGCAGCGGCACGGATCATCCGGCGTCTGAACACGCTGGCAAAATAACCGGCGCATGCGTCTGAAAGCAGAGCAGCTTGCGGCTCACCTGGACCAGCCCGAACTCAAGCCGGTCTATTACGTCAGCGGCGATGAACCCCTGCAGTTGCAGGAGGCGAGCGACCAGATCCGCGCCCGGGCGCGCGCCCTTGGTTACGAGGAACGCATCGTCCTGGATGTGGATGCCGGGTTTGACTGGGGCCGGCTGCATGAAGCCGGCGCCAACCTGTCCCTGTTTTCCAGCAAGCGTATTATCGAGCTCCGGCTGGGCAGCCAGAAACCCGGAAGAGAGGGTGCTACGGCCCTGACCGACTACACGGACGAATGTTCTTCGGACAACCTGCTGTTGTTGACCTCGGACCGCATCGACAGGAAAACCCAGCAGGCAAAATGGTTCAAGGCGCTGGACCGGTGCGGCTGCTGGCTTCAGGTCTGGCCGGTTGAACCGGCCGGGCTGCCGGCCTGGATCATGGCGCGTTGCCGCCGGCAGGATAAACGCATCACCAGGGAAGGGGCGGCGCTGATTGCCCAGCGGGTGGAGGGAAACCTGCTTGCGGCGCGCCAGGAAATTGACAAATTGACGCTGCTTGTAGAGCGTCCGGACATAGGTAGCGACGATGTGCTGGGAATGGTGGTGGACAGCGCCCGGTACGACGTGTTCGACCTGATTGAGAACGTATTTCTGGGCAACCCGGAACGCGTCTCCAGGATGCTGCGAGGCCTGATGAATGAAGGCGTCGAACCGCTCAATGTGTACGGCGCGCTGATGTGGGGGGTGCGCCGGGCCGGCGCCATTGCCCATGAGATAGCCCGGGGCAAGCCGAGGGAGCAGGTGCTCGACGCGTACAGGATCACGGGCCGGAACAGGAAAAGCCTTAACATGCTGCTGAAACGCTTCAGCCCCGGCAGGCTGTCCGCCCTGCTGGTGGAAGCGCTGGAAATTGACAAGGCGCTGAAAGGCGCGGAGACGAATGATGGCTGGCAACTGCTCGAGAGATTTATGTTTGCCCTAGCCGGCCACAGGTTGGAAAAAGTGCAATGAATTCAGGAAATAGATACATTCCGCGGAGTGCGGGGACGGAATTCAATTCCGTCCTCTCGGTGCAATGACTGATATCCGTGATTATATTCACACGATGGGACGGACTGCGCGGGAGGCAGCCCGCGCCATGGCGCGGGCCGATACGGGAGAAAAAAATGCCGCGCTCCATGCCGTCGCCGAACGCCTGTCGGAACGGCGCGGGCAGTTATTCGAAGCGAACGCGACCGATCTCGCCGCGGCGCGGGGAAATCAGCTGGCGGCAGCACTGCTTGATCGTCTCGAACTGACACCGGCCCGGCTGGAGGCCATGGCTGACGGCCTGTTGCAGGTTGCGGGTCTGGCCGATCCCGTGGGAGAAATATCGGGGATGAATTACCGTCCGACCGGGATCCAGGTAGGGCAGATGCGGGTGCCGCTGGGCGTGGTGGGGATCATTTACGAGTCCCGGCCCAATGTCACGGCAGATGCCGCGGCGCTCTGCATAAAATCGGGCAACGCGGTGATCTTGAGGGGCGGCTCCGAGGCAATCCATTCTAACACGGCCATCGCGGAATGTATCCGCGACGGGCTGCAGGCCGCCGGCTTGCCGGAGAACGCCGTGCAGGTCGTGGCAACCACCGACCGGGCCGCGGTAGGCGAACTGCTGGCCCTCGATGAACTGGTCGATGTCATCATACCGCGGGGCGGCAAGGGGCTGATAGAGCGGGTCAGCAACGAGGCCAGGATGCCGGTCATCAAGCACCTGGACGGAGTCTGCCACGTCTACGTCGACGCGGAAGCGGACGTTGAGAAAGCAGTGGACGTCGCCTATAACGCCAAAACACAGCGTTACGGCACCTGCTGTACCATGGAATGCCTGCTGGTGGCCGAACCGATCGCAGAGGAAGTGCTGGCGCGCCTCGGGCCCATGTACGAGGAAGCCGGTGTGGAGATCCGGGGAGATGAACGTTCCAGACAAATCCTGCCACGCATAAAAACCGCTACGGATGCGGACTATTTCACGGAATATCTTGCGCCGGTAATGTCGCTGAGAATCGTCGACGGACTGGATGAGGCCATGGAGCATATCGAGCATTACGGTTCCAGGCATACCGACGCCATCGTGACCGAAAACATGAGTCATGCGCGACGCTTTATGGCCGAGGTCGATTCAAGCTCGGTCATGGTGAACGCCTCGACCCGGTTCGCTGACGGGTATGAGTACGGGCTCGGCGCGGAGATCGGGATCAGCACGGATAAGTTTCATGCCCGCGGACCGGTCGGACTCGAGGGTCTGACTTCACAGAAGTTCATTGTTCTCGGTGACGGCCATATCAGAAAATAGGAGTTCATGGGGTCAGGTCGCACATTGCACACGCAAAAAAATCGGAACATCCTGTATGCAGCCCTCTGCGTGTGCAATGTGCGACCTGACCCCATGAACTCTGAACAACCGACGGGTGAGTAAGGGAAAACCCATCGGCCTGCTCGGCGGGGCGTTCGACCCGGTTCACGAAGCCCACATATGCATGGCGCTGGGATGCATGGAAGCCCTGGACCTGCAGGAAGTCAACTTCATCCCCGCCAGTATTCCCCCGCTTAAATCGGCAACCGGCGCGCCGCAGCAACATCGGTTGGCGATGCTGGAGCTTGCCTTGCAGCGCCATCCGCGACTGGTAGTCAACGACATGGAACTGCAAAGGGGCGGCGTGTCTTACACGATTGACACCTTGATCGACTTGCGCCGCAGGAAACGGCAACAGCCGCTGTGTTTCATCGTGGGCCTGGACGCGTTCAGATCGCTGCCGGCGTGGCGCCGCTGGTCGGAACTGACGGACCACGCGCACCTGGTGGTGGTCGGCAGGAAGTTGCAGCACGAAGGTTGCGAGGATGAGCGGTTACAGGCGTATTACGCCGAGCGCGCCTGTTCTTCAGCGGCCATGCTGCATGATCACCCCGGCGGGTTTATCCTTAAAACGGATGTTTCCGTGCCGGATATATCTTCCACACAAATACGCAAACTGCTGGGCAGCCAGAACGACGCAGGAAACAAATTGCCGCCAGGGGTCTACGACTACATCAAGGAGAACAATCTATACGTATGAACCATTTCGCCCAACTGATCACCGACACCATGGAAGACCTGAAAGCGGAAGACGTGCAGACGTTCGACGTGCGCACGCTGACCACCATGACGGATTTCATGATCATCGCCAGCGGCCGGTCAGACCGCCAGGTCAAGGCCATAGCCGAAAAGGTCATCGAGATGGCGAAATCGATACAAATCAGGCCGCTGGGTGTGGAAGGACAGCAACAGGCGGAATGGATTTTAATCGATTTCGGCGACGTGATTGCCCATATCATGCGTCCGGCAACCAGGACGTATTACCAACTGGAAAAACTGTGGTCGGTAACGGAACGGGCCGGCAATCAATGACGACCGGAAGTGAGCGGCAAATCTGCCTGGCATCCAGGTCGCCCCGGCGCGCGCAATTGCTGGACCAGGCCGGCATTCCCTACCGGGTGACCGCCACGGACGTGGAGGAACACCGGAGAGACGGCGAACCCGCGGCGGACTACGTGATCCGCGTGGCCAGGGCAAAGGCCGAAGCCGCAGCCGCAGTGATGACCCAGCCGCTGCCGGTACTCGCGGCCGATACGGAGGTGGTCCTGGATGACAGGATCCTGGGAAAGCCGCAGGACCGGCAGGCTGCGGTTGAGATGCTCATGTCACTGTCCGGCAGGACCCACCGGGTGCTCACGGCGGTAGTGCTGTTGCACGAACGGCTGGATTACCGGCTGAGCGAGAGCAGGGTCAGCTTCAAGACGCTCACGCGGCGGGAATGCGAAGCCTACTGTGACACCGGGATGCCGTACGACAAGGCGGGCGGGTATGGCATACAGGACCGGGCGGCGGTATTTATTTCGAGAATGGAAGGGAGTTATTCCGGAATCATGGGGCTGCCGTTGTATGAAACGGTCCAGTTGCTGGAGCAACAGGGCTGGACCCTGCCGAGCGATCCCGCGCTACCTGCGGCGCGCCAAGCAGACAGCGGCTGACCGGTTTGGCGGGAAGCCGCGCAGCCGTCCGGGGGCTAAAACTGGTTGAAGTAGCGCCGCATGCAGATGCCGTAGTAATGGTCGACGATGTAATAATAAATGTCGGTCCAGCTCGGGTCGCCGTTATCATCGGTGGGCCACCACAGTTTTCTGTTTACCCAGTAATTGTGGAAGTGATCCGCACAGTAATTGACGGTTTCCTCGTCATAGTCCAGTTCCCCGTCGCCTGACGCACGTTCCGCGTCGATAAAGTCCTGCATTACCTGTACGTAGGCAAGGTTTAACAGCGGCCTGCCGTCTATTTCCAGTTCCTCCCGGTCGGCGCGCGCGCCGAAGTGTTGCGCCAGGCTGTCCAGCCGTTTCAGTTTCCCGGCCCCGGCCTGCGCGTTCTCAAACCGTTCACAGGCAGCCTGGTCTCCCTCACTGCATTCTCTCTCCCATAAATCGAGCGCGGAAAACTGGTGCGGCTCATCGAGCGCGACAAACAGAATGAGCGAGGCGATGAACACGATTCAGCCGCCGCCTGTCAGAGCAACGGCACGATCAGCAGGGCAACGATGTTGATGATCTTGATGAGCGGGTTGACCGCCGGTCCGGCGGTATCCTTGTAGGGATCGCCCACGGTATCGCCCGTGACCGCGGCCTTGTGGGCCTCCGACCCCTTGCCGCCCAGGTTGCCGTCCTCGATGTATTTCTTGGCGTTGTCCCAGGCGCCGCCGCCGGTGGTCATGGAGATGGCGACGAACAGGCCGGTGACGATGGTGCCCAGCAACAGTCCGCCCAGGGCCACGGGACCGAGCACCACGCCCACGATCACCGGGACCAGCACCGGCAGCAGGGAAGGGATGATCATTTCCTTGATGGCCGACCTGGTCAACAGGTCCACGGCGCGGGAATAATCCGGCTTGCCGGTGCCTTCCATGATCCCGGGGATCTCCCGGAACTGGCGCCGCACTTCAAGTACCACCGATCCGGCGGCGCGGCCGACCGCTTCCATGGCCATGGCGCCGAACAGGAACGGCACCAGGCCGCCGATGAACAGGCCGATGATGACCAGCGGGTCGGACAGGGTAAACTCCACGTGTTTGCCGGCCTGGCCCAGGGCATGGGTATAGTCGCCGAACAGCACCAGGGCGGCCAGGCCCGCTGAACCGATGGCATAACCCTTGGTGACCGCCTTGGTGGTATTGCCCACGGCGTCCAGCGGGTCGGTGATGTTGCGGATTTTCTCGTCCAGTTCCGCCATTTCCGCGATGCCGCCGGCATTGTCGGTAATGGGGCCGAACGCGTCCAGGGCGACGATAATGCCGGTCATGGACAGCATGGAGGTCGCGGCGATGGCGATGCCGTACAATCCGGACAGTTCATACGCGCCCCAGATGCTGGCGCAGACCGCCAGCACGGGCAAGGCGGTCGATTTCATGGACACGCCGAGGCCGGCGATGATGTTGGTGGCGTGGCCGGTCTCGGAGGCGGCCGCGACATGCTTTACCGGGGCATAGTCGGTGCCCGTGTAGTATTCGGTGATCCACACCATCGCCGCGGTGAGCGCCAGGCCGATCAGCGCGCAGAAATATAACGACAGCGCCGACATGCCGGCGACACCCGTCATCATCGTGTTGGTGACCGGGTAAAACAGGATGGCGGCCAGCACGCCGGAGACGATCAGCCCTTTGTACAGGGCCCCCATGATGCCGCCGCCCGCGCCCGCCCGGACAAAGAAACAGCCGATCACGGAGGCAACGATGGAGGCGCCGCCCAGCGCCAGCGGATAGAGCACGGCAGCTTCACTTCCCTGAACCAGGAGGCTGCCCAGCAACATGGTCGCGATTACGGTCACCGCGTAGGTCTCGAACAGGTCGGCCGCCATGCCGGCGCAATCGCCGACGTTGTCGCCGACGTTGTCCGCGATCACCGCGGGGTTGCGCGGGTCGTCCTCGGGGATGCCGGCTTCCACCTTGCCCACCAGGTCGGCGCCCACGTCCGCGCCCTTGGTGAAGATGCCGCCGCCCAGGCGTGCGAAAATGGAGATCAGGGAACCGCCGAAACCGAGACCGATGAGGGCATGGAGGATAGTGTCGCGCTCTGCCCCCATGCCTTGCAGCAAGGCATAGTAGCCGGCTACCCCCAGGAGGCCCAGCCCGACCACCAGCAAGCCGGTGATCGCGCCGCCCCTGAAGGCGACCATCAGCGCCGCGTTCATGCCCCGGTTGGCGGCCTCGGCCGTGCGCAGGTTGGCGCGCACGGATATGTTCATGCCGATGTATCCCGCGGCGCCGGAGAACAGGGCGCCGATCAGAAACCCGAAGCCCGTGTACCAGTCGAGCACGAATCCCAGTATGACGAACAGGATCACGCCCACCGCGCCGATGGTCGTGTATTGCCGGTTGAGGTACGCGGATGCTCCCTGCTGGATGGCCGCGGCGATTTCCCGCATGCGCTCGTTCCCTTCGGGCTGAGAGAGTATCCAGCGTACTGAGAAGACGCCATAGAGGATGGCGATAACACTGCATATCAAGGCGATGTCCAATGTCGACATGGTGTGCTCCTGGTTTTATGTTTTATTTGTGGTTGGTTATCTGCTGGCGGCTGCCGGTTTCTGCAGAAGCTTCAAAACAGATAACGAAAAACTGAAAACTGGTAAGTGTATAGATTCAGCGGCGAAGTGCAAACTCCGCGCCGCTTTTTTTTGCAACGGGCGCGTTCAACAGGCGCACGTATTCCGGCATGCCGTTGCGATAGGGAGGGTAGTCCTCTCCCTGGATCAGGGGTTCCAGGTAGTTGCGGCAGGCCGGTGTAATGCCGAAGCCGTCATCACTGATGAACTCCGCGGGCATGAATTTCTCTGCGTTGGCCACATCAGCCAGGTCTGCCTGGCCGATTTCCCACCGGTACGGGTTGTTGGAGGTACGGACTATCGCCGGCATGATCGCGCTTTTGCCGTCCAGGGCAAACTCCACGGCAGCCCGGCCCAGGGCATAGGCCTGTTCGACGTCCGTCTTCGAGGCGATATGGCGTGCCGAGCGCTGCAGGTAATCGGCAACGGCCCAGTGATATTTGTATCCCAGTTGCTGTTTGACCAGGCTCGCTACCACCGGCGCGGCGCCGCCCAGCTGGGCGTGACCGAAGGCGTCCGTGGTGCCTTGCTGCGCGAGGAAGCGGCCGTCAGGCCAGCGCGCCCCTTCCGAAACGACCACGGAACAGTACTCATGGCGCGCCACGCAATCCCGCACTCTGGCAAGAAAGCGATCCTGGTCGAACGGGATTTCCGGGAACAGGATTACCACCGGAATATCGTTGCCGGCGTCCGCGGCAAGGCCGCCCGCGGCGGCGATCCAGCCGGCATGCCGGCCCATCACTTCGATGATGAATACCTTGGTGGACGTCTTTGCCATGGCCGCCACATCGTAGGAGGCCTCGCGTACGGACACCGCGATATACTTGGCTACCGAACCGAAACCGGGACAGTTATCCGTGACCGGCAGGTCGTTATCCACGGTTTTGGGAATGTGAAGCGCCTGGATGGGAAATCCCCATTTCCCGGAAAGCTGCGAGACCTTGTGGCACGTGTCTGCCGAATCCCCGCCGCCGTTATAGAAGAAATAACCGATGTTGTGGGCCTTGAAGACCTCCATCAAGCGCTCGTATTCGGCCCTGTTTTCATCCAGTCCCCTGAGTTTGTAGCGGCACGAACCGAACGCGCCGGAGGGGGTATGCCGTAGCGCGCTGATGGCTGCAGCGGGCTCCTGTCCCGTATCGATAAGGTCTTCGGTCAACGCGCCGATAATCCCGTTACGGCCGGCGTAGACGTTGGCAATTTTTTCGGGGTGGGCGCGCGCGGTTTCTATCACCGCGCAGGCGCTGGCGTTGATCACGGCCGTCACCCCGCCGGATTGGGCGTAAAAAGCGTTTTTTGCCTCAGCCATCAAAAAATTACTCCTGAGTCATGAAATAGCGTTCAAAATGCGATATGTTACACGTTTATATCACGCTTCTCACCTGGGCATGCTGCGCCACGGGAACTAAGTAAACCTGGTTAACTCTATACAACATGAGTGCGGATGTTTACCAAATAAAACCGGCCGGGATCAGCCTTCTGCTGGGCTTGTTCCTGTGTGCCGCGGTCGCGGCCGAGGTGACGACCCTGGACCTGCCCGATATCGGCGATTCTACCGGCGGATTGTTGAGCCCCGAGTTTGAGAGGCGACTGGGGCAGGCGTTTCTCAGCCAGGTGCGGAAACAGGCGGATATCGTTTCCGATCCCGAAGTCAACACCTATATCGAATCAATCGGGTACCGCCTGGTTTCCCAGAGCGACAATAACGAGCAGCAGTTTACCTTCTTTGTCATCAACGACACGCTGATAAATGCATTTGCCGCGCCTGGCGGCATCGTCGGGATCAACAGCGGTGTGATACTGAATTCCGACACGGAAAGCGAACTCGCCGGCGTCGTGGCCCATGAAATCGCCCACGTCACCCAGAAGCACATGGCAAGGTCCGTGGAGATGTCAAAAAAAATGAGCATCCCCACCATGGCAGCCATGCTGGGCGCAATCCTGATTGCAACCCAGAATCCCGATGCCGGTCAGGCCGCGTTAATGGCGGTGCAAGGCGCGTCGGCACAGGCGCAGATCAATTTCACCCGTACCAACGAGCAGGAGGCGGACCGGATCGGGATCCAGTTGCTGGCGCGTTCCGGGTTTGACCCCCGGGGGATGACGGGGTTTTTCAGAAAACTGCAGCAGAGCACACGGTTTTCCGCCCAGGCGCCGGAGTTTCTCCGCACCCACCCGTTGACTACGCGCCGTATCGCGGATGCCGCGGCGCGGGCCGCAGCCTATTCCGGCGCGCTCGAGGTGGAGGAGAGCCAGAGTTTTTCCCTGGTCAGGGCAAAACTGATCGTGTCGTCCCATAAATCACCCCGGGACGCCGTGGAGTATTTTACCCGACGTCTCGCCGGCGCCCGGCAGGGAGATGAGCGGGATGCCGATCGCTACGGTTATATGATAGCCCTGGCCGCCGCCGCCCACTACGCGCTGGCGCGGGAACAGGCGCGCCTGCTGCTGTCCGGCGACCCGGAAAATGTCGCGTACCTGCTTGCTGCGGCGGACATCGAGGTCAGGCAGGGCAATTATGACGCGGCATTCGAAATTTTCTCAAAGGCGGAACGGTTGTACCCGGATTACCGCCCGCTGGTGCTGAACTATACCAACGCGCTGTTAAAAGCGGGCCAACCCGGCCTGGCCCGTGAAAAACTGCGGGAATTCGGCAGGTTTCAGGCCCCGGACATCACCTATTTTGATTACCTGACCCGGGCCGAGGCCGAAGCGGGCGACCTGGTGGAATCCAGCATAGCCAACGCGGAATATTACTTTCTTACCGGCGAGACCCGGGTCGCCATCGAACAACTCAAGCACCTGTTACGCCAGCAGGAGCCCAGCCCCGACTATTACCAGTCGGAACGGATCAGGGCGCGGATGGCATTCCTGGAACAGGAACTGGAACTCGAACGCGCGATGAAGTTGAGGAAATGACCGGTATCACGCGTGGACCGGGCGGCATGTCCCCTGCCGCGGCCCGGAAAGCAAAGCAAGACAAACCCGCTTCCGCTTATCTCGCCATGTTCCTGGCCGGGGCGCTGTTGTTGCTGCTCAGCGCCTGCGACAGGCCTGCAGCAGGCTACTTCCCCGTGGAGCCCGGATATGAGTGGAATTATGATGTCAAAAGAACGATACCGCCGCTCCAGGGACTGGTTACCCAGAAGATCATCGTGCGCAACCTCCACCCCGTGGTCGAGGGCGGCAACACGTACTACCCGAAGATTTACGCCAACGGCAGGAAATTTTTCTATACCAGGTCAACGGAGGGGATCGGCCGCACGTCGCCCGGCAGCGGCAGTGTCGAACGGGTCATCGGGTTTCCGTTGAGCGAAGGCACCGATTGGAGCAGCACGGCCAGGCTGCAGTTGTTCGACCTCCCGAAAAAACTGGCAGACGGCTGGAACGGGCTCAGCCGATACATGACCATGGACTATGCCGTCACCAGCCTGGATGAAGCCGTGAACGTGCCTGCCGGCCATTTTTCCCGATGCCTGCGCATCGATGCGGTCGGGTTTCTCGACCTGCCGGAACGCATCATGCTGGGGATTCGCATGATCAAGGTCGAGCAGACACAATGGTATGCGCCGGAGGTCGGCCTGATCAAGATGACGCGCAGGGAGTTCGCCATCCCGAACCTGTACCCGAGTGAATACACCCAGGTACTGACCTCTTTCAAACGGGGATAAACGGCGGCAGAAAATACCGGCGCCCATTTTACCGCGGGTGAAATCTCCGGTATTATCATTCCTGCTTTGAATGTCGTGAACACGGTACCCCGACGGGCGGGCGACAAAGCGGGACTGCCAGGGGGAATCCGTTATTCTTAAATTGGTTCCGGGTCGTTAGCTCAGTCGGTAGAGCAGCTGACTTTTAATCAGTTGGTCGCAGGTTCGATTCCTGCACGACCCATCACTGAAAAGGGGGAAACGTCAATGACTGTCAAAAACACCGAAAAAGAATATGGATCGATAAGTAAAATCTTTCACTGGACGGTGCTGGTGCTGGTTATCGTGATGCTGGCGATTGCCTCGCAATCGACCGAGTTGCCGAGCGGTCCGGAAAAACTGGAGCTGATTCTCCTGCACGCCTCGTTCGGCCTGCTGCTGCTGTTCGTGCTCAGTGCGCGCCTGATCTGGCGCTGGCTGAACATCACCCCGGCAAAGATGCCGCATATTCCGCTCTGGCAGCATGTTATCTCGAGAACCGTGCACTACGGGCTGTATCTCATGCTGTTCGTCCAGATATTCAACGGCATGGCCAGGTTTGCGACCGCGGGCTACAAGGTGCCGTTCTTCGGTTTGTTCGAGGTAGGGTTCCCGATGCAGAAGGACGAAGCCATGAATGAGCTGATCGGTGATTTACATGGGATTTTCCCCATCGTGATACTGGTATTGCTGGGAATTCACATCCTCGCTGCCCTGTACCACCATTTCTGGCTGAAGGACCACACCTTGCGGCGCATGACCACAGGTATAAAAACATCCGGTTAGACGCAGGTCCGATTCCGGAAATCCGCTGATCTGTTTTGCCTTGAATCAGCTATAATAAACCGGCCAACTTTCCGGTTTTGCGCACGGCGACAGTCTCCATTCTGATCAGCGCTGGAGCTAATCGATATGACGATTAACGTGAGTGGCTCATCGAAACGCCCCGGGATAATACCTCTGGGGGTTTTTGCCTGTCTGGCGTTTGCAGCGGTGAGCGTTACCGCCCAGGAGATCGACGAAATCATTGTCACCGCGCAGAAACGGGAACAATCGCTGCAGGATGTCCCCATTTCCATTTCCACCTTCACAGGGGATTTCCTGGAGGATTCGGGCATCGACACCCTGCAGCAACTCGGTCAATATACCCCCAACCTGAGCCTTGCCTTCTCCAGCCAACTGGCGAACAACCGCATCATACTGCGCGGTGTCGGATCCGTGGGCAACAGCGCCATTGAGCCGGGCGTTGCCGTATTCGTCGACGGGATCTATATCCCCAGGCCGTCATCGGTCATAGGCACCCTCACGGACCTGGAAATCGTCGAAGTCCTGCGCGGCCCCCAGGGCACGCTGTTCGGCCGTAACGCCTCCATGGGAGCGCTGAACATCCGCACCAGGAAACCCGAGGAAGAATTTTCCGGAAATATCAGGGCCAGTTACGGAAATTATGACCACGTGCAGGTGGCCGGCGCCTTGAGCGGCGCCTTCTCGCCCGACCTTGCCGGCCGCGTGGCATTCCAGTATTCCGACCGGGACGGCTACGGCAAGAACAGTTTCACCGAAAACGGCAGCGACAGTGACGTGGGCACCTGGGAAGACGGAAGCGTGCGCGGCAAGCTGTTTTTTGAACCTGCCCCGGACCTTGACATTACCCTGACTGCCGATTTCTCCAGGATAATCAACGGCGGCGGCGTGATCGAAGTACTGTCCGACACGGTGCAGCCTGAATACCTGACAGCGCTGCGCAGGTTCCTGTCACGCACGGACCCCCTTGCGATGCCTTCCGGGGAAGTGCCGGAAGCCGCGCACGGGTTTGACAACAACGTCCACCAGGACCACCGGGACTTTGCAGAGGACGAGCAGTGGGGCATTGCCGGCGACGTCAACTGGCGCGTGGGCGAGCATACCGTCCGTTCCCTGACCGGCTACCGGAAGTGGTACAACGATACCTTGAATGAATCCGTCATACGGCTGCCCATGGACCTGATACGGCGCGTCACGTTCTACGACGTGGAAACCGTGTCCCAGGAGTTGCAGTTGCTTTCCCCGACCGGCGGCCTCATCGAATACGTTGCCGGCGCGTATTTCTACCAGGAAGATTACGGCATCAACCAGTCTTTCGACCAAGGACGGGACTTCTGTTCTCCCTTTGTCGCCAACCTGTTCGCGAGTTACCTTGCCAGCTTCAACTTCAGTCCCCCGGCTGCCAACGCCATTGCCGCCGGCGTGGCCAGGGACTGTGAAACAGCATCGCAAAGAGATGCCGTCGCCACCCGGTTCCGGCAGGAAGTCAGCAACTACGCGCTGTACGGCCAGTTGACGCTCAATGTCACGGAGCAACTGCGCGTGACCGGCGGGCTGCGCTGGACCGACAGCAACAAGGAAGGCAGTTTTCTCAGCCTGGTCAACAACCCGATTGCCGCGCCGCCTTCGCCGGAGAATCCCTTCACCATCGATTTGCGCATTTCGGAAGATCACCCGGACCTTGCGTACGATGAGGAAGAGATCACCTGGCTGGCGAATATCAGTTATTCTCCCTTCGAAAGCGTGATGTTGTTCGCCACCTACGCGACCGGCTTCAGGTCGGGCGGCTTCAACCCCGAAGGATTCGACTCCGTTGCCGAGGCCTCCGGGGCGGACCGGGTGTACGAGACGGAAACCGTGGACAATATAGAGATAGGTGTCAAGGGAGGGCTGTTCGATAACCGGGCGGTGGTCAGCCTGAACTATTTTCATACGGAGATTGACGATCTCCAGGATCGCAGGTTCGACGGCGTGAATTTCCTTATGCAGAACGTCGAAGAGCTTACCCAGCAGGGCGTGGAACTGGATCTCCAGGCGCGTCCCGTGGACCAGCTCTACACCGTTCTGGGCGTCAGTTACCTGGATTCCAGTTTCGGAAATTTTCCCGATGCCACCAGCCTGCCCGCCGACATCGCCGCGTACCGGACGTCCGTCCAGTTAAGCAGGTTCCTGGGGTTCCCCCCGGCGCAACTGCCGGTCCGGAACCTGACGGGAGACAGGAACCACTTCTCACCGAAATGGCAGTTATCGCTCGTGGCCGAATGGTCCGACCGCATCCCCGTTCACGGCCTGGGTTGGTTCGTGCGGGGTGAATACCAGTATATTTCCGAGCAGAACGTCGGCGCGGATACCAACCAGGCCGCGCAAACGGTTCAGCCGGGCTACGATATCGTCAATGCCCGCCTGGGGCTGCGCGGCGCAGATGACGGTTGGGAAATCTCAGGCTTCGTACACAACGTATTCGACCAGGATTACTGCCAGGTGGTGTTCATCCAGGCCCTGGCCACCACGCTGAGCCTGGTCGACCCGGTTACCGGCGGGGGCATGCAACGCTGCGTCGTCGGGGCGCCGCGCATCTGGGGGGTGGAAGCGGCCTACCGGTTCTGAGTCCCGCATCAGGCATCGGGGATATCCGGACTTGAAATTTTACCCGTTCGGCACTATTTTCCTTTTTTTCGACAGTAAGAGGACAGCGTCTTGCCGATTTACGAGTACCAATGTAAAACCTGCGGCCATAAACTCGAGAAGCTGCAGAAGATCTCGGACGCGCCGCTGCAGGATTGCCCCGCGTGCGCACGACCGGACCTGCACAAGCTGGTCTCTGCGGTTGCCTTCCGCCTCAAGGGCGGCGGCTGGTACGAAACGGATTTCAAGGACGAGAAATCCAGGAAGAACGTAGCCAAGGAAGACGGCAAAACCGCGGAGACCGAAACCGGGAAAGCCGACGGCGGCGCCGGCAAGAAAAAAGATAACGGGAAAGCGCCGGCTGAGTCGGGCGCTGCCAGGGAGACGAAGACCGAAACCAAATCGGCCGCAGGGAGTACGACTACCCCGTCCCACGCCGGCTGAACGACCTTTCTTCCGGCGGAGTTCGATTTGACCCGCCAGGCGCATGCACGGAGCGGCAAGCGGTGGTCCTGCGGATATGTTATCCTGCACCGCACTCCAACCGGATAACATTTTTTACAGAACAATGACTGCCTTGCGAAGATACATCATTGCCGGCCTGCTGGTGTGGCTGCCACTGGTCATTACCGTAGCCATCATCAAGTTCGTTATCGACCTGCTGGACGGCACCGTCCTGCTGCTGCCGCCGGATTACCGGCCCGAAGCGCTGCTGGGGTTCAGCATCCCGGGATTCGGCATCATCCTGGCCGTCGCCATCCTGGTCCTGACCGGCATGTTCGCCGCAAACCTGCTGGGCCGGCGCCTGGTGCAGTTCTGGGAAGCGGCGCTTGGCAAGATCCCGCTGGTCCGTAACGTGTATAACAGCGTCAAGCAGATATCCACCACGCTGCTGGCCTCCAAGAGCACGTCATTCCGCAAGGTGGTGCTGGTTGAGTACCCGCGCAAGGACTGCTGGTGTATCGGGTTTCTCAGCAATGAACACGTTGAGACGGACCGCAACATTACCGATGAACGACTCCAGTCCATTTACCTGCCGACCACACCGAACCCGACTTCGGGATTTAACCTGCTGATCCCCGAACGGGAAATCATCGAGCTGGACATGTCGGTAGAAGACGGGTTCAAGTTCATCATTTCAATGGGCGTCATCGTGCCGGAAGGGGAAATCAAGCGCCTGCTCCCGGCGGACGCGCCGGCTTCTGCCGCCTCCTGACATACCCGGCAACACCGGTACAGCAACCCATGCGCAGTCATTATTGTGGACAACTGTCAGCCGGCATGATCGGTGAGGAAGTCGCGTTGTGCGGCTGGGTACACCGGCGCCGCGATCACGGCGGGGTGATATTCATAGACCTGCGGGACCGGGACGGCCTGGCCCAGGTTGTCTATGACCCTGACCGGGCTGATTCTTTCGCGCTGGCCGAGACGCTCAGGAACGAATACGTGATCCGTATCACCGGCCGTGTGCGCAGGCGCCCCGAAGGCACGATCAACCCGAACCTGGCGACCGGTGAAGTGGAAGTGCTGGGGCACACACTGGAAATCCTGAACGAGGCCAGGACGCCGCCGTTCCAGCTGGATGACGAAAACGTGCAGGATGATATCCGGCTGCGTTACCGCTACGTGGACCTGCGCAGGGAAACGATGCAGGACAATATCAAGTTGCGCAGCCGGGTTGCCCGGGCCATCCGCGCGTACCTGGACGGTCACGGGTTTCTTGATATCGAGACCCCCGTCCTGACCAGGGCGACACCGGAGGGCGCCCGTGATTACCTGGTGCCGAGCCGGACCCAGCAGGGCGCATTTTTTGCCCTGCCGCAATCGCCGCAACTGTTCAAACAGTTGCTGATGATGTCGGGCATGGACCGTTACTACCAGATCGTGCGCTGTTTCCGTGACGAAGACCTGCGCGCGGACCGGCAGCCGGAATTTACGCAGCTGGATATGGAGATGTCGTTTGTCGACGAGGATGACGTGACCGGCCTGGTGGAGGACATGATACGTACCATATTCAAACAGGTGAAAGGCATCGAACTGGCCGACCCGTTCCCGCGCATGAGCTACGCCGAGGCCGTGCGCCGCTACGGTACCGACCGACCCGACCTGCGCAACCCGCTGGAACTGGTCGAGGTGGGCGACCTGATGCAGCAGGTGGAGTTCAAGGTCTTTTCCGGACCGGCGAACCAGCCGCAAGGCCGGGTAGCCGCGTTGCGCCTGCCGGGCGGCAATGCGCTCACGCGCAAGGAAATCGATGACTACACCGCGTACGTCGGCAAGTTCGGCGCCAGGGGGCTGGCCTATATCAAGATCAATGACCTCGACGCGGGCAGCGCCGGCCTGCAGTCGCCCATCCTCAAGTTCCTGCCGGAGGATACGGTGCATGCCGTGCTGGAACGCACCGGGGTACAGACCGGCGACATAGTGTTCTTCGGCGCCGGCAAGGCGCGTATCGTCAACGACTCGCTCAATGCCCTGCGTGGCGCGCTGGCCGAGGACCAGGGGTTGCTGCAGGGGGACTGGGCGCCGTTGTGGGTAGTGGATTTCCCGCTGTTTGAATACAACGAGGGCGAACAGCGCTGGGATTCGCTGCATCATCCTTTTACTGCGCCGCAGACGTCGGCGCCGGGAGAGGACCTCCACGAAAGCCTGTCGCGAGCCTATGATCTGGTCCTGAACGGCCTGGAACTGGGCGGCGGTTCGATCCGTATCCACGACCCGGAATTGCAATTGAGAGTGCTGGCCCTGCTGGGCATCGATGAACAACAGGCCCGGGAGAAATTCGGTTTCCTGATTGACGCCTTGTCCTACGGCTGCCCGCCCCACGGCGGCATCGCCTTCGGCCTGGACCGCATCGTCATGATCATGGCCGGGGCAAAGGGGATACGGGACGTCATCGCGTTTCCCAAGACCCAGACCGCCAGTTGCCTGCTCACCGCCGCGCCGTCGTCCGCGAGCGCGCAACAATTACGGGAACTGGGTATCAGACTCATTTATAATTCCTGAATATCCGGCGAATTCGACAGGGGAGAATACAGCCGTGCCGCGACGATTAGCGCTTGCAGTTATCCTACTTGGCTTCAGTTTGCCGTTGTATCCCGGACTGGTAGCTCAAGCGGACGAGGAACCGTCAGCCGCACAAACGCTTGAGCAGGACGAGGACGCACAGGGCGAAGCGACGGAGTCGCCGCAGGATAACGGAGAATCCGCAGCAGCCGAAGAGCCGGAACAGGAGGCCGAAACGACAGACGCAGCAACGGACAAAGCGGTAGAGGCTGCTGTAGCGGAAGCAACCGAAGAAATCATCGTCACGGGTTCCCGGATACGGCGCGATGCCTTTTCTGCGGCGCTGCCGGTGACGGTCATCACCGAGGAAGCGTCCATCCTGGCGGGGCTGGCCAACACCTCGGAAATTCTGCAGACCAGCGCCCTGGCATCCGGCGTCCAGATCGACAACAGTTTCGGCGGATTCGTGGTCTCCGGCGGGCCTGGCGTCAACACCTTCGGGCTGCGCAGTCTCGATCCTGGCCGCACCCTGATCCTGATCAACGGCCGGCGCTTTACCCCGGCGGGCACCCGCGGCCAGGTCAACAGCATCGACCTGAACTCGATACCGGACGTTGCGATAGACCGAATCGAGATATTGAAGGACGGCGCCTCTTCCATCTACGGCGCCGACGCCATCGCCGGGGTGGTGAACATCATCACCAAGAAACGCTTCGACGACTTCATCCTGGAAGGGTATTACCAGGATGAACTCGACTTCGGTTCCGTGAGCGGCCTGTACGGCAAGACCTGGGACCGCGGTTATATTGACGCCGGGGTTGAGTTTTCCACCCTCGGGCCGGTGGGCCGGGACGAGCAGGATTACAGCCTGTGCAACGAGCGCCCGTTGACCAACGGCGAGTCTCATCCCTCGCTCTTTGTCCCCACCCGGGGCGGCCGCTGCTTCGGCGCGGTAAACGGCTTCGTGGACGTGTACGGGGTGGGCGCGCCGTTCACCCTGATCCGCGACCCCGGTGCCGACTTTGGCGGCACCGGCCTGCCCTGGCGCCGATTTGGCGAAATAGACGGCGAGAGAATGCCGGAGGAAGGTTACCGTGACGACCGTAACTGGAACGTCGAACACATGATCCCGGAACGCCGGCGCATCCAGGTGTTCAGTGACGGCCTGCTGGATCTCGACCTGGGCGGGATGCTGGGCACCGTCAGCGCCAGCTACGAGTTCTACTATACCCATCGCGACGAAAGTTACAATGACGGCTACCGGCAATTCTTTCCTTTCGTCCACCCCAACAACCCGACCAACCCGTTCGGCTTTTTCGGCGGCATTGCCCAGCCGGTAGTGATGAGCTACGACCTGCAGGACCCGGTCACGGACGTAAAGAACGACGTTGCCGCGCTGCGCCTGGGACTCGAAGGGGACCTGGGCGAGTTTACCTGGAAGCTGGACGGCGCTTATTCCTGGAGCCGCGGCCAATGGAGCTATGATACCTGGTTGAAAGACAGGGTGGCGCGCGCCCTGTCCGCCGCGATTGGGCCGGACGGGGCGCTCCAGTGCGTCCTGGACCCGGGCCAGCTTCTGTACGGAGCCAATTTCGACGGTGCGGTGGTGAGCCGCATCCTGTCCGAAGGGCCCGATCCCGGCTGCATTCCACTGGACCTGTTCAGCGAGGGTACCCTGCGGCGCGGCGAGGTTTCAGCGGAGGCAGTGGACTATATCAACGAACGGGTAAAGCTCAAGACCGACTACGACCTCTGGACGGCCGGATTCTCCGTTGAGGGACGGGTGTTCGACATGCCGGCCGGTGAAGTGCGTGCGGTAGCAGGCTTCGACTGGCGCAGCCGCAGCCTGGACGACCGTCCTCCCGCCGTTTCGGTGGAGGACAACCAGTGGGGGTTTACCTCGGCCGGCATCACCCGGGGCAGTGATCGCGTGACCGAAGGCTATACCGAGGTGGAAGTGCCGTTACTGTCGGGTTTCAAGGTGGGAGATATCAGCCTGGCCGAGGAACTCACGGTGAACGGCTCCTACCGTTATACCCACTACAGTTCCTACGGCAGCGATTCCACCTGGCGCCTGCTGTTCAATTACGCCATGAACCCGGTGCTGCGCGTGCGTTCATCCCTCGGCACCTCGTTTCGCGCGCCCGCGCTGTACCATTTGAACCTGGCGCCGCAGACGGGGTTCGTGGCCTCCAGGGCCGATCCCTGCGACCGTTTCCGGGACCCTGCCCAGGACCTGGATCCGGGCAGCAACCAGTTCCAGAACTGTGCCGCGCTGGAGGAGCAGGGTATCATTCCGCCCGATTTCTCCTCCACATCGAGTATTCTTGTGTCCAGTGGCGGCAATCCTGACCTGGAAGCGGAAACCTCGGATTCGTGGACCCTGGGGTTTGTGGTGACGCCGGATCTGGCGGGCCGTTTTCCGGCGCTGGGCCTGGATCTGAGCTTGGCCTTTGACTACTACGATATCGACCTCAAGAACTCCATTTCCAGGCTCAGCGCCAGCAATATCCTGTCCCGCTGTTACAGCTCGTTGAACTTCAGCGCCGAGGAATGCGACCTGGTCGGAGAACGCCGCCAGGACGGCCACCTCACTTCGGTTGACTCCTCATATATTAATGTCGCCGTCGAGCGGTCCACGGGCTATGACATCACCGTGCGCGCAGACCGCGAGTTCCCGTTCGGCGACCTCAGCATAGACATCCTGGCTGCGCGGCTGCTCGCCTACCAGTACGGCCTGGGCGATGAGAAGCCGACCAATTATGCCGGCCGGCACGCCTACGCAAGCTGGCGCGGCGAGTCCGACGTGCGCTTTGACTGGCGCGATTTCACCTTCGTCTGGACCACGGACTACATCGGTTCCACCGACGAGGAGTCCGTCTACGAGCTTCCCGGGGACGACAGCGTCACCAACCGGGTCGAAGCGGGCGACAAGTTCTTTCACAACCTGTCGATCCGCTATCGGGATCCGAACCGGCGTTTCTACGTGGTCGTCGGTGTGCGCAACGTCTTCGACGAGGAACCGCCGGTGGTGGGATGGGGGGGATTCAGCCCGGCCCTGGCTACCGGCGTCGGCTACAATATCCCGCTGGGCGCCGGCTACAGCCTGCTCGACCGCCGCATCTTCGCCACCTTCAGCTACAATCTCTCCTCACTGTTCTGAATACAGGGAACAGATTTTATTTTCCGGGGTCAAAGTAAAAATCCGCTAACTGTTGTATATTCCTTAACGGGATACCGCGTTACGCCATCGATTTGAGACACGCTAGGGCAGGCACCGGATACGTTGTTAATCCGGGGATATGATGCACCGGCGCAACCGGGATTTCGTCAACATGATTGCAACACGAAAAAAATTAGCTGCTTTATGTTCCCTGTTCACGGCGCTGCTCGCGGGCACTGCCGCGGCGGCCGAGCCGCCTTCTCTTGAGGAATTTTCCATGCGCCCCATCGTGCGCGACGTTGACCTGTCTCCTTCCGGTGAGCACCTGGCGATCATGCGCCTGCCCGGCCCGGGACAAAACTACGTGGTGGACGTGTATGCAACAGAGCACATGGAGCGGGAGCCTTATACCCTGGGGTCGGAGCACATGGATATCGTCAGGGTCGACTGGGCCAACGACAAACGCCTGCTGATCCGCACGCGCCAGCCGGTGGAAGTGCCGGGGCGGCGCATCGGCTACAACCGGGCGGGCATCGGCGCGGCCGGCAAGGTCAAGACCTATGCCTGGAAGCTGCTGTCCGTGGGCATTGACGGCGGGCGCTGGGTGGAACTGCCGAGCAAGTCCAATATCACGCGCTTCGCATTCGAGACCTACGCGCAGCGGCTGTTCAGCCCCCGGGTGGTCTCGCGCCTTCCTGCGGAGGAGGACTGGGTGTTGATTGAATGGTTGAATTCCGAGGAGAGCGGCACCGAGGTATTCAAGGTGAACGTCAACAACGGCCAGCCGCAACCGGTGTTCAAGTTCTCGGCCGATTACTTCGGTTACGAGTTCGACAAGGACGGCAACGCCCGGGTGCGCAGCCGCGCCAATCGCAACGACAACACCATCACCCTGCAGTTCAGGACCGGGAAAGACGGCGGCTGGAGCGACTGGACCGATTGGCTCACCTGGGACGTGGATGAGGACCGCTTCGTGGAAATCCTGAAATTCGAGCCGCCGGACTATAACAAGGCGTATGTGCGCTGGGCCAGGGAGCGCGATACGCAGGGGATCTACCTGTTCGACATGGAGCGCCCCGATGACGAGCCGGAACTGCTGTTTGCCACCAACCGTTACGATGCAAGAAACATCGTTACCGCATGCATCTCAGAGCAATGCGCGGACGGCGATGAGGACCCGCAAATAGTGGGGTTTTACTACGTGGGCGACGGCGCCCGCATCCACTATATCGACGAGACCGCCGCGGCCCTGCAGCAGTCCATCGACGCGGCGTTGCCGGACGGCAACTTCAACCGTATCCACGACCGGGCGGCGCAGGACAAGTACATCATCGTCCATTCCATGGGGCCGCGGGAGCCAGGCCGCTACTACCTGCTGCGGGACAAATCCCGTATCCAGCTGTTGGGTAAGGCATCCGCCATCGAGCCGGAACAACTGGGCGAGCGCAAGTCCATCTGGTATCCGGCCCGGGACGGCATGAAACTCAACGCGGTGCTCACACTCCCCACCAGCGGCGAACCGCCGTACCCGGCCATCGCCCACCCCCACGGGGGTCCGCGCAGCCGCGATGCGCTGTTCTGGAACTCGTCTTTCTGGGACGAGTGGCCGCAGTTGCTGGCGACCCGGGGTTATGCCGTGCTGCAGCCTAACTACCGCGGGTCCACGGGTTTCGGTTATGACTATTACACGGCCGGGAACAAGGAATGGGGCTACAAGATGCAGGATGACGTGGACGACGGCATGCGCTACCTGGTGGAACAGGGCGTTGCCGACCCGGAGCGGATGGCCATCTTCGGCTGGAGCTACGGCGGCTACTCGGCGATGGTGGGCGCCATGCGCGAACCGAATATCTACCGCTGCGCAATCCCGGGCGCCGGGGTGAGCAGCATGGAACTGATCGAAAAGGACACCTGGAATTACCGGTTCCGCGACGTCATCCAGATATGGCGCGGCGGCCTGTCGCCGCTGCGCAACATGGACGCGGTCAACGTGCCGGTGCTACTCGTGCACGGCGACCGCGACCTGATCGTCCCCATCAAGCACAGCGACCTGTTCGCGCGGGAACTGGAAAAACGCGGCAAACCCTACAAGTACCTGAAGCTGGTGGATGCGGCGCACACGGTTGACACCCTGAGTTACCGGCACTACCTGGAGTTCTACACGGCGCTGCTGGATTTCCTGGCGGTCGACTGCGGCATGCAAATCGGGAATTAGATATTTGGGGTCAGAGTAAAAATTATCAGGCACATAAGCAGCCAGTCAGGGTTCACTGCCGGTAATTTTTACTCTGACCCCAAATATCCATCCAGACCCCGCACACCTTGATTTAAGGACATTGATAAACTAGGATTCCATTGTAAATAACCCACTCGCCTTTGCGCATGTACACAGGGACATGGCATGCCGCCACCCGAAGGCTGAGGTTCCGAACAGATGCAGACTGCCATAACTATCCAGGATTATCGACTGCCCCCGGATCAGGTCCCGGAAACTGTTGTCGAAACACTCGGCCGGGACGAACGGGATGAGTGCATCCTCCAGGTGAAAAAGTTGTTGCGGGAACAGAATGCCGTGCTGGTAGCCCACTACTACACCGATCCTGACCTGCAATTGCTGGCTGATGAAACCGGCGGGCATGTTTCCGATTCCCTGGACATGGCGCGCTTCGGCTACGAGGCCGATGCCGATACCCTGGTCGTTTGCGGCGTGCGCTTCATGGGCGAGACGGCAAAGATCCTGAACCCGGAAAAACGGGTACTGATGCCGGACCTGCACGCGGACTGTTCCCTGGACCTGGGCTGTCCCGGCGACCAATTCTCTGCTTTTTGCGACCGGCACCCGGATCACACCGTGGTGGTCTATGCCAATACCAGCGCCGCGGTCAAGGCGCGCGCCGACTGGATGGTCACCTCCGGCAGCGCGGTGGACGTGGTGAAACACCTGGCGAAGCAGGGAGAAAAAATCATCTGGGCACCGGACAAGTACCTGGGAGAATACGTGCAGGCGCAATCCGGCGCCGACATGGTGTTGTGGCAGGGCAGTTGCATCGTCCACGAGGAGTTCAAGGGCAGGGAACTGGCGGCACTGAAACGCAGCCACCCGCAGGCGAAGGTGCTGGTACACCCGGAATCCCCTGCCCCGGTCATTGCCCAGGCAGACGTGGTCGGTTCCACTACGGGCATCATCAAGGCTGCCGGGGAACTGGAAACGGATACGTTTATCGTTGCGACCGACCGGGGTATTTTCTACAAGATGCAACAGGCCGCGCCGGACAAGACCTTTATCGAGGCGCCTACTGCCGGCAGGGGCGCGACCTGTAAAAGCTGCGGCCACTGTCCCTGGATGGCCATGAACAGCCTGAAAAAACTGCTGGCAGTGCTCAAATCCGGCGCCAACGAAATTCATGTCGATGCGGATATTATCAAACGCGCAAGGATTCCCATCAAACGCCTGCTGGATTTTGCCGAGCAACGCAAACAGGCCATATACGGACAAAACGACGCCTGATGCGGGTTAGGCCTGCCTGCGGGGGTTGCTGATCATATACGGCCCCCGGTGACCGGCATTCCGGCTGCCGTTATGGCGCCTTTTCCCCATCGATAAGCTTTCTTGTCCTCGTCTCAGGTGATAAAATTATGCCGGGTCGAATTCATTATTTGTGAGAAATGGCAGGACACAGCAAGTGGGCTAACATCCAGCACCGCAAGGGGCGGCAGGATGCCAAGCGGGGTAAATTATTCAGCAAGCTGATCCGCGAAATCACGGTCTCGGCCAGGCTCGGCGGGCCTGACCCGGGCGGTAACCCGAGGCTGAGAGCGGCCATAGACAATGCCCTGGCGGGGAATATGCCCAAGGACACCATAGAACGGGCGGTGAAACGGGGCGCGGGCGGCGCAGATGGAGAAAGCCTGGAGGAGGTACGATACGAAGGCTACGGCCCGGGCGGCGTGGCCGTGATGGTTGACTGCATGACCGACAACCGCAACCGCACCGTCGCGGAAGTGCGCCATGCCTTTACCAAGTGTGGCGGCAACCTGGGAACCGACGGATCGGTCGCGTACCTGTTTTCCAAGGTGGGCCAGCTTTCCTACCCGGCCGGCACCGACGAGGACGCGCTGCTGGAGGCGGCGCTGGAGGCCGGCGCGGACGATGTCGCCGGCAATGATGACGGTTCCATCGATGTATTGACGAGCGCGGATGACTTCCATGACGTAAAGGATAACCTGGCCGGGACCGGTTACCAGCCTGAAGCGGCGGAAATCACCATGCGCGCCACAACCGGCAATACGCTGGACCTGCAGGGCGCACAGACCATGCTGCGGTTACTGGATACCCTCGAAGACCTGAACGATGTGCAGAAAGTGTACTCCAACGCGGAAATCCCCGATGACATCCTGGCGCAGCTCAATTGACGGGGCCGCCCCGTTTATGGCAGAAGAAACGGTGGGACATGGGGGATAAACCGGGCGCCAACGACGGGACCCGTGCGCGCAAGGTTCGAATTCTCGGCATTGATCCGGGTTCCCAGGTCACGGGTTACGGCGTCATCGATATGGACGGCAACCATGCGCGCCATGTCAGCCACGGCCACATAACGATCCGGCCCGGCGAGTTGCCCGAAAAACTGCGCCGGATTTTCCGGGAACTCAGCGCGGTGATCAGCGAATTCCAACCGGACGAGTGTGCCATCGAGAAGGTCTTCATGTACCGCAATGCCGATTCCGCACTGAAACTGGGCCAGTCCAGGGGCGCCGCCATTACCGCCTGCGCCGAACTCGAGCGGCCGGTTTTTGAATATTCGGCGAACCAGGTAAAACAGGCCACGGTGGGCAAGGGCCATGCCGGCAAGACACAGGTACAATACATGGTAAAGGTCCTGTTATGCCTGGACGGCACTCCCCAGGCAGACGCCGCAGATGCGCTCGCGATCGCCCTGTGCCACGGCCACTCGCGGGAGGGTGTATTGCGCCTGAAAACAGTTTCAGCGACGCGCCAAGGACAAGCGCTGTGATCGGGTTTCTGCGCGGCAGGATCGTGATAAAACAGCCGCCGGGACTGACTCTGGACGTCAATGGTGTCGGTTATGAACTGGAGGCGTCCATGAACACGTTCTACCAGTTGCCGGGCACGGGTGAAGAGGTCGACCTCCTGACCCACCTGGTAGTGCGGGAAGATGCCCACGCCCTGTACGGTTTCGGCACCGAGGATGAACGTTACCTGTTTCGCGCCTTGATCCGGGTCAACGGGGTCGGCGCCAAGATGGCGCTGGCGATATTATCGGGTATCAGCACGGTGGAATTCAGGCACTGCATAGAAACCGGTGATGCCACCCGCCTCACGCGCCTGCCGGGCGTCGGCAACAAGACCGCGCAGCGGCTGATCGTGGAGATGCGCGACCGCCTGCAAGGCGGGCCGGCCGCAAGCCGGGCCGGCACAGCCCCGGCTGAGCCCCGGTCGAAGCCGGTTGAACCGGTCAGCGAAGCGGTCAGCGCCATGATTTCCCTGGGCTACAGACCCCAGGAGGCCAGCCGCCTGGTGCACGGCGTGGCTGCCGACGGCATGGACAGCGAAGCCATGATCCGCGCCGCACTGAAGGCCGCGTTGACATGAACGATCCGAATCCGGTCATCTCGGCACGCGGTGCAGTGGAGGATGCCGCGGCGGAAAATACCTTGAGACCGCGGTTACTGGCTGATTACCGGGGCCAGCCTGCCGTTCATGAACAGATGGAAATTTTCATCAGCGCCGCCAGGCAACGCACCGAGGCCCTGGACCACGTACTGATTTTCGGGCCGCCCGGCCTCGGCAAGACGACCCTGGCCCATATCATCGCCAACGAGATGGGAGTGAACCTCAGGCAGACATCGGGGCCGGTGCTGGAGCGGCCCGGGGACCTGGCTGCCCTGCTCACCAACCTGGAACCCAGGGACGTGTTGTTCATTGACGAGATACACCGCCTGAGTCCGGTAGTGGAGGAGATCCTGTACCCGGCCATGGAGGACTACCAGATCGATATCATGATCGGGGAAGGGCCGGCGGCGCGCGCCATCAAGCTGGACGTGCCCCATTTTACCCTGGTCGGCGCCACGACCCGGGCCGGGTTGCTGACTTCGCCGCTGCGCGACCGGTTCGGCATCGTGCAGCGGCTGGAGTTTTATTCCGTCGAAGACCTGGCGGATATCGTTGTCCGTTCCGCGGGAATTCTCGATGTCCGGATCGCTGCTGCAGGCGCCCGCGAGATCGCGGCGCGGGCGCGCGGCACCCCGCGCATCGCCAACCGGCTGCTGCGGCGCGTGCGCGACTACAGCGAGGTCAGGGAAGACGGCAGCATCAGCGCAGCAACGGCTTCCCGTGCGCTGGACCTGTTGAACGTGGACGGCTCCGGCTTCGATATGATGGACCGCAAACTGCTGCTGACCATCATCGAGAAATTCGACGGCGGACCGGTGGGGATCGACAGCATTGCCGCGGCCGTGGGTGAAGTCAAGGATACCATCGAAGACGTCATAGAACCGTACCTGATACAGCAGGGGTTCATGATCCGCACCGCGCGCGGCCGGGTGGCGACAAAACACGCCTGGCTGCATTTCGGGCTTCCCGTTCCGAAAGGACAAACGGTTGAAAATGATTTATTTGATCAAATGAGCGCGGACGGATAACCTTGCCGGAACACAGATGAAAGAATTCAGGTGGCGCGTACGTGTTTATTATGAAGATACCGATGCCGGCGGCATCGTTTATCACACCAGTTACCTGAAATATATGGAGCGCGCAAGAACCGAACACCTGCGCGCGCTGGGTTACAGCCAGAGGCAGTTACGCTTGGAACAAGGCATCATATTCGTGGTCAATCGCATCCACATCAATTTCAAGAGACCGGCGCTGGTTGACGACGAACTGACGGTCACGTCGGCAATCGATAAAATCGCCGCCGCAAGCCTGAACTTCCACCAGTCCATTCACCGGAACAGCGAAGAACTGTGTAAGGCCGATGTGGCCGTTGCCTGTCTCAACGCCGAGCGTCATACGCCGAAACGCATACCTGCTTCTATACTCGCGGATTTTACCCATGACTCCTGAAATGTCCTTTTTTTACCTGATCACCAACGCCAGCATACCGGTGCAGGCGGTCATGCTCATGCTGGTCGTCGCCTCCGTCATGTCCTGGACGATGATCTTCAAGAAACGCATCTGGCTGAACCGGGCCAAACGGGATGCTGATTCATTCGAGGAACACTTCTGGTCGCTGGAAGAGTTGACTCCACTGTATCAACGGATCAACAAGCAACGTCATGAGGCGAGCGGCATGGAATTGTTGTTCGAGGCCGGTTTCAGGGAATTCGTGCGCCTGCAGAAGCAGGGAGGAGTGGTGGCTGACGCGGTCATGGAGGGATCGCAGCGGGCCATGCGGGTGGCATTCAACAGGGAAGTGGAAGACCTGGAAACGCACCTGTCATTCCTGGCCACGGTGGGTTCCACCAGCCCGTATGTCGGCCTGTTCGGAACGGTATGGGGGATAATGAACAGTTTCCGCGCCCTGGGGAACGTCCAGCAGGCGTCGATTTCCATGGTCGCGCCGGGCATCGCGGAAGCCCTGATAGCCACCGCAATGGGACTGTTCGCCGCGATCCCTGCAGTGATTGCCTATAACCGGTTTTCCAGCGACGTGGAAAGGCTGCTGAACCGCTACGACACGTTCATAGAGGAGTTTTCCGCCATCCTGCACCGCCAGGCGCACGGCTGAGCGCGCCGCCATGCGACTCCGGAACCGAAAACGTCCGATGTCAGAGATAAACGTCGTTCCCTATATCGACGTCATGCTGGTACTGCTGATCATATTCATGATCACCGCGCCGCTGCTCAGCCAGGGGGTGAAAATCGAGTTGCCGAAAGTGCCTTCGGAACCGTTGCCGGCCAGCGACAATGACCCGGTGATCGTCAGTGTGGATGCGGCGGGAAATTTTTTCATCAACTACGGGGAGGACCAGGATCAACCGGTTTCTCCCGCAGTGCTGGTCAACCGGGTAGGCGCACTGGTCAAGTACCGGCCCGAACTTCCGGTGCTGGTAAAAGGCGATGCCGGCGTCAACTACGGCCGGGTGGTGCAGGCCATGGCCCTGCTGCAAGGCGCCGGAGTGAAAGGGATCGGCCTGATTACCGAACCGCCGGAACAGTGATGCGCCATGCAATTCCTGACACTGCGATCGTTTCTCTATTCACTGGCGCTGCATGCAGTCGTCATCTCGGCGCTGGTCGTTAATTTTGACGCCGAGCGCACGCCGGTATTCAAGCCGCGGCCCCAGGAGAACATAGTCGAAGCGGTTACCGTGGATGAGAAGGAAGTAGCAAAGGAGTTGCAGCGTCTCCGGGAGCAGGAACTGGAAAAACAGCGGGCCATGGAGAAGAAGCTGAAAGACCTGGAGGATCAGGCCAGCACGGTTGAGAAGAAACGCAAGGAGGAAGAGAAAAGGAAACAGGCGGCGGAGCAAAAACGCAAGGAGGAGGAAAAACGCAAGGCGGAAGCTGAACGCAGGCGCAAGGAGGAAGAACGCAAGACCGCGGCGGAGCGCCGGCGCATCGAGCAGGAAAAGCTCAAGGCGCAGGCGGAATTGAAACGCATAGAGGAAGCGAACCGCAAGGCCCAGGCAGAACAGGCGCGACTGGAACAGGAGAAGCGCAAGGCAGAGGCGGAACGGAAAAGGCAGGAAGAGGAACAGAAAAAGCGGGCGGCAGAACAGGCCAGGCGCCAACAACTCGCCGAGGAACAGCGGGCACAGGACAATAAAGCCCTGCAGAATATCGTCGCGGACATTTATCAGGTGGTCACCGGCAACTTTAATAAAACCGGCTTGCCTAAAGGTCTGGAATGCGTATTATCGGTACACACGGTGCCCGGCGGCGAGGTGATCAGCGTGGCAGTGAATAAAACGAGCGGAAACGAGGTTTTTGACCGGAGGGCAGTCACCGCGGTCGAGAAGGCCTCGCCGTTGCCGCTACCCGCGGACCCGGCTGTGTTCGAACGCCTGGGCCTGCGGAAATTCAATTTCAGATTTAAACCCAGGGATTAATGACGTGAGATACATCAGCCGCCTGTTGCTGCTCATGCTGTTGAGCACATCCTGGGCCCATGCCCAGGGCGAACTCGAGATTGTTATCGATAGAGGTGTTGAAAATGCCTTGCCCATCGCGGTTATTCCGTTCGGCTGGAACGGCGCGCCCGATGAGCAACCGATTGACCTGCACGTTACCATCGCCAACGACCTGGCAAGGAGCGGCCGTTTCGCCACCATGGATGAGCTGGATATGCCCCAGCAACCCGCGCAATTCGGCCACGTCAATTTCAGTGACTGGCAGTTGTTGCGCATGGAAAACATCGTCATCGGCAACCTGAAACAGACGGAAACGGGTGATTTTGAAATTGAATTCAGGTTGCTCGACGCCTACAGGGAAGCACAGCTTACCGGCTTTCGCATCCGGGCCAGGCGCACGCAACTGCGCCGCACCGCGCACCGGATCAGCGATATCATATTCGAAAAGCTGACCGGCGTACGCGGCGCCTTCGATACGCGCATCGCCTACGTCACGGTAAAACAGAACGCGGCCGGGGAAGAGCGCCACAGCCTGCTGATCGCCGATGCCGACGGCTTCAACCCGCAGGTGCTGCTCGAATCCGACCAGTCCCTGATGTCGCCGGCCTGGTCGCCGGACGGACAATACCTCGCCTACGTCTCGTTCGAAGGGAACAGCTCGTCGGTATTCGTGCAGAACATCCGCAGCGGGGAGAGAAACGAGGTCGCCGCCCACAGGGGCATCAACAGTGCGCCGGCGTTCTCCCCGGACGGCGGCAGACTGGCGCTGACCCTGTCCAGGGACGGCGATGCGGAAATCTATGTGCTGCACCTGTCCACCAACTCGCTGCAGCGTATCACCCGTAACCGGGCCATCGACACGGAGCCGAACTGGTCGCCCGACGGCAGCAGGCTTATCTTTACATCAGACCGGGGCGGCACGCCGCAGATTTACCAGGTCGACCTGCAGGGCGGCGCGCCGCAGCGGCTTACTTTTGAGGGAGCATACTTTGCGCGACCGCGCTATTCCCCGGATGGCACCGGCATCACCATGGTACACGGGGAGAACGGCTTCTACCGGATCGGCTACCTGGACCTTGATAACGGTTATCTCAGCGTCCTGACAAGGAACCGGCTGGATGAATCTCCCAGTTTTTCACCTAACGGCAGCATGATCATCTACGCAACAAACGGCCGGCGCGGCTCCGAACTGGCGGCGGTCTCGGCCGACGGCCGGGTGCACCAGCGCCTGGCCCTGCAGGACGGCGAGGTCAGGGAACCCGCCTGGGGACCGTTCCCGGCCGACTGAATATGAATCGCGGGGAGACCGGGGACGGATTTCAAATCCGTCCCTGTAGCTGCTATCATTTGTCTTTAAAACCGGAGAACGATTATGACCAGAAAAATTATGCTGTTGCTTGTCCTGGGGATATTTATCACGGCCTGTGAGACAACGCCCGAGCAAGAGGCGGCCCCCGAGGTTGTGGACAAAACGGACAGCGCTGAAATGACGGGTGAGGCCGCTGCCGATGCGGATGCCGGCAGCGAAGCACAGGCATTCGGTATGGAAGGCGACCAGGCCGGTGCGCTGCAGCAGCTTGGCGACCCGGAAAGCCTGTTGTCGGTGCGCATCATATATTTTGACTATGACAGCAGTACCGTACTGGCACAGTTCGAGGAGATCATCCAGGCCCATGCCGCGTTCCTGCAGGCCAATTCCGGGGTGGTTACCTCGCTGGAGGGCCATGCCGATGAGCGCGGTTCCCGCGAATACAACCTGGCCCTGGGCGAGCGGCGGGCGCAGGCGGTCAAAAAACAGCTGGTTGTGCTGGGCGCGTCACCGGACCAGGTCAGGACGGTGAGTTACGGCGAGGAACGGCCTGCCGACCCCGGCCATGATGAACAGGCCTGGAGCCTGAACCGGCGGGTGGAGTTCGTCTACTGAGTTGAAGGCACATGCGGGCTGAAAGACTGGTACTTGTCCTGCTGACCATCGGACAGCTGAGTATTGCCGGCGTGCATGCGCAGGAGGCCGTGGACCCCGAAGCATCGATCCTGGCGCGGCTGCAGAATATCGAGGAACTGCTGTCCAACCAGGGCCTGCTGGAGATGTTGCAGCAGATAGAGGCCCTGGAGATGGAAATCAGCCGCTTGCGCGGCGAAGTGGAAGTGCAGAACCATGTGCTTGAGCAGATTAAAAAACGGCAGCGGGACTTGTACACCGACATCGACCGGCGCCTGCAGCGCATCGAAATTCCGCAGGCGGGTCCAATCGATCCGTTGACCGGTGAAGCCGGGCCGCCGTTGCAGACCCTGTCGCCCTTCAGCGCGCTGGAGGAAACAGGCGCAGGCCAACAGGCCGATACGACGCTGACGCTGGAACTGCTCGATCAGGAACTGCCGGGGGGAACGACCGCTGAGGAACCCGCTTCTCCGGCTGTTCACCCGGATCAGCCGGCGCAGGCGGATCCCGTACAGGAAGAGACGCTCGCCGCGGCAACCCCTGAGCAGGATCTGCCGATGCCCCGGGAACCGGACCCGGCCAATCCCGTTGCGCCTGCAGAACTGGAACCGGAACTGATTCGTGTGGAATACCAGAATGCGTTCGACCTGTTGAAGCAGTCCCTGTACGAACAATCCGTCAGCGCGTTCCGTGAATTCCTGGTACGTCATCCCGGCAGTGAATACGCCGATAACGCCCAGTTCTGGCTGGGCGAGGCCTATTTTGTCAACGGCCTGTTCGAACAGGCGCTGCAGGAGTATAACGCCCTGTTACTGAACTACCCCGACAGCCCGAAACTGGCCCAGGCGAAATTGAAGGCGGGCTTCTGCCAGCATGAACTGGGCCTGATCGAACCGGCAAAACAGCAGTTGGAGGAATTGATTCAACAATACCCGGGAACCACGGCCGCGCGCCTGGCACAGGACCGGTTGAGACAACTGGCCACGGTAACGGTTCCGGAGGACATGACCCCGGTCAACTGAAAAATCAATCGAGTCTGACCCCATTGATTTTTGCCAGGTAACCCTCCAGTGCCGCCATACGCTCAGGCGTGCCGACATCGAACCAGCTGCCGCCATGGAGTTCTCCCGTGACCTGGCGGTTCTCCATGGCCTGGCGCAACACCGGCGCCAGGGGAAATTTCCGCTCTTTGATCGGGGTGAACAGGGAAGGGTGATAGACCCCGATGCCGCTGAAGGTGTACTTGGGCCGGCCGGTGTTATGGACGGTTCCTTCCTCGAGGACAAAATCGCCCCCGGGATGGTACGGCGGATTCGGCACGAGGACCAGGTGCGCCTGGCCGGGCGGGGACGCGGGCAGCGTGTCCAGGGGGAAATCGGTCCAGATATCGCCGTTGACGACCAGGAACGGGTCATCACCCAGCAGGGGCAATGCCCGTTTGATGCCGCCGCCGGTCTCCATGGGGTTGTCACCTTCGGCTGAATAGCGGATTTCTACACCGAAGGTGCTGCCGTTGCCGAGGAACGCCTCGATGCGGTCGCCGAAACGGGCATGATTGATCACCAGTTCGCTGAAACCCGCCCCGGCCAGCGCTTCCACGTGGTATTGCAACAACGGCTTGCCGGCCACAGGCAGCAGGGGTTTGGGACGGTTATCAGTGAGGGGGCGCATTCTCCTGCCTCCTCCCGCTGCCAGTATCATTGCCCGCATCAGCTGTTTGCGCTGCTATCCGGTTGAGGAAGCCGTCTGATCGAGGTGCAGGCCGACGACACCGAGAATAATCAGGCAGATGCTGGCGGACTTCATTATCGTAACGGACTCGCGAAAATAAAATATACCCACCAGTACGACCAGCGCGGTACCCACGCCCGCCCAAACCGCGTACGCTATGCTCAGGTCGATCTTTTTCAGGGAAAAAGTCAGCGCCGTAAATGACGCGGCATAACAGACGAACAGCGTGATCGAGGGGATCAGCCTGGTAAACCCGACAGACAGTTTCATGGAAATGGTACCGGCGACCTCAAACAGGATCGCGGCAGCAAGATAGAGCCAGTGAAGCATTTTTTCTACTCAAGTCAGGTATCGGAGGTGGCATTGTATATCCACTATCAAGTCGATGGAAGGCAGAGATACGGGGTCAGGTCGCACATTGCACGCACAGAGGTCTGTCACGTCGTGACATTTTTCGCTTGTGTGTGCAATGTGCGACCTGACCCCGTATCTCTGATAAACTGCGGGCATTTCTTTCATTACGGGTGAACCGGTGCGCGGGCCGGATCCAGGATACTGAAGTATGTTGATAGCGACGTTGGCAGTGCTGGGCGGCCTGCTCCTGCTGGTACTGGGGGCGGACCGGTTTGTTTCAGGCGCGTCCGGTGCCGCACGCGCGCTGGGTGTGCCGCCCTTGATCATCGGATTGACCGTTGTCGGTATCGCAACCTCCATGCCGGAAGTTCTGGTGGGAGGCGTTGCCGCGTGGGACGAGAAGACCCGTATCGCCATCGGCAACGCCCTGGGGTCCAACATCGCCAACATCGGCCTGGTGCTGGGAGCGACCGCACTGTTTACACCCCTGCTGGTCCAGTCGCAGACCCTGACCCGTGAATTTATTCTGATGTGCGCGGCAATGCTTGTTGCGTTGCTGGTGATGCTTGACCTGCGCCTGGGGCGCGGCGACGGGTTGTTGTTACTGGGGGTGCTTGTCCTGATGCTTTACTGGATTGTAAGAAAGGTGAGGGAGGACGCCGGTTCGGCGCCGCAGCAAGCGGAAATGAAACAGCTTCCAGGCCTCTCGAAATCCGTCACCCTGATTTTGGTCGGCCTGGTGATCCTGCTGGGCGGCGCTGAACTACTGGTGCGGGGAGCGGTCTATATTGCCAGGGAAATCGGCGTAGATGACCTGGTGATCGGTCTGACCATCGTTGCGGTGGGGACCAGTTTACCGGAACTTGCCGCATCCCTGATGAGTGTCGCAAAAAAAGAAATCGATATCGCCATCGGCAACATCATCGGTTCCAATATGTTTAATATGCTGATGGTACTGGGTATTCCGTGTATCATTTACCCGGATACTTTCGGTAAGGAAGTCCTGCTGCGGGACTTTCCGATCATGGCGGGTTTAACCCTGTTAATGGGATGGATGGTGTTCTATTCCGGCAAAAACAGGTTCAGCCGCCTGGAAGGCACCGTGCTGCTGTTATGTTTTGCCGGTTACCAGTACTGGTTGTTTCTGGGGTAAACCGGTCCGGGACCAGGAGATAAATGTGTCGGATCCTGTGAACTCTTTGACAATAAACATTCCTGCAGGAACAGCGCCTGCGGTTCAGCACACGATGAATTATGCCGGATAGATCCGAAAATCGCCCGGCCCCGGACGACCTTATGCGCAGCGCGCGCACGGTCATCGAGACGGAACGGCAGGCGGTCGGCGACCTGGAACAACGCATCGACAACCATTTTGTCAAGGCCTGCCGGTTGATGCTGGAATGCACGGGCAGGGTGGTGGTCCTGGGCATGGGGAAATCCGGCCATATCGGCCACAAGATCGCAGCCACCCTGGCCAGTACCGGCACGCCGTCATTCTTTGTCCATCCGGGCGAGGCCGGCCATGGCGACCTGGGCATGATTACCCGGGATGATGTGGTCATTGCCCTCTCCAATTCCGGCGAAACCGGCGAGATCGTCACCCTGTTGCCGGTTATAAAACGTCTGGATATCCCGCTCATCGCGCTGACCGGCAATCCCGCATCCACCCTGGGAAAAGCCGCGGCCGCGTGCCTGGACGTCAGTGTCGCCAGGGAAGCCTGTCCGCTGGGCCTGGCGCCGACAGCCAGCACCACGGCCAGCCTGGTCCTGGGGGACGCCCTTGCCGTCGCGTTGCTCGAGGCGCGCGGTTTCAGCACCGAGGATTTTGCCCGGTCCCACCCGGGAGGGTCATTGGGAAGACGGCTGCTCTGCGTCAGGGACATCATGCATACGGGCGATGAGATCCCCCGCGTGAGCGAAAGGACGATAGTGAAGCAGGCGTTGCTGGAAATGAGCGCAAAAGGTCTGGGGATGACGGCGGTGCTCAATGAACGCGGTGAAGTAACCGGGGTATTCACCGACGGCGACCTGCGCAGGACCCTGGATGCCGGCTTCGACCTGCAAACCACCACTGCCGGGGAAGTAATGACCAGGAACGGCAAGACCATCGCCGCAACCAGCCTGGCTGCCGAGGCTTTACGGATGATGGAAGAATACAGGATCAATGCCTTGCTGGTACTGGATCAGGACCGGCAACTGGTTGGCGTACTGAACATGCACGATCTGCTGCGCGCACAGGTAGTCTGACCGGCATGGCCCAACGGCTGTTTATCCTCGCATTATTGATCGGCGCAGCCGCGGGCAGCGCCTGGTTGCTGAATTGGTTGTCCGAGGACCCTGGCAGAAGCACGTTCCGCGCCGACACGCGTGCTCCGGATTATTACATGGAGGACTTTACCACGTTGACCATGCACCCGGACGGCACACCAAAGAACAAGCTGTCGGCGGACTACCTGGCGCACTATCCCATGGATAACAGCACCGAACTGGTCATGCCGCGTATGGAAATCTTCCGTGAAGATGAATTTCCTCTGTACATTGACGCAGAAAAAGGCCGCCTGGATGGAGATGATGATACTATTCTGCTATACGGTATAGTAAAAATGTGGGAATACGATGATACAGGCAGCCCTACTCTGGAAGTCAGTACGTCCCATGTCAAGGTTTCGCTGGATGATGAATATGCGGAAACGGACCGGCAGGCAACCATTGTTACCAATAATGCGGTAATAACGGGAACAGGTATGCGTGCATATTTACCCCAGAGTCGGCTGGAAGTAATCAAGCATGAAAAAACTACCATCACTACCGCGTCGGGCAGTTAACCTTGTAATCGGGTCGTTCTGCCTGCTGGGTTGCCTGGCGGCATACCCGTTGTCGACGGACAAGGACCAGCCGATCGAAGTCGAGGCGGACGAGGCGGAACTTGATGACCTGAATGACGTCAGCGTCTACCGCGGGAACGTCATCGTCAGGCAGGGGTCCATCCACATGACGGGCGACATCATGACGGTTTACAGCAAGGGCGGGGATGAACTGGACCACCTCATCATCGAAGGCAACCCGGCCACCTATAAACAATTGCCCGACAACAGTACGGTGCACGACCAGGCGAAAGCCATGAGAATGGAGTACTACGAACTGAAAAACCTGGTCGTGTTAATCCGGGATGCCTGGGTAAAACAGGACACCTCGACCCTGGTCGGGGAAAGGATAGAGTACAATACCGAACTCAGCCGGGTGAAGGCCTGGAGCCGCCCCGGGGGCGGAAAAGCCCAGGCAACGCCCGAAACCGAAAAGAAGAGCCGGGTGAAACTGATCATCAAGAAGAAGAAAGAAGACGGATCGTAAAGTCCGCCCATACCAACGCATGAGTGTTTTATCCGTTCAGAGCATCTCCAAGTCATTTCGTTCACGCCAGGTGGTGAGCGATATCAGCCTGACCATCAACAGCAGTGAAATTGTCGGGCTGTTAGGTCCCAACGGGGCGGGCAAAACCACCAGTTTTCACATGATCGTGGGCCTGCTTCCCTGTGACAAGGGCGAGATATACCTGGATGACAAGGACATCAGCCTGTTGCCGATGGAAAAACGGGCACGGCTGGGATTGGGCTACCTGCCCCAGGAGTCGTCCATCTTTCGCAAGCTCACCGTTGAAGAAAATATCCTCGCAGTGCTGGAGTTGCGCAAAAACCTGGGCAAGGCGGAGGCGAGACGGCGCATGGAAGCGCTGCTGCACGAGTTTCACGTGTCCCACCTGCGCGACAGCCTGGGCATGAGTCTTTCCGGCGGTGAGCGGCGGCGCGTGGAGATTGCCCGGGCGCTGGCCACCGAGCCGCAATTCCTGTTGCTTGATGAGCCTTTTGCCGGGATTGACCCTATTTCCATCAACGACATTCAACGAATCACAGGTTACCTGCGGGAAAAAGGCATCGGCATCCTGATTACCGATCACAACGTCTGGGAGGCGCTGGGCGCCTGCGACCGGGTTTACATCGTCAATGAAGGCAGGATCCTGGCCGAGGGAACGCCGGACGAAATACTTGCCAATGAGACCGTGAGAGACGTCTACCTGGGTTTCGAGTTCAGGTTATAGCTCCAACCCGAATCCGGGCAGGCAAGATGGGGCATTACCGTTATTTTGCGCTACACTTTATAGTATGAAGCAATCACTGGGATTAAATCTAAGTCAGGGTCTGACCATGACGCCGCAACTGCAGCAAGCCATCAGGCTGTTGCAGTTGTCCAGCCTGGAATTAAACCTGGAGATCCAGGGGGCGCTGGATTCCAACATGATGCTGGAGCTGGACGAAGACGAGGTGATCGACCTGCAGGCAGGCGGGCCGGAACCTGACGAAGCGGAACTCAACGGGGAGGAATATCCCGAGGCTTTTGCCCGCGAGAGTATTCCCGAAGAGTTGCCGGTGGATACCGCGTGGGAAGATATCTACGATGCCACGACGCACTATTCCCATGACGGCGGCCTGGCGGAGTATTACGACCAGGAATGCCGGGATAACGGAGAACGAAACCTGCAGCGCCACCTGTTGTCCCAACTTGACCTGATCACGTTATCGGTAGCCGACAAGGCGATTGCCATCGCCTTGATCGATGCGATCAATGACGATGGTTACCTGACCTTGAACCTGGAAGAGATCCGCGCCACTCTGTCAGCCGACCTGGATACCGAACCCGAGGAGATTGAGGCGGTACTGCATTTAATTCAGACCCTGGAGCCGGCAGGGGTGGGCGCCCGCGACCTGGCCGAGTGCCTGAGCCTGCAACTGGCGCAACTTGAACCCGCTACTGCCTGGCTGGCTGAAGCCCGGACACTGGTCGGTCAGCATATTCAGTTACTGGCGCAACACGATTACAAACAGTTGATGAAGCGCATGAAACTCAACAGGGAAGAGTTGGAGCACGTGGTCGGACTGATACAATCGTTGCGCCCGCGTCCGGGCGGGCAGCTGCAGGAAGACAGAGCCGAGTACGTGGTGCCGGACGTGCTGGTAAAAAAGGCGGGGGATGCGTGGAAGGTGGAACTCAATACGGACGCGCTGCCGCGCCTGAGGATAAATTCGCATTATGCCGGCATGATCCGCCGCGCAGACAACAGCGAGGATAATACCTCCCTGAAAAATCATTTGCAGGAAGCCCGCTGGTTTATAAAAAGCCTCCAGAGTCGCAGCGAGACCCTGTTACGGGTTGCCACCTGCATAGTCGAAAGGCAACGCGCATTCCTTGAACACGGGGAGGAAGCAATGAAGCCGCTGGTACTGCACGATGTTGCCGACAACCTCGGGCTGCATGATTCAACGATTTCCCGCGTTACCACCAGAAAGTACATGCACACGCCGAGAGGCGTGTTTGAACTGAAATATTTTTTTTCCAGTCATGTAAGCACGGAGCAGGGCGGAACCTGTTCATCTACGGCGATCAGGGCACTGCTCAAAAAATATATACAGGCGGAGCAGCCGGAAAAACCCCTGAGCGACAGTAAACTTGTCAAACTATTGTCAGGGCAAGGTATCCAGGTTGCGCGCAGGACTATCGCCAAATACCGTGAATCGATGTCCATTCCGTCATCAAGTGAAAGAAAAAGAGCCAATTTCAACAGGCTTTGATCGAATGGGGTCAGGTCGCACATTGCACATGCAGAGAGTTCTCACAACCTCGTTTTCATTCCTTTGCATGTGCAATGTGCGACCTGACCCCATTCGGTCCTGAACCTTATCGGGATTTTTATCACTAACCATAATGAGGATAATATGCAAATCAACGTGTCCGGCCACCACTTGAACATAACACCCGCGTTGCGCTCCTACGTGGCAACAAAACTGCACCGCATAGAGCGTCATTTTGACCACGTCATCACTGCACACGTCGTGCTGAAGGTGGAAAAGGAACGGAAGATGGCGGAAGCAACCGTGCACGTGAATCGTGGTAACCTGTTCGCCGATGCGGAACACAATGACATGTATGCGGCCATTGACAGGTTGATTGACAAACTCGACAGGCAGGTGAAGAAGCACAAAGAGAAATTATCGGCTCACCGCGGATAATCCCGAACCCGGATTTAAGGACCTGAGTCACAGATGCGGATATCAGATATCCTAACGAGCGAACGGATTATATGTAACGTAACCCTTTCCAGTAAGAAAGCTGCGCTGGAGACCCTTTCCGGGTTGATTGCCAGCGCCAGTATCCGGCTTGACGAGCAGGAGGTTTTCAACAGCCTGCTGACCCGGGAACGATTGGGCGGCACCGGATTGGGGAACGGCATTGCCTTGCCCCACGGGCGCTGGAAGGACGGTCTTTCCACCATTGCCGCGTTTATCAAGTTGCAGCAAGGCGTGGATTACGATGCCGCGGATCACCAACCGGTTGATTTGATCTTCGCTTTGCTGGTGCCGGAACACTCGACAGAAGAACACTTGCAGGTCCTGGCGCAGCTTGCCGAGATGTTCAATAAGCCGGAATTCCTGACGCAACTCCGGCGGGAAGAGTCCGAGGAAGCGATTTACGGACTGCTGACCGGCTGACCTGATTTGCAGAAAAAAACCGTTGTAATCGTCAACAAGTTAGGTTTGCACGCCCGGGCCGCGGCGCGTTTCGTGGAAACCGCGTCGGCATTTGATTCCGATATCGAGATCAGTTCGGGTGAAAACAGCGTCAATGGGAAAAGTATCATGGGATTGATGATGCTCGCCGCGGCCAGGGGATCGTCAGTTGAGTTAATGGTACGGGGAAGAGACGAGGAAAAAGCGCTTATGGCATTGGTGAAACTGATAGAAGATCGATTTGGTGAGGACATATGACGCTTTCCCTGCACGGCATGGGAGTCTCCCGCGGCATAGCCATCGGACGGGTGCATATCATCGAACGCGACCGCCTTGACATCCCCGAATACCACATTGAGCAGGATCAGGTCGAAACGGAAACACGCCGCCTCCTCGAAGCCGTCAGCCAGGCCAAACAACAGTTGCGGGCCATTCGCGATCACATTCCGGCGACAACCTCCCCGGGCATCGCCCCGTTCATCGATACGCACCTGTTGATGCTCGATGACACCGTCCTGACCCATGAACCGTTGCATATGATCCGGACCTCCGGGCACAACGCGGAGTGGGCGCTGAAATTGCAGCGGGATGCCCTGGTACACGTGTTTGATGAAATGGAAGATCCGTATCTGCGCACCCGCAAGGATGATATCGACCACGTCGTCAACCGTATCCAGAGAATATTGCTGAAACATAAACCGTTGAAGCATGAAGAACCCGGTAGCCGCCTGAACGGGTATATCCTGATAGCCGACGACCTGGCGCCTGCCGATACGGTCCTGATGCAGCACCACGGCATCGTCGCCTTCGTCACGGAATACGGCGGACCTACGTCGCACACCGCAATACTCGCCCGCAGCCTTGCGGTCCCCGCAGTAATCAGTATGCACGATGCCAGGCGCATTGCCCGTGAACACGACCTGGTTATCGTGGACGGCAACGCCGGCGTCATGCTCATCGACCCGGACGAACTCAGCCTGCGCTACTACCGGCAACAGCAGGAGGAAGAGAAGAAATATTATGCCAGCCTGATCCAGTTGAGAGAGTCGCCGGCCAGAACCCGGGACGGTGAGCCTGTCAGGCTGCAGGCGAATATTGAACTGCCGCGGGATTTTGAAACCGTCAGGGAAGTCGGCGCCAGCGGCGTGGGGTTGTACAGGACGGAGTTCCTTTACATGAACCGTGAAGCTCCCCCCGAGGAAGAAGAACATTATGAAACCTACCTGGGTGTGCTCGATACGATGGCCGGTCTGCCGCTAACCATCCGCACCCTGGACCTGGGCGCGGACAAACAGGTGGACGGCGGCAGGCAGGAAGGTCCGGTACAGTCAAACCCGGCGCTGGGATTGCGGGCCATACGCCTGTGCCTGAAGGAGCCCGCGTTGTTCCGGCCGCAGCTGAGGGCTATCCTGCGCGCATCCGCGCACGGGGAAGTCCGCTTGATGATCCCCATGTTGTCGAACATTCAGGAAACCAGGCAGGTGCTGGAGATGATCGAAGAGATAAAGACGGAACTGAACAGGCAGCAACTTGAATTTGACGAGAACATTCCCGTCGGCGCCATGGTTGAGGTGCCGGCTGCCGCCATCTGCGCGGATATTTTCGTCGATGAACTGGATTTCCTCTCCATAGGCACGAACGACCTGATCCAGTACACCATGGCCATTGACCGGGTCGATGATGAAGTGAATTATCTCTATGAACCCCTGCACCCGGCCGTCTTGAGACTGATACACACGACTCTTGAAGCAGGCGCCAGGGCGGACATCCCCGTGGCCATGTGCGGCGAAATGGCCGGGGACAACAGGTTTACGCAATTATTGCTGGGTCTGGGCCTGCGCGAGTTCAGCGTGCATCCGGCCTACCTGCTGGAAGTCAAGAAAACCATCATCGAGAGCGACCTGGGCAGGCTGACGCCTGTTGCAGGCGCAGCGTTGCAGGCCCGTTCGGGGGCGGAAGTCGAAGCACTGTTGATGCAGTTGCAGTCTGCGTAACCGGGCCGCAGTTTTGAGCATCCGCCGGGACATCCCGGCCATCCCCGATCCGGATACCGCCGGTCAACAACCTGTCGCCGGGGCCGGACGCCCGGGATCGATTTCAATTTCGCCCCCAATTACTCTATCCTTACGCCCATGAATGAACTGTCCCGACAAGAAGCACTGTTTGACCGGCTGGAGAGAGGAGATCTCGACCAGGTCAGGTCGATGCTGGAATCTTTCCACCCGTCGGAGATTGCAGACTTGCTGGAAAGCCTGCCAGGACGTTCCAGGAGGGTACTCTGGGAACTGGTCGACCGGGGGGTTGAGGGTGATGTGCTGTCCGATGTTCAGGACGCGGTCAGGGCCGGACTGCTGGAACGGATGCAACCCCAGGAGGTGGCGGACGTTACCAAAGGGCTGGATACGGATGATGCGGCAGACATATTGCAGGACCTGCCCAAAGAACGGGTCGGCAGCGTATTGCAGTCCATGGACGCGCAGAACCGGGAACGGATTGCCACGGTATTGTCCTACCCGGAAGACACGGCCGGCGGACTGATGGATATCGATGTGGTTTCGGTGCGCGCGGACGTGTCGCTGGACGTCGTGGCGCGCTACCTGAGGCAACTGGGCGAGGTGCCCGAACATACCGACAGCCTGATCGTAGTTGACCGGAAAAACCAGTACCTGGGGTTGCTTGCGCTGGCTGACGTGCTGGTCAACAAATCGGAAGACAGTGTCGGTGAACACATGTACGAGGGGGTCGGTATCCCTGCCGACATGCCGGCTGAAGACGTGGCGCGTCTGTTTGAGCAACGCGACCTGATTTCCGCTGCGGTACTGGACCGGGACAAAAAACTGCTCGGCAGGATCACCGTCGACGACGTGGTGGACGTGATCCAGGAACGCGCGGAACACACCCTGCGCAGCATGGTCGGCCTGGGCGAGGACGATATTTTTTCCTCGGTCATTTCAAGCACCCGCCGGCGCGCCCTGTGGCTGGGGATCAGCCTGCTCAGCGTGTTCCTTGCGGCCTGGGTGATCGGCCGGTTCGAGGCCACCATACAGGAACTGGTCGCATTGGCTATCCTCATGCCTATCGTCGCCGGCATGGGCGGCATCGCCGGCAGTCAGAGCCTGACCATCTCCATCCGCGGCCTGGCGCTGGGACAGATCTCCAGAAAAAATGCCCGTTCGCTGCTGTTGAAGGAACTGGCGGTCGGATTGTTCAACGGCGCCATGTGGGCGGCGGTTGTCGCCGGCGTCGCCACACTCTGGTTCGGTGATCGCGGGCTTGGCCTGATCATCGGCCTGGCCATGATAATCAACCTGGTGGTTGCCGCGCTGGCCGGAACCGCAATCCCGCTGGTCCTGAAAAGAATGGGAATCGATCCGGCTATTGCCGGCGGGGTCATACTCATCACGGTAACCGACGTGGTGGGATTCATGACCTTCCTTGGTCTGGCGACGATATTCCTGTTGCCCTGACGCCGCGCGTCGCCCTGACGGAAGTCAGGGAAGCGTATAAATCACCAGCTGAACAACACCCACTGCGGCACGGAAAAATCGTCGTAGATCTCACTCATCCGGGTTTCCATCTGGCCGTCCCCATCCCGATCCACCAGGTAGTAGGCGGGCCCAGCCGCGGGCGTGATCTTGGTCATGTAATGGCGTCCGTCCAGGCGGTATTCCTCGATGATGGCGTCGTCCCTGCGGATGATGGTCACCTGTGGTTCGATGGCCTGGCCGCTCTGGATCGGATCCGGCAGTTCCGGTGGTTCGGGCACCGGGGCAAGCTCTTCATCCTCGTAAGTCTGCGCTACGGCCGCGCCGGCCAGGAACAGGCTGAATATACTGGCGAGAAGATATTTCATGGTTTTTTCCGGTTTGTTTAAAGGATACCCGAGGCAGATGAAAAGTACAGTGAATATTGGCAACTTTCAAACAGTGTTTCATTATAATGCAGGAATATGCCGAAGAAATTATTAACGCTGGTAGACGGGTCCTATTACCTGTTCCGGGCCTATCATGCCATGCCGGGTCTCACCAACGCCGCAAAAGAGCCGACCGGGGCGATCTTCGGCGTTATCAATATGTTGCGCAAGCTGATCAGGGACGAACAACCGGACTGCTTCGCCGTCGTTTTCGATGCCAAGGGGAAAACCTTCCGTAACGACCTGTATCCGCCGTACAAGGCCAATCGTCCCCCGGCGCCGCCGGACCTGGTAGCCCAGATCGCGCCGTTACATGAAATTATCCGGGCCCTGGGCGTACCCCTGCTGCGGATTGACGGGGTGGAAGCGGACGACGTGATTGCAACCCTGGCGGCACAGGCGTGCCAGGCGGGCTTCAGGGTCCTTGTTTCCACCGGCGACAAGGACCTGGCACAGATCGTTGATGATGATATCCACCTTATCAATACCATGAACAATACCCGCTACGACCGCGCCGGCGTGCTCGAAAAATACGGGGTGCCGCCGGAGCGCATCATCGATTACCTGACCTTGACCGGTGACACGTCGGACAATGTGCCGGGCATTCCGAAGGTGGGACCCAAAACCGCAGTCAAGTGGTTGGCGGAACACGGCAGCCTGGATGAGATCGTTGCCAACGCGGACAGTTTCGCCGGCAAGGTCGGCGAGTACCTGCGTGAGAACCTGGGGCAGATTCCATTGAGCAGGCAACTGGTTACCCTGAAGTCCGACCTGGAACTGCCGGTCGAACCGCAGCAGTTGCTCATCGGCGACCAGGATCAAATCGCGCTGAGAGAGCATTACCGGCGTTGGGGTTTCAGAAGCTGGTTGCCCGAGATCAACGGCGGCAGCAGGGAACAGCCGTCATTCCGGGAACCAACGGCGCACGAGGATGCAGGTTCGGAGCGCGGCGGGCACTCAGCGGAAGCCGCGCAAACGGGCACGGATAATTATGAAACGGTTTTCACCGTCGAACAGTTGGAGGGCTGGGTCGACAAGCTGGCGGCGGCGGACATTTTTTCCCTCGATACGGAAACCACGAGCCTGGATTATATGCAGGCTGAGCTGGTGGGCCTGTCATTTTCCGTCAGGGCGGGTGAAGCGGCGTATGTTCCCGTCGCGCACACCCATGACGGGGCCCCCAGACAGATCTCGCGCCGCAAAGTCCTGGAAAAGCTGCGCCCCTTGCTGGAATCGGAAAAACACGAAAAAGTCGGGCAGAACCTGAAATATGACCGCAACGTCCTGGCCAATTACGGGGTCGATCTGACCGGCATTGCCCATGATTCAATGCTGCAGTCCTACGTACTGGACAGCGTGGCCACGCGTCATGATATGAACAGCCTGGCGAAAAGGTACCTGGGTAAAACCATTACCAGCTACGAGGACGTTGCCGGCAAGGGGGCCAAACAGGTGTCATTCAACGAGGTCCCCGTGGAACAGGCAGCCGCGTATGCTGCGGAGGACGCGGACATCACCTTGCAACTGCACCAGGCACTGTGGCCGAAACTGGCCAAAGAGCCTGGGTTGCGTGATATTTACAAGGACATCGAGGTGCCCTTGCTGGGCGTCATCGCGCGCATGGAACGTAATGGCGTCATGGTCGATAGCGATATGCTGAAGCAACAGGGCGCGGAACTGGAGGAACAGATGAAGCAGAGGGAGCAGGAAGCCCATGAACTGGCGCAGCAGCCGTTCAATATGGGTTCCCCCAAGCAGATACAGGAAATCCTCTATGACAAAATGCAACTGCCGGTGCTGGCGAAGACACCGACGGGGCAGCCCTCAACCGCTGAGTCCGTGCTGCAGGAACTGGCTGCGGAGCATGATTTGCCGGCATTGATACTCAGTTACAGGGAGTTGAGCAAGTTGAAATCCACCTACACGGACCGGTTGCCTGAACAGGTCAATCCGGCAACGGGCCGCGTCCATACTTCCTACCACCAGGCAGTGGCAGCCACCGGCCGGCTGTCATCATCTGATCCCAACTTGCAGAATATCCCGATTCGCACGGAGGCAGGCAGGAAAATACGCCGCGCTTTCATTGCCTCCCCCGGGAATGTGCTGCTTGCCGCGGATTATTCCCAGATTGAACTCCGTATCATGGCGCACCTGTCGGGTGATGCCGCCCTGCTCGCCGCGTTCAGCGCCGGCAGGGATATCCACCGGGCAACCGCCGCCGAAGTCTTCGGAACAGGTCTCGACGACGTCACCCCCGAACAGCGCAGGGCGGCAAAAGCCATCAACTTCGGCCTGATTTACGGCATGTCGGCATTCGGCTTCGCCAGACAACTGGGAATTGGCAGAGGCGAGGCCAGGCAGTACATGGACACCTATTTTGAGCGTTACCCTGCGGTAAAAAAATACATGGATTTCATGTGCCTCAAGGCCAAGGAGGACGGCTACGTCGAGACCGTCTTCAAACGCCGTTTATACCTGCCTGACATCGGCTCCGGCAATGCCGCCAGACGCAAACATGCGGAGCGTACCGCCATCAATGCGCCGATGCAGGGTACCGCGGCAGACATTATCAAACGGGCCATGATTGAAATAGATCGAAAACTGTTGCGTTCCGAAAAAAATATCAGGATGATTATGCAGGTACACGACGAACTGGTGTTCGAGGTAGCCCAGGAGGAGGTCGTGCAGTACGAACAGGCGATACGCGGGTTGATGGCCGGTGCGGCATCGCTCAGGGTTCCCCTGGTCGTCGATACAGGCATCGGCAGCAACTGGGATGAAGCGCATTAGGGGGTAGAGAACTTTTCCGGCATTGTCCAGATACTGTGCTAACATTAACGACAAATGTGTCTGTTTCCTACACAATTTTCCCTGTTCTTACCCGGGGAAGTAAGGGTACCCGACATATAGATCAAGCCGGTAACCTGCCATGTTGTTGATTCCCGCGATTGATATTAAAAACGGCAAATGTGTCCGTTTGCGCCAGGGAAATATGGGTGATGAGACCGTCTACAACGATGATCCTGTTGCAATGGCGGCAAAATGGGTGAAACTGGGCGCAAAACGGCTGCACATCATCGACCTCGACGGCGCGGTTTCCGGGCGCCCGGTGAACGCCGATGTCATCCACGATATAGCCGAGCAGCACCCGGACATCGAGATCCAGGCCGGCGGAGGCATCCGTGACGAAGACACCATCCAGACTTACCTGGACGTCGGCGTCAATTATGTGATCATCGGCACCCGCGCAGTGACCACGCCGCACTTCGTATCCGATATCTGTCTTGAATTTCCCGGTCATGTGATTGTCGGCCTGGATGCAAAAAACGGCAAACTGGCCACCAACGGCTGGTCCAAACTTTCTCACCACGACGTGATTGATATCGCGCAACGCTTTGAACAGGACGGCGTATCCGCGATCATTTTCACCGACATCGGCCGTGACGGCATGATGAACAGTGTGAACATAGACACCAGCGTGGAACTTGCCAGGGCGGTAACCATCCCGGTCATCGCCTCCGGTGGCGTCAAGGACCTGGATGATATTAAAGCCTTATGCTCTGTCGCTGCCGAAGGCATAGCCGGCGCCATCACCGGGCGCGCCATCTACGAAGGCAGTCTTGACCTCAAGGAAGCCCTTGCCCTGGTCGAGAAACTTTGCGGCGAGCAGAATACCGGTGAAGGTTGACCGTACCGCGCAGGTATACGGTTACGGATAACAATCCGGGCTGCACGCGATAAAACGGCCGTCCTGCCAGGCAAAACAGGGATCATATCCTTACCAGTCATATTCCGAGCAATCATGGGTCTGGCAAAACGTATTATTCCCTGTCTGGATGTTGATGCCGGCCGGGTTGTCAAGGGGGTCAGGTTCGTCGATATCAGGGATGCCGGAGACCCGCTGGAAGTGGCGCGCTGTTACGACGAACAAGGCGCCGATGAGCTGGCTTTTCTCGATATTACGGCCAGCAACGAGGAGAGGGATACCATGCTGCACGTGGTTGAGGCCGTCGCCGGCCAGGTGTTTATCCCGTTGACCGTGGGGGGCGGTATCCGCACGCTGGATGACATCCGGCGGTTGTTGAACGCCGGCGCCGACAAGATCAGCATCAATACCGCTGCGGTAAATAACCCGGAGTTCGTGCTGGAGGCGACCCGGGAATTCGGATCACAGTGTATTGTTGTTGCGATTGACGCGAAGCAGGGTTCCGTTGCCGGGGAACCGTTGCATTGGCATGTGTACACCCATGGAGGGCGGCGCGAGACCGGTGTTGACGCGGTTGCCTGGGCGGAAAAAATGGCCGGCTACGGCGCCGGGGAGATCCTCCTGACGAGTATGGACCGGGACGGCACCAGGGACGGATTTGACCTGCTCCTGACCAGGGCGGTCAGCACTGCCGTCAGCATTCCGGTGATTGCGTCCGGCGGCGTGGGCAACCTGGACCACCTGGTTGAAGGCGTCATGGCGGGGAAAGCCGACGCGGTGCTGGCGGCCAGTATTTTTCATTTCGGCGAGTACACGGTGGCACAGGCAAAAAACAGGATGGCGCAACACGGCATCGAGGTGAGGAACTGACGCATGGCGCAGGTCGATGAACTGGAGTGGCTGGAGCAGGTCAACTGGAACGCAGACGGCCTGGTACCGGCCATAGCACAGGAATATTCTTCCGGCCGTGTATTGACGCTTGCCTGGATGAACCGGGAAGCCCTGCAACTGACCTGTGCCGAAGGCCGCGCGGTCTACTGGTCAAGGTCCCGGGGCAGGTTGTGGCGCAAGGGCGAACAGTCGGGCTACGTCCAGGAAGTCAGGGAAGTAAGACTGGACTGCGACCGCGACACGGTGTTACTGCTGGTCGACCAGCGCGGCGGGATCGCCTGTCATACCGGCAGGGAAAGTTGTTTTTACCTGCGTAAGACGGCGGCAGGCTGGGAGCAAGCCGATCCCGTAATCAAGGATCCCGCAGAAATCTATGACAAGCAAGGGGGAGACTGACGATGGACATAATAAACGAACTCGCAGACGTACTGATTGAACGAAAGGGGGCCGATCCGTCTTCTTCCTATGTTGCTTCCCTGTACGAGAAGGGAAGAGCCGGCATTCTGGAGAAAATAGAAGAAGAATCATGGGAACTGGTTGAAGCGGCTACCACCGGTGAAGCACAGGAAGTGATACATGAAACCGCAGACTTGTGGTTTCATACCCTGGTTTTGTTATCCCACCTGAATGTCCATCCTGTCGAGGTGTTCTCCGAACTGGAAAGACGCCTGGGCGTATCGGGCCATGAAGAAAAGGCAGGCAGGGAATGATATTTGAAGTCCATATTTGGGGTCAGAGTAAAAACTCGCTGAGTTTTTACTCTGACCCCAAATATTCCGGCGCTCAGTGCTTGTGCCATATTCTTTCTGCGCGCCCTTCGATTTCTCTGTGTCGCCTGTGTCCTCTGTGGCATAATCAGCACGGTAATGTGTTCAGCCGGAGATGAATTATGAGTTTTGGTGTCTGGGAACTGGGAATCATCATGGTCATCGTCGCCCTGTTGTTCGGGACCAAAAAGCTGGGGAGCATCGGCGGCGATCTCGGTAAGGCGATCAAGGGGTTCCGCACTGCGATAAAAGATGACGAACCTGGCGACGGGGAACAGACCCCGGCCGGCCAGGTTATTGAAGGTGAGGTTGAAGGCGGCCAGAAAGGGAAACCGGCCGAATCCTGATCTGTCCGGCCTGTTACCCCATGTTTGATATCGGTTTCTGGGAACTGCTGCTGATTGCCATAGTCTCGCTGCTGGTTGCCGGTCCCGAGAAACTGCCGGAACTGGTGCGGGACGTCGGCAGGTGGACGAGAAAATTGCGCCGCTACGTCACGCAGGCAAAGTATGAGTTTGAACAGCAGTTGCGCATGGATGAGGTAAGGGATTTTACCGAGCAGGTGGAACAGATGGACAAACTGATGGACGTTGCCCCGGATAAACACGGAAACACCAAGACGGCCGACAACTGAAACCTGTAAACCCGGCGACCCATGGCGGACAGTTCCCCTCCTCCGGATACCGATACGGAACAGCCTCTCATCGCCCACCTGGCTGAACTTCGCAACAGGCTGCTGCGTTGCCTGGCCTGCGTGTTTGTCATCTTCCTCGGCCTCAGCGTGTTCGCCAATGACATTTACGCGCTGATAGCCGGGCCGCTGCTGGCGCAACTGCCTGAGCAGAGCAGCATGATTGCCACTGAAGTGGCGGCGCCGTTCCTGGTGCCGTTCAAACTCACTTTTTTCGTGGCCGTGTTCATATCCGTGCCGTACCTGTTGTACCAGGCTTGGGCTTTTGTCGCGCCGGGGCTGTATCAAAATGAACGGCGCCTGGTTCTGCCCTTGATCTCAAGCAGCGTCCTGTTGTTCTACCTCGGGGTTGCGTTCGCTTTTTTTATCGTGTTCCCCCTGTTATTTGCGTTCCTGACGTCTACTGCGCCGGTCGGTGTGACGGTGATGACCGACATCGGCCATTACCTGAATTTTATCCTCAAGATGTTCTTTGCCTTCGGCGTTGCCTTTGAGGTGCCCATCGCCATTATCCTGCTGGTGTGGACGGGAATCGCAACGGTGGAAACGCTGGCGAAAAAGCGGCCCTATATCATTGTCGGCGCTTTTACCGCGGGTATGTTGCTGACCCCGCCGGATATCATTTCCCAGGTCATGCTCGCCGTGCCCGTCTGGCTGTTGTTTGAACTGGGTCTGATCCTCGGCCGGTTTGTCAGGGAAAGACACGAGGGCGCGGCAGAAGACCACGCAACAGACCCCGGCTAGGCGCCCGTTCGCGTGCACCGGCGACATTTTCTCACCATGATGGCCGCACTGGGCGGGTCGGCCTGCAGCGCGCAACCGGTCCTGTTCAATCCCTGCCTGCCTGCACGATTGCCGGAGAGCGTGGCAGGCCATGACCTGGTGCGCCAGGCTTTTACCGGCCTGCGGGCCGATGATATCTGGGACGGCCATGTTCACCTGCTGGGCACCGGTGGCAGCGGCAACGGCGCCTGGATCAACCCGCAACTGAAAAGCCTCCGCCACCCGGTGCAGTACGCCCAGTTGCGTTTCTACCTGAATGCCTCCTGCGCTGAAGGGGAGGACGCGGACAGCCTGTATCTGCAGCGGTTGCTTGCCCTGCGACAGGGGTTCCCGCCGGCCAGCCGCTTCATGCTGCTGGCGTTTGACTACACTTATGACGAAGCAGGCCGGCGCCGCCTGGACCTGAGCGCGTTTCATACCCCCAATGAGTGGGCTGCCCGGTTGCACCGGGACTACCCCAGCGAGTTTGAATGGATCGCGTCCGTACACCCGTACCGTGAGGATGCAGTGGAGGCACTGGAGCGGGTACGCAAATCCGGCGCCAGGGCCATTAAATGGCTGCCCCCGGCCATGGGCATCGATCCCGGGTCAGCACGCTGCGATGAATTTTATACCGCCCTGGTCCGGTTTGGCCTGCCGCTGCTGATCCATGCCGGTGATGAAAAAGCGGTACACGGCAGCGGGCGGCAGGACTACGGCAACCCGCTTTTATTGCGCCGCCCCCTCGAACACGGGGTCAAGGTCATCGTGGCGCATTGCGCGTCGCTGGGGCGGGGACGCGACCTGGACAAGGGTACGGAGGGGCCGTTGCTCAGCAATTTCAGCCTGTTTGCGCGCCTGATGAACGATCCCCGCCATGAAGAGCGCCTGTTCGGCGAGATCTCGGCAGTCACCCAGCGCAACAGGGATGGGTCGGTCCTGAAGACACTGCTCGAAACCGATGCCTGGCACCCGCGCCTGGTGAACGGATCGGACTACCCGTTGCCCGGCGTCATTCCGCTGATCTCACCGGGAAAGCTGCGCAGACAGGGGTTCCTGAGTGAGGAGGCGGTGCGGATACTGGAGCAGGTACGGCAACATAACGCCATACTGTTCGACTTCATGCTCAAGCGACAGTTACGGAGCGGCGGTAAAAGCTTCGCGCCGGAGATCTTCGAAAGCCGGCGCGTCTACGGAGAGGCCGGGGAGCGGAAGCCGGCAACAGCCTGACTGCAAGGGCCGGATCAGGATAGGGGGACAGACTACAAGTCTGTCCCCTTAGCTGAACTAGGTCTGCTCCCACGGCAACCCGTGAAAGCGCCAGCCGTTCAGGTTGCCGCGGTGGCGGTTTTCGTCCGGGTCGCCCTCGAAGCCCTCGGCGATGTTCACCGTATCCCTGTAGCCCTGTTGCTCCAGCAACTGCGCCGCGAGCATGGAGCGCTTGCCGCTGCGGCACAGGGTCAGGACCGTGACGTCCTTGCTTGCTTCGCCTAGCTGCTCGATGACCTTTTTCGCAAATTCGGGATCCGTCTGCCAGTCCGGGGCCTCCTGGATGGGCACGTGGACCGCGCCGACGGGGTGGCCGACGTAATCGAACTCCACCTTGGAGCGCACGTCCAGCAGCACCGCGTCCGGGTCATCCTGCAGCATTTTCCAGGCCTGTTTGGGGTTCACTTCAGAGACCATGTTTTCATCCTCCTCGGCAAGGGTCAAGAGTTGCTGGCCGCTATTGAATTATAGCACCGGATGCTTCATCCATTGCGGCCTGCATGTCGGAAATAATGGACTGCGCGGCCTGCAGGGGATCGGACGCCCTGGTGATCGGGCGGCCGACGACCAGGTAGTCCGAGCCGGATGCAATCGCCTGGTGCGGCGTCAGGGTGCGTTTGTGGTCGTCATGAGCGCTGGCGCGGGGCCTGATGCCCGGGGTCACGATAAGGAAATCCCGGTCGTGAAAATCCCGCCGCAGGTCGCGTACGGACGAACCGGAAGCGATCAGGCCTTCACAACCGGCATCCAAAGCCTGTTGTGCCCTGCGCCTGACGACGGCGCCGGTATCCGGCGTTGCACCGCCGGGTGAAAGCTCCGCCAGGTCGTCCGCATCCATGCTGGACAGTACGGTGAGCATCAGCAGGTACGGTTTGCCGCTGGCGCCGCGCCCCTGTTTCGCGGCGTTGACCGTGGCGCTGCTGCCGCTGATGGTCAGCAGCTCCAGCCTGCCGGCAAATTCGCCCGGCATGTTGGCCAGCGCGGCCTTCACGGTGTTGTCTATGTCGCTGATTTTCAGGTCCAGGAAGATTTTCCTGCCTTCTTCCAGCAGGGTCCTGACAAACGGCCAGCCTTCCCCGAAGAACAGTTGCCAGCCCACCTTGTAGAAATTGACCGAACCTTCGAGTTGCTCAACCAGGCGATTGGCCTCTGCGGCGCTGTCAAAGTCCAGCGCCACGATGAGCCGTTCGGCAGGACCTGAACCGGAGGGCAGAAGTTTATTTGCCATGGGTGCCTCTCATGATGCGGATACTAACACAGATCAAGCGCGGATCCGGTTACAAGGCGCCGTGCTGCTCCAGTCTCCGGAATACCTGGCCGGTTTCCAGATCGGCCAGGCGGGTCGTCCTGAACACGGGTTCATCCCGGTCCAGCGACAGCACATGGTCACGCTGGCCAACGGCGTGGTTGCGGCGCCAGTCGCTCGGGCCGAACAGGCCGTAAACGGGGATTGACCCGCAGCCCAGCAGGTGCATGGGCCCGGAGTCGTTGGTGACGGCGAATTCGGCGCGGGATGCGAGGGCCACCAACTGCAGGAATGAGAACGCGCCGCTCGCATCCGCGCCGGTGACGCCGGCCAGTTCGGCGTTGATGCGCCGGTCGTCCTTCCCGCCTGCCCAGACCGTAACAAATCCGCGCTGTTCCAGGGATACGGCCAGTTCGGAGAAGTAGGGCCAGCATTTTTCCGGCCGGCGCGTGCTGGCGCCGGCGTGCATGATGACGAGTTTCCGGTGCGCCAGGCCCCGTTGCCGTAACCACCCATCCACCAGCTCCCGGTCCGCTTCCGGAGGATTCAGACAGGGGATGACCCCATCAGCGGGAATGCCCGCGGCCTTGAGTATGTCAAGCATCCTGTCATGGATATGGCACTGGCCGGTATAACGGCTATCCGGGTGCATGTTGTAGGGGAAGCGCGGGTGGTTCCCGGCCCGTTGCGGAATCCCCGACAGGCCGCACATGGCGCCGGTGCGGTCGTTTGACTGCAGATCGTACACCCGCAGGAAGCGTTGGTTGCGTATCCACAGGACGGTTGCCAGGGTGGCGCGCAGGCTCCTGCGGTCGAAGGTTTTTATCTCCATGCCGGATCGGGCAGGGAACAGTTCGCGATAGGCAGGACCGGTAAGCAGGGTGCAGCGCCGCGGCGCGTGGTGCGCTGCAATCCGCTCGATCAGGCCGGTCGCCATCACCACGTCTCCCAGCGCACCGAGTTTGATGATCAGTATGTCCCTGCGCATTTTCGCTGCGGATGTTCCCCGTGCGGTCAGCCGCTGATCTTTACGGCGACCGACCCGCCCCTGGCGGTAAAGGCCAGGTAGCGGTAGCTGCGCCCGCTTTCCCTGACGAACTCCTGGAATGCCTTGAATTCGTGTTCCTGCCAGTTCGGGTAATTGAAGTATTCATCGAACACGATCACCGTGCCGGGCACGATGCGCGGCGCCATGATGTCGAACACGGTACGGGTGGACGAATACAGGTCGCAGTCCACGTGCATGAAACGCACAGGCTGGTCGTGGTCCTCGAGGAAAGCAGGCAGACTCTCGGCAAACGCGCCTTCATGGATCCTGACGTTACCCGGCAGGCGTCCGGGGCGGCCGGCAAACCCGCCGCGCCGTTCGGTGGTCCCGGCCCAGTCCTCCGGCAGGCCCAGGAAGGAATCAAAGCCGTGCACGGTATCGGCGACCAGCTTGCCCAACAGCCTGATGCTGCCGCCCTGCGCCACGCCGAACTCGGCATTCAGCCCGGCGCGGTCCGCGTGGGCCAGCGCGTATTCGAACAACGCCTTCCTGGTGCGGCAAATCACGCAGTGGCGCAGGTTGCCGTTGATGTATTCCAGGGTCTCCCGCCTGGCCTGGAGTTGCAGGTCGAGCAACAGGTCGCGGGCATAGAACTTGTGCACGAAGCGCTGGTAGAGACGCTCCCGCAGGTTACTGAACGGATTTTTCATCGGTCTCCCCCTGGCATTTCATGCCTGTTCGTACAACGCCAGTGTCAGGTCCAGCATTCGTTCAAGGGTGAAGGTCCGGTTGGCAGTGATGGCAGGCGGGGTGTCAAGGAAAGCCCGGCTCTTATCGGCTGCCGCGCCGGCATTCTCCGGTTCGACCAGACCATCCGGTTGCAGCTCATCAAGGACTTCGCCGGCGCCCCCGTGGTCGTAAGCAACCACAGGACGTCCCAGCGACAAGGCCTCCAGCGCGGTCCTGCCAAACGCCTCGGGAACGTTTGCCAGGGACAGGACCACGTCGGAGACGCACATTACCTCGCGCAGGTCGGTGCGGGCACCCAGGAACGTGATGTCATGTTCCAGGCCGCGCCGGACGGTCAACCGCTTCAATTCCTTCAGGAAACCCCGGCGGCGCGGTTCGGCGCCGCCGGCGACCAGGCCGTGCACGTTCACCCCGGACTGTTTCAATACCCCCACGATGCCGATAAAATCCTCATGCCCCTTCCAGCGGGTGATCCGGCCCGGGAGGGTAACCAGTTTCTTCCCCTGCAGTTGCGGCTGTTCGGAGCGCCAGCGCTCCAGCCAGTCAGCGCCGGGGGTGTGCCCGCGCGGGAAACGCGCGGGGTCGACCCCGCGCGGAATGATCGTGAGTTTTCCGGGGTCTGTCCCGGGGTAGTTCGCCAGTATGTAATCGTATATATACCTGGACACGGCAATTACCCTCTGCCCCCGTGTCATGACGGCGCTGTAGCGGCCGACCCGGTAGGGTCCGTGTACCGTCGTGACGAACCGGGGACGCTCTCCTGCCGGCATATTTTTCCAGGCCAGGTACGAGACCCATGCCGGCAGGCGCGAGCGGGCATGCAGGACATCTACTTTTTCCTCGCGCAGGAAGCGCCGCAACCGGAACGCCAGCAGCAGCGTGGACGGAGATTTTTTCCCGATGGGCCAGTCATAGTGGCGTGAGCCGCCGGCGCTGAGTTCAGCCGTCAGCGCTCCGCCCGCAGACATGACCAGCGAACGGTGGCCGCGCCGCGCCAGTTCGGTGGCCACGTCAACGGTCCCGCGTTCCACCCCGCCCGTCTCCAGGGCGGGCAGCGTCTGCAGTACGGTCAGGGGCATGCAGCCAACCCGGTTGTTTCCGGCAGCAGTCCTTTCTCCAGCAGCAGTCCGGCGCAACGCTCGGCTTCATTCAGTGTCCGGGGCGGGGTGGGCAGTTCCGGGCCGCTGTCCCGGCCGTCGTGTGCGCATAAGAAGCCTTGCTCAAGCAACCGGTCGATTGCCCGGTGCAGGCGGCTGGCGGATTTTCTCGGCAGCGGCAACAGCCCGACGCGACAGCCGGCGGTCAGCGCCTCGTAGATCATGGAAACACTGTCTTCAGTCACCCACACGTCGCGGGCGCGGGCCAGCGCCCCCGCCAGCCAGTCGCTGTCGCACCGGTCCCACTGCACCACGTCCACCCCGGCAGTTGCCAGTCCGGCCAGTTCCCGGTTCAGTTGCGCGGGAGTCCGGGGCGAATTCGACAGGGTCCAGCGCCGGTGTGTCCCGCCGGCCAGCACCTGCCTGATGCGCGCCAGCAGCGCTTGCGTATCCATTTGATAATGCCGGGAAGGGCCGCCGATCAGGATGAGTCCGCGTTCCGGGTCGTGGTCCCGGGTCGTCTGCATGGGATTGACGGCGCCTGCCGTTATGATGACATTGTCCCGCGCCGGCGGGTCGTCATGGGCCGGCACCAGGCAGTAATCGAACCAGCCCAGAGGGAGGCTGGGACGCATCAGCACAACGGTCCTGGCCCGGTAGACCCGGCCGACTGCCAGCAGCGCCGCGTGGGTTGCGTGGCCGGCCCCGACTGCCAACTGCGGCGGCGGCAATCCCGCCGCCCATGGCGTCTTTCCGCTGAGGCAGGATGTCAGGGACCGGATCAGCGGCGGGGCCATCACCGGGTATACCGCCAGTTGCACGCGCCTGCACAGGGCATCAATCAACCCGGTTGACTGGCTCAGGTGGCCGCGTTTTCCGTCACAGATCTGCCAGAGGACGACAGGATTGGTTTTGGAGGCGGGATTCAATCCGGATCAGTTGGTGGCTACCAGCGTGAACTCGGCTCCGCAATAGGGACATTTCGCCTGGCCCGTTTCCTCGATGGGCAGGTATACCCGCGGGTGCGAATTCCACAGGCTCATGTCCGGCAGCGGGCAGTGCAGGGGCAGGTCCCGCCGGTTGATTTCGTAATGCTGCCTGTCATTTGGCGTATTGACTGCGCCGGGGTTCATATTGCCTGCTTTACCTCGCGGGCCTCCGCTACATAGGTCAACCACTCCGCATGCCGCACCTTGCGGCCATAAACCTGGTCGAAAAACATGTTCTGCAGTTTCCTGGTCACCGGACCGCGCCGGCCTGTCCCGACTGTGCGGTTGTCCAGTTCCACCACGGGCGTGACTTCCGCTGCAGAACCGGTGAAAAAGACCTCATCGGCAATGTAGACCTCGTCCCGGGTCAGGCGTTTTTCCTTTACTTCCATGCCCAGTTCACGGGCGAAAACCATGATGGTGTCCCGGGTCACGCCTTCCAGGGCGGAAGTCAGGTCCGGGGTGTAAATCGTGCCGTCGCGTACGATAAATATGTTCTCGCCGCTGCCTTCGGCGACGTAGCCTTCGTTGTCCAGCAGCAGCGCCTCGTCGTAACCGCATTCCAGGGCCTCGTGCAAGGCAAGTATGGAATTGATGTAGTGGCCGACGGCCTTGGCCTTGCACATGGAGATGTTGACATGGTGCCGGGTGAAGGACGATGTCCTGATGCGGATTCCCTTCTCCAGTCCTTCATCGCCCAGGTAGGCGCCCCATTCCCAGGCGGCAACCGCGACGTGAACACTGAGGTTGTCAGCCCGCAGCCCCATTTCTTCGGATCCGTAGAAACAGATGGGCCTGACGTAGGCTGCGGTCAAGCCGTTCTCCCGCACCACCGTGACGCACGCTTCGTTAATCTCTTCGAAGCTATAGGGCAGGCGCATCCCCAGGATATGCGCTGAACGGAACATGCGCCGCGTATGATCGTGCAGCCTGAAGATAGCGGCACCCCGCGGCGTTTCGTAGGCGCGCATGCCTTCGAACACCCCCACGCCGTAATGCAGCGTATGGGTGAGCACGTGTACATTCGCCTCCCTCCAGGGAACCAGTTCCCCGTCGAACCATATTACGCCGTTGCGATCAGCCATTGACATCTGATGTCTCCTTCAACATTCGGACGATAGTCCGTTTTTGACAATTGAACCCCCGATCTTAACATCAAACAGCAGAAACCGTATAACCGGCGTCAGTCCGGGACAGGCGCGCCAGGTGTGCTTTGATCCCGTCCGTGACGATGTTCACGGGGATATTTTCAATATTGCGGTCCGGGGCCGCATACCAGCCGGCGCAGGGTCCCCATGGGTGGTAACGTTCCGGGAGGCTCGGACCGAACAGGGTGAAGGAAGGGGTGTTGACGGCAGCGGACATGTGACCGAGACCTGAGTCGTTGCCGATAAACAGGGTCATGCGCGCCATGACGGCGGCAGCCTGCAGCAGCGTCGTCCGGCCGCACAGGTTGATACAGGGCAACCCGGCGTTCGGGGCGACCTGCAGCGCCTGCCGGTTGTCCGCCTCACTCCCCAGCAGCACGAGGGCATCGAATTCGCCGCTGAGATTCCGCGCTGTCAATGCATAGCTTTCAGGCGGCCAGATTTTTTTATCCCAGTTTGCGCCCGGGCCCATGCACAACCATTTTTTGCCGGGCAGACGAGTACAGATGTCACCCGCAAAGTCCCGGTCCGCCTGGCCGGGCCACAGGACGGTATCCGGAATCTTCGCATCCGCGACCAGTTCAGACACGGCGGAGAAGTGTTTTTCCACTGCATGGATGTGCCTGTCTGCGCCGTTCTTGAAAAGCCGGTGTTCAGCACGGACCAGGCGGGCCAGGATGTCCGTACGCAGATCGACGACAAGATCGTAGCGCTTGTGGCGCAGTTCATTCCACAGGGCAGGCACGCCGCGTAAAAACCGTTGTTTCTGTTTGTGATGTATCTCACCCCGGTAAGGGCAGTGATGGAACAGCACGGACGAACGCTCGTCGCCAACGATGTCGATGGACGCGTTTTCATCATACCCGTGCAGAAACTGCAAAACCGGGGTCGTCAGCAGGACGTCACCGATATTGCTCAGCGTGATAAACAGAAATTTAGTTCCCTCGTTAATCACCAATAGGTTCCATGTAACGATGTTAAAATGGCATATCCACTGGATTAGTTTACTATACGCAATCCGGACACGGTTTTGATCAGGGGAGATAAGTTATGACACATTCGGTGGAACACAAGACGCAGGATGCCGCCGCATCCGTCGACACCACGTACACGATTTCCGTCAACGGCAGTTTTGAGGGCGTGCTGGCGGACAAGACCGATGAAGACTGGATCAGGGTTGAGCTGGTTGAGGGGAGAAACTATGACATCAGGCTCCACGGCATCGGGCCCGATGCTTCCCCGGATACCATACTCACGATATACGACTTGGACGGAGAGGAAATAGCCGTCAATGACGATATCGAATTGGAATCCGATAACTATTACTCGATGCTGGAGTTCTCCCCCGACAGCACCGGCGTGTATTATATCGGCGCCGGCAGTTACCAGAGCCGGTACGGGGACTACTCGGGCGCTTATGAAATCACCGTGTTCGACGAACAGGACAATAATCCTGAAACCCCCCTGACAGTCTCCGTGGGCGAGCGCTTCCAGGGCACCCTTGACGACAAGTTCGATGAAGACTGGATCAAGGTGGACCTGGTCGAGGGGACAACCTATGACATTACTCTTGACGGCATCGGGGCCGATGTCGACACGGACACGGTACTCAAGATTTACAATTCAGAAGGGGAGCAGGTCGGCTTCCACGATGACGTGGACTATGCGGCAGGCAAGGTCAATTCAAGTCTTTTGTTCTCACCTGAGACCACGGCCGCGTATTACATCAGCGTCGGCGCCTACCGGGGCAACCCGACCCAGGACAATTCGGGCCGCTACCAGGTGGCGGTGTATGAAACTGATACTTCGCTTACTCTGACCGGAACCATGCGTAGCGACTACCTGGTTCTGGACAGGCTGAAAGGCAGCCCCGGCGACGACGAGCTGGATGGCAGAGGCGGTAATGACTGGCTGGAGGGCGGCGCCGGCGCCGATACCCTGACAGGCGGCACGGGCGGTGATATTGCCTCTTACCAGTATTCGGACGAGGGCGTGGAGGTGCGTCTGGATGACGGCACGGCCCGCGGGGGTCATGCGGAAGGCGATGTGTTTGCCGGCAGCAAGACTATCAGGATTACGCAAGCTGATGAAAGTGCCCCGAAACTTGATGTCCCCGAATTTGAGGAGTTCATTGTATCACTGGTGTTCGGGGGGGAGGAGGAAGAGGAGGCGGAGGAGATCGAAATCCTCGACATCGAGAGCCTGTTCGGCTCTGCTCACGATGACACACTGGTCGGCAGCCGCGGCGGTAACGGGCTGTGGAGCTATTACGGTGATGACGTGCTGGATGGCGGGGAAGGCAATGACTATCTCGCCGGCGGCGGTGGCGCGGACGTGCTCATCGGTGGCGACGGCATTGATGCCGCCATTTATTTCTCTTCGGATGAGGGGGTGGAAGTAGACCTGGAAAACGGTACCGGCCGCGGCGGCTTTGCCGAGGGTGACACCTTTCCCGGCAGGCAGACGATGGAGTATACGGATCCCGCAGGGGAAACCCGGGAAATTGAAGTACCCGATATCGAGAACCTGTACGGCTCCTTTCTCCATGATGACATACTGATCGGCGCCCGCAATTCCAATCGGCTGATAGGCTACAAGGGTGATGACGAACTGGATGGCAGGGGAGGCCATGACCTGCTGGAGGGCCGTGAAGGCGCCGACGTGCTGCGGGGCGGCGCGGGTAACGATCTCTCCTCCTACGCGCATTCAGACGAAGCGGTGGAAGTGCGTTTGCATAACGGGGTTGCCCGGGGCGGCGACGCCGAGGGCGATACCTATCCCGGCAGGAAGACGGTTGAATATGTAACCCCCGCGGGAGAAACCCGGCAGATAGAAGTGCCGGATATCGAGGACCTGATAGGCTCTGCCCATGATGACATACTGGAAGGCGCCCACGGTCCCAATCGGCTTGGGGGCTACCGCGGCGATGACGAGCTGGACGGCAGGGAAGGCGATGACTGGCTGGATGGTGGTCCCGGTGCGGACCTGTTACGCGGCGGCGAGGGCAATGATACTGCCTCCTACTTTTTTTCGAGAGAGGGTGTGGTAGTACGTTTGCACAACGGCACCGCCCGGGGCGGCGAAGCCGAAGGTGACAGTTTTTCGATAACGGTCTTTTTTGGGGACGCAGAGGATCTGATACAGCTGCTGTTCATAGCTGATATCGAGAATCTCCACGGGTCCACCCGGGCCGACATACTGGCAGGCGACCTGAGGGATAACCGGATTAACGGTGATGCCGGCGCTGACGAGTTATACGGCGGTCCCGGCGGCGGCGATGATTTGCTGATAGGCGGTCCCGGCGACGACAGGCTGTACGGCGGCATCGGCAATGATACCCTGGAAGCCGGCCCCGGCGCTGACCGGCTCTGGGGCGGTCCCGATGATGACATGCTGGATGGGGGTGAAGGCGATGATGTGTTCGTCATTGCCACCGGGGGCGGGGATGACACCGTCCTGGATTTCGGCAACGGAGAGGACAGGATTGACCTCACCGCGTTTGCGGACATTCAGTCTGTTGAAGACCTGGACATGCAGCAGCAGGACACCGGCGTAGTCATTGATTTGTCTGCCGATGGCGGCGGAATGGTTACGTTGCAGGAATTTGATATGGCAGACTTGCTGGACGCCCATTTTGTTTTCCTTATGGACGAAGGGCCGGCAATGGCCTGAATCACCGTTGGGGACGGATTTAAAATCCGTCCCCGTAGTCCCCGTCCCCGTATCCGGCCCGGAGGCTTATTTGCCGATACAGAAGCGGGAAAATATCTCGCCGAGCAGGTCATCGGCCGTGTACTCGCCGGTGATCTCGCCGAGAGTATGGTGCAGTCGGGACAGGTCTTCGGCGAACAGTTCGACTGCCCGGGTGCTCCGGAACTGCGCCGCGGCCTGTTCCAGCAACTCCCCGGCCGTACGCAGGACGTTGATGTGGCGGGTATGGGCAATGAAGCTGTTCTCCGAAAAGTCCGACCCTGCCGCGATCTCCTTGATTTCCCGTTTCAACTCATCAATCCCGGCGCCCGTTTTTGCCGAGAGATAAATCTCCCGCAAGGCTGTTGCCGGTTCGGGCCTGCCGGCCCGGTGACCCGACAGGTCAATCTTGTTGAATGCGTACAACAGTTTTTTCTCCGATTCCAGGTCCGCGGCGATGGCCTGAAGGTCCCGGATATCGTCCGCGGTCGTATCGGCTATGAGGATCACTACGTCCGCACTGCCGGCCGCCGACCTGGCGCGCCTGATACCCTCTTGTTCGATGCGGTTGCCGGCCCTTCTTATCCCCGCGGTGTCGATGACGTTGACCGGTATGCCGTCGATCAAAATCTGTTGCTCGATGGTATCCCTGGTAGTGCCGGGTATGGGCGAGACAATGGCCCGCTCGACCTGGGCAAGCCGGTTCAGCAGGCTTGATTTCCCGGCGTTGGGTTTGCCGATGATCGCGATTTTCAGGCCTTCCGCCAGCAGCCGGCCGGTTTCCGCCCGGGCGGATAAGTCGGCCATTGCGCGCCGGCACGCGGCCAGCCGGTCCTGCAACTCCGTTTCCGCCAGGGGGTCGATCTCTTCCTCGGGAAAATCCAGGGTGGCCTCGACAAATACGCGCAGTTCGGTAATGTCTTTTACCAGCCCTTCGACCAGTTCGGAAAACAGCCCTTCCATGGACCGCAGCGCGCTCATGGCCGCCTGTTCCGAGGCGCTGCTTATCAGGTCGGCCACGGCTTCGGCCTGCAGCAGGTCGATCTTGTCGTTCAGGAAAGCCCTTTCGCTGAATTCGCCGGGCCGCGCATAGCGGGCGCCCAGTGACAGGGCCCGTTGCAGCAGCAGGTTCATCACGACCGGGCCGCCGTGGCCGTGCAACTCGGCGATATCTTCGCCGGTATGGGAATCGGGACCCTGGAAAAACAGCGCCATGCCGCGATCGAGTATCTGCCCCTGGTCGCCGTGAAAAGCGGTGTACAGGCATTTGCGGGGTTCGGGCCGGATTTGACAGATTGCCGTAATGATCCTGCCGCTGTCCGGTCCGGACACTTTCACGATGCCCACCCCGCCCTGCCCGGGCGGTGTCGCGATGGCCGCGACAGTATCTGTGTGTTCCCGGGCCCGGACTACCACAGGATCGTCACTTGGCAGCGGACAGGCCCTCTTTTTCCAGGTTTCTCGTGATCAGCCATTGCTGGGCAATAGACAGGATGTTGTTCGTGACCCAGTACAACACCAGTCCTGACGGGAAGAACGCAAAGAATACCGTGAAGATGAAAGGCAGGGCCTTCATTACTTTCTCCTGCATGGGGTCCATCGGCGCGGGGTTGAGTTTTTGCTGGATGAGCATGGTTGCGCCCATGATGACCGGCAGCACGAAGAACGGGTCCTTGCTGGATAGATCCTTCAGCCAGAAGATAAAATCCGCCTGTCTGAGTTCGACGCTTTCCAGCAGAACCCAGTAGAGAGCAAGGAAGACCGGGATCTGCACCAGGATCGGAAAACAGCCGCCGAACGGGTTGATCTTCTCTTCCTTGTAAATCTGCATCATCGCCTGGTTCAGGCGGGCGCGGTCGTCCTTGTAGCGGTCCCGGATCGACATGAGGCGCGGCTGGACCCGGCGCATATTCGCCATGGAGCGATAACCGGCCGCAGATAGATGGTAAAACAGGATCTTCAGCAGAATAGTCACCAGGATAATAGACCAACCCCAGTTCCCCGTCAGCCCGTGCAACCGTTCCAGGCACCAGAACAACGGTTTGGCGAGAAACCACAGGACGCCGTAATCCACCGTCAGTTCGAGACCGTCCGCCAGTTGTGCCAGGACGGATTGCACCTTGGGGCCGATATACAGATCACCCGTTAGTTCACCCCGTTGCCCGGGATCGAGTTGCAGGGTCGGAGAGACGTTACCGATGGCATAATACAGGGAAGAAAACGCGCGGGTGTAGTAGCGGTAAGCAGCCTCCTTGTCGGCGGGGAGAACTGCGGTCAGGAAATAATGCTGTATCATGGCTGCCCAGCCATTGCTGATATCCGCCTCCGTCACTTCGTCCTCCATATCGCCGAAGCTGATCTTCTCATAGCGGTTATCGGGGCTGGAGAGCACTGCGCCGGTATAGGTGTAGACCATTCTCCGGCCTTTCCTGGTCGGGCTGTCCCGTTTAATCTGGGTATATTGCCGGCCTTCCCATGCCGCGCCCGACCCGTTCTCTATGATATGTTTGAGGTGAACCCGGTAGGAACCGCGGGTAAAAACGAACACCTTGCTGACCCATATGCCGTCCTGCGATTCCCAGGTAAGCGGTACTTCCAGCATCTCCTGGCCTTCGTTCAGGGCGTAGGACGTCCGGTTCGATAAAAACGTGTCCGTGTGAGTCGGCGCCGATGCGCCGACAATGCCGCTTTGTATGACGTGATACAAGTCGGAGGAGTCGTCCAGGAGCACGAAGGGCTGGTCCTGTTTGTCCAGTGCGACCGGGTAGTCAGGCAACTCGGCGGAGACGAGGGTTCCGCCCTGATCGATTTTCACCCGCAGCACATCCGTTTCTACGGTTATCACGGAACCATGAGTTTCCTGCGGTATTTCATCACGGGACAGGGCCGGTGTGGCCGTTTCGTCCGGTTTTACCCGGGGGATGCCCGGGTCTTCAACCAGGGCCGGTACATCCCCGTTACCCGCGCCGGCAGGCGCAGAGCCGTAATCCTGCTGCCATGCTTCCCACAACATGATGGATACCAGCGTCAGCGCCAGGACAAGAATAAAACGCATGGTATCCATTGCAGGCCGGAGTATTTGCGGGATACGCGGCTACGGGACCGGGTCTACGCCGCCCGGATGAAACGGATGACAGCGGCACAGGCGCTTCACGCTCAGCCAGCCGCCGCGCAGCGTCCCGTGTTTTTCCAGTGCTTCACCGGCATAGCTGGAACAGGACGGATAAAACCGGCAGCTTGCGCCCAGGAACGGGCTGACATAGCGCTGGTACCAGCGGATCGCCCAGGTAATTATTGCCCGCATTGCAGGATCCTTTGCCAATGGGTTTCGAGAGACCGGCTCATGTGTCCGCCTGCATCTGGTTTAACCTGTTTTTGCGCCAGCACCACAATGTCGAGTCCTGACAATATATCTGCATGATTGCGGAAACTTTCCCGTATGGTGCGTTTTATCTTGTTTCTGGATACAGCCGCTTTTACCGCCTTCCTGGAAATAGCCAGTCCCAGCCGCGGGTACGGCTTGCCGTTCCTGCACGCCAGAACGACGAACTGTGAGTCCCTGGAGCGGCAGGATGAATTAAAAACGTTATGGTAATCCGCTGCGTTGTTAAGTCTGTGTTTTCGCTGGAAACGGAGACGTTCAGGTGACACGGATTTGCGGGTTAAGCGGTCAAGCGCTTCCTGCCTTTGGCTCTGCGCGACTTCAAAATCTGCCGCCCGGCTTTGGTGCGCATGCGCACGCGAAAACCATGACGTCGTTTTCGTTTGATATTGCTGGGCTGGTATGTACGTTTCATCGGAATTCAGTGCTATTCCCTGGATAGGCAGGCATTTTACTGTCTTGTTTTCCTGCTTGTCAATGACAGCAGGAACGGATTCGGCAGGCGTGAGGATATTCTATTGGATAAGTCCGTTTAAGAGGTATAAACTTGAACGTTCATTCACGTTTTTCGATGAGGGGGCTGTTCGTTGACGTCTGTGTGGAAATCATGCCTGGAACGACTCGCCGGAGAGCTGCCTCCCGAACAGTTCAATACGTGGATTCGCCCGCTCCAGGCAGTAGAGGGCAGGAACAAGCTGCGCTTGCTGGCGCCAAACCGGTTTGTCCTGGACTGGGTGAATGAAAAATACCTGCCCCGCATCAACGAATTGCTGCAATCGCAGGGGCGGAACGGAAGGCTTGTGCTGTCTCTGGAGGTCGGCAGTCAGAAGACAGGCGCAAGGCAGACGCGGCAGACACAGGGCGCGGTGGTCAGCCGCAACTACCTGCCGGAGAACCTGAACCGCAACTACAGGTTCACCGCTTTTGTGGAAGGGAAGTCGAACCAGCTTGCCCGGGCTGCGGCCATCCAGGTCGCGGAAAACCCCGGCAGCGCCTATAACCCCTTGTTCATGTGCGGCGGCGTCGGCCTCGGCAAGACCCACCTGATGCACGCCATCGGCAACTCCATCCTGGAAAGCCGGTCAAGGACGAACGTTGCCTACCTGCACTCGGAACGTTTCGTCGCCGACATGGTCAAGGCGCTGCGGCATAACACCATTGACGAATTCAAACGTAATTACCGCTCGCTGGATGTCCTGCTTATCGACGACATTCAGTTTTTTGCCGGTAAGGACAGGTCGCAGGAAGAGTTTTTCTATACCTTCAACACGCTGCTGGAAGGGGCGAACCAGGTGGTCCTGACCTGCGACCGCTACCCGAAAGAAGTGGACGGCATTGAAGACCGGCTGAGGTCGCGTTTCAGCAGCGGGCTGACCGTTGCCATCGAACCGCCGGAATACGAGACCCGGGTCGCCATTATCAAGTCCAAGGCGGAAAACGCGCAGATAGACCTGCCGGACAACGTGGCTTTTTTTATAGCCAAGCGCTTCGTATCGAACGTGCGCGAGCTGGAAGGCGCCCTGAACAGGGTCATCGCCAATTCGAACCTGACCGGCCAACCCATTGACATCGAATTTTGCCAGCATGCGCTACGCGATTTGCTGTTGCTGCAGGAACGCCAGGTTACCATGGAAAATATCCAGAAGGTCATTGCCAGATATTACAAGATCAAGGTCGCGGATTTGCTTTCAAAACGAAGAAGCCGTTCCATTGCCCGCCCCAGACAGGTAGCCATGGCCCTGGCGAAGGAGTTGACCAACCACAGTCTGCCTGAAATAGGGGACGCTTTCGGCGGCCGTGACCACACCACCGTGCTGCATGCCCACAGGAAGGTCGCGGAATTGCGACAAAACGATAACAGGGTTGAGGAAGATTATAAAAACCTGCTCAGTATCCTGACGATATAATCGCAACCCGGATTCATCTGGTACGTGCACCTGGTGCCGACTTGCGCCAATATATTTGCCGGCTTCGCACCGGCCGTTATTGATAACATTTTTCCCGTCAATGCGGAGCATTTTGCGGCATAGCCAGACGGACTGCCGCCCTGGCTTCGGCCAGTCTTAAGGCGCTGTCGTCTGAATAAAATAAAGCCGTTTTGTGATTTTTGATCAATCCTGTCATATAACGGTAACATAGTTCCTGTTTAATTGACGCATGTTAAGCCGTCAGGCCGGGCTTATGAAAGGCAAGATACTCCTTGTTGAGGATGAGGCTCCCATCAGGGAGATGCTGGGGTACACTCTCATGAAGGAGGGTTATACGCTGCGCGAAGCAGGGGATGTTGAACAGGCCAGGCCGATACTTGCCGACGACAGGCCGGATCTTGTCCTGCTGGACTGGATGTTGCCCGGCATGAGTGGCGCTGAATACGCCAGGCGCATACGCAGCAACCCTGATACCAGTGATATCCCTATCATCATGTTGACTGCTCGGGGCGAAGAAGCGGACAAGGTGCGCGGGCTCGACACAGGGGCTGATGATTATATCACCAAACCATTTTCAACCGGGGAACTCCTGGCCCGTATCAGGGCGGTTATGCGGCGGGCAAAAACCCGGGACAGCGAGGGTATCGTCTCCGTCAAGGGGCTGACACTGGACCCGGACACGGTCAGGGTCACGGTTGAGGGGCAAACTGTTGGTATCAGCCCGACTGAATTCCGCCTGCTGCATTTTTTCATTACCCATCCGGAACGGGTCTATACCCGGGACCAGTTGCTGGACCAGGTCTGGGGCCGGAACGTCTACGTTGAAGAACGCACCGTGGACGTGCATATACGCCGCCTGCGCAAGATACTGGAACCCTATAACTATAACCGATTCATTCAAACAGTCCGCAGCGTGGGTTACCGGTTTTCCACCAGGTAGCCGGACGGTTGTTTTCAGAAACCAGCCACTAAAAACCGCAAACAAACAAGCATGCACCCTGATCTGTTACGTCTGGCGCTGGTGGTCATAGTCTCCGGGGTTGCAGGACTGCTCGCGGGCAATTTCCTGGCAGGGCTTACGTTCGGGATCCTCTTCTGCCTGGTATGGCAATACCGCAAACTGAAAGAAATCAGCGCATTCCTGCGTAGCGGCGGCGAACAGAATCCGGCTGATACTCCCGGCATCATTAATGAGATAGTTCGGGAGATCGAATTCCTGCGGGCCCGGCATAAACAGCGCGAGGACGACCTCTCTAGGTCCCTGGCGCGTTTCGAGGAAGCAATAGTCGCCTTGCCCGATGCCGTTGTCGTCATGGATGCGGAAAGCCATGTCGAATGGGCCAATGAGAAAGCTTCCGAGCATCTGGGGATCCGCATTCCCAGGGACCGGGGGCAACGTTTGTCTCATATTTTCAGGCAGCCCGAGTTACTGGGTTTCCTTTCCCGGGCAAATGAGGATAACGCGCAGAAGAGTCTGTTGACCGCGTCCCCCGTCAATCCGGACATCAGCCTGGAAATCAGGATCACCAGGTATGCAGAGTCTTCTCTGTTGCTGGTAGCCGGCAATGTTACGGACATACAGCGCGCCAACCGCATGCGCAAGGATTTTATCGCCAATGCCTCCCATGAATTGAGGACCCCGCTCACGGTGATATCAGGATATCTGGAAGCCATGGGTAATGAAACTGATGAGCTTTCAACGGGGTGGGAACCACGCATCAGGCAGATGCGCAACCAGGCGCGGCGTATGCAGAACCTGATAGAAGATCTGCTTAAATTATCCAGGCTGGAGAGCAACCCTTCTGCAGACCTGGACAACGAGGTGGATATTGCCGAGTTGATATCGGTTATTCACGACGAGGCACGGACCTTGAGCGGCGACCAGAAGCATACATTCGCCCTGGATATCCAGGCGGGTTTGGCAGTGAAAGGGGATCAGGAAAGTCTTTACAGCGCCTTTTCCAATATCGTTTTCAATGCGGTGCAATACTCGCCTGCAGGTGCCGTAATCGGAATTACATGGCATCGGACCGGTACAGGCGCCTGTCTGGAAGTAACAGATACCGGAGAAGGGATCCCGGCTGAACATATCCAGCGCGTCACTGAGCGTTTCTACCGGGTGGACAAGGCACGGTCCAGGGAAAAAGGGGGAACGGGGCTCGGTCTGGCAATTGTCAAACACGTCATGGTGCAGCACCAGGCCGAGTTGACGATCAGCAGCGAACCGGGCAGGGGTACAACGGTGCAATGCCATCTTCCGGCAAGCCGGGTGGTTGTCGCTGCACAGGTACGAGAGGGTTAGAAAAAGCATACGATTAAAAAAACGGCTTCGGGTCCTGCTGTCATATTTTCTTAATATTAATGTTGTTCAATGGGCTTACGGCGTGAATGAGAGACAGGCATGCGCCGGAATGTCGATATATAAACCGGAGAGATGACAACATGAAATTCAAATTTCCATTATGTGCGGCCATCGTAATAACAGCTATCGCAACCCGGCCGGCGCTGGCGATAGACCTTGACCCTGACCTGCCTGATTACAGCAAGTCCAGCGGCGTATCGGGCAATGTCATCAGTGTGGGTTCCGACACGCTGGCAAACCTGATGACCCTGTGGGCGGAGGAATTCAAAAAACTCTATCCCAACGTCAGCGTGCAGATCCAGGCTGCCGGTTCTTCGACAGCGCCGCCCGCCTTGTCGGAGGGCACCTCCAACTTCGGGCCCATGAGCCGCAGGATGAAGAATAAGGAAATCGCCGGTTTCGAGACGAAATACGGTTATAAACCCACCCCCATCGCGGTAGCTATAGACGCCCTGGCGGTGTACGTGCACAAGGACAACCCCGTTGAGGGGATGACCATCCCGCAGATCGATGCGATTTTTTCCGCGACCCGCAAATGCGGTTACGCCGGGGATATAACGCGCTGGGGCCAACTGGGACTGAGCGGCGCCTGGAGCAACAGGCCGCTTCAGTTATACGGCCGCAATTCGGTGTCAGGTACTTACGGTTACTTCAAGAAACAGGCCCTGTGCAAGGGGGACTTCAAGAATAACGTCAATGAACAACCCGGATCGGCCTCTGTCGTGCAGGGGATAACCAAGTCGATCAACGGCATAGGTTATTCCGGTATCGGTTACAAGACATCGGGGGTGCGCGCCGTGCCGCTGAGCGAGGATGGAACCGGTTTTACCGATGCCACGCCGTCCAATGCCATTGCCGGGAGTTATCCCCTGGCGCGCTTTCTCTATGTCTATGTCAACAAGACACCGAACGATGCCCTGCCCCCCCTGGAGCGTGAATTCGTCAGGATGATCATGTCCAGAACGGGACAGGAAGTGGTTGTCAAGGACGGTTATATACCCTTGCCTGCCAGGGTTGCCAGGAAGCAGCTTGCCCTGATCGGCGCGGTTGACGTGGCCAGCAATTGACGGTCGAATAATGGGGTCAGGTCGCACATTGCACATTGGGATGGTCTCACAACTTCACACTCATTTCTTTATATGTGCAATGTGCGACCTGACCCCATTATTCAAGATTTATACTCTTCCATGAATGATGCAGGCACAACCTCCCTGCTGGCTGATTTCAACTCGGCCGAAGCACAAAAACATCGCTATTACCGCCACCTGAAGGATGTCGCGCTGCGTTACGTGATGGCCCTGGGCGGTATCAGCGTCATTGTTGCCATCGTACTCATCGCGTTTTACCTGGTTTACGTGGTGTTGCCCATGTTCAAGCCGGCGCAGATCGAACAGGTGGCGGATTACCCGGTTCCCGCGGGTACGGGAACAGGGAGCCTGTATTACGCCATGGAAGAACAACGGGAAATCGGTCTGCGGGTAACCGGCGATGGTAATGCCGTGTTTTTCAATACCGCAGACGGCAGCCTGGTGCACCGGGAATCCCTGCTGCAGGAAACCCGGGCCCGGGTTACTGCGTTTGCCGCCGGTGATCCTTCACAACGACTGCTGGCTCTGGGATTGAACGACGGCGCCGCCCTGTTGGCCTTGCATGAATACCGGGTCACATACCCGGACGACATACGTGTTATACACCCCGGGATAGATTGGCCGGCCGGCAGGGAACCGATAAAGATGGATGATACAGGCCAGGCAATTGCCCTGATCGCAGCGCAATACGATGAGGACCAGATTACCATTGCCGCACTCACGCAGGATCAGCGCCTGTTGTTGTTGAACATGGTCGAGGAAGAGTCGTTTTTGAGTGATGAAGCCGAAATCACAACCACGAGAAGCCAAGTCCCGGTTGCCGGCAAGGTTACTTTCCTGTTGATGGACGTGGAACACAGGGAACTGTACGTTGCCGAACAGGGCGGGCTGATTTCCTACTACGATATCAGTGACAAGGCCGACCCGGTCCTGGTGCAAAGAGTGCAGGCCGTCAGCATACCCACGGAGATTACCGGCATGTCGTTTTTGAGTGGCGGTATTTCCATACTGGTCGGCGACTCAGATGGAAATATTTTCCAGTGGTTTCCCGTGCGCGACCAGGAAAACAACTACACCCTGGAAAAAATACGCGGTTTCAACTCACAATCAGCCAGGATCACGTCCATCGCGCCGGAATACTTCAGGAAAGGTTTCCTGGCAACGGATGATGCCGGCTACCTGGGTATTTATCACTCGACCGCACACCGAACGGTGGAACTGGAAAAAATCAGCGATAACAGGCTGACGCAACTGGCCGTAGCGCCGCGGGCCAATGCCATGCTGGTGGAAGATGAGACCGGTTCGATACTGTTCTGGGAGATAGACAACGAGCACCCGGAAATATCCTGGTCGTCCATCTGGGGCAAGGTCTGGTATGAAAGCCGGGACCAGCCGGAATTTATCTGGCAGTCATCCTCCGCAAGCAGTGACTTCGAGCCGAAATTCAGCCTGACGCCCCTGGTATACGGCACACTGAAAGCCGCATTTTACGCCATGTTGTTTGCCGTGCCCCTGGCCATTATGGGCGCCATCTATACCGCCTATTTCATGTCCGCAATAATGCGGGACATCGTCAAGCCCACTATCGAGATCATGGCGGCATTGCCTACGGTTATCCTGGGCTTTCTGGCCGGTCTGTGGTTTGCCCCGTTCGTGGAGCAGAACATGCCGGGCCTGTTTTTATGTATTCTCCTGTTGCCGCTAAGCGTGATCATCGCGGCTTACTGCTGGAACAGGCTCCCCGATCACCTCCGCCACAGGGTCCCCGAGGGCTGGGAGGCGGTACTGCTTGCACCTGTTATCATCGGTACCGGCATTGTCTCATTTGCCCTCAGCCAGCCTCTTGAAATAGCGTTATTTGCAGGGAATATGCCCTTGTGGTTAACAGATGAATTAGGCATAACCTACGACCAGAGGAATTCGCTGGTAGTGGGCATCGCCATGGGGTTTGCCGTCATTCCCATTATATTTACCATCTGTGAAGATGCGGTTTTCGGTGTGCCCGAACACCTGACGATGGGATCGCTGGCGCTGGGTGCAACCACCTGGCAGACCGCCATGAGAGTGGTGCTGCTTACCGCCAGCCCGGGAATTTTCTCCGCGGTCATGATAGGTTTCGGCCGGGCGGTGGGGGAGACCATGATCGTACTCATGGCGACGGGGAATACGGCCATCATGGACATGAATATCTTTGAAGGGTTTCGCACCCTGTCCGCCAATATCGCGGTTGAGATGCCGGAATCCGAAGTGGACAGCACCCACTACCGTATATTATTCCTGGCCGCCCTGGTGCTGTTCCTGGCGACGTTCCTGTTCAACACCATAGCCGAGGTCGTCAGGCAAAGGTTGCGGGTGAAGTACAGTTCTTTATGAAAAGGCAGGCTTCAATCAAGGGCTGGTACGACAGCGGTGAACCCTATATCTGGCTGAATGCCGGCGCGGTGAGCCTGTCCATTATCATGGTTGCCGGGCTGGTCATCCTGATCATGGTGCGCGGCCTGGGCCATTTCTGGCCGAGTGACGTTGCCGCGTTCGATTACACCGATGCGGACGGTACGGTGATTGCCCTGGCAGGTGAATTTGTCGATTCCGAATCGGTGCCCCGGGCAAGGTCCCCGGGTGACGACAGCCGAATCCCGGCGCACCATGAAGTTATCGAGCGCAGCCTGGTCAGGATCGGCAATCGGGATTACACGGGTTTCGACTACCGCTGGGTGCTCGATGCAGCCATGCGGAACCTGTCCTACCCGGAAGACATCATGGCCGTAGAGAGGTACGAATGGGGGAACTTTTACGGTTACCTCAAGGCCGTCAAGGAAGACGGCGAGGTGGTGAATGCCGACCCGGTCTGGGAGCTGTTCCAGCAATATGTCGCAGAGAGTGAGGAGATACTGGAGGAAATACACCATGTCGAGAAAGACCTGATAGGGGCAGTCAACTACGGGATGGAGCGCCTGCGCCTGCGGGAAAAAGGGTTGGTATTGAACGGCGCACCGGCAGGCAGTCCGGCTTACGCGGAAATCGAGGCCCGCCGCGCCGACCTGCAGGAAGAATACAACGGTTATACCGGGCGCCTCACCGACCTGTATGAACAATTGAACAGGACATCCTTCGTGGCAACCCTTGCCGGCGGCCAGGAAGCCGAACTCCCGTTTGCCAAGGTGGTCCGGGCGTACCGCCCCAACGCCATGGGCGTCACGGACAAGATTTCATTTTATTTTGAGAAACTCTGGGAATTCGTATCGGGAGACCCCAGGGAAGCGAATACCGAAGGCGGCATTTTCCCGGCAATTTTCGGCACCGTCCTGATGGTGATGATCATGGCCGTGCTGGTAACGCCTTTTGGCGTCGTGGCGGCGGTGTACCTGCGGGAATACGCACGGCAGGGCCCGTTTACCAGGTTGATTCGCATCGCCGTGAACAACCTGGCCGGTGTTCCATCGGTCGTCTACGGCGTGTTCGGGCTGGGCTTTTTTGTGTATTTCCTGGGTGGCACGATCGACGAACTGTTTTTCGCCGAATCCCTGCCCGCGCCCACTTTCGGCACCCCCGGCATTATGTGGGCGTCATTGACCATGGCCTTGTTGACTGTGCCGGTGGTTATCGTCTCCACCGAAGAAGGCCTGGCAAGGGTGCCGCGGGCGATTCGCGAAGGCAGCCTGGCATTGGGCGCGACCAAGGCCGAGACGCTGTGGCGCACGGTCCTGCCCATGACGGCTTCAGCCATGCTGACGGGACTCATACTGGCCATTGCCCGCGCCGCCGGCGAGGTCGCGCCGCTGATGCTTGTCGGTGTCGTCAAGCTGGCACCGTCCATGCCGCTGGACGGGAATTTCCCGTTCCTGCACCTGGACAGGAAATTCATGCACCTGGGATTTCATATCTACGACGTGGGTTTCCAGAGCCCGAACGTGGAAGCGGCCAGGCCGCTGGTTTACGCAACCGCTTTTTTATTGATCCTGATCATTATCTTTTTGAACCTGGCCGCAATCAAAGTCCGCAACACCCTCAGGGAAAAATATCGGGCAGCCGAGCAGCACTGACCGGAATAGAGAATACGTGAACGACCGAACCGACACAGACAAAACAGTTCCGGGCACCCACGCCGTGAACCTGGGCGCCGTGACCGGACATCTGGGAAAGCTGTCCCTGGCAGATGAAAAACCCTGTATTTACGTCAACGGCCTGAACCTGCATTACGGCGAAAAGCAGGCTTTGAAGGACATTACCATGGTGGTGCCCGAGAAGAAGGCCACCGCATTCATCGGCCCCAGCGGTTGCGGCAAGTCGACGTTGCTACGCTGTTTTAACCGCATGAATGACCTTATCGACAATGTTCATACCAGCGGCGAGATCAGGATTGGCGGAGAAAATATCTTTGCCAAGGCGGTGAACGTGGCCGAGCTCAGGAGGAAAGTCGGCATGGTCTTTCAAAAGCCCAACCCGTTCCCGAAAAGCATCTATGAAAACGTGGCCTATGGTCTCAGGATCCAGGGCATCAACAGGCGGCAGACCCTGGATGCCGTGGTAGAGAAGGCCCTGAAGAATGCAGCGTTGTGGGATGAGGTCAAGGACCGGCTCGACGATAATGCCCTGGGGCTCTCCGGCGGCCAGGCCCAGCGCCTGGTGATTGCGCGGGCTATTGCCATCGAACCTGAAATCCTGTTGCTCGATGAACCCTGTTCAGCCCTGGACCCGATATCCACCCTGAAAGTCGAAGAACTGATCTATGAACTCAAAGCCAACTATACTATCGTCATAGTGACCCATAACATGCAGCAGGCGGCAAGGGTGTCCGACTACACGGCCTACATGTACCTGGGAGAAATGATTGAGTTTAACGACACCGGCACACTGTTCACCAACCCCAGTGAGAAAATGACGGAAGACTACATAACCGGACGTTATGGTTAGGTTATCCGGGGACGGATTTCAAATCCGTCCCCTATGAATGGAGAGTGAAATATTATGAGCAACGTTCCACACCATATTTCCAGGCAATTCGATAATGAACTGGAAACCATACGATCCGATGTGCTGGCCATGGGCGGCCTTGCCGAACAACAGTTTTCCGATGCGCTGGAGGCATTGATTGAACTCAATGTTTCCCGTGCGGAGAAGGTAATGGAAAACGAGGACAGCCTGAACTCTCTTGAGGTATCCATCGATGAGGAATGTGTGACACTGCTGGCGCGCCGGCAACCTGCGGCCGGCGACCTGCGCTTTGTGATTGCGGTGATCAAGACCATCACCGACCTGGAACGCATTGGCGATGAAGCAGACAAGATAGCCAAGATGACCATAAGCCTGGCAGACAAGTCGGGTCAGCGTTCCCACTATGTCGGGATAAATACCATGGGCGTTTTCGTAAGGGATATGGTGCGCGACGCGTTGAATGCGTTTGCCCGCATGGACAGCCAGGAGGCCCTGGTAACAGCCCGGAAAGAGCCGGAATCCGACGAGCAGTACGGGGCTATCCTGCGGCAACTCATCACCTACATGATTGAAGACCCGCGCAATATCAGCAGTTTTATCGACGCCATGTGGGTGGCGCGGGCGCTGGAACGCATAGCCGACCATGCTCGCAACATCTGCGAGAATGTTATATATTTCGTTGAGGGCAAGGATGTGCGCCATATCAGCATTGAGCAGATGGAAGACGAAGTAAGAGGCGGCTGACCCCGGTTTTGCGCCCGGCGTCGGCTATAACGAACCCGAAGTTGTGTGGACACGCAAAATCTCAGTAACCCCGAGTTTTACATCAATCGCGAGTTAAGCCTGCTGGAATTCAACCGGCGCGTTATTGCCCAGGCCGAAGACGAATCCATGCCGTTGCTGGAACGATTGAAATTTCTCTGCATCGCCAGCACCAACCTGGATGAGTTTTTCGAGATCCGCGTTGCCGGCGTCAAGCAGCAGGTGAAGTATGGTTCGGTTCAGACCGGGCCGGATAACCTCAGCCCGGTGGAAACCCTGAAACAGATTGGCGCCCTTGCCCATGAACTGGTGGATACCCAGTATTCGGTGCTGAATGATACGATTACGCCGCAACTGGAAAGCGCGAAGATACAAGTGCTGCGGCGCAGTGAATGGAAGCCCGCGGTATCGCGCTGGGTCAAGCGCTATTTCAATACCAATGTCCTGCCTGTGCTCAGCCCCATCGGGCTGGACCCCGCACACCCGTTTCCCCGGGTGCTGAACAAGAACCTCTATTTCATTGTCACGCTCGATGGCAAGGACGCATTCGGACGGGAAACCCGCCTGTCCATCGTCCAGGCGCCCCGGTCGCTGCCCAGGGTGGTGCACCTGCCGGAAGACATCAGCAAGGGGAAATGGAACTTCATTCTGTTGTCGTCCATCATCCACGCCCATGTGGATGACCTGTTCCCCGGCATGACGGCTACGGGCTGTTATCAATTCAAGGTGACCCGCAACAGCGAACTGTTTGTGGACGACGAAGAAGTGGATGACCTGTTGATAGCACTGGAAGGCGAATTGCCGTCCAGAAGGTTCAATGACGCGGTCAGGCTGGAGGTTGCTGATAATTGTCCCGCTGATCTGTCCGCGTTTTTGCTGCAACAATTTGAACTGGATGAAGATGATCTCTACAAGGTAAACGGACCGGTAAACCTGAACCGGTTAATGGCGATCTATGACCTGGTGGACAAACCTGAACTGACCTTTGCCGGGTTTACCCCCGACCTGCCGCGGCGCTTGCAGAAGAATGGCAGCATTTTTGATGCCCTGAAACACGGCGATATCCTGTTACACCACCCGTTCCAGTCCTTTGCGCCCGTCATCGACTTCGTGCGCCAGGCGGCAAACGACCCGAACGTCCTGTCAATCAAGCAGACACTGTATCGCACCGGGGATGATTCCGCCCTGGTCGACGCACTGAAAGACGCGGCCCGTTCCGGCAAGGAAGTTACCGTGGTGATCGAACTGCGCGCCCGGTTCGACGAAGAGGCCAATATCGAACTGGCCACCGAACTGCAGGAAGCCGGCGCCCATGTCGTGTACGGTGTCGTCGGCTACAAGACCCACGCGAAAATGGTGATGGTCGTGCGCCGGGAAGGCAGGAGCCTGCGCCGCTACGTTCACCTGGGAACGGGCAACTACCATGCCCGCACCGCCAGGCTGTATACCGATTATGGGTTGCTGACCTGCGACAAGGCCATGGCGGAAGACGTCAACATGCTGTTTCTCCAGTTGACCGGCCTGGGGCGGGCGTCAAAGCTGAAAAAACTGCTGCAATCCCCATTTACCCTGCACAAATCCCTGTTGGCGTATATAGAACGCGAAGCCGACAACGCCAGGACCGGCAAAAAAGCGCATATTATTGCCAAGATAAATGCCCTGGTGGACCCGGAGATAATCCGCGCCCTCTACAATGCATCCATGTCAGGCGTGCGCATAGACCTGATCATACGCGGTATCTGCTGCCTGCGTCCCGGGATCAAGGGCCTGTCGGAGAACATCCATGTGCGTTCCATCGTCGGCCGTTTCCTGGAACACACCCGGGTATTCTATTTCCTCAACGGGGGAGAAGAACTCGTGCTGTGCTCCTCCGCCGACTGGATGCCCCGCAACCTGCATCACCGCGTGGAGGCCTGTTTTCCCATCGAGGAGAAGCGGCCCAAGGACCAGGTCATCAAGTACGGTCTGTTGAACTACCTGAACGACAACACCCAGGCCTGGATTCTGCAAAGTGACGGCACCTACAAGAAAATCCGCCCGGGCAGCCAGAAACCCAGGAACACCCAGCAACACTTGCTGGAAAATTACTCCCGCTGATCCTGTCTCCGATCATCGTTCCCGCGCCCGGCCGTCATTCCCGCGCAAACGGGAATCCGCACGGCAAGCCAGTTCAGTTGAACTTCAGCTCAAAGTCAACAGCCTCCAGGTACCCCGCCTCGGTCTCCAGGTCGGCCCGGGTGAGTGCGTGGTTGTCCAGCCAGTCCCGCGGGAATTTGAATGACAGGCCGTTGTCGCCGGCCGTTGCCTTGATCTTCGGCGCTGCGGTATAGGAACGGCTCCTGTTCATGACACAGGACAACCTGAGCAGGATGGCAAGACGCGTAACACTCTCCCGGTTGTCCAGGGTTGCCTGGTCGAATTCCAGCACAGGAAATTTTCGCCTGTGGGCGCGTACCAGCAGGGACAGGTTTTGCTGTTCCTGGCGCGAGAATCCCGGCATGTCGGAGTTGGACAACAGGTAGGCGCCGTGGCGGTGGTATTGCGCATGGGCGATGGCGAGACCGATTTCATGCAGTTGCGCCGACCACAGCAGAGTCTCGCGGTCGGAAGCATCAAAACGCCAGCGTTTGAGTACCTGGTCAAACAGGTTCTCAGCGGTTTTCGCCACTTTATCGGCCTGTTCCCGGTCAACGCCGTAACGGACCGCGATATCGGCTACGGTCGTATTGCGTATATCCTGGTTCTGGTGTCTGCCGATAAGCTCGTAGATGATACCCTCGCGCAGGGCGCCTTCGGATATATGGATATGATCCAGGCCAAGCGCGTCGATAATTGCGCTCATGATAGCCACACCGCCGGCGAAGACCGGCTTGCGCCGTTCCATCAGACCTTCCAGGTACAGCTTGTCATGGTGGCCCGCTGAGATAAGCTGCTTGCGCAGAATATCAACGGCTTCCCGGGTAACGCCGCTCTCGCTCCAGCCCTGTGCCGCGGCGACATCGGCAATCGCCCGGATCGTCCCGGAAGAACCGAGAACGGTGTCCCAGCCGATACGGCGATACCCGGTTTCGATGGTTTCGAGTTCCGTGCGGGCAAACAACATGGCTTCCCGCATGCGCTTGCGGGTAACACTCCCGTCGGCGAAGAAACGCCGGCTGACATTTACGCAGCCCATGTACAGGCTCTCGGCTACCCTGGGTTTAAAGCCTTTGCCGATGATGACCTCGGTGCTGCCGCCGCCGATATCGATCACGAGGCTGGTGGTGTCGTGGTTATAGAACGTGTGGGCGACACCCAGAAATACCAGCCGGGCCTCTTCCTGGCCGGATATGATATCTATGTTATGGCCCAGCGCGGTACGGGCGCGCCGGATGAAATCATTACCGTTGCGTGCCTGGCGCAAGGTATTCGTGCCGACTGCCTTCACGTTGGTCCTGGGGATTTCCCTGATGCGTTGCCCGAGTTGCCGCAAGGACTCCAGGGATCTCTCGATCGCCTCTTCGGTCAGGTTGTTCCTGTTGTCCAGTCCCGACGCTATGCGCACCATATCCTTGATCCGGTCGATTATCCGTACCTGGCCGTCCTCAAGTTTTGCGACCACCATATGAAAACTGTTCGACCCCAGGTCAACGGCAGCAAAAGTTTCACTCATCGGGGAACTCATGTTGTACAATCCGGGCAACCTGTTCCCTATGTCTCATAATTTTTTATGCAGAATAACGCCCGTTTGATCCTGCTCAGGCACGCCAAGTCCGACTGGTACAGTGGAGCGCCGGGCGATTTTGACCGTCCCCTGGCGCAACGGGGCCGTAAGGATGCACCCCGGATGGGTAACTGGATGAAAACGAAAGGCATCATCCCGGACCTCATCCTGTGTTCGCCTGCCGTGCGCGCGCGGGAGACAATGAAAGGAGTTAACAACAAGCTGGGGGTAGAGCAGGTTGTATATGAAGACAGCATCTACGGCGCATCAGTTGGCATGTTGCTTCGTCTGATTGACCAATACAGGCACAGTTGCGGGAATTTCATGATTGCGGGCCATAATCCGGGCCTGGACGAATTATTGTCTTTTTTATGCCGCACAGAGCCACCCTTGACGGAGACCGGGAAACTGATGACCACTGCCGCTGTTGCGGTACTCGGATTCACCGACGCCGGCACCATGAGCGAACGGGCGGCCGGTGAGTTGTTGCACCTGGTGAGGCCAAGGGAGCTGTAATCGCATCATCATGGTAAAAAAGATTAAGACAGTACCGTTTGAATATTAAATGAATATGAAAAAGGTAGCCAGATAATGTCATGGTGGGGAACGCTCGCGGGCGGGGCATTCGGCTTCATGCTGGGCGGTCCGCTCGGCGCGGTGCTGGGCGCGGCAGTCGGGCGTAATTTTGACAGGGGCGTAAGCGGCAACTTCGAAGGGCCGGGCGGCAGACGCAGGCGCGCCGGACAACCGGGCGACCTGCCGCGCGGGCACCAGTACCGCGTCCAGGCGGCCTTCTTTACCGCGATTTTCTCCGTGATGGGTCACATCAGCAAGGCGGACGGGAAGGTCACCAAGGACGAAATCCGCATGGCCACGCGCATCATGGAGGACATGAATCTCTCCTCCCGGCAACGCGAGGCGGCCAAAGCCCTGTTCAATGAAGGAAAGGAAGACGATTTCGATATCTACTCCGTCCTCTCCCAGTTCCGGCGGGAAATTGCCCGGCGCACCACCCTGCAGCGGATGTTCGTTGAAATACTCTGTTTTGCCGCCTACGCCGACGGCATCCTGCACCCCGAGGAAAACCACGTGCTGCGGCTGGTTTGCGAAGAGATCGGCTTTTCCGACTATGAGCTGGAATCCACCCTGGCATCAGTTTCCGCGCAGATGCATCACCAGGGACAGGGGCACGGCCGCATTACGCTGGAAGACGCTTACTCGGTACTGGATATTCCGCAAACCGCCAGCGATGCCGAGGTGAAAAAAGCCTATCGCCGCCTGATCAGCCAGCATCACCCGGACAAGCTGGTCGCAAAAGGGCTGCCGGAAGAAATGATGAAAATTGCCGCCCAGAGGACCCACGAAATCCGCCAGGCCTACGAACGCATCAAGGAACGCCGAGGATTTTAGTCTGTCCGGGACTAAGGCAGGAATCGCTGTTCTTGGGTGTTGTAACAGAATGATCACCCGAAATTAATATAATTGTAATTTATTTCGCGCACTCTTTTCGAAAGGGTTCGCTCCTGCCCCCAGGCATAAATTCCTATAGTTTTAAGGAGAACAGATATGCTTAAAACAACCTTCAGGCTACTGCACGTTGCGCTGTTTGCAAGCGGACTGGCCATGTTGACCGCACCGGCCCATGCAGCCGACGGCGCGCTGCTGGAACTGCTGAAAATCCTCCGGGACAAGGGAGGCATCACCCAGCAGGAATACGAACTGCTCAGGGACACGGCCATGGCTGAAACGGAAACGCCGGCGCAAGCGCCTGCGGAACCTGCGCCCCGGGTCGTCGCGGCAGCCAAACCGGCGCCCGAAATTACCACCGCCGGAAAGCTGGAATTCAAGGACGATGAGCACAAATTCCGCATCGGCGGGCGCGCCCAGCACGACTTCACCCTGGTCGGCAACGACGGCGACGGCAACGCGGGCAGCAGCGAGCAGCAGTTCCGCCGGGCGCGCATCTACCTGTCCGGGACCGCCTGGGAGCACTGGGACTGGAAACTCCAGTTCGACCTGGAGGACGCCGATGACAGCGGCATGTCCATAGAAGACGTTTTCATCAGGTACAAGGGCCTGGGCCCGGCGAGCATCACGGCAGGCCAGCGCAGGGCGCCGTTCTCTCTCAGCGCCCTGACCAGTTCCAAGTACATAACGTTCATCGAGCGCGCCGCGCCCACCGACCTGTTCGACTCGGAATCCATCGGCATAGGCGGGCGCGTCCCTGGTATTACCCTGGAGCATGAGAGTAAAAATCATACGTTGGCAGGCGGTTTCTACCTGATGCGCCAGCGTTCCGAAAGCGAGACGGATTCCATCGTCGAACGCAAGATCGACGATGGCTGGGGGGTCACGGCGCGTGCCACCTGGCTGCCGGTCAATGTTTCAGGCAAGCAACTGGTACACGCCGGCGCTGCGTTCGGGTACAAACATTACCCCAACAAAACGGTGAATCGCTTCCGGGTGCGGCCGGGTGTCTCCGAAGGGGATCGGATCGTGGATTCCGACGGCTCGATAACAGCCGATAATTTCCTGGGGATGAACCTGGAAGCTGCAAGCATCTGGGGTCCGTTCGCGGCCAGCGCGGAATACTCTTACGGTGATTTTGACGGTACGGGAGCGGCCGGCGCTACCGACATGGAGGGATTTTACGTCCAGGGCAGCTATTTCCTCACCGGTGAGAACCGCCGCTACAAGAACGGCAAGTTCACCAGCGTTAAGGTAAAGAACCCGGTCGGAGGCGGCGGCTGGGGCGGCTGGGAAGTGGGCCTGCGCTACAGCTCCACCGACCTCGGCAGCGGCATCGGCGATGACTCCGGTGATGTGCTCACCGCCGCGCTGAACTGGTACGTGAACAACAACATGATGTTCAAGCTGAATTACGTCAAGACGTTCTGTGACAGCGGCGGCGCCGACACCTGTGACTGGGGAATAGGCGACGGCGATCCCGAATACCTGTCATTCCGCACCCAAGTATTCTTCTGATGGGGTCGGACCAGTATAATATTTTTATATTTACTGCTTGAATCTGGAGAATTACCACTGATGGCTATCAATCACATCAAAGTGAACATGACTCCTTCGCATCCGGGCGACTTCATCCGCACGGAGGTCATTGGTGAATTGGGCCTTACTATGACAAAGGCGGCTGAGATTTTGGGAGTTCGTCGAGCAACACTATCGGCTTTGCTGAATGGACATGCATCGCTGTCACCGGAGATGGCGCTACGCATTGAGAAAGCCTTTAACGTCAGCATGGATATGCTGTTGCGAATGCAGGCTTGGTGGGATGCCTCACAGATGCGCGCACGTGCTGGCGAGATTAACATTCAACGTTATGAACAAGCCTAATTAACAGCCTATTCGCTCCATCTGGCCAAAGCTTATTATACTGTCATAGTAGCAATTTACGACATCCCCTCAAGCTGTTTCAGGTAGTCCTCCAGCAACTGCTGTCCTGAGGGCGTCGATTGCGCCAGCCACTTGATGTAAAGGCCGGTGGCGTCGCCTTCGCCGAGCTGCCAGTTTACACCGGAGTTTCTCAGGGTCGTGACCAGGGAGTACAGACTGATGGCGGCGCTGACCGAGAGGTTGTAGCTTTGGGTGAAACCGTGGATTGGGACCCTCACGGTTTCATCGGCGAGGCCCTGCAGGGTTGCGGACAAACCCGGTTCCTCCGAGCCGAAGCAGAGGGCGAGGTTTTCGCTGATATCCAGTTGTTCCAGGGTTTTTCCGCCGGGCGCCGGATCCATGGCGATTATGCGGTAGCCGCGTTGCCTGAGGTTTTCGATACAGGCGCGGGTATTGTCCTCCCCTGCCCGGTTATGTTTTACCAGCTCTATCCACTTCGATGCCCCCTGCACCACGGCAGGGTTGAGACGGTATTCATGGTGGTTTTCTATGACGTGGATTTCCTGTATCCCCAGGCATTCGCAGGTGCGCAACACCGCGCTGGCGTTCTGGGGCTGGTAGATGTCTTCCAGCACGACGGTGATATGGCGGGTTCTCTGCCGCAGGATTTCTCTCAGTCGTTCCCTGCGTTCCTCGTTGATGAAACCGGACAGGTAGTCGATGATGTTTTGTTGTTTGTCCATCAGGCTTGACAGTTTCTCATGAAATCAGCCCGGGTTCCTGCTCCCTGTTTTCACAGGGACAAGCTTCGCAGGAACTACAAATCCGCAGGGAGCAGGGGACGAGCGGGCGGGTCAGCGCAACCGCCGCTGATTGTCCTCTTCCCAGAATTCCCCTTCAACGACAATGTTTCTCTTGCGCAAGTCTTCCTGGAATGCCCGGTGCAGCATTTTCAGGGCCAGCAGTGAGCGCAGGGAAGGGACCAGGCACAGGAAACCGATCACGTCGGTGACGAAACCCGGGGTAAGCAACAGGACGCCGCAGATGAGCAGGATCAGGCCCTCCAGTAAATTATCAGCCGGTATTTCTCCGCGGCCCAGTTTCTCCCGGGCGCGTAGCAGCGTCAGCATACCCTGGATGCGCAGCAGTATGGCCCCAAGGGCCGCGGTCAGGATGCACAGCAATACCGTTGAAAACGCCCCTATTTCCTGTCCTACCTGGATCAGAACGTAGATCTCAACCAAGGGGACCGTAAGAAACAGCAGGAAAAGGATCCTGAACATCGGTATCAATCCCGTGAAAAACGTATTGCCGGCATGACTGTCAATGTATTGGCAGAAAGTGAATTTTCAAGAAGGTATCGGCAAGCGTGAGTTATTATATACTATTTACCCGCAGATTCGGCCGTACGAAAACACGGGGAGAGACAGTCATTACTGATTTATCCGAGCACCTTATGGTTTTGAATACCTGTCCGGATTCCGGGACGGCCGGCAGGATTGCCGCGGAACTGGTGGACGGCAAACTGGCAGCCTGCGTGCAGGTGCTGCCCGGCTTGCAGTCGTATTTCCACTGGGACGGCAAGGTGGATCGCGCGGATGAATACCTGTTGCTCATCAAGACAACATCGGCAAGTTACCCGGCATTGGAGCAACGTATCAGAGAACTGCATCCTTATGAACTTCCGGAGATTATCGGAGTCCCTGTCAGTAGGGGTTTACCCGGATATTTATCCTGGATTGACAAGTCTACGCATAAAGATGCCTGAACCACGACAGATTATTGCCTCACTCCTGTGCCTGGCCGTCCTAGGCGTGTCCGCACAATCCATAGGCGACCGCCTGAAAAACCTGGTTGACCCGGGCGACGATGGCCTCAACCGCTATGGCATTCTTGACCCAGACCAGGCTTTCAAGTTAGCGGCAGCGTCTGCCGGGCCGGGAATCGTACGATTCACCTGGGCGGTGGAAGACGGATATTATCTCTACCGGGACAAATTTTCGTTCACTTCCCTGACGGATGAAGTGGGAATTGACAGTGCGGCAGTGCGACTGCCGCGCGGCAAGGTCAAACAGGATGAGTCTTTCGGCGAGGTGGAGGTGAATACCGGCCGGGTCGCTGTCGATGTGCCGCTGCTCAGCGCCGGAACGGGCATCTCCGAAGCCCTGTTCCAGGTGGGATACCAGGGTTGCAAGGAAGGATCGGTCTGCTATCCTCCGCAGCGAAAGGAGATCAGCGTCGACCTGGGACAGGTGACGACCGCTGCCGTGCAGCCCGTCAGCCGGGCGCAACTTTCGGCCCAGGACAGGATTACCGAGAAGCTGAAACAAGGCAGCCTCGCATTGAACGTTCTCGCGTTTTTTATCTTCGGCGTATTATTGTCATTGACCCCTTGCGTGTTCCCGATGATCCCCATCCTGTCGGGCATCATCGTCGGACAACCCGGGAAAGTAACGGGGCTGCACGGTTTTGTCCTGTCTCTCGCCTACGTACTCGCCATGGCGCTGACCTACTCCCTGCTGGGCGTGCTGGCCGGTTCATTCCAGCTTAACCTGCAGGCGGCTTCCCAGAATGCCTGGGTGATCGGCGCATTCAGCCTGGTGTTCGTTCTCCTGGCGCTGTCCATGTTCGGTTTTTATGAGCTGCGCATGCCGTCGGCCGTGCAGACCCGGCTGGCTTCCCTGTCAGAACCCCGGCAGGGTTCCGGATTGTATTCCTGCGCCATCATGGGCGCGGTTTCCGCCGTTATTGTCGGTCCCTGCGTGGCCCCGCCCCTGGCCGGCGCGTTGCTGTATATCAGCCAGACCGGGGATGCCTTGCTGGGCGGCGCGGCATTGTTCTCCATGGGGTTGGGCTTCGGCGTCCCGCTATTGATTATCGGTGCATCCGCCGGGGCGTTGCTGCCCCGGGTCGGCCCCTGGATGGAGAAGGTCAAGCAGTGTTTCGGCATCATTATGCTGGGCGTGGCAATCTGGTTCCTGGAACGCGTCATTCCGGGCGCCGTCGCCATGATATTGTGGGCGCTGCTGGTAATCATCGCGGCGCTGCTGATGGGCGCGCTCGACCGGACAGCGCGTACCGGCAAACTGTTCAGGGCTGTCGGCATTGCCGGCCTGATCTATGCCGGCGCCCTGATTGTGGGCGCGTTGTCGGGTTCCCAGGACATGTTGCGGCCACTGGCGCACCTGGCAGGAAAACCCGCCGCTGCCAGCAGCCTGGAATTTCAGCGCTTCAAGACTGCCGCAGAACTGGAACAGTTGCTGGCGGCCGCGAGCGCAGACGGTAAATTCGTGATGCTCGATTTTTACGCGGACTGGTGTATCACCTGCATCGAAATGGAAGAAGACACGTTTGCCGATCCGGAGGTGAAACGGGTCTTGACGGACGTCGTACTGCTGCAGGCGGACGTGACCCGGAATGATGACGAGGATCAACAATTGCTCGAACGTTTTCAACTGTTCGGGCCGCCGGCCATCCTGTTTTTCGGGACCGACACACGGGAACTGCAGGAATACCGTTTGATCGGTTACGTCAAGCCGGAACAGTTTCTGCGGCACCTGGCAATGTTGCTGGTTTCATGAACAGGGTGATTTTGTGGCCGGCGCTGGCGGCGCTGGTTTTCCTGTCCGCCTTCCTGGGGTTTAACCTGTACCAGTTTCAGGAGGACGAACCCGCCCCCCCGTCTGCACAGGCGTCGGGCGACGCAGCTCCGGCCGTAACCACCTCGTCAATCCTGGGCCGGCACAGGCCGGAGTTCACCCTGCCGGACCTCGATGGGCAGTTGCGTTCGATCAGCGAATGGGACGGCAAGGTAATTGCGCTTAATTTCTGGGCGACCTGGTGCCCGCCCTGTCTGAAGGAAGTCCCGGAATTCGTTTCATTACAGGCAAAGTACCAGGCCGCGGGACTGCAATTCATAGGAGTTGCATTGCAGAGACCGGAGGAGGTACGGGAGTTTGTTGCGGAGCACGGGATGAACTACCCGGTATTGACGGGTGAACTGGAGGTAATCAAGCTGGCCGAGTCCTACGGCAACCACATCGGCGCACTGCCGTATACCGTGATCATCGACAGGAGCGGGCAGGTAGCTCACGTGAAGCCCGGCGTCCTGCCGACCGAGGAGGCGGAAAGTATCATCAACCGGTTGCTCTGAAGTAAGCAGGCGCTGTAGTATTTTTCTTTAATTTCGTCTATTTTCTGCTATCATCTAGCAAAAAGCAGCGAACTTTCCTGAATTCATCTGATAATAATAGTGTTATGGCAACTATTCTGGTATTGCACGGGCCGAACCTGAACCTGCTTGGGGAACGAGAACCGGAGGTTTACGGGACAACTACGCTTGAAGACATTGACCGGGGACTGGTTACCGCAGCGGAGGAGATGGGTCACAGCCTGTCCTGCTTTCAGTCCAATGCCGAGCACAGCATGATCGAACGGGTCCACCAGGCAAAAAAAGAAGGTGTCGGGTTCATTATCATCAACCCCGGGGCATTTACCCACACCAGCATCGCCCTGCGGGATGCCCTGTCCGGAGTAGCCATCCCGTTCATTGAGGTCCACTTGTCCAACGTGTTTGCCAGGGAGGAATTCCGTCGCCATTCCTACCTGTCGGACCTGGCGGTTGCGGTACTCAGCGGCGCCGGCGCATCGGGTTATCGTCTGGCGCTGCAGGTTGCTGCGGAAAAATTGCAGAGGTAGACAGCGTGGACATACGCAAAGTCAAGAAACTGATCGAGATGCTGGAGGAATCCGCTATCGATGAGATTGAGATTCACGAGGACAAGGATTCCGTCAGGGTCAGCCGCAACAGGCTCGCGCCCGCGCCGGCACTTGCCGCGGCGCCGGCCAGGGAGATACAGGTTGCCGGCCAGCACGGCGCTGCCGCTGCGGATACTGCGCCGGGTCCGGAACCGGCGGAGGCGGAAGAGCCCGAAGATAACATCGTGCGTTCGCCCATGGTGGGGATTTTCTACGAAGCCCAGTCGCCGGGCAAACCGTCTTTTGTCGAACTGGGCCAGACGGTGCAGAAAGGCGACGTGCTCTGCATTATCGAGGCGATGAAGATCATGAACCAGGTGGAATCGGAAAAAGCCGGTGTCGTGAGTCGCATCATGGCCGCTAACGGCGAACCGGTGGAATACGGCCAACCCCTGTTTATCATCCGCGCCGCGTAAAGTATCGATGCGGTAACCGGTTATTATCCCGACAACCCTGTGTTCCCTGTGCCCCCAGTGGCGGATTTTTTTAAATGTAACCATGCTTGAGAAAGTGGTCATCGCCAACCGGGGCGAGATTGCCTTGCGCATCCTGCGCTCCTGCCGCGAGCTTGGCATCAAGACCGTAGCGGTTTTCTCTGAGGTGGACCGGGAACAGAAGCATGTGCTGCTGGCGGATGAGGCAGTCTGCATCGGCCCGGCCGTGTCCACCGGCAGTTACCTGAACATCCCGGCAGTAATCAGCGCAGCCGAGGTCACCGATGCCGTTGCGATTCACCCGGGTTACGGATTCCTTGCGGAGAATGCCGATTTTGCCGAACGGGTTGAGGAAAGCGGTTTTATCTTCATAGGTCCGCGTGCGGATACCATCCGCTTGATGGGAAGCAAGATATCGGCACGGGAAGAAATGCGGAAGTTCGGCGTTCCCTGCGTCCCCGGTTCGGACGGGGATATCGGTAATGACATCGACGAAATCGGCAGGTTTGCCAGGGAGCTTGGCTACCCGGTGATCATAAAGGCCGCGGCAGGCGGCGGCGGCCGGGGCATGCGGGTGGTGCGCAGTGAGGCGAACCTGCGCAACGCGGTTGCGGTGACCCGGGCCGAAGCGGCCGCGGCGTTTGCTGATGACACCTTGTACATGGAAAAATTTCTTGAGCACCCGCGCCATATCGAGTTACAAATCCTGGCTGACGAATCAGGTAATGTGATACATCTCGGGGAGCGGGACTGTTCCATGCAGAGGCGGCACCAGAAAGTCATGGAGGAGGCGCCGGCCCCGGGAATTACGGATGACATGAGAAGGAAGGTCGGTGATACCTGTGTTCGCGCCTGCAAGGCGATGGGGTATCGCGGCGCCGGCACGGTGGAATTTCTCTACGAGGACGGAGAATTTTACTTCATTGAAATGAATACCCGGATACAGGTGGAACATCCCGTCACCGAGATGGTGACCGGCGTCGATATCGTCAAGGAGCAACTGCGAATCGCATCCGGTGCAGCACTGAGTTACCAGCAGAAAGAAGTCCGGTTCCGCGGCCACGCACTTGAATGCCGCATACAGGCGGAAGACCCGGATACGTTCATGCCGTCGCCCGGACAGATCAGCCGGTTCCACCAGCCCGGCGGACCGGGGATTCGCATGGAGACGCATATCTACGACGGCTACCGCATACCGCCGCACTACGATTCGATGATCGCAAAGCTGATAGCGCATGGTGAAACCCGTGAACTGGCCCTGGCGCGGATGTCGACAGCGCTGTCCGAGCTCGTCATAGAGGGGATTAAAACCAATATTCCCGTGCTGCAAAGGTTGCTGGATGACGCCGCGTTTGTTGCCGGAGGCACGGACATCCACTACCTGGAAAACAAGCTCGGTCTGAAATAAGGCCATGTTTACGGACTGTCCATCCTGTGAGCGCCTGTTCCGTATCCGCGCAGCGCAGCTTAAAGCAGCCGATGGCTGGGTAAGATGCGGTTATTGCGCCGAGACGTTCTATGCGCTGGATCGACTTCATGATGCCCCGTTAAAGACGCCCGGTCCGGAACTTCCCTCCGGGAAGGCCGCGCCGGGGCTGCCGGCGTCCGGCGCCGAACCGGAAGCGGACGAAGAACAGGCTGCCCGGCAACAGGAACCACCCGTTCCGGAAGATGCCGGCGCGCAGCAGCCTGCCGTTGCGGAGCGGCAAATTCACGGGCAGGATGAGGTAACTGCCGATCAGCAGGACGCTGCTGACAATGCCGCGGCCGAGGACGCGGCGGGACGCGCAGCAGCGGATGAATTGCCGCCGGTGCTTGCGGGTGATGATCACGGGACGACCCGCTCATACTCCCGGGTAATCTGGTCAGGACTTGTTGTCATCCTGCTGCTGGTTGCGTTGGCGCAGCTTGCCTGGTTCAACAGGGACTGGTTGCTGCGTGAGTACCCGCAATTGACCCCCTGGGCTGAACAAGTCTGTGAGCGGTTGCAATGTGATTTGATTCGTTTTCGCGACGTATCGGCCATCGGGCTGGTGAGCAGGGACGTGCGCTCACACCCGCGTTACCGGAATGCCGTGCTGGTGGGCGCCACCATCGTCAACCAAGCCCGGTATGTCCAGCCGTATCCCGGAATTGAATTGGTAATTTACGATACAACCGGACAGGTGATATCCCGCGGCAGGTTCACCGCCGACGAATATCTCGAGCCGGGCAACAGCCCTGCTGCCGGCATGCCTCCCGGCGTGCCGGTTCACCTTGATCTGGAACTTGCCGGCACGCTGCCGCAAGCCGCAGGTTTTGAATTCCGGTTCCATTAACGGTTCTCCCGACATTTGTTGATCGAAAGGGATTGCATGAACGTTTTTTGATTGCTATTGTTGAGAGCAGGGAAGTTAAAATGGCTGCGAAGACAGCCAGAATTTCGTGCCGAAGTAAATCTTAGATATTTACGTTGACTAAACAGCATTCAGCCCAGACAAAATCTGCCGCGCATTCCCTGAATGAATGCGTGGAGAAGGCATTAAAAAATTATTTCAGGGATCTGGATGGAGAGGAAGCCACAAGCCTGCATGAACTGGTCATCTCCCAGGTGGAAAAGCCGCTGTTTCAAATCGTGTTAAGTCATTATAACGGTAACATAAGCCGTACCGCGCAGGCATTGGGCCTGAACCGGGGGACGGTACTGGGACGGTTGAAGAAATACGGTCTAGTACGCTGACATGCTGCATGTAAGACGCGCGCTGATCAGCGTCTCGGATAAATCCGGCATTGTGGAATTCTGTCAGACCCTGGAGCGCCTGGGCGTCGACATGCTCTCTACCGGGGGCACGTTCAGGCTGTTACAGTCCCATGATGTTCAGGTGATGGACGTATCCTCGTACACCGGGTTCCCGGAGATCATGGATGGCAGGGTGAAAACGCTGCACCCGAAAATCCACGGCGGCCTGCTCGGGCGGCGCGGGCAGGACGATGAGATCATGGAACAACTGGACATCGCGCCGATCGACCTTGTTATTGTCAATCTTTATCCTTTTGAGGAAACCGTCAAACGCCCTGACTGTTCCCTGGCTGAGGCAATAGAGAATATTGACATAGGCGGACCCGCGATGCTCAGGGCTGCTGCCAAAAATTACGAGTTCACCGGGGTCATCATCGATCACAACGACTATGCCGGGGTTCTGAATGAATTACGGGAAAATGAAAACAGGCTGAGTGTCCCGACCTGCTTCAGGCTTGCGCAAAAAGCCTTTTCCCATACTGCAAACTACGATGCCAACGTGGCCAATTACCTGGGTGCGCTGGACCACCAGGGCGGCAGCAGGAATTACCCGGACACGTACTCCATGCAATTCAGTCTGGCCGAAGAGTTGAGGTATGGTGAGAATCCCCATCAATCCGCGGCGTTCTACACGGAACCGGAACCCGCCGGCGGGACTCTCGCTTCCGCCCGCCAGTTACAGGGGAAAGCGCTTTCCTACAATAATCTTGCCGATGCCGATGCCGCCCTGGAATGTGTGTCGGGGTTCAGCGACCCGGCCTGCGTTATCGTCAAGCACGCCAACCCCTGCGGCGTGGCGGAGAGCAGTTCCCTGCCTGCCGCGTATGCTGCGGCCTATGAGACCGACCCTGTCTCCGCGTTCGGCGGCATCATCGCTTTCAATCGCAGCCTGGACAGGGAAACCGCGGAACATATCATTGAGCAGCAGTTCGTGGAAGTGATTCTGGCGCCGGGCCTTGAAGAGGGCGTGCTCTCCGTAACCGGCGCTAAACCGGGGGTGCGCGTGCTGGTTACCGGCAACCGGGCTCCCCAACCGGGACAACTGGAGCTGAAACGGGTCAGCGGCGGATTACTGGTCCAGGACATGGATACGGGCATGCTCAAACCGGAACAATTGAACGTCGTGTCCGGGCGCAAACCGGAACCGGAGGAACTGGATGATATGCTGTTTGCCTGGCAGGTAGTGAAATACGTCAAGTCCAACGCCATCGTCTATGCTCGGCAGCACCGGACTATTGGAATCGGCGCCGGCCAGATGAGCCGGGTCTACAGTGCCCGCATTGCCGCGATCAAGGCTGCCGATGCCGGGTTACAGGTTGCCGGCGCGGTAATGGCATCGGATGCGTTTTTTCCATTCCGGGACGGCATTGATTCCGCCGCGCAAGCAGGCATTACGGCGGTAATACAACCGGGCGGTTCGGTGCGTGACAAGGATGTTATCGCAGCGGCGGATGAACACGGCATGGCGATGGTATTCACCGCTATGCGCCATTTCCGCCACTGATCCCGAATAATGAACATCCTGATCGTCGGCGGCGGGGGGCGGGAGCATGCCCTGGCCTGGAAGTCGGCCCAGTCGCCCCGGGTAAAAAAAGTTTACGTCGCGCCGGGCAATGCCGGCAGTGCGCTGGAGGACAAGGTTGAAAACATCCCACTCGCGCCTTCAGATACACCCGGACTGATTGAATTCGCCCGCAGTCATGCCGTCTCACTGACCATAGTGGGACCGGAGGCGCCGCTGGTTGCGGGCGTCGCGGATGCATTTTCGGATGCGGGGTTGCGCTGTTTCGGCCCATCTGCGGATGCTGCCAGGCTGGAAGGTTCAAAAAGTTTCAGCAAAGCCTTCATGCGGCGCCACGGTATCCCGACGGCTGGCTATGAGACCTTCACCGAACTCGACGCGGCCATGGATTATATCGGGTCGAGCAACCCGCCTGTCGTTGTCAAGGCTGACGGACTGGCCGCCGGCAAGGGCGTAATTGTCGCGCAAACCCGTGCTGAAGCCGGGCGCGCCGCTACCGACATGATGGCCGCCGGAAAATTCGGTGCAGCGGGACAGCGGGTGGTGATAGAGGAATTTATTGCCGGGGAGGAGACCAGTTTCATGGTCTTGAGCGACGGTGTGAACGTCATCCCGCTGGCCAGTTCCCAGGACCACAAGGCGAGGGATGATGGTGATGCAGGACCCAATACGGGCGGCATGGGCGCATATTCCCCGTCTTCAATCATGACCGGGGACCTGCATGACAGGATCATGACGAGCGTCATTGAACCGGCAATTGCCGGGATGCAGGCGGAAGGCTGTCCCTACAGGGGCTTCCTGTATGCCGGGCTCATGATCGGCGCCGGCGGCGACATTAAGGTGCTGGAGTTCAACTGCCGTCTGGGCGACCCGGAAACCCAGCCGATCCTGATGCGGCTGAGCGGAGACCTGCCCGCGTTATGTGAAATGGCGCTGGCGCAAAACCTGCGTGAGGATGCCGTTTCATGGGACCCTCGTGCGGCAGTGGGGGTCGTGATGGCATCATCAGGCTATCCCGAGAGCTCCACCAGGGACAAAGCTATTTCCGGGCTCGATCAGGTAGGTGGAGACGTGAAGGTATTTCATGCCGGGACCAGGCAGGCCGGCAACGGCATACTCACCAACGGCGGCCGGGTGCTGTGCGTTACGGCCCTGGCCGCCAACGTCACCAGCGCTGCAGCCAAGGCCTACGAAGCGGTTGCAAGCATAGACTGTGACGCCTTGTTTTGCCGTACCGATATCGCCGGACGGGCAATCGAGCGGGAAGCGGCACCGGGATATATCAGACCGTTCAGGTAATGCAACTAAATCCGGGTATGACAATGCGCCAGGCCCTGGCCGCCATCCTGCTCACCGAGCTGGGTACCATGGAGCGTAATATACAAGGCATCAGGGATGACACCGACAGCGAGTTCCTGCACGATTTCAGGGTCGCCAACCGGCGCAGCCGTTCCTTGATCACGGCGATGAAACATGCCCTGGCTACGCCCGCGCACGAGCGCGGCAAACAGTTTTTTTCCTGGATGAGCAAACAGACCTCTGCCCTGCGCGACATCGACGTTTTCCTGCTGGCATTCGGGCAGCATAAAAAATTACTGCCCGAGGAAGTGTACGCGCAATTAATGCCGTTACGGGAATTTTTACAACAGCGCAGGGAGAGTGAAAGAAAACATCTTGTCAGTGCGCTGGAATCGGACCGCTTCCTGCAATTCATTCACGTCTGGCGCCAATCCCTGCAGGAAAGTATGCGTGAAGAGAATACCACGGGCCCGGTGCTCGAAACTGCCCGGACAGCCATCTGGAGGGCCTGGGAAAGAACCGGGAAGCTGGGCCGGCGCGCCGCGCGCAGCGGCTCGGATGAAGCATTGCACGAACTGCGCAAGTCCGCGAAAAAACTGCGTTACCTGCTGGAAGCATTTCGTACGCTGTTTCCCGCAAAAGCTGTAGAGCAGGCAACCAGACAGTTGCGGCAACTCCAGAATGTGCTGGGAGATATCGTCGATTTCCAGGTTCAGCAGCAGTACCTGGGGCAATGGCGGGAAAACTTCCAGGGAGAGGAACACCGGGATGTTAAGGCCGCGATGAACTTCCTGGGCAAGGTGTATGCGGACCGTGAAAACGCGAAAAAGAAAAAATTTCAACGCCATTATGATGTATTCGTGTCCCCGGAAAACAAGGACCTGTTCAAATCCTTGTGTGGCAGAATCAGCGGGTGAGGGTTCTCGCGACAGGTAATAAAACGAAGCGGAAAACAGGGGTAGTTAGCGGGCGAGGGTACAGGCGAGCGCATGAATTTTCCGGGTTACCGGCGCATTACATTTGCCCTGTAATGAAATAGGCGCAGAATTATTACCATGACAGGATATGCCGGTATGAAAAAAAGAATTTTTTTTTACTTATTTCAGTTCCACTCATTTGATTTTGTAATATAATCGTAACGTGAGGGAGGAACTTTGCTCAGACGGGGGGAGTTCAAAGGCGTCGGGAATTACTCATGACAGGGAGTGGCGGACATCACTAACAACAAACATTCATAAACTTTCATATTGAGAGGCAAAAATGGCTGATAGACTAACCAAATCTCAAATCCTGGCACACGTTGCTGAAGACACCGATTTGACCAAGAAACAGGTCGCCGCGGTACTGGACTCAGTAGCGGGTCTGGCAGTAAGTAATCTGCAGGCTGGGGCTGCCGGGGAATTTACCATACCGTCAATGGGCGTGAAACTGAGCCGCGTGATGAAACCTGCCCGTCCCGAGCGCCCGGGCATCAATCCTGCCACTGGTGAGAAAATCACCATTGCGGCAAAACCGGCATCCGTTGCCGTACGCGCAACACCGTTAAAAGCACTGAAAGATTCTATTTCCTGAAAACCGGAAGCGGGGGGCAGTTTTCAGCCGCCCCCCGCTTCGATCCGCACATCAGGTGATCTACAAGTCTGTCCGGAACAGATTTCCATAGTCTGTTCCGCTGGCCGCGTGTACCTGTGCCGCCAGGTTGACTATACCTTTACGGCGTACTGTGGCGGATGTCCGGCGGCTGCCGGTTACGGGCGCCACTCAAGAAAATTTTTCAGCAGTGCAAGTCCTGCGCGCTGACTCTTTTCCGGGTGGAACTGCGTTGCGAACAGATTGTCCCGGGCTGCGGCAGACGTAAAACTGACGATATAATCCGTGGTCCCGGCCGAGTCGGACTCATTCTCCGGTTGTACGTAATAACTGTGAACAAAATAAAACCGTTCCCCGGTGTCGATATTATTCCACAGGGGGTGGGGCGCCGTTTGTCTGACCTTGTTCCAGCCCATATGCGGGATCTTGAACGGGTCGCCGTTTTCATCCCGGACAGCCGCCGGAAACCTGAGTACTTTTCCGGGGATCACCCCAAGTCCTTCAGTACCGTCATCTTCTTCGCTGAAGTCCAGCAGGGTCTGCAGGCCAAGGCAGATACCGAGAAAAGGTTTACTGCGGATGCACTCCCTGAGCAGGGCAGGAAAATCCCTGCCGATCAGCATTTCCATGCACTGGCCGATGGCGCCCTGACCGGGGAAGACGATGCGTTCGGCTGACAGGATCGTGTCGTAGTCATTGCTGACCAGCACGCGATAATCGGCGCCGGCAACATGCTCAAGCGCTTTTGCTACGGAGTGCAGGTTGCCGGAACCATAATCCAGGATAGCGATGGTGTTACGCGTTTGCATGCCGGCCGCACCCAGTTTGCCGCATGCGGGTTACAGTTTGCCTTTTGTAGAAGGCAGGATACCCTCCATGCGCGGGTCCAGCTCCACGGCGACGCGCAGGGACCTGCCGAATGCCTTGAAGATGGTTTCGGCGATATGGTGTGAGTTCCTGCCGCGTATGTTATCTATGTGCAAGGTCACCATCGCATGGTTGACAAAACCCTGGAAGAACTCACGCAGCAGGTCCACGTCAAACTCTCCTACCCGGGCGCGTGGATACTCCACGTCGTACTCCAGCCCGGGCCTGCCCGAGAAATCCAGGACCACCCGGGACAACGCCTCATCCAGGGGTACGTAAGCATGGCCGTAGCGGCGGATCCCGCGTTTGTCCCCCAACGCCTGCCTGAAAGCCTGCCCCAGCGTAATGCCGACATCCTCAACGGTGTGGTGTGCGTCAATTTCCAGGTCGCCGCGCGCCTTGATGTCCAGGTCGAACATGCCGTGTCGCGCGACCTGGTCGAGCATATGCTCGAGAAATGGCACGCCGACGCGCAAGTCAGCGGCGCCGCTCCCGTCCAGGTCAAGTTCGACGGATATTTCAGTCTCTTTTGTCGACCTCTCAATCAAGGCCTTTCTGTCATTTCCCATATCCGGATACCAGGGGTTAGCAAAGGGGTTTCCGTAACATACAAAACAGTGCGTAGGATACAGGAAACAGTGGGCAGAAAACAGGAGCCGGAAAAAGGGTAGAATACCGGAACAGAATTTTCCATAGCTCCAGGTCTTGATGAGCGGCATAATTGAAATCGACGAAGTGAAAACCTACCTGCTGGCGTTGCAGGATAGACTCTGTGGCGAGCTCGAGGAACTGGATGCGGACCAGCGCTTTGCAGAGGATGCGTGGGAACGCCCGCAGGGGGGCGGCGGTATCAGCCGGGTACTGGAGCGCGGCGCGGTATTTGAAAAGGCGGGGGTAAATTTCTCCCATGTTTACGGCGATCGCTTACCGGCAAGCGCCAGCGTCAACAGGCCGGAAGTGGCGGGGCGAAATTTCCAGGCGATGGGCGTCTCGGCGGTCATCCACCCCGATAATCCAAACGTGCCCACCTCTCATATGAATGTCCGGTTTTTCCTGGCGGAGAAGCCGGGCGCAGCGCCCCTGTGGTGGTTCGGCGGCGGCTTCGACCTGACGCCCTGTTACGGGTTTGCAGAAGATGCCGTCCACTGGCACCAAGCAGCTTTCAGCGCTTGCCGCGAGTTCGGGGAGGATGTCTATCCAAAGTTCAAAAAATGGTGTGATGAATATTTTTTCATACGTCATCGCGGGGAGGCGCGCGGCGTAGGCGGGCTCTTTTTTGATGACCTGAATGAATGGGGGTTCACCCGCTGTTTTGAATTTCTCCAGAGCGTCGGCGATCATTACCTGCGCGCCTACCGGCCCATAGTGGAACGCCGTAAAGACACGCCCTATACCGATCAACAGAAGGATTTTCAGCTCTACCGGCGCGGACGTTACGTGGAATTCAACCTGGTCTACGATCGCGGCACACTGTTCGGATTGCAATCCGGAGGACGGGCGGAATCGATCCTGATGTCATTGCCGCCCCGCGTGCAGTGGCAGTACGACCGCCGGGAGGAGCCGGGTTCGGAGGAAGCCCGCCTGGTCGAGGAATTTCTCACGCCCCGGGACTGGCTGGAAAAGTGATAGCTGACGAATCAACCGGTCAGACCTGCAACCAGAACGTCACCGGACCGTCGTTCGTCAGGCTCACCTGCATGTCTGCTCCGAACACGCCAGTCTGCACTTGCCCATGGATTTCCCGGGCGAAGTCCGTGAGTTCCAGGAACAGGCGCTGACCCGTTTCGGGCGGCGCGGCCGAACTGAAACCGGGCCGCGCGCCTTTGCGGGTATCGGCCGGCAGCGTGAACTGCGGAACCAGTAACAATTCGCCGCCGATATCATGCAGGCCCAGGTTCATTTTCCCGTCGGCGTCGGGGAATATTCGGTAATGGATTATCCTTTGGGCCAGTCGTTCGACCGTTGTGGAAGTATCCTGTTTTTCAACACCGATGAGCGCCAGGATACCCCGATCGATTTGCGCTACGGTATTGTTTTCGACCTCCACCCTGGCCTGGGTGACGCGCTGTATGAGTCCAATCATATAAGTACTGATATGGGGACGGAATTGAATTCCGTCCCCGGTTCCAGCGACTTATTCAAGTCTAGTTACGCCTTGATCATCTGCAACCAGCAACAGGTCGGCGCGCCGCCTGGCAAACAGGCCGTTGGTAACCACGCCCACTATCTGGTTCAGTTGCTGTTCCAGTTCGGCCGGATTGATGATGGACAGGTTATGGACGTCCAGAATAACGTTTCCGTTATCCGTGATGAGGTTCTCTCTTAATACCGGTTGCCCTCCCAGTTTCACTATTTCCCGTGCGACATGGCTCCGGGCCATGGGAATGACTTCAACCGGCAAAGGAAATGTTCCCAGCACGTCCACCATTTTCGTATCATCGACAATGCAGATAAAACGCTCACTCACGGCCGCGGTGATCTTCTCCCTGGTCAAGGCGCCGCCTCCGCCTTTGATGAGTGTCAGGTGCCGGGTTGCTTCATCGGCCCCGTCCACGTAAACAGGCAGTTCCTTTACGCCGTTCAGGTCGACTATCGGGATGTTTGCCTGTCTCAGCAGGGTTTCCGTCGCCACCGAACTGGCGACGGCAGCGTCGATGCGGTGCCTGATTCGGGCCAGTCCCTCGATGAAGCAATTGACGGTGCTGCCGGTGCCGACGCCGACGACCATGTCATCTTCAATAAACTCAAGCGCGGCCCTGGCGACCCGTTGTTTTTTTTCCTGGCTCATTAATACCGTCAATTTTAATGCTATCTTATACGCATGTTTGAAGAATACCAATCGTTAATCAGCGCAGCGTCATCAAGGGTATACGACGTCGCCCGCCGCTCGTCTCTGGATTATGCCGGCCAGGCCTCGCGCACCCTGCAGAACCACATCTGGCTGAAGCGGGAAGATCAGCAATCGGTGTTTTCCTACAAGGTACGCGGCGCGTATAACCTGATTGCCACGTTGAGCGATGAGCAGAAGAGCAACGGCGTGATCGCGGCCTCAGCCGGAAACCACGCCCAGGGTGTCGCCCTGGCGGCCGGCAGGATGAATACCAGCGCGACCATCGTAATGCCGAAGACGGCGCCCGAGATAAAGGTGAATGCGGTGCGGCGGCTGAATGCGCGGGTCGTCCTGCACGGCAATACCTATGATGAAGCGAGGCTCCATGCAGAAGAACTCGGCGTTACCGAAAACAGGACTTTTGTGCCGCCCTACGATCACCCCCTGGTTATCGCGGGACAGGCCACCGTGGGAGTGGAACTGCTGCAACAATGTGAAAAACAGCCTGACTGCATCTTCGTCCCCGTCGGCGGCGGCGGGTTAATTTCCGGTATCGCCCTGCACGTGAAAACAACCAGTCCGGAAATAAAAGTCATCGGGGTGGAACATGACCGGGCGGCCAGCATGCACCAGGCCATGACAAGCGGACAACGAACCGTGCTGGACCATGTCGATATCTTTGCCGACGGCGCCGCCGTGCGCCAGGCCGGGGAAGAAACATTCCGTATCTGCCGGGAACTTGTCGATGAAATCCTGCCGGTCAATGTCGATCAGATCTGTGCGGCAGTCAAGGACATCTTTGAAGACACCCGTTCGATCCCTGAACCCGCCGGCGCACTGGCCCTTACCGGGCTGAAAAAGTACGTGCAGCGGGAAAAGCTGACAGACAGGGAGATGGTGGCCATCGTCAGCGGCGCCAACGTGAACTTCGACCGGTTGCGCCACATTGCCGAATTGTCGGCCCTGGGTGAACAGCGGGAAGCATTGATCTGTACCACTATCAGCGAGCGCCCGGGCAGCTTTCGCAAGCTGTGCCATGACCTGGGGCCGCGCCAGATCACCGAGTTCAACTACCGCTATTGCAGTTCCGATGAAGCGCATATCTTTGTCGGCGTGCAACTGCGGCATGGCGTTCAGGAGAAAAACCAGCTGCTTGCAAACCTGAGGGACAAGGGCTACCAGGCTATTGATTTGAGTAATGACGAAGTGGCGAAGATGCATATCCGTTACATGATAGGCGGACATGCGCCGGGTATTACGGATGAGTTGCTGTACAGGTTTGAGTTTCCCGAACGTTCCGGGGCGCTGCTGCATTTTCTCACGCAGATGGGCGAGCGCTGGAATATCAGCCTGTTCCATTACCGTAATCACGGCGCCGCATACGGACGGGTATTGATGGGCATCCAGGTGCCGCCGGCGCAAGCCGGCGAGTTTCAGGGATTCCTGGACAGCCTGGGAATTGAATACTCGGAAGAGACGGACAATCCCGTTTACAAGATGTTCCTGAGTTGATTATGAAGAGTGCAAAAGGGGACAGATTTTAAATCTGTCCCCTTTTTTCTTTTGGCGGGTATCAACCGTCGTGCCGTTACAGGCGTTAAACTTGAACCGGAGGTTCAAGTGGGAGCAGCGGACGTTATATCAGGCTTCCTGCTCCAGGCAGGCTTGCACACAATAACGCGGTCAGCTCCCTTTATTACAGGAAATAAGCTCAAGTTTCTGTCGGCCTGTTCACGAACACGACAGAAGATACCCTAAACCATACCAGGGAAGGTATTTCAGTAAACTCTGATCAAGTCCGTCCAGGACTTGTCAGAGTACGCAATACAAAAATGCGATTTTTGTATTGCTTCCAAAATCAATGACATACTGTCATTGATTTTGACGGTACATCCCTGTACCGCAGGAACCTCTGACTTAATCAGAGGTTCCTTTATTTGCCCCTGGTCAGAACGCCGTCAATCTTGGTTTGAAGGCGTTGTACTACCGAGTCCACAGATTCAGTATAGTCCCTGTTTTTCGATTTGTATGTAAGCAATTCATTGGCAATATTCAGGGTCGCCATAATGACTATTCGTTCCGTCCCGATCACGCTGCCGGTATTTTTTACCTCCTCCAGTTTTTCATTGACGAAACTGACTACGGCATGTAACTGTTCCCGTTCGTCTTCCGGGCAGGAAATCAGGTATTCCTTGTCCAGAATCGATACGGGAACCGGCCTGGTTTGTGTCATGATCGAGTTTCCATGGCGCGCAGGCGGGCAATCATTGATTCGACGCGAAACCTGGCCTGTTCAGTTTTTTCGATCAGTGCAGCGCGTTCGCTGATCAGGTTTTTTTGCTGGTTGCGCAAGGTGGAATTCTCGTTTTTCAGTGCATCAACTGTCCGGATAAGATCGTCAACCCGCGCTTCGAGCACCCCCAAATCTACATTTTCTGATTTATTATCTGACATAAGTTTATTTTCCGCGGCTGGTTGTCCCCACTAAACGAAAGCTTCTACCTATCAATATAGAACGCGCTTGAAGGGCGGTCAAGATCAGAGACCCCCCTTCCGGTAAATTACTTGAGCCACCGGGATGGCTATGTCGCCATTGCTTTTGACAATCTATCACGGTACCGTAACCAAACCTGGATAAATCAGAGGCCGTCAAATGAAACACGGCGAATTCCTCAAGCGCCGAAAGAAACTCATGGACATGCTGGGAGACGACAGTATCGCCATCCTGCCCGCAGCGCCCGAGAAAATACGCAACCGCGACGTCGCATACCGCTATCGCCAGGACAGCGATTTTTATTATTTGACGGGGTTTGCCGAACCGGAGGCAGTCGTGGCGCTGATCCCCGGCCGCAGTCAGGGTGAATTTGTCCTGTTCTGTCGCGAACGCAACCGCGAACAGGAAATCTGGCACGGCGCCCGGGCAGGCCTGGAAGGCGCCTGCACAGATTACGGCGCGGATGATGCCTACCCCATTACCGACCTGGACGACATTCTGCCCGGCCTGCTGGAAAACCGCGAACGGATCTATTACACCATGGGAAACGATACCGTTTTCGATCAACGTGTGCTGGGCTGGGTCAACCAGGTGCGCGGCAAGGCGCGCAGCGGCATCCACGCGCCGGAACAGTTTGTCTCCCTGAACAATATTCTGCACGACATGCGTCTGTATAAGAGCCGCCATGAAATCAGCATGTTACGCAAGGCCGCGGCAATTTCGGCAAATGCCCACGTGCGCGCCATGCGGTCATGCCGGCCAGGGAAAACGGAGTACCAGATCGAGGCCGAACTGGTCCACGAATTCATGCGCCAGGGCGCCCGCAGCGCTGCTTATCCTTCCATCGTCGGCAGCGGCGCAAACAGTTGCGTATTACATTACATCGATAACACCAGGGAACTGGAAGACGGCGACATATTACTGATCGATGCCGGGGCTGAGTATGGATCCTATGCGAGCGACGTGACCCGAACGTTCCCGGTCAATGGCCGTTTCAGCAGATCACAGAAGACGGTCTACGAGGTTGTCCTGGCGGCGCAGCTCGCCGCAATCGGCGCGGTGAGGCCGGGCAACCACTGGGCGCAGCCTCATGAGGCGGCGGTCGAGGTATTGACCGAGGGGCTCGTTGCATTGGGGATCCTCAAGGGGAAGCCGAAAACCTTGATAAAAGAGAAAGCCTACAGCCGCTATTTCATGCACAAGACCGGGCACTGGCTGGGGATGGACGTACACGATGTCGGTGATTACAAGGTAGGAGAAGAGTGGCGCCTGCTGGAGCCCGGCATGGCAATGACCGTCGAACCCGGGTTGTATTTCCCCCCGCAAAAAGGCCTTGCCAGGAAGTGGTGGAACATAGGCGTGCGTATTGAGGATGATGTACTGGTAACGAAAGCCGGGCATGAGGTGCTGAGCAGCGACGCACCCAAAGGTATTACGGAAATCGAGGCGCTGATGGCGCAGGGTGTATAAGGTAATCCATGTATGATGTTGCGGTTATTGGCGGCGGCATGGCCGGCGCCGGTCTGGCCTGTTCCCTGGCATCCGATGATATCAGCATAGCCCTGGTTGAAGAGCAACCGGCGCGCAGCGGCAGTCCCCGGGATAACGATGCAAGAGGTATTGCTTTATCCCTCTCATCCCGGAAGGCACTGGACGATACCGGGATATGGCCGAAGCTGGAGCAATCCGCCTGCCCGATAGAGCGCATCCACGTCAGCACGAAAGGCCGCTACGGCAGCGTCAGGATGTCTGCCGGCATGCTCGGTCTCGACAGTTTGGGATTTGTGGTACGCGCAAGCGAGCTGGGACGTACCTTGCACGAGGAAATTTCCGGTCACGACAACGTCGATATGATTTGCCCGGCAACGGCCACCGGTATCGAACGCGGGGCTGATGCGGTAACCGTACGGTTCCGGCAGGCCGCCGGGGATGCCGCCCTGGAGTGCAGACTGCTGGTAATTGCGGACGGCGCCTTTTCGAACACCAGGGAACTGGCCGGTATAAAGACCAGGATCCTCGATTATCGGCAGGCGGCCATCGTCTGCAACGTCGGAACTTCACGGGACCACCGCAATACCGCGTACGAACGCTTCACCCGTGACGGCCTGGTTGCATTATTGCCGCGGCAAGATGCACGCAGCGTCACCGTCCTGGTGGCGCCGGTTGAACAGGCGGACGAATACCTGCAACTGGACGACGAGGCCTATCTCAAGCTGCTGCAGGAAACGTTCGGCAAGCGTCTTGGCGTGCTGTCCGGGCCCGGCGCCAGGACTTCCTATCCACTGTTTCTGCAGCAACCGGAAGCGCAGACGAGCGAACGAACCGTACTGCTGGGCAACGCCGCGCATACTATCCATCCCAACGGCGCCCAGGGATTTAATCTTGTTTTACGGGACGTGGCGGAACTTGCCGGACATATCGGGACGACCTTGCGCAGTGGCGGCGATATCGGCGCCCCGCAGGTTCTGAATGCGTACGGATTATCCAGGCAGGCGGATCAGCGGCAGATAATTCGTTTTTCGGATTTACTGCAGAGGACGTTCAATGATACGGGCCCGGTAAAATCCATGCTGCGCAACAGCGCCATGCTGGCGCTGGATGCATCTCCGGCCCTCAAAAAAGAATTTATCCGGCGCGCGACCGGATTGCGAATGAAGCAGAACCGGCAAAGACCGGCGCCGGGAGCAGCAACCGGACCAGAGCCCGTTGGCAGGAGAGGAAGCGGGAAAGTAGAGGTTGCGGCAGCTCCAACGCAGGTTTCACCCGCCGCGTCCCTGGATACGGAGGTGCTGGTAGTCGGCGGCGGCGCGATCGGCTGCAGTATCGCCTTGCTGGCGGCAGCCGGCGGCCTTGAATGTATCCTGGTCGAGCGCGACGCGTCGTTTGCAACCGGGGCACAGGCGGCGGATGCGCGCACCCTGGCCGTGTCCCTTGCGTCCCGGCAGATCCTGTCTGCGATCAAGGTCTGGCAGCAACTTCCGCAGGAGGAGACCGGGCTGTTCAAACACATGTACGTATGGGATGAAAACGGCGCCGGCAGCCTTCACTTCGACAGCGCCGATATCGGCCAGCCGACCCTGGGGTATATCGTTCCGCAAAATGTGCTGGCAGGCGCGATGGAATCGATACTGGCGCACCATCCGGGCATATCGGTGTGCGCCGGCGCGCAACCGGAGGGGCTCAGCAGCGACGCAAAAGCAATCAGGTTACGGCTCAGCGACGGGAAGCAGGTGTCGGCAAAACTGCTTATCGCCGCAGATGGTGCCGGCTCGCGGATGCGCCGGCTTGCCGGGATAGATTACCCGTTGCACCGGTATGGACAGTCAGCCGTGGCGGCTGTCGTTACCACGGCTGAAGAACATGGACATACGGCGCGTCAGCGGTTTTTGACGGACGGCCCCCTGGCTTTTCTGCCCATGGCCGATCCGCGCCGGTGCGGCGTGGTCTGGTCGACTGCACCCGACCGGGCTGAAGAGTTGCTTGCCGTAGAGAAGGCGGGGTTTCAGCAGGCGCTTGCGGACGCTTTCGAACATACCCTGGGCGCGGTCACGGACGTGGGGATCAGGCAGGGTTTTCCGCTGCAAAGGGCACAGGCGCGGCATTATTGCTCCGATCGCATCGTCCTGGTCGGCGATGCGGCGCATTGTGTTCATCCGCTGGCAGGCATGGGCGCCAACCTGGGCCTGCTCGACGCGGCAAGCTTGTTCCAGGTGATCAACGAAGCCGGGATGAAAGGGCGCGACCCGGGTAGCATGGCTGTGTTGAAACGCTACGAAAGATGGCGCAAGGGTGAGAATTATATGGTGATGATGACCTTGGAAGGTTTAAAATACCTGTTCGAAAACCAGGCCCTGCCGATCCCTCCGCTGAGGAATGCCGGGATGGGCCTGTACGATTCTCTTCAGGCATTGAAGAATTTTACGATGCGCCGGGCAACAGGCCTGGCGGGCGATCTCCCTGATATAGCAAACAGCGGCTGATGCGGATGGAAAGCTCAACACCGACACATTTTATCCGCAGGATTATCGAAGATGACCTGGCCCGGGGCCGTTACCCTGAGGGCATCCACACGCGCTTCCCGCCGGAACCCAACGGCTTCCTGCATATCGGCCATGCCAGGGCGATTTGCCTGAACTTCGGCATGGCGGCGGAATACCGGGGGAAATGCAACCTGCGCTTTGACGACACCAACCCGGAGAAAGAGGACATGAAATACGTCGAGGCCATCCGGGAAGACGTGCGCTGGCTCGGGTTTGACTGGGAAGACCGGTTGTTTTTTGCCTCGGATTATTTTGCCAGGCTGTTCGAGTTTGCGGTCGAACTGATCGAGAGCGGCAAGGCCTACGTGGACAGCATGAGCGCGGAGCAGATCAGGCAGTACCGGGGCACCCTGACGGAACCGGGGGTTGACAGCCCCTGGCGCAACCGGCCGGTTGCCGAGAACCTGGAATTGTTCCACAGGATGAAAGACGGGGAATTTGCCGATGGTGAACACGTGCTCAGGGCGAAAATCGACATGCGGGCGGCCAACCTGAACATGCGCGACCCGGTTATCTACCGGATCCGCAGGACCAGCCATTACCGCACCGGCGATGCCTGGTGTATCTATCCCATGTACGATTTTACCCAGTGCCTGTCGGATGCGCTGGAACACGTCACCCACTCGTTGTGCAGCCTGGAATTCGAGGACCACCGTCCCCTGTACGACTGGTTTATCGACAACCTGGATACCCCTGCGCGCCCGTACCAGTACGAGTTCGCCCGTCTGAACCTTGAATACACGGTGCTGAGCAAACGCAAGCTGATCGAACTGGTCGAGGACGGGTACGTGAACGGCTGGGACGACCCGCGCATGCCTACCCTGTCCGGCCTGCGGCGGCGGGGCTTCACGCCGGGATCCATACGCGAGTTCTGCGAGCGAATCGGTTTGACCAAGAGCGATACCTGGATAGACGCGGGCGTGCTGGAACACGTGATCAGGGACGAACTGGGCGCCACGGCGCCGCGCCGCATGGCGGTTTTGCGGCCGCTGAAAGTCGTGATCGATAACTATCCCGATGATGAGGAAGAGTTACTGGATGCCGCCAACCATCCGCAGGACCCGGCCATGGGCATGCGCAAGGTGCCGTTCAGCAAGGTGCTCTACATCGAGCGGGATGATTTCATGGAAGCTGCGCCGAAAAAGTTCTTCCGCCTGGCGCCGGGCCGTGAGGTGCGCTTGCGCTATGCTTATTTCATCACCTGCAACGAGGTGATCAAGGATGAACAAAGCGGCGAGGTGCTCGAATTACGTTGCAGCTATGACCCGGCCACACGAGGCGGAAACGCACCTGACGGCCGCAAGGTCAAGGGGACAATCCACTGGGTATCGGCACAACACGGACGGCCTGCACAGGTAAGGCTCTATGACAGGCTGTTTTCCGTCGCCAATCCCGACCGGGGCGAGGAGGACTGGAAGACCCATATCAACCCGGCTTCCCTGGAGACCCTTGACCGTTGCCTTACCGAACCGGACCTGGCCCTGGCGGAAGCGGGCGAGAGGTTTCAGTTTGAACGCCTGGGGTATTTCTGCGCGGACCGGGATGACCGGCAGGCCGGCAAACCGGTATTCAACCGGATCGTGACGTTGCGCGATACCTGGGCGAAAATAAGCAAACGATGACAGAAAACGCCGTGGAGTAATACAACACAGAGGAGTTGAAATGACAGATCAAAACGCCGCACTTTTCCAGTCAACAATCGGCAGTCTGCCCCTGGTGAACCGGGGCAAGGTCCGTGATATCTACGATGTTGATGACGACCACCTGCTGATCGTCACCAGCGACCGTATTTCCGCCTTCGACGTGGTGCTGCCGGACCCGATCCCCGGCAAGGGCAGCGTCCTGACCACGGTGTCCAATTTCTGGTTCGCCAGGACGCAGAACCTGGTCGGCAATCACCTGACCGGCCGCAGCCTGGAGTCCGCCGGCCTGCGCGAGGATGAAATCGGGCAACTGGGTGGGCGCGCCATCGTGGTTAAAAAACTGACCCCGCTGCCGGTAGAGGCCATCGTGCGCGGCTATATCATCGGCTCCGGCTGGAAGGATTACCAGCGCAGCGGTACGGTGTGCGGCATCGAACTGCCGGCCGGCCTGCAACAGGCGCAACAGTTGCCGGAACCGATATTCACCCCGTCCACCAAGGCGGAAGCGGGGGAGCACGATGAAAACATCAGCTTTGCGGAGACCGTTTCACTGCTGGGCGCCGGCCTGGCCGAACAGGTGCGTTCGCTCAGTCTGACCATTTACCGGCAGGCCGCGGAATATGCAGCCGAAAGAGGCATTATCATTGCCGATACCAAGCTGGAATTCGGCTTTGACGGGAACGGGGAGCTATACCTGATCGATGAGGTGTTGACGCCTGATTCATCCCGCTTCTGGCCGGCTGATTCCTACCGCACCGGCATCAGCCCCCCCAGTTTCGACAAGCAATACGTGCGGGACTATCTTGAAACCCTGGACTGGAACAAACAGGCGCCCGGCCCGGCATTGCCCGGAGAGGTGATAAGCCAGACTGCCGCCAAATACAGGGAGGCCCAGGACAGGCTGCTGGATAAATAGAAACCACGGTGAAGATATTTTGATAATTCCATGATCCCCCTGCACGACGACAACCCGACGCATATCTTTCCCGTACTGACCGTGACCTTCATCGCGGCCTGCGTGCTGGTGTTCCTCTGGCAGATGTCCCTGGGTTCACAGGGCTACCAGGCGTCCGTCTATGCACTGGGCGTTATCCCGGCAGTACTGTTGAACAAGGCAACGCTGCCGGTGGAACTGGCTGTCGTGCCTCCCGCCATGACCGTGTTTACCTCCATGTTCCTGCACGGCGGTTTCATGCACCTGGCCGGCAACATGCTGTACCTGTGGATCTTCGGCAACAATGTTGAAGACGCAATGGGGCACATGCGCTTTATCGTGTTTTACCTCCTGTGCGGGGTAGCGGCCGTATTCGGTCAGGTACTGCAGAACCCGGCCTCCGAGATTCCCATGATCGGCGCCAGCGGCGCGATATCCGGGGTGCTGGGCGCGTACCTGATACTCTATCCCCGCGCCAGGGTGCTGGTTCTCATCCCACTGGGATTTTTCCTGCAACTGGTCAGGCTGCCGGCAATATGGGTGCTGGGCCTGTGGTTCGCGATACAGTTGATCAGTTCCGCGCTCACCTCGTCGGAAGGAGGGGGGGTGGCCTGGTTTGCCCACATCGGCGGCTTTGTCGCCGGCATGGCGCTGATCCCGTTCTTCAAGGCCGGCAACGTTACGCTGTTCCATAAGGCCCACGGCTCCAGACGCATGACCAGGCGGGTGACGCGCTGGCCGCATGGCCATGGGCAGGAGAATCAGCTGGAGAATGCCGCAAGGCGCTGGTCGAAACGGGACAGGTAGCCGATCCCGCCTGTTCAGCCGGTAATCGCGTTCAGACCGCCGGTCAGCCTGTGCATGCCCTCTTCCAGCGTTGCTTCGTCCAGGGCGCCGTAGGAGATCCTGAGGTAGCAGCCCCGGTCCATGCCGAACGCGCTGCCGGGCATTACCGCTATCCTGAATTCCCGCACCAGGCGTTCGACAATCTCCATATCTGACAACTCCGTCCCTAGACGCAGGAATGTATAAAACGCGCCGTCGGAGCGCACCGCGCCGTCGAGGCAGTCCAGTTTTTTCAGCTCATCGAGCACAAACATGCGGTTACGCGCGATCTGCCTGATCCTGTCAACGCAGTATTCCCGTCCTGCCTCCAGCGCGCCCAGCGCCGCGTATTGGGAGGCCAGCGGCGGGCAGATCAGGTTGGTGTCCTGTACCTTCCGCACGGCTTCGTGCAGGTGCGCGGGTATCAGCATGTAACCGATGCGCCAGGACGAAAAACCGTAGGCCTTGGATAGGGAAAACAGGGAGATGGTGTGCCGTTCGGAATCGTCCAGGCAGGCCGGGGAGAAGTGTTCCCGGTCCCCGTACACGAAATATTCGTAGGCCTCGTCACTGATATGGTAAACCCCCCGTTCCCGGCACAATTCGTTGATTGCCCGTAACGAGTGTTCCGGGTAGACGGCGCCGCTGGGATTATTCGGCGAGATGGTGACGACCGCTGCGGTGCGCGGGGTCAGCGCCGCAGCGACAGCCTCCGGGGTGATGCGGAATTGCTGATCGGTCTCCACGCAAACCGGTTCGCAGTTCAACATCCTGACGGCCATTTCATGGTTGAAGTAGTAGGGCGTCGGCAGTATGACCTCGTCACCCGGGTCGGTAATGGCGAACAGCGCGTTCAGAAATCCCATGTTGGCGCCGGCAGTGACAACCAGACTCCGCTCTTCGCCAATCATTATGCCGTTCTCGACGAACAGTTTATGTTGCAACCTGTCGGCAAGGTCCGGTATGCCCTCCACGGGGCCATAATACTGGTTGAGTTCACCGGCGTGCGCCAGAACATTACGCAGGGCCGAGTCCGGCGGTCCGTAACAGACCACTCCCTGCCCCAGTGAAATGGTGCCGGGCGTCGCCCTGATCAGGTCGGCCACCACGGGCACGACCGGGGACTGGACCGCGCTCATCCTCCGGCAATGCTTGGTCATATCAGGGTTTTGCATCCGTCAACGGTTGGGACAGAGCAGCTGACGGCTTCAGTGCCTGTCTTTGCTATCGGCTGCCACTTTAAGAAGTTCCATCAACTGCTGCTTCGCGTCCGGGTTGCTGATAGCGGCTACGGCCTGGTTGAACTGTTTTACTCTTTTGTCGTGTTCGCTCAGCAGCTTTTCCAGTCTCAGGTTTTCAGCAATGCCGGGTTCACCGCCGTTTTTGTATTTTTCATCCAGGGCCTGCAGCAAGGAGAAATAGTCGTCCTTGCTGGAACACATGGACTGGTAAGCCTGCCAGGCGGTTACCGTCTCCGGCTTTAGATCTTCAGTAATGCAAGCTGTCACGGGAGATGAAGTCCGGTAATACAGTACGGCAGGGGACGGACTTAAGTCCGTCCCCGGGGAAGTCGCGACTGGATTCCGCCGTTCGCCGGAATGACAGGAAATCAGGCGGCCTTCTCAAGGGCGTCCGAGTACTGCCCCAGGCAGGCCAGGCTGTTGCATTTTTCCCTGTGCAGCAGCGCGGCCTGGGCCGCATCGTAGTTTTCCGCTTTGCCGGACCAGGTTTTCAGGCACGGCTCCTGCAGGGCGCGGCCGTAGGAAAAGCTGAGGGGCCAGGGCAGGTTGTTATAACGCTGGTTCATATCATTCAAATGCGCCGTTGCCAGGGTTGCGCTCTGGCCGCCGGACAGAAACACGATCCCCGCCAGCGCCGCAGGCACCGTGTTCAACAGGCAGCGCACCGTTTTGTCGGCGACTTCCCGTACGCCCGCCTGGGTGGCACACTTTTTCCCGGAAACGGCCATGTTGGTCTTCAGGATGGTATATTCCAGCGCCACGCCCTGGTTGCCGAGGGCGCTGAAGACCGATCTCAAGGTCTTTTCCGTGGCCCAGTAACAGACATCGATATCGTTATCGGCGTCCATCAGCACCTCGGGTTCCACCATGGGCACGATGCCGGCTTCCTGGCATAACGCCGCGTAACGGGCCAGCGCGTGGGCATTGGCTTCGATACACGCGTTGCTCGGTATATGGTCGCCGATCGTGATCACTGCGCGCCACTTGGCGAAGCGTGCGCCCAGGCCGCGATATTCGGACAGGCGCTCGCGCAGCCCGTCCAGACCTTCGGTCACCTTTTCCCCGGGATGGCCCGCCAGGTCCTTGGCGCCTTTGTCCACTTTTATGCCGGGCATGATCCCTCGTCCGACCATGATCTCCGGAAACGGAACGCCATCCCGCGTCCCTTGCCGCAAGGTTTCATCGAACAGGATCATGCCGCTGATGAATTCCTCGCTGCCTGATGCCGTGATCAGTAATTCCCGGTAGCTGCGCCGGCTTTCCTCCGTGGATTCGATCTCGATGGTATCGAAACGTTTTTTGATGGTCGGCAGGCTTTCGTCTATGGCAAGTATGCCCTTGCCCTCTGCCACCATTGCTGCGGCCGTTTGCGCCATTTGCTGCTTCATATCACTCATACAGACTTACTCCCATGATTGAATTGTTGACTGAATTGTAGGGCAAAACCCGAAAAAATAACATGCTCCAGGAGGCAGGCCCTGTGATGAAGATCAGGGCATTTCCGGGTTGAACGTCTTGCTGATTATCTTCCACTCACCGTTTACCCTGGCAAGGTGGAAATAGTCGGTGAAGTTCACCCCCATGAACCCGGTTTCCCTGAGGGTGATACTGGCAACCGGCCCGGAAACCTCAACGCGGGTGATTTCCGCTTTGTAATCACCGCCCGGCTCCACCCCCGGAGGCGGATTTTCCACTGCCTGGAAGAAAGGTTCAGGCGAGCCCATCAGGTATTTGCCCATCATGTACCCTGACATCAGGGCATCATCGTGGAAGATAGCCCGCAGCCGTTCCGCGCTGCCGGCATTGCAGGCGTCGACATATTCCTGTATGACCGCGCGCGCCAGTTCTGTTTCGGTAGTTTGGCTCATATGATTAACCTCTCTAGGTCAGTTGCTCGGTTGTTTCTCCTACCCGGATGATTTTCAGGTTATTGGTGCCGCCGCGATGGCCCCTCAGGTCGCCCTTCGTGATCAGGACTATATCACCTTTGCCGACCAGGTTGCGCCTCAGCAGTACGTCGATGATTTCCTTGTTGGCTTCCAACGGGTCGGTATGGGTGATATCAAAGTGTATGGGGTAGACATCACGATACAATCTTACCTTGCGCATGGTGGATGCGTGGCGGGTAAATGCCAGGATGGGGATCCCGGAACTGATACGGGACATCCACAGGCAGGTCGAGCCCGTTTCCGTCAAGGCGGCGATTGCCCTGGCTTTGATATGGTTCGCCGCATACATCGTGGACATGGCGACCGCTTCGTCAATACGCTTGAATTCCCGGCTGATGCGATGGTGTGATTCGCGGGTTTCCTTTTGTTTTTCCGTTTCCTCGCAGATCCGGGCCATGGCCTGGACAACCCGGTCAGGGTACTTGCCGATACTCGTCTCTCCGGACAGCATGACCGCATCCGTGCCGTCCAGGATGGCGTTGGCCACGTCGAATACTTCCGCTCGGGTGGGGACCGGGTTATAGATCATGGATTCCATCATTTGCGTTGCGGTGATTACCGGGCGATCCATGTCCTGGGCTTGCGTGATGAGCTTTTTCTGCACCGGCGGCAGGGAAGCATCGCCTATTTCAACGCCCAGGTCGCCGCGGGCAATCATGATGGCGTCGGCCGTTTCGATGATGGCATCGGCATTTTCCAGCGCCTCCAGCCGTTCAAATTTTGCGATGATCCCGGCGTTGGACCCGGCTTTTTGCAGCAGCGCCCGGGCCTGGTCGATATCGGCAGCGGTGCTGGCGAATGAAACGGCAAAATAATCGGCGCCGATTTCAACTCCGTGCTGCAGGTCCTTGCGGTCTTTGCTGGTCAGGGCGCCCGCGGAAAGGCCGCCGCCTTTCAGGTTGATGCCCTTGTTATCCGACAGTTTCCCGCCCAGGACCACCTTGCAGCGCACCTTCGTTTTTATCACGCTGACCACTTCCAGGATAATGCGCCCGTCATCGACCAGCAAAACGTCGCCGGGGCTTACGTCCCGGGCCAGTGCCCGGTAGGTGACGCCTACCTGCGCTTCATCGCCCGCAGCGTCCGGTAACGCCGGGTCGAGCGTGAAATCGTCCCCTTCCTGCAACAGGATCCTGCCGTTCTGAAAACGTTGAATCCTGATCTTGGGGCCTTGCAAATCCGCTATGAGGCCGATCTCCAGGCCGTTTTTGCCGGTGATATCCAGCAGTGCGCGGGCCCTTTCCCGGTGTTCCAGGTGGGTCTGGTGTGAATAATTGATACGAAACAGGTCCACACCGGCATCAACCATTTTTTCCATCATCCCCGGGTTGTCCGTGGCCGGTCCCAGGGTAGCGATGATTTTCGTCCTGCGCATCTTTAGCGGTTCACGTTAACAGGTGTGGGCCTGTGTGTTTATGACTCATGCCGCTTATGCCGGGCACGGGCCGCGTCCTGCAACACGGCAACGGCAGGCAGGGTTTGCCCCTCAAGCAATTCCAGGAAAGCGCCGCCGCCGGTGGAAATGCATGAAATCCCTTCAGAGACGCCGAACCGGGCAATGGCCGACAGGGTATCGCCGCCGCCGGCGATGGATAATCCCGGACTTGCGGCAATGGACCTGGCCAGCGCGGCAGTGCCGGCCGCGAACTGGTCGATCTCGAATACGCCGACAGGCCCGTTCCACACGATTGATGCGGCGGCGCGGATCAAGCGGTCATTCTCTTCGATTGTCTGCGGCCCGATATCCAGGATTTTATCGTCCGGCCGGATTTCCGCCAGGGGTTTGACCACTGCCTGCGCGTCTTCGGCCACGGCTTTTGCGCAGACTACGTCCAGCGGCAGGGGGATCATCTTATTGTGTTGTTCCGCATAGGCAAGAACACCCGCCGCGGCGCCGACCAGTTCCGGCTCATGGAGAGAGGTGCCGATATCATTTCCGGCGGCCTTCAGGAACGTATTGGCGATCCCGCCGCCTACGAGTAATTGATCCACCTTCCTGATCAGGTTGGTCAACACGGTCAATTTCGTGGAGACTTTTGCGCCACCGACGATAGCCGCCATGGGGCGGGCAGGCTGTTCCAGGGCAGTTGACAGGGTCTCTATTTCGTTGACTAACAAGGGGCCGGCACAGGCAACGGGTGCGTATTTTGCCACGCCGTGGGTCGAAGCCTGGGCGCGGTGGGCCGTGGCAAACGCATCATTGACGTAAATGTCGCACAGGCCCGCCAGCCGTCCGGCAAGCTCATCGTCGTTAGCTTTTTCCCCCGGTATAAAGCGGATGTTTTCCAGCATCACCATTTCCCCGGGCCGTACCGAAAGGCCATCCTCCCAGGATCGAACCAGGGACACGTCCTGTTGCATCAGGTCAGAGACGCGCCCGGCGACCGGTTCCAGGGAGTAACTGTCGTCATAGTGCCCTTCCGTGGGTCGCCCCAGGTGGGAAACCAGGATAACGGCGGCCGGCGCGGCAACCAGTCGCTTCAGCGTAGGCAGGCAGGCCCGGATGCGGGTATCGTCCTGGATGACGCCGGCGTTTACCGGCACGTTGAAATCGGCACGGATAAGGACTGTCTTTTGTGCCGGGTCAAGGTCATCCAGAGTAATGAACTCAGCGCTCATATTCGTCCGCAGGTGGCGTGTCCCTGCTAACTGGCGTTCATCAGCGCAATCGTCGTATCGAGCATGCGGTTGGAGAAGCCCCACTCGTTATCATACCAGGCGACCACCTTTACCGTTTTGCCTTCGATGACCTTGGTCAGTGAGTTGTCGTATGTGGCTGACGCCGGATCATGGTTGAAGTCGATGGAGACCAGCGGCGCCTTGTTGCAGGCCAGGATGCCGTGCAACGGGCCGTCTGCCGCCGCCTGCATGATCCCGTCGATTTCTTCGTGGGAGGTGTCACGGGTTGCCAGGATTGTCAGGTCCACCACTGAGACATTGATGGTCGGCACGCGTACCGCGTAGCCGTCTAGTTTGCCGTTCAACTCCGGCATGACCAGGCCCACGGCCGCCGCCGCCCCGGTCTTCGTCGGAATCATGGACAGGGTGGCGGAACGGGCGCGCCGCAGGTCGGAGTGGTACACGTCGGTCAGCACCTGGTCGTTGGTATAGGCATGGATCGTGGTCATGACGCCGTTTTCCACGCCGATGTGTTCGTGCAGCACCTTGACCACCGGGGCCAGGCAGTTGGTGGTACAGGAGGCGTTGGAGATGACCGTATCCGTTTTCTTCAGGACGTCGTGGTTGACACCGTAAACGATGGTTGCATCGACATCCTTGCCGCCGGGCGCGGAGATAATGACTTTTTTTGCCCCTCCCTGCAGGTGGGCGCCGGCTTTTTCCTTGCTGGCGAAAAACCCGGTGGATTCATGGACGACGTCCACGCCCAGGTCGTCCCAGGGCAGTTTTGCCGGGTCCCGTTCCGACAGGACCCGTATCCGGTCGCCGTTGACCAGCATGTAATCGCCGTCTACCGCTACCGTTCCGGGAAACTTGCCATGGGCGGTGTCGTAGCGGGTCAGGTGGGCATTGGTCTCGGCATTCCCCAGGTCGTTGACCGCGACGATGCGGATCTCGTCGGTGCGGCCGCTCTCGTACAGCGCCCGCAAAATATTTCGTCCGATCCTGCCGTAGCCGTTGATTCCTACGTTTATAGTCATTATGTCTAGCTCCAGTAGTGATGATTACAATGTCTGAACCAGCCGGATCAGCCCTTCTGCGTTAATGCCGAAATGCTCGAATACGGCGCTGCCGGGCGCTGATTCGCCAAAGGTCGGCACCCCGAGAATCCTGCCGTCCAGCCCGACGTATTTGCGCCAGTAGTCGGGTATGCCGGCTTCTATGGCGATGCGCTGCCGGCAGGTGGCAGGCAGTACCTGCTCGCGATAGTCTTCAGGCTGCTTGTCAAACACGTCTGCTGACGGCATGGAGACCACGCGCACCCGGCTGCCGTCACCGTTCAGGCGCCGTGCGGCGTCGGCGGCAATGGCGACTTCCGAACCGGTGGCGATGATGATTAGTTCAGGCCCTGCTTCCGGTTCCACCAGGATGTACGCGCCGCGTTCGATGGCGTCAAGCTGTTCTGCAGTCCTGCCCATACAGGGCAGGGATTGGCGGGACAGCAGCAGCGCAGTGGGGTTGTCCCGGTTTTCCAGCGCCTGCTTCCAGGCGACCGCGGTTTCAACCGTATCACAGGGGCGCCAGACCGACATGTTCGGGATCAGGCGCAACGTCGCGGTCTGTTCCACCGCCTGGTGTGTGGGTCCGTCTTCTCCGAGACCGATTGAATCATGGGTCAGCACGAAAATATTGCGTTGCTTCATCAACGCCGCCATGCGCAGGGCATTGCGGGCGTACTCGGTAAAGATGAGAAAGGTGCCCCCGTAGGGGATGAAGCCGCCATGCAGGGCCAGGCCGTTATTGATGGCTGCCATGGCAAATTCCCGGACGCCGTAATAGAGGTAATTTCCATCCGCAACCTCGTGGCTGATGACCGTCGAATCCTGCCGTAAAGTGAGGTTGGACCCGGTCAGGTCGGCCGAGCCGCCAATCAGTTCCGGCAGGACCGGCCCGAAAGCATTCAGGGCATTTTGTGATGCCTTGCGGGAGGCGACAGCCTCTGCCTGCTGCTGGGTGTTTTCAATGTAAGTCCGGCTCGTTTCCCGCCAGTTCTCCGGCAGGTCGCCCCGGACACGGCGCTGGAACTCGGCCGCGTCTTCCGGATAACGCTCCCGGTAAATGGAAAACTTCTCGTTCCAGGCAGCTTCGAGCTCTGCTCCCCGTTGCCGGGCATCCCAGTCCCGGTAGATTTCATCGGGAACCTCGAACTCAGGCCAGGGCCAGTCTATGGTTTCCCGCACCAGCGCGACTTCCTCCGCTCCCAGGGGGGCGCCGTGGCTGGACGCCTTGCCCTGTTTGTTGGGTGACCCCATACCGATAACGGTATTGCAGCACAGGATACTGGGTTTGCCGTGCACCGCCCGGGCTTCAGTGATGGCCGCTGCTACGGCGTCGGGGTCATGGCCGTCGACGTCGGGAATCACATGCCAGCGGTAAGCATGGAAGCGTTGCGGGATATCTTCGGTAAACCAGCCTTTTACTTCACCGTCAATCGAGATTTGATTGCTGTCGTAGATGGTAATCAGCTTGCCCAGGCCCAGGGTGCCTGCCAGCGAACAGGCTTCATGGGAAATCCCTTCCATCAGGCAACCGTCTCCCACGGACACGTACGTGTAATGATCGACGATATCCAGCCGGGGACCACGGTTGAACCGCGCCGCCAGGGTACGTTCGGCAATAGCCATGCCCACGGCATTGGCCAGGCCCTGGCCCAGGGGCCCGGTCGTGGTCTCTATGCCGGGGGTATAACCGTATTCGGGGTGGCCGGGCGTTTTTGAGTGAAGTTGGCGGAAATTTTTCAACTCCTCGATCGGCAGGTCGTACCCGCACAGGTGCAGGATGGAATACAGCAACATGGAACCGTGGCCGTTGGACATGACGAAGCGGTCCCGGTCCACCCAGCCGGGATTGGCTGGGTTGAATTTAAGGAAATCGTTCCACAGCACTTCGGCAATATCCGCCATGCCCATCGGTGCGCCGGGGTGTCCCGATTTGGCGCGTTGAACCGCATCCATGCTCAATGCCCGTATCGCATTGGCAAGTTGACGTCTTGAAGGTATGGTTGTTCTCCTCAGAAAATTGACGGATTACACTGCTATGGAAAAGAGGCGGATCCCTAAACACATAAACAAACTGCTCGATAATATATCATACTAATCGCCTGGCGGCGATATACTGTCGGCAATTCGGAGCAATCGGAAAACAGGATTATGAACGGCGCGGAAAGTCTGCTGAGAACACTGGTCAACAACGATATCACCACCTGCTTCACCAACCCGGGCACGTCGGAGATGCAGTTTGTCGCCGCCGCTGACCGGGTGCCGGACATGCGCTGCGTATTATGCCTGGCAGAGGGTGTGGTAGCGGGGGCCGCGGACGGTTACTCCAGGATGTCGGACAATCCACCGGCGACCCTCCTGCATCTCGGCCCCGGCCTGGGAAACGGCCTGGCAAATTTTCATAACGCCATGCGCGCCGGCGCCCCTATCGTCAATATTGTCGGGGATCATGCAACCAGCCACAAACAGTATGATGCGCCGCTGGCATCGGATGTCGTCGCCTATGCCAGGCCGGTTTCCGCCTGGATAAGGGAGAGCGAAACAGCCGCGGATATTCCGGCGGACGCCGTGGCGGCGATTACGGCCGCCAGGCAACCCCCGGGGCACATAGCGACCCTGATCATCCCGGCGGATTGTTCCTGGGATCCCTGTCCGGAAGTTCCCGGCGGCAAGGTTCCCATTCCCTCCCGCGCCAAAGTGAGTGATGAGGCGGTAAAACGGGTGGCCGATGCGCTGCGCACCGGGGAGCCGTCGGCGCTGTTGCTGGGCGATCACGCACTGCTGGAAGAAGGGGCGAGGCTGGCGAGCGTTATCGGCAACCATGTTAATGCCCGGGTATTTTCCGATACGTTTACCGCACGCATCATGCGCGGCGCCGGGCGGACCAATATCGAGCGCCTGCCTTATTTCCCCGAGGCCGCCCTGGAAGAACTGGCGGGCCTGAAACACCTTGTTGTCGCCGGCACGAAGGAGCCGGTCAGTTTTTTTGCCTACCCCAACCTGCCCGGCCGCATGGCTCCTGCAGACTGCCGGGTACATCACCTGGCCGCAGCCGGAGAGGACGTGGTCGACGCGCTGGCCGGGGTGATCGACGAACTCGGCGCCGGCAGTACCCCCCCGACGCTGATGCCGCTGAAAAAACCGCCCTTGCCGACGGGCAAATTGACGCCTGAAACCATCGGTCTCAGCGTTGCCGCGCTGATGCCGGAAAATGCCGTCGTCGCGGAGGAAGCCATCAGTTCGGGTGCAAGCCTGATTCCATCCACCGCCATGACGGAACCCCACGACTGGATGTTCACCACCGGCGGCGCCATCGGCCAGGGCCTGCCCAATGCTACTGGGGCTGCGCTGGCGTGCCCGGATCGCAAGGTTGTCGGACTGCAGGCGGACGGTAGCGGCATGTATACACTACAGGCCCTGTGGACCCAGGCCCGGGAATCATTGAACGTGACCACCGTGGTGTTCGCCAACCGCAAGTACCGCATCCTGAGCATCGAATACAAGCGCGTCGGCGCCGGGTCGCCGGGCGCCAGGTCCCGTTCCATGCTGGACATAGACAACCCGGATATCGACTGGGTCAGCCTGGCCAAGGGGATGGGAGTCCCGGCCTGCCGCGTGACGACCACGGAGGAGTTAAACCGGCAACTGGCCGCGTACCTGGCCGAACCGGGGCCTAACCTGATTGAGGCCGTTATCTGATATGTTCTTCCATGCTTCGGATTGGCTTCTAACTTACCTCTTTGAACTGGTTTATTTTGATTTCCCCATCAGGAAACTTTGCAATAACCTCCAATTGTCCCCCCATGGCTTCGATATAGTTGCGCAGGGTCTGGATGTACATATCGGTCCGACGCTCCAGTTTTGAAACACTGGCTTGCTTGATTCCCAGTGTTCTGGCCATTTGTACCTGTGACAAGGCCAGTGCTTGACGCAGTTCTTGAAGCGGCATTTCATCCAGCATTGCGCGACTTAATCTGGTTGATTTCTCAAGGGCGGCAGGACTCATTTTGGCCCGCAATGCAGAATATTTTTTAGCCATGTTAATTCTCCCCTGCTATTTCTTGTAAATGTTCATCAAATAAATTGTCGGCGATCCCAACATACTTTTCATACCAACGTCTATACCCGTTTTATCTCCTCCGATCAGGAGAATTGCAACACGCCTTGGGTCGAATGCATAAAGTATCCTGTAAGGGTTGCCTCTGTGTTGGATTCTCAACTCACGCATATGTGAATGCTTGGAATTTTTTATTCCGGATGAGTGTGGGAAGGGTAAATCAGGACCCTTCGCTTCTAAAAGCCTGACCTTCGCATCAATCGATACCTGCAAGTTCTCAGCCAAAGTAATCCACCACTCCTCGAATTCGTCCGTATATTCTACCTCATATTCCATCCAGAGAATATAACCTGAAAGGAATATTTATTCAAGCGACACGCTGCCCGCGGGCATTGTATTCTGATTTTATTCCCGGCCAACGCAGTCTCGTCAATCGTGAGCTTGGGAGTGTTTAATCCGAACAATTGTCATTAGAAGGAACGAACCGAATAAACGGGTCACAGGGGTTCCGTTTTGCCCGCATGGCTGTGGTTCACCACGTAAATCCCGCTGGCGACGATAATCATGATGCCAGCCCAGGTATATTGATCCGGTAGCTCCTGCCAGATGACGTAGCCGGCGATGATTGTCCAGACCAGGCGAATATAATCCATTGGCGCGACAACGGCGGCGCGCGCCAGCCGCAGCGCTTCTATATAAAGACCCAGCGCAAGCGTTTGTGATATGCCCAGCAAAATAAACAGCAGCCAGTCCTGCATTGTCGGGCCTACCCAATGGGTCAGCGTCCAGTAGCCGAACACGATAATGCTGGCAACGGGCAGGTAAAAATTGAGCGACCACCTGTTTTCGGTCGTGGACAAATAGCGGGCGCTCATGAGCATCAGGCTGACGAAAAAAGACATGAGCAAGGTAGTTACGTGGGCGATATGGAAATGGCCCGCGGTCGGCCGTAATATCAGCATGACACCGATGAAACCGGCTATTGTCGCGACCCAGACCTGCTTCGAGGTATGTTCCTTCAATAACCAGGGGGAGAGCAGGGCAACGAAAAACGGGACTGAAAAGGTAAGCGATACAAATTCAGCCAGGGGAATGTGTTTCAGACCATAGAACATGCACACCACCAGGAACGCGCTGTTGATACTGCGCAGGCCGTGCCAGAGCGGGCGCCGGGTTTTAAGCTTGCCCAGGTTGGACATCATGGCGATGACTGCGAACAGGGCGATAATGCCGACGATGCCGCGCAGCCAGGTTATCTGCACAATCGGATAAAGCGCAGACAGCCATTTGCCCAGTACGTCTGACAGGCACAGGAAGACCGTCGCCAGCAACATGCAGAACGCAGCCAGGAACGGGTGATGTTGGCGGTCCATTGTTGTCCCGGACTCCGGGCCGGGCTGGTTCACGGATTTATCTAGTCCAACTGGTCCAGGGCGGCGGACAACTCCGGCAGGGCCTGGAACAGGTCTGCTACCAGGCCGTAGTCGGCGATTTCAAAGATGGGGGCTTCCTCGTCCTTGTTGATGGCGACGATCACCTTGCTCTCTTTCATCCCGGCCAGGTGTTGTATCGCGCCGGATATCCCCACGGCGACGTACAGGTCCGGCGCGACGACCTTGCCGGTCTGGCCTACCTGGTAGTCGTTGGGGACATAGCCGGCGTCGACCGCGGCCCGGGACGCACCTATGGCCGCGCCCAGTTTATCAGCTATCTCTTCCAGCAGGCGGAAATTATCGCCGCTGCCGAAGCCGCGACCGCCGGACAGGACGACCTTGGCGCTGGTGAGTTCAGGGCGTTCAGATTCGGGACTTTCCAGGATGACAAAATCAGATAGCCCGGCCAGGCCGGGAGTAGTTCTGAGTGTTTCAACTGCGGCCGTACCGCCCTCGGCGGCGGCCGCGTCAAAATTCGTCGTACGGGCGCTGATCACCTTGATGGCGTCGTTACTTCGGACCGTAGCGAGCGCGTTGCCGGCATAGATGGGTCGCACGAAGGTATCGGCAGATTCAATACTGACAATGTCCGCGATCATGCCCGCGTCAAGCAATGCCGCCACCCTGGGCATCAGGTTTTTACCGAATGTATTCGCCGGCGCCAGGACGTGGCTTATGCCATTACAGCAGGAGACTACCAGTGGAGCCAGCTCTTCGGCCAGTCCGTGCTCATAGTGCGGCGCATCCGCGTGTAACACCTTGCTGATGCCTGCAATTGCGGCGCCGGCATCGGCTACCGCCTTGCAGTTACTGCCCGCAACCAGCAGCGTGATGTCCCCGCCGAGTCGGGTTGCCGCGCCGACGGCGTTCAGCGTTGCTGCCCTGATGACGTGATTATCATGTTCCGCAATAACCAGGATTCCCATATCAGATCACCTTTGCCTCGTTACGCAGTCTGTCAACCAGTTCCTGCACGTCCGCTACCATGACGCCGGCCGAACGCACAGGCGGTTCGGCAACGTTGAGGACTTCTATGCTGGGCGTAACGTCGACACCCAGGTCGTCCGGGGTCACGACATCAAGCGGCTTTTTCTTGGCTTTCATGATGTTCGGCAGTTTCACGTACCTTGGCTCATTCAGGCGCAGGTCGGTGGTGACAACGGCCGGTAGCTTTATATTTATCGTCTCCAGACCGTCATCCACTTCCCTGGCGACCCGTAAGCCGTCATCGGTAAATTCAATCTTCGATGCGAAGGTCGCCTGGGGCCAGCCCAACAGGGCCGAGAGCATCTGCCCCGTCTGGTTGTTGTCGTCGTCGATGGCCTGTTTCCCCGTGATGACCAGACCCGGTTCCTCCTGTTCGACCGTCGCTTTCAGTAATTTTGCGATGGCCAGGGGCTGTACCGCCACGTCCGTCTCAACCAATATGGCCCGGTCGGCGCCCATCGCCAGGGCGGTACGCAGGATATCCTGGCACTGGCGGCTGCCGACGGTCACGACCACGATCTCATCCGCCTTGCCGGCTTCCGTGATCCGCACCGCTTCTTCCACCGCAATTTCGCAGAACGGATTCATGGACATCTTCACGTTGGCCGTTTCGACACCGCTACCGTCCTTTTTCACGCGTACACGGACGTTGTAGTCGACGACGCGTTTTATCGGGATCAGAATCTTCATGCTTTTTCTCTACGACGAAACCTCAAAGGCAGACAAGGATACATGGAAATCTGCCAATAAGCCAATCACCCTGCGATAAACGCCGGGTCAGTCTTATGCTGTTTATCCCGGCACCTTATTAAGAGTACAATGCAGTGCAGAATTTCCATCCGGAACGACAAAAACATGACCATAGAATTCGGCATTTTCGACCACCTGGACGTGAGGACCGAGCCGCTGAACAAGACCTACGCAGAGAGGATCAGAATCACCCGGGCCGCGGAAGCCGCCGGTTTCAGGGGCTACCACCTGGCGGAGCACCACGGCACCCCCCTGGGCGCGGCGCCGTCGCCCGGCGTTTTCCTGGCGGCACTGGCGCAGGCCACGTCAAGCATCCGTATCGGCCCGCTGGTGTACCTCGTTCCGCTGTATATCCCGCTACGGTTGATCGAAGAGATCTGCATGCTGGATCATCTCAGCAACGGCCGCCTGGAAGTGGGCCTGGGACGCGGCGTATCGCCGATAGAAGTCGCGTTTTTCGGTGTCGACCCGGACGACGCCATGGAAATGTTCATCGAGGGTGTGGACCTGATCATCCGGGGATTGAACTGCTCGACGCTGAGCTTTGCCGGGAAGCACTACCGATACGAAGACGTGCCCATGGTCCTGCAAACGGTACAGAAACCGCTGCCGCTGTGGAGCGCATCCATGTCCCCCGGCGGCCAGGCCGAGGCAGCCCGGCGCGGCATGCATACCATCTCCCTCGGCTCGACGGATCTCATCCGCCAGACCAGCGACAACTACCGGGTGGAGTGGGACGCAAGCCGGGGTGATCCGCTGCGCCCGCCCGGCGCCCCGGAGCGACCTTTCATCGGCGCCTGGCGCATGCTCTATGTGAACGAGGATGAACGCAAGGCGGAGGCGGTTGCGCGCCGCGCTTACGATGACTGGTTCGCCAAACTGCACAAGTTGTGGGTGGAGAACAATGTTGCGGCCCCGCACCTGGGTCCGATATCAAAGTTTGAAACGGCAGAGGAAATCGGCATGATTGTCCACGGCGGGGCAAGCCGGGTGGCGGACGCACTGGCCCGGCAGGTGGAGGTTACCGGGGTGAACTACCTGGCGCTGCAACCCGCATTCGGGGATATCGGTCACGACGAGGAAATGCGTTCGCTGGAGCGGTTTGCAGAGAACGTCATGCCGCAGTTGAAGATCATCTGATTGGCTGGACTCCTGTCGAGGCATATATAAAGCAAAAAGCCGAGTTTGACTAAAGCGGACACGATTTGCTGCCAGGTTTTGTATGATGCGCCTATTTATTTGATCCTGACTAAAACAATTCGGACATTTTTATGAAGATAAGCATATTGAATTCTGTAAGCGTTATCCTGCCGGCGGCGCTGCTGTTTGCCGCAGGCTGTTCTGTTGATCGCCGAACACCGGAAACCATCTATACCAACGGCTTTATCTACACGGTCAATCCGGAACGGCCCAACGCCGAAGCGCTGGCTGTCAGGGACGGGAAGATCACCGCGGTAGGCAGCAACGACGAGGTACAGGCGCTGGTTTCGGATGAGGCGCGGGTCGTGGACCTCGACGGCAGGATGCTGATGCCGGGCATCCACGACATGCACGCCCACCCCATGGAGGCCGGCGAGAAATACAATTTCCAGTGCGCGTTTCCGTTTACCTTCACGATGGACCAGATCATCGCGAAGTTGACGGAGTGTGCAGCCGAAACACCGCCGGGCGAGTGGATCCGCGGCGGCCAGTGGGCCATGGAACTGCTGGAAACCGATACGGTCCCGCACAAGGACATCCTGGATGCGATCACCCGCGAGCACCCGATCTATCTCGGCGATTCAACCGTGCACGGGGCCTGGCTCAACTCGCGCGCCCTGGCCGAACTGGGCATCGATGAAGGCACCCCCGATCCCCAGGGTGGCGTGATCCTGAGGGAGCCGGGCACCATGGAACCCACGGGCGTCCTGGTCGATAACGCCGCCTATAACATATTGGACGATTTGCCGGCCTATAGCGATGAACAATATGAGGTGGCGCTGGCCTGGGCGATGCACGAGATGAACAAGGTCGGCGTCACCTCGGTCAAGGAAGCGCTCACCGACGGGCGTTCGCTGAAGGCCTTCCGCGGGCTCGACCAGGACGGGCGGCTGACCATGAAAGTCAGCACCAGCATCGCCTGGAGGATGCACTGGATCGATTACGAAACAAACGTCAGACAGCGCGCCGATTACGCCACGGAGAACGTCGGGACCGAGTTCATCAAGATCATGCTGGACGGCATCCCGCCGACGCGCACCGCGGCCATGCTGGACCCGTACCTGCCCGATGAGAACTACGGTGACAGTTTTACCGGCAAGCTGATCCATTCTCCGGAACAACTGACCGAGGACATGGTTTACCTGGACGGCCAGGGACTGACGGTGAAGGTCCACGCCACCGGGGACCGGGCGGTCCGGGTTACGCTGGATGCCGTGGAAGCGGCGCGCAAGGCGAACGGCGACTCCGGCATGATGCACGAGATCTCCCACGCAGAGCTGATCCACCCGGATGATCTCCCCAGGTTCAAGGAACTGAACGTGGCGGCGGAATTCTCCCCGATCCTGTGGTATCCATCGATGCTGGTCCAGGTCATGGAACAGGTAATAGGGGAAGAGCGGGCCAACCGGTTCTGGCCGACCAGGTCGCTGCTGGAGGCGGGCGCGCACGTCATCTACGGTTCCGACTGGCCGTCCGTCGTGCCCGACCCCAACCCCTGGCCGGGTATCGAGGCCATGGTGACAAGACGCGACCCGTACGGCAACTTCCCGGGCACATTGTGGCCGGAGCAGGCCGTAGACCTGGAAACGGCGTTACGGATATTCACCATCAACGGCGCGGCCGCAGGCAAACAGGCGCACCGCACCGGCAGTATCGAGGTGGGCAAATCCGCCGACTTCATCGTGCTGGACAGGAATATCTTCCGGGTGCCGGTGGAAGATATCAGCGAGACGAAGGTGCTGCTGACGGTGGTGTCGGGTAAGGAGGTCTATGCCGCGGAACAATGATGACGGAGTGACTGCATACGGGCCGGAAACTGTCCGAACATCGTAACGCGGTATCATATGACCCCAGGGGACAACGGTCGAAATTACGCATTTGAAATGCATAATATCCAGCGATCTCCAGATATCCGGGAAAATGGGCAGGCACAAAAAAGCAGTCTTCAATGACGCTGGAATCGACCGGCGCGGTACCGGCTATTACTCAACGCCTGAACCCGTCTCCGGTTTCTTCAAACGAAAATTATTGTCCCTTAACCCGGCCCCGAAGCTGGTTTTCGACCCCTGCGTGGGCAAGGGCGAACTGCTGGCGCCGTTCCGCGCTGCCGGCGCCCGCCTGTACGGGTTTGACGTTATCGACTATTGCCCGGACAAGTTCTTTGATTTCGAGCGGCGCGATTTCCTGCTCTCGGCCGTCGCTGCGCTGGACGGAACGCCAACCGCAAACAGCATGCCGGATGCCGACATCATCGTCGCCAACCCGCCCTACAACTGCCACGAGCACGAATATCTCAGACGATACAAACAAAGGTTTGCACTGTGTTTCGGCAGGAACGCGGTGCTCAACCTCTACTCGTTGTTTGTCTATGCCATCATCCGCACGGCAAAACCCGGGTGCCTGATCGGGTTGATTACCTTTGATTCCTTTCTCACCGCAAGAGGGCACGAAGGCCTGCGCCGGTTCATCCGGGAGCAGTGCCGGATTCATTCGCTGCTGTTATGTCCGGCTGATTTGTTCAGAAACCAGGGAGCCGATGTGCGCACTTCGATCCTCATATTGCAGAAGGGTTCCCAGGAGACAAACAGGATCGAGGTCGCCGGCCGGCCGGAATCGACCGCTCAGTTTGCACGGACTCTCAAGGAAAACGCGTATCAAACGTATGCGCCGGACGAGGTGTTTCTGTCGTCCCCCAAGGACCGTGGCGAGTTCGTGGTGGAAGTGCCGGAGGCGGTACGCGCACTGTTCAGTGCGCCGCGCCTGGGCGAACGGTTTCCCTGCCTGACCGGAATTTCCACCGGCAACGACAGGGCGCACCTGTCCTCCATACGCAAGAGTGGCTTTACCGTGCCGTTCTACAAGAACCCCGGTAAGCGCCGGTTCTTTTCGCTCCCGGATGCGTACTTACGCGATGACTATTGCAGGGTTGCAGAGGACAAAGCAAATTTCATCATCCGTAACAGACGGTACATCGGTCTGCCCGGCATCGCCTGTTCCTCGATGGGCGTCTCGTTCGGGGCTGCCATCCTTCCGGCCAAATCGGCATTCGGCGTCAATGCCAACATTTTCCCCAAAGAGGAAGACCGCTGGTGGCTGCTGGCGTTCCTGAACAGTTCCCTGTGCAACTACCTGGTGCGCGGGGTGCTGCTGCGCTCGAACATGATCACCGCCGGCTACGTCGCCAGAATCCCGGTGCCGGATATGCCGGCAGCGGCACGAAATAAGTTGCACGAGACAGCACGGGCAGCTTATGAAGCCCGCCCGGATACGCAACGGGCACAAGCATTCATTGAGAGAATTGATACGCTGGTGTTTGATGCATGCGGAATTCCTGTCAAGGATCGGAAAAGTATTTGTGAGTTCTGTGTGAATATAATTGAAAGGACGTGACTTTCAGAAACCTCATTGACCTTACACCATAGAACCAGCCCATCTTAAACTTAGCGAATTTGCACTAAGGTAGCTTCTTAACCGCGGGGAGCATCACCAGGACTCTTAATTGGATACCTCAGGACTGTCCTTGAGATATAGGGTGATATAATACCTGGTATTACACTTCAATCTTGATAATGTAATACCTGGTGTTATATAATCATTGCGAGGGATATGTAAATGAAGGGACAAAAAACAAGGATTTTTAAAAATAAGTGGTTTATGCGATTCGCACGAAAAGAAGGGATCAATGATTCAGATTTGTGTAAGGCGGTCAGAAATGCAGAAAATGGGTTGATAGATGCCGATCTTGGTGGTGGCGTGATCAAGCAGAGAATTGCACGGGCGAAAGAGGGAAAATCAGGCGGGTACAGGTCAATTATCTTGTTTCGTTCCGGCGACAAAGCGTTCTTCATATATGGATTCTCGAAGAGTAATCAGGACAACATCAGCCAGGAAGAATTGGCAGGCTTCAAGGCCCTGGCGGGTGAAATGTTAGGGTATGACGATTCTACGCTAACCAGATCTGTTGATCGCGGTGCAATAGTAGAGGTGAAATTCAGTGAAAAAACAGTATCGAAGTGACGCCCTCGCAGCAATTCACGAGACTGCGGGCGATCTACATAATGCCGGCGTCATGGGAAAGCGCACCCTGCGGAAATTCGACAAGATGTGCCTCACTCCAGTACATCCGATGGAACCGGAGGATATCCGCGCGCTCCGCAGGCGTGAGCATGTAAGCCAGGCTGTTTTTGCGATACACCTGAATGTTTCCAAAGGAGTGGTCAGCCAGTGGGAGCGCGGAGAAAAGCAACCGGCAGGGGCATCTCTCAAACTCCTCTCACTGGTTCAGGAGAAGGGGCTGGATGCAATCGCCTGATGCGATCCGGTACCTCCAAATAAAAAGGAAAAGCCGATCAGGAGATCGGCTTTTCGGTCAGCAGGCCGAATGAAGCTACCGGACCAGTTTTTCCAGTTTTTTGTAGGTCAGCATCGAATCAATCGTCTTCACGATGCAACCCAGGTTGCTCCGGATCAACGCGTCCTCAAGGCTTTCGTCCTTATCGACCTTGCTGCTCCTGCGGGTCGTATTGCCGGTCTTTTCGTATGCACGATAAATGATCTGCGGCTTTACATCCGTCAGGGCGCATTTGAGCATCACCTTTCTTGCCTCGGCCAAATACGGACTGGCTACGGCCTGGCTGCCCACGATAAGAAGTACAAAAACAATCACCAGGTATTTAAGCGATATCTTCATCATATATCTCCAGTGGTTGGACCACGAGAGGAATACGCCCGGGGGCGTCTCAGCCCTCGGGTCGGTTGCTGTTGTCATGTCCGCAAGGGACACGATCATCCCGCGTTACGGGAATGATTCATTTCACTTCAGCGTATATTGCGGCTTTGTTCAATCTTCTGTAACGTATGCCCTCCTTTCGTTCCGGTAATTTCGTGTGCTATGGGTTAATGAGAATGTCGTTGAAGGTGGCGGTAGTTCCAATGATGATATCGGCTTCCACGGTTCCGCTTGCGGCAGGATTCCGGGCGGCAAGGCGCGACACATCCGTCAATGTATTCTGATTTAAATCTATGGCATCACCCAAGCCTGTATGGAAACTCAACAGGCCGGTCATCTCGTCACCGGCCAGCCTGACAAACTCACCCTCTGCATCCTCTTGTGTGATGAATACGTCTAACAGCGTCAGATCGGTAGGGTCGGCAAAACCCACGGTGACCAGATTGTCGCTGACCCGTGCAACCGCACCCAGGCGCATGGCTATACGACCGGCTTCGGCGTTGCTGGATGCGTTATAACGGATTGTGAAACCCCCGTCCGCTGGAAATTCAAAAACTGGTTCGGCAAATCCCGGCTCTGGTTCCCAAACCGGCAGGTAATCGTCCAGCGCGTCTATATCGGGAGCATAGTTACCGGCGTCAGGATTGTCCGGGTCAGAGATATAGCGGTGTTGCGCCAAAGCCAGTTGTATGATGCCGTTCTGCACACGGTCCGGCACCAGGGATCGGGCCCGCTCCTCAATTCTCTGACTCAGACCCAGGGACAGCAGGCTGAATACCAGCATGAAATAAACAGTAGGGAGAACATTCATGGGGCGTTACACGAGAAATCATTTCCGGCGTAGGCAAACAGGTTGTAACTGCTGTTTGCAGCCCGGAAAAAGGTATTATCGTAGTCAGGGAGGAATGAATATGAATTATCTGTTTCAAATTCTCCGGGCGTGTGCCTGGCCAGGAACGCAAGGTAGTCGACGTTGCCGCCGGCATTGATACTGATACCGGGGTGATCAGCCAGGCGCCAGGTGAATGTTACTCCCTGGTTGTTGAAGTTATGCTTCAGATGGCTCGAATCCTGTAATTGTTCATCGGTTATCGTGTCGGGCAGGGCGTTGCAATGGAAACCGATGAAGTCGATCCCGGCGAGCTGGATGTCCTCAGCGGTCTGCATGTATTCACGAGTTTGCCGGTGTGGTTGTATCATCATTGTGATTCCGATAAGGAAGACCGCTGCCAGAAAAAAGTTGTATAGAATGATTTGCATCGATTATTCGATGGCCACCGTAATAACACTATCAGCGCAACCATTTTCGCTGTTTTCTGCGTCAACATTTGCCCACTTGCCATTGGTCGCCCGGTCCAGCAACCAGTTACAGCTTTCATCATCCCCGGCATCGTAGGTGACGACGGGCGGGTCTTCACCCGGGGAGGCTGTGATATCCGTTTCGATTACGCTTTCAGCATCGCCGTCGCCATACAATTCCGAGTCCAGGTATCCGTTTGTTACCAGAACTTCAAAGTCCGCATCAGCCAGGTCATCGTCGTTGCGATTGACCCAGCGAAATTCCGATGCCGCGTTGACTACGTTCATAATCTCGGCCTCCATGTTGCGGTTTTCCGATTGGGTAACCAGTGGCGCCAGTGCGGTGTATGCGCCAATGCCCACCACACTTGTGATAATTAATCCAAATACGATGGCAACCTGGTTCATGATATTTTCCTCCTCCGGCTAAATTTCAATTCCCATACCCATGGATACCAGGGCAAAAGGGATGGTGACGGCAATACTGGTAGTTAAAAACAGGATCGTGTAGAACACCTGGTAGGTCTTGATGGTCCTGGCCAGCCTGATGTTCAACATGCGTCCCGCCACGTTGAAACCGTTTGCTATTTCCCCCGGGGTCTGGTTTGGCGTACAGGACAGGACGTGGCTGTAGGTATATCCGGATAACACGCCGTGCAGGACTTGCAGCAATGAGGCCTCTTTGAGTCTGGAGCGGCTTCTCTGTAATGAATGCCTGAACAGGCTGTATCCGGCAAAAGTTGTTTCCATCAACCGCAGGTATTCATCGGGGGGAAGGCGGGTGGATATCAGGGCGCTGCTGATTTTCAGGAAGCGTCGTTCCGTTAACATGGCATGCACCCGGAAGCATCCACAGGCCGTCAGGATTACGCGAACCGGCCCTGTCAGTCGGTAGCAGCACCAGTGGTAAACAAACATGGCGCCGACGGACAGTCCAAGCGCATACGGCCACCAGGTTTTAACAAAAAACACGTACTCGAAAAACAGGGTGTAGCCCTCGGTATATTTCTGCAAGTAAGGCAAGGTGTAGATAGCCATAGCGGTAATTACCAGCGACATGAATATCCATTGAATGCTGTTTGAGAGGATTTGCAGTAACACCGGAGACTGGTTGTCCTGGTCCAGCAACAGGTCAGTGATCGTTTCCATACAGCTATAGCGTTCTCCCAGTATCAGCAGGTTGCTTTCCTGGTTGGTAAACAGGCCGGTCCGGTAGTAGTGCGATGCGAAGGGTTGATTGTTGCGGATTGCTTTTTTACTGAGTTTTGCAACTTCCTGCAGCGCCGGATTTTTACTTTGTTGTTGAATTTGATTGAAGATTTCCAATAAAGAAAACTGGCTTTTCAGGTATTCCCGCAACGTCGCATAAAAGTAAATCCGCGTATCGTTATTGAACATCAGCGTACGAAGATATACGGATTTGAAATTGTGCAGCAGATTTTTAATGATGCCACGCATCGTAAAGGTTCCCTTTGTTGAAATGTCCAATCTTGCGCTGGGTGAGTAACGGGTCCAGTTCGCCTTTGATGATCTTCGTGTAGGCGTGCCTGTGTATATTCAGGACACTGTTTTCCTGCATCCAGTCACGCATGGCCTGGGGGTTGGCGGTATTCATCAGCAGATGCCGGTTTGTTTCGGTAATCGGGATACATTCCGCCACGAGAGTGAGCTTTTCTATCCCTGAGTGTCTGCAGGTGCCGCAGCCCCGGCTATTGAGATAGCGTATGCATTGACTGAGACCTGCACCGAAACCGGTTTTGAAATATTCCCGCCAGAACGGGTCAACGTGTGAATCGAGTTTGCATTCCCTGCATAGTACGCCTATCAGGGATTGGACAATGAGTAAACTCAGAAAGGATTCAGAAAACAGGATATCCGAACTGATTCCCAAATCGGTTTGCGAGACCAGCCTGTTGATGGCGTCAACCCAGCCGGAACCGTGAATGGATGCAATTCCCGTAGTTCCCTGAAGCATCATGGAAGACGCCATGATCGCAGTTTCCTTGTCGCGAATTTCGTTGATGGCGATGAAATCCACATCATGGCGAGTGGAGATCCTCCGGAGTTTTTCCTTGTTCTCACGGATGATGTCTTCGGTGCCTTCCAGTGGTAACTGAAGCTGAACAAAATTGCTCAATTCAACTTCGATCTGGTCGGAAATTTCCAGGTTTTTTTCCAACGCAGGCCGCTGCTTCATGATCGCGGTCTGCGTGGTCGATTTACCCGAGTTGACAGCTCCGATAATCAGGGTAATGCCCTTATCGGCCGATATCTTTTTCAGTGTTTGCAACTGGGTTTCATGGTAACCAAGAGTGGTGACATCGGGAATATGGTTCATGTCCCGGAGTCGGATAGCCAGGCTGCGCTCATCGGTCACTTTTGAATAGCCGTATGACACCCGGCATAACCATTTTTGACCTTTATAATCAAAGTTGAATCGACCATCCTTGGCCGCATCGCCGATACTGAAAGGTTGTTTAACGTAGATATTCCAAATCGCAGCGATAATTTTTATCCCCTGGCTACAGTCAAAGGATTGACTGATTGACAGCCTGCCGTAAATTCGCTGGTAAACGGTCGTTTTGTTGCTTTTGATTTCAAGGTGAATATCCGTGGCGCGGTTGTTAATGGCTTGTGACAGTATCTCGTTAACCTGGTTGGAGCTTTCCCGGGTCTGTTGTTGTAGTGAAATTTCCTTGTTTTTATTGATGAAGGATTCATATACCGAACGTGTAGTCTGGCGGATGACAGGTTCTTTATGAAGGACATCCCGGATCAGATTAATCAGCTGATTCAGCGCCAGAGCTTCGTGTTTGTCCAGGTCGCTGCGATCAATGCAGTATAGTTGCGCATCATCGGCGATAAATCCGGGACAGTTACCGTTCATCTTTTGTGTTTCGGTGAGAATCTCGGCATTGGTCGTGAACTGAATATTTTCCAGTTCTTCATAATGGGTGATCAGCGCGGCCTGATGAACGGAACTGTCCGGTACTTCGTGTTCGAATGTCGGCAGGGGAGTTGCCGTTTTTTGCTTTCTCAGTCTGTTAAACATCATTTCCAGGGGACAATGTGAATTTTTTTGCTGTTTTGCTCTTGCAGGTGAACCTCGTGCCGGTTCCCGTTGTTCCGGTCTTCAACGTGTATGACTTTCAGGATTTTATATATACGCCGGTTATGTTCTATGGTGCTGCCGACATTCATGGAACGCGGCCGTCCGTTACTGATCAGGACCACACTGGACTTAATTCCCAGTTCCTTGCTTTCTTCATTGACATGTCCGACGGCCAGACCTTCAATACCTCGTTTGGGAGGTGGTTTTCTGGCGAGCCTGGCCAATTTTTTCACCGGCTTTTTCATTTTATCTGCAGACGGTGCGGCAACTTTCCGGGTTTCGATATTTGGTTTTAATAAAGCGGCAAGATTCGGCCTGGTTTTAATCAATTCTGCGTGGATGGAACGCAATAAACCGGCATTAATCTTGTCCCGTTGTTGATTGATCTGTTCAACGAGGTCGAGGATTTGCTTGTAATAAATCAGATCGACAACCAGCTGTTCAGGCGGGGTACAGTGCGGGCATGTTTCATCAGGGGACGGCGGCATTGTCAATTTGTCCCGTGAAATTTGCCGGGTCGGGACAGTGCTGCCGGCCGTATCATCCAATTGTGCGAGGGCATGGCTACAGCAGAGAGAGAGGAATACCAGGAATTTGATTGATCTCATTTCAGGTTCCGATAATTTCAATGATGATGGACAGGTTTTTCCAACCTGCATTTTTTTCGGTATTGATATCGACTTTTTGTATGTGACCGTGCAGCGCCATTTGCTGCAGTTGTTGAACCGATTGCTGCAGGACAGAACTGATCGGGTTTTCGAAGACCAGCTCAATTACGGCTTGCGCCGCGCCCCGTTTTTGAGCGATAGCTATAACGGAAAATCGTGCATTCCTGGAAAAGGCAAACCGGCGGTAATGCTCAAAGCTGACCTGTAACGGGATCGGTTCGACCGTTTCCCCTGAGGGTGGTTTGAATATAGACGAACTCAGGGTCCAACTGTTCTTCTGAAGATAAATGCTGCCTTCAAGTTCCCGGGCGATTTGATTGAGACGCATCAGCGAGAACGATTGATTGAGACTGCCGGTCGCACCCGTGCGGTAACCCCTCGCGGTTTTCTTCACGTGAATTTTGTCCAGGTCATAGGCCAGTAATACCGAGAAGTTGCTGAGCAACACCGCAACGGCTTCCAGGTCCGTATCAATTTGAGTTGTGCTTTTCGGCTTGGCCGGCAGGGGTTTAACCGTCGTCTCTTCCAGGTGTTTGACATTGATTGTCATGGAAAGGAAGAAAATTAAACAGGCTCCGACGATGGGAGTCATAGCCAGGAGAGAAATTTCAACCAGGTCGTAGCCGCGTTTGAGCAGGTAGGGATTATTTTTCCCCTCATCAAGATTGATGCAGAGGTCTTTAAGCGCGATGTTGTGTTGCGTAAATGCGTTGCTCAGCCTGCCCAGTTCAGCTACCTGGCATTCCAGAGGGTTGTTCCTGATCAACTGCAAGCAGTTCTCAAAAGGCAGCAGGTCTTCCTTTTCCACCAGGATATAGTCTGTTTGCACCAGTATCGTCGCCACATAAACAATGGTGTCGAATGGCAGAAAAATGTAGTGTCTGCCAAGCCGTATGTCAGTATGGGTCCAGGTGACAATCTGTGCGGCTATGGAGATTGCTTTACCTTCATCCAGAAAAATGAAACCCTCGGACTCCAGGTAGTATTTCTTCCTGACCGAGCTGAGTTGTTTGTTCACGTACAACCACGACCGCCGTTCGTCCGGCAGGGTTTGACTCTCTGCATTGATGCACAGATCGATTTCCCGTTCGCCGATGTTGACAGTCTCAATCATGATTTGAAGCTTCCCTGGATTAAAAACAGCGTCTGGGTCAGGCGCTTGCCGCCGGAAGCGGAATTCCCCATCAACCTGTTGAAGGGCCAGACGGGCAACAGGCCGGATTGGTCGGTTTTAACTTCGATTTCTTCGCGATGGGTTGAGGCCAGCAGAACAGTTTCTCCGTCTTCAAGCGTGACATCGAATATATTGTCGTTTCCGGAACTTGTCGGAAGCACGCCTGAAGTCCCCGCAATGTCATATATCTCGAGCGAATCTATTTTTGCTTCGTTTACCACAATATGCAGGGCAATCATGTCGTCAGTCAGGGTGGGAAGGATGTTAATGGCCTGTCCGGTCTCCAGTTCACCGATATCCACCGTGGGCGTAGACAGGCTGGTACCGCCTGAGTCGGTTTGTTGTATGCTGGTCCTTTCAACATACCGGTGTACCCGGTAATTCCGTATGGTTACCAGGCGGTTGTTGTAGACCAGGATTTCTTTTGTGTCGTCGATCGAAAGATTGCCAATCTGGGCAAGCGCCTTGAGAATAATCTCCGAAGTGTTCCACCTGCTGGACGGATCATCGATTTTCAGGCTTAGTACGCCACCACCGGTATTGAGTTCGCTACCGGTCAGGTCCTGGGTCAGGTTACTGATATTGGCCGCGATGCTCGCATTGCGAATCAAGGATAAATCGACGTGTTGCTGCGCCAGGTCAGTTACATCCAGGCGCACGACAGTGATTTTGATATTTGCCTGTCTGGTAACTGTTTGCAGCCATTTCTCGTAAGCTTCTTCAAACAGGACAATCCTTTGCGGTCTGGCCGTGATGGAAAGCAGGTTGCCGGTAGAACTTATGCTGTAACACTCCCGCTTGTTGTAAGTATAGGTATCCAGTGTTTTTGTCGAATCATTTTCTTTGTCTGAATACTGCTCACAGTATTGAATCCCCAGGACGGTATTCACCAACTGGTGAATGTCGTTCTCTGCCGACAACTGGCTGGTAACGTTGTTTTCAAACCCGCTGGCCTTGTTCTGTTTGCTGCCCAGATTATTGCTGCTGACATTGATGATATTGTTGCCGCCACCATACAACGGGACTTCATATTTTTTCGTGACCATCGGTGTGATCAATAAAACGCCGCGATGAAATTCATAACCGACGTTGGCTTGCAGGGTTATGGCATTCAGGTGATCTTCCACGGTGACGGCATCCGGGGTGGAATTGATTTTGGGGTTGTATTTTTCGGGTAACGCATAGGTAATTGGATAACCGGGGCTCAGGCGTTCCAGCGTTTCCCGCAGCCCCTGATTTTTGTACGTGGCCCGGTAAGGTTGGTAAAACCAGGCTTTTTCTTTCGGTACGTCAACGCGCCTGGCCCGGGTGTTGATGGCCCGTACCGTTTGCTGGTCTTCCAGGATCTGTCTGTGACGTTCCATTGCATCGCCTATTTCCTGTTGGCGCTGTTTTATATTTTCACTGCAGGCTGTCGCTGCCAGCACCGACAGCAAACCCAGCAGCCTGCAGCCATTGAATAAAAGGAGACGCAATTCGCAGGGATTGCAGTCCCTTTTTTTAATGAGTGTAATTTTCATCGTAGAATTCGACCCGTTCGTTGTTATGGATAAGCGTTTTAATCCCGAAACGGGATTGCAGGAATTCAATCAGATCATGATGGCGTTCAGGCAAAGGCAGGTGGATGTTCTGAAGAAGACGGTAATCTGCGTATCTGTCGGGTTCACCGAGTCCCCAGAAAACCTCGTCAAAACCGCACGCCAGGAAATATTCCTGAACCGCAGCCGATAGCATGGACTGGCTATTGAAGTGGACGGAATTGCAGAATTCCGGAAAATCGACAGGCATGTCTTCCTGTTCCGGATTGCCGGGTGTAGTAGTCAAATCAGCAAAAGCCACACTCGCTTCGTCCGGATTTTTTACCCGGAACGCATACAGCTTCCTGTTCCGGTCCAGAATGATTTGGCCGTTTTGCCCCAGTAAACGTTCTATCGCTATGTATAAGGGGACAGGGTCATTGTCGAAATTATTGATGAACCTGCGTCGAGCAATACTTTCCCCTGCTGTATTTCGATAGGCCGCCCGGTATGAATGCGGTTCCAGCATATAATTGATCGCTCCCCCAATCGTTTTTGTGCCATTCGGATAGAGCATCCGCACCGGTACTTCCGCAGTGGGTAAGGCCGCCGGCATCGAATCCGTGCGTTTGAAGGAGGACTTGATTTTATCTTCCAGTGTCTGTATCCACGAACATCCACTGGAAAAAATCAACAGGGAGCAGGCGATGATCGATCCCGGCAGCTTGGCTCTTTCCATTTCAGGTCCCTTCACCGTTGGCTCATCAGTCGCTGATAAACGTCCCTCCAGGGCTTGATATACATATCCTCGGAGACAAACAGCCTTAGTTTCTGACCATAATTCAAAGTTTGTGTGGGTACGAGACCGGCATACGGCGCAGTCAGGTCAGCCCCGGCGTCGCGCAACGCCTGACCCACGTCGGATTCGAACGTCGCTCCGGACCCGCCGCTGCTGTAGTCTGCTCTTGAGGTTTCGCTGGATAACAGGGCAAACGCTGCCGCGCCGCTGAAGCGGGCCAGGAAGTGATAGTCGGTTTCTCCCTTTAAGGCGCCGATGCCCTCATGATCCAGGGCCTGGCTGATGAATTTAATCTTGGTTCCGTCCGGTCTGATTATCCAGCGTACTGACAGAGCCATTCTGTTATTGATAATACGGTTTGGATGTCCTGAACCGGTCTGCAATACCTGACCCGTACACAGGGAGCCGGCAGGTATCAACACGTATTTTTGCGTAACATCCATGACATTCTGTTCGATCCTGCACCGGTACGGACCGGCATAATCAGATATGATCTTCTGGTCCAGCTTTGCCTGCATTATCGAACCGATCGACAATAAGCTGAATTCATTGCCCGGCGCTTGGGTGAGATCGGATTCAGGGTAGCCTGCCTGGTTAAAATGCCTCCCCGTTTCAGGTGCCTTGTCTTCCGTGGACAACAAATCCGCCAACAAATCTGTACCCTGAGTGTAATCGGCTAATGCGTTCCGCGGTTCCGTATTCCTGTCAAGCTTTTGCTGCATTCCGGCCAGTATTGCCTGCTCCCGTTGCAGGAATTCGTCAGCCGTTATCTCCGTGGGCTTCTGCTCCGCGTCCGCAACACCAGTGAAAAACTCAAAATTGAAATCAGCCTGCCTGGATTGGCGGACCCTCACAATCTCATTTTCGTTCCAGGATTCAACGGCTGATTTAGTACCGCTCAGTAATTCCTGCAGGACCTGTTCATTGTTTTGCAACAGTTCATTGGTTTTTTCATCGATGTATTCCTTTTGTTCCGATATATCCTGCGCTCTTTGTTTTTGCAGCCGTTGCTCCTGACTTTTTATCTGTTCCCTGAATTCCTGTTCCGGATGGGAGAGCGTTTGTTTCCTGATTTCCCGTTGTACTTGTTCTTCTATCTTTTCGTTCCCGGGGCTTGACCGGAACAAGGACGCGTAAACCATAACAACCACAACAAAAACCAACCCGGCAATCAGCATGACCTGAAAATTCCTGTTGTAAGTCGCCGGCTGTTCCTCGACCTGGTTGATCTCTTGGTCATTAGACGTCATTGTTTATAAATCACGTTGTGAACCGGAACCCTCGCGGCGGCTGATGACAGTCGCCGTTTTTGCATCTGCTTTCATAAAGATACGGTTATAGATTCCGGTCACGATGTATAGCCGTTTATTTTCGTCGTATTTAAAGTCGATGAACTGTTCCTTGCCGTTGTTATCGGCAAACAACGACATGGTGCCCTCCAGGTTGTGGCGTACCCGGATATAGGTAAACCTGCCGTCGTCGTAGACGTCCGTAACCAGTTCTTTCCCAAAAGGACGGCGACCGCTTTTCCAACTGTAGCCTGTGAACAACTGGGTTCTGTACTCATCTATCGCAGCAGAAATCTTCTCTGCATGCGCGTGCTCCTCTTCGTCCAGCCGGAGCTGCAACGCGTTGAGTTGCTCCCGGTACAATGCCGTCTGCTCATCGTTACGCCGGGTAAAACCGGAAAATGCGCCCTGGGGCAAAAACCCGCCGTCCTGGGAGATGACCACGCACAAATCGAAATCCTTATCGGAACGTTCCACCATGAAATGGTAGGAGCGGTTGCTTTGGGAGACGGCAGTAATGGTCGTACTGCTGCCTTCTGTGGTCCCGGGGTCATTCGGTTTAACGAAAATATGCCTGTTTTCGCCTTCAACGTCCCACAAGTCCCGGTTTCCCGTCACGGGTCTGGCTATCAGAAGCTCCGGCAGTTCTATATGGGTACCGTGGTGCAGCCTGGATTTGATGCGTACGAACTTGTGTTTCTCATAGTTGACAACGCGACATGACTCTCCTTCGGCAAGAACGTGCATTGATAAGAGCATGAGCAGTAATATCAATGCTGTAAAAGGGGACGGAATTAATTCCGTCCCCGCGTAATGATGCAGGTCAGGCCGGGTCATCGAGAATTTTTTCCTCAATAATTTTCAAGCCGATAGGGTTGGCCATCAGTACGTTTCTTTCCCTGGACAGTGCCGATTTTGGTGACAGGCGCCAGCGCAGAGTGATAATCGCCCGCCCGGTATTCAGTACAGTGTTATCGGAGGACGACCGCAGTAATTCGTTGATATACACGTTGGTCCTGTAGGTGGTGTCATCAGGATTACCGTCAGACAGTCGGTCTATGTCGAAATGATAAATGTTCCGGACTTCGACTTCCTTGATGCTGCAACTTGTACACGCCCTGATTTGCGCTGCCTTGCCTGCGGCATCAAATCCCGAGGGTGATTTGAAATATTGCGCCAATCTCGTGTCCATCAACACCAGCGCGTAGCCGTAATCATTCCTTACGGTGGCGGGATCTTCTCGGAAACGGCGCGTTACGTAGCTGCTCAACAAGTGATCAATAGTGGCCGGGAAAAAGTCCGTTTCATCCTTGTGCGCAAACTGGGTATCGATAAACCAGGTGCCGTCCGGGGCCAATTTGACATAGATGAGTTTTTCATTGTTCTTCGCCATGAAAGTAACGGTAGCGGCGTACGCAACGGCACAGACAAATGCCAGCAACAAGACGAGGTTGCAGAGCAGCAACCTGTTGTTGGTAACCACCAGTCCCGGGATATTGTCGGGATTGAGTTGTTTCACAAGCCCGCCAGGCACCGTCCCTATTGTCCTTGCCGTCGTCTCCATCGACTTATCTCACCAGTCTCGTGGCCAGCACGGAGACGGCCTGGCTGATCCCTCCTGATGCGCTTGCGCCTCCCTGCATCAGGTCACTCACTACCCGGTCGGTCCTGAACATCGCAAACACGGCTACCACCAATAATCCCGTATAGCTGAATAATTGAAGCATGTCTTCGGGATTCAGTGTCTGAATTTTTCCTGCGAAAACGGCAGAATCGAACAGCCCGATGATGATCAAGGTGGCAAAGGCAATGTTGATTTGGGCAATAATCAAATAGGCAACGGAACCCAGCATGAAGTTCAGCCAACCGTCAAAGTACGGGTTTGCGCGTTTGAAAATTAGGAAGGGAATAAAGATTGGCCCCAGAACCTTACCGAGCAGCAGGCTCCACAGACCGATAACCGATATGAACCAGGAAACGCAGTAGACGAGCAACAACGCGAGAAAGAACAGGATCATGAATATCGCCTCGCGAATGTTTAAGGCAATATCGCTGAACATGGAAAAGAAACCCGTTTTGGCAGACACAGGTTTGAACGTGATACGATCCATAACCTGATTAATCATATCAAGCAGGAAGACGCCGGTTGATTTGATGCCCGTGGCTTCCAGGTCCAGAGCCTCATAGGTGTTACGATTAATATCATCAGACAGGGCTGTAGTGATTTCCCATAGAACAGCCAGGACAAGATCGTAAGATTGCATCAAAAACTGTGCGATAAGGATCATCAACACGACAAAAACCACGTCTTTTACCGCTGCAGCCCCCACGGTCCACTTGATCAGGACAATGACCAGGGCAAACACGGCGAAGGCGGTCCATTCAAGTACCGCGAAACGGTACAATTCGGTCGACACGCCGATGAGTTGATCGGTTAACCTGCTTGCGTCGTTAAAAAATTCCGCCAGGTAACCGGCAGGGTCGATAGGTGCTGCCAAGACCGGAGGTGTCATTGCAAGCAGCAATACTCCGGGCATCCATCTCTTAATCATGTCGTTCCAATCTCCCTTCAATGTCCTGTTTATTGCACCGCCCCGGTCCTTTTTTGCCAATCCGCGAGCTTTACGGCATGGACGAACAAAGGTCGGCGATACACCAAAAACATTTTTCTGCTGTCACTTGTGAGACACGCGCAAGTCACTCCAGCGAAACGGTTGCGACGTTTTTTCCCGGGCAACCGCTTTTTCCAGTCGCTCAGCTTCAGCCTGTCGTTGTGCCTCTGCCTTTGATAATGCCTGTATATATTCGTGGTTGATATGCAACAGGCGCAAATTCTGGGCTTTGTTCAGGGCCTGCAATTCATCAATAATATGAAAGTTACCGGTCACAACCGTTTGCAGAGCGTTCAGGTCGCTTTTGTCGCCCAGGTTGAAATTATTTTTTGTTATACCGATCTTTCTGTGGCGTTCCAGTAATTCCCGGTTGCTGTCTTTTGCAAATTCCAATTGGTCCCTGTAGGTTTCATAGCGCGCCCGATGCCTTTGCGCTTGTGTAACCCAGGCTTCCGGGTCAACGCCGATCGATGAGATTTGGTGACGAACCTGATCGGCCTTCGCCGGCACGTTATAAAGTTTGCCCACCTCTAAATCGATGGCGTTACGGCCGGCATTCCCCACCTCATGAACCCTGGCTATGCGGGAATAGGGGCTGATGCCGTAATAATTCGTCAGTGTCTGGAACAGGCCGTTCCAGTCTTCTCGTGATATCACGCGATGCAATCCCTTTACCTGCTGAAGGTAGTCATCGTATTGTTTCAGGGTCTGGCTGAATTGCCTGTTGAGCGTATCCAGTTGTTCGCTGTTGAGGCCTACCTGTTGCAGTTGAGTCTCGAAGTCCCTCAACTGTTGCTGGTAGGAGCGGATCTGTTCTGCAATCACGCCGACATCAACGGTCGGAATACCGGCAGCATGAACCCCGGAGAAGAGGAATGTCCCCAGCAATAACAGACAGACACGCAAGAGCCATCTGTCAAACAAGTATAAAAACGACTCAAGAAACTTATTCATCGGTGCTCCCTCCCAGCCCCAATGCCGCCATGGTCTTCCTGACGCCGCCATCAAAACCATAACGTTCGACATTTTCAAAATATATGGATTGTTCCACCGGTCTGGATGTTGACAGGACGTATTGCTCCGGTTCGACAGAGAGGATGCACTTCTTCGACACATTCAAATCACGCTGTATCAGGTAAAATTCCTTTTTTGGGATCAATCCCTTGATGCTTTCCATTTCTCCGTCTTTCAGATTAAAGATCGACCGGTAGGCATCCGTGTTTAACTCGGGGTCTGCGGTAAAAATAAAAGTTGAAGCAGCGCTACGCAGCGCCTCCCAGTTTTCGATGTTGCCGAGTTCAATGCCGGACTGAGTCCACATGCCGATACCTGCCTGCAATTTTCCCCAGGTGCGGACCCGGTCCAACAGCAGCGTTTTGGTCAGCCCGGGGTTGGACAGGATATGATGGCATTCATCCACATCCAGCCATTTGGGAAATAAGCGGAACTCGGGGTTTTCATAAAAACGTAATACCCGGAAGGCTATCTCGGCCATAACCAGCGGTTTTGCCGTGTTATCGTCATTGATGCCTGCCAGGTTGTAGATGGCTACTTTCTTGTCTATGGTCCCTATAGAGTCATTTTGCGCATCGAATAACGGGGAGTAGGATCCGGAACCCACAAACCGCATTAATTTCCTTTGTACCGGGCCCGGACAATGCTTTACCAGGGTCGATAAAGTCTGCAGCTTTAACGGCAATCTCAATACCTGCTTTACCGCACGGTCCAGGGCCAGTTGATCGGAGCCGGAAAGGTGACGCAGTTCTTCCGAATCGTTACTGCCGATCATCGCCATGAGTTGCCGGTTCAAATGTGCAGTAAAATTCATGTCTTCAGGCCCGTCGGCCTGTGAAAAAAAATTGAAACCGCGATCATTCACTCCGTCGAACCGCACGATGCCGGCATCACTGCCATAAGCATGGGCTATGGGTTCGGAACCTGCATCGATATCGATTGCCCGGTAGTAGCCACCGTATTTCAACCAATGAATTCCCGTGCAGGTGCGCAGAAATGATTTTCCGCTTCGCACGGGTCCGACGCCGATCAGAAAACCGCGTCCGCCCGTGAAAGGCGAAAAATAATAGGGAGAATCATCCGCGGATAGAAAAATGTATTGCGCTTCTTCATTCTCGAGGTCTTCAATCAGTTTTGTGCCCTGAGCGGATTTATGGAACAGCGACAGGGTAGAAAATTGTGACGTGTTCAACGGGATATCCCTGAAAAACCTGCCGCGATGATCGGCGCAAGGTTGCATGTCAAAGAAAACATCAATCTGGGCTACCGTTTCCCACAGGATGCTGAATTGATTCTGTTGCAGAGAGGACTGCAATCTTTCTGTCGTTTTCTCCAGCTTTTCAACATCGGTATCAAAAACAAGCGCATGGGTCGCTACCAATCCCAGGTTGTCCTGCAGTGAAGCCGCTTCGTCCAACTCCTGGAATTTCCGTATCAGTGAAGGACGAAAGACCTGCATCTCCCTGTCTTTTTCCGTACTGCCGTCCAGTCCCTTGATAAATTCCGCAAAAGTGATCGTCTCCCTTTCCAGTTCTTTTTTGCGGTTGAAAAAAAACAGGGATTTCGACGCCTCGCTCATGCCTTTGTAACGGGTAGTCAACACGTAATTACCCGGTGTTTTGATCGGACCTTTGGTAAACAGCCCGGGGGTAAAGCGATCGAAATTGAATTGCTTCACCGACAGTAGGCGCGTATAGGTCTTATACAGGTTGTGCATTCGCAATAAATCCATGCCCCTGATGGTCACGGGCGCAACTTCCCCATCGGACAGGTCGGTATCAATAATTTGCGGACAGCGCAGGTCAGAATGCAGGTAATTGACCTCCAACGTTGTCAGGAACTTCATTACCCGGTAGGTTTCATCCAGATTGAGTTGCCGTGTCCGGAACAGGCCGCTGCAGTAACTGATGATCTCGCGCAGCATTGTTTCCAGTGCAACCGCCAGCTTTTCCAGGGCTGTCTGTGAGGCGGACCGGGCCGGCCCGTACATGACGAAACGCCTGACGTACTCCCTGGATGCTGCACTTTGCAGAGACCTGGTTAAATGGCGAATAAACAAGGACAGGCTGGATTGGCCGTGCTGCTCGGGATACAGCTCTACGAACAGGACGCATCTTGCTCCTGACAAGTGCAGCTTGTTGAGATGGGCCGCCCGGTAATGATTTAACGCGTTGCATACCGGGTTTTTACGCGGGACGAATGCGATCTGCAGATCGCGGTAGTGAATGTAATATTGCTGGAGGACGATCGACTGGGGCAGGATATTCAGCAGGTTCCTGATGACGATGGAGAATGCCTCCATATCCTTCCGCGACATCCCGTCAGGATCGATACCATCTATTTCGATGGCGCCTGTCAAAGCGCCTGTATACGAAAGCACAAACCCGTTATAGGGTCTGAATGCGCCGTGGTAGCTGTTTACCGGTTCTCCGTTCATCTGATCCCTGCCCTTTGCTGTCCGTAAAGGTGGTGGTTCTGCAATCGCGCCCGGCTCAGCCGGGGCTTTGCAAATTCCTATGTAATCGTATTCTAGGATATGAATTCAGAATTTCAAGATCTTTTTGAATTTTTTTTTTGACAACAGTTGAGACAGCATTACCCGGCCTCCTCGGTGTCGTCCGGGCATATCTTCACTCAGGAGGCTGTATTCGCGTGGCGCCGCTCCCTGAAAAACGCCTGCAGCAAGCTTGCCGCTTCCTGTCCCAGTATCCCGCCGGTCAGTTCAACGCGGTGGTTCAGGTCGTTGCTCTGGAGGATGTTGAAGACACTGCCTGCGGCGCCGGTGCGCGGGTCGGCCGCAGCATAGACCAGCCGTTTGATGCGCGCCAGGATAACGGCGCCCGCACACATCGCGCAGGGTTCCAGGGTGACATACAGCGTGGCGCCGGGGAGGCGGTAATTCTGTTGTCTTGCGGCGCCGGCGCGCAGGGCCGTCATCTCCGCGTGGGCTGAAGGGTCATTGGCGGAGATGGGGCGGTTCCAGCCCTCGCCGATGCAATCATCGCCCGCTACCAGGACCGCGCCGACCGGGACCTCGCCCTCCGCCCGGGCGCGTTCGGCCAGTTGCAGGGCGCGCCGCATCCAGAATTCATCGTTGCCGGTCACGACCCCTGCAGTGTCTGCACCCCTTCCGTCTCGTTCATGTAGACGGGACTCTCCGGTAGCGTTGAGCCGCCGTCCACCACCAGGGTCTGCCCGGTAACGTATTTCGCCTCATCGCTGGCCAGGTAAAGCATGGCGTAGGCGATGTCGTCGGGTTCGCCCAGGTCGCCTTTGGGGATATAGCGCGCCATTTCCTTCCTGGCATTCTCGTCAGCGAGCAGGTCCATGGCCGGCGTCAGGATAAACCCGGGCTCGACGCCGTTGACGGTGATGTTGTCCGCGGCAAGCTCCACGGCGGCTGTGCGGATGAACCCGTTTACTCCGGCCTTGGAGGCGGCATAGTAGGCGGTGCCCGGCATGGCGACCCGCGGGCCGGTGACCGACGAGGTGACCAGGATACGGCCGCCGCCCTGTTTTCTCATGTGGGGAATGCAGGCATGGGTGAGGCGGAAACAGGCCTTCAGGTTGACGGCCAGCACGGTATCCAGGTCCTCGTCCTTGTACTCTTCTATCATGCCGCCCAGGAAGGAAGCGGCGTTGTGCACCATGATGTCGATACGGCCGTAGGCCTGCAGGGTCCGGTCAACTACCCTGTTGACGGCATTCACCGAGCCGATGTCCGCACCGATGAGGATTGCCTCCCCGCCCGACTGTTTTATTTTCTCCACCGTCTCCCTGCCCGTCTTCTCCGTGCGCGTCGCCACGGCCACGCTCGCGCCTTCCCGGGCAAAGACCTCTGCGATTGCCCTGCCGATGCCCTGGCCGGAACCGGTTACGATAGCGGCCTTGTTCTCGAGTTTGCCGTTGCCCATCTCGCCCACCTCGTTTTCATGTTGAACGTTCAGTCTAATCAAACCGCTTTTATAGTCAATGATTTCGCCTCGCCGACAGTGTCTCGTATTAATGAGTCGAGTGGATTGATAATCTTTGCAATATAATGGGGGCTTGAATGACTGGGTTCCGGCGTTCGCCGGAACGACGAACTGTTGCCGGGACGACGGATGGTACCGAATGAGTAAACGATTGGAGGGTAAAGTGGCGTTAATCACCGGCGGCGGCACCGGGATCGGCGCGGCTGTCGCCAGGCGTTTTGCCGCGTCCGGTGCGGCCGTGGCCATAACGGGACGGCGCCGGGAACCCATCGCCGAAATTGCCGCCGAATTGGACTGCCTGGCCATCCGGGCTGACACCGCCAGTGACAATGATTGCGCTGCAGCCGTGGCGCAGACGGTCGCGAAGTGCGGCGGTCTGGATATATTGATCGCAAACGCCGGAATATTGTCTGCCGCGGGAAGCGTGACAACACTGGACGAGGCCGACTGGCAAGGGGTGATGGACGTGAACGTGACGGGTGTCATGCAGATTGCCAGGGCGGCCATCCCTGCCATGATCGGCAGGGGCGGCGGCGCCATAGTGAGCATTTCTTCCGTTGCCGGGATCCGCTCATCCGGGGGCTTTGCCGACTACATTACGAGCAAGCACGCCCTCATCGGCCTGACCAGGACCCTGGCCGTTGACTACGGAGAACAGGGGATCAGGGCGAATACCCTGTGTCCCGGCTGGGTAAAAACCCCCATGAGTGATATGCCGGTGGAGGGCCTGGCAGAACGAAAACACCTGACACCGGAACAGGCCAGGGCTGAGATGACTCGACACCTGCCGTTGCAACGCATGGCGGAACCGGAAGAGATAGCCGCCTGTGTTGAGTTTCTCGCGTCCGATGACGCCTCCTTCGTAACCGGGGCCACGCTGGTCGCCGATGGCGGCGGTCATATAGTGGATATCGGTACGCTTGCATTTTCCGAATAGAACAACATGCGGAAGCGCCACAGCCCCACTCATTAACTGACAACTGCAACAAGTGATTGCGTTATCCCGGTTCCGGACATTAAAATGCAGCCCGGATTTTTAACTCGACAGAGGAATTGACACAAATGGTCAAAGAATTTGCTTCCAAGGCGGACCTTGGTGAGAAACAGGTTACTTTCAGCCGGCTGGCGGATAACGCTTACGCTTACACCGCGGAAGGCGATCCGAACACCGGCGTGATCATCGGCGACGACGGCGTCATGGTGATCGATACACAGGCCACGCCGCTCATGGCGGAACGGGTGCTGGAAAAAATCCGTGCGGTGACGGATAAGCCGGTCAAGTACGTGGTGATGACCCATTACCACGCGGTGCGCGTGCTGGGCGCCAGCGCCTACAAGCCGGAGCACGTCATCTCCAGCCGGGACACCTATGACCTCATCGTCGAGCGCGGGAAGCAGGACTGGAAATCCGAATTTGAACGGTTCCCCAGGCTGTTCAACGGTTATGAGAGCATTCCGGGCCTGACCTGGCCGACCATTACCTTCAAGGGTGAGATGTCCCTGTGGATGGGTGACACGGAGGTCCGGATCATGCAACTGGGGCGCGGCCACACCAAGGGCGATACCGTGGTCTGGCTGCCGGAGGAGCGGGTGCTGTTCAGCGGCGACCTGGTCGAGTACGGGGCCACGCCTTATACCGGCGATGCCTACCTGCTGGACTGGCCCGCCACCCTGGACAACATCACGGCCCTGAAGCCCCAGGCCCTGGTCCCGGGCCGCGGCGATGCCCTGGTGACAGCGGAGACGATCAAGGAAGGTATAGGCGGCACCCGCGCGTTTGTTACTGCCATGTACCGGTCCGTGGAGGCAGGGCAGAAACAGGGAAAGGACCTGAAGGAGATCTACCGGGAAACCTACGCCGCGCTGAAGCCTGACTTCGGGCAATGGGTGATCTTTGATCATTGCCTGCCGTTCGATGTGGCCCGCGCCTACGATATCGCCTCCGGTATCGCCGATCCGCAGATCTGGACGGCCGAACGGGATGCCGAGATGTGGGAGTCCCTGGAAGGGTGAGCCGGTGACGAACAAACTCCGGACCGATCTCGGCGTTGCCTCTCCGGATGATTTTTACGCCCGCCTGATCGCGTTGCACGAGGGGCTTTCGTCCGAGGAGAGCCATAAGATCAATGCCAAGGTGATATTGATGCTGGCCAATCACATCGGCGATACGGACGTGTTATACGAAGTGCTGGACTACGTCGGCAAGGATTTGGGGTCAGGGTAAAAATACCGGCGCAGTTCGCAATTACCGGGGTTTTGCAGGGTATTTTTACCCTGACCCCAAATATCCACATCAGCTATCAACTGCTCTGTGTCTCAACTTCTTCGGAGTGATATTTTTTTACGTACTCCTGGATGGAGGCGACGCCCTGTTCCTTGGCTTCGAACAGGCTTTCCAGGTGTTCCCGGGAATTGATGATGCCCATGGTAACCACTTTACCCTGCTCATCGATGAGCACCGAGTACGGCAGCTTGGCGACCCCGTAGCTGCGTCCAAGTATTTCCGACAGCACATAGTCGAAACGCCCCAGTTTCTGTTGTTCGATGAACTTCCTGTGCTGCTCGGCAGGGCCGTCGCTGGCCAGCACGATGTCCAGCCATGCGGTTTCTTCCTTCTGTGCCGAAAACAGCACCGGCAGCAGGGTCTTGCATACCGGGCAATCGGGCGCCAGGAAAAACAGCAGCAGGCTGCGCGCAGGGTCCCGGACGCCGCCGATACGAATTTTTTTATTCTCGACAGTCAACAGGTCCATTTCCGGGGCCGCGTCCCCGGGGCGCAGGGCCTGGTTCACCATCAGGGCGCCGGCAGGCGCCACCCGTTCATACAGGACACCGATCTGCCTGACCAGCGCAAACACTATCACGCCCAGGATGATTACTATGATCCAGAGCAGCAGGTTGGAGACGATAAGGGCTTCAGGCACGGAACTCCTCCCGGGTCAGCGGGTCAAGCAGGTCTTTATTCGCCAGCAACTGGTTGATGATATTGTAGAACAGGCAACCCGTCGCGGTCGCCAGGATGATGATCAACCAGTCGAACCAGAGCAGAGTGCGCGGCAATGCCTGGCTGCCGGCGGTAAAGGCCAGAAACAGCAACAGTCCGTTGCGTGCGATCAGCCATTCGCTGATGGTCTGTTTCTGGGTCGGGCCGCCGCAACCGCAGTCGATATTGCGCCGTCCGCGCAGCAGGTTGACGGCAATCGCGGCAATATAGATGCACAACAACGTCCCGGCAGAGAATGCCGCCGTCCGTACCGTGGCAGGTATCAGCAGGGCAACGCCGGTCATGATTTCCGCCACGGGGAACAGGTATACGCATTGCCGGGTCAACCCTTGCGGCAGGATCCTGTAGTTGGCCAGGGTGGTTGCGAACTCCGCCGGCGCCCGGCATTTGTGCAGTCCTGCCAGCACGAACACGTAGCTGAGTACCAGGGCGGCAACCAGGTTGATGGCAGGGTCGAAGATCATGATGTTGTGTACATCGCTGCGGTGTTCTGCCTCACCTCGTCTTCCGTGACGCCGGGCATAAGCTTTACCAGGCGCATGCCGGAAGAGTCAAAGTCAAACACTGCCAGGTCCGTGATTAACAGGTCAACCGCATTGCGCGCGGTCAGCGGCAGGTTGCAACGGGGCACCACCTTGGAGTTGCCGCTCCTGTCACAGTGGGTCATGGTCACGATCAGCTTTTTTGCGCCGGAGGCCAGGTCCATGGCGCCGCCGACCCCGAGCAGCGGTTTGCCCGGTACGGCCCAGTTGGCCAGGTTGCCCTGCTCATCAACCTGTAACCCTCCCATGATGGCAACGTCCACGTGGCCGCCCCGGATCATGGCAAAAGAGGCGGAACTGTCGAAATAACTGGCGCCCGGCAACGCGGTGACCGGCACCTTGCCGGCATTGATGGGGTATTCCATGGCGCCGCCGGTTTGCGGCTCAGGCCCGACGCCCAGCATGCCGTTCTCGGAGTGCAGGACTATGCCGTCCTCCGGCTTGATCAGGTCCGCCACCAGGGTGGGGATGCCCACTCCCAGGTTGACGATATCACCCCGCTTCAGCTCGGTCAGCGCGATCCTGGCCATCATCATGCGGGATTCATCCACTTTTTTAAGACTCGCCGACACCGATGCCGAGGTGCCCAGGTGTTCCGGGTTGAGGTCAGCCTGGACCAGGTAATCGACAAAACAGCCCGGGGTATGGATAAAATCGGGGTCGAGTGCGCCTGCCGGGACAATCTCCTCCACTTCTGCGATGACCAGCTCGGCGGCCATTGCCGCCGCCTGGTTGAAGTTGTTCTCGGTCATGCGGTACTGCAGGTTGCCGATGGTATCGGCCCGCCAGGCCCTGATCACGGCTACGTCGGCACGCAGCGCGGGGACGAACACCATTTCCTTGCCGTCTATCTGCTTTGTCTCGCGGCCTTCCGCCAGCGGCGTGCCGGCGGCGGTGGGCGTGAAAAAGCCCCCCAGGCCGGCGCCTCCGGCGCGAATGGCTTCGGCCAGCGTACCCTGGGGCAGGAGCTCGAACTCCACCTCCCCGGACTGTGCCGCCGCAACGGCTTCCGGGTTGCTGGTGAAGAACGATCCTATGACTTTTCTCAACTGTCCCTTGCGCAGGCAGCGGCCCCCGGCCAGTCCGGGTTCGCCAACGTTGTTACCGATATAAGTGAGCCCGGCCAGTCCGGTTTCGGAGATGGCATGCATGATGTTGGTCGGGTTGCCCGTCATGCCGAAACCGCCGACGATCAGCACGTCGCCGGAGCGCACCTTGGCAGCGGCCTGTTGCAGGGTGATCTGCGCTACGGTCCTCATGGCTCCCGCATTATACCGGCACAGGGGGATGACCGTGCCAGGCGTTGTCGAGCAATGCGCGCACCCGTTCCCGGGTGACGGGTTCAGGGTTGTTGATCGGTTTTTCCAAGGTCACCGCGGCGGCTTCGTCCAGGTCCGCCTCTTCTACCCCGATGTCTCTCAGTGCGGTAGGCGCGCCGAGGTTTCCGGCCAGTTCAAACAGGCCGGTTGCGGCATCGCCGACACCCAGGGCCCCGGCAATCCGGCGGGTGGCCTCCGGCCTGGCGCCGGCGTTGTAGGCGACACTGTGCGGCAACAGGATGGTATGGGTCTCGGCATGGGGCGTGTTGAACGTGCCGCCGAAGGTATGGCACAGGCGATGGTGCAGGCCGGTCGATCCGGTCCCCAGCGCGGCGGCAGCCAGGCAGGCGCCGTACATGGCTCCTGTGCGTGCATCCATGTTATCCGGTTCTGAAATGATGAGAGGGAGACTGCGCGCCAGTGCGCGGATGCCCTCCAGCGCCATTACCGAACTGACGGGGTTAGCATCTTCCGCGGCCGCGTTGGCGACGGCCTGGGCCATGGCGTTCATGCCGCTGGCGGCGGCGAATGCAGGCGGCAACGTCAACGTTAATTCCGGGTCATATATGGTCAGCGTCGGCACGACAACGTTATCACGCCGGGTAACCTTGCGGTTGTCCTGGGTCACCGCCCAGACATTGGTCATCTCCGAACCGGCGTAACTGGTGGGCAGCACGACATTGGGCAGGTCCAGGTGAAAAGCCAGGGCCTTGCCCAGCCCTGTGGTGGAGCCGCCGCCTACGGACACGGAGCAGTCGGCATCAAGCCGTTTTGCCTCCGCCAATGCCAGGTTGAGAGTTTCAACGGGCACGTGCATTTTGGCCCGGTTGAACAGGCCTGCCGCCTTGTCGCCCAAGAGTTTGACGATCTCCTGTCCGGTTTCTTTCTGGATCGGCGTCGCCAGCACCAGGGCGCGGGAATAGCCGAGTTTCGCCAGTTCTTCCGGCAACCTGCTGCGCGCGCCAGCGCCGAATACGATGTTCCACGGGAGGGCTTTATAGCGAAAATCCATTAATAAAACAGCCTGTGTCCGGGGACGGATTTCAAATCCGTCCCCTTTAGCAACAAACAAGTGGTTGTGTTTTCTCAATCATCCTTGATTTCACCTATCACTTTCAGTACTTCGTCCTTGTCGGCTTCGATCTGCGGCGACATCATCAGCTTTGTGCCGAGGGTTTCAAGCGGTTCATCGCAACTGAACGAAGGTTTGTGTGAGCAACAGGCTTCAAACAGGGCGCCTGAAGGCGTGCGGATATAAATCGAATCGAAATAACCGCGATCCTTCACGTCGGAAAAATCAGTGTAGCCCAGGCCCTCGGTGAAAAACTTGATGGCATCCTGTTCCTTGCGGGTGGGCACGTTATAGGCCATGTGGTGGATGGCGCCTTCACCCACGGTCCAGGAACCCGGTTTGCGGTCCGGTTCAATCTCAAAATCCGTGTAGGTGCCGGTGCCGCCCTCGCCCATGGCGTAACGCACCAGGTTGCTGTCGTCCGCTGCCTTGCAGGAGCCCCACGCCACCTCCAGGAATTCCTGCATGAATTCCATGTCGCGGGTGGAGACCCCGGCCGCGTGGGTGCCGCGAATCATGTTTTCCGCAGGCACAGGTCCATCGGAATACGGTACGCGCGTATCGTCGTCGACGCCGACGATGGACAGGCGGATGTTGTGCGGGGAACGGAAATCCAGGTGCTTTTCCCCGAAACGCTCGGTCTCCGTCACCTCGAAACCGTGTTCCTGCAGGCGTTTGTGCCAGTAAGGCAGCGAATCTTCCGGCACGGACAGGCTCACGTAGCTGACCTGTCCACTGCCTTCCTTGGCCTTGACGCCTATGTGCGCCACCGGGAAGGTCGTGAGTAACGTGCTTTCATCACCGACGTCGTTTCCGTAGTACAGGTGGTAAACCGGCGTTGCCCCGTCATAGAACAGGGTGCGCTTGACGCATTTCAGGCCCAGCACCTTGGTATGAAAATCGAAGTCTTCCTGTACGTTGCCGACTCCGATGGTTATATGGTGATGACCGGTCAGGCTTGTGCCAGGCAATCTATCGGACATGTGTTTTCTCCTACGGGTAAATAATGTTGCTTTTTTTGTCTATGCTCTCATTCTAGTGCAAAGTGTGATTGATCCAAGGATTAAACCACAATCGCGACCCGCCTTGAGATTAAGCTGACTTCTTCGCTTCACCAGGAAGTTGATTATGTGATCTCTTCAATGAAAGCAGGTATGAATGCCTCGACGGCTTTATCTATACGGTTTTTTCGCTCCCGGGCTGTCAAAGGACCCATGATCCCGCAATACCTCTCCAGCATGGGCCTGTACAGTATCATGCCCCAGAAATATTCCGCTGCCAGTGATGGATCAGCGCACCTGATCCTGCCTCTTTCCACCATTGTTTCAAGGTATTTCGTAACGCCTGCCATGCCGCGTTTGGGCCCATGCTCGAAATATGTTTTGCCCACATGAGGGATGCGCTCGGCTTCGGCGTATATGATTCGCACCAGGTTGACGAAATCCTTTGATGTGATTACCTGCAGGCTTGTCGTTCCAATCAGTTTCAGTCCTTCTTCAATACTCAGGGTCGTAAGGTCCAGGTTTTCAATGGGGTCCAGATGATCGCGTATTATCTCGTCCAGTACGGCAATGAAAAGCGCCTGCCTGCTCCTGAAGTGCTTGTATATGGTGCTTTTTGACGACCCGGAACGTTTGACAAGATTATTCATGCTGGCTTTTTCATAGCCCAGTTCCAGGAACATTTCGGTCGCGTATCTTATCAGTTCCTTGCGTTTCAGGACCGCATCCTTGCGCATTTTTTTTTCGGTGGGCGCGGCTGTATGCTGATCCGGCACGCGCAAGTTCTGATTAATGCTCATATATGTTTCATAGTCGCAAGTATGTTGGGAACGTGTGCAATCAGCAGACTCATAAATTATCGGAGCTTCCCTGAATATGTTATCCACCGGCGATAATAACGCCGGCAGGATGCTATACTACCACGCCTTTTACACACGCGTTCGGGGAAAATGAGATGGGTTTACTGGTAGACGGCAAATGGCAGGATGAATGGTACGATACCGAGTCCAACAAGGGGCGTTTCATCCGTTCCGAATCACAATTCCGCAACTGGATAACCGCAGACGGTTCTCCCGGCCCGTCGGGAACAGGAGGGTTCAGGGCGGAGGACGGCCGCTATCACCTGTACGTCTCCCATGCCTGTCCCTGGGCCAACCGTACCGTGATCTACCGCAGCATCAAGGGTCTTGAAGGGTTCATCTCCCTGTCCGTGGTCCACTGGCACCTGGGCGAGCACGGCTGGACGTTTGAGCCGGGTGACGGTGTTATCCCCGACCCGATATTCAACGCGAAAAATTATTACGAAATCTATACTGCGGCGGATCCCGAATACACCGGCCGGGTGACCGTGCCCGTATTATGGGACAAAAGGAAAAACACCATCGTTTCCAATGAATCATCGGAGATTATCCGCATGTTCAACAGTGCCTTCGACGGCATCGGCGCCGGGCCGGGCGATTATTATCCGGAACACCTGCGGGATGAAATCGACGCGATCAACGGCCGGGTATTCAAAACCCTGAACAATGGCGTGTACCGGGCCGGTTTCGCCACGACCCAGGAGGCTTACGAGGAGGCGGTGTACCCGTTGTTCGATACCCTGGACTGGCTTGAAGGCAGGCTGCAAACCAGGCGCTACCTGACCGGCAGCCGTATCACGGAAGCGGACTGGCGCCTGTTCACCACCTTGATACGCTTCGATCCGGTCTACGTGGGCCATTTCAAGTGCAATATCAGGCGCCTGGTCGATTATCCGAATTTATGGGGTTATACCCGCGATCTCTACCAGCAGCCGGGTATTGCGGAAACGATTAACATGGAACATATCAAGAAATCCTACTTTGGCAGCCACGAAACGGTGAATCCGACCGGCATCGTCCCCGCAGGTCCTGATTTCCACCCCGAGGCGCCCCATGAGCGGCATTTGTTATCCTGATTATGTGATATATTTGAAACTCATTTGGGGAAGATAGTTTCACTGTCCTGGAGAGTAAAACCATGTCCGTGACGACCGTGTTCGGCAGTATTGACAACTACGACAAGGGAGGCGTCCAGATTACCGGCAACGAGGAGGCCAGGGATTACCTGTTTTCCAATATGTTCGAGGTGGCCGGCAATGCCGAACCCTGGGAGCGTATCGTCATCGCCAAAAACCTGGAGAATACCATCGAGTGTATTCGCGCCGAAGGTGACAGCCCCTGGTACATCTGCAGCCACGATGAGACCGCCCTGCTCATGCAGGGCAGCATGGAGGCCCATTTTATCAAGCCCGCGGATAGCGGACTGGTGCCTGCCGAAGACAAGGAGGGGTCCGTCAGGCTGTCCGGCCGGCCGGAAGGCCAGGTAATGGGTCACGTCAAGGCCGCCCGCGGCCACATGGTGCTGTTGCCGGCCGGCGCAGCCTACCAGTTCCGCGCCGGCGAACTGGGGGTGATCTTACTGCAGACGTTACTTGGTGATGAGTCCACAGAGAAGTGGGCCGAGATCTGCCAGCATTGAGACGAGGGGGAGACGACTATGGCGGCAACAGCAGAACAAATGAACGAATTACCGGTACGCACGGACGCGCATCGTGAAAGCGCGCCGCATCCGGCCACCGGTTACAAACGCTTTGAGATCGGTTCGTTCAGGTTTCAGCGGGATGAGTATTTTGCGCGTATCCAGTGTCCGACCGGGACCCACGTGATGGACGTGGAGAGTTTCCTGCGATCCATGGTGCGGGACGTGGCCTGGGGCTTTTTCTACGGCTGGGTCAACTTCGACGAGGTTTTCGGCACGGTGAATAATTACGGCAGCGTCGATGTCTTCATGGGCGCTTATAACCAGGGCTACAAGGATTCCGGGACGGATTTTACCGAACGCTTCGAGACGCAGGTTATCCTGGCCTGTTTCAGGTCCCTCCTGTCGGACTGGACCAATGCCTGTTTTAACCCGTTTGCCGCGCCCCTGGAGACCGGCAGCGCGCGCGGGCCCAAGAACGGCAGCAACGATGAGGCCGTGAATTTCCAGCGGGAACTGGCTGATCGGTTTGTCAGTCTTCCCGGCGACAGTCCGGTCCGTTCCGATGAAAACGGCCGGCCTGTCAACCGGCAGTTCGCCGACGTGGACCAGTCCGAACCGGAAGTCCATGCCGAGCCCGGATTCGAAGGCCAGTTGGCCGGGTTCAGCCTGTTCAAGTACCTGTCCCGTTCGCCGGTCACCTGGAATCCGTCCATCGTTTCCGTGGTCAGGAGCAGCGCGTATTGTCCCACGTCGGAAGAGCATATCCTGCCGGTGGACCACGGCAACGACAGGGTCGAATGGTTCATCCAGATGTCCGATGAGATTACCTGGCGGGTGGCGGACAAGAACACCGCGGCCCCGATGTCCGTGGTCACCATGAAGGCCGGGGACGTGTCCTGCATGCCCGCGGACATACGCCACCGGGGGTTTTCCCCGAAACGCTCCATGCTGCTGGTCTGGGAGAACCTGACGCCGGGCCTGGAGAAACGCTACGCCGAGGGTGAATTACCGCCGGTGCCGGCGACATTCTGAATTTACGTGGGGACAGATTTAAATCTGTCCCCGGCTGCGGCAATCATACAGTATCCGGGGTCAGACCTGACCTCATGTCTTGACTCGGACTACCCCCACACCTCCCGGGCCAGCCCGACAATCATTTCCAGTTTTTCCCACTGCTGGTCTTCGGTCAGTATGTTGCCTTCCTCGGTGGAGGCGAACCCGCATTGCGGGCTGAGACAGAACTGGTCAGGGTCGGCATACCGGGCCGCTTCGTCAATGCGCCGCCTGATGGCGTCCCGGTCTTCCAGGTCGCCGGATTTTGATGTAACCAGGCCCAGGACAACCCGTTTCTGCCCTCGCGGCAGGAACCGCAACGGCTCAAAGCCGCCGGCGCGGTCCGTATCGTATTCCAGGAAATAACCGTCGTATCCCGTCTCTCCCAACAGGATTTCCGCCACCGGCTCATAGCCGCCTTCCGCGATCCAGCTTGAACGGAAGTTGCCGCGGCAGACATGGGTGGTCACCACCATATCCGCCGGTTTGTCTTTCAGGGCATGATTGATCATGTCGGCATAAATGCGCGGCAACGGTTCCGGGTCGTCACCCCGGTCGCGCGCGGCCTGGCGCTCTTTTTCGGAACATAGATAGGCCCATACCGTGTCGTCGAATTGCAGGTAACGGCAGCCGGCGGCATAAAACGCCTGTACCGCCTTGCGGTAGGCTTCCGCGGTGTCTGCGAAAAACTCGTCCAGTCCCGGATAGACCTGTTTGCTGATCGAGACCCTGCCGCCGCGGAAGTGGAGTACGGAAGGTGCCGGGATGGTCATCTTCGGTATGACGTTGGCTATTCCATGGAGAAAGCGGAAGTGGTCCAGCATGTAATGTCCGTCGAAACCGACCCTGCCGCTCACGGCGATGGTTCCCGGTTTCGTTTGTACCCCGTGAAACTGGATGCCGTGCTCGCTTCGAACCAGTTCCACCCCCTGCAGCCCGTCGAGATAATCGAAGTGCCACCAGGCGCGGCGGAATTCCCCGTCGGTGACGGCTTCAAGACCGGCGCTTTCCTGGCGTTGTACCGCTGCGCGGATGCATTGATCTTCAATCGACCTCAGGGTTTCCGTATCCGTTTTACCGGCTTCCAGATCGGCGCGTGCGGTTTTCAACTGCGGGGGCCGTAATAAACTGCCTACCTGGTCTGCACGGAATGGCGCTGTTTCGCTCATGAGTATTATGCCTCTGTATTAATTTCAAATAACAAGTATAACGTATATGATCAGGCAGAAATTGCGTCACAATGGATCAACCAACATGAACGACACGATCAGACAACTGGTAGAGGAAGTAGGCCGGGATGCTGTTTTAACCGGTCCTGATATATCCGGGAAATACCACGCCGACGGCTCCGGCGAAACCGCGCATGCGCCTGCCGCGGTCGTCCGGCCTGCGTCGACCGAACAGGTCTCCGGCATCATGCGCATCTGTTCATCCGCAAACCAGAAAATCGTCGTCCAGGGCGGGCTCACGGGCTTGTGCGGCGGAGCCACTCCCAGGGAACAAGAGGTTGCCCTGTCGCTTGAACGCATGACCGGTATCGAGGAACTGGACCGGGAATCCATGACCATGACCGTGCTTGCCGGGACCCCGCTGCAGACCATTCAGGATGCGGCGGACAACGCAGGTTTCCTGTTTCCCCTGGACCTGGGCGCCAGGGGTTCATGCAATATCGGCGGGAACATTTCGACCAATGCCGGCGGCAACGAGGTGATCAGGTACGGTATGACGCGCAACCTGATCCTGGGACTGGAAGTCGTGCTGGCCGACGGCACCGTCATCACGTCGCTGAACAAGATGCTGAAGAATAATGCAGGCTACGACCTGAAGCACCTGTTCATCGGTTCTGAAGGGACCCTGGGTATCGTGACGCGCGCGGTGCTGCGCTTGTTCGCCAGGCCGGAAAACCGCGACACTGCGCTGGTTGCCCTGGCGTCATTTGAGGACGTGATCCGCTACCTGCATTTCATGAGCCGTGAATTCAGCGGATCGCTCAGTTCATTCGAGGTCATGTGGGACAATTATTATGATTACATCATCGAACATGTTCCCACTGTCAGCAGTCCTTTCGATGAGAGCTATCCCATCTACGTATTAACGGAAATCAGCGGTAAATTCGGCACAGCCGGCCTTGAAAGCGCCCTGGGAGACGAACTGGAGGCAGGCCGGATACTGGACGCGGTAATCTGCAAATCAGAACGCGAGCGGCAGTCAGTCTGGGCCATACGCGACGGCGTGGGCGATGCCATGGCCGTAATCAGCAACAATGCCAATTTTGACGTGAGCGTGCCCATCAACAGGATGGCCGGGTTCCTGGCTCAGCTGGAACCGGAAATCAAGGCGCTTTTGCCGGACACTTCTCTCCTGGTATTCGGGCACATCGGTGACGGCAACCTGCACCTGGTCTTCACGGTGAACAGGAAAGAGGACAAAAAGACGGTGTATGACGTGGTTTACCGGCACGTCGGCGCATATAACGGCTCGGTCTCGGCCGAACACGGTATCGGTATGCAAAAGCGCGCTTACCTGCATCAATCCAGGAGCGATGAAGAAATTGCCCTCATGAAACTGTTGAAACAAACCATGGATCCGAAGGGCATTTTGAATCCGGGACGCGTGCTGGACTGACGGCGGCTTCAGTTGTTTTTTTTGAAGGCCTGGTAGAGAGCGTCGGTATCACGCCAGACCGGTCCGGGTTTCCCGTCGCCGACCGGCCGGCCGTCAAGCCTGACCACCGGGGCGATACCCAGGGTGGAACTGGTGATCCAGATTTCATCGGCAAGCAGCAGTTCTTGCTCCGCGACGGGGACTTCCAGGCATGGGTCTCCGGTTTTCCCGATTAACTCCACCACCAGGTCGCGGGTAATGCCCGGCAGCAGCCGGTTGCTCTTGGGAGGGGTCCTGACCGTGTTATCGAGCACGATAAAAACGTTGCTTGCGGCGCCTTCGGTGACATACCCGTCCCGGCTCAGGATCGCTTCGTGCGAGCCATCCTTATCCCTGGCATACTGTTTTAACAGTACATTGGGCAGCAACGCCACCGATTTTATATGGCAGTATTCCCACCTGATGTCCCGGTGCAGGATCGCGCTGATGCCCGTGCTGACATCCAGACCTGACAGCGGCTTGCACATGACGAAGATGGTCGGGGTATAACCGGACTGGTAGAAGTGGTTTCTTTCGGCCGCTCCCCGGGTAACCTGGATATAGACGGTAGAATCTCCGGAAACCCGGTTCAGGTTCAGCAATTCATCCAGCACCGAGCGCCATTTCCGCCCGTCATACTCCAGTGACAGGGATATACCCGACAGGCTGTTTTCCAGCCTCTCCAGGTGTTCCGGCAACCTGAACAGGCTCCCGGAAAAAACCGGTATTATCTCGTAGACCCCGTCGGCAAAGTTGAACCCCCGGTCCAGTACCGAAACGGTTGCCTGTTCAAGCGGAATAAAGCGGCCGTTCAGGTATACCGTTGACATGGCGGCGCTATTCCCGCCAGTGCATTTTGATGTGGTCCCGAAGCTGCACGAACAAACTTCCCTTCGCCACTGCTCCCCGGGCCACCAGCGGACTGCTTGCCAGCACCGTATCGTCCAGCAGCAGGTCCAGCCGGCCCAGTTCCTCCCCCGAAGAAATCGGCGCGACGAGTTCTTCCTCAAATGCCATCACCGTCCGGAGCTGATCGAATTGCCCTCGCTGCAGGGTCAGTACCAGCTCCTCTGCAACGACCAGGTCGATACTGTCGCGCTCTCCTTTCCATACCCTGGCGGTTGTCACGGCTTCCGCGGCGGCAAACAGTTTTCTGGTTTCATAGAAACGGTAGGAATAGTTAAACAACGCCTGTGTGGCATGGCTCCTGGCGCGTGTTCCGTCCGCTCCCATAACTACCGAGATCAAGCGTATACCGTCCCGGACCGATGAAGCTACCAGGCAATACCCGGCGCTTTGGGTATGGCCCGTCTTGATACCGTCCACGCCGGCGTCCTTCCATAGCAGGCTGTTGCGGTTGGGCTGTTTAATGTTGTTCCAGGTGAATTCCCTGATGGAATGCATCGCGTAAATGTCCGGGTGGTCCCGGATAAGCGCACGCGCCAGGGTCGCCAGATCCCTGGCCGTCGTGTAATGGTCTTCGTGAGGCCAGCCGGAACTGTTCATAAAATGCGTATCCTTCATGCCGAGTTCAGCGGCATACTGGTTCATGAGATCCGCAAAAGCCTCCTCAGTGCCCGAAACGTGCTCGGCCAGGGCAACACTGGCGTCGTTGCCGGACTGGATAATGACACCTTTCAGCAGGTCTTCGGCGCTGACTTTTTTCCCCACCTCGATGAACATACGCGAACCGCCCATACGCCAGGCTTTCTCGCTGACGGTAACCTGGTCCGTCATGGCGGCATGGCCTCCGGAGATCTGGCTGGCAACCACGTAAGCGGTCATCATCTTCGTCAGGCTGGCCGGTTCCACCCGCTGGTCTATATTCTTCTCAACCAGGTAAGTTCCGCTGTCGGCATCCGTGATCAGGTATGAGGTCGCCTCGATCTCGGGCGGAGGCGGCACGACCGTAACGCCCGGGGCGGTACTGTTCAGACTGATCCCGAAAATCAGGACAAGCAGTTTAACTGAAGGATTCTTCATAATTATTCGTAGCTGGAGGAAAGTTGGGATTAAGGATTCATTCAAGCAGGATACGGTGGTCGTAGATATCAAACAGTTCCAGACGGCTGACGATTTCATCCGCGCTCTCGATGTTATTCAACGGGCCGATTTTAACGCGAAAACCAACCCCGCTGTCCAGCACCGTAGCCTCCAACCGGATAGGCGAATTCAACGCCTGAAGTCTGTTTTTCAGCCTTTCCGCGTTGTCGAAATCGGAAAACACACCTACCTGGATATAAAAATCCAGCGGTTCGCTTTGTTGCGCGGACCCGGATCGGGGCCTGGCCGGGGCGCCTCCTCCCCGATGGGTTCCCGGATTAATGGCGCGAATTTCCACCAGGGCGGTGCCCTTGGCAACCATGTCCAGTTTGATGGCAGCCGTATAAGACAGATCAACTACCCGGTTATCATGAAACGGGCCGCGGTCATTAACGCGGACGATTACCTTTCTGCCGTTTTCCAGGTTTTTTACTTCCAGGTAGGAGGGCAGGGGTAATGTCTTGTGTGCCGCAGTCATGGCGTACATATCATACGTTTCACCGCTGGAGGTCTTCTTTCCATGGAATTGCGGACCATACCAGGAAGCAATGCCTCTTTGTTCAAACCCTTCTTCGCTGTCCAGGACATAGTATCTCTTCCCGAACACCTCGTAGGTTCTCATATTGCCAAGCTCGCTTCTGGGTTCAACTTTCGGGACCGCGTCGGGTATTCCGGCCAGTTCCGCAGGCGACCGTTCCTGCACCACTTGTTTTTCCGGTGTCGTGGAACAGGCAGCTATGCCCAGGAGAAGTAAAACTGCTGAAAACGATTTACGGATTGCCACAGAGCCTTGACTCATGTGCCGGGCCGGTACTGCGCCCTGATTGCCTCTGACAACTGGTAAACTGCCATTGCATAGAGTGCGCTGTGGTTATACCTGGTGATCACATAAAAATTGTGCAGCGCCAGCCAGTACTCGTATCCATCCTTGTTTTCAAGTTGTAACAGTTTGACTTTTTCTGCCGGGTCGATATCTCCCGCTGCAGTAACCCCGCCGCCGGCCATATCCCCCATGTTCAGTTTGAGTTCAAGACCTTTTGTCAACAACGCGGAAATGTCCGTTTCCCGGACGCTTGCCGGGGTAGTTATTCCTGCGCCTTTCCGCCACCCATGCAGTTTGAAATAATTTCCGACACTGCCGATCGCATCTGCCGGGTTTTCCCAGATATCGATCAAACCGTCTTCATCGAAATCAACGGCATAAGCGCGGTAGCTGCTTGGTATGAATTGCGGAATACCCATTGCTCCGGCGTAAGAACCTTTCAGCGTGTGGGGATCGAGGGATTGTTCGCGGGTCAGGAGAAGATAATGCTTCAGTTCACCGGTAAAGAACCTGCTCCGTTTCGGATAATCAAAGGCAAGGGTAGACAGCGAATTGATGACCTTGAAACCTCCGGTATTGTTTCCGTATCTTGTCTCCACGCCTATAATCGCGACCATAATTTCTATGGGCACGCCGTATAAGTCACTGGCGTGCTCCAGTTGCGCCAGATGCCGGCGCCAGAATTCAACTCCTCCCCGCACCCTGGAGGGTTTTATGAATATCGACCTGTAACGGTGCCACGGCAAGGCTTCGGCGGGTCTGGAAATGGCGGCAATGACTTTTTCCGACAGTTGCACCCTGCCGAGAACATCATTCAGTTCATCCGCGTCGTAGTCATACTCAGCAACCATATCCCGGACAAATGCGGCAACCTCTGCCCGCTGCAACAATTCTGCCTCGGCCTGACTGAGAAACAATAAAATGAACCCGGTAATAACTGTTTTGAATTTCATCTTAATTTGAGAGTAGTCTCCTGTGGGTGTGAACTGCCATGAGGATACCGAAGCCGGCCATGATCGTCAGCATGGATGTGCCGCCATGGCTGATCAAGGGCAAGGGGATACCCACTACCGGTAATTGCCCTGACACCATTCCCATGTTGACTGCTATGTAAACGAAAAAACTTGCTACTATCCCTACGCTGAGCAACTTTCCATACACGTGCTGGGCCTCCATGGAAATATACAGACCCCTGGCAATGATGAACAGGTATATGCTGATGAGGATAAGCACCCCCAGCAATCCGAATTCCTCGCAGAACACGGCAAAGATAAAATCTGTCGATCTTTCGGGTAGAAACTCCAGGTGTGACTGGGTCCCGTTCAGCCAGCCTTTACCATAGAGTCCGCCGGAACCGATGGCGATCTTGGATTGTATGATGTGATACCCGGATCCGAGCGGGTCCTGTTCCGGGTTTAAAAATGTCAGTACGCGCTTTTGCTGATAATCATGCATCAGGTTCCATATTACCGGCGCTGATGACATGGCAACTACGGTAAAACCCGCCAGCAATTTCCAGCTGATACCGGCAATGAACAGAACCGCAAATCCGCTGACCGCAATCAGCATGGCAGTGCCCAGGTCCGGTTGCTTGGCCACCAGCAGCACGGGTACGATGATAAAAATCAAAACCATGAATACCTTGCGTAGGGAAGGCGGCGGCAGTTCCTTGCTGAGATACAGGGCGATCACCATGGGCAGGGCCAGTTTCATCAGTTCCGACGGCTGAAAGCGAAAGGGACCGACACCCAGCCATCTCTGGGCGCCTTTGCCCGTCTCTCCAAAAAATAAAACCAGGATTAACAGGCCGAGACTGAAAAGGTAGAACCAGAGAGAGACGCCGGATAACCGGGCGGGCGGGATCTGGGCTACGGTAAACATCACGAACAGGGCTGCCGCCAGGTGGATTGAGCGGCGCATAAGCAAATCCGTGTTCTGGTCGCTGGCGCTGTACAGGACTACGAACCCGATCAGGCTCAACACTATGATCCCGAATAACAGAGGGGCGTCAACATGGATTTTTTGTGTGAAGCTGACCTCTTTCATCCCGTGTCGAATCTCTTTTGCCTGTCAAAATAATGATCCAGCAATTCCCTGGCCAATGGCGCCGCAGTCGTTGAGCCGCCTCCCCCGTTTTCAACGATCACGGCCAGCGCAATTTCGGGTGTCTCAACGGGAGCAAAGGCAATGAACAAGGCATGATCCCGGAGTTCTTCAGGTATCTCGTCTTCATCGTATTCTTCATCCTGTCCGATAGTGATAACCTGTGCCGTGCCCGTCTTCCCGGCAAATTGATATTCCGTTCCGGCGCCGGAACTGCGCGCGGTCCCTCTCTCACCGTGCACGACTTCCTGCATCGAGTGGATAATTACGTCCCAATCCTCAGGGTTGGCGGCTATGACCTGCCTGCCTTCATGGGTTGATGCCCTGATCACCTGTTGCCCGGTCGCCGAATCCCTGACTTCGGACAACAGGTAGGGACGCACCAGTTTGCCCCGGTTGGCGATTACTGCCGTAGCAACGGCGAGTTGGATGGGTGTTACCAGGGTGGCTCCCTGGCCTATCCCGGCGATCAGGGTTTCACCCGGGTACCAGGGTTCACCCAGCGCCTCGCGTTTCCATCGTGTCGAGGGGATCAGGCCGTCCGCCTCACCCCCTATATCAATGCCCGTCCGTTTGCCGAGGCCGAAATCCGTGAGCGTCTGGTGGATCAGGTCGATATTCATGTCGCGGGCAAGAACGTAAAAGTATACGTCGCAGGACTGGGATATGGCATGCACCATATCCATATGACCGTGGCCCTCCTTTTTCCAGTCCCGGTAGCGGCGGGTGCTGCCTCTCAGCGAATACCAGCCGGGACACCATGTCTCAGTTTCGGGTGCACGCACGTGATGGGACAAACCCCCTAGAGCCAGCATCGGTTTTATCGTGGAACCGGGCGGATATTTCCCCTGTAGTGTCCGGTTCAATAATGGAGTGTCTTTTGATCGCAGCAGGGCGGCGTAGATATTCCTGTCGATGCCGTCAACAAACAGGTTGGGGTTATAACCGGGCGAACTTACGGAAACCAGGACCGCGCCGGTACTGGTGTCCATGACCACAATAGAGCCCCTTCTTCCATCAAGCGCCTGAACGGCGAGGTTTTGCATGGAAGCATCGATTGTCAGATACAAATCCTTGCTCGATTCGGGAGGCTCCCTGTATATTTCGCGGATTTTTCTTCCCTGGGCGTTTACCTCCACTTGCTGGTAGCCGACGTAACCGTGTAACAGGTCTTCGTAGGCTTTCTCGATCCCCGACTTGCCCACGTAGCTTGTGCCGCTGTAGTTCGATTTGTTCAGGTTCTCGAACTCTTCTTCATCGATCAATCCCACGTACCCGACCGTGTGCGACAGGCTGTCAGCCAGTGGATAATAACGGTTTAAACTGGCTACGACGTCAACTCCCGGGAGTTGGTGCCGGTTCACTGAAATCAGTGCGACTTCCTCGTCATTCAGGTTCAACCTGAGGGGAACGCCTTCAAACCGCCGTGCACGTCTCTGTAGATCCCTGAAGCGCTGTATGTCATCAGGGCTAATGGTAATAATCCTGCCCAGTTGATCGATTACAGATTCCACGTCTGCAACCCGTTCCGGCACGATTTCGAGGGTGAACGAGGGCCGGTTGTCTGCCAGCAATACGGCGTCACTGCTGAAGATCAGGCCGCGCGACGGCACTACCGGCAATATTTTTATGTGATTACTCTTTGATAAGGTTGTGAAATGATCGTGTCTGATGACCTGTAAATTGATGACCTGTAACAGGATTGCCCCGGTGATGACCAGGATTAGCGCTCCGGTCCAGTAGATCCGTGTGTGGACCAGGTTTTTGTTCCGGTCCGGACCTTTTTTCGAGGGTTGTGTCGCCATCAGACGGCGTAAATTCGGGGCGCTGCGCGCATTACCAAGACGATACGCGAGTCTCTTTCCATACGACTATTCAATAAACATTAAATTTGCGCCGGACGTTACGCATGATAATGAAAAATATCGGCCACAAAAACATACTGCTTAAAACCGGCGCCCAGAATGTCCAATGCTGCGGCGGGACACCTATTATGCCGCGGATCCACAAGGTAAAAAACTGGAACAGCAACAGGTAAATACAGATGAGAACGGACTGTTGCATGGGGGGGAATATCCTGATCTGTTTGTGCAGCCGCAGCGTCAGGTACGCAATTACGGATAGCCCCAGGGCATTCTGCCCCAGCAGCGCTCCGGTGTAGACATCCAGCAGCAGCCCGAGTATCCAGGCAATAGCGACCCCGACCCGTTCAGGCAGGACAATACACCAGTAGATCACCATCATGACGACCCATGCAGGACGCCAATCGGCCGTCCATCCCGGGAGCGGTATGGTAGTCAGCAGAAAGGCGATAACGAAACTGACAAGAATTACCCACCCGCCATTGTGTTTGACCAGGGGCATCAGTTCATCGCCACATCGGAAGTTGAATTGTTCGGCTGGTCAGGCCAGAGTAACAACGCCTCCCGGCTTTCGCCGAACTTTGCGCTCGGTGTCACGAGCACGTTGGAAAAAAGTTCACCGGGGACCCGTGAAATGCTTGAGACGGTGCCTACCGGATAACCCCTCGGGAATTTTCTGCCAAGACCGGATGAGACGATTAAATCCCCTTTCTTGATATCGGCATTAACGGGAATGTGCTCCAGTGACAGTACGTTATCCTGGCCGAGGCCGACCGCTACGGAACGCAGGCCGTTGCGGTTGATGAGTACCGGGATCGCATGGCTCGGGTCGGTGATCAGCAACACGGTGCTTGAGTACGGGGACACGTGGATTACCTGGCCCATGATCCCGCCCGAATCAACCACCGGCTGGCCGTCGTATACCTCGTGCGTCAGGCCCTTGTTGATTATTATCTGCTGGCGGAAAGGTTCCAGTTCAACGCCGACCAGTTCCGCCACCAGCATCCGTTCATAGAACTCGACCGATGATTCCAGCAGTGCTCTCAGGCGCCGGTTTTCTTCCTCCAGCGTGGCAACCCGCTGCAGCCTGGAATACAGGTGCAACTGTTCCGCGCGCAGCGCCTCATTTTCATCCTGCAAGGTTTTCCTGGATACCATCACCAACGAAATCCGGCGCGGCAGGTCGGCAACCAGGCTCGCGCTGTATTGGAGCGGATAGACAACGGTCGAAATGGTAGTACGTATAAATTCCAGGTGGCCTTGCTTGTGGTCGACCACCATCAGGGCGATCGACACCAGCACGGAGATAATAATCTTTGCGTGTGATGAGAGGCTTTTAACAAATAACGTGGTAATAAGTCGATACTCCCGGTTTCAGGTTATTCAAACACCAGTATTTCATCACCGAATTCATCAAGCAGTTCAATGAATTTGCCGCCGCCGCGTACCACGCACGTTAACGGGTCTTCGGCCACAATCACGGATAATCCGATTTCCTTCATCAGCAATTGGTCCAGGTCCCGCAGCAGGGCGCCCCCACCGGTCAGCACTATGCCCCGTTCAACCACGTCGGAGCCTAACTCGGGCGGTGTTTTTTCCAGGGCATCCTTCACGGCATCGACGATGCCTGACAACGGTTCCTGCAATGCTTCCAGAATTTCATTGCTGCTTATCATGAAACTGCGGGGTATTCCCTCGGCGAGGTTGCGTCCCCTGATTTCCATCTCGTTAACCTCATCCGGAGGAAACGCGCAACCGATGGTCTTTTTGATATTCTCCGCGGTCGACTCGCCTATCAGGGTGCCGTAATTTCGCCGTATGTAATTGATGATGGCCTCGTCGAGTTTGTCGCCCCCGATCCGTACCGAAGCCGAGTAAACGATGCCGTTCAGGGAAATAACGGCTACTTCGGTTGTGCCGCCGCCTATATCCAGTATCATCGACCCGCTCGCATCGCCGACCGGCATCCCTGCGCCCATGGCTGCAGCCATGGGTTCTTCAATCAGGTATACCTTTCTTGCGCCCGCGCCCAGGGCGGATTCGCGGATTGCCCTTTTCTCCACCTGGGTCGAGCCGCAGGGTACGCAAATCAGCACCCTGGGACTGGGTTTGAAAAAAGTATCGCCGTGGACCGAGTGAATGAAATACTGCAACATTTTTTCGGTAAGGGTAAAGTCGGCGATTACCCCATCTTTCAACGGCCTGATAGCCTTGATATGTTCAGGTGTTCGCCCGAGCATATTCTTGGCAGCCATACCCACTGCACGGATTGCCTTCATATTGACTGCGCCATGCTCGGTCTTTCCGACCGCGACCACCGAAGGTTCGTTGAGGACGATACCTTTGCCGCGTACATAAATCAGGGTATTGGCGGTACCCAGATCGATGGACAAATCGCTGGAGAAAAATCCTCTTAGCCTGTTTAACATTCTTTAACAACCCGCTTAAAAGATATAACTTTAACAGTGACTTGTATTTTGGGCAAGCCGGGAAATGTGATAGATTGCACCTGGTTCCGTTACACAGAGAATTATATGCCGCTGGAGAAAAAAGAAATAGAAAATATCGCCTGGCTGGCAAGGTTGACCATAGAGGATACGGCTGTTGCCGGTTATACCAAGGATCTGGCCGATATCCTTGCGCTGGTCGAACAAATGCAGTCGGTCGATACCGCTGCTATTGAACCGTTGGCGCACCCGCTGGAAATCGATACGCAACTCCGTCCAGACGAGATAAGGGAAGAAGACCGGCGGGACAGTTTCCAGAAAATCGCCCCGGTGACCGAGGATGGTTATTACGTTGTTCCCAGATTCATTGAATAACCGTCATACCGGCGATCGCATGGCCGCTGCCTGACCTGTTGACCAATGCATGAATACACGCTCATGGAATTATCGCGCTTGTTGCATGAGCGGGAGGTCAGCAGCGTTGAGCTGGTTGACTGGTACCTGCAACGGGCCGAACGATTCAATGGCGGGTTGAACTGCTTCATTTCTCTATTCCCCGAACATGCGCTTGAACGGGCAAAAGCGGCGGACGCACTGATAGCCGCCGGCGAGTCCGGCCTCCTGACGGGACTGCCCGTCGCACATAAGGACATCTTCTGCACTGCCGGCTTCAAAACCAGTTGCGCTTCAAAAATGCTGGATAACTTCGTCGCTCCCTACAATGCAACCGCCACGGAAAGAATCGATGCGGCAGGGAGCGTCATGATCGGCAAAACCAACATGGACGAGTTTGCCATGGGATCGTCCAGCGAAACCAGTTTTTACGGTCCGGTAAAGAACCCGTGGGATACCGGCCGGGTGCCCGGCGGTTCTTCCGGCGGGTCGGCCTGCGCAGTCAGCGCCAGGCTGGTGCCCGCGGCAACCGCCACGGATACGGGCGGTTCAATCAGGCAGCCTGCGGCGCTCTGCGGCGTGACCGGGCTGAAACCCACGTACGGACGTGTATCCCGGTACGGCATGATCGCCTATGCCTCCAGCCTGGACCAGGGCGGCCCCATCACGCAGACCGCGCAGGATGCGGCCATGTTGCTGAACGCCATGTCCGGGTACGACGCGAAGGACGCGACCAGCGCCGATGTCAAGGTCGATAATTACCTGGATGCCCTGGATCGCGATATCAAGGGGCTGAAGATCGGCCTGCCCAGGGAATATTATTCTGCCGAACTGGAACAGCCCGTCACCGATGCGCTTGATGGTGCGCTGAAATTATTCGAACAGGCGGGGGCGTCGATTGTTGATATAGAATTACCCCATACGGAAATGTCCATCCCGGTCTACTACGTGATCGCCTCCGCCGAATGTTCATCCAACCTGTCCCGTTACGACGGTGTACGCTTCGGCCATCGCTGCACGGACCCCGGGGACATCAGCGACCTGTTCTGCCGTTCGCGCAGCGAAGGTTTCGGCAACGAAGTCAAGCGCCGGATCATGATAGGAACGTACGTGTTGTCCGCTGGATACTATGATGCGTATTATCTCAAGGCGCAGAGGCTGAGACGCCTGTTGCGGGATGAATTCCGCGCCGCGCTGGAACGGGTTGACGTCATCGTAACGCCTACAGCGCCGTCGGCCGCGTTTCCCCTGGGTTCGCGACTCGATGATCCGGTGGCCATGTACCTGTCCGATATTTACACCGTATCCGTTAACCTGGCCGGGTTGCCGGCCATATCGATCCCGGCCGGGTTCACTAATGGCCTGCCGGTCGGCATGCAGCTCATCGGGAATTATTTCCGGGAAGCCGCGCTGTTGAACGTCGCGCACCAGTTTCAACAGATGACGGACTGGCATAAACGCATGCCGGGAGGCTGGCAATAAGGATGCAATGGGAATCCGTCATAGGCCTTGAACTGCACGTGCAACTGGCTACGCGCAGCAAGATTTTCTCGAGCGCGGCCAACCGGTTCGGCGCGGCCGCCAACACCCTGGCATGCGCCGTTGACCTGGGGCTTCCCGGGGTATTGCCGGTCGCCAACGAGGAAGTGATCCGCATGGCGGTCAAGTTCGGGCTCGCCATCGACGCAGACATTGCGAAACGCTCCGTGTTTGCGAGAAAAAATTATTTTTACCCCGACCTGCCCAAAGGCTACCAGATCAGCCAGTACGAGTTGCCCATCGTCAGCGCCGGAAGAATACGGATACAGGATAACGGGACAGACAGGGAAATCGGCATCACCCGGGCGCACCTGGAAGAGGATGCCGGCAAGTCCGTGCATGAAGGTTTTGCCGGTTTCACCGGCATTGACCTGAACCGCGCCGGCGCGCCGTTGATCGAGATCGTTTCCGAACCGGATTTACGGTCCGCCGGGGAAGCGGTCGCTTACATGAAAAAGATCCATTCCCTGGTGCGCTACCTGGATATCTCGGACGGAAACATGCAGGAGGGTTCATTCCGCTGTGACGCCAACGTATCGGTCAGGCCGCAAGGAGAGACGCGGCTGGGAACCCGCACGGAGACTAAAAATATCAATTCGTTCCGGTTTGTCGAACAGGCCATAAATTATGAGATTGGCCGGCAGATCGAACTCGTCGAAGCCGGCAAGGAGGTAGTGCAGGAAACCCGTCTGTTCGACCCCGATAAAAATGAGACCCGTTCGATGCGGACTAAGGAAGAGGCCAATGATTATCGTTACTTCCCTGATCCGGACCTGCCGCCCGTGGTGATCGACGAAGAATACATTGAAACCGTCAGGGAGCGACTGCCGGAATTGCCCGAACAGAAGCGGCAACGGTTCATGGAGCACTACGGGCTGTCCGAGTATGACAGCGATTACCTAGTGGCAAGCAGGGATACGGCCGATTATTTCGAGTCGGCCGTAGCCGCAGCCCCGGGACAGGCCAAACCGGTTGCCAACTGGGTCATGGGTGAACTTGGCGCCGCCCTGAACCGGGACAACCTCAACATCAGCGCCGGCAAGGTCAACGCGCAAATGCTTGCCGGCCTAGTAATGCGCATTGCCGACGGCACCATTTCCAACAACATCGCCAAGCAGGTGTTTGAGGCCATGTGGCAGGGAGATGGCAGTGCCGACGACATCATAGAAAAGCAGGGCCTGAAACAGTTGACGGACACCGGCGAAATAGGCCGGCTGGTCGACGAGGCGATCGCCGAAAACAGCGCACAAGTGCAGCAATACCGGGACTCTGCACCGGAAAAAAGGGCGAAACTGATCGGCTATTTCGTGGGGCAGGTGATGAAAAAATCCAGGGGGAAGGCCAACCCGAAGCAGGTCAACCAACTGTTATCGGACAAACTGGGTTAACACCGCCCTGTCGGGGACAGACCTCAGGTCTGTCCCCATAGCGGTACTTATGCGGTCTCCCGGATCGTCAGTGCCAGTTCCTCTATCATCCGGTCGCGCATGATGAACTTCTGCAGCTTGCCGGTTACCGTCATGGGGAAGTCATCGACAAAGCGGACGTAACAGGGCACCTTGTGGTGGGCTATCCTGTCCTTGCAGAACGCCTTGAGCCCGGCTTCGTCCAATGCCGTCCCTTCCTTCAGCTTTACCCAGGCACAGAGTTGCTCCCCGTATTTGTCGTCCGGTACGCCGAACACGGCGACGTCCTGGATGCTGTCGTGGCTGAACAGGAATTCCTCGACTTCGCGCGGGTAGATGTTCTCGCCGCCGCGGATTACCATGTCCTTCACGCGCCCCACGATATTGCAATAGCCCTGTGCATCGATGGTGGCCAGGTCGCCGGTATGCATCCAGCCGGCCGCGTCGATTGCCTCCCTGGTCTTGTCCTCTTCGTCCCAGTAACCCAGCATGACGTTGTAGCCGCGGGTACATAATTCCCCTTTCCCGCCGATGGGGACGGTCCGCCCCTCCGCATCGATGATCTTCACCTGCACGTGCGGGTGGATACGGCCCACGGTGGACACCCGGCGCTCCAGCGGGTCGTCGGTGCCGCTCTGGAAACTGACCGGACTGGTCTCCGTCATGCCGTAAGCGATGGTGATCTCGCTCATGTTCATTTCGGCAACGACCCGTTTCATGATTTCAATGGGGCAGGACGAACCGGCCATGATGCCGGTACGCAGGCTGGACAGATCATAATCCTGAAAGTCAGGCAGGTCCAGTTCGGCGATGAACATGGTGGGGACGCCGTACAGAGCAGTGCATCGTTCTGCGCTTACCGTTGCCAGGGTCAGGGACGGGTCAAACCCGTCGTTGGGTATGACCATGGCCGCGCCGTGGGTGATACAGTTCAGGTTACCCAGCACCATGCCGAAACAGTGATAAAACGGCACCGGGATACAGAGCCTATCCCGTTCCGTGAACTTCATGGCCTCGCCGACGAAATAACCGTTGTTGAGGATATTGAAATGAGTCAGGGTAGCGCCCTTGGGGGAGCCGGTAGTGCCGCTGGTGAACTGGATGTTGATGGCATCATCGGGTTGCAGCAGGATGGACAACTCTTCCAGCCTGCGCCGTTCGGCAACGCCACCCATTGCCGGTATCTCGCTGAAGTTGTAACAGCCGGGGGTGTCTTCCTCGCCCAGCCGGATGACGGCTTCCAGGTGAGGCAACCGGCGAGAAGCCAGATCGCCAGGTTCGGCCGCATTCAATTCAGGCGCCAGTTCCTGCAGCATGGCGATGTAATTGCTGCTCTTGAAACGGCCGGCAGTGACCAGCCCCTTGCAGGAGACCTTGTTCAGTACATATTCCAGTTCATGGGTGCGGTATGCGGGATTGATGTTTACCAGGATCAGGCCTGCCCGTGCCGTTGCAAACTGGGTGAGGACCCACTCGGCACAGTTGGGCGCCCAGATACCGATCCGGTCGCCGGGCGCAAATCCCATGGCTATCAACCCGGCCGCGAGATCATCGACACGCTGCAGCAGCTCCGTGTAGGACCAGCGGATATCCTGGTGGAGGACAACCAGGGCCTCCTGCTGCGGAAACGTCCCGGCAGTCTCCTGCAGGGCATTGCCGATGGTCTGGTAGATCAGCGGTTTTGCGCTGGCGCCGCTTACAAAGCTGAGTCGTGTACTCATGTGACAGCTGTCAAGAGACCGGATCGACGACCTTCAGGGAAGTGAACTTCAGAAAATCCCGGTCGTGTGTATAAATCGTACGGATATCATGGACACGCATCATGGCGGCAAGGTGAGCGTCAGGCACGAGATTTCCACGGGTCGTTACCTCACCAACCATTTCACGAAAGCTGGTCAGGAAATCCTCATTCTCCACCACGACGCGACAACGCGGCATTTGCATCAGGCCGGCAATATTGTTGATAGCCTCCTGCGAGCTCATGGGGTTATCGAATACCCTGGGATGGGTCGTCAATCGAATGTAGCTCATGATAGTCGGCCAGGTCAGGCACAGAATCTCCGGGTCAGCGGAACGATTGCGCAGGAATTCAGCCGCGGCCGCATGGAACGGCGAGTTCCGATCCGAAGCATAGAGCAGGATGTTGACGTCTATCGTGTAGCTCAAGGGGAATCTTCATCGAGGAGCGCGTAAACGGCCTCCTTGTCACCAAGGTCCACGCGCGCATTCATGGGTTTGCTGACCCATTCAAGTACCGGGTCAATTCCATGAGGCTGACGCGCCTTCAGAGCTCCGGCCAGCAGTCTGGAAACGAGTTCACCCAGGGAACCGCCCTCTTTACTCTGGATCTTCTTCAGTTCCTCAAGAATTGGCGTTGCAATGTTAATGGTAGTACGCATGATGCATGATGCTAGCTTATTGCGCATCAGATGTCAAACGCCGGCTTTCCGCCATTTCTTTTTCCCTTCTCCATGTTAGGGAGGGAAAATCCAGCGGAACCGCATTCACATCATCTGTTTCTGCAGCTCGATAAGGTAGTCAATCTCCTCTTCGGTGTTGAAGAAATGGGCGCTGATGCGCAGGTTGCCGATGCCGCCCAGGGTGCGCATTGAGATCTTGATGGGTTTCATGCAGCGGCCGGGGCCGGAACAGCGTTCGAAGAAGGCCTTGTCCTTGTCGTAGTCGCCCGTGGTGTAGGTGATCAAGCCGTGGCGTTTGCCGGGATCGGTAGGACAGGTTACCCGGCAGCCGATCTCCTGGAGCCTGTCGATGGTGTAGGTGCCCAGGCGCCGCACCCGTTCCTCGACGTTCTTGATGCCGATCTTCTCGTAGAATTTCAGCGTCGCCACCCAGCCGAACAGTGACGGGCCGATAGTGGTGTCCTGGGAGAATTGGTTGGCGTTATTCACCGGGGGATGCGTCCAGCTTGCCAGCGTATCGTGATCCCTGTCTGCGAACGGGATTTGGCCGGGGATGTCCGCCCAGATGTAATTGCGGTAGCGGGCGTCGATAGTGTCCATGACGGAACGCTTGACATAGAACAGCCCTGCCCCTTCCGGTCCGCATTGCCACTTGTAAGCGCCCGATAACAGGAAATCAACACCATCGTCCTTGACATCTATGTCCACGGCACCCAGTGTCTGCATGGCGTCATCCAGCACCAGCGCCCCCCGGGCATGGGCAATCCGGCATACCTCCTTCATATCGAAGGTGAACCCGCAAAAAGCCGCAGTGCGGTCCACGATTACCATGCGGGTGTTGCCGTCCACCAGTTTTTCCAGATCCTCCATGAGTATTTCACCCCCCACGTTGCGCACGACCCGGATCTCGATGTCATAACGCCGGCGCAGGTCCTGCAGGATATAGGGAATGGAAGGGTAGGACAGGTCCGTGATCACGACGTTGTCGCCTGCGGACCATTCCATCATGTTATACAGGATCAGGTTGGCGGTGATCGCGGGCCGGTAGGCGTTGGTGACCTCGTCCTTGTCGGCGTTGATGAACCGGGCGCCCAGGCGGATGCTCTCATCCCACTTGGCCAGCAGGAACGGGTGTGTCGCGATATCAGCGTTGGGAAGGTCTTCCATGCGGCCGTACTCGACAAAATTGTAAAAATCGCGCACCGCTTTCAGCCAGTAATTTCCCGGTACCATCTGGTCGGCCGCGTTCAGGTACACCCAGTGGTCCAGCAGCTTGAATTCGGCGCGGACCTCGTCCAGGTGTTCGTCTATGTAGTTGTTGTTCATATCCCGTTGTCTGTAAAATCGACAATTATAAGGAAAAATATAACATTCATGCCTGTTGTTTTTTTTCACAAGTGAACGGAACCGCCATACGCGAGCAATGGTCCTCCCGTACCGGGTTTATCCTGGCTGCGATCGGCGGGGCCGTCGGCCTGGGTAATATCTGGAAGTTTCCCTACATGGCCGGGTCCAGCGGCGGCGGCGCCTTTGTCATCGTCTACCTGTTCGCGGTGACGCTGGTCGCTGTTCCAATCCTGGTCGCCGAATTGATGCTGGGCAGGCGCGGCAGACAGAGCCCGCCCACGGCCATGCTGGTCAATGCAGAACAGGAAGGCCGGTCTCGGTGGTGGTCGGGAGTCGGCTGGATCGGGGCCGGCGCCGGCTTCCTGATCCTGTCTTTTTACAGCGTCATCGGCGGCTGGGTACTGGACTACACGTTCGTGTCGGTTGCCCGCGGGTTTTCAGGGATTGGCCCTGACGCAGCACACCAGCGTTTCGGCGGTCTGTTATCCAGTCCCTGGCGCCTGATGCTTTCGTTTACCGTATTCCTGGGCATCACCGGGTTTATCGTCAGCACGGGTCTGCGCAAGGGCATAGAGCGCGCCACCGGGATCCTGATGCCGGCGCTGTTCCTCATACTGCTGGTACTGGTAGTCTACAGTGCTGTTGCAGGCGACCTGGCAGCCGGGATCAGGTTCCTGTTTGCCGTCGACTTCGGCAGGATCACCCCGGGGGTCATGCTGTCGGCGGTGGGGCATGCATTTTTTTCTGTCGGCGTATCCATGGGGTTGATGATGGCCTACGGCGCCTACCTGCCCCGGGACATACCCATCCCCAGGACCGCAGTCGTCATTGCCGGCGCCGACACGCTGGTCGCCCTCGTGGCCGGACTTGTTATATTTCCATTGGTGTTCGCCAACGGCCTGGCTCCCGGCGAGGGTCCGGGACTGATATTCGTGACGTTGCCGATTGCCTTCGGCAACATGCCTGCCGGAACCCTGTTCGGCTTCCTGTTCTTTCTCCTGTTGTCGTTTGCCGCGGTTACCTCTTCCATCGCCATCATGGAGCCGGCGGTAGCCCGCGTGGCGGAATATCGCGGCATCAACCGCCGTACCAGCGCGGCCATGGTCACCTGTTCGATCTGGGTCCTGGGTATCGGCAGCGTGTTGTCATTCAATCTCTGGGAGGAGGTTAAACCCATCGCCGGCAAAACCATTTTTGACCTGGTGGATTACCTCACGGCCAACCTGATGATGCCCATAGGGGGGATGCTGATCGCGATCTTTGCCGGCTGGTTCATGCGGCGCAGTACCTTGACGGATGAATTACGCATGAGCAGTTCCCGGCTGTTCGCGTGCTGGCGCGTTCTGATCAGGACCGTAGTGCCGCTTGCTATCGCCGGGATACTGGTGACAAACCTGCTGTAACCGGATATCGCGTCATAAACCGTCGGTCAGCAGTACGGTGAGGTCCACCGCGCCTTCCCGCAGTTTTTTCAGTTCCGCATATTCGTCTGAATGCCACATTGTGCGGGCCTGCTCCATGGATGGATATTCGACTATGATCAGGGCCTGGTAACCCCATTCACCTTCCAGCGTGTCCACTTCTCCCCCTTGTGCCCGGTAACGTCCGCCGTATTTTTCAACCATGGCGGGTATTCGCTCTGCGTATGCGGCAAATTGATCGGGATTGGTTACAGTGGCTTGTACGACCATATAGGCAGGCATGATATTTGTCTCCGGTGTTTGTAGTTAGATCAGATTATTGCCTGAAATCAGTATCTTGATAACGTTACCCCGATAACTAAGGTAAACTTTCACCGGAATGACGTCAAGCGTGCATGTCAGGAGAATGTTCAACATGAAAATCTTCTATGGCTGGTGGGTCCTGCTGGGGCTGTTCCTGATTTACACGGCCAATAACGGCATTCTCATCTATACATTGCCCCTGTTTTATCCTGAACTCATCGATGAGTTCGGCTGGAACGCCGAACAGGTTACCCGGCCGGCAGCGCTGCTTCTGGTTGTCGCTGCCATAATCGTCCCGTTTGCCGGCATTCGATTCACTGATAATCATGTGCGCCGTTACCGCTTTCTTGATTATGTTGTTGATGCGGCAACGGAACACAGGCAATCAGCATAATAGTTGATTTCCTTGCGGACCGAGCGGGGGTTACATACATCCATGGAATTCATGGTCGTGGGTATTATGCCCGGACATTACATGAAAGAAGGTGGGGATATTCCAGGATTCGATTATCTGCGGTCATCAACGTGAGATTATGCACCACTGCGGTGGCGACCAGGATCCTGTTGGCCGGGTCGCGGTGGAATTCTCCGGGAAGTTCGTAGGCAGCCAGGGCTATTTCATGCGTAACAGGAATAGTTTCCGCTTTAAGCTTATTCAGTGTTTCCGAAACCCAGGTCCGTAATTGCCCCGCCAGTGTAAGGCGTTCCCTCCATACCAGACGTGCGATTTCCAAAGACGAAATGCTTGAGACGAACAGCGCGTTGTCTTCGTTGAGGATCATGCTTCGTGCTTCCGGCCCGAAATGTTCCTGTGACTGCTGCGACCATAGCCACACGTGCGTGTCGAGCAAAATTCTCATTGTTCCATTTCCCACTCGTCAGCGAAGTCAGCGCGCACAATATCGCCATGGATGGTAATCCAGCCACGCATTGTATCCAGTTCCCGTTTGCGGGAAGTATTCTCGGTATACGGGTTTATCACTGCAATAGGACGCTTGCGCAATGTTACCAGGAGGGGTTCTCCCGTCACCTGCACGGTCTTTAATTTGTCAATGCACTTTGCCTTGAACTCCGAAATGCCAATCTCTTTCATCATGATCTCAAATAGTTAACACTAAGCTAATATAACCTGGTCAATTGACTAGGTCAAATAAATTTCAGATACCATAGTTTATCTGGGGAAACACGGAACATGCGGCAGGCTCCACGCGCGCCGAAACACGAACTCCGCAGCTATTTTGCGCTATGCTGAAACTTTTAAACAACGCGGGTGGATCATGGGCTTACGAGTAGCCGGAACCGGGGATAGAGGTCTGCATGTGGCGCCGTCGTCGCAAGCCAATCAGTGAAGCCGATTGGGTAGCGGCGCTCGACGTTCTCCCCGTGCTTGACACGCTTGACGACGGCGAACGCGTACAGCTCAGGAATCTTTCCTCGCGTTTTATAGCAAGCAAGTCCATTGAACCGGTACGCGGACAGCGCCTTGGAACGGTTGATCTTGTCGTGATCGCGGCCCAGGCGTGCCTGCCGGTCCTTGCCCTCGGTCTTGGCGCTTACGCCCCGTGGCGGAGTGTTGTGGTCTATCCCGGGAGTTTCGTCGCGCATGAACATGAGGTGGACGAATCCGGGGTCGAACATGAATGGGATGAAGCCCGCGCCGGCGAGTCCTGGTTTCACGGCCCGGTCATCCTGTCCTGGGAGGATATTCTGGCGTCAGGACAGGGCGAGGGTTATAACGTCGTTATCCACGAGATGGCTCACAAACTTGACATGCTGCATGGTGAGGCAAACGGTCGTCCGCCACTGCACCGGGATATGGATCCCGAGACCTGGCAGCGCGACTTCAGCGCCGCCTTTGAGGATCTGAAACGCCGTATCGACGCAGGCGAAACGCCGGTAATGGATGAATATGCAGCCACGGACCCCGGTGAGTTCTTTGCAGTCACGAGCGAGTATTTCTTCGATACCCCTGGTGTGCTTGAAGCTGAATACCCTTCTGTCTACAGGCGCCTGTGCGAATTTTATCGCCAGGACCCCGGCGCGCGTCTTGACCGGTGAAACGCAGTTCATCGTGAAGAGTTGCCAGTTCGAAATCCGTCCCCTGTCGCTCACAGAGGAATTTATGGGTGTCCTCAATTTGCTGTTTTTTATTACGTGTTATCTTTATTATCATTAGCTTCTATGCGGATAAGCCGATGATTCCTGATCTACTGCGCCCGCGGTATCGCCCATGACTACTGTGACGCAAACCCGGCAACGGCCGCGCATGAGGCTGGCCGTGCGCGTGTTTCTCGTAATGGCCGCCTTGCTGGGCATCACGGTGATCGCCACCTCCGCTACGATGCTGTACAACAGCGCGCTCGCCCTGCGGGAGGAAGCGCAAATCACCGCCGTCCGGACGGTGGAACTGCTCTCAACCGAGTTTGCGGAAATCGGCGAGATTTCGCTGGCAAACGTGGCGAGAACGCTCGATTCGACCCTCAATGACCAGATGATTGCGCAGGCCCGTATAGCCGCGCATCTAGTCGCCGCCGCAGAGCAGGCAGGCTACCAGCCATCAGAAACCGTTACCCTTCTCGATGAGATCGTGGCCGGCACGGCGCTGGACGAGATCTGGATTACCGACGAAACGGCATTTACCTACCTGACCAGCGTGCGCGATCAGGCGGGACGGCGGGTTCGCTTTACTTTTGACCCGGATCCCGTGGTGCAGCCCCAGGCATCAAAGTTCTATGCGCTGCTGGATGCCACCGCCGGCAACAACTACATCACCCAGCACGCACAGGTGCGGGAAATAGACAAGAAAGTCTACAAGTATGTGGGAGTGCCGGGCATTGACAAGCCGCGGATTGTCCAGGTGGGCAATGAGATCGTACTGGGTGAGCAGGAAATACTGATCGAAGCCTACGCCTCGGCGCGTGCGGATATCTCCGCGGTGATCGAAGAAATCCTGGGGCAGCAGATGGAAACGCAAGCGTTCATGCTCGGGCACCTGGTTGCGGTGATGGAGGATGGCGAACATTCAACTGCTTCGATCGATGCGGTGCTGGAGCAAATTGCCGCATCATCCGTAATCGGCAGTATTGCCGTCACCAGCAGCAAAGGGCAGGAAATCTATCGTAGCGGCAATGCCGTTGCCACTGGCGACAACCCCGAGCCCGACGAACCGGCAACGGGTTCCGAACGACCGGCCAGGCGCGGCGGGACCGTGCTGTGGCAGGATGGCGCCCAGGCTAAACGGGTGAGTTGGTTGCAACCGGACAGCGCCTACCAGGTGCACATTGATATCCCCATTGAAGGTGCATCCGGCAACCTGTTGTACTCCGTTTATCAAAGCCAGGCAGACCTGTTGGCGCAGTCAGGCAACCTGGTGTCGTTATGGGTGGTGAACCGGGACAGCGAGCTCGTGGCGGCAGCGCCGCGCGCCGGGACGCTTACTGCCGGGGAAGGTGTGAGCGCCTTTATCACCTTTGGTGATCAGGCACAGAGGCTGGTTGCGCACGCCCTGGACACGGGGTCCGTTGCCAGCTTCGCACGCTTGGAATTGCTGAATCCGGCGCAGCGCGGCCTGTGGGTGGCAGCCCCTGTCGTCAACGCCGGCGGTATCCTGATCGGGGGCATCGCTCTGGAAATCAGTCTGGACAGTATTGCCCTGACACTGCAGGGGGAGTTCGTGAGAACTTTCCTCATTGCCCTGGCGCTGCTGGCGCTGACGGCGGTGACCGCGTTTGCCGGCGCCCGCTGGCTGACTCATCCGATCGAGGTCATCGCCGACGTGGCCAGGGAGGTGGAATCCGGCACGCAACCCGGGCAGGACTCCATGCGGCAGGTGGTGCTTCGCACGGACGAAATAGGGGCGCTGGCCCGGGTGTTTTCGGATATGACCGCGCAGGTGTTTTCCCGCGAAGAGAAACTGGAGACCCTGGTTGCGGAACGGACCCGTGAACTGCAGGTCAGCAACCAGCAACTGATACAGGCCAAGGAATCCATGGATCAGGATCTGGAGATGGCCAAGGTCGTGCAGACTGCCCTGGTGCAGGTGGGATACATGCAGGTTGGCGGTGTCCAGGGTTATGCGCGTATGACCCCCGCAAAACAGGTGGGCGGCGACTTTGTCATGTTGCAGGAGCTTGGGGGCGAACGCTTGTTCTACGTGGTAGGCGATGTATCGGACAAGGGGGTTTCCGCTTCGCTGTTCATGGTAGCCGCCCAGGCGGCGCTTGGTAATGCCGCAACAAGTTGTTCCAGTATTACCGATATGGCCGGTATGGCAAATCGCGAGATTTGCCGCGTGAATCCCATGAGTTTATTTGTCACCTGTGCGATGGGCCTGGTCGACACCCGTACCGGGGTGATTGACTATGTCCATGCCGGGCATGAACCTGCGCTGTATTTTGACTCCGGCGGCGCCTCGGGCGAACTGCCGCTGACCGATGGCCTGGCGATGGGGGTTGAAGAGGGTTTTGACTACCAGGCAGGACAGTGGAAACTGGCGCCGGGGGAAACGTTGTTTCTGTACACCGACGGTCTGACGGATGCGGTGGACCCGGATGACAGGATATTCGGCAGCCGGAAACTTGTCGAAGGCCTTGCTCCCATGAAAGATGTACCCTTGCAGCAGATCGTGGACCGGCTCTGGCAGGCCGTATTTGATTTTTCCGCCGGCTTGCCCCCGGTAGACGACATGACGTGTCTGTTGTTGCGGCGGGATGCCTGACACCGGATATTCAACTCTCTGCCCGGCAAATTCAATGCTATACTGGCAGCGATGTGCTACATCTTGCTGTATCACGGAAGGCTGAGAAAACCCTGGCCTTGTCAGAGGTTTCCTATCGCAATCAACTGCTCCTTGCTTCCGGATAAGTAAGCATCGAGGTAGAGGGGAGATTTTGAATGTCTCTAAGTGTAACAGAGAGCCGTGAAGGACAGGTGCTGGTGTTGTCGCCACAAGCCAGGCTTGACAGTGTTAATGCCAGGGAATTCCAGGCGCTGGTGATGGGACATGTTGATGGTGGGGAGGAAAGTTTGATCGTGGACTTATCCGGTCTGGATTACATCAGCAGCGCCGGCATTCGGGTGATGCAGCTTGCCTCCAAGGCCATCAAGGAGGCCGGAGGACAGTTCCTGCTTTGCGCCATGAAAGATCATATCAGCAATGTGTTCCGGGTCAGTGGGTTCGATCGCGTTATTGCCATCACCGACACCCTGGAAGATGCGCTCGCCCGCTGTTCAAAATCCTGAAATTTCCGCTTAACCCCCCTTTTTGCTGTCAAAATGGAGGCCGTACAGAGTTTGATTCTTATGGATATTCTGGAAATAGCACGAGATGCAGGTCTTCTTATCTGATTTCTATAAGCAAATATAAATGTTGTAAAATATGCATTATAATGCTATTTTTACAACATGATACATCGCTATATCCATCAATCCATTGAGCGGCTTCTGTCTGAACAGGCGGCAGTTGCGTTGCTTGGTTCGCGCCAGGTCGGCAAAACCACCTTGGCCCGGGAGGTAGCAAAAACCCGGGACTCCGTTTACTTCGACCTGGAAGATCCCGAGACCATACCGGTATTCGGCAATCCCCGCGATATTCTCTCACGCCATGGGGATAAACTGGTCATCCTGGATGAAATCCAGCGCGTCCCGGGTTTATTCGAATCAATCCGGGGGGTTATCGACTCCTATCGGCAGGAAGGGCGCGGTACCGGAAAGTTTCTGCTGCTGGGCTCCGCATCCATAGACCTGTTGCGCCAGACCTCTGAATCGCTTGCAGGACGCATTGCCTACCGGGAATTGGGGCCATTTAACCTGTTGGAAACGAATGCCGCGGGTATCCCTGAATCCGAAGACAGCTTATGGCTGCGGGGTGGTTTTCCTAATGCATTCCTGGCGAGATCCGGCAGGTCGAGCATGATCTGGCGCAGGGATTTTATTCGCACCTATCTCGAGCGGGACATTCCCCGGTTTGATGCCCGGGTCCCGGGTGAGACGCTCAGACGCTTCTGGACCATGCTTGCGCACAATCAGGGAGGTCTCCTGAATGCTTCCGGTCTGGCGTCAGCGTTGGCAGTCGATACCCGAACCGTGAATCGCTATGTAGACCTGCTTGTTGACCTGTTGCTGGTCAGGCGCCTGCAACCATGGCACGGCAATATCAAAAAGCGGCTGGTGCGCTCCCCGAAAATTTACCTGCGCGACAGCGGTATCGTACACAGCCTGCTCAACCTCGGAACCCTTGAAGCCGTATTGGGTCATCCCGTTGCCGGTATGAGTTGGGAAGGGTATGTGATAGAGAATATCCTGGCCGCAGCTCCTGACTGGATACAGCCGTTCTTTTATCGAACGGTAAGAGGCGCCGAGATTGACCTGGTGCTGGAATTTGCGCCGGACCTGCGCTGGGCGATCGAAATAAAACGTGGGTTGACGCAGCCAAAACCCTCTGCCGGATTCTATATCGGCAGCGATGATATTGAAGCAAAACGACGTCTGGTGATTTATCCCGGCAAGCACAGTTTTTTACAGGGCGACAATGTCGAGACGTTGCCGTTGCAGGAGTTGATGGAACAATTGAGCGACTTGGATGAGTAGCCTTTTTTTACTACAATTTCTGCCATGATGAACATTAACGAACAGGAATACGAAGTAATTATCGTCGGCGGCGGCCATGCCGGCACCGAGGCCGCCCTGGCTGCCGCGCGCATGGGCATTCAAACCCTGTTGCTGACCCACAGTATCGACACCCTCGGCCAGATGTCGTGCAACCCGGCCATAGGCGGTATCGGCAAAGGCCACCTGGTCAAGGAGATCGACGCTCTGGGCGGAGTCATGGCCGGTGCTGCGGACCGCAGCGGTATCCAGTTCCGCATCCTCAACGCCCGCAAGGGGCCGGCGGTGCGCGCCACCCGGGCGCAGATTGACCGCAGCCTGTATAAAGGCGTCATCCGTCCCCTGCTGGAAGAGGCGGACAACCTGCACCTGTTCCAGCAGTCCGTGGACGACCTGGTTATTGAAGGCGGTGTTGTTAAGGGTGTTGTGACCCAGGCGGGCCTGTGTTTCCGCGCTCCCTGCGTGGTATTGACTGCCGGCACGTTCCTGGCCGGAAGGATCCACGTGGGCGAAACCGGTTACCAGGGAGGGCGGGCCGGTGAGCCGCCTTCGAACACCCTGGCGAGCCGCCTGCGGGACCTGCCGTTTCGAACGGGGCGGCTGAAGACCGGTACGCCGCCGCGCCTCGACGGCAGGACCATCGATTACAGCCGGCTCACCGGGCAGCCGGGCGATATTCCGGTACCCGTTTTCTCGTTCATGGGGAATCCCGGGCAACACCCGCGCCAGGTCTCGTGTCATATCACCCATACCAATGAGCGCACCCATGACATCATCCGCGCCGGGCTGGACCGTTCCCCCATGTACAGCGGCGCGATTGAGAGCGTCGGCCCGCGTTACTGCCCATCGGTGGAGGACAAGGTAGTTCGTTTTGCCGACCGGGCCTCCCACCAGATCTTTATCGAACCGGAAGGCTTGACCACGACGGAAGTCTATCCCAACGGCATCTCCACCAGCCTGCCCTATGACGTGCAGCAGGACCTGGTACGGTCGATCAAGGGGTTCGAGCAGGCTCACATCACCCGCCCGGGTTATGCCATCGAGTACGATTATTTCGACCCCCGCGACCTGCACCCGTGGCTCGAATCCAGGTTCATTTCCGGTCTGTTTCTGGCCGGCCAGATAAACGGCACGACCGGCTACGAAGAGGCAGCCTGCCAGGGTCTGGTAGCTGGTATCAACGCGGCCTTGAGGATCCGGCAGCATGAACCCTGGAGCCCGCGGCGCGACCAGGCCTATATGGGCGTGCTGATCGATGACCTGACCACCCGCGGCGTCACGGAACCTTACCGCATGTTCACCAGCCGGGCGGAATACCGCCTGTTGCTGAGGGAGGATAACGCTGACCTGCGCCTGACCGAAACCGGTCGTGATCTCGGCCTGGTGGACGAGGAGCGGTGGCGCAGCTTCCGGGAAAAGAGCGAGGCCATCAGCGCGGAACAGCAACGTCTTGCCTCTACCTGGGTTGCTGCGGATGCCCTGCCCGAGGATGTTGCCGAGGAGGCGCTCGGACAGCCGTTGCAGAAAGATGTCAACCTGTTGCAGCTACTGCGCCGTCCCGGCATCGGATACGCTGACCTGTCCCGGTTGCCCGGGTTTGAGCCCGCCGCGATTGCGCCGCTGGTCGCCGAGCAGATCGAGGTTCAGGCCAAATACCACGGCTATATCGAGCGCCAGGAACAGGATATCGCCCGCAACAAGCGGGATGAAAACACCCGCTTCCCCGCTAACGTCGATTTTCTTTCGGTAACCGGCCTGTCGAACGAGGTGGCGCAGAAACTGTCGGCGCAACGGCCGGACACCCTGGGCCAGGCGTCCCGCATCCCGGGAGTAACGCCCGCGGCCGTATCCCTGTTACGGGTGTATTTGAAGAAGCAGTCCCTGCTGAAGAACGCTTCATAACACCCGGCGTTTATTGCGAATCACTCCGGTTCGTCGTTCCTGCGAATGCAGGAGTTCGGCAATACCGATAGTCGCCATTCAGGCGGCACCACTTTGTCTTTGTGCTTTCTCAAATAATTTTTCGCTCCCGCGCCACTGTAATCGCCAGCAGGCGGTTGTGAACCTGAAGCTTGTGGTAAATGTTCTTCAAATGAAAGCGAATCGTATTCTCCGAGATGCCGATGTTTCTGGCGATCAGTTTATTGGAGAGGCCCTGGGACAGGTATATGAGGACTTCGTTTTCCCGCCTGCTGAGTGTCGTTGCTGTTGCGGCGTCTGTTTCGGCGGCGGCGCTGAAGTGACCGACTATGGTTTCGGCCTGTTGCCTGCTTTCGTGCGGGGCCGCCGCATATTCCGGGGTTCGCATGTACAGTTGCAGAATCTCCTGCAATTCACTGCCGGCATCGATTAATGGGCGGACAAAGCCGGAACTCGCAGACAACCGTAGCGCTTGTTCGAGATGTTTAAATGATAACTCAAAATCGTTTTTCCCCCGACAGGCCAGGCTTGTCAACAGCGCGTACCTGAGGTTCGGTTTCAGGTGGCCGCAGGATTTCGCGTGGCGGGAGAAATAGCCGAGTGCCGCCAGGGCCTCCTCATAGTTTTTTTCCCTAATCTGCAACAGGATAATCGAGTGAACCGCGGCGTGACGCTCGCGCCAGGCAATATCGCTCTGGTCAGGGTTTCTGTAATTCTCCAGGGACAACCCTGAGTCTTTCAGGACGGCGCGGGCCTTCCTATTCATACCGGCGCGCAGCAACAGGTCCATGCGCTGGAATACCAGCAGATTGATCAGATGCTCCAGTTTCTGTTCTCCGGCATAGATAAGGGACCGGTCCAGTATCGCTTCTGCAGCATCTATCCCGTGCCTGGCGAATTCCACGTTGGTAGCCGTGGTATATCCCGCTGCGTAGATATCGAACCAGGCTTCCCGTTCCTCCAGTTGCCTAGCTATGGACGCGGTCATATTTGACAGGCCGCGCAACCGGTTCATCTCGTAATTCAGTTCTGCCGTCAATACTCTGGCGACCAGCTTTATACTCATGTCATCATTGAAGTGCTGCCTGCCCAGGTTCAGTCCGGTCTGGTAATGGTTTCTGGCCTGTTCGCTGTCTCCCTCTGCGAAGGAAATATCCCCCAGGTGGAAGTTGATATACGCCACGCCGTAGAATGACCCGAGCAGCCGGTATTCCTTCACTGCCTCATCAGCATATTGCCGGGCTTCCCGCAGCATTCCCCGCTGTGCGTAGGCGAAACAGAGCAGGTTGTAGTGATATCCGAGACTTGCATGATCGTTTCCGTCAATCCTGACAATATTGCTGTTGAGCCGTGCACAGAACTGCTCGGAGAGCATCTTGCCTTCGTAGCAGGCCAGCAGTGATTCCACCAGCATGAGTTCGTGGTCGATGCGATCTCGCTCCTCTGCCGCGCACTCATCCTGTGTGACAAGATAACGCGCCTGCATGGCTTTGTAACGTTCACGGGCCTGAAAGACCTTGCCGTCCTTGATATCAAGGATACAGCGGATGGCTGTTATCCTGGGTGATGCGCGGATGGCGTCATCATCCAGCATTGCCAGTACGGTTCTGAGGCGGGTAAGTCCTTCCCGAAGCCATAGTATGACGCCGCCCTGCTGCTCGATAATCTGTATGGCCCGGAAGGGTTTTTCCGCCGCGAGAGCATGCCTCACTGCCCGGACGAGATTTCCTGTTCTGACGAACCAGTCGGCGGCGCGCAGGTTGAGGAGCGTAGCCCGTTCAGGATGGGTAATCAACATCCTGTGCTGAAGGTATTCCCGAAACAGGGGGTGCAGCCGGCAAGCGTTATTGACCTGCTCGACCGGCAGTACCAGGGTGCTTAGAGTCTGGCAGTCATCAAACAGGGCTTCGCTGTCATCGGCCTCACGCAGGTAGTCAGCCAGCTCACAGGAAATTCCGTCCAGCAATGAAACATCCATTAAGAAATCCTGTAATTTACTGTCCAATCCCTGAAATATCTGCTCGGAGAGGTAGGTGGTAATGACACTGGTAGATGAGGTCACGCTGGCCAGAACCCGGTTGATGTCCCGGTCGGCCTTCAGGGAACTTCTGAGCATCTGAACTGCCACCGGCCAGCCTTCCGTAATGCGCTGGATCTCCCTGATAGTCTCCTCCGGGAGGTAATCCTCAAAAAACAGCCTGAGTTCGTCCAGCGTGAAGTTAAGACTCGTCGCTGGCAACCGCAGTGCAAGCCCTTCCATCTCCAGCTTTGCCACCCTCAACCTGCGATCATCCCTGGTTGCGACCGCGATGTGCAGGTTGGCCGGCGCATGGTTCAACAACGGCTGGATTACCCTATCGATAGTTTCCTCATTGAGATTTTCGAAATCATCGAGGATGAGAACGATTTGTTGTTGATCTGCTTCAATAACCCGCTGAATGATACTCAGAAACGAGCGCGCAGAGAGATCGCTGAAGTGGAATTTTTCCGACACGCCGGCGCTGGAAAAGTCCACGCCACCCTCAAATAGCGAGTAGGCGATGTAGGTCAGGAGCTGAAATGCATCGTTATCCTCCTGCTCCAGCGTCAGCCAGCACACCTTCACATCGTCCTGCAGCAGCTTGTTGCGCCATCCGGCATAGAGTGTGCTTTTGCCGTAGCCTGCCGGAGCGCAAACAAGGGACAAGGTGGCATCCATGCAGGCGTCGAGTTGCATGATCAGGGACGGCCGTTCGAGCACGTCCACCCGCTGGCGGGTGGGGTACGCCTTTGAACGCATGAGCCAGATCGGGAACAGGGTATTCAATTCCGGTCCGGGTGTTGCCTTCATGAAAACTACATTAAGTTGCCGTGCATGGGCTGTCAATAGCACCTGGCAGCGACCTACCCGTTCGTACAGGTTGCAAATTCACAAAGAAAAAACAGCGCTACTCAATGTAACCGACAAACTACACTTCATGCCGGGTGCTTCCCGGCAAATACATATTAACCTGAGATCAATAGCCCGCGGACAAATTACGGTTGTCCTGAATTTCTGCGGAATTTGTGGTTGTCCTGAATTTGATGGTGTTCCGGTTTGTCCGGTTCATCGAACCGTGGAGGGTATTTCGATCTATAGAATAGGTGTAGACGTAGGGGGGACCAATACCGATGCCGTGTTGATGGATGGTCGTGAGGTCAAGGCCGTGCACAAGGCACCGACCAGCGCGCGTGCCGATGAGGGGATCCTTGCTGCTGTCAGAAATGTGCTTATCCTGTCCGGGGTCGCGGCAACGGATATTCAGGCCGTGATGATGGGCACCACACATTTCACCAATACGTTTGTCGAACGCAGATGCCTGCAGAATGTGGGAGTAATTCGTCTGGCCCTGCCGGCCACCCGGGGTGTGCCACCCATGATGGACTGGCCCACTGATATAGTCGCGCTGACCGGAAAACACCATTATCTGGTTGCAGGGGGTTTTGAATTCGACGGCCGGCCGATTGCGGGACTGGATGAAGCGGCGATAGCACACGCGGCACTGGATATGCGGGAAAAAGGTATTCGGGCGGTCGCAATCAGCGGCGTATTTTCACCCGTGAATGACGCCATGGAGGTGCGAGCTGGGGAAATTGTGTGCGATGAACTCCCGGAAGCGGCGGTTACCCTGTCCTCTCGCATTGGCCGCATCGGTCTGCTGGAACGGGAAAATGCTGCAATCATCAATGCAAGCCTGGCCGCGTTAGGTGCAGACTTCGTCACATCGTTTCGCGGGGCGTTGGAAGAACTCGGCATCAACGCGCCGTTTTACGTGAGCCAGAATGATGGGACGTTGATGAGTGCAGAATTCGTCGAACAATACCCGGTATTGACCTTTGCATCAGGCCCCACCAATAGTATTCGCGGCGCTGCTTATCTGACCGGGCTTAAGGATGCGCTGGTGGTGGATATCGGTGGCACGACTACGGACGTTGGTGTCCTGGTGAACGGCTTCCCGCGGGAATCCGGCCTCGCAGCAGAAGTGGGGGGGGTTCGTACTAATTTCCGCATGCCGGACATCCTTTCGATCGGCCTGGGTGGCGGCAGCTTGGTCAGCAGCAACGGGAAAACAACGGTTGGTCCCGGATCGGTAGCTTACCGCCTTGCGGAGCAATCGCGTGTTTTCGGCGGCGACAGGTTGACGGCTACCGATATTGCGGTGGCCGCAGGCTTTGCCGAGATCGGCAATCCTGCCGCAGTCGCGGACCTGCCGGAAGAACTTGTGCGGGAGACAATAAGCTTGATGCACATGAGGGTAGAAGAGTGTCTGGACCGTATGAAAACCAGCGCCGCAGCATTGCCGCTGATCCTGGTCGGCGGCGGGTCGGTTCTCATCCGCGGACCTGTCGCAGGCGCGAGTAAAGTCGTTGTCCCACGGAAAGCAGAAGTGGCGAATGCCATCGGTGCCTGCATTGCCCAGGTTGGTGGGGAAATCAATAAAGTCTATTCCTATGAGCAACTCACCCGTGAGGAAGCCTTAAAACACGCGCAGGCAGAAGCCGCGGGTCAGGCCAGGGACGCGGGCGCCGATGAGAATAGTATCGAGCTTATCGATATTGAGGAAACGCCACTGTCTTATATGCCGGGTAGCGCGGTGCGCATCCGGGCGAAGGCGGCAGGGGAATTACGAATATGCTGAAGGTTGCACCGGCAACTGCGAAGAGCACGCTTATTGCAGCTGAAGACCTGGAAGACATGGCTCTGGGAGCGGCTTTTCTCGGCACAGGCGGCGGTGGCGACCCATATATCGGCCGTCTAATGGCCAGGCATGCCATCGAGGAATACGGCATGCCGGAAATTATTGAAACCGAGGATCTGGCCGATGACGCCACGGTATTGCCCGCCGCGATGCTGGGCGCGCCCACTGTGCTGGTGGAAAAGGCCGCATCCGGTGCGGATATCGATCACTCCGTCAACCGGCTTGCCCGGGTAATCGGACGCAGGCCGGACGCCATCTGCCCCCTGGAAATTGGCGGCATCAATTCCATGTTACCTATCGTCGCCGCGGCGCGCCTTGGTCTGCCATTGGTGAACTGTGACGGCATGGGTCGTGCGTTCCCGGAACTGCAGATGACGACATTCAACGTTTACGGGGTCTCTGCGACGCCCGCGGTTATCGTGGATGAGCGCATGGAGACAGTCATCATCGAAACCCATGACGGTAAGCGGGCTGAGGATTTGATCCGGGCCGCGGCAATCCGGATGGGGTTAAGCGTGATGATCTCATGTTATCCCATGCGCGGCAGTGATGTAAGGAATCACGCGGTAAAAGGGACTCTGACGCTTGCGCTGGACGTGGGTCGCGCGATATCTCGCGGCAGAAAGGAGGGTGCACCGGTTGAATCCTTGCTCGCCTGTCTGGACGGAAACGAACACTTCGGATGTGGCAAGGTGTTGTTCGATGGAAAGATCACGGATATCCGGAGGGAAACGAGCAGTGGTTTCTCGATGGGGCATTGCGACATTGAGGCGTTGGACGGGAGCGGGCGGCACATGCAAATTGTTTTCCAGAACGAGAATCTGGTTGCCAGAACGGGCGGGGAGATCGTCGCCATAGTTCCGGACCTGATCTGTCTCGTGGATCGGGAAACTGCCACCCCTGTCACGGTCGAGTCCATGAAGTACGGGCAGAGAGTCAAGGTCATCGGCATCGGCGCCTCGCCCATCCTGAGAAGTCCCGAATCCCTGGCCGTTTTCGGACCGCAGGCTTTCGGTCTGAAAGAAGAGTTCATTCCTATCGACAATTAATGAGGGCTATCAATTCTTACATCAGAGCAATGACTGCTCAGCTCAGTAGGGAGGTAATTGAAATGAAGACAGCAATCAGCAGATCAACGGCATATATCATGACTCTGGCCATGTCGTTGTCCTGGGCGGCGTCACTCCCGGCTCAGGACGGCGGGCTACAAATCGAGGAGATCATCGTCACCGCGCAAAAGCGCGAACAGAATCTCAACGATGTGAGCGTGGCTGTGACTGTGTTCACCGGAAATGCAATCCGGGAACAGCGCTTGGGTCAGCCTCTAGATCTCGCCGCGCAGACGCCTAACCTGAATATCAATGAAACCTTCGGCAACAGTATCACCAACGTCAGCATACGCGGCCTCGGCTTGAACGATTATGCCGTCAACAACAACCCGGCGGCCGGCATCTACATCGACGAGGTCTACTTGGTCTCGCCCGCCATGCTGGGCTTCCAGATGTTCGACCTGGAGCGCGTCGAGGTGTTGAAAGGTCCACAGGGAACCCTGTACGGCCGGAACACCACTGCCGGAGCCATGAAGTTCATCAGCAGGAAACCGTCTGAAGAGACCGGTGGTTACCTGTCCGCCGATTACGGCAGGTACGGCCACTTCATCTTGGAGGGCGCCCTGGGCGGGCAGATAGCGCAGGGGCTGACCGGCAGAATTGCCGTACAGACCTCTCTATAGAGTCTTGCGAAAAATTTGCACGGATTCATGCGAATCACGGTTGCGCAGCGGTGTTCACACAGTCAACACGGTGTTGATTTTCAGTCTCAGTTGCCGGTGATCAATACCTCGCCGGCCTCCTTGTGGTCACCCACCCCCCGCAGGGAGTATCGGGTATTGACCGGCTCTATGGTAAACCCGGCAAATATCTCATGGACGGGCGGCACGTCGTTCAGCGACAGAATAAAGCGCCCTTTTATCCCTGCCAGCAGGTCACTGAGGCTCGCATAATCATCCCGGCTGAACAGGCCCTTGCCGTAATAATCCTCGCAGCCCCAGTACGGCGGGTCCAGGTAAAACAGCGTGTCCCCGGTGTCGTAGCGTGGAATGAAGTCCTGATACGGCAGGCACTCGATAGTGACCCCGGCCAGGCGCTCGTGCGCCGCCTCGAGCATCGGCACCAGCTTGGTGGTATCAAAACGGGACGGCTGCGCCTTTTGTACGCCGAAGTTCTGACCGCTGGGCTTGCCGCCGAAGGCGGTGCGCTGCAGATACAGGAAGCGGGCGGCCCGTTCCAGGTCGGTAAGGGTAACCGGATCGGTCCTGGTCAGGCGCTCGAACTCGGCGCGGGTGGTCAACTGGTAACGCATCATCTCCAGGAAGGGCACGTAGTGGCGCTGCAGAATGCGGAAAAAGTTGCTCACCTCCCGGTTGTAATCGTTGATGATCTCGCTCCTGGCCCGCTCGGGCCGGCGCAGGAACACCCCGCCCATGCCGACAAACGGCTCGGCGTAGCAGACGTGCGGGATGCCGGATATGTGTTCAATGATGGTCTTGGCCAGCAGCCGTTTGCCGCCGACATAGGGGGCAACGGGGTTGACCGGTTTGACTTCTGTATTCATGAGCGTACCTCTCTTTATTTTGACTGATTCGTGATAGGCTGGCCCTGCGGTGTACATCGCGGGCAGCCTCGGTCTGCTCACTGCTGGCTCAGTGGGTGGACGGCCCGGCGGGTGGTGGTACACCTGCCGGGTCGCTGCTTTTCCTGTTATTTCAAATTGACATAATACCTCCGTTGCAAATTTGCATGAATCATGGGCATCTCACCCGGCCGGGTCTGGCGGAGACCAGGTTGGCGCCCAGTACGTTGGGTCGGTAAAATCCAACTGCTCTATTTTGCTGATGTCCGTGAGGCCGTCTATGTAGGTCTTGACCTCCTGGAACCGGGCGCGCAGCCGGTCCCGCTCGGCATGGCCTGCGGCAACACGTTGACGGTCCGCGTCCGATGCCCCGGCCTCCGATGCGCGGAAACGGAATTGCCACTCCGCATGAGTGGTCTGCTCGCCGTAACCCGCCGTGATGCGAGTTGCGCACTCGGTATCCAGGCGGGCGATAGCCGCGTCCCTATTGGCCTGCGTTGACCAGACAACAAGCATGTTCCAGGTGGGCTTTGCGTCCGCCGAATTGTCAGGCTGCGAATACAGCCCCTCTTGCGGCGGGTTCCATTGCCATGCCCGCCAGTCTGCTTCCGTGACCTCATCGTCCGGCTGCTTGGACCGCGCAAACGGAATGTGACCGTAGGGCAACGCAGTCCTGCTGATCACAAGGGCATTGACGAATTCACGATATACCATGGTCATATCAGCAGGAGTGAGGCATAGCGGAGACTGTCAGTACCGGAATCCCGCGCGATAGCGGAATTGCGTGTAGGTAAAAACCACCCTCGAAAAGTCGAAGTATTGGGCCTTGACCCCCCGAGGTGCCCCGACACGATTGTTCTCCATACCAGATCGTCCGGCGTAAACGGGATAGTAACGGTGAGAGTAATGCTCGATCCGACATTTCCTGCTTTCCTGCGGATCACAAGAACCCCGCGGGAAAAAGACGGTCGGGTAGAATTTGTAAAACGTGCGCCGCCCAACAGGGGGCAGACCTCAGAACCTGAAGAATTAAAGACGAGCGTGGATTGACCAGCCAAGGCTCCCGCATTGACCACAAAGTATCGGTAACTAATCCAAACAATCGCTGAGGATAATAGCCGGTCGTCTGCCGAGTAACGGTTTAACGCCGCAGTGGAGCGAACCATGCGCGTCTTGGATGTTTCCGAGATTCTCGTGTCTCTGGCATCCCGCGTCACGTTAGCAAGGATGGTACCGGTATCAGTGCTTGCGACAATCCGCTCAGGTCCGTCTCCCTGGAAGCTGACTGGTGTGATGCCGACCTCATAAGTGGATGCAGTAATGCTCGACAGATCGTATGTATTGATGCCGTCCCCGGGGGTCACGTCGGTGTCGAGGTCCACCCACGCGGAAGTAATGCTTGTCCGGTATCGCAGCTTGTAGCGTATCAGGCCCGCCAGCAACGTATTGTTCGGGTCAACCCAATACAGCGTAGAACCACTGATAAAGGCCAGCGAAACTTGACCTATTTCCGGTGCCGGGGTACGCAATAGGCGGACCCGGTAGGTGGCATTGAGATTGAACCTAACAGCGTCCACCGCCCAGGACCACGAGGACAGCACGCCGCCCGATGAACTCACGTCCCGATTGTACGATGCGGATGCCCGCAGGAGTTCAATATCAGCAGCACCCACAATCTGAATGGAAGCAAACGCCCTGTTGTCGTTATAGATGTCAGATCCTTGGCCCCTTGACGTGCCTCCCGCGACAAAATAAAAACCACGCAGAATGGTAGACCCGCCACCAAATTCCCGTTTATCAAACGTGATTGCCCCGATGGGTGCAAAGTCCGTGTCCGGGTGCGCGGATATCACCGTCAACGATCCGCCCGCACGATCCGGGGGGGTGCCCGCATAAACGTCCTGGTTGGCCAGGAAATAACCCGTATAAGCCGGACTACCATCATCGTCCGCCCACGTACCCGCAGTGACCTCGTACTCTGCCAGCAATTCTGCGGTTCGCATTGTTGGTGTTCCCTGGAGAATGAACGTGTCGCCAAACTGTAAAACCAGCGCGGGAGGGAACCGATACCCTATGGATAACTCAAACTGATATGTGGTGTCGTTTGTCAACCCCGATATAATCTCAGGGGAAAAACCACGACCATCCCCGTCACTATGCACCACCCAGTCATCATCTCCCTGTCCCATCTCCCTGTACCTGATCCTGATTCCGGCCTTGAAGATATCGCTGTCCAGCGATCGCAGACCGGAGTTTCTATCCCAGAATAACTGCACATACCCATCGCCGGGATAAACAAGAGGGCTAAGGTTGCCGATACTATCTAATGGGGCTTCTCCAGGACCTTCCCCCGGTTGCGGGTACAGCACCACAAAGACATCTTCCCAGTCAGCCGATACAGCATCCCCAACAGAAGGGCTGCCCTGAATCTCCCGTCTTGAACCAAGAATTGTTAATGCAGCATTATTATTAGGATTAGCGGCCGCCCGTGTGATCTGCCAGCCCGAATTACCGGTAATTTGTTTATATCCCCAGTTGTTATCGGGAGCCTGCACAGAGCCAACAGTGCCGACAGAAGTTCCTATAAATATCTCCTCATACCCGATACCGCTCGCCCCTTCAGCACCCTCCTGACCATGCGCTCGCACGGACGCTTCCTGCACCCAGGCCACCGTACCAATATTGGCGTTAGCGGCCGGAGAGCCGTCCACAGGGCGCCTGAAGCGAATTAAAAAGGGTCTGGTGGCAGACAGGTCCAGGGGGGTGCCGTCGTAGTATTTCTGGGTGCCGCGGGTCACGCCGGTGGCCAGGCCCGGGATATCGTAGTTCCATGAGGCCAGGGGCAGGTTGGTCGAGCCGGTGATGCGTCTGCCGGTTGCGTTGCTGGTGAAGATGTACTCCACGCCGGCGCCATCCTCGCCGTCCTGGCCGGCCAGCAGCTCCTCGGTGGTCACCGTGACGGTGACCCAGCCGCTTTTGTTGCCGGAGAGGTCCACGTGCCGAAGCCAGACCTTGAGGGTGGTGACGGCGTCCAGGTCACTGCGCACGAACGGGATCCCGCTGGCTCGGCCCCGTGCGGTTGCGTTCGCCGCGTCGTTCACGGAGGTGGCGCCGTCGCGCACCTCCGTGTGGCTGTAATCCGTCTCCTCGGATGCGTCCCACTCGAGGATGTAGCCGCCCGGGTTGCCCTCGGCACTGACGCCTTCCGGCTCGTCCGGGGCCACGGTATCGGAGCCGATAGTGTGGGTGACGGTCAGAGCCTGGCCGGTAGGCGCCACGTCCGAGCCGGGCACCGCGGTGATGGTGAGCGTGCCGGCGGCCTGCTCGATCCAGGCGCCGCGCGTCTCCTGGGCGGAGAGGGTCGCGACGATGCGGCGTTCCTGCTGGTCCAGCTGCGCCCAGATGACGCCGCCGCGCCAGTCACCCTCCACAGTCAGCGTGACGACGATCTCGACGGTGTAGCCGGCGCCTGCCTCGATGAGCGTCTCGCTGACGTTGATGGCCAGGATTTTCGGGGCCCGTGAGAGCAGCTTCGGCAGCGGGTCGGTCAGGGCCAGGTCCTTGGCGGCGTAGTAGGCGGCCACCTCGTCGATGGCCTGGATCTCGACCGTGTCGTCGGACAGCGGTCGTAAGCCCGTAATCTTGACCTTCAGCGGCGGGTTGGCGGCGGAGTAATAGCGCCAGAGCACGTCCCGGGCCTGGACGCCGGCATCCGCCGCCATGGCCAGGCCGCCCTGGTCCGGGTCGCCTGGCAGCGCCGTGGTCAGGCTCGGCGTGTCGGTCTCGCCGGTGCCGCCGTCCGGGTGCGTGACGACGCTGGTGTGCAGCGTGCCGTCGGCCAGGCGCAGCAGCAGGTAGTCCGTGCCGTCGCTGATATCGACCGCCGCGTCGAGTTGCGGCGCGGCCTTGGCGCCGCCGGTGAGGCGCCCGGTCTTCCCGCCACTGACCAGCGCCTCGCTCAGAAATACGGTCTCCCCGCGCAGCAGCGAGAACCCTTCCATGGCCATGGCCCAGGTGAGGCGCCGCCGGTGGAATTCTTGCCGGGCCGCGTGCAGGTTGGTCTCCTCGATGGCCTGGGCCCGGTCGGTGACGCCCGGCAGGCGGATGCGGGCGCTGCGCTGCGGGTGGGTGACGCCGGTGACCTTGCGCCGGAGTGCCACCGGCTGCCAGTCGAAGTCCGGGTCCGTGTACTCGGCCACAATCTCATCGGCCAGGCGCCCGTCGGCCCACTCCACACGCAGGCTGCCGGCGAGGATGTTGCCGGCGGTAATCAGCGTGGTGGGGGTGCGGTTGGCCTGGTCGTAGACCACGCCCAGTTTGCCGCTGTGCCAGGAGTGGCTGGCGCGCCCGGCCCGGGTGATAAGCTGCAGCATCTCCTCCAGGCCCACCGGCCCGTCGGCGACGTAGTTGAACTTGAGGCCCTGCGTATGGCACCACTCGCGCCAGGGCTGGATGGAGGCCAGGTCGATGCGGTTGGCGAGCGACAGGCCGGCGCCGGCGATGAGACGCCCGGCGCTGTCCTTGATGCCCTCGGCGAACTGGCGCAGGATATCGCCCGGGTTGGAGGTAGGTGCGTTGGCGGCGGACCAGGTCTTTTTTGTCTTGTCCCAGGTCTTGACCCGGGCGGACACCAGGGCGCTCAGGCGGTCCAGGCGCCCGTTGAGCTGGCCCGTGGCCTTGATGCGCAGCGCCAGGCGGGTGCGCCCCTCGGCGTTGGCAGTGGAGGCCTGGTAGGTGCGCAGGGCCGACCATGTCACCTCGTCACGGATACGGGTGCTGCTGTCCTTCGCCGTGTCGCGCTTGACCCGCACCTCCCACTGTTTGCCGGCATCGGCCGGGGTGATGAACCAGGTGAGCCGCACCGGGTCCTGGTTGCCGTTGATGATGACGGTGTCCGGGTCGGCGAGGGTGGTCCAGGCACTGGCGCCTTTCTCCCGGTACTGCACGGTGAGGTTGACGGTGTGGCTCTTGAGCTTGCCCTTTTTGGAGAAGCGCAGGACGTTGGCCACGATGTCCAGCCCCAGCTTGCTGGCGTTCAGCGAGGAGGTGCGCATATGCCAGTTGGTGTCGTCGAGCTGGGCGCCGGTGACGGTGTCCACGTCCTCGGCCACCAGGGTAATCGGCTCCCCGGGCAGGGCCAGCTGCTGCTCCACGTCCGCCAGGGCGTTGGCGGCGCTGTTGCCGCGCCATTGAGTATATATCGTGCGCCCGTAGAACTCCGGCACCGTATGCTCCACCGTGTCATCGGCCGCCGCCGCGGTGCGGTTGTACGCGCCCAGGGGCGTGTCGCCGATGCGGATGTCGGTGATGTCAAGGTCCCCCACCCCGAAGTCGAACACCTGGTGCAGGTACTGCTCGCCGCCGACGAACTCCACATAGTGGGCGCCGGCCAGGTCCGGGAACACCCGGTGCTGGCCGAGCACCATCAGCACCGGGTCGTAGGGCCGGGCGCGGTTGGCGCCGCCGGTGAGCGTGTAGATGGGTTTGGGCTTGTCCGGGGCGTCGGGCAGGGCCGGGGGAAACAGGGCGTTGACCAGCAGGCCGCCCACGGTGACGATGGCGCCGGCCACCAGGGAGCCGGCAACGCCGCCGATGGCGGCCCCGGCCCAGCCGCCCAGAGCCAGCACGCCAATCATGAGCACTATCTGCAGCGGGTTGGTGTCCCCGCCCTGGAGGCGCGCCCGGCACAGCACCAGGTCGCCGGGAAACACCCGGTGGCGCTCCCAGCGGGTTGCCGGCACCGGCAGGCCGTTGACGGTGACGATGAGTGGACCGTGTGGCGGCGGGCCCAGCTGCGAGAGCACGTCGAGCAGCGTGGCGCCGGCGTCCGGTACCCAGGCCTCGGCGCGCACCCGGCCGTCCGCCGTGAGCGGGTGCGGCCACAGGTCGGCGCGCACGGGTACCTGGTCGCGGGGGTTCACGTCAGCCATCGGTACAGTCCATGGACGATCAGCCCCCGGGCGGGCAGCTCATTGAGCGGGTGGCGGCAGGAGCCCAGGCCCGCCATGCAGTGGAGCACCATCGGCTCAGCACCCGGCAGCACCAGCACGCCGCTGTGGTGGCCCACCTCGGCGCGACGGCCGTGGGCGATGGCCAGCACGATGTCGCCCTCGCGGTGCTCGCCCCGGACGCGCGCGCAGCGCAGGGTGAGCACCTGCGCCACCTGTTTGTCGCGCCCGCGCAGGGAGGCGGCTGGCGGCGGCAGGTCCAGGTCCAGGCCAAATTGCCGGGACAGCACCTCGGCCAGGAAGTGCGAGCAGTTGTAGGTCTCCTCGTCGTAGAGGCGGCCCAGCCAGGCGTCGGACCAGTGGGTCATGGCTGTAGCGCTTCCATCCATTGAGCCGACCCTTTGCCGCACCTGAGTTGGTCTTTGTACGCGGCGCGGCTCATAGGCGTTCTGGAAAATTCCGGTACCTCATAGTCATGCGCAAGCAACACCTCTCTAAGCGTCTCGAGGTCGTCAATCAGCACGTGCTGAAACCCCTCGCCATAGGCATAGTTCAGCCACCAGAGAAGCAAGTCATCCATCAGAACAGCCCCGGGCTGTGCTCAGGGTCGTGCCGCATCTGCACCGCGGGGCGTTGCAGCAGCGGGTCGAACCCCAGGGTGAAGACGGCGGACTCGTGGTCCACCACGGCGCCGGCGGAGTCCAGGGTCAGCTCCCACTCCACCGCATCGTCGATGACCTGGAGCAGGCGCACGGCGGCGCCGGCGCCGCCCCGCCCCAGCTCAATCCACTGCGTGAGGGCCGCGCCCACGTTGTCCAGGCGCAGGGTGGCGCGTGGGGCCTCGCCCTCCACGTCGCCCGCCAGGCGCAGCTCGAAGCGGTTGCGGGCATAGGTATTGCCCTCGATGGAGTGCTCGGCCGAATCGTTGATGGTGCGCACCGGGATGGGGATGTCCGGGTGGGTGATTTCCACCGCGAGCAGGGCCACGCTGTCCGGGTCCTGGGCGCGGGCGGCCTGCTTCCACTTGGCGGTGGTGTCGGTGGTGTCCACCACGTCAGAGGCCCCCGGTGCTCAGCGTCAGGTTGGCGGTGGGCTGGCCGCCGGACAGCGCCGCCAGGAACGTGGCCGCGCCGCTGTCATTCCACTCGTACGGACGGCTCGTGTCGGTCATGGTGGTGGTAAATGAGGCGCTGCCGGACGTGATGGTCAGCTCCATGTCCTCGGCCACCGAATCCTTGAACGCCTTGTCCACATTGAGCGTCAGCCGGTCGGGATCGAAAATCAACACCTGTTGCACGCGCCCGGCGCTGCCACCGGCCATCCAGGCCGCCGGGATACTGTTGGAAGGGACGTTGACCCAGTAGGCGCCGAAGCCGCTGATGTTCGTCCCGGTACCCAGCGCTATCGACAGCTCCGTGCGGGCGCCCCGCACCGCGGCCGTGGCCGCCGACGTGGCGCTCTTGCCGGTGCCGTGGGCGTCGGTGTAGCTGGCCACCGCCCGCAGGGTGTGGCCCACGTCGGCCTCCACCGGGGTGTAGGCGGCGGCCGTGGCGTCGGTGATGTCGGACCAGCCGTCATCGTTGCGCTGCCACTGCCAGGTGAGTGAACTGATGGGCGTGTCCGCATCGGACAGGGCGGCCGTGACCGCCGCGCCCAGCTTGGGCCGGGTGACATCGAGGGCCACCGTGCCGGCCACGTCCACCGTGTTGGCGACGGCGGTGGTGGCTGTGGAGGTCGCCGTCTTGCCGTTGCCGTGGGCGTCGTTGTAGGCGGCAATGGCCCGCAGGGTGTGTCCGACGTCAGCCAGCACCGGGGTGTAACTGGAGGACGTGGCGCCGGGGATCTTGGTCGTGCCGCGCTGCCACTGCCAGGTGAGTGAACTGATGGGCGTGTCCGCATCGGACAGTTTGGCGGTAATAGCCGTCCCGCGGGTCGGGGTGGTGTCATCGATCGTGACGGTGCCGACGTTGTCCGGGATCGAAATCACCGCCGAGGTGGCTGCGGAGGTGGCCGTTTTGCCGGTACCTTGCGCGTCGTTATAGGCGGCCACCGCCCGCAGGGTGTGGCCCACGTCGGCGTCCACCGGGGTGTAGGTCGCCGAGGTGGCGCCGGTGATGTCGTTCGTGCCGCGCTGCCACTGCCAGGTGATATTGGTGAGCGGCGTGTCCGCATCCTCCAGGCTGGCGGTGACGGTGGCGCCGACCGTCGGGGTGGTGTCATCGACCAGCACCTCGCCCGGCTGGTCCACCGTGTTGGCGACCGCCTCGGTCTGCGCGGAGGCCGTCTTGCCGACGCCGTGGGCGTCGGTGTAGGACGCCACTGCCCGCAGGGTCTCCCCCACGTCGGCCAGGACCGGGGTGTAACGGGCGGAGGTGGCGCCGGCGATATTGGTGGACCCGCGCCGCCACTGCCAGGTGACGCCGGTGAGGTTGCCGTCCGGGTCCGACAGGGTGGCGGTAATCGCCGTGGCGCGCACCGGCGTCGTGTCCGAAATCGTCACCGTGCCCGGCTGGTCGGTGGTGTTGGCGACGGCGACCGTGGGCGCCGACGTGGCGCTCTTGCCGTGCCCGTGCCCGTCGGAGTACGAGGCAATGGCCCGCAGGGTGTGGCCCACGTCGGCCAGGACCGGGGTGTAACGGGCCGACGTGGCGCCGGGGATATTGGCGGTCCCGCGCTGCCACTGCCAGGTGAGCGAGCTGATGGGCGTGTCCGCATCGGTGAGCGCGGCCCGGATGGCCGTGCCGCGCACCGGGGTCGTGTCATCGATGGTGACCGTGCCCGGTTGGTCCGGGGTGTTCGCCACCGCGGACGTGGGCGCGGACGTGGCCGTCTTGCCGTTGCTGTGCCCGTCGTTGTAGGAGGCCACCGCGCGCAGGGTGCGGCCCACGTCCGCCCGCACCGGGGTGTAGCTTGCGGACGTGGCGCCGGGGATATCGGTCGTGCCGCGCTGCCACTGCCAGGTGAGCGCGTTGATGGAGCCGTCCGGGTCGGACAGGCTGGCCCGGATGGCGGTGCCGCGCACCGGGCTGTTAGTGCTGAGGGTCACCGTGCCCGGCTGGTCCGGCGGCAGGATGATGCGGGTATTGCCGTCATACCCCTCGAGCTCGAGGTCCGCGACCCACTGCACGTCCCCGGCCTGGCGCGCCGCCTGGCGCACGGTGAGGCTGCCCAGGCCCTCGTACAGGCGCCGGCGCTGGTAGGTGTTGGTGGCGCCGGTGGGCCACCACAGGGGCTTGTTGGCGGCGGCGTAGCAGTAATTCAGGAAGGGGGCCAGGTGCTCGTTGTCCAGTTGCACGCTCAAGCGGTAGCGGCGCGGCAGGTCCGCCCCGGTGGGGTCGCCCTGGCGCACCGGCGCGCCCTGGGCCACCGTGGTGCGCCGGACAATGCCGTCGATGCCCAGCTCATCATCGGCCAGCACCAGGACGTAGTCCGGCCACACCAGCTCGCCCGCGGGCGGGGTCACCACCAGCGGCCGGGACTCCACGGACAGCGCCGCGGCCCAGAGCGGGACGCCGTGGCCGGTAGTGCGCTGGCGGTAGGCGATGCCGGTGGCGCCGCCCACCACGCGCACCTCGGCCCGGCGCTGCATCAGGCTCATCAGGAACCACTCGTGGGCGTGCGCATCCGCCCAGGCCGCGAACGCCTCGCGGGCGGCGGTATCGCCGATGAGTAACGTCAGGTCGGTATACTCCACCGGGCGCGTCAGCAGCGGGGCCCGGCGCACGGCGCCGTCCTCCAGCTGCTGGCGCCGGGCGTCCTGCGCATAGCGAATGATGTAGTTCTCGGCGAGTATGCCCTGGTGGGCCGGCAGCGAGGTCATTTGCAATCAATTCCGGGGCTGCCGGCGACGATCGCCGGCCACCTGGTCACGACGAATGCAATCATTTTCCGCCCGTCCGGAACGCCAGGCCATGCGAAAACGCAATCAATCATACGGACTGCTCCCGCAGGCCGAACGTGCGCTGCAGCCCCTGGGTGAACGGCCCGCGCCGGGACACGTCGTCCAGCAGCACGTCGACCACCAGGCCGCGGCCGTCCCAGCGCTGGTTGCGCACCTCGGCATTCACCGGGGCGCCGCGGTTGTCGATATTGATGCGCACTTGCGGGGCCTGGCGCATGTCATCGTAGGCCGCGGTTTCGGCGCGGGACAGTACCCGCTCGCCGCGCTCCAGTATCGCCGGCACCTCGTTACCGGCCAGGCCGCCGCGGTGGTAGCGGTACGCGTGGTCGAACACCCGGCCGTCCACCAGGCGGCGCCGTCCGCCCGCGGCGCCGGCGACGCCGCCGGCATGAAACACGGGTGCGCCGGCGATGCTGTTGGGAATACCGCCCGGCACGCCACCACCGATGCCGCCTCCGAAGCCGCCGAACACACCGCCCAGGGCCTGGGCCAGCGGGCCGGTGATGGTCTGGCGGATGACGAGGCGCGCCAGGTCCGCCAGGATGGAGTCCACCAGGTCCTTGAAGTTCAGCTTGCCGGTGGTCACGAAGTCCACCAGGGCGTCCTCCATGCTCTGCAGGCCGTTTTTGACAACCGCCTCCACGTTAGCCGCCGCATCCGTGGCGTCCCGGCCATACTCTTCGAACGCGCGTTTCGCGCCATCGCGCCAATGCCTGGACTCCCGTAGCCGTGTCTCCGCCTCTTCCCGGGCGATCGCCGCCAGGCGTTGCGACACAATATCTTCCACGTCGTCTGCATACTGCTCATAAGCCGCCGTGTTCGACGACAGGGTGGCAAGGGTCTCCCGCCGCCACGTTTCAAGCTGCGCGCGCGCTTGTGCGAATTGGTCCCCAGTAGCATGCCGGATGTCTTCGATGGCGGCCAGCCGGTCTCTCTCGGCGGCGGCCTGCTCACGTGCCGCGGCCTCGGCATCACGCTGGCGTTGTTGTTCCACACGGTCCTGCTCCTTGGCCGCATCGAGGGCGGCTGCTCGCTGCAGCAACAAGTCCTCCTCCGCACTGGACAGATCCCCCAACGCGCCGCCGGCAATCTGAATGCGCAGCCGCTCCACCTCAGAGAGCGCCTGGGTCCTGGCAATCTGATCATCCAACGACCTGATCCGCCGGGCAACGAGGGCGTCTTGTTGTTCTGCGGCTCGTTGCTCTGCGGCTCGTCTCTGTCGCTCGGCCTTAAACGCCTCTTCGGCCTGGCGGCGGCTCTCATCGGTCGGGCCGGGCCGGGCGGCCAGCGTCTCGAATGCCGACGGCGCAGTCAGTCCGGCGCGGCGCACGGGCGGCGGGGCTAACACCGGCGCGTGGCCTTCCACCTGGTTGCCGCCCGGCCCCTGCAACTGGCGCAGCTGTTCGCGCAGCGCCGCCAGCTGCCGCTGGTAGGATTGATCGACGATCGGGATCAGGCGTATAAACCGCGGCACATTTTCAATCTGCTCCTCAAGCTCCCTGATTTGCTGCCTTAACCCGTACTGGGTTTCGGTCAAGTTGTCAGTGATGTCAGTGGCGGTTTGGCTTAGCGATCCGGCCAGCGACGACGACGCCCCGGTCAACTCGTCGATATGACCCAGGAGTAAGAGAAACGCATTCCCCAGCTGCTGCGCTGCGCCGGACACGGTGGTTTCCACGCTTTTGAATTTCTGCTCGGTATCGTCCCCGCTGGCCAGCACTGCGTCCAGCAGCAGTCTCGACGACAACACCCCGTCGGCGGCCAGTTCGCGCAAGTTGGCGCGGGTCACATCGATATCAATCTGGCCGCGCTCGCGCAGGATGCGAAAACCGGTTATCAGGCCCTCAGAGACGCCCTGGAGGTTTTCCAGGACGGACCTGAGCTCATCGCCTTGCAAGCGGCCGGAAGCCAGCCCCTGGGCAAACTGGGTCAGCCCCGCCGCCGCTTCCGTGGCATTGTTGCCGCCGATTAAGACCTGTTTGTTCAGCAGTTCCGTGACGCGCAGCAGCTCAGCCTGGCTGTGGCCCGTTTCCGTTGAGGCCAGGCTGATGCGCTGGTAGAGCTCTGCGTTCGCGGTCAGGCTGGTGAAGGTGCGCTGCGAGACCCCGAGCAGCTCCCGGCGCACAGCAATCAGTTCCGTCTCCGAATCCGTCGACAGGCGCAGCCGGTTGTTGAGTTGCGTGTACGCGTCCGCATTTTCGATCAGCGTGCCAGCCACCTGTCTGGTCAGGGCGATGACCGCGTACGTGGCGGCGGAATAGGCGGCGAGCCGCAGGGTCAAACCCCGGAGTGACGAGGTTTGTCGGGCAGCGGCATCAGCGGCCGTGTTCTGCGCCGCGGCCTGCTGCTGCGCCGTCGCCGCCGAGCGCCGCATGGCCGCGTTGGCGGCTTGGTTACCCGTCGCCTGGAGGCGGGCCGCCTGCCCGGACCGGTTGACCGAGGTGGTGAGCCTGTCCGTCTCCCGCCTGGCCGCGCGCACGCCCGCCTGGAACCCGCGGTTATCGACTGTCAGGCGCACGGCTACATTCAGATCAGGCATTCGGACTCTCGTCAGATAAACGTATGATTTCGGCTGATATGGTGCTCAGCTGGCGCAGCAGCTGCGGGCCTGGCGTGATGTCGAGCCAGTGACAGACCGACAGCGCCTGATGGTAGTCGATGCCTGCCAGGCCGCCTATCGGCCGGTATTTCAAGACGGAGTCTGCGCCCAGGGCGAGAATGCGAATGGCGTCATGGTTGGCCGGCAACACACCATACCCTGCACCCGACCACCACGCCTGCACCGCCCCGGTCAGTTTCCCAGGAGGCGGTCCTGGCCAAGGATGGCTTTGACATAGGCCTGGGCGATTGCGCTGCGGAGAAACGGCCTGGCGACCATCGCATCGCGGGCCGCCGTACTGAACTTCACCGGCTTGCCCTGGCTGTCGAGCACGTCCTCGCCCCAGCCGATCAGGACCCGGTTGATCAGCACGTCGTCGGAGCGCGACTGTTCAAATATCTTGTCCAACTCGTCCTGGCTCAGTTCGACAAACCGGGCTGTGAAGGTCTGTTCTTCTTCCCCCGGCACGTCAACCGTCACCGGCCAGTTGAACTCGCGGCTCTCATCACTACTCAAAAATATAAGCGGCATGCTATACTCCTGTCATGTGTCGTGTTTTGTTCATCACCGCCCTGCTGGCGCTGGCGTTTCCAGTTGCGGCGCACGATCCCGTCCTGTTGCCGCCGGCAGCCGCAGGCGTCAACCCGTGCGACCTGCCCCGGGTCCGCTGTCCGTCTGCTCTACGGCACATCCACGAGAACCTGATTGAGGCCCGGGACAGGAGCGACCTTGACTACCAGCAACGCCGGCTGCGCACCTGGCACGCCTTCAATCCCGATTACCGCTGGCACCTGCACCCGCACGAATAGCGGGGTCCGTCAGGCCGCCTGCCCGTTGATGTACAGCGGCGGGAAGCCTTCCTGTTTCGGCTCGAGTATCTGGCAGACTATCTGGGTCTGCTGCTCGGTATCCCTGGACTTCAGGGCCATGGAGCCGGACGCCCGCACGTTGCAGCGCGGGGCGTAATAGTTGTTGCCCTTGCCGTCCGCGGCGCTCTCGATGTAGCGGATGGCGGCGAAGACCTGCTTGGTCTCCGGGTTGACCTTGACCGCATCGACCGCCACCGAGTCGGGCGTGAACGTCACCAGCACGATGTCGCCGTCATCGACCACGCCGGACTCCTTGAACCGGAACCGGCCGTTGGCGAGGTCCACCTCGTACTTGTCGGCGGTGATGGCTGTGCCGCCGTTGCCGTCGGTGCCGCCGTCCTTCATCTTGAGGTCGGCCTCCTTGACCGCCAGCGCGCCGGCCGGCCTGGCGGCCGTGACGCCCAGCTGGTGCCAGTATTCCGGGTCGGCCTTGCCGATTTTGATTTTTACATCGGTCACCTTCGTGGAGTCCGCCGCCTGGGCGACGCTCTCACCGGTGATGAACATGGCCAGGTTCGCCGGGACGATGTCGTGCATGGTGATGTTGAGCGTCCGGGTCACCCGGTTCACGGCCTCGGTGAGCACCTCGGGGGTGGGGCCGTCGCCCGAGTACACGGTGACCGTCTCGGTCTCCACGTTCAGCGTGGCGTCCACGGTATCGCCGAGGTAGCGCTCGCCCTGGGGCAGGCCGTCGGCGTCCAGGACGTCGATAAAAAACTCCCCGGCGCCGAGGATGATGTTGTTCGAATGGTTGTCTCTGGCTAACGTCATTTTGTGCTCTCCAGTCGGGTTTCGGTCTCGTAGCGCAGCCCGTACCAGACGGCGCCGTCGTCGAGGTTGATGAGGTTGCCGCCGGCGTAGCTCAGCGCTTCCTTGTAGCTGGCCGGCGTGAAGCCCAGCAGCGCCGCGTGGACGGCCTGCTTGAGGCCCTCCAGGTTGTCTTCCTCGCCCCGGGCCCTGAGGCGCTGGGCGATGACGACCAGGACCTGCTCGGTCACGGTCTGGTCGGTGCTGCCGTCCCGCATCCGGTTGGCGCCCGGCGCCTCGGCGTCCGGCACCACGTACAGCGTGTTGCGTTTGCTCTCGCGCTGGCGCAGCAGGGCCTGGGCCATCTCCAGGGCGTCCTCGACATCGACGTCCTTAACCCGGGTTTGCAGCCTGTTGAGGACTTCGGCCAGCATCAGTACGCCGCCAGGTGCTCCCGGTCGAACACCGGCGCATCGCCGGCCACGACCACGGTGCCGGGGTTGTTGCTCGGCGCGTTCTTGAGTTGGGCGTCCAGCGAGATATCGCCGGAGCTCAGGCTCCCCAGCCACTTGTTGGCGTCCTGCACGCGCTGGTAGCGCTCGGATTTTTCCTCGCCTGCGGTGGCGCCGCCCAGCAAGCGCCAGATGACCAGGTCGTTGCACACGGCCTTGAGTTTGGTGGGCACGTTCGTCAGGGGCAGCTGGTAGCGGTTGGCGATGTAGCCATCGATGTCGCCGGAAGCATCGTCAATGGCGGACCGGATGAGGGTGACCGCCCGCTTTGCCGCCGCCTGCAGCTCGATGACCGCATCGGGCGGGATGAACGACATGTCCGACAGGTTGTCGGTCTCCTCCAGCAGTCCCTTCTGCTTCAGGACGCGCTCGAGGTTGGCGCCCGTGACCTTCACGGTCTGGGTCATGTTCGGGGTGGTGTCGGCAATCACGGCCGCCAGCACGGCGCCGTCGAGGTCCGTGTCGGCGGACACGGCCCGGGCCAGGTCGTCGGGTGCGAGCCGGGCCAGGATATCAGCCGCGGTGGTATACCTCACTGCCCGCCGGCCTCCCGGGCGGCCAGGGCCTTGCAGGCCCGGTCGCGTTCGGCGGCGGTGACCGCCTCGTTAAGGCGCTCTTCCAGGGCCGTCACGGTGGGGAGCCCGGCGGCGGTCAGTTCGTCCACTCTGGCCTCCGCGATGATGTCGGCGCACGTCTCCATGATGCGCTCGGCGCGCTTCCCATCGGCCGGCACCGGCGTCTTTTTCTCAGAGTCCGGCTGGACGGGCTCGATGACGCCGGCCTCCAGCAGGAGGGCGACTTCCCGCTCGTCATCGATATCGATGAGCGCTCCCTCGGGATGTTCCGTGCCGTCCATGAGCAGCGGCATGCGCAGCCGGTAGTCCATCAGGCGACCACCGTGCTGAACAGGTACCCGGCGCTGGCGCCGGCGATGACCGGCGTGTCCTCGGTGGTGACCGGGTAAATCCAGGAATCGCAGGTGCGGTCGAACCAGGTCGGGGCAGCCACCGGGTAGCCCCGCACACGGTAGGTGTAGCCATAGGACGGCGTGCCCTGCATCTGGCTGCCGACCGCGGCGTAGGCCAGCACCGCGTGCTTGCCCCAGATGTCCTTGAAGCTCCCGACCTCGCCGGTCATGGCGCCGCCGACGACCACGCGGTCGACGTCGAAATAACTGGCCAGCTTAGCCAGGTTGACCGACGGCATCCGGCTCTCGCTGAGACCCTCCACGTAGCGCAGGCGGTCCAGGATCCCCTTGTGGTTCTTGAGCGCCTTGAACACCGAGTACCCGATGGCCAGGACGTTGGGGATCATGCCGGTACCCAGGCGGATCTGGTCCTTGGCGACCTCCACCAGCTTGTTCGGATGGCTGGCGTCATTGTCCCATCGGTCCGTGCCGGCCAGCGCTTTCTTGTTGGCGGCCGCGTAGTTGTCGACGTTGGTCGCCAGCGTGGCCGCTTCCTGCTCGATCTGGAGCGAGACGATGTTCATGGTCTTCTCGGTGGCGCGCTGGCCATAGTTGATGCCGGGCACCGCCATGGCCTCCTCCATCTGCTCGATGGGTACCTGGCCGTCCAGGGCGCGCTGCACGCAGACATACGGGCTGCCGTCGTGGCCGAACAGGATGCGCTGGCGTCCGGCGCCGGGGGCGCGGATGCTCTCGTACTTGCGGAAATCATCGGCTGAGAACTCGATAATCTTGCCGCCGCGCTGCGCCACCAGGACGATGGGGAACAGGGTGGGCCAGATATGCTCGGCGTTCATGTAGTCCCTGGACACGTTGGTCAGGATGGGGTCGACGACCCGGGTCTGGGCCGGGGTCATCTGCGCCTGGTCGGCGAAGTCAATGCGTGTGCGGTCGTTCATGCGTGTCTCCTCGAAATGAGATGTGTGAGTGGCGCTCGAAATCAGTTCGGAATCATCATCACCAGGATGATGTCGCCGTTTGCGGCGGCGGCCTCATAGGCCCGGGCCACGATAACCTCGTTCGACGTCTGCTTGATGGCCTTGCCGTCGTCGTCGGACATCACGGCGTCGCCGACAGCGATGGCCGCGCCCGCTTCCACGGCCACGAGGCCCAGCACGTCGACGGCGGTGTGCTCGCCGGCGCCGGCCTGGGCGCGGGTGACGCCGACGGCATTGTCGCCGTCGGCTGCCGGAATGGCGCCGGCGATGGTGATGAACCGGCGCGCCGGAATGGCCTCGCTGGTCTTGATGGTCAGCGCTAACGCTGGAATGGCGGCATCGGACATGATGTTCTCTCCTGGGTAGTCGGGTCAGGGGTCAGGGGCGGCTCAGTGCGCTATCGCCTGTATCGCCTCGGTGTAGCTGCACTTGTTCTGCTCGGCATAGTGCAGGGCGCGCTTGTGGATATCGGCGTGGCGCTGGTCGATGGCGTAGCCCTCGGGCACCTTGAGGCCGGTCACGCCGCCGGGCTGCGTGGTGGTGCCATCCGGCCGTGCGATCTCGCCATAGGTTACCTCCGCCGGGCGCCGTTCCAGGAACTCCTTCAGCCAGTCCGCGGCGGCGGCCTGCTTCGTGGCGCCGTCCTCGTCGGCATAGTTGACGGTGGTCTCCGCCGGCAGCGCGTCCAGGACAGCGATGAGGGCGTCCTTGTCCCGGGGCAGTATCTTCCCGTCCGTGGCCAGCTGCTCGGCGAAGTCGCGGATGCCGGCCTGCTTGCGCTCGGCCTCGGCGGTCTGGGCAGCCTGTTCGCGCGCATCCAGGTCGGCGGCGCGGGCGTTCAGTTCGTCTTCCCTGGCTTGCAGTTGCTCTGCGGTCTGTGTCTCAGGCATGGTCTCCTCCGAATAAAGGCCGGCATTGTCCGGCTCGTCTTGTCTTACTACGTTGTCAATGTCCCACGCGGGCAGCACCTCGTCCGCTTTCTCGATGGATTGCGACTCGATAATCCAGTCCCGCAAGCCCCGCAGCAGGCGCTCCAGCACGTGGCCGCGCACCTCGCCGAACTCCACGGTGACGACGTCTTCCTCACCGTCCTCGGCCAGCTCCAGCGCGGGCAGGCCCTTGATGACGGGCGGTGTGCCGCCCAAGAGGCCCACGTGGCGCAGGTAGTAGCCCTCCGGCGCCGGGTTCTCTGCCACGCCGGGGCGGTAAAACGAGGCGGACACCTTGCGGTAACTGCCTGATTTTACGGCCTCCACCAGGGCGTCCTGCACCTTCACCGGCTGCGCCGTGACCAGGTGGCTCTCCTCGTCGTAACTGAGCGAGGACACCCAGCCGAAGGCCGGGCTGTCGTGCTTCGGGTGGCCCAGCACCAGGGGCGCCTCGTGCAGGGCCGGGTCATAGGCCTCGACCGCGCCGCGCACCCGCTCCGCGGTCATCTCACCGCTCTGGCGGCCAACTCGAAATATGGCAAGGGGCTTGGGCATTGCGGGCATCAAACCACAAATTTTTGACACGGGTACGGAACCCGTGTCAATTTTGCGCCTCCATGCGGCAGCGGGCGTAGGTCTCGAACTCGACCTGGCTTTCACAACGGCCGTTCATATCGCACGCCACGGCCACGCACCACCGGTGTCGGTCGTGCCGGGCCACGACGTCCAGGTAGCCGGTGAGGCAGGCGATGACATTCTCCTGCTGCCCGTTGTGGTCCATACACAGCCTCAGCACCTCCAGTTCCTCGCCGCCATGCGCACGCGCCAGGCTGCCACACAATAACAGCAGCGCCAGCAGCGCCGCCTTCACGCCACTATCCTCCCGTGCTCAAGCAGATATTGCACGTTGGCCTCGTGCTGGGCCTGGATGTCGGCCTTGTTCTGGCCGTGGTAGGGGACCGCCAGGCGCGCCGCCACCAGGTGCTCGCTGACGCGGTTGCCGTCGGCGTCCACCAGGTCGCCCATGGGGCGGCCGTATTTGCCCTTCTCGTATTGCTCGGACAGGAAATACACATCGCCCCGTGCGTGGGCCTGGTTGACCCAGTCCACCACGGCCTGCTTCGCCAGGTAGCCGGCGGCCTTGTGCGCCGGGCGCTTGTCCCGCAGCTCCGGGGTGTCGAAGCCGTACAGCCGCACGGTGAAGGTCTCATGCTGGGTGAAGTCCAGGTACGCGGTGCGCTCAAAGCCCAGGTCCACCTGGATGCGGTACTGCACCTCGGCGCCGCAGGTGTAGGTGTCACCGTCGTACAGGCGGAAATCGAACACGCGGTAGCGGTACTCTTCCGGCTTGGCCAGGATGTCTGTTTTCATGTGAGCTTCTCCGCGAGTTCGCGCCAGTGCTTGCCGGTGGATTTGGACTTGCCGTAACGCTTCGCCCGTTGCGCCAGCCAGCCGGCGGTGTCGTCCGTCAGCGCCGGGGCCGGGGCCGCCGCGCCGGGCAGGCCCAGCGGCGGCGAGGGCCGGTCCAGGTGTCCCTCCTGCGTCACGCCGAAGGCATTCTCCACCCAGGTAATCCAGCGCACCGCAATCTCCAGGGCGGTGCGGAAGCGCACCACGCGCAGGGCATGGTTGCCGGCGGCCCCGTACACGGTGCCGCTGGTAATCATCAGGTGGCGGAAGTTGGTGGACTGCACCGGCTCGCGCCAGTTGTTCATGTCGGGATGGGTCCGGTCGTCCGGGTGGCGGCCGTAGTCATACAGCTCCATGCCGTCCTCAAAGTCATCCCGGAGGAAGTGCGGCAGGTCGTCGCGCTCGGCGCAGATCCCCGGGCTGCCGGCGCGCACCATCTTATCCAGGAACAGATGGCCGTCCACGCCCCACTCAATCGTCGGGTTGGCCGGCACCCGGCACAGTTGCCAGGCAAACGAGGCGTTGCCGGATATCGCCCAGGCGTTGCCGCTCGGCTGCGGCGCCACCTGGCGGCCCATGAACTCGAACGAGTCCGGCAGGCCGGACAGCACGTCAACTTTGTCCTCGGGCAGGTGCGCCTCGGCAAAGCCCACCGTCTGGTAGCGCGGGCGCATCTCCGGGTCGGCGGCGCAGATCTCATCGATGAGCGCCTGGGTGTCCACCGGGTGCAGCCAGCCCAGGATGGGAGCGGTGGCGTCCTGCTGCCGGTCAATCTCCAGGCCCCAGGTGATGTGTCTGGGGAGGCCCTTCGGAATCTTGAACCAAGGCAGGTCGGGCGGTGGTACGGCTATCCTGCGTTTGACGTCCGCCAGGGCCGGTAGTTTGGTCTTGAAAAATTTGCTCATGCTATGGCCTATGCGAGGTTAAAAACCTTCTATGTGATTTTCAGATTGGTTAAATTCGCATCTGGTATTGATGCCAGGTCGGCGGCGCCCGCCAACCTGTCCAGCAGCGTATTGAAGTTGCGCACTATACGGCTGTCCACACTCTCTCGATACGTCCACGCATGGGTTCCGGCACCTGCATTGCTGTCCCTATCCCCGGCATTAAAACCTGTCCAGAAGTCATGGTAGTCCCCACTACCAGTCGGATTTACTCCTATATCAACAATAACCTTGTCTTGGTTTTGAGGGAACCGATTAATGATTTTATTCTTTGCCGCCGCTGTATTCGCATGTTCAAACATCAAGTAATACTGAACGTTTCCGACAGTGTACGTTCCATTAGCCGCTCCTGAATCAATAATACCGGTACCAAGGAAACCCATTTCAAACTTGCTCCTGACTGCGCTTCCATCCATATCGTACATGTAAAACCATAGATGGGTTCCCTGGCCGATGGTGACAGGAGCCGCCGGAGGCGCCACGTAGTTATCCCGTACATTGGTGTAATACTTGCCCTTGACCAACATAACATACCACTCCCCAACCAGATAAAACGCTAACAATGCGCTATCTATGTTATGGATAATTCGCCCGAAAGGTGCCTGATCGTCCAGCCCAATTACACCCCTGGTATTAAACCCGTAAGCGAAACTTCCGTTTTCCAGGGTGTGCTTTTCCAACTCAACCCTGAACCGGCTATTCACGGCCTCTGTATTTTCGTACAGACCTGCTTCATACGGAATATTATCTGCGCCGAAAAATCCCTTGCTGACCAGATAAACCTGGTCAGGAGCATCCGCAGCATTCGGGTCAGTCAACTCCTCAACGGTGTCTGCGATATGATGTCCTACATACGTATGAAGTTTGTCGATTTCAGTCCGCAAGTCAGTTTCCAAATCATCATGCGCCGCGTTAATCGCCGCGTGCAGGTCCGCCACCAGGGCCAGCCGGTACTCGACCCAGTGCTGCACCGTGGCTGTGTGCGTGTACAGGTCGCTGTCATCGGTGTTGGTGATGACCATCGACCAGGCCGCGCCCAGGGCCGCAGTCTGCAACAGCGCCGAGTGCACGTTCGATCTGAACAGGATGGTGTTCGGCTCGAAGCCATTCGGGTACTCGGCGACATACTCCAGAGAATGTGTCTCGCTGGTTGAGCCTATCTTGATGACCGCCTTGATTTGATCGTTAGAGTCGGACGCCGATCCCTTTGCCGTCTCGTAGGTATCCTTGCGGACTTCAATCTCGAGGTGACCGGTGCGCCGGTTATTGAGCACTGCCGCCACCGCGCCGCCCGGATTGACCGTAAACTGCCCGTGCGTCCCGGTCTGACCCAGCGCGCCGGAGGTGCCGTCGTAGGTGAAATTCTGGCTGCCGTAACTGTAGTGGTCGAGGCGGCCCTCGAAAGTGTTTTCCGTCTGGCCGGTGGCCTTCTGCCACAGGCGGCCGTCCACCAGGAACACCTTGTCGTCGCGCACGTCCGCCGCATCGGGCAGGGCGGCGCGGACCTCGATGGCATCCGTGTCGCTCTCGGCGTCCAGTTGCGCCAGTGACAGTTTCAGGTTACGAAAAGCCATGTCGCGAGCATGCCTTTCCAAATAGACATTCACCGAGTCGGCCGCGGCCAGGTGCCAATAGCCGGTCAGGGTAAACGTCTGGTATGCGCCGTTAGTGTTGTACGTGCTCATACCCGTCGGTCCGACAATCACTGCGTTGTCTGTAGAGTCGCGAATGTCGAAGTCCACCCGGCCCACCTTGGCGGCATTAACCTCGCCTGTCAGCGAAAGCAGGTACAAACCCTCCGCAACGGTAAAATTGGTGTTGGAAATATTTGACAGTATCTCTGCATCGCCCTCGCCATGATCAACCGAGATGGAGTCGACTTTCGGGGCGACGACGACACTTGTTGTCGCTATTGCCTGATCTGAAAGCTCGATGCTCTCGATGCGCAGCCCGGCCAGGGACACGGCACTATTCTGGGCGTCCACCAGCGCATAACCACTGCCCTGTGCATTGACCGCCGGCACCTTGCCAACACCTGCTCCGCTCGGCGCCGGGGGCAGTCGTTTCTGTACAGACGTATCCAGCTCATCGGCCTCCCAGGCCGGAGGAGTCGAAACCCATTCGCCCGCTGAGCTTATCTGCACGACACGGCCTACTTCGGCCACCGTGGGCGTCGGCAGCACAGGGATTAACCGGCGAATTGAATAATCCAGGGCGTCCCGGTGGTAAATCTCATGCACGATGACGTGCTCAGTGCCCGACGGGCTGCTGAGCACCAGTCGGTCTTGCGCGTCCTTCCAAAACCGTACTCTTCCAGAGACCGCCCCGTAGTTCGTTTCTGTCCGGAAGCGGTAGATATCGTCATGCTCTTCCCAGCTCCAGTCGTTGCCGCCGCCGCTCCGGGGCACCTGAAACAGTACAATTCGGTGGGCCACATCTGCGCCTTGCAGCACCGTGAAGTCGGGCACAACGTAATCTGTACCGTGCGCCACACGCACATCCGCCAGCAACCGGTAGCCGGTTTTCTCGCCGGCGCCCGCAGTTATCTTGGCGGCCAGCTCATCCAGCCCCTCGACCTGGTTTTGTTTGATGCCCTTGCCGCCGTTGAACGGGAAGGTCAGGAAATCAGAAAATGTAATCGGCATAGTCGGTTACCTCACGGTCCAGGTCACGGCGGCGCCCTGGGTCAGGGCCTGGTTGGAGACCCACACATTGTAGTCCGAGCCGCTCACGGTGATGGCCGCGCTGTGCTTGGTGAAGGCGCCCACCTGGTTGGTAGCGGACGCATCGTCCGAGCGGGTAACGCTGGTGATGTCCGCCTCGCTGTCCAGCCTGGCCAGCAGCACGTGCTGGCTGCCTTCATACGCCGGTATCTCGGCGGCGCCGTTGGCCGCGGCGATGGTCAACTCGCCAGCCACGGGCACGGCGTCGGCGGAGGTGCCGAACAGGAAGTCATCCGCTGGCGCGTTCGGCGTTGAGCCGCCGCTGGACTCACCGCCCAGCTCGACAAAGGTCAGTGTAATGTTGCTGAGCGCGCTTTGGCGGAGACGATCCACTAGCACATTGAGGCTCGTGTCCACAGCCAGGAACAGCAGCTCTTTGATGGACCCTTGGACCGACTGGTCGTCAGGCGTGATAATGCCTGAGCGTTGCGTCAGACCGGAGTCGTCGGACGCCTTGCGGAACCGGAAACCGACGACGGAGGCGTCATTACTGCCTGTGAAGGTCGCACTGAACTCCACCAGGTACGCGCCGGCCCGGACGGTAAAATCATTATTGCCGCTGGCGAGGTTTGACAGTATCGGCGTGGCCGAACTGTCGTGCACCACGGTCGCTGCGCTGACGTTGAGCTCAAGCTCGACATCCGCACCGCCCTGAACGATATCTGCGAACGAGATGCGCTCTGATCGCACCGCACCGACCGCGCCGGTACCCGGGTCGCCCTTATCGCCCTTATCGCCTTTGTCACCCTTCGGGCCTTGCGCCCCGGCATCCCCCGGGTCACCCTTCGGGCCTTGCGCCCCGGCATCCCCCGGGTCACCCTTCGGGCCTTGCGCCCCGGCATCCCCCGGGTCGCCCTTATCGCCCTTATCGCCTTTGTCACCCTTCGGGCCTTGCGCTCCGGCTGGTCCCGGGTCGCCCTTGTCGCCTGTTGGCCCTCTTGGACCCTGCGGCCCTTGCGTGCCGTCGCCGTCGCCGCCCGGGGCGGCGGCGCCGTAGGGGTAGTAGCCGCTCATACCAGGATGGAGACGCGGGCCGTGGCGTCGGCGTCCGCGGCGGACAGGCGGATGGCGGTGACGGCCGGGCTGAGCTCAGTACCGGTGGCCGCCTCATGGCTGGTGCGCCCGCCGATGTTCACGTCTGTCCACTCGGCGCTGTTGTCTTCCACGTCCGGCGCCGGGGAGGTGGTGACGGACAGGATGGCCGTGCCGCTGGCGCCTGGTTGCACGGTGACGGAGATGTGGCGCGCAGCGTCCGGGACCAGGACGTGGTCGCTGCTGCCGTCTGCGGCCTCGAGCAGCACCCAGGTGCGGCCGTCCGCGTAAGTCACGGTACTCATGTGACCGGCGCCACGAAACCGAGGAACGGGAGGATGCGCATCATTTTTTCTCCGAAGGTTTCGTTTTCAGTGCAGGAGCAGTTGCAGGACGCGCTGCCGTAGTTCGAGGCGGCGCTGGCACTCGCGCCCTGGTCCGTGTTGGCGTGCGGCGCCACCCAGTCCGGCTGGCCTTCCTCCACCGGGGCCAGACCGGTCATCGCCGCGGCGGTCTCCAGGGCCTTGGTCACGGCGTTGGCCGGGCCGGGGCCCGTTGCCGCGCCGGTGACCGCGCCGAGGGTGCGGGACACGACGGATTTCGGCAAGTCTTCGGTGCTGTTGTCGAACAGGTGGAAGCTCCCCAGCGCGCCGCCGCCGAGCGCCAGGAACCCGATGAGCGCCTGGACCAGGCCGACGATGCCGCCGCGTCGTCGCGTCATGGCGTCAGCCGACCAGCAGCGCCAGGTACACCACCGCGAAGACCGCGGCATACAGTGCCCGGGTGACCGCGCCGCCCGCAATCATGACGGCCATCGCCCGCATTTTTTCCACGTCCTGCAGCGTCGGGTCCTTCTTCCGGCTGAGCAGGCGGAACTGCGACAGGAAGAACGGGCTGTCGTTCTCCGGACGCATCGAATCAATCGCCGCGATCGCCATGCGGATGAGCGCCTGCGCCAGCAGCGCGGAGAAGGCGGCCAGGATGACGGCAACAAACGCAATCCCCAGGTCCCCCCACTTCTCCCCGGTGTTGCGAGCGTGGGACTTGATCTGGTCGGAGGCGTGCACCAGGTCGTCAATGTCCGCGCAGGTGTGGCCGGCCCAGTTCGAGTTAGTCTCGTGCCGCAGGGAGGCGGTCCCGCAGCCGCCTTCGTCGGCAGCGGCGGGACCGGACAGGAACACCACCGCAGTGAAGGCGCCGAACACCAGCGCTGCGACAAACAGCGCAGTGGCGACGATTTTGAGGATGATCTTCATCATTTCACCCACTCGGCCGGGTGCTCGTCCAGTTCCTCCATCGACAATTCCTTCGTCATCTCATCCCAGATGTGCGGGGGGATGGGGAGGGTTATGTTGACATCATCCACCCTGCACTCACAGGGGGTCTTGGCCTTGGCCGGCAACGGCACCGGCACAATGCCGCCGGCGCACGCGGCAAGGGACAGGCACAGCAGGGCAGTGACTATGGCTCGTAGCATCTTGTGATCCTCTGATGATGATTAACGTTGGGAAGACAGACACTACAGGATTTTTGTGACACGGGGTCGGAGTCCGTGTCAATTTCGCACGGGGTCAGGCCGGGCGACTTATCTGATGGTGTTTACGGCGCCGGCCGGCGCACCAGGTGACGATATCGCCGGAAAACTGATTGCAAACCCGCGGCGCTGCGTTCCAGGAAAACGGGATTTTGCAATCAGGCCGGTTGGGTTTGTGCTATACTTGCACCTGGTACCACACGCACCAGGGCACGCACATGAACTACGAACTCATCACGATCATCGTCACCATCATAGCAACCGGGGCAACCGTTCTGGGCTTGACGTTGCCCAGGTTTTCCAAAATAGACGATGAAATATCCGGACTGAAAGAACGCATGGCGCGGCTGGAAGGCTTGTTTGAAGGCTTTACCGGGCGGGCAGGCACAGGATAAGGGCCGGGCGCTCGCCGCATAAAAAGGACACGCAACTAGGGGTTTGCGTGTCCTTTTTTACGCGCTGCCGTCGGAGTCCAAATCTTCCCAGACCACTTGCGTGACCCTGCGCCCGGTGGATAGCTCGGGGAAATACGCACAGAATCGATCGTACATCCGCTTTTTCGCGCGCGGCTCCATCGCCGCCCACTCCTCACACAGCTGGGCCAGAATTTTGGCGAGCAGCGGGCAGCACGTAACCAGCCTATTCGCGTCGCTGATGTCGACCGGGGAGGCACTTATCACTCTGTCACTGCTTGTTTTTTCAGGTTGTGCCGCCGGGGGGGGGCGAGGCGGGCCTATGTGGATATCTAAGCCTAACTCGTGCAACAATTTACATGCCCTATCGAATGCGGGCATCGAACCCCTTTTCATATCATTTATGATCCCTGGACTACCCGCGCGCAGACCCGCCTGCCGCTCAGATATACCCAGCGCAGCTATACGATTCATAACTACTTCTAAGATGTCCTCAGTGCCTGCCTGGCCTGTCATATAGGATAATTCCCATATTATAGCAGACAGAATTTATTTTCATAGAATGTTGACAGGTGTAGGAAATATCCTATAATGTGGATATGGATATACGAAATATCATTCACCTGGCCGAGATCTATGTACACCATTCAGGTCGCAGCATTACGTATCTGGGTATGCTCTGCGTGCGCGATTAGAGATTCTTTCGCCGTCTGCACGGGGGCGGCGGATGCACGATAAAAACCTACAACCGGGTCCTCCAATGGTTCTCCGACCACTGGCCCCTCGAGCTGGAGTGGCCGGTGGAGATTCCCCGTCCGGACCCCGGCCCGGACGCGGTCTGTTTTGCCGGGGCGCGCACGGGTCCAGGCGCCGGAGACTCCTCCAACTCAGCGAATCGGCGCACTACTCCTGCCCGTGCGCGCCCCGTTTTGAACGACGCCGGCGTGCTGTCCAACGTGGCTGCGTTCGCCCGATCGCAGGGCTTCAACCCGCGCAACGTGCGCAATACGCTCAGGCGGTACGGCGAGGGCGGCGCGAAGTGGGGCCACATGCCGGCCAGGGACACCGAGGCGTACCTCATCATGGAGGCGCTGTTCGATGCGGGCGACACCCGCGTGCAACTCTCCAGGATGGGGTACGAGGCCGACAAGATGGGCCGGCGGTTGGGGTTGTAAGTGGGCCGGGCGGAAAAGAGGGCACTGCAGCGCCTGGCTGCAAATCATAGGAAATACCTGGTTGTTATCAGCCAGTGGGGCGGCAGCAGACCATCCGAATACCGCGACTACGGCATCCCGAGCACTCGCAAGACGGCCCTGACACTGGAGATGGCCGGACTGGTCACCTACGTTGCCACGGGCCTCTATCGCATTAACGCCAAGGGTCTGTTCTATGCCGGCTGAGACCGCACAGGTCAAAAAACCCTGGACCACGGCCGAGGACAAGATCGTGCGGGAGCACTATCCCCACGCTTCGCCGGCGGCGCTGGAGGCGCTGCTGCCGGGTCGGACATACTCGGCCATCAGCGGGCACGTCAAATACCATTACCCGGACCTCAAGCGCCGGGTGCGCCAGCGCAGCGTCGACCGAATCCTGGCGCTGTACCGGCAGGGCGTCAACCCAATGGCGATAGCCATCCGCGTGCAGCGCACACATGCTCATGTCCTGACTACCCTCCGCCGCCACGGGCGCAGGCGGCCGGTTTGCACCCGCCGCCGCTGGACCGGGGAGGAGAAAGCCCGGGCGCTGGCCTGGCACGAGGCGGGCTTGAGCAATGCCGCCATCGCGGCGCGGCTGGGCCGGTCCGAGAAGGCCATCGGAATGTTCGTCATTAACAACACGCCGCGAAAGAAGGCGCCGGTCACCGTCCTCTCCGCCCGCCAGCAAAGACAGTTGATAGTGGACTACCGCGAAGGCCGCAGTCTCGAGGCCATCGCCAGGCGCCTCGGCGTCAGCAGGAACGTCGTCGTCTACCGGCTCCCAGAGCTCGTGCCCGGCCAGCAGCGCCGGTGCCGCCCTTGGACCGAAGCGGAAGACATTACCCTGCTCGCCCACCGTGCGGACGGATACAGCTGGGAGGACATCGCTGAAATCCTGGGCCGCGGGCCACGCGGGGTCAGAGCCAGACACAGTGCCTTGCGCGCCCGGGAGGCCGAATGTTAGCCACGCTCGTCCGGTGGCTGCTGTATGCGCTGGGCTCTGTGGTCCTGGCGGTCTCCGGCTGGATGCACCTGGCCGAGGCGGCCGCCCCCGTGCCGGGCGGCGCCGCATCATCACTACAACAGGAGGAGAACATGCCCGATCCCTACCACAACGTAACGCTGTTTTTCTTAGGGCACGTGCCCAACGCCGGCGCGCTCATGGTATCGACCGCCCTGCCGCCGGAGACCGTGCACTGGCTGCCGCTGACCCTGTGCGACGGCAAGGCCTCGCCCGAGGAGCTGGGCAAGCGCATCGATCTCAAGGTGTCGTCCTGGTGGCTGAACCGGGAGGGCCTGGACTGGCTGGTCAGCGAGCACGGGCATACGCCGTTAGCCGCCGCGGGCGACGTCGACAAATGAGCGAGCAGCGCGAGCAATACCTGGTGACCGCCCAGCAGGCGCTGATTGACATTGTCGAGGCGCTGGCCGGGGACCCGTTGCGGTACAAGTCCGTGCAGGCGCTGATGGAGACCACCGGCCTGCCCCGCGACGCCGTGTTCCGGGCGCTGCAGAACCTGGCCTGGCGCGGCTGGGCCGAGTCCGAGAACGCCGCCTGGCGCCTGGCGCCGGCCCTGGTCGGCATCGCCGAGGGGCTGCGCCTGGCGATTGGCGAGCTGCACGCCTTCTATTTTCCCGGCCGGGACGCGTCGCAATGAGCATGCACGCCGCCAAACTGGACTCCTCCGCCCGGCTGCAACGCCTGTACGGCTACCTGTCGGACGGCGCATGGCACACCACCCGCGACATCGTGTTCGACGCCCACGTCATGGCCGTGAACGCGGCGGTGGCGGAACTGCGGGAAAACGGTTTGACCGTCGAGTGCCGCATGCGCAAGACGGACGGTAGGCCCGTGTTCGAGTACCGGATGGACAACGGGCAGGCCTCCCTGCCCCTGGAGCCGGGCGAGTGAGCCTGCAGCCCTGGCAATCCAACCCCGGCGTCCTCGAGCGCGTCGCGCGCGCCAACGAGATCTACAACAACCTGCTGACCATCAACCGTGCGTTCCTGTCCCGGCTGCTGGACCTCTTGATGGAGATTCACGACCTCATCGGCGATGCGGACGCGTTGCGCGAACTGGTGGACAGCCAGATGTCCTGGCTGGCGGGGCGCGACGTGGTGTCGATGGTGGCGCTGTGGCGCAAGGCCCGGCAGGAGCGGGCGCTGCGGGAGTTGGCGAGCCTGCAGCCGGACGCGACGATATCGCTGTTTGCCGGCGTGCCCGCGGACACCGACACGGACCGCCTGCTGTCGCTGTT
>CBDEUD010000002.1:0-67516 GCA_965243115.1 Gammaproteobacteria bacterium | reverse complement strand
TCCGGTAGCCGTAGATCTCGCGCAGAGCGACAAGGTGTTCCTGACGGGTTTGACGTCCGGAGGCATAGGTGAGCAGTGCGTCGCCCGTGATGCCCAATTGGGCGCCAATGAAATTGAGAACCTCCTCGGGAATGACTTCACGAGACCCCAAAAGAGGCGCCCTGGGTAGCGCAAGACGCAGAGCTGAAGCGCGAAACCCAGCTGGTTTTCCTGGCGCCGTCTCTCCCGGATATGCTCGATATCGTCCGGCATGTCGCAAAGGGCGGCGCGCTGGCGCGCCGTCAAAATACTGCTGTCGTTTTTCACAAATAAGTTCAGTGACAGTGGGCCGGTCCGGGAACAAGCCCAATTGAGCGATCCGGACTTTTCGTTTTTGCGTGCGGGATTTCCCTAAACCGGAAGAGCGCACTTATACATCAAAATTCGATACGACCGTGCTGCCCGTTCAATTGAGGTGATTTTTCATTTCTCGGAAGCAGCGGTCGCGGGCACTAGGAATCCGCGTTACGCGGCAGCCGAGAGTGTCCAAAGACCTGTTTGAAGCCCTGCGATCGGCCCTTGGCTATGCGGTCAGCGCAAGCCTGCCGACGTTTGCCGCTCCGCGATTTCGCGATCCGCACAAGCTGCGTCAACAGGCACGCAATTTCTGCACAAACTCCGACGATCCTCCGGGATCGATCCGAATTCCGGGTCTCTCAGCCGCAATCAGGACCGATTGCCCGTGCCATTGCCTGTGAGCGGCCTCACAGGATCGCACAGGCGCCGCCTGCCGACGCGGAATCGGCCTGAAACACAGTCCTGTCCGTCTCGAAGCGAAACACCGCGCCTGATCGAAGCGAGCGAAGAGACCCTGGAGCTGCCGTTCAGTCGATCGGAGGAAAGTGGAAACACCGCGGGCATGGGGATCTCTCGGCCTTTTTGATCCTGGCGCGCTTTTTCGTGCCCTGTCCGGAAAGGAGCGGTTAAGGACACCCTCCGACAACCCTGTCCATAAACAGGCTTCAACCCATTGCGGACAGGGGGGTATGCTGCGGACAGCGTTTACGGACGGGCAGGACAATTCGCGGAAAGGGGTGCCGGAAAAAGCCTTTCAGGCCAAATCCAATTCCCGGTAAGATGCCCTTACGGAGGTACCATGTTCGACAATCACCGGACGTCTGCAGGATTCCTCGCCGCGGTGCTGGCAGGAGCGGCGCTGTTCGTCTTTGCTCCCGCTGCTGCGCAAGATGTCCATGGCGCAATTGCCTTCGGGACAGAGACCGGTCAGAGCAACGGCGTGGCCTACGGCTTCGCATGGAACTTCCCGGCGAAGGATGCGGCGCACATGAAAGCGGTGAATGCCTGTATCTCGAGCGGCGGGACGAACTGCATCCAGCTCGCCTGGTTCCAGGACGGCTGCGGTGCGCTGGCGATGGACCAGCATGGCAATGCACAGGGGAAACCCGGCATGACACAAGAACAGGCGGAAGCACGGGCGTTGCAGACGTGCGAAGCGGTCGGCGGCTCCGGTTGCACCATCGTCGGTTCCCTGTGCACTGCCCCGGACGGCGAGCCGGGCACCTGGTCGGGAAGCGAAACCGTCCTCCCGGCGCAAGATGCCCAAACCACGGTCACGGGGCCAACTGACGAATCACCTGCCCACGAAGAAGCCGTCCCATTGCAGGATGCTCAAACGGCGGTCACGGGACCAGTTGACGAATTGCTTGCCCGTGAAGAACGCGTCCTGATCCAGCAGGCCCTGAACGCCCTGGGGTTCGATGCCGGTCCTGCCGATGGCATCTTCGGGCCGCGTACCCGGGCGGCAATCCGGGAATGGCAGACCGCCAGCGGCCATGAAGCGACCGGAAAAGTTACACGAGAGCAGTTTGCTGCCCTTACTGCTGCTGCTGTCGAGGTCGCACAGGATCAAGATCAAGAGCCACGACAGGAAGCGGCTGAAAGCCAACCCGGAGAGGTATTGGTTTTCAATCCGCAACCTGTCGAAAATAGTTTGGAAGAAGTGTTCGACGCATCAAGCGATGCCATATTTGCTTATTTCCAGAGGAATTATCCAGAATCGAACCCGTCCCTTCGTGCCAAGTCATACATTACACTCAACAAAAAACCCCAAAACACCTTTGCCATAATTTTCTTCCCTGCCAACAACGCCTTGTGCCATGTTGATGTAACAGTATCCGTGGGCGACTACGATGTCCGAGAGGTGCCAGAAACGAAACGCTGCTTCTAACGAACTATGTGAACAAGGCATGATCTCGGGAGACAACATATTCGACAGTCACCGGACGACTGTAGGATTCCTCGCCGCTCCGTAGCCTGCCCGATCTTCATGCCTCTTTTGCGGGTTTTCCCTAATCGGCAGAGTGGAAAACCCAGAGCGCACCAACCCCGCCGCCAGGGTGGATTCCGGACACCAAACGGGGTAAAACGCCTTTCGGTTTGTTTTCCGAAACGCAGAAGGCGAATCCATGGGCGGCTATATCGAACGCATCTCCGCAGAAATCGCCGACATCCTGCTCCGCGAAGGCATCGACTACACCCAGACCAAGGCCGTCTTCAAGGCCGCACGGGAGAAGGCAGGCCTGCACGCGCCAAAGGAAAAACGCACCGCTCCCTCCCGCCTGACCCTCGAGGAGCAACTCCGATTCATCGATGCGGCCTATGCAAGGGACGGCCAGGTCGGTCTCATGATCCAGACCCTGCTGGAAACCGGAACACGCGTGTCGGAATTCGTTGCTCTCCGGATCGAGGATGTCAGCCACGGAGAACGGATGATCGTCATCGAGAACGGCAAGGGCGGCAAGCGGCGCGAGGTCCCGATCAGAACCGAACTGGCCCGCCTGCTGTCCATGCACATCGGGAAACGACGCTCTGGACCACTCTTTGTCAGCCGCGAGAAGGGCATCGGGGGATCGCGTGTCTACTCCTGCCAGCGCATCGGGCAGATCGTGCGCGAGATCGCACAGGAGGCCGGGATCGGAAAACGGATCTATCCCCACCTGCTGAGGCACACCATGGCAACCAGGTTGCTCGCGATTGGCATGGAGATCACCGATATCCAGAAGTTCCTCGGCCATGCCGATATCAGCGCGACACGCATCTATGCAGAGACCAGCATCGCCATGCTCAGGCGCAAGTTCGACCGGGTCACCGACCCGGATGGCCGCGACCTGCTGGGAACCGTCAAAGACCGCCACGGCGAAGTCATCGGGGCGTTTGCCGCAGACCTCCTGTCCGGGAATCAGCACCGCATGACGCAGATGTCATCTGCCGATGCATGAGCCGCCGGTGTTTCCCGCACGGATCCTTTATTGACCAACTCGCAGCGATACTTGCTCTTTCTATCCCAGAAGTTGGAAAAAGACCGGCACCAATGGTGGTAACAGCAATCCAGGCAAACTTTGTACAATTCTTGCAAAAGAGAGGGATAAACCATTATCGAGCAGCCACCTTTGCTTGTCCAAGCCCGGCTCAGATGACGACTTGACGTCTGCCAACCATAGCGCAGCATATCCGAGCCGCATCATTACCCACACGACAATTGCCAAAAGAAGCATAGCGTAAAACAACGAGTGGTAAAATGCGATGCCGCGCGCAATAGAATGCACGGCATCCTCCCGTGGAAAATACGATGCAAACCATAGAAGATTAGTGATCTGAAATAGACTACCAATCACAAGATAGACCACTGCAACAAGGAAGTAATACTTCAGCCAACTCATTTGAAGAGCAAGCTGTGTTTTAGCCCTATCCAAATCTAAGGACTTTTGTAACTGCTCACCCCTTTTGGTTCCTTTCGGTTTTTCGTTGTTGACAACATAGGTTTGACGTCCTATCGAGGCTGCGTCCGGTTTTGATGCGGGGTCGGTTCGGTCGATGGCAATGTGGTTTGGTTCGAAGGGGACCTCTGGTCTTTGCCAGGCGATTGTAGCATCCCAGCCGCCGCATGATGTGTATATCGAGCCATTCCTTGGGGGCGGCGCGATCATGAAGCGGAAGCTTCCCGCACAGCGCAACATCGGCATCGATCTTGATCAGCGCGCCATTGATGGCTTTACCTGCGACTACCCGGTCGAGTTGCATCAGGGGTGCGCGTTCAGTTTCCTTGAAGCCTTCCCCTTCCAGGGCCGCGAACTGGTTTACTGCGACCCACCCTACCTTCAGGCAACCCGACGCTCCGAACGCCGTTACCGTCACGATCTTGACGACGCGTCGCATGTGGCGCTGCTGGACTTGCTGAAGTCTCTGGACTGCCAGGTCATGATCTCCGGCTACCCGAGCCGGCTCTACGAGACCCATCTTGCCGACTGGCGGTCCCTGTCGCTGCAGGTCAACAACCATGCGGCGGTGGTTACCGAGTCGATCTGGTTCAACTTCGCGCCCGACCGGGTTCACTGGGCCCGGTTTGCCGGGCGGAACTTCACCCATCGCCAGACGGTCAAGCGCAAGGCCGAGAACTGGGCGCGGCGCTATGCGGCGATGCCCCCGGGCGAGCGCCTGGCGGTGCTGGCCGCGGTCATGGCGGTCGAGGCCGGGTCATGGCGACGGTGAACGGGAAGTCGCTGCGCGACGAGTTCGAGGCCGCGCGCGCCGACGTTGAAGCCCTGCGTGCGGCCGGCAAGCTGTCCGGCGAAGTCGACGCCGTAATCCGGGTCCTGATGACCCTGCTGAGCATCCTGATCTCCATCCTGCTGGAAAAGACCACCCCGAAAACCAGCAGGAACTCCGGCATCCCTCCATCGCAGATGGATGACAAGGACGAGACCGCGGCGCGTTCCAGGCGAAGAGCCAGCACGAAGGAACAAAGTCATGAGACCGGAGCCAATCTCCGGAAAGTCACCACCAGGGAGACGATCACCGTCGAGACCTGCGAAGCCTGCGGCGCCGATCTGTCCGGCGTCACGCCCACGGCACACGAACGGCGCATCAGCTTCGATATCATCTTCGAGGTCGTCGAGCACAAGGTCGATGCCGAGATCAAGGACTGCCCCGAGTGCCGTGCCCGAACCAGGGGACAGTTCCCCGAAACCATGCCGGGGCCGCGGCAATACGGCATCGGCTTCATGGCCTTCATCATCAACCTGCTGGTCGCCCACATGCTCTCGCTGCGGCGCACCGTCGCGCTGGTGCAGGCGATCTCCGGACGCAGGATATCCGAAGCCACCTGCCTCAATTACATCCGGCGCCTCCATGATACGCTTGAGGCGTGGGAACAGGCCGCCATCGAGTGCCTGCTGACGCGGCCGGCCTTGCACGCCGACGAAACCGGCATGCGGGTCGACGGGAAGAACCACTGGCTACATATCGTCACCGATGGATCGCTGACCCTGAAGTTCCTGCATCGAAAGCGCGGGGCGGAAGCGATCGATGACATCGGCATCATTCCCCGCTTCACCGGCACACTGATCCACGACTGCTGGGCGTCATACTTCGCCTACGACAAATGCAGGCACGGCCTCTGTGGCGCTCATTTACTGCGCGAACTGGCTTTCGTGTTCGAGTCCAACAGTTACCGCTGGGCACGCCTGATGAAGAAACTGCTGTGTGAGGCCTGCCACAGGGTCAACACAAGCGAAACCAGGACCCTGGACGAAGCCGAATACCTCGCCATCCGCAAGCGATACCGAACCATCCTTACACGGGGAGCCGGGGAACTGCCCGAAATCCCCAAACGCAAGAAAGGCCAGCGCGGACGCATCGCAAAGTCCGATGCCCACAACCTGCACGAGCGGCTCGAGAAACACGAAGACGCCGTGCTGCGCTTCATACACGACCCCGATGTCAGCTTCACGAACAATGCGGGAGAAAGGGGCCTCAGGATGGCAAAGGTCAAGATGAAGGTCTCCGGATGCTTCCGAACCCGCATCTATGCAGAGTACTGGTGCCGAATCTCAAGCTACCTGCAATCAATGGCCGCAATGGGTTACAATCCACTCGTCGCCATCCAGATCGCGCTCGCAGGACGGGCCGCAGAGATGGTCAAGTAAACACAGAACCCCGATCTCAATCGTGAACGGGTGAGTAGTTACGGACTTTTCTTTCTTTCCCCGAGCAACCTCTGGAGCTAGAGTACACATTGCGGACAACAATAGAGTGACGGACAGAATTGAAGTTAAATCGATGATATTCTTGAAGTTCTTTATGTGCGCCGAAGCGGTCGGGGTGAGGCAATCATTTATTCGTTCGAGAATTGGGTGGTACGTGCTGTGGCTTACGCCGAATGACGAGGAAACAAGTTCTAGGCCAATCACCAGTACCACAAATGCTCCAGAGGCAATTAGGTACCTTGAAAAGATACTTTTTCCAGCAGACAGATCTTCAGAGGGTTCTCGCCTCTTTACGGTGATAACCGAAAACAGAACGACAAATATTTGAGCTACAAAGAGGACGACGGTGAATGCGACTGCCGCATACGTATACGAACGTAATAACTCAAACTCGCCATTTTCGAGACAGAGACATACGTATTCGCGCTCCTCAAAGAATCCAAAGCTGTGGAGCACATATGGGATCAGCAACTGAAAAATAGCAAATATGAACAATCCAAGAATTAGAGGATAAAACCCTCTATATGGGCTGAAGAGTCCGCTATTGTCTTGTGAAGTGTCTTTGTTCAACTGTTAGTCCAAGTTTTACATACGCAAAAAAGGCGATTGTTTTTCACTGGCCCGAAAGAATGTCCCGCAGCGTACTGAACCAGCTCGCCGTCTCGCCATGAGCCCGAAGACGGCTGCGAATGACCTGGACCCGCTGGTAGGCCAGGACGCTGATAAACAGGTGACCGTCGGATCGGATCCACTTCCGGTGATACACGGGATGCAGATCCAGTTCTGAGTCGAACTGGTTGGTGCGCAGGCAGTAGACGCCAAGGTGGCGGCTCTTAAGGCCGCCTATGCATGCTCGGCCCTGATCTTAAGGAGGTTCCGGGCCTCGTGTCCGCACGCCACTCCAATCAGGTGCACCGGTGCTCCGAGGTCACAGTATTTTTTCGCATAACCTCGCTCCCGCATCTGGACGATTGCCGTATCCAGCACCGTTTCTGTATCACCGTTCCCTTTCGCCATCTTGAACTCCAGAACGAAGACCTGCCCGCCCGTCAGCACCACCATGTCTGCCCGCCCATGGCTTGATGCGTCCTCCACTCGCAGGTCTACACCAATGGCCCTGAAACACATATGCAGGAGGCTCGCGTACCAGGCCTCATAACGGGCAAGGTCGCCGGTCGCGTGCCATTGGTAGGGGATTCCCGAAAGGTATGAGCGGAGCTGTTCAGCGAAACCATGAAAATCGTTCGCTTTGAGAAGTGTACAGAGTGTGCGGCCCTGATCCAGCGATTCCCTCCCTGTCTTACCGAGATATCCGAGCAATCCACGGTTCAGGCTGATCCGCACCTCGAGATTGGGGTAGTCCAGCCTGTAGAGATTATCGAATTCATCTCTCTGTTCTTCGGTGATGGTCAGATAGCCAGTCTGGAACAGGAGCGCTTGTATACCGATGTCATTCACATCGAACTTCGAGACAAGCGACATGTCGACCATCCGGTTCTCCAGTTCCATCGGACCGACGGACTTCTCTATCAGCATCCGGAAAAGGAAGGTCGGTGACCCGGTTTCGAACCAGTAGGGCCGGAACTCACGACTGTCGAACAGCAGGAGTACGTCATAGGGATTGTAAACCCGCTCCCCGCCCCGCCAGTGATAGCCATTGTACCAGGTTCGGATCCCCTCCCGGTCCAATCCACTAAGTTCCGGCCCGAATACCCGGTCTAGGTCACTTTCGGTGTAGCCGCAGATTGTGGCGTAACGCGGATCAAGGCTGATGTCCCTCAGATTGTTGAGGCCCGAGAACAGGCTGACCTTCGAGAACATGCTCACGCCGGTGACGAAGACGAAGCGGACATGTTCGGCGCAGTCCTTGATGATACCGTAGAATCCGCGGAGGTAATCGCGGTTGGCGATTGCAAGATCCGGATCATTGAGCGCGTCGAGGATCGGCTTGTCGTACTCGTCCACTAGGACAACTACCCGCAGCCCGGTGGAGCAGTGAAGATTATAGAGAACCTTCTGCAGACGCTCCGGCCCCGTGCTGATTGCCGCTGCCGGGTCGAGACCGGCAGCATGTTCAATGATCTCCAGCTGGTTGATGATGCTGCGCTCAAGATCCTCCGGATCATTGTACTTTCCGCCAAAGCTCAGCCGTACCACCGGATGGCGGACAGACCAGTCCCAGTGCCTGTGGATTTCCAGACCTCTGAACAACTCCTCGTGTCCCTCGAACAGCGATCGCAGCGTGTCCAACAGGAGGCTCTTGCCGAACCGCCGCGGGCGGGACAGAAAGCAATAGTCGCTCTGGTCGATCAGTTCCCGGATTAAAGGGGTCTTGTCGACGTAGTAACTGTTTGTTTCCCGAAGTCTCCGGAACGATTGGATCCCGATCGGCAAGCGTTTGTTCATTGTATCTCTCTATCCGGTGCCCGGTGCACAACTCGTCGTGAAAGACGGCGGTCAGCCCTTTTTCTGCGGGTTTCAGACCAGAACCCACATGCAATGCTTCGCTGTTCTCAAGATCCGATTCTCGGATTCAAACCAGCATACGAAATACATTGATCCGTCTCATCGCTTCGTGATGACCGCCCTATAGCGTTAACGGTGACTGATGCTGTACCCTTGTTCGGTCCGACCCGCCAAAAATACGGAAACGCCCACCATCTGCCGGGCATCAATCCCGAGATGGCATCGTTGACATACAGATAGAGCGGGCCGGTTGACGGAGCCGTGTAGCAGACACCGGAGCCGATGGTGAAAACTTCGCCGCCCGATTGGCCTATGCGTCCCGTCAACTCGAACCAAGGCCGCGACAGATGCCTGCGGAAGGGTACCGACACCTTCATCGGTAGCGGCGCGGCGTCGACTAGGCCGTCCGGCCCGGCCCGAAGATCGTTGTCCATCCACTTAGAGACGTTTTCGACATCGAACTTATACGTTATCCCGGAAACCAGTTCCAATTCGGTTGGCATGCAAGGATCGTCCGTGTTGAACTCAACAGTTTCCTTACCTGTCTCCAGTGTCTGAGCGTCTGACTGCCCACAAATGCAGGCAACGCAGTCACGAATGTAAAACACCGTTCGGTCCGCTGCCACGACGATCACGACAAGGATCATCGCGAAGATCAGCCAACACGAGATACATCGCAACTGAGATGTTACTGTCGGTTTCGACGTATCCGGCACAACGCCAGTCTTCAGGCGATTGCTTCGATGCCTTTTCTTAACACAGGCCCATGCCTTTGCCGCCCGATCAAAGATCTTCGCAGACGCGTCTTTCTTGGCCTTGCCTAAAATTGCATAGAGCCCTAGGGCCGCGAACCATATCGGAATCATCAGGCACAGGGCCGCGAACCACCACAAGATAAAGGAAGGGACAGCCACTATCAGCGTCGTCACGACGAATGCCCAGTAGAGACATTGCCGCCGGCAGATGATGTCGAGGGCGCGTTTCATGGTCGAATGCCGCTCTTTTGCTTCATCTTTCGTCTCGAATATCGGTGACGTACCTTTCGTCGCGACGACATCGTATTCTGCGGGAAGTCCTATCGGCGCATAAGGGACGACCTGCGCCTTAATGCGCTCGAACGCGCTTTGGTGAATCTTGGGTGGCCGGATCGCTCCAGCTTCTTTGCAAAGTGTTTCGATGTTTCTGGGCTTGTAGCGATAGAATGCGCGCAGCCCAGCGCGAGAATCGTGCTGAATACCGTTCCAGTTGCAGCGTTGGCGGTACTCTTTCCGCAGGTCAATCCTAAATTTTAGGCGGTCTGTCTCTGTTTTAGTGCTTTGTTCGACCTTCGAAATCATCCAGTCGAGCGAAACCAACGCGAGTTCATGGCGCGGGTATCCGCCTCCGACGTCGCAGTGAACCCCCGGAAACCAGGCCTGTTCAATGCGCTCGGAATCTTTCTCCCGGCTCTCGTCCCACAGCACAGGATGGAAAGTGTGCCGTTCTTCGTCTATCGAAACTGCATGACATGCTTTGCGAACCTTGTGGCTCAGCTTCCTGTCATTGAACTGCAGCGGGAAGATGCACTTGTCCCAGAAGTCCTTGATCTTGAGTCCGTCTGGAAAGCCATAAGCGTTGACTGTGTCCCAAACCCCGATGAATTCGATTTCGATATTGGAATCAACTACAGACGAGTTGTTTTTCTCCTTCTTCCAGCGCAGACAATCCCATATCCAAGCGAGCAGCTTTGAGAACTGCCATCCTCTGTATTTCTCATTATCGAATCGGTAGATCGCATAACTTCGGTGTGCGAATTCATGTAGTTCGTGTTCCGATTCGAATCCCGTATACAACCCGCACTTATCGATCAGTCCAGCAAGTACGCGAACCGTGAAGGCACCGCGGCTGAAGCCAAAGAGAAAGATCTTGTCACCATCTTCATAGTTGCGGCAGAGAAATTTGTAGAGTTCGATGACGTTTCGCTTGAGGCCCCAGCCGAATGCACCTCCCAGCAACTTGAATAGGAGAAATTCCTGCGAGCCCACGCCATCGTCGTACATGGCGATCTGATCGCGGGAATGCAGGTCCAAGGCCTTGTATAGCCGCCAGACATTAGTCTTGTGCTGTTTTGCGGCGCTGTTGCCTGTGCCGTCGGACAGCAAGATGATTTTCTTCATACCCAATCCCGAGGTTGCCTAGGCATGGCGCTTGGCCGGTCTTGGCTGCGTATGCAGTGTGCCGACAATCACTTCAGCCACCATGTGGGGCGGAGCGTTCATCGGTTGCGTAGATAAGTTCGGCGAATTCGGGGTGGTCGATGAAGGGATTACGGTTGCCCTGCCATTGGTGAATGGTGTCGTTCCGCGCTCGTTCCTTCGCAGACACCGGATCGAGCCGATGCCATTTCAGGAGGGTACTCAGGTTGCCGATGGCGTCGAGCGTTAGGTCAGTGGCGTGACCATCGTCTCCGTCATTCTCGTACCGCACGTCAAGGTAGAACACCATTCTCGCCACGTCGCCCCGCACAGAGGGAGGAGGTTCCCATGTGTTCGGTGTGTACCTGCAGTCACATTCTCTGTGTTTGGTTCCACCTGAACCGAAATACTTGCTTCCCTTTGAGCTGTTAACGGAAAAGTCGGCAGCTCGGAGATGATGAGCATCTGTATAGGGGTAGTCGGTTTCCTTGGGAAATCCTCGGGATTTCGGCCAGACATGCTCCCTGTTCCAGGTGTCTCCCGGTTTATCTCCCTTACGCACACGCTTCGTTCGCTGAGACTTGGTGATTGGAATGCGGCGATAGAACGCCATGATGGCATCCGCGTCGTTTGGATGTTCGTCGGCTTCTTCCAGTATCGTCCAGACGCACTCCCACGGGTGTTTGATGTGATCGTCCACGATGCCGTTGAGATATTGCTTGAGTTCAACCCCGGTGAGTTCATCGGTGTCCCCGTAGTAGCCGTTCGATATGGCACTGGAAGGATCGGGGATTGCCTTCCTGCAATCCTCGGCGCTAGCGGAAAACGCTGCAACACAGACGACGGTCGATACAACGATTCGGCACCACCACAATGGAAGCACAGGTGGACTCCTTGACCACCCGGATCTTGATGGTTCCGTAACTAACCTCGTTGGCGACACTTATAAAGCGAATAAAGCCAAGCCTGAAAAGAACATACAAGGTCGGATCCAAGCCGGAACTGCGCACACTGCAATTGATCGCGCTCGCCAGAGTAGAACTCTCGGACGCATTCGGATCGACCACGTTCGGGGAGTGCATCGAAAACCCGGGGCAGGAGCAAATCGAGCGAGTTTTCGTCGAAGGTTATATCACCGCTATTAAGATCAAAGTTCCCAGAACACGCGGGTCTCGATTGCGCTCTCCCTTTGAGTTCGCAGATGAACCCTAACCCTTCGTTACTCCTTCGGGCCCGCACAAGAATCCGCTCAACCGGAAGCGCTTCCGGCGGATGCAGTCGCCTGTACACAACGAATGTCACGACCGTCCCAGCCGGACGCTCATTGTCGAAGTAATATGCCAACGATGCGTCCACCGCGCTCTCGCTGATCACCGGTGCCCCGGCCACGGCGTAAATCGCATCCAAGATTCTGTCATGCTGTTGAGTGAACTCGACACTGTAGCCTTGCGCTGCAAGCTCACCGACCAACTCAGCGAACTCACCGTCCCAAGCAGCGACGTTCTTGAGGCTCAAGTCTTGAGCAGCTACCTCAGCGCCTGCCAGCGTGAAGAACAGGCAACAACCCATGAGGAGGCGGTTTCTCATGGTTCATCCTCCTTCTCTCGATGGCCATCAGCCTCGTCAGGCCCCACTTTCCTATTCTCTGTCTTCCGTGAGCGCCACACCAACTCCAAAAGCAACACGATGGGATAAACGTAGAACGGCCAAGCGGCACCATACAGGATGAGGAGCACTGCACTCGCTAGGAAGGCAACCACGAGGATCCTCCAGCTGTCCTCAAATGTGTGACGGCGAGCCAATACAATTCCGGCAACCGTGGAGAGAACGGATAGTCCTAGAGCCGCGTAGGTTTCGCGGCTGAATGACGGGTATTCTTCCCCGTAACTCGCGACCACCACCAATAGAAAGATGGCGAAAGCGAACAGAAGGGACTCGGGCCGCTTTCCAAGCTTGACGAACTGGATAATCAGGTCGATGTTCTTCGTCAGATCCATGTGTAGTCGATGCCTTCGCGGAGCAGGATGTCGGCGATTTCTGCGGAGATGCGTTCGATATAGCCGCCCATGGATTCGCCTTCTGCGTTTCGGAAAACAAACCGAAAGGCGTTTTACCCCGTTTGGTGTCCGGAATCCACCCTGGCGGCGGGGTTGGTGCGCTCTGGGTTTTCCACTCTGCCGATTAGGGAAAACCCGCACAAAGGGAGCGCGGAATGAAGATCGGGATCAGGCTACGGAGCGCCGGGGAGGGCAAACGCGGCGATAATCTTTGTCATTGGTTCACCAGGGTTTCCACATTTCTGGAACGTGACATATCCAGTTTGCCGCCAATGGTAGCGATTTCGAAAACATAGACAATATTATCTCCATGGGGCCAACGCATCGATACCCAGCCAACCACTTTGCTGTCAACGTACTGGCATTCATAGACTGCTCCAGTACGGAGAGAATAATGACTTTCCAGTCCTTTTCCGCGAATTATGCGAAAACTCCATCGTCCTTGCATGTTTCCATGAGCCATTTCCCCCGTGGCTTCCAATACAATGCCGTGCCAACTGCCTTTAGCAGTAATACGTATTGTTCCCCTTCCATGAGCAACATTGCCGAGACAAGTGCCGGACCAGGACGAAGTGTGCCGAATATCAGTCCTTCCAAAGTATGAATGGTACAGGAAGAAACATCCGGGCTTGTTGGCAAACTCAACCCAGCAAAGCTCTCCTTCGCTGTATCCCTCGGCGCATTTCGGACCCGTTTCCGGGCCGAAAACCAGCACTTCCCCGGACCGGTTGCCGGCGTCTTCCTGCCGAGGCTCCTGGTCCTGGTCCTGCGCCACTTCGACAGCCGCCAGGGCAGCGAACTGTTCCCGCGTCACCTGCCCGGTCGCTTCATGGCCGCTGGCCCTCTGCCATTCCCGGATGGCAGCGCGGGTACGCGGCCCGAAGATGCCATCGGCGGGACCGGCATCGAACCCCAGGGCGTTCAGGGTCTGCTGCACGAGGACGCGCTCCTCACGGGCAAGCGATTCCTCTTCCGGTTCCGTGACTACCGCTTGTGCATCCTGCGATGGGACGAGTTCTTCGTGGGCAGGTGATCCGTCAGTTGGCCCCGTCACCACCGTTTGTGCGCCTTGCGCCGGGAGGACGGTTTCGCTGCCCGACCAGGTGCCCGGCTCGCCGTCCGGGGTCGTGCACAGGGAACCGACGATAGTGCAACCGGCACCGCCGACCGCCTCGCACGTCTGCAACGCCCGCGCTTCCGCCTGTTCCTGGGTCATGCCGGGTTTGCCCTGGGCATTGCCGTGCTGGTCCATCGCCAGCGCACCGCAGGCGTCCTGGAACCAGGCGAGCTGGATGCAGTTCGTCCCGCCGCTCGAGACACAGGCATTCACCGCTTCCATGTGTGCCGTATCCTTCGCCGGGAAGTTCCATGCGAAGCCGTAGGCCACGCCGTCGCTCCGGTCGGTCTCTGTCCCGAAGGCAATTGCGCCATGGACATCTTGCGTAGCAGCGGGAGCAGGGACAAACAGCGCCACACCTGTCAGCGTTGCGGCGAGGACTCCTGCATTTGTCCGGTGACGGTCGAACATGTTACCTCCGTAACAGGGGCATCCTACCGGGAATTTGATCTGGCCTGAAAGGCTTTTTCCGGCACTCCTTTGTTCAAATCGCGGGGAGTCTCCCCGGTCCGTAAACGCTGTCCGCATCATACTCCCTGTCCACAATGCGTTGAAGCCTGTTTATGGACAGGGTTGTGGGCGGGTGTCCTTAACCGCTCCTTTATGGACAGGGGGGAAAGGCCCGGCATCAATCATCGGGCCGAACCCGCATTCGGTTAAAAATTCTGATTTCATGTATTGAAATCCGAATTTAGTTCTTTTATGGTCGAAAAAAGAACAGATTTCGGGATAATAATCATGGATAATATCAGAGTGGCTGCGGACACGACGTATCGCGAAGAACTGACGGGTAGCATCGACGAATCACAGCTCAAGTCGGCGTTCGAACACAGGTATGGCCGCGGGTGGCAGCGGAAGCTCGGCGCAGTTCTTGATGTGCCCGAGACTACCGTGAACGGATGGTTCAAGTCTGGCAAGTATCCGCCGTTGGCGAGACTGGCGTTCGGGGTGCTGCTGAGCCGGGACATCCGACCGCATCGAGATTGGATTCCTGTCAAGACCGGGGACGGTTACGCAGTCTGCGACACACGCGGTCCGATTGGTCGGGTCGTCGCCGAGAGCATCACTCGCCTTGAGGACGCGAAGTTGCTCGCAGCGGCTCCTCAACTCTGCGCGTCCAGCGGTGACGCCTATGTCGTATTTGACGACGCCAGGGACCTCATGGAAGGCTGGGATGATCTGGCCGACAAACTGAGAGCGGCACTCGATGCGGCAACCGGCGGCTTAGACATGACCTTTGTCCCTGATAGGGAGGGGCCGGAGCGATGACTGAAGCCAGCCAGCCGCCCCGTGTACCGCCCAAGATCCGACAGGCCCCGCGGATCCGACAGATCTACTGGTGCGACTTTCCCATGGACGCACAGCTTCCCGAGTTCTGGAAACGCCGTCCCGTCCTGATTCTGTCACGGAGAGCCAAACTTCATGGCAACGTCACGGTTCTGCCACTCACGACGAAATCCCAGCCGGACAACCGCATGGCCTACCCGATCGACATACCGAATATGCAGCTGTCATGGGTGATTTGCGATTACCTGGCCACGGTCGCCGTGAGTCGGCTGCACCTAACGGGGCGCGTGGCGTTGCGGGTTGGACAGGATGATTTCAACAAGATTGTCGCTCTGGTCCTCAAAGGACTGCCGCGCCCCGACCATGCGCCCTGACGGAGGAACGGGTGCACGCCAAATTTGTTGGTTGACCTGAATTCGTTCTCCATTCCGAGCGTTTGACGGATCTTGCGGAGGGTTGAAACTTTCCTGCTGCCATGTTTTCCGGGCGTGAGCCCGGCGTGGCCGACAACGACCGGATCAACCGGTCGGCGCCGCGTGACCGGGCAGAGGAGAGCAGGAGAAACGACTGATGTGCGGCAAGGACAATGAACCGGGGTTCCGTGATCCGGATGCGGTGGAATATCTGAAAGGCTTGGCAAGGAAGAACGTTTCGGGGACACACAGGATCGTCTGCGAGCATGACGGAGTTGCGACGGAGTACTGGCTTACGATGTCGCGCACGAGGAGCATCTGGCGGAGGTCAAGGCCCGACTGCTGAACGGAGACGTCGCTGGCGTCATCGCGGACCTGCGCCTGCATCGTGACCGCTACAAGGACGTGGCCAGGTGCATCGACTATTTCGAGGCGAACAAGGAACGAATGCGCTACGACGCGTACCGGGCGCGCGGCATGCAAGTCGGGAGTGGCCAGATCGAGAGCAGCTGCAAGCAAATGGTCGTCACACGCTTCAAGAGGTCGGGCTGCAAATGGTCGGTGCGCGGCGCGAATGCACTGATGGCAATGAAGAGTTGCTGGAAGAACTTGCAGTGGAAAGAGTTCGCCCTATGGAAGGCCCAACGGATCGCCGCAGGCTAACCAACAAGTTTGGCGTACACCCCGGAGGAACCTGGCTGTTGAAACCCTTGGCCAAATGGCATATGTTTGCGTCAGCTGCGGCGCGGGTCTTTTTCGTGTCCGCTGCCCGCCTCGGCGGGAATCAGATGCGAAGGGGTGGCCGGGCCGCCCCTTTCGTTTTTGGTTCTGCAGTCACCAGCGCCTGGCGGGGTCGCGCGCAGGCCTGCGCAGCTCCAGAGCGAATTCCCCGGATTCCGGTCCTCAAGCCATGCGTTCAGGGCATGGTATCGTCATCCCCGGTTATCGGCCTCAACCCAACATGGGTACCAAAAGTCCCACAAGTGCTAACAGGAACATTCCTGTTAGCACTTTAGAACTGAGCCGCGTTCCGCGGCGGGTGGCTCCTTGCAGGTGTTGTGTTGTGCGCCCTGAACAACCGTTTTCGCGCGTTTCGTCGTCTTCATTTGGCGCATTGAGGCGTTTCCATCTCTCTCTCGTTTGGTGACATTCGGTCGTGGATGCACTGGTCGCTACAGGTGCCGGTGTTTTCCATGACCAATCACACTTCAAGGGAGAAGACCCATGACACCGTTACGCAAACGAATGATTAACGACATGACCGTTCGCGGCCTGACCGAGAACACGATGCGTTTGTATCTCCACTCCGTCTCTGGGCTCGCATGTCACTACAAGCGCAGCCCCGAGAAGATCTCTGCAAAGGAGGTTCAGGACTACCTGCTCCACCTTCACGAGGAGCGCGGACTGACCTGGCAGAGCTGCAACTGTGTGCGGCACGGGATCCGCTTTCTGTACCGCATCACGCTCGGTCGGCCGGACCCGCACTTCTATGTGCCCGGCGCCAAGACGCCTTCGAAGCTGCCCGAGATCCTCAACCACGACGAGTTGGTGCGGCTGTTTTCGGTCACCACCAACATCAGGCATCGTGCCTTGTTGATGACGGCCTATGCCGCGGGTCTTCGCGCCAGCGAGATCTGCCATCTTCAGGTTTCGGACATTGATTCCGGGCGGATGTGCCTGCGCATCGACCAGGGCAAGGGAAACAAGGACCGCTATGTCCCGCTCTCGCAGCGGCTTCTCACGCAATTGCGTGACTACTGGCGTCACCAACGTCCGCAGACCTGGCTGTTCCCCAGCCGGTACAGCGACCGGCCGTTGACCCGTCGCGGAGCAGGACACATCTTTCACCGAGCCAAGGAGAAGGCCGGGATTACCAAGTCAGGAGGCATTCATACCCTTCGACATTGCTATGCCACGGGGCTTCTGGAGGCGGGGGTCGAACTCCCTGTCATTCAGCGCCGTCTCGGTCACAGGTCGATCCGCTCGACCATGCGCTACCTGCATCTCGCCCGCGAGAAGACAAGCGCCACGCCGTCCCCGCTGGATTTGCTGGAGTTCCCGAAGGCCGTTCCGGCCTGAACCATGGCACATGCAGACCATGCAGCGTCGGCCGTGCGGCCGGCGCTGGAGGTGGCCGACATCCTGCGCGCACGCGCCGATGCCTACGGTGCGGCGCATCCGCTGTCGCCTCAACAACACCGGGTCGTGAACGACCTGATACACTGTCGCACCGCCGCGCTCGGCGGCTTCAAGACCCAATGCGACGAATGTGGCATGGTAACGATCCAGTATGCGTCGTGCCGGAACCGGCACTGCCCCAAGTGCCAGTCGCTCGCGCAGACCCAGTGGGTCGAGAAGCAGTGTGCCAACCTGCTCGACATCGGCTACTGGCACGTGGTGTTCACGCTGCCGCACGAACTCAATCCTCTCGCGCAGGCGAATCCCGCTGCCATCTACAAGCTGCTCTTCAAGGCCGCGTCCCGCACCTTGCTCGAATTCGGCCACAATCCCCGCTGGCTCGGCGGTGAACTCGGCATCACCATGGTGCTGCACACCTGGGGACAGAACCTCGGACAGCACATCCATGTCCATTGCATCGTCACCGATGGCGGCCTGAGCCCGGACAAGGATCGCTGGCTCTCCCCGACCCGGAAAGGCTTCCTGTTCCCCACACGGGCACTCTCGAAGGTCTTTCGCGGAAAGTATCTCGACTTCCTCACCACCGCCCGCCGCAATGGCGAGCTCCGCTCCAATCCCGACAGTGACGACGATCACGCCTTCGCGCGTCTGACAGCCGCGCTGAGGTCCAGGGATTGGGTGGTCTATACCAAAGCACCGTTCGCGGACACGGGCCAGGTGCTGGGCTACCTCGGACGCTACACCCACAAGACGGCGATCTCCAATCACCGTCTCGTCGATTTCGACGGCGAGCACGTCCGCTTCCGCTGGCGCGACTACGCGCACGGCAACAAGGTCAAGGTCATGCAGCTCGATGCCGACGAATTCATCCGCCGGTTTCTCCTGCATGTGCTGCCGCACGGCTTCACCCGGCTGCGTCACTACGGGTTGCTTGCCAATCGCTTCCGCGCCACCAAGCTCGCCCGCTGCCGGGAGCTGCTTGGCCAGCCTGAACCCGAACCGTTCGTACCGGAGAACACCCAGGCGATGATGCTGCGCCTGACCGGGAAGGACATCACCGTCTGCCAACACTGCGGGCACGGCCCGCTGCGGCAGGTCCCCATTTCCAAGGCGCCGCCCGAGACCGTGTGGCAAATCCCCAGGCCAAGGCCGCCGCCATGACAATGATATCTCACAAGGTGATCCGGACCCAATCCCGGTTCGATGCTCGACCCGGGCAGGCTCCTGCTGCGCGCATCGTTCCCGAAGTGGCGAAAGATGCCTTGCCGGGTTACAAAATCAACGAAATCCCCTGCCCGGACCGGATCAGGACCATCGCGGCAGCATCGATGCCGGGAGCGAAGCGCTTCAGACCGGCGCGATAAAGCTCGCTTCGGCGAATAGAAATCCCATAGAAACTCACCGTCAGCGAGCGCGGCTCAGCTCAATGCTTTTATCGAACGTGCTACGCACGATCCATAAAAGCCTATTCATAATGGGAACCAAATGCTTATGTGAACCGTGAATCGCAAGTGCCTGTCATGACATGCCTTTTGCACTGATCCGGTTCCCATAAAAATCTGCTCTACTCCTGTCGGTTTTGACACTGACAGGAGAGAGATCATGCCTTCGAAACAATTCAGTCCGTTACTTCCCGATGGAGTTCCGGAACGGGATTCCCGTGTTGTCCGGTGCTACGCGGAGCACCTGGAAGGCCTTGGCCTTTCGACCGGGATAACCTGCGGTCTGTTCAGTACAGCCTCGCACATCGCGGTCTGGCTGGCGCTCAACGGTTCGGGTCTCGACAAGCTCGACGTCCACCTTCTTGACCGTTTCATGGGCCATGAATGCCACTGTCCAGGACGGCATCGGAACGGCAGGAAGCCCGGGCAGCACTGCAGGCGATTTGCGCTCAGGTTTCTCCGGTACCTGCTCGAGACCGGGCGGGCAGATGTTCCTCCGGAGATCGAGGCTGGCGGACATCTCGCGATACAGTTCCGGGATTCCCTGGAAGAGCGGGGATACACGCGTTCGTTGATCATTCGGAGCGGGGCCCTGTGCCGCCACTTCATTGTCTGGCTCTACCTGTCGGACATTCCCCTGGCGGAAGCCGATGAACGCGTTCAGCGTCGCTTTCTTGCCCACGACTGTACCTGTGCTCACCCGGGGTTCCTCGACAAAAGGCCCAGCAGGTTTGCCGGTTCCGACAGCTCCGGATCCATACTCCGGCTTTTTGCCGCGTTCCTGGTGGACAGGAGTGTCATCCCGGCGCCGAAGGTCCCGCAGTCCCACGTCGAGCACGGTGAACATCTGGACGCATTCCTGCACTGGCTTCGACAGCATCGCGGCCTCAGGGACACGTCCATCGAACATTACGAATGGCGCGTTCGCACGCTGCTTCCGGCTCTCGGCGACGACCCGGGGGCATATGACGCCGCCCGGGTCCGGAACACGATCCTGGGCCGTCTCGAAACCGCCTCTCGCGGACAGGTCGGAGGCGAGGCGAGTACGCTCCGGATGTACCTGCGTTTCCTCGGCTCGAACAGCCTCTGCCGGCCGGAACTCGTCCACGCGGTCCCGACGATCCCGAGACTCCGGGGCGAGAGCCTGCCCCGGCATGTCGGGCAGGACGATATCGAACGCATGATCGCGACCTGCGACGTGACGACGCCGATGGGGATGCGCGACCGGGCAGCCCTGCTGCTGCTCGCCCGGCTTGGGTTGCGGGCCAGCGACGTCGCCGGGCTGAATCTCGACGACATCGACTGGGACAGGGCCGTCATCCGGGTCAGCGGCAAGTCGCGGCGCGAGGCGGAACTGCCGCTGCCGCAGGACGTGGGCGACGCGCTGCGGGACTACATCCTGGAGGCCCGGCCACGCAGCGACGAGATGAAGGTGTTTCTCCGCTGCAGGGCACCATACTGTCCCGTGTCGCGGCAGTGCATCGGCGGCTCCATCGTCAGACGTGCGATCAAGCGGGCCGGGATCCGGGGCGTCGGCCCGACAGCGTCACACCTGTTCAGGCGGTCGGCGGCGACGAATCTCCTGCGCGACGGCGCCCCCCTGGAAGCCATCGGCACCCTGCTCAGGCACAGCTCTCCCGACGCCACCGCGATCTATGCCCGCGTCGATGTCCGGATGCTCCGTGAACTGGTGCAGCCCTGGCCCTTCGAGGGAGACGTCCGATGACCATGACGGATCACGCGAAGGATTACGTCGCAAGCAGGAAAGCACTGGGCCTGTCGTTCGGGGAACAGGAGCGGGTCCTGATGCGTTACGCCGAACATGCCGACGCCAGGGGCGACGAATTCGTGCGCATAAACAGTGTCCTGGACTGGGCCGGTACGGCAACGTCGGTCGGCGCGGCCCAAAGGCGATTGAGCATCATCCGCGGGTTGGCCGTCTCCCTCCATGTCGGGGATGACCGTCACGAGGTTCCCCACCGGGACGCTCTCGGGAAGTCGAAACGGATCCGCCCACCGCCGCGCATTCCGTCGCAGGAGGAGATCCGGAAGATCATGACGGAGGCGCTGTCCCTGGGACCGTCAGGGTCGCTCACCCCGCTGACCTTCCACACCATCATCGGTCTCATCGCATGCACCGGGCTGAGACGCTCGGAAGCGGCCGGCCTGCTGCTGGGCGACCTCGGACCGGACGGGCTCCTGGTCAGAAATACCAAGAACCGCCGCGACCGCCTGGTGCCCCTGCACGAAAGTGCCCGCCGCGCCCTCAACGACTACCTCGTGACGCGGAAACGGCGGGGCGGACCCTGCGAGCACCTGTTCGTGCTCGCATCCGGCCAGCCGGTGCGCCCGGATTACCTGACTGCGACCTTCATCCTGCTCGCTCGCAAGGCAGGGGTTCGCGGCAAAGCCGGAGAACCCGGCCCCAGGCTTCAGGACCTGCGGCACGGATTCGCCGTCGCCGCACTGGAAGGCTCCATCTCTTCCAGCCGGAAGGATGTCGGCCGACACATGCTCGCGCTCTCGACCTATCTCGGACACGCGCGAACTGTGGATACCTACTGGTACCTCGAGGCGACACCCGTCCTCATGCGTCAGGTGTCGGTGGCGACCGAGAAACTGCTCATGACAGAAAAGGAAAAGACATGACCAAACTCGCACCCCCTCTATCCGCCTTTTTGCAGGAGTATCTCCCCCGTGACCGGGGAGCAAGCCGGCACACCATCGTGAGCTACACCACGAGCTTCAGGCTGCTCGCGATCTTCGCCGCGGACAGGCACGGCATCCGTCCCTGCGCGCTCGAGGTCGGCCATCTCGATGTCGACACCATTCTCGCCTTCCTCGACCATCTCGAAGCCGAACGAGGCAACAGTGTCAATACCCGCAACACCCGTCTGGCCGCGGTCAAGAGTTTTGCCCGTTTCCTGGAGTTCCGGTACCCGGACCATCTTGAACTGGCGGCTCGGGTGCATGCGATCCCGCAGAAGAAGGGCGACGTTCCCGCGCTCGACTATCTCGACCGGGACGAAGTGGATGCGCTGCTCAAGGCGCCGGATACCGCCACCAAATCCGGAACCCGGGACCGGGCAATGTTGTGCCTCGCCTACAACGCCGGGCTCCGCGTTTCCGAACTGGTCGGCCTCGGCCTCGACGATGTCAGGATGCCGCAACTCGACGAGATCCGGGTCATGGGCAAGGGACGGCGGGCCCGTGTCCTGCCGCTGTGGAAGGAAACAGGACGCGCGCTCGGAGCGTGGCTCTCCATCCGTCCAGAAGTTCCCGACCGCCACCTGTTCCTGAATGCGATGGGACGGGGGATGACCCGACGCGGCTTCGCCAAGCGGCTTGAGCTGCACGTCATGACGGCAGCGCGGACCCAACCGTCGATCACACGCCGGAAGGTAACGCCCCATGTGCTGAGGCACGTTTGTGCCTTGATGATTCTCGAGGCCACCGGCGACATCCGCAGGGTCTCGCTGTGGCTGGGGCACCAGAGCCTCCAGACCACGGAGATTTACCTGCGCACGGATCCGGCCGAAAAGCTGGACATGCTCTCGGAGTGGCGTTCCCCAAGTCTCGGCAAGGGACGGTTCACGGGCGTGAAGGATGAGCTGTTGGCGATGCTTTCGAACGTCTGAGCCTGATTTTTTATGGGAACCGAATCGGTGGAAAAGGCGTGTCATGACAGGCACTTGCGATTCAAGATTCACATAAGCATTTGGTTCCCATTAAACAGGTCGGTTCAGTAGGGGATCTGTATTCTTGCTGATTCTGAAGTCATCAACCGGTGCTCTCAGAGGCCGCTGACGGGTAAATACCTAGGCAAACGCCGCTGATTGCGGCTGAGAGCATCGAAAATTCCCTGAAATTTCGCCTATACAGGGTACGATCTCTCAAACGACAAGCTGCGGAACAACACGGGTGTCATGCCCCCCAATCCGCACCCAGCATCATTCCGGGAAACGCCCCCCCGAGAGGTGCGAGATACCGATCATTCTCGTCGGTCTTGGAGTCCGTCTCGGCCCTGAAATCGATAATGTCGGTTTCTTCCTTGAGCTTGGCTTCCGCGAATGTCCGCCCGGCCACGCCGGTCTCCCCTTTGTGCTGGGCAGCCGCGAGCGCGTAGAGCGCCTCAATGCGGCGGATCTTGTCCTCAAGAACGCGCCGCGCGTCGTTCCTGACATTGCGTTTGTAGTGCGTCACCCAGAATGCATAGAAGCTGTAATTTCGGAGCTGGGTCGTGACCGAACTGAATCCTTGAAGAAGCGATTGGTAATGCGCCTCTACGGGCGACAGCATCGCAAGGTGATCCAGCCCCGCTGTTATTTCTCTGTTTATGTTGACGGACAAAGGATGAACATTTTCAAATTAATCTGGCCGCCGATCTCATGGTCTTCCTTTCCAAGTAGAAATTATCAAGCAGCGTAACTGGCTGATATAAAGGCGCTCTTTCGAGGCATCAGCACTTCCGCGTCAAATTATTCCGACTTTAAGCAGCGGGATTAATCTGGGAATTCTGTGCTGGCATAAGGTGAGAAACAACACTGCTCCATTCCGAGCTCAGTCCATTCCGACGTGCCGTCCATACCAGCCCTTCAATCTACCAATTGCGCAGTATTCATCGCCGCAAGTTCCATCGCGCGCGCAATTGCCCGCCGGGCAAAATCCATGGCCCCTGTTATGGACTCGTGCCGATGCAGCACAAGTCCCTGAAAATGTCCTCTTCGTCAGCGAAGGCTTAAGAATTACAGGTTTATGCAGCGATTACGACCCTTTTGGGGCCGTTTTTTCGCATGTACTTCATTATTGTCCCTTATTTTATATAAAAATAACGCCGTATTGGCAATTGGCACCTTATATTATCTCAAATATAGCAGACATAGAAAAGAAAAAGGATCAGATCGATGCCAAAAACGAAAATTAACCCTGAAACTCTGAAACGTTTTCGGGAACGTGCCAACCTGTCCCAAGAAGGCCTCGCGCAAAAGTCGGGGGTCAGTAAGAAAACAATAGCCCGAATCGAAACCGGAAGGTCATCTGCGAATACAAATACGGTCCGCCGGGTCGCGGAAGCCCTTGGTGTCACGCCCCGGCAACTGGCAGAAAATCCCCAAGATGCGGAAAAGGATGCCGAATTGATGCGGTACTTCGGCTTCAGCACGCGCAAGATCACATTCGGGGACCATACCAACCTCGCCTCGCAGATGGTCGAAAGTCATTATGGCATTTCCGAGGAAGTACAGATCCTGTTGGCCCCACTTTTCGTGGCTCTTCTGGCGGAAGGAAGTTTTGCGTGGAGAAAACAGCGACTCGATGAAGCGGACCGTGCCGTTGCGATGCTCTTGGGCGTAGCCAGGGACCACCTCTCCTTCGCCGGCGCAACATCGCGAGTAGAGAACGGCTTGGAACAGGAAAGGCAATCGATCGCCAAACGCGATGTCTTCGGTACGGATACTACGAACTATTCCGTCAGCATGGGGCATGATCCCGAGGAGAGGAATCCATTCACGGCATACTTGAAATTCCTTGCTAAACAGAGCGGGTCGAGCGTGATCGGGTTCGATAGTGAAGATCGCTGGCTCACCTATGATTTGGCGAGTTCGTTGCCAGGTTATAGCATCCTTTCGGGAGAACTTGAGCGTCTGACGGACGGCGACAGGCTGGCCGTGATTGCTCTCGGACGCCGGCATGTAAGGGTCCAAGACATTCCCGAACACCTGCTTGGCGATGATGCAACCAGAGAAAGGGTCTCCTGGCTCGCAGAAATGGTTCCGCAGGCCGAGAAAGACGAACACGAGAAATGGCTCGCTGAGCTAAAACTGGAATCGGATGCTGAGAAATCCGGGACACAGAGGGTCTATTGATGATCGTCGATTACACAAGGCATATCAGGGGGCGTTGTCGCCAACGCGGTATTCGGGAATCAGACGTTCAACTCATTATCGAGCATGGTACCGAAACCCGTTCGGGATATATGATGACCAAGCGAGAAATAGCGGACTTTACGAGAAGGTTCAGCGATTCGGAGCCTGGCGTGAAACAATTACGAGATCGAATTTCCAAACTTCAGGACGTCTTGGTCATAATGGACGGATGCACAGCAATTACTGCATACAGAACAACCAGAGAACAGAGGCGCCGCCAGACCCGTCGATGGTAGATGTGGCAGCTCTGTCCACAGTTTCGTCACCTTCGTGCCTTCTCAAGTATCCTGAGGATTACCGCAAGGCGCCGTCCCGGTCCTGCACGTCGGCCGTCAGCGCCCCCCGCGACATCGACCGCAGTTTCTGGCGTACAGCCAGAAGCGGTGGAGCGCCGACCCAGTCAAGCAGCCGAGACTGTATCAGCATGATCATGGCAGTATTGGCGAGACCGTTGCAGTCGGTTGGCCGGGAGTTCTGAAGGTGATCGAGAAAATGCGGCCGTTCGAGGTTGCATCGTCGTCGGCCCTTGCCGCGATCCTGCGCGCCAACGATGTCCAAGTCCCTCCCCCGGGTCGCGGCCGAGGCCGGGCCCGAAAACAGTGTTCCGAAAGGTGGATCACCTGTCGTTTCCTTGTCGCCATCTCCGAGGCTGGTCTTCTGGAATTCCCTCTAAGGGTCGAGACGGGCGAAAGACCCGATCTCGTTCTGACGACGCCATCCGGATGCATTGGGATCGAGATTACCGTGGCAGTCCCCCGGGACTGGGCCCGGGTCAAGGCCTATTCGGAAGACGCAGGAATCAACGGCCCCCGCTACATTCCACCCAATCGGGTGAGCGATTCACTCCGTTCGCAATCTGAAATAGAGATGATCGCAAAGGGGCAGATACCACCTCTTCCTCACATGGGAAACTCGATAGAGCGCAATTGGGTGGAGGCCATATTCGATCGCGTTGAACACAAGGTCGAGAGCTTCGGAAAACAGGGCTTCGTGAAACACCCGGATAATTGGCTGCTCATCTACGACAACTGGAGCCCGATACCGAGGCTGGACGACGATGTTGCTGTTGAATGTCTTGGTCAGCGCATCTTCGACCTCTTCGAGAGAAACCCCTTCTGCAAGGTCTTTCTCCAACGGGCGCGCCATATTCGAGAGTTCGTCCGGGAAACGGGGATCCTGAAACACCCGATTCCCAACGACTGGATTTAGGGTCCGAAGGCCTGACGTTCTTGCGAGACAGTTGCGTCGCGACCCTGGATGTTATCGGGCGGTTGCCGCAGGGACAGGGATCTTTCTGATTCAGCGTGTCATATCGGTAATCCCGCCGTGGATTTCAGGCAGGCGGCATCGGTGAGAGGTGCTCGTCGCCGATGCTGTTGAACTCGAACTTTGCCATCCGGGGGCCGATTTCCGGCATTTCCACCTTTCGCATGATCGACGGTTACGATGCGGTCATCATTGTTCTGGGTTGTCCGTTCCCCCGAGGATGTCATCGAACAGCTCCCGGTCGATCTCCCTGAGGAATCCGGGGAGCCCTTCCTGCAGCCATTTCCTGAGGCCTGGTCCGTGTTTGGTGTCGTTTTCGATCTGGTGAAGCACGAAGGTGCCGACCAGGATCTTTCGCCGCGTGTCCCTTGCGCGTTCCTTTTTCGCGACGCGTGCCCTGATGGCTTTCTGCCGCGTCTCGATGGCGGCTTTCTTCCTGTTCAGTTCCTCGAGCCGCTCCTTATCCGACCTGCGTTTCCGTATTGCCATGAGCGGTTTTCCCTGTTTTACTCTTTCCCGAAGATATTCCGGATTCCGAGGAATCGTCAACGCCTGTAGGCTGGCGCTATAAACCCTGAATAAAATGAAAGGCGCGCTTATGAGTTGCATTGCAATTCACGCTCTGCTACCCGCGATCATCGGTTTTACATAGTCCCGGATCGCCAATGGCCATCTACCACATGTCCGTCAAGCCCGTCCGCCGCGCCACCGGCCGCAGTGCAGTCGCCGCCGCCGCCTACCGCTCCGGCGAGGTTCTCCACGATGCGCGCACGGACATGACCCATGACTACCGGGCCAAAGGCGGTGTCCGTGAAACCGGGATCATCCTGCCGGACTACTCGTTTGCGGACTGGGCCCTGGACCGCGAGGCCCTGTGGAATGAAGCAGAGGCCGCGGAGCGGCGCAAGGATGCGAAGACAGCCCAGGAGTTCGAGGTGGCGCTTCCGGAAGAGCTCACGGACGACCAGCAGCGCGCGCTGGTGGAGGCCTTCGCCCAGGAACTGGTCGACGAATACGGCTCTGCGGCGGACTGGGCGATCCACACGCCGTCCCGGGCCGGCGACCAACGGAACGTCCATGCCCATATCCTGATCACCGTCCGGGTGGTTACCCTGGGCGGACTCGGGGACAAGATCCGGCTCGAGCGCGAGAACGGCTGGCTGAAGCGGAGGGGCCTCCCCTCCTCGCCTGCCCAGGTTCGCGCATGGCGTGAGTGCTGGGCGGCCTGCGCCAACCAGGCCTTGGCCCGGGCCGGGCACGATGTCCGGATCGATCACCGCTCGCACGCCGATCGCGGGCTGACGATTCTTCCGACCCGGACGGTCGGGGTTCATGCGACGGCGATGGCGCGGCGCGGCCTCGATGTCGAGCGCGTGGATCTCGCTGCCGGCGACCGGGTGTGGAACCTCGAGGCCCTGCTCGGGCGTGCCGAGGACATCCTGCAGCTGGTTTCCGAAAACAGGAGCGTGTTCCTGGTCGGCGACATCGAACGTGCGGTGCTTCGTGCGGTCCGGGATCCGGACGCGGTGGCCGCGGTCATGAAGGAAGTCATGCGTTCGCCGGAGCTGGTGACGATCTCGTCCGACAGGCGATCGGGATCCCCGAAGCGCTACACGACGCGGCGGACGGTGCAGATGGAGACGGAGCTGGCCCGCATTGGCGCCCGGCTTCGTGCGGACCACAGCTGCGAGGTTCAGGGACAGGCGATAACGCATGCCATATTGGACCACCGGACGGAGATGGAGGAGTCCGGAGGTCCCTACCTGTCATCGGAACAGGCAGCGGCGTTCCACCAGGTGATCGACCCGGAGCGTATCGCGCTGGTGGCCGGCGCCGCCGGCAGCGGCAAGTCGACGATGCTGGAGGTGGCGCGGAATGCCTGGGAGCGTTCGGGCTACCGGGTGCTGGGTGCGGCCGTGGCCGGCAGGGCCGTCGATGGCCTACAGGAATCCTCTGGGATCGAGTCCCGGACGCTTTCGGCCTGGGTGCATCGCTGGGAACAGGGCAAGGACCGGCTCGGCAAGGGCGATGTCCTGGTGATCGACGAGGCCGGGATGCTGTCGACCGCGCAACTGTCATCCGTACTGCAGGAGATTGAGCGCTGCGGGGCGAAGGCGGTGCTGGTGGGAGACGCGGAGCAACTGCAGGCGATCGGCGCCGGTGCCCCCTTTCGGGCCCTGGTCGAGCGCTGCGGCGTGGCGACGCTCTCGGAGGTCCGCCGGCAGCAGCCGGAGTGGCAGCGCCGGGCATCGAGGTTGTTTTCGGGGCACCAGACCCGTGACGGCCTGGAACTGTACAACCGGGCCGGCAACATTGCCTGGAGCAGGAGCCAGGAGGAGGCGATGGTTTCCCTGGCGGCGGAGTACACGATGCACGTCCTGGATCATCCGGAAGAATCCCGGCTGGCGCTGACGCACCGGCGCGCCGATGTCCAGGCCCTGAACCGGCTGATCCGGATCGGGCTGCGGGAGGCCGGGCCCCTCGCGGAAGCCGAAACGGTGATCGAGACTGTTGCCGGTGAACGTTCCTTCGCCGTTGGCGACCGGATCGTGTTCCTGGAGAACGACAGCCGGCTCGGGGTCCGGAACGGCAGCCTCGGTACGGTCGAGGCCCTCGGGGACGGGCAGATGCGGGTTCGTCTCGGCGGCCGCGACGATCCGATCGAGATCGACACGGCCGGGTTCCGCTCCTTCGATCACGGCTACGCGACGACGATCCACAAGGCCCAGGGCGCCACGGTCGACCGCGCCTTCGTGTTCGCGGGTCCGACCATGGACCGGCACCTGACCTACGTGGCGATGACCAGGCACCGGGAAGACGTGACGCTCCATGCGGCGAAGGAGACATTCCGGGACTTCGGGGGTCTTGCCGGGAAACTGTCCCGGTCCGGACTTCAGGCGAATGCGCTGGACTACGAGGGCTTCCTGGCCCGCCGCGGGCTCGCCGGCATGCTGGTCCGGATCGGCCGTGGCCTGATGCGCGGCCTCGCTGCGGCCCTGGACAGGTCCGCCATTCCGGAGCTGGCGGATACCTTCCTGAAGTTTTCCGGGGATGACCGGGCTCTGCCGCCGGAAACGGTTCTGACCAACGAGGCCACGGAGGAATTGCGCGAGAGGATCGCCGCGACGGAACGTGAGCGTGCGCGGCAGGAACGGGAGAAGAAGCTGGCCGCGGAGCAGCTGCGGCAACAGGAGGAGCTCAAGAAATCCCGGAGCCGGGATCGCGACTTCGGGTACGGGATGTGAGCGCCATGAGTGAAACGGATCCGCATTACGAGGACGATGCCACGGAAATCGCGTCCGTCTTGCGGACCTTCAGGCAGATCAACGAGAACATCAAGACGCTGAACAAGAACCAGAACGACTCCACGAAAATCCTGGGTGACCTGGTCAAGGTCGAATATGCCGGCGAACTGGCCCGTCTCAGGGAGAGCGTGGAGGGTCTTGTCCAGGAGCAGGCCGCGCTCGCGAAAACTGTCGGTGAAAAGCAGAAGGCGGTTCGCAGCCTTTATGGCGCTTCCCAGTCCCTGAAGGGTCAGGACACCAGGCTCTCCAGCGTGACCGAGGATCTCGAGGAACTGAGGCGACAACTCAACGGGATTGTCGCGCGGCCCGCGGAGCGGGCGGAGCAGCTGTGGGTACTGATCTGGTTTTCGGGGGCCGGGGTGTTGGCAGGCGTGCTCATGGTTTTTCTCGGTCTCTGGGCCCTGCCCGACCGGGCGGAAACTGCGGTGGCGGAGTTGATCATGGGTGACAACCATTGGGATGCGGCCTGGCGGATACTGGAGGCACATGAGCCGGTGCGAAGCCAAACCTTGGGTGTCCTGACCTGGATCGATGAAAGTCCGGAGGAGGCCGAAAAGCACAAGGCCTGCCGTAACAAGGCCTGGGAGAGCGGTCAGCCCCAGGAATGTACGGTTATATTCAGGCCAAGGAGCGGCAGGTAGGCATCGTCGGGTTTTCGATAAATGTTTCTTCCCTGTTTCATTGCTACATGGCAGTGATGGTCATGTGCAATTTTGCGGGAAAGGAACAGTGATTTCCCATCTACCCCTCACAACAAGACAGCCGACCTGTTTACCGAACCAGCGCCCCGGCTCGACGGTGCGGCACTGCTCGCCCGTACCGAGGCCCGATTGCACACATTCTGCACCGCAGACGAACGGGCTTCAGAGTTTGCCCCCAGGTCTTTTCCACTGACGGACATGCAGTGTGAGGCGATCCGGGACGCAGCAGCTGCCAGCTCCGGGCCTGGGCGGTTATGCGCGGTGGCCGACATCCTTGAGGTCAGTCCCTATTTCAGCTGGTTCACCGAAGATGCCGATTTGCTTCGTGAATATGAGGCTCGCGAAAAAAGTGCAGGGAGGGCCTTCATCGAAAGGTTGTACCGTGCCTTCGATCGTCTCGACCTTGTCCCGGGAATGTACTGCCGGGAGGATGTGGGCCTCATTGGCCCGGACGGCGGGAACGAGGCGCTAGGCGTAACACCTCTGGCAGCCTGCGCGGATGCGATTGGTTGGGCGGCATTGTTATGGGGCCATCCGGACAATCGTTGGGACTGGGAGCATGCGGACTATGATCCTGGTTGCGATTTCACATTGCCTCATTTCCCCGAAAGGTATTCAGACCCGTGGATCGCGGTGCATACCGGGGTGGTTGGGCTGTCGTTTTTCGTCGAACTGGCCAGGATAGACGCCATGGAGATCGACGACGCGGCGGGCAGGATTTTCGAACTCGACCCGCTCCAGGTGCGCTGGCTTCGCACGAGCGGTCATATGCACGAACCGCATCCGAATGTGGAAATGACCGCGGCCACCATGGCTGCAATATGCCGCGCCATTGCGCGAGGCGAGCCCCGGGAGAAGTGGAAAGTTCCTTTAATGTAATCATGGTGGCATCCGATCGATCATGGATGCGGCTCTGCGAGCCATGCGAGCGGCGCATGGACAGCCGGAAGCCATCCCGCTGGGAAACGAAAAATCGCCACGATTGCACAGGCAGCACGGTCATATCGAATTATAAGTGCACCCTTCCGGATTCAGGCGTTTCCGGCGTGCAAAAACGAAAAATCCTCCGCGGTCAATCTGGATGGTTCATGACCAGGCAGGCCTGCGGTTCTTAGCCTGCCGCCATGAGCGACACGCCGGAAACTCACGAGCTTGCCCGGCAGCTCGCCGTCCCGAGGAGTGCATGAAGATCATGCAAGCTGAATCCGGCCGGGGTCACCGTCGCGGTAGCGGAGCTGCTCGACGAGGCCATCAGCGCATTCGATGAGGTCGACCTGGACAGCCTTGCGGACCTGGACCTGCCGCAGGGGTTCGGCCGCGACGGCTGATTGCTCTCCACCGGTCCGGGGAGCGAACCGCTCTTCAGCTCACCGTCCGGCCAAGATCAGGGCGCCGATTGTTTGTCTTTCGGGAAACAAACATCCCGAATACGGGGATTCCGGCCGGAATCCGGGCTCCGGAATCGCTCTCTCGCGCTGCTCAGCCCCAAATGCGCGGGCAATTACCCGTGAAGGCCACGAGCGCGCGCAGGAAATAGGGTCGATTCCGGTAAGGGGCAGAATCGTACGTTAAGCGATTTTCCGCCTGCTCAACGTTCGATAGACGGTTGGCCGTGATACGGAGAAGACCTCTGCCAGATCGCTGATCGAATATTCCCTGGTATCGTGCATTCGCCAGAGCTCTTTCTGTAGTTTTTTCGACAGTTTTGGCCGTTTCCCCCGCAACTTTCCCTTCGCCTTCGCGATCGCCATGCCCTCACGGGTGCGCATCTTGATGAGATCCGCACCTTTTCGAATTCGGCGAAGGTGGCAACGATGTTGAAGAACATTTTCCCCATCGGGTCGGTGGGATCATGGACTGTCGCGCCGAGCGCGAGTTTCACGCCTCTTTTCCGCAACTTGGAAACGGTCATCGTGCCAATCTATTACGACCCGGGAAATTTTTTCCGTTAAGCGCCGCTCTTTGGCAACCCTCAATAGTGTTTCCGTAGCATGTTTCTCAGAAGTTTTTGTTCCGATCCACTTATTTCCGGTGATGGTCGAGTATCCGAGTGGTATAGCTAGTGCAAATGATAGGTAGCTTTGCCAGTTGGAAGACTCGAACAGAGGTGGTGAACAAAAGAGCAAAGCTAATGCACCGCCGACCCACTTCCGGATTCTTCGCTGAGTTGCCAATTTGCTTGCAACATCTTTGCAGAGGGCTTCCACAGCTGCCTTGTCCTCTTTCGACCTTTCACTAAGTCGCGCGGCAACCGTGTCTTTGACAGCTTGTGTCTGTTCTAGTTCACTCTTTATCTCCTCAACTCTCTTTCTGCCTTTTGCCTTCTCTTCTTTTATGGCCTCATCACCCTTTTTTCGCTCTTCTTCCAAGTGCGGATGGAGCATCTGTTGGAACAGTTCTCCGAGGTTCTCTGAAGTCACAACGCTGGGAGCACCTAGCGTCTTGTCCATAAGCATCTGAGCGCTTCGAGGCTGACTAACCAGCACATCAAGTTGCCGCACCATTTCTTCATCACCGAGGGCATCGGTTAGCCGCTTTACTTCTTCAACGACACTTGGACGTATAGCCAAGACTCGTTCACAGTTGGCCAGCAGCAATCGTTTTGGGGTATCCAAGTTGTCTGTCCCAAAACCAGTGCGAAGCCATATCGATGCCGTAACCACTCGACGATGCACGACAGGTGGAATTGAAACCGGTGACATAATTCTCGACTTGACACATTCCCTTCGAACGAGTTGAGCAAGAAGCCCGTTCCTAGTCATGAGCAAGAAACGAGACTTGAATATATCAGAATTTTCATAGCCTCGACGCTGCCTCATGATCAAAGTAGTCACATCAGCATCATGTGCACGGGCATTAGGGTTTTCCTGAAAGGTAAGTGCGCCGTAGATTTCGTCTCGGTGCTCTTCGGTAAAATAAGCGTGCTCAGATGGGAATTGTTCAAGCTTTCGATAAACAACGTGAATTCCAGCGTCTTTGAGAATTGCCTCGGGATTTGTAGCAACGTGGGTCACGTACTCCCGTAAAACCTCGTTTCTAGCAAGCGCTTGAGCGGTCGGGCCAGTCGGGCGTGGATTTTCTAGCACAGCCTTCAAGGATTGCCTTATTTCCTCGATGCTCTGGCTAAATATTCGAATACTAGCTCCGATCCGATGCAACTCAGCAATTACAGGTTCAGTGTTTTCCTTGGCAGCTTTTCCTGAAACACCTAGTAATTCCATCGCTACAGGCGCATCGAGAAAAACTGCTAAATTTGATGTTTCTACAGGGGTGCTTGGTTTCACGAAATCCTGCACGACTTCCGTTAGAAGCCCAATCGAAGCAATGCGAGCAAGCGTTTCCGATGCTTCTGGATCACTCTCGATCGCATGGGCAACAAATCTGGCGCACAGAAAGCTCTCCTTATCTGTGAGCGTTGTCGTTTGTGGAATCTCGACAACCTGCCGCAAAGTACCCGACGGATCTTTTACGGTTTTTTTCGTGAAATTGAGGTTATTCTCACTAAAAGCTTCTGCGTAGAGCAGCCACTCTATCAGAATTTCTTCAAGTCCCTCTACGTCGTGTGGAATTTCAATAAGTGGCGAAAGTTCCCGGACGAATGCTTGAAACTTCTCAGCTATATCCCGCAGCTGACGTTCAGCAGTAGCTTCTATATCGATATTCAGTATCTGATTTGGAAGGGTGATGCTGTAACCGGTTTGCTCAACAGACGGCTCAATAGCTGTCAACCAGCCCGCACTTTTTAGCCTTGGAATAAACACTTCTACAACATCTGTGTTGAAGTTCCACTGGTATGTATTCCGTACGTCTCTCGCAAAATCTTCGAGATTTAAAACGTTACCTTGTAAGGGCCTTAATATCGGCTCAAAAAATGGAAGCAGTCGTTCAAGCACATCGGTTGACCCGTCTCCTAGAGCAGTCAATGCTCCGTATATCCGGGTGGTTGATCGAGTAAGGTTACCGGTCATGTTTCTGAGCTATAGTTGAAAAGTTGATGAATACCACCACAGCCGAACTCGGTGAAGTCATAAAAATGCTGGAAAATTTTGTGAGGGGTGTGTTCTCCATTGAGAGTGAAAATCATGAAACGATTGGCTTTCCACCCACCTCTTGCCATCCCTCCTCTAACCTAACATAACGGCGTTTATGTAAGGCCATCACCACAGCCAGGGCAGCAGGGCAAGACAACCATGGACATCGTTCTCAAGACCGGAATCCCGGCAACACCGTATCCCGACGTTCCCACGGCCGCGGCGGCGATCCCGGCCCAAATCGCCGGCCGAGGACCCGAAGCGCAGGAAACCTGGCTCGAGTTCTTCGCCGCGCAGATCCGCAACCCGAACACCCGCGCGGCCTACGCCCGGGCCGCCTACCGGCTGTTCGACTGGCTCGCCGAACACGGCGTCCTGGATGTCCGGGAGATCCGTTCGGTCCACATCGCCGCCTGGCTGGAATCCCGCATGCGCGACGCCTCGCGCCCGACCGTCAAGCAGGAGCTCGCCGCCATCCGGCGCCTCTTCGACTGGCTGACCGTGCGCCAGGTGGTGCCGGGCTCGCCCGCGGCCGCGGTGCGCGGCCCGAAGCATTCGGTCCGGCGCGGCAAGACGCCGGTTCTCTCCACCGCCGAGTGCCGGCGCTTCCTGCGGTCGATCCCGGTGGAGACTATCGGAGGACTTCGCGACCGGGCGCTCGTCGCGGTGATGACCTACAGTTTCGCCCGGGTCTCCGCGGCGCTTGCCATGAACGTGAAGGACGTCTTCCGCATGGAGGACCGGCTCTGGCTGCGCCTGCAGGAGAAGGGCGGCAAAGAGCTCGAAATTCCCTGCCACCATAACCTGGAGGCGTATCTCTCGGCCTATGTGGCGGAGGCCGGGATCCACGGCGACCGCGAGGGTCCCCTCTTCCGCTCGCTCGAGCGTGACGGCTCGCTGTCAGGGCGCCGCTTCAACCGGCACAGCGCCTGGGAGATGCTCGCCCGGCGTGCCAGGGACGCGGGGATCACGACACCGGTCTGCAATCACTCGTTCCGGGCAACCGGAATTACCGCGTACCTCGAGAACCCGGAGGCGCGGGTCGAGGTGGCGCAGTACCTGGCCGGGCACGCGAAGACGGAGACCACCAAGCTCTACGATCGGCGCGAGGAACGGGTCTCGCTCGACGAGATCGAAAGGATCGGGATATGAAGCGGGTCAAACAAGTGAGGTGATTGATATGGCTGAAACAAGGTCCGGGAATCCGGATGACCCGGTGAGAATTGATGGAAAGTTCATCATTCTCGGTTGGGGTTCCTTAATATGGGATATTGAACATCAAGGAGCGGAGAAGTTCTACGAACGGGTTGACTGCAAGAAACCAGAAGAGTGGCATACTGCAGACGGCCTTAAATTACCGATTGAGTTCTCACGGGTTTCTTCCAAATGTCCTCGCAAAAAAATCTTAACACTCGTTATCGATGAGACCCAGAGCGACAGCCTCTGCCCCGTGAAATTTGCTGTCAGCACTCGGACAGCCCTTAACGAAGTCATCCGTGACCTAAGACGCCGGGAAGGTACGATTCGTAATCGTATAGGAAATTGGTGCAAGCGCTCCGGACTACATGAGCTTTGGGAATCGAATGAACCCGCTCGCCAAATCGCGGAGTGGGCCGACCGATCTGGTTGTCAGGGCATTGTTTGGACTGCTCTTGAGAGCAACTATCAATGCTCGGATCTTGTCTCGCCTGATCACAAACCCTTCTCACCAGAAAATGCCGCAGATCATCTATTGCGTATGAGAGGAGAGGACGAAACTGCGTTCTGCAAAGCTGTCGAATATATCGCTAAAGCTCCTGTAACGACTTCTCTTCGGCGCTACCTTGAGACTCAGAATTGGTACACCGAAGCCCGCAATGACGCACTTATTTCGGGCAGAAATTCACGATGATTGTAAGCCGAAGCGATTATGAATGCAGGTCACTACACCTACAATTTCTTGACGATGAAATTGCCGCAGAGTTGAGCGTATGAACAAAGACCAATCGCTGGCATTGTACCATCAGGGAAAGGACTCGTGGAACGCTTGGGCCACGGACCTTCTTGCGCGGCAGAAGGATAGTGACGAGTGGAAGAAAGAATCGAGCGCCAATTTTTCTTTCCATGTGTTCGGCAATGCTGAGTTCTCAGGATTTATTTTTCCTGGTCTTACCGATTTCTCCGGTACAGTCTTTTCAGGCAACTCTTGGTTCATTGGTACAAAGTTTGAGGCAGAGGCCAAGTTCAAGCAGGCGGTGTTCAAGAACGAGATTTGTTTTATCAAGACCGACTTTGGCCAGGACACGTGGTTTGAAAAAGCTAGTTTTGAAGGTGATGCACACTTTGGAAAGTCGACATTTCGAAGTAGCGCGGACTTCAGAAGAACAAGCCACAAAGGAACAACTAATTTTAACAATTCGTCATTCCGCGACATTGTGTTTTTTGGCGGGGCGGTTTTCCACAACTATGCAATGTTCCATTCCATTTCCTGCAAGGGAATTGACTCATACTTCGATGCATCGTTCAAAGATGGCGCTACGTTTCAGAATGCCTGCTTCAGTGGAAATGCCCACTATAGTAAGGCAAAATTCGAAGATCAGAGTTTCTTCATGCATGCCCACTTTGGAGGTGACGCAAGTTTTGGGTCGTTTGGCGGTGCTGCTCGGTTCGAAAGTGCAATCTTCGATGGCGAAGCTTGGTTCGCAAGGGCGGTCTTTGAGCAGATGGCCCGGTTCAACAATGCCTTCTTCAAAGGCGGAGCTCGGTTTGAATATTGCACCTTCAAAGGAGACGCAGCGTTCTCTGCTGCGCGCTTTGGGAGATATGCGATATTCGACCATACGAAGTATCGAGGTCGAGTAAGCTTTCAGGCAGTTGAGGCACGATCAGCCTTCACGATGGCCAATGCCTTCTTCTCGGACGTGCCGAACTTTGATCAGGCGACCTTTGTCGAAGCTCCTCGTTTGGACAATTTTGACATTCAGGCACGGAATGAGAATGGGCTGTTCCGTGCTGCACTCTCGAATGCATTCAAAGGAAATTCCAGTGCAGATGCCGGAGAAAAATGGCAGGAACTGAAAAGGCAAAGGAGAGAATTAGGAGTTCGCTGGCGAACCTTGAAACGGCTCGCAACACAAGGTCACGATCATCAGCGTGAACTGTATTTCTTCCGAGAGGAGATGTTGACCTCACGCTGGATTACAGACAAACCGTGGCACACGTTTTTTTGGTTCGGCGTACTCTATCAGTTGCTTTCAGATTTTGGGCGGTCGGTATCTCGTCCGCTTGTGTGTTGGCTGATCTGGTTGCTTGCGTTTTGGGCGCTCTATCTAGTGGTCCGTCCCGATGTGGATGGCATGGACATGCCGAGGAGTTGTTCCCGGTTTGAGTTTGTTGAGCCCTGGGTAGCCGCCCTTACACTATCGACCCACCGAAGTTTGCCTGCATTTTCCGGATTGGGCGAGAGGGTTCCGTCATTTTACTCCAGTCTTTATGGAATTAGCGATGGATGCGTGGCATTGGTACCAAGCGCAGTATCATTTCTCGGGGTTGTGCAGACGGTCGGGTCCACGGCGCTGCTATTCTTTTTGTTGCTGGCGTTGCGGAACCGGTTCCGTATCCGATAAGGCGTATGTCGGCCGTGATCGAGTCTTTGCGGCTGGCAGCCGCCGAGGAGATGCCGGTCAGTTCCGGCAAGGTTTTGCCGGACGGCGACAGCGTGGGGGCGATTCGGCGCTCGGTTTCCGCATACCTGCGGTAGAGAGGGTAATAACCAGATTCGTGGTAGAGTCGGGGGCTGGCGCGCCAAAACCCACTTGCCAGGTGGTCAGGGCAGTAGAAAATCGGGAATCCGTGAAACTTCGGCCTAAACCCAACATCGGCACCGATTCGTCCATAGGATTTTTACGCCTTTGGTTTCTTGATTTCGTTCTTCTTCATCCAGTTTGAGAGGTTTGCGCACGTTGTGTTGTAGCGCTTCGCGATGAACTTCTGCATTGATCCGGTTGCGTGCAGCGCTTCCAGTGACAGACGCCGATCATGGTTCGGGCCAAGCTACTTTACGGGTGACTGAACACGCCATTGCCAATTCGACCTCGACTGTCCCGACCTGCCGACAGATCACATCTTCGGGACCGCCGCCGCAAGCACCATTTCGCGACAGGGCCGCCGCCGCGCGGGGGTGGGTGCTACTTTGAAAGGCGCTCTGCGGGCTTTCGGGAGGATGCCTAAATCAGACCTCTTTATGTTGATGTCAGGTAACTGCTCACCCCTTTTGGTTCCTTTCGGTTTTTCGTTGTTGACAACATAGGTTTGACGTCCTATCGAGGCTGCGTCCGGTTTTGATGCGGGGTCGGTTCGGTCGATGGCAATGTGGTTTGGTTCGAAGGGGACCTCTGGTCTTTGCCAGGCGATTGTAGCATCCCAGCCGCCGCATGATGTGTATATCGAGCCATTCCTTGGGGGCGGCGCGATCATGAAGCGGAAGCTTCCCGCACAGCGCAACATCGGCATCGATCTTGATCAGCGCGCCATTGATGGCTTTACCTGCGACTACCCGGTCGAGTTGCATCAGGGGTGCGCGTTCAGTTTCCTTGAAGCCTTCCCCTTCCAGGGCCGCGAACTGGTTTACTGCGACCCACCCTACCTTCAGGCAACCCGACGCTCCGAACGCCGTTACCGTCACGATCTTGACGACGCGTCGCATGTGGCGCTGCTGGACTTGCTGAAGTCTCTGGACTGCCAGGTCATGATCTCCGGCTACCCGAGCCGGCTCTACGAGACCCATCTTGCCGACTGGCGGTCCCTGTCGCTGCAGGTCAACAACCATGCGGCGGTGGTTACCGAGTCGATCTGGTTCAACTTCGCGCCCGACCGGGTTCACTGGGCCCGGTTTGCCGGGCGGAACTTCACCCATCGCCAGACGGTCAAGCGCAAGGCCGAGAACTGGGCGCGGCGCTATGCGGCGATGCCCCCGGGCGAGCGCCTGGCGGTGCTGGCCGCGGTCATGGCGGTCGAGGCCGGGTCATGGCGACGGTGAACGGGAAGTCGCTGCGCGACGAGTTCGAGGCCGCGCGCGCCGACGTTGAAGCCCTGCGTGCGGCCGGCAAGCTGTCCGGCGAAGTCGACGCCGTAATCCGGGTCCTGATGACCCTGCTGAGCATCCTGATCTCCATCCTGCTGGAAAAGACCACCCCGAAAACCAGCAGGAACTCCGGCATCCCTCCATCGCAGATGGATGACAAGGACGAGACCGCGGCGCGTTCCAGGCGAAGAGCCAGCACGAAGGAACAAAGTCATGAGACCGGAGCCAATCTCCGGAAAGTCACCACCAGGGAGACGATCACCGTCGAGACCTGCGAAGCCTGCGGCGCCGATCTGTCCGGCGTCACGCCCACGGCACACGAACGGCGCATCAGCTTCGATATCATCTTCGAGGTCGTCGAGCACAAGGTCGATGCCGAGATCAAGGACTGCCCCGAGTGCCGTGCCCGAACCAGGGGACAGTTCCCCGAAACCATGCCGGGGCCGCGGCAATACGGCATCGGCTTCATGGCCTTCATCATCAACCTGCTGGTCGCCCACATGCTCTCGCTGCGGCGCACCGTCGCGCTGGTGCAGGCGATCTCCGGACGCAGGATATCCGAAGCCACCTGCCTCAATTACATCCGGCGCCTCCATGATACGCTTGAGGCGTGGGAACAGGCCGCCATCGAGTGCCTGCTGACGCGGCCGGCCTTGCACGCCGACGAAACCGGCATGCGGGTCGACGGGAAGAACCACTGGCTACATATCGTCACCGATGGATCGCTGACCCTGAAGTTCCTGCATCGAAAGCGCGGGGCGGAAGCGATCGATGACATCGGCATCATTCCCCGCTTCACCGGCACACTGATCCACGACTGCTGGGCGTCATACTTCGCCTACGACAAATGCAGGCACGGCCTCTGTGGCGCTCATTTACTGCGCGAACTGGCTTTCGTGTTCGAGTCCAACAGTTACCGCTGGGCACGCCTGATGAAGAAACTGCTGTGTGAGGCCTGCCACAGGGTCAACACAAGCGAAACCAGGACCCTGGACGAAGCCGAATACCTCGCCATCCGCAAGCGATACCGAACCATCCTTACACGGGGAGCCGGGGAACTGCCCGAAATCCCCAAACGCAAGAAAGGCCAGCGCGGACGCATCGCAAAGTCCGATGCCCACAACCTGCACGAGCGGCTCGAGAAACACGAAGACGCCGTGCTGCGCTTCATACACGACCCCGATGTCAGCTTCACGAACAATGCGGGAGAAAGGGGCCTCAGGATGGCAAAGGTCAAGATGAAGGTCTCCGGATGCTTCCGAACCCGCATCTATGCAGAGTACTGGTGCCGAATCTCAAGCTACCTGCAATCAATGGCCGCAATGGGTTACAATCCACTCGTCGCCATCCAGATCGCGCTCGCAGGACGGGCCGCAGAGATGGTCAAGTAAACACAGAACCCCGATCTCAATCGTGAACGGGTGAGTAGTTACGATGTCAGTTGATATTCCGCGAGGCGCGCCATCAATTTTTTGGACGGCGCAGGGAAATCGTAATATCCTTTCTTCCTCCAAGACACCGTTTCAAATGTACTCGGTTTGACCTCTTCAATAACTGCAATCAACTCATCGTGTTTTGCAAGAAACCAATCCTGACGAGAGAACGCTTGTTTCTTTTGCATCATTTCGTTTGTCGTTGGTGATGGCCATGCGATCCATAAGACTTTGCCGATGTATCGTTTGGCAATCGTCAATGTAGATTTCATCTGGACCTTAAGAACGGTCGATTTCAACAAATGGTGCGCGAGAAAATCCGCGCCGTTGTAGTCAGACATCAACCACTGGCATTCGAAACCGTAGTCCGCCAAGATAGCGCTAATTTTCTGGAAGTTGAAAACCTCTTTTTGTTTCCCTTTCAGGTCGTAAGGGTTTATTCGCTGCCGGTCGAAAACATAATCAAATTCCCCATCCATGCTGCGTTTTAACCCACGGACTCCTTTGTCTCAACCTGCCTCAACCGGTCCTTCGCTTCTTTCGCGGGATCCCGACAGACACCGTCGCCGGCCTCCGGGACCGGGCGCACGTCGCGGTCATGATCTATTCTTTCGCGCGGACCTCCGCAGCGCTCGCCATTGATGAAGGACGTCTTCCTGATGGAGGGCCGCCTCTGGCTACAGTTGCACGAGAAAGGCGGCAAAGAGCTCGAAATCCCCTGCCACCACAACTTGGAGACGTATCTCTCGGCGTATGTCGCGGAAGCCGGGATCACGACGCCCATCTGCAACCATTCGTTCCGGGCAACCGGCATTACCGCCTACCTCGAGATCCCGGAGGCCCGGGTCGAGGTCGCCCTGCATCTCGCCGGGCACGCGAAGACGGAAACCACGAAGCTCCATGACCAGCGCGAGGAGCGGGTGTCTCTCGACGAGATCGAACGGATCGGGATCTGAGAACGGCAGGTAGGCTTGGGCGAACAACGACGATTACTTCACCATGCCATCCGAACTGATTGCTTGGATTTATTCTGCCTTTGGACATTGCCAATGCCGGTGGTTCGTCAAGGTCTCGCAGAGTAGCAGAGGAAAGTTGCCCCTGAACCACTTGAGCCCATCCAGTCCACCGCCAGAGCCATCTCCATAGAAAACCAACTCGCCATTTGAAGATCGAAAATAGACATTTGTCGTGTCGTATTTTTCAAGGGTAACCCCATGTTCATGCGCGAACGCGACCAGCGCTTCCCTGTACTTTTCCTTGAAGTAAATTGAGTCTTCGATCAGCACTCGTGCGAATTGTCTTCCGTCGTTTATCCAGAGCACCTTGTCGATACGCGACCAATTCAGAGCTCCACTTCTAATGTATTGATACCAGTGTTCTCCATGTTGTTCGAAGACCAGATCGAGGTTTCCATCATCCTTCAGGTCGCATGCGCTGAACCAGGGAAGCCAATGGTTGTGTTCTTTCGGATGCTCCGCACGATCAACGTTAACGGACTTCGTGACGCTCCCGTTTTCGAAGTCAATCAGATCGATGGAAAGTCCACTATAATCGCTCGAATTGGGCAAATCCGATTTGTAACTGCTGAGAACAGCCGCTTGTGGCGAGTTGCTGGTGAAATGGCCGAAGGCCATGTCTTGCATCATGTCTATTTCGTGCTGATCAAATCCATCAATTTCAACCGCGGTTCGTTTTGAAAAGCCATTTCGGGATCCCCAATAGACGGTCAAGGGCTGTTTACGTCCGTCAGTGAACAGGTCGAGATACCCGTCACCGTCGAAATCCCAGAGTTTCACATTGGCGTTTCGGCCAATGTTTCGAAACAGGGTTTTGGGAGAAAAGTTGCCTTTACCATCATTGATGTAGGCCAGCACACCATCTCTCGGCCCCGGAGTTGCGACGACATCGATATCTCCGTCATTGTCCATGTCACCTGCGGTCCCGCCATGAAACACGCTCTTTGTTTGGTCCGGGCAAATACCTGACCTTGTAGCCTCCAGGGCCGCTCAGCATGATCTCGTTTCTTCTCGGTTCATAGGGCGGACGATCCGGACCGGACTGTACGAACACGACATCGTGCCGGCCGTCATTATTGAAATCCTGGACCAGGATTGTTCGGGCCATCAGGAACCGGGTTCCTCCTGGAACTTCAAAGTCGGGATTGGGGCTGAAAAACATGTACTGGCTCTTCTTCCGCGAACGTTCGTAGTTCCCTTCCTTGAACAAGGGGTCACGATCGTTTGTGAAAGTCTCGTCGCTAAAGCCGGAAATGAACTCGGGCCGGCCATCCCGGTCCAGATCCGCATAGGCATTATTGATATAGCCGACCCTCAGGTTATGGAATTCACGGAACCTGGGCTTGAGTCCCGGGGTCGTGGCTACCCGGCACATGATCTCTTGGCGAAGATGGCGATCGGTGGTGTGATTCATGTCGCTGTCGGCGCTCCCTGGGTAAGCCCCGCAGACAAGAAGTGCCAACGCCGTGAGATAACAAGCAAATTTCGGCAAATTCAATTCTCCCAATCAAGAAAACCTATTCATGACAGGCACATGGGATTCAAGGTTCACATAACTGTCTGGTTCCCATTATATGCGATGGGGCTTAAGACGGTGCAGGCAAGCCGGAAAGATGTTCAATCTCGCAGCGCTCAGCGTCAAATGTGCGGCCAATCGCCACGAGTGACCCCGCGGATTTTAGAGTTTCTCAACGATCTCATGCCCCTGCCCTGGGTTAAACCGATGTGTGCTGAAGCTATTGAATTTTTGGTTATTCTTGCCCGATTGATTTTCACCAGGCTTAGCTGCCGGACTTTGCCGAAGTGTGTTTGGCTTGCCGGACTTCAGGAAGAGGATCATTCTCCACATTGCTGATCCAATAGGCAACAGCCCGGTTTTCTTCCAGTCCATGCTCTCGCATCGCAAGCGACAAACGGGTACAGGCCCAACGTAGAAACGGCACGTCAAAGGAGGGGTCGTGGATACGATCATAACCCAATTCTTGTGCAAGATAGGATAGACCCTGCAACGCCTGCTCGCCGATCGCGTTCCGGTGTTCAGGACTGCCCTCGGAAAATATCCACTGTGCCGTCTGGAGCGCGCGTTCGAGCGCTGACTTTCTACGAGTAGCGATAATAACACCGACCTCATTGACAAGATCGATCGGAGGAAGTGGCAAGGCCGGGACTGAACTGCCTGACACCTCACACCAGTACCATAATCCCTGCATGGCATCTGCAGCCCGCCGCGGGTTGTCGGATGCCATATCCGTTCTCAGCAAATGCACAATTTCTTCCATCCGATCCGGCACCAGCTTCACAAGCACGGCCGCAAGGCGCAGCGTGCGTATGCCGTATTCGTTCAATTTCTTCAGTTTCCCAAGAAGTCTTGTTGCTACAATCTCCGGAATTTGGATATCCAATAGAACGGGCTGGAGACCTTCGATTGCATTCTCTAGATCTTGATGAAGTACGGTTCCATAACTTGCAAAATTTTCTATTGGCGGCGGTATTGGAGATTCCGACCATTTGGAAACGATCCCCGCAAGGTATTCGCTTCCTTCGTTCGAAAACTCCAAGGGCCTTCCAAGTAAGCGGAGGTTGCGTTTGGCGGAGCCTACATTCCAGAGGATCGACTCGATGTCCGGTTGGTCTCCTTCCTCCAGCCACTTCGCGCGGAAGCGGCTTTCTGCCAAGCCCTGTTCCGGTTCCGGTAGAACGAGAAATTTCCAGTCATACAGGGCTGTTCCACCTGGCAACTCTCCATTGTTGGCATATCCCTCCCCCCAGAGGCTCCACATGAATTCCGTTTCTTCGGCCGTGGTCAGGATGTTGTGATCAAACATCCAGGACAATCGAAAGGAAGCCCTTTTGCGCGGCTCGCCACCTTCCTCCATCCCCCGGATTAAAAAACCCATGACTTTCCGCCAGAGGCCATCGTTTTCTGCAGTGCGGCGCGTTTCCGTGTCACCCTTGAGCAACAGTTCACCCGGATCCGGATATTGTCTTTTGTCTCCCGGGAACCCGTCCATGCCCACAATCGGTGACGAAAGGATGTCGAGTAGTCTGTCGTTCTTGTAGTTGTCCGGCAAGGCTTCCCATGATCTGTTCAGCAAGTTCCGGATGGGTGTGCTGAAAACAAAATCCACAGCAATACTGTTAGTTCCATACCATCGGAGAGCATCCCCGAGAATGGCGTTCGCCGCTTCGGAATCAAGCCGTACCGTGAACCGCGAGAGCGCTTCCATCATTACGCGCAATCGATCTGACCAGAAAATGTTGCGTCCGCTGGCGCTTGTTTCGGAAACTCGAGACACCGCAAATTTTGTTGCTTCGGTGTATATCCGTACAAGGTTTTCTGCTTCCGCCTTTGGCATTGCAGCGATACGCGTGCGGGACATTATCGAATCGAGCCTCTTGTCACTGTCTGATTTGGCGATACGCGGGATCAATCGTGCGGCTAAACTTGGTTCATGCGGTGATAAGGTCGAGGCAGCGAAACCCAGAATTTCGGATGCAATGTTCACGTGCCTGCTGGAAGGTGGTAGGCCAGCGGCCTCGGCAAGGCGAATTCCCCGGTGCGCGGCGATGTGTCGATCCGCGCCTGCGTTTGTAAACTGCCATCCAGGAGTCCAAACGAATCCATGATCAAAAGGCAGCCCTTCCGCCTCCTCGTCTTTTTCCCGGATTGCATCGGCATAGTTGTGTAGTTCCTGAAGCGCGTTGCATCTGGATGGCGTAAGTTCCGCCCATCTGCGATGTGCCATGGTCCGGCTGCCACGAAAGTCCTTGCGTTCCAGTGCCGAAAAAAGCGCCCAACCTTCGCGCGATCCATTTGCCACGCTGCGCGAATCAGCGTTATCCGCGCGAATGGTCAAAAGGGCGTCTCGAATCAGCTTCTCTGCTTCATCCGTCTGTCCCGCTTCAAAGAGAAGCGCGGACTTTCTCATCATCCAGACCGGATCACTGCCTTCAGTATTCCAGTCTTTGAGGAACTCCTCCAAATTCTTGTAGTCAAGCGAACTGATTGCCAGAAGGCACCGTTCGTGGCGAACACGGTGTTCCATGTCCGGGCTGTCGCCTGCAAACCTTGACATGGCATCGAACCGACGGTCAAATTCATCGATCCGATGCTGATGCCGCGCTTCAGTAACAAGGACCGATGCAACCGCGCGCCATGCACTGCGTATTTCGGACCAGTCGAGGCACGCGCGGGCAACATCACTTACTTTCCGTTCGTGGCAGTCGATTTCCTCAAGAACTGTAGCTGCGGCTTTTTCAACTTCGTCGGGCAGGGATTCCAAGAGGATCTCCTTGCGCCAGACGAGTTCCCGAAGGGCGTTCAGTCTTTCCACCGGCTCGAAATCCGGGAGCGCTTTCAGGATTGGCGTCTGCCATTCCTTTGTTTTCTGACTCAGATTGTGCTGCTCCCCAAATGGAAGTACGAGCCAGCCTGGGAACGTCTTCCGATTTTGTGTCCAGATATCAAGTAACGCCCTGACGCGTGCGAGACGGTCTTGCACCGGTTCGTCTGCGTTCGCTACGACCTTAGGTTCCGCTTTGGGCATAGGGAAGTTGGGCCGTTCGATCGGCTCAAGGCAAGGCGGAGTTTCAATTTGGAGGCCGTTTGAAGGATCCGGCCACGTGGAATCGTCATAGGGTTGACCGCATTCAAGTGTATGCAGAAACCAGTCAGTTGCGCATTGATGGCGAAGATGTTCGGGCCACTTCCTTGCTGCCGGGTGCCGCGCAATGTCGATCGCCACGACATTGCGGTCTTCGAGCATTCGACGGCGGTGAGTGGAAAGGTCTAACCAACCGATCAGATAAATCTTTGGCGCGGATTTCCCAAGATTGTCCCGGACCCATCCCGACCAATGCAGAAAATTGGAATCGTCGCCGGAAAAGCCGACCAGACAAAACACGGTTTCCATCATAGCCTGCTGGACGGTGTTTACGAATGGCGCGAATTTAACAGGATAGGTGCGGTAGTCTTCCTCAGTGAAAACAAGTGGAAAGTGTGCTGGAAGGGATCCGTGCAACTTGACGATCCGCGGTCTGATTACAAGGGGTATCTCATCCATGTTGCGCACAACACTGTAACTATGTTCAACGATTGATGAACTTGCCCGTTCCAGAAGTGTGTCCCAGTTGGTCGTAAACACGTTACGCCACGGAAGCCGCAATAGTCGGGAATGCATTTTTCCGGGTTTGAATTCGTCGTCCCGAACATGGCCCTTGAGGAATCCGTGAAGTGCCGTCCTTCCGAAGGCGGCTTCGAACTCCTGTGCCAACCTCAGATGATTGGCCGTCGCCGAAGAGAGCGACGACGGGCAGCGGTCTGCATCCGCGACCTTCGGATATAATTTGTTCTCCATAGCTTCCACAAGCGTGCTCCATACCGGCATATCCAGAATGCCCGGCTGGGTGGATTCGGCGTTTCGGCTGAAACCGGATCCGACCATAACGGACGCGCGACTGGTAGGCTGCTCCCAGAGTGCATCACGGACGCAGTTGATATGGCTTTGGTCAAAAAACAGCACCATTTGACTATGTATATGCCTCCGGACTTATGGGCAGAAAGTTGCGCGCCAAGGAGTGCTTGTCGTGCATGCCAATTGTTCAAATACGGGTGGTTCCGTGTCAGGCGCAATGACGGGTCCGTTACGACTGGATGTAAACTTCTGCGCCAAGAACTGAAAGGGCTGCCGCCCCCCATCCCGGCCAGGTGACCTTTGGTCGCTGCTTGAACAGAGGATTTAGGGTCCGTCAGAAAATAACCGAATCATGGTGTATGTCGGCTTCAGCACTGCTTCAATGGAACCGGATTTTGTCGGAATCCCTGATGATCGGCGAATCCGGGCGGCCAGCTTCCCGAATTGTCGTGAATTTGACGAATAACTTTGCAAAACGGACGCGAAAGCAGCCAATGACCATTTGGAGGTGTTGAGTGAATGGTGCACAGCGTCAACCGCGACGAAGAACATCACCGTTGTCCTCAGCCTTGGAATGTAGCGTTTATCTCGTGACGAGCCCTTAGGTCCCAACAAACCGGAACCGGATTCGGTTTCAAATTGACCGGATTCTTTATATGCTGGGGCACTGGTTTCCCATTTGGATGACCGGAGGAATTCGTGGTGGCTTCGCAGGAAGCTCTCGTGGTCGACAATCTGTATGTAAAGATTGAAAGGGCAAGCAGTCTGCTCGCTTCCCTAGAGCGCGAAAGTACCGCCTTTCTTGCTGAGAACTACCGGGTGGAAGGTCGCCTAAATCAAAAGACGCGGAAGTATAGCTTTCTTGCGTTAGGCAACCCCGTCGTGCCTCCACGCTTCTCCATTCTGATCGGCGAGATCGTCTATCACCTACGAACCGTGCTCGACCACCTGATATTCATTCTAGCTGGCGGACAAGGGAAACCCACAAAGTTGTCGTTTCCGATTGGTTGTAAAGAAGGCGAGTTTAAATCTGCTCTAAAGAGAGGCATCTTAAAGGGCGTGCCGGACAGAGCCGTCCAAGTCATTGAGCATCTACAACCGTATCGAACGTCTCCCAATCCCAGGGCGGCGACTCTCTACCAGTTACACAATCTGAACATAATTGATAAGCATCGACTTCTGGTGGCCGCTGCGGCCTGCGCAGACATGCGTTCCGGTGGGACATTCTTAGTAGACGCCAAGGAGGACGCGACTTTAGTCCTTCCTCGGCCGGATGAAATTCCGGCAAGCACACGACCGAGTAAAGGAGGACAAGTCATCTTTGAGTTTGAGTTTGCCAATCCACCCCGTCCAGATGCAATCATACGGGCGGTCGATGTCTTCGATTTCAAGATAAAATTCGACCGAGCGGAGGCGGTGATGCAGAATCGAGAAGTGTTATCTACGTTGGTTATCATGCGGGATACGGTCACTTCGGTAGTTGATGAACTCTGTCGGGTCGATTCTGGGGGCCGAATCTCACACTAAGCTCCTGAAGCTACCGTTCTGGATCACCTGTAATCGACCCCTTAAACGCCAATCATCATGGATTCCGCCACAATCCGGTTCCATCGAAGCCGTTCTGGAGCCAACATACTCCGTGATTCGGTTGTTTCCTGACGGACCCTTAGCGTAGGATTTCACTTCTCCCGCAAACGACTTCAGTATCCCCCGCTGGAGTTCCGCAGGAAGTTACCTGATTCTACGGCAAGGCAAAACAATCAAAATGTGGGTTTGCGGTTTTAATCATTTGTGGTAATGTGCTTACGAGCATTTGAGGTATCGGGCGCGTGATCATTTCCTTTCTCAACCAGAAGGGGGGTGTCGGGAAGACGACACTCGCCGTAAACATCGCTGCGAGCCTAGTCGAGCACGGCCACCGCATCCTCCTGATCGATGCCGACAAGCAAGGATCGGCCACAGCTTGGGCCAAGGTGCGCGAGAATGGAGCTCCGTTCCAAGTTGTCAGCATGGCGCGTGCCAACATGGCGCGTGATGCACTCGAGATCGCAGCCGGGTTCGCGCATACTGTAATTGACGGCCCGCCGCACGCCGAGGAAATAGCCAGGTCCTGCATCATTGCCTCGGATTTCGTCGCAATTCCTATCGAACCCTCGGGCCTGTCTACTTGGGCTTCTGATCTCACGGTACGGCAGGTTCGGGAGGCGCAGGACTATAAACCATACCTCAAATGCGGTTTTGTGGTTTCCCGCAAAATAGGGAACACGGTGATTGGGCGTGAAATCCGCAGTCTAGCGGCCGATGCCGGCATTCCGGTCCTTGCATCCGAGATTGCACAGCGTGTGGCGTTCGCCGAAAGCCTTACAATGGGCGGGACGATCGGTGAATGGGCGCCCACCAGCCGGGCTTGGCAGGAAATGGACAACCTGACGAAGGAGATACTGAGTCATGACGAAAAAGACGTTCGCGGCGGCACCAAAACCGAACCAGCCGACAGCGGCAGAAATCGCCGCCTTTGAGCAACACGGGACTGGTAGTGACCGGGCAGGGGTCAATGAGCCAGTCAAACGCCTTAGCGTAGATATTCCTGCAGTTCTCCATACGCGCTTCAAGACGGCCTGCAGCGCATCCGGGCGCAAGATGACGCGCGAACTGCAGGTGATGATCGAAAGCCGGACGCAAGATCTTGAGAAGGACTCCGGACTTTCCCTCAAATGAGGGAAACCACAAACAAAATTTTCCTAAATTGTGAAAAGCACCACTGGCGGCGGGCGATACTGCCTGAATGGAAAGTAAAGGGTCTTCATGTCTGAAGTGATGATAGACACCATTCTCGAACGCTGGCGCACCGATATGGCTTCGGCCGATTTTTCGAAGACGACGGCCGCCGGCGATGCATTCGAGCGACTCTGCATCGCCTTCCTGACTCACGATTCGGAACAGCGCCTCCAGTACCGCAATGCCAGGAAATTCGCTGACTGGGCCGAGGAACGCGGCATCGATGCCACGGACACCGGCATCGACCTGGTGGCTGAGCTCGCGGGCGGGGAGGGGTTGGCCGCCATCCAGTGCAAGTTTTACGCCGAGGGCAACACCATACCCAAAGCAGAAATCGACTCCTTCCTGGCGGCGTCCAGCACCCCGGATTTCACGCGCCGTGTCATCATTGACACCACCGGGCGTGACTGGTCCGTCAACCTCGAGAAGACACTCAGCGCGCAGGCCATCCCGGTGGTCCGTCTCGGGCTTCACAATCTCCGCGCGAGCCCGATCGACTGGGCGCGTTTCGTCGAACACGACGAGATCGTTGTCGACGGGCCGCCGGTTCTCCGGCCGCACCAGGAAATGGCGGTCAGAAAGATCGAAACAGGCCTGTCAGCGCCTGGTAGTCGCGGCAAGGCCATCATGGCCTGCGGGACCGGGAAAACCCTGACTGCGCTCCGCGCCGCAGAACGCCTGGCCGGGCAGGGCGGCCGCGTTCTCTACCTGGTGCCGTCACTCGCACTGATGTCGCAGACCGTCCACGCCTGGGCCGGGGACGCCGAGCTTCCGCTCCGGGCCTTTGCGGTCTGTTCCGACGCCCAGGTTGGCAAGAAAAAGAGGAACCAGGACGACAACATCGACATGGATACCCTGGATCTCGCCTGGCCGGCCACCACCGACGCCGCGAAACTGGCGGAGCAGGCCGCGCCGGATGATCCGGATGCGATGACTGTCGTTTTTGCCACCTACCAGTCTTCCCCCGTGCTCGAACGTGCCCAGAAGGAACACGGGCTGCCCGGTTTCGACCTGGCGATCTGTGACGAGGCACACCGCACGGCCGGTGCGATCCTGAAAGGCGAGGAGCCATCGAATTTCACGCGGATTCATGATGATGCCCGTATCCGGGCTGGCCGGCGCCTCTACATGACGGCAACCCCGAAGGTCTACGCCGAGAGTGCTCGCACCAGGGCCGGCGAGCTGGCCGCGGCGCTCTGCTCGATGGACGACGAGGTGCTTTACGGACCGGTTCTCTACGAGCTCGGCTTCGCGGATGCTGTCGACCGCGACCTGCTCTCCGATTACCGGGTGGTGGTCCTGACCGTTCCCGAGGGACTGGCCGCACGGATCCTGGCCCACTACGGGGGTGCCCTCGAGGACGGCTTGAAGATCGATGACACGGCGTTGATGATCGGCTGCTGGCGGGCCCTGGCAAAGGCCGACCCGGACGTCTTCCCCGAGCACGAGCGCGCACCGATGCAACGCGCGATTGCCTTCTGCAAGACGATCAAGGCTTCCGAACAGGTCGAGCGGCTGTTCGATGACCTTGCCGGAAAGTACCGGGCGCTCGATCCGCATGGAAACCCGGGACATGCGCTCCCGGTTCATGGTGCGCCCACGCGTCACATTGACGGCACGTTCAATGCCTCGCGCCGCGCCGAGGCCCTCGCCTGGCTGGATGCGCCGGACAAGGACGAATGCCGGATCCTGACCAACGCCCGCTGCCTGACCGAGGGCGTCGACATGCCGGCACTGGACGGGATCCTGTTCATGCATCCGCGCAAGAGCCAGATCGAGGTGGTGCAGGCGGTCGGCCGGGTCATGCGCAAGGCCCAGGGCAAACCGATGGGCTATATCATCCTGCCGGTGGTCATCGCTCCCGGCGCCACCACCGAGAACGCCCTCGACGACAACGAACGCTGGCGCAAGGTCTGGCAGATGCTGAATGCCATCCGCAGCCATGACGAGGGATTCGATGCCGAGCTGAACCGCATCGAGATGGGCGAAACGCCGAAACACCTGTCGATCGTTACCCTGTCCGACTGGCAACCAACGTCAGACGGGCAGACGGGCCCCGATGTAGGCGAGGAGAACGCGGTGGATCCGGATACGCCGCCCGCGCTGGTCAGGAAACGGGACTGGCTGCAGGGCAGCCTGTTCGAGGATCTCCCTGGCGCAATCATGGCCAGGATCGTCGAGAAATGCGGGTCGCGGAAGTACTGGGACGAGTGGGCCGGCGATGTCGCGAAGATCGCCCGCGCCCACATCGAGCGCATCACCGCCATGGTGACCGTCGACGAGCAGAACGCGGACAATCCGGATATCCAGGCCGCGGCCGAAGTTTTCGAGGAGTTCGTCGAGGAACTGCGGGATGACCTCAACCCCGGCGTCACCAAGGAGGACGCGATCGAGATGCTGGCCCAGCACATGGTGACCGGCCCGGTTTTCGACGCGCTGTTCGGGGAGGAGGCCTTCACCGCCCGCAACCCGGTCAGCCAGGCGATGCAGACGATGCTCGATGTCGTCAGACCGTCCGGCATCGAGGCCGAGGCGGAGACCCTGGAGGAATTCTACGAGTCCGTCCGCAGGCGGGTGAAGGGGGCAGGGACCGACGAGGCCCGGCAGAGGATCATCGCCGAGCTCTACGACAAGTTCTTCCGCAACGCCTTCGCCGAGACCAGCGCCAGGCTGGGAATCGTCTACACGCCGGTCGAGATCGTGGATTTCATCCTGCATTCGGTTGCGGAGGTTCTCGAGGACGAGTTCGGCACCGGTCTTGGCAACGAGGGTGTGCACATCCTCGATCCCTTCGTCGGCACCGGCACCTTCATCACCCGGTTACTCCAGTCCGGGCTGATCGGTGAAAAGGATCTAGCACGGAAATACGCAGACGAGATCCACGCCAACGAGATCGTGCTCCTCGCCTACTACATAGCGTCGGTGAACATCGAGACCGCGTTTCACGGGATCGTCGGCGGTGCGTATCGCCCCTTCGAGCGGATCTGCCTGACCGACACGTTCCAGATGACCGAGAGGAAAGATTCCCTGGCACTGTTGCTGGAAGACAATTCCGATCGGCGTACCCACCAGAATGCGCAGGACATCCGGGTGATCGTCGGCAACCCTCCGTGGATGGTCGGCAAGAAGGAACACGGCTACCCGCAGCTCTACAGGCGGATCGAAACCACCTACGCCGCCCGTTCGACGGCCACGAACAAGAACAGCCTCTACGACAGCTACAAGCTGGCCATTCGCTGGGCCTCGGACCGGATCGGCGAGAAGGGCGTCATCGGTTTCGTCACCAATGGTTCCTGGATCGACGGCAATGTCGATTCCGGAATACGTGCCACACTTGCCGAAGAGTTTACCTCGGTCCACGTCCTTGACCTGCGGGGGAACCAGCGAACCCAAGGCGAGCTGTCGAGACGGGAAGGCGGGAAGGTTTTCGGCTCCGGTTCCCGCGCGCCGGTTGCAATCACGATCCTGGTACGCAACCCGGAAAAAGAACACGACGGATGCCGTATCTTCTATCGCGATATCGGCGATTACCTGACCCAAGAGGATAAACTGCGCATTGTTCGGGACGCCGGCTCAACCCCTGGAATAGACGGCTGGCAGGAGATCATCCCAGATCCGCGCCATGACTGGATCAAACAACGCGAACAGGGGTTTGACCGGCTTCTCCGGCTTGGTTCGGATGCCGCGAGAAGAGGTTTGGCAGATGATACGATTTTCCAGTTGTACAGCAGCGGATACAAGACGGGACGCGATGCCTATCTCTACAATTTCTCCCGCCATTCCTGCGACGAGAATGCACGGTTGATAATCGATGATTATTGTGCGGCGTTTTCGGAAATTGGCGATAAACCCACAGTAATAGAAGCACAGGCAACGGCAGCGCGGCATAAGATAAACACCCGCTGGGATCGTGAGCTACTGAACAATCTGAAACGAAAAAAGAAGATCGCACATTCTCCCGACAGGGTTTGGCAAACTCAGTACCGGCCATTTGTCAAACAAAACTGCTATGTCGATTATGCTCTGGTAAGCAATAAATACCAGATGAATAGGATCTTCCCGGATGCCGACACCGACAACCGGGCGATCTGCGTACCTGGCGTGGGCTCGACCAAGCCATTCTCGGCACTCATGGTCGATGCAATGCCGGATCTGGAGCTTATATCGAAAGGTCAGTGCTTTCCCCGTTACAGATTCGAAAAGCGGGAAGAAGTCATCGGCGAAATCCACCTCGTGTGCATCGACAATATCACCGATTCCACCTTGACAAAGTTCCAGACACACTACAGCGATCCGAAGATCACCAAGGACGACATCTTCGATTACGTCTACGGGATATTGCATGCACCGGATTTCCGGTCAGCCTTCCCGAATGCGCTCTCCAAGGAACTGGCCCGGGTTTCTCTGGCAAAGAGTTTCAAAACCTTTGCCAGCACCGGTCGAAAACTCGCCGAACTGCATGTCGGTTACGAGAACTGTCCGGAACATCCGCTTGACCTGGTCTTTTCCGGTGAAGGCGCACCACAGCCGGAACATCTTCGTCTGGGTTCCAGCCCAATGCGGTATAGCGGCAAGCGCGGCGAAACGGACAAGTCAATCCTAATTGTAAACGATCATATCCGATTGTCGGGGATTCCGGATGCAGCGCATGCTTACGTGGTCAACGGCCGTACTCCGCTCGACTGGTTCATCGATCGGTACACGGTATCGACCGACAGCAAGAGCGGCATTCTCAACGACGCCAATGCGTGGTTCGAACGGCCCGAGGACCTGTTCGCGGCCATTCGCCGGATCGTGCATCTCAGTGTCGAAACAGCGCGAGTTGTTGAGAGCCTGCCAGAACTGGGAGAAACCTGAAGATCAAGATTAAACCACAGATGTGCAAATGTGGTTTCCCGCATTTCTGCAAATGAGACTCTAGATAGCTTTCCGCTGGATCTACTGTTTGCCAACAGAGGCAAGCCTACTATTGCACAAAGCCCACCAAGTTATCGGCTCACTCAGGATTACGGCGTCACTACCCATTCAGGCATCTACGAGGTCGAGCCGCCGCTCAATGCGATCCAACCGGCTCTCGACACGGTCCAGCCGTCGGGATTGGCCTGCTACCGACTCTTCGACTGTCGTCATCCGGTGCTTGATGTCGCGCATGTCATCGATGAGCCGGTCGACCTTGGTATCAATTCGGCGCAAGTGGCGCAAAACAAGGCTGTCTACATCATCCTCGGACATCGTATCCAACTCCCTTGATTGCGCGTGGCCTGATTGGTCTCATGCATGATGCAAGCGCATTGTAACCGTCTGGAAACCGGTGTCCAGTTGGCCGCGGTTCATGCATCGGTTCTTCAGCCCTGCCGTTCGGAAAAGATCGGGGCAGGGATGTCCCACGGAATCACGCAGGACGCGCAGGACGCGCGAAACGGGTGGAGACGGGGCTTTTGGCCGTCTTTTCCGTTTTCGGCCCAAAAACGGGCTGTTTTCGGCGTTCTCCGCCCCCTGTACCCTTCTCGGCGGCAATCGAAGGGCATCTCGCGGCCCCGGGCGGCCGAAAAGGAGCAGAAAGCCCTGTGTTCGGCACCGCGACATGCGCGGAGTGCACGGAAGGGTAATACATACGTTGACCAACCGGATGCAGTTCGGCAAGGGCGACATCAGCCATGATGTTCTCCCTTTAGTTTTCCAGCACTGTTAAGGCATTCAATGTACGTATCTCCGAGCCACTTTTTTCGATAACATCGCCCAAAATTTTGGCGGCTTCTTTGAACGAAATATGAAAGAACTCCCTGTCATTGCGAACGCGATATTTCTGAAGGGCCTGATGCACTAACATTTCGACCCGAACCGGCTCAAATACCCGCCAACACCGCCTGATGCCAAATGGGATCACCACCCCCGTTACAGCATTGATCTCTTGTGCTCGTTGTTCCACACGTCGTGTAGTCATACCGATTTTCAGGAGTTCAGGAAGTTCCCGAGTCGATAGAACATATATCCAACCCGCACCAGGTTCTTCAGCTATTCTCGATTGTCCAAGATACACCGCCAAGCAGCGGCGAGTTGGAAGTCGAACGAGTTGCGTTCGTGCTCTGGCGAACATCTCTACATCACCAGACTTGATGGCTGACCGGAGTTGGGAGCTTTCAAAGGCGATAACTTGGGCAATCCGTCGGGACGGATAACCTAGCTGCCCACATACAGTGAACCAATCCCATTGGTCCTCACGAACAATTCTGTTGAACAGTCCTTTCACTATGCTGAGAGCATCTAGTGTCTCATCTGTGGACCTTGGAAATTGCCCCCGATGCAGCAGGTCCATGACATTCTCACATGCGTTCCTGCGGGTTCTCAATGTAGCTGCTTTCGGTGGAGCCATGCCAAAGCCCCACTTGTGTGCGATTTTCACTTCTTTCACCTCTTGAATCTTTTCGGCGATCGGCCAGCAAACACATTGCTCTCTGGATGGCGGGCGGTGGTAAACGGATCACTCAACTCTTCGGCAAATTTCCGCTCAGACATCTGCGAGTTCCGGACTGTCGGGAAGCAATGACACGAGTTCTCGCCATTCAACCAAGCCTATATTCTCCACCAGCCGCGCCAAAAGTTTCGGAGACCGGTGAGGCAGCCGAGATTGAAGCCTCCCGATATCGGAACGATAGTCTTCGATGACCTTCGTATACGTGAATTCGGATTGTCGCTCCTTGATGAACATCCAGAATAGAGCATCTCGATTGCCGGCGTTCTCAAGGACACAATCGATGTTTCGTTCGATCTGGTTGCGCAACGGGTCGTAGGTTGTGCGCATGGAAATGTCGCTGCCCAATTTCGCTTCCACGAATACTAGAAATTTGGATCCCTCAAAGACGATATCGACTTCCGTCGGTCCCTCCACGGGTCGCCGATTGGCTGCCCGATTCCGCCAATCCGCGTTGTCCGAATTCGCCATACGCTTGCGGCTCGCGCTCTCGTAGGCTCGGGGTGACGGCACCTGACGCCACAGGTCAACGGATGGGGGATCGCCGAGTGCCAAAGAGTCTTCCGGCGCCGAGGTTCGCTTTTTCACCAGGCTGACGACTGCTGGCCACCAGTCAGTCCGGGTCTGAAGCGCTTGCACCACGTTCCAGGTTACCCAGTCCTCACTATTCGCGGATTCGAGGATCCTCCTGCAGTCTTTGTGCTTGGCAGCCTTTGAATGCGCAAGGAACCGATCCAGATCGAAGAATGTAAACGGTGTCCAGAGATCTTTAGTTGTCACGTTTTCGAACCTTGCCGGTTTGTCAGTCAGCCAACTAGCTTGCGCGCTGCTTGCCTCCCTGCGAAGCAGTGTCGATGGCATCCAGATCACCGATCCAAGGCCTGCACGCATGCATGATCAGACCTCTTCCGCAAGCTCAATCTCGCTCTAGCGTGTCATCTGATACGCCAGCAGGTCTTGGTGGGAGAGGCGCACTCATGTACACACTAGGAATCACAACTCTTTCGTTTGAGGCCAAGTCGTTATCGAGAGTGGAGGAACGTGATGCGGTGAGGTAGAGTGGCGTGGTGAAACGGAGCCGTCGCTACAGCTAGGGAACCTCCCCGCCGATCAAGCGAAAAGGAGATAGCTGGATGAAGTACGAGTATGGTGGCGAGACGTTCGAGGTGTCCGAGCCGAAGGACTGCAGAATGACGGTCACAGGCAAAGGATTGACCGCCACTATATCTATTCATGAAGCCACCAGAATGTACCGCGAGGACTTGAATGGTTGGGGCACGGATCAACCTACCTTGCAGGCGGCTTTGGATGGTGCGTGCAGACGCATTCTCAATATGGCAGGCAAACCGTCCAAGAACGAACTGTGTAAAGGCATGGACGAGTTTTTCAATGGGCTGAGCAAGGCCTGACTCGCCCCGGCATTCACTGGCTCTGCCGTCTCGATAAAAACGGGCGCATTGATCGTACATCCACGAACTACTCGTCCTGTGTGACGAAGGCAGTACCACTGCGAAACTGTAACGCTGGCTTCTATGCGCGAAAACCTGAATGCCATCATCGCTGAGAGTGAGGCCATGCGGGGCGTGGCGATGCCGCGCATCGGAACAGGGCACTCTGAGTACCTGGGGGGAATTTTCAGCTTGCTGCAAGATGGCGGTATCGTCCATACGCCTCGATCCGGTGCCCTGACTTCTGGCTTCGTGGATGTCGACAACGATGACCCGACAGCAAACTGGACAAAGGCCCTGTTACTGCGGTTGGGAATACCAAAGGCCGCTGTGACGCCTTGGAACGCATTTGGCGCCTATGGGGAGCAGCCGGGCGTACAGGCTATTCGGGACAATGTACCGCTCTGCCAGGCACTCCTCGATAAGGCATCGCCGATAGCGTTGATTGCGCAGGGGAGGTGGGCTCAGAACATGGTAGAGCATCTTCGAGGCGCCGGGGCCTTGTTCTGTGTGCCTCACCCCAGTCGCCGGGGTCGGGCCAGCTATCGCGGTGCGTCGGGCGACATCGAAAATGCCTTTCGATCTGCGTACGAACTTTTGCGCCGAAGGTGATACCAACACGGCGTGAATTTCGAATGTCGCAGTCTCGTCAAACAGACCTGCGCATCGCCGGGACGTCGATCGCCCGCTGGTATTCGTCGGTCGGAACTAGGCCGAGGCACCAGGCAACCCGGAGGATGCCCCGGATCGGCGGTGTCCACGGGATTCCGGGCTCCGGAAAGTGATTGCGGTAATGCACATTACCATATGCAGTTTGGGACGGGGTTCAAAGCTACGGTCGCGCCGTTTTCCCCCGGAAAATAGGTAATTATGGCGTCAAGCCCACTCCACGATTGCGAGGTCGGCACGGGAGTCGAATATTTTTCGCAGGAGATTGGCAACCTCATGCTGGTCGCGCGTGATACTATCTTTTTTGTGCCTCTTGATCTCCCTGAAGATGATATGCTCATCCGGAAACAGTGCGAGCACGTCCGGAAATCCACTCAGGCGTCCCCGCTCTTCCTTCACCTGATTGATGATCTTCCCAAGCCGGGTGTCGGCGGCCGGTGAGATGCCGACAAGATTCTCGTCCACCAGAACTGGACGTCCTCCATAGAGCTCGACGAAGGCCACATCCGTTGCGCCGTTCATTTTCAGTTCGCTGGCCGCCATGGCGTCGACGGGAACAGCCCTGCCGAGATCGTCTATTGCATAGACCTCTCTCTGTTTCCCACCTGTTTCTATTGGCAGGTCGAACCAACTCTGGCCTGGCTTGAGATTATATGTCTTCCGATAGGACTGCCGATAGAGCTCCTCCGGGGCCGGTCTCCAATCACCCCGGTAAACCGGGACGCTCCCGGATCCAAACTTGATCATCTTTTTCGTTTCCCTCAAGTCTATCTCCTTTTCTGTTCGGAAACTCCCGACAGGCTATCGTTAACTGCATTTATCAGGACCTGTTTTCAGGCACTAGAGCCCCCGGTTTCCGCCGCGGGCGGGCAGGGCATTGTTTGCGATCCGGAACGCAAACCGCCGAATCCGGCCTGTTTTCGGGTTGATCAGAGGTCCGGAATGCTTCTCAGACGCTCCTGAGCATTAAAAACCCGTGTCATTGTCCGTCAGCAGCACGAGAGAGCGCCTGAGACGCTCCGTGTGAGCCGATTTGCCCCTTGGATAGGGAGAAAGCATGCAAGCCCTTTTTTGCGCGTCTAGTGGCTTCCTACGGGCGTTCCATGCCGCCCCACTTCCTGGCGGCGGTCTCGATGATCTGCTTTTCGGTGCGGGCGAAGGCCCGGTCATTGCTGTCGGTTGCCGCCGTTGCCGCCAGCGCGTTTGACGATCGGCCATCGCCATGCGGTGTCGCAGACGAATGGTAGCGCCCGTTCCGGGCGATGCTCGCCTGAAGATGGTGACTGATTCGTTTCAGGGCGATTCGCTTTAGCGGTTCGTGACGGCACCGGGCGGTCTTCTACAGGGATATTTCGCCATTATTTACTGTCAGCCGCGCCGTGCAAGGGACCTGTCCGGACATTGTCCGACGGGATGTTGCAATCGAATCCCATGCCGATTTATTGGATATACCGTTGAATATGCGGAGTTTTCGCCGCCATTTCTACGCCTGTAGACTTACCAGTTTTCCTGTGGAGTGCCGGAGGAGCAGACCTATATCTTGCGGCAACCGGTTGTGGTTGGTATCCTGCAGACCTGTGACCGCATTCTGCGGCAGCAACCGGGAGGTCAAAAGCCTGAATCACCTGACCTGAAACCACGAAACCCGACAGCAGGGGCTGCCGGGTCACCGCACTGAATACAGTTATGCCAATCCTGTTTTTAGTGCGTTGATCCGGTGAACGCAAGAAAAAAATGCGATTCTTGCGAACCGGTGGAGTGTGTCCACCGCAAGGCCCCGGGAAAGGGAGCCTGCAATAACCGCACACCCGCAAATACAATCGCAACCACATGAGCCGATCGCGGCGTCCCTTCGCCCCGATGATCCTGCTCCCGATTTCGGCGGTATCGGTGCATGAAGAAACGGTCGCGGAAGACACCGTTCTTCTTCCTGGATTGCGACTGGGTCCAGGGCGACGGCGCCTGGTCGAACCGCGAACTGTGGACGTGGGGCGCCCTCTGCATTTTCTCTGTCCTGCAGAATGACAATTCCGGTGCGCAGCTGCCCTCGATCGCGGCGCTGGCGCGCCTGGCCGGCATTCACCGGACAACTGCCGCGAAGGCCCTGGACGATCTTGAGATGCGCGGGATCATCAGGCGCCCCCGGGGCGACGGCAGGAGGCTCTATTTCGACCGTTTTCTCGGCCGGCGCGGAAATTCATGGTTGCGCGTCAACTGGCCGCGAGCCATCAGGCGCCTGCGCATGGCCTCCCGCCGCATATACATCCAGGCGCTGCGCTTTCGCGCCACGCAGGGCCTGTGGGCGAAGCAAGCCACGATCGGGTTGTGGGCGGCACGGTCTGCGCGCCAGGTTCGCCGGCACTTGGCATACCTCGTCAAGTGCGGGGCGCTCTGGCGCGTCCGCTTCGGCGGGATGGGTTATCGGCGGCCGACCGATCTGTTCCGGAACCTGATACACTCGCCGGGAATCGACCCGCCCCAGCAGCTCCTGAATTTGCGGCAGCAAGTCCGTGCAACCGGTGACGAGGACGAAAACCGCGAATTCGACGAGGCCATGAAGCGGGCGCTCGCACTCTGTACCTGACCTGAATTGACGGGCGAAACATGTCCGGCCACAGCCGGGCAGGGGGGTTTTCCGGATTTCCCGACGCATTTCTTCGTTCCCGGGGCTGCAAGGACCCGGCTTCGACCCACCATCGCCAGGCCGTCCCCATGGTTTTTCACGGGCACTTCGAGCCTGTGGCATTCTACACGCACCAATATGTCGAAAGTTGTCCGCTTAAAGGTATGAAACATGTCTGTTAAATACCAACACCTAAACCAAATAACGCGTCGCTAACGCGACAACCTTTTCTTTTCCGCCTAACGGCGGGATTCGGCAAAGAAACCTTTCCCTGCGGTGGCTGTGGGAACGGTCAGCAACACATCACCGTCCCGAACGGGTTGATGCCGTGCTTGTCAATGGACACCTCCAGGCGTCTATGCGATCATCTCCCCACCAGAGAAAATCGGGAACTCAGGCCATCACATGTCTGGAATGAGAGCAATTCCTGTCAACCTCAAACGCAACTCTCGGGTATAGGCGGAATATCAGGCAATTTTTGATGCTCTCAGCCGCAATCAGCGGCATTCTGTCAAGCCTGGTTGAAGATTATCGCCGTGACAGCAGCCGCGGTGACGAGCTGGAAGAACTTGCAGGACAGATGGTTGAAAATTCGGTACGGTTTGCGGCGCTTCCCGGCTCGACCTTCGAGTTTGAACGGCTGATGAAGGCTCATGGCCTTGAGACCCGGAAGGAACAGGAGATAACCGGGGATGACGAGACCATGCCCTGAACGCATGTCTTGATGGCCGCAATCCGGGAAATTCGCTCCCGAGCTGCGCAGGCCTGCGCGCGATCCCGCCCGGCGCCGCCGGTTCCGGACCTTTCAGCCATGCACTCCGCGCATGAGGTGTAAATCGTGACAGCAGTCATCCGTGTTCTTTGCTGGAACATCGGTTTTCGCGAGGAACCGATGCAGATCATGACGGATTCCGGTTGCGATGTGGCCCTCATCCAGGAAGCGCGCCTGTACGGGGATTCATGGGAGCGGGAACACTACGACCGCGGCGCCCGCATCTATAGACTGTCGAACCGGGTGGATGTCATCGGGTTCAGAAACATCCCGCAGGGCAGAAGGCCGGGACCGGCCGAATTCACGGTGAGCGCCGCCGGCACCGTTGCCGCCGCCCGGATCATCCCCGAAAACGGCCTGCCTTTCATTGCAATCTCGCTCTACGCCCGGTGGGAGAGACCGCATCCTGACACGCCCACCACCTGGGGCGTCGGCTATGCCGATGCCATGGCCCACCGCGCCATTTCGGACCTGAGCGCATTCATCGGCGACAAGGACCCCGCCACGCACCGGATTCTTGTCGCCGGCGACTTCAACCTCATCCACGGGGCGACCGAACAAAATCACCTGGCACTCCCGGAGCGGGACAGAAGCGTGTTCGCACGCCTGCAGTCGCTCGGGTTCGAGTTCATGGGACCGCAATTTCCGGACGGAAAGATGGCCTCTCCGAGCCCGGGAGGCCTTCCGGCGGACACGAAGAACGTTCCGACGTACTACGCCCCACGACAGCAGCCAGGCACGGCAGCAAACCAACTCGACTACGTATTTGCGTCGCGGGGGTTTCACCGGAACGTGCGGACGTACGCGCTCAATGAACCGGAACCGGAACAGTGGGGTCCGAGCGATCATTGCCGGATCGTGATCGAAGTATCCCCGGAAACTCTCCCTGCCGGAGAACCCGCAACCTGAACCATACGGAGCGCCTCGGGCGCTCTCTCGTGCTGCTGACGGACAATGACACCGGTTTCTGGTGCTCAGGAGCACGAGAGAGGCCGTCCTGGCCATCCTTCAGGTCCGGAAACCGGCCGAACAAGCAGTCATCCGGATTGTCGCGCCATAGAGCACACCGCGTAGGCGCCAGGTCCGAGGATCCGGACAAACCACGATGCATTGTGCTCATCGCGATCTCACTCACTGAAATACCGCATGGGCGAGCGCCACGGGATCACCCCGCAATCAGCCCGGGGGTAGCGAACGCCGGGGCGCGGCCCTCGTTGTTGTTTTCGGCTGACGCCGCGCCCCGGCGCCACCGCAGTCTCTCCCCCGCGGCAGCCCCTTGGCCAATCTCTCGATCCGCCTGATATCCGCGACCGCGCAGCGCATCTGGCGCGCGATGTCGGCAAGTGTGTCGCCGCGCTCGAGGAACTGCCTGATGCGCCTCCTTTCGATCTCGCTGAACGTCCGCGCCGGGTGCTTCGGCACATGCTCACCTGCCGCCGCCGGGAAGTCCGCATCCGGCGGCGGGTTCGTGCGCCAGAGCCCAAGCGCGCGGCCCTTGGCGGCAACGCTGGTGCGCCCGCGCCCGAGGCGCTCCGCGATCTCCGTGAGCAGCAGGCCCTCGCTGTCCAGCTCCCGGAGCGCCGTGAGCTCCTCTTCGCTCCAGTTCTCGTGTTTCCGCACGTGGCCTCCGCACCGGGAGATCCTCAAAAACTTCATGCGGTTGCAGACGGCGGCCTCCGAACGCCCGATCCGCTCCCCGATTTCACGGGGGCCGGAACCGGAATCGGACAGGTGCCTGAGGAGGTCATCCTCGGCGTCCGTCCAGTTCTGCCGGCGGCTCATGTGTTCCCCACCCGGTAGTCCGCAAGCACACGCACGCCAAGGCGCGGCAGTAAAGCGTCATCGAATGGCAGGAGTCTGGACATCACGGTTGTCGCATGCTCATTGGCTACGCGCTTGTGTCGCCGGAAGAACAAAGCCATGGACATTCAGTTCGAAAGAGAGGGTGACATACTCATAGCGGCTGTTTCGGGGCGTGTTGATGGTGGCAATGCCCATGAATTCGCAGAAACCATTGACAGGTCATCGTTGCAAGACGACAGGGCCATGAACCTGGACTTTGCCGAAGTGGATTACATCAATAGTGTGGGCCTCCAGGCAATCTTCGTAACGGCGAAAAGATGTGCGGCCGGGAACTCCGGATTTGCCCTGTGTTCCCTGTCCGAGCAGGTCATGACCGTTTTTGAGGTCTGCGGGTTTGCCAGTATTATCTCGATCTTTCCGGACAGGGCAGGTGCCCTTGCCGCCGTCAAGTCATGACCCGAACAGGCAGCGATTCTCATCATGTTTCACACGCTGTCATCTGCTTCGCGGATGAGGATACCGACGATTCATGTTGAGACGCGTTCGATGTAGCTGCCCATGGATTCGCCTCGGGCATTACGGAAAAAACCGGGTGGCCGTCTACTCCGTTCCGTTTCCGGGCCGGATTCCAGCCTGCCCTGGCCGACGTGTGACATCTTGCATTCATCCGCATATGCTTCGTGCGGCTTCGCGCTTGCCAACAAGGGGTATGATCCTCGCCTGATCCAGGATTACCCGGGGCGCCGCGATCCAGGACACATCGCACATTATACACGCACGGCGGCAGGCCGTTTCGAAGGGCTGGCAAGACGAAATGACCATCAGGATACCGGCGACCGTATTTGACGGTCTTGTGAAATGGATGATGCGGGGGCCCTGGCCCGGATATTTCCAGGAGGCGATCCACGATCACCTGCACGCCTATTGCGACGCGTATGATTTCGACACGTTCGAAGAGCTTGCGGAGAAGATCGGGCCTCACTGGGTAACGGCTCTGAATGACGTTGCGATGAATGATTTCCTCAGCCGGGAAACCAGGGACGGCAATGTCGTTGACCAATATCTCAAAAGGCGCGGCTGGAATGAGAAGGCCATCCCCAAGGCTTACATGAAAGGCATCAGGAATTCCGTGACGAGCATTTTCGAGGTCAGTGATATCCGGCCAGGTGAATCCTTCATGGCGCGCGACCTGATCCTCGGGGGTGATCCGTTCCCGGTTACGGAACGCTCCGCCACGCAGACAATGCTGCCGTGGGAACATTTCGCGATGCGTATCGTCGAGGTTCGGGGGCATCATGTCATCGCGGGCGGACTGCTCCCGTTTCAGCCGGAACTGTCGGCGCAGGTCATCGACGAGGTCAACTTGCGTGCTGACGAGGCTGAGGTTGAAATCGGGGAGAGGCTCGGCGCACAGGATAAACATGCTGGCCAGGAAGTGATCCGGCGCCTGTCTCTCGCCAAGGTCCTGAAAGTGTCGGCACCCCTGTTTTCCGAAGCGTGGCTGGAGGGAACCGTGCTGGATCCGGATGATGCAGAAGATCCCACCCTGCTGAACGCGGACGGGGATGAAATCGAGTTCATTGAGCTGCATTGCTCATTCGCCAGGGGCACGACACGGAAGCAACTGCGAGACCTGCTGGACGCTGCGCCTGATATGGAAGCGGCGTCATCGAAAATCTGGAACTGGGTTGCTCTGGCGGGAGAAGAGGTCAAATCCCGAGCCCAACGGGCAGGCAGCATTCTCTACAAGGCGCAACTGGAAGACGGGGCGCTGTCTCTCGGCATGATCGAATTGAAGGGCGAAAAGCTCCAGGCAAGTGCCAATTCAGCCGCGCGGGCGAAAAAGCTGCAGAGCCGCCTGAAGGACATTCTGGGCAACCTTGTGTCGGAGCCCGTCATGGTACACCAGACCGTGAAGCAGGCCATGGCGGCGCACCGTGCGAGGCCCGCGCCCATCGAGCAGGCCGACCTGCCTCCGGAAGTCGAAAGCCAGATCATCACGGAGTTCTACGACCGGCATTATCGCGAGACCCTCGATCAACCCATCCCGATGCTTGGTGACACATCTCCACGGGTTGCGGCCAAGACACCGGAAGGAAAGGAAAAAGTCGTTGCCTGGCTGAAAGTTCTGGAAACAGGTGAAGCGAAGATGCGTCAGTCCAGGGCAATTGAACCTTATGATTTCGCATGGATGTGGCAGGAGCTCGGGGTCGCGCACCTCAGAAAGTGACATCCTGCATTTTCAAAATGCCCGGCGTTTCAGACGTTCAGAATTCCGCTACATGAGAGCCGTTCAGTTTGGCAGCAACAGATGTCCGCCTCATGTTCGATTTCGTGGCCACATTTGCAGCTGCGAGCCCATTAGGCCCACCACATGTCAACGGCCTCTGAGAGCTCCGGTTGATAACCTCGGCATCGGTCGCCTGGTCGCGGCGCAGAGCGACCACGGCTGCATGCACCTCGGTCAGCCTGTCGCGCAGTTCCCTGTTCTGTCTGGTCAGGATGGCGAGCTCAGCACGCATTGCCTTCATGTGCTCAAGCAGAAGTTCATTTGTGACGGCTCCGGCCATGGCCGGAACATGCGCCCGTCGCGAGTTTAAAGAGCACGGGTGCGTGAAGTTCCGCCGTCATTGTCCTGGCAGGCCTCCGGTCCTGGCCTCTTGCAAGGAGCGGCTGACAGTGAATAATGGGGCAACATCTCCGCAAAAACCCTTCCGAAGTCCTCATGAGACGCTCGAAAAAGCGAATCACCCAAAAACGAATCAGTCACCATCTCCAGGCAAGCATCGCCCGGAACGTGCGCCATCATCGATTGCGACGCCGCATGACGCTCGCCGAGCTGGCGTACGAATCGGACCTTTCCTCGGAGACGATCCGTGCCATCGAGGCGGGGGAGGGCGATCCACGGGCCTCGACACTCGAGGCGCTGGCCGCGGTGATGCGCGTGGACATGCGGGAGTTGATCAACCGTGAATGGATGCATGACCAGGCAAACGCGGAAGAAAAGATCAAGTATCTCGGCACCGGCTGAACGGCCGCCAGGAGCAGGCAAATGGGAAACAAGCGGTTCGCCCGTCAGCCGAAGACCGCCGCCGACAGCCTGATCAGGGCATTCGGCGAGAATGTCGTGCGCCACCGCAAACGCTGCCGCATGACGCAGGCCGACCTGGCGTACCTGTCGCACCTGCATCCGGCGGCCATCAGCGAAATCGAACGGTGCACCACCAACCCGACCCTGAAGACCATTCATGCCATCGCACTGGCCCTGGACGTCGAGCCGATGGTCCTGCTCAACCGGCACCTGTTCAAAAGCAAGACGATCAAGAAGCAGATCGCGTCCGTCGAGGACCAGGACGAGCATCCAGCCCCCGCAACGGAACACCGGTTCCCCGGGACCTGACCGCGCGTGCCGCGCAACCTCGATTGAAACTCGTGGGGAGCGCAGGCGAGGATTGCGTCCCGGGCCTCTCGTGTCCGCCGTCCGAATCCTTTCACGGCGGCATCGGCGCAGAGCCTCTCGATGGTCGATATGCCAGGCAGGATGATCTGCCTGCGACGGCACTCCTCCACGAAACACCGAACAAGTTCTTCGCTTGATTGGGCCGCTTCGGCCTGCTCAGCCAGGACTTCATCCGGCGCGCGCGCTTGCCCGTGAACATC
>CBDEUD010000001.1:0-9576 GCA_965243115.1 Gammaproteobacteria bacterium | reverse complement strand
GCCATGAAACTGTACAAATCAAGCGAGTTGGCGGCCATAAAAAAACGCGGGCTATACCGTTGCGCCGATGGTCTTTATCTTCGGGTTGCCAAAGGAGGGAGCAAGCAATTTGTGCAGCGGATCAAGTATCACGGACAGCGGGTTGATATCGGTCTGGGTGGGTGGCCAGCGACAACCCTATCCGAAGCGAAAGAGAAGGCAATCAAAAACAAAGCCGAAGTGTTGGCCGGTGGCGACCCGCTGGCTGAACGCCGGGAAGCGAAGCGCAAGGCTGCGAAGAAGGCGGCGAAAAAATCAAGACCGACGTTTAAGGAACTGAACGACACCGTTCTGTCCCTGGAGCGTACCGGGTGGAAGCGCCCGGAAGATCAGGAAAAAAAATGGACTTCCGCGATGAAAAAGTATGTATTCCCCCACATCGGAAATATGAGAATCGACGATATCGACGCTGCCGATATTTGGGGTGTCCTGGGACAGTTGGTTGAAGTCAAAGATCCGATGACCGGGCAAACAAAGAAGGTTGAACTTTGGACCGGGTTGCATCCAACAGCACAAAAGTTGAGAGTCAGAATAGCAACTGTTTTTCGCCGTGCCGTCGCCCTGAAATTCTGTAACGACAATCCGGCAGGTGAAGCGCTCGACGGGATATTGCCGAAGGTTCGCGCCACCACCCAACACCGGAAAGCGCTCCCTTGGAAAGCCATCCCGGAGGTTATGGAGAAGGTGGACGGAACGAAGTATCGAGCAGAAGCAAAGGCAGCTTTGAAATTCCTGATGTTGACGGCGGCCCGGACTATCGAAGTGACGGAAGCGACCTGGAACGAATTCGATTTTGAATCCCGGACCTGGAACATAAGCGCTGAACGAATGAAAGCGGACTCAGACCATCAGGTGCCATTGACGGACGCGGCGATTGTCGTACTGGAAAGCATGAAGCAATCGCATGGTGATGATTTGGTATTCCCCGGTATCCGTCACGGGCGCCCCATGGGAGACAAGGCGCTTAGCAGGGTATTACGGGATGCCGGTGGCATGGATGCAGACGTTCACGGGTGCAGGGCAACCTTCCGGATATGGTGCGGCGAAACCGGCAAGTCGAGAGAACTTGCCGAATTGTCACTTGCCCACAAGATCGGCAACGCAGTCGAGCAAGCATACAACCGGACCAACTTGCTTGAACGTCGTCGATCACTGATGGCGGCATGGTCCGATCATGTAACCGGCACTGTCGGCAAGGTGGTTGCACTTCCGGCCAAGAGTGCATAGAATTCACCTGTTGTTGTGTATCTCTATAGCGGCACTCGTAAGGATGAGACCCCGCACTAGCGGGGGAGGGCGTAACAACCGGTAGCAATACGGTTAGCCTTGAGTGTGTCGGGGGGCTGTGCGAAACGCCAGCCACACCAAACCCCGGGGAAGCGTAGACGCAATTTTATTGCGAATTTACGCTATCCCGAATGCCATGAAAAACAACGAAGCGTCCGCTGCCGAAGCGAAGCCCACCTACCCCGATATCCCGTTAGAACAGCGTCTTTTGCGCCCGGCTGTGGTGGCGGAGATGCTTTCCTGTTCTCCCAGATCCCTTGACCGGATGGTTGAGGTCGGGACTCTCCCCGAACCAACGATGATAGCGCCGCGATCCCCGCGATGGCGAGGGGTGGACATTCTGCAGGTAGTGGTCGGATCTGATGCAGACATGCCAAAGGAGGGACCAAACTAGCGAGGGCGGCACATTCGGGGAGCGAGGCGCGTATGGCGTCATCAACCGAACAAGTGGCAATCCGGCACCTTCACAATGCCGGAGCGCACTTCGTTCTATGCTGTGGGAAGTACCCGGCATGGCGCGGCTGGAACCGCCGCCGCCCGGGGGTGGAAACCTGCGCCGGTCACCACGCCTACGGCCAGCTAGGGGTTATTCCGTGGTCCCTGAAGGAAACCGTTTGGGACGTGGACGGCGGCGACCCCGAGGAACTGCGCCGCCGCCTTGGGCCGCCCCGCGTTATCCTGGACAGTCAATCACGCTCAGGTAGTCATCAGTGGTATGACGATATCGAGCCAAGGCCAAACAGCCAGTTTCAAGTAGGCGGCTGTCACGGCGATATCAGGGGGGCCGGTGGCTTCGTGGTAATCGCCGGTGAACAATTTACGACGTTGCTTGAGGGAATGCGCCGGACGGGGCAATTCTGTTTTCAATCAGATCTATTCGACGCGGCAAGGGAATTGGAAAGGGCCGCGCCGGATGGACCAAGGGAGTTGCGGCGGAGCGCATTGGTCAATCCGGTGCCGCTGGATCAGGCCGTAATCGGCAATCGCAATGTGTCCCTGTTCGAGGCGGCAAGGCATCAGATATACCCCTTGCCGGTGCCCAAGGATTTTGACCAATGGCTGATCACTTGTCGCAACGTGGTTTACCGGCTGGCCAACATGATCGAGGATCAGGCGGGGTTTCAGGACGACATGGCGGCCATTGCATACAGCATAGCGACCTGGTGTTTCAACCGTGGCGGGCACATACAGCGCGATCACACGTTTAACGCGCAATTCCGGCGCGGCGTGAAGCGATACCATGGCAATGCCAAGCCTGACACCATGCGGGCGATTCTGGCCCGTAACGGGCGCGTATGCGACTTGTACGACATTGGCTGGACCCAAGCGGATATCGCCGCTAATGCGGGACTGTCGCAACGTGCAGTTTCCGGGATCATCCGCAAGGCGGGCCATTACGGGTTCGAGATAGAGCGCCAGACGATCACGCGGGCCGCGCCATGGGTTGACCAAGGGATATCGCGCCGGACCTGGTACCGGCGTAGGGGCGAAAATGGCACAAAATAGAACAGCCTATATCAGTGGCCGTCCGGCTCTTTATTCTAAATCTCTTTTAAGCGAGCCCGGGGGAAAGGGTGGGGCTAGGGGGGTTCAAGGGGGGACCGGGAGGGAAAACCCCCGTCAAGACAGTGTTGACCATATCGAGCGGCTGCGCTCCAAAGCATGGCGAGCGCGACCAACCCGGCGAGGCCGCCGAGTGCTCGATGACGCCGCCGCCGCTGACCTGCGAAACAGAAGGATGTCTGCCGATGACTGACACCTGCAAAATGAGCCTCCCACCGGTGAGGGGTGCAACTGCCGATACCGTCCGCCGTTCTTTTCTTGCTGTGACTTCGTAACAAAAGCACTGATCCCGTTATTCAAAGTTACCCCATGAGCCCGAGACAAAAATCCGAACCGTTGACCAATCGGGAACGTCAAGCACGATGGCGGGCACGGCAAAAGGCCAAGGCTGCCGGTGCACCTCCCCCGGATGCTGTGCTGTTGGACCCGGCGGGGGAACTGGCCCGATGGTCACGGGAAAAACTGAAGGTACCGCCCGGCCATGCCAACGCGGGCCAGCCGATGGAACTGCCAGTCTTTATCGTCGATTTTCTCCGGGCGGGCTGGCGCTCCCCGGAATCGGCTCTGAGTGTCGCCCGCAAAAATGCGAAGTCCGCCGGGATCGCGGTGCTGATGCTGGGGCACTTGTGCGGACCCCTGGCAACCCCGGCCTGGCGCGGTGCGGTGGCTTCGGTGAACAAGCCCAAGGCGAAAGAATTGCTCGACCAGGTGGAGGCTATCGCGGTGGCTTCCCGGTTGCCGGTGAAGGTTTACCGGACCCCGTGGCCGGGGCGGATCGAGGGACCGGCTGGCGGTATGTTCGAGGTCCTATCATCGGACGCCAGCGCGGGCCATGCGTCCGGGTTCGATTTGGTTTGCGTCGATGAAACCGGGCTCCTGGAGGAACGGGACCGCTCCCTGTTGGCGGGCTTGCGTAGCAGTGTCTCCGCCCGGGGCGGGCGGGTGGTTCACATTTCCGTTAGGGGCGATTCCCCGCTATTCCGTGAAGTCCTGGAAAACCCGGCCAACGTGGTGCACGTTCACGCCGCCCCGGCGGGTAGTGCCCTGGATGACCGGGAGGCGTGGCGGGCGGCCAATCCTACCTTGGGCGTGGTCAAGATGGAATCGTACATGGTGGGGCAGGTCCGGCGGCTGGCCGGCGCCCCGCTCGATGAAGCCGACTTCCGGGCGTTCGACCTCAACGAGGAACTAAACCCCTCCCGGGAAATGATCCTGGCCCCGTCCGATTTGGAGGCGTGCTACGCCGACGATGACCAGATCCCGGAAAGGTCCGGGCCGGTGGTGTTGGGGCTGGACGTTGGCGAGGCGACAAGCGCGACGGCGGCGGTTGCGATCTGGCCGGACACCGGACGGCTGGAAAGCTGGATGGCGTTTGGCGACGTGCCGGACCTGAAAACCCGAGGCAAGAAAGACAACGCAAATTACCTGGCAATGGAAGATCGGGGGGAACTCAAAACCTACCCCGGGCGCGTGGTGCCGGTTGCCGAGTTTCTGGGCGACGTGGCCGAAGCCTTGGGGGATTCCGTTGTCCACCAGGCGGCGGCTGATAACTACAAGCGGGCCGAACTTTCGGACTGGCTGGACGCCTCAAAAGCGGGCTGGCCGTTCCAGTGGCGGCGGGTGGGGGCCGGGCCGTCCGGCGGGCGTGATGTGCGGTCATTCCAGCGCTTGATTATCGACCGGAAATTGAGGATGCGGGCCAATCTGTCGTTGGGTACCGCGATCCGCAATTCCGTCCTGCGCCGGGATCACAACGGCAACCCCGGGATTGACAAGGCCCGCCAGCGCGGGCGCATTGATGTTTTGAGCGCGGCGATTATCGCCGCCGGTCTTGCGGAGTCGATGATGACCAATCCGCAAGACACTGGTTTTACGGTCATCGCATTTTGAAGGTAGTCACAATGACACTAAGCCAAAAACTGGCATTGCGGGCCAGCGAAATCCGCAAGCGGCTGGCGGAGATTGCCGCACTGGAAGGCGATGCGCTGACCGATGAAGTACGCTCCGAAATGACCACCCTGCGAAACGAAATGCAGGACGTGGAACTGCGGTACCAGTCGGCTGTCACTGCGGAGGATGAACCGGAAACCCGCACCACCACCACCGACACCACCGGCGAGGGTAACGAACTCGCGGAGATTCGTTCACGGGTGCAGGACGATGGCGGTATCTGTCTGTATGCGGGTGTCGCGATCGAGAGGCGGGCGCTGGATGGCGCGGCACTCGAACTCAACCAGGCTTTGCAGATTCCTGCTGATCGTTTCCCGCTCGAACTGCTGGCACCTGATGTCGAGGTCCGGGCCACCACCAACACGGATGCGGCCGCCGTGCAGCAGACATGGGTAGACCGGCTGTTTTCGGATACCCACGCAATGCGGCTCGGGATGTCGTTCCAGTCGGTAGCGCCTGGCGTGGCCGCGTATCCGGTGACCACCGGCGGGGCCGCCGCCGCACAACGCGGGCGCAGCGAGGCCGCCGCCGATGCCGCCTGGACCGTTGGGGTATCGGAACTCAAGCCTACCCGGAACACGGTGCGGGTTGTGTTCAATGAGGAAGATTCCTACCGCCTGCCCGGGCTTGAACCGGCACTGAGGCGCGATCTGGCGATGGCGCTTGCCGAGGGCGTGGACCGGGTGGTTTTTCTCGGGGATGCCGGGGCGAATGAAAACACTGCCGACATTGCCGGGCTGAACACGGCGGCCAATGTGGTCGAGGTCACATTGACCCAGGCTAACAAGGTCAAAGGCCCGGCAACCCTGGCCGCGTTCATCGGACTGGTGGACGGGAAGCATGCCAGCATGGAAAGCGACCTGGCGATCTGTGCGAGCGTGGGCGCGAACACGCTATGGGCGTCCAATCTGGTCGATTCGACCGCCGATTCCGTCACGGTGGCGCAGTTCCTCCGGGCCGCCGGACTGTCCTGGATAGTCCGGGGCGATATCGACACCAACACCGCCGCCAACGACTGGGGCGCGTTCGTCGGGCGCCAGCGGGGTATCTCCGGCGCCGGGGTGGTTCCGGTATGGAACTCCGGCAAGCTGATCCGGGATGAATACTCCGGCAGTGCCAAGGGGGAAATCGCGGTGACCCTGGCAACGTACTGGAATTTCGGGTTGCCGCGTCCGTCGAACTTCGCAAGGCTGAAGTTTGTAGCCTGATGAACGGCGAGGAAATCCGCTTCGCCGTGGAGGTCCGGGACCGGCAGGACGGCCCCGGACACCTTCACGGCGTGGTATTGACCTACGGGCAACGTGCGCGGGACCGGGCCGAAGTGTTTTTGCCCGGCTCCCTGCAATGGCCGGATGGCGGAATCGTCCTGAATCGAAACCACCAACGCGGCCAGCCGATCATGCGGGTTACCCCGGAAGTCCGGGGGGATTCCGTGGTGATCGACGCTCCCCTGCCGGACACCACGGCGGGGAGAGACGCGGCAACCGAAATTCGTTCCGGCCTGCTCCGGGGCTTATCCGTCGAATTCAAGGCGATCCGCCAGACCTGGCAGGGCGGCGTCCGGCGGATCGCGGCGGCGAAGTTGTCCGGCATTGGTCTGGTCGATTCCGCCAGCTATGACGCGCCGGTAGAGGTCCGCAACGAAACCGCCGGCGGCGACGCCGGCATACTTGGCTGGGGGTTGTAGTGTGGCCGTTCGAGAAGCGGGCTGCCGGCAGGGTGGATTACACTACCAAGGCGCTCGATGACCAATACAGCGACGTATCCGCGCCGAAGCCGGACGCGGGCGCACTGGCCGCCGTCGAAAGTTCCCGGGGGCTTTGGGGAAGGTCTTTCGCAGCGGCGACGCTAACGCCTCCCAGCGCTCCCCTGATGGCCGTAACCCCGGGCGTCTTGGGACTGGCAGGGCGGACCCTTGCGGATTGCGGGGAGGCCGTTTTCCTGATCGACGTAACCGGCGACATGGTAACCCTTTATCCGGCGTCATCGTTCGACGTGCGGGGATCGCATGACCAATGGGTTTACAGGGTGGATATCGTCGGGCCTAACGATACCCTCAACATGGACAAGGTGCCCGCCGCCCGGGTGCTGCATTTCAGGATCAACACGGATCCGAAACAGCCATGGCGGGGGCGATCCCCGCTGGCGAACAGCAAGGCAACGGCGGACCTGGCCGCCCGGCTGGAAAAGGCGCTTGACGATGACGCGCAAGTACCGGTCAAGCGATTAGTGCCGCTGGCCGGTACCCCGGAGCAGGTGGCGGATATCGTTGGCAGCTTCAAGGATCGGCTAACCCGGTTTGTCGGCATTCCCCTGGCGATTGCCACCCGGGGAGAACCGAAGCCGTCGAGGGACTTTGACCCGCGCCGCGTGGGACCGGAACCTACGGAAGCCATGGTCAACCTCCGGGACCGCCTCCGCACGGATATTTTGAGCGCCTACGGGGTGCCGCCGGGGTTGCTCGATGAGGATTCCGATGCCGTGGGACAACGTGAATTGTATCGACGGTTCCTGTACAGCACCATATTGCCAATCGGGAAGCTGATCGAGGCCGAGATAAGGGCGAAGCTGGATGACGCCGCCATGCTCGATTTTGAGCCACTGCGGGCTGCCGATATCGAGGGGCGGGCACGGGCATTCCGATCCCGGGCACAGGCGGCGGTGCAGCTGGCCGGGCTTGAAGGCATGTCACTGGACCGGGCGCTGGCCCTGGCCGGAATCACTGAAAACGAGGTAAACGACGATGAAAGTTGAAGGGCGATTCACTTTGCCGGACAGTGCGGAAACCCTGTACTCCAATCCGGTGACCCTCCGGGGGACGGCCAATCTGTCCCTGGAATTCTCCGGGGCGGGTCCGGTGGTGGACCTGGAAGTCACTCTGAACGGAACTCACTGGCGACCGGTGCCCGCCAGCCAGGACGGGAGCGGGTGGAATGTCTCTTGGGCCATTTTCTCGGATGACGCGGTGCTGTCGTTTTACGTCGGTTCATGCAACGGCGCTCCCAGGCAATATCGGCTCAAGGCAGAATCCGATCCGGCGGTGCAGTCCGGTTCGGTGCACGTGGACTACATTTTGACAGACTGATGGCGGGGGCCGTCACACAAGCCCGCCGCCTGCGCTGCACATACCGCTATCGGGTGCTGCGCAGGGGATACCTTGCCCGAAACCCGTTATGCACATCCTGCAAGCGTACAGGGCGAATTACGGCGGCCCGGGAACTGGATCATATAAAGCCGATCCAGTGGGGCGGCGATTTTTGGGAGGAATCGAACTGGCAGGGGCTTTGTGTCGAATGTCACGAAGCAAAGACGGCGGCGGAGAACTCAACCCCCGTGACGCCGGAACAGGCGGCATGGGATGACCACCTGGAGGCGCTGGCCAATGGGTAGGCGTTGGGAACCGCCCCGGCTCAACCGGCGTGTCGAGTTGAAAGTACCGCAGAGCGGGCGATTGATCGCGGCGGTATGGGCGGCCCGGTTCGACCGTAAAAACAAGATCGACCACGAGGAAAACGTATCGGCAATCTACGAACTGATGACAACTTTTGTCATCCGTCATCGGCATGATGTTCCGGCCGACGTGGAGATTCACCACGGCGGCCAGAAATGGGAGTCGAGCGGCCCGCCGATGCAGCGCGGCGTAACCGGTAGTGGCCGGGGCTGGCTTGTGATCCTGGCGAAGCTGAGGCGGTAATGCCCCGCATTGCGCCATACCGCCCGAAGAACACGCCATGGAACGGCGGGCACGTCGAAAACCCGGAACGGGAAACCGACAGTTACGACCGGCCCGGAGCCGGGGCGCTTGCACGCGGACGCGCCCGCCGTCGGCTTGAGGACCTGGCCGACGAAAAGGCGATCACTGATGAACTGGACCCCTTTGCAGGCTTGGGGGAATCGTGAGTTTTACCCCTGGCCGACCCCTTGCCCAAGGTGCGATCTCTTCACCACGGGCCGCATACGAAGCCGATTTTTCAACCAGGAACCAAATATGAGCGAGAATGACGAAAAGGCCCCGCCCCGCGTGACGTGCGAACTGTCCGGGGAGGCCATGGCGAAAATCACGGACCTGCTGCCAGCCGTGGCCCATTGGGCGGCCAGCATGGGCCAGCCCAGGACCTCCCCCGCCGACGTGGTGGAACTGGCAATTGCGTTACTGCATGAACAGGTGTTCGACAAGGCCGAAGCGATGATCCGGGATGGCAAGGTACGGAAACAGGCCAGCCAGGCGACGGATGACGCGATACGCAAGGCGCTGGCCGCGTCTCCCAAACATTGAAAGAATCCCGCGGAGTTCCGGTGATGACGGCTAGCCGGGAGCCGGGCACGTCCTGAGCGGGATACGGCGATCCTCAGCCGGCACATTCGGGGCGCGTCCGCCGTCACTAGCGGGCCGGGGTGATCCTCCGGCCCGCTTTTTTTTTCTTTGGGGCTAACCCCCGGTCACATAATCGGACACGTTGAACGGCTTATTTCCCAATTCGTCGATTCTGTCTTGCATTGTTTTGTCAAGTTCATCTTTGATATCGGTTGCAATTTCCATCAAAAGGTTGAATTGCGCATAACGATTATCGCATCCCCAGGTTAGGGCAGAATAAATTAGGGTGATTGCCTGCGCGCGGGGGTTTTCCGAATTGCAAATATAATCTTCTATCGCCTCCATGATCCGCTCTCTTTTGATTGCACTTTTCATTGATGCCATGACCATATCCCGGGGTTGAATGAAACCCGGATACTACC